>NZ_JBWXQI010000008.1:0-6219 GCF_056680455.1 Sphingomonas sp. AP28 | reverse complement strand
AGCATGTCGTGTAAGGCCTTAAGGTATTGATTTATCAGGGAAAAGACGCGTATAGGTGAGTATCCCATATCATACGTCCTAAGGACGTATGATATGGGATACCTCGACCTTACGTCAACTTCTTTCGCCTTTAATAGCTAAAAGAAGGTCTTTTTTGATAAGAAACCCGCATCTGGGGCCGATGGTGGAGAGGTATTGATCCGGACGATCGAGAAAATCTTACGCTCTGATTTAGCGATTAGAACAGGCGCTTTCCGACTTCCTCGGCGAATTTGGGATCTCGATCGGCACGGTTTCCAGCATTTAGCGCAGATTGGCTCCATGCTTCCGTACTTGGCGACAGTCTTTTAGGGGGCTGCCGTCCAGCAGAGGGAGGAGCAGTCTCGTCGGCTTTCAGATGGCAGACGGCATAGAGAACGTCATCGTGATCGGGCAGGTCAGTGCATCGCCGCCTCGCCGCCTCTGCTCCCTCGCGATGGTAGGCCACAGCCTTATCGGGGCTCCCTACCCATACCGGGCTGGCGTCATCAAAGCCGGCCAGCCACACAATCTGTTCGCCTGACCGTGTGCGAGCGAGAACCCAGCCCATGTCTGTATGAAGGCGACCCGATTCCAGCATTGCTGCTGTAAATTGCTCAACGGTAACAGGCCGGGGTGCATCATCCATGGTGTTCATCCTTCAAAGGGCGGCCGAACAGGCGAGACCAAAAGCTGCCATCGGACTGGGGCTGAGGTGGTGACGGGGGGGGCGCGACAGGTGCAACCTCTGGTGGCTGTGGTGTGTCCTGTAGGAACTCCTCGGACGCAGGGCGTTGATCCGTCAGCAGGCCGCGCTCAGCTATTTGGCGCCAATGATTGCGATCATTGCGCAGATCCTCGCGGTCAGCTCGGACATCATCCAGTTGGGATTTTAGAAGGTCGATTTGCGCCTTGAGCAGATCGACAATTTCCCCTGCTATGACGGGTGCATCGGGGGTGTCACCTACTGTTAAGCTGGGCTGTAAAGGTTGCTGCATCCCCTTTACAGCAGGCCAAACGCGAAAAAGCTCTACCGGCTCGATACGCCATTCGCCGTTTGCCGTCTTTTCCGCTGAAATACGGCCAGTTTTAATGGCTTTCATAAGGGTTTGACGGGTGACACCAACCTGATCGGAGGCTTCTTTTAGGGGTATACCCATGGGTGTCACTCGCTGTTAAATCTTACATGTAACCATCTGTAGACAAGGTGCATACTCTGTAGCGGACTAGCTTAGCTGTCCTAGTAGATTACCCGTAAGCGATCCGATGCTGCGTGCTTCCTCGTTAGGCTGGCGATCAACCGTTTCCTGCAGTGCAGGTATGTTCGGTTCCATACCGGGCAAAGTGGGCTCGCTAGGGGGGGGTAACCCCTCACCAGAGGGCAACTGCCGTTCGCCAGGAAGCATGCGTGGCAGCTTTTTGAGAGGGCGTGTATCGTTGATGACGCTTTCAGGTTGATCGGCTGCATCCGCTACTAGCGTTGCGCTGAACACTGAAAGCCGGAGCTCGTCACGTGGCTGGCCCCAAGCTACTCGATCGTTGACGACGTAGGCCGCCACTGTGCCGGGGCCGTTCATTCGCACGACCTGAACATAATTCTCTTCAGCTAGATCTCGCACCGCTCTCTGGACCGTGTCCACGCTGCACCCCATCAGCTTCGCGATCGTCTTTTGGGAAATGGCGACAGCATTACGATCCCCCATTCGACCAACGAGGATCAGAAGCAGTTGGCCGGCACGCGGTTTTCGCGCTGTGAGATCACCCCAAAGCTCCAATGCTTTGCGCTCGACTTGCACCCAATGACCCATTGACGACCCCACCGCACCCATGCGGCTACCCTACCGCAACCTTGCGGAGAAACAAGGCAAGCCTGCTTATTTAATCTGCCGAGTTTTTAAGCAACCTACCGCATAGCTGGTGCGGTAGGGTGACCGCATAGCTGGTGCGGCCACCCCCAGAGGTAAGACCAGGAAAAATAACGAAAAAGTATTTGCGCTCTCTAATGATCTAATGAGCGTGACCGCCAAGTCCCGCAGGCTGGGGCATGATCATTAGATCAGAAGGAACGAAGCAAGAACAACGAGCCTAGGCGGCTCGCGCGCTGTTGGATTCCCCCGACATGATCGGAAACGCCCTAGGACAGTGCGGAAGGTGCTTAGCGAGGCAGAAGTAGGCAGGTAGTCCGGTGTCGGCCCAAACAGGCTCCTGTGGCTTTCTAGGCTGCTCCAGAGGTGTTTTCCGTGTCATCCCCGGCTTTCGCGAGAAGCGCCTCTCCACGGGCCTTCCATCGGCGTTGCTGGTCCTCGGTGACGTCCGCCTTTGCCATGGCATCGAGTGCACCGAGAAGAGTTGCACGATCCCAAGTCGGTATGCCGGTCTGGCTATCCAGCAATCCCGCCTTCGTCATCAGACCGGCTGCGAGGAAGCGTTGATGGTCACGCTCCCTGCGATCGGCCTTAGCTGTGGCACTGGCGGCTTGGCGGATCGCTCCCCGGCCAGCCCGTACGGTTTCCTTGGCGCGCTCGACCCGGATCAGTGCAGCCAGTGACCGGTTATCAACGGGCGTTCGATCGGGCTTGTGCATGAGGAGCATGAAGAGCTTGTCGTCTTTGGACGGATTGGTTTTGGCGAGTACCTTATCAACGTGCGCCAAAGCCCACGCAGAATTGTCGATGTAGCCCGGTTTTGCAGCCATATTCCGCCTACCAAAGTTGACAGAATTGTGAGGCAGAAGGCAGAATAAGGCAAGGGCAGAAGAGTCCATGTAATTTCATGGCCCGCTTAGTTGTTTTGCAAAATGCAAAACGCGGAGTCTGCGGACGCCAAGAAGGAAGAAGACCAGCGTGGCAATCGGGCGGCTGAAAATGAAGGTAGGCGGGACCGGCAAAGCCGGGCCCCATGCCTCCTACATTTTCCGTGAGGGCCGTTATGCTCGTGACGAGACGCTGGAACGGTTGGACGCCACGGAATCCGGCAACATGCCGGCGTGGGCGGAGAATGATCCGGTCGCGTTCTGGCGAGCGGCAGATGCGCACGAGCGGGTGAACGGCACGACCTACCGGGAGATGGAAATTGCCATCCCGCGCGAGTTGTCGATCGAGGATCGGACCGCACTGGTGCAGGCGTTCGTGGCACAGGAGATAGGCGATCGGCACGCCTACCAATGGGCGATCCATACACCGGTCATGAGTAGCGACGGGGGCGAACAGCCCCATGTCCATCTGATGTTCTCGGAGCGTCAGGTGGACGGAATTGAGCGCGGCCCGGACGAGTATTTCAAGCGGGCGAACAGCAAGGCCCCGGAGCGCGGCGGGGCGAAGAAGGGATATGGTCCGCGTGCCGGTGAGCGATTGAGCCGGGAGGAACGGGCCGAGCATCTGAAAGAGCTACGGGGCCGGTGGGAAGGGATGGCAAACGATCACCTGGCGCGCGCCGGTCGGGGTGAGCGGATCGATATGCGCAGCTATCAGGCCCGTGGTCTCGACGTAGAGCCGGCGTCGCGGTTGCTCCCCAGTGAGTGGCGGGATGACGAGACGCGCACCAATGTGATCGCGTTCCGGCGTGCCACGGCCGAGCTGGTGCAGGCCAAGGTGGCGATCGACAAGGCGATCCCCGATCGCGATGCGGAGATCATCGATCTGTATCAGGAGCGGACGAAGCGGCTTGAGCGGGAGGCATTGGCCCGTGGTCTGATCGCGGGGGCCGCGCGCGTGGCGCGGGAAGAGCTTGGCGCACAGACGCCGGCACCCGCACCGCCCGCGCCGGTTGTACCGGCCAAGCCATCGCCCGAGGCGATCGTCCAGCGGTGGACGGCCGAGCATCAGCGTCAGCTTGTCGCCATACAGGCCAAGGCGCGGCGGATCATGGGTCATGCCGAGGGCATGGAGCGGCGTCACCTGGGGACGGTGCAGGATCATCAGCGCGAGCGGCCGATACCGCCACAGGGCATGTTCGCGGCGTTCAAACAGGCGTCATACGAAGCCGCGTGGAAGACGTGGGAGAAGGCAGCGGACGGCCTGCGACGGCGTGCAGCGCAGCTAGGCCGCCGCGTGGAGAAGCTGCGGGACTATCTCCAGCCGGTCACCCAATACACCCCGCACCATCCCGGCGACCGGCTGGCAGCGGAGCGGGTGGAGCGGGCGCAGCCCGACCTCTCCAAGGCCCATGCGGAGGTGATGCGTCAGCAGCGTATCGAGCAGATCGCGGTGGAGAAGGCCGCATTCGCTGAACGGGTGGCGCAGTTTGATAAAGCTAAACAGGAGCCTGCGGAGCGCGCAGTGAAGGAGCGCGAAAGGCTCAGGGAACAGCGTGAGCGCGACGATAGGGGGCGTGGACGTTAAACGGCGGTATCATCCATTTTGGGCCATGGTAACGATTTATAGAAACTCTTAGTTTTCTCAAAACATTCAAAAAAAGAAGGTAGCTCATAAGGCAACTCATCTTGGAGAGTATGCCAGTCTCTTTCCGATCTGATTGCTATATCTGGATTTTCTATAGAATTGATATCTGGAAATATTCCTCTAGATTTAGATTTGGTTAAAAGAGATCTAAGTATTTCGGCCATCATTTCTTGTGAATATTCAGAGTTATCTGCTAGCCAAGATATATCGTAAACATCCTGCCGTCTAAAGCGGTCTCTATCTGGCTGCTGGAGTAAAGATCTTATTTTCTCAGCCATTAGATCTTCTAAAGAATAAGCATTTATTTCAACATCGGTATTATCTAGGCTGTGGGGAGATATGTTATTCAAGGGTTCTTTGAATGACAGATCTATTTTTAATACTTGTATCCCCTGTCCGATAGACAGCCTAGCTTCGTCTTTGCTACCTCGAACGGCATATGCGATTGTTATGCTAAGAGCAGGCCCATCGGCCTCTTCAAATAGCTTCGGCTCTTTTTTAAGTCTCTGTACTCTGGTTACTAATGTAATATAACCCAAATCAGCACTAGCTCGTGCCATAGCTGGATTTAGCATTTCCCTTATTTGGGAAGTAAATGGCTCAGGATCAGCATTTATGCTGAAATCAACATCCTGCGTTCCCCTAGGACTGTCGTATCCCAGCATCATAAGGGCTCCGCCTTTAAGGATCATTGAGTCCTTAAGCTCTGGCGTAAGCCCAATCGCTGCTAGGAGGATGTGGGTTACTTGACGAGAACGGTACCGGACCGGATCTGCGCGTGCTGCTTCCACCCATTCCATAACGGGAAGGTCAAGGGAAACATGTTCCTTGTCATTAGACATTGGTTGCTATCATCCAATCTTCAGACCACGTGGATCCATACTCCGCATTAGGATCTAACTTTCTAGAGCCACCCCTTTGAGCAAACTGCTTCCAACCTTCGACAGTATCGTTTTCGATATAAAGCCGCTCGGTTATAATGTGCCCTGCTCTCACCTTAACAATTGGCATATGAAAACTATCGATGGATTTTACAATTTGATCCAAATAAGTTTCACAGTGCTCTTCCCAAACATTGAGTACATGTAAAATGCCACCGCATAGTTCGGGAAAAACTAAAGTTTGTGCAAAAAGATCGCCTATTGTTATTATCTTGTAATAAGAATCTTCTGCAACTTGCGTTTGATAATTGTGTCTTATCCTATGAGTTTCGATCCTGCGCTCTCTAATTCGGCCGGGTAGCTCAATGTGTTCTAGGCGACGATAATAAGTAAGATCTTGAGGGGATGGAACAAATCCATAGTCACTTAGTAGCTTCTCATCCCTCAATTTTGCCCATGACGAGCTTGCGGGGCTTGCCATACTAAGAGATTTTGGCTGCCGAACGGTCAAACCGTATCGTTGCATAGCAGATATGAATGCTATGTAACAAAACGGGTCAATAAGACATACTATATCTTCAGCAGGTAGATCAGGTATTTCGTTAACTCTAAACACCTGTGTCTTCGTTGATACCGAGTAAGCACCATCAAAATCGGGATCAGCTCGGATATGGCGTTCCTGAGAGAGCTCAGTAATTACTCTGCTAAATTGATCGTAGCCCGGAGCCGAAATCTTTTTTCGAATTTTAATCGGGTACTTTTGAGGGGACGTATAAATGTCCCACACAAGCTGGAATAATTCGTATCCGGTCACGACAGGACGCCCCCTATCGAGGAGCGTCATTAGCACTGCCTGGCTAACTGTTGATAGCACTACCATACGTCCTTAGGACGTATGGTAGTGCAAAGAGGGTTTGTCA
>NZ_JBWXQI010000007.1:0-21126 GCF_056680455.1 Sphingomonas sp. AP28 | reverse complement strand
TGATTGCATCGGGATAAACGTCTATGACAAGGGACGGCCGCCCCGGCCGCGTGCTGGTTCCGAGCTTGAAGGGGCGCTGCAAATCGACATTAGAGGCTCCGAGCGCTAGAATTAAGCTACGCTCAATCAGCGACTCCCATGTGCGCCACGTATCTAACGTGAACCCAAATGTTCCCAGCGCACCAGACCGTGGTGACAGGCTCCTATTGCGGGCGAGCTGGAATGCGAAGTCATAGGCTTTCTGCCATTTTGATAGTCGTGGCGGAAGTTGCCGATGTCGACCGCTTGGCTGAACCCTAATTTTTCCGAACCTTGCTACGATCATCGCCAGGGTAGCTCTGATCGCCTCGTCGCGCATGAGCGGTGACAGCGCTGCGGCACCTGCCACCATCGTAGCGGCAAACTCGTTGTCGGGGTTCATGGCATACGAAACTTGGCGCCATCCATCTTCACCAGGGTTGAGCAGATCATCTGGATCAACCTCCGTCGAAATCTCGAATGACTCGAATGTCAGACGGCTCCGAATCCGAAGCGGCGTCCTTCGATTCTCTCCGATCATCCCGATCAACGCACGCGCCGCGAG
The DNA here is from genome assembly GCF_056680455.1 of Sphingomonas sp. AP28. Lineage (NCBI taxonomy): Bacteria > Pseudomonadati > Pseudomonadota > Alphaproteobacteria > Sphingomonadales > Sphingomonadaceae > Sphingomonas > Sphingomonas sp. AP28. Next base: position 20,543 of record NZ_JBWXQI010000007.1, on the reverse strand, counting down.
GTCCGCGAGTGTATTCTGGCTCGAGACGGATGCACTGATAGACCGCAGAGGGTCGAGATATCCATATGTAGTAAAAAGGCTGAGAAAAAGCAGGTCCTCTCGCCAAGCAACACCTGACGCCGCGTATTTTGGTCTGATCTCAAGATCAACGTCCGATGTCAGCGAGATCACCCCAGCGATCCCGGCCGCAATAACCCCGCGATCGGTAATCTCGATTGGATTGTTCTTTAGTCCATGCAGACGCCGGACCCGCTCGCCGGCTTCACGTATGATCTTCTCCGCCACCCCCAATTCGACGCCGGCAATGTTAGCGAGTTCCGTAACGGCAGGAACGGGTGAGCCATACTCGACAATTTCAATGCTAGCAGGGACCTTCAAGCACCCGCCACCGTCTTCAGAGTCGCATAGATGGTCGTTGGTCCCTCTTTAGGCTCAACCAGATGCTGTTTCTGATCGAGGCCGTAAGGGGTATCTAAGATCCTATAGCCAGCAGGATCGTTGCCCGCGCGCAACGCGATACCCATTCCTATTAAGTCCGAATAGAACGCTTCTCGGACATGCGAAACAATCTGCTTCCACCAGACAACCGCCCGGGCAAGTGCCTCATCCACCGATTTTGGAGCTGTCGGATCAGAGAGGAATACACCATGACCTATTCGATAATCCTCACCACGACCTAACGAGATCTGCACATTCACGTGCGACCACGCGCGAAGAGCCGCTTCAACTACGTCCCCCGGACCTGAGGGGATTTCTGGCAACGCAACATCTGGGCCTGAAGCAGCGAGCAGTGCGCGTGGATATTTCTCATCAGGCACGAGTCGATAAGGCTCAAACCGCCTCAGAAAGGCAAGGTCCATTGGCTCCACCGAAACATCAGCTTGGTTCATCGCTGCTAAAATATAGAGATGGTTGGAGAGATACACACCTTTGCTGATGCCTGCATCAGTGAGGATCTGCATCGGCCAACTCATGAGCCCCGGCTTATCGTTCACATCTAAGCGTTTGTCGGCTTCGATTGCGACGATCGCGTCGCCGAACAGCTGCACGGCGGGGCCGCGATTCATTTCGTCGATAATTAGCAGAGCAGCGCTGCCGCCCAGAGCGGCTGCGTTAGCACGGACTAACACCCCGGATGCGACGCGGAAACCGGCAGCGGCGACTGCTGGAACGAAGGCCGATGTGAAATCTCTCGCCTTGGTATTGGCAGAGAACGCGATCCGCTCCACATGACGGGCTGGCCTGTCGGCGCTGGGATAGTCAGTCATGTTGCCGCCCTGCCCAGTCGGAATGCGAGCAGGAATGGCGACCCTTGTCGCCGTCGACATGGTTGCAGCAGGCGGAGTTGTGAACGACGCGGGGTTGGCGAATGCGTCCGCAACCTCTTGGATAAGCCGGGTCTTACCGCAAGCCGGTGGTGCCGACACCAGTACGTTCTTACGCTCCTTTAGCCGGCGCAGGACGTCAAGGGCTTCAGGTGAAACTGCCATATCTTATCCGTAGTAAGAGCCAGGTACTTCAAAATCGATGTACCCTCTCGCGGACTTCGTCACGTTTGCGAGGGCTTCAGCTAGAAAATCGTTCACCAACGGATGCCATTCCTTGCCGTCGATCTGCTTTGAAGTGGCGAACGCGATAAAGGGGGTATCTGCGCCAGTCTGGAACAGCAGGAATAGAAGCCGGCCGGCGTCAGTCGGGGGGTTGAGCCCGAGCTTGCTCACTTGTGTCAATCGGCCCTCTCCCGCCCGAGCGGTGGTCGGCGGTTCGAAGATCAGGTCCTTGACTGCGCTTCCGCCCATGCCGTCGAGAACAGTCACTTTCGATGTGTAGATTGGCACGGGCGTAGGTACGCCGTTCCTCCGCCGCATTGGAGATTCCCTACCAGTCAGGATCCTGCCGAACACGCCATCAAAGTTCTTAAACGGGCGAAAGCGAAGATCGCGGGCACCTCCTCCGGTGCCGCTGCTGGCTGACTTCGCCAAGAACTTTAGCAGATCGCCCTCAACCACCTCCTTGAATGCCAAACGTCGAACTACTCCATCATCCTGACCGGCCATACTGCTCCCCCTATTCTTTCTGTTTAGGCGCTTATTATATTGTATAGAGAAGGAGGAAGACGAAGAGCTTCACGCCAACGCGACTGCATCAAGCGCTGGCTCATCCTCACCGTTCTGCGAAGAAATGTAGGGGATCGCACCTAGGGATTTGGCCGCTTCGAAGCGGGTTGTGGCGGCTGCTTTGCCATCATAGTCCATCAGCGAAAGAAGATAGTCGCGTGTCACAGTGGATCGCCGCTCGCCTGCAAGCGGCGGTTGACTGCGATCCAACGATGCGAAATCCTGGAGAATTACCGCCGCATCGTCTCCCGACACACCATAGGCGTTAAAGCACAACAGGTCGATTCTGCTGCGCAACTCAGCCATCCTCCATGCAGTCCGTGTTCCCGGACTGCTGGTATCCAGTTCCCGCAGCTTCCTTGCCGCCGCTGATATTCGACGTCCGGGAAGAGAAGTCGGCGTTACTGGTGGAAGGGGTACGCTTTGCAGGAGGAAATAGTTGACGGTCGTCGTTAGAACGCGGCGCAGCAACCAATCGAACGCAAAGCTATTGACCATGCCGCACCAGGTGTTGAGCGGCGCCTCTCCCAGAAGGCGGGGGAAAGTGACGGTTGGCACCTTGTTTCCGCAAACGACGCCAGCGGGGACGATAGCTGCCATCATCGAGCGTTCGTTCGTCTGTCCGGCGATGTCGCAGAATCCAGCCCGTATGATCTCGGCGCGTTCTGGGATGCCGGTCGGCAAATCTCTGGCGTCGATCCAGAACTGCGGCTGAACCCTGGCTCCCCCTAACGGGGTGGTTTCCCACATTGCCCGGCGACCCGAACCGGATACGTACGTCTTTGCCCCGAAGCGGTGCTGATGCACCATCCTGCCTTCGACAACGATGAAACAACCGGCAGCGGCGCCGCTGCGGAACCGTGCCCGGTATCGCGACATATCGACCTCGCGGCTGAAGTCTGGAGCCCATAAAGATGTATCGGTATCCCAACTCGTCCCGACCCGCGACATACGACTGAACAGCTGCCATTGCGCTTCGGAGCGTACCTCGGGGACCGTTAGATCTGGGCGCAACGATTGAAGCTCTGCGACCGGAATGATGGCCGGTGAGGTCTCGACGCATCTCTGATCGTCGGCATCGCAGTGGGTCAGGTGGATCGCTGCTCGATCGTCGATAGGACCCTTGTTCCCGGCAACAGCTAGGAACTTGAAGCGCGTATCAATACTGAAAAAGCGCGCCTTGTTGTCAATCACCGCGATATTCAGCTGAGGGAAGCTGTCGAACAGCTTCTTGCGCAATCGACCAGTCGACTTCGAACGGATCAGGCCGGCGGGGAGTAGGGCGGAAATACCGCCGTCCGTTCCGGCGAGTTCGATGAGCAATTCCGTGAAAACTGCAAAGAGGTCGATTTCCCCGCCAGCTAACGAGTACCGAGCTGCCAGCGCGCGCGCGTAGGCGTGAGTGTCAGCACGTTCGGTGAGATAGGCCAATGGGGCTACGTCGTCATGAGCTTGGCCATAATGACGCTCGCACCCTGCGGCGCGTTCGAACTCGTGACGATGAACCTTTAGCTTTTCCCAAGGTGGGTTGGCTACGACCGCGCCAAATCCATGAGGGGAAATTGACCGCCATTCCGTCAGCGGGCGAAGGAGGCTATCACCAACGAACCAGCGCCCCGACATATTTGATATGGCACCCACGTCGTGGGTTAGGGATGCAAGCGATAGTCGCGCGCCTCGCAGAGCGGCAGCGGATACGTCGGCTGCGTGAATGTTTTCGGCAAGCCACCGCGCCCTGGCGCGCCGATCGCCTTGAGCCATTGCAATGGCGGAGGCGACCAACAGAATCCCCGCGCCGCATGCCGGGTCCACGATGGGGCGGCCTAATGGGTTTAGTTCCGCCGCTTTGCGACCGAGTAGTGCCGCAAGGCGGAAATCTGTGTGATGCGCTCCGGCTGCGCGGCGATCTTGCGCCGACAACGGTTCCCGGGCCAATGCGCTGAGGGCGAGCGCTGGATGCATCGGCAGACCGGCGATAGCTGATGCTACAGCTGCACCCATGTCCTGCAACGTCGCGATCGAACCACACGGGACAATGCTGAATTTGGAATGAAACGTCTGTAGGTCGAAGCCGCCGATCAGGGATGCCGTTGCTTCGAGAACTTGCAATCGAGAGTCATAGAGACTCGATTTCCCGAGCCGACTCGCCTGCCGATCAAGGGTACGGTCCGCAGCTCTTAGTAGACCAATCTCAACAGGAACTGGCGCACTCATACAGCGGCCTCAACAACCTCCGGAAGGGGTGGACCTCTTTTAGCTATCTTCTTGTTCAGGCCTAGCTCGTTCCGTTGATACGTTAACACGTATTCGGCAACGTCATCGCCGTTGGAGCTTGCAACCTTGTTCGGCCTGTATCGTGCTAGGGTTTCAACCGGAACACAGTCCACCGTACCGCTAAGAACAAGATTCCTCCGAAGGTCGTCTAGATCAACGTGACCTTCGGCGCTGTACGATAGTAACACTGTGGCGCTGTCCAAGCTTGTAATCAAAGTAGTCAGCGCACCTAGCGCCCGTGTCTTATAGCAGAACGGCGAAGCTTTACTCTTCCAAGGGCGAAGTCCGCTAACGCCTTCAACGGCTGGCTCATCGCCGATTACAATTGTCTCCAATATGTGGTAATAGGAAGCATACTGGCGCTTCGTATAGGGAGGGTCAAGATAGACAACGTCGTCATGCTCAACCTTCAAATCATAAACATCGGCAACGGTTGCGGTGACTTCTACGGGGTCGGTGCGCAGATTACGCTTTCTCAGGTCGATGCGATCGAAAGACGACTTTTGCCATTTGGATAGAAAGCACCCGTAAGTGCCAGCGATGTTGGCAACACGGTTAACTGCGCTGATCATGTCTCCAAGCAAGAGGCGCGTTTCCGCCACTGTGATTGAGCCGCTGGCTTCCCATTGCGCAATCAGGCTGCGCATCGCGTCAATGCGTCCGGCATTCTCTTCCGAAAAATATCGCCTTTCAAAGCCGACAGTCCGCGCCGATGCGGGGCTATATGCCGACCAGATAAAACCCCGAGCCGGCTTGAGCGCATTCAGCTTTCTGAGGGCGGCTTCGTAGCCGCCAATCTCTGCAAACTTCGCATCATCGATTGCGGTCAGACGGGCGCAGGTCATGACAATGGCGCTTTCCAAAGCGTCGTTGACCCATACGGGCCATCCCATGTCCGCTGCGGCCTCGGCCATAGCACCGGTGCCGCAGAAGGCGTCCACGAATCGACCGGCGCCGAGATCGACCGCTTCGATGAAAGGCGACAGAGCCCCGGTCAGCCTAGCTTTTGAACCGATGTAGCGAAATGTCATTGCAACCTCTTTATCGACGCCGCGAAGCCCGTGACGAATTGCACTAGCGCACGGAAGCAACATTCGACTGAAAAATTTGCAGCAGGCGCGATGACAACGAGTGTCGCTGCCGCCTCCTCCCAGCGATGGGTTGAACCACATCGAGTGCTCCTTGGGAATCCCTTCCAATCGACTGCCGCCCGCTTTATATGATAATGTCCTTTATCAGATGAAGAAAGCCCGTTAGATTCCTCACATGCCCTATCGTGTTCAGCTCGTCCCGCAGCCGATCGTCATCGATGCCGATGGCCTGCCCGTTCCCAACTCGCACGTCGTCGAAATCACGTTCCCAGGCGATGCGATCGAAACGATTGTTGGCCGGGTAAACACGATCGTTGGGCCGGGCGTCGCCAAAGTCATCGTCGGCGAGGCCACCATCCGGGGTGTCCCGTTGTGCTGAACGTAGGGTCGCCGCTTGGCGAACGCCTGTCGCCCCATCAGGTCACAGCGGGACTGACGACCAAGGCCGACCAGATTCGCGCTCTTGCCCGAGCCGGCTACCTCCGAACCGAGATCGCGAGCCAGCTCGATATTCGCTACCAGCATGTGCGGCAGGTTCTCGAAAGATCGGGCATAAGTCTGGGGCGACAACAAGACGGCGGTGCTCCTGCCAGCCCCCGTACTAGATCCCCGGTCAAAGCCCGGCGAAAGCCTGAGCCGGTCGTCGTAAGCGAGCCGGTTGCCGCGTCCCGCCTCGTCGAAGCTGGGTTCGTGCGGATCGGACAATGGACATCGATCAGCGACGAGGCTTTCGAGTTGGATTGCATCGTGCCGCCAGAGGCAGGCGTTTATGCATTCGTGGTTGATGGGATCATCCGCTATATAGGATTGACCCAACGCGGCCTCCGGGGCCGCATGGCGCATTATGTGCGAGGACATGTGCGGCAGCGCACCAGCGCGAGGGTGAAGGGGCTTATTCTCGCGGCGCTTGGCGCCGGCAGCAAGATAGAGGTGCTAATCGCGACACCGGAGCCGTCCGAGTGGAACGGGCTTCCGGTGCTGACCGCTCCTGGGCTGGAAGCGGGGCTGATCCGGATGATCCAGCCCGAGTGGAACATGCAGGGGCTTGGCCGATGAACCGGCTCGCTCTCCTGCCCCTGCCCGTATGAGCCGTTATCGTAGTCAAGTCCGCGAGGTCATCAACCGCAACACGGTCGTAAGCCTCGCGCTGGATCAGGGGTTCAATGCCTTCCTGCCCGTTTATGATGGAGGGGTCGATTTCATCCTCTACCGTGAGAGTGATGGCGTTGTTCGCAAGGTGCAGCTTAAGGGTCGCTGGACGATTGATCGCAAATATATCGATCGCGACATATGGATGGCCTTCCCAATCGCCGGTGCTTGGTATGTCATGCCACACGACGAGATGGTTGCGCTGGCCGAAGCAGAAGGCGTGACCAAAACCGTTTCGTGGACGGAGGGCGGCGCTTACTCAAAGCCGCGCCCGTCAAAGGCGACGATAGCCGCATGTGCGTCCTATTGCTTTACCCCGATCGAGGCAGTTGCGGCCGAGGCGGCCGGCGAAGCGGGGTCGATATGAACCAGCTTGCGCCCATTCACTCTCCCACTCTCACATTGCCGGCGTTGATCGCGTCGGCCGACGATCGCGCCCAGCTCCGTTTCCTGGAGTTTTTTGCCGTCACGATCCGCAATCCGCATACGCGCCGCGCCTATGCCCGTGCAGTCGGCGAGTTCCTGGCCTGGTGCGAAGCACGCGGCGTCGCATCGATCACGGGCGTGCAGCCCCTCCACGTCGCTGCCTGGATTGAGCAACTCGGCCGTGAGGTGAGCGTGCCGACCGTCAAGCAGCGGCTTGCAGGCGTGCGTCATCTGTTCGACTGGCTGGTCACAGGACAGGTTGTGCCGACGAACCCGGCTGCGTCGGTGCGCGGGCCGACGCATAGCGTCCGGCGTGGCAAAACGCCGGTGCTAGCCCCCGAAGAGGCGCGGCGCTTGCTGGACGCGATCGACGTGACGACGCCGGCAGGTTTGCGCGACCGGGCGCTGATCGGCCTGATGGTCTATTCGTTCGCACGGATCGGCGCGGCGCTAGCGATGCGCGTGGAGGACGTGTTTGTGCAGAACCGACGCCTATGGGTGCGGCTGCATGAGAAGGGCGGCAAGCGCCACGAGATGCCGTGCCACCACAATCTAGAGGACTATTTGGCCGCATATCTCGACGGATGCGAGCTGCGCGAGGATCGAAAAGGGCCGTTGTTCCGCACGATTGCGCGCGGGACTAAGCGACTAAGCGACACACCCCTCCCCCAGGCAAATGCCTTCCAGATGGTGCGCCGTCGCGCCGTCGCGGCCGACATCGAGACGGCGATCGGCAACCACTCTTTTCGGGCAACCGGGATAACCGCCTATCTGAAAAACGGCGGGACATTGGAGCGGGCCGCGACGATGGCGAACCATGCGTCTACCCGGACCACCCAGCTCTACGATCGCCGTCCGGACGACGTGACGCTGGACGAGGTTGAGCGGGTGCTGATCTAGCGCGACATATATGCAGGAGCGACAAGCATGGCGCGGCTTCAGCCATGATTGTGGCGTGCGACCTGGCGAATTTGCCCGTCCAGGCCGGCTAGTCGGTTTTTCAGCGCGTCAGTGTCGCCCTCCGCTTCTTGGAGTTCGTGACGAGCGACATGGCGTTTAAGGTGCTGCCGGTTCGGGACCGATACGACGTCGCCGTTCACGATAACGCCGGTTATCTCGGCGGGTCGATCCACGAAGGTCTTCTCCTTGTGGTAGCGAAGGCCATACCGGTGGATCATCTGTTTGATTTCCCAGATATCCGAAAGCGGTACCTTTACGCCGGATATGGTCACGTCATCGATATAGACCGTGAGCGTGTAATTGCGCTTCTCGCAGAAGACGTTCATTTCGGCCCACAAGTCGTAGTAGGCGAAGTATGCCATGATCGGGCTGAGCGGACTGCCTGTAGGTAGCCGCTTTTGATAGGTCGATAACGATGTGAGAATGGCCGCTACATCGCGGCGGCACTTCATGATTTTCTCAAAAAACCAAAAGACACGTCGCGATGGCGTGCTGGGGAAAAACTTTTTAATGTCGAGACAGTGCACGACACGACTTCCTCGATGCGATGCCGCGTTTGAGACGTAGCAGCGGCCTTTAACGGGGCAAAACAAGAAGTCTGGCGGATCGATTGAGGAAAGGAGTTTCGCAATATGCGCCTGCACCTTTTTAAGCGGTGGTGCGGGGTTCTCGACGCGGCGCACCCCGCCGCCCTTCTTCTCGATATCGAATTCGTGGTATTGCCCCTCATCCTGACTGAAGGCCGTCAGCTCTGCTATTTCAAGACCTAACACCTGCGCCAATTTCGCGGGGCTACTCACTTTGAACAGTCGCGATTGGTTCAGAGGAAGGGGCTTCCTAGTCGGCATGGGCTCGACCAGAACGAGCTTCGAGGAACTGCATCAGGGCAAGGACTTTGCCGGCAACGAACGACCTTGCGTTATCGTAGGCACCGCCCTGTTCCAAGCTTTCCGAAAAGAACATGATTGACGATACGGGCATGTCAAAAGCTTTCGAATACCGCTGGATGGTATCCAAAGTTGGCGTCTTCGTGCCTTTTTCAATTTCAGAAATATAAGAAGTCGACACGCCAAGGCGTTCGGCGGCCTGCTTTTGCTTTAGGTCGTGGTAGACCCTGATTAAGCGAAGGGCTTCACCCAACATTTATTTGCCTTTCAAAATGTAATTCAGGGTGGCGGTTACTCCCGGAAGATCTTGATAATCGAAAGAATGAGCTGGAGGATCTTCACGATCCCCTGCCCCACCTTGATCACCAGCTTCAATGTTTGCGGGCGGATCAGGGGTTTAGCCCATCGCCGCCGCAAACTCGTTTTCGTCCGCCTACGTTCCCCGTTCAGTTCCAACTTTGACATTGGCTTGGTTTCCTCTCTGCCACCCAATCGCGAAGGATTTCGGAAAGGGCGCCGTCATGGCTCGGAGGAGTGGGGAAGGAACGTTTTTGCCCTGATCACCAGAGCGGGCCCCGGCCGTCCGGGGCGCGCTCGCCGCGCTGCACGGGAGACCCGCACGACCGCAGCTATTGGGTAGCAAGCCGAAGCCTGCCAGGAGGGTTTAACCTCAGTGAATGACGACCGATCCCCTTATTGTCTGAACGGCACTCTCGTCGCCTGAGCAGCGATCCAACGCAAGAAGAAAATCCGCTTAGAGCGGATTAAGTTCCAGTTCCTTGGGCGGGTGTGGCGTGAATGTCACGGTCCCTAGCTGTGTTCAGGCGAGGATTTTGAATCCCGTGCTTCTGGGCGATCGACAGGAGCTTGAGTGCCGCGCCACTGGGCTTTTTCGCCCCGGTTTCCCACTTCTCTAAGCTATTAAGCTATTAAGCTATTAAGCTATTAAGCCCAGTTTGAACAGAAAAGGATCGTCGGCGACATCCGATTAAAGGATGCCGCCGACTTCGGCTTTTACCGCTGACGCATGGTGGGATCGAGCATGAGGTCCATCAGGATGGCCGCAACATCAGGGCCGTGTTCCTCGTAGATTGTGCCGGTACGCATGTTGGTTCCGCGATCAGTGAGCTGCGGCAGTAGCCAGAACACAGAGCCGTCATGCACATCAGGCCAAGTCCATCGCACCTTTACGCCCGTGCCCAATCGTGTCTCCGAGGGCCAGATTTTATCGATCGGATATAAGGCTGCGGTGTCAATCTCGTGCGGACGAGCATCGGTGACTAAGCCAACGCCCTTGATGCGCAGTCCTGCACCTGGCGAAAACGATTTTATAAACGCGATGTCGCCAATCCGGATGGACCGGAGCGTCGCTTCGATAAACGGAGCCTCGCCATCATGCAGCGACGCGGCTGCATTTGGAGGTGTGCTAGGCTCCCAGCCGCTGCACGCGACACCTAGTTGAAGGAAGTAGGACGTAACGTCCGTGACGCCGCCGTAGCTGGCGCCGAAACCAAATATGCTCCTTCTGTGCTCCTTCTGTGCTCCTTGGCTCATGGCCTATGAAGTCAAACACGGCTTCAAGCCGTGCCATGTATATTGGCATTTCGTGGGCCACGGACAAGTCAGGGCCGAATGCTGGCGAATCCACGCGGGGTTCCCATCCTAGCGGTTTCCCTTGCAGCTAAGCGACTAAGCGATATAGCTCGCTTATCAGCTTAGTGGGAGTAACAGCTATGCAGGTATGGGCCGTGATCGCTCAGAAGGGCGGGCAATCCAAAACCACCCTTTCGACCGGGTTCGCCGTCGAGGCGGCGCGGGAAGGGGCATCCGTCGTCATCCTCGATGCCGACGACCGGCAAGGTTCGGCGCTTTACTGGTCGGAGCGCCGCGACGACGACGACGTGACGGTGAAGGACAGCAGCGTTGCAGGCCTGCCGCTTCACGTCTCGCGCGGGCGCGGCAGCGGCAAGATCGACCTTATCATCATCGACACGCCGGCGAACTCCAAAGACATCGCTATGCTCGCGGCCGAGCAGGCGGATTTCGTCATCATCCCCGTTGCGCCGCGCGGGCTGGACGTTCATTCGGTGTTGCAGACCGTCAAGCAGGTGCAGCAGGCCGGCACCCCCTTCGCCGTTATTCTGACCCAGGTTCCGCACCAGGGCGGGGAGGGGCAGGAGGCCCATGCCGGGTTCGCGGCCAAGGGCGTGACGATGTTCGACAGCCGCCTTCACTTCCGCAAGGACTTCTACAAGGCGACGCCGCTTGGACGTACCGCAGCCGAGACGGAGCCGGACAGCAAGGCGGCGGCCGAGCTGCGCGCCGCCTATGACGAAGCTAAGCGACTAAGCGGCTTTGCGACTAAGCCAGTAAGCGAGGCGGCATAATGGCGAAGAAGCCTTCCGCGCTTGCCAGCATCTTCGATGATGAGGTCGAGGAACTGGCACCGGCTCCCGCTCCCGCTCCCGCTCCCCAGTCAGCCCCCGAGCCGCAGCGGGCGGCAGCCCCGCGTCGATCGCGGCGTTCGGCCGATACGCCGGCACCGGCAGTGCCGGAGCGGCGCAGCAGCCACCCGGGCAAGAAGCCGGTGTTGATCCACATTCCCGAGGACATGCATCGCGCGCTTCGCCAGCTTAGCGTGGAGGAGGGTGGGGAACCGCTCACCGTCATCACCGAACGCTTGCTCCGCCAGTATCTCGTCACGCGAGGCCACACGAGGTTCGCCCCGTGAGCAAGCGGCGCGATCCCAACCCCGAGTTCGACCTGTTCATCCCGGCGCTGGGCGACCTTCCGCTCAAGGACCAGCGCGAGGTCATGGAGCGGCCGTTCTTCTCGCTTCAGAAACGCAAGCGATTGAAGCCGATCGAGTATCGCAGCCCGGACGGCGAGGCGTGGGTGCGCGTGCAGGCCATTCCCGACTACGGCATGGCGACGATATGGGACGCCGATATCCTGATATGGGCGGCATCCACGCTCAATCGCATGAAGCAGCAGGGCTTGAACGATCTGCCGCGCACGCTGACCACGACGCCCTACGACCTGTTGCGAGCGATCAAGCGCAGCACCGGGGGTAGGGACTATCAGGAGTTGCAGGCGGCGTTGCTACGGCTGCAAACGACATCGATCACGACCTCAATCCGCGCGACCAAGCGCCGACAGAAGGCTGGCTTCAACTGGCTCGATAGCTGGACCTTCGACACCGACGCCGAGACCGAGCAGCCGCGCGGCATGACGCTGACCCTCTCCGATTGGGTTTATGAGGGGATCGTCAACGAGAAGTCGTTGCTCACCATGCACCCCGACTATTTCCTCCTGTCCGGGGGATTGGAGCGCGCGCTGTATCGCATCGCGCGCAAGCACGCAGGCACGCAGCGCGGCGGGTGGTTGTGCCGGGTACAGGTCTTGCGCGACAAGACGGGCAGCGACGCCCAGCCCAAGGAGTTCAATCGAATGCTCCGGCGGGTGATCGAGGCTGACCAGCTCCCCGACTATGCGATGGAGTTGACCGAGACGACCGACAAGTCCCCGGCCGTGCTGTTCAAGCAGCGCGGCGAAGCGGAGGCGCTAGCGTTCGCCGAGCGGGTGCGGGCCGAGGAAGAGCGGCGCGTCCGCTTCGACGCCGATCGTCGCCACGCCGACGAGGTGGACGCCCGCATGGACCGGCTTGCCGGGCGTCGCTGACTATCGGGGTTTCACCCACCACAGGCCCCACTATCGGGGTTTCACACACCGACCGACGGCCGAGCAGACTTGGGACGGCCACAATCAACGCCACGCAGCCGTCCGCGCTGTGGATAACCGGCGCGAAAAGACCGTTAAAGGCATCGCGGGACTCGGGGTTTCACCCACCTTTGCTTCGGGGGATCACACACCGCACTATCGGGGGATCACCCACCGAATCACGGGGTTTCACCCACCGGACGGTCTTGCAACGCTCTGACAACAAAGCAAAGATTCCGCTTTTTTAGCAGCTTAACCTACTTAACGATTCCTATTTAATAGAATCATTTAACGCTAGAACCTCACCCACTTCGCAACAAGGAAGGCATGTGGAATCGGCCTTTGGCCGATGCGCCTTCGTTTCGTGCCGCCTTCGGCGTCACAGAGGCGGCGCAAGCGCCGCTGGCTAAGCGGGGAAGAAGCAGGGGCAGGTGCCGATGCAATTGCTTGCTACAGTCTCCCAGGCACGTCGTGAGAACAGGAGAAAGGCTTTCGGGTAGTTCCGGGTGCCTGTTGCGGCGAACGTCGCCAGCGGGGCTTAAATCACGCCGGATCGAACAACCCGGCGAACTCGCGCTGGTTGTAATAGCGGATTTTCTCAACCGCGAGCGGGTGTTCGCCCTGGCGGAGCAGCAGGACCTGGTCGGGCCGCATCCGCATGATCTCGTCGGGCGTGGCAAGCCGGCGAGCGGAGACGTGTCCGCTGACGCTTTCCGAAGGGCCCGCACGGTTATCGCCCCAGCCCGTACCGCGCGACGTGCTGACGGTGTCATATTCGATCGTGGTGTCTCCGATCGTGCGCGAGAGCATGTCGGCGGTCGCATGATCGTTGACCCCGAACGTCTGGATCACGCCCGCATTGGACATGAACGTGCCGGCCCGCTCGCCATAGGTCGCCTTGAGCTGGTGCATGTCCTGGAGGATCGGCCAGAGCTGAAGGCCATAGCCCGCCATCAGCCCCATCGCGCGCTCGACCGGTTCGAGGCGGCCGAGCGCGGCAAACTCGTCCAGCAGGAACAGCACCGCCCGGGCAGGGCGGGCGGTGGACCGCGCCATGTCAGTGACGGCCTGGCTCACCAGCAACCGCAGCCAGCGGGCATAGGTATCGAGCCGATCGGGCGGCAGGCACAGGAACACGGTGGCGGTCGTGTCCTTCAATCCCGCGAAGGTGAAATCGGACGCGGCCGTACTGGCGACGATGCGCGGGCTGTCGAGAAAGTGGGTATGGCGCTGCGCCGAGGACAGCACGCCAGCGGCTTCGCGATCGGACTTGCCGAGCTGGCGGTTGGCGGCGCGGGCGATCAGGCCACCGGCGCCGGCGCTGTTCTGCATATCGGCCAGCAGCGCGGCGAAGCCGGCAGGGGCGAGCGTCAGCTTGTCGCGCACCGTTGCCAGCACGCGGCGATCGGCAGGTTCGTGGACGACGGTGTGCAGGATCAGCCCGGCGATCAGCGCCTTGGCTTCCTCGTTCCAGTGGGCCTCGCCCGATTGCCCCGGCGCGTCATGCACCAGCGCGTCGGCGAGGGTGTTGGCATCTTCCGCGAGATCGAGGCTGGCGGGATCGAGCCGGTCGAGTGGATTGTAGCGGGCAGGGGGCTGACCCGACACGCCGAACGGATCAAGGCACCAGACCTTGCCCTTGGCGGAACGCGCGCGGGCGGTGACGCGGGCGTTCTCGCCCTTGGGGTCGATGCAGATCACCGAGCGATCGAGCAGCAGCAGGTTAGGGATGATCGTGCCGACGCCCTTGCCCGACCGGGTGGGTGCCATCGTCAGCAGATGCGCCGCGCCGTCGTAGTGCAGCAGCTTCCCCGACTTCGCCGAGCGGCCGATCAAGAGATCTCCGTTCGCTTCCAGCTTCCGCACGTCGGCACGGTCCCCGAAGCGGGCGGAACCTAGCAGATCGCTGCGCTGGTTAGCGGCGCGCCGGTTGAACCGCCAGGCCAGGAACAGGACCGCGCCGGCCAGCAGGAACGGAATGTCGGTCGCGATCTCGCCATAGCCGAAGATGCTCTTAAGCCAGGCATTGCTCGCCATCAGCACCACGAAGGCAACGAAGACCGCGAACAGCGGGCTGATCCGTCGCCGGGGCATCAGTGCGCACCCATCGGCGTGACCGGCAGGGAACGATCGGCGTCGGGATGATCGAGCAGCCGGAGCAGGATTTGCGACACGAGAGGAGGGGGCACGCCCTCGTCCAGCATCATCGCGAAAAACGCATCGTCGTTGGGCGTCGGGATCATGTTCTCGATGACCAAATTGGCGCGCGAGTCCGCCATGTCCTCCTGCCACATGGCAATTTCCGCCGGCGTGCCGCGCACGAAATCCATCGCGCGGACCTGGCGGCGGATCGTCTCGATATCGAAATCGCTCATGGTGCCTTCCTTCCACCCCGCGAGAGGTTCGTTGCCGTGTGCCGGATCAGTCGCCGGTATGGGCATGCGATGCCGCTACAGGCTTGGACTCAGGGGACTCGCGTTGCCGCAGGTAGATCGAGAGGACGACCAGGACCGCCGTTGAGAGGAACTCGCTTTGCCAATTCTGGAAAGATTCAAACCAGAGCTGTGGATCACCGAGATAGCCCCAAACCGTAGGCGCGACCTCGCCATGCTCACGCGCTTCCTGTGCGGCGACAGCGGCGCTTTGCGTCCAGTGAACAACGAACGACAGCAGAAACAGAAGGAAAAGCACGATGCCGAGCGACCGTGCATAGAGTGCCCGCCAGACAGGCCCCCAGCGCAGGATTGCCGGTGCGCCAGGCTTCATCGCCTGCTGTTCGAGATGCTGATCGCGAGGCTCGCCATCTGGGTCTTTTGATTCCGACGATCCACGTTGAAAGAGCATCGCCGTCAGCACGACGTAGGCCGACATCTGAAGGAACTCGCTCTCCCAGTTTTCGAAAACGGACGACAGGAATTCGGCGCTGATCGCATAGGCCGAAAGCGTCATGATTTTCTGACCATGACGAGCTGCATCGGAGTTGGCGACCTGCCACCCGGCCAGCAAATGGCCAAGGATGCTGCCCCCGAACAGCAGGAGGAGCACGATCGTCAGGCCATTGTTCTTAAAGATGCGCATGATCGATCTTTCCCCATTCACGATGATCGACCGTCACGGCGTCACCCCTCAGCAAGCGAGCTAGAAGGCGCATCGGCCTCAGCGTCGAACGCGCGTTTTCCGCGCCTTTTCCACAACGCCAGCACGTCGCCGGCATCGTCGCCGCGACCGCGTCCGGCGAGATCGAGCAGTGCACCGTAGAGGGTGGCGCGATCGTCATCGGTCAGCTCGACCAGTCCGGCCTTCTGGACCAGCCCGCCCAGCTCAATGAGGTGGCGTGTTCGTTCGCGACGCTGCACGACCCAGCCCCTGCTATCCGTTCGCCGTTCCGCCGCTTCCGCTCGCAGTGTCGCCGCCCGGTTCAGTCGCAGCGCCCGATCCGTCGATTGTAGCAGCGCCGCCACCTTTGCGCCCGCGCCGCTGAAAGAAGGCAGCGCCCTTCGCACGCCATGCCTCCTTCGCGCCGGCATCCTTAGATCCGATCGCGTCCAGCAGCACACCGGCGAGGGTTTCCGCATCGAGCGCATCGGCACCGGTCGCGGCGACCAGTTGCCCGAGCTGTTCAACCCGCTTCGCCTTGAGTGCGCGGGCCTTGTCGCCCAGCGCCTTTAGCTCGGCATCGTAATCGCGAACCTTCCGCATCGTCTTCACCCTTCCGCGTATCGGTCAGCAGCATCTTAGCGCACCCAGCTTGAGGGT
Organism: Sphingomonas sp. AP28; assembly: GCF_056680455.1. Classification (NCBI taxonomy): domain Bacteria; kingdom Pseudomonadati; phylum Pseudomonadota; class Alphaproteobacteria; order Sphingomonadales; family Sphingomonadaceae; genus Sphingomonas; species Sphingomonas sp. AP28. The sequence goes on along the minus strand of NZ_JBWXQI010000007.1, from coordinate 4,163 downwards.
AAAGCCAGAACGGCCAGGAAGCAGCACCAAGTCAATCAGGAGGAGCGCAGCGAGTTGTGAGTGCGCGCTTATACGTCGTTGCCGACGTGCGCTAAGTAGGGCAGTGTGAGGAGCGTCATGGCGATCTACCACTTCTCCGCCAAGGTTGTGAGCCGCGCGAACGGATCGAGCGCCGTTGCGAGCGCCGCCTATCGTTCCGCGTCCGAGCTGCACGACGACCGGCTTGGGCGCGATCACGACTTCAGCAACAAGGCGGGCGTGATCCACTCCGAGGTGATGTTGCCGCAGGGCGCGCCGGAGCGTTTAAACGACCGCACGACGCTGTGGAACGAGGTGGAGGCAGGGGAGAAGCGCAAGGACGCGCAGCTTGCCCGCGAGGTGGAGTTCTCGATTCCGCGCGAAATGAACGAGAAGCAGGGCGTCCAGCTCGCCCGCGATTTCGTGAAGAAGCAGTTTGTCGATCGCGGGATGATCGCGGACCTCAACGTGCATTGGGACAAGGCGGAGGACGGGAGCTCCAAGCCGCACGCGCATGTGATGATGACGATGCGTGAAGTCGGGCCGGAGGGGTTCGGGAAGAAGAACCGCGACTGGAACAGCACCGAGCTGTTGAAGGATTGGCGCGAGGCGTGGAGCGCGCACGTCAACTTGGCGATGGCCGAGTTGGGTTTGGAAGGCCGGATCGATCATCGCAGCTATGAGGCGCAGGGGATCGAGCTGGAGCCGCAGCATAAGATCGGACCCGCAGCATCGCGGCGACCGGAGCAGGGGCTTGAGGCGGAGCGGATCGAGGATCACACGCGCATTGCGCGAGAGAATGGCGCGAAGATCATCGCCGATCCCAATATCGCGCTGGATGCCATCACGCGCAGCCAAGCCACGTTCACCACCCGCGACCTTGCGGCGTTCGCGTTCCGGCACAGCGACGGCAAGGAGCAGTTCGACCAGGTGATGGGGGCGGTGCGCGCCAGCCCCGAGCTGGTCGCGTTGGGGAAGGACGGGCGCGACCAGGAGCGGTTCACGTCGCGCGAGATGATCGCGGTGGAGAACCGGCTTGAGCGTGCCGGCGACGAGCTGGCGGGCCGTGCCGGGCATGGTGTCGCCGATCGGCATCGCGAGAATGCGATAGGCGCGGCCAAGGGACGAGGGCTTGTCCTGTCGGCCGAGCAGCGCGACGCCTTCGATCATGTCACCGGCAGCGCCGGGCTGGTGTCGGTCGTCGGTTACGCCGGCAGCGGCAAATCGGCGATGCTGGGCGTCGCGCGCGAAGCGTGGGAGGGGCAGGGCTACACGGTGCGCGGCGCGGCCTTGTCGGGCATCGCGGCCGAGAACCTTGAAGGCGGGTCCGGCATCAGCTCGCGGACGATCGCCAGCCTTGAACACGCATGGGGGCAGGGGCGCGAGCAGCTAGGCCCGAAGGATGTGCTGGTCGTGGACGAGGCCGGCATGATCGGCTCGCGCCAGATGGAGCGGGTGTTGAGCCAGGCGCGTGACGCCGGGGTCAAGGTCGTGATGGTCGGCGACCCCGAGCAGTTGCAGGCGATCGAGGCGGGAGCGGCTTTCCGCAGCGTCACCGAGCGCCACGGCGCGGCCGAGATCACCGAGATACGCCGGCAGCGCGAGGACTGGCAGCGCGATGCTACGCGCGCGCTGGCGACCGGGCGCACCGGCGAGGCGATCCATGCCTATGACGGCAAGGGCATGGTTCACGCGGCCGACACGCGCGAACAGGCGCGGGGCGAGCTGGTGGACGGTTGGGATCGTGCGCGCCAGGCCGAGCCGGACAAGACCCGCATCATCCTTACCCACACCAACGCCGAGGTGCAGAGCCTCAATGGCGAGGCGCGCGACCGGTTGCGCGCATCCGGCGACCTTGGCGACGACGTGACGGTGAAGGCCGAGCGGGGCGAGCGCCAGTTCGCGACCGGCGACCGCATCATGTTCCTGCGCAACGAGCGGGGCATGGGCGTTAAGAACGGCACGCTGGCCACGATCGAGCGGGTATCGCCCGAGGGCATGGCGGTGCGCCTCGATGACGGGCGCGGCGTCGCGTTCGACACCAAGGACTATGCCCATGTCGATCATGGCTATGCCGCCACGTTCCACAAATCGCAGGGCGTGACGGTCGATCGCGCCCACGTCCTCGCCACCCCCGGCATGGACCGGCACAGCGCCTATGTCGGCATGTCGCGGCACCGTGACGACGTGCAGCTTCACTATGGCCGCGACGACTTCGCCGATCAGCGCCAGCTCGTCCGCGCCCTGTCGCGTGATCGGGGCAAGGACATGGCGGGCGATTACGCCAAGCCCGAGCAGGATCAGGCGCGCGCGTTCGCCGATCGGCGCGAGATCCGGTTCCCGGAACGCGCGCGTGAAATGGTGGCGAAGGTCCGCGACAAGGCGCGGGGCATGTTCGACAACTTCCGGCCGAAGCCGGCAACCGAGAAGGCGACGTCGCCGGAGCCTGTCGCGGCCGATCGGCCGCTGGCGCTTTCGCAGGCCCGCGCGATCGAACGCTATGGGCGCGCCGCAGCGGATATAGGCCGGATGCGGGACAAGGGGTTGCCGGTGCTGGCGCACCAGGAACAGGCGCTGGCGAAGGCCGGCGATGCGCTCGACCAAGTGCGACCGCATGGCGCGCGCGACCTCGCCAGCGCGATCGAGCGCAACCCCCAGCTTGCGCGAGACGCGGCCGAGGGCAACACGGGCGGCGCGGCGAAGGCAATGGAAACCGAGCGCCAGGTCCGCACCGACCCGGAGAAACGCGCGGGCCGGTTCGTGGAGCAGTGGCAGGGCTTGAAGGAGGCGCGAGCCAGCATGGAGCGTGCCGGCGACCGTGCGGGTGCGGAACGGCTCGGCAAGCGCATGGAGAGCATCGCGGGCGGGCTACAACGCGACCCGCAGCTCGAATCCGCGTTGCACCGTCGCGCGCCCGAGCTGGAACTGAAAATGGAGCGCGGCCGGTCAATCTCAAACGAGCTGGCGCAGTCGGTTACGATTGGCCGCGACCGCGATCATGGCATGAGCCGGTAGGTGATGATGGACGACGATATTCAGGACGGCGGTGACCCCGCAGAGGCGTTCGACCGGTTGCGCGCCGTGATCGAAGGCCAGGACCGCGAGCTGGCCTTGCTACGCCGTGCCGTGGAGGGTTTGGCGGCCGAGCGGGCGCATATCGACGTTCCGGACTATTCCGAGACGTTGGGGCGGATGCAGCAAGGCGTGGACGCCACGGCCGAGCGTATCGCGGTCATCAACGACGTGATCGCGCGGAGTCCGGCGCTGGCGATGACGCCCGAGCATATGGCATCGCGGATCGCAGCAGCAGCCGTCACGGCGCGTCAGGAGGATCAGCGATCGATCGTAACGCTGCGTACCGCGCTTGAGGACGGGGTGCGCCAGCTCAGCGGTCGCATGGCATCCGCGCGCAAGGGCGACGAGCAGAACCGATGGCTCGCGTGGTCGGCGATCAGCGGGGCGGTGTTCGGCATGGCGCTGTGGGCGGCCGGCGCGGGCCTCGTCGCACGCGCGATGCCGGCAGGCTGGCATTGGCCCGAGAGGATGGCGGCGCAGACGCTGCGCTTGCCGATGTGGGATGCAGGCCGGCAACTGGCGACGACTAGCTCGCCCGAGACATGGAACACGATGGTCGCAGGGGCGATCATTGTTCAGGATAACCGGAAGGTTCTAAACCGATGTTGGAAAGCCGCCGCTAAAATTGGTGAGCCAGTCAAATGTGTTGTCATGACGGGGCAAGCCGATACGGATGCCCGTGAGCGATGACGAAGACCGGTCAACGCTGTGCAGAGGAACTGTTCTTCAGAGCACCTCAATCGCACCCGTTAGGCACTGAGGCGCATCGACGAGACCTTTCAGTCCGTGCGCAAACCGAGATAATCCGCCAAACTCGCTGATACCGTTGATCTCGATGCTAGTTCCCTTGACGGTCCCGGTAGGAAGCTCAACAGTTTCGAGCAGTGCAGTTGATCCGCAGGCGCGAGATTCTCCTGTATTCGGGTAGATCAGAGTCGCGTGTGTTGAACTCGTGGCGTGCATAAATGCCATGGCTTCGTATCGATCGCTCGGAGACACGCCTTCAAACCCACGATCAGAACGACCTTTATACTTTGCATCGAATATAAGTGGAACGCTGTCTCTATTGA
>NZ_JBWXQI010000006.1:0-27449 GCF_056680455.1 Sphingomonas sp. AP28 | reverse complement strand
GCCACTATGAGAAGATCGGCCTCGTGCCTTCGCCGCCACGGCGCGGGAGCGTCCGGGATTATACCGATCCAGCAATGTACGCTTGTACCGCACACTCGATCGCCGGCCAGCGTGCCAGCGAATGGCGAGGATCGCGCATCTGTTCGTCGCTGGCCGGCGAATCCGATAGGATCGCCATGCGCCAGAACACCAAAGCCCGTGGCACCCACTCGTCGGTCGAGGGAAGGGGTGCCATCCAGCCATGCTCATCGGGTTCGGTGAACCCGGCGCTGCCGTATAGCCAGTCGCCATGCTCGGCCGCCGGCGGCGCGTCCGTTACCGCCTCCGCGCGAAGCATCCGGTCGAGCAGCGCCAACAGCGCGTCCCGGTCCAGCGCGGGAGCCTCCATCCTCAATCCTCCGCCTTTACCTCGATCGTGCAACGCACCGCCTTCTTCGCCCTCGCGGCGGCGGTGCGGCACGCGCCGATCGCGTCGCGATTGTCGCGCGCCAGGGTGGCGGCTCCGGTGATCCCGCGCCAGGCGTCGGGAGAAGCGACCGCCATCAACCGCTGCCCGCCATCCCACATCGGCAGCCCAACCGTGCGTGCCGCCATCCGCTCCGGCCAATGCCAGCTCTCCGGCATGGCGCGCGCGAGTCCGCCGGGAAGGATCGCCCATACCGCCATGCCCGCCACCAATCCGATCAGGCCGGCATAGCCGAGCCGACGCCGCTGCTCCCCCGCCGCGATGTCGGATTGCAGATGCCGGCCAAGCCGTGCCGCCACCTCGTCCATCCCCTGCTTGGCAGCGAGGAACAGGCGATGGTCCTCACGGCGACCTGTGAAGCTGGCCGCGTTGATCTGCCGGCCGGCTTCCTCGGGCGTGAGCGACAAGGCCGGGCTTTTCACCAGCGCATCGACCCGCTGCGCGGTCGCGGAGAGGTTCTGCGAAATGACGCCCAGCGTCTCGGAATAGTCCGGCACGTCCGGCACCTCGGCGCGCTCGGCCGCCAACCGCTCAACGGCCCGGCGCATCAGGGACACCTCCGCGCGCAAAGCATCGAACGCCCGTGCCGCTTCGTCGTCGCCGTCCGCCATCTGTCAGCCCCTACCCATGCAAGAGGTCGATCAGTTTCGATAAAGTGAGAAGGAGTAGCCCGGCGGTTGCCAGTCCCGCTGCGCACAGGACTGCCGCCAAGACCCCGTAACGGACTATCCTCGCCAACCCTGCTATCCTCCGACCATATACGGCCTACTCCGCATCACCGGCCCAGCCCGCGATCCTGCTGCCGATCACGTGCGCGCTGCATCTCGATCTGACGTTGCAGCACCTGCTCGACCGACTGCTGCCGGTCGCGGTCCAGCCCCAACTCGGGTGCGCGCCGCGCCAGCTCCATGCGCAACGCCGGATCGTGGCGCAGCCCGGCAATCATCTCCGTCCTGGCGACCACGGCCGGGCCGCTGCCGGCTCCACCATTATCGTTCTCCAGCGCCCGCCAACGCTCCATGAACCGCCCGGCGCGGAGCTGCGGGTCGGTGCGGACCCGCGCCTCCTCGGTCATCGCCTGAGACGTTCCACGGGTGTCGCCGCCGGCGGCGTCGCGTGCCAGCTTCGGATCGCGCTCGATCGCGGAAGCGAGGTCGCGCGCGCCGTGGTGACGCACCTGGTCCAACGCGTCCCCGGCCCGCGCCAGCGCCGTCCGCTGATGCGGTAGGACCGGCAGCCCCTTCTCCTCCATGCCCGCGATATCGACCGCAGCCTTCGCATAGCGCCGGATCGCCACATCCTGGTCCGGATGACTCGTGCTTTCACGCGGAGAACCCGGGGTCTCCGCTTCTGGCGTTCTCGGCCGGAACCCGGCGAACATGCCCCTGGCCTTGTCGCGGACCCTCTCCGCCACCTGGCGCGCGAGTTCCGGGAACCGGATCTCGCGCCGATCGGCGAACGCGCGCGCCTGGTCCTGCTCGGCCGTGGCACCCTCACGGGCATAATCGCCCGCCATGTCCTTGCCCCGGTCGCGCGACAGCGTGCGCGCGAGCTGGCGCTGATCGGCGAAGTCGTCGCGGCCATAATGAAGCTGCACGCCGTCACGGTGCCGCGACAGACCGACATAGGCGCTGTGGCGGTCCATGCCGGGCGTGGCGAGAACATGCGCGCGATCGACCGTCACCCCCTGCGATTTGTGGAACGTCGCCGCATAGCCATGATCGACATGGGCATAGTCCTTGGTGTCGAACGCGACCCCGCGCCCGTCATCGAGGCGCACCGCCATGCCCTCGGGCGATACCCGCTCGATCGTCGCCAGCGTGCCGTTCTTGACCCCCATGCCCCGCTCATTGCGAAGGAACATGATGCGGTCGCCGGTCGCGAACTGGCGGTCGCCGCGTTCGGCCTTGACCGTAACGTCGTCGCCAAGGTCGCCGCTCGCGCGCAACCGGTCGCGCGCCTCGCCATTGAGGCTCTGCACCTCGGCATTGGTGTGGGTGAGAATGATCCGGCTCTTGTCCGGGTCAGCCTGGCGCGCACGATCCCAACCGTCGACCAGCTCGCCCCGCGCCGCCTCGCGCGTGTCGGCCGCGCGGACCATGCCGCGACCGTCATAGGCATGGATCGCCTCGGCCGTGCGACCAGTAGCGAGCGAGCGCGTCGCCTCCTTCTGCCAGTCGTCGCGCTGCCGCCTGATCTCGGTGATCTCGGCCGCGCCGTGCCGCTCGGTAATGGCCCGGAACGCCGCGCCCGCCTCGATCGCCTGCAACTGCTCGGGATCGCCGACCATCACGACCTTGGCCCCGGCATCGCGCGCCTGGGAAAGCACCCGCTCCATCTGGCGCGAGCCGATCATGCCGGCCTCGTCCACGACCAACACGTCCTTGGGGCCTAGCTGCTCGCGCCCTTGCCCCCATGCGTGTTCAAGGCTGGCGATCGTGCGGGACTGGATGCCGGAGCCGCCCTCAAGGTTCTCGGCCGCGATGCCGGATAGAGCCGCGCCGCGCACCGTGTAGCCGGCCCCCTCCCACGCCTCGCGCGCGACGCCCAGCATCGCCGACTTGCCGGTGCCGGCATAGCCGACCACATTGGCGATGCCGCTCGGCCCCACTATATGCTCCAATGCGGCTCGCTGTTCTTCCCCGAGCACGAGTCCTTCACTCCCGGCGCGCGTGATCGCCCCCTCGATTGCCTGCGCCGGGAGACCATGCTCGTTTCGCCCTGCCAGCTCGTCGCCGGCACGCTCAAGCCGGTTCTCCACCGCAATCATATCGCGTGACGTGAACCGCTCGTCGCCGCGTCCGTCTCGGCCCAACGCCACCAGCTCGGGCGAACCCTTCGCCGCCGCCATCACCCGGTCGTACTGATCCTTGCCGTCCGAATGCCGGAAAGCGAACACCGCCAGGTCGCGGGTCGTGAACGTCGCCTGCGTGCGCGTAATCGCGTCCAGCGCCACCTTGGGATCGGCGATGATCTTCTCGCCGTTCTCCCGCGCGATGCGGTCGTGATCCTCGATCCGCTCGGCTTCCAGCCCCTGCCCCGGTCGCCGCGATGCCGCCGGCCCGATCTTGTTCTGCGGCTCCAGCGCGATACCCTGGTCGGCATACGAGCGATGGTCGATCCGTGCGTCGATCCCAAGCTCCGTCAGCCGCTCGTTGACGTGTGCGCCCCACGCTTCCCGCCAGTGCTGCAACAGCTCGCCCCGGTTCCAGTCGCGCTCCTTATTGCCGAACCCGTCCGGTCCGACTTCGCGCATCGCCAGCATGACGTGCGCGTGCGGCTTCGGGCTGCCGTCCTCGGCCCGGTCCCAATGCACGTTGAGGTCCGCGACCATGCCGCGGTTCACGAACTCGCGTTGCACGAAATCACGGGCGAGCTGGACGCCCTGCTTCTCGTTCATCTCGCGCGGAATCGAGAACTCCACCTCGCGGGCAAGCTGCGCGTCCTTGCGCTTCTCGCCTGCCTCCACCTCGTTCCACAGCGTTGTGCGGTCGTTTAAACGCTCCGGTGCACCCTGCGGCAACATCACCTCGGAGTGGATCACGCCCGCCTTGTTGCTAAAGTCGTGGTTACGCCCCAGCCGATCGTCGTGCAGCTCGGACGCGGAACGATAGGCAGCGCTCGCAACGGCGCTCGATCCGTTCGCGCGGCTCACAACCTTGGCGGAGAAGTGGTAGATCGCCATGACGCTCGCGATACTGCCTTATTTAGCGCACGTCGGCAACGACGTATAAGCGCGCACTCACAATCCGCTTCGCTCCTCGTGACTGACTTGATGACATTTTCTGGTCGTTCTGCCTTTACCCTCATGCCGATAACGCTAAGATGCTGCCGACCGATACGCGGAAAGGTGAGAACGATGCGGAAGGTTCGCGATTACGACGCCGAGCTGAAAGCGCTGGGTGACAAGGCCCGCGCTTTGAAAGCGAAGCGAGTCGAACAGCTAGGCCAGCTCGTCGCCGCGACCGGAGCTGATGCCCTCGATGCGGAAACCCTCGCCGGTGTTCTGCTCGATGCGATTGGATCGAAGGATGCAAGCGCGAAGGAGGCATGGCGCGCGAAGGGCGTGGCTTTCTTTCAACGGCGTGGGCGCAAAGGTGGCGGCGTTGCTGCGATCGATGGATCGGGCGCTGCGACTGAACCGGGCGGCAACGCTGCGGGCGGAAGCGGCGGAACGGCGAACGGATAGCAGGGGCTGGGTCGTGCAGCGTCGCGAACGAACGCGCCACCTGATTGAGCTGGGCGGGCTGGTCCAGAAAGCCGGCTTGGTTGAGCTGACGGACGACGATCGCGCCACCCTTTACGGCGCGCTGCTCGATCTTGCCGGGCGTGGTCGCGGCGACGAAGCCGGCAACATGCTGGCGCTGTGGAAAAGACGCGGAAAACGCGCGTTCGATGCGGAAGCTGAAGGGAGCGAAGCGCAATGAGCGATTTCGATATGGAGGCAATCCGTAGGCAAGTCCGCGCGATGGATTTCGTACGCGGCACGCCGGCGGAAATCGCCATGTGGCACGAGGACATGGCGGACTCGCGCGCTAACCTGGTCATCGAGGACATGATCCCGACGCCCAACGACGATGCGTTCTTCGCGATGATGCTGGACGAGGGCGTGCCCCCTCCCCTCGTCTCGCAAATCCTGCTCCGGCTGCTCGATCATCCCGACGCCGATCGGTCTCTATCGATCACGCCTATTCAACGGACGACATGATGCCCAAAACCGTCGATCGGAATGAACAGATTGCGTCCTTCGACACAGGCCCTTTGCTGCGGACGGTGGATGATCTGGACGTGATGCGCGATCACCTTAAAGGCGATAATTTCAATGCACCGGAGATGCGGCACGACCTGCTGCGCCTGCACGGGTTAGCCATGCGCTTCGTCAATGATGCGCAAACCGATCCGGTCATGGCCGAAGAAATGTTCGACCTGGCGGCAGACCTTGAATGTCGCATCCAAGACCTGTCCGACGCGCTGGCGAGGATGCTTGCTCCGATCCGCACGCTGCAAGCATTGGAGCCGAGCGATCAGGAGAGACCGGGTTTTTGATGTGCTCGCCTTTGCAGAACGCTATCGTATTCTGATCTTGAGATATTCCGAGCGTAACGACGCCCCGGTCATTACGCTCCCGCTGGGGAAGTAGCATGGGCCTTGCGCGCGCCACCCGTAATCTCGCCCGCACCGCCCGTGCCAACCCGATGTGGGCCTTGTTCGGCATCTTGCTCGCCCCTTTCCGGTTCGCCCGGCACATCATCGGCGTGGTCCTGTTCGCCATGGTGCTGTTCGTGGCGCTATTCCTCCTGCTGATGCTGGCGATCTGGTATTTCGGCCTCGATAAGAACGGCGCTGTCGCTCAGCTTGGCGTATTCGGGATCAGCGGTGCCGTGGTCCTGGTCACGGCCTGGATGTTCGTCCTGCCCCTGCTTCGCCGGTTCGACTATGGTGATAGCGCCGACACGCATGGTTCGGCCCGCTTTGCCACAGCCGGGGAAGCCCAAGCCCTCAACGACGATCACGGTCTGCTGATCGGTCGCGACGTGAAAACCGGCAAGCCGATGCGCTATGCCGGTCCCGCCCATCTGCTGACGATCGCACCCACCCGCACCGGCAAGGGCGTCGGCACGATCATTCCCAACCTGCTCGAATATCCCTTCGCGGTCGTCTGCATTGACCCCAAAGGCGAGAACGCCCGCATCGCCGCGCGCCAGCGCGGCAAGTTCGGCGCGGTCCATGTCCTCGATCCGTTCGGCGTCACGGGCCTCGCCTCGGCCGCGTTCAACCCGCTCGATCGCGTCGACCCGCACAGCCTCGATCTCGCCGACGATTGCATGACGCTCGCCGATGCACTGGTTCATGACGCACCCGGTGAAGCTGGCGACGCGCATTGGAATGAGGAAGCCAAGGCGCTGATCGCCGGCATCCTGCTCCACATCGTCACCACCGAACCGCTTGGCCTCCGCACCCTGGACACGCTACGCGACCGGCTGACGCTCGCCCCGGCCGCATTGGCGGCGCAGCTGGCCGCGATGCAGGCGCAAGGTGGCCTGGTCGCGCGCGCCGCCAATCGCCAGCTCGGCAAGTCCGACCGCGAAGCGGCCGGCGTGCTGTCGGCCGCGCAACGCCATACCCACTTCCTCGACTCCCCACGCATGGCGACGGTGCTGGGCGGCTCGGATTTTACGTTCGCCGGGCTGAAGGATGCAGCCGCGACGGTGTTCCTCGTGCTGCCGCCCGATCGGCTCGCCAGCTATGCGCGCTGGCTGCGGCTGATGGTGGCCCAAGCCCTGACCGAGCTGGCGCGCGCGCCGGGTCGCCCGCCTTGGCCGGTGCTGTTTCTGCTCGACGAGTTCGCGGCGCTCGGCCGTCTCGAACCGGTCGAACGTGCGATGGGGCTGATGGCGGGTTACGGCGTCCAGCTCTGGCCGATCCTGCAGGACGTTCACCAGCTCCGCGCACTCTACGGGCAGCGCGCCGGAACCTTCCTGTCGAACGCCGGCGTCCTCCAGGTGTTCGGGGTCAACGATCAGGACAGCGCCAAGCTGGTCTCCGATCTGGCGGGGCAGGAAACCGTTGTGTTCGAGACCATGAGCCGCGCGATCGACGCGGAGGAAAGCGGCTTGTCCTTTGGGCAGCAGCATGTCGGCCGCGCCCTGCTCACTCCCGATGAAGTCCGCACACTCCGCCCCGATCGCCAGCTCCTGTTCCTCGCCGGGCAGCGGCCGATCATCGCCGGCAAGCTGCGTTACTATGACGATCGCGAGTTCGCCGGGCGGTTCGATTCGGCGTGAACGATTGGGGCGGCTAGTTCGGCCGCAAACCACCGGGTCGATTTAAACCTCGCTGGTGGAGTTTGCCGTCATCGGCGCCCATGACACGTCGAAAGCCCCTCTCCTGCCCTCACGGCTTTCCTGAGCGGCCGTAGCGGGTGATTCCGTCGCCACCTGCCCCACTTCTTTTCCGCCTAGCCAGCGGCGCTTGCGCCGCCCTTGTGACGCCGTAGGCGGCACGAAGTGAACTACGCATTGGCCGTTAGGCCAATTCCACTTGTATATTTCTAACTCTGCCGGGATTCATTCTGCCTCTCTGAATCACGTTCTTGGTCCATGATCCCTCGCCCGAGCCGGGCAAGAATCGCGGCAAGGCCGGGATCGTCAATGAGCTGGGCTGGCTGCTCATCAAGGGGGAGCGCGGCGATCATCGCCCTGCCCTCCTCGGCCGCCACCCGTCGCCGATCGCTGTCATCCTCTGGCGGTGGTGCGGTCATGCCGCGCTCAACCTGCGGCGGGAGCATCAAACGATAGGCATTCGAGGTCTGCTTGACCTGGGGGCCGCGCAGCCCCGCGTTGCCGGTCGGCACATAGCGGCGCAACCAATCGAGGAAGCCATGCGCCTTGAGCCGCTTTAGCGCGTCCACCACGGCCGCGATCGAGCGGCCGATGCGAAGCGCCAGCGTCGCTATCGCCGGATCGAGCCGGCCTGTCTTGTAGTCGATCAGGCGTAGCAGCTCGCGCAATACCTCAAGCCCGACATGGCCGATCGCCCCGTTCTCGCGGTTGTTGCGCTCGCGCCGGTGGGCAAGCCGTTTCACCCGATCATACTTCTCGGCCGCCTGCATGAACCGGGCGACATTCTTGGGATTGAACGGCTGCCAGAACCGCCCTTCCCGGCCCTCCTCGGTGCGGCTGTAGCGATGGACCCGCTGGCCGGTCTGACGGCCCGGTCGTCGCCCTCTCGTCGCCCCTCCCAGGGCCTCGAATACAGTTTGCATGGGAACCTCCCGTCGATCGGTCGGCCCGGCTGCTGGCGGCAATCCCACATGGACATAGCTCTCCCGTTCTCGAAAACAGCGTTTTCGAGTTGACTTCACGTCCGATCTGCGGGAGGCTGTTCCTGCGACAGAACACGGGCTTCCCGCCCATCAGACTTTCCGAGAGCCCGGCCGCCAAGCCGGGCTTTCGTCGTTTTGGCCCTAGCGGTGCCACCCGCTATGATCGCCACGACGAATCGGCGAACGAGTTCGCCGACACCAAAGCCTGTCAGATTCCTATAGCGTTGGGAAGTGTGCTCTATAAGGCTGGTGCAATAGGTCTATTGTCCACGTGTCCACACATTCACACGTGAGCCTGTTCACTTCTCGATTGGCTGATTGTATTTTTGGAGAATGTCGAGGACGGCCTCGGTCAACATCGCCTCGATCGTGCTGTCCTCCTTGACAGCAAGGATCGCGAACGCTCGGGCAACCGCCGGATCAAACCGGCCAGCGATCGATTTCTTGCCGATGCGGTTGCGCTGACGGCGCGGCGCTTCGATCGGCAGCATCGGTTCGTCGGCCTGCGCTGCCGTCCCGGCCGGCTTTCTGGCGTTTGTCGATCGTGCCACCCCCAAGCTCCTAATTTCTGTGTTCACACATTCACATATTCACGCGTGGACAGCTACCGCTCGCCAAACGGATGCTTGCCATGCTGCCGCATAAGAAGGTCGATGGCTTCGCCAAGGAGCGCCTGCAACGTCGTCCCCTGCTCGGCCGCCAGCATATTGAGGCCGCGACTGACCTCAGGGCTGAAATAGGCGCTCACCGCCTTCTTGCCCTGCCGGGTCTGGGCGCGGGTGGCGACCGTCGCCGTCGCCTGGTCTGGGCTGTCGCCGATCGCGCCAGCCTTCTCCGCCCGCTGCTGCTTCATTGCGCCGAACTTGCTCATGCCGCGCCCCGCTCGTTGTTCACTCGTGAACGTGTGGACACGTTCACCTGTTTACTTGTCCACTCCCATAGCGCGGCAACTTCCTCCGCCGCTTTGCCTTCGGGTTCCAGCTCGATCGCGGTTTTCCCCTGCGCCGTGCTGTGATGATAGATCGCCCGCTGGGTGAGCATGACGGGCGCAACGTCCACGCCCATGCCGGCGACGCCATCGCTACCCTCGATCAGCTCGCGGGCATCCCGGTAGGTTGTCGGCGCGCGCTGGGGGCCGCCCATGAACAACACGAACGCGGGTTTGCCGCTCGCCTGCACCAGCTCGGCCGTCATCTCGACGGCTTTGAGGTCGAAGGCTTGCGGACGACACGGAATCAGCACCAGGTCAGCGACCTTGCAGGCTTCCCGCGCCATGATGTCGGCATGGGGCGGGGTGTCGATCACCACCAGGTCGGCCCCCAGTTCGGCGGCCTGCTGAAGCTTGCGGGGCAAGAGGGGAGGGGAGGCACAATCGACCACCTCTAGGTCCGACGATCCGCGCCACTCGCTCCAGTGGCTCGCGGTCGCCTGCGGGTCGGTGTCGAGGATCAACGCGGTAAGCCCCGCACCCGCACCGGCTGCGGCTAGGTGGATCGCCAGAGTCGTCTTGCCCGCGCCGCCTTTCTGGCTGATGACGGTAATGACCTTCATGTGAACCCCTGAACACGTGAACGTGTGTACTTGTGAACACGTTCACGTGTGGACGAATCATGCGCCCACGTCAAGGCGGCGATCCGCTGCGCGGATCCTCGCCCCGCCAGCCGATCGGAACCCGGCAGGGCCAAGACCGCTTGCGGGCTTGGGGAGCGAAGCGACTGAGAGCGGCGGTGCCGCGCAGCGGCAGGCGCCAGACCCTATTTGCTGTTCGCGGATTTCGGCGCTCGCCGCGTCGCCACAACAGCCTCGTCGATAAGGGGCTTCCAGACTAGCGGCGGCAGGTCGTCGAACTTGGAACACACCGCCTCGATGGCCTAGTCGAGCATTTCAGGCCGGGAGAAGGTGAAACCCTGCTTGCCCGTCCGCCTTGCGCGGCAGCACGGATACAGACACCTGCACATCGCGATTAAGCCGATCGAGGATCGTCATCAACCGGTCGATGGTGAAGCCCTTGAGCTTGGACTGACGGATGCGCGAAAAATCGGCTGCGGCGACGCCGGTGATCTTCTCGGCCGCACGCACCGTCAGATTGTCGGTCGCCAGCGTCTTGCTGATCTCGGCCGCCAGGATCGCGCGGAGCTGGCGCTGTTCGGGTTCTTTCATACCAAGGTCGGCATAGACGTTGCCGGTGCCTCGGATCATCTCGAAGTCGTCATCGTCGGTCATTGCAGCGCCTCCTTCAAACGCTTGATGCGCTCGCGCACCAGGTCGATTTCCTGCTTCGGGGTGGCGATCCCGCTCTTAGACTTCTTCTGGAAGGCGTGAACCACCCAAATGTCGTCGTCGAGCTGGAGGGCGTAGATCACCCGGAAGGCGTCTCCCCGTTCCTTGATCGCCAGTTCCCATATACCCGAACCCAAACCGGTCATGGGCTTAGCGATGTCTGGCGTGTCACCCTCGGCAATTGCCGTGAGGGCGTCGGTCGCCTGGTCCTGCGCGTCCTCGGGAAAGCGGCCGAACTCTTTAAGCGCGCCCTTGATCCAAGAGATGTTACGCAGGGCTTTCCGATGCATTGGCGCGAATGTAGCTATTTCTCACAACATGGTCAAGGGGGGATGCATCGCTCTCTGACAATGGTTTCATGTGAACCTATGAACACGTGAACGTGTGAACACGCTCACGCGCAAGCAACAACGACCTCGCCTGAACGCGCTTTCGCGCCCGGCCGGGCCGCAATGCCCGGCCCCAAGAGCTGGGTGGGTGGGACAAACAACGCGGCCGCCCCGCTCGGGGCGGCCTCCGCTACGCCGGCAGGCTTAACGAGCTGCGCCCGCCCGGAATGTGCCGGTAGAGCGTCGATGGCTGCACCCCGAGCTGCGCTGCCACCTCCTCGACGGTGATGGTCGGGTCTGCCAGCATGGCCTTGGCGCGCTTGATCTCGGCCGGTCCCATCGCCGGCTTGCGCCCGCCGCGTCGCCCCAAGGCCCGCGCCTGGGCAAGCCCGGCATGGGTGCGCTCCAGGGTCAGCTCGCGCTCAAACTCCGCCACGGCCGCAAAGACGTGGAACACGAGCCGCCCGCCGGGGCTGGTGGTGTCGATCGCCTGGGTGAGAACCTTTAGGCCGATCTCGCGCTTGGCGAGATCTTCGGCCGTGTCCACGAGCTGCCGGACGGAGCGCGCGAGCCGGTCGAGCTTCCACACCGCCAGCGTGTCGCCGGCGCGGAGATAGTCGAGCGCCGCCTTCAACTCCGGTCGATCGCGCTGCGCGCCCGACGCCTTCTCGGTGAACACCTTCTCGCACCCGGCTTCGCGGAGCGCATTAAGCTGTAGGGCAGGGGACTGATCCCTGGTGGACACGCGCGCATAGCCGACGAGCAAGGGGCTTCTCCGAAAACTCGACACGACCTAGCCGGATTTCGGAGAAGGAAACAAGGGACAGTTTTAGGAAGCTAAAAGAGCTGTTTCAACGCCCTCGGCCGCGATCGGCGCGGCTCTCGCGCGAACGACCGTTTTTCGGAACGACCGTTTTTCGGAAGGTGTCACAATCGTTCGGTGTGATACAATAATGATCTAGACTGCCATACTCATTATGTCCTTATACGCTGAAAGGACTTTGTTGCGCACTTGTAGCGTCGCTTCAAAACCGATGGACGCCGCTTGCCGTGCAAGCATGACCTTTGCAATATCGGTAGTCTCGCCTCTTTCATAGGCGACCGTTAATGCCCCAGCCTTTGCGCCTGTTTCATTGACCTTTAGAACTTGATCCACAATCGTCGATGCGAAGCTACTATTTGGCGTTGCAGTAGCCGAGCCAACTGAGCCGGGACCTTCAACCTTTTGCAGCACCTGGTTCATGGCCGTATCGAACGATGGCCTTGCAACCCCGCCCGCGCTCGCCGGTGATGCCGCGCTGCTGTTTACAACATTTCGGAGTGCGGCATTCCGATCGAGAACCGCACTTCGCATGGCCATGAAATCACTGATCGAAATGCTGCTCACGGCCATCTCCCAAGCGAACCAATACCTGTTTAGCGTTACGAGATGGTTAAGAATCCTTAATATACCTTGCCTGCGTTTTAAGGACACTCGCCCTTAGTCCACTGTTGAAGCGATTAATTCGATGTCGCCGATTGTTGAACTCCGCACGATCGGCTTACGCGTCGCGCATGCCCAACGCGCCAAGTTGCGGCATCTTCGTCCCACTACACCCCATCGCCAAGGTGCAGCACGTCGCGGTCGTGCGGGCGGCGGCATGTCCGCAGCGCGCTGCGAGTTTGCGCGGCCGGCGAGGCCCGGTTGCGCCCGAGCCAGCTCGTCGGCGTCGGCAGGCGGCAATGTGAGGGGTAGGCCCCGGGGGTGCGTAAGGGTGGGTAGAGCGCGAGCAGGAGCTGCGGGTAGGAGGATGGCTCAATGAACATCGTAGCTCACGGGCCGGCGTTGCAGGACAGAGTGGATTGCCTCATCATCGGCGGCGGCCCCGCCGGGCTGACGGCCGCGATCTATCTGGGGCGTTTTCTGCGCAATTGTGTTGTCATCGATGCGGGTGGGGGCCGTGCAAGTTCGATCCCCCGATCACATAATTTGCCGGGCTTTCCGGACGGCATCGGCGGAGCGGAACTGCTGTCCCGAATGAAACGGCAGGCGCAAGCCTATGGCGCAATGGTCTGGGATGGCAGGGTCGATCGTCTGGCAACCACCGAAGACGGCTTCTCCGTCGCGGCGGGCACAATGATCTGGCAAAGCCGTACGGTGATTCTGGCGACCGGCGTGCTTAACCACCGGCCATCGATGCCCCAAACGGCGCACGACGCTGCTTTGGCACGCGGCCTGATCCGCTACTGCCCGGTGTGCGACGGATATGAGGCGAAGGGCGCTAATATCGCCGTGCTTGGCTGTGACGGTCACGGGGCCGCCGAGGCCGAGTTTCTGCGCCCTTATGGCGCGCGGGTGACGCTCTTGGCGCATCGCTCGGCCGAACTATCCTGGCCCGATGAAGCGCGTCTCGTCGGACTCGGGATCGAAATCATCAAAGAGGCGGTTCACGAAATAGCCATCGACGGCGATCGGATTGTGGTTCGATTGGCGGACGGCCGGCCATTGTCGTTCGACACCCTGTACCCAGCGCTGGGCTCCTCACCCCACACGCAACTCGCGAGCGGAATCGGAGTGAAGCTTAGCAACCTAGGCTGCGTCGTTACCGACGCACATCAGCAGACCTCGATCCCAGGCTTGTTTGCGGCTGGCGATGTTGTCGAGAGCCTCGACCAGATCAGCGTCGCCACCGGCCAGGCCGCGCAGGCGGCCACGGCGGTCCACAACCTGCTTCGCGAGCGTGAGCAGGCGCAACTCGCCCGACAGGGAAAATGACCATGCAGGAAAATCAGGTACGGAAATGGGCAATCCTGTTGCCAGCGCTCTTCCTCGCGGCCTGCGGACAGCCTGAACCAGCGAACATCTCGGAAGATCAGATGAACCACTTCTCCGGCATTGCGGAGCATGACCACCCTTTACCGCCAAGTTCAAACTCCAGCGGTGTCAGCCAAAAGAATCAACCTCGATAGGGTAGACGAACCCCCTATCAGAGCCATTTTTGAGCCCCACTTGGATTGCCTAAGTTTTCGAGCAAGTCGGAGAAGAACGATGGCGACTGCCCCCGCCAAGCAAGCGACGATCTACCGGATGGTGATGCCGGAACACACCTGCCCCTATGGCCTGAAAGCCAAGGACTTGCTCCGGCGCGAGGGTTACGAGGTCGAGGATCATTGGCTTCGCACGCGCGAGGAAACCGATGCCTTCAAGGCGAAGTACGGGGTCAAGACGACGCCGCAAACCTTCATCGCTGGCGAGCGGGTGGGCGGCTATGACGACGTGCGCCGCTTCTTCGGCAAGACCGTCCGCGACCCCAAGGCCGTCACCTACCGGCCGGTGATCGCCGTGTTCTCCATGACGGCGCTGATTGCGCTCGCCGCCAGCTACGCGGTGCTGGGCACGCCCTTCACGATCCGCGCCGGCGAGTGGTTCATCGCCTTCTCGATGTGCGTGCTGGCGCTGCTCAAGCTCCAGAACATCGAGAGCTTTTCGAGCATGTTCCTCAATTACGACCTGCTCGCCAAACGCTGGGTGCCCTACTCCTACATCTACCCCTTCGCGGAAGGCGGCGCGGGCGTGCTGATGGCGGCTGGCGCGCTTACCTGGTTGTCGGTGCCGGTCGCGCTCATCATCGGGACGATCGGGGCCGTGTCGGTATTCAAGGCCGTCTATCTCGACAAACGCGAGCTGAAATGCGCCTGCGTGGGCGGGGACAGCAACGTGCCGCTGGGCTTCATCTCGCTTACCGAGAACGTGATGATGGTGGCGATGGCGCTGTGGATGCTCGCCGCCCCGGCCGCGCTCTCGATGGCGCACTAGCTTGACGGCAGCGCGGCGCAGCCGTCCTATTCTCTAGCTGAACCGGCTAGGCACCGTGGCGGGCGTAGACACGCTGACCGCCCGGGCCGAACGCGATCACCTCATAGGGCTGCGACCTTGCTCCTGCGACTTCCATGCCAGGAGAGCCCATCGGCATCCCGGCAACCGCCAGGCCGCGCACGCCTCGGGGATGCTGGGCGAGCACACGCTTCATGTCCGCGACCGGAACGTGGCCTTCGAAGGCCATCCCGTCGATGATGGCGGTATGACAGGACGAGAGCGCGACCGGGACGCCGACGCGGTGCTGAAAGGCGCCACGGTTGGCGTCGTCGACGATCTGAACCTTGCGGCCGAACTGCTGGCGAACCTGGGCTGCCCATTTCTCGCAACAGCCACATCCGGGATCGCGGTGCATGGCGATGTCGGCTGCCGCGGACGCTACGGCCGGGATCGTCATCATCAGGGCGGCGACCACGCCTCGAACACCGTGCTTCATAGGATTGACGTCCTCCCTGTTTTTTCATCCGGATTGAGGGTTAGTTTTCTGGCCTTAGGGGTTTCCCGGTCTCACATCCAGGTCGAGGGTGAGTATCCGGCGTCCATTCGGCAGCCTTAATGGCTGCTGCGACAGCATATTCGATGGGCGCCAGCCAGCCAAGCGATGTGTGGGGGCGACTCTCATTGTAGTCCCGCCGCCGGGCCTCGATCTGGCTCGGCGTCCTCAGCGACAGGAACCAATGCGTGTTCAGGCACTCGGCGCTTATACGCGCTGAATTGGTTCATCCCTCAAGGTTTCGGCGTATTTATCCTCCGTTCCTCCAGCTTGAAACCGCCGAGCCGCAACGGAGTTGTTTCATGAGGATCAGCCGAAAGGATTGTTATGAATTTGCCTCGTTTTTCTCTGGCCGCAGGGGCTGCGGCGATCTTGCTCACTGGCGGCGTGGCTATCGCGCAGCAAGGCGGCGGCATGGGTTCGATGTCCGGAATGGACATGAGCCACATGCAGAATATGACGCCGACCCAGCGCGAGATGATGGCGGTCATGCAGAAGATGGACCGCGACATGATGCAGGGCATGATGGACCCGGATCCCGGGCAAGCCTGGATGAAGAGCATGGCGGCACACCATCAGGGCGCTATCGACATGTCTGTGATGATCCAGCACCACACCAAAAATCCAAAGGTGCTCGCTGAAGCTAGGAAGACTGCGGCGGAGAACCGCAAATCACTCGCTGAACTGAAGGCGAAGATGTAGCGCACCTACTAGGCTGAACGGCAGCGCAGTTTTGCAAGTGAGGGTGAGCCGCTGTGCCGCTCACCCTATTTGCTTGGAAAACAACCATCCCTTGCCCGCTTCCCGCGAGCACCCTGCGTCAATCCCGCGATTGCTGGCCCCGCGCAGCTCCTTTTCTCCCATAGAACATTATCGCACCGGCTGTAATGTATTGATGCCGGTGCTCTCGTCCGTCTCCGGCGGGGGAGGGGGAACCTGCTTGTCGCGATAGGAGGGAAGGTCGGGCGCGCCGTCCGGAGTCGGGCGGGCCTCAAGCCGCGCGATTGCCCGTTTCATCTCGGTGATCTCGCGCACCTGAGCGTCGATGATCCCGTCTGCCAACTTGCGAACCTCCGGGTCTTTGATGTGGGCCCGCTCGCTCGTCAGGATCGCGATCGAGTGATGGGGGATCATCGCCTTCATGTAGCTCACGTCGCCGACGGTCTCCTGGCTGCGGACCAGCCAAAGCGCGAGGGCGAACACGACGACGCTGCCGCCAAGAATGACGGCATTCGTCCGCTTGTTCTTGTACATCGACCACATGAAGCCGAGCATGATGAGGGCCATTGCCGCGCCCATTACGAACGCCATCCAGAACCGGGTTTGGCTGAACTCGATGTGCCCAAGGGCATAGACGTTCACATACATGAGCCCGAACATCACCGCGGTCGAGGTCGCAATCATTGCTGCAAATCGGCCGTAGCCCATGCCCATGTTCATCTGTTTTTTGTGATCATCCATCATGCATTTCCCTGCTGTAAGGTGGGTCGCCCCCCGGCGTTACGACGTCGGCGCTTCGGCCAACGCATGTAGAGAAGGATTGCCCCACCTCCCCAAAGGGCCAGTCCGCCGATCGCGAACGCAAGCAGCCATGGCGTGTTGAAGTCGTCGTGGTTCTTCCAATCCATAATGTGAAGACCCCAGAAAAAGTCGTAGAGACGCCACGTCCCGGTCCTCACTGCGGCGATCCGGCCGGTGTCTGCCGTGATGAAGACCCGAGTTGAATCCGGATCGGCGAACGCGACGCGCCAGGCGGGAAGCCCCCCCCGATACTCGGGGCTGGCACGCTCGATCCGCTCCACTGTCGCCTTCGGTTGAGCGCTGCCCCGCCAGGCGGCTCGCGCGATTGCCTCAGCTTGGAGCGCGGTGGGAGCAGGCAGCGCTGCGCCAGTCCTCGCGTCCACCAAGCGGGTGCCGTCAGCCGTCACGACTTCGGCGACAGCTCGACCAAGCCACATGCGATAAGTGACGGCCTCGACCGGCGCGGCGGTCGCGGCGAAGATCGCTGATGGCGGTGCTAGCGACAGGTCGCGGGGCAGAACAGTGGTGGCTTTGCGCTCCACCAGGTGGTCGCCATGCACTCGGTCAATGGGCAAGAAGCTCATCAACGCGCCGCTCGTGAACCACAAGAGGAGCTGCGCACCGATGATGATCGCAAGCCATTTGTGGGTGCGGCTCGCGAGGAGGTGCAGCCTTGATTTCGCGCTTTTCAGGACCGCCTCTCCAAACCGGTTGCCAACATCACTTCATCCCCGGCATGTCTTTCATCATCTCGTCGTGATCGCCCGGCGCGCTTGCTACGAGCGCCTTATACTGCTCGGGCGTCATCCCCGGAAGCCTGCGCACGAACGCCACCATATCCCAAATCAGGGGGTCTGGGTGCGACTTGCCCCATGCCGGCATGGCACTCAGCTTCACGCCGTGCTTGATGATCCAGAATTGCTGACCAGGCGTCATGCGTTGCCCCACGCTCGCTAGTTCCGGTGCTTGCGGATAGAGGCCCTGGCTCATCTCGGATTTCTCGACGCCGGGACCAAGATGGCACCCTGAACACATCTCGCCATAGAGGCCGGCGCCAACCGAAACTCGTTGAGCGGACGCAAGATCCGGCGGAGGTGCAATACCTCTCGCGCGTACCTGAATCGACCGATTTCGTAGGCGTTCAAGCACGGAATAGACGGCGGGCGTGTGCGGCTCATCGGCCGCGATGTTATAGGCACCAAGATAGATGAACGCGGCCCCGCCCACTGCTATGAGCACCGCGAGCACCGCCACGAAGGGCACGCTCGGCAGGTGCCGCCGTAACGTGTTCGATCTTCCTCGTTCCATGCTTCATCCCCTTCATGTGCCGCAGCGCGCGTCACGCTTGCGGCGCAGGAGCAATTTCAGAACCACGTGCGGATGCCGACAACGATACTTTTGGACGTCGCCTTGTCGCCCTCGGCCCGCGCGAACCGCGCGGTGTCGCCAAACCGCCGATTCCAGGAGACTCCGATATAGGGCGCGAACTCGCGCCTCACCTCATACCGGAGCCGCAGCCCCAGCTCGGCATTGCTGAGACCCGAACCGATCCGGTTCTCGGGTACGTCCTGGGCAGCGAAATTGAGTTCTGCGCGGGGCTGCAATATCAAGCGCTGGGTGACACGCTGGTCGTAATAGCCTTCCAGTCGGCCGAGCAGGTCACCCTTGTTCGACAGGAACAACGCGCCTTCCAACTCGAAGAAGCCCGGTGCCAGTCCCTCGAACCCAACGGTCGCGTAGGTGCGCTTGGGCGAAGGCCCCAAGTCCTGTCGGATGCCTGCCTGAAGGTTGAAATATGGCCCGATCGCGCGGCTGTAGAGCGCCTGGACCTCGGCGCTCTCGATACCCTTGCGAAACGCCCCTTCACCCTCGCTTTTGACAAAGAGGCGGTTGATGTCGCCCCCGAACCATGCCTCGCCGTCCCAGCGATAGCCGTCACGGCCATTAAGGAATTGATACTCGGCAAGGTTCAACAGCACCTGGTTGAAGTTCTGGCCGCCGTGGTGCTGCTGGAGGTGATGGCGACCCATCATCATCGCGTCCGCGCCGTAAACGCTATCGGCCGCATGGTCGGTCGGAAGGGGCGGAGGCGGTGCATTCCCGGCGGGGAGAGCGGTGCCGGCCTGTGCGACCCCTTCCGCGGCCATGCCGGGCATTCCGGACATTCCCGGCACCCCTTTCATGTCTCCCGCTTGGCCGGCCGGCATGTCCATGCCCGGCATCGACGAATGATCCATGCCTTGCATCGGCTGCTGCGTGTCCTGAGGGGATGCCTGATCGCCTGCTGGCATCTGCATTCCCGGCATCGACTGCATACCCTGCTGGGAGCCCTGCGGTGCCGCCTGGTCCATCCCGGGCATGGTCGAATGATCCATGCCCGGCATGGTCCCGTGATCCATGCCCTTCATACCGGCCATCGGGGCGCTACCCTGCTTCGCTGAAGCTGCCTTCCGCTTTGCTGGTGCCGGCTTCGCCTTGCCCGGTTTCCCCTTCGCCGCAGGTTTCGCCACCGGCTTCTTCTTGGCCGGCATCGGCATGTTCATGCCCGGCATATTCATGCCCTGCATCGACTGAGCGGCTGCAGGCGCTGCCATGCCGAGCACGGTGGTGGCGGCAAGCGCCGTGATGAGCCGGTTCATGCCGCCGCTCCTTCAAGCGGCCGAACCGTGACGACACGCATCATGCCCGCGACCATGTGATAAAGGTTGTGGCAGTGAAACGCCCAATCGCCCGGTGCATCGGCGGTAAGGTCAAAGGTCACCTTGCCTCCTGGCGGAACGTTGACGGTATGCTTGCGGGGAGCATGGTCGCCGTGGCCGGTTACCAGCTCAAAAAAGTGCCCATGAAGGTGGATCGGGTGGGGCATCATCGTATCGTTCACCAGGGTGATCCGCGCCCGCTCGCCTTTGCGAAACGGTATGGGGTCGGCCGGATCGCTCAGCTTTTGGCCGTCGAACCCCCACATGTATCGTTCCATGTTGCCGGTCAGATGGATCTCGAACTGACGCGAAGGCGCACGTACGTCCGGATTGGGCTGAAGAGCCACAAGATCACGATACGTGAGCACTCGGTGATCGAGATTCTCCAGTCCCGGCGGTGGTTGGTCGGTGCGATCTGTGGGACTAGGCGAAATCGTCTGAACGCCTGGCCCCATCTTAACGCCCGGCGCATTCTTCGGGTCGCGCATGTTCATGTTCATGCCGCCGCTCGAACCGTTGCCCATTCCAGTCATGCCGCCGGTCTGGCCCGAACCACCCTGCATGGCGCCGTGATCCATCCCGGCCATGCCACCACGATTCATCTGGCTGTGATCCATACCGGCCATGCCAGAGCCACCCGCCATTTGATTATGATCCATGCCCGGCATGGCAGCGCCGCCCATCTGGCCTTTGCTCATCCCTGACATGCCAGCCATCGCCGCGCCCGCGGCGACGGTCCCATGATCGGTGGGCTCCTTCCAACCCGTCAGCTTCCACAGATTGCGTGAAGCATTCTGCCTCAAGGTCGGGTCCAGTCCGCGCTTGGCGACCGGGTTCTCGCCGGACATGCCGGACATGCCCTGCATGTCACCCATACCGCTCATGTCCATGCCCATGTCGGTCATGGTCAGCAACGTGCGTGGGCGGAGCGGGGGCACGGGCGCAATCATGCCTTCGCGCGGGGCGAGCGTCGCCCTGCCCATGCCCGATCGGTCGATCGCCTCGGAGACGAAGCTATAGGCGCGGTCCTCGGGCGTCACGATTACGTCGAACGTCTCGGCCACGCCGATCTGAAACTCGTCGACCTTGACCGGACGCACATTCTGTCCGTCCGCTTGCACAACGGTCATCGGCAGATCGGGTATGCGAACGTTGAAGTTGGTCTGAGCCGCGGCGTTGATGATGCGCAAGCGGACACGCTCGCCCACCTTGAATAGCCCCGTCCAATTGTCATACGGCCCATAGCCGTTGACCAGGAAGGTGTAGGTCGAGCCGGTGACGTCGGCGATGTCGGCGGGGTCCATCCGCATCTTGCCCCACTTGATGCGATCCTTCAGGGGCATCTCCCGGCCTGCGAGCAAGCCTGCAAGGGTGGGGCGTTGATAGTTGAAATAGCCTCCGCCCATCTGCTTCAGCTTCCGGAAGATCTGCTCGCCGGTCATCTGGCTATGGTCGGACAGCACGATCACATGCTCGCGGTCGAACGCGATCGGATCGGCGCCGGCCGGGTCGATCACGATCGGTCCGTAAAGCCCCTCCTGCTCCTGCTCGCCCGAATGGCTATGGTACCAGTAGGTACCCGACTGCATGATCGGGAACTCGTAGACGAAGGTCGAGCGCGACTTGATGCCGGGGAAGCTGATGCCGGGCACCCCATCCATCGGGAACGGCACGAGCAGTCCATGCCAGTGAATGGAGCTGTCCACGTCGAGGTTGTTGGTAACAGACAGGCGTACTTTTTGCCCCTCTTTCAAGCGAATGAGGGGAGCTGGCACGGTGCCGTTGACGCCGATCGCAGGCGTCGACTTGCCATCAACGGGCAGTCTGAAGCTGTCGATCGTCAGTGCGATTTCCGTGCCCGAGACGGTCGGCAATGGTTTGACGATTCCACCCGACACGGGCTGCGCCCATGCGGGCATGTAGGCGGTCATCGCCAGGCCGCCGCCCACCAAGGCGGTGCCGCGTAGCATCTGGCGGCGGTCGATAATGCGGCTCATACGGTCCTCAAGGCTCTCGAACGATAGTGTCCCTCTAGCCTTAATACGCGGCGCCGTGCGCCACCCCTCAGCGCCCTTCCAATCGCTCCAGCAGTTTCGAGCGCGCTCGGTAAAGGCGCGTCTCGACGGCTTTTTCGCTAATTGACAACACCGCTGCCGTTTCGGCCTGACTTAGCCCTTCGATCGTCCGGAGCACCAGCGGCTCCTTCAAGTTTGCCGGCAAGGCCGAAATCGCACGTGTGACCCGGTCCAGTTCCTGCCGGTCCCCCGCGGCGTCGTCGATCGCGACCTGATCGTCTAGGACTGCTTCGGCGTCCGGGCCTATCGGCACGGCAAAAGTCAGCAGACGTCGCACCGTGCGCTTCCGCCCCCAATCGCGGCATTTGTTGATGGCGATCGTCGAAAGCCAAGCGCGCATTGAGCGAGCACCATCATAGCGGGGCAACGCCTGGTGGGCTGAGACGAACGTTTCCTGCAACAGATCCAGTGCTTCGTCGGCTTCTCCGACGCACGCGCGCACCATGCGGAAGATCGACTGCCGGTGGCGGCGCATAATTTCAGCAAACGCAGCTTCGCGCCCTGCGATGCTGAGTGTCGCCAGCTCCGCCTCTGTTAATGCCGTCCAGTCGATGTTCACTGCGTGTCGTCGGTGAGCGCCTTCACTACCGCCTGGTCGAACTGCCCGGTCTGGTTGGGCCGGAGGAGCTGCCGCATGGCGAATATGTGCGCGAGTGTCGCCTTCTGTAGCTCGCCCATGACGGCATGGCTCTGGTCTACTGCCGCGGCGACACGCGGTCCGTTCCCATGCTCGGCCTCAATCGCTTCGGCCAACCGAGCATTGTCGGCCCGCAATTCAAGCTCGAACGCGCGGCGCTGCACCGCGAAGCGCTGCTCCAGCACAGCAAGGCGCGCTTCCTGGTTGGCGTCCAGCGCCAGCTTATGATGCAGCACATCGTGCAGCGCCGCGCCAGGCTGGGCGCGTGACGGGAGAAGCGCCCGCCCGACGAACACGCCGATCATTGCCGCTACGAAGCACGCGAGAACGCCAAGCAGGAGGCGGTTGCGGCCGCTCATGGTGCGCCGAGTAGCAAGGTCGAGGGGGCGAGCGGCGACACCGGCCCTAAGGGCGATAGGGACGCCGCGCTGGCCTGCTTCGCGGGCACGCCAGCGCCAGCCACTCCCATGACGAGGGCTGCGGCGATCGTCACGGCACCAACGCCCATGCCGGCACCCACCGCTGGCCGCGCTGCTATACGAGCGAGTACCCGGGCTTCAATTCCGTCAAGGCTCGCGGGCACCGGTGCGTGCGCTAGCCTCATTAACACTGCGTCGAGGTCGTCCATATCGTTCACTCCACCCCTCTAGCATAGATTACGCAAGCGGCGCTTGCTCCCCTCACCGTGACTGAGTGAGGGGTAGCCGTTCGAGATGCGTATCAAGGACAGGAACCCTCCTGCGAAAGATCTCCCATGCGCCGCGTTTACGTCCTGACTGCCGCTGCCGCTCTCGTCATGTTCACCACCGTGGCGAACGCGCATCCCAAACTCGTGTCCGCGACCCCGGCCGCCAATGGCACCGTAGCAAAGCCCGCTCACATCGAGCTGCGTTTCAGCGAAAAGCTGATGCCGGCTTTTTCCAAAGCCGATCTGACGATGGCGGCGATGCCGGGGATGGCCGCGATGAAGATGGCCAGCACCGCCGCACTGGCGGCCGATGGTCGGACCCTCGTCATCACGCCTAAGACTCCGCTTCCCTCGGGACGCTATAGCGTTGCTTGGCATGTCGTCTCGACCGACACGCACAAGGTCACCGGCAGCTACGCCTTCGCGGTCAAGTGAGCCGATGGGCGACTGGTCGCTGATCGGCGTCCGCTTCGCGCTTTACCTGACGCTGGCGGCACTGTTCGGCCTCTCGGCATTCAGCCTTTATGGGCTACAAGGGCGCGAGCGCGGCGACGCGCTTGCACTTCGCCCCTGGCTGGTCGCCAGCGCTGCCCTAAGCCTGCTGTTCTCGGCTGCCTGGGTCGTGTTGATGGCGTCCTCGATGGCGGGGACGCCCGCCTGGCCGATCGACCGTGAAGCGGTCGGGACGCTGCTCACGGGGTCCGCGATCGGCGGCCCCTGGAAACTCCGGATGGTCATGCTCGTCCTTGCGACGCTGGCGGCGCTGTTCGCGGCCGGGCGCGGTATCTGGTTAAGCGCGGTCGCGCTTTGCTCGGCCGTCGCGCTCGCGACCCTGGCGTGGACCGGACATGGGGCGATGGACGAAGCCGGATGGGGTTGGGTTCACCTAGGTGCCGATATTCTTCACCTGATTGCCTCGGGCGCCTGGGTCGGTGCGTTGCTTGGGTTAATTCTGCTCGTCACCCGGCGCACGGCGCGCGTCGATGCGGTGCACCTGGAGGTAGCGCATCGGGCGCTGCACGGGTTCGGCACGGTCGGCACAATCGTTGTCGGCACGATCGTCGTCACCGGCCTGGTCAACGGATGGATGCTGGTCGGGATCAATAATGTCACTGCGCTCGCGACGACGCTCTACGGGCAGCTCCTGCTCGCCAAGCTGGCGCTGTTCGTTGCTATGCTCGGACTCGCCTCGCTGAACCGTTTTCGGCTGACGCCGGCCTTCGAGCGGTCGATCGCCGCCTCGGATCATGGGCGCGCACTCGGCGCGCTTCGTACAAGCTTGGGAGTGGAAACCGCCTGCGTTGTCGCGGTCCTTGGGCTTGTCGCCTGGCTCGGGACGCTTGCTCCCCCTACGTCGGCGATGTGATGCGCTGCCGGGGAGCTCTCGTGTTCCCCGGGCCCCTATGCGGTCGCGCCTGATGGACCAGTCCATCCTACTCGATGAAACGGGCAGAATGCTGGTCGTGGCTGGCCTGATCTGCGTCGTGTTGCTCGTGCCGATGATGATCGTCGGTCTGATAATCAGCATCATTCAGGCAGCGACCTCGATCAGCGAACAGTCGCTAAGCTTCGTCCCCAAGCTGATCGCCTTGGGAGTGTGCATGGTGATATTTGGGAGCGCCGTGATCGAGCTGCTGACGAAGTTCACGGCTGAGCTTTTCGACGTGATTGCGCGCATGGGGCGCTAGCCCTGGGCGGGTGCGCGGACGGCAGAGCCGCCCGCGCGAGTACCATTTAAGCCGCCATCCTGTCGCAAGCTTCGGCGCACTTGCGGCACGCTGCCACGCAATCTTCCATCCCGTCGAGCTGTTCGCAGCTTGCCGCGCACGCCCGGCAAATCTCGGCGCATTCGCGGCAGATATGCTGATGATGAGCGGACTTGCGCGCCATGAAGTCGATCGCGACCGCGCAAATCTGCGCGCAGTCGGCCATGATCTTCATGTGCTCGGGCGCGGCGTGCTGGCCGCCCATCTCAAGGCAATGATTCATCGCCATGTGAAGGCAGGTCACATGGCACTCGTGGCAGGCGTCCATGCACGCCTTCATGTCGGGGTCGATCTGATGCATCGGTCTATCTCCGTGTGAGCCCCCGCCTGCTCATAGATACGCGCCCCGCGCGATCATCCCTTGCCGCAATTTCGTCGATCGCGGCAAAGCTACATGGCCCAGCGGCCGAACAGCGTCGCAACGATGATCCCGGCGCCGAGCATGACGAGTGTCAGCACCGTCATCGCGATGATCTGCGGCCTGGTCGCGCGCGAGCCTGTCGCCATATCGCTCTTTTCTGCCGTTGCATCGTGCTTAATGCCGGGCATGGGTGTCGTCGATCGCGGCTCCGCGTTGACGTCGTGCCCACCATTCCCAAGTGCTCGCACCGTCCCCATGCCGTGCTTCAACCGGACGCCGACAAGCCATAGATTGATCGGATAGGCGACTGCGAAGCCGACGAGCGTCGCCAGCGACATGACGCCCCAAAAGCGAAGCGAACTGGCGTGCATCGCCGCCATGTCCCGACTCATCAACACCACCATCGTCGGGACCATGCCGGCCATCACGGCATTCATCGAAAGCCATTCGGGAACGAACGACATGCGAAGCGCACGGGTGTAGGAGCCGCCCGCCATGTCGCGCATGAACAGCGCCTGGAAGATGAACAGGCCGAATCCGAACCCGAACGCATATTCCGCGATGACGTCCTGCCACATGGGCAAGCCGAGCGCCGTGGTGATCGCAGCGGCGACGATGACGCCGGTTGCATCTCCGGCCAGGCAATGAATCGACGAGCCGAACGCCTGTTTCCACAAGGGGCGGATGAAGTCCTCGTGTCGCTGGTCAGGCGGCTCCTGACACGACAGGACATACGCCGCGGCCATGATCGGGCCGCCGTAAAGCGTCACCAGCAGCCAGCCCCATTTCATCACCCGCAACTCGGGGTTGCGAGTGAACGCATCCCACGCGACGTAGGCGACGGAGAGCGCGGTCAGCACGAACCAGGCGGTGAGCACGGAATCGAGCCAGGAAACCGGGGCAGGCATCGTCACGGCAGCGCTCCTCTACTGTTAGGAGATACGCGGCTCCCGGCACCAACCCTCGCGCGGGGCGTGTCAGGCGAGCTTGCTCGATACGGCCTTGATCGCCTTCAGCCCCGATCCGAACCGGGCGATGGCCTCGCGATTCTTCTCCAGTTCGCCATAGGGGAGGTAGGATATGTCGAGGTCGGCGACGCGGCTGAAGGCGGGCCGCTGTAACTGGGCGCGAACGTCCGCCTCGCGCGCGTCTGGAGCAACAAGGAACAGCCCCGCCGTAGCGTGAAGGTCGCTACCACTCAACGCGAGGTCGAGCATCCTGACGATGCCCGAATAGATCGAGGTCGAATGCTCCACCTCGAACGCCGCGGCGACGTGATCGCCAGCCTTCTCAAGCCAAAGCACGTCGATCAAGCGAATGGAGTCCGCGCCCTTCGAGGTCGCAATCGTGTTCGGCAGGCGCTCAAGGCACCCGTGACCCAATGCCGATCCGTTGAAAGTGCGGCTGCGGTCGTTAGCGGCGATCCACACGTCATAGCCGAGCGCCAGTCCCAGATCGCGAAGCCACGCCTGGATCTCGGTATGGGTGCGTTCGCTTTCACCCTGCGCCATCGCCGCCTTACTAAGCGTGCGTGCTTCCTCCCGCGCTGCCTCGAGACGCTGCCCCCAAGTTGCCAAAGTCGCACCGCTGCCGTCGAGGGGCGGCGCGGGGTAACGATCGGATCCAACATCAAACAGCAAGCCGCCGATCGCACCTAGGTCGTTCGACAGCAGCTCGCGATGGCGGTCATTGAGGTCGAGGACGCCGGTCCTCATCGCCAGAAAATGCTCCCAGCTCCCCAGCTTCACATTGGCACCAGTCAGCGCATTGTAGCCCTTCACGATCGCGGTGTTGAAAGGAGGCACCAGCGTCGGGTGAAGGAAGTAGAGCAGGTTCGCGACCGCTGGCCCCAGGCCCTTGATCTTCAAGCGGTCGATCGTGTGGATATGGCCGATGATTTCCTCGGCCGTGTCGCAACAGGAACACGCGTCGAGCAACCGGCCGAACGCTCGCTGATTCTCAGGACTCTCGTAGATGTCGGGAATGCGGAGCTTCGGCTTCCATAGAAAGGCATGGTCCGCGCCTTTGAAGATTTGGCGCTGTTCGGCGACGGAGTGGACGACAGTTTCGAGCGACGATCCTCGATACGTGACGCCGAACGTACCACGCTCAATTTCGCCCACTACTTGGGTGATGCCGCGCCGGATCGAGCGAAAGTTTTTCAGGCGCTCATCCCAAAGGAACCAGCTCCGATAGGTTGCGTTCGGATCGTCTCGCCAGCGGGAGATTAGGCGGCGCACAAGTCTGTCATGGTCGCCGCCAGTGGAAAGAGTGTCGATCTGCGCTGCCATAAGTCCCCGTTCGCCCCGGCTTCGATAGCGAGCCGGACGATAGACCTAAGCCGCGACCCCCATCGCGTCGAGGGTGGCAGTTGATCGACAGGATTGTGAGGGCACCGTGCTCCGGCCGCGTAAAATCGTCGGACGCCAGCGGCGTCACTCAACGCATGATCC
>NZ_JBWXQI010000005.1:0-48994 GCF_056680455.1 Sphingomonas sp. AP28 | reverse complement strand
ACATTGGCTTTTTCAGTGTGCGCGCTCACCGCATGCACTGGTCCCCTTGCCCGCCCCCGCCACTCAGCCATGTCTGTCTACGATCATGTTTCTTGCAACACCCCCGGCGCGCGCCGTGAGGAACCGATCCCGTCAAATGCGGCGGAGTCGGAATCTACTCCGGTGAAGGCCGATCCGAATAAATCTCGTACCATCACTTGCGTGATTGAACATCGGCCTGGCTAAGAGCGCATTTGACATGCGGTTCTGCCGCTTGCTCGACGGAGATTTTGGCATGGCGACGTCTGCCAACCCTGATTGCGTTCAGGAATTGGCCGGGCAATTTCTCGGTGCTTATTCAGTCAGTGAACTCTTGCTAGCGAACCCCCTTGGCGGAAGCGTCCTTGGTAGCCTTATCCAGCGCAGCGACGGCCCGCGCTGCCGCCTTACAGTCATTGCCGCTTTCCTGACCGCGCTCGCAGCGTGTCACGATCAATCTGGCTTCTTTAGCATGAGTGCGGAAATATCCCTCGTCGGGCGGCGTGATCAGACTACAACCACATAAGGCAAGCGTGACGGCAAAGGTGACGGTCAAACGTGTCCTGTCAATCATCGAAATATCGCTTTTCTGATGTTGGGGTGTCCAAAAGAACTGAGGGCCAATTTGGTTTGAAGCTTGTTTACTATCAAGGCCTGTACGCCGGGGTGGTGGTGAACGAGCAATTTGCTGACTGATCAATCACTTGGGTCGAAACCCAGAACCGCCTGTTCCGATGAACGACGATCGTTATGCCGGACAGCGTGATCGCTGCTGTTATTTTGGGCGTGTGGCGCGCGAGGTAATTGCATGGAATAAGGCGAAGGCTGCGGCATTTGGTAGGCGGGACGGAGTGCAGAAGAGCGAGGGTAGTCTCCGTAGCTTCCTCCCTCATAGGCATGCCTACCGTCCCAGTTGACACCGCCATGCGTACCGCTCCAACTGACGCCAGCGCCATGGGATATGACCTGCGCGCTGACAGACGCTGTGGTCCATCTGACAAGGATTAATAAGGCCACGAGCTTGAGCCCGCATCTTCTGGTCACGCTATCTTCCTCTATGCACCACGACTATGAGACACCTATCTGTTTAGAACACGCGGCCGATTGCCGATCAATGCTGGAACAGACCGCCAAGGACGTCGCCAGGGCGATAGGCAGCATGACCACCGTGGCCATGCTGGCTGTCACGGTGCCCACCGCCATAAGGTCTCTCATTGTATCCGCCCCAAAGAGTAGGCTGGGCGTATCCAGGCTCAATCGGCTGTAACGGAAATCGGGTGCCGGCCTCGCCGTCGCCTCGAACAAAGCGTTCTTATCGATGATGATCTTGTCGAGTTCGCCGCGATTCAGCCAGATACCCCGACATTGCGCACAACACTCGATCTCACCCCCTGCCTGTCCGCAAGCATGAGGTCGATCCGGCACACGGGACAAAACATGCATTGTATCCGGGTGGTCGTGGTTACCGGTGCGGCGTCCGTCATGGTGCAGCCCCCTGGTTGATCGACGTCGACATGAGCGACTGCGTATCGGGCGTCGCTTTGATGTTAGTAACTATACCCGCCGTAACGCTGATTATGCTCGCGACGCTCATGCCGGCGCTCGCGATGCTCCTGATGCTCCTGCCGACCATTATAGCCGTAGCTGCCACGATAATAGCCGCCATTGCCACGCCAAGATTGGTTATAGCCAAGATCACGATCACGATCGCCAAAAGAGCAATCATGCCCAATGTTGCGCGGTATTGGTCACCGTAAACTTGGCCTCTACCCTAACCGCCATAGGATTGGGCCGTCGCAGCCGGGGTCAAAAAGGCGATGACCGCAAAAATTAAAATAATATTACTTTAATAAATAACTCCATTGCAAAGCGACTAAAAATTTCACAATTCAACTTATATGATATTATGAGTAAAAAAAGGTAATACTACCGGAAGCGAATACTCATAGAGGTACAATATTACATATCTTTGCATAAAACTGTACCTATGATTGGCATTATATCTAAGCCGATAAGACGGCGTACTGAGGTCAAGAAATTCGCAAACATCGAAAGTTGAAAATTTCGGCAACAGGATCGGTCGCACAGGGGTGCCGTTGCAATCCGGACTATCACTTCATCGTCGTTGATGCTACGGCGCAATCCGTGCGACGCCTCTTGAACATTTTTGCCTGCCTAATGCTCGTTTTCTCTCTTGAGACGACGGCAGCGGCGCATGTGTTCGAACGGCCGGATGCCAGCATCAGTGCAAGCGAGACGCCGGGCGAACAAATCGCCGAAGGGCACACGCCCGGCGACGCCGATCAGGTGCCCTCGGATGGCGACAAGGGTTATCCTCATCACCACGGTGGGTGCCACGGCGATCATGTCGCGGCGCCGGTCAAGATCGCCAATGCCGCCGTCACGCGCGACCTCCGCCTTGCCCCCGTTTTCGCAGGCCGATCGATGCTGCCTCTGTCCACGGCCGATCCCGCATTGAGGCCGCCACAAGCCTGACGACCCGCTAACCCCGCCGGCTGCTGCCGCGCGGGGCGAACTAGGTTCGTCAGGAGTCATCATCGATGCATCGTACAATCGCGACCTTCATGGTCGCGGCGTCCCTGGCCAGTGTGGCCGGGGCGCAAACATCACCGCCGCCGGGTCTTCCGGCGGCGACCACCTCGTCACAGGCGACGCCCGCCTTTTCGCTCGATGCCGCGCTCGGCGCTGCCGGCATGCCATCGGCTTCTCGCACGACGGCAACAGACACCACAACAGGCGGGGCGGCGTCCGGTCCCGGCGGGAGCACGCAATCCGCGCTGCCTTCGATCGGAGCGGCGACCGCGAACGTCGCGGCCGCAACCGCCGCAAGGCGTGTAGCGGGGCTGCGCCCCAATCCCGAATTACAAACGCAGGTTGAGAATATCGGCGGCAGTGGTGCCTACAGGGGGGTCAGGAGTTCCGAGACAACCGTTGGCGTAGCGCTGCCGCTGGAGCTGGGCGGCAAGCGCCCCGCGCGTGTCGCGTTGGCGACGGCCCGGCTGACCCGCGCACAGATCCAGGCCGAGATCGCGCGGGCCGATCTGCGCTTGAGGGTCACACAACTCTACATCGAGGCCGCCGCAGCCGAGCGTCGCTCGGAAGTGCTGGGTGAGCAGGCGGGGATCGCCAACAACGCGCTGCGCATCGCCCGAGAACGCGTCCAGGCAGGCGACGTCGGCCCGATTGAGATGCAACGCGCAGAGGTACTGCGCATCAACGCACAGGTCGCCGCGGACAGCGCGACACGACAGGCGCAAGCGGCACGGGCCAATCTCGAAACGTTGCTCAATGCAGCCGTAACTGGACCGCTCGACCGCGCCTGGTTTGAGCGCATCGATGGCTATGGACCACAGCGCCCTGTCGAAATCGAAGGGACGCTGGCGCTCGTCGCTGCACAAGCTGATGTCCGCACCGCCGACGCGCAGGTTCGCGTCGCCCGGTCGTTGCGGGTTCCGGACTTGACGGTCAGCGCGTTCGCGCGGCGACTGGCGGCGACCAACGACACCGCGGCCGTCGTCGGCCTTTCGATCCCGCTGCCGTTCTTCAACAACGGCAGCGCGTTCGTCGCGCAGTCGCAGGCTGAACAAACCCAGGCACAAGCGCTGCGCAGTCTGGCCATCGTCGACACCCGTCAGCAGATCGCCAGCGCGCAGACCGAGGTGGCGAATGCTGCCGCCACCGCACGGGCGGCGGGTGGGCCAGGCCTTGCCGCCGCGCAGGAGGCTGCGCGCATCGCACGGATCGGCTGGACCCAGGGCAAGTTCGACCAGATCGCGCTGCTCGATGCCGAGCGCACACTGTCACAGACCCGCCAGACCTATGTCGATGCACTCGCCGCGTATCACGACGCGCAGGCTCGGCTCGATCGGCTCACGACGCCGGCCCCCACGATTTCCGGAGATGAACGATGATGAAGGATAAGCGCCTGCTTGGCGGCGGCGCGGCCGTCGCGCTCGTCGCCGCACTTGGCGGTTTCGGTGTTGCACGCTGTAGCTCGGATCAACCTGCTCCCACGGAAGCGGCGAACGGCAACACCGCAGCCCCGGCCGAGGAGGAAAAAACGCCAGACACGGTGGCGATGACCGCGCAGGCGATCGAGCAGGCCGGCATCGCAACCGAGACGATCAATCCCGGCGGGTTGGGCGCGGAGATTGTTGCGCAAGCGACGGTAAGCGCATCGCCGCAAGGCGAGGCGATCGTCAACGCCCGCGCAGCCGGTGCCGTGACGCGGCTGATGAAGCGGCTTGGCGACCCGGTGCGTGCCGGCGAGACGCTGGCGATCGTCGAAAGCCGCGATGCGGCGCAGATCGCGGCTGACCGCAGCGCTGCCGCTGCCAAGTCGACGCTGGCGCAGAAGGCGCTCGCTCGCGAGAGCTATCTGTATCGCCAGAAGGTCTCGGCGCGGGTCGAGCTGGAACAGGCACAGGCGGAAGCCGCCTCGGCCGCGGCCGAAGCGCGACGCGCCAGCGTCGCGGCGGGTGCCGCGCGCATCACGTCCGATGGACGCGGCGTGCTGGTGTCGAGCCCGATTTCAGGCCGCGTCACCTCGGAGAATGTCAGCCTGGGCGCGTTCGTCCAGCCGGAAACCGAACTGATGCGTGTTGCCGATGCGTCGAAGATACAGGTCGAAGCTGCGGTCGGACCGGCTGATGCACAGCGGCTTTCTGCTGGCGATCGGGCGATCATCGAACTGCCTGATGGCCGGACGGTGGAGGCGCGGGTACGCGCCGTCACGCCGGGCCTTGCCAACGACACGCGCTCGGCGACCGCGGTCCTTGATGTGACGGGAACACTGCAACCGGGTCTCGCGGTGCGAGTGCGTCTACTCCCGAGCCGGGGCAGCACGTCAAATGCGATCGTGGTGCCGGAAGATGCGGTCCAGACGGTCGAAGGGCGCGATGTCGTGTTCGTACGGACCGCCAAGGGCTTCCGCGCGCAAAACGTCACGATCGGACAGCGCAGCAATGGCCGCGTCGAGATCCTGAAGGGGCTGCCCGCTGGCAGCCAGGTCGCGACCAAGAACGCATTCCTGCTCAAGGCCGAACTCGGCAAGGGCGCGGGCGAGGAAGAATAGACCATGATAGCCAACCTCATGGCGCTCTCCGTCCGCGCCCGCTGGACGGTCCTCGCATTGTTCCTCGTCATCGCCGGCCTCGGCGTGTGGCAGCTTACCAAGCTGCCGATCGACGCGGTGCCCGACATCACCACCAAACAGGTTCAGATCAATACGGTCGATCCGCGGCTTTCACCGGTCGAGATCGAAAAACTCGTCACCTATCCGGTAGAAATATCGCTCGCCGGCATCCCCGGCCTGGAGACGACGCGCTCCATCTCGCGCAACGGCTTCAGCCAGGTCAGCGCGATCTTCACCGACAGCACCGACCTTTACTTCGCGCGGCAGCAGGTCGGTGAACGCCTGCGACAGGCCGCCGAGAACCTGCCGGACGGCGTGGAACCGCAGATCGGACCGGTAACGACCGGCCTCGGCGAGATCGTCATGTACACGGTCGGCTACGCCAATCCGGACGGAAAAGGCGCGAAGAAGGTGGCCGGCCAACCCGGCTGGCAACCCGATGGCAGCTACCTGACGCCGGAAGGCGAACGGTTGACCGACGCTGTCAAGAAAGCCGGTTATCTGCGCACCGTGCAGGATTGGATCATCGGTCCGCAGCTTCGCTCGGTGAAAGGCGTGGCAGGCGTCGATTCCATCGGCGGCTTTGCCAAGACGTTCGTGGTCGAGCCCGATCCGACAAAGCTCGCCAGCTTCGGCATCTCGTACAGCGAGCTGGGGCAGGCGCTCGAAAACGCCAATCTCGCGGTCGGCGCCAACTATTATAACAAGGGCGGCGAAGCCTATCTTGTCCGCGTCGACTCCCGCGTGCGAACCGTCGATGAAATCCAAAATGCCGTCGCGGCAACGCGGGGCGGAACGCCGATTACGATCGGCCAGATCGCCAACGTCCGCATCGGCGGCGATCTGCGCACGGGTGCGGGTAGCATGAACGGGCGGGAAGCGGTGATCGGCACGGTGCTGATGCTGATCGGACAGAACAGCCGCGTCGTTGCCGAGCAGGCGTCGACCAAGCTCGATCAGATAACCAAGACCCTGCCAAACGGGATACAGGTAAAGGTAGTGCTGAACCGCGCCGAGCTGGTCGGCGCTACGGTGGCTACGGTGCAGCGCAACCTGACCGAGGGCGCGATCCTTGTTGCGGTTGCGCTGTTCCTGCTGCTGGGCAACTGGCGTGCCGCGGTGATCGCGGTGCTGGTGATCCCCTTTTCGTTCCTGATGATGGCCATGGGAATGAACGCGTTCAACGTCCCCGGCAATTTGATGAGCCTGGGAGCGCTCGACTTCGGTCTGATCGTGGATGGCGCAGTCATCATCATCGAAAACTGTCTCGCCAGATTGGCGCATCGACAGGAACATGAAGGCCGGCTGCTCGCGCTTCGGGAACGGCTGGAAGAGACGATGCGGGCGGCGCAGGAGATGATCAAGCCGACCGTCTTCGGGCAAGCGATCATCCTGCTCGCGTTTGCCCCGCTGCTGACCTTCACCGGCACCGAAGGCAAGACGTTCTCGCCGATGGCGATCACGATCATGCTCGCGCTGGTGGCGGCATTCTTGCTGGCGATCACGCTTGTTCCCGCACTGGTCGCTATCCTGATCAGCGGCAAGGTCGCGGAAAAGGACGTGTGGCTGATCCGCAAATCCAAGGCGGGCTATCTTCCACTGCTGGATCAGGCGATTGCGCGGCCGTGGCCGTTTATTATCGGCGGACTGGCCTTCTTCCTGGCGGCAATCCCTGCGTTCGGGTTGCTGGGATCGGAATTTATCCCTCAGCTTGATGAGAAAAACCTGGCATTCGCGTCCACGCGCGTGCCCTCGGTCAGTCTCGAACAATCGCTCTTGATGGAGCGCAAGGTTGAGGCGGCGGTAACGAAAATCCCCGAGGTCGCCTTGATGTTCTCCAAGACAGGCACTGCGGAAGTCGCGACCGACCCGATGCCGCCGAACGTTTCGGACGGCTTCGTCATTCTGAAACCATCAGAGGAATGGGCAAAGGGCACAACCAAAGCCGATGTCGTCGCCAAGATTGAAAAAGCGACGGGCGGACTGCTCGGTAACCTTTACGAGGTCAGCCAGCCGATCCAGCTTCGCTTCAACGAGCTGATTGCCGGCGTCCGCGGCGACGTCGCGATCAAGCTCTACGGTGACGATCTCGACAAGATGTCGCAGACTGCGAATGAGATGGTGCGTGTCCTGCAGACCATCCCTGGTGCCACAAGCGTCAAGGCCGAACAGGTCGGTGGCGCGCCGGCGCTCGACGTGAAGCTCGACCGTGCGGCCATCGCGCGGCTCGGCCTCACGGTGCGCGATGTATCCGATACGATCGCGGCGGGCCTGGGCGGACGTGAATCGGGATTGGTATACGAGGGCGATCGTCGGTTTGACGTCACCGTGCGCGTGCCCGAGGCGACGCGTGCCAACCTCGACGACATTCGGTCGCTGCCAGTGCTGCTGCCGGAAGTCGAAGGACGTCCCCGGGCACAGGTGCCGCTTGCGCAGGTAGCACAAATCCGGCTGACCG
This sequence comes from Sphingomonas sp. AP28, assembly GCF_056680455.1. Lineage (NCBI taxonomy): Bacteria > Pseudomonadati > Pseudomonadota > Alphaproteobacteria > Sphingomonadales > Sphingomonadaceae > Sphingomonas > Sphingomonas sp. AP28. Next base: position 41,363 of record NZ_JBWXQI010000005.1, on the reverse strand, counting down.
AGGGGCTGAACCAGATCAGCCGGGAGAACGGAAAGCGTCGTGTTGTCGTCCAGGTAAACCTTGGCGGACGCGATGCCGGCTCGTTCGTGGCAGAAGCGCAGGCAAAGATCGCGAAAGTGAAGCTGCCGGCCGGCTACTACCTCGAATGGGGGGGGCAGTTCGAGAACCTGCAGGCGGCCTCGGCTCGGCTGTCGATCGTCGTACCACTCTGCTTCCTCGCAATCTTCGGGCTGCTCTACATGGCGCTCGGCGGGTTCGGGCGGGCGGCATCTGTGTTCCTGGCGGTGCCGCTGGGGCTCGCCGGCGGCGTGTTCACGCTCGCCTTAACCGGGATCAACTTCTCGGTGTCCGCGGCCGTCGGGTTCATCTGTCTCGCCGGCGTGGCGGTCCTGAACGGCCTCGTGGTGATGACCGCGATCCGGGAAAGCAGCGAAGCCGGACTACCCGTCGCGGAGGCTATCCGACACGGCATGGCCGAGAAGATGCGGGCGGTGATCATGACCGGGTTCGTGCCCGCCATCGGCTTCGTGCCGATGGCACTCGCTCACGGCACCGGCGCGGAAGTGCAGAAGCCGCTCGCCGTGACCGTAATCGGTGGCCTCGTTGCCGCGACCATCCTGACCCTGCTGGTGCTTCCAGCCATCGCCAAGGTCGTCCTGGGGGCGACGTCCGGCAAACGAACAAAGGATGACGACCGACCGACCGACGCACACGAGGAGGCCACGGCATGACCATGATGAAGCTGCTGCGGGTATATACCGACGAGAATGCGTATTTTGGGGACCGCAAGGTCTTCGAACTCATTGCCGAGCGGGCGCGCGACGCCCGTCTCGGCGGTGCGACGGTGATCGAGGCGATGATCGGGATCGGGCGATCGGCGCACACACACCGTCGTCATATCCTCGAGAACGACCGGTCGGTGGTGATCGAGATCGTCGACGACGACGCGAAACTTCGGACCTTCATGACGGGCTTGCGCGACCTGAAGGGCATCGGCCTGATAACGCTGGAGGCGGTGGAAATCATCGACCTCCATGCCGACGCGGACGCGGACGATGACGGACGTTGAGCATGGCGGCGCGATCGGTCCAGTTGGCGCTTCGCCTGATGGTGCGCGCCCGGCGAATGCCGCGCGCGCCGCGATCGAGAATGTCGTGATCCTGACGGCATCGCCGCTGCGCGTCTGGTCGGTCCTCACGGACTTCGCCGCGCATTCGCAATGGAAGCCGTTTGTTCAACTCGCGGGTGAAGCGGTCGAGGGCGGCGAGGCAACGTACAGCTTCCGCATCGGGGGGCTTGGGAAGCCTGTCACGACGACGGCTGACATCACCCGTGTCGAAAAGCCCGTCGTCTTTGCGTGGACTGCGGGTGTAGCAAAAGTGCTGTTATTCGAAGAACTGTACGAACTAGAAAGCGATCCGGCTGGCACTCGCCTGCGACATAGCTTGCGTTTTCACGGTTTACTCAATGGCATATGGACGGCGCTCCTGCGTAAGAAGCTGCAGGCAGGGCTTGTCCAGTCGGATCGATGCCTGGACCGGCGGCTTCGGTCGCTAGCAGTGCGGCCAAATCCGAAACCACGGCTCTTACCTGTCCGGCATGGTGGCAAGAAAACCAGGAGGCATAATTGATGCCACTTTGCAGCAAGGTTGCAACCCTGAGCTTGGCTTCGATGATGGCGCTGTCTGCCTGCTCTGAACAATCCCCGAAGATGCCACCAACCGAGCAGGAGACCCACGCCCGCGACAGTGCCGTGACAAGCGGTACGCCAGGTCGCCACCTTTATCGATGCGACGATGATCAGACGCTCTTGGTCGACTTCAAGGATCAGGGGCTCACCATCGAGTTACGGCGCGATGCGAGTGCGCCCGCGGCCGTTCTGACGGCACCGTTGCAGGGCCTCCAATACGTCGGAGATGCGGAGACTGCGACGTTTTCGGGCAACCAAATCAAAGTCGAGGCACCCGGCAAACGTCCGATGCTTTGCCAGAAAGCGACCCAGTTATGACTGATCCCACTCTAGATGCCGGCGCGACAGATCGTCAGCGACGTACGCTCTGGATCGTCCTGATCCTCAACGCGGCGCTTGCTGTAGCATTCGTCGCTACGGGACTGATCGGCGATTCCAGTGCGCTGATCGCCAATGGTCTCGACAACGGTTCCGATGCCGCGGTCTATGGGCTCAGCATCGTCGCGTTGACGCGCAGCGCACGCTGGAAGCAACTCGCGGCCGGGGTGTCCGGCATCATGCTGCTCCTGTTCGCGGTCGCGGTCCTCATCGATGTCGCGCGCCGTTTCGCGCAGGGCAGCGATCCGATCGGTCCGACCATGATCGGCATGTCGATCGTCGCGGGTATAATCAATTATCTTTGCCTGCGCCTCCTGCAGAAGCTGGAGAACAAGGACGTCAACCTGCGCGCGGCGACGACCTTCAGCCTTAACGACTTCATCTCGAACGGCGGCATTGTCATCGCCGGCGCTTTGGTCATGTGGCTGGGCGTGAACTGGCCGGACCTCGTGGTCGGGCTGGCGACGGCCGCCATCCAATTGTGGGGCGGCATCAAGATCCTGCGCGACGCGAAACAGGATGCGCGCCTAACCAAGGACAATCAGAATGGCTGAGAAAACCAGGCTCGACCTTGCCGTCATCCTGCCCGACGTGCCGGATGCCGCGGACGCCTGCGTCACGCGGCTTGTACAGAGGTTGGTAGACCGCGAAGGCGTCAGCGAAGCCCATGTCGTCCCCGCCAGCGGCGAGACGCCGGCGCAATTGTGCATTCATTACGATCCAGACCGGCTTTCACTCTTTCGCATTCGCAAGGTAGCGTCTGGCGCAGGCGCGCAAATCGGTGCGCGCTATGGTCACGCGATGTTCGACATCGCGGCCATGCATCAACGGCGCGCGCGTACCCTCGCCGATCGATTAAAGGCCATGCCTGGAGTACTGGAAGCCGATGTCGCTGCTGGTGGTCGTGTGCAGGTCGAGTTCGACCGGGAACGCACCGACGAAGCCACCATCCGCAGCGCCGTTGCCGATCGTGACGCGCCCGCTTCCCAAACCTCGAACGACGATCACGCGGGTCACGATCATGGTCCGGGCGAACACGATCACGGCAAGGAGGGACACAACCACAGTCATGGCGGTATCCTCGGACCGAACACCGAGCTGTTCTTCGCGCTCGGCTGCGGTGCCGTCCTCGGCGTCGGCTTCGCGATCGAGAAACTGGTTGTCGGGGCACCGTCCTGGCTGCCGCTCGCCTGCTACCTGATCGCCTATGTTCTGGGCGGCTTCTTCACCGTTCGCGAGGCGATCGATAATCTGCGAATGCGCCGGTTTGAGATCGACACGCTGATGCTGGTCGCCGCGGCGGGGGCGGCCGCGCTCGGCGCCTGGGCGGAAGGCGCGCTGCTCCTGTTCCTGTTCAGCTTTGGCCATGCCCTCGAACATTATGCGATGGGCCGCGCCAAGCGAGCGATCGAGGCACTGGCCGAGCTGGCGCCGAAAACAGCCCTGGTTCGCCGGGAAGGCCGGATCAGCGAGGTCTCAGTCGATACGCTGGTGATGGGCGACATCGTCGTTGTCAAACCCAATGCGCGGCTGCCCGCCGACGGCTTCCTGACACTGGGCTCAAGCAGTATCAACCAGGCGCCTGTGACGGGCGAGAGTATCCCGGTCGACAAGACCGCCGTCGACGATGCGGATCAGGCCCGGGCCGATCCCGACCGCGTCGATGCCGCCAGCCGTGTGTTCGCCGGCACGATCAACGGTAGCGGGGCGATCGAGATAGAGGTCACGCGCTTGTCGACCGAAAGCGCGCTCGCCAAAGTCGTGAAGATGGTCAGCGAGGCTGAGACGCAGAAGTCACCGACGCAACGCATGACCGACCGGTTCGAGCGCGTGTTCGTGCCGGTGGTGTTGGGTCTGGCCGTCCTGCTGCTGTTCGCGTGGGTCGTCATCGATGAACCCTTCCGCGACAGCTTCTACCGCTCGATGGCAGTCCTCGTCGCCGCCAGCCCCTGCGCGCTGGCGATCGCAACGCCGAGCGCCGTGTTGTCGGGTGTCGCTCGCGCCGCGCGCGGCGGTGTGCTGGTGAAGGGCGGCGGGCCGCTGGAGAACCTCGGTTCGCTGACCGCCATCGCTTTCGACAAGACCGGCACGCTCACGGAAGGCCAGCCTCGGATCACCGATGTTGTCGCTATGGCGGGGGTAGCCGATGACCGGCTTCTTATCACGGCCGTCGCCGTGGAAGCCCTGAGCGATCACCCTCTTGCTGCGGCGATCGTCAAGGACGGCAAGACACGCCTAAACGACGCCGCGTTGCCACAGGCTAGCGATCTGGAAAGCCTGACCGGCCGTGGCGTCCGCGCGACGCTGGAGGGCGATCCTGTCACGATCGGCAAGGCCGAGATGTTCGGCAAGGACGGTCTCGCTGCATTGGCCGAAGAAACGATGGCCGCGGTCGAACGGCTCCGCGCGGGCGGGCGGACGACAATGGTCGTGCGACGCGGTGACGTCGATCTGGGCGTGATCGGGCTGATGGATACGCCCCGTGCGGCAGCCAAGGCGACGCTCGCGATGCTGCGCACGCTCGGCATCAAGCGCATGATCATGATCTCGGGCGACAACCAGACGGTCGCTGAGGCAATCGCCCGCGAGGTTGGTATCGACGAGGCATGGGGCGACCTGATGCCGGAAGACAAGGTCGAGGCGATCAAGAAGCTGCGCAGCGACGGCAAGGTGGCGATGGTCGGCGACGGCGTGAACGACGCGCCCGCGATGGCGAATGCGACCGTCGGGATCGCGATGGGCGCGGCGGGCTCCGACGTCGCGTTGGAGACTGCCGACGTGGCGCTGATGGCGGACGACCTCGCCCATCTCCCGTTTGCGGTCGGCCTGTCGCGGCAGACCCGGTCGATCATCCGGCAGAACGTCTTCGTCAGTCTGGGCGTGGTGGCGATCCTGGTGCCCGCGACGATCTTCGGTCTCGGGATCGGGGCAGCCGTCGCCATGCACGAAGGGTCGACGTTGCTTGTCGTCGTGAACGCGTTGCGGCTGCTCGCCTATCGCGATCGGTTCGCCGCGTCGCGGACCGCCTGATGTCCTGGAGACCGCGTCCATCCGATGCGGTCTCCGCAGGTTAGGAAGGACCGTTTGAGATGTCCGATACCACCGTCTCCGGCGTCCTAGCCGTTCGTGCGCAGATCCTCGCACGCAGTCAGACGCTCAACCGCCTGGCGTCGCCTGCTGCGGCGCCGGGTGCAGCTACGGCCGTGCCGCGGACCGAAGCGCCCGCGACATTCGGGGACACCCTCAAGAACATCGTCGGCAAGGTGAACGAAGCGCAGGAAGCGGAGGATGTGGCCACCGAGCGCTACGATCGGGGCGAGACCACTGACATCGTCACTGTAGCGTTGATGCAGAACCGCGCTTCTGTGTCATTCGAGGCGACGCTTCAGGTCAGGAACAAGCTCCTGTCGGCCTACAGGGACATCATGAGCATTCCACTCGGATGACACAGATCAGCCGTGGAATCCTGTCTGGAAGCGTGTTCGTCAGGCGTGCGGGCGTGGTGCTAATCGCTTTGCTCGCCGCGGCGTGCTCGTCCCCAGATGCGGATGCCGATGGCGAGGCGCACAACACCTCGGCGCCCGGTTCCAAGATGCAGATGCATGTCTTCACCTGTGAGGATGGATCATCGATCCTAACTGGCTTGAGTGCCGACAGCTTCGTTGTCGATCTGGTCGGTTCAGCGCCAGAGGACCGTGAAACGCTGACCGTGCCACGCGGACGTGCGCGCGCAGTCGATGGAAGATTGACGGTCGCGATCGGCAAGGATCTGCTCCACCTCGAGCGGATCGGGCAAAAGGGTGGCAACGAACATCTGTCGTTCAGGGGAAAATCATGCTGGCGCTGAGCTATACCATCATTCCGGTCCTCGCGGTTATCCTCGGCGGTGCGTTCGCGACTTGGCGCAGGCCGGGCGACGCGTTCATATCTGCCATGCAGCACCTCGCGGCAGGTGTCGTGTTCGCCGCTGCGGCGACCGAAATCCTGCCTCAGGTCCTGCACGCCGGGTCGCCGCTGGCGACGTTCATCGGCGGATCGGCCGGGGTCGCGGTCATGCTGGGACTGAAAGCATACGAGGACCGCGCGGCCGGACCGGTCACATTGATATCCGCGGTCGGGATCGACATCGTCGTCGACGGATTGGTGCTGGGCCTTGCGTTCGTCGCCGGCGCCAAGGCGGGCGTTCTGCTCACCGTCGCGCTCACGCTGGAGGTGCTGTTCCTCGGCGTGACGCTGACGACGGAACTCGCTGAATCCATCACCTCTAAACTCAGGATCATCCTTACCGTGGTGGGACTCGCGCTGCTGCTGCCGATCGGCGCGCTGCTGGCGATCCCGGTCGCTGGCTTGTCACCCCCGGTGGTCGCCGGCTTCCTGTGCTTCGGCCTGATGGCGCTTCTGTTCCTCGTCACCGAAGAGTTGCTAGCCGAAGCACACGAGAAGCCGGACACGCCGCTGATCAGTGCGATGTTCTTCGTCGGCTTCCTGACGCTTCTTCTCATCGAGGAAATCGCACTTTGAGTAGGCATCGTTCACGCGGGTTCGATCCAGGAACCGACTATTTTAATAAGGAAAAAAGAATGTCGCTCATCAAGGCGCGCTGGCTCATTCTCAGTGTTGCTATGGCTCTGTCCGCCTGTTCCGCAGAAAAGCCTCCCTACCAGTTCGCGTCAAAAGAGTTGGGTTTGACCGATGCGATGCACGGGGCGAACCCTCCGCACGATAAGACAAGCATGGTCGTGCCATCCACGGGCGATCCGGACACCGACTTCCTGCGAGGCATGATTCCCTATCACGAAGGTGCAGTGGAGATGGCGCGTGCCGTAATCGCTAATGGAACAGATCCAAAAATTCGTGCGATGGCGGAGGAAGTAATCCGAACCCAACAGGCAGAGATCAAGACGATGCAGACTTGGCTTGCCGAACGGCAAGCTTCTGAAAAGGGCTCTCGATGACGGCTCGCAGTCATTTCGACAACGCTTCGCTACCCCTCGCGCCCTCTGCCCCTCGGGCTCCGATGGGACGGATGGCGTGACAGAAGCTCGATGCGATGCGCTCATCATCGGCGGCGGACCAGCGGGATTGACTGCCGCAATCTACCTTGCACGCTGTCATCGGCGCGTCATCGTGGTCGATGAGGGAAATAGCCGGGCAAAATGGATACCGCGTTCGCACAATCACGCCGGTTTTCCGGACGGGATCGCTGGTGATGATCTTCTACAACGGATGCGCGAACAGGCCGAGCGCTACGGTGCTACGGTGCTACGATTGTGACTGCCCGCATTGATGCAGTAGCGCAAAACGCCAATGACTTCGACGCTCGCGGGGTGGGAATAACCCTGTCCACGCGATCGATCCTGATCGCAACGGGTGTCGAGAACCGTCGCCCCTCGATCGACGCCGCGGCCCATCGCGACGCACTGGATCGCGGCCTGCTGCGCTACTGCCCGATCTGCGACGGTTATGAAGCGACTGGCCAGGCTATCGGTGTCATCGGTGCGGACACGCATGGCGTCGCTGAGGCGCTGTTCCTTCGCACGTTCTCCGACCGAATAACACTGGTGGCGAACGAGGATTTCGAACTCGACGCTTCCGACCGCGGCGCGCTGGAGGGGGCAGGCATCGCTTTCGCGCCAAGTGCACTCGAACAAATCGACTTTTCTGGAGAACACGTAACGCTGCGTCTAGCCGATGCGACCGAAATGCAGTTCGATACGATCTACCCGGCGTTGGGTTCGGACAGCAATAATGCTCTTGCGAAGCAGCTCGGGGTCGAGCTTAGCGATGATCGCTGTATTGTAGTTGATACCAAACAGCGCACTAGCATCTCGGGTGTTTACGCTGCTGGTGACATCGTTATGGCGCTAGATCAGATAAGCGTCGCCATGGGTCATGCAGCTATCGCCGCAACCGCTTTACATAACGACCTACGCAAGCTCGATGGCCATACCCACTGAAATAAGATTATTAGTCCTTGATAACTGCCATGGAATGAGGCTATGTTGTGACGATCAGCGAACTGCCTAATTTGACAATGAAATACTCGCCTCCGTTCATCCGCCATCCCATCCACTGGTGGGAGCTGGCGGTCCCAGCCGGCGTATGGATTGCCAGCGCGAAGATGCTATTGGCATGTGCCCGCACGTTGCGCCGGTCAGGATTTCGGCATCCAAATACTATATTTTTGCTTATTCGATTATCGAGTCGATTTTTTCGCATTGGTTTCCGGATTTGGCGGCACTTAGGAAGCAAGTGGCGCTAAACGCTGTAATGTATCTACGGCGCCGACGGGGTCCTGCAGATTGACATCCAATCGCCAGTACCAGTTCATTGTTTCAACGGATCAACACTAATCGTACATCGCACCGGCGTGCGCCCCTTGTTCGCGCGTTTTCTGCACGCCTGCAAAATAACGCGATTGGCGGTGACAATCCGGTCACCCGCCGCGATGTTAGCAAAAGCATCCGGTGCTGCGGCTTGCATAAGCCGCTGACCGGCTTCCCATTTCGGCAGGCCGAGCGTGCGCACCGCCATCCACTCGGGCACCTGCCATTTCGCCGGCAACTCGCGCGCGACGATCCCCGGCACGATCATCCATAGCAGCGCCCCGCCCAGGAACGCCCCGGCGCCGACCTGCCACAGGGTCCGGCGCTGCTCGTCCGCGCGGCGGGCATAACCACCGATGCCGTGCAAGGCGGTGGTCGCCTTGTCCATCTTCTCGCCGGCGGTCGCGATCAAGCGCCGGTCCTCATCACGGGCATGGGCGCCGGCCGCGACGATCCTGTCGGCGACATAGCGCGGCGCGACATTGTCCTCGGCCGCCTTCGCCAGCACGCCGACATTCTGCATGGTCGCGTTAAGCGCTTTCGCCATCTTCCCCAGCGTCTCGCTGTAATCGGGGAATTCCGGCACTTCGGCACGTTCAGCTGCCAGTCGCTCGACGGCGCGGCGCATCAATGCAAGCTCGCCACGCACGCCCTCGAACGCCTCCGCTGCGGCATCTAGTTCGTGATCGTCACCCATGCATTGCTTCTCCTTTTACCGCACGAAAGCACAAACCGGATCATACCCGAAGGCACGAACTCTCACCGGCTCATCCCCCGGTCCCGATCGCGCCCGCGATCAAGCGACGACGACAGGGCATCGCCGATCGCCCGCTCGCGCTCGGTTTTCAGTACCAGCTCGGGCGCGCGGGCGCGCAACGCGGATTCGAGCTGTGGGTCGCGGTGCAGGCCACCCGCGGCCTTCTCCATCCGCTCGCGCAACCGCTCGGCACCGGCGCTGTCGCCGGCCCGCTCCATGCCCGCCCGCGCCTGCTGCATCTTCTGCCAACCCTCCACGAACCGGTCCGCGCGCGCCTCCGGATCGAGCCGCACGCGCTGCTCTTCGGCCATCGCGCGCGCGGCACCGGTCGTATTGCCGCCCGCCACCTGCTCGATCAGCTTCGGGTCGCGCGCCAACGCCGATGCAAGATCACGCGCGGTATGGGGACGGCTCGCGTCCAGCGTCTCACCGGCTTTCTGCAAGGCGCTTTCCTGATGCGGCAGCACCGGCAGCCCCTTGTCGCGCATCCGGCCTATATCGCCCACGGCACGCGCATAGCGTTCGATCGCCTTGGCCTGGTCGGGCTTGCCAGCGGTCGAAAGCCCGCCGCGATCAAGCACTGGCGACGCCGCTTTCTCCAGCGGCGGTTTCGGCCGGAAGCCGGCGAACATGCCCCTGGCCTTGTCGCGGACCTTCTCGACCACCTGGCGCGCGCGTTCCGGGAACCGGATCTCGCGCCGATCGGCGAACGCGCGGGCCTGGTCCTGCTCGGGCTTGGCGTAATCGCCGGCCATGTCCTTGCCCCGCTCGCGGCTGAGCGTGCGGACAAGCTGGCGCTGATCGGCGAAGTCGTCGCGGCCATAATGGAGCTGCACGTCGTCACGATGCCGCGACATGCCGACATAGGCGCTGTGGCGGTCCATGTCGGGGGTGGCGAGGACATGCGCCCGATCGACCGTCACGCCCTGCGATTTGTGAAACGTCGCCGCATAGCCGTGATCGACATGGGCGTAATCCTTGGTGTCGAACGCGACCCCGCGCCCGTCATCGAGGCGCACCGCCATGCCCTCGGGCGATACCCGCTCGATCGTGGCGAGCGTGCCATTCTTCACCCCCATACCCCGTTCGTTACGCAGGAACATGATGCGGTCGCCGGTCGCGAACTGCCGCTCGCCACGCTCGGCCTTCACCGTCACGTCGTCGCCAAGGTCGCCGCTCGCGCGCAACCGGTCGCGCGCCTCGCCATTGAGGCTCTGCACTTCGGCGTTGGTGTGGGTGAGGATGATCCGGGTGCTTCCGGCTTCGGCCTGGCGCGCGCGATCCCACCCGTCGACCAGTTCGCCCCGCGCCTGCTCGCGGGTGTCGGCCGCGTGGACCATGCCCTTGCCGTCATAGGCGTGGATCGCTTCGCCGGTGCGCCCGGTCGCCAGCGCGCGGGTGGCGTCGCGCTGCCAGTCCTCGCGCTGCCGCCTGATCTCGGTGATCTCGGCCGCGCCGTGGCGCTCGGTGACGCTGCGGAACGCCGCGCCCGCCTCGATCGCCTGCAACTGCTCGGGGTCGCCGACCATGACAACCTTGGCCCCGGCATCGCGCGCCTGCGACAGCACCCGCTCCATCTGGCGCGAGCCGATCATGCCGGCCTCGTCCACCACCAGCACGTCCCTAGGGCTTAGCTGCTCGCGCCCCTGCCCCCATGCGTGTTCAAGACTGGCGATGGTGCGGGACCGGATGCCGGACCCGCCCTCAAGGTTCTCGGCCGCGATGCCCGACAATGCCGCGCCACGAACCGTGTAGCCCTGCCCCTCCCATGCCTCGCGCGCGACGCCCAGCATCGCAGATTTGCCGCTGCCGGCGTAGCCGACGACGGACGCCAGCCCTGCGTCGCCGGTGACGTGATCGAACGCGTCGCGCTGCTCGCGGGACAGGACAAGCCCCCGCGCCTCGGCCGCGCCGATCGCGGCGTCACGCTGCCGATCGCCGACACTGTGTTCGCCCCGGCCCGCCAGCTCGTCGCCGGCCCGCTCAAGCCGGTTCTCTACTGCAATCATGTCGCGCGACGTGAACCGCTCCTGGTCCCGCCCGTCCTTCCCCAATGCGACCAGCTCGGGCGACGCCCGTACCGCCCCCATTACCTGGTCGAACTGATCCTTGCCGTCGCTGTGGCGGAACGCGAACGTCGCAAGGTCGCGGGTGGTGAACGTCGCTTGGCTGCGCGTGATCGCGTCCAGCGCGACATTAGGATTGGCGATGATCTTCGCGCCGTTCTCACGGGCGATGCGCGTGTGATCCTCGATCCGCTCCGCCTCAAGTCCCTGCTCCGGCCGGCGCGATGCTGCGGGTCCGATCTTGTGCTGCGGCTCCAGGCCAATCCCCTGCGCCTCATAGGAGCGATGATCGATCCGACCCTCAAGCCCCAGCTCGGCCATGCGCTCGTTGACGTGCGCGCTCCACGCCTCGCGCCAGTCCTTCAACAGCTCGGTGCTGTTCCAGTCCCGGTTCTTCTTCCCGAAGCCGTCCGGTCCCACGTCGCGCATCGTCATCATCACATGCGCGTGCGGCTTCGGCGTGCCGTCCTTCGCCTTGTCCCAATGCACGTTCAGGTCTGCGACCATCCCGCGATCGACAAACTGCTTCTTCACGAAATCGCGTGCGAGCTGGACACCCTGCTTCTCGTTCATCTCGCGCGGAATCGAGAACTCCACTTCGCGGGCAAGCTGCGCGTCCTTGCGCTTCTCACCGGCCTCCACTTCGTTCCACAAGGTCGAGCGGTCGTTTAAACGCTCCGGTGCGCCCTCCGGCAACATCACCTCGGAGTGGATCACACCGGCCTTGTTGCTGAAATCGTGATCGCGGTTCAGACGGTCATCGTGCAGCTCGGACGCGGAACGATAGGCGGCGCTCGCAACGGCGCTCGATCCGTTCGCGCGGCTCACAACCTTGGCGGAAAAATGGTAGATCGCCATGATGCTCCGCACATTGCCTTACTTAGCGCACGTCGGCAACGACGTATAAGCGCGCACTCATCACTCGCTACGCTCCTCATGATTGACTTCGTGCTGCTTCCTGCTTGATCTCTCCATACACTCTGGCAAACTGCCTACAGCAGGGAGAGAATTTGATGAGCCATCCCCATAAGGGTGCGATGAAGCATCATCGCAATGAGCATATTGCCAATGCGCTGGGGATCGATGTGGGTACGCTCAGGAAGCACCCCTTCAGCGTGACGAAAACACCAGTCACAACGGCATGGCGTGAAGATGGGGTAATCTATGGCTGGCGCATTGTTTGGGAGGGGAAAGCACCGCCCGGCATCGATGTGGATGGCACAGCGGGTTCGCTGTGGTCGGATATTCCAGCTGCGTTGGAGGAACTGGATGAGGATAACTCGTGATGCGTAAGGTTCGCGATTACGATGCCGAGCTGAGGGCGCTGAACGACAAGGCTCGGTCGCTCAAGGCGAAGCGGGTCGAACAGCTCGGCCAGCTCGTTGCCGCTACAGGTGCCGATGCGCTGGATGCGCAAACCCTTACCGGCGTCCTGCTCGATGCGATTGGATCGAAAGACGCTGCGGCAAAGGAGGCGTGGCGATCGAAGGGCGCGGCGTTCTTTCAGCGGCGTGGGCGCAAAGGTGGCGGCGTTGCTGCAATCGACGGATCGGGCGCTACGATTGAACCGGGCGGCGACGCTGCGAGCGGAAGCGGCGGAACGGCGAACGGATAGCAGGAGCTGGGTCGTGCAACGTCGCGAACGAACACGCCACCTGATTGAGCTGGGCGGACTGGTCCAGAAAGCTGGCTTGGTCGAGCTGACAGACGATGATCGCGCCACCCTTTACGGCGCGTTGCTTGATCTCGCCGGGCGTGGTCGCGGCGACGATTCTGGCGATATGCTGGCGCTGTGGAAAAGACGCGGAAAACGCGCGTTCGATTCTGAGGCCGATGCACCTTCTGGCTCGCTTGCTGAGGGGTGACCCCGTGAGGGTCGATCATCATGAAGGGGGAGGATCGACCATGCGTTTTTTTTAAAAACAATGGCCTGACGATCGTGCTGCTCCTGCTGTTCGCGGCCAGCATCATCGGACATTTGCTGGCCGGATGGCAGCTCGCCAACTCCGACGCTGCTCGTCATGGTCGGCGATCCGATCGCGCACGACCATGCAGCCGCGCATTGGGACGAACTGCTGCGGCTTGCCACCTCGATCCGGACTGGGACTGTCACAGCCTCGGCGATGCTGCGCAAGCTGTCCGCCTATCCGCGCCAGAACGGTCTGGCACTGGCATTACGCGAGGTCGGGCGGCTCGAACGCTCGATCTTCATGCTCGACTGGTTGCAGGACATCGATCTGCGCAGGCGAACCCAGGCCGGGCTGAACAAGGGCGAGGCGCGCAACGCGCTTGCTCGCGCATTGTTCTTCAACCAGCTCGGCGAACTGCGCGATCGCCGGTTCGAGAACCAGTCCTACCGTGCCTCCGGCCTCAACCTGCTGGTCGCCGCGATCATCCTGTGGAACACCCGCTATCTCGAACAGGCACTGGCCGACATGGGAACGCTGGAAGACGTTGCCCGCCATATCGCACCGCTGGGCTGGGAGCATATCGCGCTCACGGGCGACTATAGCTGGGAGCGGGGCGACAGGCCGGGGCTGGGTCAGCTAAGGCCGCTTCGCACATCGCCCTCATTACTGGCCGCCTGAAACCGTCTGTGGGACCAGAATCACTCAGTTGCGGCCGTTCTCGACCTAACCGGCAATTCCTGTAAGCAAACGTGATTTGGCAACGGAGGTCTTATGCTCATCGTGCTTAGCGGTCTGCCCGGGACCGGCAAGACGACTATTGGGAAGGCGTTGGTTACCAAACGATCGGCAGCCTATGTCCGTGTTGATGAGATCGAGCACGTGCTGAGGCAACAGTCAGGATTTGCCGGCGATATCGGTGCCGCAGGCTATGTCGTTGCTTTCGCCATCGCAGCGTCGAACCTCAAGCTGGGCAACTGGGTTGTTGCCGATAGCGTCAATCCCGTCCCCGAAAGTCGGCAAGGCTGGCGTGGTGTGGCGCAAGCCATTGACGGAGCAGGCGTCTTTGAGGTCGGAATCATCTGTAGCGATGTAGACGAACATAAGCGCCGGGTAGAGGGTCGTGCACCCGACATAGAAGGTTTCAGACTTCCTACGTGGTCGTCCGTCACATCGCACGATTACGTCCCGTGGACCGAACCCCGCCTGATAGTGGACACGGCCCTTTTCAGCGCCGTGGAGGCTGTTGCTATGATTGAACAGCGGCTTGAGATGATAGCCGAGGATCGAGCGCCGTCGCCATGAGCGGACAAACCGCTTTCCAACAACTCCTGCCGTTCGCCGTTCGTTCGCGCCTAGCGTACGTAAAATTCACTTTCGTGCAGTGACCCCAAGGTGGCCTGGTCGCGCGCGCCGCCAACCGCCAGCTCGGCAAATCCGATCGCGAAGCGGCCGGCGTGCTGTCCGCCGCGCAACGCCATACCCACTTTCTCGACTCCCCGCGCATGGCGACGGTGTTGGGCGGCTCGGATTTTACGTTCGCCGGGTTGAAGGATGCGCCGGCGACGGTGTTCCTCGTGCTGCCGCCCGATCGGCTCGCCAGCTATGCGCGCTGGCTGCGGCTGATAGTCGCGCAAGCCCTGACCGAGCTGGCGCGCGCGCCGGGTCGCCCGCCCTGGCCGGTGCTGTTCCTGCTCGACGAGTTCGCGGCCCTCGGCCGTCTCGAACCGGTCGAACGCGCGATGGGACTGATGGCGGGCTATGGCGTCCAGCTCTGGCCGATCCTCCAGGACGTTCACCAGCTCCGCGCGCTATACGGGCAGCGGGCCGGCACCTTCCTGTCTAACGCAGGGGTGCTACAAGTGTTCGGGGTCAACGATCAGGACAGCGCCAAACTCGTCTCCGATCTGGCCGGGCAGGAAACCGTCGTGTTCGAGACCATGAGCCGCGCAATCGACGCGGAAGAAAGCGGCCTATCCTACGGGCAGCAGCATGTCGGCCGCGCCCTCCTCACCCCCGATGAAGTCCGGACGCTGCGCCCCGATCGCCAGCTCCTGTTCCTCGCCGGGCAGCGCCCGATCATCGCCGCCAAGCTGCGCTACTACGACGATCGCGAGTTCGCCGGGCGGTTCGATCCGGCGTGACCGGTCGCGGCCTGCTTGTTCGGCCGCAAACCAACGGGTTGATTTAAGCCCCGCTGGTGACGTTCACTGCGATCAGCACCTGGGATAGTCGAAGGCCCTTTCCCTGCCCTCCACCGCGCTCCTGACGGTCGCTGTGCAACCTTCTGGCCGCTACCTCGCCCACTTCTTTCCCGCTTAGCCAGCGGCGCTTGCGCCGCCCTTGTGATGCCGAAGGCGGCACGAAACGAAGGCGGATCGGCCATAGGCCGATTCCATTTGACCTTCTCTCGTAGGGTTCTGGGCGTACTGCTGACGTTAAAAGAATCTGTTAAATATGAATCGTTAAGTAGGTTAAGCCGCAAAAAGTGGCCATTTCCTCCTTTAGGATCAATGGGTTGCATAAGTCGGCGGTGGGTGAAAACACGTGATTCGGTGTGTGAAAACACGATAGCGCGGTGTGTGAAAACACGTATCAAAGGTGTGTGAAAACACGATAGAAACGGCTCGAAAATGCCGATCGCGGGTGTCCTGTTGGCCTTGTCGGCTCCTGATCTCAACGGGGCTGCATCGCTTCCGAGGGCGGCGGTGTGTGATAACACGATAGTTAGGAGCGTCCTGAAAGCCGGTCCATCAGGTCATCGACCTCTACGGTGCGCCGTCGATCGGCTTCCATGCGGTCGCGCCGGTCTTGCTCGGCCTGGAGCTGCTCGGAGAGTGCCAAGGCTTCTGCCTCCCCTCTCAACCGAAATAGAATGGCCGGGCTACCGTCGTTCGTTGCCACCATTTCCACCGCATAATCGGGAAGTTGGTTGGTCTCCACGATTTTGCGGAGCATCCGGTTGAACTCTTTTGGCTTGCTGTCGCTGCCGGTTTTGTCGCGCAGCACCTCCACCCGGCACGTCCACCCTCCACGCTGATTGCCAGCGTGCTTGCGCGCGATACGATAAAGCGCCCGCTCAAGCCCGCCGGTTAGCAGGAAGTAGTCGGGGTGCATGGTCAGAAGCGACCGCTCCGCCATGATTCCCTCATAGACCCAATCCGACAGGGTGATGGTCATGCCGCGAGGCTGGTCCGTTTCGGGGTCGACCTCCAACGTCCATTTGTCGAGCCAGTTGAAGCCCGCCTTGCTGCGACGTTTGGGCGCGCGGATCGACGTGGAAATGGAGGTCGTCTGCAACCGCTGTAGGGCGGCCTGGAGATCTTGATAGGCGCGACCGCTGGTGTTGCGCTTGATCGCCCGCAAAAGGTCGTAGGACGTGGTGGTAAGCGTCCTGGGCAGGTCGTTGCCCCCCTGCTCCCGCATCCGATTGAGCGCCGACGTGGCCCATATGATGATATCGGCGTCCCAGATCGTCGCCATGCCGTAGGCCGGTATCGCCTCGATCTTCACCCAGGTCGCGCCGTCCGGGCTGGTATATTCGATCGGCTTGACCCGCTTGCGTTTCTGCAAGGAAAAGAACGGCCGCTCCATCGTCTCACGCTGATCCTTGAGCGGAAGGTCGCCCATGATCGGCAGGAACAGGTCGAACTCCGGGCTAGGGTCGCGCCGCTTCTTCATGGTTCAATCCTGCACGTTTGCAGTTGTGCATATGTGCACACGTTCAAGCACGTCCGAACTGCTTGTCGGCGTCGTATTTGGCGACCAGCTCGGCGATCGCTTCGGCCAGCAATTCCTGATGGCTGCGGCGTGTCCTCGCGGCCAGAACTCGGAACGCCTCGGCGGTGGGGTCGGCCGGATCGAAGTAAGCGCCCAAGTGATATTTGCCCGGTCGTTGCCCGCTCGACCGGGGAGCGCGCGCGTCCGGTGGGGACGTTACACGCTCAGGCGAGGCGGACTCGGACTTTGCCTTTGTGGCGACCGCGGGCGCGAGGAGCGATGATCGTCGTGCCATGATATCAAGCCTTCACATTTGCAGGTGTGCAATTCTGCAATTCATGAAACAGGAATTGGCGAAGTGATGCAATCTCCTGGGCGGCTTTGCCGGACGGTTCATGCTCGGTCACGCCAAGCCCGTAGGGCCATGCTGCGCGATAGGCGCTGCGCTCCCTGATGACTGCGCGCGCGACCTTTAGCCCGGTATCCTCCGCCAGTGTCCTCGCGTCATACAGTAGCGTCGTTGCCGTAGGCGGAGCCGCATTGAGCACGACAAAGCCGGTCCTGCCGGTGCTGATGATGAGCTGGGCCGTGCGCTTGATCGCGTCGAGGTCGATAAGGGAAGGGCGGCACGGTATCAGCACGATATCGGCTCGTTGCGCGGCTGCGGCTGCCTCGGCCCCGGCTGCCGGGGGCGTGTCGATGATGGTGAGGTCGAAACCGTTTGCCTCGGCCGCGTCGATCGCCTGGTTCAAGCGGCGCGCGCTGATCGGCTCTACATGGGGTAGCTCGGCCTCGCGGCGCTCGCTCCACGCCGTCGCGCTTTCCTGTGGGTCAAGGTCGAACAGGGCCGTCCTGATGCCTGCCGCCTGCGCCGCAACCGCCAGATTGACCGCAAGCGTCGTTTTGCCGACGCCACCTTTTTGCGCTGCAAGTGTGATTATATGCACGTGTGCACACCTTCAATATTGAAGACATGATAATATGCAGATTGGCAGGATCGCACAACCTTTCTTGTAGCCGGTCTAAAAGGCCGGCCTCAGGGCTGGGCGGGCGGGACAACAACACGGCCGCCTCGGCGGCCTCTCTGTTCGCGCGAGCGATCGTAGCCCGTCAGGGGCGAGACGCCAGCATGGCGGCTCGATCGGAGCTGCCAAGCGGAGATAGAGCGCGGCCCGCTCGGGCGCGTCCACCCTTGACGATCGGCTCAATGGTAACATATATGGAACCGATGGTGCTAAAGGAGTATAAGGACGGGGAAGGGCGAAGCCCGTTCGGACTCTGGTTTGCCGCGCTGGATGCGGTAGCCGCCGCAAAGGTGACGGTGGCGCTGAACAAGGTCGAACGTGGCGCGCTTTCCAACGTCAAACCGGTGGGAGAGGGCGTCTCGGAATACAGGATCGATTTCGGGCCTGGCTATCGCGTCTATTTCGGCATGGACGGCCAAACCCTCGTCATTCTCCTGAGTGGGGGCACGAAGAAGCGGCAGCAGCGTGACATCGACACCGCCAAGTCGCTGTGGGCGGACTACAAGGCGCGGAGGAAAGGAAGATCGTGATGGCTCTCACTCGCAACTTCAAGGATACTGTGCGCGCCCGTGTTCAAGCGGACTCGGCGTTTCGCTCGGCGCTCCTCACCGAAGCCGTCAATGCCTTCCTCCTCGGTGATATCGACACGGGAAAGGCGGTCTTGCGCGACTACATCAAGGCGACGGTAGGTTTCGAGGAACTGGCCGAACAAACCGGACGACCGTCCAAGAGCCTGATGCGGATGTTCAGCCCGGCGGGCAATCCCGCTGCTGACAATCTGTTTTCGGTCATCAGCACACTGCAACGCGCATCGGGTGTAACACTGGAAGTTCGCGCCACGTAATTTGAACCCGAAAGCGGTAACTTTCCTCTTTCGTTCTGCTGCTGTCTGACTCATAGAATCGTCATGCCGATCGCGCGCGAACATCGCTGGCTCTATCCGATCGACTGGCGCGAACTGTCAAACCTCATCCGGTTCCGGCGCGCGAAGGGGCGTTGCGAGCATTGCCGTCGCCCCCACGGCCGCGACGTGCTGCACTTAGGGAATGGCGTCTGGTGGGACGCGGACGCCGCGACCTGGCGCGACGGGCAGGGCAGGGAGCTTCGCCGGCTGCCGTCGCCAGACGAGCTGGCGCGGGCGCAACCGGGTCTCGCCGGCATCGACCCGCCTGCTCATCTTCGGATCACGCGCGTGGCCCTCGCCAGCGCGCATCTGAACCATGATCCCGGCGACAACCGGCCGCGCAACCTCGCGGCGCTCTGCCAGCGCTGCCACATGGTCCACGACGCCACTGAACATCGCCGACGCCGTTGGCTCAACGCCTTCCGGCTACGTGCGATCGGCGACCTATTCGCCTGACTGCCGGGCCGCAAGGCCAGGCGCTAACGGTTGGGTGGGTGGGACAAAGACGCGGCCGTCGAACGAAGGCCTCCACCTAAGCCGGTTGGCTAAGCGAGCTGCGCCCGCCCGGTATGTGGCGATAGAGCGTCGACGGCTGCACGCCAATCTGATGTGCGACCTCCTCGACGGTGATGGTCGGATCGGCGAGCATCGCTTTGGCTCGCTTGATCTCGGCAGGCCCCATCGCCGGCTTGCGCCCACCACGCCGCCCCAAGGCCCGCGCCTGGGCAAGCCCGGCATGGGTGCGCTCCAAGGTCAACTCCCGCTCGAACTCGGCGACGGCCGCGAAGACGTGGAACACGAGCCGCCCGCCGGGGCTGGTAGTGTCGATCGCCTGGGTTAGCACCTTTAGGCCGATCTCGCGCTTGGCGAGATCCTCGGCCGTCTCCACGAGCTGCCGGACGGAGCGTGCGAGCCGGTCCAATTTCCACACCGCCAGCGTATCGCCGGCGCGGAGATAGTCGAGCGCGGCACGCAACTCCGGCCGATCGCGCTGCGCGCCCGACGCCTTCTCGGTGAACACCTTCTCGCACCCGGCTTCGCGGAGCGCATTAAGCTGTAGGGCAGGGGACTGATCCCTGGTGGACACGCGCGCATAGCCTGTAGATGTCAGCGGTGATTGGCACGGTTCTGTCAGCGCTAAGTGACACCGATCACGAGCGTGCTGCGGGCCGCTTCGACCACATCCTCGGTGATGACGGTCAGCTCGTTGAGACGTAGGATGCGCTCGATCTGGACGAACAGGCGATGCAGCAGCCGGAAGTTGCCTCCGGTCATGCGCACGATCGCGGCGACCGCCTGGGCGTCTGTGAAGTCTGCGTCGTCCAGCGACAACCCGAGATCACGCCAGCGCCTCGTCAGCACGAACGTCAGCTCCTGGTCCTGCAAGGGACGGTAGTGATGGGCGAAACCCACCCGGCTGAAGAGCTGGGGGTAGCGCGCCATGCGCTTGTCGATCCCCGGCATGCCGATCAGGATGAGGCCGATCCCCCGTCGATCGAACAGATCACGCAACCATTCCAGCGCTGTCGTGGTCAGCCGCTCGGCCTCGTCCACGATCAGCAACTCCACGTAGCGGGTCGTGTGGTCGATGATCTTGCACTTGCCCTCAACGCAGGGGCGAACGTGATCGTCGATGCACATGTCAGCGCGGCTGATAAGGTCCGGCACGTCATGCCGCAGCTCGCGCAGGCTGCAGCTGACGGTCGGCGTGAAGAAGACGGTCCGGGATCGGGCGAGGTAGGCATTGACCTTCGCCTCATCTGGCCCACGCCTGCCCCATACTTCAACGGTTTCGGCAGCCACATCCCAATGGGCGTAGCGGCGGGCGGAAAGCGTCTTCCCGACCCCGGCGGGGCCATGGCACAGGCCGATATAACGATGTTTGCGGACGGCATCGGCGAACTCGGTGAAGCGGCGATGCTCCTGGGTCGCGATGAAGCTGGTGGCGCGAGCCGTGCCCATCAGTCGCCTTCGCTATAGGTGCGCAGGCGCGGTTTCTTCGGCGGTCGTGTGACTTCGGCGCTGGCCGAACGGGCCGGTGTCGTTGGCAAGGCGGGGCGAATAACGAGGGCTGGAAAGAAGTCGGCGACACGGGTCTTCCGCTCTCCGATTTCGCATCGCAGGCGACGGCGGTGCGCGACGCGAGCGGCCTGTATGTCCTTCAGCGTGATGCTGTCGCCGGCATGGTCGGCGCTTACTGCCCTGCACAAGAAGGTGTTGCGGTGGAAGACACGGATCTCGCCCATGTCGCGAGGATCATAGCGGATCGTCACCGGCTCCCCGACATACGCCGCGAGCGTCGGATCAAAGTAGCGCAGCCCCTCGAAGCGGATGCCGTCGCGATGGACCGTGCGGGACTTGGCGACCATGACCAGCAACGCGTCCAACTCGGCGAGCGTATCTGGCATTCGGGGCAACCACCCGTCGCCGCGCCATGCCTCAACCGGGGCAACGCCGATCGCGCGATGCGGACGGGCATTGTAGGTCGAGACGATGTAGACGCCGATCGCCGCGTCCAGCTCTGCGAGCGACAGGCGGGGCGGCGAGGCCGGCTTGCCGTTGTGAAGATTCCCCGGCAGCTCGGGCAGTAGCTCAGTATTGATGGTGCGGAACAATCGCTCGATCTTGCCCCGTCCCTGTGGTCGGGCAACGCCCGAGTAGATCAGGCGGAAGCGCAGGTCGGCCGATGCTTGTTCGAGGTGGAGGCTGGTGAAGTCCGATCCGTGATCGACGTGCAGCACGTCGGGGATGCCGCACACAGGCCACGCCGGATCAGCCTTGCGCCAGATCGCCTGCCGAAGCGCGAGCGAAGTGTTGAGCGCGGACGGTGCGCCCAGCATCACCATGTAGCCGGCGATCGCTCGCGAATGATCGTCCAAAACTGTCGTCAGCCACGGTCGGGCCTCTTTGCCGTCGGCGTCGAGGATCAGGATATCGAGCTGCGTGTGGTCGGCCTGCCATGTCGCGTTGGGTCGGACGGCCCGGTGTCGATGGATTAGCTCGTACTTGTCGCGGAACGCGGCTGCGCCCTCGTGCGCCAGAGTCGCTATCGCCGGATCGATCCCGCCCACGATGCTACGCACGCTGCCGTAGGATGGTGCCCGCCATCCCCGCTCGCTGGCAAGGCCGGTGATGCGTCGGTGGATGGTCGCGATCGATGGCGGCGGCTTCAGGAGTGCCATGCCTTCGATCAGCTCGACCAACTCCTTTGGGAAGGTGCGCTTACCGGCTTCCGGTCGCGGCGGACGCACGAGCCCAGCAGGTCCATCAGCGCGGTAACGGGCGATCCAGCGCCGGGCGGTTCGGATCGGGATGCCGGCATCGGCCGCCACCTTCGTCAGTGGCACGCCATCGATCAGGTGCGGTCGCAACACAGCCATGCGCTTCGCGACTTCTGCGCTTTCAATCTCCGGCCCTCGATCATCCGCCATGGTGATCGCTCCTGTCCGATAGAGGATCGTTCAGCGGACGGTCGCTGGCTAACCTGTCGAGGCACGGGAAACCGCCAAAAGCCGAGTCTCACATAGATGGTACTATATCTTTTGCGTTGAAGGACCCCTTTACGTTACAGATTTGTCCATGACGCACACGCTGATCGGTTATGCCCGCTGCTCCACTGACAAGCAGGACCTTGCCGCCCAGCAGGATGCGCTGGTCAAACTCGGCGTCGCGGCCGATCGAATCTACACCGACAAGGGGTTCACCGGCACGAACCGGAGCCGCCCCGGTCTGGACCAGGCGCTGGCGGCAATACGAAGCGGCGACACGCTGGTAGTCCCGAAGCTCGACCGTCTCGCACGATCGGTGCCGGACGCGAGGGCGATCGGCGACGACCTTGCCGCGCGGGGCGTAAAGCTACAGCTCGGGGCCAGTGTCCACGATCCGTCCGACCCGATGGGCAAGCTGTTCTTCAACATCCTCGCCACCTTCGCCGAGTTCGAGGCCGACCTGATCAGGATGCGGACCCGCGAAGGCATGGCGGTCGCACGTTCGAAAGGGAAGCTGCGCGGCAAGAAGCCCAAGCTGTCGGATCGCCAGCAGAAGGAGTTGCGCCGCATGTATGACACCGACGATTATTCGATAAGCGATCTCGCCGAGGTGTTCTCGATATCCCGGCCGACCGTGTACCGCACGCTTGGACGCCAACCCGCTGCACCTGCGGGCAAGGCGGCATGATCCTCCCCCGGCCATCTCGTTAAATCTTCCCAATCGGCAAGGGCGGGATGCGACGATCGCCACTGGACTATAGCCGGTAGTTTTGGCACCCTATCGTTATGACCTTCGTGTTTCACATCGCTATTGCGTGCAGCGGACGAATTAACCGCCCGGCCTGATGCGTCGGGCCGGGTTTATCCGCATGTGAATGTCATGATGCCAAGCGCATCTGCGAAGGTTCTCGATTATGTCCTTAGAACACCCGACGCTGCACCTTGTGTGCGGTAAAATAGCTGCTGGAAAATCCACGCTTACAAGTGCCTTGGAAAAAAGCCCCAATACGGTTTTAGTGAAAGAAGACTATTGGTTGGCGCGCCTCTACCCAGGCGCGCAAAATTGCCTTGCAGACTATGTACGAAACTCAACGCGCCTGCGCGATGCAATGACACCGCATCTGATCGATTTGCTGCGATCCGGATTATCGGTAGTATTGGACTTCCCGGCAAACACGCCAGAAAGTCGCGCATGGATGCGCTCCCTGTTTGAACAGGCTGGATGCGCTCATCAGCTCCACTTTCTCGATGTAGATGACGATGTTTGCAAAGCTCGGCTTCATCAGAGGAATGCAAGCGGCACGCATGAGTTCAACGTCAGCGACGAAGATTTTGCTCTGTTCACCAAGCACTTTGTTCCCCCTGCAACCAGCGAAGGGTTCGACGTGGTGTCACATCGTCCATGACGATCGCCCCTCCGCTATCACGCCTTGGGCGTCGGTAGCGGAGGGCCAGCCGATTGCTTCAATCCAATCGTGATCAGATTACCGGTTCCCATTTGTGGATCGTTTGCGGGACCGCGTGCCCCGACGTAGCGTGACAATTACCGCTGACAGAGCGTGCCAGTTAGCGCTCAAATCTACACGCATAGCCGACGAGCAAGGGGCTTCTCCGAAAACTCGACACGACCTAGCCGGATTTCGGAGAAGGAAACAAGGGACGGTTTTAGGAAGTCAGATGGGCCGTTTTAGTGGCTTCCGCCGCGATCGGACCGGCTGTCGCGCGAACGACCGTTTGCGAGAGCATTTGTTGATCTCTACCTTCCGGCGATGGTCACTGCCCGGTTGTTCTTTTCGCTTGTGTTGATCGCGGTCCTGACCAGATGGAAGAGCAGCTGCCCGCCCGAGTGGCGAACGGCAGATAACCAAGCTCGTCGAGCATCACGACCTCAAGGCGTGACGGCCGAGCTGCGAACGTACCGGCCTCGCCGAGGCGGATTTCCTCCTCAAGCCGGTTCACTCAGTCGATCGTGTGAAGTAGCGGTCGCGGGCACCATTTGCCGGTAATGGCACTTGCAAGGCACGTCTTGCTAGTTCCGGTAATAGCAACCGAAATAGTACTGATTATAAATTTGGCTGTTGAAGTGAAATTCAAATAGTTACGACGATCGCCAAGTTAAGGTCGCGTTCACGCTCGGAATTATCATCCGCTCCCCTAGATCACGGGCCGACAAAATAAATAGGCTTTTACCCTAAGGTTCGGTGGACGATAATGAGGCGTTGAAAGGCTGCTCACCCTGCTCAATATTGTCGGAAGGTCCGTAATTGCTATCAAAGCGGCGATCTCGCACCGGCGCCTGATCACGAATTCTTGGCTGATACAACCCACCGCCAAACAATCCCAAGTCTCGCGCCTCTGCGCGTCCCATACTCGCAAGCAAGGCAAAACCGGCCACATAGGCGTCCCGTTCAGCAGTTACCAACTGGACTCTACTATTGAGCAGTTCCTGTTCGGCATTTAGTACATCGAGTACGTTGCGCGTGCCGACGCTATTTTCGGCGCGAACACCCTCAAGCGCCAGTTCGTTTGCCGCTACGGCTGCTTGCGATGACCGGATTACCCGCTCCGTCGCGCGGTGCCGGGTAAAAGCAGCGCGTGTTTCCGCAACTACCCGGCGCTCAACAAACACGATCTGTTCTAGTGATTGACTGGACAAAGCCTGTGCTCGTCGAACCTGAGCAGCGGGCAGACCACCCTGGTAGAGCGGAATCGTAGCAGAAAGCCCGACTGTAGCAGTTCGCTGGGATTGGAGGAACGCCCGACCGGGAATCGTGCTGGTTAGTGTGCCCAGATAGTTATTATAGTTGCTTGAACCCACAGCCGCTAGCCGTGGCAGCCGGGCGGCGTTAGCTACACGGATGTCGTAGCGTGCCGCCGCAGCGTCGAACTTCGCAGCGATCAACAGTGGGTTGTTGCGGAATGCCGTCACCAGCGCCGCCTCTACGTTCGCCGGCAGTCCCAGAAACTTCGGCGGTTTCTCCAAATTTTGTGCTGGAACACCAACAAACCGAATGTAGTTCTCGAGGCTGGTAACCAATTGTGCTTTTACAAGTTCGAGCTGCCCACGAGCGAACTCGAGCCGTGCCTCCGACTGAGCGACGTCGGTCCGGGTAAGGTCACCGACCTGAAAGCGATCACGGGATGCGCTAAGATTGGTTTCAAGAACTTCGACATTACGGGTGTTTAAACCGACAATGGCGCGGTCACGAATGACATCCATGTAGACTGATACAATAGCGGTGAAAACGTCCGCTTCAGTTGCTCTAAGGTTTGCCCGGCCGGAATCCACCCGAGCGTCCGCCGCGCGAATGCCGTTTTTGACACGGCCGCCTTGATAAAGCGGCAGCGACACATTCGCCGCCGCATTAGCGGCTCGCAGTGGTGCAGAGAAGCTATTAGCGGTACGAACGATAAACTCTTGATAATCTGCCGTTGCCGACAGGGTCGGCCGCGCGGCGGCCTTTGCAATCGAAACGCCTTCATCAGTCACGCGCAAACCCGCTCGCGCACCTGTCAGGCTTGGGTTCGTGCGATAGGCATTTATGAGTGCCTCGCCGAGCGTGTCTCCTCGAACCGGAACAGTCGTACTTAAAAGAATTGCGATCGCGCATGGATAAAGGGCGGCGTACTTCATTTGCACTCCCGTGCGTTGTTCTCCCCATAAATGCCTGAATGGGACTCACGGGCTTGTTTGATGTACTATTCAGGTAAACGTTACCCCAGCCTTGTACGGGTGGCCGATCAGACCGGCAAAGAATAGAAAGGGCAATAGCGAGCCTTTGCGCTCAATCACGAAAATTTGATGATTCCGATAGTAGAAACCGTGCGATTGGGGGAACGACCCTATTCAAAATACCGATCATAGTCTCTGAGCTTACCATGGCTTGTTGAAACATACGTTACAAGTTGCACCATCTGGTCGGTCCTCCAACACCGGCCCCATGCGCAGTCGTTTAATGGGACCTGAGTCAAGTCACTCCTCTCCGGTTGATGGAATTAACTCTAGATTTCCTGCTTTGGCAAGTCGCGTTTCCGCCTTCCTGCATAACCCATTGTCAGTTGTCAGTGTTCGTGCTCCTGAGCAAACGGCGGTGTCCCGCCATCAGGCCGAACGGAGTTTTAAATGGGTGACTACGACTACGACATTCTTGTCATAGGTGCCGGTCCCGGCGGCTATGTCGCTGCCATTCGCGCGGCGCAGCTCGGGCTGAAGACAGCCTGCGTAGAGGCGCGCGAGACCCTTGGCGGAACGTGCCTCAACGTCGGCTGCATCCCATCGAAGGCACTGCTCCACGCCTCCGAGCTGTACGAGGAAGCCAAGTCGGGCGCTCTTGCGAAGTTTGGAGTAGAAATCGAAGGCGCTCGCCTGAATTTGACGCAGATGCATTCCGAGAAGAGCAAGGCCGTCGGAGAGCTGACCGGCGGCATCGCCTTCCTATTTAAGAAGAACAAAGTCGAGTGGCTCAAAGGGCTGGCCACCTTCACCGGCAGGGACAGCGTCGAAGTCGCAGGCAAGACCGTGCGCGCAAAGAATATCGTGCTCGCTACCGGTTCGTCGGTGACACCGCTTCCGGGTGTCGAGGTGGACGGCGAAGTGGTTGTGGACTCCACAGGCGCGCTGGCGTTCCCCAAGGTCCCCGAACATCTCGTCGTCATCGGTGCCGGCGTGATCGGCCTTGAACTCGGCTCAGTTTGGAAGCGGCTTGGCGCCAAAGTGACGGTGATCGAATATCTCGACGAAATTCTTCCTGGCCTCGACGGCGAAGTGCGCAGGGAAGCGCGCAACATCTTCGGCAAACAGGGGCTCGCGTTCAAGCTCGGCACCAAGGTTACCGCGGTCGCACGCAACGGCTCAACCGCAACCATTACGGTTGAGCCCTCTTCCGGTGGCGAGGCTGAAACGATCGAGGCCGACGTGGTACTGGTCGCGATCGGACGGCGCCCTAACACCGGAGGCCTGGGACTCGACAAAGCCGGGCTTGGCTTGAACAAGAAGGGGCAGATCGAAGTCGACCACCGCTTTGCAACCGCTGTTCCCGGCATCTGGGCGATCGGCGACGTCGTTCCTGGCCTTATGCTTGCGCACAAAGCGATGGACGAGGGAATTGCGGTCGCCGAGAATATTGCGGGGCAAATCGGTATCGTGAATCACGCGGTGATACCATCCGTTGTCTACACCCATCCTGAGATCGCGGGCGTCGGCCTGACCGAGGAGGAGGCGAAAACACGCGGGGAAATCACGGTCGGCAAATTCCCCTTCGCAGCCAACAGCCGCGCCAAGACCAACCGAGATACCGACGGCTTCGTCAAGGTCGTTGCCGATGCCAAGACCGACCGCGTGCTTGGGGTTCACATCATCTCCACACTCGCCGGCACGATGATCGCTCAGGCTGCCCAGGCGATGGAATTTGGCGCAACTAGCGAGGATATCGCCTACACCTGCCATGCCCATCCCACGCACTCGGAGGCGCTCAAGGAAGCGGCGATGGCGGTAACGGGCAAGCCAATTCACATGTGAGGCAAAATCTTTGGCTGCCCCAGCCTCCTCTCCGCAGGGCGTCTTGTCCAAGGGGTCACTGCACGAAAGTGAAGTTTACGTACGCTAGGACCGAACGAACGGCGAACGCTGACGGTGCTAACGTCGGAAGGGTATGACGACGGCATGGTCGAGGAAGGCGCGCATACCTTCTTCATCGACGGTCTGACGAAAAACAGCATGCGCGGCATCATCAGTCGCGAACAGGTCGTCCCAGACCGTAGAAGTTCCATGCTCGTTTTCGACTTCAAGCGACCAGCCCGGCTCATTTTCCAACCGGATGATGTTCACTCTCACGGTGACGCCCTGTTCGGTGACGAAACCAGACAGGCTCGAGGTGACGATGTTGGGATCGCGTTCGTGCATCACTCTTTCCTCATGTTTTGTGTGCGGTTTTAGCAGCGGTGGGGTCGGTTCCGGTTGAGGGCGGAATGACACCCTAAGCGTGGGGCACGAAGCACGCAGTCTGAGTTTATGGTCGCCGCGCTCTTCGGCATTGCGATCCTCGCAGCGGGCTTCATGCTGTCCTGGGGTGCGGAGGCCGCAGAGAAGCGCGTCAGCCAAGGGCTGATCGTGGCGGCAATCGCGCTCGTCACCGTGCTGCCGGAGTATGCGGTCGACTTCTACTACGCCTATGCCGCGGGACAGGACCCGTCGTCTAACTATGTTCACTACGCTGCCGCGAACATGACGGGCGCCAACCGCCTGCTGGTCGGACTGGCGTGGCCGCTGATGGTGCTCGTCCACTGGTTTCGCACCCGCCAGCGCCGCATCGACCTTGCACCGGTCAACGCGGCAGAAGTCGTGTTCCTACTGATCGGCACCGCCTGGTCGTTCACGATCCTGATGCGCGATGCGATCGGGTGGATCGACAGTGTCGTGCTGGTCGCGATCTTCGCCGCCTATGTCTGGCGCGTCAGCTATCTCCCCGAGGCGGAAGAAGACGAGGACGACGAACCTGGCCCCGCAGCCGCGCTTAGCCAGCTGTCGTCGGCGCGTCAGTGGGCCGCGATGGCGGCGCTAACGGTCGTTGCGGCGACCGTTATCCTGATCTCGGCTGAACCGTTTGCCGAGGCAATGGTGGACTCAGGGCGCTCGGTCGGCATCGATGAGTTCCTGCTGATCCAGTGGCTCGCGCCACTCGCCAGCGAGGCGCCTGCGGTGACCATCGCGGTACTGTTCGTGCTCTCGGGGCGGGCGGCTAACGGCCTTGCAACGATGATCTCGGACAAGATCAACCAATGGACCCTGCTGGTCGGCATGCTGCCGTTAGCAATGAGCCTCGGGGCAGGCGGACTCACCGCTCTGCCGCTCGATGCGCGGCAGCATGAGGAGTTCTTTCTCACTGCCGCGCAATCGCTGTTCGGCATTGCCCTGCTGTTGCGGTTGAGACTGGGTGTGTGGGGTGCGCTGGCGCTCACCGGCCTGTTCGCCCTTCAGGTCGGCTTGACGCTGAATTTTCTCGGAGACGATGCGCGAACGATCGCCAGCCTGACGTGGCTTTCCTGGGGGTATCTGGCGCTTTCCGCGATCGTCGTGGCCACGAACGCAAAGTCGCTTGGACATCTGTTTGCGGTCGGTCTCTTCGCCAGCCACCCTGAAGCCCATCCGCCCCGCGCCGCTCCCGCCGCAGGCGAGCAGTCATGAACGATTGAGCGCCTATCCGGGTGAATGACCGAGGCCGATACCGGCTGCGTCCCGGCCCCAGGCGGCGACGTGCAATGTTCGAGAGCCGAACCATATATATTCGGTCCGGCAGCCCAACTGCCGACCAAGAACGAATGGAACGCACCATGCCGAACATCCGCAAGCCTATCATCATCGTCCCGCTGGCCGGGGCGGTTCTGCTGGGCGGCTGCGCCACCTATGCGCCGCGGCCCTCCGCCTATTCCTACTTCGCCGTGCCGTGCGACACTCCCGGTGCGATCCGGGCAGTACCGATCTCTCCGCCGGATGGTCCGCCCGGGGGAACATCCGCTGCACTCCCGGCGCCCGTTCCGCCGCAAGCGGCCGTTCCCGCAGCGCCGGGCAGCGTGGCTCAAGCGGGCGCAAGCGACTGCCTGATCGCGGTCGCTGACCGCGGGCGCGGTTGGCGCGGCGCTGGCTACTATGGCGGCGGCTATCCCTATCGTTATCAAAGCCCCTACGGCTACTACGGCTCGCCCTTCTACGGATCGCTCGGGATCGGGATTGGTCTTGGTGGCGGCCACTACCGAGGCGGCCATTTTAGCGGAGGTCATCTCGGAGGGGGGCACCGCGGCGGAGGGCATGGCCGACGTCATTGACGTGACGCTTGCTGAACGGAACTTCTTCAGTGTGAGGGTCGCTCATCGACGCTGAGAACCCGGGCTAACCCAGTCGGATGAGCGATGATCGTTGTGCTCGGCAAAAAGGGGCGCTGATACTGCTTTGATAGTATGGCGAGCGAGGCGCTTGCGCGAGGTAAGGGAACGGCTGTGCCATCGTCGCGACCGCGTCGATCGACAACCTGCGCGCCGCGATGAAGTGATCATTTTGGGGAAGGATAGGAAAAGGCAGTGGCCTTGAACGTGCAAGATCGCTACGCGACCGTTCGATGAGCCGCCTGCTTCCTTTCCTGATCGGCTTGATGCTGGCCTCGCTCCTGGGACTGGGTTCAGTTTTCCACGTAAGTGACGAAGGATCGAGTACCCGTCGCGTCGCCACGCCTGGCCTCGTCCTTTCGATGGCGAGCGTGAGCGAGCCAACAAGGGATCAAAGGCCTGTTGGTGTTAGCCCATGGCTGCCACATGCTCATAGTGAATGCCACGGCGATCACCTGATCGTGCCTGCCAAGGCGATCATCTCGCAGATGAAGCCCGAGGACGCTTATTCGGCGATCGAGCAGCGGATCAGCGAAGGCATGACCGCCGCGCCAACGTTGAGACCGCCAAAACTGTAAGCCTCGGCAACGGCCGACTGTGTCGCTGAGTGCCGGCATGGTCGCTGTTAAGGGTGACTTCGCGACGCGATTTCACCCGATTTTGGACGTCGGGGCGATCCGCTTCCGACTCAAGATAAGCGGCAACCCTGCTTTGCTCGCCGCTCGCCAAATCCTGCATGCAGTTACGGAGTACCCTTGTGTCCTCTTCGAGACATCCTCTTGCGTCCTTGCGGACAGATGTGCCCGCATCCATCGTCGTCGCGCTCGTCGCGCTCCCGCTCTGTCTGGGCGTCGCCCTCGCTTCGGGAGCACCCCTGTTTTCTGGCCTGATAGCAGGTATCGTGGGCGGCCTCGTAGTCGGCGGCCTGTCCCGGTCTCCGTTGTCCGTCAGCGGTCCTGCCGCGGGCCTTACGGTTATCGTACTCGACACCATCAATTCTCTACCGAGCTATCCGATCTTTTTGTCGGTAGTGGTTTTGGCGGGCGCGTTGCAGCTGACATTTTCTACGGCTCGCGCGGGGATCCTGAGCGAATTTATCCCGTCCTCAGTGATCACGGGGATGTTGGCATCGATCGGACTCATTCTTGTTATCAAGCAGATTCCGTTCGCGATCGGCTATGAAGTCGAGGCTGAGGGTAGCTTTCAGTTCTCCTCTGGCAACGGGAACACGTTCACCAACCTTTTCGTGTTCCTGAGGCGCAAGTTTGAGCCGGGCGCGCTGATCATCAGCCTTGCGGGCCTTGCTTTCCTGTTCTGGTGGAACAGCGCGAAACCCAAGCAGGGTCCGCTCCGTTTCTTGCCAGGCCCCTTGGTGGCCGTCCTGATCGGCGTCATCGGCAATGCGCTGCTCGGGGCGTTTCTACCTTCCTGGAAGATTGGCACGGAGCATCTTGTTCAGGTGCCAGTCTCCAAAAGCCCGGCCGAATTTGCTCAGCTTTTCTCCCTTCCCGATTTTTCGGGTATCGGGAGCAGTGCCGTCTGGATCGCAGCAGCCACGATTGCCATCGTCGCTAGCCTGGAGTCGATGCTCAGCATCAAGGCCATCGACGAGCTCGACCCGCAACGACGCACCACTGACAAGAACTGGGAACTGATGGCCCAGGGTGGCGGCAACATCGTGTCGGGACTGCTGGGAGGGCTGCCAGTCACCTCGGTGATCGTGCGTTCCTCGGCCAACGTCGGTGCGGGCGCGCAGAGCAAGGCGTCGACGATGCTGCATGGGCTATGGCTGCTGTTGTCGGTCGCGTTGATCCCCATGGTGCTCAACCTCATCCCGCTAGCGGCACTCGCGGCGGTGCTGATCGCAACCGGCTACAAGCTTTGCACGCCCCAGCTTTTCCTGGACCGCTACCGACAAGGCTGGACCCAGTTCATCCCGTTCGTAGTAACCGTGATCGCGATCATGTTCACCAACTTGCTCGAAGGCGTCCTGATCGGCCTTGTGATTGGGTTCGTGTTCGTCATAGCGCGTAATTTTCGATCTGCCGTAACGTTTGCATGCGAGGGCAATGATTGCCTCATCCGTGCACGGCGTAACCTGTATTTTATCCACAAATATGAACTTCAGAAGCAACTAAACCGCATTCCCGAAAATAGCCGGCTTCTGATTGATCTTTCCGCGACGAGCTATGTTGATCTCGATAATGTCGAGATTATTAACTCCTTTATCAAAGCCGCTCGATTCAAGTCGGTAGATGTGGTCGTTCGTGGCGATCTTGCCGAACGGACATCTCCTTTGATCAACGCCCCCGTAGTTGGAGTAAGATTCGCATGAGAGAATATCGACAGCTTCTTCTCGCCAACCGGGCTTGGTCGCAGGAACTTATCGACGAGCGCGCGGACTTCTTCACGCGACAAGCCGATGGCCAGAAGCCAGCGTTCTTGTGGATCGGTTGCTCGGACAGCCGGGTCAGCCCTGAACAGATGACCATGACTCCTCCGGGAGGTATGTTCATTCACCGCAACGTCGCCAACCTTGTTAATCCGAGCGATCTCAACCTGATGGCGGCGCTGCAATATGCAGTCCAGGTGCTCAAGGTTCCGCACATCATTGTGTGCGGTCATTATGGGTGTGGTGGCATCAGGGGGGCATTCGCAGGAGGAGCTACCGGTCAACTCAGGCAGTGGCTCGATCATGCGAGTAGCGTTGTGCGCGATCATGCCGATGAACTTGCAGCGTTGGATGGTGAGGAAGCCAAGCTCAACAGACTCGTTGAAATGAATGTCAGGGATCAGCTGATCAACTTGGCAAGAACCGATATAGTTGAAAGCGCGTGGAAAGACGGCCAACCGCTTTGGTTGCATGGCTGGATTTACGACATTCGCGACGGTCATATCAAACCGCTGATGGAACTGGATGCAGACGCTTCCTTGGAAGAGGTCGGCCGCCCAGATAGCGTCCTTTTCTCGCATCCCGATCATACCAAAAACAGCATCTCTTTGGATTAGGACAAAGGACGCTTATAGAAAGTGTCATTAGTAACACGAGCATCGGCGCGCCACCGTCTTTTCAGGACGCACGTGTGATCGAGTGTTTCATCAAGTAGGAGGCAACGAGCCATGCGTATTGTGAACTGTTTGATGCTCACCGTGTTACCCGGCGGGCTCGCGGCCTGCACGCTCCCGTTCTCGCAAAAGCCTGTCATCAGCACTCCCGTCTATGATCACGTGCCGTGCCGCACCCCAGGGGCCCGGCTCGAAGAGCCGGTCGAATTCGGCGCGGCTTCTCGAGGATCTGATCGACCTGACGCCCAGTCAGGCTCGGCAAGGCCCAAAACGCCGACTTGCGTAGTCGAACGAGGGCCGAAATACCGATCGCGATGATATCTGACGACCCGCTCAAGGAACTTTCTATGTCGGATGATGAGATTCTATATTTCGAACACAGAGCGCAGGTTGAGGTCGAGCTTGCCGAGAACTCTACCAAACCAGAAGTGATCGACGCCCATCGCAAAATGGCTAACGCCTATTTTGAAAGGCTGGTCGAGCTGAGATTGTCGAGAGCTAAACAGGACCGCGCGCCTCTCTAGTTCCTCCGTATCTCCGTCACAATCAAACAAAGGGTGATCACTATTGACCTTGGTTACCAGTAGTTTCTCAGAAGCCTTATGGCACCTTCTCAGTCTTCTGATCGCCTATGTTCTGGCTCTTCCGATTGGCTGGGATCGAGAAAAAGAGGAGCGAAGCGCCGGCATTCGCACCTTTCCACTCGTTGCCGTCGCCAGCTGTGGCTTTGTGCTCATAGCGATAGCCGTTCTTGGTCGGGAGTCGCTTGGTCAGGCTCGCATCCTTGAAGGCCTGATCACCGGCGTCGGGTTCATCGGCGGCGGAGCGATCCTGAAGCAAGGGAGTCGAACATCAGGGACGGCCACGGCGGCGAGCCTGTGGGCGACAGGGGCCGTTGGTGCCGCGGTCGGATATTCGCTGTACGATATCGCCATCATCATCAGCGCTGTCACCTTCCTGACTCTTCGACTTTCACGTCCACTCAAGAAAACCGCGGGCGAACAGGGCGACAACGTGGATAGCGCACCGGCACTGCCAGGCGGGGCCAACGCCCGACCGGAACCGGATTCAGGATAGTCGATTGCTGCGCGGATCGGATTAAGGTCGGGCGCTACGCGACGACAAATGGTTTCGACCCACATAAGATAAGGAGAAGCAGTTTGGGCCAGTGGATCCAGCAGCTCGTCGACCAGCTCGGCTATCTTGGCGTCGCGGTGCTGATGTTCGCCGAAACCGTGTTCCCGCCGCTGCCCTCGGAAGTCATCATGCCGCTTGCCGGCCTGCGCGCTTCGCGCGGTGCACTGTCGCTGCCGGGCGTGGTCGCCGCCGGAGCGGCGGGCGCCATGGCGGGCAATCTCTGCTGGTACGCCGTCGCAAGGATGCTTGGCATCGAGCGGCTGCATGGCCTGGTCGATCGGCACGGCCGATGGCTGACGCTCGAATGGCAGGAGGTCGAGCGCGCGAAGACCTGGTTCCACGGCCACGGTGGCCCGTTCGTCTGCATTGGGCGGATCGTCCCCACGGTGCGATCGGTCGTATCGATCCCGGCCGGGCTCGTGCGGATGCCACTCGGACCCTTCCTCCTGTGGTCGACGATCGGCACGGCAGCCTGGACCGCGATGCTGGCCGCCGCCGGCTATCTGCTGGGGCAGCGCTATGGGGCGGTCGAGCGCTATGTGGGTCCGGTCTCGACAGCGATCATCATCGCGCTCGTGCTCTGGTACGCTTGGCGGGTAGCCACGTGGGGGCGTCGTCATGGGCGTTGAGGTGCCAAAGCCCATGAGCGACGCCACCATTCGGCGCGCGTTCTGGCGGACCGCCACGGCAAGCCGTGCGGCCGTCATCGTCGACGCCGATGACTATTTCAGGGCCGCCCGCTCCGCGATGCTCAAGGCCAAGCGGCGCATCGTGCTGATCGGCTGGGACTTCGACGCCCGGATCCAGTTCGCCGGGGAGGGGCAGGACGAGGGTCCGCCGACGGTCGGAGCGTTCATCAGCTGGCTGGTCAAGCGCAGTCCCCTGCTCGATATTCACATACTGCGCTGGGATACCGGTGCGCTCAAGACGCTGTTCCATGGCCGAACCCTGTTCACGATCCTGCGCTGGATGCGCGACCGCCAAATCCACCTCAAACTCGACGGGCATCATCCGGTCGCCGGATCGCATCACCAGAAGATCGTGGTGATCGACGACTGCATGGCCTTTTGCGGCGGCATCGACATGACCCGCGAACGATGGGACACGCGAGACCACCAGGACGAGGAACCGCGCCGCGTCCGACCGGACGGCACGCCGCACGGGCCGTGGCATGACGCGGCCATGGCGCTGGAGGGCCCGGTGGCACGCGCCCTCGGTGACGCCTGTCGGGAGCGGTGGCATGCCGCCGGCGGGTATTCGATCGAGCCCGTGACCGATGGCGCGGATTGCTGGCCTGATGGGCTCGAGGCAGACTTCAGGGACGTGCCCGTCGGGATCTCGCGCACGCTGCCAAAGCTCGCCGACCAGGAACCGGTCCACGAGATCGAGGCGCTGTATGTCGCGCTCATCGCGCGGGCGCGGCGGCTGATCTATGCCGAAAGCCAGTATTTCGCCTCCCGGCGGGTCGCGGAGGCAATCGCCAGACGACTCGACGAGACCGATGGTCCGGAAATCGTCGTCAT
This sequence comes from Sphingomonas sp. AP28, assembly GCF_056680455.1. Lineage (NCBI taxonomy): Bacteria > Pseudomonadati > Pseudomonadota > Alphaproteobacteria > Sphingomonadales > Sphingomonadaceae > Sphingomonas > Sphingomonas sp. AP28. Next base: position 5,498 of record NZ_JBWXQI010000005.1, on the reverse strand, counting down.
CAACCCGACGACCGCGAACGGCTGGCTCGAACCGATCGCGATGGATACGGCCCGTGCCCGGCTGGTTGCCGAACTCCGGAAGCGCGACGTGCACGGCCGCTTCCGGCTTTATCACCCGTTCACCGCCGCGGGGGCACCGATTTATGTCCATGCCAAGGTCACGATCATCGACGACGTCGTGCTGCGGGTGGGATCCTCCAACTTCAACAACCGGTCGCTGCGCCTCGACAGCGAATGCGACGTGACGATCGACACGACCGGGGCATCCGACGCCGATGGGCATCGAAAGATAGCCGACATCCGCGCCGGTCTGCTCGCCGAGAACCTTGGCGCCAACAAGGACGCGGTCATCGCGAAGTTCGCCGAAACCGGCTCGTTGATCGCAACGATCGCGGCGTTGCAGGCACCAGGTCGCTCGCTACGCGAGTACGAGCTGCCCGAACTGTCTTCGATGGAAAAATGGCTGGCCGACAGCAAGCTGCTCGACCCCGAGGGACCCGACGAGATGTTCGAGCCGTTTTCGCGACGCCGAGGTCTGCTCTTTCACCTGCGGCACCGACACCGCCATCATCCGTGACCCGTACTGCCACGACCAGAAGGACCGGGGGCCAGTCCCGAACAAACATCCTTAACGATTTCTAATCATTCTTGCGCGAAGATGCGCGCTCTATCGTTCGCGTGAGAGGTCGACAGGCATGAATGTGAACGGCGTGGCCGATGTCATGGCGATGCGCAACGCGGTGCTTCAACGAAACGCCGCACTGAGGGATGTCGGCTCGGCTTCGTCGCCGAATGCGCTGCGGGGACCGGATGGCACTGCCCCATCGACGAGCTTTGCCGCGACGATGCAGACCGCGCTTCAAAAGGTGAATGCGCTCCAGGAACAGGAGGATGTCGCGACCGAAGCCTACGAACGAGGCGAGACGACCGATATCGCGACCGTGGCGCTGATACAGCAACGCGCCTCGGTTTCGTTCGAGGCCACCTTGCAGGTCCGGAACAAGGTTCTTTCGGCCTACAAGGACATCATGAGCATGGCCGTCTGATCACAGCCTGCGTCCATCGAGTGCCCGATGGCCGCGGGATGGCTCACCTGCTGTCAAGACTCCGAACCGCCGGTGGTGATGAACGACGATCTTCATGCCGGACGGCGTGATCGCTGCTGTCATTTTGGGCGTATGGCGTGCGAGGTTCATGCATGGGATAAGGCGTAGGCTGCGGCATCTGGTACGCGGGACGGGGTGCGGACGAGGCAGGGTAACCGCCGTAGCTTCCGCCCTCATAGGCATGCCCGCCATCCCAGTTGACCCCGCCATGCGTGCCGCTCCAGTTGACGCCGGCACCATGGGACATGACCTGCGCGCCAGCCGGCGCTGCCGCCAAGCCGGCAAGGATCATGATTCCAAGTGTCAGCCCGCATCTTCTGGTCACGCTATTTCTCCCTCCATGCACCGACAACCATGAAACGGCTGCCTGTTCAGAACGCCAGCCGAGTGCGGATCAATGCCGAAACAGACCGCCAAGAAAGCCGCCGGGACGATAGCCGCCGTGGCCACCACGGTCATGCCCGCCACCATGACGTCCACCGCCATGAGATCCTTCATTGTACCCGCTCCAGGGAGCAGGCTGAGCATATCCAGGTGCAGTCGGTTGTGGCGGGTAATCGGGTGCCGGCCTCGACGTCGCCTCGTACGAAGCGTTCTTCTCGATGATCTTGTCGAGTTCGCCGCGGTCCAGCCAGATGCCCCGGCATTGCGGGCAATAGTCGATCTCGACCCCCTGCCGGTCGGCGAGCACGAGGTCGACCCGGCACACGGGGCAGAGCATGCCCTGCAACCGGGTGGTCGCGGGTACTGTTGCGGCATCCGTCATGGTGCATTCCTCTCTTTGGTCGGCACCGCTGGGGCGGTCTGCCCGGGAAGCGCTGCTTTCATCTTAATAGCCATAACCCCCGTAGCGCTGATTGCGCTCCTGGCGCTCATGCCGCCGTTCACGACGTTCCTCGCGGCGATCATGGCGATTGTTGTAGCCATAACCGCCCTGGTAATAGCCGCCACCATTACCGCGCCAGGACTGCTGATGGCCACCGCCTCGATCGCGGTAGGCGTCGCCATATCCGCCGTGTCCTCGGACCTGATTGCCGTAGGACGGGCCGCCATTATGTCCGCCGTAACCGCCATGGGACTGGGCCATCGCGGCCGGCGCAGCAAACGCCAGCGCCGCCGCGGCCAAGATCAAGGATCCTCTCATGACTACCTCCATCAAGCGTGACCGAATGTCACGTCTAGTAGATAGGACCGCGATATTGAATGCAGGCGGAATGCGATCGACAGCTTACATTCACTAACAAGAGATGATATTATATTAATTGCGTAGTCAGGTAAGAGTCATGGCATAAAATTATCTCATCGAACCTTTAAGTGTCTCAAGGCACTTGTACCCTCGACTAGATCCATTTTGCGCGCTTGAACCTGATATAGAGCATGCTGCACACCGTAGCGACTACCGCGAGTACGACGAAATATCCATACTTGGTTTTCAACTCTGGCATGTTTTCGAAGTTCATACCGTAGATGCCTGCGAGGGCAGTCGGCACGGCCAGAATGGCCGCCCAGGCCGCAAGCTGCCGGGTACTCGCACCAGTGCGCTGCTGTTCGAGCAGATTGCTGACCTCAAAGACCGATGTGAGCACTTCGCGAAGGCCACCCACCGTGGTTTCAACTCTATGAATATGGTCTAGCACATCTCGGAAATACGGGATTACCTCCTGGTCGATGCAAGGCATGTCGGGGTGGGTGAGTTTGTTCGCTACCTCGCCCATGGGGCCAAGGACCCGTTGGAACCGCATCAGCTCACGTCGTAGATTGAAGATGCGACTGATTTCCTCCCGGGCCAGGAAAGCGTCAAGCGCCCGTTGCTCCATTATGACGACTTCCTCCTCGATGGCCTCCCCGATCGGCAGATAGCCATCGACGATGAAGTCGATAATGGCGTGCAGAACATAGTCGACACCATGCGCGAGTAGTGACGGCGCCGCCTCAAGCTGGCCGCGCAGCGTGCTGTGCGAGCGTGCCGATCCATGCCGCACGGTGATGACATGACTGGGACCCACGAATATCGCGGTTTCACCGTAGGCGATAACCTGATCCTCAAGCCGGGCAGTCAGCGCGACCACGAACAGCTGATCGCCGTAGACATCGACCTTCGGATGCTGGTGGGCTTTCAGAGCATCCTCAACCGCAAGCGGGTGAAGGCCGTAGTGCTCCTGGAGCTTCCGAAGCTCCTCCTCGGACGGCTCCAGCAGGCCGATCCAGACGAACTCCGCCTTGTCGTCCGAACAGAATGTCGGCTCGTCGATCGAAAGCGACCGGACCCGCTGGCCGTGGCGATAAAGGGAAGCAGCAACAACGCTCATCAGGACCCTCTAAACATTGATAGACAATCGCCCTAACAGGAGACGATCCTTACGTCGCTGCGAACGCCTATCCCCACTGCTGAAGCCTCAGACATGCCTGGGGCTTCCTCACGGCCCCTGTACATTATCAGGACATGGAATCACGGTAGTGGCTGATCGGGTATCTCGGGCAACCAACCGCATCAGAATATCAACTGATTGCAACGGCAAAAAGCATCAGTGCTAAGGTCATAAGCAATCCGCCGACGCCTAATCGCGTCCTCGATCTATCAGCGGGGCTTACGTTAAGTGAGCTAGCAGCCGGCCTAGGTGTTTAGTCCCGGCATCTGGTGGATCGGATTGACGATGAACCTATCCGGCTCTGACGTCCAGATTTTGGCGATGTATTCGTAGGGTGTGAGTCCGCTGAGCGTCTTGAGCCGGCGGGCAAAGTTATAGGCAGCCATGAAGTCAGCGAGGTGCGTCCGTAGCTGGTCATGGCTCTCGTAGTGGAAGCGTTTGACGGTCGCCTCCTTGATGGTGCGGTTCATCCGCTCGACCTGACCATTGGTCCAAGGGTGGTTCGGCTTGGTCAACCGGTGCTCGATGTCGTTCGCTTCGCAGATCATATCGAAGCGCATCTGACGCGACCAGGCGGTGTTACGGTTGCGCGGCTGGTCGGCGAACTGGATGCCATTGTCGGTCAGGATCGTGTGGATACGGTAAGGTACAGCTTTTAGCAGGTGTTCCAGGAACTCCCACGCCGTTCGCCGATCAGCCTTGTCGACCAACTGGGTGACGGCGAACTTGCTGGTGCGGTCGATGCCAACGAACAGGTAGAGCTTGCCTTCGGCGGTCTGCACCTCTGCAATATCCACGTGGAAGAAGCCGATCGGGTAGCGCTTGAAGCGCTGTCGCTTCGGCTTGTCCCCCTCGATGTCCGGCAGACGGGATATGCCATGACGCTGGAGGCAGCGGTGCAGCGCTGAGCGCGTCAGCTGCGGGATCGAGGGCTGCAACGCGTAGAGGCAATCGTCGAGCGGCAGTAATGTGTGACGCCGGAACGCGACGACGGCCGCCTCCTCAGCTTGGGTCAGGGTCGTTGAATGAGGGGCCTTCGGCCCGGTCTTTTGATCCTCGACCGTCGCCCGCTTACGCCACTTCGCTACCGTCTTAGGGTTGATCCCAAGCTCTCGGCTCAGCGCCGAGAGCGAAGCTTGCGATCGCTGTATTGCTGCTCTGACGGCGTGCGTGGTCGTGGCGCTCCCGTGACGTACCTGTCCCATACGGCTTCCTTCCATTCTAACGAAAGGATCGCACCATCAAACCGTGGGATCAAACATCTAACACCTAGCCTCCGTAACGGGTATAAACGCGCTGGCCAGCCGGGCCGAACGCGATGACGTCGAAGGGTTGCGGCTTCGCGCCTGGCACCTCCATCCCCGGCGAACCAAGTGGCATTCCTGCTACGGCTAGGCCGTGGACGCCCTTTGGATGCTGCGCAAGCACGCGCTTCATGTCGGCGATCGGCACATGCCCCTCAAATGCCATGCCATCAATGATGGCGGTGTGGCAGGATCCGAACTGCGCCGGTACACCCACACGGCGCTGAAAGGCGGCCCGGTTTGCGTCGTCCAAGATCTGTACCTTGCGCCCGAACTGCTGGTGGACCTGATCTGCCCATTTCTCACAGCAGCCACAACCTGGGTCACGGTGCATGGCAATATCGGCTGCATCCGATGCTACGCCAGGAAGGACCGTCAACAGGAGGACGGCGAGACCAGCCATTCGATATTTCATGTCAGATGCTGCCACCTGGCTTCTCCTTCTTGAGGCAATAGGCTGCTGCCACGGCCAAAATCGCTAATTAACAAACGCCAGATACATACTTTCTGCTGCACAAGAAACGGCAACAACATCGCAGTACCTCGCTTCAATCTTACCCGCGACCCTATCCTCACATTGTTTTTCCATCACACATTCGGAAAGCCGCGAAGGCAAAAGGTAGTATTCAACGGAATGGCTATTATTCTAGCCTACAACCACTACGGTAAGGCAAATATAAGAGACAGAAAGGGTTAAGATGCGTCTCCCTGCCATATCC
>NZ_JBWXQI010000004.1:0-244974 GCF_056680455.1 Sphingomonas sp. AP28 | reverse complement strand
CGAACGCCGAGAGTACAAAAGAACGCTGCATACCGGACGTAACTTCCAAAGTTGCCGCGCGTGCACCACCGCCCATGAACGTCATCATCATGCTAGCCGCTAATACGACCGAGCGAGACCAACTCTTCATCACATATCCCTCCTATCTTGATCCCAACCTCTTGGCATCCAAATGTGACAGACGTATGATCCTTGTTCATCTTTTCTTAATAGATTTCGCTGCGGCCCTCTGCCGGAGCAGTCAACTGCATTACAATCCGCGTTCATTACGGCATAAGGGGAGGGCAAGGGGAATAGCGCTAATATGGCGTTAGAGAATCAGACCAGATTGCCATTGTAAACGGGCGCGAGGTTTAGTGCGATATTCAGCGGTCATGCAATTAGCGCACGATAAACGCTTGCACGGCCTATCCCCAACCGTTTCGCGATATCGCTGGGGCCAACACCTTCATTGCGGAGCAAGAGTACAGCTGCAACGTCCACAGAAGGCTTACGACCCTTGTAGACGCCGTTAGCCTTCGCCTTTGCGATACCTTCCATCTGGCGCTCTTTACGGATCGCGGTTTCAAACTGTGCAAAGACGCCAAGCATTTGAAGGAAAGCCAGCCCTGCGGGCGTGGAGGTATCGATTGGCTGTTCGGTAGCGCGGAGGAACGCCCCCTTAGCCTTCAAGGCTGCTACGATCTTCTCCAAGTCAGCTACCGAACGGGTAAGACGATCAATGCGCGTGACCATCAGCGTATCGCCCTTACGGATGAAGGACAGCAGGGTATCAAGCTCGTGCCGACCGTCCGTGGTCGTCCCACTCTTCTTCTCTGATCGGATGATCGTGCAACCGGCAGCACGAAGGGCATCCTCTTGTACCGAGCAATCCTGATCGTCGCTGCTAACGCGGGCGTAGCCAATGATCGTGGTCATGTGAGTTTGTCTCAATAGCCTTTAGGTGTTTAGTCCCGGCATCTGGTGGATCGGATTGACGATGAACCTATCCGGCTCTGACGTCCAGATTTTGGCGATGTATTCGTAGGGTGTGAGTCCGCTGAGCGTCTTGAGCCGGCGGGCAAAGTTATAGGCAGCCATGAAGTCAGCGAGGTGCGTCCGTAGCTGGTCATGGCTCTCGTAGTGGAAGCGTTTGACGGTCGCCTCCTTGATGGTGCGGTTCATTCGCTCGACCTGACCATTGGTCCAAGGGTGGTTCGGCTTGGTGAGGCGGTGCTCGATGTCGTTCGCTTCGCAGATCATGTCGAAGCGCATCTGCCGTGACCAGGCGGTGTTACGGTTGCGCGGCTGGTCGGCGAACTGGATGCCCCCTTCGACTTTGCTCAGGACAGGATTGTCGGTCAGGATCGTGTGGATCCGGTACGGCACCGCTTTCAGCAGGTGCTCAAGGAACTCCCACGCCGTTCGCCTGTCAGCCTTGACGACGAGCTGGGTGACCGCGAACTTACTCGTGCGGTCGATGCCGACGAACAGGTAAAGTTTGCCTTCGGCTGTCTGAACCTCGGCGATATCCAAGTGAAAGAAGCCTATCGGGTAGCGCTTGAAGCGCTGTCGCTTTGGCTTGTCGCCCTTGATATCCGGCAGACGGGATATGCCGTGCCGCTGCAGGCAGCGGTGCAGCGCTGACCGTGTCAGATGCGGGATCGACGGCTGCAACGCATAGAGACAATCGTCGAGCGGCAGGAGTGTGTGACGCCGGAATGCGACGACAGCTGCCTCCTCGGCTTGGGTCAAGGTCGTGGAGTGAGGGGCCTTCGGCCCGGTCTTTTGATCCTCGACCGTCGCCCGCTTACGCCACTTCGCTACCGTCTTCGGGTTGATCCCAAGCTCTCGGCTCAGCGCCGAGAGCGAAGCTTGCGATCGCTGTATTGCTGCTCTGACGGCGTGCGTGGTCGTGGCGCTCCCGTGACGTACCTGTCCCATACGGCTTCCTTCCAGTCCAACGAAAGCATCGCACCATCAAACCGTGGGATCAAACACCTAGGTAACGCAGTCTTGCGAAGTCGTTCAGATGATCGATCAAGGTTTCCGGGGGAGGGCCGAAGAGTTTCGCGTGGCGGCGTCTCATGCACAAAGCCCGACAAATCGCGATTGGGCTGCATACTGCGCCGGTATTTTGGATGAGCAGGCGGCGTTTCTAGAGAGAACCGGAAGGTGTCCGGAGGTTCCTTTACCGCATCGGCCGCACGTAGACCGCTAGCTGACGTCAGGCGGCACTACGGTCCTTAAGCTGTCGCCTTCATGAATGAGCGCGAGACATTCGACCGACGGACGATGTCAGGGTGTAGGTCGTGGAGGTTCCCAAGCAGCCTCCTGAACGATTCATGGGCGGACTTATAAACGCGACCTTGCGATTACCCTGCCATATCTCAAGTCCGTATCGGTTTGAATGCTCGGCAGCTTCATTAATCGATTGCTCGTCGTGCGTTGCGGACAGGTCCACCCCACTAACGATCTCACCGCAACTACCCAGTTCATATATTCTGTAACGCATGCCGTGTCCCCCGGCTCTGTCCTGGCCGGAAACGGTAAACAATGCGTTAAGGCGTTCGCCGAGCAGGCGAACGGCCAACGGAACGAAGAAGATCCAATTCCCGATCAACGAGCCCTTTCGTCTGCTGCGCTTCCCTCAAGTCGGCAGCGTATGCGCCAAGTAGTTGGCGAGAAAGCTCATCGTTCAATCCTCCGATGATACGCCGTACCCGATCACATTCCATTTCGAGATTTGCGTCAGTCGGCACGTCCGTCTCCATTGCGTCGCGGGGAAACGACGAGCCCGACAACCACAGGAAAATGGTTAATGAAAAGTTAAGTACCTTCTGGCCCTCGGCAGGCCGAACCACAGACGCGACGAACTGATGTACCTTCGGTTATATCGAGACCACACCTGTTAACGGTTATGCCCTGAACGTCGAATGGCAAAACGCCGAATTTAGGCCGCAGCGGCCCTCGGCTTATGGTGCCAAGGGCGGCCAACCGGGACTTGCTCGATCGGTTGCGTGATCCGTTTGGCGTTGATCACGCTGGCCATCAACCGAACGTCACCGCGTGGTGCGACAGCCCGCCGTTCGCGAGCCCAGTCTCGATCAGTACCGGCGGCTTCTTTCCACGACATGGACGACAGACTCTGGTCGATGAAAGCGCCCCGCATGTCCGTGTGCTTGAACTGAGCGGGGCGCTGAGGGTACTCGACACTGGAAGCGAAGGCCTTGCTCTTTGGATACGACGGTGCGGTTAAAATCTCGTAAAGCATCCCGCCCGCTCCGTGTGACACCGCAGATTCCGCGGGCGGGATACCGAGCGTTCGCGGTCTTAGATTGGCGAAGCTCTTTGTACGGTGTTGCCGATGGTAGCCGGGGCGACAAGGGGAACAGTTCGGGCCGATCCCGAAGCGGGACGGCGCTGGTACCCGCCACAACAAGCATCACCAGCGGCGAAGCGTCAGCGCCCTAAACACAAATGGCAAACTGTGGATCGGCGCAGAAACGGGGATCCCCTTTTTTGTAAGTCAACTAACTAAATGCCCTCAGAAATACAGGTCATAAACGGCCCCTAGAAGCCGCCGTTCGGAGTCCCTGGCTTTGTAACGCTTCGACCCATTTTCGATACGTTGGCGAGAACCTAGTGGGGTCCCGATTCGAAGCCGATCCACAGACATCCCGCTCGACGACAGCGGCCAGGGTCTCCAGCATGGCTTCGAACACGCCCATCACGACCCAGCGACGATACCGCCGGAACACACTGTTCCACTTGCCATATTCATCCGGCAAATGCCGCCATTGCGCGCCTGTCCGCGCCATGCCTTCGAAATAGGGCCGGTTGTCTCCCGCGGGTCGGCAGCTACGTCCTCGCTCCGACGGCAGCAGGGGCCTGATCAGAGCCCACTCATCATCCGAAACCCCAATCCGCTCGTCCAACGCCGCCTCCAAAAGACAGCCTTGAATCAACCGATCCGACGCGCGTCAACCTTTGTCCACGTGGCCTAGAAAACCGTTTCGTTACGAAGCGTACCCGTACGCTCCGCAGTGCGATTGCTCCCGATGCTGCAGTTTCTGCCCGCTTACGAGCGAAACGGCAGCCCATTTCCGCATATTCAACTATCGATATGAGCGGTTTGCGATACTAGGGCGATACAAAGCCAGCGCCGTACAGGAGCTTAGACGCGCGCCGTTGACTGTATCACGATGAAGCTCAAAGCCGTTTAGGAGATATTGTCGGTTTATGGATATCTCCGAATTCGATGCACGATATCCAACGCCGGCGCACGCTGCCGCGGCGGAACGACGGGAGCGATTGCCTGCCTCCGATCGACCGCGCTTCGACTATCTTCTCCGCTGCCGAGAACGATCACTTCAGGCATTAAAAATTGCCGAGAAGGACGACGATCGATCTTTCATTCGCGAGACCATAGAAATGGCCGATCGCGAAATTGCAAAGCTTGAACGGCGCTCGAACTGACATGAAACAACGCTTTAGCCGTGGAGCTGTAAAGTCGTTTGATATCAACGCCGATTGCCCGATCACTCTGCGGTTCCCGCGTAAACGATATCAATAGCTTGTACGGACGGGGGGCATTGCGCATACGTTCCGCGAATGAAGACTCCGGCTCGACGTGATCGAGTTTCGCGACGACCAGAGCTTGCTCGAAGAGCATCAAAGGACCGATGGCGCGCCTAGCAACCGTCTCGTCGATGACCTGCTTGCCGAAATCGAGCGGCGCAATCTCAACATATGACCATCCGCAAGCTCGTCTACATGATCGCCGCGATTCAGACGAAGGACGTTGCCGTACTCGAACACGGGCTCGGCGCTGACGTGATCGTCCAGGTGCGTAGCCAGCGAGGCCGCATCCTTAAGATGCATGTCGACGTGCTGCCTGATCGCGTATTGGTGCACTTCAAGGACGGAAGTAGCGAAGAACTGAAGGTGGTAATCATTGGCTGAGAGCAAACCGCTGCCGAACCGGGATGTCTGGATGAAAGCCGGCCTGATCCTCGGCGAATATGGTGATGGAAGTGAAGATCATATCATCAATCAACTGGACGACACTTTTGGGGATATAGTTGCCATCGAGGATTGGAGGCGCGTCGCCGCAAAACTATAGTTTCGGATTGCCGGACATTGACGACGATGAGGTTACCTTCATCAGCGACTCGCAAACATTCGACACACGAGTAGAGTAGCTATACTCCGGTTGCCTAATAAATCGTCCTATTCTCTTTGCAAGATATCAAAGACTGCAACTTATTACGAACCTGCGCCGAGTCGAAGCTTCCAAAGCCATAATTGTACCCTTCGCGCTTAAGCTGAACGCGAATATCATATAGCGTGCTTACAGTGGTGCCTTCTGCGATTTCGAATGCCCGTCGTAGCGTTATCATGTTTTTACGATGACATAGTATCCTTAACGATCCGTTCCTAAGCTGACCATACAGAAAAGCCGCCACCCTTCCGAGTGACGGCTTTCTGCACCCGATGCTTGGGGCGCGAGCGGTTAGGCGATTATACGAACGCTACCTTCGTCGTGACCTTCGACTTGCGACGACGCATAGCGCCACCAACCATTCCAAAGCCGCAGATCATCATTGCCCATGAAGCTGGCTCGGGTACCGCGCCAGTCAGATTAAACTGCCTGTTCATATCGTTGAACGCGGCTTGCTGGATAGCTGCTGTCGGGTGAATCCCGTCAAACGAAAAATAACCTGTACATGCGGGGTAGGCGTTCGCGCCTTGGCAGGTTGCGCCGCCTGGGAGGGTCGGGTCTGGTTGAATAAGGGAAGTAGGCAGTCCTAACGCGCTTGGATTAGATGCAACCCGGTCAAAGAAATCTAGGTAGTTAAATCGATACAACGTCGTATCGCTGGCAAGATTTAGGTTGCCGAGCGCAGTCGTAAGGTATTCATCAGCCTCAACGGAGAATGCTAGTCCAGCGCCAGTGGCTACAGGAAATCCGGTAATCAGGAAGTTCCGCGCGCCAAGATTGCTAAGGGCTTGAATGCCTCCGGCGTAGGTTGAAGCTGCTACTTGAAGAAAAGCACTATCGCTTGCAAACCCGGTGGGCGCACCGGCGGCTTGAGCAGCAAAAACGTCGTTTCCGCCAAAGTTTAAAACATAAAGGCCACTTGAGTCGACCATTTTACCACCAGCTAGGTAGTTATTGTATAGTCCTAACTGCTCCACCAGGTCCGGCACAGCGGAGGTTGTCGTTGCACGCGCGCCGCCGAACGCGAAGTTGGTTCCGCCAAGAAGTGAGGATACCGTTGGCGTTCCATAAAGACTGATGCTTAGCAGATCGGTGTAGTCATACCCATTCGTGAACCTACCGTTAAAATATCCTTGTGCGGGATTGGCCCCAAGCCCAAGGGTACGAATATTCCCTGCATCCACAAGGCTATCGCCAAATACTGTCAACGTTGTGAACCGTGGTGTAGCTGTTTGCGCGACAACGGGACCCGCGAATGCTGCTACGGCAAACGCCAAGCCGAGCACGACCTTCCTCCTCATCCTATCCTCCTATTTTATAGTTAACGTAGGCTAGCAGCGGAATGGACGGCGTGTAAATGGCGCATGTAATAGAATATTTGTCGTTTCTTCGGGCGCAGGACGAGGAAAACCTATATCTTTTGAGTGACGCCCCTATTCTTCAACGATGCGAGGGGTACTGAAACGGTATGAGTCCGATGGAGCAATTTAGCGCCCCCCCATCGAACCGATTGCACTCGACGCCGGCAGCTTCCGATTTAGACGGGCAGCCGGTGGCCAGCCGACGCCGATAAGGCGGGAGATAGGGCAAACCACTCATCCCGTTGCTTATCGCTTTAGGCGGTTCATATCCGGGTGTATGCCGGGCCTGTTACGACCGCAGGGCGGGGGCCGATCGCGGACCTGGCAGCCGAGGCCATGCGCACCCGAAACATCGACCTCTAGCGGCCAGCGATGCGCTCGCGCGTGACGCGGGGATCTTCGTAAAGATCGCGGATCGCGCGGAGCCGAAAAACATTCCACCAGCGCTGCCAGCGATGCTCGGCCGCATCGTGGATCATGTGACAGCGCTGACACAGCGCCTTGAGGTTCGAAGGCGCGCTGTTGCCGGGATCGTGATCGAGATGCGCGCAGGCCAGGACGACATAGGTCACCCGGACCGACGCCAACACGAACCCTGCCTTCATCGAAATACGCTTGCCCCGGTCCGACCGCCAGCATCGGCCCTCGGCATCCCACCAGCGCCCATCGCCGAGATGGACCACACGGCGCAGGTGCGGCCTGCTGCATCCCTCGCACTTGGCACGAGCGCGATCGAACCGGACCGTTTGCGACAGTTGCCGCCAGTCGATCGGGTAGAGCCAGCGGTTTTCAGGGCGGATCGGCATGACGATTCTATGAGTCAGTCGCGGCCATAACGAAAGCGAAATCGTTCCACTCTGTTTACGTTTCGTTGCGTAACCGTTCTGTACCGCCCTTAGCCCTGGTCAAGTGCAAAGAGTCCGTACTGCGAGATACAAACCCGGTTGACCAACGCCAATCGGTAACGGAACAGTGGAGAATAGGCCGAGTCTAGACATCATAGTCACCGCCCTTGAGTGCCTGCCGACCACCATCGCCCACCTGCGGACGCTTGCCACACCGGTGGTGGATCACAGCATCATGCCGTTCGGTATTCCTGCGCTCGACGATTGCCTCGCCAGCAGGGGCCGTCGCAGGCGCGCGGCACGATGTCGCCGCACAAAGCTGTTCGGTGGTCGACGATGCTGCGGCAACGCTGCTCCTGGCAGGCATCGCCGCGCGGGAGGCAGCCCATACCGGCGGACCAGTACTATAGGTGAGCTGTCGCAACTATCTCTACGCACCTGGCTGGAGCAGGCCGGTCTGTCGCCTGCCAACCTGATCCATGCGCAGCCAACGCGACGACGCGGCGCTTCTTGCTGTCGTCGAGGATGCGGTGGGCGATGGAACGCCTTCGGCTGTGAACGCCGAGGTAAGCCGGATGTCGATGGTCGCGACCCGGCGCTTGCAACTCGTGGCGGCCGACGCCGACATTCCCGTTCTCATCCTGCGCCGCAGACGTAATCGCAAGCAAGATCTGCTTGCAAAACTGTCTGCGGCCTGGACACGTTGGCGGATCGCCTGTGCGTCGTCCGAACGCTTGTGCGTCGTCCGAACGCCTGGGTGTGGCCGGCGTCGGCAGGTCGCGGTCGCATGGCAGCGTTGCGGCGAAGCATTTTTGATAATTTTGAAGGGCTGCGATGTGACGGGTTGTATCGCTGTTCCTGCCGCACTTGGCCACCGAACGGCTGAGACGGCTGGACCGGCACGCTGCGCGGCCGCCTGGTCGTGGCGCTCCGGTGACGTACCTGTCCCATACTGCTTCCTTCCGTTCCAACGAAAGGATCGCGCCATCAAACCGTGGGATCAAACACCTAGGGTCTCAACCAAATAGTCGCGTACGATATCGCGCAGCGCGTCATCGTTCCACCAATCACGGCTAAGAAATGCATGCGGTCGCTACGGCCCTGGATCGCCTACCGCTTCTGCGTGCATCCAGCCTGTCTTGCGTCGCTCATCGCCTCAGTCGATGCACCTTTCATCCACGGTCTCCTGCCATGGGGGCCCATTGATTCAGATTTTGATCAAATGCGTAAGTGTAATGGTAGTTGATCATGCACTGCCAAAAGTATTTACTCGATCCAGTTTGAGCCGGTAAGTCGTAAAATAGTAATTATACAACCTTGACCATAGGGGCTTGCTTGGACCAATATCCTTCGATATGTACGCTGCATGAAAAGATTTTGGGTAGAAAAAGTACATCAGGAGGCAAAACCTGTTCGAGGAATCGCGATAAGCCTAGCTTTCGCTCTACCATTTTGGTGTTTTTTAGCGTTTATATCATTTATTAGATGACCTACGCGCTTGGGAATCGATTGCAGTTGAGGGCTGGCCTTGTTGCGGCCGCGGTCGATGTCATCACAGGTGCATCTCTACAGTGAGTAGGAGCGGCTACAAAAGCGAACTGCTATCCGCTCAACTATCCGCCGCAATCTGGAGCGCCTTACTGGGTGCCATTTTCGACAGCCGCGGATGGATGTAGCAGGCTCCGCCTGTCGAGGTCGCGCGTATGTTGCCAGCAATGAAACTCGTGCGCAAAGTCGCAGACAACTTCCAGATTACGATTGCAGGGATGGGTGCTCGGTCGATAATTACGCGACCGGCGAATCTTCATGACTGCGGCGCAAGCTCGGCGCTGGCGATGATGCCGACCGGCGTTCGTGCGAGTGCTTGCAGCGGTGCTCAATGATGGGCTCGATCTCGTCGAGGCGGCCGTCCGTGAAGCATTGCTGGCCGTTATCACCAGCAACGACGTCATTCTCAACATTCTCGCCCGTCGGCGCGAGCCGCCACGACCGTTGGCCATCGCCACACCCGAGGACCTGGCGCTGCGCCAGCTGCTTTTCTACCTCAGCAAGCTCCACGAGCGAACCTCGGTTATCGTCACGACGAACCTTGCCTTCGGCGAGTGGCCCACTGTCTTCGGCGACCCCAAGATGACCACCGCGCTGCTCGACCGCATTACGCACTACTGCGACATCGTCGAAACTGGCAACGAAAGCTGGCGCTTCAAACACCGCAGCTAGCTCTTGGGCCAGGGCGCTTCGCGCTGGTTGCGCTCACGCCGGGCTACGCCCGCCCTACGCCGCAACCAGCGCGAACGGCACGTCCGTTACCGTCCCGCTGCCCGACGAAGGGGGGCTCTTTTGGACGCCATTGACAGCCTGGACTCGCATCTGATCCGCCTGACCAAGCGTGCCCAAGACGATCGCAAAGTTATGTCGCCGGAAACGCTGGGCGATGTAGTGTTCGCGGCATTGTTGGCGGCACAGGCGGCCGTTTCCGGGGTATGAACGGGGCGTCTGACCCAATAGTGAATCTGCTGGCCGGCTGTCACACCGGCCGAAGGCCCCGCGGAATGCCGTGAACGATGCCGAAGTCATCAAAATCAGACTACCGACACTATCACGATCGGTAAAGGGGAGGGGCACACACCACGCTATGCATAGCGGATATGCAACGAGCGAAAAGTCGTTCGTGAACAATGGTGTAGCAGCGTAGTAGTGTTGCTGCAGGGCAGACGAAAGCTGACAGGGAACGTGCTACAGGCACGCTACGCCGCTACGCATGCCCTGCCGGGTGTCATGCACAGGTCGCAGATTTCGGCCTGTCGCAAAGCCATTCGAGCGATATTCCGGCAGCATGGATCAGCTGGAAATGCGCTGCGTCAGTAGGCCCGCGCCGATTTAACATTCTGCAGATCGCTCGTGGAACCGCCGGCCGATGCCGTGATGACAAGCAGGACGATTGCCGGATTGATACGCCATGACTGACGATCCGACCGCCTCGCGCAAGCTCGCCGTGCTGATCGACGCCGATAATGCATCGCTTGGAATCGCGGTGGGACTGTTCGCGAAAATCGGCGAGGCGAGCGTGCGATAGATCTACGGCGATTTCACCGGCACGAGACTGAAAGGCTGGGCCGAGATCGCGCCGCTCTCTTCGAGTCTGCCGCATCAGAATTTTGCGAACACCGTCGACTAGAATCCTTCAGATATCGCGCTCGTCATTGACGCCATGTCCATCCTGCATTCGGGCCGGTTCGACGGCTTCTGTCTCGTGTCGTCGGATGGCGATTTCACCCGGCTGGCAGTGTCCATCCGGGAGTAGGGCATCGATGTTTTCGGCTACGGCGAGAACAGACGCCGGCCAGCTACTGACAGGCATGCATACGCTTCATTTAAACCAAAACCTGACGTCACCGGACAGGTCGCACCGGTCGTCCCAGCGAGCCAGATCGTGGGCGATGTTATAAAGGCGACAGGCTTGCCGGCAGCCGCTGCCGCGACCCTGATTGAGACCGCGCTGGGACAACGCGATGATCAGGCGGGCTGGTATTTCTTGGGCTCGGTCGGCCAGCGTCTGATCGCGCTGACGTCGGACTTCGATCCGCGCAATTACGGTTGCGCGAAGCTCATCACGCTTATCGAAAAGATCGATGCTTTCGAAGTCCGGCGGGATATACATAGGCCCTCGCAAAGCGGCATGATCCTTGGTCCCACCCCGTGGCCAGGACGGGTCAACGGCGACCTTGAAAATCACCAATTCGAGAGATGAAAAAACGGCGATCGCGTGAGCGGCGCAGCATAGTCACGCCGCTTGCCGCAGACCCAATCCAGCATATCGTCGCGAGCAGGGAGGAGCCCAAAAGGAGAAGGGCGGCAAGCCCTCCAAAGAGCAGCATGACGCAAAGCGCTGCAAGCCGGTACCCGCCATGCCAGTCGCGCCGCCTGACCCACGTCCGCTGGTTGTCGGCCGCCCATTCGGCGATGATCCTGTCGCTGCGTGGTTTCATGTCACTTCCCTTTCGAAAGCATGAGTATGGTATGGCGCAGCCGTCGACGTGTATCGGCGTCGGCGTCGTCGCCTTCGTCGTATAGCGAGCGAGCCAGTTTCTCGCCGCTACCGGGTTCGGGATCAAAGCCGACGTCGTCGCACAACGCATCGATCAGCTCCACCAAGCGGTCGTACCGCCCCCAGTCTGCAGGGCCATGATAGCGGGTCGGCGCGGTATCGGTCCCGAAGACGAGCCAGCCGGCATCGACCTCATGATCGCGGCAAAGCTGGCGCATGACGCCGAGCGGGGGCTCCACCGCGTTCTTCTCCCAACTGATCAATGATCGGGTGGAGAAGCCCAACGCCCGCGCCAGGGCATCCTGACCCAAACCCGCAGCCTGCCGGATCGCCTTGATACGCGCGCCGAGGGTCGAGTCCTGGCTCAAGTTAAAATCACGAACATGAACTTGACTTCACCTAACAGAAGTTGATTGAATGCCAGTGTATCTGGTCGCGCTCATGGAAGCGACGGTCCGAAACGTGATGGGAAAAACGGGGCATGTCAGCGAAAATCCAGGTCAACATACGATTGACACCCGGGGAGCATGCCCGGCTACTGGAATGGGCAAACGAGACCGGTCTTGAGCGCGGTGTGCTGGTCCGCGACATCGTCGTCGAAGGCATCGATGCCAGATCGGAGGGACGTGCGACGTTCAGCCGTGGGACGCCTGGACCTGGTGATCTCGTCGCCTTGGCAGCGAGATTAGACACGGCGGTGATGGAGGTCGAGCGCTTCGCCAAGACATGGGCGGCCCATGAGACCGAACTGCTTTCGCTGGAGCGGCAGGATCGGCTCGCCATGCACTCCGCACGGGTCGAATTCCTTGCTGGCTTTCCCGACCGCATCTCTCGCAGCCTGGAACCGATCAAAACAGAGATGGCGGCGATGAAAGCCGCGATCACGGACCAGCCGCGTCTGGACGCCATCGATAAAAAGCAGGCCGAGCTTGTCGAGGCGGTGCGGGGAAATACCCTGGCGATCCGGGTCATCAGAAAAGATCCGCGCAAGGCATTCGGTATTATACTCGCTGACGGCGGTGTATGGTCGACGCTATTCGTCTGCCAGTGGAGCCTGTTCATGGCGGCCATCGGCATGTTCGTTATTTCGGCGTTCGGCATGACGTTTCCCGGCATCGGTATTCCGCTGGCGCACAAGCTGGCGGCGGGCGACGCCGAGTTCTGCCGGTTGGTCCGCTACCGGTTCGAGATCAACAGCTGTCAGGTGCCGGCCAGCCATCGCATCGATCCTGCGGGCGCATCGGCAGCGGCATCGGGCAAGCCGTCCCACACCAAGACAGATGCGGCATCGGCAAAGGTGAAGCGGTCATGATCTCGGTCAACGCCGTCTCCTCTGCCGGCAATGCCGCGACCTATTATGCCCAGGACAACTACTACACTGCTGATCAGGCCGAGGGGGCGAGCGCATGGGCGGGGGAGGGGGCGGCCACGCTCGGACTCGAAGGTGCGGTCGGCACCGCCTGCTTTGCGACCATACTCGAAGGCCGCCTGCCAGACGGCAGCGTGATCGACGCCCGGCGGGGCGAGCATCGCCCCGGGTGGGACCTGACCATGTCAGTGCCCAAGTCGGTATCGATTCTGGCGCTGGTCGGCGGTGACGCCCGGCTGATCGCAGCGGTGCGCGAGGCGGCGACGGCGACGCTTGGGTGGATCGAGCGCAACATCATTGAGGCAAGGGTGTCGACCGCCGAGGGGCAGCGCGCGGTGCGGACCGGTAACGTGCTTGCCGCGACGTTCCTCCATGACGTGAACCGTAACGGCGAGCCGCAGCTGCATGTCCATAATGTGCTCGCCAACGCCACCCGGATGGCGGACGGCAGTTGGAAGGCGCTGCATTCCGATGCGTTGTATGACCGCCAGCACGTCATGGGCGCGGTCTTCGCGTCTACCTTGCGCGCGCGCGTCGAGGTGCTGGGCTATGCGACGGTGTCCGCGCAGAACCCGATCGACGGCGCCTTCGACATCGCCGGTGTGCCACGCGGCGTGGTCGAGGCGTTCTCGACCCGCTCCGATGAGATAGGTGCCCATCTCGAAGCGCATGGTCGCGAGGGAACAGCGCGTGAGCGCGAACTGGCGACGCTCGCGACCCGGAACGCCAAGACACCCCAAGTGGCGCCGGCGATACGCGCGGAAGGGTGGCGGGCGTTGGCGGCGGAGAATGGCTTCGATGCAAGCCGGGTAGTGGGGGAAGCGCTTGCCCGGTCGGAACGGGCGGAGACGATGTGGACGCGGACGGTGCGTGGCGTACGCGGAGTAGGGGAGCGGGGGCTCGCCATTGCGGCGCGTATGGGGCTCTCCCCACGTGACGGCGATCCCCTTGTGCCCGAACGGCTCGGGCGTCTGGACCCGGTTCGCTATGCCGCAGCGCAGGCGGTCGCCTCGGCTGCCCGTGATCTGGGGGAGAACGAAGCCGCGTTTGATCGGCTCGATCTGATCCGTGCCGCTCTCGAACGCGGTGGGCCGGTCATGGTCGGTGACGTCGAGGCCCGGATAGCGTTCCTGGAGGGCAGGGGCCTGTTGCTGGGTGACGGTGACCGTATAGTGACCACCGAGAGCGCAGTGCGGCTCGAACGGGCCTATATTGCCGGCATCGAGGCGGGCAGGGGGCAGGCGGTGCCGATCGTGTCGGCGGGCGATGCCGTGTCCGCCGCGCAGGAGGCGGCGCGCGACCTGGGCCTGCGCCCGCTCAATGCCGGCCAGCAATCTGCGGCCGTACTGATCCTGTCGTCGTCCGACCGGGTGGTGAACATCCAGGGAGGCCCTGGTCGTGGCAAGTCGGCAGCCCTGGCGCCGGTCACTGCAATCGCGAAGGCGCAAGGGCACAATGTCATCGGACTCGCGATCGCCAGTCGCACAGCGACCGCGCTCGGGCGTGATACGGGCGCGGAGACGAGCACGATCGCGCGGTTTCTGGCGCGTCATGCCCGCGTGATCGACGGCACCGCGAGCGCTGCCCAGCTTGCCCGCGTCACCACCGAACTGAAAGGCGCGGTCATCATGGTAGAGGAGGCCAGCCAAGTTGGCACCTGGGATATGGAGCGTATCATCCGTCTTGCCGACATGATCGGCGTCGCCCGGCTCGTGCAGATCGGCGACAGCCGCCAGCTGGGCGCGATCGCTGCCGGCAAGCCGTTCGAGGACAGCCAGCGCGCGGGGCATGCGACCGCGTACATTACCGAGAACTTGCGATCGCGCTCGGATCAGATGAAGGGGATCGTTGCCGCGCTTGACGTCAAGGATCTGTCCGCGGTGTTCGACCTCCTGAAGCCCGACACGAGCGAAGTGGCTGCAGGCGATGTAGCGAGGGTGGCCGCTGCGCGATGGGCGGCATTGCCGGCGGAGATGCGCGACGGCACGCTGCTCATCACTGCTGGCCGGGCCATGCGCAGCGAGGCCAACCTGGCGGTGCAATCTGAATTGAAGGCGACCGGAGAGATCGCGAGCGTCGGCAGCCTGATTGAGGTACTCGACCGGGTCAATGCTACCCGGGAGGGGGCGCGCCTCATGAAGGGGTATCAGCCAGGCCGGGTAGTGGAAATCCGCACCGACCTGCCTTCACAAGGCTTCGTTCGCGGTGATCGGGGTGTCGTGAAGGCGACCGAGGGCGGCAGGGTCCGTCTCGAGATGCGAGGGGGTGAAGAGAAGTACCTGCAGCCGGACCGGTTAGCGAAGAATCTCAAGCACGACGCCGTCTCGATCTATCAGCCCAAGCAGATCGAGTTGCACGCCGGTGACCGCATCCGCTGGACCGACAATGATGGCGACCGCAAGATCAGCAACGCTGACATCGGCCGTGTCGAGGAGGTGCGCGACGGCAAGCTTGTCATCTCCTCGCTCATTGATGGTACCGTGCAGGAACTGAAGGCCGGTGACCGCATGGCCGAGCGGCTCGATCTGGCGTACGCGATCAACGTCCATATCGCGCAAGGGGTGACGACCGACCACGGCATGCTGGCGCTGCGCTCGAGTGAGCGACGCCTGCTCAGCGAGCGATCGTTTCTTGTCGGCCTGACCCGCATTGCGGACAAGGTGACGCTGATTGTCGACGACGGCCGCTCGGTCGAGCGCGGCGTCGTGCGCAACAGCGGCGACAAGACCTCGGCGCTGGAGACCATCGAACAGGCACGGCCGGGGGCGACGATCCGGATGCCGGCGACATCGCCGGTGATCGATACCGCGGTCGAGCGCTACGCGCGGCTGTTCCTCGCCGTCGAGCGGCAGACGATCGATGGCGACGCCATATCAACGGTACAGCAACGAGAGCTCGGCACCGCCGCTGAGGCCCTTGACCGGGTGCGGACGAACGGCGCGGAAGATCTTCGGATCGTGCTCGACCGCGAATCCGGGTCGCCGGGTGCAGTACGTAACGATCCTAGCCGGCTGACCCAGGCATGGTTGGACGAAGGACAAATACGTACCGATCGCGGCACTTATGCCGAACGCTTTATCGCCGACTGGAAAGCGGTCACGGCCGATGGCATGTCGGCGACGACCAACCGCAGCGAAGCGATGGTCGAGCGGCGGGAGGAAAGGTTAGAGGAACGTATGTTGCACGAGCCGGCGCTGCAACGCGCGCTTGACCGCGCCCTACCGGAGCGTCAGCTTCGGATCGACGAGCCGGGATCCGGGGGGCGGGCGCGAGATCGCGATTTTGGCATGGAGATGTAGCGCGATGGAGCCAGTCACCATGTTCTTCACGAGGCGCGATTTCGCCGGTGTCGCCAGCACCCGCGTTCACCGGCCCGCTAAGCAGTTCGAGGCCGCGCTCGACCGGCTGTTCGGTGAACGGGTCCGGGATGACGGAGCCCTTGGCGTCGATCTCTGGTGTGCGCTTGCCGGCATCGAATGGCGCAATGGGCAGGGCGAGACGGTATGTTACTCGTATCGGAGCGCGGGCGAGGTCGTCACGTGGGTGCGCGAGGACGGAAGCTATCTCGAATGGTATGCCAGCGGTGAGGCGGGAGAGGTCGCTGACTGGATCGGTGACGCGCTGCGTAACGCGGGCTGGTCATGGTCCTCAATGGAGCGCTCGGCTTAAAACACCGCCTTGAAGAACGTAAGATGAACGGATGACGCCAATCATCCTTTTTGGTGCCGTTTGAGCCACCGCGAGATATATCTCAAAGAGTATACCTTGGCGCTTGCCGAGGATTCAACGATTCTCTTAGGTGTCACACTTGTCCGGCATTGGAGCACTGCCGGGGTAACCCCCAAATGTATCCCGGCCGGCCCGTCCTTGGAATTAGCCGGGGGCGGGCCGTTATTTAAATGACAACCTATATCTGCCTGATTGGATCAGAGGGTAGCCCTCTTGTTTGCGTTAGGTGAGAATGACCGCACCCTGCCCGTCATCCCCCAACAACAGGGAGGATGCGACCCGTCAAACCTGCTATCCATGTTCATCCATTTCGCGTAGAGTTGTCTCGAGCGAGCCGTGTCTTCGCATTTGTTCCGAATGCCGAGGAACATAGGAAGTGCGAATAGGGTTGGCCCAAAAGGGCAGCATGCGCGACGAAATACCCTGCTTTTGATCTGCTGCGATTGACCAGATTTCGCCGGGGTCCCGATCGGCGTCAATCGGGACTCCGGCATCATGCATCCGATATCGCTACAGTCGCAGCGAGACGCCTGCCACAAGCTGCCGACCGAGCAGATCATACCCCATCACGGTATTGCCGCGGAGCAGCCCGATCCGCGAACGGCTGTCCGGGATCAGCGGCGGATCGCGGTCGAACACGTTGTTCGCGGCCAGCCGGAACGTCATCTGCTTGTTAATGTCGAAGCTCAGCGCGACGTCAATCCAGTTGTACGAGCCGACGCCGGGATATTGATCGCGCCGTACGGTTGCGTCCTGTGCGGGGATGCCGGTGTCCGTGGGCGCATAGATGTCGAGTGGCATCGCCCCGCGGTGACGCCAGTTGACCGACAGACTGGTCGAGCGGTCGGGGGCGGTCCAGGTGGTGCGGAACTGGTGTGCCCAGCGCGGCATGCTCTCACCGCAGAGGTTGCCAAAATACCCCACGCAGTTCCGTGGTTCGATGGTCGGCGACGACTGCGAGCCGACGCGCGTCATCAGTGTCCCGTTGAAGCTCATGTCAAGTCGACCGATGCTGCCCAAGCCGACGTTATACTGCCCCTGGAAATCCCAGCCATGCGACTGCGACTTGTAACCATTGGCCGAACCGCGAGCCACCCAACCCGTTGCCGGGCTGGTCGCGGGTGAGCTGGATAGCGTGCCGGTACCGGGGTTGCGGACAATGCCGCGGCAGAAATACTCGTTCCCGGTAGCTAGGCACTCGCCGATGATGTTCTGCGGCTGGAGGAAATCGAGCTGGTCCTTCAGGTCTATCAGCCAACGGTCGATCGACACCGTCAGCCCGGGCAGGAAGCGCGGGCGCAGCACCACACCGAACGTCTTGGTATAAGCGCTTTCCGGTGCTAGATTAAACCCGCCTTCGCGTACGGTACACCGATCGTCGGGGCAGATCAGCGAGGCGCTGCCGTAGAGATTGTCGGGAAGGCCGGTGTTGCGGCACTGCTGCAACGTCGCCGACGGCGCCAGGCGCCCGCCATTGGGGTTCGACGGATCGATCCGTGGCGCGCAAGGATCGGAATAGAATCCCTGGTTCCAGAAGATGTTGGCGGCACCCTGTGCGGTGCTGACGCCCGGTGCGGCCTGCGACTTGTTGTAGGATGCGCGCAGCGTGATGTCGGGTATCGGCGCCCACAGGCCCTCGACCTTCCAGGTATCGAACTTGCCGTCGAGCCGGTTGTATTTCGAAACGCGGTAGCCGGCATTGACCTGCAACAGTTCCGCGAACGGGCGGTGTTCGATCAGCGGTGCCTGGATCTCGGCATTGGCCTCCAGGATGCTCTGCGTGAAGCGCTGATTCTCGCCGCCATTGTTCTGCTGGAAGATCTCGTTGACGATCGTCCGTTCCATTTCCTCGCGATATTCCGCGCCCAGCGCGATCGCGATGCCTTGTTCTGCGAGCGGCGAGGTGATGCCGTATTTGCCTAGGTCGCCGCTGACGGTGCCGACGAACTGCAACAGCCGCGGGATGCGCGTGCTGATCCCGCCGGTCGCGCCGCCATAGAGATACTGGTTTAGCGCCGCGTCTTGGTTAAACGGCGCGAACGCGTTGAACGGCACGCAGGACGGATCGGTGCCGTTGACGACGGCGCGACAGGTCGGCGTCCCATTGACGCGGACGACGTCGAGCGAGCGGTTGATGCTGTCGTAGCGCGCGAACGGCACGTCGATGGTGTCGAGGCGCGCGCGGGAGATCATGCCTGCAACATCGTAGGACCACACGTCGTTGAACCCGCGCCCGCGAAGCCCCGCGACGATGCGGTATCCTTCGTTGGTGAAGCGCTGTTGGACCAGCGGCAGTCCGTCGAAGCGATAGCGTACGTCGATCGGCGCATATTGCCCGGCAACGCCGGCATTGGCACCGCACAAATCCTGTGCCTGCGAGCCTGACAGGAACGCGTTGTCGCAATTCACCCGGAACGGATCGGTGCCGTACGCGGCGAAGTTGAAGGTGCGGTTGAGCTGTGTGTTGTAGGATTTGTCGCGGTAGAACAGCCCGTTGCCGTAAAGCTCGATGTCGTTGCTGATCTTCGCGGTCAGGAAACCGCCAACGTTGATGCGGTTGAACGCGCGCTGCACCGCCCAGTTGTCATAAGGGTTGGCCGACGTCCCCGGTGGTCCGCTGTTGATCGGGATGAAGGTACCATTGCCATTGGGATTGTTGACCAGGATCTGCCCGGCGCGCGGCCCCGACTGCGGGATGATCGTGCCTGCCGGCGTGAAGCTGGCGCGCGAACAGCCCAGCGGCGAGGTGTTGGTCGGCTGGACTGCTTCACAGACCGAATAGGACCGATCGACCAGCTCGACCGGATTGGACTGGCGATAATTGACGAAGCCGGTGATGTTCACCCGGTCGTTGAACAGGTTGGTGCCCGCCGCGAGGCTGACGTCGGAGCGTCCGCCATCGTTGGTCAGTCCGCGCTTGGCGTTGAACCCGGCGCGACCCGCTGCGTCTGTGACGGCATTGCTGTCGTTGTCGTGATTGAAGAAGCTGTAGTTCGCGTCGACCCGGATGCCCTCGAAGTTCTTCTTCAGGACGAAATTGACGACGCCCGACACCGCGTCCGAGCCGTAGACCGACGAGGCACCACCGGTCAGCACATCGATCCGCTCGACAAGCGCGTTGGGGATGATGCCGACGTCGACCGTGTTGGCAAGTCCGACCCGTAGGCCGTCGATCAGCGTCAGTGTCCGCTCATAGCCCAAGCTACGCAGCTTGATCCGCTGACGACCTTCGGAATCGCTGAAATTCTGTTCCGAGTTCACCTGGACCTGCGGCAGGCGATTCAGCACCTCCTCGATCGTCGTCGCGCCCTGTGCCGCGATTTCCGCCGCGGTCGTCGTGACGATCGGTGCGGCGGACCGGTTGTTTGGGCGCGTGATGCGCGTGCCGGTCACGACGATGTCCGATCCTTCGCGTTCACCGGTGCGTGCCGTGTCTGCAGCCAGCTTGGCGGAGGCAACGGGATCACCAATCGCGGTCTGGCCATCCTGCGTGACGTCGTTCACGCCCGTATTCGACATCGCCGTATCCGACGACTGGGCCTTGGCCTGGGCCGGCAACGCAACCAACGCGGCCACGCAACATGTCGTGGTCATCAACCCCTTGAACAACACCATTCAATCACCCCCTGTGTCGCCGATCGGGTCTAATGGATGATGCCGCACGATATCGACTGCTGCCGACCCTGTTCGGAAGCAGTCGGTGAACGTTATGCCGCTCGTTCATCGGGATCTTTTGCCCCGTGACCTTGTCGACACTGTTCGGCAGTACCATCCGGACCCTCGGACAGGCACATGCTGTCACGTCCACAATATCAAAACAATACCAATATTCTGAAAATCGACAGGTGGTATGGCGCTTTGCATTTTCCTCGTTGCGATAGGTATCAACGACTGCACTTTATTCCGGACGTACTGTTTTTGATGGCAGTCCGTCCGAACCGTAAGCGACCTAATCGTGTCGTTGCTACAATTCGTTGCCATTGCTCAATTTTGTAGCAGTGGAGCCGAGGGGAGGCGGGTGCAACGTCAGCAGCGGTGCCACACTCCGCCAATCATCATCGGCTAAAGTCGCCGTAGCTGGTCCACACCGCCGATCCGGTCGACCGGGCCGTCATCTCCATGGGGTCGCATCAAGGCCTGATCGTCGACCGCACGTCCCAGGCTGCATCACGGCCTGGGACATGACTTTGGATCGTATGGCGGATGGGGTTCACCCGCCGGATACAGGGTGCTTGCGATGGATTACCTGGTCGGCACAGGTTCCGCGCCCGAATAATCGTAGAAGCCGCGTTTTGTCTTCCGCCCGAACCACCCGGCCTCGACATACTTCACCAGTACCGGCGCCGGCCGGAACTTGGGATCGCCCGTTCCCTCGAACAGTACGCGCGTGATCTCTAGGCATGTGTCGAGCCCGATAAAGTCTGCCAGCGTCAGCGGCCCCATCGGATGGTTCAGCCCGAGCTGGCATGCCAGATCGATGTCACGCACGCTCGCCACGCCTTCGCCCAGGGCGAAGCACGCCTCGTTGATCATCGGCATCAGCACGCGGTTGACGATGAATCCCGGCGCATCGTTCGCATGCACCACCTGCTTGCCGAGCCTTTCCGCAAACGCCTCGACCGCCGCGACCGTGGCATCCGATGTCGCGAGACCCCGGATCAGCTCTATCGGCCGCATCACAGGGACTGGGTTGAAGAAATGCACGCCCATGAACCGCGCCGGATCGGGGGCCGCCTGCGCCAGCCGCGTGATCGGGATCGACGACGTGTTCGACGCCAGAATTGCGTCCGTTCCCAGTACCTTGCCAACCTCGGCGAAGATCGCGCGCTTAACGCCCTCGCGCTCGGTCGCCGCCTCGACGACGATCGCACAGCCGCCCATGTCTGCCACGCTTGCGATCGGCTCGATCAGCGCAAGGGCTGCATCGCGAGCGTCGCCCGCAATCTTCTCCTTCTCGACCAGCCGCGCGAGCGCCTTGGCAATCCCCGCCTTACCCTTACTCGCAGCGTCCAGTGACACGTCCGCCAGCAGCACGCGGTACCCCGCCTGCGCCGATACCTGCGCGATCCCTGCGCCCATCTGCCCTGCACCAATCACGCCGATCGTCTGCACATCACTCTCCTGATTTATCGCCTATCCCTAGCCGCTTTTCCCCGCGCTGCCAGACCGCTAGGCTGCAACTATGCTGTGCAAACTGATCTTTTCCGCTCTCGTGCCCTTCGTTGTGCTGCCGCTCGCAGCTTGTTCGTCAAGCCAGCCCGCATCTCAGCCCCAGACCGAGACGGCACCAAAATCCGAGCCAGCCGTCGTCGTCTCGGCAACATCCCAGTCAAAGCCCGCCATCGACTCGCATGCGGTCCCAAAACCGGGCGAGTTGAAGACTTTTGCCGACTGGACCGTCGGCTGCGACAACACGCTCCGCTGTACGCTTGGTTCGCTCCTTCCCGAGATGGGCGGTGAGGACATGATCACACTCAACCTCTTGCGCGAGCCCGGCCCCGTGGCGGCTGGTGGCGGCAGAATTTCGCTGGCGCTGGAAACCCGCAACGACGACGCGGCCACCAAGCGACCGCCCGCCAGTTTTGCGGTCGACAGCAAGCGTATAGCCCTGCACGACGCTACTGCGCTCGCCGCAGCCATCGCCAATGCCCAATCGCTGAAAATTCTCGACGCGAAGGGTGGCACGCTGGCCACCCTCTCGCTGAAAGGCGCAGCCGCTGCGCTTCGCTACATCGATGCGCAACAAGGCCGCGCCGGCAGCATTGACGCGGTCGTCGCCAAAGGCCCCGCGCCCTCGAGCGTGCCCATACCGCCGCTGCCGATCATCACCGCGATCACTCCCTCCGGCACCCCCGCAAAGCTCACTGGTGCCCAAATCGCAATGATGCGCAAACGCGCCACCTGCGATCTCGGCAGCTTCCCTGACGGCGCTGGCGAGTCGATCACCACTCCCGAAACGTACGCCCTCGGCGGTGGCAAGTCGCTGGTCATCCTTCCTTGCTCGACGGGTGCTTACAATCTGATCGGCGCGCTCTTCATCGTCGACGGCACCAGGATCACCCCCGCCCAACTCGATGCCCGTTCAGGCTTCGAAGCAACTGGTGTGGACACTGGCACTTCTGTAAAAAGCGTCATCAACGGCGAGTTCAAGGACGGCGTCCTCACAAGCTATGCCAAGGGCCGCGGGCTGGGTGACTGCGGCTCGCAGCAAAGCTTCGTCTGGGACGCCACGCGCTTCCGCCTCTCCGAGCAAGCCGACATGGGTGAATGCCGCGGCAACATCGACTACATTACCACCTGGCGTGCCAGGGTTATCCGTTAGCCACCTCCCTTTACGAGGGGGCGGGGTAGGGCGTCGGCAAACGGGTCCGACAGCGTCAACAACAAACCCGGAACCGGCACGGTATACGTTGCTCTTTGACAGACGAGCTTTTTGCGCCTTGGACTTGGGCAAATTTTGATCGAGACTATATACCGCAGGGCCTGAGCCTTGCCCCCACGCCTTGGCAAGGCAGGCTGACCAAATGGTTCGTTTGCTTGGGATGCTGTCGATGCTCCTTGCCGGGCAACACTGTCCTTTCGTAAGGCCCGACGATACAGGGAGACACCTTATGCGCGTTCTCGTTACCGGCGCGGCCGGGTTCATTGGCTTCCACGTCAGTCGACACCTGCTTACCCGCGGCGACACGGTGCTCGGTATCGACAGCCTCAACGATTATTACGACGTCACGCTCAAGCACGCGCGGCTGGCCGAGCTCGACAAGGATGCCGCCAATTCGGACGGACGCTTCACCTTCAAACAGGTCGATTTTTCTGATCACGTCGCGCTCGACGGTGCGCTCGATGGCGAGCATTTCGACCGCATCGTCCATCTTGGCGCGCAGGCCGGCGTTCGCTATTCAATCGAGAATCCGCGCGCCTATCTCCAGGCCAATCTTGCCGGTCACCTCAACATGATCGAGATCGGACGCCACCGTCGGGTTGAGCATTTTGTCTACGCGTCCTCCTCCTCGGTATATGGCGGCAACGACACTTTGCCGTTCCGCGTCGAGGACCGCGTCGACCAGCCCCTGTCGCTCTACGCCGCCACCAAGAAGGCAGACGAGCTGATGAGCGAGACCTACGCACATCTCTACCGCCTGCCGCAGACCGGCTTGCGGTTCTTCACTGTCTACGGCCCCTGGGGTCGGCCTGACATGGCGATGTGGCTGTTCACTAAGGCGATCTTCGATGGCCGGCAGATCAATGTATTCGGCGAGGGCCGGATGCGGCGTGACTTCACCTATATCGATGACATCGTTGCCGGCGTCGCCGCCTGCCTTGACAGTCCGCCAGCCGACGACGGCGCGACCAAGGCGGGCGGCAGCGTCAGCCCGCACCGGATTTACAACATCGGCAACAGTCGTTCGGAGAATCTCGGCGAGATGATCACATTAATAGAACAGGCGTGCGGCCGTCCCGCCGAACGTCTGATGCTGCCAATGCAGCCGGGCGACGTGCGCGACACCTTTGCGGACATCGGCGCAATCCAACGTGATCTGGGGTTTGAACCCCGAACGACCATTACAGAAGGTGTGCCGCGCTTTGTTGAATGGTATCGAAACTACCATAAATTTTAATTATCAATGCGACGATTCCAATGAGGCTGCGGTTCTACGCCCATGGATGATGCAGCATATGCTAGATTGCGAAGGTCTTCGAGATAGCAAAGGCCGCGAACCCAGCCCTGTCGATAATAGTTCGGCGGGGGAGTTTTGTGCTACCATTCAAACATACGGGGTGGCGTGCTTCCACCTAATAAGCCGGTCGTTACGATTGCGGCAGGAAAAACCCCGGGGTGCTTTTCTACGCAGTAGCAGCTAATGAGCGCCCGTCTGGTGCATGCAATTCATGCTGATATCGGGGGGTGGCTGCTCGCCCCCCGCCCGATCAGTTCTGGCTCTGGTGCAGGTCGGCGAGGATCGGCAGTAGCAGCTCCAGCGGATCTGCGCTGCGCACCGGAAGTACCGTCGCGGTCTGATCCGTCAGAATTCGCGGCAGGCGTTGAGACACGATGCGTGCCTTGGGAAACTGGCGTGCCAGTTCGCCGCATAGCGCCTCGCCGGCCTGCTTGGCGATGACATATTCCAATGCCCCTTTGGGACGCTCGTCAATGGCCGAGGTGGATGGGAAGAAGAGTCGCGTGCTTGGATCCAATCCAATCAGATACTGGGCGATCGTCGCAAACGCGTCGACGTAGAACAGCGTGAAATTGTCTAGTACCGCCCGGTCATACAGCAGGCCGCGCTTACGAAAGATCGGCGGTGTCGCGAAATAATAGCAGTGGGTGAACGCGCCACCAAGCAGCGCGAGCTGGGCATCCAGCGAGGCCTCGATGTCCATCGCGACGGCGCGGCATCGTCCGCCGGCTGCCGTGATCTCGGTCGCGATCGCCTGTGCTTCCTGGCTGCCGCGCGCATAGGTGATCGTCACGTCCGCCCCGCCAAGCGCCGTCAGCTTGGCCGTCAGCTCGCCGAGGCCCCGAGACCCACCGACGACCAGCACGCGGTCGTCGCGGCTGAAACCCTCGACGACCTGCGACCGCAACGTCTCGACGCTCGGCTGGACGATCGGTGGCTGCCGAACGAACGTTTCGACGAAACCGGACAGGCCTGGAGCCTGGAGGTCTATGACTGCCGAGCGTAGCAACTGCTGTACGCGGCGCACCGTGTAATGGAACGCCTCGCCTTCACCGTCCTTGGAATCGTCAAATTCGACGGACAGCTTGGAGAAAATCGACAAGAGCCCGGGGCATTCCATCCCTACCAAAGTCGATAGCGCGGCAAACCCGCGGACCCGGTTCGGACCCAGGACGCCTGCCACGGCCGGAAAGGCGGCCATCGCGTCGGCGGGAGTGCCGACCAGCAGG
Organism: Sphingomonas sp. AP28; assembly: GCF_056680455.1. Lineage (NCBI taxonomy): Bacteria > Pseudomonadati > Pseudomonadota > Alphaproteobacteria > Sphingomonadales > Sphingomonadaceae > Sphingomonas > Sphingomonas sp. AP28. The sequence goes on along the minus strand of NZ_JBWXQI010000004.1, from coordinate 219,511 downwards.
AAGGCATCGGATACGCCGTCAAGATCCTGAACGTTGCGCAATATGGGTTCTGCAACCGAATGCGGGGCGCTGGAGGTCGAGGGCGGTGCGAGCGGGCCGGGTGTCGCCGTGAAGCCGAGGGTGATCAGCGCGGCGCGCGTGCCATCGGTGCGAAGCTCGATCGTCACCTTGTCGGGTGTATTGCCGACGACCAGCGCCTCGATGGTTTCCCCGACATAGAGGAACCGTTCGAACCGCACGTTGACCGCGTCCATGCGGCGGTCCGGGGCCGTTTCCGCGAACCGATCGAGTGCCCATAATACGCCGTGCACGCCGTGCACGACGGGCGCACCGGCCTGCGTCCGTCGGGCGGAGACGGGGTCGACATGCATCGGGTTGCGATCACCGGACAGCGCCGCGAACGTATCTTGATCAGCCTTGGAAAAGGTTCTCGTGGCCAAATATCCGGTCACATCCACGCGAATTTCCGTTCCTTGGATTGGGCCGGCATGGGGTGTATCCAGCGGCATTCAAATTTTTCTTGAACTGTTCCGATCCATAACGCAAGGCGCGGCTAGCTCGCAAAACCAAGCGTATGTCCGTCATTTCCTGTGAGAAATTCTCTATGATCCTTGAGCAAAAGGATGTCGGCGGAAAGCCCAGCGCCAGCGACACCGAAGCATCTTTGACGACAAAGCGTCGCGTATCACTTGCCATGGTCGGCAATGTCATCACGCAACCTTTCACGAAACTTGCGGCCCAACTGACCGACGTTTGCGACATGACGATCGAGCACCTCGACTTCGCCCAGATCGTTCAGACGCTGGAAAGCGACAGTCGCTTTGACTTTCTCGTGCTTCATCTCGACCATCGCTGGTTTTTCGACGTGGCGCCGGACGGGGAAAGCATCGAGCGTGCCCGAGACCTGGCTCGACGCGTCACCGCTTGGTTGGATCGTGGTGCCGGTGTCGTAGTGCTCAACACCATTCCGTATCGTCCACACTCGTCGGTCGACAGCGACCTTCACCAGCAGATCGAGGCCAAAAACGCGATCGACCGGGTCTTTTTCGATCTTGCCGCGGCATCGGAGCGCGTGAGCGTCGTCGACATCGCGGGTGTCATTGCCGGTATCGGTTATGCCAATGCGTTCCGCGAGCGCAACCGGTACCTGATGCAGGCGCCCTATACGCCGGCCGCGGCGACCGCGATCATCGCAGCCTATGCAGGGGCCGTGCGGACTTTCCTGCGTCCGCGACGAAAGGCGATCGTGGTCGATGCCGATAACACATTATGGGGCGGGATCGTCGGCGAGGTCGGCTCCGAGGGCGTGGACATCGACCGCGAATACCCCGGCATCATCCACTTCACGCTGCAACAGCAGCTCAAACGGCTTCGTGCGCTAGGCGTTCTCATCTGTGCCGTGACAAAGAACAACGAGGCGGATTTCCTCGATGTTTTCGAGAAGCGGTCGATGCCCCTCGCGCTCGCCGACATCACCGCATATCGCAGCAACTGGGAGCCCAAGAGCGAGAACATCCGGGCGATCGCCGACCAGCTCAATTTGGGCCTCGATGCCTTCGTTTTCCTGGACGACAATCCGTTCGAAGTGGAGGAGGTCGGTACCCGCCTGCCACAGGTCGATGCGCGACTGTTTCCACGCGAGCGTCCCGAGGAAGCGCTGGTCGTCCTGGATCAGATCGTGAGTTTGCGCGCGCGCAGTCTCACGGCAGAAGACGCCGTCAAGGCCGAGCAGTATCAGGCCGAGGCCGAACGCAGCCAGGCGCGTGGTTCGGCCACGACCTTGGACGAATATCTCGCATCGCTTGCCATCACGGTGGACGCGAGCGTCAACGATCGCGCCCAGCTACGCCGTATCACCCAGCTCACCAACAAGACCAACCAGTTCAACCTGACCTGTCGCCGGTATGTCGAAGCCGAAATCGAGCAGGCGATGCAGGAGGGCCATGTCTACGGCTTCCGTGTCGCCGATCGGTTTGGTGACATGGGATTGGTGGCTGTCGCCATCGTGCGAAACGGTGAAATCGAGAACCTCCTGATGAGTTGTCGGGCGCTGGGTCGTCGTGTCGAGACCGCGATATTGCGGTATATCAGCGACCGGCATCCCGGCGTGATCGCCTCTTATCGTGCGGGGCCGAGAAACCAGATGGTCGCCGAATTTTACGACAGCAACGGGTTTGCGGTGTTGTCGACCAACGACCTCGAGCGTCGTTACCAACTAGAGCAAGGACCAAAGAATGAGCAGCATTTCTCCGTCACAGACTCCTGATCTGGCCGCGGCAGAGGCAATCGTCCGCCGCGTGCTTGCCAACCTCTCTGCTGAATGGTCACGCGACGATCTCGCGGCGTTGCCGCTGGACCACGACCTTTTCACCGAGATCGATTCCTTCGCCGTAGTCGAGCTGCTGCTGCAGACGGAGACGGAAGTCGAGAACGCCACGGGGTCCTATATTCCGCTCGCGAACGACGCCGTTCTGGACGCCGATAAATCGCCGCTGCGCGAACTGCGCCAGTGGATCGCCTATGTCGCCGGGGCCATCGCACATGGCTGAGGTGACGTTCAAGAACGTCGGCATCACCGGCATGGTCACGACGGTCGGCGGGCGCAAACTCGATTTCGTGGATGAGCGCGAAGCGTTGGGCTTGTCGGTGGAGGAGGGCGACCGGCTCCAGCGTTCGATCGGCCTGTCGTCGCGGCATGTTGTGATCCGGCCCGATACGACCACGGCGGACCTGTGCCTGCATTCGGCACAGCGCCTGCTGGAGGGGCTCGGTATAGACGCGGCTGGTATCGATGGGCTCATTCTTGTCACCCAGACGCCGGACTATGCATCTCCGTCGACGGCCATCCGGCTTCAGCACATGCTCGGCATGCGTATCGATACCGCCTGCTTCGATATGCGACTGGGGTGCAGCGGGTTCGTTTACGGCCTGTCGATGGCGGCGAGCCTCGTCGAAAGCGGATTGCAGCGCGTCTTACTGTGCGTCGGAGATGTCGCCAGCCGCATGGTACCCAACGACAATCACGCGATCACGCCGTTGATGGGCGATGCAGGCGCGGCGATCCTGATCGAGCGCAAGCCCGGCTTTGCTCGCTTTCAGCTCTACAGCGATGGTTCGGGCGAGAAGGGGTTGTACATCCCCAACAGTGGCCTTCGTCGCGATGCAGAGGACGAGGGCAAGCCCGCGCTGATGGAAATGAACGGCGCCGCGGTGTTCAACTTCACGTTGAAGCGCGTACCGGCGATGCTTACGTCGATACTCGATAGCGTGGGGTGGCGTGCCGATGAAATCGGCCACTTCGTGCTGCACCAGCCCAACCGGTACATCCTGCGAAACGTCCAGAAGAGACTGGGTCTCGCCGAAGAGAAGTTACCGAGCTCGACGCAGTCGATTTACGGCAACCAGAATTCGGCGTCCATTCCCGGTACGATCTGCGGATTCCTGTCCGATTCCTATGGTGCGCGTGCGCAGCGATCGATATTTGCAGGCTTCGGCGTGGGATTGAGCTGGGCGGCCTGCGCGATCGAGACAGAACCGATGTTCGTCTGTCCTCCCTATCTCTATGAAAGTGAAATCCAATGAATCGCGCAGAATTCATCGCTGAAATTGCCACTACGCTGGAAACCACAGAGCCGCTTACGGGCGACAAGGTCCTTGCCGATATTCCCGATTATGACTCGCTGGCGATCCTCAACCTGCTGTCGCTGTACGACGGCCTGAACGTCGCGACCAATCCGGAAGAGATCAGCAAGGCGGAGACCGTCGACGATCTCGTCGCGATTGCGGGAAGTGCGTTGTCCGATGGCTGAGCGCGGCCATGCCTTGATCGTCGGGGCGAGCAGCGGCATCGGCTTCCGCCTCGCCGAGCGATTGCTGGAGGATCATGCCGTCTCGGTCGTCGCGCGTCGTAGCGAACGGCTCCAGCCGTTATGCGAGCGCGGCGCGACCGCGTTTCCGGCCGATGTCACGGCGCTCGATTCGATTCCGAAACTGGTGGCCGATGTCGTTGCCGCCAACGGGCCCCTGACGGCGCTGATCTATTGCGCGGGCATGCAGCGGCTGAAACCGATGCGCACCATGTCGGTCAAGGACGTCGAACAGCTCTATACGCTCAACCTGATGGCCCCGACCGTGTTCGGAGCCCAGTTCGCGAGCCGGCGAGTGTCCGCCGAGGCAGCGGTTTTCTGTGCCGTGTCGTCGATCGCAGCCGAGCGGCCTGAGGCCGGTATCGTGACCTATGCGGCATCGAAGGCCGGACTGAGCACGCTCGTCAGCGGTCTGGCGCGCGAAATCGGTCCCCGGCGTGCGGTCGGTGTCGCACCCGGCTGGATCGATACCGAGATGACGCAGAGTTTTTCCCATCTCTACGACGATGCGTTCCGGGAACGGCTCGCCAAGAACAGTCCCGCCGGACCGGCTACCGTCGATTCCGTCGTGGATACGATCCTCTTCCTGCTTTCCCCCGCCGCGCGTTCGATCACCGGTCAGATCGTTCGCGTCGATGGGGGCGCGGCTATCTAGGCACAGACACCCCATGTCTCAACCCACGTCTCAACCAACGTCTCAACCCACGCTCGCCATTCTTGGTGGCGGTGGTTTCGCCCGGGAAGTCGCCGAGATCGCCCAGTCGCGCGGCTACAGGATCGCCGCCTGCTATGCGCTGGATCCTGGTAGCTTCGCACCTGTCCACCGCGGCTACCTCGACGAGCTCGCCGTGCAGGCTACGGAGTTCGACGGCGTGATCCTCGGCATCGGCGCGACCGATCGGCGATCCTTGAAACGTCGCATGGACCTGGTGACCTGGCTGCAGGCGCGCAATATCGCCTGTCCGCCGATGGTCTCGCGTCATGCGGTCGTCGCCGATGGTGTGACGATCGGCAACGGGGCGTTCGTGGCGCATGGCGTGATCCTGTCGGTCGGGGCGATCCTCGCACCCTTCAGTGCCGTCAACAGCGGTGCGATCATCGGCCACGATGCGAAGGTGGGATCCAACGCGATCATCGCGCCGGGGGCGTTCCTGGGCGGCGCGAGCGCGATCGGCGAGAGCACGCTGATCGGCCCGCTGACCAAAGTGCTGCAGGGCATCACGATCGGTCGGGACGTCATCCTCGGGGTTGGTTGCACGGCGTTGCGGTCGCTGGCCGATGGTTCGACGGTCTGGCCTCGCCCCGACCGCGCCACCTAAGCCGCTGGAAGAGACTAGTCATGGCAAAGCCGTCCAGAACCTACGCCGTCACCAAGCGGGCAATCGACGTCGTCGCGGCCAGCACGGCGCTGATAGTGTTGTCCCCGCTGGTTCTGGGTGTCGCCCTGGCAGTGCGGATCAAGCTCGGCAGCCCGATCCTGTTCCGGCAGGTACGCGCGGGATATCACGGCGAGCCGTTTCCGATCCTCAAGTTCCGGACGATGACCGACGCCCGGGATGAAGCCGGCATGTTGCTGCCCGACGCGGATCGACTACCGGCGTTCGGTCGGTTCCTGCGATCGACGAGCATCGACGAATTGCCGTCCCTGATCAACATCATCCGCGGCGACCTGACCTTGGTCGGGCCGCGGCCGCTGCTGATGCGCTATTTGCCGCGTTACAGCACGGAGCAGCAACGCCGACACGAGGTGCGCCCCGGACTGACCGGTCTGGCGCAGGTCAGTGGTCGCAACGCCCTGTCATGGGACGACAAGCTGCGGCTCGACGTCGAATATGTCGACACGCGGTCGCTCGGCCTCGATCTGCGGATCCTGGTGCGCACGATAGGCAAGGTCGTGCAGCGCGAGGGGATTTCCTCGGGAGAGGCAGCAACCATGACCGAGTTCATGGGATCGGAACGCCCGCCCCAGTAGGTTTCGCGGGCGCTCGATCGCTATTGGCACAGGATTTAGCCGTATCGGGACCAGCTCAACTTTCAGCGTGGCGTCATCAAAGAACAGTCGGTCGTTTTGACTGCTCTTTGATATCTTTACGCCGCCAGCGTTTGGCTCGGTGGCTAAACGATCTTCGTAACCTACCGCACGAGCCCTTAATCGTACGGCTTTGTTTGCAGGACTAACGCCATTCTAGAAGCTTAGCGCTTGGCGTTGTTCAAGACCACGTCGATCGCATCGACCGCTCTGTCGAGTTCGGCATCGCTGATCGTTGGATGGGTAAGGAACATCAGGCTGGTCTCGCCGAGTTCCTTTGCAACCGGCAGCCGCGTCTCGGGACGATAGCTGGTGCCGTCGAACGCCTTTTCCAGATAGACTTCCGAGCATGTTCCGTGGAGCACCTGAACGCCTGCGGCGTTCAGGTCGGCAACGATACGGTCGCGCGACCAGTCGGCATGGAGACCGTCCGGCCGAACATACCCATATTGCCGATAATAAGCATGGCGAAGGTTCGCTGCAGGCAGTGGTACGCGGACGACCTGTTCGTGATGCGACAGGGCATCGGCGATGCGCATTGCGATTTCGGTACGCCGCTGCGTCCAGGCCGAGATGTGACGAAGCTGGATTTCGCCGAGCACAGCCTGGACTTCCAGCATCCGCCAGTTGGTGCCGAAGCTGTCATGAACCCATCGGAACCCCGGAGCATGCTCGCGGTGGTAGATCGCATCCCAGTTCTTGCCATGATCCTTGTAGGACCACATCGTCGACCAGAGCGCCTTGTCGTTAGTCGTCACCATGCCGCCTTCGCCGCCGGTGGTCATGATCTTGTCCTGACAGAACGACCAGGCACCGACATGACCGATACTGCCGACCTTGCGGTCGCCGATCATCGCACCATGCGCCTGTGCGCAGTCTTCGATGACGACAAGCCCGTGCTCGGAGGCTAGCGCCATGATTCCGTCCATGTCGCAAGGCCATCCGGCAAGGTGCACGGCGATGATGGCCCGGGTCTTTTCGGTGATCTGGACCGAGATGGTTGCCGGGCTAATATTACCGCTGTCGGGATCGACATCAGCAAATACTGGTGTTGCACCTGCGCTAACCACACAGGAGATCGACGCGATGAAGGTGCGTGGCGTGACGATAACCTCGTCGCCAGCGCCGATACCCAATGCCTTGAGAGCAACGTCGAGGGCCAGCGTACCATTGCCCAAGGCGACGGCGTACGGCGTACCCGTCCAGGCCGCAAAGCTCTTCTCGAACTCGCGGCCGATCTGACCGGTCCAGTAGTTCACCTTGTTGGAGCGGACGACGTCCGCAACAGCCAGCGCCTCTTCTTCGCTGAAGCTCGGCCAGATACCCTTGGGAATGACGTCCATATTCTGTCCTCGGTTCCGTACGCTCAGCGCTCTTCCACTGCGTTCAGGATTGCCCGACCGTAGTTGGTCTTCTTGAAGCGTTCGCCGGCCGCGCGTGCCTGATCGGTGGTGATGAAGCCCTGGTGGAACGCGATCTCCTCCAGACACGCGACCTGGATACCCTGGCGGTGCTGGATCGTGCGGACGAACTCCGAGGCTTCGAGCAAAGAGTCGTGCGTGCCGGTGTCGAGCCACGCATAGCCGCGGCCCATCTGTTCTACGAACAGATCGCCTGCTTCCATGTAGAGGCGGTTGAGATCGGTGATCTCGAGTTCGCCGCGGGCCGACGGCTTCAGGTCGCGGGCGAGCTGGACGACGCGGTTGTCGTAGAAATACAGGCCGGTGACCGCATGATGCGACTTGGGCTTTTCGGGCTTCTCCTCGAGGCTGATCGCCTTGCCGCCTTCGCCGAATTCGACGACGCCGTAGCGCTCGGGATCCTCGACGCGGTAGGAGAACACCGTCGCGCCGCTCTTGCGCGCGACCGCGCTTGCCAGCAGGTCGGTCAGGTGCGCGCCGAAGAAGATGTTGTCGCCGAGCACCAGCGCGACATTGTCGTCGCCGATGAAGTCAGCACCGATCGTGAACGCCTGGGCGAGACCCTCGGGCTTGGGCTGTTCGGCATAGGCGATGGTCAGGCCGAGCGCCGACCCGTCACCGAACAGGTTCTTGTAGTTGCCGATATATTCGGGGCTCGAGATGATCAGGATGTCGCGGATGCCGGCGAGCATCAGCACCGACAGCGGGTAATAGATCATCGGCTTGTCGTAGACCGGGAGCAACTGCTTGTTGACCGCCAGCGTGGCCGGATGGAGGCGCGTGCCCGAGCCGCCTGCGAGAATGATGCCCTTCACGCGCGTGTCTCCTTGTTGGATGCCCCGAGCAGTTCGTCGAGGATATTGCCGAGCGCGGTCTGCCACGCTGGCGGATGGATGCCGTAGTCGCGGGTGATCGCGTCATGGCTCAGCAACGAATTGGCGGGGCGCGTTGCCGGCGTCGGGTATTCGGCGGTGGTGATGCCCTGCACCTCGGCGCTGGCCCCGCCACGTGCGGCGCTCTGCGCGAAGATCTCGCGCGCGAAACCAGCCCAAGTGACCGCACCGGCGTTGCTGAAGTGGTAGGTCCCGGTGGGCGCGGTGGGGTCCTCGACTAGGCGCATCGTGATCGTTGCAAGTGCGGCTGCGAGATCGGTCGCCGACGTCGGGCTGCCATGCTGGTCGTCGACCACCCGCAGCGTCGGGTTGGTCGCACCGACGCGGAGCATCGTCTTGATGAAGTTGTTGCCGTGGGCGCTGACCACCCACGCGGTGCGGACGATCGCATGGCGGGCGCCCGAGGTGCGCACCGCCAGTTCGCCACCGAGCTTCGAGGCGCCGTAGACGCCGAGCGGGGCGACCGGATCGGTCACTTCCCACGCGCCATCGCGCGCGCCGTCGAAAACATAGTCGGTGGAGACCTGGACGATCGGGATGCCGGTCTTGGCGCAGCTTTCCGCAAACGCCGCTGGTGCCATCGCGTTGACGGCCCAGGCGGTGACGATGTCGCTCTCGGCCTTGTCGACGGCAGTATAAGCACCGGCTGAGATGACCGCGGCCCATGGCTGGGACGCGACCATCGCGGTAATCGCAGCGGTATCGCGCAGATCGAGCTCGTCGATGTCGATCGCGGTGACCGCCCAACCTTCTGGCCAGGCGTAGCGCTTCAGCTCGGTACCAAGCTGGCCGTTACCGCCAGTAACGAGGATCCGCTTCACGTCGCTCATACGGAAAGCCCGCGGCGCTGGTCGGCCTTATGCTCGGCGACGATCGCTTCCCACCAGCCCTGGTTGTCGAGATACCAGGCGACGGTTTTCTCGATGCCCGTCTCGAACGTCTCGGCAGGCTCCCAGCCGAGCTCGTTCTTGATCCGGCTCGCGTCGATCGCATAGCGCTTGTCGTGCCCCGGACGGTCGGCGACGTAGGTGATCTGCGTCGCGTAGGACTGGCCATCGGCGCGCGGGCGGAGGCGATCGAGGATCGTGCAGACGGTCTTCACGACCTCGAGGTTCTGCTTCTCGTTGTTGCCGCCGACATTGTAGGTCCGGCCGGGCTCGCCCTTTTCGAACACCGCGTGCAGCGCGCGGACGTGATCCTCGACGAACAGCCAGTCGCGGACCTGGTCGCCCTTGCCATAAACCGGCAGGTCGGCGCCAGCGAGCGCCTTGACGATCATCAGCGGGATCAGCTTTTCGGGGAAGTGGTACGGCCCGTAATTGTTCGAGCAGTTGGTGATCAGTACCGGCAGTCCGAAGGTGTGACCCCATGCGCTGACGAGATGATCGGAGCCCGCCTTCGACGCCGAGTAAGGCGAGCGCGGGTCGTACGGGGTCTCTTCGGTGAACAGTCCTGTATCGCCGAGCGAGCCGTAAACCTCGTCGGTCGAGATGTGATGGAAGCGGAACGCCGCCTTCGCGTCGTCGTCGAGACCGAGCCAATAGGCGCGCGCTTCGCTCAGCATCGTGAAGGTGCCCACGACGTTAGTCTGGACGAACGCACCGGGGCCGTCGATCGAGCGGTCGACATGGCTTTCGGCCGCGAGATGCGTGACGATCTCGGGCTTGAACTCGGCGATCGCGGCCTTGACCGCGTCTGCGTCGCAGATGTCGCCCTGGACGAAGCGGTAGCGGTTCGAACTTGCAACGCGCTCGACCGTCGACAGCGTGCCGGCATAGGTCAGCTTGTCGAAGTTCAGGACCTCATGGTCGGTATTCTCGATCAGGTGACGGACGAGGGCCGAACCGATGAAGCCGGCCCCGCCGGTGACGAAGATGCGCATGGGTCTGTCCTTCAGGCGAGCGGCGCCAGCGGGCGGCCGTCATAGGGAAAGGGGCTGTCGAAATCGGCGAGCAACGGCTGCACCGCATCCTTGGCCGATAGCTCGGGGGCGGTGCCGGCGGGCATCGGCCAGTCGATGCCGCCCGAACCGATCGCGGGGTCATCCCAGCGGATACCGCCATCGCTCTCGGGTGCATAGGTGTCCGAGCATTTGTACGAGACTTCGCAATTGTCCTCGAGCGTCACGAAACCATGGGCGAAGCCGATCGGGATGAACAACTGGTGGCCGTTCTCTGCCGACAGCTCGGCCCCGACCCACTGGCCGTAGGTCGGCGAACCCTTGCGGATGTCGACGGCGACGTCGAAGATCGTACCGCGCACGCACCGCACCAGCTTGTCCTGCCCGCGGGGCGGCGTCTGGAAATGCAGGCCGCGCAGGGTGTATTTCGGTACCGACAACGAGTGGTTGTCCTGTACGAAACGACAGTCGATTCCGAGCTTGGCAAAGGCTGGTTCGCTGTACACTTCGGTGAACCAACCGCGGGCATCACCAAATCGGCGGGGGTGGATTAGCTGGACGGGCGAGGTCATCGGCGCCCTATACAGAGCCATTAGGATCATCTGCAATCGTTCATTCAGCGCAGATATGACCATGCACCTTTGCATCCGTATCCCAGCAGGATAGGGGCGCCCCAAGCAGGACCGGGATGATCCGGGAAGGAATTCGTAGGATGGTTAATCAAGCCGCGCTGGCAAAGCTGCGACCTCTGATGCGTCGCGTATATTGGGTGGTCACGCCCGCCGTCCATGGCCGTTCGCGCCCGAAGCATGTCTCAGATCTTAGCGTGGCCGTTCCGTTCTCTTTCGAAACCGAGTTGTTGGGCGTCAAGCCTAGCATCTGCGTCGTATGCCATCTTTTCTATGACGACCTTGCCGGCGAGATGCGCGAGGTTCTCCGTAACATACCATTCGAGTTCGATCTCTACGTCTCGACAAGCGATGAACAGAAGCGGCAGCGGATTCTGGCTGCGTTCGCGACGTTGGGCAAAGGCAAAGTCGATGTTCGCATCGCCCCTAATCGCGGTCGGGACATTGCACCGAAGCTCGTCACCTTTGCAGACGTCTACGACAAATATGAGTATGTCCTTTTCGTGCACGGCAAGAAGAGCGCAAAGTCGTCGGTCGGGCAGAGATGGCGCGATACCCTTATTGATGGGTTGCTGGGATCGCCTGCAACCGTGCGAAGCATCATCACGATGTTCGAACGGCATCGCTCGCTCGGGATCGTTATGACCCAGCATTTCGAGCCGATCCGTGCGCATCTTCATTGGGACCACGTCTTTTCACGATCACGTAAGCTGGCCCGTAGGATGGGATTCGCGGTGACCTCGCGTCAGGTTCTCGATTTTCCATCCGGTTCGATGTTCTGGGCGCGAACGGCCGCGCTGGCCCCGTTGCTGGCGCTCAATCTTGGCTATGATGATTTTCCCGAGGAGAAGGGACAGACTCGCCGGACAATACAACATGCAATCGAGCGACTGTTTCTGTTCACAGCTGAACACGCCGGTTTTAGCTGGGTAAAGGTAGCGAGCCGCGATCATTATTCAGATCGTCGTGCGATCGAAACCATGGACAGTCCGGAAGCACTCGACCGCTTTGTCGAGGCCAATAAATTTTCTCTCATCAACTCCTGATCTTTAATTTCTGATCGTTACTGGGCGTATATCCATGCAAGATGCTGTACCGGACGACCTGCGCGACCGATCCGTCCGCGGTGGGTCCGCGATCCTCGCCGGGCAGGGGCTTCGGTTCTTCCTGACCTTCGCCTCGCAGATCGTCCTCGCACGCCTGCTCAGCCCGTCCGAATTCGGTATCGTGGCGATGGTCGCGCCGATCTTAGGAATGGTGCAACTCTTCACCGACTTCGGCCTCGGTCATGCGGTGATTCAGCGCGGAAAGATCGACCAGACCGAGCTATCGACCGTCTTCTGGTTGAACATCGCGCTGAGTGTAGGCGTCGCTATCCTATTCGCGGCGCTTTCGCCGGCAATTGCGTGGATGTACGGCGAGCCGCGGGTGGCGATGGTCGCTCTGGCGTCCAGCTTGATGATTGTCATCGGCGGAACCGGTCAGCTTCACGGGTTCCTCGTCAGCCGGAACATGCAGTTCACGCGTATCGCGATCATCGACGCCTGTTCGCTAATCCTCGGCGTTACCGCCGGGATCGCGAGCGCAGTAGCAGGACTCGGCTATTGGTCTCTGGTCGTGAACCAGGCAGTCGCTTCGCTAACCACGGCCGTGCTCAACTGGGTCTACTCGGGATGGAAACCCGGTCGGCCGGGCCATTGGCGGCCGATCGCCGCGATGCTCCGCTATGGCGGTGACGTGACGGGGCTGAAGCTCGTTCAATATCTCAGCATTTCGGTCGATAAAACCCTGATCGGTATTCGCGTGGGCGAGGCGGGACTTGGCATTTATGACCGCGCATGGAAGCTCGGATGGGCGCCGTTTAGTCAGCTTGCAGTGCCGGTGGACCGTCTGGCTTTCCCAATCCTGTCGCGGCTCAATGACGATCCGGAGCGGTACCGCAACATCTTCACGCTGTTGTTCCAGGTTCTGGCGTTCATTATCATGCCGGGAATGTTGTTTGCGGTGTTCAATGCCGAAACGGTGATCGGCTTGCTGTTCGGCCCGAGATGGCTGGCGATGACGCCGATCTTCCAGTGGATCACGCTGGGGACAATGGCTATGCCGATATCGATGGCGGCAAGCTGGTTGTTCATGTCGCAGGCGCGCACCAAGCAATATTTCACCTGCACCGGGATCGCGTCTTGCGTCACAATTCTCGCCTATATCGTCGGCTTGCGTTGGGGAGCCGTCGGAGTCGCGGCAGGAGCGACGATTTCGTTGTATCTGGTACAATTGCCACTCTTCGTCGTGGTGTCGACGCGGGTCGGCCATGTCGGTCTTGGGGTGATGCTGCGGGCTTTAGGACCGGTCGCGCTGGCGCTCGGTGCTTCTGCGGCGATCCTCGCCGTAATTGATCAGGCTCTGCCCCGGGGCGGCGTGCTGGATATTCTCGTCGCGCTGATCGGGACGTACGCAGCGGCGGTCATGGCTCTGGCAATCGTTCCGTCGGGGCGGGCTTTGATCAGCCGTGCGCTCGGTTTGCTGACGACATTACGACGCAGCAAGGCGGTGTGATCGCGGATTAGCGCGTCATTTCGAATGTCTTGGGATCGACTAGCTTTAGTCGGGGCGCCACGGTCGGTGACTTGACGCTCGACCGTGATAGAGGCGGCGCGGCTGGTGAGGTCGGCTCCGTTCGAGCTGTGCTTTTGCGTCCAGGTCTTGGACCCGGTGGCGTAGGCGCCGGCACGGGCATCGGCACGTCGGCACTTGCTCGCGTCGCGTCGGCCAGCGCGGCTTCGGTAACGGTCAATCTCTGTCGCAACAGATCTGCCTCGACCGTGCCCGGTGCCGCCTGCAGCTCGAAGACCCGACGTTCCAGTTTGGCAATCCGAGCCTCGGCGACGCGAAGTCGAACCGACAGATCGATTTCTTCGACCTGTTGCCGATCCTTCGTCGTCGTATCCTTTGGACGGTCAGGTACCGTCTTGTTGCATGCGCACAGCAGCAGTGGGAGTGCCGCAGCCAGTATTCCCGCATGCAGCATCTTGCGCATTCAGCGGGCCCGCATGGTACATTTCAGCGCAGCTGTATCCGAAGCCGCCAAGCCCGGTGCATAACCACCTTCAATGACAATAACGGTTTCCTCCTTGGTCTGCTTAATCGTGTAGCGCCGGGGAGGGCGTGCGCCCGGGGCATCGACGACCAAGCCGTCGGCGGTTGTCACCGGCGTGACGGCTACCGATTGCCCTACGCATGCGGCGACTTCGGATGCGCCCGTCTGTGTTTTGATCGTGCCGATATAGTCAGCCGGAAGGTCGCGCGAGGTTGCGCACGCCGAGAGCATCGCCATCGGAAGAAGGAGGCTTATAACAATTCTCATACCCAGACCGTAGGCGGGCAGAGTTCTTCCCGTCCAGCCCATTGTCGGTCGATCTTGCCACGCGGATCAGATCCGGTGCGTCGCAATAACAAGGCGATGCACGTTTTGGATGCTGCGCATGGTCGAGGGGCACAGATCGTCATCCTGCGCGTTTCCCACCGAAGCCAAGGAGACATCCATGCCCGATATAGACCCGAGCAATTCTTACGGGACCCCTGAAGGTCCAGAAGCACCTGCGGCCGCGCATGCCACCGAGCCCCCGGTCGATGTCCCGGGTCGCGAGCATCCACGGACCGACGACGAGGAGGAGGCGCGCGCGCTTAGCAAAGACTGAGTATCCGTCGTCTTCGATGCCTGACGGCCTCTACACCCGACATATTTCATCCAAGATCGAGTTCCATCCTGAAATCTGGCGTGGATGTGATAGCCTGTGCAACAAGCGTCCACCTGATGGTGCTCGGCAAGCCATCCGTGGCGGTCATGACAATGGTCGCGTGGGCCGCATCCGCTGGACCTGATGCGACCCGAACCGGGGATGTGCCAGTGGCGGTTGGCGTCAGTTCGACTGTGATGGGGTGATCGTCCGACGCGGTTGCCGTCAGTCGATAGGTGGTGAGCGTCACCAGAACGCTATTGTCCGGGCGACGAGCCATGCGGGACAGTTCGATCGTACCAGCGATACCCGCCGCTGCCTTGCCACTGCCAACGCGCGTTATCGTAACGAGGTCGTGAGAGCCGCCCGGTGCAAGACCGACTTGTTCGGAATGTATGCGCCAATCGGTCGGGGTACGCAGCAGATAACGACGACCCGTTCCCACCAAGCCGGCATTCGGGCCGAATATGGCCATGCGTGCTGGACCAGGGGACGGAGTGCCCCAGTCGTTCGGTCCGAAATTGACGATTCCATCGCTTTCGAAACGATAGGCTCCAGGCGGTCCGCCAGGATTGGCGGATCCGGTGAAATGACATCCGGTAAAGGTCACACCGTGGCGGGAACGACTTTCGCGCAGCAGCACGGGCGGCGTACCTTCGAAATACACGCCATGAAAATTCACTGCAGCGGCACCGTCTAGGCTCAACGTGGGGTCGTTGCCGTGTATGCCCCGACCCGATTCAAAGCGCCCACCGAAGAAGTTGACACACTCCGCGCCGTTGAGGCGCAATGCCGTACGCGAATGATCTTCGAAGCGACAATCGTGAAACGATACGACATTCGTCGTCCATTCGGCGACATAGACACCGTAAGGTGCCTTGGCGAAGACGCACTGAACCAACGTGCCGATCTGCAACAGCCTGTTGCATTCCAGGTTCTTGTCAGATTGCATCTGGAACGACACACGGTGCAGGTCAAAGCCATCGACATATTGCTTGGCCGTGATCCGAATGCCGTGTGTTCCACCATGCAGGGACAGGTCTTCGATGCTCATCGCGACGACATCGGGATCGGCATTGACGATAAGCGGGACGTCGAGGGGGGTATTCTGATTGTCGATGATCGACACACCGATGCCATCGCCGATCAGCACGACGTTGCTGGGCAAGCGAATGGACCGCGACAGCCTGTAGCGCCCCGCGGGGATATGCACGCAACACCGTGCCTGCAGCGACCGCCCGAGTTGCTCGGCATAATCGATCGCCGCCTGGATCGCGGCGCCGTCCAACGACTCCGACAAAGCACTTGCCACCGGGTACTCGTTCCGGGCGGCCGAAAGGCTAGGAAATCGGGTCGACAGCGGATGGAAGCCGCCATCGCCGATCGCGCCGAACTGCCGGATTGAAATAGGCGTGGCGACGCCATTGTCTGCGGTGTTTCGTACACCGGCCGGCACCGTCTGTTCGTTCGACATGTTGGCCAACGCTGCCCCGGCCAAGGATGCGCCCGCCAGCGATGCACCCGAGATAATCGTACGGCGGGTTGGGAAGTCGTTCATGGTGAAACCCTTGCGGCTCTTTCGATGGCGGTTCAACACAGCTTGTGCCTGTCGGGGTTCCAGCCTGCGCCCATCTGTGCCAAAGGCCCGCCGGAATCGTCCGGCGCGGGCGTATTTGTATAGGTTTCGATCTGTGGTTCGCTCAAACGGAATAAACCGCTGCACCGGTGCCCATCGCATCGATACGACAGGTCAGGTTTGATGAAGCTACAAATGCCAAATCCGCAGGTGGCGGTCCTCCTTGCCACCTATAACGGCGCCGCGCATTGCGAGACGCAGTTGATCTCGATCCTGTGGCAGCGCGGTGTGGATGTTCATGTCTATGTTCGCGACGATGGATCGCGCGATGCCACCCCGTCGATCCTGCACGACTGGGCCGAGCGCCATCCCGATCGGATGACGATCATCGACAACAACGGCCTGTCGACAGGCGCGGCGACCGGCAACTTCTTCCTCCTGTTGAGCGCAGTCGACCCCCAATCCTATGATTATGTGGCATTTGCCGACCAGGACGATGTCTGGACGCCGGACAAGCTGCTGCGCGCCACGGATCGCTTGGTCCAGGAGGACGCGGAAGGGTATTCGTCAGACCTCATCGCGTATGAAACCGGCGCAAATTCGGCATGGGTGTTGCATAAGGCCGGGCGGGTCGCCAACTTGGATTACCTGTTCCAAGGCGGGTCGGCAGGGTGCACATATGTACTGAGCAGCCGCGCCGCAAAGGTTGCCGCAGAGGTGATGGAGCAGGCACCAGCGCTTTGCAGCGATGCATCACACGACTGGATCCTGTACGCGATCTGTCGTTCACGTGGTATGAAATGGGTCCGAGACCAAGGCGCTGAAATCCTCTATCGGCAGCACGCCAGCAATTTATACGGCGCAAAGCGTGGCCTGGCCGAAGTGAGGGCGAAACTACGGGACGTTCGCTCGAGCTGGTATCATGATCACATCCTGTGGATGCGACATGTTGTCCTCGGTTCCGAGGTGGAGCGATCGGTACTCGATGCGGTGGCGCAAGGACGTTTTTCCGATCGATGGTGGCTTGTTCGCCAGGCAGGTCAATTCCGACGGACCCGAACTGGTGTGGTGCAACTGCGCATCGCTCTCGCACTGGGAATGATTTAGTCGACCTGTGTATAGCGCTCGACGGCCTGGTATGCGGATTGACGTAGTTTCTGAAAACCGGCAGCGCAGCCGCTTTCCGCGTACGCGCCACTTTGGCCAGCGCGTGCAGTAAACAGGCCTTGCCCATGACGCCTCAACATCAAACACTCAACGTTCGAGTCAACCGTGCCGATATCGCGGTTGCAATAGTATTATTTCATCCGTCCGATAGCGACCTCGACAACGTCAGGACATTGGCAACGTGGGGCGTCCATGTCGTCGCAGTGGTCAACGCAATCAGCGATAAGCAACGCGACAAGCTGCAATCGCAGCCGGGTGTGTCCATAATCCTTAATGCCGCCAACCTGGGCTTGGCGCGAGCGCTGAACCAGGCAGTCGGCACGGCAATCGATACCGGCGCGCACTTCGTGCTGATGTTAGACCAAGACAGCCGACCGACTACCGAAATGATGGACCGCCTTGCGGCCGCTGCTACCGCAATTCAGACCGAGGGCCGTTCACTGGCCTGCGTCGCTCCGCTGCTGCGCGATCGAAAGGCCGTGCTCCATGACGGTACCTCATCCAACGACATAGCGGGGGGAGCAACCTTTGCCACCTCGGGAACGATGCTAACCCGCAAAGCCTGGTTCGCTGTTGGACCGATGTGGGAGCAATTGTTCATCGACGGCATCGATCATGAATGGTGTTTTCGGGCGCGAGCATCCGGCTTTGAAAATGTGCTTATTACAGATGCCGTCATGGCTCATGACATGGGCGAAGACGCAATCAACATCATGGGCAGATTTCGCCCAGTCCATCGCTCGCCCTTGCGGCATTATTTCATCGTCCGGAACACGTTCTGGCTTGCACGGAAGCCATATATTCCAATCCGTTGGCGCTTGAGTGAGCTCGTTAAACTGGGGTATCGGATCCCAAGTTACGTTGTATTCAGCACGAAAAAGTCTCTAACAATTCGTAATATTTTCTCTGCCGTTGTCGATGGCATTTGTCGAACTAATCAGCATCAGCCCGTCTGAACAAGCGGCGACGTCGTGTCAGGGTAATAATATGATCGAAAATCCTATCAGCAATACAGCCATAGATAGACCAAATAACAGTACCCTGTATTGGATATGGTACGGAGCTATAGCTTTCGTAACTTTTGGCGTCGCTATATTTACCGATCCGACGCGGTACGCCGATCTTGACACATATGTATACTATCTTGACTCCTTGGTTCATTTTCCATCTACGAGTTCTATATACTTTGAGCTATTCTCAAATACATATCTTATGTCCAGTTACTGGCTTACTAAATCGGTATTATCGGCAATAATTTTAGCCCATTACTGCTTGTCTATAATATTCCTAGCGTTTCTAGCGATTGTTTTTCCGTCGAAACGATCTCCGTGGACTGCGCTGTTATTTACGTTTGCCATACTAGGGCCATTGCTTGCTTTTGTTACCATGCGCGCCACACCCGCCTATTTCTTGGTTGCGCTGGGCGTGCGGTATGCAACGGATCGCCGTCCTACTGCTTGGCTACTTCTGATAGCGGCCTCACTTTTTCATATTTCCTCTCTGCTCGCCGCATTACCAATAGCGATACTGTACTTCGAGCCCTATCTTCCAAAGATATTGCGCGCCAATAAATCACGTAAATTCTATATAATAACGATTGCTGTAATATTTGCTATCGGAGGAGTGCTGCCGCAACTCTCTGGTTCTGTAACAAGTCTAATTCAGTCTATTCCACTTGTTTCAAAGTATGATGTATATACCGATATAAATTCGTCACCAACGCAAATTGGCCATTATATATTTCTAGCATTTGTAACGCTGCTAACAATTTTATTTTTGATCGTCAAAAATAATGAATCCGAAAGACTAAGCGTCTTTGTTCTGACGTCATTTGCAATTTATATATTACTATTTTTTTCGTCATCTCCAGTTGCCGCATTTCGCCAGGCGCCGTTTTGGTTGATGGCGATGATCGCAACAATTCCTTGGGAAAAGCTTGGTATAAAAAACTCTACCGCCGTCGTTTTTGTTTTTGGATGTGCCGGACTGTTTATATTTCAGTTCACGCAAATTTATCATTAAATCAGATTTATTCTAATCGGTAGGTGTCTGTCGGACCATGCAATTTGTCCTGGGTACTCGATTGACCGGGAATTTTGCGCGGTTCTGATCCTTGCCGTTCATAGCTGTAAACAGAGGTGAACTCCCGGTCGGCTAGGTCGACACGAAAGGGCACCAACGCGTTGACACGCCTCCGAGGCAACCCTTTCCCACTTTATCGATTGGCGGTAAGGGCGGCGGTCTGGTGGATATCGCCCGGTCCGGAGTATCGCATGAAGTTTATCGCAGAACCCCTTTTGGCTCTGCCTCGATCGTTAAAGCGTACGATCGCGATTGGCGTTGATGTTGCGCTTTGCGCGCTGACCGTGTGGCTAGCCTACTACATTCGTCTGGGCGAATGGGTGCCAATGAACGGGCGGCCTACGCTGGCAATCGGTCTTTCGACCATTCTAGCTATTCCAATCTTTGCAGCATTCGGCTTGTACCGTATAGTCTTTCGTCATGCTGGGGCTGATGCGATCACGTCCTGCGCGATCGCGTGCGTGGTATATGGCCTAGGGTACGCAGCTTTCATCACGGCGTACGGGTTCGAGTTTATTCCGCGTACGATCGGACTGTTGCAGCCAGTGCTGCTATTCATTGCAGTGGCGGCATCCCGGTCTGTCGCTAGTATAGTATTGGGTCAGCGATATCTGAAACTTCGGTCGTCGCAAAACAAATCACGAGCGCTAATCTATGGTGCAGGTGCTACCGGCCGTCAGTTGGCGGAAGCGATGGCCATTAGCAGAGAAATGAAGATCGTCGGCTTTCTCGACGACGATCATTCTCTGCACAACAACCGGATCCGGCGCTTGCGTGTTTACGAGCCCAAAGAACTGGAAAAGGTGGTCGAACGGCTCGGGATTACCGAAGTCCTGCTCGCAATACCAACTGCACGCCGGGGGCGGCGGACCGAGATCATCGACCGTCTTAACCGACTGGGCCTTCGTGTAAGGACCTTGCCCGGATTGATGGACCTGGCGCACGGTACGTTTCAAATCAGCGACCTGCATGACGTGACGATTACCGATCTGCTCCAGCGCGATCCGGTGGTCTACGACAATGGCGAACTCCACGAACATATTACCGGTGGCGTGATCCTGGTGACCGGCGCTGGTGGGTCGATCGGCAGCGAGCTATGTCGACAGATCGCTGCGCTCAAGCCGCGGATACTGCTACTGATCGATCGCAGCGAATATGCGCTCTATACAATTCACAACGAGTTGCAGGCAGCCAACGGCGACATGCTCGTCCCACTGCTCGCATCGGTTACCGACCGGGTCCGTATGGACGCCATCCTGCGAACATGGCGACCGCAGATGGTTTTCCATGCTGCCGCCTACAAGCATGTGCCGTTGGTCGAGCATAATCCCCTGGAGGGGTTGCGCAACAACGTCCTGGGCACGGCGATCGTCGCGGAACTCTCGGCGAAACACGACGTGCGTGATTTCGTGCTGATCAGCACCGACAAGGCGGTACGACCGACCAACATCATGGGCGCCTCGAAAAGGCTGGCCGAACTGGTCTTGCAAGGTCTCAGCCAGACCGAAGCGGGGACACGGACGTGCTTCTCGATGGTCCGGTTCGGCAACGTGCTCGGGTCCAGTGGCTCGGTGGTCCCGCTGTTCACGCGCCAGATCAAGAAGGGGGGCCCGATCACAATCACGCATCCCGACATCACGCGCTATTTCATGACTATTCCCGAGGCGGTGCAGCTGGTGTTGCAGGCCGGGGCAATGGCGAAAGGCGGTGAAGTGTTCGTGCTGGACATGGGCGAGCCGGTGCGGATCTATGACATGGCCCGCAACATGATCCGCCTCTCGGGGCTTACCGTACGCGATGCCGCGCGTCCCGATGGCGACATTGAAATTCGGATCGTCGGTCTGCGTCCGGGCGAAAAGCTGTTCGAGGAACTGCTGATCGGCAACAGTCCGCTACCGACTGCCCATCCGCGGATCATGAAGGCGACCGAGCATAGCCTGCCCTGGCCGATGGTGCGCGAGCAGCTCGATCGGTTGGGTCGCATGATCGAAGGCAGCGACGTTTACGGCGCGCGCGAATTATTACAGCATATGGTGGTCGAGTTCACGCCGACCAGTGACGTCGTGGATTGGGTGACATTGGTCGACAAGCCGGCGTTTTCTCTATCGTCCGATGCCCCGGTACTTTCGAAAATGCTATGATCTCCAGTGTGGGGTTCTCCAGCGTGAGAATGGATTGGCCGGCCTCGCGAGACTAGAAATGCAGACTGGCAACAAGGCTTATCGTTCATGACATCGCAATCCGGCAGTAGATCCGATAACCGCCGGGTTGGCAGCGGACGGGGTGGTAGTAGGCAGGCGGGCAGTGCGCTGCGCAGGTTCGGCGCTACCACGACGTTTCGCCCCAGCCTGTCCTTCATTCTTCTGATGGTGTTCCTGGCGATACTATGGATTGCGGGTGGAGCCTCGCGCGGAGACGTGCCGGGTCAGGTCGTGGTACGTGGCGCAGCATGGACGATGCTGATCCTAGTTGCGCTATTCGGACCCAAGCCGATCTTAAAGCCGGAACGACCTGTTCTTGTTTTTCTGCTCCTCGCGCTTGCGCTCGCGGTGCTGCAACTCGTGCCGTTACCACCCGCGATTTGGCAGGCCTTGCCGGGGCGCGCTTTGTTCACCGAGGCAGCAACCGCATTGGGGGAAGCGCAGCCCTGGCGGCCGATTGCCATCGTGCCCAGCGCGACGTTCAATGCAGCTGCCTCGCTGGTCGTGCCGTTCACGATCCTGATCCTGATCTGTGGGCTGCGTGAGCCCGAGCGGTCATGGTTGCCGACTGTCCTGCTGGGCTTGGTTGCAACGTCCACCCTGTTGGCTTTGCTGCAGTTTTCGGGATCTCGGTTCAACAACCCACTGATCAACGACACCGTTGGCCAGATCAGCGCGTCGTTCGCCAATCGCAACCATCTGGCGCTGTTCCTGGCGTTCGGATGTCTGCTTGTGCCGACATGGGCGTTTTTGAAGTCGTCGCAGTCGGCGTTTCGTATGGTCGCCGCACTGGGAATGCTGGTGTTCTTCACCCTGATGATCCTCGCGACGGGATCACGCGCAGGATTGGTACTTGCGGCGATTGCGCTCGTCGTCGGACCGCTGATGGTCCGTCATGCCATCGCTAAGACCATGCGACGCTATCCTCGCTGGGTTCTTCCGACGGTAGTCGGGGGCAGCGCGGTTACGCTCGTGCTGGCGGTCCTTACCGCGATCAGCAGCAACCGTGCCGTATCGATCAACCGAATTTTTGCCCCTAGTGGCGGCGAGGACATGCGTGGCAGAGCCCTGCCGACGGTACTCGACATGATCTCGAGCTATTTCCCTGTCGGATCGGGACTGGGCGGGTTCGATCCGATTTTCCGCATCCATGAGCCGATGTCCCTGCTGAAGCTGACGTATTTCAACCACGCGCATAATGACGTTCTTGAAATCGTGCTGGACGCAGGCTTGCCCGGTGCCCTCCTGCTCGCATCGGCGATCCTGTGGTGGGCATTCGCCAGCGTGCGTGCGTGGCGAAGCGGCAGCGACGCGCTGCTCGCCCGATTGGGGTCGACCATGATCGGATTGACGATCGTCGCGAGCGTATTCGATTATCCGGCCCGTACGCCCATGATCATGGCGATGCTGGTGATCGCCGCAAGCTGGCTGTGCAGGTCCAAAGCCACCCTCGAGGGGCCGGCTTTACGCGCTGAAGGCTAACACCTATAGCGATCCAATCTTTATACAATCGCGGAAAAACTGCAGCGCATGCGCAAGCCCTTAATCGTACTTTCAGTTGCCGCGATACTCGCTGGGTGCGCCACATCGCGACCTCTGACCTCGACGGAGCGGCTGACTGTAGTGGAGGGCAGCAATGTCCTGCCAGCGCCCGACCGCAGCGATCTGACTGCCGCCGATCGCCCCGCGCTCATCGGGCCGCTCGATACGATTCAGGTCGACGTGTTCAACGTGTCAGCGCTCAGCCGCGAGATGCAGGTAGATTCGAGTGGTCGGATCGCTATGCCGCTGGCGGGTACGATCGAGGCCCGCGGTCGTACTGCCGCGGAACTCGCACGCGTGATCGAAGCAGCGCTGCGCCAGCGCTATGTTCGTAATCCCGAAGTGATCGTGAACATTAAGAGCTCGGTCAGCCAGGTCGTGACGATCGACGGTCAGGTCAACGAGCCTGGACTGTATCCGGTCACCAATCAGATGACCTTGATGCGTGTTATCGCGTCCGCACGCGGCATGTCGGAATTTGCCAAACAGGAAGACGTCGTCATCCTGCGAACCGTTCAAAATCAGCGGATGGCCGGGCTGTACAATGTCGCTGCAATCCGCCGCGGCACGTATGATGACCCGCCAGTCTATGCCAACGACGTGATCATCGTTGGCGATTCTCCGCAGCGACGCATGTTCCGCGATTTCGTCTCGGTTTCACCGCTTCTCGCGGGACCGTTGATCGCGCTGCTACAGTAAAGGCCCGGGTATGAACCTCGTGAATTCGAACCTGGGGGGCGGTGCCGCGCTGCCTGCTCTAGCTCCTGCGTTCAATCAAGCGACGCGGCCGATCCCGGAAGATGTTCCGATGATCCGTCAGTACCTGCGCATCGCCATGCGTCGTCGCTATGTCATTCTCAGCGTCATCGCCGGCTGTATTCTGCTAAGCCTGATCGTGACGCTTTTGATGACCCCGCACTATACGGCGGGTGCAACCATCGAGATATCGCGCGAAGCAAACCAGGTCACGAACTTCGAAGGTGTGGAACGAAATCCTGGTACCGCCGATCAGGAATTCTACCAGACTCAATATGGCTTGTTGAGTTCGCGCGCTCTGTCGGAACGCGTCGCGGCACGATTACGTCTGGTCGACGACCAGAAGTTTTTCGATATGTTCGGGGCAGCCGGCAACACCCCAACATTCGCGATGGTCAACGGACGCTACAGCGCCAGCGGGCGCGCCGAACGTCAACGTATCGCCGGTGAGATATTGCTGGACCATTTGGGCGTGGAGCCGACGCGACTTTCGCGTTTGGTAGAGATTCGTTTTACCAGCCCCGATCCTGCCTTCTCAGCACGCGTTGCCAATGCCTGGGCCGAGAACTTTATCGAGACGAACTTGGAGCGTAAGGTTCAAGCGACGTCTTACGGTCGTAATTTGCTGAAAGGGCAACTCGCTCAGCAGAAGCAACGCCTCGATGAATCGCAGCGACAGCTTGTCGCCTATGCTTCGCAAGAGCGCATCATCAATTTGCCGACCCAAACGTCGAGCCAAGGCGTAACGAGTGAGCGGTCGATCGTCGCGGACGATCTGGCCTCGCTCAATTCCGCCTTGTCGCAAGCTACCGCGGACCGGATACAGACCGAAGCGAGATCCCGTGAAGCCGGGCGGGCCGGGGCTTCGACAGAGGCGTTGCGCAACTCGACGATCAGCGGCTTGCGTCAACGTCGCGCGGAATTGGCGGCGCAGTATCAGGAACTGATGACCCAGTTCGAGCCGGGCTATCCCGCTGCGCGAGCGATCAAGTCTCAGATTGATCAGCTCGATCGGAGCATCGGCAACGAAGAGCGGCGGGTCGTGGATTCGCTTGCTGCAGAAACTCGTGGTGCGGTCGAGCGTGAGCGCGGCCTTCAGAACCGTGTCGATCAGCTAAAAAACAATTATCTCGATCTTCGTCGACGCTCGATCCAGTACAACATCTTCCAACAGGAAGTGGATACTAACCGCGCATTGTACGAAGGGCTGCTGCAGCGGTTCAAGGAGATCGGTGTCGCGGGCGGCGTCGGCGTGAACAACGTGTCGATCGTCGATCAGGCTGATTTGCCACAGCGTCCGTCCAGCCCGAGATTGTTCCTCAATCTGCTGATCGCGCTTGTTGTGGGTGCCATCCTTGGTACTGGCCTCGCGTTTGGGCTCGAGCAGATCGACGAGGCGATTGCGGATCCGGCAGAGGTCGAGCGCAGGCTTGGCCTGCCGTTGCTCGGATCGGTGCCCAAGGTCGAGAACCAGTCGCCTCGCGACGCCTTGCTCGATCGCAAATCCGATCTGGTCGACGCGTACCTGGCCATCCAGACCAATCTAAGCTTCAGTACGGAACATGGCGTTCCACGCTCGCTGTCGATCACCTCGACGCGTCCTGCCGAAGGCAAGTCGACCACCGCTCTGGCAATCGCGACCATGCTGGCGCGTGCCAAGCGGAAGGTCATCCTGATCGATGGCGACATGCGCTCGCCGTCGATCCACCACCTCGGCGATGTCGACCATGACCGTGGCCTCAGCAACTTCCTGGCCGGGCAGGACGATATCGACTCGCTGCTGTTCGACATGCATGATCTTGGGTTCATGGCGATGTCTGCGGGGCCGATCCCGCCCAATGCAGCCGAACTGCTGACCGGCAACAGGTTGTCGATGCTGATCGATCGGCTGCTCGAAACCTATGATCACGTCGTGATCGATTCACCGCCCGTTATGGGCCTCGCAGATGCACCGTTGATCGCCAGCCGTGTCGAAGGCGTGATATATGCCGTGGAATCGCACGGAATTCGCGCCACCATGGTCAAGACGGCGCTCAATCGTCTGGCTAGCGCCAACGCCCATGTCTTGGGCGGCATCCTGACCAAGTTCGATGCTCGCAAGGCGCATTATGGTTACGGCTATGAATATGGCTATGGCTATGGTCGCGACGCTGCCGCGGAGAAGAAGGCGGCGCGCGGGTAAGGATAGAACCGGTGCTCACCAAGGGGAGACCTTCGACAGTCGCCATCCGGCTGTTACTCGCTGTGTTGGCGATCGTACTTGGCTATGTCTCGCTGACCCGGTCGATTGGTGCGATGTTGCAGGACAATGCGACCGAACGCGCGCATCGGCTCGCACCTGAGGACGGACGGATCGCCGGCATGCTCTCGGGAATTTTGTCTACCGACCAGAAAGCGACCCGAGACCAACGCGCCCGTGCCGACGATCTCGCGAAGGCCGCATTGCGGCACGACCCGACGGTCGTGGCGGCGGTTGCGACCCTTGGTTTGAACGCGCAGCTTCGTGGTGATACTGCTGCGGCCCGACGGCTGTTCGCCTATTCCGGAAAACTGTCTCGGCGCGATCTGCGAACGCAATTATGGGCTATCGAGGACGCAGTCGCCCGAAGCGACGTACCGGGTGCGCTGTATCAATATGACGTGGCGCTGCGGACTCAGAAGGTCGGAAGCGGCCTGTTGTTCCCGGTCCTGGCATCGGCTTTGACGGACCCCGACATCAGATCCGCCTTGATCAAGACAATGATGCGAGGCGCACCCTGGGGTAGCGATTTTACCATCTATGCGGCAGCCGCGAGCACGAGCCCGAAGTCGGTTGCTCAACTGCTCGCAGGTATGAAGCGCGCCGGACTCATGGTTCCGGAAGCTGCCCAAGCCCGTGTGGTCGATGCGCTGCTGGCAACGAACGATATCGACGGCGCTTGGGCATATTATGCCTCGCTTCGGCCGGGCGCCATGCGTGGCGTATCACGCGATCCGCGTTTTACCGCGCAACAAGCTGCGCCGACGCAATTTGATTGGGTCGCGATCGATAACCCCGATGCGACATCCTCAGTCCAGGCTAGCGCGGGCGGCGGACGGTTCGATTTCACCGCATCGACGAGCACGAACGGCCCGATGTTGAAGCAAGTCGAACTGCTGCCCCCAGGGGATTACGTGCTGGAGGGCACGATGACGGGGATTGAGGGAGCAGACGACGCTTTGCCGTATTGGTCGCTGATCTGTCGTGACGGGAAAGAACTGGGGCGGGCAACCATTCCAGCGACGGGACGTTTTAACGCGACTATGCATGTGGGTAGCGACTGTCCGTTACAGGTGCTGACATTGATCGCGCGCGCGTCAGACCAGTCGTCCAGTATTGCGGGACAGGTGACACAAGTCCGGCTGCGCCCGGTTGTCGGCGGACGGTGACGTAACCATCTCCAAAACGGTGTATTGTCGCGGGCGCCCTACGGGGTGTCTGGCGATACTGCGATTATCGGAGTTCAGATGTTGAAGCGCCTTATTTTGTTCGCAGTGGTAGCAATCGGGGCAGTCGTTCCCGCCACCGCCCAGATCCAAAAATCGCCCCAGACGTTCGACTCGAGTGAGCCGGCTGAGACCGATCCAGCGCTAGCGCCTCCTACGCGGACGCCCGTCGATCCGGTCGATCAATTCGGCCAGCGCCAAACGCGTGAAAGCGTGGCGAAGGATACGGGAATCGAACCGTTCGGTCGGATCAACAACCGCATTCAAAACCGTGTTGAATCGCGCCTGCGCAACCGGATCGATCGCAACTATAATCCGCAGGCTAATACAATTTCGCCGTTCGTCGTTGCGGGCGATCAAGCGCGCGTGGCAGGTGCCGCTCGCACGAAGCGTTAGGGTTGGCGCCGCTGGCGAAGAAAGGCAGCATGGCGAGTAGTAAAAATCCGCGGCTGTATCGATCGGTAAAAGTCGGAAGCGATGGTAGGTCCGGTATAGTTGGTCAACTGGCGACGAGCCCCCCCCCCGCCCGCTGGGCGTTGCCGTCCGTTCCGGACTGGAGATAAGCCGGCCCTCTTGGCACATGGAGCATGACAAACGCTGACTCTGCTACCTTGGTAGGATGATCCTCTGTCCGATAACTGTCATTCTCGGACGCAGGGGGTAGCATGCGGGAATCCGTCGTGGCACACATGGTTATATGGTCGCTCCGCACCCCCTTGAGCCGATACCGGTCGATCTGGACTTTGCACTAGCGCCGACCGCGCTCGTGACTTTCGACACGAATGAGCCGACGCTGCCCGCGATCCTCCACGAAAAGATCGAGCGGGCGGCCGCGTACGCCAAAGCGGCCCGCGCCGGTGCGACACGGCGGGCCTATGATTCCGATTGGGCGATCTTCACGGCTTGGTGCACGCAGCACGGGCTGGCCTCGTTGCCGGCAACGCCCGATGTCGTCGCCGTCTTTGCCAGCGACCAGGCAACCGCGGGGCTCAACCCGTCGACGATTAACCGGCGGGTGGCGGCGATCGGACATCATCACCGCGTTGGAGGGTATCCAGCGCCCACTGCCATGCCGACCGCGGGGCGTCTGGCCGAAGTGCTCGCTGGCATCCGTGCAGAACACGGGGGCGCCAAACGGCAAAAGCACCCCGCAGACGCAGCGGCGCTACGCAATATGTTGGCCGCCATCGAGGGCGACGGTCTGCGAGCACTGCGCGATCGGGCAATCCTGGCGATCGGGATGGCGGCCGCGTTGCGGAGGTCTGAGATCGTCGCACTGCAGGTCGAGCATATTGGGATCGTACCCGAAGGGCTGAGGCTTACGATTGCCCATTCAAAAACCGATCAGACGCGGCAAGGCATCGTCATCGCTATCCCGGAAGGCTCACGCATTCGGCCAAAGGCGCTCCTTCTCGACTGGATGGCTGCGGCCGGGCATGCCGAGGGACCGCTTTTTCGGCGTCTGTCGCGGCTCGATGCCCTGACCCCTGCTGCCATGTCGGACCGTGCGATCGCGCGCCTAGTCCAGCGTCATTCGGCAGCAGCGGGCTATGATCCGGCCCACTTCGCTGGACATTCGTTGCGCGCAGGGTTCCTCACCGAGGGCGCATCGCAAGGCGCGACGATTTTCAAGCTTCAGGAAGTCAGTCGGCATAAATCGGTGCAGGTGCTCGCCGACTATGTTCGCAACGCTGAATTATTCAAGGATCACGCAGGCCAGCGGTTCCTTTAGAACTACCGACAATTCTACCTGTCAACACGCCGACATGTAGGACCTATCGTATTGTCGGGGCGGAGCCTTATCAATGCCTTGGCACCGCGATCCGCCCACTGCTTCGAGGTCGCGCCGAACGCGCGGACGCCCAGCGTGAAGCGCTGGCCGAACAGTAGGTCGAACCCGCATTAGTAAATGCTAGGATCGAACGCCTAGGAAGAACAGCGGCTGCGGCGTGCGAGTAACCGCTATGTAAGCAGGCGCGATTTATCGCGCTTTGAGGGCTCGCGCTGAAGAACCGCAAAATCCAGCACTGCTCAAGGTTGCGTCCGGCATACACTGCCCTAAGCTACATCGACGCCATGCCGGAGAGTACCGCAAAACCGGCAAGTAAGGAGCGTCAAGCCCAGGGGGGAATGTGATGATCGTGAATCTGAATGCCATCAGCCGCATCTGTGCCGTCGCATTGGCTATGGCGGCACCGATGGCGATCTCGACCGGCGCTCATGCCCAGACCGTCACAGATGAAGTACGGTGCGTATTGTTAAGCAACGCGCTGGCATCGGGCGCAAAAAACGCTCAAGGCCGCCAGGTCGGAGCATCCGTCGGCAGCTACTTCATGGGTAGGCTCGACGCGCGTCAGCCGGCACAGGTGAAAGCCGCAATCGATGTGCAGAAGAAAAGCATGCCCGCGTCAGCAGCAGCGACCTTGATGAACGCCTGTGCAGCGCGCGCCAGTCGGGCCGAAACTCGGCTGCGCGACCTCGCTAAATAGGGTCGAGGAAGCCTCGAAGCGTCGATAAAATCGGGATTGCCTGCCGCCGATCCCCGGATCGGCGGCAGGCATGTATCAAATAGCCTTGGCAAACGTGACTTTGGTGGACCGACGGCGCATTGCCGCACCGGCGAGAGCGAAGCCGCCGATCATCATGAACCAAGTCGCAGGCTCGGGAACCGCAGCGAACTGGCGATAGATGGTCGCCGTCGATGTGGTGCCATAGGTCAGTGCATTGGTGCTAAGGTTATAACCCATCGCGTCATAGGCAGCGAGGTCGAGCCCTGTCACAAAACCGGTCTGGCCGAAGCAAAAGGTCGGGTCCATGATACCGTTGCCGATCGCGCAGCCAGCGGTATCCTTCCAGTGCGAAGCCTGCTGACCATCGCCATTGTAGCGGCCCGTCGAGAAGGTGTTCCCGAACAATGCGGTCTTACCCCCATCAACTGAAAAATATTTTTCCCCACCTACCGACAAGTCGAGCGTCGGGTCTGAACCCAGCAGTATGTTGGTCGGATCTTTGCTGTAGCGAAACATGTCGAGCGCGCTGTAGATCGACGTATCGTTCAAGCTGTAAGTAAGGGCGCCAGCATTGGGGTTGGTCGCCGCTCCTGGGCCATTGATCCCATAAACGTCCAGGAAATCAACGCCCGAAACAAATCCCAACGCATGGCCGATTTCATGAATGGCCACGCCGATGAAATCGAACGTGTTTGCCGAGATACCGTCCGTCGGATCGAAATCGAAATTGAAGTTACTGCTGAAGGTGACGTCGCCGTCGCGCGTCGACGTCGGAATACCAGTGTTGCCGCCGATCGCCTTGATGACCGCGGTATTGAGGTACAACGTCTTGCTGCTTGTCGTCGATCCGTTGTCATAGGCGAGCTTGCTAAGGTCGTCTCGGGTTACACCGTTCGTCGTTGTCGTGCCGTTGGTAATGAAGCTCGCACCATTGTTGGTAAGCTTAGGCAGAACGATGTTCTGATCGATCGCCGAGCCGCTTTTTGTGGCGTTTACCCGCGACTCCCAGTTCAGAACACCATAATCTGCGCGAGTGCTTCCGGTCGAGCCAATGATCCCGGTACCCAACGCCGAAAAACCAACGCCGAGGTTGATGGTTGCATTGTTGGTTAGCATTGAGCCCCAGTAGGCCGCTGCGATGTTGAAACCCTGCTGAGCTTTGGAGCCGGTAACGCCGCCCAGATCGATCAGGTTGATGACGACGGCGTTAGCCGGTGCCGCAACCATCGTCAGCATCGCTGCACCGCAGCAAAGAATATTCCTGACCCGCATATCGCACCCCTTTTATCCGCGTCATCGTCCGGCCCATTACCGTTAACGCCGCATTAACCATCGTTGTGTGCTGCATGTGCTTTGTCAATCTGAATAACCTGGCATACCATCCTCTTGTCCCTATTTGTCATAGCGTGGCATCCCGCATGCATAATCGGATGGTAATCGATCGTTCCGCAAGCCTCTGGAGCCGACAATGAGTGCGACGCAACCTGCCGTATTGGCCCTGTTGAAGGCAGCAGTGGCTCGCCGCGATCGCGTCGAAACCAACCGCGCGATTACCCTATTGCTCGACAGCAGGGCCCCGCTCGGCGACCGGTGGAACACGCTCGCGAAGCTGATGCAAGTGAGCGGCGAATGGACGCTGGCCTTGCGGGCGAGCGATGAATTCATTGCGAGTGCGGCAAATAAGCCGATGGCGCTCTATTCGAAAGTCGTGCTGCTGGCGCAGGCGCAACGATTGCAAGAGGCGCACGATCTGCTCGCGAGCCTGCCCGACGACGTCCCCGATCACTGTGGCCGCGCCTATGTCCTTGGCAATACCGCGATGACACTGGGGCGGGTTGAAGAGGCACGCAATCATTTGCTGACAGCGTTAAGCTGTCGACCGGGCTGGGGACCGGCGTGGTTGTCGCTGGCGACCGCGGAAAATCTGGCGATCGGATCGATCGGCGATCAGCTGCTCGCCGAAGCCGCTGTTGCGGAGAAGCAGGGGCCGGCCGATCTGGCGCGCTATTGCTACGCGCTTGGCAAGCTGCATGCCGACCGTGGTGACCACGCGGCGTCATTTGCGGCCTATGCGCGCGGGGCGGCGCTGCTAAAATCAGAATTACCGTACAGTCACGATGCCGATGCAGCAAATGCCAAGGCGGCAATGACCGGTTATGCCGACGGCTTCTTTAATCCCTTCCCGCAAGATCGGGGAGTTGAAACCAGCCGGCCAATTTTTGTTACCGGGCTACCGCGTTCGGGAACGACGCTGGTCGAACATATCCTGGCAAGCCACAGTGCCGTACTCGATGGCGGCGAACTTAACCTGATCCAGCACGTTGCCGTGGCGGCTGGTGGTATCTCGGGCGACGACATCGGACGCTATCTGGCACGGGGCGGCTCACTCGACGTCCTGGCCCAGCTGTACCTCCACCTGCTGTCAGAACGGTTCGGCACGTCCGGCCGGATTGTCGACAAGACGATCGATGCGAGCCGTTTCATGGGGGTGATTGCCTCGGTCCTTCCCGATGCACCGCTCGTCTGGATGCGGCGCGATCCTTTCGATGCCGCATGGTCATGCTTTCGCACCTTTTTCATTCATGGTGTCGCCTGGAGCTTCGACTTTGCCGATATCGCCCGGCATTTTCAGCTGGAGGACGAATTGATGACTTTCTGGAAGCAGGTCCTTGGCGAACGGCTGCTGATCGTTCCCTTCGACGGACTGGTTAAAGAACCGGCAGAGTGGACCTCACGCCTGCTGACGCATTGCGGACTCGATCATGAGGATGCGCCTTACGCGCCGCATCTTAGTGCCCGTCGGGTTGCCACCGCCAGTTCCCTTCAAGTCCGCCGTCCTATCAATCGAGATGGTCTAGGTGTGGCAGAGCCGTATCACGCGTTTATGCAATCCTTCGCTGATATTTATGGCAGGTCGTGATGCGATGGCCGGGTATCACCGATCGGGCGTAACGTCCGACACCGGCTATATGCCGGATTTGTATTTGTGTTGAAGGCGAAGCTTACTATTCTCCAGCCGAGACCGGTTGATTTCAGGCACGTTTGATCGGCGACCGAGGATTCCTGGCTTTCTCATCTCTCTGGCTCATCCCACTGAAGCGCTTTTGTCGGCCTGGATTGGTACGCATTCGGTGAGCGCCCTCGAGGTTGGCGCAGATGATGCTACGAGCCGTGGAGCCTGGTTTCGTCGATGATGTAGCGGAGGTTCTCAAGACCTTCATCAGTGAAGGCGGACGCCAAAGCCCAATCCTGGTCGCCGAAATCGCCGTCGATGATCTGGATGGCGCCATCCTCGGGAAACATGCTGATCGAGGCGTCGAAGACGGTGTCCTCGGTCTCGCCCAGCAGTCTGGCCGCGTGTCGCAGGGTGTAGACGCGGCTTGTAGCAGGCACGGTTAGGCGGCTTGCGCGATGGCATCGGGACGCTGCTGTCGCGCTTTCCATTCCCACGGCAATAGCTCGTGAAGTCGGTTCTGCGGGTGGTCGGAGATCTGCGCGATGACCTCGCGCAGCCAGGCATGCGGGTCGACGTCGTTGAGGCGGCAGGTCTGGATCAGCGTATACATGGCGGCCGCACGGTCACCGCCGCGGTCCGAGCCGCAGAAGGTCCAGTTCCGGCGCCCGACCGCGACGGTTCTCACCCGGCGTTCCGCGGCATTGTTGGTCATGCAGATCCTGCCGTCAGACACGAAGCGGGCAAAGCTGTCCCAGCGTGACAGCATGTAGTTGATGGCCTTGGCCAGATCACCCTTGCGCGACAGACGGCCATATTGCCGACGCAGGAACTGCTCGAGGTCGGCGACGAGCGGGGCGACGTGGACCTGTCGCGCGGCGAGCCGTTCGCTTGTGTTCCGACCCCAGATCACGCGCTCGGCCGCGAAGATCGCATCCATGCGGGTGACGATGTCGACCGCAAGCGGCGTCCGGCTCAGGCGAGCTTCCTTGAAGAACGGGCGACGGGCGTGTGCCCAGCACGCTGCCTCCAGGATGGGTCTTGGTTTGCGTCCCGCGGCGTAGAGCGCGTCATAGCCGCTATAGGCGTCAGCCTGCAGGATGCCGGCATACCGAGCGAGCTGTCGCTGCGGATGAACGCCTGTGCGGTCGCGGGTGTAGTAATAGCAGACGGCGGGCGGGTCGGTCCCGCCAAAGGGGCGGTCGTCACGGACGGATGCCCAGATCCTGCCCGTTATGGTCTTGCCGGCCGCCATGACCGGCACGGTCGTATCGTCATGGTGGATGCGCTCGCCGGCGAGGATGTGCGCCTCGATGAGATCGACCAGGCCGCGCAGCAGGACGGTGCCGTGGCCGACATAGTCGGCAAGCGTCGACACGCTGATACTCATGCCTTCGGCGGCATAGGTCTCGCTCTGACGGTTGAGCGGCTGATGCAGGCCGAACTTATTGAACAGGACCATCGCCAGCAGGTTGGGGCCAGCCGATGCACGCGGAATGGGGTGGAAGGGCGCTGGCGGCTGCGTGATGGTTTCACAGGCCTTGCAGATGAACTTCTCGCGGACCGTCTGCACGACGATCCACTGGCGGGGAACGACCTCACGGCTTTCCGTGATGGTCTCGCCAATCTTCCTCGGCTCCGCACCGTGGCAGCATGGGCAGCTCTCTGGGGCGGGTACGACGACACGGTGGCGGGGGAGATCGGCAGATAGCGGAGCGCGGGTCGGCTTCTTGCGAGTGAACGGCACCACGGGAACGCCGGCTGCACTAGCTTTGGCGACCGCTATCTCAGTGGCGAGCTCATCCTCGGTTGCGGTAGTGACAACGTCCTCGAGTTGCATCTCGAGCTGGTCGAGCAACTGCCTGTGCCGCTCGGACGACTGCCCCCATTTGTCCTGGCGGGCTTTGGCGATGCGCAGCTTGAGATCTTCGATAATGGCGTGTGCATCGGCGACCTGAGCCTGGGCGATGGCGGCAAGTGCCTCGGCCTCGAGTAGAGCTACGCGGGCAATGAGGACGGTGTGGCGCTCGGCAATCAGCAGCGCTTTGAGCGCTTCGACATCATCGGGAAGGGCCTCGGCGCCGGTATCCATCGAGGCTCATTTTACAGCAGAAAACCGCCGATTTGTCGAGGCGCTTGATGCCGAAAGCCTAGGAAAACTGGGCGTTTTAGCCCGCCAGTTCGGGCCTGAACGTGTATTGTGGATTCCGCCAGTCGATGCCTTCCAGCAGGAAGCCGAGTTGCCCTGCTGAGATCGAGATGACGCCGTCAGATGTCGCTGGCCAGGTGAACCGACCGCGCTCCAGCCGCTTTGCGTAGAGCGACATTCCGAGGCCATCGTGCCACAGAATCTTCAGCAGATCGCCGCGGCGACCTCTGAAAACATACAGGTCGCCGGCATGCGGGTTGCGTCCGAACCCCTGCTGGATCTGCATCGCCAGCGACGACATCCCCTTGCGCATGTCCGTCTTGCCGGTGGCTATCCAGACCCGGGCCCCGCCTGGAACAGGGATCATCCTTTGAGCTCGCGCAACGCCGCCACCAGCAAGCTCGCAGACACGCCGCCAGCCGCACGGATGGTCACACCGCGGAGCTCGATGACCAGCATGTCGGACGCACCGTGGTCGATCTCGGGCGGATCCGCATGAACGGCCACGGCCGCAAAACCGGTCGGCTGCGCACGCTTGCTGCACAGTTTGCGTCGCCAACGGTAGATCGACGAGGGCGAGATATCGGCAGCGCGCGCGATAGCGGCAACCGACGCGCCAGGCACAATAGCTGCCTCCACCAGAGCAAGCTTCCGCTCGTCGCTCCAGTGGCGACGCCGCTCAACGCCGGACAGTACAGTGATCTGGGTCATCGCCACGTCTCTAGCCACGGTGCAAACCACAGTGCTTGCACTGTGGCTAACATCTCAGCTCAGACCGTCACCCGCCAGATGCCCCTCACCGGAGGCAGACCTGGATTGTTCAATGCAGGACGAAGCGACGGGGCCCGTGACGCTCGCCGCTCACTGTCCGTTGCGGTCGTCGGCAGAGGGCCAGACGCCGGCGCCGGCGCCGGCGCCGTCAGCAACGCTGGCATCGCCACAGCCTAGCCGTCTAATTTCAATGCAATTTACCCTTCCTTGGGCAATTTGGGATTACGGATGGACAGATGCGATGTCGTCAATATCACCCGGACGCGACAACGGGTTGAAGAAGCTGGGATGCACAGGGTGAACAGCAGAATAATGGCATGACCGCGCGGATATCACCCCTCTATCGGTGGCAATACCTGTTGCTGTTGCTATCATTAGTCCTTTTGTGGCCGGCAATTGTTAATGGCGGTGTCTTCTATTTTCCCGACACTACCGCCTATATCCGCGGTGTCGATGCGGCACTCCACCGCGCAACGAATTGGCAGAGCGTTTGGACCGAATCGGTCGCCGCACAGGGCACCACCGTTGAAGCCCGGGCATTGCGCGCAGCTATCGACGTGCCGGGATCGGCCGAAACCAAACCCGTACTGCTTGGACGCTCGGTCTATTACGGCGTCATGCCCTTCGCCGGGGTCGCGTTCGGCTCGTCAGGCTGGCTGACGATCGTTGTTCAGTCCCTTGTTGCCGGTGCCGCGGCGATCGGGCTGACGCGGCACTTCATCGATCCGCGCCGGCACGCCTTCGGCTGGGCCTGTGCGGCGGGCTTCGCGCTGCTTGCGGTGACCTCGCTACCGTTCTTCACCTCAATGCTGATGCCCGATTTTATTGCCGGGATCGGCATCGTTGCGGCGGCCGCGCTCGTCGTCGGATGGCAGCGTGAAAGTTGGGGCGGACGTGGTTTCTGGTTCGTACTAGTCCTTGCGGCGACGCTCATGCACAGCGCCAACATCCTGATCCTGCTTGCCATCGCCGGTCCTGCCCTATTATTTGCTGGATTTCGCCGAGATGGCGGCGTCGCCCGCGGCGGTGCGCTCATCGTCGTCGGCGTGCTGCTCGGACTGGCAGGCGAGGCCGCATTTACGCAGACGGTGACGCGGCTGACCGGTGCCGCCCCGATAAGGCCGCCGTTCGTGACCGCGCGACTGATCGAGGACGGACCCGGCCTCGCCTATCTCGACCGTACCTGCCCTGCTTCGGGCTTTCTGCTATGCCGCTTCCGCGACCGGATGCCTCAGGGCAGCGATACCTTCCTGTGGAGTCCGGCCTCGACCGACGGCGTATTCACTGCGACGTCCCCCGCCAACCAGCGCGCGCTGTCGGCGGAGCAGGGCCGGTTCGTGCTCGCGGTAGTAACGACTTTCCCGCGCGATTCGGCCGTTACCATGCTGCGCGCGGCGGGGCGGCAGATGGGATTGCTGAGCCTCGTCGAATTTAACTATCCGCCGCATGGGCATCTTGAACGGGTGCCGGCCGCGGTGATGGACGAGATCGTTACTACGCGCGCCTATGCCCGCACGATGCCGCTAGATCCCTCGCAGAGATTACTGTGGCCGCTCGCGATCGCCGCGATTGTGGTCGTCGGCTTTGCGTTCCGCCGACCAACGATGCGGCCCGTCGCGGGCTATGGCGCGGTGGCGGTCGTCGGCTGGCTGGCCAACGACATCGTCTGCGGCGCGCTGTCGACGCCGCACGAACGCTACCAGGCGCGAATTATTTGGGTGTTGCCGTTCGTGGCGCTATTGATCCTAATTCACTCTCGATATGCGCGATCAAACCCTCTGGCGGCATTCCCGCACGTGCGGCGATAACCTAAGTGGCCGGACGATGAATAGGGACGAGATCATGACGAAGCCGAGCATCGCAGTGTTGCTGCCCTGCTACAACGAGGGCGCGGCGATCGCGCAGACCGTCGCAGGGTTTCGCGCTGCGCTGCCCAACGCAGCCATCTACGTCTACGACAACAATTCCACCGATGACACCGTCGCGGTGGCGCGTACCGCAGGCGCGATCGTCCGCACCGAACGCATCCAGGGCAAAGGAAACGTCGTCCGCCGGATGTTTGCCGACATCGACGCCGACGTCTACGTCATGGCCGACGGCGATGCGACCTACGATGCCCCCTCCGCGCCTGCGCTCGTTGCCCGCTTATGCTGCGAACCTTGCGATATGGTCGTTGGCAGCCGCATCAGCCAGGTCCAAGAAAGTTACCGCCGCGGCCATCGCTTCGGCAACGCGTTGCTGACTGGCATGCTCGCGCGGCTGTTTGGGCGCAGCTTTACTGATATTCTATCGGGTTATCGCGTCTTCTCACGCCGCTTCGTCAAGAGCTTCCCCTCGCTGTCCTCGGGATTTGAGATTGAGACCGAAATAAGCGTTCACGCGCTCGAGCTTAAAATGCCCTGTGCGGAACTGGAAACGCCCTATTATGCGCGGCCCGAAGGATCCGCGTCCAAGCTCAGCACCTATCGGGACGGCTTCCGCATCCTCGCCACAATCGTGACGCTCTACCGGATCGAACGCCCGCTGCTGTTCTTCGGCGCGATTGGCACGCTGTTCGCCGCGGCCGGGGTAATCCTCGGTGTACCGCTCGCGTTCACCTACATGCAGACGCATCTAGTGCCGCGCTTCCCCACCGCGATCCTGATTACGGGACTGGTTATCATCGCTGCGCTCTGCGTCTTCGCCGGACTCATCCTCGACACCGTCGTGCACGGCCGACGGGAGGTCCGCCGCCTCGCCTACCTCGCGCATTCCGCACCCTCTGCCGGGAACCAGGGCATAACTGGATCTACAACCGAGACGCACGATCCGGGCCTCGCGCACAGGCTGGAGGCATAATGTAGACGGCCAGCCGCGGCCATCTGTCCGGACCAAGATAAAAGCCACCACCCTCAGGGAGGGTGGTGGCCTGCTCGTCCCGGTCCGGAAACGACTGCTTAGGCAGTAGCGCCCGCAGTCAGACGCTGGATCTTGACTTCGAACTTGGCATCCGAGCGGCGCTTGGCTGAGCGCATCGCGAAGCCGATCGCGCCGAAGCCGAGCAGCATCATCGCCCAGGTCGTAGGCTCGGGAACCGCACCATTGTCCGACCCGGCACCGTTGGTAATGAAGTTGTCCATCCCCTCATCAGACATGTAGCCACCGAACTGGTTGTTGGTGATGACAGCACTGGTGAACGGCGTTGCGGAAACGAGACCGAAGAACCCCGAGGTCGTGCCGTTGTCCGCCAGAGTAAACGGAGGTCCGGAGAACACCGTGCCACCAGGCAGGTTGATCGCATATTGGTCACTGTAATCGGTATTGAACAAGTCGAGACCGAGACCTTCTCCAACGCGACGGTCGGCGATTTCTCCAGCACGGGCGGCGTGTTCAATGCCACCTTCGACGGCTTCAGGATCACTGGCCAGAACAACGGCAACTATGTTGGCATCGGTACCGGCCAAACCGCGAACAGCGGCGCGAACGACACCATCCC
This sequence comes from Sphingomonas sp. AP28, assembly GCF_056680455.1. NCBI lineage: Bacteria > Pseudomonadati > Pseudomonadota > Alphaproteobacteria > Sphingomonadales > Sphingomonadaceae > Sphingomonas > Sphingomonas sp. AP28. The sequence continues at coordinate 180,389 of NZ_JBWXQI010000004.1, read as the reverse complement.
GGGCAACTTCATCGGTCAGAAGTACTTAACCTGGGCGATAGCTGTTTTTCCATGGTCATGGCCGAGTACGCATTTTCTCCTGCTACTTTCCTTAATCTTAAGTTGTCCCGATCTGACACGATCTGTCGCGCCTTCGCACCGCCGCTTACGCATTATTAACTGTTCCTCCCCAGACTGTGAATCCAGGTCTTGGGGCACGCCGATGTTGTTTGTAGCAAAGTTGTATCATGACATTCGGACAGCCGAACGCTATCCGGTGTCGCTCGACGGCACGCTGCGCAACGCGCAGGCGGAACCCCAAGATGTGGTCATCGACGACCTGTCAGCGACCGGGTTTCGCACTACCGCCACGCACGGCGTCGAGATTGGCGACGAGATCACCCTCGGCGTGTTCGGGGTAGGTCTGCGCACTGCGCACGTATTGCGCGAGAGCAACGGCGGATACGGCTACCAGTTTCAGGTGCCACTGACACAAAACGAGCTTGCCTCAGCGCTGTGCGGTCTGAAGCCTCCCGAACCGATCCGCTTTCCCGGTGTCACCGCTGCACACATCGACGGCCCGGCGCCCGCCGCGGACCCGGAATGGTCGCTGTCCTCGCGGATGCGGGTGCTGACGATTGCGACGATCGCCGTCGCCCCCTGGATCTTGCTCGGGATCTGCTGGATCGGAATCGGGATCGCGTAAGCCGAAAAGCAGGAAGTAGATCGACCGTGTCTAGATGTTTGGTCTCAGCGATTGATGGTGCGGGTTTGAGATGAACCGGCCTGGGTCATCTGTCCATGCTTTGCAGATGGCTTCGTATGGCGTGAGCCCGCGCAGGGTCTTCAGGCAACGGGCGAAGTTGTAGGCGGCGAGGAAATCGGCGAGGTGCTGTCGCAATTGATCGTGCGTCTCGTAATGATAGCGTTTGACGGTTGCCTCCTTGATCGTCCGGTTCATCCGTTCGACCTGACCGTTCGTCCACGGGTGGCGCGGTTTGGTGAGGCGGTGTTCGATATCGAGATCGGCGCGAGGCGGCTTCACAACCAAGGCTCTCCTGAGCTTGTCGAAGGGCTGCACGCCCGCTGTGATGGTCAGGGGCGACCGCTATGTTTCGTCCTGACGCCGGGCCAAGCCCACGACGTGAAGGGCTTCAGGCCCTTGTTCGGAATGCTGGCTGACCGGATCGAGGCCCTGCTTGCCGATAAGGGCTATGACGCCGATGCCATCCGCCAGGAACTCGCCAAGGCGGATGTCGAGGCGGTCATTCCAACCAAAAGTAACCGCCGCATACCGATCCCGCATGATCGCGAGAAATACCGTTGGCGCAATCTCGTCGAGCGCTTGTTCAGCAAGCTCAAGAACTGGCGCCGTGTCGCAACGCGTTATGACAAGACAGCAGAGTCATATCTCGGCTTCGTCGCGCTCGCATCAGTTACGCTGTGGCTGCCCTTTGTCCACGTGGCCTAGCTACCGACGTATGAAGCTAGCGCTTGAGCGTAAAGATGATTGCCCTTTTCGTTTAGGTGAGTCCCGTCCGTTGTCAGCGCGGGCATCAGATAACCGTTCTTCCCTTTGAAAAATCGAGCTATGTCAACGAACGTGAAGCCAAGCCGCGACTGTTGCGCTTCAAGGCTGCGGTTCAGTTCGGTCAGTTTCGGAAACTTGCGTTTGGCAAGTGTGGTGCCGTCAAAGGTCGGGTTGGTCGGCAGCACCGAGACGACGTAGACTGCCGTTGACGGGGAAAACTTTCGAACAGCTGCGACGGTATCAGTAATATTGGAAACCACCTCATCGGGCTCTATGTCCTTCGATAAGTCATTGGTCCCGATGTTGATAAATACCTTTCGTGGCTTGTCGGCAGCAATCGGCGCGATACGGGCGAGTAGCCCCGCGCTGGTTTCGCCGCCTACTCCACGGTTTTTGATCGTAGAGAAGTACTCTGACCACGGCATCCTGGCGGTGATGCTATCACCCGCGAAGACAATACTGTTCGGGGTGGCCGGGTAATGACCGAAAGCGGAAACGGCCTTTATTTGCCAGTCCGCCCTGTTAACAACAGCCCGCGATAACCCGACCTGCTCGGCAACATAGTCGAGTCCACCACGCTTCCATACGAACGAACCGATCAGCACGCTTGTCATAAGCGAGTATATGATCAGCACAGCGAAGATCACTCTAGCTTGCGGGTTCATGTCTTGCATTCTGCCGCTCATTGTCGCTCCATCATCGAAATGTGGAAGCAACCACGGTGCGGGGTAAACTTCAAGGTGAATACGCTTAAATTACTGGGTTGATCGAGACGGAAGAGCCCTTTCTGGGATGCCCGTCACCCGGTTTGGGTGCGAAGACGCAGAATGTGCACCGGTATCAGCATCGCCGTCACGGCATCGGACAAAAACCGTCTCGAGGCGATCGTGGCAGCGAGAGGCTCTGCTCAAAAGCGTTTTTGGCAAGCTCAAACATACGTCCGAAGGCGCATTTATTGCATTTAAGGTGCCTTAGGCTCAGTCTGATCCACCGTCCCGCGCGGGGTGGACGGGCGACCTTCAATTTGCGACTGTGATTGAAACTTGCGGACATAGACGACCGCGCTGGTCTCATCAGGAAAGGCGGCTATGGTACACGCGAACCCGACAGTTCATTTGACCGCCATTGATCGCGGCCTTCCTTTCCTTCCCAAGAGAATCGAATTTAGCGGCTCGGACGTAACCGATGCCGCCCACCCTGACGGTGAGGTCTATTGCGCCGTGCAAATGCATTTTTCGCGATGACGGGTGTGAGCGTTGTAGCGCCGATCTCTCAGGATCCGATTTTGATCGTTCCAGGGTACCGGAAGGATATCGATGGCCTACGGGCGCTAGCAGTACTGCTTGTCGTTACTTTCCACTTTGATCTTAGCGACGCCTTAGCCGCGGGCTTCATCGGCGTGGACGTCTTCTTCGTTATATCGGGGTTTCTGATCGTCCCTGCTATCATCCGCCAGGTTGAGGACAAATCGTTCCGATTTCGTACGTTCTACACCAAACGCATTCGCCGCCTGGCGCCGCCGCTAGTCGCGACTATGGTCTTGACCTTGCTGGTTGCGCTGCTCATTTTTACTCCCCTTGAGTTGGAAGCCTTTGCCAAGGAGGCAATAGCTGCCCAGCTTTATGCCTCTAATATTTATTACTGGCGCTCTGTGAATTACTTCGGTCTGCAGGCGGAGCAGTCTCTCCTTCTTCACACTTGGAGCCTTGCAATCGAGGAGCAGTTCTACCTTATCTTCCCTCCTCTGCTTTGGGGAGCAGCCAAGCTGCTGCCCCGCCGCATGACTACGGTCTTGGTGGCGATATTGTTGGTGTCCTTCGCGCTTAATATTGCTACTATTTATTGGAAGCCTTGGGCAACGTTCTATTTGCTGCCGACCCGAGCGTGGGAGTTTGCTGCTGGGGCGCTAACACCGCAGTTAGCTGCGCTTACAGCGCGTCGGCAAATACCCAAGGCATGGCTGGCCGCAATGGGGCTTGGGCTGCTTGGACTAGCGCTGGCACTCTACGGACCAACGACTTCATTTCCGGGATTTTTCGCGACACTGCCCGTCGCGGCCACCGTAGGACTGCTAGTGGCTGGTAGCGACTCCAACGGATGGTGGGCGCGACTGATGAGCCAGCGGGCACCGGCGTATCTCGGACGAATCTCCTATGAGCTTTATCTAGTACACTGGCCGGTCCGCGTGTTCGCGCCCGTCCTCATCATAGACTATTCTCTGAGCGCTCGGGCTGCGGGGCTCGCGTTCTGCTTGTTGTTGGCAACGGCGCTATTTCACATCGCCGAAGTCCCGATCCGCAGCCGCCAATTGTTAGCTAACAACCGCAAGCTGGTCCTTGCCTACCTTGGCGCTACCGCTGCAATTCTTGCCGTCGCCCTTATAATCTTGCGATCGGACGGCCTGCCAGAACGCCTCGGCCCCGGACAACTCGCGATGGCCGCCAGAGCCGGAGATGCCGGCAGCGCGTTTCGTCAATGCGAGAATCGCTTCGACAACCCTTGCTTAATTGGCGACACTAGCAAGCGGCCGAGCTGGGTTATTTACGGCGATTCCCACGCCGATGCACTCGCCCCTTCGTTCGGCGACGTTCTGCGCTTGCGGCGCTCGTCAGGCTATTTCGTATTCCAGTCCGGATGCCTTCCCGTTCTTGACAGCGGTAACCCTGAATGCCGCCGTTTTAATGAGCGGACCGGACACCTGATCGCCACTCACCCCGAGGTACACGACGTAGCGATCGTATCGACCTGGCGGCAGCCTCTGGAAGCTGGCTACACGGACAGGGCCGGACGGGTGGTCAAAGAAGAAGCAGCGCTGGATGCCTTCCGCCTGAGCCTTGCTCGAACGATCGCCGCGCTCACCGCGAATGGCCGCCGATTGTCGGTATGGCTACCCGTTCCGGGTGCAAAGCGCCCTGTGCCGGCTACCCTAACGCGAAATGCCATGCTCGGGAGGAATTGGGACATTTCGTATAGCGCCGCGGAGCATGCGAGCCGCTTCATGTTCTTGACGCGCGAACTGGACCGATACCCAAAAGTTACTCTTATCCAGCCAGCAAAGCGGATTTGCGCGGGAGGGGCATGCCGCGTATTGTTTGAGGGTCACCCGCTTTATCACGATGATGCTCACCCGGCGATATCGCAGAGGCCGCTTTTCCGCAGGATCATCGCCGAGGATCTAGCAGGATAGTTCGATGGTAAAGAGATACAAAAGCTAGGGGCAACATGATAATGTGCAGCTGGTCTACCTGTCCACGGTGGTCATTCGCAGATGATGGAGCAGGATCATGAAGGTCGGTTTCGCCACTTTATTTATTATGAAGTCGCTTCGATGGATATGGCGGCAATTGTCAGAACCTGCGGCGCCACCTGTTGCTCAGACTTCGGAAGATGCGATGATGATTGTGGACGCACTGAACGCCCATGAAGTGCGATAGGCTAAGCCCCGAACTCTGGCCTTCCTCATCAGGATAGAACGCGTGGGGATCGTACACCGGTCGCTGCGCCGGCCGTGCCTGACGCGGGGGAGGGCGCTTCGGAACGTCAGGGACCGGGTCGGGCAGCGCAGGTAGCCCGCCTCCGAACCGGATCGGATATAGGTCCCGCTCCCGTGCATTGCATGGAAGACCGCGGTCGCGTCGTCTTCCTTCATCCGCTTGCCGATCAGGGGCGCACGCTCCGCGCTGACGTAGCCCAGCTGCACGCCGCGCATGCCATCTTCCGTTTAAGCGTATCTCGCTTGAAGTTTACCCCGTGCCGTGGTTGCGTCCACGTATCGATGTTGAGGAGTTTTATGGTCGTGGCGCAGGAACAAGTGGGTGCGCTTGGGCGAGTTCCTGACATCCCCATTCTTCATGGCTGGCGGGCAGTGAGCATCCTGCTCGTGCTGGCGGGTCATTGGGTGCCCATGCCTCCAAAGGGGTTACTCTTTAACCATACTGCCGCAGCAGCCGGTATGGCGCTGTTTTTCACCCTTTCCGGGTTTCTGATTGTCAGCTTCCTTGCCGCCGGGGCACCGCTTGGCACCTTCCTGCTGAAGCGGGTGGCCCGCATCTTGCCGTTGGCGTGGTTAGCGATACTTTTCCTACTGACCTGGCAGGCTTACGACGCTCAAACGGTCATCCGAAATCTGTCGTTCACGGCCAATTTGCCGCCAGCCTCGCTCTTGGAGGGAGGGCACCACCTCTGGTCGCTAGGCGTAGAGATGCAGTTCTACGCGCTGGCGGCGCTGATGTGTTTTGCCTTCGGACGGAAGCGCGGTCTCCACCTCGTGCCACTGTTATGCGTTGCTGTGACGATCGCCCGAGTTGCCGCACAAGAGCCGATCAGCATCGTTACCTGGCATCGCATTGACGAAGTGCTTGCCGGGGGTAGCCTCGCTCTTGTCTATTCTGGCCGTCTCGGTTCCCGCCAATGGTTAGCCCGAGTTCCAACATGGGCGATGATTCTATTCCTGATCGCAGCCAGCAACCCTTGGTCGGGGCCGCTGCAGTACCTGCGCCCTTACGCAGCGGCGCTACTTGTGGGATCAACGCTGATTACGGCCCCACGGCGCCTACAATGGGCGCTAACCACTCCGGCCATGCTGCTAATCGCCGAGATTTCCTATGCCATCTACGTCATACATGGAATGCTAGGTGATACGTGGCTAGGCACCGAACCCGGGAAATACCTGAAACGTCCGCTTTTAGTACTGGTAACCTTTGTCCTCGCCTATGTGTCGACGCGATATTACGAGCAGCCGATCAACAGGGCTATTCGTCGCCTTGGAAGAGAGAAGCGAGCGGCTCAAAAATGAGCGCCATACGGCGGCTGCCCACGGACCGTAAGCGGCCCCTTTCCGCCTGTCCCGTCATTCGGAAGGCGAACAAGGTTGGCGGGAATTGTCGCCAGCCGCTGCCCGGTGTTGACCTGCGGCGATCGGCCATATGGCACGGTCGCGCTAACGATAAGCTGCTGCGTCGGACTGATTACGCTGTCGATCATGTCGTGAGGCGTAAAGCCGTCGATATCGTTTCCGTTCTGCTGCCAAGTCGTCATAATTGACGGCCGCCAGCCGCCCATCCAATCGGCGTGCCATGTTGATCCGTTGAGCATCGGCGCATGGTTCGGATCGATCATCGAAAGGTGATCGTTGCTTGATAGCCGCCATGTCCCGTAATCGGCAAAGCCACCGCGCGAGGAATATGTGAATAGCCCTAGATGTTTGTCCCGGGGATTGATGGTGCAATAACCACAAGCGAGTGGAAGGATGCACTATGGGCCAGGTTCTACACGGGAGCGCCACAACGACAGAGGTCGTTCGTCGAGCGATACAGCATAGTAAAGAGAACTTGAGGGCGCTGGCGACGCGTCACGGCGTCAACCAGAAGACGGTCGCGAAGTGGCGCAAGTGCTCATCGACGGCTGATCTTCGAACCGGACCCAAGGAGGCCCGTTCTACGACGTTGACGATCGAGGAGAAGGCTGTGGTGGTGGCCTTCCGGCGCCACACGCTGCTGCCGCTGGATGACTGCCTGTATGCTCTACAGGCGACGATCCCACATCTGACGCGCTCGTCGCTTCACCGTTGTTTCCAACGTCACGGCATCAGCCGGCTGCCCGATGTTGATGGCGACAAGCCGGTCAGGAAGAAGTTCAAGGCCTATCCCACCGGCTATTTCCACGTGGATCTGACCGAGGTGCGGACCGAGCAAGGCAAGCTGTACCTTCTGGTGGCGATCGACCGGACGTCCAAGTTCGCCTTCGTTGAGTTGCACGAGAAAGCCACACGCCGGGTCGCTGCCGACTTCCTTCGGCACCTCGTCGCTGCCGTGCCGTATCGGATTCACACAGTGCTCACCGATAACGGTACGCACTTCACCGATCCAACCGGCGACGGCTGGACGCCTGAGGACATCAAGGAAATGCGCCGAAAGAAGCTGCCGTTCCTCTGCCATTCCTTCGAATTAGCCTCGCGCCGATCTCGATATCGAACACCGCCTCACCAAACCGCGCCACCCGTGGACGAACGGTCAGGTCGAACGGATGAACCGGACGATCAAGGAGGCAACCGTCAAACGCTATCATTACGAGACGCACGATCAATTGCGACAGCACCTCGCCGATTTCCTCGCCGCCTACAACTTCGCCCGTTGCCTGAAGACCCTGCGCGGGCTCACGCCATACGAAGCCATCTGCAAAGCATGGACAGATGACCCAGGCCGGTTCATCTCAAACCCGCACCATCAATCGCTGAGACCAAACATCTAAGGGCGGCATCGCCCTGCGGGTCGCCCGAAAGCGCCGGGGCTATGGTGCAATATGCCACCGAGCTCGCGGCCATCGCCGATATTGATCCGGGACAACAATAATCGCATCGTAACGCAATTGCGTTTAAGGCACGGCAATGCGCTATCTCGGCTTACTGCTCTTTTTCCTATGCATCCCGCTGCTGATAACCGCGCTCACGTCGAACCCGGCGGTGCGGCGCTGGGTTTGGATGCTGCTCGGTGCGTCGCCGTTCGTCTATGGATGGGCGCATTTGACGGTGTCGATCGTGTCCTGGGCCTATTGGCCGGGTTATGTGAAGGGCTTGGTCGTAAGCCTGCCCGACCTGCTCGCGATCGGGCTGCTGCTGAGCACGGCGAAACGCCCCGTCCGACACGCCATTCCGATTGCGTTCGGCGCTTATATCCTGGCCGCCGCGGCTTCGATGGCAGTGGCCGACGTCCCCTTCGCCGCCTTCCAGTACGTATGGCAGTTGATGCGAGTCTTCCTGGTGGCCGCCGCGGTCGCCCGGATCAGCAGCGGCAGTCAGGATGCGCCCCGCCATATCGTCTATGGTCTGTGCTACGGCATCGTCTTCCAGGCGTTTTTCTCGATCATCCAGCACTTTGGCAGCGGCGCCGTCCAGGCGAGCGGCACGATGGGACATCAGAACCTGCTCGGCATGATGACCCATTTCGCCTTGCTCCTCGCGCTCGCATCCATGCTGGCGGGCGACAAGGCGCCGATTCTCAAGGTTGGCGTCGCGGCCGCGCTGGCCACGGTCGCCCTGACCGGGTCGCGTGGAACGGTTGGATTCGCCAGCGCCGGCGTGGTGGTGCTGCTGCTGCTGTCGCTGGCTCGGCGGCCGACCGCGAAGAAGATGCGTGTGGCGGGTGCGGGCCTTGCCATCCTGCTGACGCTGTCGCCCGTCGCCTACCTGACGTTGCAGAAGCGCTTCGCCACGTCGGGCGACAACGGCAGTTACGATGAACGCGCCGCCTTCGAACGGGCAGCGCGAGCGATGTGGACCGATCATCCCATGGGCGTTGGGGCGAACGAATATGTGGTCAATGCGAATACAAAGGGCTATTCCGACCGTGCCGGCGTCATTTGGAGTTTCGGTTCGCGGTCTGCAAACGTCCACAACGTCTATTTGTTGATGGCGGCCGAAACTGGATGGCTTGGGGTGAGTACCTTCGTGCTGCTTTATGCCATCGCTATCCTGACCGCGCTGCGTGCGGCGTGGGCCAAGCCATACACGCCGGACAGCGAACTACTGCTCGGCGTTACCGTCGTCCTCGCCACGGTGGCGACGCACAGCCTCTACGAATGGATATTCATCACGGAGATCACGCAGTATTTGTTCGCGATCACCCTCGGCCTCGCGATGGGACTAGGAATGGTAAGGCCGGTACGCCGATCGCGCACCGCGGTCGACCCGTCGCCGCGGCAGCTGGAAACCACCCCGGCGTCCTGACCGCCTGCGCGCACGGCAAAGGCAGGATCGGTTACGCGATCACGACGGTCTAATGGGTCACTATTTGTTAACTTGTTACAAAATGGCACACCTGCTTCAGAGCAAGGCTCCGACAAGTAATAACAGCTTTACTTGCGAACGTAAAAACGCTTAACCCCTTGTTAATCAAAACCGCGGTCGGTGCCGCGTTACGCAAAAGGGGTTATGTTTATGAAGAAGTTCCTGATGGCCGGTGCGGCCATGCTGACCGTGATGGCGGTCGCTCCTGCCAGCGCACAGGTTTCCGGTTCGCTCGGCGTCGCCGGCGCGAATCCGCTTACGCTGAATAGCACTGGCCTGTTCAACGGTGTCACGCCGGTCGCGACCCTGCTGGGTGGCACTGTCTATAACAACGATCAGCAGTTTGCCGATCGTCCGGCCGGCACCGTGTTCGGCGGCACCTTCCTCGCCGCTGGCCCGACCTCGGGCAACGTTGCGACGTTGACTTTCCTCGCGCCGACCGCGTTTCTCAACTTCCTGTGGGGCTCGCCCGACACCCACAATCTGCTGACAGTCAACAGCACTGCTGGCACGCAGACTTTCACCGCGGCCGGTCTCGGCTTCCCGAGCGTCACGGGTTCGCAGCTGTTCTCGCAGTATGTCGAGTTCCGCGCCAATGCCGGTACGCTTATCAACTCGGTGTCGTTCAGTAACGCGCCGACGATCGATGCCTTCGAGGCTGCCAACTTCTCGGTCACCGCACCGGTGCCAGAGCCCGCCACCTGGGCGCTGATGTTCGCTGGCTTCGGCATGGTTGGCTTCGCGATGCGTCGCCGTAACGCCAAGGTTACGACGAACGTCAAGTTTGCCTGATCCTTCAGTGAAATGAAAAAGCCGCCGTTCTGAGGGGACGGCGGCTTTTTTGTGTCTACAAACGTGCCACCGGTCCGGGCTTGCGCGGCAAGCATGGCAAGCAGTGCACGCGTTCGGGGTGCTGACTTAACGTGCGGGCGCCATCATCATCCGCATTGCCGCACGAGAGAGCGGGCCGTGCTTGAGCATCATGCGATCGCCTGATTTGCCCTTTGAACAGTTGGTCAGTCGGCCAATCAAGCGCCGCATCTACAGGCCGCGCGTCGGAATATGCCATCTTTGCAGAAAATCAGCGTGAACGGTCGAACTTGATATAATCCGTATGCCGTTCCACTGGGTCCGAGAAGAACCAGACTTCGCCGTCGCTAGACGTGATCATATAGACCGCGCTCTGGGTCAGCTGCGGAATCGATAAGATTAGCTCTCCGGCATCGCGAATAGCCCTGCCTTATGTACGCGCCCGCCGTCAGATGCGGGCGATGTTCGGTGTTGTCGAGAGTCCACATCCAGCAGTCGCCAAATGCGATTCGTCGCCGTGGCCTGTGCCGACCCGCCACAATGGGCAATTGTCTCGCCGATCAGCATGCGATGCTAAAAGGGCCGACTTGGGGCGGGCTGACATGGCCAAGGCAAAATTGCAGCCGGAGCTGACGTACCATTAGTGGAAATGCGGCGAGCTGCGATTTCGTCCAAGATAAAGAAAGAATTACCGTTGTCCAACCGTCCCGCCGTGCGGATTACCTGGAACGCCCAAACATGTCGGATTGCCTCGACGGCACTGGATTGCGTGGGTTGCGTCGTAAAATCCGCCATGCCAAGGCAGCTTATGATTGGTGCAAACCCGGCCTGCACCGGTCACAAGTCAGGCTGGATTACAGCGTTACTCATGCCTGCCAACTATATATCAATCGCCTGCCACAATATCGTTCATCTGGCGCAACTATTCCAACTACGAAGAGTTTAACAACGATGTTGAGGCACCCGCGTTCTTTACGAAAGAATATTCGCAAAGCGACGCGTGGCGTACGCAGAAGGCCAGTTCTGTCGATGCTGATGCTGGCAGGTACCGCCTGCGTCGGGATTGGCGCTACCTCAATGGTCCCGGGCAGCCTTTTCTCTGCATCACCGGCCGACGCCGCCATACCCGCGGTTCCGCCTGCCGATATCGACAATTTGCTCGATGCGCGCTCGCCTGGCAGCCGTCGCTATGGTTGGCTGCTCAACACCAAGGTCGGCTATGCACCCGAATCACCAACCGAGCGAGTGCTGACGTCGGTTCGGCGTCGGCCGACCCCGGTCGGCCCGGGTCAGTCGCCGTTGGTTGGGGTTCCTGGTGTGCCAGACGCTGGCGGCCTGGTCCCGGGCAGCGTACCGGGTGACGTGATCGGGTTCGGGAATCCCGCTTCGATTACAGGTCCCGGAGGGACTGGTGGACTGTCTGGTATTGACGGTGTCCTACCCGGTTCGGGTGGTGGTGGCGTTGGTGGTGGCAACAGCATTAACCCGGTCACACCCCAGGTTCCTACGACCGCTGTCCCCGAGCCGGCAAGTTGGGTGATGTTGGTTCTAGGCTTTGCGATGTTGGGCGGCGCACTGCGTCGCCGGCAGCCCCTGTCCATGTTTGCGGGATCGCCAACGGGCGCGCGTTAGGCTGATGGTGACGCCACGGCTGTGGCTCGCGCTCGCCGGGTTAGCGGTGCTGGCTGCGTGTGACGACGGTACCGATCCGGCCGATCCGATTGCGAACCTGGCGGGCGGCACGGCCGACCTGTCGACTTCAGCCCACGACAATCGGATTCGATTCGATCCTCGTCACCGCCCGGTCTTCGTCGCTCCTGATGGCAGCCGGCGGCTAATCGCGAGCATGCTCGCACCACCACGGCGTATGACATTCGGTGCGTCGGTGTGGGACGATCCTTCGCCTGGGACGGGGCCGATCTGGATCAGAGTCGATCTATCGCGGCAACTGTTGTCGGTGTTCCGCGGTGCGAATGAGATCGGCACCGCGGTCATCATTTACGGCACCGACGGCAAGGAGACGCCATCGGGCACCTTCGCGCTGCTCGGCAAGGAGCGCATGCACCATTCGTCGCTTTACGATGCCGACATGCCCTTCACGCTGTGGCTGACGGACGACGGTGTCGCGATTCATGCAAGTGCGGTCGAACGCGGTCGCGCGACGCATGGCTGTATCGGGGTTCCCGCCGATTTCGCGGGCAGGTTGTTCGCCGTCGCCCGGCGCGGCGATGCCGTCATTGTACTTCCCGTCACCAATTCGTCCTAAAGAACGCCCTTACCACGCTTTCTAACCGCGCGGTCAGGACTAGTCGGCATGATCTCCCTTCGGAAAGGCGAAGGATGAGACCCCGATGCGCTCTAACGGACGACACTGGTTCGGCGTGCTGCTGGCATGCGCAGTCACCCCGCTGCTGATGGGCGCCTACGACGGATTTGAATCACGCATCGTATCGCGACACAATGTCGAGCGAAGCCGCTTGGGCATCCCGCCGCTGACCTGGGACCCTGCGCTGGCCCGGTCGGCGCGGGTCTGGGCGGATCGGCTTGCGACTACCGGTACCTTTCAGCACGCCCCCGAAAACGTTGCGGCGCCCGAGGGTGAAAATCTGTGGGCGGGTACCGCCGGGCGCTACACCCCGGAAGCAATGGTCGATGCCTGGGCTCGCGAACAACGCTTCTTCCGCGCAGGCCGCTTTCCCGCCAACAGCACGACCGGGCGGGTCGGCGATGTCGGCCATTACACGCAGCTGATGTGGCGCGCGACGCATTCGGTTGGCTGCGCTTTGAGCCGCGGCGGGCGCGATGACGTGCTTGTCTGCCGGTACAGCGAGGCGGGGAATTACGAAGGCGAAGTGCCGTTCTGAGCGCTAATAGAAGTACCGGTGTCAGTCACCGCGCGCTTTGCCGGGACCTTGTTTGAAGCGATTAGTAGGCGTTGCGGTGCAACAGCACGAACAACGTCCGCGCTAGGATCGTGATGTCGGTCATAAGCGACCAGTGCGACAGATATTCCATGTCGCATTCAAGCCGCTTGACGAGGTCGTCTGCATGGTTGGTCGCACCGCGGTACCCGCGCACCTGCGCCAGCCCGGTAAGGCCCGGCTTGATCGTGTGCCGCAGCCAGTAGCGCCGGTCGATCTGCCAGAACAGATCGTCGCCAGCACGCGAGCCGAGCGCATGCGGACGAGGCCCGACCAGGCTCATGCTGCCCCCGATGACATTAAACAGCTGCGGCAGTTCGTCGATGCTGGTCGCGCGGATGATGCGACCGACGCGAGTGATGCGGCGATCGCCGCGCGCGGTCGAACGGACGCCGTGCTGGTCGCCCTGATCGACGTACATGCTGCGGAACTTGAGCACCTCGAACAGGCGATTGGCGCGGCCCATCCGCTGCTGGCGAAATAGCACAGGGCCGGAGCTTTCGAGCTTGATCGCAACTGCGGTGACCAGCATCGCCGCCGACAGCATAATCAGTGCAATGAGCGCGATCGACAGGTCGAACCCGCGTTTCACCAAGCTGTTGCGCATGTCCATCCGTCCCAACGACACCCGCACCCCGACAAGGCCGGGATCAAGCGAACTGCCAAGCGGCTCGATGTTGCGCAGTTCGGGGACGAGCAGTTCACCGTCGCAATCGACGCTTTTGAGATATAGCGACCAGCGTTCGCGATCCTCTACCGCGCACGACACCGTCACCCGATCGGCGCCAGCGACGATCTGCGAGAAGCGGTGCAGCATCAGGGGATCGGTGATCTCAGGCCGGATGCCGAGTGCCGCCACGTTAATCCGTTCAAGATCGGGCGGCACCGGATCGGCAAAGTCGCCATCGACGATCAGCACGCGGCGGTAGAAACGCGATCCTAACCGCCCGATGAGCAACGGCAGCGGTAACCGGATCAGGACAAGCCCAACAATGCTCAGCAACGTCCCTGCGAAGAAGGCAACGCGCGACACGTCGCCGCTGTTCTTGAGCGCAAACAGCAGCATGATCGTGATCGCGGTCGCACCCAGCATGGCGGTGACCGCCTTCCAGAGACTCAGATGGCGGGCGATCAGCGTGTTGTAAGAATAAGCGCGCACATAGAAGCTGACCGCCAGGAAGACGGGTACGATCAGCCAGTAGCTGATCGACTGCATATCCAAGATGCGCTCGTGTCGAACGATATCCGAGATCGCGAACGCGACGATGACAGCGGTGACGTCAAGCAGCGCGAGCACGAAATACAGGAGCGCACGGACGGATTGGGTATCAGCGCGGCCGCCCTGCCCCCCCCAACGGTCATCCGCCTTTACCGCAGTCTGGGCCGTCATAAACCGGAGTTCCCCGTACGCCGCATCGGCAGGCAATATTGATACAATGCCATCTACACTTTGCCTACAATGACGATCGTATCCGTTGTGCCGAATTGAAACTATACTAGATTGAATAGGATCGATGCGGTAAAACTTTGTGGGCGGCCAAAGCCGAAATCGAGGTAACGTCGCCTGCCCGATTACACGATTTGTCTGAAATAAGCGACGGTTCGTTCGAGCCCCTCGTCCAGCGCGATCTTAGGCGCCCAGTCGAGTATGCTCTGCGCCAGGCTGATATCAGGTCGGCGCTGGCGCGGATCGTCCTGCGGCAACGGCAGGTATTCGATCTCCGACTTGGAGCCTGTAATTGCGATTACCTTTTCGGCCAACTCGCGCATCGAGAACTCGCCGGGGTTGCCAAGGTTGATCGGTCCGGTGATCTCGTCCGCGCTGTCCATTAGGCGCAGAAAGCCTTCGACCAGATCGTCGACGTAGCAGAAGCTGCGCGTTTGCGAACCGTCGCCGTAGATCGGGATCGGTTTGCCCTTCAGCGCAGCGACGATGAAGTTCGAGACCACCCGGCCATCCGACGGATGCATCCGCGGGCCGTACGTATTGAAAATCCGCGCGACCTTGATGCCGAGTGCGTGCTGGCGACGATAGTCGAAGAACAGCGTTTCGGCGCAGCGCTTGCCCTCGTCGTAGCAGGAACGCGGCCCGATCGGGTTGACGTGTCCCCAGTAATCCTCGCGCTGCGGATGGACCGCGGGATCGCCGTAGACCTCGCTTGTCGACGCCTGGAAAATCCGCGCGCCGGTTCGTTTGGCAAGGCCAAGCATATTGATCGCGCCGTGTACGCTGGTCTTGGTAGTCTGGACCGGATCGTGCTGGTAATGGATAGGTGAGGCAGGACAGGCGAGATTGTAGATCTCATCGACCTCGACGTAGAGCGGAATCGTCACGTCGTGACGCATAAACTCGAACCTGTCGTGGCCGAGCAGATGAGCGATGTTTTGCTTGGTGCCGGTGAACAGATTGTCGAGGCACAGCACCTCGTCGCCCCGCTCGATCAAGCGGTCGATCAGATGCGAGCCCAGGAATCCGGCCCCGCCGGTCACCATCACTCGCTTACGAACGCCGTACTGACGTGCCATCGATCCACCTCTTATTGATTACCACCTCCCCGTGGCCGCGGGAAACAGGCAAAGCAAGCATTGGGTTACGATTTGAGCGGCGCATCGACGAGCTGCGTCGTCGTCCCCCAATTGTAGCCGGTCAGCATCTTGAGCTGCTGGCCGTTACCAAGGTCACCACCCGAGCAGTTAAGCAGCAGATTGATACAATGCTCGGTCCACAGCTTCATCACCGAATCTTCCCAGGCACCAAACCAGTCGGCATGTAGGGTGGAACCCGGCGTCTGCCACGGCATCCCCGCCATTCGATCCGACGACAGATACCAAGTGTTGGCGGTCGGCGACTTGTCGCCGCTGCGATCGATGCTGTCATCGACCATGTAGAAGGCCGAGAGCGAGAAAGTCGGCACCACATAGGGATGGGTTGATGGGCATTTCTCGTAGCCCCAGTCGCCGTAGCTCGGGAAGGCCATGTGAGAGCGGTGATCCGCGCTGTCGAGATCGCGCCCGTTCCAGCACGACGGTGCGGTCAGGCGCGCGCCCAGCATGGCACCGACCGGGCAGCCCTTCGCCACCTCGGGGATCGTCCTAAAGGGACCCGCCACGGCGTTCTTGCCATCGCAGATATAATCGGTCCAAGAACTCGCTGCGGGATTGGACATATTATAGCCGAAGATGTAACGCAGCCCGCGTGGCAGAGCGATACAGGCGATGCCCTCGCGCTTACATTCTGGATCGGTATCCGGGCGCCGCTTGTAATAGATGCTGACGTAATTGGGCATCACCACCTTGCCCGCCGGCGTCATCATTGCCGGGATCCAGTAGGCGGACCGGTTAAGCAGGTTGTTGCAGGTGCTCTCGCCACTTGTGCGCAGGCTGTGATAGGTCGATGCGGCATTGGTGCCGGTGTTGCCGAAGAACGTGTGCAGATGCGACTTGCCCGACTGCCCGGGGTAGACGATCGGATCGTCATAGGCGTTGTGCGAGGGCGTACAGATGAAGCGGAACGCGCCGACCACGTCCGGCACGCCCGACGCCGGGATGTCGCCCGATCCCCATGCCTTCATCAAATAGCTGCTGACATCAACGTTCGACGCGACCGGATCGAGGCCGGCGAGCGTAGGCGCGATCGTATCGTTTGCGGCCGGCGTCGGCGTCGGGCTGGGCGTTGGACTTGGGGTAGGCAACGGCACCGGTGCCGTTGTACCGCTGGGTACCACGGCAATGGCACCCGCCGTGCTACTCGCCTCGCCCCCGCCGCAACCGACCAGCGCTAGCGCTGCGACCAGGCTGAGCGACGTCTTCAACCGCCGGCCGGCGACCATCGTCACCCCGTGGAACGCAGGCATCATACCGACACCCCCAGGCATTCGAAGGAGGCATCGCAATGGCTAGCTGCCATATCGAGCGGTACTGAAATGGGACGGCCGCCGGTACCCGCAACTGGGTTGGCCGGGGGCAACGCACATGCTAGGCATCGGATGGGGTTCGCGATCATATCGCGGTCGAGATGTAAAACCGGGGTGTGGAAAAAACGTTAATGGCGACCTTGGCAATGGTGAACCGTAAGGACGCGACAAGCGCTTTTGCCCCGCTCCTGCTGCTGCTGGCGGGCCTAGCGATCGTGGTCGTGCCGACAATGGCGTTCGTCGCCAAGGTTAGTTGGAGTACGGAGTCGGGCGCGCATGGTCCGATCGTGTTGTGCACCGGCCTGTGGCTGCTGTGGCGGCTGTGGCCCGAAGCGCGCCCGCTGATGGCCCCGCCACCCCCAATAATGGCCGCGCTCGCGCTGGCGGTGACGCTGCCGCTCTATCTGGTCTCGCGCATTGCTCAGATTGTGGAGATTCAGGGCTATCTCATGTACGGCGTCGTCCTGGCGACAATCTACGCCGTCATCGGCCTGCAATCGATGCGGCGGTTGTGGTTTCCACTACTTTATCTCGCTTTCATGTTCCCGCTGCCCGATACGCTGGTAGCAGCATTAACCGGATCACTGAAAACTACGATCTCGCACGGTGCAGTTGCGTTGCTTTACCAGTTTGGCTATCCTATCGGCAGTGCTGGGGTGTCGATTCAGGTCGGCCAGTTTCAGTTGCTCGTCGCCGCGGCGTGCTCCGGGCTCAACTCGATCGTCGCGCTGACGTCAATTTCGCTATTCTACGTTTACATCCGCCACCAGGCTGACTGGCGCTACGCAGCGCTATTGACGCTGCTCATCCTCCCCGTGGCGGTCTTCACCAATTTCGTGCGTGTGCTGATCCTGATCCTGCTGACCTACCATGTCGGCGATGCCGCTGCACAGGGGTTCCTGCACAATTTCGCTGGCCTGACGATGTTTTCGATCGCGCTGCTCACGATCTTCGGCCTCGACAGTGCGATCGAACCGATCTGGCGACGCTTCAACACCCGGAGGACGGTATGACATCCGCCTACTCACCACTGATCAACCGACGTAGCATGGTGATCGGCACAGCGTTGCTCGGCATCGGTGGAGCCGCGGTCGCGCGCCAGCCTAAGTCGATCGCCAAGCCGATACGCAAGGAGACGCTCGACCGGTTAATTCCGATGCGGATCGGCGGATGGACGTACCAAGACACTTCGGGACTTGTGCTGCCACCGCCTGACGCCTTGTCCGACGCGCTCTACAGCGGTCTCGTCACACGTAGCTACGCATCGCCCAATCGCCTGCCGATTATGCTGCTCGTCGCCTATAGCAACGTGCAGGACGGCATGCTGCAGGTCCACCGCCCCGAAGTCTGCTATCCGGCAGGGGGCTATCGCATCTCACCGACGCAGATGACCGAGGTGCCGAACGGCGTCGGCGGTTCGATTAACGCCAACAGCTTCTCGGCGGACGGCATCAGCCGTACCGAACAGATCCTGTACTGGACCCGAATCGGCAACCATTTCCCGACGAGTTGGCTTGACCAGCGGATAGCGGTGGTCCGCGCCAATCTCGACGGCATGATCCCCGACGGTGCGCTGGTGAGGATCTCGACGCTGGCACCCGACATGGCCGCCGCGCATGCCGATCTCGCCGCATTCGCTGCCCAACTGGTCGAGGCATCGCCTCCGATGGCACGGCGCTTGATGATCGGACAGGGGTGACGATCGGGTCTGGCTAGCGTCTGCGCCAGAGCTCGAGCGGCTTCAGCACCACATGGGTATAGGCCACCACGCCGACGATAAGCAGGAGCGCGATAATCGTTTGTCCATGATTTCCGGCGTAATTGGCAGCCGCACACCCGACGGCAGGAACAATATACTGCCAGAGGTGGTCGGTCGGCTCGGCTTTCGAAGACCGCTCCAAAAACAGGACGATCAGTGCGCCGAACAATCCCAAGGTAATCCAGTCATAAGCGGTTTCCACGTCGACAGAACCTTTTTTTGAGGTGATGTGGCCGCTCTATCGTGAAATGTCCGTCACCTCCAGAGGAACGTCGATGCGCCCTAAATCCCATGCCCCCCTTTTGATTTCCTGCCTCGCGCTATCGATGGCGCTGAGCGGCTGTTCGAAGAAGGCGACCGGCCAGGTCGCCGCCGTTGTCAACGGTGACGAGATCACGCTGCAGGAAGTCAACGCCGAACTTGGCAACGCCAAGATCCCCGAAGGCGCCGAGAAGGAAAAGGCTCGCGGCATCATCACCCAGCAACTGATCGACAAGCGGCTCGTCGAACAGGAGGCCAAAGCGGCCGGTCTGGATCGCGATCCCGATTTCCTGATACGCCAGCGCCAGCTTAATCAAGCGCTGCTGCTCGAATTCTACGCCAAGCGCGCGCAGGACACGCTACGTGTTCCTGACCAGGCGGCGATCACCAAGTTCATCGCCGATCATCCGACCAGCTTCGCCGGGCGGACGATCTACACGCTCGATCAGCTACGCTTTCCGCCAACCACGGATGGGGCTATCATCAACAATCTGAAGGAGATGCACTCGCTTGACGCGGTGGAGCAATTCTTGACCAGCAAGGGGATCAAATTCGCGCGCGGGACCAGTAAGGTGGACTCCGCGCAAATTCCTGCGCCTATGCTGCAACAGGTCCTCGCGCTCCCGCAGGGTGAACCATTCGTCGTACCAACCCCGCAGGGCGTCGTCGCGAGCGTGATCGTTGGTCGCGAGGCAGCCCCGCTCCCAGTTGCGCAGACACAACCACTAGCGGTGCAGATGATGCGCGCGCAGGCGCTCGAAGCGGTGATACAGCAGCGCCTCAAGGACGCCCGCGCCAAGGCCAAGATCACTTACCAGCCCGGGTTCGAGCCCGCCGCAGCGGCGACCCCGACGAAGTTAACCAAGTGATCAGGTCCTGACCGGCCGCATGCGCCTGCTTTTTGCCCTGCCCGGTTTCCATCGCCTCGACCGCGGGGCGGAGGTTGCGCTGCTCGCGGTCGCCGAGCACTGCGCACGGGCAGGCGATGCGGTGACGGTGATGGGGGCCGGCGGGCCCCGGCCCGATACCCCCTACACCTTCCGCCACGTTCCTGCGATCGACCGCACCCGGTTCGAACGGATGCCGTCGCTGCCCCTGCTTCGCGGCGACACGGCTTATGAGGAGGCAAGCTTCGCGCCGGGGCTGGCGCGACACTTTCGCCCCGAAGCCTTCGACGCGACGCTTACCTGCTCGTTCCCGTTCACCAACATGGTGCTGCGGCGACCACGCTGGGGCGGCAAACGACCCGCGCACGTCTTTGTTACACAGAACGGCGACTGGCCAGCGGTGACCCGGACGTCGGAATATCGCTGGTTCGGCTGCGACGGCCTTGTGTGCACCAACCCCGATTATTACGAACGCAATAAAGCGCGCTGGCCTTCGGCACTAATCCCAAACGGAATCGATCTGGCGCGCTTCTCGCCCGGCCCCGGGGAGCGGGTGCGATTCGGCCTACCGGCGGATCGGCCGGTGGTGTTGATGGTCAGCGCCCTCATACCCAGCAAGCGCGTCGATGAAGGGATCCGGGCGGTTGCCGCGGTGCCCGATGCGCACCTCGTCATTGCCGGCGACGGCGGGCTACGTAGCGAGATCGACGCGCTTGCCGCGACGCTGCTGCCCGGCCGATTCAGTCGCTTCACCGTCACGCCCGCCGACATCCCGGCGCTATACCGGTCCGCAGATGTATTCCTTCACCTATCCATGCTCGAATCATTCGGCAACGTCTTCGTCGAGGCGATCGCTTGCGGTCTGCCCGTCGTCGGCCACGATACGCCGCGGCTGCGCTGGATCGTCGGCGATGACGAACCCCTGGTCGACACGAAATCTGTTACAGCCGTAGCGGGCGCAATCACAGCGACGCTGGCGGCGCAAACCGGCCCTGACGGTACGACCACTGGGAGGTCGGCCGCGCGCCGCGAGCGCGCCGAACGCTTCGGCTGGGATCGCGTAGGCGGCGCTTATCGCGACTTCATCGGCGCAATAGCGCGATGAACGCAATCAACGTCGTCGCAGCGGTCCTGGCGCTGCCTCCGACCGTGCTGCTCGCGGTGTACACCGCCGAGGTCGTTGCTGGCCTGTGCGCACCCGCTGCGTCGGACGCATCGGGCGCGGTGCCGGATACCGTCGTGCTGATCCCCGCGCATGACGAGGCCGCGGGGATTGCTGGAACGATCGCGGCGCTGCGATTGGCAAGCGGTCCTGCAATCCGGCTACTCGTTGTAGCTGACAATTGCACCGACGACACCGCGGCGCGCGCGCGCGCCGCGGGAGCCGAGGTGGTCGAACGCACCGATCCGGCGCAGCGCGGCAAAGGCTATGCGCTCGCATTCGGGCGCGAGGCGATCGTGGGAACGGCGCGGAGCGGCTCGCCGCCCGCCTGCGTGGTCGTGCTTGACGCAGACTGCGCGGTCGGCGGCCGCGGCGTCGGCGCGCTCGCCTGCGCTGCGGTCGCGAGCGGTCAGGCAGTACAGGCACGTAACCTGCAACGTCCTGATCTTGCCGCGGCGCCTACCGCGCAGATCTCCAACTTCGCCTTCCTCGTCAAGAATCTGGTCCGTCAGCGGGGAATGGTACGGCTGGGCGGCGTCGCGGCCCTGACCGGAACCGGTATGGCGATCCCCTGGGAGCAGTTCGCCCTTGCCCCGCTCGCCAGCGCCGACCTTGCCGAGGATCTTGCGCTCGGCGTCTGGCTGACGCGCAGCGGCAAGCCGCCGCGTGCAGAGGAAACGGTGCATGTGTGGAGCGATGCCGCGACGGGTGGCGCACTGATGGTCCAGCGCAAACGCTGGGAACGTGGTTTTCTGTCGGTTGCGCGCGCGCAGGCGCTGCCGCTGATCGGCCATGGGATCGCAAGCGTGTCGCGCAGCCGGCTGTGGCTCGGACTGCATCTGATCGTACCGCCGCTGGCGTTGCTGTTCGCGACCGCAGGCGCGGCGGTGCTGGCGACGGCACTGCTGATCCTGCTCGGCGCATCGATGATCCCTGCGCTGCTGGTAACGGGCGCGACGCTGGCGGCAGGACTTGCGACGATCGCCGCTTGGTTGGCGGAAGGACGCGGACAGATCAGCGGCAAGGCGCTGTTGCGCACACCGCTCTACATCGCCACGAAGCTGCCGCTTTACCGCAGCCTGCTGCGCGGTGGGAGCGATACCGGCTGGGTGCGGACGCAGCGCCCGGGCGACGCCGACGCGTCTCGGGACGATACGCTCTAATCGCCTGCAGGTAAGGCCATTGCCTTACGGAACAGGCGCCCCAGCTTCGCCGCCTCGGTAATCGCAGTATGGCGCTCGACCACCCGCGCGCGTGCGCGCGCCGCCATCGCGTCGAACTGCGGCGCCTCGAGCGTGAGCAGCTTTTCCATTGCGTCGGCGAGGTCGGTTTCGCTTGAGGCGAACACCAGAAAGCCCTCGCTACCGTCGCGCACCAGTTCGGGTATGCCCGCGATATAGGTCGAGATAACGGGTCGTCCCAGCGACATCGCTTCCATGATGACCACCGGCAGGCCCTCGGCAAGGCTGGGCAGGACGAGGCCCCTCGAACTGGTCAGAATTGCCCGGATCGCGTCCGAACTGCGCCAGCCGCTGATCGTGACGCGATTCCCGAGGCGGCCATCGCGGCCGATTTCGCGCTCGACCTCGGCGCGCATTTCGCCGTCGCCGACGAGTACGACGCGGAAATCAACCCCGCGCGCCGCCAGGATGCCGCACGCCCGAACGAGGACCAGTTGCCCCTTTTGTTCGCAGAGTCGGCCGACACAGACGAGCGTCGGCGCGTCGGTAAAACCGGCCGCCCCGGCACCGAGGTAATCGTCGCCCAGCCCGCAATGGACGACGTGAATCTTCTGCCAATCATCGGCCTCGGCATAGCGGTAGAGCTGGCTGCGCCCGAACGACGACACCCCGACGACGAACGACGCCGCGCGGATCTTCTCGCGCAGCTTGAGCTGGTACGGCTTGTCAAATTCCTCCGGCCCGTGGACGGTGAAGCTGAACAGCGGACCGCCAAGCTCATTAACGAGCATCGCCACCTCGGCTGCATTGGTGCCGAAATGCGCATGGACGTGCCGCGAGCCGTGCCGCTCGGTCCATTGCCGCACCAAGCAGGCTTCGGCGAGGTACGTTAGGTGATAGGGCAGCGACCGGTCGCTGCCGATGCTCAGGCGCACGGTCCGCCACAACGCCTTAAGCGTCCTAATCGGGCTCGACAGCAGTGTCTTGAGCGCCGCCTTAACCGATTCGCGTAACCCGGTGCGCAGGACATAGGCGGTCGCCGCCTGTTCGGCGACGTCCGCAGGGTCAAGCAGCTCAGCGTCCCATCCGCGGATCGCAATGCGCAGTACGTCGAACCCGTTCTGTTCGAGTGCGGCGATTTCATTGCGGATGAAAGTATGGCTGATCTTGGGATACTGGTTGATGAGATAGGCGATGCGATGACGATCGGGGCCGGGCGAATGGTCGCTCATGACGCAGTGGGCCACACAATGCGTGCCGGATTACCTACCGCCGAGGCACCGTCGGGCACATCATGGAGGACGACCGCCATCGCGCCGATCCGGCAATTGTCGCCGATCGACACACCGCCAAGCACCTGTGCATAGGC
Source organism: Sphingomonas sp. AP28 (assembly GCF_056680455.1). Classification (NCBI taxonomy): domain Bacteria; kingdom Pseudomonadati; phylum Pseudomonadota; class Alphaproteobacteria; order Sphingomonadales; family Sphingomonadaceae; genus Sphingomonas; species Sphingomonas sp. AP28. The sequence continues at coordinate 156,832 of NZ_JBWXQI010000004.1, read as the reverse complement.
CCCTAGCTCGACATTGTCGCCAAGGATAGGACACGGTCCCGCCGGTTCGCGATTGCCCAGCGTCACCCCCTGCCGCAGCGTACACCCCATCCCGACCCGCGTGTCGGGATGGACGAAGATGCCGCCGAAATGCCAGATGCGGATGCCGGGGCCGAACACCGCATCCTTGGGTAAGCTGATCCCGGTCAGTGTCTCGACGAACCGGAACGACAGCCAATAGAATTTGAGCAGTATCGCCCTGACCGGTCCCGGCGCGCGCCGGTCGATCGACCGGCCGAAACGATACACTCGGATCGCCCATAAGGACTGTTCGCGCATCATGGCGCGGCGCCCACCGACCCGCGCCACATCCGCTTTCCAATCCGAATCGCTCATCGCCCGCCCCAAGCTCCCGAAACTCCCGTATGGAACTGACACTTCGGGCTATGCCGAGCAGGTCTAACCTCTAGGGCATCAGGCGTGAAGAAGGTAATATCCACCAATCTGTGCGATTCTAGCGACGCCGGGCCCAGATTAGAAAAATGCGCGGGCCTTCGACCAAATAACGCCGCCACAGCCGCCGTGGCTCGCTCGCAAGGCGGAACAGCCATTCCAGGCCGCACCGCTGCATCCAGTACGGTGCGCGCCGCTTGTCACCGACGATGAATTCAAGAGAGGCGCCGATGCACAGGCCCACACCGCGCGACTGCCCGGCGCGCAGGCAGCGGTGCGCGATGATCTCGCTCTGTGGTGCGCCAATCGCGAAGAACACGATATCAGCGCAGGCCTCCGCCACAAAACGCTCAATCTCGACGAGGGCGGCTTCGTCGCGCAGCGCATCCATCGGCGGGCAAAGCTGGATGAAGCGCGCCTGCGGCACGCGCCGCTGGAGCGCAGACAGTAGCGCTGCCTGGCCGCCGACGATTACGATCGTCCGCGCCACGATTCGCGGATCAGCAAGTACTGCCTGCGTCAGGTCGCTTCCCGGCACGAGCTGCAAATCGTGTCCCGACAGCCGCCCCAGTCCCCTGAGTATCCGGCTGTCGCAGAGCACTAGCGCAGCCGCGTCGTAAGCGGCGACGAACGCGGCGCCAATCGGATCACTGAGCACCGGACCCAACGTCGGGTCCGGTGCCACAGGTCGGACCGCGGGATGTGCCGCTCGATCAAGCCGTACGACGTGGTCGACGTTAGGCGTTACGACATACGAAAAGACCGGGGCGTCCGCCCGCGCGAACACCGCGTCGATCGCCGCGTCGAACGACAAATTTGCGATCGGGAGATCGAGGAAGTCGGTCTTCGACGCCGACGGTGCGGTGGTGGTCAATCTAGCCGCCCAATTAGCGCGACCGGAGGCGGTGTACCGGGGGCAAGGTCGAGCCCGAATTGCGCGCGCGCTCGCTTAAGTCCGTCCGCCGCCTCGGTCCGGCAATCACCGCCACCCGCCTGCGCGCAGACTGTGCCATACCAGGCCCAGCCGGCAATCAGCGACGGGGAATCGAGCCCGAACCGCCGCGCCACTTCGACGGCGTGCGCCTTGTCGCCGGTGCGCAGTAGCTGCATGACATAGGCGCGGGCGAGCGGCAGGCTTTGAGGCATCGCCTGGCGACCGCTTTCGAACGCGCGGCGAACACCCTCAGGCTTGTTCGCGGCTGCATAGGCGCGGGCCAGGCCGAGATAGCCTTCTTCCCATTCAGGATAGTCCCGGATGACGCGCTGATAATCTATAATCGCGATACTCGGGTCGTTGCGCGCCAATGTCGTGTCGGCACGAACCAGCAGCGCAGCACCGTTGTCGGTATCACTGTCCAGAATGCGGATCGCGGCATCGCGTGCCGTAACCGCTGCCGAACCGCCCGCCGGCCCTGCCGACGCGACTGCCCGCGCGTAGGTGGCCTGGACATCGCTTGACCAGCCAGTTGCGATTGGCTGCAGCAGGGCCGCCGCGACGGCGCCGCGCCCCGTCGCCACATAAAAGCGCGCCAACGCCAAACGGGTATCAACCGACGCCTTGGCAGCAGCTTGCGCAAGCTGGTCGGGGGTCAGCGCGGCTTGGTCATAGGCGTACCAAAGTCGGGCATAGCGCGTTGCCTCGCGCGTATCCTCGTTCGGCTCCGCGATCAGCGATGCGGTCTCGACGCGTGCCTCGTCGATCCGGCCGAGCCGGTACAGCGTATCGACCAGGTCGAAGCGATAGTCGCGGTTGGCGGGGGCCAGTTCGCGGATTCGGCGCAGCGACGCCAGGAATGCGCCGGCATCGCCGTTCCGCCGCTGCAATTCGGCTAGCGCCATCGTCAGCTCCAGCGTCGGCCCCTGTTTGGCAATACCAGTCTCGACCAGCTTAAGCGCTGCGGCGCGATCGCCTTGTAACGCTAGTGCCCGAGACTTGAGGATAATCGCCGCCATATCGCCGGGCTTGAGCGCAAGGATCCGGTCGCTGAACGCAATTGCCCCGTCGAGGTCGTTACGGACCATCTTGCCGATGCCCTTGATTAGCATCGCGTCGGTCTGGTTGGGATCAAGCGCGAGGATCTTGTCGGCCGCTTCATCGGCCTCCTTGAGATGGCCAGATCCCATCCCGGTCTGCGCCGCGCCCATCAGCGCCTCAGGGTTGGTTGCCTCAAGCGCGAGTACATTGGCAAAGGCACGATAGGCATCCGCGCGTTTACCCAGCGCTAGTGCGATCCGTGCCTGGACCAAGAAAACGCCGGGCAGATCGTCGCGTTCACGCACAGCGCGACCGATCAGTTCCTGCGCCTGTCCGGGCTGGCCGGAATCAAGCAGCTGCTGTGCTTGGGCCGCCATGTCGGCGACCTGCTGTTCGCTCGCGGCGCACGCCAGCAACGGCGCTGCAAGAAGCACCGACCACATTCGGATAATTATGGCGCGCTGAGGACCCATCACAACCCTCTCGTAATTGGCTGCGATGGAATCGCAACAGTGCAAATTCCTGGTAACCCTCCTTTCAGCCTCGCCAGTTATGGGAAAAGCCGATAGGAAGTTGCTCAAGGGTATAAAGGGAAATGCAATGTCGATACTTTCGTGGCGGCGCGTGCTAACGACGGCTGTGCTTGTCAGCGTGATCGCGCCAACAGTGGCGGCGCAAACCGTGCAAGAGGTAACGCCCACCGCCGCCCCCCCCGTCGTTCGCGGCGCAGGCGTCATGCCTTACCGGATTAACGCCGGCGACGAGATCGAGATCTACGTCTGGAACGAAGAGCGGCTGCAACGCCAAATCCGCGTACTGCCAGACGGTACCATCGCAATGCCGCTGGTCGGCCAAATCTATGCGCAGGGACTGTTGCCCGAACAGCTGCAGGAGGCGATCTCGAAGCGGCTCTCCGGCCAGTACCGCAGCGCAGTACCGCAGGTGACGGTGTCGGTGCGAAATCCCAGCGGGCTACAATTCTCGATTGTCGGCAAGGTCAAAAACCCCGGATCGTTTACCCCCGGCCGCTACGTCAACTTGCTCGAGGCGCTCAGCCTCGCCGGTGGTCCATCCGAATTTGCCAATCTGGACAGCATCTCGATCGTTCGTAAGACTGGTAACACGATCACCAGCATTCGCGCCCGCCTAGCCGGGGTGATGCGCAACGGCGTGCCGAGCGACGCTGCAGGAGACAAATTGATCCCCCGCATCGAGAGCGGCGATACGATCATCGTCCCATGAGCAGACCTATCATCTCCTCCGCGCGGCGCCCTCTCGACTGGCCGCTGACCCGGCCAGCCGCTGCGCTGGCCGTGTCGCTTGCTGTCATGCCGCTCGTTGCCGCGCCTGCCCTCGCGCAGAGCCAGGTTGGCGCCGACCTATCCGCCAGGGCGGGCATCTCGACGAATCCGTTTCTTAGTCCAGGTTCGACCCCCACCGCGGCAACCGAGACGATCGGCATCCGGCCGAGCTGGACAATGGAACGCCCGTTGACCAGCCTGCGGGTCGATGGCAACGCCGAGATTACGTTCTACGACAAGAACTACGGCACCAACGAGAACCTAAACGTTCAGGGTTCGGGGACACACCGGCTAAGCGAGTACATGACGCTCAACGCCGCACTTAGCTATACCAACTCAATCGTCGGCACCTTTACCGGGCTTGGCGTGCCGTTCGGTACCTCGTTGCCCGGCACGGTCATCCCAACGCCGATTACGGGCGGTGGTACCGCTCTGCCCGTCGTCCTACCTGATCTGCCCAACGCCATCATAGATCCGTCGCTCGGCGGCATCGGCCGGCGTCGACAAGTCTACATGGCCTCCGGCGGACTCTCGACTGCTCTCTCGTTACGCGACCAGCTCACGGTCAACATGACGGCTACGGCGAACCGCTCCAAGGACGCGAACGTCGAGGACTTCAACTACATGACGCCCACCATCGCCTATTCGCGCGCGCTCGGCGAAAAGTTGAATGTCGGCGCCAGCTTCTCGGTCGGCTTCACCGACTATCTCGGCACTAGCTTCGGCGATGCGACGATCTATCAGCCATCGCTGACGGTGCGGCGCACGATCAGCGATCGCTGGTCTCTGTCGGCTGCCCTCGGCGCGGCAATCGTCAGCATGAAAGAATTCGGTTCGAGCCGGACCTCGGTCAGCTTTAATGGTAGCGCCGACCTGTGCCGCCGCGACGAGCGCCTGTCGACGTGCCTCAGCGCATCGCGGCAGACTGTACCCTCGTCGTTCCAAGGCGTTCGCACTCAGACCAGCGCCTCCGGGTCGCTCGCCTATCGGCTGAGCGCACGTGACGACGTGTCGGTCAGTGCCGGCTATTCGCGCGCCAGCGATCCGATCCAGCGTCTGCCGGGGATCACGCGTGACGGTTCGGTTGATTTCGCAACTGCCAGCGCCAGCTATTCGCGGCGTTTCGCACCTTCGCTGTGGGGCAACGTTGCGCTCGGCTACGCGAAGACGTTCGACAACGCCACCCGGATCGGTGCCAACATGACCGCGCTGGTCGGTGTAACGTATAGGCTTGGCAGACCATGAAGCATGACGACGAATTTGACGCCGAACAGAGTGGCGGCGGCTCGCTGATCAGCCACATTCCGGCGATCATCTGGCAACGGCGCTGGTACGTCGTCATACCCGCGGTGGTGGCGTCGATCCTGGGCCTCGCTGCGGCGATCCTGCTGCCCGCCCGCTATACCTCGACCGCGACTTTGCTGGTGCAGTCTTCGTCGCTGCCGCAGGCGATCGCAGGGGGCAATCCAGACGACGTCATTGATCGCCGCATCGCGCGCATCCGCGAGCGGGTGTTAAGCCGTCCCGAACTAATCGACCTCGTCAACCGGTACCAGTTGTACCCTCGCGAGCGGGCCGACGCAGCGATGTCCGACATCGTCGACACGATGCGCAAGGCGGTTACCATCGCACCCCTCGGCTCCGAACTTCAGCAGCAGGCCAACGGCAGCGCGACGATAGCCTTCACGCTCTCCTATTCCTATGCCGATCCAGTCAAGGCGCAGTCGGTCGCACAGGATCTGAGCGAACAGGTCCTCCAGCTCGACGCGACGCAGTCGACGCAGCAGGCCGATGCGACAGTGCAGTTCCTCAGCGACCAAGCCAGAACGCTGCAACAGCAGATTGGAGAGCAAGAACGCCAGATTGCCGGGATCAAGGCCGCCAACGGCACAGTCCTGTCGAGCGCGGGCGTGACAATGATGGGTGCCGGAAGCGGTGGCTACGATGTCCAGATCGCCGCTCTACAGCGCGAAAATTCGCAGCTCATAAGCCAACGCAGCCTAGTCCGGTCCGCGGACACCCGTGATCCTATCGTCGCGCAGGCGGAAGCCCAGCTCGCCGCGGCGCAGGCAGTCTATTCCGACGACCATCCCGACGTGCGGCTTGCCCGCCAACGGCTGGCCGAAGCCAAAAATCTGGCGCGTAAGAACGTCGCTAACGTGCCGGTGCAATCAATTGACGACCAGGTTGCGTTCAATAATCGTCAGATCGCCGCGCTCCGTTCCGCCCAGGCGGGCGATTCCGCGCGGCTCAACGCGACCGTTGGCGCGCAGTCGCGGGCACCGGTCATTCTCCAGCAAGTGGCGCAGTTGCAACAGAAGCTCGACGGCCTCAATGAGCAGTTCAAGGGCGTGTCGGACCGGCTCTTTCAAGCGCGCGCCGGCGTGAAGGCCGAGAACGAACAGCTCGGCGAACGGCTGTCGATCGTTGATCCGCCGGTGGTCCCTGACGAGCCCAGCTTTCCTAAGCGGTGGATGTTGATCGTCGGTGGCCCACTCGCCGGGCTTGCGCTTGGATTGGTGCTGGTCGGACTGGTTGAATTGGTGATGCGGCCAATCCGTGATCCCAATGTATTGACCCAGCTGTTCGGCGAAGTTCCGTTGGGTGTTATCCCTACGGTGACCGCTAAAAATGTGGCCAAGAGGCGGCAATGGTTCCGCTTCTGGCGCAAGGCAAAAGGTTAGGATCGCGACGTGACCGATCATCTTCATTCAACGGCATCGCGTGGCGACAGTGCGATCGCGCAGGTCGTAACCATTCCGCACGCGGTGCAGCTGCCGGTACTCGACCTCGATCCCACGCATCTTGCCAGGCGCAAAATCGTCGGCTTCGAATCGCGCGACATCCGTTCGCGGGCGTTCAACCTGTTCCGTTCTCAGATCACCAAGCGGATGAGTCAGCGCGGCGTCAAGGTGGTCGGCATCACGTCGGCCGCGCCGAATGCGGGTAAGTCGTTTATTTCGACCAACCTTGCCGCAGCGCTATCGCGGATGCCTGATCGCGAAGTCTATCTGTTTGACTTTGATCTGCGTCGCGGCTCGCTTGCGCGTGAAATTGGCTTGAAAACAGGCCGCGGCCTAGGGCTGTTCCTTGAAGGCAAGGTCAACGACCTTCGCGACATCGGGCATCGCGTCGGCGAGGACGGCTTCGCCTTTTTCCCGTGCTTCGCCAGCATGGATCGCTCGGCCGAGCTGTTCGCGAGCGAGCGGTTCAAGGCATTGGCGATCGCAATGCGAGCGCTGCCCGACAATGCGATCGTAATCTGCGACCTGCCGCCCGCCTTTGCCAACGACGACACTGCGGTGATCTGCGAGCATCTCGACGCCTATCTGATGGTTGTCGAACAAGGCGTCACCACGCGCAAGCAGGTGATCGGCACACGCGAGATGCTGCAACCGACTCCGTGTCTGGGCAGCGTGCTGAACCGCTACGACGGGGGCTGGTCTGATCCGTATGATTATGGCGGCTACGGGAACAAATACACGAAATATTACGACCGCCAGGAAACCTGAGCACGCGTTGGCCGGTAAGGACGGTCGATGAGAGTAGCGATCAGATGCATAGCACGGTCATTTGTACGAAATCGTATCACCGATGGCGCCAGCCGCGCAACGTTTGAAGTACACTAGTGCGCCCCACGCTTCAGCCGCCTTGCCCAGCGTCAACAGACCGGCGCGCTGCCAGGAGAAGACGTGGGTCGCACCGAACTTCATCGCTAGCCGCGCTATTTGCGCGGCGTATACGAGCGGCGCGATCAGCCACGCCGCGGGATGGATCGCCAAGCCGGCGACGATCGACAGCGCGACCGGAGACAACGTCCAGACGCTCGCGCGCAACAGTTCGCGGCGATAGAGCGCATGCTTCCCCCTCCGCGTCGCTTGCCACGCCTGCGCATAGCCGAAGCCGCTGCGCACCGCGCGATTCCACCATTGCGATAACCGCGTCATCGCTGCGTCGTGAACAGTCATTTCAATATCAAGGCGGCGGATTTGCCATCCCGCACCCCGGAGTCGCGTGCACAATTCGGGCTCTTCGCCCGCGATCAGCGCGGCGTCAAAACCGCCAACCGCGCGATAAGCAGCTATCCGGAACAGTGCATCGCCACCGCAGGCATCAGCATCCCCAACCTGCGTGTCCCATTCCAGATCCGCCATCGCGTTATAAGGCGACGACCCAGGCGAACGCTCGCGGCGTCGCCCGCAGGCAACCGCATAGCCGTGGCTTTCTTCCAAAAACCGATGTGCGGCAGGGATCCATGCGGGTGCAAGGGTACAGTCGCCATCGACGAACTGGACATAGGTGAGTTTCGGGTTCGCCACGAAGAGCGCTTCGGCGCCTTCGAGACGCGCGCGCGCCGCGGTGAACGGCCGCATAAGATCAAGGTTGAGGACGCGTGCCCCCGCGGCGTGTGCGACCGCTTGGCTGCCGTCTGTCGAATCACTGTCCACATAAACCACCGGCAGCCCGAGCGCCGAGGTCGAGCAAAGACACGCAATGAGCCGCGCGCCCTCGTTGCGTCCGATCACGACCACGCCGACGGCTGTGGCGAGATCAATCATGCGATGTCGCCGTCGTCGATCTAAGCGAGCCTCGTCCATCACCAATCATCACCGTGTTCTCCAAGGCGTGCGTGTACGACCGACCGTAGCTTCGACACGCCTAACGTTCGAGTAGGAAGTCAGTAACCGCCCGCTGCCAATGATGCCGGCCATGCGCGGCCTCGGCCGCCGCGATGCCAGCCCTCGCCTCATCGCGCAGCGCTATGTGATTGTCGTAGGCAGCGCCGATTAGTGCAGCCAGCGCCTGCGGATCGCCCGGCGGGCAGGTGCAGTCATCGGCGATATAGTCGCGTGTCGCGAGCGAGAAGGTCGATACTGTTGGGACGCCCAGTAGCTTGGCGGCGACCAGCGTGATGTGCCCGCAACATGTGTCGCGGGTTAGCAGTGGTAGCGCCATCAGCCGCGATTCCTGCGCAATCCGCCACGCCATCGGTGCCGGGATATCGCACAGTACCCGGACGTTCGGCGCATCGGGTCCGATCGCATTATAGGTTCGCGCGATCACCACGAAGGTGATGTGCGGCAGCAGCCGCGCCGCTTTGGACAGCGTTGCATAGTCGCGGCCTTCGCCGCCCAACGCGCAGACATAGGACTGACCGGTAAACGGCGTCGGAGCAATTCCGACTTCGGGCGTTGCCTGCGCCCACAGCATCGACTGGATCCGGTCGGCCGCGATCTCGAAATGCCCGGCGTACAGGTCGACCTCGTAACGCGAGAAGGTGATGAATTGATCGACCCGGCTAAGTACGCTCCGGAATAGCTCAAGGCTGGGTCCAGCCGGCAGCCGGGTAAAGTTGAACGAGAAGCCAAGATGGCGCGACCGGTTGCGCGAGAGTTTTTGCAAGCCTGCGACAGTCGCGGTCAGCCGCGGCAGATGCGTGATGATCGGATCGCCCCGCGACAGCGCGACCGCCTGCGCTGCGGCACGAATGCGCGACAGCCGCGGCCGAGTGATCCGTCGCTCCAGCGCATTCCGGGGCAGCGCCGACACGTCCTGTGACACGAAGCCCTCACCCAAATCGACGAACGGCGATCCCTCGGGATTCAATTCGTAAGCGCTGACGTACCGATGCATCGTATCCCTTTATCCGGGTGATTGATCGGTGCATAGGCCGACTTCGGGACCGCCGCGGACAAGCCTTGGGTAAGACGGCGCGGGGTGACTTGTCGTCATTTACATCGTTCGCAATGCCCGTCAGAGGAGAGGGGTGGCGGGCGGTTCGCCAATACGAGGTTATGCGTGCCGGATCCGACGACTTTCGTTTGCGCCATCGAATCGGGTCGGCTCGAGGACGAGACACTGCTGATGGTGCGATCACTGCGCACGTTCGGTGGCAGCTTGCGCAACGGGCCCGTGATGGCAGTGATGGGGCGAACCGGCCCGGCGCTGCGTCGGGATATTCGCGACGAATTGCACCGGCTAGGCGTCGAAATTGTCACATCGCCGATCGGCGAGAACCGCTATCCCTGGTTCGGCTATTCCAACAAGATCATGGCGGTCGAAACTGCGGATCGCTTGGCGAAGACGCCGGTGGTGACGTGGCTCGACAGCGACGTGCTGATCGCCTCGGACCCGTCGGGGCTGCTGCTTGCCGACGACGAGGATTTCGCGGCGCGCACCGAACCGCTGAACGCCGCGGTAAGCAGCGCAGACCGGCGCAGCGAGCCCTATTGGATCGCGCTGTGCGACGTGATCGGCGTCGATTATGCGCGCCTGCCGTGGCTGTCCGACGATACCGGCAACAGGCTCGTCTATTTCAACTCGGGTGTGTTCTCCTGGCGGCGCGCTTCAGGATTCGCGGCGGATTATGTCCTTGCCTTCTGGCGCCTGCTCGACAGCAGGATAGCGCTGCCCAACGGATCGTTCTTCTCAGCCGACCAAGTCACCTTGTCGCCGGTGATGACCAGGCTCCGGCTGCGCTGGCGCCATCTCTCGCACTGCGACCACCATATGCTGTTCCCGCCGCTGCTCGACCGGGGGCCGTCAATCGGCGTTTCCGCCGTCCTGCACTATTCGCGGTCGATGCAGCCCCCGCATCGCTCGGTCATGCTCGACCGGGTCGCGCGCGAACATCCCGAGTTGGGACGATGGCTGCACGACAACGTGGTCGAACCCAGGGCGACGCCGCGCGGCGTCGCCCTGAACCGCTGGATCCTGCGCAAATGGCGGGGCCTACACTGGGCGCTGTACGCGCGGCGAATTAAAATCATCGCCTGACAGTGGCGACCTCGTCCGGGTTGTTGCCGGCACCGGCGGGCGTTAAGGCGGGACGCGGCTGGGCGAGGCATCACGGGACGCCAAGGCAGTCAGTACGACCGCGGTAGTTGCCAAGGGAATAACGATGTGAATCAACCGCGTTCCGGTCCGTCGATCTCGATCGCCATGGCGACTTACAATGGCGAACGCTTTATCCTTGAGCAGTTGCAGAGCATCGCCGCGCAAACACGGCTACCCACCGAGATTGTCGTCAGCGACGACGGATCGACCGATGCAACGCTGGCGATGGTTGAGCGCTTCGCGGCAACTGCCCCGTTCGAAGTACGGATCATGCCGCCCCATGCGCGGCTCGGTTTCGCCGACAATTTCCTGCATGCTGCCGAGCATTGCCGCGGCGACTTCGTTGCGCTCAGCGACCAGGACGACCAATGGTTGCCCGACAAACTGGCGCTGACCGCCCAGCGAATGACCGACGACGCCAGCCTGCTGGCGATCCACCCGCTTATCGTCACCGATGCTGCTCTCGCCCCCGTGGGACTGACTTGGAACCAGGGGATCAACGCCGACCGCGTGATCGAGCCGCTGGCCCTTGATCCTTACAACACTGGATTTGGCAATTCGATGATGTTCGATCGCGCGGTATTGCAACCAATCTCGCGCGGCGACCGGCCGCAACAACCCGACCAGCCGCACCTGCCCCTGTCGCACGACCACTGGATCTATACGCTTTGCGCCGCCCTAGGCCGTATATCCCATGTCGCAACACCGCTGCTGTGCTATCGACAGCACGGCAGCAATACCTACGGGCTGAAGCGCCGGCCGCTGTCCAACCGCCTTTACAGTGCGATCACCGTGCCCGAGGAGCGCTTTCGCGAGGAAGCGGCGTTCGACGCTGAGATGGCGCGGCTGTTCGCCGGCGTCGGCGGTGGCACCGGCCGCTTTGCTGCCCCGGCGGTACGCGCAGCAGAGACATACCGGCAGCGCGCGTTCTTGTGCGAACAGCGCGAGCGGACCTACACCGCGGATCGCCTGTCGGATCGTTTTGGCGCCTTCCGTAACAGCCGTTCGATCCCATTTTATCGGCCATGGATCGGCTCGACATTCAAGGAGATTGTGTTTGGCGTAACGGGCCTGAGCAGGCTTGCTAAACGCCACGCTGGTCGCTGACCTGCGCAAGCATCCTGTACCGTTGGGGAAGATAGGCTAAGGGGCGAGCACCGGACCCGGGGCCGGCGACCGGGCGCCAGGAGTTTTACGTCGATGTCGTATCGTAAGTCGCTATCCTGGCTAGGCATCGCTCAAGCGACTTCGTTCCTGCTACAATTCGCCTTTTCGGTCATTCTCGCGCGGTATCTGAGCCCGTACGAGATGGGAATCTTCGCGGTCGCGACCGCGCTGGTTGGCGTGCTGTCGATCATTCAGCAGGTCAGCCTGCCCGCGCTAATTGTCCGCGAGCGCATCCTCACCGAGGATTTCACCCGCACCGCCTTCACCGTCAATGCGGTGCTGACGATCCTTCTCGCGCTGGGCATTGTGGCGTTCAGCGTCTTCGGCGCTGCGGCGATGCACGCGCCAGGGGTGAAGAACGTGCTGCTGGTGCTGGCGGTGACGCCGTTGTTCAGCATTGTCTCGTTTCTGCCGATGGCGCAGCTGGAGCGCGAGGGTCGCTTCAAGGCGCTCGCGCTAATTTCCACCGCGTCGAGTATCACTAACGCCCTCGTGGGTGTCGGCCTTGTGGTCGCCGGGCTCGGCTATATGAGTATTGCCTATGCACAGCTCGCAAGCGGCGCCGTGCTGGCGTTGCTCGGCACCTATGCCGGCCGACACCATGCGCGTTACCAGTTCAGCTTGACCTCGTGGCGTCGCATCCTAGAATTTAGCCTGCAGATGCTCGCGGTCGCCGGCATCCACGGCCTCGGCCAGCGGTTCTCCGAACTGATGATCGGCCGGATGCTGGGGCTGAGCGCTCTGGGTCTCTACAATCGCGCCGCAGGCATGAATAACCTGCTCTGGCACAACATCAATCTGGTCGTCGGCCGGGTCGTACTTGTCGATTTCTCGGACGTTCATCGCCGCGGCGAAAGGCTGCGCGACCGCTATTTGCAGACGGTTGCAATCATCACCGCAATCCTATGGCCTGCCTTCGCCGGGCTCGCGGTGATCGCCAAGCCATTCGTCATTCTCGTCTACGGGGCGAAATGGGCGCCCGCGGTGGTGCCGTTCGCGTTCCTGGCGCTGACCTCGATCCTGCTGTCATCCATCACGATGACGTGGGAATTGTTCACCGCGACCAACCGGTTGCGCGACCAGACCCGGCTAGAGACGATCCGCGCGTCGATAGGTATCGCCATGTTTGCGGTCGGCTGCACGATCGGCCTCGAGGCCGCAGCTGCCAGCCGCGCGCTCGAGGCGGCTTTCGCGATCTGGCTCTATCGCCCCTATCTCAACAGCATGACGCAAACGTCGGGACACGATTTCACCCGCACCTATCTCGGCAGCGCTCTGCTTACGCTGCTCGCGATTGCGCCGTCGGGCGTGTTGATGCTGACCACACCGACGGGCATCCCTTCTGTGCCTCTGCTGGCGGGAGCAATCGTGCTTGGTGTGGTAATGTGGATCGCAGGCCTTGCGATGCTCAAGCACCCGCTGTTGCATGAGCTGAAGCTAATCGCGGCGCTGGCGACCCGCCGCCTGCCGGGCCAGGCGCGCACGCTCTGAGCGCTGATACTACGCTCATATGGGCGGCGGACAGCTGAACGTATCGACTACGCGGCGCGAGAAAGCGTCAAGGCTGTAAGCGTGTTCGGCAGCCTCACGGCCGCGCTCCGCCATGGCTGTAGACCGGTCGGGCTCAGCAAACACGGCCTCGATTGCGCGGACCCACTCGTCGGCGTGGCGCGCGACGAGCAGATGGTCGTCGCGGATCAGAACGTCGGCAAATCCTTGATAGGCGAAGTCCGAAACGACGGTCGGCCGGCCGTTCATCAGCGCCTCGACCACCTTGATCTGTGTCCCGCTGCCCGACATGATCGGGCAGACGATGACGTCGGCTCGGCGATATTCCGTGGCGAGGTCGTCGACGAAGCCGCGCATCGTTACCGGCCCGGCGATCGCGTCCAGCTCGGGCTTGTGATAGCGGCCGATGGCGTGGAACGCGACGTCGGGGAAGCGCTCCACGATCCGCGGCAGGATGGTGCGCACGAACCAGGTCAGGCCCTGCTCGTTGGGCGGATAGGAATAGATGCCGACCATCAGGATTCGTCGGCCCGCAGGCGCCCCCGGATCCAGGCCCGGTGCGACTGCGGCCCCGGCGTTGAGTGCGGCGAAGCGCCGGGCGGTGTTGGGCAGCATGGCGACCCGCGCACCGGGAACGGCTACGCGATCCCGAGGATCGACCAGCCAGATCGTAAACATTCGTCGCGCGGCGACACGAATCGCCTCCGCCCGAATCCAGACGAAGACCCGACGGGCGAGCGACCGGCCCGCCCCATTCTGGCGCAGATCGTCGCCGTCGACAACGAGCCTGCGATGGGCCGTAGGCGAAACCAGCATCGCGGTACGCAGATAGCGCGCTACGATGAAGTCGTAGCGGTTCGCCGCGTCAGCGGCGGCGATCATCCGGCGCGCCACACCCTGCTGACGCAGCTTTTCACGGCGCCCGGCGGAATAGGCGGTAGCGACCATCATCACCCGATCATCGTCCCATTCGTCGCGAACGCAAGAAGCAATGTCCTGTTTGACGACGATCGTATCGACAATGGCGATTTGCTGCAGCGCATCGCGGATATAATTGCTGCGCTGGTTGCCACCCGATGAGAAATCACCCGGGTTGGCAATCGAAAGGAACAGGATCCTCATGCCGCGACCACTGCGTGGTGGGCGAACGACGGTTTTGCCGGCGCGTTCGCCGGACCGGATGGCCGATTAACGGCAGGGGGACTGTCTTGAGCCATGCTTTCCATTCTTCCGATCAGGCCCGAACCGGTTAGCGCAATCGGCGCGCCAGGCGAACCGCCTGTTCGCTGGTCAATGAGCGGAAATCCAGGCAGCCGGTCGCCCGCATAGCAAATGCATTTAATGTCTGTAGCCGGTATCGCCATAAGCCGAAAAATTCACAGGTTATATACTTACCTTCGGCTGACGATCTCCCGGATATAAGCACAACAATTACGGTTCTCTACCTGCCAGTATATTGAATTAAGAACTGAGCACAATTGGTCCAGATTTGACGATCTGCTCATCATTCGCCCGTCAGGGATCCGTAAAAGCCCTCGTCCCACCGCCCGCGCGAAGAACCGCCGGCTGTTTTTAATAACGTAACCGCTGCGTTTACCAAATGTATTCTCGGTGTGGATACCGGTGGCATGCTTTTGTTCCCGCGAACAAATCCGTGGCTACATGCCGCCGCGGAGTGGTCCGATAACGGCGTTCCGCCGTACTCATTGGGGGGCTTCAGTGCTAAAAATCATCGCCTCGGCCACGGGGCTGCTTTGTGTAGGCGTGGCATTCGCTGCCAACTTTGCATCTGGCACCTTGTCGATACCGCCTGTGACGATCATCACCGCGCCGCTGGCGGCGCTGACGGCAAAACTGCCTTCGTCCGCTACCGTTACGCCCAACTGGGTGGATTGTGCGCGGGAAGGGCAGACGTGCAACGTCTCGGGCACCGTGCTCGTCCGTTATGGCGTGGGCGACCAGGTCGTCACACGCGAGGTCACCGGCCAGTTTGTCTGCGGCAATGCGCTGTTCGGAGATCCCTCGTACGGCGTCGTCAAATCCTGCTCCTATGCGACGGTAGCGACGCCCGCGCAGTGGATCACCTGCGCGAACGAGGACCAGACCTGCATCGTGCCGGGCACGACGCAGGTGCGCTACGGAGCGCGCGACGTCTTCGCGTACAAAGAAGTGACCGACAAGATAACGTGCAGCAACGGGATGTTCGGTGATCCCGTCTATGGCGTCGCTAAGACCTGCGCCTATCGCCTGACGGCGACCGTTACGGCTCCGGCAGGACCAAGTTTGGTTGAACTCGCATCAATCCCCAGTAACTTCGACGTCAACAAGTACCTTGTCCCGGCGTGGGGCTCGGGGGCTATTCCGGCTAGCAATACCCCCGACGTCGTCGGTGCGTTCCGCTTCATCTGCAACCCCGGTCAGGTGCTTGCCGACGATCCGATCGTCTACCCTGGGCAGGCGGGCCGCTCGCATCTCCATCAATTCTTCGGCAACACCGCGGCAAACGCCAATTCTACTTATGCTAGCCTGCGGACGACGGGTGATAGTACCTGCAACAACATCCTCAATCGCTCGGCCTATTGGATTCCGGCGATGATGAACGGCAAGGGCAAGGTAGTGCGCCCCGATTACGTATCGATCTACTACAAGCGCCGGCCAGCCAACGATCCTGAATGCATGCGGATGGCGACCAAGGGCTGCCGTGATCTGCCACGGGGGCTGCGCTACATATTCGGCTACAATATGACAACGGACGTACCCGGCAGCGCATTCTACTACAATTGCGACGGAGCGACCGGTACGCCGGGACATTATCCCGACATCGTCTCGGCGGCCAAAGCCTGCCCTGTTGGCAACCGGCTGGGTGTGGTCATCAGCGGTCCCGAATGCTGGGACGGCAAGAGCCTCGACACCGCTGACCATCGCAGCCACATGACCTACCCGGACTATGGCTCATGGGGTTACGAGAAGTGCCCGGAAACGCACCCCTATGTCATCCCGGCGTTCACGCTGGGCGCGTGGTACACGACCGACGCCGATCTGGACCGTTCGGGTCAGTGGAACGCGAACAAGACGACGTGGCGCCTGTCGTCCGATGTCATGGCTGGCATGGCGCCCAAGCGTCCTGGCACAACGATGCATGCCGACTGGTTCGGTGCTTGGGACGACGACGTCATGAAAATGTGGAACGGCAACTGCATTGACAAACTGCTCAACTGTTCGGGCGGCGACCTTGGCAACGGCAAGCAACTGCGGATGTACGACGGCTTTTCGTGGGATGCCAATCCGCGGCTAATCGATCCCCCCGCTTGATCCGCCCGTATAGGCGAACGTCATGACCTGTCGCCGGCCACCCAATGGCGGCCAGCGACAGTCTTTCGTCACGCGGACCGCGTGATCACACGCCGACGGCGGTAGCGCAACGCTCCGCCGAGAATGCCAAAGCCGAGGATCATCTCTGCAGCCAGCTCGCCGCTTCCGGCACCGCGGCTGCGGCGGCAAAGTTACGATAACCAGTGGGTCGAAGTCGTCCGGTTTGCCAATACTCCTCCCGCTTTTACGACCACGACGAATGCGTTCACCAATTTGGGCTTCTTCGCCAACCAGAACGGTGCGTCCTCCATCGCGACGTCAATCGGCATCAATACCGGCGACATCATCGGCATCCTCGGCTCGCGCTCGCTCAGCAGTATTAACAGCTATGCCACCGGTCCTTTCACCTCCACGATTGGTGGCTTACCGGTGACGATCCAGCGTTTGGGCTTCCAAGATTCGCTTGCGAACGGTCCTGCTCATGACCTGTTCTCAGACCCCACCTCGCAGAATTACAGCCGAATTAACTTCTCCTACTCTGCGGCGGCAACTCCGGGCGCTGTGCCTGAGCCCGCGACGTGGGCAATGATGCTCCTCGGCATGGGTGCAGTCGGCTTTGCAATGCGTCGCAAGTCTAAGGTCACGACCAAGGTTGCCTACGCATAAAATTTATTTAAGATTAAAGACTTAGGTTGAAGAAAGTCCGTCGCCCCGGAGCAGGGGGCGGCGGCTTTTCTATTGTATCGCTTGCACATTTTTTAGCGCAGTCTTCCAGTCCGTAGCGCAGCCAAGATTCCTTTGACTGCACCGCAGCTTTTAACTTGATTAGGGTACATGCAAGATCACGATGATCCGGCAGTGTGCATTTCGCGACAATGAAAGGCCCCTCATTGCCGGTGGGTAGGCACGATACCTTCTTCCCCATGGTCAAACCGGCAAGCAAGCCCTTTGCACTTGTCGAAACACGCGCCCCTACCTCCAGCCCGGCAATGCGTATCGAGTCTTGTCGTTGCAAACGATCGTGGTGCCATCAGGCACGTTGGTAACGAGACAGATAATTACGGCAGCCATCATGATCGGCGATCCTCTGCAATGGCCTTGGAAACAATCGG
Organism: Sphingomonas sp. AP28; assembly: GCF_056680455.1. Taxonomy (NCBI): domain Bacteria; kingdom Pseudomonadati; phylum Pseudomonadota; class Alphaproteobacteria; order Sphingomonadales; family Sphingomonadaceae; genus Sphingomonas; species Sphingomonas sp. AP28. The sequence goes on along the minus strand of NZ_JBWXQI010000004.1, from coordinate 139,187 downwards.
CCTTATCTGCCTTGCTCACTATGACCAAGCCGTGGATCGCCCGCCGTGTTCGATGAAAACTATGTCGAGCGGCTGATGCTCGCCATCCCCAAAGCCGTCGTCGCAGAAGCGCCAGAAGGGGCCGTAGAGGACGATGAAGTCTTTTTTGGCTCCCGACACCTGGCCAACGCGCTACTCATGGCTCTAGCGAGCGCCCAAGAGCGATTTGGGGACTGTTCGACACCGCAGGGGATCGGCGACAATAAGGGATTAGGCGTAAGCCAGGAGGCGTTCGCGGCTAAGATCAATCGCCATCAACAGTTCGTGTCGCGGTATGAAACCGGGGAGCGGCGACTGGACGTTGTCGAGCTTGTGGATATCGCCTATCTGATCCCGGAGCTCACACCGGGCGTCGTCTACACGATCGAGAAGAGCGACGGCAAGGTGTGGTTCTCGTCGGACCGGATGGCCGGCATGCGAATGCCGGGCGGGTCGACCTTCCACGCTGATTATATGAAAGGCTGGGAGCCGAAGGCGCGCGAAACCTGGAACCGCAACTGCATCGGTAGGCTGCTCAACTGCTCTGACGGCGAACTCGGCGAGCGTACCATGCTAAAGCGTGGTACGCTCGACTATCACGCTTCGCGTTTGATGGTCGCACCGGCGCTTTAAGCCGCGAACATGACAAAGCCGCCACCCTCTAGCGAGGGGGCGGCCTGTCGTCAGTCTATTTGGTCGCTTACGAAGCCGCGATCGCGCGCACGTAGTTCGTGAAGTTCACTTCCGACACCTTGATCCGGCGACGCATGGCGAAGCCGACGGCGCCCATGCCAAGGATCATCATCGCCCACGTCGCTGGCTCTGGAACTGCCGCTGCGTAAACCTGCGCGGTAGTCACGCGATAGCCAGGGTTGGCAAGCACATCGACATTAGCATTCCAGCCGATTGTATCAAAAGCGGCGAGATCAAGCGCTGTGATCTCCTGCATCTGTCCACGGCCAGAGGTCGGATCAAGCACTCCAAGCTGCGGAGCGCCCGCGGTGCTATCCTTCCAGTGCGATGCCTGCTGTCCATCGCCGTTGAGCCGACCCATTGAGAAGCGAGAGTCGACGTTGAACTGGCTGACGCCGCCATCAACTGAGAAGTACGGGGTATTTTGGGTCGACCAATCAAGGTTACCGGCCGAGCTGTAACGGTACAGATCCAATGAGTTCATTACGACGAAGTTTTCAAGCGAACTCAAGCTGGTGCCGACCGTTTGGCCTGGTGCGGTGCGCGCATCGACCGTATCCACACCAGATGTGAAGCCCAGTGCATGTCCGATCTCATGAATGGCGACGCCGATGAAATCGAATGCGCTAGACGTGATGCCATTAGACGGGTCGAAGTCGAAGGAAAAAAGGTTGCTAAATGTAATGCTTGCGTCAGCACTGCCGTAATTAATTGCCGCGCCGTTCACATCGGTCGTTAAACCGAGCGCTTTGGCATTCGCCTTCGTAACCGCTAGGGTCGAGTTGTTGACCGAGCCATCATTGTCGATACGGGTAGACAAATCAGTATAACCGTTAGCCGCATTCACGCCATTGGCGAAACCGTTGGAAATGGCAGAAACCGCCCCGGCACCGGTAACCGATGTGCTCGTGCCCAAACCGGGGAGATTGCTGTATGCAAACGCATCAAGGGCGCTCGTTCGATCAGCTGCCGAGGCAGTGTAATACTGGTTCATTGTAATCAGAGAGCGTGTGCTGCCTGTCGAACCCAGAATACCTGTTCCTAGTGCCGAGAACCCGATATTTAGGTTCATTGTGATATTATCAGTCAATACTGATGACCAGTAGCCGGCCGCTATCTCGAACCCGCGACGTGCCTCGGTTCCTTGAGCGGTACCACCTGTGTCGATAAGATTGAATACCACCGCTTGTGCTGGAACGGCTGCCAAAATTGCAGCGCCTGCGCCGAGCGCGAGCAGCAATTTCTTTTGAAAAGACCCCATCATTTACATTCCCCCTTGGCGCCATGCGGAAGCTCCGCTTCTAGAGCAGCAAGCCCCTGACACTTTAGTTAACAAAGGGTGAAAACTTTTAGCAGTCAACCCTTTAAGGTCCTGTTATACGATCTTTTGAACTCAGTACGACGGGGGGGGGGGGGCGTCGCTACCTAATTGCTAGGCGTTACCGGCGCCCGCCTTGGCAATAAGAATGATCGAGCAACTATGTTCGTCCGGATGTTCGGTCAGCCTGTTTGACGTTACGAACCAATGCCAGCCTCGTCATTCGACGCTGGACCGAAGCCAATGTCCTATCAAGCCGAGCGGCTATCGCGCTCAGCGGCTCAGACGCGGCTAATCCCCGCATAAGGAGCGCGTCCTCGTCAGGAGTCCATGAGGCTCGTTTGGGATACCGTGGGGGTAGCATTCAGCACGGCTCCAGCGCAGTAAGTAGGGATGTGAGGGTCCCCCGGTTTCTCATCCAATCTGAAGGTGAGTTTCCGGCGTTCATTCGGCCGCCTTGGCGGCCGCGGCAGCAGCATATTCGACCGGCGTCATCCAGCCAAGCGATGTGTGAAGGCGGCTCTCGTTATAGTCCCTTCGCCAGGCCTCGATATTGCCTCGGGCGTCGGTAATGGACAGGAACCAATGTGCGTTCAGGCATTCGTCGCGGAGGCGACCGTTGAACGACTCTACGAACGCATTGTCGGTTGGCTTACCCGGTCGGCTGAAGTCCAGCGTCACGCCGTTCTCATACGCTCAGCGGTCAAGTGCCTTCGAGATGAACTCCGGCCCATTGTCCACGCGAATGGTCTTGGGCGTGCCGCGGATCGACGAGATCCGTTCCATCGCCTCGACAACCTGCTCGCCCTTGATCCCCTGGTCGACGTCGATCGCCAGCGCTTCGCGGGTGAAAGCGTCGACGACGGTCAGCGCCCGTAATCGCCGGCCGTCGAACAGGGCATCAGATACAAAGTCCATCGACCACATCTCGTTCGGCGCCAGTGCCGCGGGTTGGCGTTCGCGGTTGGCAGCGCTGACGTTGCGTCTTGGCTTCTTGAGCCGAAGGCTCAGTCCATCATTCCGATATAGCCGATAGACGCGTTTGTGGTTCACGACCCATCCTTCCCGGCGCAGCAGGATGTAGATCCGGAAATAGCCGTAGCGCGTCCGCGTTGCCGCCAGATCACGGATGCGCATCACCAGCGGTGTCTGGTCCGGCTTGTGCGAGATGTAGCGCACCGACGACCGCTCGACGCCCAGCGCCGAGCAACTGCGCCGCTCACTCACGGCATGGGACGCCTGGACGTACGCGACGAGCTCGCGTCGTCGTCCAGGCGTCAGAGCTTTTTTGACAGGACATCCTGCAGAATGTGCTTGTCCAGACTGAGGTCGGCAACCAGCTGCTTCAGCTGCCGGTTCTCATCCTCGAGCTGCTTCAAGCGCCTCAGCTCGCCAACCCCGAGACCGCCGTACACCTTCTTCCAGCAGTAAAATGTCTGCTCCGAGATCCCCATTCGCCGGATGACTTCGGCCACCGGCGTACCGTTCTCCGCCTGCTTCAGCGCAAAGGCAATCTGCTCGTCTGTGTACCTAGATTTCTTCATTTCCAGCTCCTTGCCCGAAGGCTTCTCAAGGCCGGAAAACTCTCGCTCAAAATGGACTAAAAAACAGGGGGGACGTCAAGAGCACGACGGCAAAGCACACTATGGCGATCGTTAAGCTGTTCATGTTGCAAGCTGACAGGGCGTAGCCAGCTTACGAAATACGTCACCCCGAACCCCTAGTGGGATTGGCTGCGGACGAACTCACCACCTCCATTGTGGGCATCGAATTCCCGAACGAGAATGAATCGAAGATCAACAGGCTCATGGAGTTCATGCTCTGCGCCCCGGGTGACGTCGTAGAGCTACGCCTCGAGCCGAAGAACCCGTTCGACGCGAACGCTGTTGCCATCTCCAGCGATAAGGACGCAGCTGGGCTGCGTCAACGCAGAGTGTGCGCCCCTGATTGGCAAGCGGATGAAAGAAGACGAAGCGACCGCGGTCTTCCAGGCGATGCACGGGAACGGGGCCTATATCTGGATCCGGTTCGGAGGCGGGTTACCTACCCTGCCCGACCCGGTCCCTGATGTTCCGGAGCCAAACCCTCCCCGCCAGATGCGATCGGTGAAAAGGCGTATCTACGACCCTCATGCCTTCTATTCGGAAGACGAAGGCCCTGAATTGGGGATAATTTGATTCCTTACAATTCAGCGAGTAGACTTTAACCTGATGAGGAAGGACCGTGGTTCGGCATCCAATCCTGTAACGCTAAGCTAAGAATATGATCTACCACCGGTTCGGGCAGCGGATTGGCTACGTCAAAACCGAACTCGCCGGAGTGGGCCCAAGCAACCCAGCCCGAATAGCGCGAGAACGCTGGTACTTCTATGGCTAGAAACTGGCCCATCTTTGCGCGATAGCCCGACTGGATCCGAAAACCGTGGGTAGCGATGTCGATCACGGTGGCAGAAAACGGATCGCCCCCCGGCGCGATTAAGAACGCGGGGAGGTGGATCGGCGATCGACTAGTAGTCCGCGCATCGTCTTGCGGCCGGCTTGGTTTAAGTAAAGGATGGTCATGGAAGCTCATTGAGATCACATCTCATTTGGCGCTGAAGAACGCGTTAAGCGCTGTTGAACAGTATCCTTTTTGGAACGATCTAATCCTTCCGTCGGCGGTTAATTTTGACGAGGAAGGACCAGCGTTCGGGGCCTGCGCTACGGTCCAGCAGCTGGCTCTCTGACGTCCGCCTACCATTCCGGCAAATGAATGCTTCCCTCGCCGCACTAGCTTGGTACAGACACGGAATATGTCGGAGACGGCATTGAATTATTGGAAAAATGCTGACTCCTCGGCTTCGGTTAAGGTCGTGGAGTGAGGGGCCTTCGGCCCGGTCTTCAAATCCTCAACTGTCGCTCGCTTACGCCACTTCGCCACCGTCTTCGGGTTGATCCCAAGCTCCCGGCTCGGCGCCGCGAGCGAAGCTTGCGATCGCTGTATTGCTGCTCTGACGGCGTGCGTGGTCGTGGCGCTCCCGTGACGTACCTGTCCCATACTGCTTCCTTCCATTCCAACGAAAGGATCGCACCATCAAACCGTGGGATCAAACACCTACACGCTGCGATGTCCGAGGGCAGCGTGTCGAGATCGCTGGCATTCGGGACGGCGCTCTGCGGACGTTAATGTCGGACCTCTCGTTCTGGTCGCGCTCGATGCCGACGCGTGTTGTGGCACTTCGCAATTGTGCGACCGGGAATGGGGCCGATCGCCTACGCCGGAATAATCGTGGCGGTACCAGTGGTGTGGGGTTTGTTTGCCTGTCTGCGATCGGTGTCACGCGTCGGTGACAGGAGCCGGTTCGCAGCGTACCGGGGTCGCCCCCATCACCCGCCGCTGCGCCAAACAGCCTGCCCAAGGGGTGCGAAATATGCGACTGCATCTTCCCAGCGAGGCGCGGCAAGGGGGCACCGCTGCCGTAGGGAAGCGGACTTGAAGTACAGAGCTGATATCGATGGGCTGCGCACCGTCGCAGTCGTTCCAGTTGTATTGTTCATGCCGGCGTCGCCAGGATGAGCGGCGGCTTCGTCGGTGTCGACGTGTTCTTCGTAATCTCAGGTTTTTTAATTACCAAGCTTATCCTGCCTGACATCGACGGCGGTGGGTTCTCGGTCGTCGACTTCTATGAACAGCGCATTTACATCAACACCCCGGTAGACGCTTCCAGTAGACTGGCACTATTCAGAATGATCGTAGTAGGCGGCCCACCCGCGACGTCGCCTGCGCTTCTCAGCGCCTGCCATACGGATCGAGACCGCTAAAACACCAAGTAAAAGGACAAGTAAAATATAAAGCGGAAGCATCAGGCTTTCACAATGTTCTATGTGGAGATGGGAGGCAGCTTAGTCCGCAGGCGCACGTGCATCCGACTGAGCCTGATCACACCGAGCAGGTATCCTTGTTCGAAAAGGCTCGCCGAAGATTGCCCTGTTCAATAGTCGACTTAACGGCGGATACAACGAAGCAATCAGCATCGTGATCAGTACTAGGGCGATAGGCAGTAACCAGATTGCGGAAATGAAAGAAATTATTATACTCACCTTCGCCCCCTTACCCGGCCGCAAGATACGTAAATACGATTTATTTTAAGAACTAAATGCAGCCAATTTCGCCAACGATAGATGATAATGATGGTTCCACATTCAGGCGACCACGCCGCGTTTCCGGTGAACTGTTCCAATATGAGACGGTTTAGCCAGCCGCATTGGTGAATACCGATGCCGGCAGAAGGAACCAACTGGAGTAGACAAGGTTTTGACTTGCTCTCCAACGGCAATTGCAGCTGCAAAGATTCCATATTTGCGGGCTTTTGGTCCATGCCATGCTCATCTACCGATTTTGGCAAATTCGCTTGGGCGTCGCAGCTTAACGGAACGTTAACGCTGAAGTTACGGCATAAGGTTCGTGACGAGCCGACACGAAATTGGGTTATAATAGTATGAGGAAATTTCTGATTGCCGGGGCAGCATTGGTTGCTGTGATGGCGGTTGCTCCTGCCAGCGCGCAGGTTTCCGGTTCGCTCGGCATTGCTGGCCCCAATCCGCTTTCGCTGAGCTCAACTGGCCTCAGCAACGGGGCGACGCCAGTGGCGACACTCGTCGGTGGCTCGGTCTATAACAATGATTTGCAATTCGCTGATCGTCCGGCCGGAACGGTCTTCGGCGGCAACTTCCTTGCCACTGGCCCGACCTCGGGCAACGTCGCAACGCTTGCATTTCTTTCACCGATCTCGTTCCTGAACTTCGTGTGGGGCTCACCTGACGCCTACAACGTGCTGACGGTCAATAGCACCGCCGGTACGCAGACGTTTACCGCAGTTGGCCTCGGCTTCCCGGTCGTTTCCGGTTCTCAGTCTTTTTCGCAGTATGTGCAGTTCACCGCAAATGCTGGCACACTCAATTAACTCGGTGCCGTTCAGCAGCTCGCCGACCGTCGACGCTTTTGAGGCCGCCAACTTCTCGGTTACGGCGCCCGTGCCGGAACCCGCTACCTGGGCGCTGATGTTCGCAGGCTTCGGCATGATTGGGTTTACAATGCGTCGCCGCAACAGTAAGGTTATTGGGAAAATCAGATTCGCCTGATCTTAACCCCGTTAGGTACGAAGGAAGCCGCCGCCCCACCGATGGGCGGCGGTTTTACATGCAGTGATAAAAGGCGCGGCGCCTCCATCAGCCGCGAGGCGGCGCGGTAGTTGAGCGTTCCGCGTTTCAGCATCGTACCGTCGCCAAGTTCGCCGTCGCTGCAGTTAAGCAGTCTGCCAATGCAGTTGCGGTTCCAGGTTTCGCGCGCCTTCGGCTCCCAGCCTTCCATATAATCAGCGTGGAAGGTCGACCCGCCCGGCATTCGCATGCCGGCCATCCGGTCCGACGAGAACCACACCTCGCCGTCGCTCTTCTCGATCGTGTAGACGACGCCCTGTGTGAGCTCCGGGATCAGATACGGGTGACTGGCCGGACACCGAAGCTGCCCGGTCATCTGTCCGTAGGCCCCATGGGTCAGGTGTGAGCGGTGATCTGCGCTGTCGAGCGTGCCGGTCCAGCAATTGCCAAACCCGATCATTGCCATAACCTGGCCTGCCCCGCCGCAGTCGGCGATGGCCTCACCGATCAGCAGACGATGGTCGGACGGCCTGCCCGCGGTGATGCAGCGGAAGTGGAACGTGGAGTTTTCCGGCTGCTTCTCGCCCATGCGTTTCATGTCGAAGCCGGAAACGGCGCGCAGCCCGACCGGCAGGCCGACACAACCCTTGGTAGATTCCTTAATGCACTCGGGATCGCCATCGGGCCGGCGCTTGTAGTAGATCGAGATATAGTCAGGCTGAATGACCTTACCCACAGCAGTCATCAGCGCGGGCACCCAATAGGCCGATCGGTTAAGCGCGTTCGAACAGGTGCTGTCGCCTCCTGAGCGTAGGCTGGCGTATGTCGAGGCATTATTGCCTCGGGTGTTACCGAACCACTGGTGGAGGTGCGGCGAGCCGCCGGGCTGACCCGGGTAGAGGATCGGATCGTCCTGGTTGATCTGGCCAGCGTTGCAGATCATCCGGAAGGCGCCGACCACGTCCGGCTTACCGGATGGTACGACCGCATTGGCGCCAGGGGAGAGCAGGCCCGCCAGATCGAAGTTGCTTGCGATCGGCTCGATGTTTTCAGGCAGCAGCGGAGCAACGGCCGCCCGGCGCTGGCACCGCTTAGGAGTATTTGGCGCAGGATCGCCAAACGTATCGTTGTTGCAGACCACGTTGCCCTGCACCGTAAGTCGCCGCGTCTGGTCGCCAGCGCCGTAGCGGACCTCGCCCCACCCGGCGCCATTGCAGGTCGCGCCCTCCTTCGCACAGTCGATAAACGGCAGGTCGGGCACAGCCGGCTTCGGCGCGATGGCGGCGACGCGGTCGGTTTGCACCTGAGCGCTCGTTGTCGCGATAGTCGCAACACGGGCGAAGCAGTCTGCGTCCGTCTCAAGTTTGATCTGTTCGGTCGAGGTCGCAACGCGATTGGCCGCCATCGACGGGCAGCGGTTGATCGTCTGCGTCGATTCTGGACCGATTAGAAACAGCGATGCCAGAATGAGGAGATAGCGCATAGGCGATCCTTAGCAGGTGCGAGCGCCGATAGAGTGCACGAATCTGACGGCCTCTCGACAATAGCCGAGCTCGGCAAGGTGAATGGGATCGTTGTAGTCACAAATCGCCAAGGACGCCCGTGTTGAAGGCGCTCGGCGTAGCGAGGCTCTCACCGTCGTGATCGCAACGATCGCCACCAGCTTGTCGGCCTATCCCCGATCGGTGAGGTGCGTTTTGATGAGCTGGGTGTCGGCGTCGGACACCGTAGCTTCATCAGCGCGATCAGCGCCTCCATGTCGGACCAGTACTGCGCTGCGATGTTGCCTCGCTCGTTCCAGCCGAGCTGAATCGTTGCCAGTCTGACGTCGGCAGGTGTCGTCAGGCCGTAAGCCATTGCGGCCCCGGCGAAGCGGAGTTGCCATTGCCGAAGAAAGCACGTCCCGCGCGGCGATGCTGGCGGCATTTGGCATCGCGCCGATCTGCGCTGGCAGTGCGACATCCTTGCGCTAGCCGGTACCCGACGTCGCGGAGTTCGTCCGCGTACCGCCGAAAAACTGACCAGCGCCGGCGGCGGCGTTCAGGCTGTTGCCGATCGTCAAGACGCGCGCAGTTCCAACCGCAACGGCGGCCTTGAACTTTGGGAGCTTGACAATATCGGGCTGTGGCAGGGCGAGTTGCGCCTAAAAGTGCCTCGTTCGCGGCGATCGTGACATTTGGGTTGAAGGTCATGCGGCACTCCTTCGTGCATCGAGGTCGGACTTCTGCGGTCGGCATTAGGGAATTTGATGCTGCGTTGTTGATGGTCACTGAGGGGGCCGGGGTCACCGACATTTTTCCCGCGCGAAGATGCGTCGGAGCGCGTCATTTAAAGTGTCGCGGTTGGCCTTGTGGGAAGCGCGCCATTTATGATGCTAACCGTGAGAGCAGAACATAGTTAACAGGTGATCCGACCGATTTCGGTGCCCACGAGGAAGTCCAATGTTGATGGAAATGGTCGGCGCTCCTGGCGGCGCGATCGCACGCCCGGCGGGACTGTTCTTATTCTGCAGATCACCGACTCAGCCGAGGCGTTCCGAGCCGGCAGCTATACTAGGCTGCATCTAGCGTTAAACGATTGCCAGCTTCGCTCACTGACACAGGAATTATCTAGTGCTGCAGACGAGAAAGGCACTTCGCTTTTTGCCCTTGGAGGTGGTGGCGGCCATTTTCACGAAGACTGTCCGATTAATCTTACTGCCCCGTTGAGATTTCTTTGTCAGATGCCGAGAAATTATGACTCCCGCTTTTTGGCCTCGACCTTGATCCCCTTAACGACCGGCGAGAGTGCGGTGACAGCGCTGATGACGATTGTCGGGTTTGCCTTGGCTGCCTTGAATGCGGCGCCAAGCAGCTTGAGGCTGCTAATTCATCTATCGTTTCCTTGGGATGTATCCAAGGCATGTCGAGTGTACGATCTCGTGCAAGCAAGGTCGCGTGACAGGCGCAAGCTCAGCATCCTCACATCGACGAGTCGAGAAGGGAATGCCTGGCACTGACGGTTACCTGCCAACTCACCACAAAACGTGCTGGCGGCCTTAAACAAGCTGTTCATCGACCGCGGCCGCGCGCGCATGCCAAGTCGGACATTGGCATCGAGTTCATCGCCACCGCGGTTCAGAAATGGCTTTGGCAGGCCGGTGTGAAGACGCTCTGATAACGTCGGATTCACTGTGGGAGAACCGCTACAACGAGAGCCTCAATGCCGACAAAATAAGGTGCTGATCGCGGCGTGGTGACGATACTACAACACTGTCCGGCTACACAGCAGTCTCCGCTACCGTCCTCCGGCCCCGGAAGCGGCAACACTGCCGTTGCCGGTCTCTGGCCCCGCTTCACTCCACCTTCGACCGGCCATGGCAGCGGAGACAACAATTCACTAACTGCCAACCCGGACCACCCGGTTCGGGTAGCTCAGGCGATCGATAATCGGTACGGCCAGCCCCTTTAACACCTAGCGCCTATCGACCAAACGGATAAAGGTCGCGACCTTCGGGGTACACCTCAGCGCACGAGATTTAGATGCACATCACGATGATTGGTTCGGGCTACGTCGGCTTGGTGTCCGGCGCCTGCTTTGCAGATTTCGGCCACACAGTGATCTGCGTCGACAAGGACGAGGCGAAGATTGCGGCATTGAACGCAGGAAAGATGCCGATTTACGAGCCGGGCCTGGGGGCATTGGTGGCAGCCAACGTCGCGGCGGGCCGGCTGACCTTCACCACCGACTTGAACGCGTCTGTCGCTGGCGTTGATGCTATTTTCATCGCGGTCGGTACACCGTCGCGGCGGGGCGATGGTCACGCCGACCTCAGCTATGTTTTTGCTGCAACAGAGGAAATTGCTGCGGCGGTTACCGGGCCAACAGTGGTTGTAACCAAATCCACCGTGCCGGTCGGCACCGGCGACAAGATCGAGGCAATCCTCCGCGAACAACGGGCGGACATCGATATTCAAGTGGTGTCCAACCCGGAATTCCTGCGTGAAGGTGCCGCGATTGGCGACTTCAAGCGTCCTGACCGGATCGTAATCGGCACCGATGATGAAGGCGCGCGTCGCGTCATGCGCGGCGTCTACCGCCCGCTCTATCTCAATGAATCACCGATTCTGTTCACGGGCCGGCGTACGTCAGAGCTGATTAAATATGCCGCGAACGCCTTTCTCGCGACCAAGATCACCTTCATCAACGAAATTGCCGATTTGTGCGAGGCGGTGGGCGCGAACGTGCAGGACGTCAGCCGGGGGATCGGTCTCGACAATCGTATCGGCAAGAAATTCCTGCACGCAGGACCGGGCTACGGCGGTTCATGCTTCCCCAAGGATACGCTTGCACTGCTAAAGACGGCAGAGGACTTCGCAACGCCTGTGCATATCGTAGAGGCAGTGGTGAAGATAAACGACAACCGCAAGCGCGCTATGGGCCGCAAGGTTCTGAACGCATTGGGTGCGGCCCCCAAGGGCAAGACGGTCGCGCTGCTCGGCCTTACCTTCAAACCCAATACGGACGACATGCGCGATGCCCCGTCGATTGCGATCGCGCAGGCGTTGAGCGACGCCGGGGTCCATGTGCGTGCCTTCGACCCCGAAGGGATGGAGCCGGCAAAGCAAGCCATGCCGGATCTCGACTATTGCATGAGCATCTATGAGGCCGCTGCCGGTGTGGATGCCGTGGTGATCGTCACCGAATGGGATGCCTTTCGCGCACTCGACCTGGGTAAGCTCAAATCAATTATGGTCGCCCCTGTTCTCGTTGACCTGCGCAACGTCTATCGGCGCGAAGAAGTCGAGGCGGCGGGCTTCGCTTACACTGCGGTCGGGTGCTAGACGTTCGTTGGAAACCGGTGGCCACATCACAATTTGTGATAGTCACGGTACCAAGCGACGAACTGAGGCATGCCGGCATCGATCGTCGTTATCGGTCGATAGCCTTGATGACCCACGATGGCACTGATGTCGGCGGCGGTGCGCACGACGTCGCCTGGCTGCATAGAACTAGCCGCAGATGTGGCGAGTAGTCATACGACCGGTCGTATGAGTGGTCGTATCGATATTGTCGGTCGGGTATCCGGTCGACGCCGCTGGACGGTCGAGCAGAAGCTGGCGATCCTGCGCGATGCGTTCGGGCCGGCTGGGTCGGTCCGGGCGGCGGTCGAGCGTCACGAAGTCGGCAGCGGCGCGATCTACACCTGGCGGCGCCAGGCGATGTCGGGTGCACTGAGCGGCGTACCGGCCCGGCCGCAGGCCGCATTTGCCGAAGTCCGGATCAGCGAGCCGCCCGTGATGCTGTCGGCGCCGCCCATCGAGGTGGCAGCGGACGCCCAGACCCCGGGGCAGATCGGCATCGAGCTGCCTTCGGGTGTGCGACTGACTGTCGGCGGTACGGTCGACGCCGAGGCGCTGTCGCGCGTGATTAACGTGCTGGCGCGATGATCTCGCAGCCGACATCAACGCAGATATTCCTGGCCTGCGGCGTCACCGACATGCGCGAGGGCTTCGATGGCCTGGCGGTATTGGTGCAGCAGGTGCTCCGAAAAAGACCACATTCCGATGCGCTGTTCGCGTTCCGCGGTAAGGCTCTCTTGAGCGTGCCGAAGGCGCGGCGACCTGATCAAGTTGCTGTGGTTCGACGGCCAGAGACTCTGCCTGTTTCGAAGCGGATGGACCGGGGGCGTTTCGTCTGGCCGGTGACCGCGACCGGCACAGTGGCGCTGACATCGGCGCAGGTGTCGACGCTTCTGGAGGGCATAGATTTGCGTCGTCCCGAACGGACTTGGTCACCAACATGGGCAGGTCAAAAACACAGCTTTTCCGCCATTATTGCTCGTGTGAGGAGGCACGAACTGCTATGAAAACGAGGTATCGCAAGCCCCTCTTGCCCCATCTGATGCCGAGGCGCGGATTGCCGTGCTGGAGGCCTCGCCTGCCCGGGCCAATGCGGCACTATATTGCCTGCATCGTCACATGATATCGTCATGGCTTTAGGCCTGCTATTTTTCAAAAAGGCCGACCGTCCGCGCTTACGTGGTCGTCAACAAGGTGTCGTGGAACACCGCTTGCTGTCATCGCAACCTTCATTATAACTCGTACGCGTTTAGAAGTCTTGTGCTTTTCAGTGCCAATGCGAAGTCAACCATAACGCAAAAGTGCAACCAGTTTGAGTAGGTCTGAGGGAGATAAAATGACCGAGGATGAATTGCGAAAAGCTATGGAGCAACGTTTTTCAGCCATGAGCTTGCGGGAATGGTGCCGATTAACGGGATGCAACGCAAGCCATATAAATGAATTTATTAAGGGCAAGCGAGGGCCACCTTTCGATCTACTTGAAGCACTAAACCTGCAGATACGATATGTTCGCGGATATCGAAAAAAGACCCAAAAAACATAGCGACGAAGGCGTAGAGCTTGGACGCTACGTAATGGTCACTGCCGTCCGGATCATGGACCATCAGGTAGACCTGTTTGCATCGGCGTCCGCTGCGGTACGATCAATTCGCTCGCCGGCGCGATCGGCGTGTTGCGCCCTTCCAACCTGGTTGTCGTCGGTGGTCGCCCCGGCATGGGCAAGACATCGCTCGTTACGTCGTACTCGATTGGCGCGGCCGACATGGGTCACGGCGTCCTTATCTTCTCGCTCGAGATGAGCGCGGACGAACTTACCCGCCGCATGCTTGCCGACATGATCTTCTCCACGCGCGCCAGCGTACCACACGAGCATGTCCGCGACGGCACCGTCCGCCCGCACGAGATGGCCGCCAAGGCGCGGTTCGACGAGTGGCCGATCGAGATCAACGAGACGTCGGGCCTTAAGCTGGCCAAACTGATCCGTCATGGGCTCGTTCGAGTGGTCGCCAATCAAGCTTAAGATACGGCTGCTGCCGGCTGACAGCGTCGATGCCGTCGCGCTGCTGGACGAGCTGGCCGACGTGCTGCATCATGTCGTACGAGGTTGATGGCAAGCGCTACGGCGCCGTCCGCAATTTTTGCCAGTACCAGCGTCCCAAGAAGCCAAATTCGACTTATCCGCAGTCGGAAACGGTTTGGAACTGGGTAAACATCTAGGCCCGTTCAACACGGGACGGTGGGGGAACTCGATACCCCTTCAGTTACGCCCAGCGGGGAATTTACCCCCCTTCAGCCAAGGCTAGTGGAGAACTGAAGCCTCGTAAGAGGGGGGCTAGTGGGGAAGCGGCGGGGAACCAGTTACCCGCCAGTGGGGAAAAGTCCCGGCAGAGGAAGAGGGAGGAGATAGTTCAGTAGATAAATTTACTGACGCTGTCGCGTCGTCGAGCGATTCGAAAAAGGCTTTGTTCGACGCTGGTGTGGCTCTGCTGGGGGAAGGTAGCTGACAGCCAAGTTGGCTCGTGCCCTGATCGCCAAGTGGCAATATGCTTACAGCGAGGAAGCGACCAACGCAGCGTTGCTCAGTGATGCCGGCCGAGTTGAGCCGGTGTCGTGCATCGAGCCACGGTTTCAGACCAAGGTCGCTGCGCAGGACGAGGCCCGGGAGGCCAGTCGGTCAACGCGGAACGCTACCGGCGGATGGCTATACCCGGTCCGCCTACCGAGTTGCGGAAACTGGAGGAGCACGCATGATCGGAAGTTACTTCAATCGGGTCATACGTTCGGGTTACGTCGGAGTTTCGATCGCCGCCTGCTGGAGTATGCCATGCCGGATTACGCGCTGCCGATGGATGGCGAGGCAAAAGCCGGAAGCCGACGTCCGGTCGCCGCTTGTGCGCGAAGCAGGTATCAGTTCGAGGATACGTTCAACGTCCGTTCGGGGCATTCGCTCGTCGCCCCCGAACCAGTTGCTCCAGTCGAATACCGCTTTTGTAAAAATCAACAGCATTTTTCATGCGACCCTGCATACTGCGAGTCGGTTAATTATTCGCCCAATCTGGGTAGGTTACGGGAACTTGCTGATCCTCTGGCGTGGAATGCATTGCGATCGCGCTTGGCCGCCGAAAGCCAGATATTCGCGGAATGTGCCCGTCGGCGGCCGACCTCGCTCGAGAGGCATTCCAACTTTTGGACCTCTCCAGCGAACCGATCCGCGGCATCAACATTCACAGCAAATGACGAAGGTCGAGACCATGGCGCGGGGAAGCAACGAACATGCAATTAGAGGCTGATGCATTTTGCGTATGTCGGGACCTGGAACTTTGGGCCTTGTCGCATCGCTGCAGGATGCCGGCATGGACGTGTGGACGCCGACAGAGCATATCAAGCGTCGGGTGCCACTGAGCAAAAGCACCGAGCATCGCATCGTGCCATTGGCGCCGACGTACGCGTTGAACGCTGCGCTCACCAAGTCGACCTGCAGCGCATCGAATAAATGGACGTGTCCCCCCCCATCCACACTTCTCGATCTTCTGGTACTAAGGCGGGACGGTCTACGTCCGCCATCGGAGCTATCGCCGCTGCGGGCCCAGCAGCAAGGGAGCTATCGCTCATCCCTGCCGGCTAGCGGGCGCGCGCGGGATAGGGCACGCGGGCGATGAGGTGACGTTCACGACTGGCTCGTTAACGGGCATCAAGGGGTTCGTCGACGCGAGCGTCGGCCTGACCACCACCGTTATTATCAGCCTGTTCGGTCGTGCGCAGCAAGTCAAGGTTGGGACTTTTACAGCTTCGTTCCCGCAAGGTACCTATGTGCGGGCAGCTGCTTGAGCAGCCCGCGACGAGCGTGACCTGCTGGCGACATCGCCTTACTGCCCTCGTCCCCAACGCAGAGGTCTGCATAGGGGGCTCGGGCGATTGTCCGACGGTATGGTAGATTTGCTGCCCGCTCGACCATAGTCGTCAGTTCGTAGGTTCTGCATTAGGTTCGTCTGGCCATCGCAGCCAGGTAAGAGCTTGACCTACAAGAGCAGCAGCCAAATGCTCCCGCCTGAGATCGAGAACTGAGAGCACGTCAGACAGTATCTTATCAATATCAGCGTTGTCATGGCATTCGCTCAAAGCGGCCTCCTTGCAACGTGGAAAGTGTTGAAGGGCTGTTGCCAGTTCGCCACGTTCGACTGACGACTCGGAGCTACCACGAAATTACTTTTTGAAAAAGATGTGTTCCTTCCAGCCACTTCGCGAGGGTGGCCTCAAACCGGTATGCATATCTGGAGGTGACCATGGCTGCACCGCGACTGCGCGTCGTTTCCGGCTTCGACATGAAACGCATGGGCGAGAAGCAGCCGGAAAACTTCACGTTCCACTTCCGCTGCATCCCCGCGGGCAGGCCGTCCGACCATCGCCTGCTGATCGGTGAGGTCATCGGCGACTGCGGCGGGGCAGGCCAGGTTATGGCAATGATCGGGTTTGGCAATTGCTGGACCGGCACGCTCGACAGCGCAGATCACCGCTCGCACCTTATCCACGGGGCCTACGGACAGATGACCGGGCAGCTGCGTTGTCCCGACAGCCACCCCTACCTGATCCCGGAGCTCACGCAGGGCGTCGTCTACACGATCGAGAAGAGCGACGGCAAGGTGTGGTTCTCGTCGGACCGGATGGCCGGCATGCGGATGCCGGGCCGCTTGACCTTCCACGCTGATTATATGGATGGCTGGGAGCCGAAGGCGCGCGAAACCTGGAACCGCGAATGCATCGCAAGCTACTCAACTGCTCTGACGGCGAACTCGGCGAGCGTACCATGCTAAAGCGTGGTACGCTCGACTATCACGCTTCGCGTTTGATGGTCGCACCGGCGCTTTAAGCCGCGAACATGACAAAGCCGCCACCCTCTAGCGAGGGGGCGGCCTGTCGTCAGTCTATTTGGTCGCTTACGAAGCCGCGATCGCGCGCACGTGGTTTGTGAAGTTCACTTCCGACACCTTGATCCGGCGACGCATAGCGAACCCGACGGCGCCCATGCCAAGGATCATCATCGCCCACGTCGCTGGCTCTGGAACTGCGCCGCCCGCTGCTGCGAACGTGGCAGTAAATGCAACGGAGGGTCCGAATTCTCCAATATAATCCTAGGTCGCCGCACCGCGGGGATCGCCAATATTGTTGAACACGAAATAGTTTGTGAACGCCCCGGTTTCTGCCGTCGGCATGGTCGTAGAGCCGCTGACGCCACTTACGCCGAAGGTGCTAAGATATGCGACATATTGCTGCCCTGCCGTCACCGACACGTTGGGTGTGAAGGTATATCCCTGCAGCCCGACCGAGCTTACGCTGGCGCTCTGGAAAAGGTTTGTAGGCGAACCAAAGCCTTCTGCGTAGCTGGCAGGGCCGTTCCATGTACCCACCCCTCCGAACAGTCGGCCCACAGCACCGTCGAGCGAAAGCGTGAACGAGGTGAGAAGGCCGGTGGTGGGAGCCGTGAAAACTTGGCCGTACGTCTGAGTGCTGTCAGGTCCAAAATTCCCGATGGAATCACCGTTAGGGCTCGTCGAAATTGTTTGTGCGCTGGCACGAAGAGCGATCAATGCGCTTGCCGCAAGCAGCGCTCCGAGTACAATCTTCTTCATAGGTATTTCCCTCTGTGCCACGCACAGGAGCGTCTGGAGGTGCTGTTAATCTCTCATTCATCAAATAGCGCAGTGTGATTCTAACAACATCCATCTCGCCTTGTATTGGTACGTTCACCAAGGTGGTAGTAGCGAATGCTATTACGCCGCGTGTACCGTCAGCTAAGTCGCAGCTTCTGCCTGCAGGGGCGACCCTGCTTTCCTGACGTCCAGCCGTAAAGCCAAACACGTCTTAGATTTGGAGCGAGCCATTCATCGTACGGGCAGTCGTCCTGTGTGCCGTCAGCCGTACGGCTGATGGTCAACCCCGCCTCGAAGCTTCGCTCCATCATGCGCTCGATGCCTTGCATGGCGACGTTTCATAGCTCACGACCCAACGCTTGCGTAAACTTGTATCAAGATCGCCATTTTTGCTGTCCACCGCCGCGATGAGGATCACGCACCTGAAAAGGGGAGTATCGATTGCAAGGCCTGACGGGGATTGGCCATCGTCTTGATGATCCGCGGAGCCTTCGGCACCGGGGGCTTCCGCCATACCGGCTCCGCAATCTGCTCAACGGTAATGGCCCCGTTCTCCTGAGCCCTTGCCCATCGAAAGCGGGATATTGGTGCAGCCGTTCAGAGCGGCGACCGGATGTGAGGTTGTGCAGGCTCGGATACCGGGCCGGTACTATGCGATCGAGCTCAGACCTTGGATGCCGAATGAGAAAGGATGTACACACGTGATAACCCCTTGACCCTAAAACCCTCATGTGAGGAGTTGGAGCCTCCGACAAACCCGGGGCAGTTCACTTCTTGCGCTTTCCACGATCATAGCCAGCTCGCTCACCGCTCTTAGGTCGAGCGTTCTCTAATGGTCAGCTTGAGGACTAGCTGGGACGCTCGAAGCGCCAGCTATCGTTGGCGGGATTGGATGCTAACGAGGGTTTTCCGTGTAATAGCACGAAGTTTCCCGCGTCGGTCGTCCGGCTCATGCAACCGCCAGCGTTTTCCTCGTGAAAGCACGTAGAATCACACGGTATTGCACGAAAATCGCGATGCTTTGGGATGATCGACCGTCCGTATGCGCCGAGCCTCGGCTAGCCCGCTAATGTTCGTGCTATCACACGGAAAACCCCCTTTTCCGTTGGACAAGAATGATGTGGCAACACAGGTTGCTCGCTGATCAAGGCGAGTTTGAGATCATGGGCGACGTTTCGGTGTTTCAAGGCGATCTGTTCTCGCTGCACAGTCCGCTGTACGGCGATGTGCAGGGTGAGCGCACAGTGGCCGAATTCCCGTTTTTTGCACTATCGAAAAAGGCCCATATGACACCAATGGTTTTCGAATCCGGCGAGGCCCGGATCGAGATCAATCCGAGCAAGACCGGTGTCGCGACGATCTACGACAAGGAAATCCTGCTCTATATCGCCAGCCTGATGGCAGAGCGGGCCGAAAAAGGAGAAAAAGCCGACCGGATCATGACGTTTACCGCCAATGATCTCTTCCGCGTTACGGGTACGAACTCGTCCGCGCGGTCATACACGTCGCTCAAGGCCTCGCTGAACAGGCTGCAGGGAACGCAGATCGTTACCAATATCGAAACCGGCGGCGAAGGATCAGATAGTTCTTTTTCCTGGCTGCTCAAGGCCGACATCAAGTACATCAAGACATCGACAGGCGAACGCCGCGTAAAATGGGTCGAAGTCATGGTATGTGACTGGTTGTATCGTGCCATCCTGACCGATCAACGCATCGCCGCCTATCATCACGACTTCTTCAAGCTTGGTCCTATCGAGCGGCGTTTGTATGAACTTGCCAAGTTTAACTGTAAGGACGACGGCTTCAAACTTGATATTGGCGAGTTGGCGGCGCGCGTAGGCTGCGCGTCCGACAGACGTGGCCTTGAATATTTCAAGAAGCAGCTCCGCGACGTATCCGAACAGGATAGTCTGCCCGAATATACGCTCGACGTGGTCGAAACGAAAATACCGTCGGGCCGCGGTGGCCGGCCGCGTTTGCACACGACTATTGGCTTTTGCTCCAAAAGGGATCTTGCGATCCTACAAGGTGGCACGGACATCTAATCCGTTGAAAGGGGCGCACGGGGTTTTCCGTGTAATAGCACGAACACGCAATCGTCGCTTTTTGACCCGCTTGGCTAACCTACCGGCCCACGATCGGGGTTTTCCGTGTGATAGCACGAACATTACCCGAGTTTTCCGTGCGAAAGCACGAATCTTGGCGCTTTGTCCCGCTCCCATAAACCGCAAGAATGACCGAACGATCATGCCTTTCGGATCCCGTTTCCTGACGGATTCAACGAACGGGGACATGGTCGTAACAATCATTGGCAAGCGGGGACAAGTGTCAGCGTTTTCTGAGCCGCATCACGCGCAGCGTTTGGCGCGAGGTGCATACGCGGTTCAGATCGGCACCCTGTCCTATTTTGCCCATGGCATCGATGACGAAGGAATGGCTGTGAGCGGATAAAAGGAAACCCGGCACGAAGGCCGGGCATCCCGAAAGCACATACTAGCTCGTGCCGGCAAGCACAAACGATCGTCTCAACAACGGTCTCTAGATATGCGCTTTTCAGAGTGAATTCAAGGATGCGCGTTTCGTGCCACGGCTAACTTTTGCCTGTTTCCGCCACCCTCGAAGGGGAACGGACGATGGGAACCACAACAATTGGCGACGCCGCGCTGAAGGCGTTCGGCTCGCTGACACGCGCGCGTGCGACGGGATGTATGACGGGGCGTTCCGGTGCACCGCACCGGACGGGCGCGCCTGTGCTGCGCGACAGCCTGGAGGCCGGCACCTTCGAAGAAGTGTTTTGGACAGCGCCGGCCAAGGGTGAGACTGACCGCTTGCTGCACGTCGCACGCAAGACCCTCGATTCGGCGCGACGCCTGCGCCGCGATGTGCGCTCGGGCGAGCGAACGTTGAGCGTCGTGGAAGAGGGTATCGCCAGGCTTACCGGCAGCGCCGTACGTGTCTTCGAAGAGATCCTCACGCTCGCTCGGTTGAACCGCGGCCGGGTCTATCCCTCGTACGATTATCTTGCAGCAGCGACAGGTCTCGGTCGCGCAACCGTCGGTCGTGCGCTTGCGATCCTCGAAGCGATCGGTTTCCTGGTACGGCAGCGGCGTTTTCACCGCGTGGAGAGCCAAGGCCCGGGGCCTAGGTACGAGCAGACATCTAACGCCTATCGGCCTTTGCTGCCCGGTAGCGTACGGTCCTATCTTCCACGCTGGATGCGTCCCGCGCCACTGCCGGACGATACCGTCCAGCATCACGCGGACCATATCCTAGAAACCAACGCGATGCTGGACACGCTATCCTGCCGAGATCTGGCACGCATGACCGTTAACGGGCCGCTGGGGAAGATCCTCGCCAAGCTTGGCGATGCGATCGACCGCATCGAGCGCGAAGCTCAAAACAATCCGCAAACACTAAAAGATACTATTAATCTAAGAAATGACGGTGCTGGCTTGGTCAGCCAACGCGAATAATCGCTGGAATTTGACACTACCCAGTCGAATTTTAAGACTGGAAAACACGCGGAAAACCCTAGACGCGTCGACGATGTCGACGCGAATGCTCCCTAATGAGACCATGCGGTTCTGCTGTCTAATCATCCAACCGAGTCTGTCATGGATGCCTGCCAAGAGAAACCGAACAAAGGTCAGTCGGTGAACTACGCTCAGACATTAAATCCTTTCAGGGCAGTGTCATATTTGGGATCGTCCTTGACGATAGCGCCTGGAGAATGACCTGCGCAAAGGCGTTCACTCGTGACCTGCTCCCCAGAATTCATGCCATTGGTAAGTTAGCTCGTCAGATGGAGACGAGTGATGCGGCGAGGCCGATTTACCGAGGATCAGTTCATTGGCGTGCTGCGCGAGCATGAGGCCGGCGTGAAGACCGCCGAGCTGTGCCGGAAACATGGGATCAGTGATGCGACGTTCTACAACTGGAAGGCGAAGTACGGCGGGATGACCGTGTCGGAGGCGGCGCGGTTGCGGGCGCTCGAGGACGAGAACCGCCGGCTGAAGAAGCTGCTGGCGAAGTCGATGCTCGACGTGTCGGCGCTGAAGGATCTGCTGGGAAAAAACTGACCCGATCTGGAGATCGCTACGCTGCGGTGGAGAAGCTGATGGCCGACCACAGCTTCTCCGAGCGTCGCGCCTGCAGGCTGATCGGGGTCAACCGGTCGGCGTGGCAATATGAGCCGCTTCGCGGGAAGGACGATGCTGTCCGCGAGCGGATGCGCGAGATCGCGAATGAACGTCGTCGCTTCGGCTATCGACGGCTGGCGATCCTGCTCAAGCGGGAGGGCAAGGGCATGAACCTGAAGAAGGTGTATCGGCTGTATCGCGAGGAGCGACTGACGGTGCGCAAGCGTGGCGGTCGCAAGCGCGCGCTGGGCACGCGGGCGCCGATGGCGATCCCGCAAGAACCCAACCAGCGCTGGTCGCTCGACTTCGTATCGGACTCGTTGGCCTGCGGCCGGCGGTTCCGCATGCTCAACGTCATCGACGACTACAGCCGCGATTGCCTGGGATGCATCGTCGACACCTCGCTGTCGGGTCGGCGGGTTGTTCGCGAGCTGAGCGTCATCGTCGAGCGTCGCGGGCTGCCGTGCATGGTGGTCAGCGACAACGGCACCGAACTGACCAGTCACGCCATCCTCGCCTGGTGTCAGGACACCGGGGTCGAGTGGCACTACATCGCCCCGGGGAAGCCGCAGCAGAATGGCTTTGTGGAATCGTTCAATGGTCGCTTGCGCGACGAGTGTCTGAACGAACACCTGTTCCCCTCGCTGGCCTCGGCGAGACGGATCATCGAGGCATGGCGGACGGACTACAACACCGTGCGTCCGCACAGCAGTCTTGGCGGGATGGCACCCGCCGAGTTTACGAACCGCCCCCCGCCAGGGGCATATGGACACCGAAGCTAAGTTATCAGCGGCCTGAAAACGGGGAGCACGTCAGCAGGACACACCGCCTTTATTCGAAATAGAGAGCGCCAAATCGGAAACATTCAACGGGCACCGCCTTTTCCGTGACATCAGATCGTACTCAGACCCGAAAAATCGATTTGTGGAAGGTTCGTTTTGGGGAGGATCAGCGCGGCAATGACAGCACCGTTCAGCTACGCTACCGGCGTCCCGTGTTGACCGTTCGTCGCCTGCTAGCGCAACGCTATTTTGCTGTGCTGGTGTGCGCGGCAGCGCTGCTGCTTAAGCTACTGGTACCGGCCGGGTACATGATCGGCAGCGAACACGGCCGGATCTCAATCGAGCTATGTTCCGGCGTCCCCCCTCAATCTATGACGAGGGCAATGCCAGGGATGCGCGGCGACATGCCCGATCACGGCAAGTCGCAGGACCACGATAAGGCTGAGATGCCGTGCGCTTTTGCTGGTCTGTCAGCAGCATCGCTTGGTGCGATCGATCCTATTCAGCTCGTCGCTCTGATCGCCTTCGTCATGGCGATCGGGCTGTCACAAGCCATCCAACCGACGACGGTCCGCCGCAGCTACCTGAGGCCTCCCCTTCGAGGTCCCCCGGCCGCCCTTTGACTGACTGATCGGCTGTTCCTTCAGGAGCCACCACGTCCACGGTTCGCGCGCAATCGCGGGGGCCGGTCAAAGGCCTATCCATGATCCGATTTCACTTGCTGGCGGGGGCGTGCCTGCCCTGCCTCCTGCTCGCCGTACCAGCATCCGCTCAGGATGACGCGGGACACATTACGAAGCCCGACACTACAGCCACCAATGCGCCGGGCATTGGACCGGCTGAAACCGGCGACATCACCGTAACCGCGTTGAAACGCCAGCAGGCGCTTCAGGACGTGCCCGCAAGCGTCACCATCCTTTCCGCCGACCTGCTTCGCCGCCTCAATGTGCAGGACTTTTCCCGCGTAGCGGACTCCGTGCCGGGCTTGGCCTTCGCGACCACCGGGCCCGGCAACTCGCAGTACATCATACGCGGGATCGGCGGGGTGGGGTTCGTCCAGTCGCCGACCACCGGCGTTTACCTCGACGAGACCCCGCTTCAGACCCGTGCACTCCGCGGCTTTTCGCAGCCCGACCCGCAGCTATTCGATGTCGCTCGGGTCGAAGTGCTGCGCGGACCGCAAGGCGTGTTGTTCGGATCGTCATCGATGGGCGGCCTGGTCCGCATCGTGAGTAACGAGCCGGATGCCACCAAGATCGCCGCACTGGGTCAGGCGAGCGTTTCGACCATCACCGATGGCGGCACAAGCTGGGACGCCAAGGCGATGCTCAATCTGCCGATCGTCGCCGATAGACTGGCGCTGCGCATATCGGGCGGGTTTGTCCGGCAGGGCGGCTCGATCGACGATCTGCGGCCCAGCACCGGCGACCTGACCGAGAATGCGGGAACGTCAGCGGTCCGCAAGGACGTCAACTGGACGCGTACCGGCACGGTTCGCGCTGCGCTGCGCTGGAATGCGACGCCGACCCTGACGATCACCCCGTCGTTGGTCTGGCAGGACGCGTACAGCAATGCGGACCGTCCCCATAGCGACGTGACCTTCGGCAAGCGCGCGCGGCTGAAGGCGCGATATGAGGATACATATGCCAAGGACGAGTTCGTCATCGGCTCGCTGCTGATCGAGAACCGGTTCGATGCATTCGGTGGCTTCATCCTGTCATCCAACTCGTCGTGGCTCGACCGGCGCAACCGCCTGTCGTTCGACGTCACCGCATTTGACTCTCCGATCGTCGAGGACATCGTCGGACCGGGTCCAGGCGGCAGGCTATTCCCAACGCCGCTCAAGGATTTCGGACGCACAAATCAGTTCACGCAGGAGGTGCGTGCGGTGTCCGATGGACCGGGGCGGCTGCAATATGTCTTCGGCGCGCTCTACCGCGACCTTCATCAGGACTCCGGCCGTACGATTACCGTCGCTGACCTGTTCGGGGTCACCGCGCCGCGACCGCTTGGTGCCAGCAGCCCGGCCGTCATCCAGGACACGACGGTGCGCTTCCGTGAGAGCGAGATCGCGGCGTTCGGCGAGCTGACCTATGCCGTTCTGGCGAAGGTGAAGGTCGCCGTGGGTGCCCGGGTCTTTGCTTATCGCCAGCGCGAAGCGAGCCGACGTTACGGGATCGGTGGCGTCGCAGGCGGCGATCTCGCCTACGATTATGACGAGCGCAATCGCGAGAACGGCGTCACACCGCGCTTCACGCTGAGCTATGAGCCAAGCCGGGCCGCGACGCTCTACGCCAGCTACTCGCAGGGCTTCCGGACGGGGGGCGTCAATGCGCCTGTGACGGATGATATCTGCTCTGCCGCGGAACGTCGCGCGGCAGGCATTCCCGATGTACCGCCGCCCTACGACAGCGATCGTACAGAAAATTACGAGATCGGCGCCAAGACCAGCCTTTGGGGTGGTCGTGTGCGGATCAACGGCGCTGCCTATGCGATCGACTGGAAGGACTATCAGCAGGCGTTCCAGACAGCGTGCGGGATCAACAACGCGACGACCATCTCCTTCACCGTCAACGCCGGCCGCGTTCGTAGCCATGGCGGCGAGCTTGAAGTTTCCGTGTCGCCGGTCCGGGGGCTCGATCTTCACGCGGGCGGATCGTTCACCGACGCGACCTACCGCAACGACGTGCCCAACCTGCTGCTGCCGGCAGGCTCGCGTGTGCTCGATGTGCCGCGCTGGCTGTGGAATGTGCGCGGCGAGTACGAGACCGTACTCACAGATGGACTGACCGGCACGTTGTTGGCCGCGGCGCACCACGTCGGCGGATCCGACAGCGGGTTCGGCGAAGGCGAGGTGCTGCCGCGTCCGGCCTACACGCTGATCGACGCCTCCGCCGGGGTGACGATGCGTGGCGGCTTGGGGGTCGACCTGTTCGTCACCAACCTGTTCGACGCCGTGCCGGTCTTCGGTCAGGAGTTCACGACGTCGCCCGGCAACACCACCGCAACCAGCTACTTTTCCTATCTCGTCGGCCCGCCGCAGACTATCGGGATACGTCTGACCCAGGCATTATGATGGCGGGCATGGACGCTTCAGCGATGAACACGAACCCACCCGCCGGCCCTCGGGAACCCGGCGCGCGGTGGTACAACGCGGTATGGCGCTGGCACTTCTATGCAGGGCTGTTCTGCATCCCATTCATTATCTGGTTGTCACTGACGGGCACGATCTATCTTTGGCGACCGCAGCTGGAAGCATTGTTGGACCGGCCCTACGACCATCTCCCCGTTGCCGGGCGGACCGTCTCACCCGACGCGCACGTGCGGGCGGCACTGGCTGCGGTCCCAGGATCGTCGCTGCATAAATACATACTCCCGGAACATCCGGGAAACGCCGTGCGTGTGATTGTCTCCGCTGATGGCGTTGATCACCGCGTCTATGTCGATCCGCACTCGCTTGCGGTGCTGAAGGTCATCGGCGAGGAAGACCGGCCGCTAAACGTGGTATCGCGCCTTCACGGCGAATTGCTCGCGGGGGTGTGGGGCAGCTACCTCGTCGAGATCGCCGCGTGCTGGGCGATCGTCATGCTCCTGACCGGGCTTTATCTATGGTGGCCGCGCAACAGGAAGGGCCTCGCGGGTATCCTCTACCCTCGCCTGGGGGGCGGACGACGCTTGTTCTGGCGTGATATCCACGCGACTGCCGGCATCTGGGTTTCGGTGTTCGCGCTCGGGCTGATCCTCACTGGCCTCCCTTGGGCAAATGCCTGGGGCAGCTATCTGGGGGAGGTCCGCACGCTCACGGGCACGACGCAGGGTCCCGTCGACTGGACGATCGGCGGCAAGGCGCCGACGGCGAAAGCGAACGCGATGCTTGGGGCTCACGCCGGGCATGACGGCATGGTCATGGCTGCCCCGCCGATCTCGCCCAGTGAGCTTGGGCGCGTGATCGCTACGGTCCGGCCGTTGCGGATTGTACCGCCCGTGCTGCTGTCTCCCCCCGCGCATGAAGGCGGGCCGTGGGCGGTGTCATCGGACGCAGCCGATCGCCCACTGCGATCGGACGCGCAGGTCGATGGTGTGACAGGTCGCCTTGTCGGCCGTGTCGCGTTCGCCGACCGCCATTGGATCGACCGGGTCATTGGCTACGGCATCGCGGCGCACGAGGGCGCACTGTTCGGCATCGCCAATCAGATCCTCGGCACGCTAACCGCGCTGCTGCTGTCCGTCTTGGCCTTTTCGGGCGGAGTCATGTGGTGGCGGAGGAGACCGACGGGTTTGCTGGGCGCACCATTGCCGCAGAACCGTCCGCGCTTTCGTATCGGGTTGGTGGCAGCGATCGTCGGGCTTGGGATCTACATGCCGCTGTTCGGCACGACACTCGTGATCGTCCTCGTAATCGAATGGGTTGTCCTGCGCCGCATTCCCGTGACGCGACACTGGCTTGGCCTAAGGCGTGCTCCAGCCTGAAGGTGCTCATCATTCCGGATATGCGCCGAATGCAGTTCGGGTGATGGCCATCTACAACCCAGCATCGTGCCTCTAACGAAGCCGTTCGCCATGGAAGCGTGGACTGCCAAGGTGGCAGAGCATGGCAGGTTGATAATGCCGGATTGATCTGCGTGGAGCGCGACACGGCTAAACTCGATCAGAGAAGCAGTATGACAGACGGTATATTCGTATTATCACAGTGACGTACGTAGTTAACGGGTCATACTAGTGGGGAAACGGTGGCGAAGACCGACGGCGAGTTTTATGCGATGAGAGCACAGCAGGAACTTGATATGGCGGCGTTGGCGACTGATCCCAGTGTGAAGAAGCTGCACCTGGACATGGCTGCCGAATATGCCACTTTGCGCGAGCGAGCAGATGGAGAGGTTCAAAATGCAAGAATCGGCACGAGTAAGTGAGTTAGAGGGGTTAGCACGAAGCTTGGACACCTTGATTACGTTTGCCGACAAGGACCGAAACTTCGTTCTTGCTGCCACCCTCGACACCGCACGGGTACTATTTCTCGAAAGATACGGCCAGCCTGCAGGGTGATTTGATCTACACATTATCTTTCGGAGAGAAAGACACTGCACAACCGGGATAGCCATGTGAGAAAAGATGACCGTGTGACTGCCACAGCAACCGCTAAATTAAAGTTAAGACGCATACGATCCAAGATGCTGCCGAAAGAGTTGTTCGCGGAGCCGGGTTGGGATTTGCTTTTGAAACTGTTCGTTGCTGATTACAATGGCCATCGCTTCACCGCACGCGACGTCAGCGACAGGGCCAACATACCCCCTACCGTGCTTTCCCGTTGGCTCATACATATTACCGAGATCGGCTTTATCGTTGGCGATGGCAACGGTAATCTTGACGACCTGCTGACGCTTTCGGGTAAGGCACTTGATAGTATCGAGTCCGTCATGAGCAAGGCCAATGAGTTACGGGAAGTTGTCAGCTAAACGACCGCCGCGCCTTCAAGAGACAAACCGAACCGTTAGTTATTTCCGCCCGTTGCGAAGCTGTGAAACAAAGTACAAGCATGAGCCTGATCCAAAAGCCACTCGCTTTGATCGCAGTATTTCGATGGTAGGAGCGAAAGGCATGATACCGTCTGAAGCGACAGTGCTGAAGCGCGGACCGCTTAGTCCCCTGATCGTCAAACTCGGACTACATGGTCAACTCAGCGACCACGACGTCGACACGATTGGGGATCTCAGATACACAGCGATCGAGTATCGACGTAACCAGCGAATAACGACGCTAAGCGTCATCCCGCCTTGTGTGTATGTCATGGTAAGTGGGCTCGCCTGTTTGTCAGTCCTCGCTAGTGACGGACGCCGGCAGATCACGAGATTTCTGCTGCCCGGTGACTTCTGCAATGTGTTCGATGCCGAACTGATAGGCTCAATCGAAGGTATCGACATCTTGGCGCCAACCCGCATGGCAGCAATTCCCGCCGGCGTGTTTCACCAGCTTGGGGCATCGCCGACAATGCATGACGTGCTGATGGCGCTAGTGATCAACGCTTCAGCCGCTGCCCGCAAAACGATCGGTAGTTTGGGACTAGGCAATGCTCGCGGCCGCATCGCATTTTTACTGTACGAATTCGCCCAAACGATGGTCGTCCGTGGGTTGATCGGAGCACCGACCGACCCGCTTCCGCTGAGGCAGGACCATATTGCGGACGCAACAGGTCTTACAAATGTTCATGTGAACAGGATGATCGCACAGTTACGCCGCGATCGAATTTTGTCGGGAAGCGGCACAGTTCTGGAAATTGCTGACATGACAGGACTGCGCTCCATAGCAGGCATCAGGTGGTAACTGTTGAAGATATCCTCCACAAGTATGGATAGCTGACCGTAATCGGTGACCCTCGGCATATCGAGCGTGTCTATTTACAGCAGTTCGAGCCAGGACCGGCATTGCAAATCGATCGATCCACTCTCGTGGATATGTTCCAGAACTAACGCGTTTTGAACATACCAAGGGGAGAGCATGATGACCGATACGTTCAAACCAACTGCGAAAATCGCCGCCAATGCAAAGAAGGGGCTAAAGTTGCGCGACGATTTCGGACGGGGCGGTACGGACGTCGGGGTTCGTCGTGCCGAGCAACTGGCAGCGCAGGACGATGTGACCGCCGAGGATGTGAAGTCGATGCATAGCTACTTCGCGCGTCACGAGGTCGATAAAGAAGGCAATACACATGAGTGGGGATCGGACACTGATCCTTCTGCCGGCTATATCGCCTGGCTTCTCTGGGGAGGCGATGAGGGCAAGGAATGGGCTGATCGACACGCCGAGAAGCTCGAATAGAGGGCTCTCGAACGGACAGCGATCACGATCGGCATTCGATCACGGTTCATCACCACTTTTAACGCGGAATGCCGGCCCGATGCCGTTGGCGCTCCTCACTCCTATAATTGATCGGCGCCTGTCAGATGTACGTTCTCCTGTTCGCTGCGGCCGCAGCCCTAGAGGCTGTTATGAACCTGCGGCGAAGGCAGCGGCTTGCTTCATCATGAGGCAAGCGAAGGCGACGACGTGAAGTCTTGCGAGTGTTTCAGCGTAGCGCTCGTAGTCTTTGACGAGGCGTCGAAAACGGGTCGCCCATGCGAATGACCGCTCGACAACCCAGCGTCGCGGCAAGAGGACGAAACCACGCTTGGCTTCGGGCAATTTGACGACCTCAAGTGTGATGCCGTGTTTGGCTGCGGCGTTGGCGGCTCGCTCGCCGGTATAACCCTGATCGACCCAGGCAAGTTCGACGGTGTCGTTGGTGACGGCCTGCACGGTACGCGCGAGCCGCTCTACCTCGCCGCGGTCTTCTGCGCTGGCCGGCGTGACATGAAGTGCCAGCAAGTGGCCCAGCGTATCGACGGCCATGTGGATCTTCGAGCCCTTCTTGCGCTTCCCACCGTCGTAGCCGGCACGCTCGCCGCTCTCCGTTGTGGAGCGCAGCGTTCGGCTGTCGATGATCGCGGCGGTCGGTTCGGCCTTGCGGCCTGCCGCCAGGCGCAACACCGCGCGCAGATCGTCGACCAGCGCCTCGAAGCATCCTGCCGCCAGCCAGCGCTGCGTCTGCTGGTACACCGCCGCCCAGGGCGGAAGGTCGTTCGGCATCCACCGCCACGGCGCACCCGTCTTCACGATGTAGCGAAGGCCGTTGAACACCTCGCGCAGGTCGTGCTCCCGCTGGCCGGCATCCTCGCGCTGCAACAGCAGGTACGGTGCGACCAGCGACCACTCCTCGGTGCTGACGTCAGACGGGTACGGCTTGCGGCAAATGCTCATCCGATACCGGATGAATCAGGCCCGCCTCCAAGTCCATAACAGCCTCTAGGCTTCGGCGTGCTTTCGTCCGTCATGGCAACCTCCAAATCTGGTAAGCAGCCAACGCGCGACGAGCGGAAAGCTCCGCAAAACAGATGAGGGGTTTATAAGTTGACCGACGCTGCCGTTGGCATAGCATCAATTTCGCCCATCAGGGGCAAGGAGATTGGCCACATGCGCACTATGCTGTTCGCTGCCGCCTCGCTGTCGTTGCTTATCGGCGCGCCGTCAATGGCTGCCCCATGCAAGGACGCCAAGGGCCGCTTCGCCAAGTGCCCGAAAGCGCCAACTAAGGCGGTTCGGTGCAAAGCCGCGAATGGCAAGTTCGCGAAGTGTGGCACGGCTGGCGCCAAGCCTATCTGAACAAACCGACGCGGGTCGATATGCCCGCGCCGGTTCGATTACTTCTTAATGGTGACCGGCGCCGCTACCGGGACAACGCCGGCGGGAACTATGACCATCGGCGCGGCTGTCCCAGAGAATGCAACCGACACATCCTCGTCGATGAAAGCGGTGACAGGCGTACCCAGCGGTATGTTCGCGCTGGTTCCAGTCATGAAGAACCCTGCGATCGGAATGATGACGAGCGACCCGACCACGGCCGAGGTTCCCGTGTTGCCCTTGTCGGCTAGTTGGCCGGATATCCGGATCTGTCGACCGTTTGCACGAACGTAGAGCACATGACCGTTGATACGGCCCGACTTGCCTCACATGCCGTTGTTACGGACCTCAGTGACTTCGCCGGTCGCAGGGCTGCCTGCCGGTATCACCACGTTGCCGTCGATCATCACGTTCTCAGCCGTCTCAAGCTGGAAACGCTGCCCGACCTCCAGTTTCTTGCCCAGCGTGGTCAGCGGTTCGCTCATCTTCAGCGGAACCGAGGTGCCAGCCCGCAACGTGCCAGAGGTCGTCGCTGTGGTGGTCACTGGCGCTGTCTGCGCCTGAACCGCAGGCGCCGACATGGTAAGCACGCACGCGAACGCGCCAACTGTAAATTTCATTTAGATAACCCCTCCTGATTCGGCCTCCCCAGGCCGAGAAACAAACCGAAGTCATTCTACCCAATCGGCTTCTTTCGCTTAGATATCGTCGAGGTTCAGAGTTTCTCTACGGCGGACGCCTATCGTAACTTTGCCGCGGCAGCTGCGGTGCCGGAAGCGGCGAGCTGGCTGCAGAGATGATCCTCGGCTTTGGCATTCTCGGCGGAGCGTTCGCTACCGCCGTCGGCGTGTGATCGCGCGGTCCGCGTGACGAAAGACTGTCGCCGGCTGCCATTGGGTCGCCGGCGACAGGTCATGACGTTCGCCTGTACGGGCGGATCAAGCGGGGGGATCGATTAGCCGCGGATTGGCATCCCACAAAAAGCCGTCGTACATCCGCAGTTGCTTGCCGTTGCCAAGGTCGCCGCCCGAACAGTTGAGCAGTTTGTCAATGCAGTTGCCGTTCCACATTTTCATGACGTCGTCGTCCCAAGCACCGAACCAGTCGGCATGCATCGTTGTGCCAGGACGCTTGGGCGCCATGCCAGCCATGACATCGGACGACAGGCGCCACGTCGTCTTGTTCGCGTTCCACTGACCCGAACGGTCCAGATCGGCGTCGGTCGTGTACCACGCACCCAGCGTGAACGCCGGGATGACATAGGGGTGCGTTTCCGGGCACTTCTCGTAACCCCATGAGCCATAGTCCGGGTAGGTCATGTGGCTGCGATGGTCAGCGGTGTCGAGGCTCTTGCCATCCCAGCATTCGGGACCGCTGATGACCACGCCCAGCCGGTTGCCAACAGGGCAGGCTTTGGCCGCCGAGACGATGTCGGGATAATGTCCCGGCGTACCGGTCGCTCCGTCGCAATTGTAGTAGAATGCGCTGCCGGGTACGTCCGTTGTCATATTGTAGCCGAATATGTAGCGCAGCCCCCGTGGCAGATCACGGCAGCCCTTAGTCGCCATCCGCATGCATTCAGGATCGTTGGCTGGCCGGCGCTTGTAATAGATCGTTACGTAATCGGGGCGCACTACCTTGCCCTTGCCGTTCATCATCGCCGGGATCCAATAGGCCGAGCGATTGAGAATGTTGTTGCAGGTACTCTCACCCGTCGTCCGTAGGCTAGCATAAGTAGAATTGGCGTTTGCCGCCGTGTTGCCGAAGAATTGATGGAGATGCGAGCGGCCCGCCTGCCCAGGGTAGACGATCGGATCGTCGGCAAGCACCTGACCGGGGTTGCAGATGAAGCGGAACGCGCCGATGACGTCGGGGGTATTGCTAGCCGGAATAGCCCCCGAGCCCCACGCCGGGACAAGATACTTGTTGACGTCGAAGTTACTGGGAATTGATGCGAGTTCAACCAAACTTGATCCTGCCGGTGCTGGCGTTGGTGTCGGAGCCGTAACGGTCGCCGTCAGGCGATAGGCGCAGGTCTTAGCGACGCCATAGACGGGATCACCGAACATCCCGCTGCTGCACGTTATCTTGTCGGTCACTTCCTTGTACGCGAAGACGTCGCGCGCGCCGTAGCGCACCTGCGTCGTGCCCGGCACGATGCAGGTCTGGTCCTCGTTCGCGCAGGTGATCCACTGCGCGGGCGTCGCTACCGTCGCATAGGAGCAGGATTTGACGACGCCGTACAAGGGATCGCCGAACAGCGCATTGCCGCAGACGAACTGGCCAGTGACCTCGCGGGTCACGACCTGGTCGCCCACGCCATAACGAACGAGCACGGTGCCCGAGACGTTGCACGTCTGTCCTTCCTGCGCACAATCCACCCAGTTGGGCGTAACGGTAGCGGACGAAGGCAGTTTTGCCGTCAGCGGCGCGGTGATGATCGTCACAGGCGGTATCGAAAAGGTGCCAGATGCAAAGTTGGCAGCGAATGCCACGCCTACACAAAGCAGCCCCGTGGCCGAGGCGATGATTTTTAGCACTGAAGCCCCCCAATGAGTACGGCGGAACGCCGTTATCGGACCACTCCGCGGCGGCATGTAGCCACGGATTTGTTCGCGGGAACAAAAGCACACCGCCGGTGTCTACACCGAGAACACTTTTGGTAAAACGCGGCGGTTACGGTATTAAATGAGGTGGCCCCCTAAAGGACCTGACAGGGCCCGCTCTTAGGTGTTTGATCCCACGGTTTGATGGTGCGATCCTTTCGTTGGAATGGAAGGAAGCCATATGGGACAGGTACGTCACGGGAGCGCCACGACCACGCACGCCGTCAGAGCAGCAATCCAGTGATCGCAAGCTTCGCTCGCGACGTCGAGCCAGGAACTGGGGATCAACCCCAAGACGGTCGCAAATTGGCGTAAGCGGGCGACGGTCGAGGATCTGAAGACCGGGCCGAAGGCCCCTCATTCAACGACCCTGACCCAAGCTGAGGAGGCGGCCGTCGTCGCGTTCCGCCGGCATACCCTGCTGCCACTGGACGACTGCCTCTACGCATTGCAGCCGTCGATCCCTCATCTGACCCGATCGGCGCTGCATCGATGCCTCCAGCGGCACGGCATCTCCCGCCTGCCGGACATCGAGGGTGACAAGCCGAAGCGCCAGCGCTTCAAGCGCTATTCGATCGGCTTCTTTCACATCGATATCGCTGAGGTGCAGACCGCCAAAGGCAAGGCTCTCCTGAGCTCGTCGAAGGGCTCTACCTGTTCTTCGGCATCAACCGCACCAGCAAGTTCGCGGTCACCCAGTTGGTCGACAAGGCCGATCGGCGAACGGCGTGGGAGTTCCTCGAACACCTGCTGAAAGCTGTGCCCTACCGGATCCATACGATCCTGACTGACAACGGGATCCAGTTCGCTGAGCAGCCGCGCAACCGGAACACCGCCTGGTCGCGCCAGATGCGCTTCGACATGATATGCGAGGCAAACGACATTGAGCACCGCCTCACGAAGCCGAACCATCCGTGGACCAACGGACAGGTCGAACGGATGAACCGCACCATCAAGGAGGCGACCGTCAAACGCTTCCACTACGAAAACCACGACCAGCTACGGACGCACCTCGCCGACTTCATGGCGGCCTACAATTTCACCCGTCGGCTCAAGACGCTCAGCGGCCTCACGCCTTACGAATACATCGCCAAAATCTGGACTTCAGAGCCTGAGCGGTTCATCGTCAATCCGATCCACCAGATGCCGGGACTAAACACCTAGCGGGTTCCCAGGTTCGCCGTCGGTGCGCTGGTATTCCTCCAACAGGCTTTGGTCGTTGAGGAACTCGATCACGTCGAGGCGCAGTGGTGGAGTGTCCATTCTCAGAGCCTATGCGCGGTCGACCGATTCGGGCAAACCATCTGCTCAAGCGATGACGCCTACGATGTACTGGGTTCATTTGTCGGGGCAATGTTGGGCTTTTGGGTCGGCCGGACCTCGCCCTTTGTCATTGTGCCCAACTGCTGAGCGTTTAATTCGATTGTCCGCTGTTTATCGATGACAAGCGCGGCAGCTAAAACCTCACCTGACAACGGGTCGAGTATCCAACCAGAAGACCCCTTTCTTGCAGGAGCTGGCTTCTCGCGCTCTGGTGCAGGCTTAATTTGAGAAACTTCTACGATGGTGCGCCGCAGACCTGAGGTGGGTTCGGCCGACGCCGGCAACACCGGCGGTAGCGGAGCCAAGCGCTTCAGCGCCGGCACTGCGGCTACGGCTTGAACCGTCCTTTCAACAGAAGGTTTCTTGGTCGCTTGTCCTATCATCAACACGTACGCCGTGCCGCCCACGAGCGCCGCTGCCAGTGCGCAAACTCCGATAACTATGCCTGAGCGATCATTGAGAAAGCTCCTACCTTCAGGCTTAAGAGGCTTGGGTAGATATCGGTCGCTCCAATCTGCAGCGGCTGCGTGCGCCGGTGAAGGATAAAGCCGATCGAACTTTTCGATGTCCATCACTGGCTGCCCCGATAACGATTTGCAAACTTGATCACCCGTTCAGTAACGCGCAAGCCCCGCATATGGACGAACTCACCACCTCCATTGTCGGCATAGACTTTCCGAACGAGGATAAGTCGAACAGCAACAGGCGCATAGAGTGCATGCTCTGCGCGCCTGGCGAGACGGTCGAGCTGCGCCTCGAGCCGAAGAACCCGTTCGACGCGAACGCCGTTGCCGTGTGGTCCGACCGCGGCGTGCAGCTGGGCTACGTCAGCGCCGAGCGTGCGCCCTAATCGGCAAGCGTATGAAGGAAGACGACGCGACCGCGGTTTTCCAGGCGATGCACGGGAACGGGTCCTATATCCGGATCCGGTTCGTAGGCGGGTTACCTACCCTGCCCGACCCGGTCCCTGATGTTCCGAAGCCCGCCCCTCCCCGCCAAATGCGGCCGGCCCAGCGACCCGTTACGATCCTCACACTTTCTATCCAGATCCTGATGGGCCAGAGTGGGGCGCCTGATCCCATCGGAGTGCGCGCAGATGTTCGAATTCGTACCGCCCCGGCTTCAGCGCTTTGCAAAGGACATATTGTGGATCGCGATCGCGTTGCTCGCGGTCACAGGTCCACTCGCCATTGCAAAGGATTCAGCGGCAGCTCCATCATGGCAGGTGATGCTCGGCCTGTTCCTCGGCACTGCTTTGCGCTGCGCATTCATGCCCGAGAAGAGATCTCCCCACGTTCTATCCTGATGAGGAAGGGCCAGAGTTCGGGGCATAATCCATGCAGGTCGCGCAAAATTCAATTGGCGCCCATGGAAACGGCTGGGCAATTTGTAAAGGCGGCTGATCTAAATTAGCTGATTGACGCTTGCGTCACCTAGCTCGGTATGATCCAACCGCTGCTGTCAGGCTGAGTCGCACGAGGCGCGGGACCTGTAGGGGATTGGCCGCAATGAACCAGAACGAGAGCGAGAATTGTCCGCGCGTCCTAGCGAAGCAGCTTGAGCACATGATTGAGTTCGCTGACAAAGAGCAGGACTATGTTCTGGCCGCTTGGCTCGTACAGGCGCTCGAGCGCATGAAGGATAGCCATATAGTCCGGTAGGCAACTTGATTTACGCTACGGTTTCCGGTGATAACGTTGCCGAAAGAAACGGGAGCGACGAATGAAAGGGAACGACCAGGCTGCCCAGCTCGCTGCTTCAATCCTGCGGTTCCGCCGGTTCCGCGAGAAGATACTCTCGCCGGACATTTTTGGTGAGTCCGCTTGGGAATTGCTACTCGAGGTGTTTGTTGCGGACGCAAAAGGCGAAGCAATCACAGCGCGAATGGTGGCTGAACGACGTGGCGGATCGCCCGCGGCGATATCGAGGTGGCTCAAGCATCTAACCGTTCAGGGGTTGATCGTCGGTGATGGCGACGGCAATGTGGACGACGAACTTACGTTATCAGGCAGTGGCATGGAGAAGATTGAAACGGTTCTCTTGGAAGCCCGATTACTCAAAGATGAGTTTGCTTCGATCGAGATACGTTAAGTTCACCAGTTCCCGCCTCACTGTCAGATGCGGCCGGCAAAGCGACGGCTTTACGATCCCCACGCGTTCTATCCGGACGAAGCAGAGCCTGAGTTTGGCGCTTGAGTGAGCGTGTACCGCGCATGCGCGTTTATCTCTGCCATTCTTCGGTGCCCCATGGCGTCCACCGCAGCGGCTGTCAGCTGATCAGCTAGATCGAGTGCTAGGTTTGGCTCTAGGGTCGCTGCAATCCCCTGCCCTTCAATGACGACGCAGCCTTTGGAAGCCTCACTCGTCACTCCGTCGACGTGCGGTTCGTAAGCCATCCGACTTCTCGGAGCGAGACAGTAACGAGCATCGCCACCGGATGGTGCGAGTTAATTTAAATTAAATTGTTTGACCAATGCCTGCCTCGCCAACGGTTCTATCCTGATGAAGAAGGTCCCGAGTTCGGGGCCTAGTTCACTCGGTGGAAAGGACCTTCGATGTACCCGATACGAAGATTGGTTTACCTGAAGAAAGTCAGCGCCCTCGTGGCAGAGGGCAATAAATTGAAGTCAGAGCTTGTGGCCGCAGTGCTGCAGTAATTGCGCTAAAGGGACCTCCTGAACGGGTTGCCGGCGGGTTTATCAACGCGACCTTGCGATTACCCTGCCAGATCTCGAGTCCGCACCGGTTCAAGTGCCCTGCCGCTTCGATCAAAGAGTGTTCGTCGCTAGCCGCCGAGAGGTCCGCACCGCTTACAATTTCGCCACAACCACCCATCTCGTAGATCCGATAACGCATACCATGTCCCCCGCCATCCTTTTGCCGGGAGGCGGTAAACAAGACGTTAACGCGCTTAGTACACTGGCAAGCGAGCGACGGAGTGCGAAAGATTCAGGCCCCGATCGGCTAGCGAATGTTTGTGCTGCGCCTCGCGGAGGTCAGCGGCATAGGCCCTAAGCAATTGACGAGAGAACTCATCATTCAATCCCCCGACGATACGCCGCATCCGCTCACATTCCGCTTCAAGGTCTAAATCAATCGGCACGTTCATCTCCGGTACGCCGCAAGGAAACGACGAAACCAACAGCAGCCGGAAAATGGTTAATAGAAAGTTAACCCGGCCGCCCGGTTAGACAGGCCGATTCGCAGGCGCGACGAACTGATGCATGTTGGTTATAAATGGACCCGCGATTGGCTCTGGGGATGTGTTTGATCCCACGGTTTGATGGTGCGATCCTTTCGTTGGAATGGAAGGAAGCCATATGGGACAGGTACGTCACGGGAGCGCCACGACCACGCACGCCGTCAGAGCAGCAATCCAGTGATCGCAAGCTTCGCTCGCGACGTCGAGCCAGGAACTGGGGATCAACCCCAAGACGGTCGCAAATTGGCGTAAGCGGGCGACGGTCGAGGATCTGAAGACCGGGCCGAAGGCCCCTCATTCAACGACCCTGACCCAAGCTGAGGAGGCGGCCGTCGTCGCGTTCCGCCGGCATACCCTGCTGCCACTGGACGACTGCCTCTACGCATTGCAGCCGTCGATCCCTCATCTGACCCGATCGGCGCTGCATCGATGCCTCCAGCGGCACGGCATCTCCCGCCTGCCGGACATCGAGGGTGACAAGCCGAAGCGCCAGCGCTTCAAGCGCTATTCGATCGGCTTCTTTCACATCGATATCGCTGAGGTGCAGACCGCCAAAGGCAAGGCTCTCCTGAGCTCGTCGAAGGGCTCTACCTGTTCTTCGGCATCAACCGCACCAGCAAGTTCGCGGTCACCCAGTTGGTCGACAAGGCCGATCGGCGAACGGCGTGGGAGTTCCTCGAACACCTGCTGAAAGCTGTGCCCTACCGGATCCATACGATCCTGACTGACAACGGGATCCAGTTCGCTGAGCAGCCGCGCAACCGGAACACCGCCTGGTCGCGCCAGATGCGCTTCGACATGATATGCGAGGCAAACGACATTGAGCACCGCCTCACGAAGCCGAACCATCCGTGGACCAACGGACAGGTCGAACGGATGAACCGCACCATCAAGGAGGCGACCGTCAAACGCTTCCACTACGAAAACCACGACCAGCTACGGACGCACCTCGCTGACTTCATGGCTGCCTACAACTTCGCCCGTCGGCTCAAAACGCTCAGCGGCCTCACGCCTTACGAATACATCGCCAAAATCTGGACTTCAGAGCCTGAGCGGTTCATCGTCAATCCGATCCACCAGATGCCGGGACTAAACACCTAACCCAGCGGCGAATAACGCCGTCGATGGTTGTAGAAGGCGATCCAGTCAATCACTTCATCTGTGGCAGGGCGCCGCATGTCGACGCGCATGCCATGGAGCCGCTCGACCTTTAGCGAGCCGAACAGCACCTCGGTCACGGCGTTGCCCAGCGATCGCCTTTGCAGCTCATCGAACTGGTCATCCTAAACGCAGCGGTGAGGAACTTCTCCACCGGGTGCATTGTAAAACTATTATTGACGCTTCTTCACAAAACGACATGGAAATTTAAATGTAACCGTTTTGTTTTTGTAGAAAGCCGCTACGGTTTGGATCAAAGTTGTGAAGGGATTGAGACGGATGAAGTTTGTATTAATTATCGAAGATCAGCCTCTTCATGCAAAGCTTTTTACGGAAATCCTTCGGACAGCAGGGTTGTCTTCTGCGACAGCGCTAACCGGAAATGATGGCTTGGCTGTCGCGAATGCGACGAAACCGGACCTTATTGTTGTCGATATCCGGTTACCGGATAGACCCGGATACGAGATTATCTCTGACTTGCGAGCCTCGTCGGAAAGCGCTCGCACGCCCGTTATCGCGGTCACCGCAGCAACCGAATATGAGTTTAAAACTCGATCAATCGACGCCGGGGCGAATGTATTTCTAGAAAAACCCGTCCGTATCTCCCTCTTTACTGAAGAAGTGAAACGGCTATTACTGTAGGTAGGTCAAATAACACTTCCTGCTTAAGTGTTTTTATCTTCTGATCCCATAAATAATCCGGAGGAAAGCTATATTTCTAGGTTTATCGCATTTGCCATCTGCGCATAGACAAGGCTGCAAATCCTATAAAGGCTGCTTTCGTCGTGTCGTCTTCGACATTCGCAACTTTGAATTTAACACGATCTAAGAATGATGTTGCATCATAGTCTTTTGAGATTTCCCTATACTCGGTAGACCATGAACCGAACTGGCGGAATGCAGTTGCCCTATCCTCTATCATCACAATCTTCGTATGCCGCCGATCATTATAAATGCGGTTCATCGTGGCAATCACAGTATCCGGTTCCCCCTCTATGGCCTGAATAAACCGTTTCCCATCGAAAACGAGCAAACCGGTTATGTCGTTAAATCGGTTAACCGACGCGGAGAACGCGCGCAGTCTCGAGATTTCTTCGCGTCCAAATGAGTGTACAGCGTAACTTGTATAAACAATCAGATGCATTCGACCTCAGCAGAGATTTACGGTGTTGCGTTTGGCTACGAACCAGCGTCATACTAAACGATGCCAGAGCTTTTCAACTTGCGAATGTACAATTGTAAGGTTTTACACGGCAGAATTAACGTAGCGCAGTACGTTTTTTGCACCCAGGATCAGTCACCGCGATAAATCCGTTAGCTTCCGGACTAAGGCTGCGCGAACTTCAACGACAAAGCCGTTAGTTAAGGCGCAGGCTGCGCCGGCAAGGCCGACCGGTCTTTCCTGATATGAAGCCATAAATCCAAACCTCTCGGAGGTTGGGCGCAAACCTTTCGTCGTACGGGCAGTGAGCCGCACTCCCGCCGGCAGCTCGGCTGGCCGCTAGCCCAACCTCAAAAGTGCGCTCCGTCATCCGTTCAATGCCTCTCATGACAATGCCGGTAATTCCTGCCTGATTTCCGCCACATGAACCAAATCGACGATGGCGATATTCTTTGGCAACGCCGAAGTGAAGTCGAGAGCGAGGAAGGCGGTCTAGGGCGACGTAACCTCGTGTCATCGGACCGGCAGCGCCTCAATCAGTTCACTTCGTCAGAAAACCGGTTTGGCTCAACTTTCACGCCAAACCGACGTGTTTCGTCGCGGATGTGGATCGGTCTACCGCCGCGTATCCGTAAATTAACTAAAAATTAACCATACTTAATGCTTTCCTAATTCAGGCGAACACGTTGATCTGCGAAGAGAAAAGTGCATCGAGATGCCTACCTAAAATTGGAGTTAGCTCGGACGAGGCGTTTGGCAGATAACCTTCGAGACGACCTGTCCCGAGAACTGATTCAGCAATATCTGTTCGATATCCGCGAGGAGCAGCAAAAGCGACGTTACGGCGCCACCCTGCTCGAACGCATTTCGACGAGTTAACTCTAACAGCAACACTATAAAAGTTGAGCTTGATCATTAAATGTCGAACAGGGTAGCAGGGCATGTCATTCAGTGGGTGTCCAGACCCTCTCGAGATGGAGTAACATTACATTTTGAGATCGCCCGATCAGTCAAAGAATATCTAGAAGGGAATGAGACATCTATTAAAATGGTTCTTAACGACCGGCAACTCAAAGCGTTAGTAGTCGACATGGTTAGGTTATCTATCATGCAAGGCGTTGAATTCACACCGCCAAAGAAGTGGTGGAGATTTTGGTAAGTGGGTCTTCTTTTTGATTGAGTTTAAATCTCACGGTGTCGGTGCTTACATGCGCGCCATGTAGCACAACGTTGACTTCGGCACTGACATGGTAATCTTCGATACCCGAGATGAGATCTAGCCTTGGAATGGGTGTACGTTTTCCGGGTCACCGCACGGACGATGTACTTTCAAACAGGGCTTAAACAACTTTGCAAAATTAGGCGTTTGCTTAGCTAACCGATATTGATCGGACTACAGCATTTTTTCGGTTGCTGATGCATGACGGCTAGGGCAGTGTGCGACGCAATCATCGGCATGATGCAGACGGCAGCGCATCCGGGACGATCGCGAAAGCCTGCTTGCGCCAATGTTTGCGGAACGTGGCCTACTCGCAGCAGCTCCCCGGTTGTGGATCGGCGTGGAAAAAGGGCTCTGGCTCAATTTTGATGTAGTTATGAGGTCTGATGGCGTTGGCTCCAGATGGGAACATCGTCATGCACAAGGCGCTTCACCCCTCGTCCTTCATCCCTGCTGGCTTTGCGATGGTCTCGGCGTCCAGCGATGACGACCGAACGACCATTACGGTCCGCAGCATTTCCAGATCGAGCTGTTGTCCCACATGCGGAACTGACAGTCATCGGGTTCATAGCCGCTATCAGCGTCGTATCGCCGATCTGCCGCGGGCTGGGAAATCGGTGCGCTTGATCGCCGAAGTTTGTTGTTTCCGATGTGCCGCGACGCAGTGTGAGCAGCAGATCTTTACTGAGCAGTTCCCCACTGGGGTATTGGCGCCTTGGGTGCGGCGTACGGGGCGTACGGGGCGTCTCGACGTCCTCGTACATCATCTCGGACTGGCGCTTGGCGGCCGGCCTGCCGCGAGCTTGGCCAAGCGACTAATGCTCCCGGTCAGCAACGACACGTTGCTAAGAGTGGTACGTCGGCGCGGGTGTCCGGCAAGGCCAGCGCCGATGGTCATAGGTATCGATGACTGGGCGTGGCGGCGGAATCATAGATACGGCACGATCATCTGCGATCTGGAGCGGAGAAGGCCGATCAGCCTGCTCCCGGATCGTGAACCGGCAACCGCTCAGGCATGGCTTACCACGCAGCCGTAGATCGCGGTCGTCGCCCGGGACCGCGGTGGGCGTATGCGAGGGCTGCCGCATCCATGGGGCCGCGACATTGACGTGGCCCTGTGCAAAAAATGCATCGTCAACGATACGATTGCTCGGCAGCGGTCAAGCAATCTATCACTCGCAGCCTCTCAGCCTCGCTCTGCTACGTGAACGAACGGCTGCTTACCGGCGATGGCCGCCCGATAACGGACGGGCCGCTATCCACCAGTTTTGCCGTAAATGCGGACAGTCCGCATGCGCCTTGATTAAGCGGTATACCGTAAAAGCTGTACGTTCCTATCGCTTCGGGATCTTCTGCCAGAACGCGATGCGGTTCTCCATGGGAGAACTTCTTTCGCCTGCAGGTAGCGAAGGTCTTTGCTAAATGACCTTAGCCAACCGGCCGCTGGTGCCTCGCCTCCGCCACGACGTTTATGATAGAAGGCCACATGCTCAAGACAAAAATGAAGCGGGTCGCAGATCGCGGCGATCACGCGGTGCGGCGCCTTGCCGAGATCGAAGCCTCGATCGCGAACCTTTCAGACGAGGATCTGCTCGATTTGGCTGATATCTTTAAATCCGAACCCCGCTCCCCAATCGGGGATATGGCGCTCGTGGAAATGGCCCGGCGTCATATTAGCCTTTGAAGGCCGCTCGCGAACAAATTAGCAGTATCATGGGGCCCAGCGAGGCACATCGGTTATACGCAGGATCGCCCGCAACTTTACACGATCATGATGGAGCAACGATGCAGCTATGGTAGCGATTGGCACCCGGATCAATGAGATAGGCACTCTGGTCCGCGATGGCGGGGCTTTCTATCTTCGCCGCGATGTCGGCGGTCGCTTCGAGCTGGAACTGCACCGTACCCCCGTAGACGTGGTAGAAAAGCGCGTCCGGCTCGTCGGCACGTTGGTTGGCCCGGATCTGGTAAACGCTGACGGCGTTGCGCCAGCTTAGCCAGTCAAGAATGCCTCTGGCTCAGTCGTCAGCCACTGGGCGCAATTTTGATTCAACCTGACTCATTGCCGTTGCGCACAAACCACGAACAGCCATCATCCCAGCCATGGAACAGCAGATCATTCACGCCTGCGGTCATGAGCAGGGCCATTATCTCACTGGCTACGACAGCCAGCAGGAACGCAAAGCCAAGTGGCTGAAGACGACAAGCTGTCGAGACTGCTTCGTTGCGGAAAAGCGAGCAGAGGAAGCCGCTGCGGCAGCGTTGAGCAGCGCTGCTATCTCCCATCTCGATCTTCCACTGCTGACCGGCACCGACCGGCAAATCAGCTGGGCATCGACGATCAGGACCAAGCGGCTCGCAGCGCTAATCAACCCAAACAGCGACGCCGACTGTAACGCATGCCTTCATGTCACTGACGCCAAATGGTGGATCGATTGCCGCGATCTGACTGACGTTGATCTCATGGCAGCCGCGAACCGAGCGTCAAGCATGCAAAGCGTGCCGA
Source organism: Sphingomonas sp. AP28 (assembly GCF_056680455.1). NCBI lineage: Bacteria > Pseudomonadati > Pseudomonadota > Alphaproteobacteria > Sphingomonadales > Sphingomonadaceae > Sphingomonas > Sphingomonas sp. AP28. Next base: position 95,223 of record NZ_JBWXQI010000004.1, on the reverse strand, counting down.
CACTCATGCCATCGACTACGAATCCCGTTATTGCCCTCTGACGGCAGAGGCTAGGTGTTTAGTCCCGGCATCTGGTGGATCGGATTGACGATGAACCGCTCAGGCTCTGAAGTCCAGATTTTGGCGATGTATTCGTAAGGCGTGAGGCCGCTGAGCGTTTTGAGCCGACGGGCGAAGTTGTAGGCAGCCATGAAGTCGGCGAGGTGCGTCCGTAGCTGGTCGTGGTTTTCGTAGTGGAAGCGTTTGACGGTCGCCTCCTTGATGGTGCGGTTCATCCGTTCGACCTGTCCGTTGGTCCACGGATGGTTCGGCTTCGTGAGGCGGTGCTCAATGTCGTTTGCCTCGCATATCATGTCGAAGCGCATCTGGCGCGACCAGGCGGTGTTCCGGTTGCGCGGCTGCTCAGCGAACTGGATCCCGTTGTCAGTCAGGATCGTATGGATCCGGTAGGGCACAGCTTTCAGCAGGTGTTCGAGGAACTCCCACGCCGTTCGCCGATCGGCCTTGTCGACCAACTGGGTGACCGCGAACTTGCTGGTGCGGTCGATGCCGACGAACAGGTAAAGCCCTTCGACGAGCTCAGGAGAGCCTTGCCTTTGGCGGTCTGCACCTCAGCGATATCGATGTGAAAGAAGCCGATCGAATAGCGCTTGAAGCGCTGGCGCTTCGGCTTGTCACCCTCGATGTCCGGCAGGCGGGAGATGCCGTGCCGCTGGAGGCATCGATGCAGCGCCGATCGGGTCAGATGAGGGATCGACGGCTGCAATGCGTAGAGGCAGTCGTCCAGTGGCAACAGGGTATGCCGGCGGAACGCGACAACGGCCGCCTCCTCAGCTTGGGTCAGGGTCGTTGAATGAGGGGCCTTCGGCCCGGTCTTCAGATCCTCGACCGTCGCCCGCTTACGCCAATTTGCGACCGTCTTGGGGTTGATCCCCAGTTCCTGGCTCGACGTCGCGAGCGAAGCTTGCGATCACTGGATTGCTGCTCTGACGGCGTGCGTGGTCGTGGCGCTCCCGTGACGTACCTGTCCCATATGGCTTCCTTCCATTCCAACGAAAGGATCGCACCATCAAACCGTGGGATCAAACACCTAAGCCGGGTCAGACCAACGCTGCGAAGGCCGAGGCCAAGCCAGCACCCGCGCCCCGTAAGCGCGAGACCGAAGAAGCAACACCGGAATACGAGGTAGAAAAAATATGTAGCTATGGGTTACTCGCCGTAGGCTTGGCTATAGGTTTCTGTGGAGCAAGGATGCCGCTGAGCGTCCGCACCCCGTCGATACAGGCAGTCATTCCCACACGCATTTTTGCGCTCCCAACATCGGACGTTCGTTCATCACAAAGTTAGGGGCGTTTAGGCTCCAAGGCTCTACTTGCGGCCGACGCCTGGCCATCAAGATGGATCTCCCACAGAATCAACCCGGCAGCGTCCGTCACTGAAACGCTCCACGGTCGTGAACCCAAGAAGATTTCAGGAGCATCTTGCATCATCTGTCCGCAGGTACGGATAGCTTCGCGACGGGCTTCGACATACCCGGGAAACTCTGTCCCCTCAATATCCGTAACACGGATATCGGTCTGAGTATGAAAGAAGAACAGCGCAATACGTGCTCCGTACAGTAAATGCCGAGCATAGTATCAATAGTTCAGTCGAACTTCGATCTATGATCGCTGCGTTCGTTACGCTTGCATTTTAAGTGTTAAACAGGATTGCCGCAGATCAACACGATAGCGCAGACGAGGCAACATCTTACCCGCCACGGCGACGCCCTGCCCCCCCGTTCGTACGAAAACGGGCGGGCGCCTTGACGCGTCTAATCGCCAATCGGTTGAGAGCTCCCATATTGACAAATCACGACCAATGAAACGCCGATCAGTTGCGGTCGGTCTTCCCCACCTTGTGTTCTCTACCTACTGCTGCTTGCCCAGTTCCTCCTGCTTTGCACCGTCCTTACGGACCGATGCTCGATCGGCGTTGGCCTTCATGGCGCCGAATACCTCATTCACTTTTCCGACGATGTTGCCTATTTTACTGGTCATGGCTTTTTCTTGACGTCCGGAGGAGTCGGATCGGTCTTTTGCTCTTTCGTACCACCGTAGTTTTCATTACCGCTGGTACTGCCAGCTTGCTTGCTTCTGCCGGGGAAATTACGTTCGTCGGCGCCTGCGTCCGCTTGATGATCATCTGCCATACAACTGAACCTAAATCTGGATCATGACGAGTTTCGTCTGACAGCTACACAACGCAGGCGCCCGCTAGTCGGGCGCGTGGCGATCATACCGAAAGCACGCATTTGTGACGGCACTCTGACTGTGTCCTCCTACTTCTCGGCTGCTCTGTCGGCATCCCTAACCGCCTTCTCGTCGTCCCGTTTCGCTGCTGCCGCAGTTGACCGCTCAGACTGATCAGCTATCACGTCCCATCGTTCGGCCGCATGCAAAGCTCGCGCGCCAACGTTCGGTAGGGTCGTCTTTGATGCCTCTTCACGGTGCTCATGCGCTCGTTGCCGGTACAGGTCTGGTTCTGTTATTATGCCGTCGAGATAGTCCGCAAAAACAATATTCCTGCAGCCGTCTGGATCCGGCGTAGCTTGAAGATGCTCTGGTGGTGGAAGGGCCGCTGTCGAACTAGACCTGCCCTGATTGTTCGGCCCTAAACGCACAGAGGTCGTATTGCATTGAGCTGGCTGCTGCGCGACTGGGAAGCATGCCTCACGCCAGCAACATCGTCTATTGCGACGGTCCGGAGAGCCCCCACGCTTTCGACATCGTTCCGCTCCAGCCACGTAAGGGGAGCCTCGATGCCATGTGCCCGGTTTGCCAAGGAAGGGGGCAGTGGAATATCGAGATTGATCTCGTCAGCTTCCGCTGCAAGCGAACCGCCTGCGATCGTTGCCACGGCGCTGGTTGGGTAGAAACCGGCTCCGACCCGGTCGGCCTTCCCGATATCGAGATCGCACCGGGAGGCTACCCCCGGTGGACCCTTCGCTTCGAACCTGCTGACGAAACCATTCAGATCGATCCGGAAACGCCAGGCCTATCGCAGGCCTAGGGCGTTATCGGTTTGGGTCAGGTGCCCCAAGCTTCGCTGCGATCCTCGCAACTTCCTCGTCACTTGGCTCCTCCGGGAGTTCCTCGCCCGGCAAGAGCGCGTCGTCGGGGAAGCCTGGCGCAGTGCCGGCGATCGGCTCGTCGATGGCGCGCTCGTTGGCACCGTCCGTGATCTTCTCTCTGCTTGGCATGTCAGTCTCCTTTGTAGCATTCAAACGCTCGAGGGACGCTACGGGGCCACGTCATGCCTTCAGAAGAAGGATAACGGTTTCTTGGAGAATGATGTTTCAGAGCCCGCCACACGGCAGGCGCAGCGCTGAACGTCCGGCATTGGCACGCCTCAGGCGGCATGCTTCTTGGCGAACTCAGCGAAATACGCATGCGTGGTGGGATCCGAGATCGGCGTGATTAGTGCCGCTATATCGTCTGCAATTGCACCATCACTGCGTAAAGATTTGCCAGGCTGATGCCCCATTGCCCAACCGGGAAAGCTGCGCCCCAAAATTGCGCGGCTATCCAATGTCACTGCGGCGAAATGACGTCCGTCAGCTTTGATGCGACCGTACGTCTGAGTGACTGCATCAGCTGGTCCTTCAAGCGCCTGAAGGAAGCGGCGTCCACCAACGATCAGCAAACCCGTCACACCTGCTGCGGCATTGTTGCGCCTCGAAACGCGTAAAATTCCCTCAAGCTCGACCTCGGATAGCTCCGATCGGGCGGTGCTGATGTAAATGAGACGTATCAATCCAGGGCTCCTCCGAGAGGATAAATAGCGGCCGAACCTAAACGCAACGTCAATATACGCGACTGGCGGTGTGCTTCCTCGGTCTCACGAACGGCCAGCTTATCCGGAAAACTGCTAAGAAAAACGGAGAGGCTGGCCGCCTTGGTAGCTCAGATAATGAGCCTCGCGGCGGATCAACGTGGGAGCAAAACCGCGCCGCGGACCAACAGGTACGTAATACTGTCCATTTCGGACGCGTAGGTCGTCGATGAAACCGCGAGCGTCAAGAGTCCGACCCAAGCGTGACGACCCGCCTCGATAGCCGAGCGAAACACGCTGCGGGTCGGCGAGGACCCTTTGCATAGGCCCTGGCAGAGACTGAACGTCTGCGGACGACATCGGCTCACTTAAAATGGAATACGTACGGCGACAGCGGCAAGGACGGTGTGGGTTTCCCTCCCCGCTGGCGTAACGTGGCATTCCCGAAACTTCCGACGCGCCTAACGTTCGGTCTCCAGGGGCGGCTCGTTACGGTGTGCCGGGTCTAGCTGCCCGACGGCGACACCCCAATTTGACGCCGCTCGGTTAGCTGTCGTGCTGGTCAAGCTCCAAATCTTACCGCCATACTCTCCCGTGGCCTTCCACCGCCCAGGTTCGGCCTCTTCAACGCAAACTTCTATGTGTTGCCCCTGAACCGAGACTAAGCGCTTCACCGAGCTGCTCCTCTTCCCACCATCACTCCTACTTGCCGTAATACACGATCCAGCTGCCCCGCGACTGGGCGTACCACCGCTCATGCTGGCGTCAGCGAGCCAAACCGGCGCAGTACATCATCAAATGCTCGGTTGGCGTCATAGAGGCGACCGAGCGACGCTCAACTGAAGCTATTGCCGGGACGCTCCAGCGATGACGTCAACCGCGGCCGCGACACGACGCCAGTCCTGTGGATTGGTGGTATTGCGAAGAATGTCGAATAGCCGTTCTGTGAAGCGCTCGGGCTCATCATCGCCAAACGCTGCCGCGATAGTGGACGCCTTTTCCCACACCTCCCGATCTGACATACTCGATCGGCTACACATCTGAAGATACCTGATTGGCACTTGGTCGGTTCACTCTTCGAGATTCCGACGCCGCAGCTCATCACGTAGCGCCTCAGCCGCAAGATCGCCCACCTCGCCTTCGGTCTGCCGGTACGCGGCCAAAAGCTCATCGTCCGTTGCGCTGGCCAGAAGGCCCTCAGTCTGAGCCCTGAACGTGTCGACCTCCTCTGCCGCCACGTCCGCCGCTTCGTCGGAAGAGACCTCATTGTTAGCAATGTCAGGCGCTGGCGCCAGCACCGCGTCCTGCTTGAAGACGTCGAACGCCTCTGCTGCCTCGTTGCGGTGGACGATCAGCGACCGAAGCTGGCCAAGAAGATCGAACTGCGATGCTGTGTTTTCCATGGCCGAGCCTAAACCGAGTTTTTCACCGCGTGCAATATGGCGTCATTGGGTCTCTACCGGTCAGAGATTGACCCGACCGACAACTGCGCCAACCGCGATCACAGAAACGATGATCGCCCACCCTTCCCAGGTTCGAGGAGACCAGCCGATACCTACGACTTTTGGCTGAAACCATTCGCGTGGATGATTCATGACGGCTCCGATGATGGCGAGGGAGATCGATCCCGCCTTCCGCTTCACAGTCTCAAGCAATACATGCCGAGAACGGAGGACGCCAGCATGCCTGCAGACATCATGAAGGTAGACGACCAGACCAAGATCGATCTTTTCCAGGAAATCATGCCGATCGTCATGCAGTACCTTGCTGCGAACTCCGCCGATGACGCGTTGATTGCCGATGACATCATCGACTTTTTCGCGCTGTCGATCGCGTCGGTAATCCAGAACGATACGAACCTGACCACCCCGCAGTTGCAACGCAGAGGCGTCGAGGCGGCAGGCAAGCACATCGCGCACTGGGTCCGTCTGTTGAAGCTGGACCACGAACACCGCGGCGCCTCGCTGATGGCGATAACGATGGGAGCAGTCGCGTCAGACGAAACGAAGCAGTAAGTTTTGCGGAACGAGAGAACCTCTTGCCTGTTCGTCAATTGAGGAGAGCGACAATGACCGACCCGATCAAGCCGACCGCGACGACGAAACAACCAAACCTGTCCACCGAACACCAGAATGAAGGCGATGCTCGCCGCCCAAGCGATACCCTCAATAAGGACACACCGAGCACCGAGGGCCAGCATGCCCCGAAACGGAAGTCGTCTCTCACTTGAGGGGTGAAAGACACTCGACCCTTTGGATAGAAGACCAGGTTGCGTGGCTCCACGTCCGGTCGGTCGTCGTGGGGATCAAGGTACGTAGTCCGGTGTCCGCTGTCGCTTAGCTGGTAACGCAGCGGTGCGGACACGGGGAGCCGTGCCGGTCACGATAAACAAGCCTGGCCTAAGTACTCTCGGCTGACGACCGTCGTTGATAGGGTTGTTTGATCCGGTTCTCGGCATTCGCCTGCGCCAGACGTTCAGTCATTTCACCCTGACTGGCCATTGCATCCCAAGCTTCTGCCGATCGCAAATGACGTTCTCGAACAAGGGGAAGTACGGACCGCTCCGCTTCCAAACGTTCATGGGCAGCAGCGCTACGGTATGCCTCGGTCTGTAAAAGGTTCATAAGGAAACCCTTAACCGACACCGGGAAATCTAAAACCCCACCAAGGCTCAAATCCACGCGGTGTCATTGTTAGCTGAAACTGTCCGACCGCAAACCAACCCGTCCGCTGTTAGTCTCGGATCCAACAGGTCGATCCTCCGCGATACCCCTGCTTGGGCCACCAATTTGGATCTTGTCGAAGCCAGATCGGGGGCGAGCATGGGTTGCGAACTTACTTTGCATTAACCAGGCGGTGCGTAGGTAACCGTATGAAATTCCTACCAAGCCGGATGTTGATCCCTGCCCAGATCGCTACTGCGACGTTTGGGCTTGTGGTGTTGACGGTGTGGCCGCCAGAATCGGGTTCGATGCTGGTGGTGCCACTCGGTCAAGATGGCGGAGCAGCAGTGCAGGGTGCACTGGCAGGCGGTGCGGCATTGCTTGGGGCCGGGCCATTTCCGGGATCGCTGGTCGTCGTTGGCGATCGTGCCCGCATCGCCCCCCGGGTCGCGTGGAATGTCGTCATCATGGCCGCTCCGCCCGCGGGGTGCGGCGTTGATGGCGGTACTGGAAAGCAAGCATGAACCGAACCATCTCGCTGCTGAAGCCAGCGTTTTCCCGGTTGGGTTTCGAAGTAAAGCTTGGAGCTACCGGGAAAATCCGGGATGATGCCGGACTCAACCCGCTTGACCGGCTGCGGCGTCGCGCTGTCCAAGCGTGGGCGTTGATCGGCTGGACCTCGTTGGGGGGGCTGCTGATAGGTAACGCCGTACTGGATGCGGGCGCAGGCGTTCCGCTGCTGGTAATCGGCACTATCATCACGGCGGGACCGACCGTGATGGCGCTCCGCGGTCGCTACGATATAGAGGCCCGGACGCTGATGGGATCGCTTGCGGCGGTGATACCGGCGATGCTTGTCTTCCTGCTCAAGGGGCATCCGTGGCAGATGGATGCACACATGTACTTCTTCGTCGGGATGGCGGCGCTGGTAATGTTGGCGGATTGGCGGCCGATCGCGCTAGCTACGGTGCTGACCGCAATCCATCATCTTGCCCTCGAATGGTGGGCCCCGGAATTCGTCTTTACCGGCACGGGCAATCTCGGCCGGGTTATCTTTCATGTTGTGGCGGTCGGCTTGCAATTCGGCGCATTGACCGTGCTGACGATCCAGCTCGAGCGGCTGTTCCAGTCGCAGAGTGCAGCATTGCGGCGGTCTCGCGAGTTGACCGAGATGGCAGAGGACGGCCAGCGGCGAACCGAGGAGGCAATGCTTCAGGCGCGTGCAGCGGAGGCAGTGGCGGCGCGCGAACGCCAACAGCGCGAGGAGCAGGCGGCGCGGATCGCGAGCGAGCGGCGCGGCGAGCTGGTGGTCCTAGCGAACGAGTTCGATCATTCGGTGACGTCCGTGGTGAAAAGCATCGGCCAGGCGACCGAACGACTGGAGCATGCAGCAGTGCGGCTCGAAGATGTCACCGGCGGCGCGACCCAGGATGCGGTTGAGGCGGCATCGGGCGCAGGTCGAGCAGCACGCGACATAGCGCATGTTGCGTCGTCGATCCGCGACCTGTCCGAATCGATCCGAACGATCGCGATCGCGGCCGACCGGCAATCGGAGTTGACCGTGGTGGCGAGCCTGGAAGCGCAACGCAGCGTGCAGACGGTAGCGATGCTTGAGGATCATGCGGTCCAGATCGAAGTCTTTCTAGACGACATCCGTGACCTGGCGAACAAGACCAATCTGCTGGCCCTGAACGCTACGATCGAGGCAGCGCGGGCGGGCGACGCGGGGCGCGGGTTCGCGGTAGTCGCGGGCGAAGTGAAGGTCCTGTCGGCGGACACAAAGCGTGCGAGCGACCGGATCAGCACACTGCTTGCCGGCATCCGCGAGGGCGTCGCGGACACGGGCGAAAAACTACGTAGCGTCAATGCTGCGATCGGTCAGGTTTCGGTTGCGGCATCGGGGATCGCGACCGCAGTCGGCGAGCAGCGCTTCACGGCACAGGAGGTAGATGCGGGTGCAGCGCGCGCGGTCGGCGCGGCGGACGAGATCGGCACCCGGATTGACGGCGTGGCGGAAGCGGCGGGGTCTGCCGCGCTCTTGTCGGCGTCGGTACGGGGCAGCGCCAGCGATCTGGCAGCCAGCGCGCGACATTTGAGGTCGTCGACCGATCTGTTTGTCTCCTTCCTTCAATCGGACGATGCGGCAACAGCGTAGGTGCCAAGTCGGCCCCATTTCCTTGGCGAGCCCGCCTTGCCACGCCCCCGGTAGGAGAATGTATACTTAGGACAAAATGAAGCGGATCTCTAATCGTCGTGATCGCGCAGTTGAGCGCCTCGCCAAGATCGAGACGCCCATAACAGACCTTGCCAACAACGATCAGCTCGATCTGGCCAACATCTTAAAACCGAGCCTCCCACGTCAATCGGCAATGTGACGTTCCTGGAAAGCCGAGAAGTACACTGGTGCACCTCTCGACTTCATACTTCATCGTCTTAGACCCGACCTCAGGACTTAAGCGATTTCGCCATGTTGAGATGCGCCGCAACCGTCGGTGCCAATCCCGACGCAAACGTCTTCAACTGCGGCACGTCGCCGGTTGCAGCATATCCCTTGAGCGTATCGAGCGTCTGCTGATGCCCGGCGACCTGGGCCGCTGCGTACGCGGTGTCGAAATCAGTGCCCTGCTTGGTTTTCAGATCAGCAAGCTTCTGCTGCTGCTCAGCACTCAGCGCTGGGTTGGGCGTCAAAGCTGGCGACAGCGTTGCCGTCAGTGCCTTTAGCCTCACAGTCGAACCCTCATGTGCGGTGATCATCTGGCCAGCGAACTTCTTCACCGCAGCAGACGCGCCGTTGGTTACAGCCAGCTTCGAGGTCTCGATCTCGAACGCGTCACTCGCAGCCGCCAAGTTGACGAAGGCCTGCTCACCTGAGGTGGGGGCTGCCATGGCGTCGTTGGCACCGGCTGCGTTCATGTCCATGGCGGTCGTGTTGGCGTAGGTGGTGTTATCGACGGCGGTCGTATCGTCGGCCTTCTTGCCGCATGCGGCCAATGACAGGGTCGCTGCCGATACTAGTGCTAGGGTCTTGAAGTTCATCATACTCTCCATCTGCTCGCATAGAACCGCTGCCGGCTCAACGCGTGCCTCCTGAGGACCGTTCCTGAGGTGCGTTCGTTCTAGCGGTCTGCCGGCACAGCTGCCGGCCTTATCGGGACACGGCTATGAGCATCTTCAGCACGATCATGAACAAGGTTTTTCACCACAAAGCCGCACCAGCCGCTGCACCGGCTCAAGCTCCAGCCGCGGCGCCGCAGGCTGCACCGCAAGCTGCGCCGACCGCTACCGCCCAGCCCGCCCCCGCAGCGCCTCAGCAGTCCGTCGATGTCGGTGCGGTCCTCAGCGAGATGGCATCGATGAAAGATGGCGGCGGCAACTACCAGAGCTCGATCGTCGATCTTCTGAAGCTGCTGGACCTGGATTCCAGTCTGACCGCTCGCAAGGAACTTGCTGCCGAGCTGAATGTCCATGCAGCAGCCGACGGCTCGGCCGAGCAAAACATCGCCCTTCATAAGGCAGTGATGCAGAAGCTTGCCGATAACGGCGGTATCGTTCCAGACAGCCTGCGCAACTAACGCGCCTGATCCAGAGGGGATCGCACCCTATCCGGTCCCCTCCTGCCTTAGACTGCTGGCTTAACCGTCTTTCAATCTAGCGAGCTGGACTAGCGTTCGGAGGCGTCCCAGCGACGGTGCCCTGCGCAGCCTGAGCTGGCAGCGTCTGACTACCGAGCGGCGGTCCATTCGGCTCTTTCTGAAAGCCACGCGCGGCGAGCCAGCAGATCGTGACGACGAGTGCCACGATCATCACGAAAATGACAATTGCCACAGGACCGGCTCGCTTGTTTCCTCGTCTCCGCATCACATGCGCTCCCCAGTCATGCCATCGATGTTATCGCCGTGCCGTAGCCACGTGGCGACGGGATGTTCGTGGACCTCAAGTCGACCGGTTTGATCGAGCAGGGCAGTACTGAGACCGGACCTTTCTATCGCCGTTCGCCAAAGACCGAGCCAAGAATACCCCCCAGTCCGCTGCCAAGACCGCCCCCGGGCGCAGCGCCTGCGACTCCAGCGCCACCCAGGCTGCCAAGTACAGATCCAAGGATCCCGCCAAGACCACCTTGCTGCCCGCCCAAGCGCCCTGTCAGATGGCCCGCTACCAGCATGACCAGGATCGGCAGCATCTGCTTGAGAAGCTCAGGCGCCAGGCCGCTGCTCTGCGCCGCGTTGTCGGCGACCTCACGACTGCCGTCCTTCGACCCGAAGATACCGCCGAGGATCTGATTACCGCGATCGATCTGCGTCGGCTCGTTGCCCAACACGTTCGCAGCAAGGTCTGCTCCGCCAAGCGTGTTCACATGGGCGTCTAACTGCGTCGTGTTATTCCCCATGCCGCCCAGAACCGACGGCAGCAGCGCCTCGGCGCCGCGCTGGGCTTGCTCACGCGGTATGCCTAGTTGGGCGGCGAGTGCATCGATGCCACCATCAGGCAGCAGGTCATTGAGATTCATGTCGGCTTCCTTGTTGTGACGGGTACCAACAGATGCTGGGACCTATAGGTCCGGTCACCTTCGATCGAACTAGGACCATGGATCGGTAGGCATGCGTTGTCTGCGCAATGTTAGTCAGGCAGTTCGGGCGTACGGGCGCCAAAACGTCTTATCCTTCGGTAGATCTTGACGCGATGGTGCCGAAACACCGGAACCCTCCCCCATACTCTCGCGCTTGAGCCTTGAAGGAGAGACGGCATGAACGACCAGCGCGTATGGGAATTCGAAGGGAGCCTATGGGATGCCAGCGACGAGCATTACCAGAACCGGATCGACGAGGAGATCGTCATGGTCTTGCCCCGTCCGCCTTATGTCTTCCAGGGGCAGGAAGCGAAGGATGCGGTCAAGGCTACGCCCGATTGGGATTCGGTTGAGCTATCGGATCGACGAGTATCACGACCTCAAGAGGGCCTGATCGTCGTTGCGTACACCGCGCGCTGCGCAAGCGGCGACGAAAAGTACGAGGCACATTGCACCTCGACTTTGCGGATGCGGGGACACGACGATTGGCTGGTCGTCCAACATCAGCAGACGCCACCCTTAACCGCCAGCGTCGAGGCCTGACCGCGGGCTTGCCGTTGCGCCTGATACATACCTGAAACAGGCGCGACGGTACTAAACCGGGAAGTCAGCGCCCCCATTGCCGGTGTGATCCCAACAGCCTCAACTGCGACCGGTTATCGCGACCAATGGATCGCCCAGGCGACCGTCTGCTAGTAAGGAAGCCGTGGCATCGCGGAACCCTGCTGTCTCCAAATAGAGACGGACAAGCGATGCGTGGCCCTGCGTGTCGAGAGCGCGCCAGACCGCCACGGCCTTGGTCGGGAAGCAGCGGTTCGAAAAGCTTATGATGACGCGGCCTCCCGGCTTCAGCACACGACGAACCTCGCGCAGTACCGCCAGGGGGTATTGCAGATATTGAACCCCGACACAGATCAGTACGGCATCGTAGCGCGCGTCCCCTTCGGACAAGTCAGGCATATCGTTCAGGTTCTGGACGAACCAGCGATCGAGGCGCGGGTTGGCCGCTAGTTCCTCTGCGTTCATGCCGTGGCCGACTACCTCGCCATAGGCGACGTCGTCCGGCAGGTGGCTCACCCAACTCGACATGAGGTCGAGCACCCGCCCGCCAGCGGGGATTGCATCGCGGTACAGGCTGGTCAGTGCACCTACTGCTTCCTCGTCAATGTGCGTGACTAAACGCGGGGGCGCGTAGAAGCCAAGGTCGTCGCCATCATCCTGACGGTCGAAGGCCTGCGCCGGCAGTCCCAACTCGATCGCTTCGGTCACACGGTGAACCCCTGCCAAGTAAACCAGCCGGTATTTGCAACCACAGCGTCCGTTCGTAGCCGTATGCCCGAGCGCACCGCGAGATAGCGGTCGTCCTCAATCACCGACGACGGTCGAGCCAGACACCGACCCCCGCAAGGCCAAGAACCGCCATACCGCCCGCCGCGGCTGCCACCTTGCGCCCCCGATGTGGATCGCGTCGGCCACCATCAGGCCCGGCGGCGACGCCAGGTTCGAACAACACCCCATCGCTGTCGTTGCCGTCGGCCGCGCGGGCCGACCAGGAGTCGAGGAAGCCACTCATGATCGCCGCCAGCAGATTCGGCGCCGCAAACTCGCCGAGTTTGAATGCGATTGCCGGTGCGCCGACGGCGGTAAGGTTACGAGGGTGCGTGGCAAGCCGCACGACTGCCTTCGCCACCGTCTCCGGTGCAAGCGAACCTGGGGGCAACGAGAGCCGGGCACCTGTATAGTTACCGGCGTGGTCGACGCCGGGTGTATCAACAAAGGTCGGGCAGACGTCGCATATGTGGATATGCGGGCGCTTCGACACCTCACCGCGCAATGCGGAACTGAATCCGCGCAACCCGAACTTGCTCGCCGAATAGGCCGCGGCATAAGGCGTAGCGACAAAACCGCCGGCTGAGATCATGTTTACCCAAGTGCCGTGATCCTGCGCGAGGAAGATCGGCAGTACGGCATGGACGTCGTTCATATGGGCGACGAGGTTCACATCGACGACACGGGCGTGATCCGCGATCGGGACGTCTTCGTACCGGCCAAGCACACCGACGCCTTCACAGCTGAACCACAGGTCAATGCCACCGAGCAGATCGCGCGCCTCAGCGGCGAATGCGGCCACTGCGCCTGCGTCGGTGGAATCTACCGGTCGGACGATTGCGCTGCCGCCAGCTTCGACGCAGCGCTGCGCGACGTCGTCCAGCCCGTCCTTGCCGCGAGACCCTAGGACTAGCCGCGCTCCCGCTTTTGCGAAAGCCATCGCCGTTGCCGCGCCGATACCGCTCGATGCACCGGTGATTACCACGCGGTGCCCGGCCAGGTTACGATCACCGCTCATCGGACGATGCTCAAGACGGCTGCCCTTACACCTACGGGAAGACAACGCGGGCGCGTTAGACGAACTGTCCTATCATCATGCATAGGCACTCAACGTCCCGGAGGCGCCGGGGTGTCCACAAGAGACAGCACGATGTTCCTTGGGATTGCTGCGGGGATGATCAGTTCGGATTGGTATGCGGTTCCTTGGGGCCATCGTTCAACGATTTGAGCTGCGCTTCGCGAGTTGGGTTACCACTACCGCCATGTGGAACTGGCACGTCGATAGGGCTGTTCGGCGTCGCACCACCGCTAAGCTTTCCCGATCCGCTCAACACGTCCGCGGCATCGGCACCGCCTAGCCCCCCGCCACCGGGCGTTTTGTTCATCTGAGCATCGTCTAGAACGGTCGCGGCGTTATCCGCGTCGTTCGGCTCCGGCTTTATGTCGTCAGGTACAATGTTCGGCTGTTCGGTTGCCATGGCGATCTCCTTTGCTCGCTCTAGAACCTTCCAAGCGAGGCTAGTTTCCGATTAACTCAACGATTTAAATCCTCGTTGTCAGGAGACAGGAACCCCTGAGAACATCGTCTCGGCCCACCCCACCTGATGGCCCGTTCATCCAGCATCACCTGTGAGGATCAGAGGCAAATTCCGCCGCTACGCCCTCATGGATATGTTCGAAAATCTAGGCGTTTTGAACATCATCACAGGGAGAGCATGATGCCCGATACGTTCAAACCAACAGCAAAAATCGCCGCCAATGCAAAGAAGGGGCTAAGGCTGCGCGATGATTTCGGACGAGGCGGTACGGACGTCGGGGTTCGTCGTGCCGAGCAACTGGCAGCGCAGGACGATGTGACCACCGAAGATGTGAAGTCGATGCATAGCTACTTCGCGCGTCACAAGGTCGATAAAGACGGCAAAACACATGAGTGGGGATCGGACACTGATCCTTCTGCCGGCTATATCGCCTGGCTTCTCTGGGGAGGCGATGAGGGCAAGGAATGGGCCGATCGACACGCCGAGAAGCTCGAATAGAGAGCTCTCGAACGGATAGCGCGATCACGATCGGCATTCGATCACGGTTCATCACCACTTTTAACGCGGATGGCCGGCGCGATGCCGTTGGCGCTCCTCACTCCTGTAATTGATCGGCGCCTGTCAGATGTACGTTCTCCTGTTCGCTGCGGCCGCAGCCCTAGTGCAATCTCCGGTTGCCGAATCCATGGTGAAGCCGGGCACGATAGCGATCGTTGCTGCTGACAGTCCGACCACGTCTCCCACTATCACGAAAACGTTCACGGACGCCGTTCAGCGCACCCTCCTTCGAACACCTTTCCTGCCCCTGCCCGACGCAAACCACAGCCTTTACGTCGCCAAGGTTGAGGTATCGCAGACACAGCGCGGCGTCGTCCGGTCCGGCAACGACCGATCAGACCGACCGGGCATGGCAACGGGCCTTGGAGGCCTGTCGCTGACTTTGCCTTCGGGGAAGGATCATTTGCGCGGTCTGATCGTAACCCGTCTCGAGGTGACGGTATCGCTGCGCCGCGACAATCACGTCGTGTGGACGGGGCAGGCAACGACGGTGCGCGCTAGTGGCACACGAACGGGCGATCCCTCCGTTGTCGCTACGGCGCTGTCAGACGCCCTCTTGACGTGGTTCCCTCGGCAGTTACCGGGACCGCTGTCTGTTCCGTAGGGCCTGATAAGCAGTTGATCGTCAACTGATCGCCCACGCCAGTACGCTACTGCGACGATCCATGCATTCAGTCATACGTCGACGCTGGCGACGGTGACGAGCAGCATCTTAGGCTAATCGATCCGCCATCCTGCCGCTGAGTGCTCCATTCCTTTTTAGCGCTAGATCGACAATCAGCCCACGCCCGATTGCGTCGCAATCGGCGGTCGCGCGATGCCCTGCGCATGCTCAAGGAGAAGGGCGGTCGTCGTATCGCGATTGGCTGCGGGTGAGAAGATGTACCCCTGCCCTAACGCACAGCCGATCGCGCAAAGCTGTTCGACTTGTTCTTCGGTTTCTATCCCCTCGGCGACGATCCTGATGCCCATCTTTTTCGCGGTACGGATCAGGCCTTCGACGATGGTCACGCTGACACCGTCGGGCTCCAAGTGGTCAACGAACAGTTTGTCGATCTTAATGACATCGACGGGAACCGTGAGCAGATGCGTCAGCGACGCAAAGCCCGTTCCGAAATCGTCCAGCGCGACCCGTATGCCATCCGCGCGTAGCGCCCTGATCGCTTGCTGTATCGCTTGGTCGCCACGTCCCATGTACACCGTCTCGGTTACCTCGAGGATCACGTGAGCGAGAGGGACCCGTTCGCGCTCGAGCGCTGCGGAGAGAACCTGCCCAACGGCACCGCCACTCAAGTCCGCAGACGAGACGTTGATACCGACGTGTTGGAACGGAATACCCAAATCCAGCCAACGGCGTAGGTCAGCCGCGATAAGAGCCATCATCCTGGCAGTGAGCGAAGTCGCAACCTGGGCGTCGGCAGTCGCCTCATGAAAAGAGGCAGCTGAGACCAGATTGTCGCCGATGCGCATGCGGCAAAGCGCTTCCAGGCCAACGATCTCGCGGGTGTCTAGTCGGAAGATCGGTTGATAGTGGGCCTCGATCCGGTCCTCTCGCAACGCCGCGCTCAGGTCCCTGATCGCGCCGATACGCCGCGTCATGTTCGAGCGGAGCCCTGCCCAGTATCGCACAAAACCACCACGACCGGTTTCCTTGGCGTGGTAGAGGGCAAAGTCGGCATTCTGCCGAACACTCCCAACCCCGGCGTCTTCCGATGAGAACGTAGCGCCTCCGATGGTAGCGCGAGGGACGATGCTATGCCCGCCGCAGTCGGCAGCAACCGAGAGCGCGCTTAGAACCTCATCCGCGATCTTCTCCAGGTCACGAAGGGCATCGGTAGCCTGGAGAATGACTGCAAACTCGTCGCCCCCGACGCGAAACGTTCGCCCGGGGCTGACCGCTGCTGAGATCCTGTCGCTGGCGACCTGCAGAAGCTCGTCACCCGCATGATGCCCGAACGTGTCATTCACGACCTTGAGATTATCGAGATCCAGCACGAACAGCGCCCAACTGCCCACCGCAGCGCCCTCAAGTTTGGAAAGTGCGGCATGATACGCAGCCCGATTGGGGCAACCGGTCAAGGCGTCGGTGAAAGCCCGGCGTTGGTGCTCGAGGACACGCTCATGTCGCTCGATAGCGATTTGCGTGAGGTGAACGCAGTTAGCCACCACCTCGCGTTCGAAGGCCGTCGGTCCTCGGGCGCTGCGATAGTAGAAAGCAAATGTCGCGATCACGCGACCGTCTGCATCACATATCGGACTGGACCAGCAGGCGCGCAGCCCATGCGGACGTGCGAGGTGTTTGAACTGCGCCCAACGGGCATCGTTCTCGATATCAACGACCGCAATATCTGTTTTCAGATAGGCAGCGGTGCCACAGGAGCCGGCCGACGGGCCGACGGACAGGCCATCCAAGGCTTGGGAATATGCTTCCGGTAGGCTCGGGCCAGCGAGCGGATGAAGCAGGCCTGCCACATCGACCGTTAAAACCGAACAGATCACCTCCGGGAGGATCCGCTCTACTTCTGCGCACAGCGTAGTGCACGTTGGTGCAAGCCCGGCACCCTTGGCAATCATTTTCAAAATGGCGTTCTGAAGATGAAGCAGTACGGTTACCGTATCATCGCCTCCGTGATATAGATCGGTTTCAGAAAAGCCCATGGAAACAGAACCTATCACAGCGCCGATTTATATTTCTTTAAGGCTCAAATAGCACAGATATATCAAGAAACCATTTTGAGTTTTATTTCTGTTGGCCAGAGTTTGACTCTAACGTTCGAGGAGAACTCGATGATGATTACATACCCGATATCCAAACCGCTTGCTGATGAAGATCGACGTTAGGCGTTGAAATGCGTTACTACGTTGCCAAGCCGATCGCATGCCGATGCATCGGTTCCTCACCTTCAGCTCCTGATCCGAGAGAGTACGCGCGCCGCAACGTTGCTCCTGGCAGCAAGCTTGCGACCGTAGCGCAGGGCCGTCGACGGCGACGACCAACGGAGTGCCTGAGCAATCCCAACGCCGTCCTCGCCAGCCGCAAACAGGTCCTGCGTGAGGCCAACGCGCAGCGAATGGCTCGACAAGGCGCGTGCTGCCTCTTCGACCTTCGCGATCGGCATCTCGACCAGCCCCTGATCGAAGGCACTTAGTGCCACACGCCGATAAATCCCGTTGACGCCCTGCCGAGTGAGCGAGGCGGTGCCGACGGTATAGACCGTGCGCGCGGGCTCCGCCTTCTTGCCACGAAGCTTCTCCTGCCAGTGCCGCGTGTGGCCTGGGATCGCTTCGTACGCCATCGGCGGAACTGCGGGGCGCAGACGGCGCCGATCAACCCCCACGCGGCGGAAGACCGGCCCCTCGGTGATGGCGCTCGCGACCAGCCAGGCGCCGACCCTGCGCATCGTGTCCGCGGACAGCCAGCCCCAGGCCCCCTGCCCTTCCTGATCGGTCTTGGATGATGGAATGAACAGGAGCGCCGAGCCATCGCTGTGCGGATCGATGTGCGCGACGGTGACGGCGACAAGCTCGCTGACGCGCAGTCCCGCATCATAGCCGAGTGAGAGCAGCGCTGCGTCGCGCAAGCCCTGCAGATCGCCGCCACAGGCGCCGAGCAAGGCAGTAAGCGTGAACCCCTTGGTATGGGGATCTAGCGAGGCCCCGAAGCGCAACGGGGCAGCCTGACGCTGAGCAGCGCCGCGACGCCGGCGCAGGCCCTTGAGCGCCGCACGGACCATGACGTGGCTAGTGGGCGCATGCCCCCTCTCCTGCATCCCTGACAGGCCGTGTGCGGTGGCAAGACTGGCAACCCGCCGGGCGACCGTCGCGGGCTTGGCGCCCCGCGCCTCGAGCATGGCGATGTAGCGGACCAGGTTTTCGGGCTCGGCGGGCAGCGGGGCGGCACGGATGTCCTCACACCAACGCAGATAGCAGGCTAGGTCCGACGCCAGCGCCGCCTTGCTCGCCGCGGCCATAGCGCCGAGCTGCGCCGCAAAACCGATCTCGCTGACAGGGACACCTTCAGCCGGCAGCGCAAGACCCAGCAACCGGGTAACCCGGGCATCGATCGGCTCGACGACTCCACGCCGCGTTCGGACCGGCAGCCCCTCCCCATCGGTACGATGGACGACGATCTCGCTCATGAGGGCCGCGCCCGCTGGTCCGATTTACCCTGCATTTCGCCGTCATAGCACATCCTCGTAGTTACCATAATGTCCGATTATGGTAAGTTCGTATACATGACACTTAGGGCTGCCTAGTGATCGCGCGATTACTAGCATATGGTGGGCGCAATGACGTTCACTGATCATACTTCGCTGGGCTACGCGCTCGGTCGACTGGCGGGTGCAATTCGCTTTGCCTCCCCAGAAATCCGCAAGGTTGCGAGCCTCGCTACCGTGGCCGACGCGTGGCGCGCGTATCGACGCGATGCCGGCATTGGCAACGTCGGCCCTGCCCACCAGCCTTCTACTGACGCCCTCTCGATCCTCCTGACCGACGACCCCCGCCGCGACGCCGTCGTGCTTTGGCTTGCTGCACACGGGGTGCCACCGATTGCCGACGCTGCAACGATGGTCGTTCGCATGGTCAACGCGACGCGCGGGTTCGAGGTCGATGCGCTGGCATTGCTCAACGCCGCCCAGGACGCCTTGGCGCAGGCGACTGCCGGTGGTCCCCTCACCGGTGCCTGCGGACTGGCGGACGCTGGTCCGGATCATCCGCTCCATGGGCTGGCGCGCGCTGCGGTCGCGGTCGACGTTTTGATCCGCGCGCCGGACTTCGCCGAAAGCTCTGGGCACGAGGCGCTACTCCCCCTGCCCTCCCGATCGATGCGGCATTACGTTGCGTCCGAGCCGGCAGGATGCTGGGCCCTGAACCTTGTGCTTGTTGCACGCGGCATCGTTCCACCGGTTACCGGGATAGTCCCGCGCACGGTCTTTCGCCTCGATGTCACGGACGCCCAGCGGGCTGCCGCGCTCGTCGACCATAGCACGCATGAAGCGTTGGCCGCGTTCACGAACTTGGAGCGCATAGAGTCGGTGTTGGGTCGCGGTCGTGAGGCCCTCGCCGGCTTATCCCGCAACGCCCGTGCGTTTGAGGCTTGGACGCTTTTGGCGGCGCTTGGTCCGACCACGCGAAAGCAGCTCACGCGCGCACTTGGCTTGTCGCGCGCCGGTGCCGATATCCAGGCGCGCGCACTTGCTGCTGCGAGACTCGTTGGGCTCGAAATGGGAGGTTTGGTATCCCCTGCCCTCCCCGGTTCGTCTCCGTCGCCGTCTGCGTCCCTCAATTCTGTATCGCTCAATGCTGCGGCTGCGGATCTTGATCTCGCGATGGCTGAGATCGATCACCTTCTATCGAAAGCAAACGTATAAATTACAGGCGTTCGTCGTGAGGTGGCCCCTGAATGACCAGACAGGACCCCGCTCTTAGATAAGAGTGAGGCCTATGACTGACGGTACGACCAGGCGTTACAACGATGGCGAGGTTCTCTCCGGTGTTCAGCGCCGGAGGCGGTGGACACCAGAGGAAAAGGTCCGGATCATCGAGGAGACGTATCTGCCGGGCATGTCCGCAATGCGCCATCGCGCCCTGACCACGCGGACGACCACCGCTGCCGGATGCCGAGCTGGTCGCCAACATCTGCGCGCTCGTCGCCGATCTGCCAACGTACGGCTATCGCCGCGTTCATGCTCTGCTGCGCCGGTAGGCCGAGAAGACCGGGCGCAAAGCGCCCAATCCGAAACGCGTCTACCGCGTCATGAAAGTGCATAGGCTGCTACAACAACGGGACGGCGAATGCCGCGAGGAACGACGTCACGACGGCCGGGTCGCCGTCGACCTCCGCAACGTCCGCTGGTGCTCCGACGGATTGGAGATCACCTGCGACAATGGCGAGAAAGTGCGTGTCGCATTCGCGTTCGACTGCTGCGACCGCGAGGCCATGGGCCACGTGGCGACAACGGGCGGCATCGCCGCCGAGGACGTCCAGGACTTGATGGTCGCCACGGTCGAGCATCGCTACGGACAGGTGAACCACGTGCCCGAACCGATCGAGTGGCTCACCGATAACGGCAGCTGCTACACCGCTCGCAACGCTGGGGCGTTCGCCCGAGGCATTGGGCTGATCCCGTGCACTACCCCAGTCAGGAGTCCCCAATGGAATGGCATGGCCGAGCCGTTCGTTCGCACTCTCAAGCGCGATTATGTCCGCGTGAACCCCAGGCCATATGCGTAGAGTGTCATCGACCAACTGCCTGGCTGGTTCGCCCATTATAAAGAGGAGCATCCGCACCGCGCTTTGCGCTATCGCCCCCCCCCCCGCGAGTATCATCGCACAAACCTGCGCGGCTCTGTCAGGCCTTTAGGGGGCAACAACACGTCGTCAATATCTCATTAGGCATCGCTATGGTACCAGACGGTAGCCCCGGGGTATTATTCGATAAGGTTTGCCCACGCAACCGTCCGCCCCCTCTGTGTCATCGTTAGCCCACCGCTCTAAGGTTCTGGTAGCTCGCCTGAATAGCGCCGCTGCCTTTATCGGTATCAAAGGAACAAGCACCTCAAACAATAATGTACTACATGGTACCAACTGGTTGTGTACCAAACGCTTGGCAGCGCCTGAAAAGCCAGGACATTCACCCTAAACCGCCTTCATTCCATGTCATGGATGCTAAACTAATGACAATGGGCAAATATTCTAGCCATTCGAGCACATGCCTTGCCATTAGTTTAGTAGACCAGCGTTGACATTGGTTGCACACAAAGGGCTAGTGCTCTAATGCGTTGGATGCGCTAGCTAGGGCAGGGCGGGGAAGCTAATTAGTGCTCCCTGAATGAACTGGGTACTATTAACGTTATGGCTTCGTAACAACGCGAGAACCTAAGGCGACTGAATAAAAAGCTGTGAGCAGATTTGGGGTAAGAAATGCCGGTAATTAGTTTCGCGAGTCCAAAAGGGGGCGTCGGCAAGAGCACCTCCGCTCTTCTGCTTGCCACGGGTTTGACTGCCGCTGGAGCGTCAGTAACCGTTATTGATGGCGATCCGAACCGGACGATCGAAGGTTGGGCTACGAGCGCTGCGGAACCAGGTTTTAAATGTGCGCGTCTGCCATCTGACGACGACATCATCGACGCAATCGAGGCCGCATCAGAAGCAACCCAGTTCGTCATCGTTGATTTGGAAGGCACCGCCAACTTGGCGATGGCTCGTGCCATATCTCGTACGGACCTTGTCGTGATACCTCTTCAAGCGTCACCGGTGGACGCAAGGCAGGCAAGTCGCGCAATAAAAATGGTTATGGCTCAAGCCAAAGAACTACGCAGAAACATATCGTTCCGAATGCTTTTCACGCGGGTAAATCCAGCGATAGCTACACGTGACGAGAAAGAAATTCGAAGTCAGTTCATCGAAGCGGATATTCCAGCACTCAAGACTGCATTAAATGAAAGGGCGGCGTTCCGTGCAATGTTTACGCACTACCGATCTCTATGGGACTTAGAGGATAACACGGTAAATGGCCTTATAAAAGCCAAGGCAAATGCGACAGAGTTTGTGCGTGAAGTGACGCAAACTATCCGAGATCTACAGACGGCGGGGCAGGGGGAGTAATATGAGCAAGATAGATCTTGGACTAGGTGACTTGAGCGATATCGTTCCGGCATCACCAATGCCGGCAAAGCCAAGGGTTGAGGAGCGTGGAGAACGCGCAGCGATTGATGCTGTCGGCCGCAACCATGGTTTTACAAAGCCATCACAGCCGCCATCGAAATTGGGACGCCGGAAGAATCCACACGCTGGTGAACCAATGCATCAAGTCAGTATGAAAGGACCTGCTAGCGTTATGAGCAGGTTTATTGATCTGTGTGACCGGGAAGGCGCCCCGTATTGGCAAGTGATTGAAAGTTTGATGGACAAAGCCGATGTAGGGTAGGGCGGAACCGATTAATATTACTACGTAGTATTAGCGTGGCTTATTAGTCAATCTGGCATGCCTTTCACGTTTGATATTTATTAATCCTAACTCAAAAACGATGCAGCCAATTTACCGGATCATGCCATATTATCCAAAGTTGATAGATCTAGCGTATTGGCCGGCTTCGATAGGAGTAAGGCTTTTAGTATTGGCGATGTATTCCTAAGGCGTGAGGCCACTGAGCGTCTTGAGCCGGCGGGCGAAATTGTAGACCGCCATGAAGTCTGCAAGGTGCACCCGCAACTGCTGGTGGCTTTCGTAATGGAGGCGTCTGACCGTTGCCTCCTTAATGGTACGGTTCATTCGCTCAACCTGACCGTTGGTCCACGGGTGGTTCGGCTTGGTCAACCGGTGCTCGATGCCGTTTGCTTCGCAGATCATGTCGAAGCGCATCTGACGTGACCAAGCGGTGTTGCGGTTGCGTGGTTGCTCGGCAAACTGGATGCCCCCTTCGACTTTGCTCAGGACAGGATTGTCGGTCGGGATCGTGTGAATGCGGTAGGGCACGGCTTTCCGCAGGTGTTCCAAGCACTCCCACGCTGTCCGTCGATCAGCCTTGTCGAGGAGTTGAGTGACGGCGAACTTGCTGGTGCGGTCTACGCCGACGAACAGGTAGAGCCCTTCGACGAGCTCAGGAGAGCCTTGCCCTCGGCGGTCTGCACCTCAGCGATATCCACGTGGAAGAAACCGATAGGGTAGCGCTTGAAGCGCTGTCGCTTCGGCTTGTCCCCCTCAATGTCCGGCAGACGGAATATGCCATGACGCTGCAGGCAGCGGTGCAGTGCTGACCGTGTCAGATGCGGAATCGACGGCTG
This sequence comes from Sphingomonas sp. AP28, assembly GCF_056680455.1. Lineage (NCBI taxonomy): Bacteria > Pseudomonadati > Pseudomonadota > Alphaproteobacteria > Sphingomonadales > Sphingomonadaceae > Sphingomonas > Sphingomonas sp. AP28. Next base: position 71,967 of record NZ_JBWXQI010000004.1, on the reverse strand, counting down.
CAACACGTAGAGTCAATCGTCGAGCGGCAGGAGTGTGTGGCGCCGGAATGCGTAGTGCAGGGATGCGACTGCATCACGCAGGATCAGGCGGATGACATGTTCGACCAGCAGGCCAAGCGGGATTTCGCCACGCCACTATCCATCGCCGTCGGCGACGCGCCGAACGGCCGCGCAGTTCGGGGCCATGGTCGCACTTTTCTATAGTATCGGCATCGGCCGGCGCGTCTGGTTGCCCCGCATGAATAAGGGCTTTCGCCAGCCGAACGTGCTGAAGTTGCATCCCGCCGGCAAGTTCGACGCCGCGACACTCGCGTTCGGGTCATGGACGCGTACGGCCGGCAAATTGATAGCGGCTTTGTATGGCGTCGCGCTTCCAATGCCGCGCCGTACCGCAAGAATTATCCCGAGGTCGCGCGCTTAACGATGGGCGACGTCGCCTGATCACTGTGACCCGGCCCGCCGGAGGCTCGATCTCCCCCGAAAGGACGGATCATGAGAAACTGCTGGGCTCTGCGCGGCGTCGATGGCCCTTGCCAGCTGCGCGGCGATGCCGACCCCGTTGAAGGAGAAAGCGACCGAGATTGGTTCCGCGATCGTGCGCGTGCAGATTGCGTATGATCGCGTCGCCGCATCAGCCTTCCGGTCACCGAACGCGGCCTGCTCATCGCGCGGTACACGGCCACGGTAACTGAACAGGAGGTAGTGCTCGCCGAGGCTCAGGCCGTCACCGCCGTGACCGCCAATTAGATAGCCGTGGCAACGACCCATGCGACCAGCGCCCAGAACGCCAGGCCGAGTATGGCGCCGATGATCAAAGCACGCAGGACCTCTGGCGGCGTTGCATCACGGCTCTGCCCAGCCTTGACGTCGAGATCCTCCAGCATATTTCTCTCCTAACTGCCATTCGGCATCCCGTACCAAAGGACGCGCGCGGCGGGCAGGAAGTTCCCCCCAGTATTAACCAAATTCGACAGCTCATTCTATGAAGACCATTCTCCTTTGAGATCCCAGGTTCCCGGATCGCCGCCCCACGCGCCTGACGGTCGAGGATACGCCCTCACGCTGACCACTCGCCACCGCTCCCGCACCAACGCCAACAGCCCGACCGGGAGCATGGTGTTGCGATACCGCCCGCCCTTGCCGCGCTCGACCCGCAGCAGCATGCGCTCGCTGTTGACGTCGCGCACTTTGAGGGCAGCGACCTCGGCCGCACGCAGTCCGGCGCCATAGGCAACCGACAGCGCCGCCTGATGTTTGAGGCATGTGGTTGCCGCCAATAGCCGCGCTACCTCGTCTTGGCTCAGGACCACCGGCAACTTGCGCACGTGTAGCATGCGGACCAGCTTACGGGTAAGATCCGGCCGGTCGAGCGTCTGGATGAAGAAGAACCGTAGTGCCGACGCGATGGCGTTCATGGTCGGCGCAGGCACGCCCAAGTCACACTGCTCGATCTGGAAGCGCCGAACTTCCTCAGCCGTTGCTGTGTCAGACGAGCGCCCGAGCACCCGACGCCTATATCAGCACGTGCACGCTTTCGTACTTGTGGATGGATAGGTTGCCCATGAATACGACAGCACCGCCGCGGAGAGCGAGCACGAGCGTCTGACCCCCAAAGAAAAGGGCGGGTCGGCTGAGGTCGAGCGCAGTTCGACGGGACCAGCCACGGTCGAACGGGCGAGCAAAAGTTCTAGAGCGGTTTCTCACCTGGCTGAATCATAATGGGATTCCCGTCGCTGCGGTTTTCTGATTCAGGATTCATGCCGGTGCAGGAGGCTGGCATGGATGGCGCGAGCACTGTTGGTAGATCTTCGGGATAGAGTTGTGGCGGCTATCGCGGGTGGTCTGTCGCGTCGGCAGGCTGCGGTACGGTTCGGTGTCAGCGCCGCGAGCGCCATCCGGTGGCAGCAGCTTGCAACCCAGCACGGGACGCCAGCGCCACAGCAACAGGGTGGCGATCGACGTTCGATGAGGATCGAGGCGCATGCCGGGTTGATCCTAGACGCTTACAAGGCGACCCCCGACATAACGCTTGCGAGTTGCAGGCGCTCCTGGCTGATCACTGCACTGAGGTCGCGCTCGGCACGATATGGCGGTTCTTCGCGCGACGCGGGATCACGCGCAAAAAAGACTGCGCTTGCGACCGAGCAGGATCGCCCCGACATCCTGAAGCGGCGCGAGGAATGGTTCGACGGCCAGCTCGATCTCGATCCCGAGCAGCTCATCTTCATCGACGAGACCTGGGCATCAACGAACATGGCACGTCGCTACGGCAGAGAGCCACGCGGCGAACGACTGCGGGCCGGCGTGCCGCACGGGCACTGGAAAACCACCACCTTCGTCGCGGGTCTGAGTCGCACCGGCATGATCGCACCCTGGGTGCTCGACGGAGCGATGAACGGTGATGCCTTCACCACCTACGTGACCCGCGTGCTGGTGCCCGAACTCTCGCCCGGTAATGTCGTCATCATGGACAACCTGTCGAGCCATAAAGCGCCGGTCGTGCGTGTCGCCATCGAAGCCGCAGGTGCCAGGCTCCTGTTCCTTCCGCCCTACAGCCCGGACTTCAACCCTATCGAGATGGCCTTCTCCAAGCTGAAGGCGCATCTGCGAAAAGCGGCCGAGCGGACCATTCACGGCCTCTGGGATGCCATCGGCCGTATCGTCGACCTCTACTCGCCCCAGGAATGCTCGAACTATTTCGCAGCCGCTGGTTACGATGCAGACTGATCAGAAACCGCTCTAGCAACCAAACCGTACATATGTTTCAGGCTGTATGGAGATGGTGGACGCACTCGGGCTCGAACCAAGGACCCGCTGATTAAGAGACAGTAGTTCTCCCAATGTTTTCAACGCATCTCCCGACAAGTTCTGCCTTTATACCCCTGTGGCCCACCGAGGGAAATCTTGATTTGTCGGAATGGCGAGAGGGCTTTCACAAGCTCAGCTGTGACCGCTGACAATGTCGCGATGCGGTTTCCGGTATGAGTGCTGGCAAGGCCGCCCGTTATACCGCCGCGGACGTGCGCGCTGCGCTGATGAGCCGGTACGGCGGGCTCAACGCGCTAGCGAACCAAGCGCGCCGCCTGGTTGAGCAGATCGACACGGTCCGGGGCCCGAACACGGAGAACGAAGACGCATGATCATCAACACCCTCAACCCTGAGAACGCCCAGGGCGCAATTTAAGAGAATAACCCGCCAACGCGGATGACGCCGTTACGAAAAACTCCGTCCTTAAGTGCTTTCTTCACCGCCCATATTATGACGTCGTTGTCCTTAAAAGTTCGATTACGAGTTCGCGCGGTGCCCGCCAATCTCAGCAGCATGGCATAGATACCGTCCTCAAACACTGCGATCGCCCCATCTCCGTTTAGCACGATTGGAATACCCCGTTCGCCGGGCAGAATGCTCATGGCCCTGCCGTGATCGATTGAGATTTGTGGGGATAACATCAGTATTTTACGCCTCTTGCTCGATGGAGCGATGGGCGAGCGGTTCGGTTTATGCAACCATTTTGGAGTGTGTAACCGCTCGGCGTTTAGGCCCCGAACTCCGGCCCTTCCTCATCAAGATAAAAAGTGCACGATCAGTTCGGGTGGCCCGCTGTGGGACATGCGGAATTAGGCTCTTGGCGGCGAACTTTGGTCGTGAATATGACCAGAAATGCTTGAGCATACAGAATCAAACACCTGGTTGCGGTGCTCGCGATATTTCATCGAGGGTGAGGATGTCGGACGTGCAGGTGGAACGGCCTCGAACTGCCGTTACTTCAGGGGTTCAATAGCGTTCTCCGAGTGGATGGCAGGCTTCCGAGAAGGGTGCGCGGCGCATTTCGAGATCACCGATGGTATGAGGCTCAACCCCGTCCCCGCCTCAAACTACGGGCCGGCTGCGTCAGGGTAGAAAGCGCGACCCGAACCGTTAGGAAGCAGCGACTTCTGCTCAGCGCTTTTTCTCCAATCGCCGAAGCTCTCGCTCTATAGCCTCGCGCAGCACGTCGGCCTTCTTTCCATCTCCGCAGACCGCATCGAGGCGCGCGTTAGTTCCCTCCATAACGAGGAACGATAATTGCTCTTTGAATTCTTTTGGCCGGGTCATGTGAGTTGAACTATCCACTTCGGTATCGTTAGTCGAACCCCGGACCGGAAGCGCTGGACCCACCTCGACCAACTGACGGACCCCACTTGCACAGAGAGGGCGCAAGTCGCAACGTCAGAAGATAGCGTTCCGGGGTGGTCCCAACCGCTGGTTGAAGGCTTTAATGCAATGTCCGCCAATGACATCGAACCGCTAGAGCTCGAGACACCTTCTACAGCGTGCAACGCAACTGGCGAAGCTCCACGGGCTGGGTACGGGGAGACCGGGTTAGTTTGCTGCCTATATGCCGAGGTCACAAACTTATGCCCACGGACGCCGGTACCAAGATAATTGATTTCGTAAAGCGTCGGTTCGACATACCCGAACGCAACGCTCCACGGAACGGGTCTGAATAATCAGGCCCGAACTCCGGCCCTTCCTCATCAGGATAGAACGCTTACCGACAGATGAGCTTTAACTCAGGCGCAAGCGCTGCCGGTATGCTCGGCCCGTCTTGCCAGATATGTATCCGTAAACCCAAACGCTTGTAAGGTTTGGGGCGAGCCGTGCTTCATACGGGCAGTCGGCAACGCTACTCCGCTGCAAAAGGCTCGCCCTTCGCCCAGCCTCGAAAGTCCGCTCCATCATCCGTTCAATACCTCGCATGACGAACGCGGTAGAACCCAAAGCCTTACCACCAAGTGAACATGTCCCGAACTCAAGACCTTCTTCATCACGATAGAACCATGGGAAGAGAGCTTCCGGTTGGTCAGAGGTAGAGACGCCAAACCTTTCCCGTCGCGAAACGGACCCAGTGAGCGCGAGCGTCGAGGGACATCTCCTCGAGCTTCGCCACTGGATCTCGATGCCAATCGACAAGGATCTGATCCCACGCCTCACGGCTAACTTCGACCGTGACGCGATCGTCCGCGATCGTTCGGCCTTCAAAACAAACGACATCGCCGACTTCGCGCCGATCGCGTTCGTTCCGGCTTATGGTGAGTTTCATGCGCGCCTGCTCTAAAATGCTCGGGATCAAGTCGAGCAAGTGGCCTTTCGATCTTTACCGCCGTGAGCGATAACAGAATCGTATTGAGCCAAAGCAGTAGGCTGGTCGATCCTTTCCCACGTTCGTTGCCGAGTTATCGGAGAATACCAATGGCTGAGACACTGCGCCCTGAGGTGTTCAACATCACCGCTTTCGAGGGTAATGTGCTGGTAGAGGCTCCCGGCCTTGTCGCTACGCTTGATGTAGAAGCGGCGTCGTCCCTGTCGGATCAACTGCTCGCTGCGTGCGGATTAGCATGGTTGCAGCAGCATGCCGCGGTCGGTCAGGTGAGGGATCAACCAGCGCAATCCTCTAAACCATAGCGTCGCCAAGAGGCATCTGACCTCACCGCCGCGTGTGCCGCGATCAGGGTGCATGCGAGATCGCGTTGATCCGGTAAGGCACATTTCGCGACTATGAATGGCCCCTCATTGCCGGCAGGCAAGCACGCTATCTTCCTACCCAACGTTAAAGCGGCGAGGGTGGCTGGCGAGTCCATTGGAGAGCGCGCCGTCGCTTCTAGGCCCGCGATACGTATCCGGGTATGGTCACTGCAAACGATCGTCGTGCCGTCCGGCACGTTGGTAACCATGCATATGATCATCGCAGCCATCATTGTCGAAAATCCTTTAGATCGCCGGGCCAGTAAGGTGCCGTGCCGACAATAGAGGTGGTGAGCTTGTCCATGCGGTCCGCCTAGCCCTCGATTATATATTTGACGAGAAGCACGCCGGCAGTGCCCGCAGCCGCATGAATAATACCCCGCAACGCTGACACCCTCTTGATCGACGCGTAACTGATAAACTCAATTGCCGCTGCAATCAGCCAGTACGCGAGAATCTGATATCGACTCTCGACCGAGTTTTGCAGGGCGACCCTGACAAGGCAGGCGACAACGAAAAGGAAGGTAGCTGAAAAGGTGACTGGTAAGGCGATCATGGGAACAGTTTGCCCGAATCGATCGGGCGCGCATAGTCTCGCGCCATGAGCAACGAGCCCCTGCATCTCGACGTGATCGAGTACCTCGACGATAAGAGCCTTCTTGAAGAGTATCAGAAGACCGACGGGGTACCGGGGGACCCACTTGCCGATGATCTGCTCGCGGAGATCAAGCGGCGTAACCTCAACATCTGATGGCACGGGCAGGGCCGATGGAGGATAGGGAAGTCTGGATACAGGCAGGCGCGATCCTCGCTCAGCACGGCGAACTGGCCACGGATTATATCGTCGATCAGGTGAGCGATGCGCTTGGCGATCGTATCGCGGTCGAGGACTGGCGCCGGGTCGCCGCGGCGGTCGACGCGATCAGCGACGCGCAATCGCATGGCCCCAATTGAGAACAAAAGCGGAACGATCTAAGCCGTACCTCTGACGAGTCGGAGCCGTGCTGCTGTGTCAAAGCCAAATCGAACGACGTTCATCGCCTTAGTGGTGCTGGACGATGCGATCAGGAGGTTGCAATCGGACGGCGCGTTGAAACCGCCACAGTACGGCGTGCGCTTGGCGCTGGCATACCTCTACTCGACCTGCCTATCGAAGAACTGCGATCCGTTCGATACGCTCTGGCGAACCCTGACCGGACACGATCACCAACCACACGAGTTTCGGGTGACATGGGCGGGAACATAGTTCGCGCGGATCTGTCAGGGCATCGGAATACGGCAGGACATTGAGCTTGGCGAGGCCATGGCGCGGGTCAGGGCTGACAAGGCTACCCCGCCAAGGTAGCTACAGCGCGTCGCGGCGAGCATTCCTATTCCGTGCTCGTCACACGGGCTCGTCGCGACGCCGTTTCATTTCGGGATTTTTCGGGGATTGCTTACCAATAGGTTAAGTGACAGTATTGTGACATCGCAGCGGGTTGAGCTTTCCCAAGACGCCTCCCCGCTGCGGTGCCCAACCTTTTCCTGATATGACCTGACCGTCGCAGCGTCATCGTGCCTTGATGAGTCGACGCGGTCTCATGCGCGATAACATTTGTGCCTAACGAAAAGGCCAATCGTTCCAGTATGATACGAGTACAGCATTGTAAGGATCGTACGACGCATTTTGGTGAACCGCAGGTTAACAGCGCCTCCAGCCCCGCTCCTGTGCGTGGCACGAAAACGGGGCCTCCTTTATGAAAACTATGTACAAGATCGCCGCGTCGGCCGCTTTGGCAGTAGCAGCAATGGCCACAACGCCGGCTCTCGCGGCCGAGATCGTCACCTCGGTCCAAATTCGCTCCGCCCTGACGGACCCGTCGCAGGCGTACATACAGATTGCTGAGCTACAGCTTTTCGGTGGCTCAACCAATTACGCCCTGACGGGGGTAGCGTCTGCAACCAGCGTTTACGAGAACGCAGGTGCGAACCCCTCGAATGCCAACGACGGAAGTCTGGCTTCGAGCTATCCCGCAATTTATCACAGCAACGCCAGCAACGGGTCGGACGTTTTCACGCTGAAGCTTGCGGCAGCAACCTCGATCGACAGGATTTCGATCTACGGGCGCACGGAGTGCTGCTCGTACCGTGACGTCTACAGCTACACCCTTTTAAATGGTGCTCAGATCGTGGGGACTGGAACACTCGACGCGCGCTCCACGTCTTTCGCGACGGCAAACGTGACGGCAGCGGTTCCCGAGCCTGCGACGTGGGCAATGATGATCCTCGGCATGGGCGTCGTCGGCTTCGCCATGCGTCGCCGGATCAAGGTTTCGGAAGTCAACTTCACGAACCACGTGCGCGCGATCGCAAACTCGTAAAATCTACTCGAATGCAATGATCGGGCCGCCATGCTCAATAGAGCGTGGCGGCATTCTGTCACACGTGTGCAGTCGCAGCGTCACCTCTGCCTCAGTGACTGGCGCTGTGACGCCACTACCGGCTTGGCGCGTCCATCAGCCGCGGTCAGGCGTGCAATTGCTCCCAATGTCGTAATTTCCGACGGTTTATGAGGGAGGGGTGCAAGGAAATCGTCATAGCGGGCACTCCCGATGCGCGGTTTGAGATACCAGCGCGATACCAGCGCGCCGACGACGTTGCTTCGAGGACAACAAGATCGTACGCGTCCGAACAAATGGATCCGGCACGGGTTTACGCGGTTTACGGACGGGCGTGGCGGAGAAAATATCCGCCGCGACGAGGTCGTTACTTATGATCATCGATGTTCGGCAGCAATTGCCTGATCAAAAGGCGCAGGTGGTAAATGATATACGGGTGGTCGCCAGGGATCGGAGATCCTGATGCGCTGGGGTGGTTCACTGTCGCAGCCTACCTGATCGCGGCGGCTTTGTGCTACGCCGCGCGAGCTCGAACAATATCTATGACGCGGTCACACCAAGTTTGGGGCGTGCTCGTGGTGCTACTGGTAGCAATGGCAATTAATAAACAACTGGATCTTCAATCACTCGGCACTGCGATTGCTCGCCATTTGGCGTACGATGAAGGCTGGTACTCAAATCGGCGTAACGTGCAAAAGGTGTTCATTTTTGCGATCGGGGCATCCGCGATGTTCGTGGCGATCGTGGTGGCGGTAATTGCGCGTGAAGCTGACAGATGGGCGATCACTGGTCTGGGTGGTCTAATCTTACTGATTGGCTTCGTCTTCATCCGGGCAGCGTCGTTCCATCATATCGACGCTATCATAGGTCGCGACTTTGTTGGCGTACGCGTGAACCATCTGCTCGAGCTGGGAGGAATCAGCATAATCGGTGTGTCAGCGCTCGGGTCTAGCTTGATAGGATCGGGTACTATTCGGGTACAACGGCGCCCATTGGGCCTTCCGCCTGAGGGGGTTTGAGGGCGACGGCGTGGGCTATGCGCTGCAGTAGAAGGGGGCCCGCGATCGTGACATTCGGTTACCCCCACAAGGGGCTACCGCGGACTGACGTCGACCACGCTAACCTTCGCCTATGGTCTGAAACTAAGAGCGGTTTCTCACCGGGCTGAATCATAATGGGATTCCCGTCGCTGCGGTTTTCTGATTCAGGATTCATGCCGGTGCAGGAGGCTGGCATGGATGGCGCGAGCACTGTTGGTAGATCTTCGGGATAGAGTTGTGGCGGCTATCGCGGGTGGTCTGTCGCGTCGGCAGGCTGCGGTACGGTTCGGTGTCAGCACCGCGAGCGCCATCCGGTGGCAGCAGCTTGCAACCCAGCACGGGACGCCAGCGCCACAGCAACAGGGTGGCGATCGACGTTCGATGAGGATCGAGGCGCATGCCGGGTTGATCCTAGACGCTTACAAGGCGACCCCCGACATAACGCTTGCGAGTTGCAGGCGCTCCTGGCTGATCACGGCACCGAGGTCGCGCTCGGCACGATATGGCGGTTCTTCGCGCGACGCGGGATCACGCGCAAAAAAAGACTGCGCTTGCGACCGAGCAGGATCGCCCCGACATCCTGAAGCGGCGCGAGGAATGGTTCGACGGTCAGCTCGATCTCGATCCCGAGCAGCTCATCTTCATCGATGAGACGTGGGCATCAACGAACATGGCACGTCGCTACGGCAGAGCGCCACGTGGCGAACGACTGCGGGCCGGCGTGCCGCACGGGCACTGGAAAACCACCACCTTCGTCGTAGGTCTGAGCCGCACCGGCATGATCGCACCCTGGGTGCTCGACGGAGCGATGAACGGTGATGCCTTCACCACCTACGTGACCCGCGTGCTGGTGCCCGAACTCTCGCCCGGTAACGTCGTCATCATGGACAACCTGTCGAGCCATAAAGCGCCGGCCGTGCGTGTCGCCATCGAAGCCGCAGGTGCCAGGCTCCTGTTCCTTCCGCCCTACAGCCCGGACTTCAACCCTATCGAGATGGCCTTCTCCAAGCTGAAGGCGCACCTGCGAAAAGCGGCCGAGCGGACCATTCACGGCCTCTGGGATGCCATCGGCCGTATCGTCGACCTCTACTCGCCCCAGGAATGCTCGAACTATTTCGCAGCCGCTGGTTACGATGCAGACTGATCAGAAACCGCTCTAACGCTCGCGTCGTCGTTCGGCTGAACCCCCTGCTCGACCGACTTGGGGGAGCGTTACGACGAGCAGGGGACCGTCCGGTGTGAGGGCGACGCCTCGCCTACTCGTATGACGACTGAGGGTTAAAATTTGCTTATTGTGGGGAGAATACCCCGCCCGTTGTCCAGCCGGGCAGGATGCGGGGACCATTCCCAGCTGCCAACCTGATGTCGGCGCCAACCGCGGTTAAGCGCCGCATAATCAAAACCATTCAAGCTGAAAAGATAACGGCCCGCCTTGATGGATCAGGAGCGCAGCAAGCTAGCTGAAGTCGGGGGGCACTCCGCCGTAACCACCGGTCGATCCGAATAGTTCGCCGCGCAGCGACCTTCATCTCTAGTTTGCTCGAGATCGACGGCTGCGCTGCTTAGGTGTTTAGTCCCGGCATCTGGTGGATCGGATCGACGATGAACCTGTCCGGCTCTGACGTCCAGATTTTGGCGATGTATTCGTAAGGCGTGAGGCCACTGAGCGTCTTAAGCCGGCGGGCGAAATTGTATGCCGCCATGAAGTCGGCGAGGTGCACCCGCAATTGCTCGTGGCTCTCGTAATGGAAGCGTTTGACGGTTGCCTCCTTGATGGTGCGGTTCATCCGCTCAACCTGACCGTTGGTCCACGGGTGGTTCGGCTTGGTCAACCGGTGCTCGATGTCGTTTGCCACGCAGATCATGTCGAAGCGCATCTGACGCGACCAGGCGGTGTTACGGTTGCGCGGCTGCTCAGCGAACTGGATTCCCCCTTCGACTTCGCTCAGGACAGGATTGTCGGTCAGGATCGTGTGGATCCGGTACGGCACCGCTTTCAGCAAGTGCTCAAGGAACTCCCACGCCGTTCGCCTGTCAGCCTTTTCGACGAGTTGGGTGACCGCGAACTTACTCGTGCGGTCGATGCCGACGAAAAGGTAGAGTTTGCCTTCGGCTGTCTGAACCTCGGCGATATCCATGTGAAAGAAGCCGATCGGGTAGCGCTTGAAGCGCTGCCGCTTTGGCTTGTCGCCCTCGATATCTGGCAGACGGGATATGCCGTGCCGCTGCAGGCAGCGGTGCAGCGCTGACCGTGTCAGATGCGGGATCGACGGCTGCAACGCATAGAGGCAGTCATCCAGCGGCAGCAACGTATGACGCCGGAATGCGACGACCGCCGCCTCCTCGGCTTCTGTCAGGGTCGTGGAATGAGGGGCCTTCGGCCCGGTCTTCAAATCCTCGACCGTCGCCCGCTTCCGCCATTTCGCCACTGTCTTTGGGTTGATCCCGAATCCCGGCTCAGCGTCGAGAGCGAAGCTTGCGATCGCTGTATTGCTGCTCGGACGGCGTGCGTGGTCGTGGCGCACCCGTGACGTACTTGTCCCATACGGCTTCCTTCCATTCCAGCGAAAGGATCGCACCATCAAACCGGGGGATCAAACACCTAGGCCGATCTCTGGGTATTGCATACTGAAGCATGATTTATAAGTGCCTGAACCTATAATATTACCAGCGTAAGCCGTAATATTTCTCTGCTAAAAGCTATATACTTGACCACCGCCGTAGACAAAGCGAAACAAAACCAATAAATGCAGCCTTTGTCGAATCATTATCGATGTTTATTGTGCACGACTTGACTCGATTAAGAAAACCAGCACCGTCAGTTAGATCTCTTGGATCTCGATATGCCATCGACCACCGGTCGAACTGACGACTTTCCGTCTCTCTATTTTCAATATAAATAATGCTGTCATGGCGTGGATCGTTAATTATGCGTTTCATTGTCGCTTTGACCGAAGCCGTATCGCCCTCAAGCGCCTGCATGAATCGGGTTCCGTCGAATACGAGCAGGCCGGTGATACCTGTGACTCGGTTTACAGAGGCAGAGAACGTCTGCAAATTAATCAAATCGGCGTGAGTAAACGGCTGCTTAGCGCGACTCGTATAAGCTATAAAGTGCATTAATATCCTCGAATGGTAGCATGCCGATCCGGGCCGGCCGGAATGCTTCCGTTCCTAGAGGGATTGGGCTTTTCCTCAACTGGCTTTGCGGTGCGCGTTCAAGCGGTTGAGTGATGCTCTGCCGAAATCCGCCAAGCTGCTCCAGCGTGCGGCCAACCGAAAAGCGGGGTATCTACTAGATCAAGTCAGCGGAAAACCGTTGTGGCGCCGGGGGGGGGGGGGGCTTCCGCCGAACGCATTGTCAACTGAGCCGCAAAGTCTGCCTGCAGCGGCGACCTTGCTTGCCGGATATCCAACCGTAAAGCCAAGCTCGCCTGAGGTTTGGAGCGAGTTCATGGTCGTATGGACAGTCATCTTGTTTGCCCTCAGCTGTGCGGCTGTTGGTCAATCCCGACTCGAAGCTTCGCTCCGTCATGCGTTCAATGCCCTGCATAACAACACTTATAAATGCCTTGGCAGTATCACCACCAACTTTGGTTAGCATTGTAAAAAATGCTGGCCGACGATGCGGTAAAAGCTGCACAACCGCCCTCGGCTACCTTTGCGCCAGAAATGACACCGGCAATTACGACACAGCCGACGCCAGAACTGTGACTAGGCCACGTGGACAAAGGGCAGCCACAGCGTACCTGATGCGAGCGCGGCGAAGCCGAGATAGGACTCTGCGGTCTTGTCATAACGCGTTGCAACACGGCGCCAGTTCTGGAGCTTGCTGAACAAGCGCTCGACGAGATTGCGCCAACGGTATTTCTCGCGATCATGCGGGATCGGTATGCGGCGGTTACTTTTGGTTGGAATGACCGCCTCGACATCCGCCTTGGCGAGTTCCTGGCGGATGGCATCGGCGTCATAGCCCTTATCGGCAAGCAGGACCTCGATCCGGTCAGCCAGCATCCCGAACAAGGGCCCGAAGCCATTCACGTCGTGGGCCTGGCCCGGCGTCAGGACGAAACATAGCGGTCGCCCCTGACCATCACAGCGGGCGTGCAGCCCTTCGACAAGCTCAGGAGGGCCTTGGTTGTGAAGCCGCCTCGCGAACGGCCGAGCCCTTCGAATTCTTGATCCCTTTTTTTAGCCCGACGGCGCAGTGGTGCGCCCGGACTACGGTGCTGTCGATCATGTCGGCGCTGACATCCCGCTCGACGACAGCGGCCAGGGTCTCCAGCATGGCTTCGAACACGCCCGTCACGACCCAGCGACGATACCGCCGGAACACACTGTTCCACTTGCCATATTCATCCGGCAAATGTCGCCATTGCGCGCCTGTCCGCGCCATCCACACCATGCCTTCGAAATAGGGCCAGTTGTCTCCCGCGGGTCGGCGGCTACGTCCTCGCTCCGACGGCAGCAGGGGCCTGATCAGAGCCCACTCATCATCTGAAACCCAATCCGCTCGCCCAACGCCGCCTCCAAAAGACAGCCTTGAATCAACCGATCAGACGCGCGTCAACCTTTGTCCGCGTGGCCTAGTCTAACCTGGCGTTGGCCGTCCGGCGTCAAGGCCATCTCATTAACGAGTTTGAAACGAGATATAACCTAATATCCATCGGTTCGTCGCGCTTGGTATTCGGCCCGCCGATCGGCCAAAAGGAGCTTAACTTTTCATTAACCATTTTTTGGTGGTTGTTAGGTTCGTCGTTTTCCTGCGACGTACGGAGACGAACGTGCCGACTGATGCAAATCTCCAAACGAAATGCGATCGGGTACGGCGTATCGTTGGAGGATTGAACGATGAGCTCTCCCGCCAACTACTCGGCGAATACGCGGCCGACTTGAGGGAAGCGCAGCAGAAGCAAAGGCTCGTCGACCGGGAAATGGATCTTCTACGTTCCGTCAATCGCTCGTCGGCTCACCGAAAGCGTTAAGAGGTTGCTTACCGTTTTCCGCCAAGACTTGGGGCGGGGGACACGGTACGCGGAGGCTTACAAGGCGACGTCCGAACACGTGGGCCACATCCTCCGTGCGGCGTTCAGCTCAGGCGCAATTGCTTCCGATACGCTCGGCTCGTTTTTCCACACAGAAAGCCGTAAATCCAGACGTTTCTAAGATTTGGGGCAAGCCGCTCTTCGTACGGGCAATCTAGGGCGCTGCCTTCGATATTGCCGCCTTCGACTCGACCAGCTTCGAAAGCTTTCTCCATCATTCGTTCAATCCCTCGCATTACCGAGGTGGTAGAGCCCTGTTCCTTTCCATGGAGTGAACTAAGCCCCGAGCTAGGAACCTTCTTCGTGGAGAATGGAGCGCATGCCCAAAAGTGTAAGGATGGAAATTATGCGGCGGATTCAGGATCTTATCCATCAGGATAGAACGCGTGAGGGTCGTAATGAGGGTCCCCCGGTTTCTCATCCAATCTGAAGGTGAGTTTCCGGCGTTCATTCGGCCGCCTTGGCGGCCGCGGCAGCAGCATATTCGACCGGCGTCATCCAGCCAAGCGATGTGTGAGGGCGGCTCTCGTTATAGTCCCTTCGCCAGGCCTCGATCTTGCCTCGGGCGTCGGTAATGGACAGGAACCAATGTGCGTTCAGGCATTCGTCGCGGAGGCGACCGTTGAACGACTCTACGAACGCATTGTCGGTTGGCTTACCCGGTCGGCTGAAGTCCAGCGTCACGCCGTTCTCATACGCCCAGCGGTCAAGTGCCTTCGAGATGAACTCCGGCCCATTGTCCACGCGAATGGTCTTGGGCGTGCCGCGGATCGACGAGATCCGTTCCATCGCCTCGACAACCTGCTCGCCCTTGATCCCCTGGTCGACGTCGATCGCCAGCGCTTCGCGGGTGAAAGCGTCGACGACGGTCAGCGCCCGTAATCGCCGGCCGTCGAACAGGGCATCAGATACAAAGTCCATCGACCACATCTCGTTCGGCGCCAGTGCCGCGGGTTGGCGTTCGCGGTTGGCAGCGCTGACGTTGCGTCTTGGCTTCTTGAGCCGAAGGCTCAGTCCATCATTCCGATATAGCCGATAGACGCGTTTGTGGTTCACGACCCATCCTTCCCGGCGCAGCAGGATGTAGATCCGGAAATAGCCGTAGCGCGTCCGCGTTGCCGCCAGATCACGGATGCGCATCACCAGCGGTGTCTGGTCCGGCTTGTGCGAGATGTAGCGCACCGACGACCGCTCGACGCCCAGCGCCGAGCAACTGCGCCGCTCACTCACGGCATGGGACGCCTGGACGTACGCGACGAGCTCGCGTCATCGTCCAGGCGTCAGAGCTTTTTTGACAGGACATCCTGCAGAATGTGCTTGTCCAGACTGAGGTCGGCAACCAGCTGCTTCAGCTGCCGGTTCTCATCCTCGAGCTGCTTCAAGCGCCTCAGCTCGCCAACCCCGAGACCGCCGTACACCTTCTTCCAGCGGTAAAACGTCTGCTCCGAGATCCCCATTCGCCGGATGACTTCGGCCACCGGCGTACCGGTTTCCGCCTGCTTCAGCGCAAAGGCAATCTGCTCGTCTGTGTACCTAGATTTCTTCATTTCCAGCTCCTTGCCCGAAGGCTTCTCAAGGCCGGAAAACTCTCGCTCAAAATGGACTAAAAAACAGGGGGGACGTCAGCGGAGGTAGAACTCGATAAATCGATCCGGTCTTGGCGGTAGGGGCGACGTCACGACATCTGCGCCAAGCTGCACCTGCCGCTCGGCAAAGGAACGTACGATGCTCCTTAAACTCGCGTCGGCTTGCCGTTGATCATCGATCATGCGGCATCATCTCACAACTAAACCTCTCGTCAACGCTTCTCGCGCTTAGGTATACGGACGTCCGCTATTCAGAGGCAGAAAGCTAAACTAAGTCTCCGCATCTGTGAAAGAAATCGGCCACCGGCAGGTGAGCGGTGGTTCGTGACATCTGAACGGCGGGGGAAAAGTGGTTTGCCGATCTGACAGCGATCATGCTGGCGGCGAGCAGAATTCAAGGTGAGCAAGCGACCCCATCGGAACCACAGCTCGGCGGTCAAGGCGAACGTAACGTTGGCAGCCGTAAAGGGCGAGAAGATGCTGGCCAAACTAGCGTGGCATCGAAACCCTCACACTCAAGGCACTCTCGATATGGCCCTGCAGATCAGTAAGACGGATCGGCTTGCTCAAAAACGATGTTGCGCCAAATGCGCGGCATTCACACTCGTTTTTTATATCGTCTGCCGCAGTTAGTACCATGATGGGGATATCGGCAGTTCTCCTGTCGCGCCGCATGTCCAAAATCAGATCCCGGCCGTCACAGTCGGGTAGGATAAGGTCAAGTATGACAAGCTCCGGATGCGCGGCAGCCGTGATCGCGTAGCCCTCCCTACCGGACACGGCAGTAACACAATCAAGACCGACCATTCGAATAAAGTCCGAAAACAGCTTTGCGTGCAGCGGATAGGGCTCAATCAGTACAACCATTGCACTCATGACCGCTGCACCTAACCGATTCGCCAAGCGTGAGATGTAGAATAGTCGTATGGCCTCATATTAATCTAGGTTGTCATATTCACGTAGTTAGGTGATTGTAAAAAAGATAATTGAACCGTTGTAGGGGCTATAAGCTGAAGACATTTGGGATCGCTCGTCGTAGTTCGAACGCGAGTTTCTCAGCCGGAGTACGAGGGGGCAGCTGGCGTCGATACGCAGATCATGTACTTTAATTAAGTCTGACTTGCTTACGCTTCGAATTCGTAAAGCGGCTGAACAGTCGCATCGACTTACCCTGAGTTAGTTGATTTGGTCGCGCATGCTGCCAAGGGGCATTTCGACCTTGGAATCGTAGTTGATTCCGGAAATTGTATGTCAGGATCGGATATGCATCATATTGGCTACACGAGCCGCGCCGTGGGGTATCGAAATACTGCAGACTTAGAAGAGCTTTGCAGTTGGTCTGCCGCTCACAATCGCCAAATTGACGTTACCGGTCTGCTTGTCTTTGATGGCGTGAGGTACATTCAGTTGATTGAGGGTGAGGCCTCTATTGTACGCCAGCTTATGGCCAGCATCGCCCGCGACAGCCGGCACGAAAGGATCATTTATATAATTGACGGACCTACTCCTGAACGTGCCTTTGAAAGCTGGGATTTGGCGTGCATCGGATTCAGGAATACGTTGAGTTCATTGCAACTTTTAACAGACGTGAAAGCGAAACTGCAAAACGTAAGAGATATTCACGTCCTATCATCATTTATTGGTTTTGCATCTTTGGCGAAGTGGTAGTCGGATTTATTTAGAGAATGTCCGGAATTGTACGTTCTGGTAACCAGCTCTTTCCATAAGGATCGATCGGGGATACGTCACTGTCTGTCTTTCCAGGTCAGTTCGATACCTATACGAATCCGAGCTATTGTTAGGGAGCCAAGGGGGGCATGACACGACGTACCGATTAAGTATCAGCATTGTGTATCTAACGATTCTTACCATCAGCTTTACACCAGTCGGAGCATCATTTCACATTTGATGGCGCGCTTGCAAAGAATGCCAGCGTTTTGATGCGGAGCTTTTGCAGGGAGCCTATGTCAATCATCTTGGCTGATGCTCGGCGGGTTATCTCAGTTGGGTCAGGACTTCTGTGGATGCCGCCCGTGATCACGGACTTTTCCGACCATGTAGGTTGGTGATCACGTGCGATCTTCTGTAAGGCGTTTTAGACGGCGTTCAGAGGCCACTGTCCCGTACGGTGAGCCGCGGACGGAATCCAAATCTCACTGTAGCACCCTGAGTCCTGAACGGGTTTTTATTCCATTACGGTCCTGTAACTCCGCTGCCGTCTGCGCCTGTCGCTGTTCGTTCACCGCAGTTCCGTCCAAGTTCATTTCCGGCCGCATCCCACAGAGACTTATTACTGTCATGGCATCACGCTACTGCCCGCTTTTATACAAATAAACCGGGGAGCAACATGGGCTAAATCTGACCAAACAGAGGTTTTTTAAAACCGCAGCGGCTTCAATACCGCTTTACAGCGCCCTAACCACGTTTAAGGTCGGTTCCCCAGCAAGAGTTCGGTAGAACAGTGATGCTAGAGTATCGTATGTACGTTCTCGATAGAATCGGCAAAATCATTGAGCGTATCGATATGGAATGTCTAAATGATACTGAGGCGGTATCGGATGGAAAGACCTACGCCGAGAGAAACGATGTGGAAATTTGGTGCGGTCAGAGAGCCGTTACCGTTCTTCACCCTCTAAACTGATTGAGACCGGCGAACAAAACCTTTTACGAACATCGGAGGTACAGAGCCCTTCGTAAGGCGAATATGTGTAGTGTAGGAGCCTAACTCGCCTTCGCGAATAACTCCATCCGGCGCTTGGTCATGCCATCGAACCAATAGATAACCACTTTTCTCGATCACGAGGTCGTATGGATGATGTTTCATCGCCTTTGGATCCACGCCTAACTCGCGGGCGACGCAAGCATGCTGCTTTTCTGCTTTGTCATTCGGTATAATTCCACCCAGCGTTCCATCTAGCGTTTAATACTGGCGCGACGAACCCACCGAGGACCGTGATTGATCCTGTCAATTTTTTACCAAAGCTACATTAGCGCCGAAAGGCCGACCTTTCTCCCTTCATAAATGTCACGTTCGCGCCTTCCACCTCGTCAGGTTCCCGAGAGAACCGCGGTGCCTTGTCCGCAGAGGAGAGCCCTCATGAAAATTGTGGTCATCGGTGGTACGGAATTAATTGGGGCTCAGGTCGTGAGGCTGTTGCAGCAAAAGGGCCACGAGGCCATCGCTGCATCACCTACTACCGGCGTTAACACGGTCGCCGGTGAAGGGCTGACGTCAATTCTACAGGCTACTACGGTCGTTATCGACGTCGCCAACTCTCCGTCGTTCGAAGATGCCGCGGCGTTGGAGTTCTTTGATGAATCTGGGAAAAACCTGCTAGCAGCCGAGCAGGACGCCGGTGTGAGTCACCACATTGCGCTGTCGGTAGTGGGCACTGACCGCCTGCAAAGCTCCGGATATTTCCGCGCGAAGTTAGCGCAAGAGGCTCTGATTGCGCAGTCCGGTGTGCCCTACACAATTATCCGCGCGACGCAGTTTTTCGAGTTTGTAGGGGGCATCGCCGACTTTTCTACACGGTCCGATGTTGTTCATCTAACCACCGCCGCGATGCAGCCCATAGCCTCAAGCGACGTTGCCCAAGCACTGGCTGACACCGTCATGGTGGCCCCGATCAACGCCATAAAGGAAATCGCCGGCCCGGAACGCGCCCCGCTCGCCGAGTTCGTCGCAACGTGGCTGGGCCATGTAGACGACAATCGCGAGATAGTGGTTGAGCAAGACGCACCATATTTCGGCGTGATGATCGACGATCAGTCGCTTATCCCGCTCATCGATCCCGCCGTCATTCGCTTGGCGCCCGACTTTCGTGCGCTTCATCTGTTTGTCAGCACGCCAGATGCGCAGGCTATCGCCAATCCTTCTTCTGCGCTGGTCGACGCCTGTCAATTTGTACGCGATGGTGGTCCACCATGGGCGGAAGCACATTTAGCCGCTTGGGCGGACACCTATGCCCGTTTTGGCGCTAAGCCGAGACGAACGCCTTGTTCGGCGCAGGCGCTCCGTAAGCGCGTGCTGAAAGATGGTACGTTGCCGGCGATCAACCCGGTGGTGGACCTGTATAACGCGATTTGTCTGCGCTACGCTGTGCCGGCCGGGGGTGAAAAACTGGGGCTTATGTGGGCGTTCCACGGCTCACGATCTCCAACGGCTCGGAAGCCTTCGACACCATGTCTAACGGCGAGCCGGCGATCGAGCGCCCGTTGCCCGGCGAAGTCGTCTGGCGCGACGACATGGGTGTGACCTGCCGACGCTGGAACTGGCGGCAGGGGACGCGCACTCGGCGGAACGGCAACGAGCGATCCATGTGGTTCGTCTTGGAAGCCCTTGCCGGAATGCCGAACGATGCCTTGCAAGAGGCCGGGCTCGCACTGTCGAACGGCCTCACAAGCATCTTACCATCTTCGTCCGTCACGACGATCAAGTCGGCCTGGTTGGCCCAACAGCCGACAATCTGAAGAAAGGCCTTCACGAGTTCTCGAAAGACCGTCGAATTTCGGGAATGAGAGGAAAGGCGACATTCGGCCAAACGCAACAGAGCCGCCGATCTTAAGATCGACGGCTCCAGTCAGTTAGTTACAATTACGCCTGGACGAGGCGCCAATAGACGCGGTGTTGCGTTATGCGAATTGGACGTGCGTGTTCACCTTCTGGCGACGACGCATCGCGAAGCCGACTGCGCCCATGCCGAGGATCATCATTGCCCAGGTGGCGGGTTCAGGAACTGCTGCGACGTCTTCTAGCACGATGTTGTCGAACTGCACGCCGCTGCCCGTCACAGGGGTCCAGCTCACCGATTTAAGCGGCCCAAGGTCGAAGGTGAAAGTCGTCGGCAGATACTTGCCGTCTGTGCTGAAAGTGCGAGCCGCCGTACCTACCGTGCCATCCAAGAAAGCAAAGGCGAAATTCACATTCGTCGAAAAAGGCTGATATGCACCGTTGTCGAAATATTCCGAAAAGTCGATCGACCTGAATAGGAATGCAGATACATTGTCGCGCGTCAGCGTTACCGTCGGCGATACGAACTGCGTGAACAGCGACGCGCCGGCTTTGTCCATGCTCTTGAACGGCTGCACAGCTGCGAAGCACCCATCCTTAGCCGCGCCCTGGCAGTTAGATGCATTGAGGATAAAACCATCTTCCTTGTAAGCGCCCTTCACGTAGGTGTAGCTGGTTGTGTCCTTATTGCGTAACGTATCGAAATCAAGAGTGGTCGCGGCAGTGGCGGCGGATCCCATGGAGGACAACAGGCTGGCTACTAACACCAGCTTGGCACGCGCAAAGAATGTCATCGTAAAATACCCCTTTGTATTCGAAACATCGAACCCGCCTGAGCGGCTAACGCATCATAGGGACAGGTTAATGACATCTTAATGATTTCTGTTGCCCGCACGTCACGTTGTCCTAATGGAGAACATAGTGACATGCAGCAGTTGCGGGATCGAGGGCCGGGCGGACTTAGAGCGCCACACCAACATCTGCACGATGACCACCAGCCAAAGCGCGGCGTATGCACGAGAAGGCCGCCGCCCCCTGCTCCGGGGCGACGGCCTTCTTTCACCTCACGACGAGCGAGGAGCCTTACGAGGCGGCGATTGCGCGCACCTTGTTGGTGAAGTTCACCTCAGAGACCTTCTGGCGACGGCGCATCGCGAAACCGACTGCGCCCATGCCGAGGATCATCATCGCCCACGACGCCGGCTCCGGAACGGCCGCAGCGATCGCTGTGACGTCACCGTTGATATTGAATGGGCTGTTTGGCGTACCGGCATAGTTCTGGACCCGGAAAGTGCCGCCCGTAGCGAGCGTGGTGCCATTCGCAGCCGTCGAGGTGTTCGCTACGATGCGGAAAACGACATTGGACAAACCGGTCAGGGGAGCGAAGTTGAGCACCCGGTTGGCAACACTGTCGCCGCTCTGGTTGAACGTCGCGATCTGAGTGAACGCGCCACCGTCGACGGCGGCGAGCACGGCGAGATTGCCGGGACCGGTGTTGGATGAACGCGACGAGAAGACCAGCTGATTTACGTTCGCCGTGAAACCAGACATGACGGTCAAACCAAAGGCCAAATAGTCATTGGCGTTCGTGGCGTAGTTGCCCCAGCCAGAGGACGAGAACGAGTCGCTACCGCTCGGCGCATTCAGCCCGCTACCGCGGCTGAAGTTGATACCGGAGAGGTTCGCAGCAACGAAGGAAGCGACCTCCGTAGTCTGATTGCCCGGATCGCCATTGAAGTTATACTGGACCAGCGTTGCAGCTGCAGCAGGGTTGGCGATAGCGAGCAGGCCGATGGCCGCAGCGCTCGTGAGGGCGACCTTCACGCGCCCAATTACCGTATCGTGTGTCATGATTCTTCTCCCGAGGGCTTGCCGACGGCACACCCATGAGCTCTCTCTAGCCACTAAATGTGACAGTTAAGCTGGCGTTAACGTAGGTGCATCGTTCGAAAATGTCCCTCGTCGGGGCATGAGAGTGCGGATGTCACCGCAGTTGCCAATCAACTGAGCCTGTTGGCGATGCGGCCGTCGCCGCGTGCCAGGGTAAGCTCGTCGAGCAGACGTGTGAAGCGTACGTAGAGAACCGAGCGGTTGTCGCGGCAGGCCTTGTGGCCGATGGCGCAGGCGAGCCAACTTTTGCCGATGCCGGTCGGGCCACAGATCGCCAGATTGTCGTGCGCGTCGATCCACTCGCCGCTCAGCAGCGTTTCGAACAGCCGACGCTCGAGACCGCGGGGGCTTCGATAGTCGACATCCTCAGGTGCGGCCTGGTGCCGCAATTTGGCGTATCGAAGGCGCGCGCTGAGCCTCTTGTCGTGCCGCCAGGTGGTTTCCCGGTCGAGCAGCAGGGCTAGCCACTCGGCATGGCTGAGCGTGGCGGCGTCGCCATGCTTGTCGAGTTCGGTGAAGGCTTTGGCCATGCCTTGCAGGCCGAGCGCCTGCAGCTGGTCGAGGGTAGGATGTATCAGCATGAGCTATCTCCTCAGTGGTAGTAT
Source organism: Sphingomonas sp. AP28 (assembly GCF_056680455.1). Lineage (NCBI taxonomy): Bacteria > Pseudomonadati > Pseudomonadota > Alphaproteobacteria > Sphingomonadales > Sphingomonadaceae > Sphingomonas > Sphingomonas sp. AP28. The sequence goes on along the minus strand of NZ_JBWXQI010000004.1, from coordinate 49,404 downwards.
TTGGGGCCGCGGATATTGGGGTGGTCGACGCTCACCTCACCGGCCGAGCGGGGGCGATGGAGCGGATCTCCATCGAGCTTCTTCTCGAGGATAGATTTGACGGCGCCGTATTTGCGCGCGCCGATCTCGAGCGCGCGTAGCGACGCAGCGTCGACACGGACGGCACCGTAGGCGCGCGCCAGCCGCACTATGCCGAGACAGGAGCAGTAGCCCTGCTCGGGATGGGGCCGGTCGCTCAGGATCATCTCGCACAGCATTCGGACGGACGGACCAAGCCGTCCGGCTTCATCAAGCAGGCGCTCGACCGTCCAGTCGCCGTAGCGACGATGGCTCGACGGCATATGGTCGTTGATGGTGGTGTGATGGCCGTTGCCGGACCCGCGCATGTGGAACGCGACCCGCTCGCCTCTGAGGAAGATCTCGACAGTGCGCGTGGTCAGCCGCACCTCGACCTGCGCCCGGGCATGACGATAAGGCACCGAGTAGAAATGCTTCGCCGCTTCGACGTGATAGTCGATGCCGACTTTGCAGCGGCGCCACTCCGCCAGGACGGACGTAGGGCTCAGCCGGCAATGCCTTCAGCAAGGGGCGGTCGATTTCCTCGAACAGCTCACGCCGCGACCGACCGAACCGGCGCATGACGCGGGCGTTCAACGCGGTCATCATCTCGGTCATGGCGGCGCGTAGATCGTCCATCATCGGCCCGTCTCCGCTCACCTCGCGAAGATTGAAACAGACCGCCGACACTACTGCCAGGCCGACTTTTTCAACACAATCGGGCGAAAACGGAATAGCAGGAATGGCGGGGTTAGCAGTCATGCCAGGGCCTACTGGTCCTCTAACGGGCGGCCTTCGGGCGGCAGTCCACCGCCGAAATCGGGAAAGCGCGACCTGAAATCAGAGACCATCTTATTCAGAACGGCATAGAGTTCCCAGTATTGATCGTCTGGAACGTCGGCGAGGTCCATTTCGTCACGTTCGCTCACCATCAGACGTCCTCCCCCAGCCAATCGCTCCCTTACGAGCTGATATCGAATGTCAGCTAGTGGGCAGTTTGGTCATTTTGGCCATTCTCAAAAGGGAACCCATTTCAATAACATTTTGTTGGCCAGCCGTTCGCCTCGGAAGTGGAGACTCGAGCTTTTCCCGAGCTTGCTAAACAGTGCCGGCAAGTGCGGGAGTAGGAGCTGATCCGCCTCGCGTGGAAACCGCCGCACCGGCTAACGATGACTCAAATTTTAGCGACTAAAATTTAGCGACCGAGTTTCTGGCCAAAACGGTGCTCGTTATCGGGTCCCCTTCGGTGGAAGCTTGAACTGGACCCGCTGAACACAGCCTCGACGGCCCGAATTGCTCTCTACTACCGATCCCGCATGATCGCGAGAAATGCCGTTGGCGCAATCTCGTCGAGCGCTTGTTCAGCAAGCTCAAGAACTGGCGCCGTGTCGCAACGCTTTATGACAGACCGCAGATTCCTATCTCGGCTTCGTCGCGCTCGCATCAGTTACGCTGTGGCTGCTTTTTGTCCACGTGGCCTAGTTTGACTTTATCGGAGCTTGTGTTACGGTGTTGCAATCAATTATTGACAATAATATCGCACTTAAATTGTTATTTTCAGGATGAACGATCTGATTAGGGAACGCATTTCGCCAGTTTATCTTGATAAAATCAATGATATATAAATCGGGTAAATTATTTATTTAGGTGTTTTTAAGATCCGTTCACAGTCGCTCAACTACCGTCGGTTTGGAACAATGCAGGAACCGATCGCGTCCGCTATTAGAGCCTGCTGGTTTGTATCGAAGAGTATATTCGCATCCAGACGGTTGGTGACATAGCCCGTCTCTATCAAAATAGACGGGACGCCTGGTGCCTTGAGCAACGCAAAGTTTGCCGTCTTTATGGCTCTTGGGTTGCTGTCCCCCCGGCCAAGGGCTGTTCGAATTTTTACGGCTAGTTCAACCGCAAAGTTAATCGATCCCCGCTGCCTTAAATTGGCTAGGATAAATGCAGTGTCGTCGTCGTGGTCTACGGACCGGTTCACGCGCATCAAACGGCTAACGACAATGGCTTCGCCCGCATCGTTCAAAACATACACTGAGGGACCACGTGCGGAGCTTGGACCGCTATCGGCATGGATAGAGATAACGAGGTCTGGTGAGCACGACTTAATAATCTGCCGCCGTTGGACAAGGGTGAGGTGACGATCCGTAGCCCTTGTCATGATAACCGTAATTCCTTTTCGTAGGCCTAACTGCTTCGATAAGGCGGTTGCAATTTCAAGGGTCACCTGCTTTTCGTACTTCTGCGGTATGATTGCAGGCGCGCCGACGTCGCCGCCCCCATGGCCCGCGTCTAATATCACGACGAAACCAGTTTTTGGGCGTGGGGTCACGCACTGGCCTACTGATATCGCTAGAGCAGTTAAAACGATCATTCGCTGAGGGATACCCGGCAAGGAGGTCCAATTCCATAAAGATTCCGCAGACGATGAGTCGTATCTCAATCGCCAAACTTCAGTGTTGAACCGGAACCTCTACCAACAACGTAATGCCTCGATGAAGCGTATGGCTTGCATTAACATGTCTTAACGATGCACTGGCAACGATCCTCAGTAGCCGTACAGTCGGAGCGGATACTCCAAAAACGGATCATTGATATGTTTACCGAGCCTGCCGGTTCATGCGTGCCGAACCTCCTCGGCGTAGCCAAATGCTACGCCAGCTCGGACGCCGTCTTCATGTTTTTATTTCTACCCGCCTGAAACGAATCGGGTTAACGGACGTATTTTACGAGCTGGGCAAGGGATAGCGTCCGGCTGGCCCGTCTCGCGTTCATATCGCGCTTGAGGCGGGCCTTTAGTTCTTGCGTACGGGATCGATAGCGACGGCTAGTGGTTTGGGGTTTAACCCACGCAGACATCGGCTCGCCTACCCCTGCATTTGGCTAGGGCTCAGACTCAATCACAGCCAGAGGACGACAGCCGTGCAAGGGACACGGCTGAGAGGAAGTTGGCGGCTAGCTTGTCGTAACGGATAGCGACGCGGCGTGAGTTTTTCAGGCGACAGAAGGCATTCTCAACGAGGTGGCGGCCGCAGTATCGCTGTTTGTTATAGCGAATGGCTCGCTTCCGGTTGCTGCGTCCAGGAATAACCGGGATCGCGCCTGCCTCACGGAGTGACGGCGCAGGCCATCAGCATCGTAGCCTTTGTTTCCGAGCAGGTATCGCCCACGACCGGCGTGTTCGAGGAGGGGGGGCGCGGCCTTGACGTCGCTGATATTGCCCGGCGTCAGCATCAGCGCGTAGGGACGGCCGACGACGTCGGTGAGCGCTTGGATCTTGGTGGTCCAGCCGCCCCGGTACCGCCCGATCGTTTGCGCCGAGCGCCCCCTTTTGCGCCGAATGCAGCGCGTTGAATCTTGATGTACGTACTGTCGATCGCCGTGCTTCTTGTCACTACGCCCGCGTCGACCAGTGCGGCAAGCAATCGCACCCAAAACCCCCGCTGCAACTAGCGGTTGAAGCGATTATAAATCGTTGTCGACGGGCCGTGATCCGCCGGACAGTTGCACCACCGGCAGCCGACCTTGAACACGTGGATAATGCCCGAAATCACTCGCCGATCATCGACCCGCCGGTCACCAGGCTGATTCCTCGGCAAATGCGGCTCGATCGCCTTCCATACCTCGTCCGATAACCAGACCAACACGATCTACCGCCTCCATCGTCACACGCTCTGTGAATCAGGAAGCCCCCTTCAGATTAATAGCCTGATTGAGTTTGAGCCCTAGAGATGCGTTACCCTGATCCCAACAATGAGTCGTCAGACTGGTCACCAAGATGGTGCTTTCATAACTGACGGTCCGCGGCTCGCCGTAACGCCCCAAACCGGGGCGAGCAGGGGTGACTTGACAAGGCGAGCGTCTATGTTTTCCTCCCGTTTTATTTATATCGTTATGCTGGCATAATGCACTCGATCCCAGCCGGCCTTCCCCGGCCACCTCACTGGAGCAAGCCTTTATATTTCGCGAGGATTTCAGTAATGAGTCCTACAACTGCCTTGCATTACCGGCTGATCTGGCTGTTGAGACCGTGGAACTCCAACCGATTAGGCCATCGCAGAGCGCCACAGCCTGTTGACGGTTTGCTAGCCATCGTACGGGGGCTGCACGCAGCAGAAGCGTTGCCCAGTGCAAAAGGGGTGCTCTTCGGCCATCAGATCTGAACGATTGCGACGTACTTAAAAAAATATTCACGTTTTGTGCTGCAAACGAGCCAGGGAACGTTTGCCGATCTGTCCAGCTTGGGACCACGCAGATTTATCTTAAAATATTTGTCTTTTAACGAAGGCTATGATGCCAAAAGCTATCAACTATCTTATTCGTGGCTACCAGATCTTGATAATTTATTTAAGCGTGCGCTCTCAACGAAAGTTGCTAAGTTATTGGTCATCCATCGTTCGAGTAGTGGCTGGGACAGTAGGAATGCCATCTGGCCAAATGACCCGCTATTGAATTTCTGAAATCTTTCAATATGGTAAGTCAGTTGTTGAATAGAAGCCTGGCAAGCAATTAGGGTTTCCGGAGATAATATACAATCATCGAGATTCACAGCATCGGTAATTGAAAAATCAGTATCAAAGTGCGTGCCAGTACCATGGCAAGCAGGTGAATTCCGATCATATACGGAATGATCATCAATATATCGCGCTCTTGAAACGGTTTTATTAGTAGATTGCGGTATACTTTTATGTTGTACAGTTTGATTTTCATCTATAAGATCTCTAACCGATCTAAAAAGTTTGCATAGCGAATCACCAAAATTTTGCACGATTAAGGCACTCAGTTAGAGCATTTAAAAATTATCTGATTAAACAGATTTCTTAGCCTTGAAATTTGTTAATAAATTAACTTAAGTCTAAACTGTAAAACCGTCTTTTCTAACTAGTCTTAGATGATTAATTCTAGTCTCTCCCCGTTTCTGCAAGCGTAACCAAAAGGTTTCAGGGAGGCAGCTTGTATCTCTGATATAATTAGCTAGTTCTTCAGCAATCAAAGCAGTTGCAAGATGACGGCGACGACGTGCGGGATCCTGACATTTTTCTGCGTAAGCCCGCTCATTTAATGCTTTGCACCTTAGCACTTGCGCATAGTTTATCAATTTTTATCCTTTATCAGTAAAATAATATTTTATAATCATAACTAATGCGGTGCAGTATTTATATTTAAACACTACCTTAGTTTACTTTGGGCCCCACATTACGTAGCCCTGGTTATCGAAGAAAACAATACGCTAGCGATCTAGCTAGATTTTCGATTGGAAGCTTATTGCCGCTTCCTGTTTCATTTGGTTTTCCAATACGAAACGTAAAATTTGCGCAAATATATTTTCTATGTACCATATAAAATAAGTAAAGATAATCATAATCGGGACGATTGCATATACGCAATAGCTCTTAAGTTTCTTAAGTAAAATATCCCGGCCTTGCTTACATTGTCAAAGACGATCCGTATTTAGGCTTATCAGTAGGCAAGAAAGCTTATTATTTAATCCTCCAAGAATACGCAAATGATGGTACTTCGTATCAAAATCGATATCAGTCGACACGTTTTGTCTACGTTACGACACAGGGGATGACGAACTGCCCACGATAAAAATGGTTAATGTGAAATAAGGCCTTTTTGGCCTGTCGACAAGGCAATTTGCAGCCGCGGCTAACCAATGCAGATTGGCTATATATTGTTATAACTATCGGTAGATGACCTTACATCGAATGGTGCTGCACGTTTGCGCACAGACAATCGAAGATCCGCTTTGCCTTAGAGCCGGACTCATGACTCGAGTTTAGCAATACGGCGCGTCATTCGCCTGATGGACGATACAAGCATCCACACTTTGGATGACGCGATGGAGGCCTCCCAGACCTTGGCTAGGTGTTTGATCCCACGGTTTGATGGTGCGATGCTTTCGTTGGACTGGAAGGAAGCCTTATGGGACAAGTTTGTCACGGGAGCGCCACGACCACGCACGCCGTCAGAGCAGCAATACAGCGATCGCAAGCTTCGCTCTCGACGCTGAGCCGGGAGCTTGGGATCAACCCGAAGACGGTGGCGAAGTGGCGTAAGCGAGCGACGGTCGAGGATTTGAAGACCGGTCCGAAGGCCCCTCGCTCCACAAACTTGACCGAAGCCGAGGAGGCAGCGGTCGTCGCATTCCGGCGCCACACACTCCTGCCGCTCGACGATTGCCTCTACGCGTTGCAGCCCTCGATCCCGCATCTCACACGCTCAGCGCTGCACCGCTGCCTGCAGCGGCACGGCATATCCCGTCTGCCGGATATCAAGGGCGACAAGCCAAAGCGACAGCGCTTCAAGCGCTACCCGGTCGGCTTCTTTCACATAGATATCGCTGAGGTTCAGACTGCCGAAGGCAAGGCTCTCCTGAGCTCGTTGAAGGGCTCTACCTCTTCGTCGGCATCGACCGCACGAGTAAGTTCGCGGTCACCCAGCTCGTCGAAAAGGCTGACAGGCGAACGGCGTGGGAGTTCGTTGAACACTTGCTGAAAGCGGTGCCGTACCGGATCCACACAAACCTGACCGACAATCCTGTCCTGAGCGAAGTCGAAGGGGGAATCCAGTTTGCCGAGCAGCCGCGCAACCGTAACACCGCCTGGTCGCGTCAGATGCGCTTCGACATGATCTGCGAAGCGAACGACATCGAGCACCGGCTCACCAAGCCGAACCACCCTTGGACCGACGGTCAGGTCGAGCGGATGAACCGCACCATCAAGGAGGCGACCGTCAAGCGCTTCCACTACGAGAGCCATGACCAGCTACGGACGCACCTCGCCGACTTCATGGCTGCCTGTAACTTTGCCCGCCGGCTCAAGACGCTCAGCGGACTCACATCCTACGAATACATCGCCAAAATCTGGACGTCAGAGCCAGATAGGTTCATCGTCAATCCGATCCACCAGATGCCGGGACTAAACACCTAGGCCATTATGCAACAAAGCCCTGCCTCCCCTCCAAAGGTACCGAGCGGAGTAGATGGGCGTGATGCCCAAAATTGCCACGTCTAACCTCGACTTTCCGCGTTCTGGGACCGTTGGGTTGCGTGCCTCTATGGCTTCGCTCACCTCACTTGCGCTATGATTTAGCTACGGCAAATCACGATGAGACCTAGTGGTTAAGGTATCGTTCAAGAAATCTGTCTCAGTGGAATTTCGAAATTATTTAAATAACTAGCAAATCATTTGGTACGACTATCTTAACGAATCCATGCGATGTAATGCTTGATCCATTTCGAAATTCGAAGCGATGCCGATGCGCGTTCGGTTTTCATATCAGGGTGTTGGAAGGGCGTTCGTGATAAGGACTGTAATTTCAGCCGCGGCACTACTTGCGGGCGGCGTGGCGCTTGCTAGTACTCTCTCAACGCATGCAGCGTCGAGCGAAGCAGTCACAGTTGTGGACGTACCGCGAACTTCGATCCTTCCTGCATCGTCTTTCACAACGACGCAGTGGGTGAATTGCGGTGGTGAAGGGCAGTCCTGTACGGTGCCTGGGTCGACGCTGGTCCGCTACGGCGCAGGCGATACAGTTGTAATTAAGGAAATATCCGGCTCGTTTGTGTGTGGCAACACGATGTTTGGCGATCCGGCCTACGGCGTCGTGAAGTCCTGCTCTTATTCGCCAGCACCGGCGGCGAGTGAGTGGATTCTCTGCGCGAGCGAAAGCCAGACATGCATCACACCTGGTGTAACGATGGTGCGTTACGGCGCCAATGGAAGGTTCGCGTTCAAGGATGCAATCAGCCGCACGGCGTGCAGCAACGAAGTTTTTGGCGATCCAGTTTATGGTGTTGCCAAGGCGTGCGCCTACCGCGCGATTGCCAGTACCCCGTCTGCCGCCTCGGTGTCCTATGGCCTCTATGTCGGCAATCCGAACGCCAGCGATGCTACGGCGATGGCGCTGTTTCAGTCGCGCTGGGACGCGAGTGTACGTCAGTTACGGCAGGCGCCGCAGTTCTTCGGTACATTCACCGACTTTGGCAAGGATTGGAGCGAATGGGCGAGCAATGCCGCATGGACGGCACGGTCGTTCAAGCAGTCCGGGCGCGGCGTAGGATTGAAACCAGTTATCGGTATAAAGCTATCAACCAATGCCTATTGGAACCGGCAAAACGACGCTTTCAGAGAGGTCATCGACGGCAAGCATGACCAGGTCTATCGCGACGTGGTCGCTGCATGGCGAGACGCAGGGTACAGCGAAGTCCGATTCCGCATTTCCTACGAGTTTAACGGCACGTTCATGCCCGATCATTTTGGTAATGACGCTGTGACGCTGGACCTGTGGCGCAAGGCGTTCGCGCATGTCGCTGACGTCATGCACGCGGTGCCGAACGTGAAGGTATTGATCGTATGGAATCCTGCCAACATCAACTATTCTGCCAACTCTGTGGCGGCTGCTTATCCAGGCGACCGCTATGTCGACGTAATTGCGTCCGATATATACAGTTCCCTATATCCGCTTGGCTTTTATGATTGGTCGGGCGGCCCTGATGCCAAAACGCTGATGGAATGGGCTAGAAACCCCGCCAACAGAGCCCATTTTTGGGACCATCCCGGCGGGACGCAATGGACCGTTGATGGGAGTGGTTGGGGCATGACACAGGCACTCGATTTTGCGGCCGGTCACAACAAGCCCTTCGCTTTAAGCGAAACAGGGGTTGGCGGCGACAATATCCAAACCGGTCCTGCCGACGATCCAGAATTTCCTGCCTATCTGCGGACGCGACTGAACGCGTTCGCAGCGCGGGGCGGGGCGGTCGATCATGTCATCATCTGGGATTACGATGCGACTGACGGGGCATGGCGTTTCACGAACGTCCCTGGCAAAGCTGCGACGGCCGCAGCCTGGACTGCGTTCGTTAATCCGTAGGCGTACATAACCGAGGAACTCTGATCGAATGAAATTGTCTCTTTCGCTTCGCCAATCTGCGGTGAAGTCAGTGAAGCGGGGTATACCCTAAGCTCGACTTTCCGCATTTCAGGCGGCGTAGCAGGCAAGGTCGATCAGGCGGTCGACGATGGCGTCGGGTGATTTTTGCGGGTCGGGGTCGTGTCGGGACATAGCGAAAGTCTGGTCGGTCCATAATTGTCGTCGGACCGCGGCGAGCGCATCGCTGAAAGTGATGGTTTCCTTGAAGTACCAGCGTGCCGAACGCACAGAGGTGGCTCGGCAAATCTGCACAGGCCGCTAAGTGGAGTTTTTGCCTGAAGGCGGCCAGCATGGCTGCCGAACAGGAGATGAGATGACGAAGCGAACACGCCGAAACCACAGCCCGGCCTTCAAGGCGAAGGTGGCATTGGCTGCCGTGAAAGGGGAGAAGACGCTGGCTGAGTTAGCGCAGCAGTTCGACGTTCATCCCAACCAGATCACGACGTGGCGGGACCAGCTACTGGAAGGGGCGGCGGCAGGGGTTTTTGGGTCGGAGAGCCATAGCGAGCCCTCCGAGCCTGCGATCGACGTGAAGACGTTGCACGCCAAGATTGGCGAGTTGACGCTGGTGAACGATTTTTTGTCCGGGGCGCTCGGCAAGGCGGGACTGTTGCCGAGCGCAAAACGATGATCGACCGTTCGCATGCGTTGCCGGTGACACGGCAAGCGCGGGAGTTGGGGATCAGCCGCGGCAGCGTCTATCTACCCAGGCCGACCTCGGCTGCCGACCTGGCGATCATGCGGCGGATCGACGCGCTGCACATTGATTTCCCGTTCGCGGGCAGCCGGATGTTGCGCGACCTGCTTACCGCCGAAGGCATCAAAGTCGGCCGCCTACACGTCTCCACGCTGATGAAAAAGAGTCTGCCTCCGGTGAGGGGCATCTGGCGGGTGACGGTCTGAGCTGAGATGTTAGCCACAGTGCAAGCACTGTGGTTTGCACCGTGGCTAGAGACGTGGCGATGACCCAGATCACTGTACTGTCCGGCGTTGAGCGGCGTCGCCACTGGAGCGACGAGCGGAAGCTTGCTCTGGTGGAGGCAGCTATTGTGCCTGGCGCGTCGGTTGCCGCTATCGCGCGCGCTGCCGATATCTCGCCCTCGTCGATCTACCGTTGGCGACGCAAACTGTGCAGCAAGCGTGCGCAGCCGACCGGTTTTGCGGCCGTGGCCGTTCATGCGGATCCGCCCGAGATCGACCACGGTGCGTCCGACATGCTGGTCATCGAGCTCCGCGGTGTGACCATCCGTGCGGCTGGCGGCGTGTCTGCGAGCTTGCTGGTGGCGGCGTTGCGCGAGCTCAAAGGATGATCCCTGTTCCAGGCGGGGCCCGGGTCTGGATAGCCACCGGCAAGACGGACATGCGCAAGGGGATGTCGTCGCTGGCGATGCAGATCCAGCAGGGGTTCGGACGCAACCCGCATGCCGGCGACCTGTATGTTTTCAGAGGTCGCCGCGGCGATCTGCTGAAGATTCTGTGGCACGATGGCCTCGGAATGTCGCTCTACGCAAAGCGGCTGGAGCGCGGTCGGTTCACCTGGCCAGCGACATCTGACGGCGTCATCTCGATCTCAGCAGGGCAACTCGGCTTCCTGCTGGAAGGCATCGACTGGCGGAATCCACAATACACGTTCAGGCCCGAACTGGCGGGCTAAAACGCCCAGTTTTCCTGGTGTTTTGGCACCAGACGCCTCGACAAATCGGCGGTTTTCTGCTGTAAAATGAGCTTCGATGGATACCGGCGCCGAGGCCCTTCCCGATGATATCGAAGCGCTCAAAGCGCTGCTGATTGCCGAGCGCCACACCGTCCTCATTGCCCGCGTAGCTCTACTCGAGGCCGAGGCACTTGCCGCCATCGCCCAGGCTCAGGTCGCCGATGCACACGCCATTATCGAAGATCTCAAGCTGCGCATCGCCAAAGCCCGCCAGGACAAATGGGGGCAGTCGTCCGAGCGGCACAGGCAGTTGCTCGACCAGCTCGAGATGCAACTCGAGGACGTTGTCACTACCGCAACCGAGGATGAGCTCGCCGCTGAGATAGCGGTCGCCAAAGCTAGTGCAGCCGGCGTTCCCGTGGTGCCGTTCACTCGCAAGAAGCCGACCCGCGCTCCGCTATCTGCCGATCTCCCCCGCCACCGTGTCGTCGTACCCGCCCCAGAGAGCTGCCCATGCTGCCACGGTGCGGAGCCGAGGAAGATTGGCGAGACCATCACGGAAAGCCGTGAGGTCGTTCCCCGCCAGTGGATCGTCGTGCAGACGGTCCGCGAGAAGTTCATCTGCAAGGCCTGTGAAACCATCACGCAGCCGCCAGCGCCCTTCCACCCCATTCCGCGTGCATCGGCTGGCCCCAACCTGCTGGCGATGGTCCTGTTCAATAAGTTCGGCCTGCATCAGCCGCTCAACCGTCAGAGCGAGACCTATGCCGCCGAAGGCATGAGTATCAGCGTGTCGACGCTTGCCGACTATGTCGGCCACGGCACCGTCCTGCTGCGCGGCCTGGTCGATCTCATCGAGGCGCACATCCTCGCCGGCGAGCGCATCCACCATGACGATACGACCGTGCCGGTCATGGCGGCCGGCAAGACCATAACGGGCAGGATCTGGGCATCCGTCCGTGACGACCGCCCCTTTGGCGGGACCGACCCGCCCGCCGTCTGCTATTACTACACCCGCGACCGCACAGGCGTTCATCCGCAGCGACAGCTCGCTCGGTATGCCGGCATCCTGCAGGCTGACGCCTATAGCGGCTATGACGCGCTCTACGCCGCGGGACGCAAACCAAGACCCATCCTGGAGGCAGCGTGCTGGGCACACGCCCGTCGCCCGTTCTTCAAGGAAGCTCGCCTGAGCTGGACGCCGCTTGCGGTCGACATCGTCACCCGCATGGATGCGATCTTCGCGGCCGAGCGCGTGATCTAGGGTCGGAACACAAGCGAACGGCTCGCCACGCGACAGGTCCACGTCGCCCCGCTCGTCGCCGACCTCGAGCAGTTCCTGCGTCGGCAATATGGCCGTCTGTCGCGCAAGGGTGATCTGGCCAAGGCCATCAACTACATGCTGTCACGCTGGGCTAGAGCGGTTTCTCACCGGGCTGAATCATAGGGGGATTCCCGTCGCTGCGGTTTTCTGATTCAGAATTCCTGCCGGTGCAGGAGGCTGGCATGGATGGCGCGAGCATTATCAGTAGATCTTCGGGATAGAGTTGTAGCGGCGATTGCGGGTGGTCTGTCGCGTCGACAGGCGGCGGTACGGTTCGGTGTCAGCGCCGCGAGCGCTGTCCGGTGGCAGCAGCTTGCAAACCAGCACGGAACGCCGGCGCCACAGCAGCAGGGTGGCGATCGACGTTCGATGAGGATCGAGGCGCATGCCGGGTTGATCCTGAAGGCTTACAAGGCGACGCCCGACATCACCCTGGCCGAGTTGCAGGTGCTCCTCGCTGATCACGGCACCGAGGTCGCGCTCGGCACGATATGGCGGTTCTTCGCGCGGCGCGGGATCACGCGCAAAAAAGACAGCGCACGCCACGGAGCAGGACCGCCCCGACATCCTGAAGCGGCGCGAGGAATGGTTCGACGGTCAGCTTGATCTCGATCCCGAGCAGCTCATCTTCATCGATGAGACTTGGGCATCGACGAACATGGCGCGTCGCTATGGCAGAGCCCCACGCGGCGAACGACTGCGGGCCGGCGTGCCGCACGGGCACTGGAAAACCACCACCTTTGTCGCAGGGCTGAGCCGCACCGGCATGATCGCACCCTGGGTGCTCGACGGACCGATGAACGGTGATGCCTTCACCACCTACGTGACCCGCGTGCTGGTGCCCGAACTCTCGCCCGGTAACGTCGTCATCATGGACAACCTGTCGAGCCATAAGGCGCCGGCCGTGCGTGTCGCCATCGAAGCCGCAGGTGCCAGACTCCTGTTCCTTCCGCCCTACAGCCCGGACTTCAACCCTATCGAGATGGCCTTCTCCAAGCGGAAGGCGCATCTGCGAAAAGCGGCCGAACGGACCATTCACGGCCTCTGGGATGCCATCGGCCGTATCGTCGACCTCTACTCGCCCCAGGAATGTTCGAACTATTTCGCAGCCGCTGGTTACGATGCAGACTGATCAGAAACCGCTCTAGCTTTGCCCGCTTCGTGTCTGACGGCAGGATCTGCATGACCAACAATGCCGCGGAACGCCGGGTGAGAACCGTCGCGGTCGGGCGCCGGAACTGGACCTTCTGCGGCTCCGACCGCGGCGGTGACCGTGCGGCCGCCATGTACACGCTGATCCAGACCTGCCGCCTCAACGATGTCGACCCACATGCTTGGCTGCGCGAGGTCATCGTGCAGATCTCCGACCACCCGCAGAACCGACTTCACGAGCTATTGCCGTGGGAATGGAAAGCTCGACAACAGCGCCCCGAAGCCATCGCGCAAGCTGCGTAGCATCAGTCGCGCCAAACTAGAGGGCGCTCACCGAATGCATACGAAAAAGATGGCGATCGAGGCGATCTACCGGCGGCCGAACACATCGAAACCAGCGCCGGGGCACAAGATCTATCCCTATCTGCTGCGCAAGCTGGCGGTGACGCGACCCAACCAGGTGTGGGCGACCGACATCACCTACATCCCGATGGCGCGCGGTTTCGTCTATCTGATCGCGATCGTCAATTGGTTCAGCCGGCGAGTACTCAGCTGGCGGCTGTCGATCACGCTGGAGACCGATTTCTGCATCGAAGCTTTGGAGGAAGCGCTGGCGCGCTTCGGGGCACCGGAGATCTTCAACACCGATCAGGGCAGCCAATTCACCAGCATGGCGTTCACTGCCGTCCTGCTCCGCGAGAAAATCGCGATCAGCATGGACGGTCGCGGCGCCTGGCGGGACAACGTGTTCGTCGAGCGCCTGTGGCGCTCCGTGAAATACGAGGAGGTCTACCTGCGGGCCTATGGCTCGGTCAGTGAGGCCCGCGCCTCGATCAGCCGCTATATGGCCTTCTACAATGGACGACGCCCGCACTAGTCGCTTGACCGCAGGACGCCTGATCACGTTTACTTCAACAGGCCGCTTCTCGCAGCGGCATGAAAGCGGCGGACGCCCACTTAGCAATCGCGCCGAGCTGTTCAGACAAACCGAGCCACCTCTCACCCCGGTTCAACCACCCCTGCAAAGGGAAGCCTTGGTTAACCGCGCATGCCAGCGTCAGCGAATTGTCTATACCGCCCGGGATAAATTTGTCGCGTGAACATTCAGTTTGCGAAAGCTGTCCAAGCTGCTGCGGTCGCCGCCTTGGATGACACGCCGGTGAAACGCCAATTTCCGTCATTAGCGTCGTAATCCCAGATGATGACGTGATCTATGGTGCCGCCCTTCGCCGTGAACTCCGTCAGACGCGTCTTGAGATAGGCGGGAAATTGTGGATCGTCAGCAGGTCCGGTCTTGACGTCGTCGCCTCCAACTCCGGTTTCGCTGATGGCGAACGGTTTATGATGGCTGGCTGCAAATTCCAGGACCTGCACTATGCCCCAACCGCTACCATCGACAGTCCATTCCGTGCCGCCGGGGTGATCCCAGTAGTGCATCCTGTTGAGGGGGCTCTTTATCCATTCCTGCAGCGTGGCCGCATCGGGGCCACCTGACCAAGTGTGCAGGCTTAGCGGGTATAGTGTGCTATACACGTCAGACGCGATGACATCGACATACCGATCGCCAGGGTAAGCTGCAGCCACCGAATTGCCTGACCAATTGATGTTGACCGGGTTCCAGACCGTCAGCACTTTCACGTTCGGCACGGCGTGCATGACATCGGCGACATGAGCAAATGCCTTGCGCCACAGATCAAGTGTGACAGCATCGTTTCCAAAATTATCCGGCATGAAGTTGCCATTGAATTCGTAGGAGATGCGGAATCGAAGCTCGGTATACCCTGCATCGCGCCATGCGATGACCACGTCTCGGTAGACCTGATCATGCTTACCATCGATGATTTCGCGGAAAGCATCAGCCTGACGATTCCAGTAGGCATTGGTTGAAAGTTTAATACCAATTACCGGTTTCAATCCCGCACCACGCCCAGACTGGCTAAACGACCATGCGGTCCATCCGGCATTGCTCGACCAGCTTTTCCAGTCTTGACCAAAGTCGGTGAAGGTCCCAAAAAACTGCGGATTGCGCCGCAACTGTCGCACCGATGCATCCCAGTCGACCTGGAATTTTCTCATTGCAGCCGTGTCGTTGCCGTTTGGGTTACCGACATACAAACCTAACGGGATCAAGGCAGTGCTGGTTGCAGAAATGCTGATCGCAGCACCGGCAGCAACCGTTGCGCTTGGTGTAGATACCGGGGCGGGCGTCGGAGTTGCTGCCGGAAGCGTGGCCACCGCTGTAGGCACAACGGTGACGTCGGAAATCTTTCCGTTGCCTTCACCACCGCAGGCACCCAAAAGCAGCAGCAAAAACACGGCACCGACTTTCCAAAACATGACGGCAGGCCCCTTTATCATATCAGGGGGCACTAGACCACCTAGGTTAAGTCGCTGTTAAAGCCAGTAGATCGGAAGAGAGGCTTTTTGCCGCCTTCCTCGCGTGCGGATCGCATGCCGAACTGGTAAACATGCCACAGAAGACACTCCTCATTTACCAAGGATATGCAATGGCAACTAACCGTTTGGCCTATTTCGTGATGGTTCATCACAAACCCTATCAGTTTGAGTGGCTGATGCGGGCAATCTACACGCCAGACGATCTGTTCCTGGTGCATGTTGATCTGAAATCACGGTTAGGAATCAAAAAGGATCGACGCGGGCTGATGCAGGAAGTTCGCCGTATCTGCGCGGACAGGCCCAATATCGTGCTGATGCGATCGCATGCCACGAACTGGGGCGGGTGGTCACTATCACGCGTTTTGCTCGATGCTGTCCAGCGAGCGCTAAGGCATCCGATATCTTGGAGTCATTTCGTCAACCTGAGCGGACAATGTTACCCGCTAAAATCAATTGACGACGTGAAAGCAGATATCGTTGCCAGCGGCGACCGCCTTCACGTTGAACTCAAGCCGATCATGACGTTGCCACCCGACGACTGGCATCACCGCTGGTCTCCTATGCTCGAGACGCCGCTACGTGCCTTTTGCCTGCCCGGACGCCGTCGACCGCCATCAGGTTTCGCGATCGATCACAAAGGATCACAATGGATCATCGTGCCACGCGCTTTTTGCGAGTGGGCCGCAACGGCCCCGCTGACGCGTCGCATATCGAACTATATGCGACGTCTATTACTCAGTGACGAACTGATCATGCAGACACTAGCATTGAACGGACCTTGGCGCGATCGGATTGCCCCGTTCTATGGTCGCGCGATCTACTGGCCCGGCCCCAAGCTGCTGACGATCGATGACCTGTCACGCCTGCTGCAAAGTGGTGCATGGTTTGCGCGAAAATTTGACGCACAGGTCGATGCGGACGTGCTGCATGCGCTCGCACAAAATGGGAAGTTCGAGCCTGGGCCAGACTTGGGACCCCTCTAGCTGTCCCATTATGAGCCATTTTTCGAGATCGCGTTGGATAAGAGCGGTTAATTTTTCTTTCGCACTTGCGAGATAATGGTATATGCGCTGTTAACCGATAATGCCGAACCGCATAAGCGGGCTGTTGGAGAGCTACAATCTGTTCGCACGCTAGGTTTTCTATGCGTGTAGAGAAAGGGCTGCCCGATGGTTTCGCTTGCTACCTCGCCTATCTCGATTGATATCAGTGGCGGCGATCGAACCTCGCCGAGGGTGCATTGGTTTGGCGTTTCAATCGAGCACGGCATCATACGCTTGCTTGATCTTTCAACCGCGCTTCTCTTTCTGATGCTAGCGGCCCCGGTGTTAGTGGCACTTGCCCTATTTATCTGGGCTAGCGACGGCGGATCGCCGATCTTCGCTCACCGGCGGATCGGCCGTGGCGGCAAAAGCTTTCCGTGCCTGAAGTTCCGCACAATGGTCGTGGATTCGGACGTTCGCCTTGCCAAACTGCTTGCTACAGACCTTGAGGCTGCTGCGGAGTGGGAGCGTGACCACAAGCTGCGTCAAGATCCTCGAATTACGCCGCTTGGTCGACTGCTTCGCAAGTCGAGCTTGGATGAAGTCCCGCAGTTGCTGAATGTAGTTGTTGGCCATATGAGTTTGGTAGGTCCGCGTCCGATCATCGCCAGCGAAGCAATCCGCTATGGTCGATACTTTCACCATTATTGCAGCGTGCGGCCCGGCATCACCGGGCTCTGGCAGGTGAGCGGGCGTAACGACTTGAGTTACCGTCGTCGTGTAGTGCTGGATACGGTCTATAGCCGGTCCAAGTCGCTGCGGATTGACCTGTTTGTACTGTCACGCACGATTCCAGCAGTAGTGTCGGCAAGGGGTTGCTCTTGAATCCATCTTGCTACACGGGATCACCTGTTCAGGAATTCGAAACTCCGAACACTGAGGACAAAGAAGTCCTGCTGGTGGACCCCTCACTGTTCACTGCCCCATATGATGCCAGCCTGTCACGCGGCCTTCGTTCCGCGAACGTTAGACCGATCTGGGCGACACGGCAGCTTCGATCGAACGAAAGCGATGCGTTCGACAAGGCGGACGAGGTGTTGCGCTTTTTTTATCCGTTGACCGATGGCAGGCGCCGTCGCGACGGTAGCGCGGCGAAGTTGGTCAAAGGCCTGGAGCATCTAGCGGGTCTGCGGCATTTGGTGGCGATGGCCGACAAACGGTCCGTGGCCGCGGTACACTTCCAGTGGTCCGTCCTGCCGCTGCTCGACGCGATTGCGATCCGCCGGTTACAGCGTAAATGTCCTGTGATCTTGACTGTCCACGACACTGCGCCGTTTAACGGCAAGCGCGTATCTTCCGCCCAACGTAGTGGCTTCCATGCGGTACTGGAGGTCGCGGATCATCTGATCGTGCACACAGAGGCCGGGCGGCGTATCCTGATGGCAATGGGGATTGCCGACACACGAATGACGGTGATACCACATGGGTTGCTAGCGGCGGGAATGACCCCGCCCAGAGACAGGCGGTCGTCGGCGCGCTGGACAGTGGTCCAGTTTGGTAAGATTCAGGCGTACAAGGGCGTCGACGTGCTGGTGGAGGCACTGGCTCACTTGCCCATGGACGTGCGGCAGCAGCTGCGCGTCGTAGTCGCGGGCGAGCCATTGATTCCGCTTGATCCGCTGATTGCCCGCGCAGCTGCATTGGGATTGTCCGACGTGCTGGAATGGCGGCCGGGCTATCTGGACGACGTTGCGGTGGAAGCTCTGCTCAGCGAGGCAGACACCTTCGTCTTTCCCTACCGGGAGATCGAGGCGAGCGGCGTCTTCCTGCTAATCGCCTCGACCGGCGCGTGGATCGTAGCAAGCGACCTCGGCGCTTTTTCCGAACTGGTCGGTTCGGATGGCGAAGTGGGCCAGCTAGTCCCGCCGGGGCATGTGGAGGCGCTGGCCGCCGCGCTGGCTAGATCGATCGGTCGCAGGCCTACCCGCAGCGTCGCTGATGCCGTGCCAAGCTGGGATGCAATAGGCAGGCGCACCGTTGCGGTCTACCGTACCGCGATCACGCAGTGGCGAGTCACACACAGAAATTCTATCAACGCGTGACCGACACGCTGCTGATCTTGCACGACAGCCCCGATTTCGGCGGACACGAGCGGATGCTGCTTGCGCTGCTGCCGGGCCTGATCGCGTCCCGGCGCTTTGATCGAATTGCGTTCACAGTGCCGCGGTCCAATGTGCGGTTAGCCGCGGCGCTTGCCTCGCTTGCGCCTGACGTCGCGGTTATAGCCTGTGACAATTTGAAGCGCAGGGCCGAGCCGTATCTACGTTTCGTGCGCTTTGGCTACCAGCGCGTAGTGGCGCGGCTGATCGCGTCAGAACGCCCCTCGACCATATTACTGGTGCAGGGGCGGATCGAAAATCTCGCCAGTGCACTTCGGGCGTTGCCGCGCAACGTCCGTGTCATCAGTTACATCCCGATGGCCCATTCGATGCGAGCAATGGGGCGTTCCGGCCTAATTGGTGATAGAATACGGCGGGCGCTTTATCGGCGGCCTGACAGCTATGTCGTCCCTTCCAACGCGGTGGCAAGACAGTTGCGCACGCATGGCGTCACGGTTCCAATCGCCGTGGCCCACAATACCGTCGCCCCACCCCCGCGTACCGACCGCGCGCAGGCGCGACGCGACCTCGGGTTGCACAGCGACCGCCGGCTGGCGCTAGTACTGGGGCGGCTGGACCCTGCGCAAAAGGGAATCGACCGACTATTCACCGCGATCGAGCGTACCGGGCCGGAACAGCTGGCCAACTGGTCATTTGTACTGGTCGGCGACGGCCCCGGCCGCGCGATCGTGGACGCGGCGACCGCGCGGCTGCCGGCCGGCACCGTGCTATCCGTGCCCTGGACCGACCGGCCCGACCTCTATCTGTCGGCTGCTGATATCCTCGTCATGCCCTCGCGTTGGGAGGGCATGCCACTCTCCATGCTGGAGGCGATCGCTTACAATCTGCCGGTGCTGGCATCGCGAATCGATGCATTTTGCGACTTTCTTCCGCCTGAACAGATCACCGATTTCGAGAGGGACGATCTGGCGGTTGCGCTTGCCCGTGCGGCCGATCCTGCGCGCCGCGCATCCCTCGCCGCGGCCGCCGGGAACCAGGTTGCGCCACTGACACTTGAACATGCACATACTGCCTTTGTGGGCGCATTCGCTCCGGACCATGACGCATGACCCGGAGCGCCGTGATCATCATCCCCACACTGAACGAGGCACGGCGCATCGGCGACCTGTTGGACCAGCTGGCCCGCTTGCCCGCTACGCTTGTTCCAGAGATACTGGTGGCCGACGGTCGTAGTACCGACGCCACCCGGACAATCGTTGCCGACCGAGCGGCGCACGACCCCCGCATACGCCTAGTCGACAACGCCGCGCGCTTGCAGGCGGCGGGGATCAACTTGGCGGTAATGGAGGCCCGTTCGGATGCGGACACCATCGTCCGTATTGACGCCCACGCCGTCTACTCAGACGATTTCGTACCGCAGGTTATGGCTCGTTTCACGACGCCAGACATAACCATGGTCGCTGTCCGCCTCGACACCCGCGGCGAGACTTGCATGCAGCATGGCATCGCGGCTGCGATGAACAGCCGCCTCGGCACGGGTGGATCGGCGCACCGCGTCGGTGGTTTCTCCGGTTTCGTCGATCACGGCCATCACGCTGGCATCAACCGCGCGATGTTTTGCCGGGTCGGTGGATACGACCCATCCTTCCGGGCCAACGAAGACGCAGAACTGGATTATCGTGTGCGCCAGGCGGGGGGGCGCATCTGGCTCGCGGGGGAAATCAAGGTCGGTTATTTCCCTCGTCGCACCCTTGGTGCCCTTTTTACCCAATACCGCCGCTATGGGGAAGGACGCGCACGCACGTTTTTAAAGCACCGCGAGCGGTTACGCCTGCGCCAGTTGCTGCCGCCCCTGGTATCGTTCACTGTCCTCGCAACACTGCTCTTGTCGCTGCTGTCGCCGTTTTTCCTGATTGCGCCGATCGGCTACGTAGCCATGGTGCTTGCCGCCGCGACGGGGATGACGGTGCGAGGGCGCAACCACTGCATGATGGCCGCAGCTCCGGCTATGGCAGTGATGCACCTGGCCTGGGGACTGGGCTTCACCATAGCTGTCTCAAAACGGCGCTTTTAGTGGTATCGGCAGCCCTACCGCCATTGCTCAAATACTGTATAGGGGGATGAGTGATAAAAGAACAATCGATGACCCTGTTGCGATCCATGGGGCTTGCCCTGATTCTGGCAACCGCCAATTGTGCCGGCGGTGCCGTGGTCGATGGTCCCGAAGTGACGACAACACCACCGGTCTACCGACTTGCCCCCGACGACAAGGTACGCGTGAACGTTTATGGGGAGGAAGGATTAACCGGCACGTTCGTGGTCGGCAGCAACGGTAGCTTGTCGTACCCGCTGCTGGGCCAGGTCAAGGCGGCGGGGTTAAGCCTGCCGGAACTTCAGGCGCTCCTGACTGACCGGCTGCGCGTTGGTTACGTGAAGGACGCCAAGGTCAGCGTGGACATCACCGAGTACCGCCCTTTCTATATTCTGGGCGAAGTAAATCGTGCAGGTCAATATCCCTATCGCGTGGGATTAACCGTCAACTCTGCCGTTGCGACCGCAGGTGGCTTTAGCTACCGCGCGAACCACAAGGTCGTGATAATCCAGCACCTCAACCAGCCCGAGGAAGTCCGCTACCGTCTTGATTCATCCTTGCAAGTCCTGCCTGGCGATACCGTGCGTATCCTGGAGCGGTTCTTTTGATGATTGAAGCTCGTCGTCCGGTCGGTGCTGCACTACTTGCTGGTGGTATGATCATGGCGGCGGTGCCGGCTGTTGCGCAGTTGCTGCCTCCGGACGAGAGCATTCGTTTTTTCCGCTACACGCCCGTCCGCGAGCGGATGACGACGGGCTACGAGGTGCCTGGCCTGCCCGTCGGCAATTTCACCTTGTCCCCTGCGGTCGAGGTAACGGGAAACGCCACCGACAACATCTTCGCGCTCGAGGATGACGAGCAGGGCGACGTTTTTGTCGGGGTGGCGCCTTCCGTCCAGCTTGCCGCCAGTGCATCGAACCGTTCGGTCAACCTGAGCGTGGATGGTACCCTTACTCGCTATGCTCGGAACCCAACGGAAAACCTGAACGCAGTCAGCGTTTCTGGTTATGGAACGCAGGATCTTGGCGGGCAGATGCGGGTGCGCCTGCTAGGCCGGTTCCGCACCAACAGAGAATCGCGGGAATCGCAAAACGCGTTCGCCCTGACGCGACGTCCCATTGCATTCAGCGAAGTGACCGGAGGCGTCGCACTCAGCAAGCGTCTGGGCAGCATCCTGATAGCAGGTGAAGCCGGGCTGCAGCGGTACAATTACCGCGACGGTCAACTGCGCTCCGGCGGCGAGTTAGATCAGGATTATCGGGACGGCACCATCCGCTCGGTCCGGGGTCGTGCCGACGTAATACAGAGCGCCGCCGTCGCATATTTCCTGCAAGGTAGTTATACCTCGTCATCCTACGCACAGCTTAGTTCGCTGGGAGTGCAACGTGGAGCGAAGACGGCCGAGTTTCTTGCCGGCGCCCGGTTCGAGTTGCCGATCTTGGCGCGAGGTGAGATCGGCTTGGGGTATATCACTTCCGCCTACCGTGACGGCGACTTTCGCCAGTTTTCGGCACTGGCGGTGAATTCCCGTGTTTTTTTCTTTCCATCACAGCTGACGACGGTGACGGTGAACGCGGTTCGTAGCGTCAATGACGCTGGTACGCCCGAGTCCAGCACCTATGTGGCATTGATTGGCGGTATTCAAGTCGACCACGAGTTGTTGCGATCGCTGATTGTGAGTGCAAGCTTCCAATACGAACGTGACCGCTTCAACGGCGTTGACCGCCGCGACGGCCGGTCCAACTTGACAGCCAGCGCCGACTACCGACTTAATCGGAACTATTCTCTTCGAGTCAGCGCCGACCGGCTAGACCTGTCGTCTACTGGGCAGGCGCGATATAAGTCTTTAACCCGGGACAGAATCCTCGTGGGTCTCGGCGTAAGGATCTGACGTGAACCAGATACCCGTTCCCATCGATAAAACCGCCGGCCGCGAACTGACGCGACAGAGCCAGCCGCTGCCGCGCCGTCCTGTGGCCCCCACTGATTATTTCCGGCGCTTGCTTATGGTGCTGCGCCGGCGCTGGCTGCCGTTTCTGGCGGTTTTCCTGATCGTCTTGGCGGCGGCGGGCACGTATATCGTGCAACGGGTACCCCAATATACCGCGGCAGCGACATTACTGGTCAACTCGCGGATCCTGAACGTCCAGGCCAAGGATAACGACGTCGTTCCTGTAAACTCGGCTGATGACGAGGCCGTCGCGTCTGAGATTGAAGTGTTGCGCTCGGCAGGGGTGGCACGTCGCGTCATCGACGCAATGCGGCGACAGCGCAACGATTATGGGCGTATCGTTACCCAGTACAAGACACCTCCGCCGCAACGTGCGATACTCAATGCAACGGAGGGACGCGTCAAGGTCGACCGGCCGGGTGGCACCAACGTGCTGGCCGTATCTTTCACCGCGGCGGATCCCATGATTGCCGCGATGACGGCAAATGAATTCGTGACCCAGTATCTCGCGTTGAAGGTGGACAGCCGCCTGAACGCAGCGCGCAGCACCGATGCCGGTTTGCGCCGCGAGTTGGACAATCTACGCGGTCGCGTGGTGGAGGCCGAGGCAAAGGTCGCTGCCTATCGTCGCGCCCGCAATCTGCTCAGCGCCAACGGCGAAACGCTGACCGAGCAAGAACAGTCGGTTTACAAGCAACAGGAAGCAACCGCCCAGACCCAGCTGGCGGAGGAACGCGCACGCCTCACCACCGCGCGATCGCAGCTTGCCCGCGGATCGAATGGCGATGACGTAGGCGAAGCCCTCAGTTCCCCCGTCGTCAACCAATTGCGCGGGCAGCGGGCACAGGCTAGCGCCAAGCTTGCTCAACTCGAAGCCCGTTACCAGCCCCAGCATCCCGAAGTAGCGCGCGCCCGTGATGAACTGGCCAAGGTGGACGGCGAGATTCAAGCAGAAATTCGCCGGGTCATGTCAAATCTGGAAGCTCGCGTTCAGGTGGCCGGGCAGCGCGCCAGCGCCGCTAGCGGGATCGCCAGCGCCTCGCGCGGCGAACTGGCGGCGAATACCTCCGCTTCCGTGGAACTAAACGAACTTGAACGCCGTGCCGATGCACTTCGAACAAATTACAACGCCCTTCTTCAGCGGCAGACGATCGTTGCCAGTCAAGCGATCGTCGCCGATGCCGACGCTCGTCCGCTATCACCTGCACTACCCCCGGAACAGCCGAGTTCGCCCAACCGCAAGCTGGACGCAGCACTGGCGGTGGCGATCGCCCTGCTGCTCGCGGGCGGCACCGTGATGGTGCTGCAACTGTTCGATCAAACACTGGTGTCTTCACGCGAAGCAGAAGAGGCGCTTGGCTTGCGCCATGTCGTCAACGTGCCTGCGCTTGCATCGATCGCGGCGGCTTCGGATCAAGGCATGGCGCCGATCGACTATGTGGTGGAACGCCCCCTTTCTCCTCTCGCCGAAGCGATGCGAAGCCTATTGTTCGCAATCGAAAATGAAGGGCATGGCGAACAAATGCGGGTGGTGGGCATCACGTCCGCGCGGGCGGGAGAAGGCAAGTCGACCACGGCCGCCTGCCTGGCCCGCATCGCTGCGATCAGCGGCCGGCGCACGTTGCTCATCGACGGCGATATCCGCCGTCCCAGCATCGCCTCGATATTTGGACTGTCACCGCAGGTCGGATTGACGGAGGTATTAGCAGAGGAGGGGCAGGTCCGTGACGCATTGCTCCGGGATGAGCGGAGCGGCGCATATATCTTGCCGTCGCTGATCCAACGGTTTGAGCATCGCCATATAAACTCGGAAGCAAACCTTCATCAGTTGATGCAGCGGATTGGTCAGGTGTTTGATATCGTCATTATCGATACCGCACCGTCGCTTGCCGCAGTAGAGTCACGCCTGCTGATGAATTTCGTTGATCAGGCATTCATGGTGGTGCGATGGAAACATACACCAGTGCCGATTGTCCGTTCGGCACTGCGCCGGTTGGCATCAGTCCGAGTGCGCATGTCTGGGATAATCATGACCCAAGTCAACATGAAGGCAGTAGCCGCTTACGCGATCGACGACGTGGATCATGAATATCAGACTTACACAGCACCCGTAGGCTGATGTCCGGATCAGATCGACGACAGGATAAGGGCCCAGCACAAGCCGCCACCCGCCAGCAATCCCAGCCATGCTCCAAGGGACACAGCACGGTGATAATGTTGTGGAAACGAGCTTGTTCCCACACCGTAGCGGCCCTCGGGAGTGCTAACGTTTGTAATGGTCATGTGCGAAAGATAATTCACACATATGCATATCAGATCACCAAACATGGTTACGAACCTGATATGATCGAACGTGGGTTTCATGCCATGCTTTTGCATCGTGGCTGTATCTCCTGTAACGATAGTGACACAAACCATTGATCGAAAGCAAGTCCAATTCGTTTTCCCGCATCGCTCCTGAGCGAACGCTCGAAAGCGGCAGACCGAAGCTTAATCTTTCGGTCCATGGCGCGCGTGGGCTGTTCTCGGTGCTGGTGTTTGCATTCCACGTTGCCAATTCGGGGCTGGCGACCTTTTACCCTGCTGACAGCTGGCTGGCAGTATACGCATTCGGGTCATTCAAGTTCGGCGTGGAGCTGTTTTTCGGCATCAGTGGATTTGTGATCATGGGTGCGCTCTCGCGTGCGCCATCGTTGCGTGCTTTCGCATGGGATCGGGCGACGCGCATCTATCCACTGTTATGGACGACGCTCATCGTCATCACCGTCCTGAGCTTGGCGACCCGGCACTGGATGCCCCCCTTCACCGACTGGCTACTCAACTTCCTGGCCCCGCCACCAGTCTACGACCTGCCGCAGGTCAATCCTGCCGCTTGGTCACTAGGCTACGAGGTGAGCTTCTACGCACTAGCCGCGCTGTGTTGGTATGCCGGCCGCCGGGGCCTGCGCTGGCGGCGGCTGGCTGTTGTTGTAGGTACGCTGCTGATTGCCGTATTGCCGCGAGCACTGCTGATGCCAGCAGGCGTTCTAATCGCGGCAGGAATGCTCGATCGTCGCGTCCTCGTCCGTCTAGGGGCGGTCCCAGGTATCTGGCTGGTTGCCTTCCTGCTGCTTTGGCGGTGTGCAGAGTTGCTTGCCCCACAAGGGGAGATCGCCTTGCTGACGCCTGTCCGCTTCGACATCATTGCTTGGACAGCAGCGCTGCCGCTGATGGCGGCGGCCGGCGCCGCAGGGTGGCTGGCCCTGCTTGGTATCGCCCGCGAACAAGGCGCCTTTTGCGCACTGTTGCGAAGCGCGCCGCTGCAGTGGCTTGGCACAATTAGCTACAGTTTCTATCTCTGGCATCCCGTCGTCATGGCGCCGGTCAAGGCCGCATTGATCGGGTCCGGCCTTGTCGCCACGCTTGGCCCTGCAGCCCAACTGGTGTTTGCAATCACGGCGCTGCTGCCTGCGCTTGCCGTGGCGCATATCAGCCAAATCTGGATCGAGCGTCGGCTGACACGCTGGCTACGACGCCACGGGCCTGTGGAAGATCGCGGAGCGGCCCCTGTCACCAGCGTCATGTCTGCCCATGGAACGGAGTCCGGCGAATCCTGACGAACGCCATCCCGAGCGACAGCTGGACAGACGACGCTGCGGTGGCGAATAAGATCACGGCTGGCGACCTTCGCGCCAGCCGTTTGTTCGTCCATCTCAACCTGATCTTCTGCCTACTGCTCCAGCGATTCTGCGTTATCGTCGGCGGTGGCATCCTCTACTGGTGCCTCCTTGCCTTTCTCACGATGACGGGATGGCTGTTGTGGACAGGGCGAGCCCGGTTACGTCTGGGCGGCACGCTGACGTTCGGTGCTTTTGCAGCAGCGGCTCTAGTTAGCACGTTGATCGCGGTCAACACGCCGGATTCACGCATCAACGGCATTAGTCTGCCCTCGCTGGCCTCGGTGCTGTTGGTCTATGTTGGGATGCTCGCAGCGCCGACCGCACGGTTCGATGGCTCGCAGACGCTAAACATCTTCGTCATATATCTACGGGGAATAGCTGCGGCGGGTATTTTTCAGTATCTCGCTCAGTTTGCAGGGTTTCGCGTATTCGCGTTTATTGACTGGGTGCCCGCGCTCAGGCCGATCTTGGCGGAGCCGTGGTTCAACTATCATCCAGTGGTCGCCTACGGATCGTCGGTGATGCGCTCGAACGGCTTCTTTTTGCTGGAGCCCAGCATCTTCTCACAGTTCGTTATGCTTGCGGTGGTGGTGGATGTGTTCGTACGCCGCGATTGGCGCTTCCTACCCCTGTACGGCATTGCCTATCTCACGACCTATGCAGGCACTGGGCTGCTCGCCTTCGCAATCGCGGCGGCACTGTCGGTGGTGTTTGCGCCACGTGCGTCTGGCCGGCTGATTGGGCTGATGTTGGTCGGCGCAATCCTTGCCGGTCTAGCGGCGGTTGCCGTGCCGGCCCTGTTCGGCGGGCTGATGGGGCGAGCCAACGAACTTAATTATTCGGGCAGCAGCGGCTATGCCCGCTACATGGTTCAGTTCGACGTACTGCGGGCCTTTTCCGGGGACACGCGCACGCTGATCGGATTTGGGCCCGGCGCGCTGGAACGCATGGGAACCAGCGTCGCGGGCAGCATTAGCACCGCACTGAAAATTGTGTTCGAATATGGAACGGTCGGTCTTGCGATGTTTGCTGCCTATGTGATCGGGTCGTGGTGGCGGCGCGACATGGCGCTGGTCTCGCTCTACTTGTTGGTCAACTACCAGATGGGGGGGGGCTATCTTTTGTTCATGCCCTTCATCATCATAGCCACGCTGCTATGCCTGTGGTCGGCCCCCGTGGAGCCGTCTGCCGAATTCGAGGATGATCTCTCCTGAGGAGAGCGTTTCGACCTATTATTCCCGACATTACGCTGGTCACCTGAACCGAAGCGGTCGATTAGAGCGGTTTCTCACCGGGCTGAATCATAATGGGATTCCCGTCGCTGCGGTTTTCTGATTCAGGATTCATGCCGGTGCAGGAGGCTGGCATGGATGGCGCGAGCACTGTCGGTAGATCTTCGGGGTAGGGTTGTGGCGGCTATCGCGGGTGGTCTGTCGCGTCGGCAGGCTGCGGTACGGTTCGGTGTCAGCGCCGCGAGCGCCATCCGGTGGCAGCAGCTTGCAACCCAGCACGGGACGCCAGCGCCACAGCAACAGGGTGGCGATCGACGTTCGATGAGGATCGAGGCGCATGCCGGGTTGATCCTAGACGCTTACAAGGCGACCCCCGA
This sequence comes from Sphingomonas sp. AP28, assembly GCF_056680455.1. Classification (NCBI taxonomy): domain Bacteria; kingdom Pseudomonadati; phylum Pseudomonadota; class Alphaproteobacteria; order Sphingomonadales; family Sphingomonadaceae; genus Sphingomonas; species Sphingomonas sp. AP28. The sequence goes on along the minus strand of NZ_JBWXQI010000004.1, from coordinate 21,460 downwards.
CATAACGCTTGCCGAGTTGCAGGCGCTCCTGGCTGATCACGGCACCGAGGTCGCGCTCGGCACGATATGGCGGTTCTTCGCGCGACGCGGGATCACGCGCAAAAAAAGACTGCGCACGCGACCGAGCAGGATCGCCCCGACATCCTGAAGCGGCGCGAGGAATGGTTCGACGGTCAGCTCGATCTCGATCCCGGGCAGCTCATCTTCATCGACGAGACCTGGGCATCAACGAACATGGCACGTCGCTACGGCAGAGCGCCACGCGGCGAACGACTGCGGGCCGGCGTGCCGCACGGGTACTGGAAAACCACCACCTTCGTCGCGGGTCTGAGCCGCACCGGCATGATCGCACCCTGGGTGCTCGACGGAGCGATGAACGGTGATGCCTTCACCACCTACGTGACCCGCGTGCTGGTGCCCGAACTCTCGCCCGGTAACGTCGTCATCATGGACAACCTGTCGAGCCATAAAGCGCCGGCCGTGCGTGTCGCCATCGAAGCCGCAGGTGCCAGGCTCCTGTTCCTTCCGCCCTACAGCCCGGACTTCAACCCTATCGAGATGGCCTTCTCCAAGCTGAAGGCGCACCTGCGAAAAGCGGCCGAGCGGACCATTCACGGCCTCTGGGATGCCATCGGCCGTATCGTCGACCTCTACTCGCCCCAGGAATGCTCGAACTATTTCGCAGCCGCTGGTTACGATGCAGACTGATCAGAAACCGCTCTAGTCGCCCAGCGCCATGCGTGTTCCGCGACGCTGGATAAAGCGGTGAAACGAATTCGGTACTGCCAGTCGCATAGCTACACGCGCCGCGAAACCGGGGAACAGCTTGGGCGGGATAAGTGCGAACGCCGTTCGCCACTCGCCCTTGGTCGCCAGCCGTGCGGCTGCACCGCTGACGTGCCGCTCTAAAATTTTGCGTCGTTCAGCAGGCACACCCGGCATGCCGTCACCAAGCGCATGACGCACAAATACGGCGTCTCCCCAGCTCAGATCATAAGGACGGTAGGTGGTCAACTCCAGCAGTTTGGCCGCAGTCGCACGGATCAGATACGCCCGCTCATCCGCATCGAGACCGGCGGAGGCCAGTTCCACTACCCCGGCCAGTCCTCCAGCTTGCTTGTACCCGGCAACGCGATCCTTTAGGAAATTCAGGTCGGGGCGTCCGGCGCGCCGGCGCCGGGCCGATAAACCGGCAAGCTGGGCATTCACAGCCATGATCCGGCCGTTGGTTGCTGACGTACCGGAGATGCTTGCGTCATGGAGGCGGTAATCGGCGAGCACCTGGGGCAGGTTGACCAGCCGTCCCACCTCACGCAGCCGCCAGTAGAGATCGGTGTCCTCGCTGTGTACCGCGAAGCGATACCCGCCCACCCGTTCGAGCGCCACACGCCGCAACGTCAGCAGCGGATGGATGATATAGGGCTCACGCGAGGGAATATGGTCCGGGTCGCACAGATCGGGTGATTCCAACGCCGTGACAGTGCCGGTCGGCTGATCATCAGCACCAATATGCCGCGCCTGACCACCAACCGCCACCACATCAGCATGAGCGCGAAGATAGTCGATTTGCACCTGAAGCCGCTCAGGATAGGCCAGATCGTCGGCATCATGGCGAGCAAGGAATTCGGCTTGGCAGAAAGTCAGGCCGTAATTTAAGGCATCGACGATTCCGCCATTCTCTCGGCGATAAATATGTATACGCGAGTCCGCTTGCGCCATCTCTGCCAAGATGACGGGAGTGCCGTCGGTCGACCCGTCGTCAACGACGTGGATCAGGATATCACGTAGAGTCTGTTGCTGAATGCTCTCCACGGCAGTTCGGATCGTTGCTTCGGCATTGAAGGCTGGGATCAGCACATCCACGATAATCGGCATAGCTCGCCTCTAACCTCTTTATGTTGATACTGGACGGATCAGGCGGACAAGGCCCGAGACGCCCAGCAACAAAGTCTTGATACGCGATCCTAACCATGGACGCTGACCGTCCGCAGCCTCATGAAAATCGCGGTACGCCTGAAGTCGCGACGAGAGCGACGCTCCGTCGAACATCAGAGCACGTGCCATCGATCGATGGTGACGGTCTGCAAATACAACAGCTGCAGTGCCAGCAGCCGGTGCAAACGGGCCGTTGCCATCGCGCAATTGCTTAAACAACTTAGCAAGCTGCGCCGTGATCAGCGCCTGTTCGCGATGCCTGACGATCTCGATTTTGGCCACTTCCTCCAGCTTGGTTCGCGGGCGCCAACCAATGAAGCCGGCTGCGTTGCTGCCGTGCTGGCGATACAGGATCAGTGGCCTGGTGATGTGCGACACACGGCCGAGCGCGGCAGCGAGGGTATAGATCCAGGTATCATGGGAAAGCGGACGATCAGGAAATTCAGGCTGCCGAGGCCGAAGCTGCCGATCGATAAGGTGGACCAGTTCTCGGCGGAACATCATCGTGTTGCCCCAGCCAACGCAGTAGGGATCAAGCTGCAACGGCTCGTAGACCTCATCTTTCTCGATATCCTGGGTCCAGTGCAACCCAGTCGGCTTAAGAAGCTCGTCTGTCACTGTCAGGGTATGAAGCACGATCAGGCTGTGATCCGCGTGCAATCGCGCGGCTTCTATCTCCAGCTTGGTCGGCAGCCAGACATCGTCCTGATCACAAAGGGCGATTGCTTCATGCTGACACGCTTCGGCAGCATGAAGAAAGTTATCAGAAAAACCCAGCCGCGTTGACTTGGACAGGATGCGCACCGGAAAAGGAGCGGTGATCGCGAAAGCGCGCACGATCTCCAGCGTATCATCGGTCGATCCGTCGTCGCTGACCACCAGCTCGTCGGGCAAAAGTGTCTGACCGGACAGACTAGCAAGCTGTTCGCGCAGATAGCGGCTGCCGTTATAGGTTGCGAGTGCAACAGATATCTTCATCGCACGAGCTTTCTACCCAATCGTTCCACCAATGGCCCCATTACCTTTCTTACTTCCTGCCAAGCGGGGTGGTCCAGCATTGCCAGACACCCTAGCCACGCCCCCCCGCCTAGCAGCATCGCGACACTCATCAGCGGCAGGGGGGGCAGGGCCGCACCGTAGAATACGACCACGGCGGAAGCAGGCAGGATCGCGAGCAGCGTCGCCAATCCGCTGCGCAGGTAGATCGGCAGGAAGTCCCGCGTCGTCGTCTCTGTCATGCTGTTGAGGTAAGGCCGGTAGATAAAGAGCGCCAAGACTGCATCCACGATCCGGCTCGCGGCCGCCCCCTCCAGTCCGTAAAGGCAACCAACTGCAAACAGGCCGGTGCCCACTATGACGCGGATTGTCTCCACTCGGGTCTGCTCACGCATCCGGCCGGTCGAGGTAAAGACCTCCCAAGTCATGCTGACTGAAGTGAGCAGGATCGAGCTAATCGCTAGATAGACGAGGGGCATCACTGCCGCCTCCCAACGCTCGCCATAAACCCAGACGATGAACGGCCGGGCTATGACGGCAAGACCCGCGAAGGCAGGCCACAGGATGGCTGTCATTACCGCCACCGTTCGCAAATAACGGTCGCGCAGCGAAATCTGCTGGCGATGGGTTTCCGCAAAGTCGACTAGTACGACACGCGAAACGATGCTCGCGATGTTCTGCCAGACTAGATTGTTGAGCCCACTCGCCCGGTTAAAAAGGCCGAGCGCGCTCAGGTTTATAATGCGCCCGATCAGCAATTCGGTAATCCGCCCACCCGCCGTATGCATGCCGGAGATCGCCAGCGTCTGCATGCTAAAGCGCAGAACGCGTCGCCATGCCTGTCGACCGAACTGATACCGGGCATGGTCTCGCCCGACATACAGTGCCAGTCCGGTATAGACCGCGCTGTACGCCAGCTGCGCATAGGCGATGCTCATATAACCACCGCCTCGCACCACCAACACAATGCCGACGACCGCATTGACGATGATGGCAACTGCGCTGATGAGGGCGAGTGCCTTGAAGCGCCCTTCCCGCTCCATCTGCGCCATGGGCAAGTACGACAGGATACCAAACAACGGCGAAATCGCGAGCACGAGTAGAACGTCACGCACCCCCGAATCGCCTGATCCTGCCATTCCTGACAGGGCGGCTACCACAATCACCAAGACGAACATTACCGTGATCGCCACGTTCATGGTGAACGCGGTACGCACGAAATCCTCTGTTATATTCTCTTCGCGGATGATAAGCGCGGGCAGACTGAGTTGCTGGATGACCGAAAGCAGGCCGACCAAGGCGACCGCAATTGCATAGATGCCCATTTGATGGGGACTTAAATAGCGTGCAAAGATGATTGACGTTGAAAATTGCAGGATCAGGCCGATCAACTGCGCCGCACCCAGCCAAGACGCTGATTTACGTAACGACACCGCGTTATCGCCCCCCGACTAGTGCAACAGGCAACTGGCCGGGCAGCCACCGATGGCTTACCATCTCATTGCTCCGTTCGCCGTGGCGATGATCTTGCGATAGACCCGCTCGGGTAGGGGGGTCGGTGCCGAATGATCGTCCTTCAGGCGCTGGAGCTTACGGGCAAGATCGTCGCCGAACAGCACTGGGTGGTGTAATCGTGGCGCGGCACCCTCCGGCATGAAGCGCGACCCGTCGATGACGTTGATGTAGGAGTAGGTATCGCCTTCGTAGAACCGTTCGCCTAAGTCATTCACGTCCGCGATTGAGAGGCCGGCAGCCATTGCCGCAGTCGCCGCGAAACTCTCGTCGTTTGGCCAGAGCAGGCGCCTGAGCAAGCGGCGTGAGTGATCGCGGCGCTTTGCTGCGAGTGTGTCGACTGCCCTAGCAGAAAGGCGCACGACCGGAAAAAAGCAGCGATATGGTCGGGCGTCCGATGCCGCGACGCTGGCGCGCCACCACCAATCGCGAGTGGCCGGCCGAACGTCTGCAGCCAGCATATCGACGTGTGGATGCGCATCGCAGGTAGCGAAGAACTGCGCTGCGTCGCCGCTGATCGCCACGTCGTATTCGATCATCCAGTAATGAACTTCGCTGGGAAACTGCTGCCTGGCCAAATAAAAACCGTAATCCCCGCAGCGCCAAGCAAAATCGTTTGGCGTATGCAGTCCAAGCTTGGCGCAGGCCGCGTCCGTTAGGCTGACCTTGGGCAACTCTGTTGGGACCGGTGCTTGCCGTTCGTCGACCAGCATCGCGACGATTTGGCCGCTAGCGATGTTCAAGCGATCGGCTAGAGTGCGCACTTGATCATCGATACGAGTGGTACGAACCAGTATCATTCGCTCGCCCCGCTTACCTGTCAAATAGGCCAACTTTTGCCGCGTCGCAGCAATTCGTCCGAAGCGCTAGCGAGAAAAGATCGGTCTAGCAACCGAAGCTCGTTCAGCCACCGTTTGCCGTAGGGAAATTGCCACGATAGGGGGCGTTATAATCTGGAGTTCTCTGGCATGACGATCAAGCGCGTACGCAAGGCGGTGTTTCCGGTGGCGGGGCTCGGCACCCGGTTCCTGCCGGCGACCAAGGCGATGCCCAAGGAGATGCTGACCGTCGTCGACAAGCCCCTGATCCAGTATGCGGTCGAGGAGGCGCTGGAGGCGGGGATCAAACAGATCATCTTCGTCACCGGCCGGGGCAAGGGCGCGCTGGAGGATCATTTCGACGTCTCCTACGAGCTGGAGGCGACGATGAAGGCGCGCGGCAAGTCGATGGCGCTGATCGAGGGCATCCGCCAGAAACCCGGCAGCCCGGTCTATGTCCGCCAGCAGGAACCGCTGGGGCTGGGCCATGCGGTGTGGTGCGCGCGCGACATCGTCGGTGACGAACCGTTCGCGGTGCTGCTGCCCGACGAACTGATGGTCGGCGGCTTCCTCAAGCAGATGGTCGCGGCGTACGAGCAGGTCGGCGGCAACGTGATCGGCGCGCTGGAGGTGCCCGACAGCGAGACCGACAAATACGGCATCATCTCGCCCGGCCGCACCGAGGGGCGGCTGACCGAGGTGACCGCGCTGGTCGAGAAGCCGAAGGGCAAGGCGCCGTCCAACCTGATGATCCCCGGCCGCTACATCCTCCAGCCCGAGGTGATGGACATCCTCGACGCGCAGGAACCGGGTGCGGGCGGCGAGATCCAGTTGACCGATGCGATGGCCAAGCTGATCGGGACGCAGCCGTTCCACGGCTTCACCTTCGACGGCAAGCGCTACGATTGCGGTGACAAGACCGGTTACATCCAGGCCAATCTGGCGCTGGCGCTGGCGCGCGACGATATCGGTCCGGCGGTCCGCGAATTCGCCCGGACGGTGCTGGGGTGAACGGCTTTCTAGCCGCTAAAATGGCAGAAACCATATAATTCGGACAATGATACTATTGTTACCATTATCTTTTCATTAAATGATCAATTTGCTCCTTAGTTTTATTCTGCATATAACGTTAACCCTAGCGTACAAGCTATAATAGTGGTGTAGCAGGATATCATATGGTACTATATAATTAAATGATATTCTGTAAATCAATGTGGCAACGCAGCGATCAAAATCATAGCTAATTGATCAAATAAACCGACATGATATACTTTTTATTTTCCACCGACTAGCTGTGATAGGAGAAGTCTTGTGGATGATTCCCACCCCAGAATTGCTGTTATTACCGTAAACTGGAATCGACCTGGTCTAACCACGTCTTGCTATGATGCACTAAAGACGTCTATCGGAATAGACTGGCATCTTTTTATTGTAGATAATGGTTCCACCGATGAATCGGTAAAAATTTTATCCAGATTATCTGGTAATGTATCTCTTATTGAAACTGGCATCAACAGTGGGTGGGCCGGCGGAAATAATAGGGGTATAAAAACCGCTCTGGATCAAAGTTTTGAGTGGTTATTCCTCCTAAATAACGATGCCACCGTCAATCAAACCACTTTGTCAGAATTGTGGAAGGCGGCGGTGCGTACACCTTCTTCTACGCCAGTTATTGGGGCGGTCCAGTTTGATAATGAGGGGGGCGATAGTTTCTTTGGAAACAAAGACATATCAAACTCGGTTTTTCATGCTGGTATAACCGAAGCTGAGTTCGATCAGAAACCAAATTTATACCAAACTTCAGTTGTCAAAGGCGCCGCCTTATTTTGCCACAAAAATCATTTTGACAGCATTGGACTGTTTGACGAACGTTTCTTTTTGAATTTCGAAGAAGTAGACTGGTGTGTTAGAGCCCGAAAGTTAGGCTTTGAAGTATTGATGAGCAAAAAAGCTACGGTGGAACATTGTGGCTCCGGCTCAATGGGAGGCTATAAATCGCCAATGAGCACTTATTTTCTTGTTAGGAACGGACTGCTTTATGCCGAAATGCACGGCGGGCTAAAAAAGAGAATAAAGGCGACGCGAGATTTCTTTGATTGGGCACGCATCGAATTTGGTACAAATAGTTGGATAAGAGCTGGTCTACAAACTTTAAAATCTAGAAGCCCTTGGGCATTAGCTTTCAAACTTGGCGTTCGAGATTATGTATTAAGACGTTTTGGTGACTGCCCTTCTTTTGTCAGGACTTTGACTTATAAGTCCGATTGTAATAATACTTAGTGGAAATAATCTTGAAACTAGGTGTTTGATCCCACGGTTTGATGGTGCGATCCTTTCGTTGGAATGGAAGGAAGCAGTATGGGACAGGTACGTCACGGGAGCGCCGCGACCACGCACGCCGTCAGAGCAGCAATACAGCGATCGCAAGCTTCGCTCTCGACGCTGAGCCGGGAGCTCGGGATCAACCCGAAGACGGTGGCGAAGTGGCGTAAGCGAGCTAGGTTGAGGATTTAAAGACCGGGCCGAAGGCCCCTCACTCCACGACCCTGACCGAAGCCGAGGAGGCAGCGATCGTCGCATTCCGGCGCCACACACTCCTGCCGCTCGACGATTGCCTCTATGCGTTGCAGCCGTCGATCCCGCATCTCACACGCTCAGCGCTGCACCGCTGCCTGCAGCGGCACGGCATATCCCGTCTGCCGGACATCGAGGGGGACAAGCCGAAGCGACAGCGCTTCAAGCGCTACCCGATCGGCTTCTTCCATGTGGATATTGCCGAGGTTCAGACTGCCGAAGGCAAACTTTACCTGTTCGTCGGCATCGACCGCACCAGCAAGTTTGCGGTCACCCAGCTCGTCGACAAGGCTGACAGGCGGACGGCTTGGGAGTTCCTCGAACTTCTGCTGAAAGCGGTGCCCTACCGCATTCACACGATTCTGACCGACAACGGCATCCAGTTTGCCGAGCAGCCGCGCAACCGTAACACCGCCTGGTCGCGTCAGATGCGCTTCGACATGATCTGCGAAGCAAACGACATCGAGCACCGGTTGACCAAGCCGAACCACCCGTGGACCAACGGTCAGGTCGAGCGGATGAACCACACCATCAAGGAGGCAACGGTCAAACGCTTCCATTACGAGAGCCACCAGCAGTTGCGGGTGCACCTCGCAGACTTCATGGCAGCCTATAATTTCGCCCGTCAGCTCAAGGCGCTTAGAGCGGTTTCTCACCGTGTTGAATCATAAGGGGATTCCCGTCGCTGCGGTTTTCTGATTCAGGATTCATGCCGGTGCAGGAGGCTGGCATGGATGGCGCGAGCACTGTCGGTAGATCTTCGGGATAGAGTTGTGGCGGCTATCGCGGGTGGTCTGTCGCGTCGGCAGGCTGCGGTACGGTTCGGTGTCAGCACCGCGAGCGCCATCCGGTGGCAGCAGCTTGCAACCCAGCACGGGACGCCAGCGCCACAGCAACAGGGTGGCGATCGACGTTCGATGAGGATCGAGGCGCATGCCGGGTTGATCCTAGACGCTTACAAGGCGACCCCCGACATAACGCTTGCCGAGTTGCAGGCGCTCCTGGCTGATCACGGCACCGAGGTCGCGCTCGGCACGATATGGCGGTTCTTCGCGCGACGCGGGATCACGCGCAAAAAAAGACTGCGCACGCGACCGAGCAGGATCGTCCCGACATCTTGAAGCGGCGCGAGGAATGGTTCGACGGTCAACTCGATCTCGATCCCGAGCAGCTCATCTTCATCGATGAGACGTGGGCATCAACGAACATGGCACGTCGCTACGGCAGAGCGCCACGCGGCGAACGACTGCGGGCCGGCGTGCCGCACGGGCACTGGAAAACCACCACCTTCGTCGCAAGTCTGAGCCGCACCGGCATGATCGCACCCTGGGTGCTCGACGGACCGATGAACGGTGATGCCTTCACCACCTACGTGACCCGCGTGCTGGTGCCCGAACTCTCGCCCGGTAACGTCGTCATCATGGACAACCTGTCGAGCCATAAAGCGCCGGCCGTGCGTGTCGCCATCGAAGCCGCAGGTGCCAGGCTCCTGTTCCTTCCGCCCTACAGCCCAGACTTCAACCCTATCGAGATGGCCTTCTCCAAACTGAAGGCGCATCTGCGAAAAGCGGCCGAGCGGACCATTCACGGCCTCTGGGATGCCATCGGCCGTATCGTCGACCTCTACTCGGATGGGTGCTCAGGTAACTATCGTGACGCAAAATCATTTGTCGGCGGTCAAGAGCAGCGACGTGGAAGGAAGACGTTACGCGTCCAGTTCGGATCGGCGACGGCGCTTGGCTCCATACCGTGAGCAGCCCCCACCGGGTGGTCCGGGTAGATAGTTAGTGCATCGTCGCCTCCGCCGCCATTGCCGGGCGTAGGTGGAGCGAAGCGGAGCCGGAGGCCGGCAATGGCGGGGTCGCTGCTGCTGGCGCCGGAGGTCGATAGCCCAGGCTGCTGTGTGGTCGGACGGTGTTATAGTGACGCCGCCACGCCTCGATCAGCACCCTTGCCTCGGCGAGGCTGTAGAAGATCTCGCCGTTGAGTAGCTCGTCGCGAAGCGAACCGTTGAAGCTCTCGTTATAGCCGTTTTCCCATGGCGAGCCCGGCGCGATGTACAGCGTCTTCACGCCGACTTGGCCGAGCCATTTCTGGACCGCGGTAGCGATGAACTCGCTGCCATTGTCCGACCTGATATGCGCTGGCGGACCTCGCGCGATGAACAGCTCGGCAAGCGCCGCCAGCACGTCTTCGTGTTTCAACTGACGTGCGACGGTCAGCGCCAGGCACTCCCTGCTGGCCTCGTCGATGATCGTGAGGATCCGGAACTTGCGCCCGTCGTGCGTTCGCGCTTCGACAAAGTCGTACGCCCAGACATGCCCCGGATACTCCGGCCGCAGCCGGATGCACGAGCCGTCGTTTAACCACAGCCGGCCACGCTTGGGTTGCTTCTGTGGTACCTTCAGCCCCTCACGCCGCCAGATGCGTTCGACACGCTTATGATTCACCGACCACCCCGCGGCATGCAGCAGTGCGGTCACCCGGCGGTAACCGTAGCGTCCATACTGCCCGGCCAGCGCAACGATGTCCTCAGTCAGCGCCTGTTCGTCATCTGCCCCACACGGCACCTTGCGCTGCGTCGACCGATGCTGCCCGAGCACGCGACACACCCGTCGCTCGGATACGTCCAGCACCTCTTTCACTTGGTCAATGCAGCGTCGGCGCCGCGCGGGGCTTAGAAGTTTCCCCGTGCCGCCTCCTGCAGGATCAGCTTGTCCAGTGTCAGGTCGGAGATCGCACGCCGCAGCCGCAGGTTCTCCTTCTCCAGATCCTTCATCCGACGAGCCTGATCCGTCTTCAGCCCACCATATTCCTTGCGCCAGCGGTAATAGGTTTGCTCGCTGACCGCGATCCGCCGACACGCCTCGGCGGTCGTCCCGCCCTGGCCCAGGACGATTTCAACTTCACGCAGCTTCCCGATGATCTCTTCCGGCTTGTGCTTTTTCGCAGGCATTCGTCGTCCCTTCCTTGATCCAGACTCTCATAGTCGATGGACCGCTCAGAAGGGGGCAGCTCAATATGGCGAACTGGATTTGGGCGCTATCGGATCGGCCGACGGGAAGTTTTCCGAGTCAAAGCGCGAAGATGACAACGTAGATCGCGGATCGAACCCGCCCTTGAGCCGTGGAGCCGTAAAACCGTTTGATATCAACGGCCGTTGCCAGATCGAGACACAAATGTGGCGTAGGGAATATCAATGGCTCGTACGGCCGGGGGGCATCACTATCCATGCTCTGGCGGTGCCGATACGGGTTAGTGCCGGGAACAGGATTTGGTCGTTATCGGATCGTGGTTTTCCGAGTCAAAGCACGAAGACATCGGCCAACAAACGCTCCGGCGCTCACTCCCCGCACCGGAGCAGTGTGCGGTGCGATTGCTTTCAAACCAGCGCTCGATCGCGCTGGACGAGGGAAACGTGCAGCAAATCGGGTAAACAGACGGCCCGGATAGCGCGGTTTTGCGATACCAGTGCGGTACCAAGCCATGTAGTGCTAGCGAAAATGCGAGGCATCCCGTGCTCCAGCGGTAAGAATATTTCCTACCGGAGCCCGCGCTCGTCCCTGCCATCCTTAAGCTGATAAAGTACGGCATTGCGTCGATTTAAGCGGATGCGGGATGGTGGTCTTACTGCCAGAGTAGCAGTGGCGAAGCGACCAATCATTCAACGACACAAAAGGCCGTCACGCACTGTTGAGCGCGACGGCCTAAGTATCTGTCTCGATTAATTTTTATGAGGCTACGATAGCCTTCACATGGTTTATAAAATTGACCTTGGAAACCTTGGCGCGGCGCCGAATAGCGGCCCCGGTCATACCAAGCCCGAGGATCATCATTGCCCATGATGCCGGCTCCGGAACCGCCCCATTTGGTGAGGCTTCAAAATTATAGCTGGTGCTTCCGGTAGTTGTGCTCAGCGTCACGTTATCAGCGAACGCATGGTATCCGGCTGACGCGGAGCTACCAACACCAACCGAGAAGCCTGACACGGTCGCACCCGCGAGCTGACTGGCCCACTGAGCAATCGTCTGACCGGCATTTACGCTGCCGCCAGTAATATAGAACAGATCGTTCGCCGACGACGAGTACCACGTATCACGGTTGGTGTTTCCGTATGTACCGTTGTACGCACCTTCCCAAATCAACTCCTTGCGAGTCGCCCCATCCTGAATCAGCAGACGCAGCGCTGGCGTCAAATCGACGTTTAGCGGATTCAGAGAGTCGGCAGCGATGCGCCAGTCAAATGTAAGGCCTGTGATACTGGAGAGGGCGCCAAGGTTAGTCCTCAGGGGAGCGTATTGTATCCCGACCTGAGTGCGGGTTCGATCACCTCTCATTTCGAGCGAACCATTGCCGGATCGTGCGGCAGTCGTCGTAACAGCGGCAGTGCCGCCACCGGTATTCTCGCCTGGGTAGGTCCCAAAGGTTGCCGCAGTTGGAAACCCAGATACGCCGTTCACTATAACGGTTGCGGCGGACGCCGGTGAGACGACCAGGCCAGAAGATACAATAGCAAGTAACACTAATGGATAACGCACCGAATCTCTCCCCTTTTGATTAACGATATATTAACAAAGTCATACTCCTCGTCAACTGTAGCGATCGTGAGTTTGAAGGAGGCATCCCATTACAGGACATCATTTAGTTCAAATATCGAGGTTGCCCTCGCCAACGCGCGGGTAAAAAGCAATGCATAATATCATATGTATTCAGCGACTTACGCGCTATTAAGGCGTCAGGATTTTATCGTTAGGCCACATGGACAAAGGGCAGCCACAGCGTAACTGATGCGAGCGCGACGAAGCCGAGATAGGACTCTAAGGTCTTGTCATAACGCGTTGCGGCACGGCGCCAGTTCTTGAGCTTGCTGAACAAGCGCTCGACGAGATTGCGCCAACGGTATTTCTCGCGATCATGCGGGATCGGTATGCGGCGGTTACTTTTGGTTGGAATGACCGCCTCGACATCCGCCCTGGCGAGTTCCTGGCGGATGGCATCGGCGTCATAGCCCTTATCGGCAAGCAGGGCCTCGATCCGGTCAGCCAGCATCCCGAACAAGGGCCCGAAGCCCTTCACGTCGTGGGCCTGGCCCGGCGTCAGGACGAAACATAGCGGTCGCCCCTGACCATCACAGCGGGCGTGCAGCCCTTCGACAAGCTCAGGAGGGCCTTGGTTGTGAAGCCGCCTCGCGAACGGCCGAGCCCTTCGAATTCTTGATCCCTTTTTTTAGCCCGACGGCGCAGTGGTGCGCCCGGACTACGGTGCTGTCGATCATGTCGGCGCTGACATCCCGCTCGACGACAGCGGCCAGGGTCTCCAGCATGGCTTCGAACACGCCCATCACGACCCAGCGACGATACCGCCGGAACACACCACTTGCCATATTCATCCGGCAAATGCCGCCATTGCGCGCCTGTCCGCGCCATGCCTTCGAAATAGGGCCGGTTGTCTCCCGCGGGTCGGCAGCTACGTCCTCGCTCCGACGGCAGCAGGGGCCTGATCAGAGCCCACTCATCATCCGAAACCCAATCCGCTCGACCAACGCCGCCTCCAAAAGACAGCCTTGAATCAACCGATCCGACGCGCGTCAACCTTTGTCCACGTGGCCTAGGGCTCAGACTCATTCACAGCCAGAAGGCGACGGCGGTGGCGAGCGCTACGCCTGACAGGAAGTTGGCGGCGAGCTTATCGTAACGGGTGGCAACTCGGCGAAAATCCTTCAGGCGGCAGAAGGCGTTCTCGACCAGATGGCGGTCTTTGTAGCGCTCACGATCGTAGCGAACCTTCCGCTTACGGCTAGAGCGGCCTGGGATGACAGGTACAGCCCCCGCCTTACGTAGCGCGCGACGAAGCGGGTCGGCGTCATAGCCTTTATCGGCAAGCACGTAGCGCGCGCGGCCCATGCGGGCTAGCAACTCCGGCGCGGCGGTTATGTCCGCGACGTTGCCGGGCGTCAGCATCAGCGCAAATGGGCAATCGACGACGTCGGTAAGGGCGTGGATCTTGGTCGTCCAGCCTCCGCGTGAGCGGCCGAGCGCCTGCGCTTTAGCCCCTTTTTACCTCCAAATGCAGCGCGTTGCGCCTTTACATACGTGCTGTCGATCGCGGTGCTTCTGGTCACCGCGCCGGCATCGACCAGCGCATCGAGGAGCTTGAGCTAGAAGCCTCGATGCGACCAGCGATTGAAGCGGTTGTAGACTGTCGTGGAGGGACCATAGTCGATCGGACAGTCGCACCAGCGGCAACCCACTTTCAACACATACAGGATACCCGAAATCACCCGACGGTCGTCTACCCTCCTCGCGCCGGGTTGGTTCTTAGGCAAATGCGGCTCGATCGCCGACCACGCCTCGTCCGACAACCAGAACAATGCCATGCGCCATTTCCGTTGATCCACGCCGCCAGTGGATCAGGAAAGTTGCTCCACCTCAACCCGCTGATTGGGTTTGAGCCCTAGCATTACAGTTGCGAATTTAAGCGAAGTCTGAATCAATGGGTCTTCATGGCAGGAGACCGTGGATGACGGGTGCATCGATTGAGACGACGCTGGAGCTTTGGGCGACTTCGCTGCGTGACGTGAAGGCGCGGATGCGGGGTTTGTTCACGCAGGACCGTGTCGCGGCATCCGCGGGGTTCTTCCTGGAAGGGCTGCTAGGCGACGAGCGGCGCAAGACGGGCTGGATGCGTGCGGAAGCGGCAGGCGATCCGGGACCGTGGCGGCAGCAGGCGATCCTTGGCCGCGGTCGGTGGGACGCTGACGCGCTGCGCGATATCGTACGCGACTATGTCGTCGAGACGCTGGCTGCCGAGGATGCGGTGCTCGTGATCGATGAGACGGGTTTCCTCAAGCAGGGCAAGGCGTCGTGTGGTGTCTCGCGCCAATACACCGGGTCTGCGGGCAAAATCACCAACTGCCAGATCGGCGTCTTTGCCGCCTATGTCTCGCACCGCGGTCATGCCTTTATCGACCGGGCGCTGTATCTGCCGAAGAACTGGACCAGCAACAGCGCGCGCATGGTTTCGGCCCATGTCCCGACGGAGACGCGGTTCGCGACCAAGCCAGCCCTGGCGGTGCAAATGATCGCACGTGCGATTGCAGCCGACGTCCCGTTCGCCTGGGTCGCCGCTGACAGTGTGTACGGCGTCGGCGACGTCGAGCAGGCGCTACGCCGAGCAGGGAAAGGCTATGTCCTGGGCGTTGGCTCCAACCATCACTTTGGCTCTTGGGTGGGGAAGCCCGCCGTTTTCGGCACTGCAGGTGAAATCGCACAGGATCTCGATCCCGCCGCCTGGCATCGCCTGTCGGCAGGCAATGGGACGAAGGGAGCGAGACTGCACGACTGGGCCTATCTCGAACTCGCAGACATCGAGGCTACCGATTACGGTGAAGGACGCACTGGGGTGTGGACACGCGGCTTGCTGATCCGACGACATATCGCGGACGGCGAACTGGCGTTCTTCACAACCTGGTGCCCGGCCGGGACCGGGATCGACGCGCTCGTGCAGGTTGAAGGCCACCGCTGGGCGATCGAGGACAGCTTTGAGACGACCAAGAACGAACTCGGCCTCGACCATAACGAAACCCGCTCCTGGCATGGATGGCATCGCCACGTGTCGCTGGTCATGCTCGCGTTCGCCATGATGGCGGTGATCCGCCACCACGCAAACGAGGTGACGCCCCCAAAAAGAATGCGCACGACACCCCGGCGCTGATCCGCTGGTCCATACAAGAAGTTCGACGCATTGCCGTTCGGCTCGCCCAGCGCCGTATCGCGCCCGCCCACATCATCGCATGGTCGTTATGGCGACGAGCGCACCAAGCGGCCGCCCGCCGCGCTCACCTCAAGTCGAGAATGCAACTGTAATGCTAGGGTCAGGACCCATTGATGTAACAGGCGCGATCTGATTCAGGCTCCGTGAGGAGACTGAGGATGAGCGACCTATACTGGCTGACAGACGAGCAGATGGCGCGCCTGCGGCCATATTTCCCCAAGAGCCATGGCAAGCCGCGAGTTGACGACCGGCGAGTATTGAGCGGCATCGTTTTCGTGAACCGCAATGGGCTGCGCTGGCGTGATGCGCCCAGCGACTACGGACCGCACAAGACGCTCTACAATCGCTGGAAACGGTGGGGTGAGATGGGTGTGTTTCTCCGCATAATGGAGGGCTTGGCTGCCGCTGATGCCGACCCAAAGACTGTCATGATCGACGCGACGTATCTGAAGGCGCACCGCACGGCATCGAGCCTGCGGGTTAAAAAGGGGATCTCGGGCGCCTGATCGGTCGCACCAAAGGCGGTATGAACACGAAGCTCCACGCCGTAACCGACGCAAACGGCCGTCCGCTCAGCTTCTTCATGACCGCTGGACAGGTTAGCGACTACACCGGTGCGGCCGCGTTGCTGGACGATCTGCCCAAGGCACAATGGCTACTCGGCGACCGCGGCTACGACGCTGACTGGTTCAGGGATGCCTTGCAGGCCAAGGGCATCCAGCCGTGCATCCCAGGTCGCAGGTCTCGGCTCGAGCCGATCAAATACGACAAACGCCGCTACAGGCGCCGTAGCCGTATCGAGATCATGTTCGGACGGCTGAAGGACTGGCGCCGCGTTGCGACCCGCTACGATAGGTGTCCGACGGTCTTCTTGTCCGCGATCGCTCTTGCTGCCACCGTCATCTACTGGTTTTGATCAACGAGTCCTGACCCTAAGGGGCAACGCCCGCAACAGTGATGATGATATTGCGCGTGAATGCAATATCTATCTAATTGCTTCGAAAAATCCTGATATGAAGCGACTATTGGCTAACGTATTCCCTAACGCTGTCTTTGACGAATGGGGCATCAACAGAAAGGATGGTCTAACAGGGCAGTCAGGTAAGGTACTCGATTATTTGAAGGCGCTCTTTGCTGAGTCTTTAACGGATAAGGTTCGTAAGAAGGCGGTTAGAGAAGCTGTCGGCATTGCGGATGCGCAAGGTCTTACTAACGCTTGCTAGGGACGAAGTGCGACGCGCCCTCGAAGAAGCTGGCATAGCTGTCAAACTACACCATTTTGAGCGATCTAGTGGCTAGTCAATGGACTGCTTGATTGGCTGTATATTCAGATTACGACGGATTTAGAGGGGCAGCCGGTGGCCTACAGGCTTCGATAAGGGCGGGGGATAGTGCAACCTACCTATCCCGCCCCTAGCTGCCGTACGGGCCTGAACCGGGCATAGAGTTGGATATGTCAGGTAGCCTGAAATACAAAAGCCGCCACCCTTTCGAGTGACGGCTTCCAGCACCTAAAGCGTGGGGTGCTTCAGGCGAACTTAACGGTCGTCGAGACCTTCGAACGACGACGCATCGCAAAGCCGACCGCGCCCATGCCGAGAATCATCATCGCCCAAGTAGCTGGCTCGGGAACGGCACCCGGTGTTGCCGCCGTCGAGTAAGAGAAATTAATCCTGCTGTAAGGCTGCGAGCCGGGGCTTGTGAATAGGTCATGGGCGGGACCGTTCACCAGCGAGTCTTGGAAGCCCAAACGAGCAATCGTCACAGGCAAGCCGCCGATCGTGGAGGTAAAGGGACCATCGGCATAGCTGTTAGTGGTGCTGAGCGAGCGCGAGCCTAGGATTCCAATGATGTCGCCGGTATTGATGCTGATTGACGTCGCGATGGAGGACGCACCGTTCTGGTTGGCAAAATAGCCTAAATTGGTGAACGCATTCGTCGTGGTCGTAAAAGTGGGAGGAGTGTTAGATAATCGGACGACCTCAACCCACTGGTTATCTGTGCTGGCGTCGATCGGAATGAACAGCGAGTCGATCGTGAATGCTGTCGGTGCTGTGAAGTAATAGCCTCGCGTTAAGCCGGAAAAAGAATTGGTCTGCGGACCTACAATGAAGTCAGCCGCGAGCGCGGGTGAAACAGCGAAACAGGTTGCCAACACGGTCGCGGCGAAAAGAACAGTTTTTTTCATGATCATCCCCATCCAGCCACGCTGAGCTGCGGGGCGTCTGGCGCTTCACTACCCAACCGTTAATCTCCCAGAAAGGTTCTTTTTCTTACCAAATACTGAAAAATAGCAGTTTTTCTCGTCTTGATACAACGGGTTAGAGGTTTGACGGTTAACGGCGTTATGCTCTGGACATGAAAAAACTGCCGCCCTTTCGAGCGACGGCTTTTCGTTGTTCCGATCGATTACGAGTTCGCGATTGCCCGCACATGGTTCGTGAAGTTGACCTCCGAAACCTTAATCCGGCGACGCATGGCGGCGCCGATCGCACCCATGCCCAAAATCATCATGGCCCACGTTGCAGGCTCTGGCACTGCACCGGCTGCATCAGAGATCGTCACAATACCAGCCAGCGCCGCGTTACCGCCGAATGTTGCAGCATAGGTCCCAGTCTGGAACATGGGGGCAGCGAGAGTGCCCGTGAAAACTTGGGGCCCAAAGTAATTGCCGAACAAACCGCCGTTCGCCAGCAAATAGAAACTTTGGGTCGTGCGCTCCGCGTATTGACCCGTGCTATTGGTAATCCCTGCAACAAAAGCAGTTCCGGAACTTGAGATCGGTGTTGGATTACTATCAACATTGAAGCTGAACGAACCATTCGTGTCCGTTACGGGCGCATAGCTAACGAGCAACGTGGCTGCATTCGCCGACGTAGCGGTGATCGCCGCGACAGCAAGCGCGGTCGTGGTGATGAGTTTGTTGATCAGCTTCATGACATCTCTCCAGCGAGCCACGCTGGAGGCGGGGCGTCTGACGGCTCACTAACCAGCCGTTAATGTTTCAGAAAGGTTTCGTTTTTTACAAAATCTCGCCGCGGTGGAACCTTTTCCCATTCTGGTACAGGGAGTTACCGGTTGAAGGTTAACGGCGTTATGCTTCGGACATGAGAGAACCGCCACCCTTTCGAGTGACGGCTTCCAGTACCCAACGCTTGAGAGCTTAGGCGAGCGCGACCTTGCTAATGCCCTTGGACTTGCGACGGCGCATTGCGCTGCCAACCATACCCATGCCGAAGATCATCATTGCCCACGATGCTGGCTCGGGAACCGCGCCAACGGCTGTAGGGGCAAAATTCGCACGCTGCGCAACCGACCCGTCCTGCGTAGTAAACGTTCCCGCAAGGTTATAGTTGGTAGCGTTAGTGCGGAAAATGTATGTCGCGCTTGTTTGACCACCAGCTTCAAGACCATTGGATCCAAAGTCCGCGCGAACAACTGAACCACTTCCATTCCTCGAAGCGGTTGTTGTGGAACCCGCAGGACCCTGCAAATTAGGGTTGTTTGCAGCTGTAAAAAAGCCCGCGCCATCAAAGTCGGTAGTATCAACTAACGCATCAACGGTATAACCAAAAAAGTTTGACGCGGTTAGGTTGAATACTTCGTCATTAGCTAGGATCGTGCTGATCGCGACTTGATAATAAAAGTCTAAAGTTCCCAAAGTATTTTGATAAACCGCGCTGCGGAGGAAGCCGGTGTAAGTCGTCGCGCCCGTTGTACCTGTTTCGATACGACCCAACTCTGCGCCGCGGGTAGCGGAGTCAAAAGTGGTAAACGCCACACCGGATTGATCCGGCATGACTACGGTTGCGGACGCCGGTGCCGCTGATGCAAGCAGCATGATTGAGGCGAGACCAATCGAGATTGAACGCTTCATGAGGGTAACCCTTTTATCATTCGGATCGAGAGGGGCCCCCCTCGATGCTACGAACCAAAAAATCACGCTTCGCAACAATAAATCGTCAGCTTTGGTATCGAGCGCTGTTAAGAACGTTAATGAACGGTAAATGTATGCTTACACATGAACTTTTTTTAATATTATCGCATGAGCCGATCGGTAACCTCCTACCGACTGGTTTGAAAAGATTGGCGGTCGTCGGCGCGACGGCTCGCGGCGGTTTAAAAATGCCTAAACCACAGCGTGGTGCAATCTGTGCTGCATAGTCGAACCGATTGCACTTGATGCCGGTAGCATCCGATTTAGAGGGGCAGCCGGGTGCCAGACAACGCAGATATGGGCGGGAGATAGGGCAAGCCACTCATCCGTTGCTTATCGCTGTCGGCGGCTCAAATCCGGGTTTATGCCTGCCCCGTTACAGGCCATCCGTCACAACATCGACCCCATCCCCTGTGAGGATAGCCGATTATCAGAAACAAAAAATCTGCACGGATTAGGGTAAGTCACGGACCCATACGGTAGGACATAGGCCCCTGGCCTAGTCAGTGTGCGGCACAGTACCGATCATCGTGGCAGGGTCGCACCCCAATGCCATCGCGATATCTACAAACTCGACGACGTCCAGCCGTCGCTCCCGGGTTTCATACCGCGATACGAACTGCTGATGGCGATAGATCTTAGCTGCGAACGCCTCCTGACTTACCCCTGATCCCTTATTCCCGCCGATCCCCTGCGGTGTCGAACAGTCCCCAAACCGCTCTTGGGCGCTCGCTAGAGCCATGAGTAGCGCGTTGGCCAGGTCGGGAGACAAAAAAGACTTCATCGTCCTCTACGGCCCCTTCTGGCGCTTCTGCG
Organism: Sphingomonas sp. AP28; assembly: GCF_056680455.1. NCBI lineage: Bacteria > Pseudomonadati > Pseudomonadota > Alphaproteobacteria > Sphingomonadales > Sphingomonadaceae > Sphingomonas > Sphingomonas sp. AP28. Next base: position 1,099 of record NZ_JBWXQI010000004.1, on the reverse strand, counting down.
ACGACGGCTTTGGGGATGGCGAGCATCCGCCGCTCGACATAGGTTTCATCGACCACGGCGGGCGATCCATGGCTTGGTAATAGTGAGCAAGGCAGATAGGGCCGATTGTTTCCAAGGCCGTTGCAGAGGATCGCCGATCATGATGGCTGCCGTAATAATCTGTCTCGTTACCAACGTGCCTGATGGCACCACGATCGTTTGCAACGACAAGACCCGGATACGCATTGCCGGGCTGGAGGTAGGGGCGCGTGTCTCGACAAGAGCAAAGGGCTTGCTTGCCGGTTTGACCATGGGGAAGAAGGTATCGTGCCTACCCACCGGCAATGAGGGGCCTTTCATTGTCGCGAAATGCACACTGCCGGATCAACGTGATCTTGCCTGTACCCTAATCAAGTTAAAAGCGGCGGTTCAGTCAAAGGAATCTTGGCTGCGCTACGGACTGAAAGACTGCGCATAACAATGTGCAAGCGACAAAATAGAAAAGCCGCCCCCCCCTGCTCCGAGGCAACGGCCTTCCTTTGATCTAAGTCTCTGATTTTAGACAAACTTTATGCGTAGGCAACCTTGGTCGTGACCTTGGACTTGCGACGCATTGCGCTGCCAACCATACCCATACCGAGGATCATCATGGCCCAGGTTGCTGGCTCTGGAACCGCACCGGCTAGGGAATTTCCCGAAACGCGGAAGTTCAGATCACAGTTTCCCGTGACTGCACAGTTCGGGTAAACCTCCCTTGTAAATATTGCTTTACCGCCGGTATAGGCGTCACCAGATCGTTCGACTCCAGTGTTGATATTGATGTCGGGCCCCATCACCACGGCATTACGTGAACTAGTGCTTGATAGCACTGCGGTGTAAAGCTGGCCCACTGAAACCGACGCACCATTTATATCGAGGTCAAACCACGTCGGGGTTCGGGTATTGATACTAGTAGGCAATGTAAAAGTGCGAGTAACAATCGAAGTACCATTCAGTGCTTCACCAGCAAATAAATTAAATGTAAAAGGCAGATTAGCATTACCCGGGTTGAGCGAGTTAAACTGAAATCCAAAGGATGTTAGATTTGTATCAATAGCGGTAAAGCTTTGACCGGTGGGCC
>NZ_JBWXQI010000003.1:0-209862 GCF_056680455.1 Sphingomonas sp. AP28 | reverse complement strand
CGTCGGGGCTCCCACCAGCTTCACTTAGCAAAGCCGCTTATAGCGGATCGGCCGCAAACCTGCAGTCGGATAAGCGACCGCGTTATCGATAGCACGAGGATTTGGAGCGATTTAGCCGGTAAATCGGGGTGTGTTTCACATTTCGGTAGGTGCTGGCCACCGCGAAGTCGGTGGGGACTCGTGCTATCGGTAACGCCGTGAAAGCCGTTCAAAGACCAGGTGTGCAGTACGAGGTCCAGGCCTTTGAAAAGATGACGAGATCCCGTCATCGTAGTCCGGCTCCTCGGGAAACCAGCCGCGACATCAGGCTCCCGATCGGCGTCGCATCGGTCCCATCGGACATCCCCCGCATGGCGACCGCGCGGCTCGTGTCCTTGAGGCCGTGGAGCGTCCGCCCAAGGTTCAATTCGCCCTTGTCAGCTTTGCTGCTCATTCCGCGAAGATACGCGCCGGGCCGCTGAACCTCGCCGCGCCGGTATTTCTGGATGGTGGCGATGACGGAGGCAGCAGCACCTCGCTGGCCCATGATGCGACAGGCTTCCTTGAACGCGTGATTGCTGATCCCCGACTGGCCCGCAAGCCGCTCCGCGGTGGCGACCACCTCGCCCCACGATCCATCCCGGTGGAGCAGACCGGAACAGAGCTCCGGCGCGATCGACATCATGAATTCCGGGTCGACACCGTGTTTCTCCAGATCGTCGTCGACTGCAGTTTGAGGTTGAGAGGGGAGGGCGTCCCCATTCTCACTACTTCTATCCGCCAAGCCATTACTGGTATCTGCTTTAGCAGATTGGAGTTGGTTTGTAGTTGTAGAGTGGATGTCCTCAGGTCCATCCCAGCATGAACAATCTTCCTGATCGCTAACCATATTGGGGACGGCAATCTTGGCCGAAACAGCCTCGGCAAGACGACGCGCACGCTCTTCGATCTGCTCCACACAGGCCGTCAGAAGGCCGGCATCGCGGACGCAGCGCATCTGGTCGGTGGCCATCAACGCCAACGCGAGATCGTCACCCGCCTTCAAATCGTGAAGGTCGGCGTCGAATGCCGTTTGGGCCAGAGCCCTGATATTCCTGCGGGCAGCGGCAAGGCGCTTGCGGAGCACTGTCAGTGCCGCGTCCTCTGCGGCTCCCGTGGCCGCGCGGGCAGCAAATTCTTGAAGCCTAGTCCCGATCGGAGCGAGCACGATGCCGTAGCCCCACGTGATGAAGCCGTCGGCCCCGCGGCGTCCACCACGATGACCGTTCGGACTATCCCGAAAGCTGATCAGACCGAAGGCCTGTGCCTGGTTCAAGAGCTTTTGAACCTGTCGAACGGTTACGCCCAGCTTTTGCGCGAGCAGGTCGTTCGACGGCCAAACGACGGGGATTTGTCCACCCTGCCAGTCCTGCGGCTTCGTCCAGGCAAACAGGAGATCGATGACGGAGACCACGCGCAGGGGGACGCCCATATAAGGAGCCGCCCTTTTGAGCGCCGCAAGCGCGTTGGAAGGTGCCATTCCGGTCTCGAGCCCGCAAAACTCATCGACAAGCTTCGTCGCCTTGGCGGCATGCTCGTCAAACCGGCGTAGTCCCCGACCGGGGCTTTGGGCAGCAGCCATTGTTCGTTCTCCCTGGGAGGGGAGCCCGTGCAGACACAGCGACACCGTGGCGCCACGGTCGACGCTTTGGGGTAGCAATATGAAAGGGAGCCAGCTAAGTGAGGGTTCTCACATCCGCCCTAGCAGGCGTCCCGAAAAGCCCGGCCTCGTGCCGGGTTTTTCATGTCCGCACAGCGTCCCCCTTGATCGTTGTGGCGCCCGCCCGGGTGGACGGCGGCGGTCAGCGTTGAGCCGATCCACAACGTTGATTGTTAAGCATCGCTGGCGGGTCGGTCGTGCGCGATGAATCGTGCTATCGGTAACGGAACGGGCAATAATCACGTGCTATCGGTAACGAAGCGTCGATCTTCGCTCGTGCTATCGATAACGCCGTGCCGCTGAGACACGTGCTATCGGTAACGCCGTCGCGTTCTCGCTCGTGCTTTCGGTAACGGCGTGAGAATCGTGCGATTCGGCTGTCTTACGTGACATGTAGCGCAGAAGGAGAGCATCCTCCTCTGCGCCGCGCCGGATAGGCGTGGCGGGGCAATCGCAGTTAAGTTAGCGAGGCATTGCAGGTTCGTGCTCGAGATTGGCTGACGCCGTCTGTCCAAGCGGTAGATCGAACGAGACCTTTTCAGTCGTTCGATATGTCACTGATGACCAAAAGAACGGAGTCTAGTGTGAGCCGTAGAAAATCGTCAGCCCGATCTCCGATCCTGTATTCGGGACTCCGCGATTTGAAGATCGAGCCACTGCTCCGAAGCAGCAAGAAGGGGAGCGAGCGTGCCGACGATCAGGCGGCGTCCGTCCTCGGGATCCGTTTGTCTGACTATGTATCCAAGCGCCTCGAGATGCTCGATGTGGCGCAAAGCGGTGGTCGTCGAGCCTCCGCTAAGCTTACAAAGCTGGGACACAGCGATGCGGCGCCGCTCGCACGTGGCCACGTAAAGCTCCAGGATCATGTCCCAGCTCGGATCATAGAAGCGGACCCCGTTGAAGTGGGTCGCCCGCCGACGCCGGCCGACCAACACCGCCCTGGCCTCGGCAAGCCTGCGCTCGGACAGGCCCCTCGCGTCTGGCGGCATAGACAGCAAAGTGTCCTCGATCGCCTTGCGCGGCAGCCGCATGACGACGTCGATCAGGTCGTCTCTTTCAAATGCTGAACCCATAATCGTCGTGATCCGTTTCGGATGTAGGGCTCGGCGTCGCGGGGTAGGCGGAACGTGCCAAGCGCAAGGGCTCCAAGCGCGAGATAGGCATAGATCCCGAGCCCGGTATGATAGGCGAAGAGGGGGATTCCAGGCAGCAATGCGCCGAGAGCGCTCATGAACAGATCGCCGAGCGCAAAACCTGCCGCCCAGATCGGCCAGAAGCGGGTCGTGGTGATGCCCAGCCAGTAGAACCCGAGAGCAACGCCGAAGTCGATGGACATGATGATCACGTCGGCGGGCGCAAGGCGGGCGACGTCGTACAAACGAAGAACCGACGACACCACAGAGGCAACAACATTAATTGCTGCCCCGCAGCGCTCAGGTCGACCGCCCCGGAAGAAAGCAAAACTGCAGATACCCACGAGAGTGGAATTGAACAGTAGTGCCAAAAATATCCCGAGCGACATCGATTCTCCGTTCAGACAATTTACGCTGCCTCCAAGGCCAACTCGGTCAGTGTAGCCGTCGTCGGCTTCGGCGTGCCTTCGCCCCAGTTTGTCTCGGTGAGACCAAGTTGTCGGCCAACCCGCTCAACGGCCAGATGCGCTCGCATAGCCATATGGTCTTGGCCCTCAACCAACGACGCGAGCGCTGCAACAGTTGCCTTCACCGTCCGCTGCGTCATTGCGGGCGAAAGGCTATGCACCTCCGTCGCGTCGAGTGTCGTCAAAAGAAACTGAGCAGTGTCGCGCGCGGCAAGGTTGATCGACCGCTCCGCCTTGCGGAGCTCATCCGCGATTACCCGGCTCGTATTGGAAAGTCCTTGCATTACGGCTCCCTTGGACGACCAGCGCCCATCATAGTGGTTTCAGCCCGAGCAGAAGGAGCAGCGTAACGATCGCCATTCCGGCCGCAGTTAGGCCCAAGGGGGTCACGATCGAGATGATCGCGGTCCAGAAGGCAACCTGCTTCCAGGTGAGCATATTCGCTGCCGCCCCAGCGGTCGGCAACGGGGGGGGAAGCGGGAAAGTTGGTGGCGCGGAAGGTGGGTCGTTTGCAGGGGGTAAAGGCTCTACCCCTCCGTCGTGCTCCGCCAGGAGCCGCGCGGCATCAAAACGGGTCGGCACTCCTAGGATATTATTGGCCTTTAACAGCTGCTTATCGACCGCCCGGTGGCTGCTACCCGTGGCCGCGGCGATCTCCTTCGAGTTGCGGTTCTGAAGCACGAGGCGGAGATAAGACCGTTGCCGATCGGTCAGGCGGGCAATGCGATCCGGCGCGCTTACATCGGGCGTCGGGGTTGGGGGCGCCTGTTCGGCAGGAGGTCTGCCCGGTTCGTTGGTCAGCATGCTCTTGAAAATACTCGCAACGCGGAATGATTCGGCTCCAGATCAGGGATAACTCCTGACGGGCTCTGTCGATCAAATTGACATCGCGAATGAGTTGAGTCGGCGCGCGAACGCGGCGAACAGGTCTCGTTCGAGGGCCCACGACGCCTCGCCGAGTTCTCAATTTCGAAGGTGGCCGAACCCATGCGCACCTCGGCGATCGGCAGCGGCCGCCACTCAGTTCGACTGACGCCCTAGTGAACGGACGGAAATTTGCCGAGAGTTGCGGCTGTGTCGTTCAAGCGCGAGGCCCAAAAGGAAAGGATCTGTCCCTCGGCAGGGCGATCTTCGGCTGTATGCGCGGCAAATTCGGACAGGGTGCGGGCGAGTTCGGCGCCTGTAATCACGCGTTCGCGTTCCAGTATCGTGGCCAAAAGAGCCAGCCAGTCACCATGTGCCTGCACCAGCGCTTCGACCTGAAGCATTCCCGAACCATTTCCGGAGAAACCTTCTGGAGGGCTTTGACGCCGGCGGAACCTCGTAAGCAGACTTTTGATCAAGGACATGGCGCGCGTTCCATCAACCGCCCGTAGCCGGGACGGTTGAACACGCGGGAACACTGGTAACCACGCCCCACGTATTCCCCGCACCGACAAGCAGTAGCAAGGTCTTGTATTTCGCGGGCCGCCCGACGGAAATCGGGGACCCAGCATTCGACCGCACATGCGGGCCAAGGATGGTGTTCAAGCCATGCCCAAGCCACATCACTATGGCACAAGGCTCAGGCGAAAACACGCTGTCATTGCAAATCCAGGCAGACCCCAGCATCCTGCAAGCACGCGTCGCGCTCGTTGCCGGATCGATATGCCGCATGGCGGGCGGCGCGCGAGCGCCATGCGATGACAGCGTGGGGAATCGCTCTGACGATCGGCGCGTCGGTCGCCTTGCTTCACCGGCACCTTCCCGAGCCTGTGCATGAAGCGAGTAATGCAGAGGAGCTAGCGAGGCTTCGGCGAAAGGGCAGCAGCACTTGGCGTTCCCTTCGGCGCACGGGCTCCGGGGCCGCATCGACGCTAATTCGGGTGTTGCTCGCGCGCTGCGCGTCCAAAGGTGTGCCACGTGGCACACCTCACGCGAGGATCGTCACTCATATGGGACGAGACGCCAGAGGCGGCTCGGTCGACGCTAGCGCGTCGATAGAGCCGTGCCCGTAAGGCCGCGCCCGCTTGCTTTTTGGCTCCTGCGGAAAGGCATCGCTTGACCATCCACTGGCCGTGTCACAGCAAGCATGTCGCCCGTCCTCGAAAGTAGTCAGCCAATGTCCCGAACGTCCTTGATGGCAATCCTGAGCTTCGGCATCGCGATCGTATTATCGACCGCGCCAGCGCATGCGCAGTCCGACGAGGATTACATCAACCCCGACCGACCGGGGATCGCGGACGGCAGCACGACGGTGGGCCAGGGCCGCTTCCAGATCGAAACAGCAATTCAGACCGAGTTCCGCCATGACGGCGACGAACATAACCGGACGATGTTTTTCCCCACCCTGCTTCGGTACGGCTTCGCCGACAAACTGGAAGTCCGCGTGGAGGGTAACACCTATTCGTGGATGCGGCAGAAGGACCCTTCCGGAACATCGCACTCGGATGGTTTCGCCCCTACCTCGATCGGACTCAAATACAATTTTGTAGACGCCCCTGAGGGCTCAAAACAGGTCTCGGTCGGTGCGATAGCACGTGTCTTCCCACCATCCGGGTCAGGCGACTTTCGCAACTCTCGGACTACCGGTGATTTTCGGTTGGCTGCGGATTGGGAGTTTGCCGACAAGTGGTCATTGAACCCTAATATCGGTGTTGGCGTCTTTCAGGACGACACGAATCGCACTTATACGGCCGGTCTTTTCGCTGCCACGCTGAACTTCAATCCGAGCAAGACGGTCAATTTCTTTGCCGACACTGGCATTCAGACGCCCGAGGAAAAGGGTGGGAAGACCTCCGTCATCATTGATGGAGGAATGGCTTATATAATCGGGCACGACATTCAGCTCGATCTTAGTGTGGGCACGGGGATTTCGGGCTCCACGCCACCGCACCCCTTCCTCGCTGCCGGATTTTCGAAGCGCTTTTAGGGGGAGGGGCGCAACTCGTTCCTTCAGCGCGATCGGAAGAGGCTTGCTCCTCCAGCGGCTGTAGCTTGTATGCAGCGTCTGAGCCTTCCCATGATGGGAGGTTGGAGATCGCTTTGTGCTGCTTTCACAACCGGGTGACATCACCGTGTCCCGACGCTCGATAATCGCTGGCCTGCTAGGTGTCGGTGCGACCGCAGCTGTTGGCAAGCCTGGTTTGGCGGCCGTCGCGCCGCATCTCGCCGAACAGTGGAACTTCGGGCCGCTATCTCCTGATTGGCAGCTGTTGGAAGTTGCAACCGGCGACACGCTGCTGGTGAAGGCCCGAGTGGCCGGATCGCCTGTCGAGGCGGTGCTGGATAGCGGAAGCGGTGCGTCAATCATCGACGTATCGCTGGCGCAGACCCTTGGGATGGCGAACGGCGAACGGCGCACGATAAGCGGTTTGGGCGGGAAGGCTCCGGTCCGCCTGATCCGTGATGTCGACGTGCTGTTCGGAAACCGGACACGCCGCTTGCCGTTCGCGGTGGTCGCGGACCTGGGCGCCCTGTCAGCCGCTTTCGGAAGACGGATCAACATGCTGCTCGGCGCAGATATGTTCATCGACAATTGCATAGCTCTGGATTTCGGGCATCGGCGCTTTGCACTCATGCCGACCGGCAGTTTCCCGGGCGGTGCAGACTGGACGCCGGTAGCTTTGGGGCATGGTGCAAAGCAGGAGCTGTATGTCTCTGCGTCGATCGGAGGCTTGAGCGCGGTGCCGCTTATGATCGACCTTGGCAGCTCTGCGGCGCTCATGCTGTCTTCGGCTTATGTCGATGCGCATGGCCTGACTCGCGGGCGAGCGACATCGACTGCGGCGCTTGGGGGTGTCGAAGGCGTTGCTACCGTCGACGTTTTCACAACGCCCAAGTTGACTATCGGCGGGCTCTCTGCCGAGAACATTCCGACGTTGGGAAACCGCAACTGGCTCTCGACCAGCACGGTCGGCAATATCGGATTGCCGCTAATTGGTCAGTTCGACGCCATATTTGATGTGACTGCCGGGTTTGTATGGCTCCGCCCACCTGCCTCCGGACACCGCCTTCCCATGTTGAAGGATCGAAGCGGCCTCGGGCTCGCAGCTTCCCCAACGGGCCTCGACGTCGTCCATGTGGCGGCGAACAGCCCTGCGGGGAAAGACGGTTGGATACCCGGAAACCGCATCGTTGCAGTGAATGGCTTCCCGATCGATGCGGATTACACACACGGGGCGCGTTGGCGATGGCGCTTCATGCCATCCGGAACGGTCATAAAACTCAAGGATCAGGCCGGTCATGACCGTCAGCTCCGACTTGCGGATTATTACTAAGTCTTTGGCGCACGGACCTCACCAATCGCCTGCATAATCCGGCAATCCGCTATCTGTTCGTTCGTGCAGCTTCGGGTAAGGGCCGCTAGCTCGTCGCGTAAGGATGCGAGCTGCGCAAGACGGCTCTCCACATCAGCAAGGTGGTGGGCGGCAATCGCGGATGCCGCGCTGCAATCCTGGGCTGGGTTCTCCGCCAGGTGGATCAGCGAGCGTATCTCGTCGATCGAGAAGCCGAGCCTACGGCCATTGCGGATGAAATGAAGCCGTTGCGCGTCCCCAGAGGCATAGGTCCGACGTCCGGACGCGGTTCGCGGTGGGGCCGCTAGCAGCCCGATCGTCTCGTAAAAGCGAATTGTCGTCACCTTTGTCGCGGTCTCTCGCGCAAGCTGGCCGATCATCATGGGTGCAATCGTCATAGTGTCATCCCGCTAATGCGAACGGATCGCAGATTCCGCTTGATCCTACAGTTACTGTAGCATGTAGGGGGACGCTATGACCTCCAACGAAGCAAGCTGCGGCTGCGCCGGCGAACCGGCTCGCGCGCAACATGATCCAGCCTACCGCCGCGCGTTACTGATCGTCGTGGTGCTCAACCTCGGCTTCGGTGTTGCCGAGCTGTTCGGCGGATTTATTGCTGACAGTCAGGCGCTGAAGGCGGACTCGCTCGACTTTCTAGGTGACGGCTCGATCAGCCTGCTTGGCCTGCTTGCGCTCGCCTGGGCACCTCGGGCGCGGTCTAATATTGCCCTCTCGCAAGGGCTGTTTCTTGGGGCTCTCGGAGTGGGCGTGATCTGCTTCGCGATCTGGCGAGCCCTCAACGCTACCGCACCTGATGCCGAGCTGATGGGCGCGATTGGCGTCGTCGCTCTGGCAATCAATGTCGCCTCGGCATTGGTGCTTGCACGCTTCCGGGAAGGAGACGCCAACGTCCGTGCGATCTGGCTGTTCAGCCGCAACGATGCACTCGCTAATGTGGCAGTGATCGCCGCTGCCGGGCTGGTCGCTTGGACGGGGAGCGCCTGGCCGGACTTGGCGGTCGCCGGTGTAATCGCACTCCTGTTCCTGCACTCGGCTTATGAGATTGTCACAGGCGCGTTGCGCGAACGAGGGCAGCGATAATGCGTTTCCTCGACGTGATCAGGGCGCTGCTCTCGGTTCGCTTTTTGGCCACGATAGTTGCCTTGCTCGTCCCCACCGCGGCGATGGCCGATCCGGCTGATGTGCAAACCGCGTGGCGGCTGCTCGACTATGTGGCGGTCGATTATGGTGGTGCCGTTGAGGCCGGCAGGATCAAGAGCAAGTCCGAATATTCCGAAATGAATGAGTTTGCTGCATCGGTTTCGACACGGCTTCTGAGCTTGCCGGCGAAGCCCGAACGGCAAAGCCTCATTCAAGGCGCCACCAACCTCCAAGCGCTTATTGGCCGCAAGGGATCGGCCGAACAGGTCGCTACCCTCGCGCATAGGCTCGCAGCCGATCTGCTGCGCGCCTATCCGGTGCCGCTTGCGCCCGACAAGGTGCCGGATCTCGCATCGGGATCTGCCCTATTCCAGCAGACCTGTGCCGCTTGTCACGGCATGACAGGGAACGGGCACGGTCCCGACGCGGCCAAGCTTTCCACGCCTCCGATTGCGTTCACCGATGTAACCCGCGCCCGGCAACGGAGTGTGTTCGCGCTTTATCAGGTGGTGACGCAGGGCATTGACGGGACGGCGATGCAGAGCTTCGCTGATCTGCCGAACGATCAGCGTTGGGCGGCTGCGTTCCGCGCTGGCAGCTTTGCCTTTACCGACGAACAGGCGCGAGAAGGCGCGCGGCTGTGGAAGTCGGACCCGGCGCTTCGCAGACGTATTCCGGATTTGAAAACGCTGGTCGCGCTCACCCCGGCTGCGCTCGCCACCTCAATCGGCGAAGCCAAGGCCGACGCCGTGCTCGCGTTCCTGCGTCGCCACCCCGATCAGGTGGTGCAACAGGCGCCGGGATCGCTCTCGCTTGCCCGTGCCGAGCTTGCCGAAAGTGTCTCTGCGGCCCGGCGCGGTAATGCGCGCGGGGCGAAGGAGCTGGCCCTGTCGGCGTATCTCGACGGGTTCGAGCCGATCGAACCGACCCTTACGGCGCGCGATGCGACCCTGATGGGTCGTATCGAGGGCGCTATGGGCGAGTTCCGCGCCGCGATCGACCGCGGTGCCTCGCCCGAAGATCTCGCAGAAAAGGTATCGGTGCTCGACGGTTTGTTCGACGATGCGGAAGCCGTGCTGTCCCCTGATGCCGCCACGGAGGCGTCCACCTTCCTGGGGGCATTTACAATCTTGCTGCGCGAGGGGCTCGAAGCGCTGCTCATCGTCGTCGCCATGATCGCATTTCTGCGCAAGGCCGATCGCACCGACGCGCTACACTACGTTCATGGCGGATGGATTGGCGCGCTCGTCGCCGGCGGCGTCACCTGGGCTATTGCGACCTATGCGATCGGGATCAGCGGCGCGAGCCGCGAGCTTACCGAAGGGTTCGGATCGCTGTTTGCAGCGATCGTGCTACTCTCGGTCGGCATCTGGATGCACGGCAAGGCGCAAGCCGATCAGTGGCAGCGCTACATTCGCGAGAAGATGTCCCGCGCGCTTTCGGGCGGTTCGGGCTGGTTCCTGTTCGGGCTGGCGTTTGTCGTGGTCTATCGCGAGGTCTTCGAGACGATACTGTTCTATGCGGCTCTCTCGGCGCAGGGGAACAACGCGATGCTCCTTGCCGGTGCCGGGTCAGCGGTTGCTTTGCTGGGCGTCATCGCCTGGGCCATGCTCCGCTACACCAGAAAGCTGCCGATCACGCAGTTCTTCCGTTATAGCTCTTGGCTGATGGCGGCGTTGACGGTCGTGCTTGCGGGTAAGGGTGTTGCCGCACTCCAGGAAGCTGGGATCATCGACATAGCGCCGCTTGCAGACGTACCACGGCTGTCGATGCTTGGTCTGTTTCCAACCTGGCAATCGGTGCTCGCGCAAATTCTCATGGCGGTCGCTATCGCCATCGGGTTCGCGTGGAACCGGCGTGGCGGAAGCCGGACCCAGAAAGCTGCCTCGGCCTAAAGTAGAGGCGGACCGCCTCCACGGTCCGCCTGCAGCCCGTCAACGTTGCTTGATGGCCGTGATGGTCGGACCCGCCGCGGTCACCTGCACCGTAAAATCTATCCGCTGCCCGACCTTGACGCTTCTAAGGAGCGTTGGCGGGTTGGCGACAAAGGCCATCGTCATCCCGGGCCATGCCAGTGCGGCGATCGGCCCGTGCTGGATCGTGACCTTGGCTGTCTTCGGATCAAGCGCCTTGACGATGCCGCTACCGTTGCCGGTTTTGGCGGCCTTCGTCGCCGTGCCCGGCATCGGTTTGATTGTCTGCGCTACTACGGAGGTTGCCGTGAGGCTGGCGACGATGAGTAGGACGATGGTTTTCATGTCTAATCCTTGATTGAAGAGGTAAGGGGGAACGTAGAAGCGGCAGGCTGGCGCGATCGTCGCAGCAGCAGATAGGCGGCGGGCAGCACCAGCATCGAAAGAAGTGGCGCCGTCAGCATCCCACCAATCATCGGTGCAGCGATCCGGCTCATCACTTCAGAGCCGGTGCCTGTCCCGATCAGGATCGGGAACAGCCCGGCAAGGATCACCGCGACGGTCATCGCCTTGGGCCGGACCCGAAGGAGGGCACCTTCGCGCACTGCCGCCGCGACCTCGGCATCGTTCGGTGTCTCGCCCCGGGCATCCAGCGCATGCTTGAGGTAGATCAGCATCACCACGCCGAACTCCGCTGAGACCCCGGCGAGCGCGATGAACCCGACACCGGTCGCGACCGATTGGTTGTAGCCGAGCAGATAGAGCAGCCATAGACCGCCGGTGAGCGCGAACGGAAGCGTGCCCATCACCAGCGCGGCTTCATCGAGCCGGCGAAAGGTCGCGTAGAGCAGCAGGAAGATGATGACCAAGGTCGCCGGAACGACGATCTTTAATCGCTCGACCGCGCGCTGCAGATACTCGAACTGGCCGGTATAGGTGACACTGACGCCGGGCGGCAGTTTCACCTTGGCGGCGATCGCGTTCTGCAGATCACGAACGATGGTGGTGAGCGGCGCGCCGCGCCCGTCGATGTAGATCCACGTCACCGGCCGGCCGTTCTCGCTGCGTAGCATCGGCGGTCCATCGGTAATGCGAACGTCGGCGACGGTGCCGAGCGTGATCTGCTGCCCTGCCGGCGTCAGCACGGCCAGGTTGCGCAAGCCCTCGATGCTATCGCGCAGCTCGCGCGGATAACGCACGCTAATCGGATAACGCGCGAGTCCCTCGACGGTCTGGCCGATCGTCTCGCCTCCGATCGCGCCCGACACGATCGACTGCACGTCGGCGACGTTGAGACCATAGCGTGCCGCAGCGGCCCGGTTGATATCGACATCGATATACCGCCCGCCGGTGAGCCGTTCGGCGAGCGCAGACCCCACCCCTGGCACGGTTTTCGCGACCTGTTCGATCTCGCGCGCAGCCGCGTCGATCTCGGCGAGGTTCGCGCCTGCCACCTTGATACCGATCGGACTCTTGATGCCGGTAGACAGCATCTCGATCCGGTTGCGGATCGGCGGAATCCAGAAATTGGCGAGGCCCGGCACCTTTACCGCCTTGTCGAGCTGATCGATCAATTTGTCCTGCGTCATGCCCGCGCGCCACTGATCCTTGGGCTTGAAGCGGATCGTGGTCTCGAACATTTCGAGCGGGGCAGGGTCGGTCGCGGTGTCGGCGCGGCCGGCCTTGCCGAACACGCTTTCCACTTCGGGTACGGTCTTGATGAGCCGGTCGGTAAGCTGGAGAAGCTGGCCGGCCTTGGCGGTCGAGATGCCGGGCAGCGCGGACGGCATGTAGAGCAGGTCGCCTTCGTTCATCTGCGGGATGAACTCGCCGCCAAGCTGACTGATCGGCCAGAGGCTGGTCGCAAACACGAGGCCGGCGATGACCAGCGCCTGTTTCGGCCGCGCCAATACCCAATCGAGCGCCGGACGGTAGATCCGGGTGAGGACGCGATTGATCGGATTGGCATTCTCGGACGGGATACGACCGCGGATCAGCAACCCCATCAGCACCGGGATCAGCGTGATCGACAGGATCGCCGCCCCCGCCATCGCATAGGTCTTGGTAAAGGCGAGCGGCGCGAACAGGCGCCCCTCCTGCCCCTGAAGGGAGAAGATCGGCACGAACGAGAAGGTGATGATCAGGAGGCTGAGAAACAGCGCCGGGCCGACTTCGACCGCAGCGGCGGTGATGACGCGCCAGCGCTCGGCACCCGCCAATGTCTCGTCTGGATGATCGTGCGCCCAATGTTCGAGATGTTTGTGCGCGTTTTCGATCATGACGACGGCCGCATCGACCATTGCGCCGATGGCGATGGCGATGCCGCCCAGCGAGAGGATATTGGCGTTCAGTCCCTGCACGCGCATCGCAATGTAGGCGATCAGGATACCGAGCGGGAGCGTGAGAATGGCGACCAGCGCCGATCGCACGTGCCAGAGGAACAGCGCGCAGACGAGCGCCACGACGATGAACTCCTCGATCAGCTTGGCGGTCAGATTGTCGACCGCGCGATCGATCAGGCCCGACCGGTCATAGGTGGTGACGACCTCCACGCCGGGTGGCAGGCTCTTCTTCAATTCCTCGAGCCGAGTGCGTACCCCGTCGATCACCTCGCGCGCGTTCTTGCCCTGGCGCATCACGATCACACCGCCTGCAACCTCGCCCTCGCCGTTGAGCTCGGCCAACCCGCGACGCATTTCGGGACCGATCTGAATCGTGGCGACGTCGCCGAGTGTCACGGGCACGCCGCCAACCGTCTTGAGCGGCACGCTGCGGAAATCGTCGAGCGTCTTCAGATAGCCGGTCGCGCGGACGATATATTCCGCCTCGGCCATCTCGAGGACCGATCCGCCGCTCTCCTGGTTGCCGCGCTTCAGCGCCTCGGTCACCGCCTCATGGGTAATCCCGTAAGCGGCCAGCTTCTGCGGATCGAGGACGACCTGATACTCTTTCACCATCCCGCCGATGCTCGCGACCTCGGCGACCCCCGGCACGGTCTTCAACTCGTAGCGCAGGAACCAGTCCTGGATGCTGCGGAGCTGTGCGAGGTCGTGACGCCCGGTCCGGTCGACCAGCGCATATTCATAGACCCAGCCCACCCCGGTAGCATCCGGGCCGAGCGATGCCTTCGCACCCTCGGGGAGGCGGCTTTGCACCTGGCTCAGATATTCGAGGACCCGGCTGCGCGCCCAATAGAGATCGGTCGCGTCGTCGAACAGGACATAGACGAAGCTGTCACCCACGAACGAATAGCCGCGCACCACGCGCGCCCCCGGCACGGACAGCATCGTCGTCGCGAGCGGGTACGTGACCTGGTTCTCGACGATCTGTGGGGCCTGGCCCGGATAGGTGGTGCGGATGATGACCTGGACGTCGGACAGGTCGGGCAGCGCATCGACTGCTGTCGAGCGCAAAGCGCCCACCCCGACGACGATCAGCGCGAGGGCTGCGAGCAGGACGAGGAAACGCGCCTTGACGGACGCCTCGATGATCCGCGCGATCACTTCGTGTCCCCCGTAATCGGGCGCGCGGCGATGCCGGTCAGGCTCGCTTCGCTGTCGAGCAGGAACTGGCCCGATGCGACGACCTTCTCGCCTGACGCCAGTCCGGCTAGGATTTCGGTCTGGCCGCTTGCCTCGCGCCCGATACGGACCTCGGCCGGTCGGAAACGACCCTTGCCGTCGGCGAGCATGACGAGCGTGCGCTTGCCGGTGCGGATGACGGCTTCGCTCGGCACCAGCAGCGCGGTGTCGGACGTGCCGCCCAGATGGACGGTCGCGAACATGCCGGGGCGCAGGCGACCACCGGGGTTACGCAGCTCGATCCGTACCGTCAGTGTTCGGCTGTCCGCCTGCGTCGTCGGCAAGACGGCGATGACGCGACCGGTGAAACGCTCACCGGGGAACCCCGCCAGATCCGCCGTCGCCGTCTGCCCGATTTTGACGGCGGTTGCGCGCACTTCCGGCACCGCAGCGTTCAACCAGACCGTGCCGAGGCCGTTGACTTGCGCGAGCGTCTGGCCGGGTGCGAGCGTAACGCCGGCGCGGGCATCGAGTGTCTGGATAACGCCCCCGATCGGGCTGCGGATGGTGGTCATCCCACGCCCGCCCGCCACGCCGCCCGGAATGCCGATCAGTCGCAGACGCTGGCGTGCGGCAGCGATCAACGATGGATCGCCGGTTTTGCGCACCGCTTCATATTCGCCCTGCGCGCCGCCCCATTCGGGGACCAACACGTCGGCGATCGGCGCCCCGGCACGGATTACGTCTCCCGGTGCGCGGCCATAGACCCGCTGGATGAAGCCAGCGGCACGTGCCTGCACGATTGCGATGTCGCGCTGATTGAAGTCGATTGCGCCGGTCACATCGAGCGTGCCGGCCAACGTGCCGGTGGTCGCGGTTGCAAGCCGGATCCCGAGGCTCTGCATCGCCGAAGGGTCGACCGTGACGCCTGGCTTTGCCGTTGGGCCGCTACTCGCGTCGACATATTTGGGGACCGTCTTCATCCCCATCGACGACAGGGAATCCGGATTGTCGTAATGCTCCTGCGGCACCATCGGGTCGTAATAATAGAGCGGCTTGCGAGGAGTATCCGGTGTCCCTGCGGAAGGTGCCCCATTTCGCGAGCCGGCCAGATAATAGCCTCCAGCACCCGCGACGAGGGCGACAGCGGCAAGCGTCGCAGCGAGCTGCGACCGTTGAAGTGACGTGGTCATTGGTCGGCGCTCCCGAACAGGAGAATGAGCCGCGCACCATCCGCGGCGACAGTCGCCTCGCGATCGAGCGTGGTGAGAACCGCGTCGGCAAGCGCGGCGTGCGCGTCGACGATGTCGGTGAGGGTGGCGCGCCCGGCGCTGTAACTGCCGGTCTCGAGCGTCACCCGCTGCTCGGCTAGCGGCTGCAGCACGTCACGGGCGCGCGACCATTGCGCGTGGTGCATCGCGTGATCGGCAAGACCTGCTTCGAGATCGGCGGTCAGTTCGCGCAAACTCGCATCTGCGCCGGCGCGTGCGCTGTTGGCATCGGCAGCGCGGGCCGCGATCAACGGTTCCTGGCGCCGCTTTTTGAACAACGGCAGGCCGATCGTGACGCCTGCGGACACATAATCGCCGAACCGGGGATCGCGGCGTTGGTAAGACAGATCGACGCCAAAATCCGGACGCCGTTCGGCCTCGGCGATACGGAGGTCGGCTTCCGCGCGATCGATCGTGGCACCCGCCAACACCAGCGTCGGATGCTCGCGAAGCGATGCGCGCAGGCGCGCAGGCTCTACCGTGAAGTCCGGGATCGGACCTGCGATGTCGGGGTCGGCTTCGCCCGTCCAGCGCGTGAGGTCGGCGCGCGCGCGGCCGACCATCGACACCAGTTCGTCGCGCCGGTCCTGTAATTTCGCAACAGCTTCGCGCCCGGCAAGCACCTGTGCTGGCCGCGATGCACCCGACGCGACCGCACCGGGTGACGCTTTGACGAAGCGGTCGAGCCGTTGAAGCACCGTGTCGAGCGCCGTAAGTCGACGCTCGGCATATGCGAGACTGATCCATGCAAGCGCGGCCTGGACCTTCACGATGCGCGCCTCCACGCCGGTTTCTGCGTCGGCGACGCCAATGTCCGCCTCGGCGCGACCACGTTGTGCGCGACGCTTGGCGAGATTGGGAATGTCCTGCGAGATACCGACGCGCGCCCAGGTGAAGTTATCGCGCTGCGGCTCGAACGCGAGCGGTCCCGAGATCGGAAAGCTGTCGATCCCGAGCGCGAGCTTCGGATCGGGCAACTGTCCTGCGGCGCTTCGCGCCGATCGTGTCGCATCGGCACCGAACGACTTCGCCTTGATCGACGGCGCGTCGGCAGTGGCTTTTTGCAGCGCCGCGTCGAAGGTCAGCGGTCCGGCAATCGCCGGCATACTGACCGACGCGAGCGCGAGCCATACCAGCGCGCGCGGCGCGCGGTGGCGTAAGGGGGTTCCCATTTCATCATGTCCTGATCCTTGAGTTCACATCGCGTCGTACCCGGCGCAGGCGCGCCAGGTCGCGTGACGGGCACGCGCGCGGACTTGAAATCAGATCAGGATCGAAGGCGGTTCTGGCTCGGGGGCGGTCGAACGGCCGCGCAAGGCTGCGAAGATACCGATTTGCTCATCGCGATCGGAGCGCGCCGCAGCCTGGAGCACGATCGATGGGTCGGACAGCATCATCGATCCGCCCGACGCCATCATGACGATGCAGCCGGCAAAGCCGCACTTGCACGGCTTGTGGACTGCGTTCTTCTCCGCCGCTGACATGCAATCCGGCATGGACGCCATGTCGCTCGTTGCCATTGCTGCCATGTCCATCGCACCCGCCGGGGCGGCAAGCGCCTGGGCGGGCTGCTGTATAGCAAGTCCGACAATCACGCCGATCAGCATCAGGAAAAGGGACAGACGCTTCACATGCACTTTCTGCGGGTCGCTTCGAAACCTGTCAATCCACCATACTTCTTCGCAACGTCAGCGATTTGGTTACATCGGGCACGAAGACACGGTCGGGCGCATCGGGGAGCCGGTCGTCCAAGATTTTGCCATCGGGACCATACAGTGTGTCTAGGCGCCGTGATGGGCATAGACGCGCTGGCCGGTCGGGCCGAACGCGATCACGTCGTAGGGCTGGGGCTTTACTCCTGAAACCTCCATACCGGGGGAGCCCATCGGCATTCCCGCGACCGCCAGTCCGCGCACGCCGTTCGGGTGCCGCGCAAGCACGCGTTTCATATCGCCGATCGGAACGTGCCCCTCGAACGCCATACCATCGATGATCGCGGTGTGGCAGGACGCGAGCTGCGCCGGCACGCCCAGGCGACGCTGGAAGGCGGCACGGTTAGCGTCGTCGATGATCTGGACCTTGCGGCCGAATTGCTGGCGAACCTGGGCCGCCCATCTCTCACAACAGCCGCACCCAGGATCGCGGTGCATGGCAATGTCGGCTGCGGCCGATGCTACCGCGGGAAGCGTCATCAACAAGGCGGTAGCGATGCCGCGAAGGCCGTATTTCATAGATCAGCTCCGAATTAGAAGCCCCGCCCTGCCGGGGGAAATAGGGGGATCGACAGGGCGGGGGAAAGCGCTCCTTACTGCGAGCGCTTACCATGCTTGCTGAGCCAAGCCTGTAGCTCCGCAATATCCTTTTCCTGCTTCGTGATCGTCATCTGCGCCATCTGGCGTGTCTGCGCGTCCTTGGCGTCGCGGACCGCGACGCGCGACATAGCGATAGCGCCGCGGTGATGCTCGATCATCTTGCGGGTCCACATTTCGGCGGCATCGCCCTGCTTGGCGGCCATCATTTTCTGATGCATGTCCATTTCGGCTTGGCCGTACGGGTTGCCCGCCATCATCTTTGACATGTCGCCACCGTTCATGCCGCCCATCTGGCTGTGATCCATGCCTTGCATCCCTCCGCTCTGCTGCGCGAGCGCGGGCGTCGTGATCAGGGCTAAAACTGCTAATGTCGATGCAAATCGCATTGTCGATCTCCTCGGGTTCTTAAGCCTTTTACGCGGCGAAAGCCTACATCCCTCAGCTAACTGGTCGCCTCCGCATTATTTCTGAGCGAGAACGGCGCGCACCCGTATCCACTCTTGCGGGGTCTCGGCGATCAGTCATCGCGTTGCCGGCTGCTGATCGGGTCCTGCACAGCCAAAGCTTCCCTGGTCGGGATCGCGATAACGGCGCCGAGGGGGCGACCCCTCCGGCCGCTTCCTAACGGATCGGCTGTAGCGTGTTAACGCCGGCGCTCTCGTCGGTCTCAGGCACTGGCGGCGCAACGCCCTTGTCCCGGTAGGAGGGCAGGTCGGGCGCGCTGTTAGGTGTGGGATGTGCCTCCAACCGTGCGATCATTCGCTTCATATCGGTAATCTCGCGCACCTGTGCGTCGATGATACCGTCCGCTAGCTTGCGGACCTCTGGATCCTTAATGTGTGCGCGCTCGCTGGTCATAATTGCGATCGAGTGATGTGGAATCATCGCCTTCATCCAGGACACGTCGTCCACGGTCTCCTGGCTGCGCACCAGCCACAGCGCGCCTGCGAAGACGACGACGCTCCCCGCGATGATCGCCAGGTTGACGCGCCGGTTCGGATACATTGACCACATGAAGCCGAGCATGATGATCGCCATCACCGCACCCATGTAGATTGCCATCCAGGTGCGCGTCTGGCTGTAGAAGACATGACTCAGCGCGTAGCTGTTCAGGTACATCAGCCCGAACATCACGATGGTCGAGGTCGCGATCATCGCAGCGAAGCGACCATAACCCGCACCCATGCTCATTTTATCTTTTTTTTCATCCATCACGCGTTTCCCTTCTCGAGCTTATGTTGCCCCCCAGCATTGCGGCGACGGCGCTTAGGCCAACGAAAATAAAGTAGGACCGCTCCCCCGAGCCACAACGTGAGCCCGCCGATCGCGAAAGCCAGCAGCCAGGGCGTGTTGAAGTTTTCGTGATTGGTCCAATCCATGATGTGAAGCCCCCAAAAGAAGTCGTAGAGCCGCCACGTTCCGGTTCGAACAGCCGCGATCCGGCCGGTGTCCGATGCGACAAATACTCGAGTAGAATCAGGGTCGGCGAAGGCAATGCGCCAAGCGGGGAGCGCTCCCCTATATTCGGGGCTGATACGCTCGATCCGCTCCACCGTTGCCGCTGGTTGTCCGCTGCCGCGCCAAGCGGCGCGCGCGATCGCTTCGGCTTGGCGGGCAGTCGGAGCTGGAAGTGCTGCGCCTGTCATCGCGTCGAACAGGTGTGTGCCCTTGGCGGTCGCGACCTCGGCGACGGGGCGCCCAAGCCACATGCGATAGGTCATGGCCTCGATCGGCGCACCCCTCGCGGCGACGATCGCCGATGGCGGCGCGAGCGCGATGCCGGTGGGGATGGCCGTCACGGCTTTGCGGTCGACGAGATGATCCCCATGCACCCGGTCGATCGGCAGGAAGCTCATCAAGGCGCCGCTCATGAACCATAGCAGGAGCTGCGCGCCTATGATGATCGCAAGCCATTTATGTGTGCGGCTTGCGAAAAGGTGCAGCCTCAATTTTGCGCTTTTCAGAACCACCCCTCCATCAACCTCGTCGCCGGCATCATTTTATGCCTGGCATCGCCTTCATCATCTCATCGTGATCGGCCGGGGCGCTGGCCACCAGTGCCTTATATTGTTCGGGCGTCATACCGGGGAGCTTGCGCACGAACGCGACCATATCCCAGATCAGCGGATCGGGATGCGTCTTGCCCCATGCCGGCATGGCGCTGAGCTTTACGCCATGCTTGATGATCCAGAATTGCTGTGCGGGGGTGAGGTCCTGGGCGCGTGCGAGTTCCGGTGCCTGCGGATAAAGGCCTTGGCTCATTTCGGATTTCTCGACGCCGGGACCTAGATGGCACCCTGAACACATCTCGCCGTATAGACCCGCTCCGACCGACACGCGCTGCGCCGACGCAAGATCTGCCGGTGGCGTAATGCCGCGAGCGTGCGCCTCGATCGACCGATCGCGCAAGCGTTCGAGCACCGAATAGACAGCTTGTGTGTGGGGCTCGTCGGCCGCAATGTTATAGACGCCAAGGTAAATGAAGACGCCTGCGCTCAGCGCTACGACGAGCGCGAAGGCAGCGACGAAGGAAAGGCTGGG
This sequence comes from Sphingomonas sp. AP28, assembly GCF_056680455.1. Classification (NCBI taxonomy): domain Bacteria; kingdom Pseudomonadati; phylum Pseudomonadota; class Alphaproteobacteria; order Sphingomonadales; family Sphingomonadaceae; genus Sphingomonas; species Sphingomonas sp. AP28. Next base: position 189,588 of record NZ_JBWXQI010000003.1, on the reverse strand, counting down.
CAAGTGCCGCTTCAATCCGGTCCGATCCATTTTCCAGCCCCCGTCTAGAACCACACTCGCACGCCCGCGACGAAGCTCGTCGTGGTTGGGTCCTTGCCCTCGGCGCGTGTGAAATCCGCTGTGCGTCCGGTCTGTGCGACATAGGAAACGCCAACATAGGGTGCGAACTGCCGCCTGATTTCGTAGCGAAGCCGGAGTCCTAGCTCGGCGTCGGTCAGCCCCGCACCAAGCCGGTTCTCTGGCACATTCTGAGCGGAAAGGTTGAACTCTACGCGAGGCTGTAGAATTAGCCGTTGCGTGATGCGCTGGTCATAATACCCCTCGAGGCGCCCAAGCACGTCGCCCTTCGTGCTTAGGAACAGCGCTCCTTCAACCTCGAACATATATGGCGCGAGCCCTTCAAATCCGATTGTTGCATAATTGCGCGAAGGGGACGGCTTAAAGTCGTGTCGGATGCCGCCCTGCAAATTAAAATAAGGACCGATCGCGCGGCTGTAGAGCGCCTGAATTTCAGCACCTTCGACACCCTCCCGGAACGCGCCCTCACCCTCGCTCTTCAGCCACAAGCGATTGATATCACCGCCAAACCACGCCTCGCCATCCCAACGATAGCCGTCGCGGCCTTGGCGCGCCTGATATTCCGCAAGATTGAACATTACCTGATAGAAGGGCTTACCGCCTTGCTCGAACATCATGGCGTTCCGCGCCTTCGCCATATCAGCCGGCGCGAACTGGCGGTCGGCGTAATGGTCCATCGGCGGCGCGGGGGCCGGCGCGTTCCCGGCGGACAGCGCCGTGCCGGTTTGTTCCATACCGGGCATCGCCGTACCGGGCATCGCCATCCCAGCCATGTCCGGCATAGCCTGCATATCATGACCACTGTGCTGGTCACCGGACATAGTCATCCCCGGCATCGCCTGCTGCGCGCCCTGTGGAGCCACTTGACCGGTCGCCGGCATCTCCATTCCCGGCATGGACTGGGAAGCGCCCTGCGCTGGCTGTGAGGTATCACCAGGCATGGCCATGCCCGGCATTGCCGAATGATCCATTCCCGTCATGCCGGCCATCGGGTCAGTCGAAGCTTTCGCCGGCGTTTTGCGCTTCGCAGCGACGGGCTTCGCCTTGGCACCCTTGGCTGGTGCGGACGATTTGGCCGCAGGTTTTTTTTGAGCTGGCATCGTCATGCCGGGCATGTTCATGCCCGACATCGATTGCGCAGCGACCGGAGATGCGAGGGTGAGCATGGCGGCCGACGCCAGCAGGGGAGCAAGGCGCGTCATGCGGCGTCTCCCCGCGGACGGACACTCACGGTTCGCATCATGCCGGCGTGCATGTGGTAGAGGAGATGGCAGTGGAACGCCCAATCGCCGACCGCATCGGCAGTAAAATCCCACGTTACCTTGCCGCCTGGCTGGACGATGACGGTGTGTTTGCGCGGCGCATGATCGCCGTGCCCCGTCACCAGCTCGAAAAAGTGGCCGTGGATATGGATCGGGTGCCCCATCATGCTGTCGTTGATGAGGTTGATCCGCACGCGCTCACCTTCGAGGAAGGGGATCGGCTCCATCATGTCGGACATCTTCACGCCGTCAAACGACCACATGAAGCGCTCCATATTGCCGGTCAGGTGAATGTCGAGGCTGCGGCTGGGAGCCCGCACGTCCGGGTTGCGTTCCAGCGCCATTAAGTCCCGGTAGACCAGCACCTTGTGGCCGACATCCTCAAGCCCCTGACCGGGGTCGCCGGTGCGATCCATCGGCATCGGCGAGATGGTCTGGACACCCGGCCCCTTCTTGACCTGCGGGGCTTTGGAGAAGTCGCGCATCTTCATGGACCCCATGTCCATGCCGGCCATGCCTTGCTGGCCGCCCATTGAACTATGGTCCATCCCCGCCATGCCGCCCGCGCTGCCGCTCGTCGCCATCGCACCGTGGTTCATCGCCGAATGATCCATCCCTGACATTGTGCCGCCTTGCGGCATTCCGCCCATTGCCATCGCGCCTGCTGCGATGCCGGCGCCGGGGGTGGTGAGACCGGCGGACGGATTCTTCTCGTTGGTCGGGTCGGGGCCGCGCATCTTGCCCATATCGCCACCCGACATATCCATGCCGCCCATCGACGACATATCCATGCCCATGTCCTTCATCGTCGCGAGCGGGCGCGGACGGAGCGCAGGCACCTCGGCCGCCATCCCGGGGCGCGGGGCGAGCGTTGCGCGCGCCAGGCCGGATCGGTCGATCGCCTCGCCGACGAGCGTATAGGCACGATTGTCGGTCGGGGTGACGATTGCATCGTACGTCTCGGCAACGCCAATCTGGAACTCGTCCACCTCGACCGGCATGACGTTTTGTCCGTCAGCCTGGACGATGCTGAGCTTGAGGCCAGGGATACGCACATTGAAGGTAGTCATCGCCGAAGCGTTGATCACGCGCAGTCGCACGCGCTGCCCTGGCGTGAACAGCGCTGTCCAGTTGTCGCGCGGGCCATGGCCGTTGACGAGATAGGTATAGGCGGGGCCGGTCGCATCGGAAATGTCGGTTGGGTCCATCCGCATCTTGCCCCAATCCACGCGGTCCTTGAGCGGCTGGTCCTTACCGGAAAGCACCCCGGCGAGGGTCTGGCGCTGATAGTTAAAGTGACCGGGGTCGACTTTCATGTCGCGAAAGATGGTAGCCGGGCTGAGCTGGCTGTGGTCCGACAGCACGATGACGTGCTCGCGGTCGAACTGCACCGGGTCGGCCCCTGCAGGATCGATCACGATTGGGCCGTAATGCCCAAGCTGTTCCTGAAGCCCGGAATGGCTGTGATACCAATATGTGCCGTTCTGCCGGATCGGAAACTCGTAGAGGAAGCTCGAACGAGCTTTTATCCCAGGAAACGAGATGCCGGGCACGCCATCGTACTGCGGGGGAACGAGCAGGCCGTGCCAGTGGATCGAACTGTCCTCGTCGAGATCGTTGATGACATTGAGACGAACGGTCTGCCCCTCGCGCAACCGGATCAGCGGGGCCGGCACGGTGCCGTTGATGCCGATCGCCTTGGACGCGCGGCCATCGATCAACATCGTCTGGCGCGCGATGCGGAGCGTAATGTCGTTGCCGGTGACGGTCGGGAGCGGGGTCGCCATCCCCGCTGAATTGGTCTGCGCCCATGCAGGCATGTAGGCCGATAGTGCAAGCCCGCCTCCTGCTAAGGCGGCCCCGCGTAGCATCTGGCGGCGGTCAAGAATGCGGCTCATACGGTCCTCAAGGCTCTAGAACGGGAGTATCCCTCTAGCCTTGATACGCGGCGCCAGCGCAAAGCCCTCAACTCCTTTGCAGGTAAAAGCGAGAGCGGGTGAAGGTACCGCGTTTCCCAGCAATCTTGCTCTGAACCGGCAGTGACGTAGTTTGTAATCGGCTGTTCAGCCAACGGCTGAGCGGGTCATCGCCCCAAGTCGGTCTGCGAGGCTGCGCCGCGCTCGATACAGGCGGGTCTCTACGGCCTTCTCACTGATCCCCAATACCTCGGCCGTCTCGGCTTGGCTCAAGCCCTCAATAGTGCGGAGGACAAGCGGTTCCTTCAAGTTTGCCGGCAAAGTCGAGATGGCGCGCGTCACCCGCTCCAGCTCCTGCCGATCGCCCGTGGCGTCGTCGATTGCGACCTGATCGTCTGCCACCGCTTCGGCCTCGGGGCCGATCGGCGCGGCGAACGACAGGAAGCGCCGCACGGTGCGCTTGCGCCCCCAATCCCGGCATTTGTTGATCGCGATCGTCGATAACCACGCGCGCATCGAACGATCGCCGTCGTAGCGAGGCAACGCCTGGTGAGCCGCGACGAACGTCTCCTGCACCAGGTCCAGCGCCTCGTCGGCTTCTCCGACGCAAGCCCTGACCATGCGGAAGACTGACTGGCGATGCCGACGCATGATCTCGGAAAAAGCGGCCTGCCTTCCTGCGATGCTGAGCGCTGCAAGCTCACCCTCGGTTAGCGTCGTCCAGTCGAGGCTCACGCACCAAGACTCAATGGACGTCGTCGGTGAGCGCCTTGACCACCGCCTGATCGAACTGCCCGGTCTGGTTCGGCCGGAGAAGCTGTCGCATCGCGAATATGTGCGCGAGCGTCGCCTTTTGTAGTTCGCCCATCGCGGCATGGCTCTGATCGACTGCGGCGGCGACCCGCGGGCCGTTGCCGTGCTCGGCCTCGATCGCCTCGGCAAGCCGCGCGTTGTCGGCTCTCAACTCCAGCTCGAACGCGCGCCGCTGCACCGCGAACCGCTGCTCCAATATCTGAAGGCGCGCCTCTTGGGTGGCGTCCAGCGCTAGCTTGTGATGCAGCACGTCATGCAGCTCCGCGCCGGGCTGCGCCCGGGACGGGAGAAGCGCCCGCCCGATGAACACGCCGATGATCGCCGCGACGAAGCACGCGATCACACCAAGCATGAGCCGGGTACGGCCGCTCACGGCGTGCCGACCAGCAAGGTCGATGGCGCGAGCGGCGACACTGGCCCAAGCGGGAATAGGAGAGATGCCGCGCTGGCCTCCTTCGCTGGAACGCCAGCGCCGAATATCCCCATGACGAGCGCAGCCGCGATCGTCATCGCGCCGAAGCCCATGCCGACACGGGCCACTGGCGCCGCAGAAATGCGCGCGAGCACCCTGGCTTCGATTCCGTCGAGGCTTTCGGGCACGGGTGCGTACGCGAGCCTCATCAATACTGCGTCGAGGTTGTTCATATCGTTCACTCCGCCCCTCTAGCATGAAATACGCGGGCGGGGCTCCTGTCCCTCACCCTCGGGTTGTGCGGGGTAGCCGGTCGAAGTGCGTACGTTGCGAGCTGCGCATGATCGGCGACCTGTTTGGTTAAACGCTACGCCCACGCCGGGCCGCAAGGCGAGGCGTCAGGGTTGGGTGGGTGGACAAAGGCCCGGTGGTCGAGCGACAGCCTCTATCTAGGCAGATTGGCTAAGCGACTAGTCGTGGACACGCGCGCATAGCAGACGAGCAGAGGCATTCTCCGAAAACTCAATACGGTCCAGCCGGATTTCGGAGAAGGAAACAAGAAGCGGTTTTGGGAGGCTAGGTATGCCGTTTCAACGTCCTTGGCCGATCGTGATAGCTCTCCCGTGGCGACCGTTTCTCGAAGAGGCTGCTAGGGTCCGACTGATTGCCTAAAAACTATCCGGTGATAGTCGGCAGCTTCAACTTTTGTCGTTTGGGCGGACTGGATTCAGTTGGTGTCGTCCGCAGGCCAGGTTTGCGGCCCAGGCCAATTTTCTTTGCCATGGCGCGACGCGCGGCTGAGTACGCTTCTGCCACCATCGGATAATCGGCCTTCAAATTATACCGGCGCCGATACTCTTCTTCGGTCAGGCCATGCCCTCCCAAATGGCGGCGCAAGGTCTTGTAAGGTTTGCCATCGATCATCGAGATGATGTGCTCCTTCGACGCGAGCGACTTGCGCACTGACACCGCCGGGGTGAACAGGTCAGCTGGAGGTTCCTCGACGCCTGCCGCATCTGGCTGACCGATCAGTTGCAGCACGCTATCTCGCATCGTGGCGAGAAACGCCGGCACGTCCTCGGCCGACGCGCGGGTGTTGGGATTACTCAACCATGCGATCGTCAGCTCGGTTGCGAGTTCGATAGCGCTTGGACCGGCGTCAGTCTCTGTCGTCATGAGCGACCCTTTGCGATGGGAAGCTTGTCCTTGAACGCCTTGGCGGGGACAAACACGACTTTGGTCGACGCAGCGATTTCCATTGGCTCGCCTGTACGTGGATTGCGTCCGGTGCGCGCGTTCGTACCCTTGCTGGAGAATTTGCCGAACCCCGGCAATGACACTTCCTCGCCGCGTGCAACCGCATCGCCGATACTGCCGAACACATGGTCGATCAGCGCGCGCGCCTTTACCGTGCTAAGTTCGCTTTCTGTTCCGACACTTCTCACAAGATCGTCCAGCTTCATGTAAAACTTTCCTTGCCGTCAAAGCGAATCAACGCACCGCAAAATAGCGGAGGCTTGTGGGCACGAGTGAGCTGCTGTGTCGACCGATAATATATTCAGCAGAGTTCGATGCCCATGAGGTCGGAACAGTTTTGGCTGTGCTCCGTGCCTCCACCCGCTACCAAGTGCGCATGCCAGGAATGTTTTACGCGCAGCGGCATCCGCGCCATCAGACTCCCGCAGGGGCTGTAGCATGCCCGCGCCGCTAACCCGTCGCCAAATAATGCAGCTGGGTGCATTGGTCGTTGGCGGATGGGCGGCCAGTATGGTGTTAAGGCGAACGGTGCCGATCGGACGTGACATCGGCAGGTCCAGCGCTTTGGCGAAAATCCTCGACGGAAAGGGTTTTCCGATGAGCGGGCCGGCTGATGCATCCCTGCATCTCGCTGTCTTTTCTGACTATCGCTGCCCAGCGTGCAGGCGTGCGTTCCCGGCGTTGGAAGAAGCAATACGCAAGGACGCAGACGTGCGCGTGATCTACAAGGACTGGCCCATTTTCGGTCCACCGTCGGAGCAAGCTGCACGGGTGGCGCTCGCGAGCGCCGAGCAGGGCATCTACCCGGCGGTTCATCGTCGGCTTATGACTGACAGTAGAGCTATTGACGATGGCATGCTCAGGAATGTCGTAACTGAGGCGGGTGGTGATTGGACCCGGACCATCGCCTATCTGACGTCGCACGACGAGCAAATCTCGGCGCTCCTTCGCACTAACGGTCGACAAGCTCTCGCGATCGGACTTCCGGGCACGCCGGGCTACCTTGCTGGGCCGGTGTTGGTCATCGGCGCGATTGACGAAGCGGATTTTACTCGATTGTTCGCTCGCGCGCGCGCTTCATGACGCACAAAGATCACATCCGCCTCTATCCAATGACATTGCGCTTGCATCGGCTACGCGTTCGCTGCCGACACGGCCTGTAATAGATCGATCATGCGCAGCGCTTCCGTTGCTCCGCGACACGATAGCGGTTCAGCCTGAATAAGCCCGCCCAGCCCAAGTATCGGTTGAAAGAAGCCCGGTAAACGCCCCCTGCATTGCGCAATGCAGCGCCTGAGCCCGCGGCTTGCAGGCTCCGCCGCGCCCCGAACGCCGCTAGGCCGAGTCCACCGATGTTAGTGACGACGGAGATGAAATCCACCGTCAGCGCAAACGGCGCGCCGACTATAATATTGTGTGCCAACCAGAAGGGAGCCCCGATCAGGAAGCCTACCTTCATCCGTATAGGCGATGGCTGATTGCGCGCGGCCATGCTTACTAAGCCACCGCAACCGGCCAGAAGCGATGATATGCCTGCCCATGTGATAAGAGCCAGCGCGGCAAGGACGACGAGGCTCGCGACATTGAGCGCAAGCCGCGTTCGACGGTCCCGTACGGTCAGCGCGATCATCAGCTGCGCTAGCGAGATGCCGCAAGCCACAGCTGCGGTCGAGGCGCCAAGGACGGCGAACTGAAATGTGAAGGCGGTCGCGCCTACGCCCTGGACGACGATCACCCGACGCAAACTGCGCAGGAACGGCCAGATAACAACGCAGCCCAGCCCGATCATGCCCAACAGAATGCTGGGCGCACTGCCAGCGGCCATCGCCACGGAAATAAAGGATGGCATGCTCTCTCGCGGAAATGTGGGACTACATCCGCATAATGAAGATACGAGGTTAATAAGCCCTTCATTGTACGAGATGCGCACGGCTGCGGGTCAGATTCGAGCTCGGCGCCGAGAGTCTTTGGGTGGAAATGCTCGTCGATGTTGCGGGCAGGATGTCTTGCCATGCGCAGCCGCGTGGCTTGGGCGAAGAGGTATGCCAACCTCCTCGCGCGCCTCTGGACCCTGTGTCGCCTAGAGCCGTGAGGGGTAAACACCGCTGCCGCGTAAATCAAACGGGGCCTGTCGTGTTCAGACAACCTTGGGGTCGGCCTGCGGTTGGGGATCACGAGATGGCCGATGTTGCGACAGGTCGCGCCGAGCGAACGGCGGAGGATCGATCACGGTCCTTTCATATCCTAGACATTTTACGGGGTCTTGCCGCCATAAGCGTCATCACGTTGCATTACCCGCAAGCCTTCGCCCCCTTCGTAGCAATCGGAGCATACCTCGCGGTAGACTTGTTCTTTGTCATGAGCGGCTTCGTGCTCGCCCGCGCTTATGATGTGAGGCTTCAAGACGGAATGGGGGGAGGGGCTTTCATCACTGCTCGGCTAATCCGCCTCTATCCGTTCTATCTGCTGGCCTTGGCGCCGGGCATCGTTGAACTCGCTTATTACTATCGAAACGATCATCTCGCAGCGGAGATAATGCTCTCCGGCATGTTCAACGTCGCGATGTTGCCTTCGCCACCGGTGGGTATCCCGTATCAACCGCTGTTTCCTGCGAACTTTGTAGCGTGGACTCTGTCATTCGAGCTGCTCGCCAACGCTGTTTACGGCTTTGGTTTCAGATTTCTGACTGTCGAACGACTGAGAATGATCACCAGCATATCGGGCTTGGTCCTTTTGGCATTGGTACTCATTCGCGGCAATCTTAATGGAGGAGCATATTGGCCTGATGCTCATCTAGCCGCAATCAGGGTCACCTTTTCCTTCTTTGTCGGAGTTTTGATTCACCGCGCTCGGGAGGAGGGAAGATTAGCAGCGCTGACTTCCGTCAAGCTACCCCAGGCCATCATCATCGTGATCACGATCGGCGCCCTTGGTGCGCCCATACCACCTGCCTTGCGGGGGCTATTTGATGCGGCCTGCGTGCTGTTTCTATTTCCGCTGATTGTAGCCGCTTCGGCTGGGCGCAACCCGGTTCCAAGTCGAGGAATCAGCGCTTTTCTGGGGGAGATTTCCTATCCCATCTATGTCTTGCAAATCCCCGTCTTTACGCTTGGGGTGATGGGCCTGCCCAAACTTCTACCAGGTCTTCCACAGTTACCTGCGCCATGGTCAGGGTTTGTCCTGTTGTCTGCACTCTGCATCGCCTCGTGGTTTATGGCCGCGCGCGTCGACATCCCGGCGCGGCGCCGGATGAACGCTGCGGTGCTGCGGCATCTCCAGCCTGGGTAGAGGCTTCATGATGCATAGGGATGACCTTTGATTGGCCAAGCCTGCCTATTCACATGCCACAATTCGAGAAAGCCTGACATGATCCAGCGCGCGAAGCTCCGTTTTCCTCATGTCACGCTACGGCCCGATCCGTCGCGTACCTTGGTCAGGCCATTCGAGCCCGGCTATCCGCGTGGCTTTGACGCTGGCACGACACGCACTCAGGAGACGGTCGACTTAATCCTATCGCTAGACGAGGCGGAATTGACCCGTCAGCTGGAGGGCGTCACCGCGTCACTCGACCAGAACCACCGCGACGTCGACGCGATGCTGCGGCGGCGTTTTGACGAGGTCGCGGATCACTTCGAAGGTGCCGATCGCTGCGACGACGCGCGACGCCGACTGATCGGAGCCTATTTCAGCCAGGAATATGCCTATGAGAGCGCAGCGTTGTTCAATCCCGGCGCCGTCCTACATCCCGACCAAAGCGGCGTTGTCGATGGCGAGGTTCGGATCATCCTGTCGCTGCGCGGGATCGGCGAGGGCCACCTTTCCTCGGTAACGTTTCGCACGGGGCGATGGAAACCGGGCGGCGCGTTGATCGTGGATGATCCCAGTTCGGTGTCGATGCAGCCGATCATCGAGCGTGCCGATACCGACGACGCGGTCCGCCTCCGCTATGGCGGCAGCGAGACTTTGTCGGAAACCGTGCTGTTTCCGGTGTTGCCTAGCCAACGCCAGGGTATCGAGGATCTCAGGCTGGTCCGCTTTGACGAAGGTGACGGCACGGTCGCTTACCATGGGACATATACCGCGTTCAGCGGCGCAGAGGCGCGATCGGAGCTGCTGACCACGACCGACTTCAGCACCTTCGAGATGCGCGCGCTTACCGGCGATGCCTCGACGGGCAAAGGGATGGCGCTTTTTCCCCGTCGGGTCGACGGCTTGTTCACGATGCTGGGCCGCCAGGACAACAAGAATATCTGGCTGCTGAGATCTGACGACATCCTCCGCTGGGGCGGCGGCGCCAAGCTGATCGAGCCGCGCTATCCCTGGGAGTTTGTCCAGATGGGCAATTGCGGCTCACCGATCGAGGTAGACGAGGGATGGCTGTTGTTGACGCACGGGGTTGGCACGGTCCGCAACTACTGCATCGGCGCCTGCCTGCTCGACAAGGGCGACCCCTCAAAGCTTCTGGCGCGTACACCTCGCCCGGTTCTGGCTCCCAGCCCCAAGCAGCGCGATGGCTATGTCCCCAATGTCGTCTACAGTTGCGGCGCGCTCGTTGTCGGCCGCGATCTGCTGCTCCCCTATGCAGTCGCGGACAGCTTTACCGCGTTCGCGACCACGACGGTCGACGATCTGCTCGCAGTGATGGAGTGAGCAGGCGGCGCGCTTTGAGGGATTTCCGCGCCAGATGCGTATCTATTAATATTGGCGGCTCTGGCGCGTCTGGTCAGCCGGTGTGTCCGGCCGGCGCCTGGGGTCGGCAGCAGCGTTTGAGGCCGTGCATGCGCCTTGCAGCCTCGGCGACAGTCGTGATCCACGCTCAATCGATGGAGGCTCCACATGTCACCGCAGATTTTGAAACTTTCGGCAATTTCCGGTCTCGCAGCGGCACTTGGCGGTTGCGCGACGTATGGTCTTCCGAGTCGTAATATCGCCTATTTCGCGGTGCCGTGTAACACACCAGGAGCTTTCGTAGCGCAGCCCTTGTCAGCTCCGGACGCGCCTCCAGCCGCGCCGGTCCCAGCGGCCCAGACGCAAGGTGTACGATCTTGCCTGATTGCAGTGCCGGCCCAAAATCTCGCGTATAACGGTCGCTATCGGGGCGGCGGGGGCTATTACGACCCCTACTATGGCTATCCGGGCTATGGGTCACCCTTTTACGGTTCGGTTGGGATCGGCTTCGGACTCCACGGCGGTGGTTATGGACACGGCGGCGGCTTTGGCCATCGCGGTGGATTCAGCCATGGCGGTGGCGGCGGTCACGGCGGCGGTGGTGGTCACGGCGGTCACGGGGGCCATTGAAGCGCCGATCTGTTCGGGCTTGTTCATGCGGGAAGCTCGGCCGCAGAACCACCATCCAACTTTGCTCAAATGACGACCAATGGGCGTATGCGGAACAGGAATGATCCTGCGTGACACCCGACGTGAGGGACGATCGCCGTGCACGCGTAAACGTGAATAGAGCGCGCGCTAGAGCCGGCTTGGGGGAATGGCTTTATGAGCACGGCAGCTGACGGGTCGACGTCGCAGAACAACGTGGATTGCATCATCATCGGAGGTGGCCCCGCCGGGCTGACGGCCGCGACCTATCTCGGGCGTTTTCTACGCAACTGTGTTGTGATCGACGCGGGGGCGGGCCGCGCAAGTTCGATCCCGCGGTCACACAATCTGCCAGGCTTCCCAGACGGGATTGGTGGTGCGGATCTGCTGTCGCGTATGAAACGGCAGGCGCAGGCGTACGGCGCAACAATCCAGCAGGGCAGGGTGGTTCGCCTGGCGATCGTCGAGGACGGGTTCTCGGTCGCGACGGACACGACAAGCTGGCAGGGCCGTACCGTGATCCTGACGACCGGCGTTCGAAATCACCGGCCCTCGATGCCTCAGGAGACGCACGACGACGCATTGGCGCGCGGCCTGATCCGCTACTGCCCAGTGTGCGATGCTTATGAGGCGAAGGGCACCAATATCGCTGTGCTCGGCTGTGACGATCATGGCGCTGCCGAGGCTGAGTTCCTACGCCCCTACGGCGCACGCGTGACGCTGCTGGCGCAACGCTCGCCCGAACTCTCCTGGCCGGACGAGGCGCGGCTAGTTGGGCTCGGTGTCGAAATAATCAAAGAAGCGGTCGATCAAATATCGATCGATGGCGATCAACTCGCGGTTCGACTGGCAGATGGACGCCAGCTCTCGTTCGACACCCTGTATCCTGCGCTTGGCTCTTCACCGCACACGCAACTCGTCGCAGAGATCGGGGTGAAGCTTAGCGAAGGCGGTTGCGTTGTCACCGACGCGCATCAGCAGACCTCGGTTAGCGGTTTGTTCGCGGCGGGCGATGTTGTCGAAAGTCTCGATCAGATCAGTGTCGCAATGGGCCAAGCCGCGCAGGCAGCGACCGCGATCCACAACTTGCTGCGCGGTAGCGGGGACAGGTGACCCTATTGAGATATTTACTGTAAGGGCTAGTCGCGGCGCTCGCACCCCGATCCGGTCAAGTCTCGGGATGCGAACCCACGTCAATGGCCGCGATAGTTGTCGTGGCCGCTTTGGTAATGCTGGTTATACCCACGATCATACCCATGCTGCTGCTGATAGCCATGCTGGCGAGGGTAGTAGCCATTATTATAATAGCCGTTGCCGGCATTGTAACCATGGCCACCGCCACGATTATACCGATGGCCACCATTGCCACGGTTGTACCCATGGTTGCCATACCCGCCCTGAGAATGACGATCTTGATTCTGCCAACCACCGTGGTTGCGATCCCGGGCGAGCGCCGCACTTGGTGCTAGAACAGCAGCTGTAGATGCAACCAGTGCGGCAGCCGCAAACATTTTGCCAAACATTTCCATTCTCCTCATCGTTCCATTACGTGAGGTCTTGGTAGATCGTCCTGGTTGAAGCAGTTCTGAATGCATCTGTCAGCGACCATTCACGAGAGTTTCAGTGTCGAGACTGTCATCTTGTCTCGCAGAGCCGCACGTGTGAAAGGTGGCGTTGTCGCTACCCCTCACCGGCCCGCTGGGACAGCTGAGTATCAGCGCATTTTCGCTTGCAGCTCGGTGAGCGCCCGCTGATTGTCATCGACCGTCTTCCGAGCCTCTGCCAACACCTCGGCGTTCTTTGTGTGACGCATGATAATCTGTGACATCTCGATCGCGCCGCGGTGGTGAGCGGCCATGCTCTTCATCCATGCCTTGGCGGGATCGGGGTCCATCATTCCCTGCATCATCGCCTGGTTCATGCGGTCCATCGCGGCCGAAAGCTCTTTTTGCGCTGGCCCCATGTTCTGCATGCCCTGCATGCCCTGCATCCCGGGCATCGCCATTCCGCCCATCTGCGAGTGCTGGGCAAGTGCCGGCGTGGCGGCGACGGTCACTGCGGCGATGCTCATCATACCGAGAAGACGGGTCATGCTGGTTCCTTTCTTTGTGGTTCGATCCTCAACGAGCAAGCGGCAGTCCGGTTCACCTGGAGCGGTTTAGGCCGCAATGGTTGCTTGCGATTGTCATGCTTCTGGCCCCCGAGGGCAAACGGCTCGTGGCGCGTATCATCTTGTAGGCACGACGGTTGCACCGCCGCTGCCCTAGGCACGATCGGAGACGTTATGACCAAGATGAAAATCGCCGTGAGGCTCCTTCAGACCGCAGCTGCCATCGGTATCGCCACTGCCGGCATCAGCGTCGCATCGGCGCAGTCAAATGGCGGCTCGATGGCCGGTATGAAGATGGCGCCCGGATCGAAAATGGACATGAAGAGCAAGAAGGCCGCCCCGAAGAAGGCCGCTCATCACAAGGGTGGGCACAAGGCGGCAGCCAAGCACAAGTAAACGTCGATAGCTGCCAGCGGGTTGTCGGGAGCGTTCCTGGCAACCCTCTCGCATCCGTGACGCATGGGCAGGGGCCTTGAATGTGCTCTTGGCAACCGTGGAAAGGCGTTCCGCAGGAGCTTGCGCCCTGGACGGTTCAACTGATGACCTAGGGTAATTCGCTCGTGCTGTTGCAAGCGGAGAAAAGAAGCGGAGAAGCACATGGCTACCGGCCCCGCCAAGCAGGCAACCATCTACCGGATGGTGATGGCGGAACACACGTGCCCTTACGGTCTTAAAGCAAAGAATCTGCTGCGGCGCGAGGGCTACGCGGTCGAGGATCATTGGCTTACGACCCGCGAAGAAACCGATGCCTTCAAGGCGGAGTATGGGGTCAAAACGACCCCCCAGACATTTATCTCTGGCGAGCGAATAGGCGGCTATGACGATCTGCGCCGCTTTTTCGGCAAGACAGTCAGCGACCCCAAAGCCGTCTCCTACCGCCCCGTGATTGCGGTCTTTGCGATGACGGCGCTGATGTCTCTCGCCACGAGCTACGCCGTGTTCGGCACCCCTTTCACGATCCGCGCGGGCGAATGGTTCATTGCTTTTTCGATGTGCGTCCTAGCGCTGCTGAAGCTCCAGAACATCGAGAGCTTTTCCAGTATGTTCCTCGGGTACGATCTGCTCGCCAAACGCTGGGTGCCCTATTCGTACATCTACCCGTTCGCAGAAGGTGGCGCGGGCGTGCTGATGATCGCCGGTGCGCTGACCTGGCTGTCAGTGCCCGTCGCCTTGTTCATTGGCGCCATTGGCGCGGCCTCGGTGTTCAAAGCGGTCTATATCGACAAACGGGAGTTGAAATGCGCCTGCGTGGGCGGGGATAGCAACGTGCCCCTCGGCTTCATCTCGCTGACCGAGAACGTGATGATGGTGGCCATGGCGATGTGGATGGCGCTTGCTCCGGGCATGCTGAAGATGACGGGTTAGAGCCTCGTTCAGATCACTGCCGATGGGCAACAATCCAAAACACCACGAGCAATAAATCACTCAAGACGAGGTAATGCGATGACGCGATCGGCAAAGCGGTTTACGATAATAGTGCTGGGCTTTGTAGCACTGTCGACGGGCTCGCTCGCATTCGCGCATGAGGATCATGACGCGCTGGGCGCAGGTCCCGGGGCGGCCAATAGCGCGGCTCCTGCCAAGGCAGATGATCACATGGCCATGGGTTCGATGACGAGCCTCAACGCGAATATCGCCGGCGACGACATGGCGATGGGCGGCATGCACGACGAGGGCGCCAACAAGAACAAGAGCTTCGGCGAGCGCCTCGTGAGCTGGCTTGGCCGCGTCCATACGATGGTCATCCATTTCCCGATCGCGATGTTCATCGGCGCCTTCGCGGTCGAGCTGTTCGGGCTATGGCGCCAAAATCGCGACTACCAGCGCGCTGCGCACGTCATGCTCGTGGTCGGGGCGCTGGGGGCTATCGTGGCGGCGTTCCTCGGCTGGTTCGCTGGCGGCTTCTATCTATGGGACCGCAATCCGATCCTGATGACCCATCGCTGGCTTGGCACCTCGATCGCGGTATTCGGGATAGGCCTCGCCTACCTGGCTACAGCGCACCGCAGAGCGCCCGATCGATCTCGCACTGCATATTGGGGGCTGCTCGGTTTGATGACGCTGGCGATATCGGTACAGGGGTTCCTGGGGGGCACTTTCATGCATGGCGGCCTCAACCATCTGGCGTTCTAAGGGGAAAAAGATGATGCTTGGACTGAGGGTGGCTGTGGCCACGTCGCTGGTAGTGCCGATTGCGGTCGCTGCGCAGTCTCCGTCGCGCATGGCGGACACAAAGGCCGTGGAAGCGGTGCTGTCTGAGTACAAAGCGGCGATCGAAAAGCTCGACGCGACCGGGACAGAACGTCTCTTCGCGGCCGACTCCCAGATTTTTGAAACGGGCGGATCGGAGGGCACCTATGCGACCTATCTCGCCCATCATCTTGGGCCCGAGCTGGCGGCGTTCAGGTCGTTCAACTTCTCCGACTACAAGGTCAGCGTCCGCTTCGAAGGTCCGGTCGCGCTCGCGACCGAAAGCTATCGCTTCAGGATCGAGCCGAAGACCGGAGCTGTTGCTGAACGTCTTGGCGTCGCCACCAGCGTCTTGAGGCGCGTAGGGAGCAGCTGGAAGATCGTCAGCATGCACAATAGCGGTCGCAAGCCGAAATGTGCCTGAGCGGTCAGCGTCGTTGATCCCGAAGCTTGCTGGGGATCAACGACGTGGTCTCTACCGCTTCTTTGCTGATTCCGGCGTAGTCGGCTCCGGAGTCGTGCTTGTTGCAGCATTCGTCGGGTGATCGTGTTCGGGGACACCCGCATAATGGTTCATCTGGTCCTCAGAAATGCTCGGCGTTTCATCTTTGGTGCCACACGCCGCTACAGCTAGAGGCAACAAGAGCATGGCCGAGATAACCCGTGTTCTTCTCATGTCACAATGTCCCCGCAATTCATGAATGCGCTGATGACCGCTGCGAGGGGGCGACTCAGAACCATGCACGGATACCTGTTCTCAGCGCCCAGCCCCCCGCATTCTCGCCGTCCAACCGGGCTAACCGGGCGGTCCCGCCAAGCTTGCTCTCGTACACGATCGCGACGTAGGGCGCGAACTTGCGGCTGAATTCATAGCGCGTCTGCACGCCCGTTTCGATGACCGAAAATCCGGACTTCACCCGGCGTCTAGGCGCGTCGTTCAGATAGAAGTCGGTCTCCAGCGTGGGTGCCACGATCAGTCGGTTGGTCATGAGCAGATCGAAACTCTGCTTATACCTGATGCTGACGTCGCCCTTGAAGCCGACGAAAGCATGCACCTGGGTTTCGAGCCGGTACGGCGACAGACCCTGTATACCAAAGACCGCATACCCCCGGCTATCGGGCTTGACGTCGTAGCGCACGCCGCCCTGGACATCGAAATAGGTGAAGACGTTGCGGCTGTAGAGCGCCTGAAACTCCAGCTGCTCGGTCCGCGGGCCATTCTTCTCCCCTTCGCTCTTGTACCAGAACTTGTCCCGGTCGCCTCCGACCCAGCCCTCGGCATCATAATTGCCGACGTTCTTGCCGCGCTGGCGTGAATAGTCCGCCTCGATGCGATTGTAAGTAAAGGTCCGCTCCTCATGACCCATTCCGCCCATCTCGATCTGGCGTTCCATGACGTCTTTTTCCTGCGGTGCAGGCGGACCCGCCGGGACCTCCACGGTCTGAGGTGCGGCCGGCGTGCTTGCCGCTGCCGCAGCTGCGGCAGCCATGATGAACCACATCAATTCGTTCCCGTCCCGTGATCCATCCCAGGCATCGACTGCATTGCAGGCGTGGGCATCCCGTTTGGCTGACTGACCGACGCCACGATAAGCTTCTGCATCATGCCGCTCTCCATATGGTAGAGCAGGTGGCAGTGAAGCGGCCATTCCCCGGCTTCGTCTGCGGTAAGCAGGATCGACTGCGTTTTGCCGGGAGCGATCGTCACGACGTTCTTGTCGGGCAGCCGATCTGCCGACTGCCCGTTTTCGACCTGGAAGAACATCCCGTGCAGGTGCATCGGATGCGCCATCATCGTCTCGTTGACGAAGGTAATGCGAACCCGCTCACCAAATGCAACCTTCATCGGCGGTGCCTCGCCGAACTTGGCGCCGTTAAGCGTCCAGATATAGCGCTCCATGTTGCCCGACACCTTGATGACGATCGTCCGGGTCGGTGCGCGGGTGTCACGCTGCGGGGCCAGTGCTCGCAAGTCTTTTACCGAAAGCACGCGCGCTCCATAAGGAGCGCCTGTGGCCCAGCCGAAGACTCGCCCCGATCCGTCAGTGTCGCCCTCGTCGGCAAGCGATGTCATCGACATGCCCGCCATGCCAGCCATGCTGCCTCCGCCACCGCTCATATCCATTCCAGCCATAGACCCGCTACCGCCGGCCATCCCGGCCATCCCGGTATGCTGCATGGGCATGGCCATCTTGCCGCTGCCCATGTCCACGCCGGCCATTGCCTGACTATTGCCGGTCATCCCCGGCATGCCGCCATCGGTCATCGCCATCCCGTCCATGCCAGCCGTCGTATCGGACCCCATGCCGTAATCGACGCGGGGGAACGGCGTCTCCTTCTTGCCGGATGAGGTCGCCTGGACCGCACTCCCCGATCGCGCAGGGGTGTTGCTGGCCATCATCGATGCACTAGCCATTCCTGGCATCTTCGTGTGGTCTGACGACGCAGGAGCTTTACTACTCATGTCCATGCCCTGCATCGAGCCGCCCGAGTGGTCCATTCCAGCCATAGCCATCGACTTGCTATCGCCCATGTCCATTCCGGCCATGGCGCCCGAGGTGGAATGGCTCGACCCTGCCTTCGAACTGGCTGAAGACTTCGCCGAAGCGCCCGCATTGCCGCTCATGTTCATGCCCGGCATCGAGCCTCCAGATTGGTTCATTCCAGCCATGTCCATCGATTTCCCGCCGCTCATGTCCATGCCGGGCATCGAGCCGCTGGAATGATCCATGCCTGCCATCGGCTTGCCATCGCCGCCCATCGACATGCCCATGCTGCCCATCTCACTCATCAACAAGACCTGGCGCGGACGCGGCGCCGGTGCCGTCACGGCCATCCCTTCCCGAGGCGCAATCGCCGCCAGCACGGACGCTCTGCGGTCAAGCGTCTCCACCCACAGCGGATAGGCCTGGCCTGCCTTGGGCTCGACAATCACGTCGTACGTCTCGGCAACACCAATGCGGAACTCATCGACCGTGACGGGCTCGACGGCCCGACCGTCGGCCGCAACGACGGTCATCGTCAATCCGGGGATTCGAACATCCATGAAGCTCATCGCCGAGCCGTTGATGATCCGAAGCCGCACCTTCTCACCGGGCGTGAACGGAAGGTAAGGTTTGCGGCTGCTCGGCTGCCCGTTCACGAGCAGCGTGTAGTTGCCAACGTCGGCGATATCGGTCGGATCCATCCGCATCTTGTTCCAGGCCGCACGGTCCGCCAAGGTCTTCTTCAAGCCGAATTTCGCAACATCGCGAAACAGCTCGGGCGTGGTTCGCTTGGAGAAATTGTAATATCCCGAATCACCCTTCAGGTTGCGCAATATCCGCTCCGGCGCGGTGCGCGTATGCTCTGAAAGCAGCACGACTTCATCGCGGTCCGCTTTGACCGCGATATCGCTGCCGGCTTTGGGATCGATGATGAACGCCCCGTATTGGCCTTCCTGCTCCTGGGTCGCCGAGTGCGCGTGATACCAATAGGTCCCGGTCTGCCGGAGATTGAAGGTGTAGGTGTAGGTCTCGCCGGGCTTGATGCCGGCAAAGCCATTGAACCCGGGCGCACCGTCCTTCGATCCTGGCACCAGCAGGCCATGCCAGTGGATCGAGGTCGTTTCCTTCAGGTGGTTGGTGACCCGAATAGTCGCAGTCTCACCGTCGGTGAACCGCAACACCGGTGCCGTAATTCCGCCATTGACCGTGATGGCCATATCTTTTCGACCTGGTTCGACCTCAACTTTCTGCCGGTCGAGGACGAGGTCATACGTCCGCGCTTCTGCCGTGCCGGCAAAAAGGATGGTGGTGGCCAGGAGGAAAACAGCTGTCCGACGCATATCGATGCCTTTATGTTAGAAAGTCCTGCCGTATGTTAGAAAGTCCTGCCGTCGCTGAGTTTAATGGTCAGTTCGGGCTCATGCATAAACGACGCGAGCACCCCAAAGGGCGCTTCACATTCTATTACGTGCGGCGCAGCCTGACCCCTCATCCACGTTTCGCACTGGTGCGCGAAGGTGACCGGATAATCGAATTTCGGAAACCTGAATTGCGCGGGCGAAGCGGGCTAGCTGCCCGATGGAGCTGCCCTTTGGCAAGCTTGGCAGCGCGTCACCTGGTGCGCCCGCCCAAACTCTCCAGGAGCTTTGTGCGGGCGCGATATAGCCGGGTCTCCACCGCCTTCTCGCTGATCGACAATATGGCGGCCGTCTCGGCCTGACTGAGCCCTTCGATTGTGCGAAGCACCAAGGGCTCCTTCAATGTGATAGGCAAGGCGGCAATAGCCCTTGCTACTCGATTCAACTCCTGCCGATCGCCGACCGCGTCATCGGGTGCCACCTGATTGTCCCCCACGGCCTCCGCTTCGGCGCCGATCGGCGTAGCCAATGACAGAAAGCGCCGAACAGTTCGCTTCCGTCCCCAGTCACGGCATTTATTGATCGCGATCGTCGATAGCCAGGTGCGCATTGATCGCTCACCGTCGTAGCGGTGCATTGCCTGGTGCGCGGCGATGAACGTCTCCTGCAACAGGTCGAGCGCCTCGTCCGTGTCACCCACACAAGCGCGGATCACCCGGAACACCGGCCGCCGGTTTCGGCGCATGATTTCAGCGAACGCTGTCTCTCGGCCGGCAATACAAAGTGTCGCAAGCTCCGCTTCGGACAGCGTTTTCCAGTCGAGGCTCACCGCCCAGGCTTAATGATGATCGTCGGTGAGCGCCTTGACCACCGCCTGGTCGAACTGGCCGGTCTGGTCGGACCGGAGAAGCTGCCGCATGGCGAATACGTGGGCGAGCGTCGCCTTTTGTAACTCGCCCATAGCGGCGTGGCTCCGATCGACCGCCGCGGCGACGCGGGGGCCGTTACCATGCTCTGTCTCGATCGCCTCGGCCAGCCGCGCATTATCGGCCCTCAGTTCAAGCTCAAAGGCCCGCCGCTGCACCGAGAACCGTTGCTCCAACGCTTCGACGCGGGCCTGCTGGTTCGCGTTTAGCGCCAGTTTGTGATGCAGCACCTCATGCAGTTCATTTCCGGGCTGAATCAGCGAAGGGAGCAGCGCTCGCCCGACGAACACACCGCTGATCGCGGCGATGAAGCACGCAATCACACCTACCGCCAGCCGGGCGCGCCCGTTCATGGAGTTCCGACAAGTAAGGTCGAGGGTGCAAGTGGCGACGTCGGTCCCAAGGGTGACAGGGGTGTCATTGCACGAGCCTCGCGTGCGGGAATGCCTGCGCCAACAATGCCAAACACGAGCGCCGCAGCAACCGTTATCGCCCCCATCCCCATGCTGGCGCTCGCTACAGGCCGCGCAGCGATACGCGCGAGCACCCTGGCTTCTATTCCGTCAATGCTACTCGGCAAGGGCGCCTGCGCCAGCCTGGTCAACATCGCGTCGAGGTCGTCCATGTCGTTCACTCCACCCTCTAGCATAGGTTACGCGAGCGAAGCCCTAACCCCTCATGGTGCCCAGCCGGTGCTAGCGAGCCGCGGGACGTACGAGCGAGACGCTTGCTGGCCGAACCCAATGAGGAAATGTACCCTTTAATAATTTTTCAATTGAGAATAACCGCTATTAACCAATTTCTAATTTATGCGTCGCTACCGTGCCCGATCTGTCTCCACCCACAGAGGCGATCGTGAGCAGCATGTCGATCAACAACATCATGGCCATCCGCAGCGCGGTTCTCGAAAAGAACGCTGCGCTTCGCAACGTCGCGAGCACCCCGCTCTCGTTGACCGGTCCCGGTGCCGCGGGCAAGCCAACCTTTGAAGCCGCAATGAACACTGCGCTTCAGAAAGTCGCGGATCCGAACTCCATCCGGAACGACAATGGCCCCGGGGGAGTGGCGCCGGTCGGAACGGCGCAGCAGGGCGGCTTCGCGTCGACATTCCAGTCCCAGTTGCAAAAAATGAATGCGGTGAATGCGCGGGCCGGCGCTCTGACGGTAGCATATGAGCGGGGGGAGGAAACCGACATCGCCAAGGTGATGCTCGCTCGCCAGGAAGCCTCGATCGGCTTCGAGGCGACGTTGCAAGTGCGCAACAAGCTGCTTTCTGCCTACAAGGATATCATCAGCATGCCGATTTGATGCCATCGCATCTCACGACCAATTTTCGAGCGAGACGCTCTGCGATGAAGCGATCTGAGGGGTAGCCGACGAAGCCGCGTATGAAGGAGAAGGACAACCAACACGAAAGAGACCTCCATGCGTCGCCTACCATTCCTGATCGCTGCTACCGCACTCGTCGCTTTTGCAGGCGCAGCCAATGCCCATCCCAAGCTGCTCTCCGCCAGCCCGGCCGCCAATGCGACCGTAGCGAAGCCCGCACAGATCAAACTCCAGTTCAGCGAGAAGCTGATGCCAGCGTTCTCCAAAGCTGACCTCACGATGGCGGCGATGCCCGGAATGGCAGCAATGAAGATGCCGAGCACTGCGGCGCTTGCGGCGGATGGTCGTACGCTGGTGGTTACGCCCAAGGGGCGGCTGGCCGCTGGGCGGTACACCGTCGACTGGCACATCGTCTCGACCGACACGCACAAGGTCGCTGGCAATTACGCCTTTACGGTAAAGTGAGCCGATGTCTGATTGGTCGCTGATCGGCGTCCGCTTTGCGCTCTATTTTGCGATGGCGGCGCTGTTCGGTTTATCCGCATTCAGCCTTTATGGGCTACGGGCACGCGAGCGCAGCAACGCGCTCGCGCTGCCCCTATGGTTGGTTGGCAGTGCGATCTTGAGCCTGCTGCTTTCAACCGGCTGGCTCGTCCTCATGGCTTCTTCGATGGCTGGAACGCCGCTCTGGCCGCTCGACCAGGAAGCGATTGGCGGGCTGCTCAGGGGTTCCGCTATCGGTGCCGCCTGGAAGCTTCGGATGGTTGCGCTCGTTGTGGCTGCGTTTGCTGCGATGTTCGCCGCTCAGCGTAGTCTGTGGCTGTCGGTCGTCATGCTTGCCTCAGGCATTGCCCTTGGAACGCTACCATGGACCGGGCACGGCGCAATGGACGAGGGCGCGAGCGGCTGGGTTCATTTAGCAGCCGACGTTCTTCACCTCATCGCTTCAGGCGCCTGGGTCGGCGCGTTGCTCGGCCTGCTTTTGCTAGTGGCACGTCCGGCTTCACAGGTAGATGCAGCGCATCTCGGCCTGACGCACCGAGCGCTGCACGGTTTCGGCACGGTCGGGACGATTGTGGTCGCCACGGTCGTAGTTACCGGTCTGGTCAACGCATGGATGTTGGTCGGGATCGACAACGTCGCAGCACTTGCCACGACGCTCTACGGTCAACTCTTGCTCGGCAAACTGGCGCTGTTCCTCGCCATGCTGGGCCTTGCCTCGCTCAATCGCTTTCGGCTGACACCAGCGTTCGAGCGGTCGGTCGCCAGCGCCGACCATCGTGGCGCGCTCGGGGCGCTGCGGGGGAGCCTGGCAGCTGAAACTGCCTGTGTCGTCGTCGTCCTTGGGCTTGTCGCGTGGCTTGGGACGCTCGCCCCACCTTCCTCGGCGATGTGATGATTGGTCGGGTGGTCCTCGCGCCTCCCGGCCTTTCGCACTGATGGATCAGTCGATCCTCTTCGACGAGTCGGGCAGGATGCTGGCGGTCCTAGGGCTCATCTGCGTCGTCCTGCTCGTGCCCATGATGATCGTCGGCTTGATCATCAGCATGATCCAGGCCGCTACCTCGATCAGCGAACAATCGCTAAGCTTCGTGCCCAAGCTGATCGCTCTTGGGGTTTGCCTGCTGATATTCGGAGGCGCGGCGATCGAGCTGCTGACGGAATTTACCGTCGAGCTTTTTGACGTGATCGCCCGGATCGGGCGTTAGCACTGCGCGGGTGCGCGGACGGCTCGGCCGCCCGCGCGAGCGCCGCTTAGGCCGCCATTCTGTCGCAAGCGTCCGCGCACTTGCGGCACGCGGCAACGCAATCTTCCATCCCGTCGAGCGCCTCGCAGCTCGTAGCGCACGCGCGGCAGATCTCGGCGCACTCGCGGCAGATATGCTGGTGGTGGGCGGACTTGCGCGCCATGAAGTCGATCGTGACCGCGCAAATCTGCGCGCAGTCGGCCATGATCTTCATGTGTTCGGGCGCCGCGTGCTGGCCGCCCATCTCGAGGCAATGGTTCATCGCCATGTGAAGACAGGTCACATGGCAGTCGTGGCAGGCGTCCATGCACGCCTTCATGGCGGGGTCGATCTGGTGCATCGGTCTATCTCCGTGTGAGCCCCCGCCTGCTCATAGATACGCGCCCCGCGCGATCATCCCTTGCCGCAATTTCGTCGATCGCGGCAAAGCTACATGGCCCAGCGGCCGAACAGCGTCGCAATGATGACCCCCGCGCCGAGCATGACGAGTGTCAGCACCGTCATCGCGATGATCTGCGGCCTGGTCGCGCGCGAACCTATCGCCATGTCGCTCATCCCCTGCATGGTATCGTGTTCCATGCCGGGCATGGGTGGCGTCGATCGCGGCTCCGCCGCGACCTCGTGCCCGCCATGCCCAAGTGCTCGCACCGTCCCCATGCCGTGCTTCAACCGGACGCCGACAAGCCATAGATTGATCGGATAGGCGACGGCGAAGCCGACGAGCGTCGCCAGCGACATGACGCCCCAAAAGCGAAGCGAGCTGGCGTGCATCGCGGCCATGTCCCGACTCATCAACACCACCATCGTCGGGATCATGCCGGCCATCACGGCATTCATCGACAGCCATTCGGGGATGAACGACATTCGGAGCGCTCGGGCATAGGAGCCGCCCGCCATGTCGCGCATGAACAGCGCCTGGAAGATAAGCAGCCCGAACGCGAAGCCGAACACATACTCCGCGATCACGTCCTGCCACATCGGCAAACCGAGCGCCGTCGTGATCGCCGCAGCGGCGATGACGCCGGTCGCGTCCCCAGCCATGCAATGAATAGCCGAGCCGAACGCCTGTTTCCAAAGCGGCCGAATGAAGTCTTCATGCCGCTCTGTCGCCGGCTCCTGGCAGGACAGGACATAGGCTGCGGCCATGATCGGTCCGCCATAGAGCGTGACCAACAGCCAACCCCATTTCATCACCTTAAGCTCGGGGTTGTGCATGAAGGCATCCCAGGCGACGTAAGCGACGGAAAGCGCAGTCAGCGCGAACCATACGACCAGCACCGTATCGAGCCAGGGGACCGGGGAAGGCATCATCGTCACGGCAGCTCTCCTCCACTCTAAGAGGATACGCGGCTTCCGTTCCTAACCCTCGCCGGAGGATGTCATGCGAGCTTGCTCGACACCGCCTTGATCGCTTTCAGTCCCGATCCGAACCGGGCTATGGCCTCGCGGTTCTTCTCCAACTCGCTGTAGGGCAGGTAGGATATGTCGAGGTCGGCGACGCGACTGAACGCTGGCCGCTGCAGCTGTGCGCGAACGTCCGCCTCGCGGGCGTCGGGTGCGACGAGGAACAGCCCCGCGGTCGCGTGAAGGTCGCTACCGCTGAGCGCAAGGTCGAGCATCCGCACGATCCCCGAATAGATTGAGGTCGAGTGCTCCACCTCGAACGCCGCTGCGACATGATCGCCACCCCGCTCAAGCCACAGCACGTCGATCAGGCGGATGGAGTCCGCCCCTTTGGAGGTTGCGATCGAGGTGGGCAAGCGCTCAAGGCACCCTTGCCCCAACGGCGCGCCGTTGAAGGGTCGGCTACGATCGTTCGATGCGATCCACACGTCATAGCCAAGCGCCAATCCTAGATCACGAAGCCATGCCTGGATTTCAGTATGGGTGCGCTCGTTCTCGCCTTCGCGTAACGCCGCCTTGCTGAGCGTACGCGCTTCCTCGCGCGCCGCCTCAAGCCTTTCCCCCCAACTCGCCAGCGCCGCGCCGCTGCCGTCGAGGGGAGGGGCCGGGTAGCGATCGGAGCCGATGTCGAACAGCAGCCCGCCGATCGCGCCCAGGTCGTTCGATAGCAGGTCGCGGTGCCGATCGTTCAAGTCGAGAACACCGGACCTCATTGCCAGAAAATGCTCCCAGTTCCCGAGCTTCACGTTCGCGCCGGTCAGCGCATTGTAGCCTTTCACGATCGCAGTGTTGAAGGGCGGCACCAGCGTCGGGTGAAGGAAGTAGAGCAGGTTCGCAACCGCCGGCCCAAGGCCCTTGATCTTTAAGCGGTCAATCGTGTGGATATGGCCGATGATCTCCTCGGCCGTGTCGCAACATGAACAGGCGTCAAGCAATCGGCCGAACGCGCGCTGGTTTTCCGGGCTCTCGTAAATATCGGGGATGCGGAGCTTGGGCTTCCACAGGAAGGCGTGATCGGCGCCTTTGAAGATTTGGCGCTGCTCGGCAACGGAATGGACGACAGTTTCG
Source organism: Sphingomonas sp. AP28 (assembly GCF_056680455.1). NCBI lineage: Bacteria > Pseudomonadati > Pseudomonadota > Alphaproteobacteria > Sphingomonadales > Sphingomonadaceae > Sphingomonas > Sphingomonas sp. AP28. Next base: position 163,915 of record NZ_JBWXQI010000003.1, on the reverse strand, counting down.
AGCGACGATCCACGGTAGGCGACACCGAACGTACCGCGTTCGATCTCCGCCACCACCTGGCCTATGCCGCGCCGGATCGAGCGGAAGTTCTTCAGTCGCTCATTCCAAAGGAACCAGCTCCGATAGGTTGCGCTCGGATCATCGCGCCATCGTGCAATGAGGCGTCGAACGAGGCCGTCGTGATCTTCATCAATGGTCCGCAAGCTGAGTTGAGCCGCCATTATTCCCCCGTGCGCTCGCCGCTGCGCTGTCACCTGCGGTTTTAGTCCGACGGGTAGATATCTTTTTCCGCGGGAAGGGCAAAGCTGATCCGGGCGTTCACACTCCGGCGCTCCACTCCTCCAGCCCGCTTCCTGTAGAAGTGGCAATCGCCGCGATCAGCCGACCATCGCCAATGGCGTGGTCCAATACCTTATCACCATGGCGCTCGGCCTCGCGCACAACCTCGCTCTCCGGGGGGATACGGGCCAACAGGATGCCCTTACCTCGCCAGCCGCCTGCCCGCATCGCGCGCAGGAGATCAATTCCGTCAACCTTCGGGGTATCGATGTCGATGATGATGCATTGTTGATCGCGCGGGCGGGGATCGGTGAGAAGGGCGACGCATGTGGCATAGGATCGGACGTTGTAACCCAAGGATCGCAGCATAATCTGGCGGGCATGCCTGGTCGCGGAATCACCGTTAACGAGCGAGACACCGACACTGGCGTTGGGGTTCAGGGCGGTCCGAGCGGGCATGCAAATTCCTTGTTGGAATAAGCGATTGCATGTCCGAGTGACTGCGTATGTACGTAGAAGGCGAGGCTACACTGCCTCGCCCAGCCCCGCAGCGAACGCAATGCGCAGCACGTCCGACAAGCTGCGGGCGGAAAGTTTTTCCATAAGGCTTGCCCGGTGGACCTCGACCGTGCGTGTTGCGATACCCAGCTCGAATGCGATCAGCTTGTTCGGCCTGCCGAGCACCATGCCATCGAGGACGTCTCGCTCTCGCGCCGTCAACGCCGCGATTCTAACGACCGCATCGCCAGCCGCCAAATGGTCACGTCCAGTCCGTGCAGCGTGTCTGAGGGCTGCTTCAATGGCGTCGATCAGCACTAGTCGCTCAAAGGGCTTCTCGAGAAATTCGATAGCTCCTGCCTTGATCGCTCGAACCGCCAGGGTCACGTCGCCATGCCCGGTGAGCATGACGACCGGCATCGCAATACCTTGCTGTGAAAGCCTGGCCTGAACCTCCAGGCCGTCGATATCTGGCATCCGGACGTCCAGCAGGACGCAACCTTGGCTTTTCCGGGTGACGGCTTTGAGAAAAGCCGTACCGGCGGGGTACGTTTCCACGGTATATCCGGCCTTGCGTAACAAGAAGCTGATGGATTGCCGGATCGCTTCGTCGTCATCGACGACATGCACGGTTCGTGGGTCATCAATCATTGGCGTCGCCATCGGCGGCTAGCGGCACGCAAAAATGGAACGCCGTGCCGCCAGTGACGACAGCGTCCGCCCAAATACGACCGCCATGCGCTTCGATGATGGTCCGGCAGATCGATAGGCCGAGCCCCATACCGTCCTCCTTGGTGGTCGCGAACGCTTCAAAAAGTCGCTCCCGGACGTCTTCGTCGATGCCGGCACCCGTGTCAGCGACCGTTATTTTCATCCACCCCTTCCGGTCGGGCGCGGTCGCGATGGTCAAATTCTTACAGGTCGTGGCGGCCATTGATTGTATCGCATTGCGGATCAGGTTCACCAGCACCTGCTGGATCTGCACGCGATCGACCATGACGCGATCGCGGCCGGCGGCGATCGTCATCGTAACCGTGATCCCGGCTTCGTGCGCACCGAGCAGGCCAAGGCTAGTCGCCTCTTCCACAAGCGCGTCGAGTTGCTCGATCTGGAAACCGGTGTCGCCGCCCTCCACAAATGCCCTTAGCCGCTTAACGATGGTGCCGGCTCTGAGTGATTGAGCGGTCGCCAGATCGAGTGCCTCAGCAAGCTCGTTGAGCATGGCGTCGTCGGTAACGCCGATCATATCGCGACCCGCCTCAAGGTAGTTCGCGATCGCAGTTAAGGGCTGGTTGATTTCGTGTGCGAGCGTCGAGGCCATTGTGCCCATCGCGCTGACACGGGACACATGGACCAATTCGGACTGAAGCTCTTTCAAGCGTCGCTCGGTTTCGTGTCGTTTGGTCAGATCTCGAATGAACCCAGTGAAGATGCGTTCGCCGGCGATGGATGCCTCGCCTACCGCGAGTTCGATCGGGAAAGTTTCGCCATTTTTGCGGATGGCCGTTTGCGGCCTCACATGGCCAATCACATGTTTTATCCCGGTTTCCTGGTAGGTCCGGAGATGGGTGTCATGATCGTGCTTCTCCGCATCGGGCATCAACATGGCGACGTTGCGTCCCACAACCTCGGCCTCGACGTAGCCGAACAACTGTTCGGCAGCGGCGCTGAATGAGGAGACGATCCCGCTTTCGTCGATGACGATCATGGCATCGGGCACGGTCGCGAGAATCGAGCGAAGATGCTGTTCGCGCCGCAGGATCGCCGCTTCCGACGCCTTTTGATCCGTGATGTCCCGGATCACCTTGCCAAAGCCGCGAAGCGCGCCTGCATCGTCGCGGAGTGCTGTTATCGTTACGCTGGCGAGGAACTCCGAGCCGTCCTTGCGCACCCGCCAGCTTTCTTCCTCTACACGACCGAGAGCGCTGGCGAGCGCGAGGTCCGCCTGTGGTTTTCCTAGAGCCACGTCTTCCGGGGGATAGAAAATTGAAAAGTCGCGGCCTAGGATCTCTGCCTCGGCCCATCCTTTGATGCGCTCGGCGCCAAGATTCCAGATCGTCACGCGACCCTGCGGGTCTAGCATATAGATCGCGTAGCCGGTCGCGCCGTCGATGAGCAGGCCAAGTTCCTCGGCCATGGCGGAGTTGCTCCGCGCCATTGCCGCAACGGCGTTCGCGTCATTCGGGGGCAGCGCCTCCGTCATGCGAGGCGCGCAGCCCAATTCAATGCGTAGGCAAAGTCGATCAACGCCGCACCTCCGATGGTCTTGAAGGTCGCCGTTCAGCTCCGGCCTATCCGACACTAAGCGCAAATCACAGGCTAGGCCACTTAATCCCCTACCAGGCGGCAAGCTCTCGGGATGCCGAATAAATGTCGCACTCAACGAGGGGTCGGTGCGTGGCCTGCGTATTATCCGATGATGGCGGTGTCATTCCTAGCGGTCCATCTTTGATGGAGTTTGGTTCGCGACCCGCAGCCCCGCCTTTTGGCGGAGCATGTAGTTGCCGCCGCACTGGGCTCCTCGAGACTAAGGATATCGCAATGAAACAACACTTCAGCGCTCGCGCATCGACCATCGGCCTAGCATTTACCGCGATGTTGTTCACTCCAGCGCTTGCCGCTGCGCAAATGGCGCCGGCACCGTCATCGACCCCTGCACCGATGGGTGATGACAAGATGATGCCGATGGGCGACGGACAGATGGAGGGTGGCATGAAGATGCCCGCGAAGAAGCCCGGTTGTTGCGGCATGGGAGGCATGGCCGCCAAGCCAGCGCCGATGCCGATGAAGGCTAAGCCGCATAGCCATCGTGCCAAGGCGAAGCCGACAGCGGCGAAGCCCGCTCCGAAGGCGCCGATGGCAAAGCCGATGTCCGACGACATGTGATCCTAGTAGGACTGGCATGAAGACCGGTAGGGCTCCGATAAACCGAGCGAAAAGTTCTTTTCTGCTGGGATTAGCTGCGCTGCTGATGACCACCGGGTCGTCGGCGGCGTTGGCGCAAGTGGCGCCGTCGGAGCACGCGTCGCACCATCCCGGCGCCGCGAGCCCCGGCCCGGCCAGCAATGCCCCTATGTCGGCTGCATCCGCGCCGCCTGCTGGTCCTGCCGGAATGATGGACATGATGAAGCCGTCGCCGGCGGCGATTGGCGCACCGGCGACGGTTGGAGGATGCTGCGGTGCCAGGGGCGGCAAGCCATTCTATCCAGCGATGATGGACTTGCCGGCACTCACGCGCGAAGCCCGACAGGCCATTCGTACTGAGGCAATCGCGCGTTTAGGTTCCGGCGGTCAGATGCTTTCGGCAGGGCAACTCGACCTGCATCATGCCCAATCGAAGAACGACCTCGCCAGCGCGCAAAGCGCGGTCGCTACAACCCGCGAAGGTCTATCGCTGGCCGAGAGTGGCATAAGCGCATTGCAGGCGCTCAACCAGTCGTGGCCGCCACGACGGATCGCATTGACCTGGTTCAAGAACGAGACCGCCATAGCCCCCAACGGAGACATGATAATGGACGGCGGCTTTCGCGATCTTTCATGGCTCCACGTCGCCGCAATGCTGATCCTGGCAGCCGCGCTGGGAACGATGCTGTTCCTGCGCTGGCAGCGCTTGCGACGCATTGGCGCGCTGGCTGATCGGCTCACTCCGAATGGCGATAGCAAACAAACAGCGGGCGTGGCGAGTGGGCCGCTTGGCGGTCAAGGCGTCGCTCCTCCGCCTTCCGCACCTCCCGCGGTACAAAGGCCGTGGAAGGGGGTGCTGAGGATCAAAGCGATCTTCGACGAGACACCAACGGTCAAAACCTTTCGGTTGATGGAGGCCAATCTAGGCCCGTTCCCTTTCGTGTTCCTGCCCGGTCAGTACGCCACGATCACCTCCGAAATCGACGGTCAAAAGGTCCGGCGCTCCTACACGATCTCCTCGGCACCGACGCAGCGGGAGTACATCGAACTGACGGTGAAGCGCGAACAACACGGCCTTGAATCGAGACACCTCCACGATCACGCAAAAACCGGCGATCTGCTTGAAATCACTGCTCCGTCGGGCAAATTCTTTTTTACCGGCGCGGAAGCCAAAGGTATCGTGCTGATTGCCGGGGGGGTGGGCATCACGCCCATGATGAGCGTGCTGCGCGACCTAACTGACCGATCGTATGAGCACCGAGTTCACCTCATCTGCGCTGCCAATTCACCCCAAGATCTGATCTTCCGAGAGGAGATCGCTTATCTGGCGCGGCGCCATCCAAATGTTACGATCGCCTCGATCGTGTCGAAGGCGGATGGGACGGACTGGACGGGTCCGGTAGGGTTCATCACACCCGATTTCATCGTCAAATGCGCGCCGGACATTGCGGAACGCCGGGTTCATCTCTGCGGACCGCCGGCAATGATGGATGCGGTCAAATATGCGCTGGCCCAACTCAAAGTCCCGCCCGATCAAATCAAGACGGAAGACTTTGCGCCGCCAAAGGGCGGTCCGGTTCCCGCGGACGAACCGGAAGAGCCGACGCCGGCAAGCGCAGTCGCTGCGGCACCGACCGGAGCTGGCGCCGCAGCGGTTAGCGCACCTTCGGCTCAGGCTACCGTCGAGTTTTCCACGTCAGGCAAATCGGGAACATTGGCTCCCGACCAGTCTGTGCTCGAAGCGGCCGAAGCGATCGGCGTCGTCATCGACTTTGAATGTCGAGTGGGAACCTGTGGGCGCTGCAAGGTGCCGCTAAGCAAGGGCTCCGTAACGATGGAAGTCGAGGACGCCCTGACCGCCGAGGAGAAGGCCGGCGGAACGATTCTGGCCTGCCAAGCGAAGTCGCCCGGCAATTTGGTCGTGGCGGCCTGAGTGACGGAAGCTGAAAAAGTAACCGTCGGCGGAATCATGACCGCCCTTGTGCTGATCGTTCCTGCGTTTCTGTTCCACGTCGCTCCCCGATTCCCCGGCAGCCTTGCTGGCGGCGTTACCGGAATAGCAGCCGCATTGCTTTTTGTGAGCCTGCTCAGCTATTGGATCGCCAAGCGCATCCCTTGGGTAAAAGAGCGCACCAAGAATACCGTTTCGGTCGGTGTCCTGCTGACGTTCCACGTTTACGCGGGCGCCATCGGCGCGCTGCTCGGCATCGTGCATTCAGGTCATAAGTTCGTAAGCCCGCTTGGCATCGCCCTGGTCGTCTCGATGCTGGTCGTGGTCGGGACCGGCTTCATTGGCCGCTACTATCTCGCCCAGATCGGCGAGGAGCTACGCGACCAGCAAAAGGCGCTCGGCGCTCTTCGCACCCGGTATGACGCGTTGGTCCGTGGCGAGCAGCCGATCGCTCGGTCGGATGCAGGCGATATCGACGAATTGCTCGGCGCGATATCGGACCTTGAATTTCAGCTCAGCGAGCGAGAAACCCTCAAACGCGTTCTGGCGAGGTGGGTAATACTCCACATCGTTTCGGCGATCCTGATGTATGCCCTGCTGATCCTGCACATCTGGAGCGGAATCTATTACGGCCTGCGGTGGCTCGCTTGAAGCTCCCCGGTGCCTTTTACCTCGTCCTGGCGGCTTTGGCGTTGTTCACCGCCATTGCGGTGCCGCTAGCGGTCGGTCGCTTCGGCAGCAACGCTGTTCCCGGTTGGACAGCCGCCGTCAGTCCAGGGCCATTGTCAAAGGCGCACGCATTCATCGGCGACAAATGCGAGAGTTGCCACGTGCCGGCTGGCGGGATTGCGGCCAGCAAGTGTATCACCTGCCATGCCTCTGCCCCTGAGCTTCTAAGCCAACCTGCAACGGCATTTCACGCGAACATCGGCGAATGCAGGGGTTGTCACGTCGAGCACAACCCCGCTGCTGCGCGACCGATCAAGATGGATCATGCGATCTTGGATCAGGTGGCCGCTAAGACCACGGGTCACGAAGGCTCGCTCAACTGCTTCTCCTGTCACGCGACACGCGACAAGCACCAAGGATATTTTGGACAGGATTGCGCGTCTTGCCACGTCGTTAAGACCTGGAAGATCGAGGGATATCTTCATCCCAGTCCTCGGTCGACCAATTGCACCCAGTGCCACAAGGCACCCCCAAGCCACTACATGATGCATTTTTCGATGATGGACAAAACGATCGCCGGGCAGGGCAAGGCTCGTGTCGAGCAATGCTTCGCATGTCATCAGACCGACTCGTTCAATAATATCAAAGGGGTCGGCTGGGTGAAGATGCATTGACACGAAAGGCGCGACGATTTGGTTCCGGCAATGACACTTGACCATACGACCGCTGCCGTCAGCTCCGTTGCTCACGGGGTTTCGGTAGGCTTTGAGGTTGCTGCCGTGGCGACGATCGTCGCGGTCGCGCTGGGTGCCGTAATGGTGCTGGGCCGGGCTTTGCGGCGCGGTGCAGACTGGACCGACGCGATGCTGTCGTTTCGCACAACCATCGGAAGAGGAGTGCTGCTCGGCCTTGAATTGCTGGTTGCCGCTGACATCATCGGGACGATCGCCGTGACCCCGACGTTCCGTAGCCTCGGCATTCTGGCGCTGATCATCGCGATCCGGACGTTCCTCAGTGCCTCGCTCTCAGTCGAGATCGAAGAGACACTGCCATGGCGCCGGACCAGGCCCCCAAACTAACCTAGCCCATGGCTGCCATGGCCCGGCAGCTTTTCGCGCAGCTCACGCACGCCGCCAAGCATGTCTCCATACCGGGCATACCGGTACAGGCGCGGATACAAGCCTCGCATATGTCGGCGCATAAACGGCACATCGCCGCGTGATGCGCCGACCCGCGCGTCATGAAATCGGCGGTTGTGGCGCAAATCTGCGCAGCGTCGAGCATCGCGAGGATCTGCGCGGGAGATGACCGGTGAAGCGCCGGAGCGCGGCTAAGCTCGGTCGCAGTGGTAAGACACACCGTATGGCACTTCTGGCATTCGTCGATACAGGCGCGCATCGCTGCTGCCATCGGGGACAGCGCGCTCGGCTTCGCCGCGCGCGCTACGGTTTCGCTCGCCATCGCCACCATAGCGGTGAGACCGACCATGACCGCCCGGCGGTCCGGGTGGGGTGTCGACACAATTGCCATGATCTCTCCTTAGCGAGGCAAGCCAATCAGCGGCTTTTGGCGAGAATCTGACGACATTGGTCATGCGTCAAGTTCATGGAACTCCTGCCCATTCCCTTTTGCTCGCTGTGATCGTGACGGTCAGCCGTTCCCATCCCGCTTTCCATCTTTTCGCAACTCGCACGTTGTTCTGCGGTCGAAGTCGTGACGCAGCCTCCAAGCAAGACAAACGGCAGGGTGCTGGCGAGAAAGAGACGTTTCATAGCGAGATCCTCGACGATGGTTCCGGGACACTCTCCCACCGATACGATCGCAGGACCGAGCTAAGAAGACTCGGGATTTACATACCGCAGTGATCCTGAATTGCAGAGCTTGCCCAGGCCATCGCGTCAACTTGAACGGGTAGCGATCGGCCGTCGCTGCCAAGGGCGGCAGGCACAAATTCTCGGCCTGCGTATTTTCCGACGCTTCATCGTGTCCGGTCGCCGGTCCAAAAGACGGGGAATCTTGCAAGGCGATCCCGCAAATCCAAGGAATTCTTCATGACCGCACGCCGCTTTTTGATTGCAGCCGCATTTCTCGCCGCGCCCCTCATGGGCGCAGTGCAGCCGGCCATCGCCGCGCCCGGCATCGGCCACACCTTCTTCATGCGCGGAAGCGTGGTGGATGTGTCGGGCAAGAATCTTGTCGTGTGCATCGGGCGGGCAGACGGCGCCGAAGCCGGTCAGGTTCTCAAGGTCTATCGCAATGTGTCGCGGCCCGGGCCGCGAAGCGGTGCGAGCTTTACGCGGACCGAAATCGGCACCGTCCGCATCAATTCTACCTTGAACGACCATTTTGCGACTGCATCCCCGCTCACTGGCGGCGTGAAGCTGCATGATATCGTCGAGCTCGAACGACCCGTTCGCTAGCCGCATCGTGCCTTGAAAAGAGGCACGTCGCTGGTGCCATCGCGAGCGGCTAGTTACCCGCTCGCGATGTAGCGACCGTTGAGTTTGCCGACCGTCTCTCCTCCAACAGATCGCCAAGGGGGACGGGTCGCGGGCGCGTATCACTTAAGTGGGGTCGAGAATGGGCGGGGGTTGACCTTGACACGATGTCAGACCCTACATGGCTTCGGGTCGAAGGAGTTACGCCATGAACGATCCTCATTCTCATTCCCAAGCCGGGGGTTGCGGCTGCTCAGCGAAGCTAGCCGAACCGGCTGCTGAGCCCTCGTCGTGCTGCTCGGGGGCGTCGACCGCGCCGGTGGAAGTCCAACAACACGGCAAAATGGGTGGCTGCTGTTCGGGAACTAAGGTGCCCGACGGTGCGGCCAAGGTGACGGACCCGGTGTGCGGCATGACGGTCGATCCGGCGACGACGGCGCACCATGCCGAGCACGCCGGCCACGAATATCATTTCTGCAGCGCCGGGTGCCGGACCAAGTTCGTCGCTAACCCAAACGCCTATCTCGGCGATAAGCCAAAGCCTGAGCCGATGGCGACCCCGGGTGCGATGTGGACGTGCCCGATGCACCCGCAAGTCCGCCAGGAAGGGCCGGGGACGTGCCCGATCTGCGGCATGGCGCTAGAGCCTGAAGAACCCTCACTCGACGATACTCCAAACCCCGAGCTGGTCGATTTCACGCGCCGTTTGTGGGTAGCCGGCGCACTCACGATCCCGCTGCTGATCGTCTCCATGTTTGCCGAAATGACGGGCTTGCACGTCGTCAGCCCTGCCGCCTCGCCCTGGGTCCAGCTCGCGCTGACCGCGCCGATCGTGCTGTGGGCAGGCTGGCCGTTTTTCGAGCGGGGGTGGACCTCGCTCCGCACCCGCCACCTCAATATGTTCACGCTGATCGCGATCGGGGTCGGCGCGGCGTTCCTCTACAGCGTGGTCGCGACGCTCGCGCCTGGCGTCTTCCCGGCGACGTTCCGGATGCACGGCGGCATGGTCCCCGTCTATTACGAGGCCGCTGGCGTCGTGGTGACGTTGGTGCTGCTCGGGCAAGTGCTCGAACTGCGCGCCAGGGCGGCGACCGGGCGCGCGATACGCGCGCTCATGGACCTGGCTCCAAAGACAGCGCGCCGGCTGCGGCCTGACGGCTCTGAAGAAGAGATCGGCCTTGCTGACGTGGCGACCGGCGATCGGCTACGGGTACGTCCTGGCGAGGCGATCCCGGTAGATGGCGTGGTCGTCGAGGGTCGCTCTTCGGTCGACGAATCCATGCTCACCGGCGAACCCGCCCCTGTACTCAAGGAGGTCGAGGCGGCCGTCACCGGGGGTACGGTCAACGGGACGGGTAGCCTGGTCATAGAAGCTCTCGCGGTTGGTTCGGACACGATGCTCGCGCGCATCGTCCGCATGGTCGCGGAAGCGCAGCGGAGCCGCGCCCCGATCCAAGCGGTCGCTGATCGGGTCTCGAGCTGGTTCGTGCCGCTCGTCGTGCTGATCTCGATTGCGACCTTCATCACGTGGTCGCTGCTCGGCTCTGAGCCGCGCATGGGCCATGCTATCCTCAATGCCATTGCGGTGCTGGTGATCGCCTGCCCGTGCGCGCTTGGGCTTGCTACGCCTATGTCAGTCATGGTCGGCACCGGGCGCGGCGCGACTGCTGGCGTGCTGGTAAAGAACGCGGAAGCGCTACAGGGGCTGGAGAAGGTCGATACGCTCGTCATCGACAAAACGGGCACCTTGACGGAAGGCAAGCCCAAGCTGATCGCTGTCGAGACGATCGGAGCGGTCGACGAAAATGATATGCTCGCGCTCGCCGCGGCCGTCGAAGGGCAGTCCGAACACCCGCTCGCCCATGCGATCGTTGTCGCCGCCAAGGAACGCGGGCTCCAGCTCGGCACGGTCGAGGATTTCACCTCACAAACCGGCCTGGGGGTCAGCGCCACGGTGAACGGCCGTTCGGTCGTGATCGGCAACGCGGCGCAAATCAGTCGGATCGGCGCTGATCCCAAGCCGCTCGATGCCGCGGCTGATCGTCATCGTGGCGAAGGCGCGGGCGTCATCCTGGTCGCGATCGACGGCGCACTCGCGGGCCTGCTCGCGGTGGCCGATCCCGTGCGGCCATCGGCGAGCGACGCCATCGCCGCGCTCCGCAAGGAGGGCCTGCGCGTCGTAATGCTCACTGGCGACAATCGTGGGACGGCCGATGCGGTCGCTCGTGCCGTGGGCGGACTCGACGAGGTGCGGGCCGATCTGCTGCCGGAAGACAAGGCCCGTATCATCGGCGAGCTGAAAGCGTCCGGTGCCAAGGTCGCGATGGCTGGTGATGGGATCAACGACGCCCCCGCACTGGCCGCTGCCGACGTCGGGCTCGCAATGGGCACGGGAACAGACGTAGCGATCGAAAGCGCAGGCATGACGCTCACGCGCGGCGATCTTTCAGCCATCGTGCGCGCCCGCAAGCTCGCCCGTGCAACGATGCGAAACATCCGCCAAAACCTGTTCTTCTCGTTCCTGTTCAACGGGATCGGTGTGCCGGTCGCGGCCGGGGTGCTTTACCCAGTGTCCGGCATCCTTCTGTCGCCGATGCTGGCTGGCGCGGCGATGGCTCTCTCGTCCTTTACCGTGGTCCTCAACGCGCTCCGGCTGAACACGGTGAAACTGTGAACATCGGGGCGGCATCGGACGCCAGCGGCGTCTCGCAGCGCATGATCCGCCATTACGAGAAAATCGGTCTCGTGCCCGCGCCGGCAAGGCGCGGGAGTTACCGCGACTATGCCGACCCCGACGTTCACCGCCTTCGTTTCATTGCCAACGCGCGTGACCTGGGGTTTCCGATCGAGGAGATCAGGACGTTACTCGGCCTCTGGTCGGATCGCAGCCGTTCGAGCAGCGAAGTCAAAATGCTTGCCCAGGCGCGCGCTGATGAACTTGGGCGGAAGGCGGCTATGCTGGAAAACATGCGATCGACGCTGCTGGAATTGGTAAACCGCTGCCACGGCGATGATCGGCCGGACTGCCCGATTCTTCGCCGCATGGAAGCATGAGGTCGCGCCTATTCGTTACGGCGACGAGCAACCCCGTCCCGCCATGGTCGTTGCGACGAGCGAAGCGTGACGCGCAATGACGCTGCCCGGCCGCGGATCGCGTCCATCGTTCGTCCCATCTCGCGCGCGATCTGCGCGATGGTTTGCTTGGCCGTCACACGCCGGCGTAGCTCGGCGTCGGCCTCGCCCGTCCAGCGTGCGCCATGCTGATCGGTCACCCGAACATGTCCTTGTGTCGCCTGCGATCGTTGCCCGCTTTGCGTTGAACTGACCCGAGCAGGGTGAACGAAGATATCGCGGATGACATTGTCAGGCCCGCGCTCAAGGTAGCCGTGAAGATAACGCGTCGATTAACCGGCATTCGGCGATCGTCGAGGCGTCGCAGCGCCCCCATTTGGCGATCTCGTCACGTAGCGTCTGCAGATCGGCAAGTTTGCGATCGATCTCAGCGATGTGCAGCACGGCCATTTCATCAACCGCATCACATGATCCGCGCGGGTCGTCCGCCAGGCGTAGCAGGTCGCGCACCTGATCGAGTGTAAAGCCAAGGTCGCGCGAGCGCTTGACGAAAGACAGGCGATCAAGGTGTGACCGGTCATAAAGCCGGTAATTTCCGCCGTTGCGGCGTGGCGCATCGATCAACCCTTCGCCTTCGTAATAGCGGACGGTTTCGACCTTCAGGCCGGTCAGTTTCGCGATTTCGCCGATCTTCATGCGCCGCCCCTTGACCCTCTAGTAGGATGAGGGTGCATATGGGGGGTCCGACGCGCGAATCGAGAGCATTATGGCGGACGACTGCTGTTCCAGGAAAGGCGATACAATCGCGCAGCTCGGCCGAAAGGCCGATCAGCGGCGCGTGCTGATCGTCGTCATGGTCATCAACTTCGTCATGTTCGTCGCCGAGTTCGGCGGGGGCGTGTTCGCGCGGTCGTCGGCACTGATGGCGGACTCGGTCGACATGCTCGGCGACGCGGTCGTCTATGCACTCAGCCTCTACGCGCTGAGCCGTGGCCCGCGTTGGGAAGCCGGGGCGGCGCTCGCCAAGGGCGGCATCATCCTCGTGTTCGGCATCGCGGTCGTGTTCGAGATCGTAAATAAAGTTATCAACGGCGTACCGCCTTCATCGACTCTGATGCTGGCGTTCGGCAGCGCTGCACTCATCGCGAACCTAACCTGCCTCGCCATGCTGTGGCGGTTCCGCTCCGAGAACGTGAACATGTCCAGCACATTTGAATGTTCGCGCAACGACGTCGCTTCTAATGTCGGGGTGCTGGCTGCCGCTGGCGTGGTGGCGATGACCGGCGCGGCTTGGCCCGACATCGCGGTGGGCGGCATCATCGCCCTCATCTTCCTGCGATCGGCATGGCGGGTACTCGCCGAAGCGATTCCCGCGTGGCGCCAGGCTGGACCGATGTTGCCGAGAGTCTTGCGATGACTGCCATAATTAGCCGCGCCATCGCCATGACTATCCCATCATCGGCGTTACTGCTACGGAGCGACCCGTGCGACGCCTGCTGAACATCCTTGCCTGCCTCATGCTCGTCTGCTCCCTTGGAGCGACGGCGACGGCGCACGCGCTGGAACGGCCGGATGCCAGCATTAGCGCAAGCGAGACGCCGGGCGAACAAATCGCCGAAGGCCATACGCCCGACGATGCCGATCAGGTGCCCTCGGATGGCGACAAGGGATATCCCCACCATCATGGCGGATGCCACGGCGATCATGTCGCAGCGCCGACAAAAGTCGCCAGCACTACCCTGATGCGCAACCTTCGCCTTGCCCCCGTTTTCGCAGGCCGATCGATGCTGCCTCTGTCCACGGCCGATCCCGCATTGAGGCCGCCACAAGCCTGACAACCCGTTAACCCCGCCGGCTGCTACCGCGCGGGGCAAATAAGGTTCGTCAGGAGTCATCATCGATGCATCGTACAATCGCGGCCTTCATGGTCGCGGCGTCCCTGGCCAGTGCGGCCGGGGCGCAAACGTCACCGCCGCCCGGTATCCCGGCGGCGACCACTTCGTCACAGGCGACGCCCGCCTTTTCGCTCGACGCCGCGCTTGGCGCTGCCGGCATGCCATCGGCTGCCGGTACGCCGGCAACAGGCACCACCTCCGGCGCGGCGGCGTCCGGTTCCGGCGGCAGCACGCAACCCGCGCTGCCTTCGATCGGAGCGGCGACCGCGAACGTCGCGGCCGCAACCGCCGCAAGGCGTGTAGCCGGGCTGCGCCCCAATCCCGAGTTTCAGACGCAGGTCGAAAATATCGGCGGCAGCGGTGCCTACAGGGGTGTCCGGAGTTCGGAGACAACAGTCGGCGTGGCGCTGCCGCTCGAGCTGGGCGGTAAGCGCCCCGCGCGTGTCGCCCTTGCGGCTGCTCGTCTGACCCGCGCACAAATCCAGTCCGAGATCGCGCGGGCCGATCTGCGCTTGAGGGTCACGCAGCTCTACATCGAGGCCGCTGCGACCGAGCGTCGCTCTGAGGTACTGGCGGAGCAGGCGGGGATTGCCAATAACGCGTTCCGCGTATCGAGCGAACGCGTGAAGGCCGGTGACGTCAGCCCGATCGAGCAACAGCGCGCGGACGTGCTGCGTATCAACGCGCAGGTCGCGGCCGATAGCGCGACCCGGCAGGCGCAGGCAGCGCGCGCCAATCTCGAGACGTTGCTCAATACAGCCGTAATGGGACCGCTCGACCGAGCCTGGTTTGAGCGGATCGATGGCTATGGACCACAGCGACCAGTCGATATCGAGGGGACGCTGGCGCTCGTTGCGGCACAAGCCGATGTTCGCACTGCCGATGCGCAGGTTCGCGTTGCCCGCTCGTTGCGGGTTCCGGACTTGACGGTCAGCGCGTTCGCGCGACGACTGGCGGCGACCAACGACACTGCGGCCGTCGTCGGCCTTTCGATCCCGATACCGTTCTTCAACAACGGCAGCGCGTTCGTCGCGCAGTCGCAGGCTGAACAGACCCAGGCGCAAGCGCTGCGTAGTCTGGCGATCGTCGACACCCGTCAGCAGATTGCCAGCGCGCAGACCGAAGTGGCCAATGCTGCCGCTACGGCACGGGCGGCGGGTGGTCCCGGCTTGGCCGCGGCGCAGGAAGCTGCGCGCATCGCTCGGATCGGCTGGAGCCAAGGCAAGTTCGACCAGATCGCGCTCCTCGATGCCGAGCGCACGCTGTCACAGACCCGTCAGACCTATGTCGATGCGCTCGCCGCGTACCACGACGCGCAGGCTCGGCTCGACCGGCTCACGACGCCGGCCCCCACGATTTCCGGAGATGAACGATGATGAAGGATAAGCGCCTGCTTGGCGGCGGCGCGGCCGTCGCGCTCGTCGCCGCCCTCGGTGGTTTCGGCGTCGCCCGCTGCACCGCGGACAAGCCTTCTGCCAGTGAAGCCGCAGCCGGCAATACGGCCGCGCCTGCACCCGAAGAGAAAGCATCCGACACGGTGGCGATGACCGCGCAGGCGATCGAGCAGGCCGGCATCGTGACCGAGACGATCAATCCCGGCGGGCTCGGCGCGGAGATCGTCGCACAGGCGACGGTGAGCGCGTCGCCGCAAGGCGAGGCGATCGTCAACGCCCGTGCAGCCGGTGCCGTCACGCGGCTGATGAAGCGGCTCGGCGATCCGGTGCGTGCCGGCGAGACGCTGGCGATCGTCGAAAGCCGCGATGCGGCACAGATCGCGGCCGATCGCAGTGCTGCGGCTGCCAAGTCGACGCTGGCGCAAAAGGCGCTCGCACGCGAAAGCTATCTCTATCGGCAGAAGGTCTCGGCGCGGGTCGAGCTGGAACAGGCACAGGCGGAAGCCGCCTCGGCCGCGGCCGAAGCGCGACGCGCCAGCGTCGCGGCGGGCGCCGCGCGCATCACGTCCGATGGACGCGGCGTGCTGGTGTCGAGCCCGATTTCAGGCCGCGTCACCTCGGAGAATGTCAGCCTGGGTGCCTTCGTCCAGCCCGAAACCGAGCTGATGCGCGTCGCCGATGCGTCGAAGATACAGGTCGAAGCTGCGGTCGGACCGACCGACGCACAGCGGCTTTCTCCCGGCGATCGGGCGATCATCGAATTGCCCGATGGGCGGACGGTGGAGGCGCGGGTACGCGCCATCACGCCGGGCCTCGCCAACGACACGCGCTCGGCGACCGCAGTCCTTGATGTGACGGGAACACTGCAACCGGGTCTCGCGGTGCGAGTGCGTCTACTCCCGAGCCGGGGCAGCACGTCGAATGCGATCGTGGTGCCGGAAGATGCGGTCCAGACGCTCGAAGGGCGCGATGTCGTGTTCGTACGGACCGCCAAGGGCTTCCGCGCACAAAACATCACGATCGGACAGCGCAGCAATGGCCGCGTCGAGATCCTGAAGGGGCTGCCCGCTGGCAGCCAAGTCGCGACCAAGAACGCATTCCTGCTCAAGGCCGAACTCGGCAAGGGCGCGGGTGAGGAAGAATAGACCATGATAGCCAACCTCATGGCGCTCTCCGTCCGCGCCCGCTGGACGGTCCTAGCCTTATTTCTCGTCATCGCTGGCCTCGGCGTGTGGCAGCTTACCAAGCTGCCGATCGACGCGGTGCCCGACATCACCACCAAACAGGTTCAGATCAATACGGTCGATCCGCGGCTCTCACCGGTCGAGATCGAAAAGCTCGTTACCTACCCGGTAGAGATCTCGCTCGCCGGCATCCCCGGCCTCGAAACGACGCGCTCCATCTCACGCAACGGCTTCAGCCAGGTCAGCGCGATTTTCACCGACAGCACCGACCTCTACTTCGCGCGGCAGCAGGTCGGCGAGCGCCTCCGACAGGCCGCCGAGAACTTGCCGGACGGCGTGGAACCGCAGATCGGACCGGTAACGACCGGCCTCGGCGAGATCGTCATGTACACAGTCGGCTACGCTAATCCGGACGGAAAAGGCGCGAAGAAGGTGGCGGGACAACCCGGCTGGCAACCCGATGGCAGCTACCTGACGCCGGAAGGCGAACGGTTGACCGACGCTGTCGAGAAAGCCGGTTATCTGCGCACCGTGCAGGATTGGATCATCGGTCCGCAGCTTCGCTCGGTGAAAGGCGTGGCAGGCGTCGATTCCATCGGCGGCTTTGCCAAGACGTTCGTGGTCGAGCCCGATCCGACAAAGCTCGCCAGCTTCGGCATCTCGTACAGCGAGCTGGGGCAGGCGCTTGAAAACGCCAACCTCGCGGTCGGCGCCAACTATTATAACAAGGGCGGCGAAGCCTATCTCGTGCGCGTCGACTCCCGCGTGCGGACGGTCGACGAAATCCGCAACGCAGTCGCGGCAACGCGCGGCGGAACGCCGATTACGATCGGCCAGATCGCCAACGTCCGCATCGGCGGCGATCTGCGCACGGGTGCGGGTAGCATGAACGGGCGGGAAGCGGTGATCGGCACGGTACTGATGCTGATCGGGCAGAACAGCCGCGTCGTTGCCGAACAGGCGTCAATCAAGCTCGATCAGATAACCAAGACCCTGCCAAACGGGATACAGGTAAAGGTAGTGCTGAACCGGGCCGAGCTGGTCGGCGCTACGGTGGCTACGGTGCAGCGCAACCTGACCGAGGGCGCGATCCTTGTTGCGGTTGCGCTGTTCCTGCTGCTGGGCAACTGGCGTGCCGCGGTGATCGCGGTGCTGGTAATCCCCTTTTCGTTCCTGATGATGGCCATGGGAATGAACGCGTTCAACGTCCCCGGCAATTTGATGAGCCTGGGAGCACTCGACTTTGGTCTGATTGTGGATGGCGCAGTCATCATCATCGAAAACTGTCTCGCCAGATTGGCGCATCGACAGGAACATGAAGGCCGGTTGCTCGCGCTTCGGGAACGGCTGGAAGAGACGATGCGGGCGGCGCAGGAGATGATCAAGCCGACCGTTTTCGGGCAAGCGATCATCCTACTCGCATTCGCGCCGCTGCTGACCTTCACGGGCACCGAAGGCAAGACGTTCTCGCCGATGGCGATCACGATCATGCTGGCGCTGGTGGCGGCATTCGTGCTTGCGATCACGCTTGTTCCCGCACTGGTTGCTATCCTGATCAGCGGCAAGGTCGCGGAAAAGGACGTGTGGCTGATCCGCAAGTCCAAGGAGCGCTATCTCCCGCTGCTAGATCAGGCGATTGCGCGGCCGTGGCCGTTTATCCTCGGCGGACTTGCCTTCTTCCTGGCGGCGATCCCGGCGTTCGGGTTGCTGGGATCGGAATTTATCCCCCAGCTTGACGAAAAGAACCTGGCTTTCGCGTCCACACGCGTGCCCTCGGTCAGTCTCGAACAATCGCTGCTGATGGAGCGCAAGGTCGAGGAGGCGGTGAAGAAAATCCCCGAAGTTTCCTTGATGTTCTCCAAGACAGGTACCGCAGAAGTCGCGACCGACCCGATGCCGCCGAACGTCTCGGACGGTTTTGTTATCCTGAAGCCCCAGGATGAATGGGCCGAGGGCGTTACCAAAGCCGATGTCGTCGCCAAGATTGAAAAGGCGACGGGCGGACTGCTCGGTAACCTTTACGAGGTCAGCCAGCCGATCCAGCTTCGCTTCAACGAGCTGATTGCCGGCGTCCGCGGCGACGTCGCGATCAAGCTCTACGGTGACGATCTCGACAAGATGTCGCAGACCGCGAATGAGATGGTGCGTGTCCTGCAGACCGTCCCTGGTGCCACAAGCGTCAAGGCCGAACAGGTCGGTGGCGCGCCGGCGCTCGACGTGAAGCTCGACCGTGCGGCCATCGCGCGGCTCGGCCTCACGGTGCGCGATGTATCCGATACGATCGCGGCAGGCTTGGGCGGGCGTGAATCGGGATTGGTATACGAGGGCGATCGTCGGTTCGACGTCACCGTGCGCGTGCCCGAGGCGACGCGTGCCAACCTCGACGACATTCGGTCGCTGCCAGTGCTGCTGCCGGAAGTCGAAGGACGTCCCCGGGCACAGGTGCCGCTTGCACAGGTGGCACAAATCCGGCTGACCGAGGGGCTGAACCAGATCAGCCGGGAGAACGGAAAGCGTCGTGTCGTCGTTCAGGTAAACCTTGGCGGACGCGATGCGGGCTCGTTCGTGGCAGAAGCGCAGGCAAAGATCGCGAAAGTGAAGCTGCCGGCCGGCTACTACCTCGAATGGGGTGGTCAGTTCGAGAACCTGCAGGCGGCCTCGGCACGCTTGTCGATCGTCGTGCCGCTCTGCTTCCTGGCGATCTTCGGGCTGCTCTACATGGCGCTCGGCGGATTCGGCAGGGCTGCATCGGTGTTCCTGGCGGTGCCGCTGGGGCTCGCCGGCGGCGTGTTCACGCTCGCCTTAACCGGGATCAACTTCTCGGTGTCGGCGGCCGTGGGGTTCATCTGCCTTGCCGGTGTGGCGGTGTTGAACGGGCTCGTGGTGATGACCGCGATCCGGGATCACAGCGAAGCTGGGATGCCGGTCGCGGAGGCGATCCGGGCAGGCATGGCCGACAAGATGCGGGCGGTCATCATGACCGGGTTCGTGCCCGCGATCGGCTTCGTGCCGATGGCGCTCGCGCACGGCACCGGCGCGGAGGTGCAGAAGCCGCTCGCCGTCACCGTGATCGGTGGGCTCGTCGCCGCGACGATCCTGACGCTGCTGGTCCTTCCCGCCATCGCCAAGGTCGTCTTGGGGGCGACGTCAGGCAAACGAACAAAGGATGACGACCAACCGACCGACGCACACGAGGGGGCCACGGCATGACGATGATGAAACTGCTGCGGGTGTATACCGACGAGAATGCGTATTTTGGGGACCGCAAGGTCTTCGAACTCATTGCCGAGCGGGCGCGTGACGCCCGTCTCGGCGGTGCGACGGTGATCGAGGCGATGATCGGGATCGGGCGATCGGCGCACACGCACCGTCGTCATATCCTCGAGAACGATCGATCGGTGGTGATCGAGATCGTCGACGACGAGGCGAAACTCCGGACCTTCATAGCGGGACTGCGCGACTTGAAGGGTATCGGCCTGATAACGCTGGAGGCGGTGGAAATCGTCGCCCTTCATGCCGATGCGGACGCGGGCGATGACGGACGTTGAGCATGGCGGCGCGATCGGTCCAGTTGGCGCTTCCCCTGACGCGGCGCGCCCGGCGAATGCCGGGCGCGCCGCGATCGAGAATGTCGTGATTCTGACGGCATCTCCGCTGCGCGTGTGGTCGGTCCTCACGGACTTCGCCGCGCATTCGCAATGGAAGCCGTTCACCCAACTCGCGGGTGAAGCGGTCGAGGGTGGCGAGGCAACGTACAGCTTCCTCATCGGAGGGCTTGGGAAGCCTGTAACGACTGCGGCCGACATCACCCGTGTCGAAAAGCCGGTCGCGTTCGCCTGGACCGCGGGGGTGGCGAAGCTTCTGCAGTTCGAAGAAATTTATGAGCTGGAGCGCGATCCTGTCGGCACCCGCTTGCGACATAGCTTGTGCTTTCACGGCTTCCTTAGCGGGATGTGGACAGCGCTGCTGCGCCGGAAACTACAGGCCGGACTCGTGCAGTCCGATCTGTGTCTGGACCGCCAATTGCGGCGGTTGGCAGTGCAACCCGGTGTGAAGCCGCGTCCTGCGTCGCCACGTCATGGCGGTCGGAAAACCCGGGGGCACAGATGATACCCTTTCGAACCGGATTTGGCCGTGCCGGTGTCTGTCTCGCGCTGGCGCTCGCCGCCTGTTCCGAGCAACCCCAGAAGGGGCCGCCAACCGAGCAGGAAATTCACGCCGGCGACAGCGGCGTGGCGAGTGGGGCGCCTGGCCGCCATCTCTACCGATGCGACGACGATCAGACGCTCATCGTTGATTACAAGGATCAGGGCCTCACGGTCGAGTTCCGGCGCGACGCGCGCGCGGCGCCGACCGTCCTGACCGCGCCGATGCAGGGCCTCCAATATGTCGGCGACGTGGAAAGCGCCACCTTCGCCGGCAATCAGATCAAGATCGAGGCACCGGGCAAGCGCCCGATCCTCTGCACGAAGGAAAACGCGTCATGATGGCAACGCTCTATGGCTGGGAGCGCTGACGATGGCAGCGCTCAAGTTCTCCCTGATCCCTATGGTGGCGATCATTATCGGCGCGCTCATTGCGGGTTGGCGCACGCCTGGCGAGAAGCTGGTAGCGGCGATGCAGCATCTCGCGGCTGGCGTGGTGTTCGCCGCGGCAGCGACCGAGATCCTGCCGCTGGTGATGCACGGCGGATCGCCAACCGCGACGCTAATCGGCGGCGCGATCGGTGTCGCGGTGATGCTCGGCCTCAAGGCGGCGGAAAGCCGATTTGAAGGCCCCGTGGCGCTGCTCGCCGCGATCGGGCTTGATCTGGCGATCGATGGCCTGGTCCTCGGCCTCGCTTTCATTGCCGGCGAGAAGGCGGGCACCCTGCTGGCGGTCGCATTGACGCTCGAAGTGCTGTTCCTGGCCCTGACGCTGACCAACGACCTGACGTCCCGGTATCGCAAGATTAAGGCGATCAGCCTGACTTGCGCACTGGCACTGCTGATGCCGGTCGGCGCGCTCGTCGCGCAACCGGTGGCGCTCCTGTCACCGGCGTGGATCACCGGTTTCCTGAGCTTCGGCCTCATGGCGCTGCTCTACCTCGTCACCGAAGAGCTGCTGGTCGAGGCGCACGAGAAGCCGGACTCACCACTCATCAGCGCCATGTTTTTCGTCGGCTTCCTCGCGCTGCTGCTGATCGAAGAGATCGCGATGTGACCGGCCTTATCGTGGGCGTCGTCCATAGGCGCTGCAACAAACCCCGTCAGGAGAAGAGAATGTCGATCGTCACGGCGCGGTGCGCGCTTCTGGCCGCCATGGTTGCCCTGTCCGCATGTTCCGGCGGCAAACCAGCAGGGCAGTTCGCATCGAACGAAGCGGGTGCGACCGATGCCATCCACGGATCGAACGCTGCCCACGGACAGGCCGGGATGGCGATGCAGTCGACCGGCGATCCCGATGCCGACTTCCTGCGCGGGATGATCCCGCATTATCAAGGTACGGTGAAAATGGCGCGCGCCGAGATAGCCAACGGAACTGATCCGAAGATCCGTGCGATGGCGCAGGAGGTGATCCGGACGCAGCAAGCCGAAATCCAGACAATGCAGACATGGCTCGCCGAGCGGCAGGCCGCGAAGAAGGAAGCCCGATAATGGCCCACGACCACGGCGAAGCCGGACATAGCCACGACCATACGGCCGGTGCCAACGCGAAGATGCTCAGATGGGCGCTAGCGCTTACCGCGACCTATTTGGTTGCGGAAGTGGTCGGCGCCTTTGTGTTCAACAGTCTCGCGCTGCTGTCCGACGCGGCGCACATGATGACCGATGTCGCCGGTCTCGTTATCGCGTTGATGGCGATCCATCTTGGCAAGAAGGCTGCCGACGACAAGCGGACGTTCGGTTACAAGCGATTGGAGATCCTCGCCGCGACCTTCAACGCGATGCTGCTGTTCGTCGTCGCCATGTATATCCTCTACGAAGCGATCCAGCGCTTCCGCGAGCCGCAAGCGATCCAGTCGACCGGCATGTTGATCGTCGCGGTCATCGGCCTGATCGTAAACTTCGCCTCGATGCGGCTGCTGACCGCTGGCAAGGACGAGAGTTTCAACGTCAAGGGGGCGTATTTGGAGGTCTGGGCCGACATGATCGGCTCGGTCGGCGTGATCCTGGGCGCGCTTGCGATCCGGTTTACGGGCTGGACCTGGGTCGATCCTATCATCGCCGTCGGCATCGGGCTTTGGGTGCTGCCGCGAACCTGGGTGCTACTCAAGGGCACGATCAACGTGTTGTTGGAAGGCGTGCCTGGCGGGCTGAAGCTGCCGGAAATCCGGTCTGCGATCGCCGCCATTCCGGGTGTTGCTGGCGTTCACGACCTGCACGTCTGGTCGATGGCTACCGACGAGATCAACTGCACCGCGCACGTGACGCTCGGCGAGGGTGTTGATCCCGATGGCGTCAGGGTTGCGGTCACGACGACGCTCGATGAAAGGTTCGGGATCGAACATTCGACGATCCAGACCGAAGCGCCTTCGCAAGCGTGCGAGGACGATCAACACCTTCACCGCTAGTCAGCGAGACGATTAGAAGTCACAACCGGCGGATGCTCTATGTCGTCATCAAGGCACTGATCTCCGGTGCGATCATCGCGGCCGTGTCGGAAATCGCCAAGCGAAGTCCCGGCATCGGCGCGTTGGTTGCATCGTTGCCGCTCGTCTCGGTGCTGGGCATGATATGGTTGTGGCGCGACACGCAAGATCGGGCTTTGATGGCCTCACACGCCGGCGCGACGTTCTGGTTCGTGTTACCGTCGCTGCCGATGTTTCTGCTGATCCCGGCGTTGCTTGATCGCCATGTGCCGTTTTGGCTGTCGCTTAGCGCAGGATGCCTGCTGACAATGCTGCTTTATCTTGGGCTAGTTTTTATCGCCCCGCGCCTCGGTGTGCGCCTCTAACGTCATTGTCGCCGCATGCCGGTTTGCGGGACGATCCGCCCCGCATCTTTGTTACTTCATGGTCGGCACGGCGTGTGATCGACACCGTCGACGCGATCCTGGACGACGGACGTACATCCAAACGCAGCTGCTTGTTGAGCATAAGGCCAAGAACAAGGATGGATTTAATTCAGATATCTGTTAATCTGGATATATGGAAAATGACTCGGCAATTTCAGCACTAGGTGCGCTCGCACAAGGAACGCGGCTCGACGTGTTTCGCCTGTTGGTGCGGCACGAACCGGATGGCCTGGCGGCGGGCGAAATCGCCCGCCAGCTCGACGTGCCGCAAAACACCATGTCAGCACACCTCGGTATTCTGGCCCGCGGCGGACTGGTGCGATCCGAACGACATAGCCGCTCGATCATCTATCGTGCCGATCTGGACGGCCTGCGCGCGCTGACGCTGTTCCTCGTCAAGGATTGCTGCGCCGGGAATGCGGAGCTGTGCGCCCCGCTGATCGCCGAACTCACCCCCTGCTGCTGAAAGGACGCGCCATGGCCGTCGATATTGTCATCTATCACAACCCCGAATGCGGCACGTCGCGCAACACGCTCGGCCTGATCCGCAATGCCGGCATTGAGCCGCATGTCGTAGAGTACCTTAAAACCCCGCCCTCGCGCGCGCTGCTGGTCGAGCTGATCGACCGCGCCAGCATGAGGCCTCGCGATCTGCTGCGCGAGAAGGGGACACCCTATGCGGAGTTGGGCCTAAGCGACACGTCACTGTCCAACGATGCGTTGGTGGACGCGATGATGGCGCATCCGGACCTCATCAACCGACCGCTGGTCGTTTCGCCGCTCGGCGTGAAGCTCTGCCGGCCGTCCGAAGCCGTGCTTGATCTGCTGCCGGACGATCAGCTCGGCGCGTTCGCGAAGGAAGACGGACAACAGGTGGTCGATGCCTCGGGTCAGCGCGTCGCCTGATGCTTCTTGCCGGCCTGATCTTCGTTACCACGATTGCGCTCGTCATCTGGCAACCCAAAGGCCTCGGGATCGGGTGGAGCGCGATGGGCGGAGCCGTCGTGGCGCTGCTCGCGGGCGTCGTCACGTTGTCCGACGTCCCCGTCGTTTGGGGCATCGTCTGGAACGCGACAGCCGCGTTCGTCGCTATCATCGTCATAAGCCTGCTGCTCGATGAAGCCGGTTTCTTCGAATGGGCGGCGCTGCACGTCGCCCGCTGGGGCAGGGGACATGGTCGCCGGCTGTTCGTCCTGATCGTGCTGCTCGGCGCGGCGGTGTCCGCGCTGTTCGCCAACGATGGCGCGGCGCTGATCCTGACGCCGATCGTCATCGCCATGCTGCGGGCACTAGGTTTCAAGGACAAGGCGACGCTCGCGTTCGTCATGGCGGCCGGGTTCATTGCCGACACGGCCAGCCTGCCGCTGGTCGTGTCGAATCTCGTCAACATCGTGTCGGCCGACTTCTTCAAAATCGGGTTCGGCACATATGCGTCCGTGATGGTGCCGGTCGATCTGGTGTCGATCGTCGCCACGCTCGGCGCGCTGCTGCTGTTCTTCCGGCGCGACTTACCGGAAGACTATGACGTGGGCGCGCTGCGTGCGCCCCGCGAAGCGATCCGCGACGTCGCGACTTTCCGCGCCGGATGGATCGTGTTGGCGTTGTTGCTCGCAGGGTTCTTCCTGCTCGAACCCCTCGGCGTGCCGGTCAGCGCCGTCGCCGCTGCCGGCGCGATCCTCCTGCTGGTGATCGCGGGGCGGGGCCATGTGATCCAGACCGGCAAGGTGCTGCGCGGCGCGCCGTGGCAGGTCGTGATCTTCTCTCTCGGCATGTACCTGGTCGTCTACGGCTTGCGGAACGCGGGCCTGACCGACCATCTGGCCGCGCTGCTCGATCGCACCGCTCAGGGAGGCGTGTGGGTCGCCGCGTTCGGAACCGGCGTGATCGCGGCCGTCCTGTCGTCGGTGATGAACAACATGCCGACCGTGCTGGTGGGCGCACTGTCGATCGACGCGGCTCATACCACGGGCGCGGTGAAGGAAGCGATGATCTATGCCAACGTCATCGGCTGCGATCTCGGTCCCAAGCTCACGCCGATCGGCTCGCTCGCGACGCTGTTATGGCTTCACGTCCTCGGCCAGAAAGGCGTGCGGATCGGGTGGGGCTATTACTTCCGGGTCGGCGTGACGCTCACCGTGCCGGTGCTGCTGGTCACGCTTGCCGCCTTGGCATTGAGGATCACGATCGGATGACAGCCCTGATCTACATCGGCGCGGCGCTTGCCGAGATCGGCGGGTGCTTTGCCTTCTGGGCATGGCTTCGCATGGGAAAGTCGCCCTTGTGGCTTGCTCCCGGCGTCATCTCACTGATCCTGTTCGCATGGCTCCTGACCCGCGTGGACAGCGATGCCGCAGGACGGGCGTATGCCGCTTACGGCGGCATTTACATCTGCGCATCGCTTGCCTGGCTCTGGACTGTCGAGGGCGTGCGGCCCGATCGCTGGGATGTCGGCGGAGCGGCGCTCTGTCTGATCGGCACCTGCATCATCCTCTTGGGACCACGAACTGCCTGATGCCTGTACGAACACTCTCCGACCCCGACCATCTGCCCGCGCTTGATCGGCGCTACGCGATCGATCGGCCTGCTCTTGGCTTCGGCGCTGGTGATCCACCGCCACGGATTCTTCTTCTCTACGGTTCCTTGCGCGAGCGGTCATTCTCGCGGCTGTGTGTCGAGGAAGCGTCTCGACTGCTGCAATTCTTCGGATGCGAAACGCGCATTTACGATCCCTCGGCGTTGCCGTTGCCCGATCAGGTCACCGGCGACGACCATCCGGCCGTCCACGAGCTGCGTGAACTGTCGCTGTGGTCGGAAGGTCAGGTGTGGTGCAGCCCCGAACGGCACGGCCAGATTACCGGCATCATGAAGCTGCAAATCGATCATCTGCCGCTGTCGATGGGCGGGATGCGCCCGACGCAGGGGCGCACGCTGGCGGTCATGCAGGTGTCGGCGGGATCGCAGTCGTTCAACAGCGTCAACACGCTGCGGGTGCTGGGCCGCTGGATGCGGATGGTCACGATCCCGAACCAGTCGAGCGTCGCCAAGGCGTTCAACGAGTTCGACGATGCCGGGCGTATGAAGCCGTCCAGCTACTATGACCGGATTGTCGACGTAATGGAGGAACTGGTGCGGTTCACGGTGCTGCTGCGCCCTCATGCGGTCCAGCTCGTCGATCGCTACTCGGAACGGAAGGAAGCTGGCGTGCCGATCGACACGGCGACGGATCTGTCGAGCATTGCGACCGCCCGCCAAGGATAGCCTGACAGATTTTAGCGCTAGTCGACGTGAATGCTGACGACGCTCGGCGAGCAGCCACTTGGTGGTCCCTGCGCTGGCGGGCCTCCGGGGGAGGGCTGCGGCGGTTGACGGGCTCAGTGCCGCGCATGGGCGCGGGGCCATAGGTGTGCCACGTGGCACACCTCACGGGAGGATCGTAACCCGTCAGGGCTGAGACGCCGGCACGGTGGCTCGGTTGGCAGAAATGTGCCGATAAAGCCGGCTCCGGCAGAGTCGTGCCGCAAACCCCTTGGATCGGGCCCAGATCGCTTCTGCGTCCCAGCCGGCCAAGAAATCGCCTTGGATTGGACTTCCGAACGGCATCGCCGGAAAGGCTTGCCAGTGTGCTTTCATGCGGGACGGCCAGGATGTCCCGGGATTGATCCGCACGACGAAGTAGCTGGCTACGGCCGCGGCACCACAGACACGCGTGCGCCGCTCCAGATCGCTACCAATATGTACGAGCTGCGGTGCCTCGAACGGCTTGGGCACCAACGGCTGATTGATGATGCCTGCGTTCCACAGACGGGCATGATGCGCGCTGATGTTGCGCACGAACGCCAGCGTCTTGATCCAGCTCACCAGCGTGTTGGGAAGAAGGCCGTAGCGTTTAGCGATGGCGGCACGATCGTTGGCATGCGCCATCTTGAGCAACCAGGACAAGGTGCCAAAATCCCATGCCTCGACTGCCGTCCAGATCGGCACGACCAAGCCGCGCGGCTTGAGAAGCGCGAACTGATCGGCGAAACTAAAGACAGGGCGTCGTACAGGGCGCAAGCATCCGGCCCAGATACGGAGAAGGCCGCCCCTTGATGCCAGCGGCAACAGAGGGGACGGCCATGTTGCGTCCGATATAGGCGGCGGTGCATGAGGGTTCAAATAAGATTCGAAAGCCGGTCAGGGAGGCAGTTATGCAGCTTCCCCCGGGAATGTCCGCACTCCTTCAACTCAACGTTGCCGGAACCGCCTTGAACATCGCGCCCCGAAGATGCGCTGCTGATCGGCCATTTGGTCGCATTGATGAACGTGCGGCGTATCGCCAGAGAGGCGTGACCGAGGAGAGTGTGTGCCACGTGGCACACCTGCAACGTCTGCTGGGTGCCATTCGGCGGCGATTGTGGGAAAGTGCTTTGATACCGACGTCGATCAAGCGACCTGCTGTAGCGAGAAAGGCCACAGGCGTTATCTTGAGATGATGATTTAGCCTAACCGCGGGAGGGTATGATATGGCGACCGATGCGATCATTAAGCTCGGCAATCGCAAGGTAACAAGGCGCAAGACCCGCTTCGGAAGCGTGACGGTGACTGCACCCGCGCCTTCCAAGGCGGTGGTCCAGCACAACGTGAAGGTCAGCACGCAAGCGCTCGAGCGGGTAACGGGACGTTTGGCAAAAGCCGGTGTCCGACTTTACGCCAAGAAGGACGTGCCGCTCTATTCGCTCGACAGCGACAATCCCGACGTGATGATCCGCAAGCTCAACGGTAAGGTCGAGCGAGGCAGCTTCGTCAATGGTGCCTTCAAGGCGGTGGGTTGACACCGGCGATCAAAGCGATCCACCAAGTTCGCGAGACCTAAAAGAAGCACAAAGGCCCTCGCGATCAGTCTCGCCGGACCCTTGGGCCGTAAGGCAGGTATCGAGCTTGTTCTTCTCCGCTGCCCCTATATAATAAATTGAACCTGCGGTCGCTTATCGGGCGTGTCCGTTTCCCGAGAGGGTACTAACAGGCCGGGGCTGCCCGAAACGGGCGGCCCTTGGTTTATCTGCTCTCAAGGAGTGCCACTCAGCGGCTGCTAATTCCCGGCGCTTGATGATTGCATTTCCGCAACTCTAGCCGCAGCAACTCGCCGCGCCCCCGGTCAGCCGCGCTTCCTGAATGGGCGGGCATGGGACGTCGGCGAACGAGCAGTAGACGCAGCAATCACCAGCGTTCGGCCGGAGCACCGCGGCACAACCCTTGCAATCGTAGAAAAATTGGCACGCATTGGTCGGCATCGTCTCGGTTTCGACGTGTCCGCACTTCGGACAGGTAATCGTCGATCTTGGTTCGATCGCCGTCGCGTAAGCCCCCCGGCTCATCGGGTCGCAATCCGTGCGGGATAGCCGACCTTGGTCGCGGCCGCCGCGATCCCTGCAGGCGTCGCGCGCGCCGGGTCGTAATTCACTGTCGCGACCTTGGTCGAGAAGTCCACGGTAACGTGGCTGACGCCGGGTACGCGTCCCATCGCCGCCTTCACCGCGATCGGGCAGGTCGGGCATGTGAGATTGCTGACCGCAAACATGGCGCTGCGTTCAGGGGCGGCGACGGCCGCTGAGGGCAGGCAGAACGCAGCGAGCGTGAGCACGAGATGTCGATTCATTGAGATTCCTAGTAGAAGAAGGGTGCCCACCAACGGGTGGTAAGCGCGAGAATGACCAGCACGGCACCAAGCCAGAGCACTGTCCGGGTGAGCGTCCGGCGACGGGTGCTGGCGCAGGCCCCTTCGGCGCATCTGGTTGGCGGCGCATGAAAGGAGTGCCACAGACCGACTGCGATCAGCCCCAACGTCACGACCGCGAACAGCGGGGTGTAGGGCTCGAGCACAGCAAGATTGCCGATCCACGCACCGCTGACGCCGATCAGGACGAGAATGAGAGGAAGCAGGCAGCAGGACGACGCAAGCAGCGCGCCTGCGATGCCGCCTGCGGCGAGCCAGCCGGCACGGCGATCACCGGGGCTGCCGGGTACTGAAGGTCGATCCATTCTAGGTTCCGATTCTCGTATGAAGAGATTATAGGGTCTGTAGTAACTACAGGTTCAAGAGGTATTTCGATGGCGGTTGCAGGACGGTCCAGGAAGCGCGGGGACGTTGCCCGGCGGTTCAGATGCAACATCGAGACGGTGCGTCATTACGAGAAAATCGGCCTGCTCAACGCGCCGGATCGAACAGAGTCTGGGCACCGCCTCTATTCGGCCGACGACGAGGCGCAACTCGCGTTTATACTACGCGGTCGTCAACTCGGCTTCTCGATTGACGAACTGCGAGGGCTTCTCAGTCTAGGCGGATCTGGATCCGAGGCCTGCGGCGAAGCCAATGCGCTCACTCAGCGTCACCTAGCCGACGTGCGCGCCAAGCTGCGCGACCTGGCGCGATTGGAGAAGACGTTGGTCGCGATCTCTGCGCGGTGTGAGCACGGCGGGGGCGGTTTGGGCTGCCCTATCCTTGAGGCGTTACAGGCCGGACCGGAGGGTCAATGACCTGTTCTGATAATGCCAAGCCGTGCCTTACGCCCGCCCGGCCAGGGCAGCCCGCATCAGCCTAGCGATCGTCACCAGCGAAGGCGGCAACCAATCCGAGATCCGGGGCGCCGGCACGGAGCGGCGTAAAGCGCAGGCCCCGACTGCTAATTGATTATTCCGACCGCGCGTTCGTTTGGCATTATCGCCAGGCCGGCAAGCGTGTGACTTATTCTCGACGAGGCGTCTCTACAGGTTCGGAGATGCATTCTTGCGGGGTCTGCCGCCCTTCATCACCTGGGACGCGATCGGTTTGGTAAGATCGACGCCCTTTTCAATTATAAGGCGGCCGTTGAGCGCACCAACGCCGCGAACCATCTGAAAACGACCCGTTTTCGGGTCACGAACCGAAGTGCTGGTTGAGGTAAGCTGCGCCTTTGCCATAGCTCGAATATCCCTTCTCGCTCCCGCGGAAGATAGGTGTGCCACGTGGCACACCTCCTCTACCCCAATTTCAATTTATCGGCACCGGCGCGGCAGACACGCTTTTTTCCTTACAGCATCTAGATACGCCATACCTGCGGCGGCTTAGTGGACCTGTCCGCTTCCCCAGTGGTACTCGCAGATCTGAGCTATCGTCTGGGCTGTAGCGATCCCTCAACAATCTTTGCGCGACGTCGCACATCCGCGCGGGCGGCAACGTTGTGCTGACGGAGCCGCCGTCGTGATCGGTCGTCAAAAGCACGAATCGGGAAGCTCATACGCGAGATGCAACTCAAGGATGGTCAGGCGAAAGGCCGCGAGTTCGTGCTTTCGACGACCATTCGTGACTGACCAGCATCGCGAATAAGGCTATATCGCGCCGCCAGAACGAGCACGTATGTCAGCGCCCCTCTATCCTTTACGCACGCGATCTTGGCTTCTTGATCGAGCAGTGCGCGACACGACGGACTTATTTAGCGGCGCGATCAGCCGGCCTTGAACGTAACCGCCAAAAGGCGCCAAATGGCAGTCACGGGCAGAAGCAGCGGTCTGACAGCGATCGCAGGCGAGTTGGATAGAAATGGGCGTTAAGTAAATGCAACTCAGTCGCCCGTTGTAGACGCCTAGAAGGTTTAACCAAAGCTGACTTCATTCTTGCGTCCGATAACGCAAGATTTCAGCCGCGACCGTCCTGCCGGTAAAGCTGAAGTATAAGGGTTGGCATCAATCGTGGTGGAACGCCCTCTTCAAGCATCATTGCGAACATCTCATCATCATCTGATGTCGGCGCAAGCCCCTCGATGACGAGGTTCGCGCGCGCTTCGGCCAGATCGTCGCGCCAAAGTGCGATTTGATCCGGCGTGCCGCGTTCAAACTTCATGGAGCGGATCTGCCTTTGCATCTCTGTTAGCTCGACATTGCCCATTGTGGATCCGCCTACGCTTGAGGGTGTCCTTGAACCTATACGACGGATGCAGTTCGAAAAAGGAACGCGTCGGCGTTTGCGGCGCACCGTGTCGCAAAACTCATTCTCCGGGTTAGGCTCTCCACGTCACCTACCACGCCGTTGTAATTAGCAATAACGCTGATTCCCGCTAATTACCTGCTGCATGCGTTTAGAACGGACCAGGCAGGCCCCAGGAGCGGGCGTAATGCCGCTTCATTCCGGCGAATGGTTGCGTGCGACCCTGCTGGATACGTAGCTCCGTGATCGCATCATTTCGCAACGATGGTGTGAGTTGTGGCAAGCTTGCGTTGATGATCACCATCGGCCGGTAATGCGCGTAACGCAGCCGCCTCAATTCTTCGCGATTGAGGCCTAGCACCTGTTCCACCGCAGCTAGGGCGCGATCGGCACGGGCGCCACCTGCGGATCGGAGCCAAATTTCACGGTTTGCGTCGTCGGGTTCATAGACAAATAGGCGCTCTGGGTCTTCATGGTAGGGATGGGGCAAGTCGGCATCTTCAACCGACCAGAGGGCCTCCACCTGCAGGTCGGAGAGTTTCGTCGAGTCGATAACCAGGGAAGCGAGCAGCGCCTCCAAGGCAGCTCCGGTCGGCAGCGCCGCCGGCATCACGGGCGCCACGAGTGGTGCACCAAGGATAGGGAACCGATCGCCCTTAAAGCTCTGGTTGCAGATCTGGCAGCTGAACAGATAGTTGTCGAAGGCGAAAGCGAGCCACCAGTAAATTGATTTGGGGCGAAAGTGCTCAACATCGCCATGCGCGACCACTTCGGTGCTGGTCTCACAATAGGCACACTTTCCGCCGGTATCGATCTTTAGCGCACCCTTGGCTGGCTTCCAGGCCTTGGACTCAAATGCGAACTTTCCCGAGATCTGCGCATCGTAGTAGATCGTGGCGAGCGCCGATGCTGCCACGTCCAATTTCGGCTGCTGAAACCGCTTGGGTACGTGCGCCGACGAACGGCGACGCTGCAACTTGATCATGCGCTTTCGGCTCTCCGATCGGGATTGGAGCGCTTAGCGATCTCCTCGATGGCCGCGTCTTCAGCCGCAGGCGCGAGATTGGCCGCTACGCGTTCGAGCAGCCGATTGGTTCGCTGCAGGTAGCTCGGCACCTCGTCCCAGTTGGAGGCGCTACGGAGCTCCTTTTCGATCTCTCGGACGCGCTTCTCCTTCCGAGTGGAACGGCGGCCGTTGGCGCTTCCGACGCCCTGCAATTGCCGAAGTTCCTCGCGTAGTTCCTGCACCTGAGGTGAATCGAGCGAGGTCAGCCCGAACAGCGGGCTCTCGAGCAGCTGAGGGAGGAGCACGCGGTTCGGCGCCCCCTCATAGGCGTGGAGGGTAGCGCCCGCTTCGTCGTCACGTCTTAAGAAGTAGAGTTCGCCGTCGCCGGCCTGATGAACGGTTAGCGCCGAGTGGGTGGTAGCGATGACCTGGACGTTCGGCAGCATGTCGTCGAGAAACGAAACCAGACGGCGTTGCCACAGCGGATGAAGATGAATGTCGATTTCGTCAATCAGCAGGAGGCCACGCGCGCTCAGCGGGTCCTTGTAATCTCCGAACGTCTCGGTGACCTGCCACAGCAGGTCGCCGCACCACGCCGCCATGGCCTGATAACCGTCCGAGAGCGCCGACAGTGGGAGCACGCCGTCGCGAGTGCGGAACATCAGGCGACGCTGCTCGCGATCGATACTGTCGAACTTAACCTCTGGAAGAAGGCCGTCGAGCGCCTTGCGAACAGCCGTAAGCCCGGTACGACCGCGTCTGTACTCGAGGTCCATCGCCCACTGCTCGAGCGAGATCAGCGTCACCTCGGGATTGAAGAGCGTCGCGATTGACCGCGCGCGCGGCGAGCGAAACGAGGTCGACACCTCGCTGAAAGAGTGACGGGAGCTCTGCGGTCGGCGGGTGACGCCGTAGCCGACCACGAAGTAGTTGCGCTCTGCCTTCGCGACAGCGGCGTCAATTTGCTCGAGATCGGACCGGTTGCGAACCGCGAAATCGAGCGAGCTCATGCCGCGCTCGAACCGCAGGCAGGCCCGTCGTTCGTCGCCTTGAGCGTTCGCGTATTGAACGTCGACCTGGGCGCGGTCGGCGCCGAGCTTGATCCAGTCGTCGGGAGTTCCCACCAGTTCTGCGGCGCTGTCGCTACCGGCAAGCGCTAGCGCGACGCTGCGAAGGACTGAACTTTTTCCGGTCCCGTTCTCGCCCAGCAGGTAAGTCCACTTCCGACCCTCTTTGCCTGCAACGAACGACAGGCTCAGGTCCCGGATCGACCTCACATTTTGCATTCGCAGCTGGCGTAGGAACATTTGGGTATCCGGTCAGGCGGGAGTTGTGAGACTATACGGCGGATGGCCGAGAGGCCAGCATTAGGGGCCTGTGCCGAGATCACTCCGGCGCAAGCGAACCGATATTCGCGTCGCCCAGCTCGTGCGCGCCGGGGTCTCGGCAACGAGCTCCGCGCCAAGCGCCGCGCGGCCTTGCCGCGTAAACTCCTTCATGGCCTGGTCAAGCACGCCATATTGCCGATCGAGATCGTCGACTTGGTCGCGCCCAGCTCTGCTCGCCTCGAGTGATCGGTCCAGCCCGGCCAGCAACCCCGCGGATTCGGGCGGCAGGAGAAGCGCGGCTACGGCAACGCCCTCGTCGAGACGTCGACGGGCAGCCTGGTAGCGCGTGAACTGAGCGGCCGATTGCTCGTCCGACACGGGCCGGTCGGTGATCAGCTCGTCGTGCCATCGACCGACCACGAGACGCATCTCGCCCAGCGCCGCCAGCCCATCGACATATGCGGCGAGGCGACGCTCCCAGGTTTTCTCGCTTTTATAGCGGAGCAGCGCCCAGCCGACTGCAAGCCTCGCTACGACGAGCGCGCCGAGAAATTGCGCGGCAAGCTTGGCCAGTTCCAGCCCGACGTTCAAAGGAATTTGTCCCCGGCGTGCTCGCGGAAGAGCTCGCGGCTCCTTACGTAGGCGGCAAGCACCTGCACCGACTTGTGCCGGCTGACCTCCTGCATCTTGAAGATGCTCGCGCCCGTCGCTTCGGCTTCGGTCAGGAAGCCCGCGCGGAGACTGTGGCCAGCATAGTGAGCGGGATCATAGCCCGCCGCGGCTGCGTGCTTCTGCACGAGTCGGGCAATGGCGCGATCGGACATTGGGCTGGCCGTCAGTTTGTCCGCGGGCGTGAGCTTGCGGAAGAGCGCGCCATCCTGGTGCGCCGCCGCTTCCATCCAGGCGAGCAGCAGTGCCTTGGGGCGGATTCGCCGGCCCTCGGGCACGGCGATGACCACGCCGGCGCGCTCTTGGTCGGTCTTGGAGCCCCGGACGATCACCTTCAGCCCTTCGGCGACGAGTTCGATGTCCTCGAGTGTCAGCGCCACGATCTCCGATCGGCGGAGCGCCGCGGCCATGCCGAGCGCTAGCACCGCACGGTCCCGCACGCTTCGCAGGCCGTCTCCCTCGATCGCGCGCAGCATGTCGCGGAGTGCGTCACCGTCCGCCGCACGCTTGCGGATGGGCCGAACTCCTTTGGTTCGGCGGATGCCGCCGAGCACCTGGCTGATGACGGCCGCACCCTCGCGCGCCTGTGGCGGCTGCATGCCACCCTGCTTGTGATAGTAGCCGATCGCGGCGAGGCGACGGCCAATCGTCGCTGGCTTAGCGCCCTTGTCCGCCTCTGCCGCGAGAAATGTCGCGACGGCGCGCGGGTCGGCGGGCAGCGCTTCGATCGATCGTGCTTCGCACCAAGCGAGGAATATCCGCCAGTCTGAGGCATAGACTCGCTGTGTGGACGTCGCTCGCGACGCCTTGGCGTAAGCGGCCGCACTCTCGATCTCGGCCACCAGGATGCCGGGCAAAACCGGAGCGATCTCGTCCTCGCTACGCGGTGCCTGCGTGAGTGCGGACGCGCCGGGCTCGGTCACGCCTTTGTTCCCCGCGGGGCTCGGCCGCGGCCGACAGGCGCCGCGTTGCTTGGCGACGTGGACTTCACCCGCTTGGCTGGCGCCTTGGTAATCGAGTTTGCCAGCTGCGCCGCCTTCTTGGCTTTGGGCTTCGCGCGCTCAGGTGCAGACACATCGAGTACCACCACGTCTGTCGTGGCGCGCAGCTCGGGGGAAAGGTCGCTTATCAACGACGCCTCCAGCTCTCCAGCGCTGACTGGTACGACAGCGTCGGGCCGGGCCGGCGGCGCCTCGATATCGCCATACCAGAAAACGAGCAGTATGCCGTACCCGTCAGCCCCCTCGTCGGCCGCGTAGCCCTGCAGCTGACCTGAGGCAGCGGTCCACAGATCGCCATGATAATGGCGCTTCGCCTCGATTGGCAGGTTGCGGCCGGCGCCGCTGACCACCAGCACATCGGCGCGCGTTCCGTCGGCGCGGCGTGCCTCCGCGCCCGTGATCGCGATCTGGTACTTGGCGAGCCGATCCTGAAGCCGGTTCAGCGTGATGTCGCGAGCGACGTTCTCGACCTTAGGCTCGGTAGGCTTCTCGTACTTGTCAGTGTTCCAGTAATCGCGCCAAGGGCTGTTCGCGCCGGTGCGAAGCTCGCGCCCGTACCGTCGCAGCTCGGCCGTGAGGATCGCCCGCAGGTCGGCCGCGTTGATCGGCGCCTTGCCCGCCAACACTGCCATCACGGCTGCGGGCGGGGGCGGGAGATATTCGCGATCGCGGCGCG
This sequence comes from Sphingomonas sp. AP28, assembly GCF_056680455.1. NCBI lineage: Bacteria > Pseudomonadati > Pseudomonadota > Alphaproteobacteria > Sphingomonadales > Sphingomonadaceae > Sphingomonas > Sphingomonas sp. AP28. The sequence continues at coordinate 128,016 of NZ_JBWXQI010000003.1, read as the reverse complement.
TGCGCGCTTGCTGTTCGGCCACATGTCGCAGCGCCGCCTCCCACGCCGGAAAGCTGACAACCTGCGCGCGCAATGCTTCGAGCGCGCTGGTTGCGGCCGGCACGGCTAGTCCGCCTAGCCGTTTGAGCATGCCGTTCGCGGCTTCGCTCAGACGATATTCTGGGCGGACGCGGCCGCTTTTCAGCTCCACATAGGGCGCCGCGCTGGGCGCGAGCACAGAAAACACGCCGGCGGCAAGCGCGACCTGCTCGTCGTCGCTTCCCCTCTCAAAGGCGTCGAGGAAGGCGCTTCCCGAAGGGCCGTCGAACAGGGAAAGCAGCTCATCTCCATGCCCTGCGAGCCTGTCCCTCTGGTTCACAGAGTCGGTGGCGAAGGCGGCGAGCGACCAAATCGCCCTTTGCTCGGGGGAGAGGTCCGTATCCGCTAGGGCCGCCGCGGCAAGCGACTCAATGTGAGCGCGATCGAGGAGCATCCCAGCGGCCGCCAGCACGGGCCGCAGGATCTTCGCGAACATGCGCGGATGCCGCCCGAGCAGCTGGGACAGGGCTCCCCGCGCGGCGTCGCCGCCCTCGGTCACGCCTAGTTTGTGCCAGGCATTGCTATCGACATAGCCCTTGGCGAGGATCGCTTCCCAATAGGCGAGCAGGGCGGCACTCCCCGCTGCAGTGTCGAGGTTGAGCCGCGACCAGGCCCAAGCGTCGAGCTCGTCCCGTGCGTCGCTCCCATGAGCGATCCAGCCGGTGCGAAGAACGATGATCGCGAGCGTCAGCGGTAGGCTCGCCGGATCGACCGCCGCTGCTTCGGCGAGCAGCCGGTGCAAGCCCGCGATAGCGGCATACTCTGAGTAGAACTCGGTCCGTTCCGCCTCTACCTCGCCGAGCGTGGTCGGCGTGACGCCCGCGACGTCATTGGTCGCGTGGTGGCGCCAGCCGGACAGGATTGCATCGAGCACCGGCGCGTCGGTTACGGCGGTGATCCGCTCGAGCGGAGTTTGCGCCTCCTCCTTCTTGTCGCGCGGGTGGAAATAGTGCTGCGCCGCCCACTTGAGCGCCTGAGTGTTGCCTCCGACCGCCATCGACGGCGCGAGCCGGCGAAGCGTCGCAAGATCCTTCTCTCGCTGGGTGACGGCCGCTTGACTGTTGCGGATTGTGGACCGGGCCTGCCGCCGGCGCCAAGTTTCTACCTCGATCGTCGACAGAGCGGCGAGCAGTCGCCTGGCACCGCGCGGCAGCCCGTCAAGGTAGGCGTGCAAGCGCCAGTAAGCCGCTTCACCAACCGGGTAGCGCCGGCCGATCTCCACCGCGATCGCAAGCAGGCGGCGTCGACGGTCCCCCGCCGCCGCTCCGGCCAAGGTGGTCAGCCGATCGAGCATCATGCCATCGGGCTGACCGGCGATAAACGAGTAGTAGGTGCCGATCATCCAAGGCCCCTCGGCCGGATCGTCGGAGCCGAGGACCGCCTCGAACAGCGCGAGACTGCGCTCGGGGGCTGCATCGAGCCAGGCCTTCAGCGCGGGCCTCGTTGCATCCCCAAGACCAGAGAGGCGGTCCTCGCGCGCGTTGGTCAGCCACATCCAAAGCCGGTCGGCGCCAACGTCTGGGTTCGCCTTGATCGCGGCGGCGAGTGCGTGATCGAGGAAGTTCTCGATATCAATCGATTGCCGGCGGCTGCTTTCGGACGGAAGCCATGTAAGCGGGGCATCGAACAAACTCGGACGCGGCGCGGTCTCGATCGCCATCCGCAGCCCGAACAGCCGCATCACGGTGCTATCACTGGGAGCCGTGGCGAACGCGGCGACTACCGAGCGTATATCTTCATCGCTGACGGCAGCCGCCGGCATGCCCGCAAGCAGTTCGGCGCGCATCGATTCACGTGCGCCCGATGGCGTTTCCCCCGCCATTGCGTCGAGCAGGGCGCGGCGTGCGGCGGCGGGGTCGGCTTGGCCATTCAACCAGGCGGCCATTGCACGGGTACGCTGCCACTCCGGTCGCGCCGGGTCGAGCGTGATCATGCGAAGCGTGGGCATAAGAGAGGCGACGGGACGGCCGGCAGCCAGCACCTCGTACACGGTCATCATTCGATGCGTGCCGTCGCCCACCTCGATCGCTTGGCGCAGATCGTCGGCCAATTCTTCGCTGGCCAGACCGCCGACAGCGGTCACGCCGACTTCTGACGCACGGAAGTACGGATCGTGCCGATCGAGGTTCGTCAGAATCGCGCGCTTGGCAGCGGTGTCGAAAGCTGCGGCGTCGCCGTAAACGAGGGTGCTAACCGCATCCGCCTCGATCAGCTGGCGCGCGTCGGCGGCCTCGCCGAAGCCGGCAAGGTGCGCGGCGAACCAGGCATAGAGGCCGCGCAGATCCGACGGCGCGCGCCCGTCCGACCCGGTTATCAATGCCAGCGCCCGACCGAGGGGGAGTGCTGCCTCGCTCGGACTGCCCTGGACCGCGCGGGCGAGCGCTCGGCCGGCAAGGAACTCGGCGATCGTACGGTGGACCGGCTCGAAGGCCTCACCCTCGCCGCGAAACAGCGACGATCCTAACGTGTCGCTGACCAGCGACGGATCAAAGCCGATTGCGGCCGCGGGTAGATAGGCGCGAATGTCACCTCCTGGCGGAAGCGCAGCCGACCGCCACAGGAAGCGACCGCCACTCGCCAGTAGAACTAGACAAGCCTTCGCGGCAGCTCCGAGAATTGTTTCGGCAGTCGCGCGGGTATGGTCGAGGCGGTGGGTGTCGTTGTCCTCATGCGCGAGCGCGAAGGTTGCGCGATCGAAGAGTTCGAAACGGGTGGTCGGCCACGGACCGCCGCCAATCACCGATTGGTGGAGCAACTTCAGGCTCAGTGGACTCTCGAGCAGCCCGGCGGCGCCGAGTGTGTGGGCCTTGTCGACGAAAGCGTTAGGGTCTGCCACGCCCAGCGCGGATAGTACGGCGAGCTGCTCGGTCACATCGAGGGGCAAAAGCTGTGCGACGGTAACAGGGGCGCCAGCGGTGCTGCGTTTCACGGCGGCAATGTCGGCTGCCTTCTTCCAGTCCTCGGCGCGGCACGTCAGCCGCCAGCGCGGCGCGCCGCAGCGACGGATCGCCTTGACGAGTTCGTCGACCCGCCCGAGGTCGGTCGCTCCCATGCGATACTCGTCGAGCGCGTCGAGGAAGAGCGTGCCAGCCGGTGCTTCCACCGTCTCGTTGATAAGCTCGCGCACTTTGATCGCATTGGTGCCGGCGACGGCCGCCTCGGTTTCGATCACCGTGGTCTTGCCGATACCGGGCTCGCCCAACAGCACGAGGTGCGCCACGTCGCGCAGCGCCGACACGGTCGTGATCGGCTGCTGGTCGGCGGCACCGTCGAGGATCTGGACGCGGCGATCGATCATCGAGGACCGTTTTAGCGCCACTTCGCTCCCTCGCCAAGCGCTGTCCGAGAATCGACTTTATCGGACAGCGCTACTGGATCGACTAGCTGTCGTTCGGCTTCGGAACCGGCGCGCGGTTGGCGGGTATGTTCAGGGAGGAGGAACGCGGACTATGGACGTGAAACTGCACCACCGCCGCGCGCGGCGCGCCTGGCCAAAGCTCGTTGCCGCCGCGAAGCGCGGTGAGCCGCTAAGCTATAAGGACCTCAGCGCCAGCATCGGGCTGCACTGGCGAGCGGCGAGCTGGTTCCTGGGCGTGATCCAGCGCTACTGCGCCGAAATGAAGTTGCCGCGGCTTCAGGCGCTCGCGGTGAACAAGCAGACGCATGTTCCCGGCAAGGGCTATGCTGGAAGCCGTGGACGTAGCGCTCACGCGCGCGAGGTCAAGCGGGTGCGGGCGCAGCGCTGGCCCAAGAAAGCGCCGTTCTAGAAGCATGCTTAAAGCTCAGCTTGCCGGTTCGAGACGTGATAGGAGGTCGTCACATTCATAATAGAAGTACGTACCTGGCACTGCACTCATCTTCGGTTTGTAGGCGGCGAACTGAGGTGTCGCCCGGTCATTATGATCTTTGAATCGCAGTGAGTTGAAAAGATCGCCGTCGAGGTAGAGCTCGTACCTGCCGTGTTCCCGCTTGCGAATTGCCGCCCGCGCAGCCGCTTCGATCTGCTGCAGCTGGGCGAACGGTAGTCCGAGGCTGTTCAGCGCTATGTGATTGTTACTTCCACCGATGTGGAGCAGTGGGTCGTCATAATATTCGTTCGATCCTTGTGCAAAAACACCATAGACATCGAGATCAAGTACCCGGCGGTAGATGTCGCGGATCTCGCGGTAGATTAGAAGCATGCCTTCCGGACTGTAGGTGTAGGCAGCGGTTTTGCCGACCATGCCGACGGTCCAGTTTGATTTAAGGAGAAGGCTGTCGGCGAACGATATAAATGAGACGTCCGGTGTCCGCATGGCCAAGGCGTCGATCGCCTCGCGAAGATCGATCAACTTCTCGCGTGATAAACGGCCCGTTTCGATCATGTTGGTCATGTAAGCGGCGTCGATCAGCGCGAAGACCGAATTGCTGCGCAGGTGCAGCCGCTCCAGCCAGTCACCATCAACGAACATTGTGGGGCGGCAGTCATAGCCAAAGATATCAAGGCATGTCCTGATCCGGTCTTCCGGCAGAAAGGTCTTGAGCTCATGAAAGCGGTCGTGGGTGTTGGCGTAGAACGAGATTTCCAACCCGTTATCGGCGACGCGGTTCACGCTGATGTTCGTGACGTAGCCAACGGTGTAAGGATCGGCCTCTTCAGCACGCGCAGTCTTAATCCACTCGACTTCCCATTCCCGTGCCCACCGTACGTCCATCAGATGAACGTCTCGGTGGAGAGGCACCTTTCGCCAATCATAACGGTCAAAGACTGAATGTTCGAACATGACCTCCCCCATAGCGGCGCACAGACCAGAGGATAAGACGACGCCAAAAGCGCGAGATGATGGTAAGGCTAGATGATATCCTATGTCTCGCTCCACACGGCACGAACCGTCCCGGGGTTCTTGCCGATGCAAGACTCAACAAGTTGCAGATAGTGTACCAGCGATGGGGGGCCTTTGGTCGAGGCTGCCACACTTCCACTTTTACAGCTTAGCCCCTGTCGTCCCGGCTGACCGGCAGATCGACTCCGTCAGGCGGACCGGATCGCACGCGGATCGTAACGCTTTGCCCGGGAAGGACCGTCATGGTCCCCGGATCGAACTTCTTGTCGCGAGCTTTATCCCCGAGCTCATCGATCAGCTCCTGAGCGGCGAGGCGATCGCCCGCGGCGATTCTCGCCACGCGCTCGACGGAACCTCCTCGCCGGACGCTTTCGACGTGCAGTTCGGTCGAGCGTTCCGAATGAGAGGACAAACGACCGAAATGCTGTAGAATGAACCAGGTGAACGGATCCGTCTCCACGAAGGCATTCGTGTGCACGTCGGCGGCTGTGGTTCCGACCGCCAGGTCGGCTACCCACATGCCGGCGTCGATTCCACCTGACCGTTGCAGCTCGTCGCGAAGCGCAAGACCCAAGGCGTAGTCGAAGATGTTTCCAGCGACGTTGCGGGCGTGGAGATTGCGAATGGCGCTCGACGAGTCCGCCTCGTAGCCATCGGTAGACGGCATATAGAGCCAAGAGCGAATACCTTCTTTGCCTAGGATCTCGACCAGATCCTGCAACCGTTGCTGCTGATCCGGCGAGGTGCTCGCGAAGGTGGACGCGATTGAATAGCTGCCACCCGGGTCTGGAAACAACCGTTTGGCCTGCATGAGGTAAGCAGCGCGCCAATTAAGGTTGGGAAGAACCGTGTTCTCATATTCGAGGATTAGCCCGAAGTCTGCCTGTGAAACGAAAGCTTCGAGCCGCTGTCCGTGTTGATGGACTTCAATCGTGAATTCAACATCGACCATGTCACCCGGCTTCGCCAAGGCCTCCTGCAGCGCGTCGGCATCAAAGGTCAGCGACTTCTCCCGGCGCTGTGCCGCGGCATCCATTAACGCGCAGAACTCTTGCGTCAGCGTGGTCTCTGTTGGCGGGACAAGGCGGGACAGACGCCGGGAAACGGCCGCGTCTATACCATCGAAATATCGGATCAGGAACGGAAGCTGATAGGGCGTGAGCATGAGCTGAGCTTAGCGGACTTCAACGGCATTCATCAACTCGGCGCCACCTCTCGGGAGCGCCGGAAGCGTTCTTTCCTCACTTCCACCGCTGTGCCAGAGACATATACCATGATGACGGCCCCGATGAGATGCACAATGTCGAGTTTCGAACATAACCGCAGTCTCTAGGCGTTACAGATCTGGACGTCTTTGCACCTTTCGAGATAGAATAAATGCCATCACCAGCAATCGACTTCCGTGTCATCCGTACGCATCATGGGAGCCAGCATAGCGGCTTTGAGGAACTGGTCTGCCAGTTGGCAGCACTCGAAACGCCGGCTAGTCTTGCGTTCCACCGCAAGGGCGCGGGCGCCGATGCAGGACTGGAATGTTACCGGGTTGAAGCCGATGGGTCTGAGACCGGCTGGCAGGCAAAATATTTTTTCGAATTTGGCAGCAGCGAGGGATCGCAGCTGAAGGAATCCTTCGATAACGCGGTCCTTCATCACCCAGATCTCGCACTTTTCATCGTCAGCATGCCGTTCAACCTGCCGGATGGGCGGGTCGCAAACCGCAAGTCGCAAAAGGATCGCTGGAACGATTGGGTAGCGGCACGCGCCAAGGCCATCTTGCCGCGTGTCGTCACGATCGAGCTGTGGGATGAGACCCAGCTGATCGAGCGTCTGACGCGCACCGATCCGCGCTATGCCGGCCGTCGCCGCTACTGGTTTGATTTACTGCATTTCACGCCCGACTGGTTCCAGACGCGCTTCGACATCACCTGCGCTGCGCTCGGCAAGCGCTATACCCCAGAACTCAATATTGAGCTCCCGGTTCGCCGCGGGCTGTTCGCGATCGCACGCGATCCCACCTTTATCGAGGACCTCTGCGAGCTGGCCGACGATATAGATGCGGCGCGGCACCGCGGGGCCGACGATATTGCCAAATTGCTTGCGGATGGTCCCGCCGCTGCGCCCGCCTCTGGGCTCGATGCTGCGTTTCGCGCAATCAGTCTGAGTATCCGGACGAGCACGATGGGGCCGGCCGATATTATACCCTTCGACCTCTGGTTGCAGGCGGTCGATCAAGCCAGCACGACCCTGGGCAGTTGCGCAGCTGAGGTCTGGAATTTGCGCAGCCAGAGTGCCGGTGATCGAGATCCCATCCAGCGCGGACATCACTACATCAATCAGCTCTACGAGGCGCTTCACACCGTCACCGAATCGATAAACCGGCACGAGGCGCGACTGGCGAACGCTCACCGCCTGCTCGTGACCGGCGAAGCAGGCGTAGGCAAGTCGCACCTGCTGGCCGATGTGGCACATCACCATATCAAGCATGGCTATCCGGCAGTGCTGGTGGTCGGCGGGAGCTTTGTCGATGGCGAAATCTGGCGTCAGGTCCGCGATCAGCTCGGGCTGACCACTGTCAGCCCGGACGAGCTGCTTGGCGCGCTTGATGCCGCTGGAGAAGCGGCGGGCACGCGTGCGCTGATCATGATCGATGCGATCAATGAGCGGGGCGGGATCGCGATTTGGAAGGATCGTCTGGCCGCTTTCTTGGCGACAGCGGACCGGTTCCAGCATGTGGCGGTGGTCCTGTCATGCCGCACGACCTTTCTTCCCTACATTGTCGCGGATATCGACGAAAACGTGCTGCCGCGGCTCCCTCATCCGGGCTTTGCGGGGCGGGCGGCGGAGGCTGCACAGCGTTATCTCGACCAGCGCGGGATCGTGCGCATGGCGGCACCCAATCTGTCGCCGGAATTCGAAAACCCGTTGTTCTTGCGCACCTGCTGCGATGCGCTGGAGCGCCGCGGCGAGAGCGAGCTTCCCCGCGGGCTCGCTGGCGTGTCGGGCGTATTCGACTTCTATTTCGGGGCCGTCTCGGAAGCGATCACGGCAAGGATGGGCCTGTTTCCCCGGCTTCGGATCATCGAACAAGCGCTGAGTGGCATCACTGCCGCAATGGTCGCCGCTCGGAGCGGCCATCTGCAGATGAATGCTGTTCACGCGCTCCTCGAAGGGCTTCATCCCTCGCAGAACAAGGCCGAGCAAAGCCTGTTTTTCCAACTCGAGAATGAAGGCGTCTTGACGGTCGAACCAGAGGTCGATGGTCAGGTCATCACCGAGATGGTCCGCTTTACGTTCGAGCGTCTGAGCGACCATTGCATCGCACAGGCTTTGCTCGACGCCGAAGTCATCGCCAACGATCCGGCTACTGCTTTTGCGCAAGGTAGCGCGCTGCGCGATTATGTCATGGGACAAAACGCGTATCGCTTCGCCGGAATCGCTGAAGCCTTCGCTGTCCAGCTACCCGAGCGCTACGGAATCGAGCTGCTTGATCTGATCGATGACGAATGGGCCGCTTATGACCATTTGCCGGCCTTTCGCAGCAGCCTTTTGTGGCGGCGCCAGGATGCATTCAGCGCGCGGACCGTTGAGCTGCTCGAGGAAAACGCCGACCGACTGGAGGATGATCTCTGGCTCGACACGATGATCGCGGTTGCGACCGAGCCTGCCAATGCGTTCAACGCCGATCATCTCGATCGCTGGTTGCGCCCGATGACGCTACCAGAGCGCGATGAACTCTGGTCCGTGCGCGCGACCTATCACGCCCGCGATGAAGGTAACGCGATCGACACATTGATCCAATGGGTGCTGGTCAACGGATTGAAGCCCATCGAGGAAGCGCGCGCCCGGCTGGCGGCAGTCACGCTGGCCTGGCTGACCACGCTCAGCCACCGGGCGGTTCGCGACATGGCGACGAAGGCGTTGGCGGTGCTGTTAGTAAGGCGCCGTGAGTTGGCCGCGCAGCTCATTGCCGATTTTGGCCGCCTTAACGACGCCTATGTCGTCGATCGCGTCCTTGCTGCGGCATATGGTGCGGCGACCCGCAGTCACAGCAACGAAGGCCTCGCTGCGATGGCGGACGCTGCCAATGCCGCAGTGTTTGCGGATAGCACGATCTCGCCGCACGCACTGATCCGAGATCACGCGCGAGGCATTATCGAACTGGCTGCACACCGTGGCGTCTTGCCGGCATCGGTTTCGCTCGATCGTGCCAGGCCGCCCTATCCGGCTGGCGCTCCCATTGAACTCATCGATGATGCCACGCTCGCTGGCTACGTGCAGACCTACGGCAGCGGTTCATCTTTCCACGACGACATTATCGGCTCCGCAGTCGAAGATGGTGATTTTGCGCGATACGAAACCGATCCACTCGCCAACCAGTTTCTGGAATTGCCCCGAGAGGAAGTCGGGCGGTCGAACGAGGCACGCTATGATGAATGGAGCGCGCGCGCGATCGCGGGAAAGATCGAGCGCGAGGATGCGTTGAAAGAGCTAATCAGACTTTCGGGCCAGCTGAAGGCCATGCCGTATGATTTCAACTTCTATCTCGACGATCGGCGCAACCAGGCTGACGCCAATACAGCCAAAGACGGCCCGACCCGCGACGAAGTGGAGAAGGAGCGTGACGCGGCTGCCGCAGCGTTCAGAGCACTTCTCGACGAAGCTGAGCAGCGCGACTTCGATATCTACGCCGAAGGTTGGGTGGAACGCGCGATGTGGGATTCCGACGCGCAGCCAAACCATCCCAATATAAGCCACGACATAGCGCGCCGATGGGTCGGATGGCGTGCGCATGATCTGGGGTGGACCCCAGCACGATTTGCAGTGGCCGAGCGCAACATGCAGGGCGGCGACCGCCGGGATCACCTTATCGAGCGGATCGGCAAGAAGTATCAATGGATCGCTTTTCATGAACTGACCGGGCGCCTGTCGGACATCTATGCCGTCGATGGCAGCTATCGCGACGAACCGCAGCCCTATCGGGGGCCCTGGCAGGTCGGCACCCGCGAGATGGACCCGACGATTCTGGTTACGCGCACTGAAGCCCGAGATTCGAGCAAGCAGCCTGCCACCTGGTGGTCGCCTCATGCGCCCCGGTGGCGCGAAGACCCGCCACAGGCCCGCCTCGCCTGGATGAAAGATGAAAGCCGCGACGTCCCGGACGCTGTGGCTCAGTTGGACCTCACCGATCCCGACGGCAGTCGCTGGCTGATGCTCGACCTTTCCGCGGGCCGCAATCAATCGGTCATTGATGAAGGCGAGAGTGTCATGCTGCGCATGACCTGGCACAAGATTCACTCATTGCTCGTTCCGCGCGGCGACGCCGATCGCCTGGTCAGGCTATTGCGCCGATGCGAGCGCGACCGCGACCATTTGCCCGAGATCGAGCTACCCTGGCGAGCCTACTTGGGTGAATATCCCTGGCATCCAGCTTATGATCAGATTCGCGGCGAATGGGAGATTGGCCGCCGCAAGATCGAGGCGTTCGCAACCATCGCTGACCGCTATGTCGAGCGTTCGGGCCACAATTATTCTGTCGTCGAAAGCTTCAATCTTACCATCCCTGGTCCGCGTTTAATGCGCGGGCTCGATCTGCGCTTGGCCGAGGGGCTCTCTCTTTCCTATTGCGATGCCCAAGGACGTGTTTTGTTCAAGGACCCATCCGCGGATACGCCGGGGAACAGTGGTGCCGTTGTCGATCGTACGGCGCTCAGCGCGTTTCTGGGGCGAGAGGACCTTGAGCTGATTTGGGTAATCACGGGAGAGAAGAGTGCTCATGGCGGGCGTCCACACCGAAGCGGCTGGGGTGGCCACCTCGAATATTGGGGTATCTACCGGTTCGACGGTTCAGAGATTAGCGGCGAACTCGAATTCCAGCTTAAGGGACCCGGCAAGGAGCAACTCGCAGAATTCCTTGCCTATCGTTGATAAAAGGCGGAGCGGAGTTCCCCGAACCTGAGTCCGCGGGAGCGAGCCGCTCCGCTTTAACGAGCGGCTTTCCATCCAATACGGGGAAGTGATCGCCGCGCGCTTTCGCATTCCAGGTAGTCTTCACCAGCAATCGCCAGAATGGTGTGCTGCGAGAAATCACTCCCTTCCAATTAAACCGGCTTAAAGCCGTGCGGGCGGAAATAGACCGTGTCGTCAGATGTCGTGACGGGTCATTGAGCAGCCATTCTCTCTAAGAAGGGTCTGCAATCGATTTGCTTGGCTTTTCGGGATCGCCATCACGAGGAGCCTCTCCGCCCTTGACGCTGCAACGTAGATCTTTCGGGCGTCCTCTGCGAACTCGGGACGATATGCCCCTTCAAGATGCTGAAGGATGCCCCCCGCCTTGTTGCTCGTCAGGACGACGCACACGGCAGGGAACTCCAAGCCCTTCGTCGAGTGGATCGTCCGCGTCGGATGCGCAGCGGCGGCCGGAGTGGCCAAGGCGGTCGGCAGGTCGTTGCTAGACTTCAGCCGCTGCCTGATGCCGCCGGATGTCAGGAGCCCGGGTGCCAACGCGTTGCGGGCTTTATCTAGCCACGCGTCGGCGGACATACCCGGCGTGAACTTCAGCGCCGCCGCAGCATCAATGATCTCGGGGCGCCAACGACCATCCTCCAGGCCTTCCGACAACACATATCGGTGATAGTCGCCAGCGGTTTCGATCCTCCCCTGAACCAGCAGGATCGCGCGGTGAAGATTGGACAGCGCCTCGCGCCGGTTGCCCAGGTTGAAAGAGAAGTGGAAAGCCGTGGCGGCTTTGGCGAGGACTAGGGTTTTGTGCTGCGTGTTCTTCGTGACGGGGTGCCCAATAGCCCGCGCTGCGCTCTGCAGCCTTGAAGCCAATATGGGCGCATCCGCCACCGCGATGCCATGCGACTTCACGAGTTCGCCGAACTTTACGCCGATCGCCGCCGGCACCGACGTTCCACCGTATGAGAGAACATGCATGGTAGTGGGATCGTGCTTGTGATTCCCGAGCGCCCGGTCCGGCACGCCGCGCGCCGAGGACGGCCTCAATGCGACGATCGCGGCGCATATCGCCGGCGTTGATCGAAAGTTTCCGCTCATCGGCAGCCTGTCGTCATTTTCAAAGCTCTCGGCAAACCTGTAGAGCTCGTCGGTGATCCCTCCGCGAAACTGGTAGATCGACTGGTTCGGATCGCAGATCACCTTGACGATCAGCCCGGAAATCCGAAGCCAATGCACAATCTCGAGATCGTCGGGATTGCAGTCCTGCGCCTCGTCGACAAAGATCTCTTTAAACCGGGCTGCGAGGGCTTTTCCAAGCCGTCCGGCGAAGTCTCCGTCGGCAAGCCGTCCCTTCACGCTGGCGCGTACGTCCTCAAAATCAACATGCCCCTTCGAGCGGGCTGAGGCGAGCATCCGGAGTGCGAGAGCCTCGTGCTTGGTAGCGTCTCGATTTGCGTCAAAGCCCTCCTCAGCCGCGATTTCGCGGTTCAATCTGCCTGTCTTGCGGTCGAACGCCTTTAGAGGCAGTTCCTGCATCTTCTCATAGGGTTGCACGATCCAGTCGCCCTTGTCCGGGATCAGCTGGGGCGCGACGTCGCAGCCCACCATTCCGAAGGGCGCTACGAAAAATTGCCAAAGAAACCTGTCAAACGTGCCGATGAAGCTGGGGAACAGCGGCGTCGGTAGTATCCCGAAGCTCCGGAGGCGCACCTCCAGTTCGTTGACCGCCGCGTTTGTGAACGACAGGAAGGCAACCCCGCGGCGATCCCGGCCATCCGACAGCAGAAGTCGAGCCCGCTCGACCATCGTCCGCGTCTTTCCCGCACCTGGACAGGCGGTTACAAACGCCGGGCCGTCATGCCCGATCACCGCTAGCTGCTCCTTGGTTGGCGCGTAATCTCCGCTCATTTGGCAACCAGCTGCTCGATGGCGTGCTTGATGTAGGGTGGTACTACGAACTCTTCGCCGTCCTCGATTAGTCGCGCCAGCACTTGGGCGTAGTCACCCTTTCGAGCATTCTTAAAGATGCGGTGGATCACCGCAGCCCGCTCGTCGCCAGTCAGCTTCATGGCGTCGCTCCACTTCTTCTTCGAACGCGGATGCAGTTCGAGGTAGGCCTTCTCAAGAAGGTCTGCGTTGCCCGCCTCGATCAGTTCCGACTCCAACGAATAGGTACTCGTGACCGCCGTGAAGTAGTCGATCGCGCCTAGCCCGCCGACCAGCTTCTCCAAGGCCTGCCTCCTCCTTTCACCTGGAATCAGCCCGTAATCGTCGTCGGCGGCGGCCTCGATCTCGGAGACCTCCTCGGCGTCGTGGGCCGGCGCCGCGGTCCCTTCATTCGGAACGTCACCCTCTCCCTCGTCCTCCGTGTCCTTTTGCAGCCCCCTGTCGCCATCGGTCATCACGACGACGCGGTCGGCAATCCGCGCACCCTCAAGTTCGGTCAGGAGAAGAGTCACGTATGGCGCGAAATCGACGCCGTCGATGGGAATAAACACGGCAGACCTGAAGAGCCTGAGCTTCTCCGGGTGGTCCTTCAGGACGTGGCGCTTGGCAATGGCCGGCAGCAGCAGCGCCTCGGCTATCCCTTCAACGAGCAGTGCCCGTCCGCCGAACAAGAGAGCCGCCTTTGTCACATCAAGGTAGCGATCGACCTTGCGACGATCGAGATCCTTAAGCGGCATGTTGGCCAGAGACAGGCACCGTGTCGCACGACGCGGCACGACGGCCGATATCGCCTCGGCGACGGACTCCGCGGCCGCCTTGCCATCGGCACCCGCCTCATGGCCAAGAACGTCTTCGATGATGCTGGCGTCTATTGATCCCGGTCCGGGCGGCTTAGCCACTCCCGCGGTGCCAGCCGACGCTATCACCGACTTGAATACCACCAGCCTATCGCTGCTGACCCAAGCCGAGAGGTTCGGCGAATGCGTTGCCACAACCACCTGCAGCTCGCCCGCGGGACCGTGGTCGGTCGCGAGGCTCTTCCGCGACTGCTCCGCCTGCTCGCGCAAGAACGACAGAACCGCGGCCTGCAGTTGCGGATGAAGATGCGCCTCCGGCTCCTCTACGAGGAACAGTGTCAGATCCGTGCTTCGGACCTTCTCCAACTCGACCGCAATGATCGCCATGAAAAGCAGGTTCGCGTAGCCATGCCCGGAGTATCGCAAATCCTCTGGATCGACGCCGTGATCGGCGAGCTTGAACCGCAAATCGCGGGCGATGTCGATCAACCCCTCGTCCGACGCGAAGCCCAGCGTCGCGGCCTGCCGGCGCACGCCGCTCGTCAAAGCCGAAAGGCCCTTCTCCACGGCATCGTCGACCTTGACCAGCACATCGTGCCTACGCGTCCGTGAAAGCTGCTTTGCAAGATCAGAGGCGGACGTTCCCTCGAGGAAGTGGTTCAAGAGGGCCATGATGCGAGTCGGGTTACCAGATGCAAGGGCTCGCTTTGCGTCGCGCAGCGTCGGCAGATAGACGTGTCGGACCATGTCATGACAGTTCGGTTCGGGTGCGTTTCCGTCCTTGCCGGCCCACAGCTGCGGTCTCGCCCCCTGCCGACTACCATCGAAGCGCAGGCCGAAGCAGGCATTCGTCAGACCGGCATCGGTGGCTGCAGAGATTAGGCGCCCCTGCTGGCCCACCGAGAGTTCCGCAAAATGCGCCTCCAGTTCGAATTGAGCGGCGCCGCACTGGAAGCGGACATCGGTGGGCTCGCAGTAAATCTCCCGACGACCACCCAGCGGGAGCGTCAGCAGGCGGATCGCGTCGATCGCATTGCTCTTCCCACCATTGTTCTCGCCGACTAGGACCGTCAGGTCCCTCTGCAGCTCGAGATGGGCATCGTCGAAGGAACGAAAGTTAGCCAACTTGACGCGCTTGAGAAACATCGATCCCCCTCTTCTATTGGTACGCATAGACGAGCGGCAATTCATCGGCGAGAGTGATGTGAAAGCGATCCGAACGGGATCAGACCGAAGCTGCGCGCGAGCCCAGCCCGACCGCCTGCGGTTACACGATCGACCTTGGAGGCAATCGGTATGGACGGGGAGCAACTCACAAGCATCTGGAACCAGCGCGAAATCCCGGTGATCCTTCGCAGGACCGGGAAGGGAGAGCTGCTGCGGCTACGGCTTCCATATGCGGAGACAAACCGGTCCTGGCTCCACAACGACCGACGCACCTCGCCCGCATGGAATACCGGCAAGCGCTGCTGGGAGATACCCAAAGCCTGGTTCAACGACTTCGTGGAACGTGCGCTTACGACCTTCGGCGCCGTCTATGTGATCCAGCCCTACCGTGAGCAGGAGAATTGCTCCCCCGCTTGCCTCAACGCGGTCGGACACGAGTGCCAGTGCTCCTGCATGGGACGCAACCATGGAGCCGGCAATGACGGAAGTTGGTTCGAGATATCCGAAACGTTCGCCACGCGGTGGGGCGATCAGACGCTCGCCTGCCGCCTCATGAGGACGCGCCAGAATGTCGGATGAGGTCCAGATCAGCCCGCCGGGCGACTCAGGTATCCTGCATCTGACAGGCTTGAAACCACGAGATGTCTGAGCACCACGACCCTAGCCCTGCCGCATCGGCACCGACCGATGCTGAGCTCGACGACGTGGTCGCCGACCTCCAGCGCTCCATACAGGAGTGGGCGACCCGCCATGAGCTATGGTTCGACTGTGGCTTCCAGACCTATGCCGATCGGATCGATGGTCAGCCTGGGGAAACACCCGTGGTCACGATCCTGCACTTCGACGGCGATCTCGGACGCGCCCTCGACGGCGAGTTCGAAGGTCTCGACATGGATTTCTTCGAGCTGCTCCAGCGTCAGGGCTTCTGGTATGAGCGGAGCGACAGCGTCAGCGCGCACATATACCCCGAAGACGACAGCCCGCTGCTTCGACCCTTTGTCGATCGCGAGAACTGGCAATGGGTGTGCGGGCTGGTCCAACAGGACGTCGCGGACGTCCACGAAGAGCTATATTCGCACTTTGCGAAGCGCCCGGAGGACCTGCACCGCCTCACCTGGCGCGAGTTCGAGACGCTGCTGTTCCGCATCTTTCAGGCCCAGGGCTTCACCTGCGAGCTGGGCCCCGGCTCGAACGACGGCGGCATCGACGTCCGGGTGCTCCAGAGGGATCCGCTGGGCGACATTCTGACGCTGGTGCAGGCCAAGCGATACGCCCCGAGAAACAAGATTGACCTGTCCGCGGTCGCCGCGCTGCATGGCGTGGCCGACGTCGAAGCGGCCCAGAAGAGTATCTTCGTGACGACCTCCGACTACCTCCCCTCGGCGCGGAAGTTCGCCGGCCGGACTAGCATCCCCATGACACTCGCCACCTCCGCCGACGTGCGCGACTGGTGCAGGGACGCGAGGGACGGGATCATCCGCGACAAGTCGAAGCTGGTCACGCCCCAAGCGGTTTCCACGCTCATCGATCGCCTCGCGCCTAAGGATCCGCGCATCGTCCACGCACGAACAGGCTACACCGTCATCATGAACCAGTTCGCGCTCGTCCTGAAGGAGACAAGGCACGCGGCGCTGCTGATGGCGATCCCCTCCCGGACCATATCGGACGATGGCTTCGGGCAGAGAGGTAGCGAAGTGCCTGAGATCGGACCGGCATGCCTTGACCACCTGACGGCCGACACCGTCTTTCGCGCGAAGAAGTCCGTCCGCGACAGCGATGTCACCTATTGGGACGGTCAGAACCTGTATTCGGCATGGGATGGCACCCCAGCCCTCTTCGACCTCTGCGACTGACACCGTTCCGCTTCCAATCGGCTCGGGCTCCTACATCGCCAACCAGACCTTTGCCTGAGCGAAAGTACGGTTATTTCGTTTGGCGCTTCGAAGCGGCCAGGCCGCATACCACCAGATTGCACACGCATGCAGACCGTCGACTTATCGCCGTCGCTACCGCGCGGATGTCAGGGCGATCCTATTACCCAGGTGACGAAATGCGCGATCACGACAGGTCAGCAGGATCACCTGCATCCGCGTTGCGGCTTCCGTCAGAACCTCGGTCATCAGATCAAGCCGTGTATCGTCTGAATAGACGAGTGGATCGTCCAAAATAAGCGATACCGGTGCCCCCTGCTCCAGCAGCATCTCGGCGAACGCAAGGCGAGTGAGAACCGCCAGTTGCTCCTGGGTGCCTCTAGAGAGATCGCTGCATCCTTCGCTGAGCCCGTTCCGGCTGATAGAGACCAGGCCCAGATCATCGCCGAAGCTCAGGTCACAGCCGGGCAACAGGCGCTCGATATGGCGCCGCGCTCGCCGGGCAACAGGGCCGACGAACGTGCGTGAAGCTTCGGCGCGTGCCCCCTCCAGGGTGTCACGCAACAATTTCAGTGTTTCGGCCTCCAGCGTCACACGGGCAAGGTTTGCCGCCGCGGCGTCCGCCTCCTCTTGCGCCGCCGCAGCACGGTCGGCGAGACCCTTGCCCCCTTCGGCCTCGATCCGCGCCTCCAAGCCGGCAATCACCTTCTCCAGGTCGTTGCGTTGCGTCCGGGCGACTTCGAAGCGCTTGTCCAGGACCCCGATCTTGCCGCCGATCACGGTGACATCATGTGCGGTCGCAGCCCGCTCGGCATCCTGAAGCCCGACCAGTGCCCCCGCCTCTAACTGACGGGCCTCCTGCAGCGCGTCGGCGAGGTTCGCGACCGCAGGGTTGTCCTCTATCGCCGCAAGCTGAGCCTCCGCGTTCAGCACGTCCCGCTCGGCGCCGGTCTCCAGCACCATCAGCGGGGCGTTCCTGGCCTCCAGCACGCGCAACCGCTCGGACGCGGCCTCATCGACGCCTTCCGCCTTGGCGTGCTCCGTATCCGCATCGCTCACGGCGATCCCTAGATCCCCGACGTCATCGGCCGGCTCGTCACTCCCCTCACCTTCCGCGCTCTCGTCCAGTCCGGCGATGAAGAGCTTCAAGGGTGCGGCACCAGCATCAATTCCGAGCAGCACACTTGCCGGCGTGATCCCGGTGATCCTGGCCTCGAGCGTGCGAAGGTTGGCGATCGCGTCCCGCGCGGCCTGATTGCGAGCCCGTGCTGCAGCGACACTCGTCACGCCATGCTCGGCCAGTGCCGTCGTCAGATCCTCTGTTGCGTTAGCCAGCGCCGTCTCAGCGCTCTGCGCACTCACCGGAGGCCGGACAATCAGCTCGGCAGCGCCAAGACGAATTCGTGTCTCACGAGAGAGCGTCCTGCTGCCCGGCTCAACTCCGGCTCCATCGACTGTCAGCCCGCTGACATCACCAACGAACTCGATCCGCGTGGCACCGGCATCGAGTGCCGCAAGGGCTTTGTCGACCGCGCGCTCTTTCTCTTCGAACGCATTGAGAACGTCTGCGGCGAGCAGAGTACCACCGAGCGTCTTGGCAGCGTCGCGCTCGGCTTCGAGGGTCAGCAGTTCGGCGTGGCGTCGGCGGGCCTCCGCAACCTCCAACCAGCGCCTTCGCGCCGCGACGCGGGCGCTGGCGCTCGCAAGCGCCTCGTGTGCCTCCCGCCGGCTCGCACGCGCGGTTGAAAATCGCTCACGCGCCGCCTGCGCTTGTTCACGAGCGGCGGTAAGTTCCTCTGCCAGCCCCGAGCGACTCGCCCGCGCCTTGCGCAGCGCGGCCTCCGTATCAACGACAGCCTTCCGCGCGTCGGCCACACGCGATGCGAGATCTTCAAGACCCTTTACCCGGTCTGCAAGCCGGCCCTGCTCTGCCCGCCGCGTATCGAGGAGCTGCGCCGCGGAGCGCGCGATATCAAGTTGTGCGACCAAGGCCTTCCGCAGCTCGGCATCGGTCGGATCGGCAAGGTCGCGATCGAGCACCTTCAGCTTGGCACGGGCAGCTTCTAGATCGGAAAAGTTCTGTTCAAGGGCTGCTAGCCGGGTCGCCGCATCCGTGGCTGCCAACTGCGCAGCATCGTGCATATCACGCACCGACGTTTGCCGGCCGGTCGACCGTCCAGTGTTTGTCCAGTATTCGGCAAATTGCGTGTCAATGCGAGGCCGAACACGCTGATAGGCGGCACCGCCCATAATCGTGCCGACCTCAGCTTCCAGAGTGGATCGCACCGTATCGCGGACGATCTCACCGGGTGCCGTGACCTCAAGCGCCTGTGCCTGCGCGACCCACAAGAGTCCGAGAGCGCCATGAGCTGCTGCATCCCCCGTCTGGCTTGTGTCGCGACGCGAGCCGAGCAGCGCCTGCAGCTGTGCTTCGGCGTCCTCTCCCTGCGCGCGGCCGGCCGGTCCACGCACCTCGACCGACGCGCTTTTGAGGAAGCGCTTGGTGACCTGCCAGTCTTCACCCCTAGCCTCGAAGCCGACCTCGATCTGTGGAGCAACGGCTTCCCCGTGCGGCGCATAGCTGCGCGCGAGCCGGTTTGCGGTGTTGTGGCGGATGAAGAAGGCGGCACGCATCGCTTCGAGCAGCGTCGATTTGCCGGCTTCGTTGGGCTCGATGATCACGTTGAGTCCGTCGGTCAGCCCATCAATCACGAACGGGTCGCGGAACTTGCGAAAGTTGGTCAGCGCGATACGCCGAATCCGAAGGCTCATGCCGCGTCCTGTCCACGATGATATTCGACAAACAGCCGTTCGAGCGCCCGCTTCGCGGTAGAAGATCCGCTGCCGCCGGCATCGATGATGCCGATCAGCTTGGCGGCCGCCGTCCCGAGCATTCCCTCTACCTTAAGGTCAGCCATATCTTGCTCGCTCGGTCGGCCGACGAGATCGTCGGACCTGACCGTCAAGTGCCGCAAACGATGCTGAAGATCATTCTCCAGCCGCGCGAGGATTGCGATCCGGTCGGACAAACTGACAATGCCGGCGAGCGAGAGTTGCAGAAGCGTGGCCGAGGGCTCGACATCGGCAAGGAGGCGATCGCACTCGGCGGCAAAGCTATCGGCATCCGAGACTGCCCAGTCGCGCGTCAGCCACTGGAACCTGCCGGTGCGGATTGGCGTCACGACGGGCTCTGCCCCCGGCTCCAGCGCGACGAGCAGCGCATGGCCCGGCTCGTCGCGCTGGAAGCGGTCGGTCTCGGGCGTGCCCGAATACCAGGTTCGCGCATCGATCCGCAGCGCGCCATGCCAGTCGCCGAGCGCGAGATAGTCCAGGTTCGAGCGCTGGGCGCGATCGGGAGCGATCTGGTTCTGCGCCTCGCCACGTGACGAGAAGTCGCGGATCGAGCCATGGGCGAGCCCGATCCGCAGCCGCGCACCCGGCGTCTCCATCGTATCGAATAGGATGGTCGGATCATCGAGATTGTGGCGGTGCGTGAGGGGCGCTGGCAGCAGCCAATGGCCGGGCTCCAGCTCGCACGGTGTGGGCTCGGTGAGGATCCGGACGTTGGTGGCACCCTTTGCCCGCACGCGATCCCAAAGGCCGCTGTTGCGCGCGAAGTCGTGATTGCCCGGCAGCAGCCACCACGTGCAGGCATAGCGCTGCATCCGCGAGACCGCCTGCACGATCACGCGGTCCTCAGGACCTTCGGTGTCGAAGACGTCGCCCGCGACGAGAACATGCTGGGCGTCGTTCTCGGCTGCGGCCTTGCCGAGCGCGTCGATCGCGTCGAAGCGCGCCTCGGTCAGGGCAGCGCGGACCTCACTGTCTAAGCGGCCGTACGGCTTGCCGAGCTGCCAGTCGGCGGTGTGGATCAGGCGTATCATCGCATCCTTTTGGTGGCTGCAGTTCGGGGCGTCGAGCGTTGCATCATGCCAGCGCCGCTCGAGCCGCTGCGCGCTCCCCATGCTCAAACGCCTCGGCAAAGCTGTCGAGGTCGGCGCTGGTCATACCGAGCCCGCGTCCCTCGTCCTGCCAACCCGCGACGGCCTGTTCGACCTGCGCCAGCATATCCTTGGCGCGAGACAGGCTGATGCGAAAGTATGGCAGCACCGACATCAATGCATCGATGGTCGCTTCAGGTCCAACCTCTTCCGAGATCCAGGTCTTCAGCTCTCGCAATCGCTCGGGGAATGGATTGATATCGAAGGCTGGCGCCAACCGCCAAAGGCCACGGTCGATGTGGAGGAAGCCGTGATTCATCAGATGATCGTCGACGTTGGTTATCAGGATCGAGAAAGCGATCCTGCGCCATAGCTCTTCGATGTCGGCGGTGGGGGCGCTGCCATTCACACGGAGTGCGTCGACGATCTCGGTATAGGCATGCTCCTGCGCATCGCCGGGCTCCGCACCGATCATCGTGGCCGCCGAGACGTACATGAGCCGCCCGCCTTCTGCGGGGCGATCAAACCGCCGGATTAGCGCGATCGCGTCGCCATCGCTTTCGATCAGCCGAGCGTCGGCGGCGTCGATCCCGGCCTGACGGGCGAGCCGCATTGCCAACACCTCTCCTCGCGTGACCGAGCGTTCGTCCGCGACGCTCGGAAACTTGCCGATCGACAGATGCCCTTCGTCATCGACGACAGTGCATTTCGGGCGCAGTCCGCCGAGCGATGTGCCGCGACCACGCAGATAGGCAAGGTCTGCCGCAGTCTCGGTGTTCGTCTCGACCGCACGACTGGCGGCTAAGAGATGGCCCAGCTCGATTAACGGCGGCGTAGTGCGGCGACCATCCTCGGTGGCGCGCTGAGCAGTCCCCTGTTCGTCGATGAGACGCAGTGCCCCCACCCGGCTGATGTCGTCGACCGCTAACAGATAATCTAGGCCATTCAGTGCCCGGGCGTCGACTTCATCACCGCGGCGGCGAGCGTCCTGCCGCCGCTTGGCATGGTCGCGCTGGATGACGCGCTTTCCCCAGCCGTCTGGTTCGGTGTCAGCGATGGCGGCATGGAAGACAGAGCCGGTGCCCACCTTGCGGTGAAACTGCGGGCCGGCAACGAGCGGCAGCGCGGGCTCGAGAGCGAAGCGATCGGGGTCTGCCAGCCAGGCGGCATCGTATTCGAAGCCCGCGCTCTCCCGGTTGCCCTGCTGATTGTAGTGCAGCAATCCGACACCGCGGGCTTCGTCGCCGATCTGGATGCCGATCGTCCGCCTCACAGCGAAACCGGCGGTTTGGGTCTGCGGACGCGCTGCGGCATGCGCTCCACGTCGAGCAACAGACCCTGCTCGTCTTTCCTGGCATCGAGGATCTCTCCGAGGCTTTCGCCGAACCCCAGAACGAAGAACGTCATGGCGTACGTGCCCAGCGCGACGGTGGGATCGCCTTTCTCCAGCTTGAGATACGTGCTCTTGGCTACACCAATGCGTTCGGCCATCATGACCACCGTGAGGCTGCGCTTCTTGCGCGCCAGCGCAATATCGGCGCCCAGCTTCGTCAAGCTCCGCCTCACGCGCGGCGGAAGAGTATCAGCGACAGTCGATCGCATCTAGCGTCTCATATAAGCGCCCATGAGGCCAATACGGTAGGTTATACACGACCTTACGTTGCCAGTCGAGATAGCCGGTTTGATGCGTTGCCTGGGTTCGACAGGAGCGGATGCAAGTGCCTACTCCGGCGGCGTCGACAGAACAGGCAATCTCAAACAGAGCGTCGGCCGTGGCAGCTTGCTCTTCAGGTAGCCGGCACCGCGGGGCGTGGTACGTGCAAGTCACATGGCGCGGGGCTATGTCGCTGGTCTACCGATCAGACCGAGCAACCTTCACGAGGCAGAATGATAGCCCTAGACGCCCTGAAGGCTGCACCCCCTGAGGTGCGCGCAGCAGCGCTTGCCGTTCTCGATCAGGTGTCGGCGCCATTGACCGAGCGACAACTCGCCAGCGCCTTTCGCGCACATGGCATCGGGCTGCTCGATGCCAAACGCATGGCACGAGCCCTGCGCAAGATCGATATCATCGCGGTCGCCCCTCGCGGCCCTTGAAGCTCGAGCATTGTGGGCTTCGGACTGGCACGGACGCGCCCTGTCGGGCTACATTCGAAATCGCGCCAAGAACCAGACGCGAGAAGGTAGACGATCATGACAGAAGCGACCTGGGGTGAAAGCGCGAAGACGCCCGAAATCAATTGGCGGATGAGCGCTTCGCTCGAAAACGTGCCGCGCGGCGATAGCGACGTCGCTGAAGTCACCAACCTCGAGCGGGCAGTTCGTGATTGGCGGGAGCTGGACCCCGAGCATCAAGCCGCGGCCGTCCTGACGGTTGAGCATCCCGTGCAGATCGATGGCGCCTCCAGCACGACGTT
Organism: Sphingomonas sp. AP28; assembly: GCF_056680455.1. Classification (NCBI taxonomy): domain Bacteria; kingdom Pseudomonadati; phylum Pseudomonadota; class Alphaproteobacteria; order Sphingomonadales; family Sphingomonadaceae; genus Sphingomonas; species Sphingomonas sp. AP28. Next base: position 105,020 of record NZ_JBWXQI010000003.1, on the reverse strand, counting down.
CGCCGGTGAAGGCATTGCAGCCCTAGCGGATCATCTACCTGCTTCCAGCCCGACCGAGGAGTAAGCTCGAATGGCCAACCCAAGCGTCCTTTTCGAGATGGGGGACTATTACTGGGTTGCCGAACGCGAGAGCGTCGGTTTCACGGGCACCACGAACTTAGGAGTCGTCGAGTTCCTCATCACCAGCGAGGCTCTGACGCAGCTCCTCGATCCCGATCGCGATACGCTCGATTCCGAAACTGCGCTCGAGGTGTTCATCGAGTTCGAGAGCGACATTCACCGCATAGCGCAGCGCGAGTTCGTCAAGCGGCTCGGCGGGGAGCCCCCGATCCTGCTGACCGCGGCCGACGTAGAGGGCTGAAGCGGCGGCAGAGGGGCAGCGTCAGCCGGGCCGATCCATGGCATCCGTGGGAGCTACGCCCGAGGTGCCTCAGCCGACGATGCGGGCGGGACTCTTTCTCACTGATCCAGCACTTCTTCATAACGGCCTGCGCGGCGTAGTTGACGGACAATGCCATTGAACGCAGCGGTCACCCCCTGTGCCCTGCCGATCTCGTTCTCCTGGCACGCCGCGTCCCAGTAGAGCTCAAGCGGCCAACGCTCTGGGCAATGCGGTAAGAGGCACCGAAGCGCCAGACGAACCTCTACGCCGTCCACGCGCGAGTCCGAGCAGCGGACGACGCCGCCCCGCAGGATATGGACCGATAGCGCGATGACGACGCGCTGGTGGCGAGCGAGCTTTGCCATCGCTCAACGAAAGTCATGCGATTTGAAGCGCACCGCGTCCTCGGGGTCCATGCCTTCGGCGTGCGGCGGCCAGTAGCAGTTGCGGGGCTCCGGCTTCCAACCCGCGTCACCCCGGTCAGGCGATCCGGCATGCTTGGCCCCATCGCCGCGGCCGGTCCGATGGGGGAACGACATCTCGCCCACGCGGTGCAGCAGGTCACCATGGTCGATGATCCGGTCGCAGATGACGTGGATCACCTCCCCCTCTTTCTGCACCCTGCCCTTCATGCCGATCATAGACGCAGACATGATCGTGCGGCGTTGCCGCTCGAACCGATCCGGCCACAGAATACCGTTCGCGATCCCCGTTTCGTCCTCGATCGTGATGAACAACACGCCCTTGGCGGAGCCGGGCTTTTGGCGGACCAGAATGATGCCAGCGACCTCGACGTGCCGGCCATCCCGAATGTTCGCGAGTTCGGCGCATTTGGTCACGCCGCGTCGCGCAAGTTCACCTCGGACGAACGTCAGCGGATGCGCCCGCAGCGACAGCTGCAGCGAGCGGTAATCCTCGATCACCTCGCGGCCGTCCGTCAACGGACGGAGAGCGACGGACGGTTCGATCCCTTCGGCGCTGATCGTCTCTGCAGCGCGATCCGCGGCGGCGAACAGCGGCAGTGGCGCCTCGCCGAGGCCCCTCACCTTCCACAGGCCCTGCCGCCGGTCGGCGCCGAACGCGTGAAACGCATCGGCATCCGCGAGCTTCTCGATCGCGGCGCGCTGGACGCCGGATCGACGCCACACATCCTCGATGGAATCGAACAGCGTCGTGCTGCGTGCGCCTACAATCGCGGCACCGTCGGCGTTCGACAGTCCGCGCACCTGGCGCAGTCCGAGCCGAACCGCGAGGTAGCGGCCGCCTGTCGGCTCCAGCGTGCAGTCCCAGCGGCTCGCATTGATGCACGGTGGCCGCACCTGGACATCGTGCGCCTGGGCGTCGCGGACGATCTGTGCGGGGGCGTAGAACCCCATCGGATACGCATTCAGCAGCGAGGCGCAGAAGACGTCGGGATGATGGTGCTTCATCCAGCTCGACGCGTACGAGATCTTCGCGAAGCTCGCCGCGTGGCTTTCCGGAAAGCCATAGGAGCCGAAGCCCTCGAGCTGGCGGAAGGTGCGTTCGGCGAAGTCGCGCGGATACCCGCGCGCGACCATTCCCTCGACCAGCTTCTCCGAGAAATGCGACACGCCGCCGGTGACCTTGAAGGTCGCCATGGCGCGGCGCAACTGGTCCGCCTCGGCCGGCGTGAAGCCTGCGCCCACAATCGCGACCTTCATCGCCTGTTCCTGGAATAGCGGCACGCCGAGCGTCTTTTCGAGCACCGCGCGCAGCTCAGGCCTGGGATATTCGGGCTTCTCCAGCCCCTCGCGCCGACGCAGATAGGGATGAACCATGTCGCCCTGGATCGGCCCCGGTCGGACGATCGCGACCTGGATCACGAGATCGTAGAACCGGCGCGGCTTCATCCGCGGCAGCATCGACATCTGCGCGCGGCTCTCGATCTGGAAGGTGCCGAGCGTGTCGGCCTTCTGGATCATCGCGTATACGGCCGGATCGTCGTCCTGGAGGTCGGCCAGGCCGACGCGGATGCCCTTATCCTGCTCGAGCATGTTGAAGGCTCGGTTCATGCAGCCGAGCATGCCGAGGCCGAGCACGTCGACCTTCATGAACTTCAGCGCATCGATGTCGTCCTTGTCCCACTCGATGATCTGGCGATCTTCCATCGCGGCGGGCTCGATCGGCACGAGATCGTCGAGCCGATCATGCGTCAGGACGAACCCGCCGGGGTGCTGGCTCATGTGGCGTGGCACGCCGATCAGCTTGCGGGCCAGCTCCAGAGTCAGGCGCAGCCGGCGATCGCCGATATCGAGGTTCAGCTCCTGGACCTGTTTCTCGCTCACGCCTTCAGCGGACCAGCCCCATACCAGCCCCGCCAGCGAGGACGTCAGGTCTTCGGGCAACCCCAACGCCTTGCCGACATCACGCACCGCACCGCGCGCGCGGTAGCGCTGGACCACCGCGGTCAGCGCGGATCGATCACGCCCATAGGTTTCGTAGATCCACTGGATGATCTCTTCACGGCGCTCATGCTCGAAGTCGACGTCGATGTCGGGTGGTTCGCGCCGCTCCCCCGACACGAAACGCTCGAAGAGAAGTTCGTGCTTGATCGGATCGATCGAGGTGACGCCGAGCACGAAGCACACGCACGAGTTGGCAGCCGAGCCACGCCCCTGGCACAGGATGCCGCGGCGGCGTGCTTCACGCACGATCGCATAGACGGTGAGGAAATAGGGCGCGTAACCGAGCTCGCCGATCAACCGCATCTCGTGGCCGATCTGGTCGGTATAGGCAGCCAGCACGTTGCCATCGAACATCCGCTCGACCGCCTCGGTCGCCAGCTTCTGCAGCGCGTCCTGCGCACTCAGGCCATCGATCAGCCGCGCGTGGGGATATTGATAGGCCAGCTCACCAAGATCGAAGGTGCAAGCCCGGGCGATATCGACGCTGGCGCGCAGCGCATCGGGATAATCACGAAAGCGCCGGACCATTTCCTCCGGTGATTTGAGCGCGCGATCGGCGTTGATCTCACGGCGGTAGCCGAGCTCATCAACGGTGCACTTCTGGCGCACGGCCGTAACCACGTCCTGCAGAAGGCGGGCCTCGGGGGCATGGTAGAGGACGTCACCGGTTGCGACCGCGCGGACGCCGGCGCCGCCAGCCTGCCTAGCCAGCGCATCAATACGGACGGCGTCGTCCGGCCGCCGGCGCTGGAACAGCGCCATGTACCCGCGCCGGCCGTAAACCGTCTTCAGGTCGGCAAGTGCCGCAAGGTTCGCCTGATCCGCCTCGTCCGGCAGCAGGATCGCGACAATCCCCTCCGACCATGGCTCGAGGTCGTGCCAGTGCAGCAGGCACCCCCCCTTCCCCGCCCGTTTCTTGCCCAGGGTCAGGAGCCGCGTGATCCGTGACCAGGCGGGGCGATCGGTCGGATAGAGGATCAGGCGGCGCCCGCAGGAGAGATCGACACGCGTACCCGCGATCGAGCGGACGCCGGTCGCCTTTTGCGCCTCCCAGGCGCGCACGACGCCCGCCACCGTACCGATGTCGCTGATCCCAATCGCGGAATACCCGAGCAGTGCCGCCGCCGCGAACAGCTCGTCGGGGCTCGACGCGCCGCGCAGCAGCGAGAAATGGGTGAGCACCTGAAGCTCGACATAGGGCGCGCTCATGCGAACACGCCGTGGATCCACCAGCTGAGATCGCCGGTATCATCATGTGTGCCGTCGCCGCGCCGGAATACCCAGAAACGGCCGCCTGCCTCATCCTCGACGCGGAAATAGTCCCGTACCGCCCAAGTCTCGGCGTCGCGGCGCCACCATTCGCCGTGGATCCGCTCGGGGCCATCGCCGGCGACGACCTTGTGCGCTTCGCCACGCCACTCGAAGCGCCGCGGCGGTTGGTCGGGCAGCAGCGCAATGACGCCCCATAAGGGCTCTGGCCTGGCGAAGAGCCGAACCGGCCGCCGCCATGTCGGCCACCCTGCCGGCATTTCGACCGGGTCGGCGCGCGCGACCGCTCGCTCGGGTACATGGCTCGGGATCGGCGCGATCCGATAGACCGCATTCGGGCCGATGCGGCCGGCGACGACATCGACGAGGCGCGCGATATCGCGCACCAGAACTTCGCCGGCAAGCACTGCACCCAGGTCCACTGCATCGAGCGGCTCGGTATGCGGCGCCACGAGCAAGAATTGTTCGAGGCCCATTCCGGGATCGATGCGCTCGATTCTGAGCTTCAGCAGGCGCAAGAGATGGGAGACATCACGTGTCGGCCGCGATGTCCCGACGGCAACCACCTGTTCGGTTCCATCGACACACAGCCCCGTCAGGCGGATCAACCGCGCACCAAGCCCCCTCGCCTGCAGTACCTCGGCCAAATCGCCGAGCAGATCCTCCATGACCTGCGCGATCGCCTCGGCCGTGCCGATCGGCTCGAGCAGTCGGCGCTCGACGGCTGGAACGGTGACATCTTCGCGCGGCGTGATCGGCTCCGCCACGCCACCGAGCGCCTGATCGAGCCGGGTGATGGCGGGCAGGCCCAGCCGCCGCGCAAGCGGGCCGCGCGCTACCGGCAAAAGGTCTGCGATAGTCTCGAAATCGAACCGCTTGGCCGCACTGAGCGCCGTGCCGGTCAGTCGCAAGGCGGCGATCGGAAGAGGCGATATCGCTCGTATCGTCCCCCCCGCGGGCACGATCGTCAGATCTTCCCGGCCGTACCTTGCAAGCGCGTGCGCAGCGCCGGGCGTGTCGGCGACCGCGATGCGCGCCGTGAATCCGGCGCGCTGGCAGAAGGCGCGCAGGCGTCGGCAAAAGCGCTCTTCTCCCCCGTAGAGGTGATCGCAGCCGGCGAGGTCAAGCCACAGGCCATCGGTCGGCGTCGCGGCCGCAATGGGCGACCAACGCCGAACGGCAAGCAGCGCCAAGCGATCGAGCAGGACCGCGTCCGCCTCTGGCTGGGCGGGCCGGAAGTCGAGATCGGACACCAGCGCGCGGGCATGCGTCGCGGCCATTCCGACATGGATGCCGAGCGAGGCCGCCGCGGCACAGACGGCCACAACTTCCTCACGACGTCCGACCTTGCCGACAAGCGCCAGCGGAGCGTGAGCGGTTGCGGGCCGTGTCACGATCATGGCCGACCGCGTGACCGACTGGTCCTTGTACGGATGGCTCGCAGCTTCCGATCGCCGCCCGAGTTCGCGCATGGGGGGCTTCGCATGCGCCGGAAGCGCGGCTATCTGCCCGGCAACCTCGGCCTTGGTCGGCGATTGCGCCCGCGCCCAGCGCGCACCCGGCCGCCATCCGCCACCCCTCGGGACAGAGCATTCACCCGGATCGTCGTCGACCGGAAGCTGGAGCGCGGGCCGCTCAGGCCGCGGCGTAGCGTGCCGGTCCAGCCGTCTCAGCCGCTCGATGGCCAAGTGCGGCAGGAACAGCGAGACAACCCGTCTCATCACACCCCTCCACGATCAATGAGAAGGACCCGCCGGTGCGTTGACGCGCCAGCTCGACCGACCAACGGGCGCGTCCCACCCCGGCAACCGCGAGCCGCTGCGACGGGGCGCTGGCGACCCGCCAGCGCGTCCAGGCAGCGGAGGGCTCCCCGAGCGGGTCTTGCGATCGGCCCCGCCAGCGGCGCAGGAGCAGTACGGGAATGTCGGCTTCCGCCGCGACAAGCTGCAGGCGGCGCGTGGCGACCATCGAAACCTTTGCCGCCTCGGCCACCACCGCTGCCGGCGTACCATCCCGGATCGCGTCCTCGACGACCGCCAGAAGCGCGGCGTCGTCCTTGGGCTGGGCGTAGATCACGTTCGCCGAGGACAAGCCGGCTTGCGCCAAGCCGGGGGCGTAGAGATCGTTCCGGCAGCTTGCCCAAAGCACCGGGGCGCGCATGTTCCGCGCTTCTCGCGCGGCGACACCGGCAAGGAACAGCGTGGCAGCCGCATCGTCGACCAGCGAACAGGTCCGTGCGGCGACCTCGTGCAGTGCTCCAGCCCGGAGCCCTCCCCCGTTCAGACGATTGTCGAGGTCACTCACCCCGAACGGCAGGACCCGGTATTCGGCGATCGGCATCGCAATGCTTCGCAGATGGGCGATGCTCTGGGGAAGCGAATCGAGGGCGGCTGACATGGTGGTTAGACTCTACGTGTTCGCTTTATGTTCCGTTACCGCCGACGCTTGGTCAACGGATTTATGTCTGCCGGATCGAGTCTTTGCGCTTGACCGCAGCCGAGGGCCAGACGGTACGGAGTCGTAACGAATACGAGGTCTACAGCGCGATCTCGAGTGAGTTGCCAGTGTCGCCGCGCACGATCGCGGGCAGTCGCCACGAAAACTGACGGTACGCACCGAATGGAACGGTTACACAACAGACCAAAAACAAACCAAGAAGATTTTGCTTTCGTTCTGCCATCGGCTGACTCATAGAATCGAGATGCCGATCCGCCCTGAAAACCGCTGGCTTTACCCGATCGACTGGCGCCAGCTGTCGGACGTGATCCGGTTCGATCGGGCCGGCGCGCGCTGCGAGCACTGCTCGAGGCCGCATATGCGTCGGGTCGCCCATCTTGGCGATGGTCGCTGGTGGGATGCCAATGCCGTGTGTTGGCGCTCCGGCCGTGGCAAGCGGATCGCGCTCAAGGGCGGCTTCATTCTGGCGTCGGTACGAACGACTTATGTCGTGCTGGCTTGTGCGCATCTCGATCACGATCCAGGCAACAGCATGCCCGGCAATCTCGCGGCGCTCTGCCAGCGTTGCCATATGATCCACGATGCGGCCGAGCATCGATGGCAGCGCTGGTGGAACGTCTTTCGCCTGCGCGCAATCCGCGACCTGTATGAAGATCCGCGCGTCACGCGAGAGCGCAGTGCGCATTAGAAACCCGGCCGAAGTCTTTGCGTTGGCTCGGGCGCCAGCTCGGCGATCGCCCCCTGCCCGCACCCGGGCTGATACACCTCGACCACGTCATGATTAGCCAGTTTGCGGACCATCAGGCGGGCGCCCGCGACATGCGCATCGTCGAGCAGCATCATTGTATCGGCGCTCGGCACGGCTAAGGTCCGGCCAGATCCACTAGGGAGAGTAAGTAGCATGAACATCGGTGAACTGGCGAAGGGCGTCGCTGGGACGACAGGCACGAGCGAGGCAGAGGCCAAGGCCGCAATCGCCGCCGTGTTCGACCAGATCGCAAGCGCGGCCGCAAAAGGCGAAGAAGTCTCGATCGCCGGCTTCGGCAAGTTCTCGGTGAAGGATCGTCCCGAGCGCCAGGGCCGCAATCCGTCGACCGGCGAGGCGATGACGATCGCTGCATCGAAGAAGGTCTCGTTCACGCCCGCCAAGGGCCTGAAGGACAAGCTCTAAGACCAGAGTGCCGGCGGGCGAAGCTTGCCGGCACCACGATAGGGTGCTCGGATGTGCAATCGATACAGGCTGACGGCGAAACAGGAGGAGATAGCCGCGACGTTCGGCATCCGCCCGCCTTACGAGCCCGACGAGACGTACCCGGCTCCCGACATCTTTCCGACGGGCAAGAAGACGCCCTTCTTCGGCCAAGTGGTCATCCAGGACGGCACCGACCGGAAGATCGAACGGATGGAGTGGGGTGTACCGACCCACGTGCCGAGCAAGCGCGACCCAAGCGTCAAGCTCACCAAGTACGTGACCAACGTGCGCAATCTCAACTCGAGCTTCTGGCGGTCGATGCTGACAACGCCGGCGCGCCGTTGCCTGGTGCCGGTAACGGCGTTCTCCGAGTTCGGGATCGCGCCTGGCGAGGATGGAAAGAAGCCGCTGCACTGGTTCGACGTGCCTAGCCGCCCGATTTTTGCCTTTGCCGGAATCTGGCGACCGACCGAGCGCGGGAATGCTTACGGGTTCCTGACCACCGAGCCGAATGCGATCGTCGCGCCGATCCATCCAAAGGCGATGCCGGTGGTCCTTCACGACGACGATTATGATCGCTGGCTATCGGCCCCATGGGACGATCTGAAGGGGCTCGTCGCCCCCTACCCTTCCCAATTGATGCGGCTCGGCTGACACGCCCATGATCCGCGTAATTTAGCTGCCGCAGTTTCAGTTTTATGCGCTCCGCTGGTGCGCGCGCCAGGCGTCGTTCCAGTCGTCGTGATGCTCGGGCACGCGGCTGATGAGTTCGCGCCCGTTCGCTGTCAGGTGATCGCGTGCCTTTTCGAGCAGGCGGTCGGCCGCACGGCCCCGGTCACCGTAAACGATCACACGGCGGACCTTCTCCGGGATCGCGACGAAGGCTAGCCGTTCGACACCGCCCAGCGCCCATGTCGGCGTCCCGAACCATTCGGTCGCCGATCGGGCGTCCTCGATCCCTTCGGCAAGGCCCAGCTCGTCGGTCGCAGGCGCAAGACGGATCGCAGCTGTGCCGAGCAGTCCGAGCGCAACCTTCGGCTTTGGGATGGGCTTGCGCAGCACATCGACAGGATCGAGGAAGGTCCGCTGGACGGCAACCAGTCCGAGGTCGTTTTCGACTGCGGCGATCATAGCGGGCATGACGCGTCTGTCGGCACCGGAGCCGAATATGGTCGCCGGGTTGAAGCGCAAAGCTTTGGGATAGGGCGCGGAGAGGCCGCGGGCGACGAGATAGGCTTCGGCGAGCGTGCCCGCGACCGGCACGCTGGCATTCCAGAGACGCAGGGCGAGCGCGCCCATGTCGCGCTTTGGTTTTCCCTCCGGCATTGCCACCGCAGAACGGTCGTGGAGCTTTTGGCGCTGAAGCGCCTTCAGCACCTCGAGCGCTGTACAGCCGGCAAAACAGTGGAAGAGGATTGCCGAATCGCCGAGGCGGACGGACAGGCTGGGGGAGCCATCGTCATGGGCCGGGCAGCGGCATTCGCCGCGAGTGCCGCGCCACACCCCGCCGAGCTGTTCGACGATGTTCTTGGCTCGAATTTCGGCATCGAGCGGTAGTCTCGCCATCGGCCACGTCCTGTGAAGTTGGTCGGTTTCGGTCACTCTGGCCTCCGGAAAATATCACCGAAGGCACAGGCGGCATCCTCCACTCTGGATGGTCGGCAGGAGCCGGTCGGCCGCGCGCTGCGCGATGATCTCTTTCGTCCGGGTGGCGACCCAAGCGAGGATCGTCACCCGACCGGGCCCAGACTGCTACGCGGGCTGGACCGCAACGCGGCGGATTTGAACCGCGCCGCCAACCCGCTCCCGCTCCCAATCAGCTATGCTCGGCTTCGGCCTTGGTCAGGATCGAGAAGGTGTCGGCAATCAGCTCGGTGCGGTAGGAAACCTCGTTGCCTTCGCCGTGGTTGCTCTCGCGGACCCGGCCGGTGACATGCACCAGATCACCCTTCCCGGCTGCTTCGACCTGGGGTCCGACATTGGAGAAGCACACGACGCTGTTCCACAGCGTGTCGGTCTTCCAGTCGTCGCCGTCGCGGCGGTTATAATTGGCGGCGACGCTCACATAGGTGACCTTCTCGCGCGCCGTGATTTTGCCGATGCGACCGATGATCCGGAACTCGGCAATATTCTGTGGCATGATTTCCTCCTTCGTTGATGTTCGGATCGGATCCGGCGGGCCTGTGCGAGCCTAGCCGCGCTCCTCTTGGCGGTGCGCAAAGTGGTAGCGCGCCAAATTTTCAGGCGTCGCGTATGTGTCGTAGGCCGTCGTCCAGTCGCGCCGGATGGCCTGCTGCGCCGTCCGAAGTGGCACGCGGCGCTCGCAAACCAATCGCCACAAGACATAGGCCAAGGCATTCTTGTCGGCCGCGTTCGCCTGGCCGCGCCGGGGCTGGAGCCACAGATCGCGTAGGTCGAGCGGCGCGCCGCCAAGCGAGATCGGGATCAGATGGTCGAGTTCGTAATCGGCGAAGGACTCGCCCGGATGCTGCGCATCCATCAAGCGCCGTTTGACGGGCGCGGTAACCGCGAAGGCGGGGCGGACCGATCGGGCATAGCCGGGTCGGCAGATCGTCGTGCCGATGTTCGCCTGAGTAATAGAGGGATCGACGGCCCCTGGCGTGTCGCGGGGCGGCAAGATGCTGGTTCGGTCCACCCGCAAGAAGGGATTGCGGAGCGCCGTCGATAGGCCGGCAACGGCATCGCAGAAGTCATGCGTCGCAGCGACGCTGCAGGCCGAAACCTCCCCTCGCCTCCCAGCCCGCTTGTCATCGAACGGCCGATACCAGAAGCCGATGGCGATCAAGAGCGCCAACCCGCCCGATATAGCTTGCAGCTTCAAGAGCGAATGGCCCGTATATCCACCGTCGTCCCAGTCAACTCGAAACCACTCGACAACCGAATCAGCTAGGTGCTGGCCTAGCTGACAATTACCCAAAGCGGTTTGAAACACATCTCCTATGGTCATGGTGCAATACCGTGCCTCTAGTCGCAATAGATTACGCCGTATCACTCCATAATCGCGAATGGATCGCTCCAGATGTGTTGTTGTTTGCCTTATGCTTCAGGTTTAGCCTTTTGATGTCGATGTCCTCTAGTCGCTGACATCTGCTTGGGTTCAATTCAGCAATGGTGCTTTGGTGTGCTTCCGGCGAGTATCGTAGCGAAGGCAATTCAACTCTGTGCCGCCGGGCTAGCCGGGGCCGGAACGCCATCTCCCGCGTCGCTCGCAATCTCCGTTCGTTCGGGTGCGGTCCTCGCCAGGCAGCCCGACAACGCAGCTGACGCAGAGGCGACGGTGCGTGATCTGATCGCGTTGGGCGCGGACTTCGAGGCGGGGCCGCTGGCGATCCGCGGCCGTGATTTCGCGACTTACGGTATCACGCCGGCAACGGTTTTTGATGCCTGCGCGCTCTCGCATATCGACGACGACCGGTCTTCTATCGGCTCCGTGGGCGCGCTCTCGGCGTCGAACGTCGCAGCCCTCGTTCGTCGCGCCTTTGGCTCGCGGATCACCGATACGATCCGCCCAATGAACGCCAGCTACGGCGCGCGGTATAGCTGGCACAAGTTCGGCCAGGCGGTCGATTTCGTTCCCGCAGGCGGCGTCCACGCGATCGACCGCGAGCAGATCCGGGCCCTCATGGCACAGAGCGGTATCCGGATCATCGAACTGCTCGGGCCGGGGGATCGCGGTCACGCGAACCACTGGCATGTTGCGTTCGCACGACCCGGGCAGGTCATCGACCGGACCCGACCGATCGAAGGCGACGAGGACTGGATCATCACCGTCGCACAGGGCGACGCGCCGTCCACGCCGACGCCCGCCGGAGTTGAGGCGGCCCCCGCACCGACCGCGCAGGCCTCGGCCCTCGCCCTAGCCGCCAATGCACCGGCGCAGTGGGACGTGTTCGCAACCGAAGAGTGGCGCGCAACGCATGGAGGTGGCTCATGATCCGATATCTGATGACCAAGCTGGGCGGCGCCACTGGCGCCATCGCGCTTTGCGTGGCCGGCGTCGTGGCGGTCGCGGCCCCACAACCCGCCTACGCGTCGGACTGGGGGTGTCAGGTGGTCCTCTGCCTCGCGACACCCGGTTCGCCGACGAAATATGTCGAGTGCGTCCCCCCGATTACGAAACTCTGGAACGCCCTCGCTGTCGGCGGCTCGTTCCCGACCTGCACCGGGGTCGGCGTCAAAATGAAAAAGGCCAAGCACGGCTACGACCTGACCGTAACGCAGGCCGATGGCGGAACGTCGCGGTACGCGCTCGACACCCGCTACCAGACGGTGACGCAGCAATGATCCACGCCATCGCCGCGATCACCATGCTTGCGCAGCAATGCGCGCCTGAGATCGCGACCGAGGCGGTTGTTCCCCTCGTCGTGACCGAAAGCGGCGGCGACGATCTGGCGATCAATATCAACAAGGGGCCGCGTGTCCGCGCCGCGTCGATCGCCGACGGTGCCGCGCTGGTGCGCCGGTACATGGCGGCCGGCTATACGGTCGATGTTGGTCTGGCTCAGGTGAACTCCGCCAATTTCGCGCGACTGGGTGTCACCGTCGAGCAGGCCTTCGTCCCTTGTACGAACCTGCGGCTCGCATCCTCGATGCTGCGGGCGGGATATGGCCTCGCGATCCAGCATTATCCGGGGCTGGACGCGATCTCTGCGACCTACTCGCTTTACAACACCGGCACGCTGACGCGCGGTTTCCGCAATGGTTATGTCGGTCGCATCTGGTCGTCCGCGAGCCACATGGGGACTATCCAGACGCCCCCGCCCAATCCGGGCTCGCCGTCCGCGACAGTTCTGACGGCGAGCCCGGCCAAGCCAGCGGCCGACAACGATAGCTGGGTGGTGGGGCAGATCGCTTCCAGCGCGGTCCAGGTCTTCGAATGAGCGCGGATAACAGCGTTGCGCGGGGCGGCCTCGACGCGGAGACGCAAGCCGGACAGGCGGCTTTCCAGATTCCGCCTGAGCTGGCGACACGTTATCAGGTGCGGATCATCGAGCCGTCCGACGGCAGCGAGCGCCGCGTCGGCATGTTCCTGCCGACGGATCGGGAGAACCCGTCGATCGAGATTGCCGGCGATCGCATCGTTGCTCGAAACGAGGATCCCGAGACCGTCTCGGCCCTGGTCACGATCGCCAAGCACAATGGCTGGGCGGGAATCGACGTCGAAGGTTCGCCTGAGTTTCGTCAGGCCGTGTGGACGGCGGCGTCGCGCGAAAGCCTGACCGTGCACGGCTATGAGCCGAGCTTCGACGAACAGGCGCGAATGGAAGGGCTGCGTCGCGCCGATGCTGCACGACGCGACCGTGAGGTGGCGGAGAAGCCAGCGCCGACTGTCGAACCCGTCGCTCCGACGGCGGCTGTCGGGGCGACGGAGGCGACAGTCCTCGCGCCGTCGGCCGACGCGGAGAGGAACGGCGCGCCTCAGCCGTTGCCAAGCGGAAGCAGCACCGAATTGTCCGACGCAGACAAGCGCCTCCTGTTGACGGTGAGCGTCCACACGCAGGATCGCAAGGCGCTCTACGCGGCCGTCAGCGAGGACATGGACCCCTTGCGGAGGGAGGTTCAGGCCGAACGTATCGATCTGAACAGGGATGCGCTGAACGGGGCGCTGGAGCGGGCCTTGGAAAGCCCGACGCTGGTCAGCGCCTTCTCAAGGTCCGGTTATGAACCCGACGGTCTGCGCCAGATGGCGCGCGACGGCGCGTGGGACGGCGAGGTCGCCGATGCGATCTACATCGTCCGCTCCGGGCTCAACCGGCACGAAGTCGCCCGCGAAGCCGGTGCGAACGTGCCGCTCGGCGGCGCGCTCGCCGCCACGCCCGAAAACCGCCTGGCCGGCGAAGCGACGGCTGCGCCCGAGCGACAGCCCGAACAGGAACCCCATATCGTTCGGGAGGAGCGCCTTCATCAGGCCGCGCCTGAGCGACGTCACGAAAATGACGAACTGGCCGAACTGTTCCTTCATGGCGGGGCGGAGCGTATTGCCGCCGAGCCGCGGCTCGCCAACGCGCTACAGGCGCAGGCGGCAATGGATCAGCACCTTGGTGCGGCGTTCGATGGCGACGCGGAACGGATGACGTCCGCGAGCTTGGAGAGCCGCCACATGATCTCGGACGTGCTGCGGCGCGGCCTGGATGTTTCGGTCCGCGAGCCGACGCCTGTTCGGCAGGTCGAGCCGATCCGCCCCACCCACGATCTCGAGAGGTAAACCCCAAGCCATGGAGACCCGTATGAAGTTCACTCAATCCATGGGCCGGATGTTGTCCGACGCCCGCGCGCGGCAGGTCATCGGCTTTGCCGGTGCGCTCGCCCTCATTTCGATTGCCCAGCCGGCCTTTGCCGATGGAACCGCGATCGAAGGTGGTCTCAACACTATCAAGGCATGGATGACTACCGTTGCGTCCGTGGTCGGCGTCATCGCCGTCATGGCGGTCGGCTATGCCAAGCTAACAGGTCGGATGGACTGGGGAAAAGCGGTCACAGTGCTGATTGGCATCGGTATCATCTTTTCGGCCACGACGATCGTCGGCTGGATGAGCAGCTCGGGTGGCTGACGCGGATAGGCTCGCCGAGGATAAGGTGTTCCTCGCCCTGACCAGGCCATCGGTGTTCATGGGATTGCCGCTCGAGGCGATCCTGCCGATCATCATGGTCTGCATGGTGATCTGGGGGGTTTTCCATAATCCGTTCTACCCCCTGGCCTTATTTGGCGCGCTCTACTTCCCGGCACGCATGATCTGTCACTACGACTTCAACGCGTTCCGGCTGTGGGGCCTGTGGTTCCAGACCGGCTTCCTATCCAAGAACCGCAAGTTCTGGGGCGGCGGGAGCTACTCTCCCGTTCGCCTTGCCAAAGGCGTGAAGCGGAAGCATTTCGGCAATGACTGATTCCAGGCTCAAGCATAAGAAGATCGCTGTCCGCGAGACGGATGACATCAAGTTCATTCCCTACACGCGGCACGTCGATGACACGCTGGTTGCTCTCGAAGACGGCTCGCTCATGCGCATGTACCGCGTCGATGGGCGGCCGTTCGAGACCAGCGACATCGGCGACCTCAACACCTGGCATAACAAGCTCAACATCGCGTGGCGCTCGATCGGTGACGATCGCGTTGCGCTGTGGACCCATCTCGTGCGGACAGCCACAGACCCCGTACTCGGCGGCGACTTCCACTCCGACTTCGCGCGAACCTTGCAGGAGAAATACGCCGACACGCTGAAGGAGAAGGTCCTCTACCACAACGAGTTCTACGTCACGATCATCGTCCGGCCGTCGAGCATGGCCGGCGAACAAGTGACGCGGCTTTTCTCCAGGCGAAAAGCGAACGCCGAGATCGACGATCGCGCGCTCACGATCATGGCGGACAAGTGCCGCGACTTCGAAACGCTGCTTGCTGATGTCGTTCCGGAGCCGCTCTCGATGTATGAGCACAACGGTATTCTATTTTCACGACCGATGGAGGTGCTTCACTTCATCCTGACCGGCGACCGCATCCGCGTGCCGCTGCTCGACGGCAGGCTGGGCCAAGCCCTGTATGCCTCACGCGTGGTGTTCGGTCGCGAGGCGGCCGAGATCCGGCTTCCGCACAAGTCGCATTTCCTCGGAATGTTCGGCGTGCGCGAGTATGTCGCCAGCACGCGGACCGGTCAGTTCAACAGCCTGCTCACGCTCGACTTCCCGTTCGTGCTGACCCAGAGTTTCGCGCCGTTGGTGAAGTCGGTCGCGAGCGAGCGGTTCACCAAAAAATACAAGCAAATGGTCTCCTCGGACGATGCCGGCGTCAGCCAGGCGGAGGAACTGCTCGACGGCGTCGACGATCTCATGGCGAACCGCTTTGCCATGGGCGAGCATCACCTCTCGATCGCGGTAATCGACGAGAACCCGAAGCGGCTGCTGGAACGCTTGTCGATCGCACGATCGGCAGCGGCCGACACAGGCATGGTCATGGCGCGCGAGGACGTCGCGCTGGAGGCAGCCTTCTGGGCGCAGCTTCCCGGCAATTTTCGGATGCGCGCGCGCCCCGCGGTCATCAACACGCGCAATTTCGCAGGCTTGAGCCCGTTCTACACCTTCCCGGCAGGCCGCAAGTCTGGAAACCACTGGGGCGACGCGGTAACGCTGCTCAAGACGCGCGCGGGCTCGTCCTTCTGGTTCAATTTTCACCGTGCCGACATCGGCCACACGCTCATCATCGGGCCAACCGGTGGCGGCAAGACGGTGCTGCAGAACTTCCTGCAAGCGCAGCTCGAAAAGACCGGCGCGAAACAGGTGTTCTTCGACAAGGACCGCGGTGCCGAGATCTTCGTCCGCGCCTGTGGGGGCACCTATCTGGCGCTGCGCGACGGCGAGCCTACCGGGTTCGCGCCGTTGAAGGGTCTCACACCGTCGCCGCGCGACATAGCATTTCTGCGGCAATTCATCCGCGTCCTGGTACGCCGGGACAACCGGCCGCTCAGCGTCGCGGAAGAGCGACTGATCGACGAGGGTATCGAGGCGGTGATGCGGCTGCCGGCGCCGTCGCGCTCGTTCAGCGCGTTGCGCGAGATGCTGGGCTACGCCGATGCCGAAGGCATCGGCGCCCGGCTGGAGCGCTGGTGTCTGGGCGGCCCGCTCGGCTGGGCCTTTGACGGTCCGCAGGACGAAGTGTCGATGTCGGCGCGGTTCATCGGCTTCGACATGACGGACTTCCTCGAGAACCCGGAAATCCGCACTCCCACGATGTTGTACCTCTTCCACCGTGTCGACGAACTGCTGGACGGGCAGCGTGTCGTGGTCGACGTCGACGAGTTCTGGAAGGCGCTTCAGGACGAAGCCTTTCGGGCGTTCGCGCAGGACGGTCTCAAGACCTTCCGTAAGCGCAACGCCTTCATGGTATTTGGCACGCAGTCCCCGGCCGATGCGCTGCGCTCGCCGATCGCGCACTCGATCATCGAGCAGACCGCGACCAAGATCCTGCTTCCAAACTCGGACGCCAAGCGATCGGATTATTGCGACGGGCTCGGCCTGACGGATGCGGAGTATCGGCTGATCCGTGAAGACCTGACGCCGGAGAGCCGGACCTTTCTGGTCAAGCAAGGGCATACCTCGATCGTTGCGAAGCTCGATCTCGGCGGGATGCCCAATGAGCTGAAAGTGCTTTCCGGCCGCGAGGAAACCCTCGTCGCCATGGAGGAGGCCATTGCCCTGGCGGGCAACGATCCTGCGGCGTGGCTGCCGCATTTCTATGCCAACCAAAGGAGAAGCTGACATGTCGCTCAAGCGCATCATCACGGTGGCAGCCGCGCCGGTCGCGATCGTCGCGTTTACGTCGCCGGCCGCTGCACAGGGCATCCCCGTGTTCGACACCTCTACCTATGTGCAAGCGCTCGCCCAGGTCCAGAACACGATCAAAATGATCCAGCAGGGCGAGCAGCAGATCCAGACGGCGACGACAACGCTCAGCTCGCTTCAGAAGCTGACCAACGTCAACGCGCTCGCCCCGCAATTGCTCAACGCGCAGGTGCGCAACATCCTGCCCAACACGACGATCGACGCCTCGACGTTGCTCAGTGGGGACCTCTCGAAGATTGGTTCGCTCGGTTCGCTCGCATCGAGCATCCAGTCTCGTTACGCGCTGCCGGCAACGTCGTCCTCCGACGCAGACCTAGCGTACAACCAGGCGCTCAAGGATGCGACCAGCTCATCGGCCGCCACGGCCGCGCTGGGCGAGAATACGCTCAGCATCGCCCAGACCCGGATGCAAGGCCTCGACCAGCTCCGCGAGCAACTGTCGTATGCCAAAGATCCCAAGGACGTGATGGACCTCCAAGCCCGAATCTCGGTCGAACAGGCACAGCTTCAAAACGATATGCTCAAGATGCAGGCGATCCAGATGGCGCAGGCCGGTCAGGCGAACATGCAGATCAGCGCAGCGCAAGTGGCGGCCGGTCGCGATGAAGCAGCATTCTTCAGTGCCAACACGATCAGGAAGTGATCATGCGCAAGATACTATCCCTCTGCTCGTTGCTCGTCGTCTGCGGATGCCAACAGAACGTCGTGGTGCCTACCGCCAAGGAGCTGATCGCCAGTCCTCAACTCCTCTCGCAGTGGCAGGCGAAGTGCGATGCGGGGGAGTACAGCCATCTCCCTGCGGATCAAAAGGCCAAGATGTGCGCGACGACCGGCGACGCGACCATCTCGGTCGCCCAGACCAAGGCCGGCAACGAAGAGGCGGACTTCTTCAAACAGAACACGATCCGCAAGAAGTAGATTTAATCGCTGCGCCTTGATCGCCGAAGATCGGAACCTCACCCAATGGCTGCCGGCCCACCCAACATCATGACGCTGTTCACGACGATGTATTCGTATGTGGAGACCGCCATAGCGACCTCGGTTGCGAGCTTCGGGGCGGGGCTCGTCAGTTTCGTTGCAGCGCCTTTGGCCCTGGCGGCGATCATCTACTTCCTGCTGCTCGGCTTTGCCGTGCTACGAGGGGCTATTCAGGCTCCACTTCGCGAGCTGGTATTCCAGGCCGGCAAGGTCGGGTTCGCCCTCGCGGCTGCCAGTGCGGTTGGCTATTCGGCGTTTGTGGTGAACGTGGTCACCAACTTGCCGAGCGAGATCATCGCGGCTGGATCGGGCACGCCCGTCACCAATCCGGGCACGACCTTCGATACCTATGTTGCCGATACCGGCAAGCTCTCGGAAAAGTTGGTCAATGCGAACCTGAAGGTTCAGTCGCAAGAGCAGAAGGGCATCACTGACTTTCGCACACCCGTGATCCAGCTCAGCGCCACGCTGATCACCTATCTGTGCGTTGCCGTCCTCTACATCTTCGCGTTTATGTCGGCGTCGATCGGGTTTTGCATCGTCATTTTTGCCAAGCTGTCGGTAGCGATCTGCGTCGCGCTTGCGCCGCTCGCGCTGGCGTGTCTGCTGTTCAACTCCTCCCGCTGGCTGTTCGACGGGTGGCTGAAGCAGACCGTCAATTTCATCCTGCTGATGGTCGTCATGGCGATCATGACCAAGTTCATCACCGGCCTCCAGGAAGCCGCGATGGACGGCATCATGGGATCGATCCCCGAAGACGGCTCGTCCTTCGTCATGGCGCAGAACGGCTACATCGTTCTGAAAGCTGCCGTGATGCTCGTCGCGACGATCGCCTGTGCGGCGATCTACATTGTCGGCACGATCTTCTTCTTTCAATCGCCGGCCATCGCCGCGGGTATCTCGGGGGGTGCGTCATCCGGCGGCCATGGCTTCCTGCAGACCGGGGCGAACATGTTGACCAACCGGCTCATGTTCCGGCGCGCGACGCAGGCGAACCGTCCCCCGCCAGGAGGGGGCGCCACGGGCGGCTCGGCTTCCCGGTCCGCATAAGTCGGCTGGCCAGTCCAAGACCATGAATCACGGAACCGCCGGGCGCGGGACCTTACGAACGGAGACCGTATGAAAAGGCTGACCATCGTGGCGATCGGCACGCTTGTGCTTGGCGGCTGCACCGGGACTCATATCAGACCTGTCTCGGTGTGCGACGGCAAACACCGGCGTCCCGCCAACCTCTACGGGTCGATCCTGCCGAGCTTGCCCGTGCCACTGCCGGCGTCACAGCAGGGCGCAGGGCAGTCGATGGTGGCGCCGCCATCACGCGAGCTAGCACCGGCGCCTCTTCCCGCACCGACCCCTACGCCCGGTGCCGGAGGTACGCCTGCCGACCCCATCGGACCTGGGGCCATGAATATCCCGCGATCGGCGCCACGCACGTCCGCGCAGGACGTCGCGCCGACCTACTCCTCCTGCTGAAGGGATCGACACCATGGGCGCGGTGAAGGCCGAAGATAAAGAGAAATACTACGAGACATCGAGGACGTGGGAATATGATCGTATGCGGGCGGCGATCCAGTCCAAGCGGCTCGCCTGGGGCGTTGCGGCGGCGGCGTGCACGCTCGCTGTGGCGTCAGTTGCGGCAGTCGCGATGCTCAGCCCGCTGAAGACCGTCGAGCCCTATGTCATCAGGGTCGACAAGAGCTCGGGCGAGACGCAGGTCGTGACCGCGCTCAAGGGGCCGCAGCCGCGCACCTATGAGGATGCGGTCAACCGCTACTTCATCTCGCAATATGTACGGTTGCGCGAAGGCTGGCTCAACGATGCCGCGCGGGAGAACGCCTATACGGTCATGCTCACCAGCGATTCCGCCGAGAGCACTCGTTACCTCAACAGCGTTCAGGCCAACAACAAGAACGCGCCTTCCAACATTTACGGCGACAAGGGCTTCGTCTCGATCTCGATCCGGACGATCAGTTTCCTCAGTCCTACCGTGGCGCAGGTCCGCTTCACGAAGATCATCACCTTCGGGCAGAACACGCCGATCGCGCAAAATTGGAACGCGATACTGACCTTCAGGTATACGACAGCGCCGGAGCATGAGAAGGATCGGAATCTCAATCCGCTCGGCTTCCAGGTCGTGAACTATCGTTCTGACCCGGAGGCGTGACATGATCGACCAGCCAAATACGTTGGACAATGGCGACAGTGTCACTGTCCCCTTCCTGCCAGCGCTGCGCCAGAAGCTGGGTCTGCGCCTGTCACCGCCGACGACGGCGTTGGTGCTGACGGAGGATGGCGCCAGGAACCGCTTCTGGCGCGGGGTCGGGGCGGTGTGGCACCGCCTCGTCGCGTTCTCGGTTCTGGGTGCCGCGGCAGTCACGTTCGCGCCGCAACCCGCGTTCGCCTCGGAGACCCCCGTCCCCGGGGCCAAGGACGCCCGCGTTCGCAACGTCAACTACGATCCGGATCAGGTGGTGACGATCGTCGGCAGTTTCCGGCACGCGATCGAGATCCAGTTCGGGCCCGGCGAAACGGTAACGCAGGCCGCCCTGGGCGATACCGTCTCCTGGCAGATCGCGCCCGTGGGAAACATCGTCTTCCTCAAACCCCGCGAGAGGGCTGGCGGCACCAACCTGATCGTCGTCACCAACGCCGGCGGCGTGCCGCGCACCTATCATTTCAACCTCGCACTAGGGACCAGCGCCACGATGTACGGCGTACGGTTCCGCTATCCGCGCGAGGAACGGGCGATGGCGGCGTTGCAGGTGCAGCTTGCCCAGGTCCAGGCTGCCAAGGCGATCGAGACGAGCATCACCACCGCCGCGCTCGACCATGCCGTGATCGAGGGCGCCCGGAATATGAATTACACCGTGCAGGGTGACAGCGCGCTGCAACCCACCGAAATCTCGGACAACGGCGAGTTCACCGTGCTGCGCTATCCAGGCCACGCCGACATTCCCTCGATCTTCGCGGTCGATGTCGACGGGACCGAGACGATCGTCCCCTACGATGTCCGCGAGGATTTCGTCGTGATCCACGCGGTCTACCGGCAGCTGCGCCTCAGGCGCGGGGCGACGGTGCTGTGCATCTACAACGAGGCGCCGCTGCGGAACGATCGCGGCGATCGAACGGGCACCGTCTCCAATGTCGTCGAACGCAAAGTGAAGGGGCAGTAACATGGTCGGGACCGTGATTGACCGCGGGGGCGATGTCGCTGCCGACACCGTTGCGCCAGGCGAGGTCGATAACCCGGTCGCGCGTAGCGGCGGGTGGGGCAACCTCGCCTTCATCGGTGCGGGGATCGGACTGCTCGGTGCCATAGGCGGCATCGTGATAGGCTATGGTGCGTTTCACCAATCGGCCAGTACCGCGGCTGCCGCGCAGCCCGCAAAGGCCAGTGACCGTGCCGTGGACGACGTGATGGGATCGCCGAACGCGCAGCGAGCGGCGCTCGCGGGTCAGCTCGGCCAGCCCGGCGCGGCGCAAACCGACATCTTCGGGCGGCCGATCGCCGCAGCCCCGGGGCCGCAGGTCGCGGATGCCAACGGAAATCCGGTGCCGGCAACGAGCGGGACAACCTCCCCGACGGCGAACGGGCAGCAATCTCCCGAGCAGCGACGTGCCGAGCAGGCACGCGCCATGGCCGATGCGGCGCGGCGGTCGCCGATCATGGCCTTTGGCAACACCGGGCTGGCCTCGGCCGCCCTTCCCGCCTCCGCGCCCGGTGCGGACGCACAACAGGGGACGGACCTCGATGACCGGACGCGCGGCGGCGGACAATCCACCGTCGCGCGACGGGGCCTCGGTGCCAGTGGCTTCGGAGCGCGGGGTGAAGACAGTCCGGCCGAGGCGGGCAAGGGCTCGACCGACTTCAGCGATCAGCTCGGCCATGCCGCGATCCAGACGGTCCGGGCAACGATGGTCGCGGACCGCAACCTTTTGCTGAGTGCCGGCACGGTCATCCCCTGCACGCTCCAAACGGCGATCAACTCGACGCAGGCCGGGTTGGTGTCCTGCGTCATCAATCACGACGTCTATTCCGAGAACGGCCGCATCGTCCTGCTCGACAAGGGGACCAAGGTGCTGGGGCAGTATTCCGGTGGCATCACGCAGGGGCAAGCGCGCCTGTTCGTACTGTGGACGCGCGCCCTGACGCCGCGTGGCGTCGCGATCGACCTCGGGTCGCCGGCAGCGGATAGCCTTGGCCGGGCCGGGTTGCCAGGCGGCGTCGATACCCAGTTCTGGGCACGTTTCGGCGTTGGGCTCGTCATCTCGGTGCTGGAGGATGCCTCGCAAATTGCTGGTCGAGCGGTTGCCAATGAGGGGAGCAACACCACGCAGGTCCCCGGCCAAACCGGGCAGACGGTCCTTCAGCAAACTATGAACATCAAGCCGATCTTGAAGAAGAACCAGGGCGACACCGCGGCGATCTTCGTCGCCAAGGACTTCGATTTCCGCTCGGTCTATGACGTAGGATTGAGGCGTTAAGGCCGTGGCATCCAGTCCGACGTCGCTGATCTACGAGCATAATGCCGAGCCGATCCGACGGCACCTTCTGCGCGACGATGTGACCGAACTGGTCATCAACGAGCCGGGGATGATCGGCCTCGAGACGCGGGGTGGCTGGGAGTGGCATGAGGAGCCCGCACTCGACAATGCGGCCCTCATGACGCTGGCGAAGCTGATTGCGGGGCTGACCAAGCAGGACATCAACTCCGAATATCCGATATGCTCCTCGGTCCTGCCGGGCGGCGAGCGCGCACAGGTCGTCGTTCCCCCGGCGGTCGAGCAAGGCTTCATCTCGATCACGATCCGCAAAGCGTCGGGCGTGACGATGAACATCGACGATTTCGAGCGTGCCGGCCTGTTCAGCGAGGTCCGCGCGCACGGCCTGTACGAGCAGGTCGACCCCGATCTGCTGCGACTACGCGAGGCGGGCGACTGGCGTGCCTTCTTCAAGCTGGCGGTCGAGGCCCGCAAGAACATTCTCATCTCCGGCGCGACAGGCTCCGGCAAGACGAGCTTCTCGAAGGGACTCATCAAGCTGATCCCGGACTATGAGCGGATCCTGACGATCGAGGACACACGCGAGCTCGTCGTTCCCCAGCGCAACCACGTCCACATGATGTACGCCAAGGATGGGAAGAGCCTCCAGAAGGCGGGCGCCAAGGAGTTGCTGGAATCGGCGCTGAGGATGCGGCCCGATCGCATCCTTCTGCAGGAACTGCGGGACGGCACCGCCTTCTTCTACCTGCGCAACGTCAACAGCGGCCATCCCGGTTCGATCACCACGGTCCACGCCAATACGGCCGAGGGCGCGCTCGAGCAGCTAACGCTGCTGGTGAAGGAATCGGAAGGGGGCAACGATCTCGACCGCCACGACATCCGGGCGCTGCTGCGCTCCCTGGTCGATATCGTCGTGCAGATGCACCGCCTGCCACCCGGCGAGGGCCAGCCGGCGCGCTATCGCATGACCGAAGTATGGTTCGATCCGGCGAGCAAGCCGACCGACTGAAGGGGGTGCCGGCATGAACGGAAAATGGGTGCGAAGCGACGAAGGGTCGCAGCCGGGCGCGATCGCGTTCCTCGGCGTCATCGGCATGTTCGTCAGCGCCGCGATCGGCGCCCTCGCCGTCCTGTGGCGTGCCCACCTCCTCAACGCCCATACCCCGTGGCGCAAGGTGCCGGCCGCGCTGTGGGCGCTGAAGGGCTATCCGATCGTCTATCAGCCGTTCCTGATCGGCTTCGGGAGCGGCGTCGTCCTGACGGTCGTCATCATCGTCTCGACGCTGTTCACGCGGCAAAAGCTCCATGGTGAGGCACGCTTCGCGCGAGTCGGCGAGGTCCGCAATGGCAAGATGCTCGCCTCGGCCGGCATCGTGCTGGGCAAGTTCGGCGGCAAGGTGATGCGCTTCGGTGGGCCCGAACATGTGATGCTCGAAGCCCCGACGCGCGCCGGCAAGGGGGTGGGCGTCATCATCCCGAACCTGCTCGACTGGCTCGATTCTCTCGTGGTGCTCGACATCAAGCAGGAGAATTACGACAACACGGCGGGGTATCGGCTGAAGGCGCTCGGGCAGCAGGTGCTGCTCTTCAACCCGCTCGATCCCACGGGCCGCACCGTGCGGTGGAACCCGCTGAGCTACATCAACCGGCATGATCCGGTGGAGGTCATCAACGAGCTTCAGAAGATCGCGGCAATGCTCTATCCCGATCCGCTCACGGGCGAAAAGTTCTGGGCCGAGGGCGCACGAACCGCGTTCCTCGGTATCACCGCCTATATCGCCGCGACCGTCGACGATGGAGAGGACGCCCTCCCCTTCACGCTCGGCGAGGTGTACCGCCAGTTCGCGGCCGGCGATGCGCAAAGGCGTTTCCCGAAGATTATCGCCGACCGCAAAAGAGCTGGAAAGCCCCTGTCGGAAGGGTGCGTCTCGGCGATCAAGGATTATACCGGCTCGTCGGCGAACACGTTCTCCGGATTGCGCCAGTCGGTTACGTCCAAGATCAACGGCTGGCTGAACCCGTATGTAGATGCGGCGACCTCAGAGAGCGATTTCGATCTGAGCGACTTCCGGGACAAGCGGATCTCGCTCTATCTCGGCGTGTCGCCGGATGACCTGGAGCGGGTTGCGCCGATCTACGGCCTGCTCTTCCAGCAACTCATCGATCGCAACGTCCGCGAGCTGCCGAAAGGCGACAAGCATCAGATCAAGGTGCTGCTTGCATTGGACGAGTTCGCGAGCCTCGGCAAATGCACTGTGCTCGCGAACGCCTTCAGCTATGTCGCCGGCTACGGGTTGCGGATGCTGCCGGCGTTCCAGTCGCTCGAACAGATCCAGGGCGTCTATGGAGACAAGGTGGCGGCCGACATCGAGCGAAACTGCGCGGTGCGGCTTGTTCTTCGTCCGGCCGGTTTGGCCGAGGCGAAGAAGATTTCCGACCAGCTCGGCAGTTACACCTTCAAGGCGAGGTCGCGCTCGATGGGAACGTGGGGCGGCGGGGGCGGCTCCACTTCGGACTCCGATCAGCGCCGGCCGCTGATGCTCCCTCAGGAAGTCGAGTTGCTGCCGGAGAACGATCTGATCGTTTTCCGGCGGGGCATGTACGCGACCTATGGAAAGAAGGTCCGCTACTATGCCGAGAAAAAGCTCTCTGCGCGAACCAAGATACCGGCCCCGGAGATGCCCCAGATCCGCGTGGACCCAGCCGTCGCTGCTAACAGCCTTCGGGTGATCGAGGCCACGCAGGCTCCCGTCGACGACGCCTCGTCGATGCGAGGCGCCGCGACACCCTCAGAACCTGCTGCGACCAACGGCGCTCGTGCAACTGGTCTGCGTGGATTGAATCAGGCCGCGATCAGCGCGGCTTTGGCCGTTCCGCCAAACGAGCGTGTCGCCAAGCTCTTCGAAGGCGTCCTCATGGTGCGAGGCAAAGCTGCGTAATTATTGAGAATGCCTTTTCGGCGATTTTCCAGCGAGAATCGTTTTTGGGAACGAGCGATTTGTCCCCAATGGCGTCGAATTGGACAAACCCGCCATCCGCGAAAGCGATGCCAAACGGCAGCTTCCGCCGCGAGCGGTCATTCCGATCAAAGCCAAGCCGAGTCGAAGCGACTTATGCAACGAGCGAGAATATCGCCCCTGGCGAGACTTTGGCATTGCGAACGCCCGCTGGCGAATAAGCCACGACTTGAACCTGGATAGCTTCCGCCGTCTTACGAGCGGCAGCGATTTTGACCGGGTCCGTATCTTGCCGAGTAGGATCCTGAACGGCATCGCGATTGAGCGGACCTGAACGCGGGTGCGCAGGATCGATGTTCTTGGCGGCGAGATCGACGTCACTGCAATTCTTGCAGGCGTAGCCGTTCACCTGCACCGGCGATGCATAATTGACGCTGCCGACGGCCATTTCATAATCCTTTCGGAACCGATCTTTATCGAATGAACGATAAGATCAGGTGCATGTGCATGTGCGCGAGTTGGGCCATCACTTTGGATGTAGATTGCGTCAGGAGACCGGTGCTGGCGTGAAGATCGTGCCTTCGGTCGAGGTCGCGGGTCGCCGCCGCCTCGCGCTCCAGCCCGCAAATCATGACATCTCCGTTCTGACGATGGCAGCCGTGACCGCGTCAGATGGCCGAACGGACCCCTTATCGCTAGATGCCGGCGTACCACTGGTATCCGGCTGAATCCTCCCAATAGCCGCCCTTTCCCGATCCGATTCTGGCGAGGCTGTCGACCAATTCGACCCGCATGACGTATTTCGCCTGCTTATAGCCGAGCTGGCGTTCGACCCGCAGTCGCAATGGTGCACCGTGTCTGACGCTCAACAGTTGATCGTTCATGCCCCAGGCAAGGATCGTCTGGGGATGATAGGTGTAGCGGCTCGCAATGATGATCGCCCGGAACTGCAATATAGGGCGGTTTTCGGCTCGCATTGCGTGAGACGGATCGATGCGGGGAACGCACGCTCCGTGAGACAGAAACCACATTCGGTGCGACCGACGCGCAATGCTGATCCGTTGGCTTACGGACGGCAAAAAGCGGTGGTTAGCGCCCGGGCAGCTTTCCGAGCCGGCATGGGGTCACTGCACGAAAGTGCGCTTTGCGTACGCCAGGCCCGAACGAACAGCGAACGACACGGATCGGTGGTTAGGCGACAGGCAGATTTCGGGATGGTTGAAAGCTGTCTTTGAGCGGTGTCATAACCGTTCTAGGCTGTTGAAAAAGTTGCTTCGGCTCGGAAGAGGCGTCGGTCAGGGCAATATTCTTCTCGTATCATGCCTATCATTGCAACTTCTTGTTAAAATTGGTCACCTCAACGCAGTCATATTACGCGCGAGGTCGTCGCACTGCCTGCTTGCCGAGTTTTTCGTGGATCTGCTCGACGATAAGATTGTTGCCACCTTCGACCGAGCGCCCTGTCAGATGGTAGAGCAGTCCGACCACGAACCCGCCGATCGGCAGCAGGTAGAGCAGCCAGGGAAAGGCGAAGCGAATCCGGGTTACGGCATCGAGGCTCCACAGGAAGGCTGCGCAGAGCGTTCCCACCGTTGCGGCCATCGGGACCAGGATCAAAGCCCACCGCAGCACCGACATGGCATGGGTGCGGCGATCGCGAATGAACGCTGCCATGTTGAACTGGTCGTAGAGATTGCGAAATGTCGCGCGCACGATTCCTCCTTGCTGCCTTACGGCGCCTGGTAGGAATCATCGGCCCTTGCGAGGGCGGTTCGGCCGAATGGCCCGGCGGAAATCCATCGCCGTGCCCGAGCATATGCTGTCCGACGGCGACCTGGTCAACCAACGGCAGGGTCACGATGAGACGATTGTTTTGCTGAGGATCAATAATTGGCTCACCCATGGAATAAACCCCGACGGGCGTCGTCTACCCTTTCGAGACTGATCCGCAGGAGGCTTATGCGTAGACGAAATTGGATGCTGGGTCTGACTGCTTCGGCCATGCTCACCGGCGCAGTCGCGGCCGCCCCCGCCGATGGCTACGCCAGCATGGTATCTGCCGCGATGGACCGGATGATGGCGGGCATGATGGTCAAGCCGTCCGGCGACGTCGACCGCGATTTCGTCGCGATGATGCTTCCGCATCACCAGGGCGCCATTGATATGGCGGTGGCAGAGCTGCGCTACGGCCATAACGAGCAGCTCAAGCGCATCGCGCAGGAGATCATCATCGATCAGCAGCAGGAGATCGCCGCCATGAAGTTGGCGATCGGTCAGCCGCTACCCCCTTCGACGCCAGCCCCGACGCAGGGCGGCGACCACCACAGCCATATGGAGCACTGACATGATCCGGACCTTCCTGCTCTCGGCCGCCTTGCTGATGAGCGCCGCACCGGGCATTGCCATGGCTCAGCAGGCGCCGTGGAACGCCAAGGACGTGCCTGTCAGCCACCGCGACCGCGTCTATGCATCCGAACAATTCTCCAACACGGTGTCGGTAACGGACCCGGCCGACAACAGGTTGCTCGGCGTCATCAAGCTCGGCGATCCGCAGCCGATGAATTTTTCCCCGCTCTACAAGGGGCAGGTGCTGGTTCACGGCCTCGGCTTCTCGCCGGACGGGAAAACACTGGCGGTCGTGTCGATCGGATCCAACGCCGTGTCGTGGATCGACACCGCCACCAACACCGTCAAGCACACGACCTATGTCGGGCGCAGTCCGCATGAGGCGTTCTTCACGCCGGACGGCAAGGAGGTGTGGGTCACGGTACGCGGCGAGGATTACATCGCCGTGCTCGACCCCACGACGTACAAGGAGACCGGTCGCATCAAGACGCCCGGTGGTCCGGGCATGACGATCTTCTCTCCCGATGGCCGATACGGCTATGTCTGTTCCTCATTCAATCCGGTGCTGGCCGTGTTCGATGTCTCGACCCACGCGCAGGTCGGACAGGTGGCGCAGCCGAGTCCGTTCTGTCCCAACATCGCCGCGACGCCGGACGGCAAGCAGGTTTGGTTCACGCTGAAGGACATCGGCAAGACGGTCGCATTCGATGCCAAGCCGCCTTTCGCGATCCTCAAGGTGCTGGATACCGGACCGATCACCAATCACGTCAACTTCGCCCGCACGGTCAAGGGACAGTTCGCCTATGTCACGGTGGGCGGGGAAAACGCGGTGAAGGTGTTCCGCACGTCCGACTTCGCGCTTGTCGCCACCATCCCGGTCGGCAAGATGCCGCACGGCGTCTGGCCATCGGGCGACGGCCGGCGCATCTATGTCGGGCTGGAGAATGCCGATGAACTTGCCGCGATCGACACCGCCGGCAACAAGGTCGTTGCCACCGTGCCGGTCGGACAGGCACCGCAGGCGATCGCCTATGTGCCGAACGCTGTTCCGACAGGCCCCGGCACCGACAATCTCCAACCGCTCGGTACGGCAGGCAAGGCGGTGCATCTGAACATGGGGCCGATTGGCGGCAATGGTGCGGCAAGCAGCATTACCCTCTTCGACCAGGGCATCATTCAGGTCGTGCAGAGTGCCGTTACCGGTTTGCAGCCCAAGAAGCCTTACATGCTCGTGCTCACCGCCAACGCGGACGGCAGCGGTGCGGTAGAGCCGCTTGCGAACTTCATGAGCAATCCGGCAGGTGCGGCGATCGTCAACGCATCGGGTCCGATCCGGCAGATCGTTCAGGGCAGTGCAGCGGCCCCCCGGCGCTTTCTGGCGGTCGCCGAGGTAGTGAATGGCGCACCGGGCCGCATCGTGCAGGTGCAGCGCGACTGAGATGGACCCGCTTGCCGCCGCGATCGAGCCCCTGGTCCCCGGTCTGCGCCGTTATGCCCGGTCGTGGTTGCGCGATCAGGCGATGGCGGATGACCTGGTGCAGGATTGCCTTGAGCGCGCGGTCGGGCGCTGGCGGCAACGACGCGGGACGGAGGTTCGCCCCTGGGTCTATGCAATCCTGCATAATCTGTTGGTCGATCATAAGCGGCAGCATGTCCGGCGAGGTACGGCGGTTCCGCTCCACCTCGTGGACGACGTTGCGCTCGGTCGCCCGGCCGATCAGGACGCAGGCCTGCACCACCGAGACCTGTTGCGCGCACTTGATGCGTTGCCCGAGGAGCAGCGGACGGTGCTGCTCCTCATTTCCGTCGAAGGTCTGTCATATGGGGAAGTCGCTGCCGTCGTCGGTGTGCCGCTGGGAACGGTGATGTCGCGCATATCGCGGGGGCGCGACCGTCTGGCGACGCTCCTCCGGGAGGGTGAACGGCCACGATTAAGGAGTATTCGATGACCAGCCCGATCGGAGAGGACGATCTGGCCGCGTGGATCGATGGCAGGCTGTCGCCCGAGCGGCAGCGTCTGGTCGACGCTTACCTTGAAGGCCAGCCGGACGTGCATGCCCGTTTGCGGGAGCAGGCGGAGCAGGCGCGAGCCCTTGCATCGCTTTTCGCTCCAATCGCGGATGAACCTATCCCGGCGACGATGCGCGTCGCAGCCATCAGGGGACGGCAACGCCAACCGCGTTGGCAACTCGCCATCGCCGCGTCGCTTCTGCTGGCGGTCGGGTTTGGCGGGGGCTGGTCGAGTGCGCGTTGGAGCGGCGAACCCCGCGCGGGCATCGCGGCGCTGGCCAACGAGGCGAGTGACAATTTCCGTGTCTATGCCGCCGACCGGATACGACCGGCGGAAATCGGCCCCGACCAGCGCGCCATGCTGATCCGGTGGACCTCCGCCCGATTGGGTGAGCGCGTGACCATCCCGGACCTCAGCACAGCCGGTTACCGCTATGGCGGGGGGCGATTGGTCGCGACGCCCCACGGCCCTGCGGTTCTTCTCCTCTACGATGGACCGCAAGCGTCAAAGCTCGCGGTGCTGACGAGGCCTATGCAAATCGACAAGAGCGCAAGCATGACCAGCACGTCCAGCGGGACCATGGGCCGGGTCACATGGGCTGTCGACGGGATCGGCTATAGTGTAGTGGGCGAGCGACCCGCTGCCGAGCTGCATCCGATCGCCGATGAGGTCCGGCGCCAGGCCGATGCGGGGCTTGTCTCCTGATAGCGCCTGGCCGCTTCTTAGCGCCGACAGGCACTGGGCGGACCAGCGGGATCACGGCTTGCGCTCGGCATCCTTCCGGTCGGCCTCTGCCGGAGTCAGCCTGGCCCGCTCGCGAATGCGACGTTCGAGCGGAGCGCCCGCGAACAGTACGAGCATCGCAAGGCTCAACCCGCCGATGATGAGCGGCCACACCGCCAACCCTGCTGCCGCGCCGATCGTGGCCGTGACCCAGATGCACGCGGCGGTCGCCAATCCATGCACTTCCTGACCCTGGCCGACCCGCAGCACCGCGCCGGCACCGATGAAGCCGACGCCGGACAGAATGCCCTGCATCGCCCGTCCTGCGGCATCGGCGTTTACGTTCGGCAAGCCACTGTGCACGATCGCCTGCACGGCGATGCAGCTCGCCAGACCGACCAGACCCAGCGTTCGCAATCCCATGATCTGCCGGTTCTCGCGCGAGCGTTCCCAGCCGAGCACCATCCCAGCCGCGGTCGCCACCACCAGCCGCCCGATCGCATCGATCCAGAAGCCGAGGTCCGATGCCGCTGATGCTTCGATCATTCGACCAGCACGTGCACATGATGCCAGGCGGTGCACAGATAGCCGGCGAAGTTCCACACCGTATCCGGCCGCTCGGGCTGACCCTGTCCAGTCTCGTCGAAGGCGCGCACGACAAGGTGCTGGCGCCCCTTGGCGAGCGTGGCGTCGAGGGTCCAGCGCCGCCAACCCCAGTGCGCCTCCGGATCATCGGTGAACGTCGCCTGTTGCCAGTCGCGACCACCGTTTACCGACACTTCGACCCGAGAGACGCGGCGATCATAGGCGATGGCATAGCCCTCGATCCGCACCTCCCCGGCCGGCAGGCTTTCGCCAGAGCCGGGCACGCAGATCGCGGCGTTGAGCGGCATGGCATTGATGGTCAGACCCTGGCTCCAGTCGACGGTGTCGCTCGTCACATCGGCAGGAAAGAGCTTGTAGTCGTGCGCCTGGATCGGTGCGTCGGATGGCGTCTCGCGCACCTCGATCCGTGTCAGCCATTTGGCGCTCCGCACCCCGGCATAGCCCGGCACCACCATGCGGAGCGGTGCGCCGTGTTCGGGCGTCAGCGGCTCGCCGTTCATCGCCCAGGCAATAAGGACGTCGGGTTGCCGCGCCTTGTCCATGGCGATCGAGACCCCGAACAATGCTTCCTCGCCTTCGACGTCCACCTCGTCCGCGCCGGTGAACGCCACGAACAGGTCGGACGCATTCGGCGCACCGACGGCATCCAGTACGTCGGACAGTCGTACGCCGGTCCATTCCGCATTGCCGATCGCGCCCACGTCCCAGGGGTCGCCGGACGTTTTAGCGACCTGCTGGAGATCCGTGCGCCGGTTGCCGGCGCACTGGAGAACTGCCGTCACCGTCCGCGTGGCCAACGCGCTTTTCAGTTCCTCCACCGAGAAGGAGCGGCTCGCCATGCCCGTCCCGCTCACTTCGATCCGGTGATCGGCAGGCAGATCGGGCACTGCACCATGGCTGCGCACGTAGAACAGCGCCTGCGGCGTCAGGAACCGCTCGATCAGCGCGCCGGGCGTCGGCTCGGCGTTGTAGGGATCGGATTTGCGCTCGATCATATCAGTCATGGACGAACCAACGCCGCAAGCGCGCGGATCGCTTCAAGCCTTCAAGACTATCGCAGACGAAGGATTACCAATCGTTCCGATATCCAGATTGGAACAAACAGATCAAACGGTTGGTCGTATCGATCAGTTTCCGCGATACAAGCTGCATGACCCTGGAGCAGCTCAGAATCTTCGTCGGTGTCGCCGAGCGCGAACACGTCACCAAGGCAGCAGAGGTGCTGAACGTCACGCAGTCCGCTGCCTCCGGCGCGGTCGCGGCCCTCGAAGCGCGCTACGGGGTTCCTCTGTTTCACCGCGTCGGGCGTGGCATCCAGCTGACCGAAGCGGGCCGCGGCTTTCTGGAGGAAGCGCGCGCGGTGCTGGGGCGGGCAGCGCATGCCGAGACGATGCTGGCGGACTATGCCGGGCTTGCCCGTGGTTCGTTGCGGATCGTCGCCAGCCAGACGATCGCAAGCTACTGGTTGCCCGCAAGGCTTGCCGCCTTCCACGAGCGCCACCCGCAGATCGCGGTCGAGCTGGCGATCGACAACACCGAAGGCGCGGCAGCGCAGGTCCTTAGCGGAGCGGCGGAACTCGGTTTCGTTGAAGGCGAAGTGGACGAACCAGCGCTGGCGCATTGGGAAGTCGGACGCGATCCGATGGTGCTGGTCGGACGCAGGGACGCCGAGCGTGTCGACGAGGACTGGCTTCGCGCTGCACGCTGGATCGTCCGCGAGCAGGGTTCGGGCACGCGCTCGACCTTCGAGGACGTGCTGCGAACGCGCGGGTTTGATCCGGCCCAG
Organism: Sphingomonas sp. AP28; assembly: GCF_056680455.1. Taxonomy (NCBI): domain Bacteria; kingdom Pseudomonadati; phylum Pseudomonadota; class Alphaproteobacteria; order Sphingomonadales; family Sphingomonadaceae; genus Sphingomonas; species Sphingomonas sp. AP28. The sequence continues at coordinate 72,035 of NZ_JBWXQI010000003.1, read as the reverse complement.
CTGACGGTAGCGATGACGCTGCCGTCCAACGAGGCGGTGCGTACCGCGGTCGAGGCCGGTGCCGGCGTCGCTGTGTTGTCGCGATTGGTCGTCGCACGCGCGCTCAAGGCCGGCGATCTGGTCGAGCTGGCGCTTGAGTTACCCGATCGCGCCTTCCACGCGCTGCGCCACAAGGAACGCTATCGCACCCGCGCGGCCGACGCGCTGACGGACCTCATCAAGGAGCAGGTCGCATGACTGCCGACGCACCTTCGGCCCTGACCGGCCTCAAGCCGCTAAGCAGGCTCGATCACCCGCGCGAGATGATCCGCCAGTTCACACCCAACTGGTTTGCCGCGACCATGGGCACCGGCATCCTCGCTCTCGCGCTGCCGCAGGTGCCCGGCATCGGCCCCGCGCTCAAACCGATTGGCGAGGTGTTGTGGTTCTTCAACATCGCGCTCTTCATCCTGTTCGCCGGTCTCTATGGCGCGCGCTGGGCGATGTTCGGGCATGAGGCACGGCGCATCTTCGGCCACAACACCGTGTCGATGTTCATCGGGACCATCCCGATGGGCCTGGCGACGATCATCAACGGATGTCTCGCCTTCGGGATCGCGCGATTCGGTAACGGCATCGTGCCGGTCGCACACGTCCTGTGGTGGATCGACGTCGCCATGTCGCTCGCCTGCGGCGTGTTGATCCCCTACCTGATGTTTACCCGCCACGAGCACAGCCTGGACGGCATGACCGCGGTATGGCTGCTGCCGGTCGTCGCAGCGGAAGTGGCGGGTGCCAGCGGCGGGCTACTCGCTCCGCATCTGACCGATCCCCACGCGCAGATCGTGACGCTCGCGACCTCGTATGTGCTGTGGGCCTATTCGGTGCCGGTCGCGTTTGGCATCCTCGCTGTTCTGATCCTGCGCATGGCGCTCCACAAGCTCCCGCACGAGAGCATGGCGGCATCCTCCTGGCTCGCGCTGGGGCCGATCGGCACCGGGGCGCTGGGTATGCTGGTGCTTGGGGCGGATGCGCCGGCGATCCTCGCGGCGCACGGGCTGGTCGGTGTCGGTACCGTCGCGCAAGGGATCGGCGTCGTCGCCGGGCTCTGCCTGTGGGGTTTCGGCCTGTGGTGGCTGGCGCTCGCGACGCTCATCACCATCCGCTACTGGCGCGCCGGCGTCCCATTCAACCTTGGCTGATGGGGCTATACCTTCCCGCTCGGCGTCTACACCGTCGCCACCTTCCGCCTCGGTACGACGCTGAACCTCGGCTTCTTCGGTATCGTCGGCACGGTGCTGACGATCGCGCTCGCGGCGATGTGGCTGCTGGTCGGTGCCAAGACGCTCGCCGGAGCATGGCGCGGCAACCTGTTCGTCTCGCCCTGCATCGCTACCCCGAACTGATCCACCCTGATGATCGGATCAGTCGGTCCGATCACTTGCAGAACGCCCCTTCGATCCGCCAGCGTGGCTGGCCACAGGAGAGCCTTGTCATGGACAATTTTGACGCCGCGCTGGCGAGTGAAACCAGCCGTCGCCGCTTTCTCAGGCGTACGGCGCTCGGCACCGCCGGCCTTGCCGCAGCACCTGCGCTGGCGCAGCAGCTCGTCGACCTGAAGCTGCCTGGCGGCAATGCCGAGCGGCCGATGACCAGCGCCTTTCCTGGCAAGGGCAGCATGATCCTCCAACGCATCCATCCTCCGCTGTTGGAGACGCCGATGGACGTGTTCGACAAGTCGGTGTTCACGCCCAACGACCAGTTCTTCGTCCGCTGGCACTGGGCCGACATCCCGACCTCGATCGACGTCGAGAGCTTTCGCCTCAAGGTCTTCGGCCACGTCAACAGACCGCTGTCGATCAGCCTTGCCCAACTGCTGCGCCTGCCGCGCGTCGAGATGGCAGCGGTCAATCAGTGCTCGGGCAACAGCCGTGGGTTGTTCCAGCCGCGTGTCGCCGGCGCGCAATGGGGCAACGGCGCGATGGGCAATGCCAAATGGCTCGGCGTGCGCCTGCGCGACGTGCTGGACCTCGCGGGGGTCAAGGCAGGCGCGGTACAGGTGCGCTTCGGCGCGCTCGATCAGCCGGTTGTGACGGGCGCCCCTGACTTCGAGAAGGCGCTCGACATCGACCATGCCCGCGACGGCGAAGTGATGATCGCCTTCGGCATGAACGGCGAGCAGCTGCCGCTCCTCAACGGCTTTCCCTGCCGGCTGATCGTCCCGGGCTGGTATTCGACCTACTGGGTCAAGATGCTGAACGCGATCGAGGTACTGCCCGGCCCTGACGACCAGTATTGGATGGCCAAGGCCTACAAGATACCGGCTACACCCGGCGCGAATGTCGCGCCCGGTGCCAAGGACTTCCCGACCGTGCCGATCAATCGCATGATCCCGCGCAGCTGGATGACCAGCCTGCCGGATGGCCAGGCGATCGCCTATGAAGCGTCCATCCCGGTTGGCGGGATCGCGATGGGCGGCGACTGCGGCGTCGCCAAGGTCGATGTCTCATCCGATGGTGGCCGCACTTGGTACAGGACGACGCTCGGAGCGGACGAGGGCAAGTATAGCTTCCGGCGCTGGGATGGTCGCGTGCCGCTTAGGCGCGGTCCCAACCCCATCATGGTGCGCTGCTGGAACGCCAACGGTGTCGCCCAGCCGATGAAGCCGATCTGGAACCCCGGCGGGTTCATGCGCGGCAACATCGAAACCACCACCATCATTGCGGCCTGAGGAGCGAGTAGCATGAAGACCCCGTCTCCCGGCATCATGGCCGCTGGCCTGATCGGCCTGACCGGTATCATCCTCATCTCGATAGGTGCGCCGAGCAGCCGCAAGGCGTCTGCCCCGATCTCCGAGACGTCCGAGCCGGCGCCCCCCGTCAGCGTGTCGGCCCGCGGCTTCTCGCTTACCTCGACCAGCGTCGACCTGCCGGTCGACGACGCGAGCTATCCCGATGGTCCGCACGCCGACGTCATCAACGCCAACTGCACCTCATGCCACTCGGCCAGTATGGCGCTGACCCAGCCTGCGCTATCGGCGGCTCAGTGGAAGGCGACCGTCACCAAGATGCGCGAGGTGTATAAGGCGCCGGTGGCCGAGAAGGACGTCGACGCAATCGTCGCCTATCTCACCGCCATGCCGCATCAGAAGGCGGCACCCGCAACCGGCAAGGCGCAGGACCCCGACCCCAAGGTGGCTCCCGATGTTTCAGGTGGAACCGGCTAACCGAGCCACTTCCATAATCCCAAAATACCATCTCAATCGGGAAAGTCGCTGGTGTCATAACCGGACGGTTGTGAAGCTGCCGCAGGCCCACGTATTCTTGCGCGGCGCGAAGTGTCAGAACCGTGGTTCGAAATGTCCGCTTTCGAGAACGGTCAATTTACTCGCTATCACCGACTTGGGCGTATCAGGTCATACAAAGGGCTAAGCTGCCAAGAGCGAGGGCGAGATGCGTAGCGGCCTGAGCTGATCCGGTGCCGGCCTATCGTCCCGCTCCCAGCTATAGTCGCCGGTGAGCGCGATATGCTCCCAGCCCAGCGGTGCGATATGGCGGGCAATATCGTCCGGCGCTCCCATGTCGGCCAGTGACCGTTCGAGATAGCGTGTGTTCCACAGGATGATCGCGGCGACCAGCAAGTTGAGGCCGGAGGCGCGGTAAGACTGATTTTCGAACTGGCGGTCGCGCAGCTCGCCGAGCTGGTTGAAGAACAATGCGCGGGCAAGCGCGTTGCGCGCCTCCCCCTTGTTCAGCCCCGCCTGGGTGCGCCTGCGCAGATCAATGTCCTGCAACCAGTCGAGCATGAAGATCGAGCGTTCGAGCCGTCCGAGCTCGCGCAGCGCTAATGCCAGACCGTTCTGGCGCGGATAGGCGGACAGCTTGCGCAGCATAGCCGACGCGGTGACGGTTCCGGTTCGGATCGAGGTGGCGAGCCGCAGCAGTTCGTCCCAATGCGCGGCTAAGTGGTCGTGCGCGATCGGATCGCCAACCATGCCGGCAAGCAACGGCCCCGCTTCCTGCCCGGGCAGGAGGTGCAGGCGGCGCTCCTTGATATCACGCAAGCGTGGCGCGAAGCAGTAGCCGAAGAACGGCATCAGCCCGAACACATGGTCGGACGCGCCGCCCGTATCGGTATAATGCTCTTCGATCGACAACCCGGTCTGGTGATACAGCAAACCGTCGAGGACATAGGGAGCCTCGCCCGCGGTCGCGGCGATCACGCGCGAGCCGAACGGGTCATACTGGTCCGAGATATGAGTGTAGAACGACACACCGGGTTCGTTGCCGTTGCGCGCGTTGATATCGCTGATCGCAGCGCCCCGCCCGCCGGCATGGAATTGCTGTCCGTCGCTCGACGAGCTGATGCCGCTGCCCCATAATCCGGCAAGCGGCATCGCGCGATGCGCCTCGATCAGTCGTCCGAGCGCCTCGCCATAGGCGGCTTCGCTGATGTGCCAGTCATGCAGATGCGCGAGTTGGCGCAGACTGGCACCACGGCAACTGTCCGCCATGCGGGTCAGGCCGAGATTGATGCCATCGGCAAGGATCACGGTCAGCAACGCATTACGGTCGTCGGCCGGACGGCCTGATCGCCGGTGGGTAAAACAGTCGCCGAAGCCGGTCCACGTATCCACATCGAGCAGGATATCCGTGATTTTCACGCGGGGGAGACGGTCATAGGCGGTGCGGCGGGCGACCTCTGCGGCGGGCGGTGTGATCGCCTTCAAAGGGGAGATCATCAGCCCGTTTTCGTCGAGCCGGACCTGCGGCAGTTCGCCCTGCCGGGCCAGCACCGTTACCCGTTCGATCGCGCGGTTCAGGCGTTCACGGCGATCCTCGATATGAGATACGAACCCGGTCGCGATCGCGAGCGGAAGTGGCCCCTTCTCGCGCAACGCTGCGAAGGTAGCGGGCGGAATGAGATAGCTGTCGAAATCCCGAAACTGTCGGCTGCCTGCCACCCAGATATCGCCGGCCCGCAGCCGATCGCGAAGCTGAGACAGTGCGCAGAGTTCATAGGCCGCGCGATCAACGACACCGTTACGGATTACGAATGGACGCCAGCCCGCCGGCACGAAGCGCAGCGGCACCTTGTCAGGCAGGCGTCGTTTTCCAGTATGGTAGAGATCAGCGATGATGGCGAGCGCGTCGAGAATTCCCTGCACCGGCCCGGCACCGCGAAACTCGAACGCCCGCAGGAACTGCCCGGCGAACAACTTCACCGTGCGATGCCGCTCAATAAGTTCGGCCGTGCGGTCGATCGTCTCGGGGCGGACCAGGACTTCCGCCTGATCGACGGCGGAGCCGAACCGTTCCCAGTCGAACGGGCCGAGACGCGCGAGGGAGTCGATACCCTTGGCGTGTGCGTCGATGAGCACGCGGCAACTGTTGGTCAGGGTGCGCAGATGCCCCTGCATCTCGCGCACCGTCCTGATTGCCTTGTCGCGCGTTCGGTTTTCCGCCCGGCGTACCATGCTGCCGAGAAGCTTATCGAACATGGTGAGCGTCGCGTCGGTGAGGCTTTCCTCAAGGCGGATTGTTGCGGCCGCCAGTGTCGCATGGCGGCGTAGCGGGGTCAGTTCGCCGAGGTGCTGCGGCGTGATCCGTACCGCCTCGTCGGCAAGCCGGTCGAATGTCGCTGATGGGATCATGGCGGCGCGCGCAAGGTCGAGGCCGAGGTTGCGGACATGATCGAGCCGTTCCAGCAGCCGCAGGATGTTGCGCGGTGCCGGTGATTGCGGCGCATTGCGCAGCCAGGCCAGCCATGTCGTTCCCTGATCCGACCGCCGGGTCAGCAAGGCATCGAGCATCGTGAGCTTGTCAGGCTCAATGCCGCTGGTCAGGATTTCATGGGTGAGTTGTTCGGCCTGCTGGCGCGCGTGCCTGACGATTGCCTCGATGACAGCCGGGGGCGGCAGTAGTACCCGTCGCCGACGCAACTCGTCGATCACGGTGCCGGCAAGCAAGAGAGGCTGCGCGACGGTCTGCGCGACCGGCATCGCGAACGCCACGATCTCGCGAAAGTGGTTACGGTCGAAAGCGGTATAGCCGAACCGCTGCATGAGATCGGCGAGATGCCCGCGGCGGGTTTCATCGCGACGGGCGTAATCGTCGAACGCCTTTGCCGGCGCGTCGACCTGATCGCCGACAAAGGCGAGGATGGCACTCGGCGGTTTCTCACCGGCTTCCAGCACGCGGCCCGGCCAACGCATGTAAAGCAGCAGCAGCGCGAACCCGAGGCGGCTTGGCGCTCCACGTCGTTCGCTGACAAGATCGAGATCCTCACGGCTGAGGGTAAAGTGACGGGCGATCTCCCGTTCGTCGGTTGGAGGATCGTAATGTGAGCCGAGCGCTTCGCGTGTCAGCAACTGCCGTCTTGCCATGCGTCACGACCTTTCCCGCACTGTCCGTCAGACGGTCCTCTGGCGGCCAGCATGAATATGTCCGTCAACTCTGGACCCGCGATGGCGATTCGGACAAGAATGCAAATCGATGGGACAACGGACAGATCGGAACCGACCGTGGCGCTGATCGGCTATGCGCGGGTATCGACCGGCGACCAGAAGCTGGCGCTACAGAACGACGCGCTCAACGCGGCCGGATGCGAGCGCATCTTCGACGACCATGCGTCCGGCGCTAAAACTGATAGGCCGGGGCTTGCCGAGGCCCTGGCCTATCTACGTGGCGGTGACACGCTAGTTGTATGGAAGCTGGACCGCCTCGGTCGCTCAATGAGCCACCTGATCGAAAAGGTCGGCGAACTGGCCGCGCGTGGCGTTGGTTTCCGATCGCTCACCGAGCAGATCGACACCACCACGTCGGGCGGGATGCTCGTGTTCAACATCTTCGGCTCGCTCGCCCAGTTCGAGCGCGACCTGATCCGCGAGCGCACCAACGCCGGCTTGAAGGCTGCGCGGGAACGGGGGAGCCTTGGCGGTCGGCGTCCGGTCATCACGCCTGACAAATTGCGCAAGGCGCGCGATCATATCGCGGCAGGCCTGACGGTCCGGGAGGCGGCCACGCGGCTCAAAGTCGGTAAAACAGCGCTCTACAAGGCGCTCGAAGGCGCCGCTGCCAAACCGTAGCAAAGCATGAGGAAAGAGTGATGCACGAACGCGACCCCAACATCGTCACTTCGAGCCTATCCGGCGTCGTTACAGAGCAGGGCATCACCGTGAGTGTAAATATCATAAGGCTCGAGAATGAGCCGGGTTGGTCGCTCGAAGTGGAAAATGAGAATGGAACGTCCACGGTGTGGGATGACCTCTTCGCGACCGACGATGCGGCTCATGCCGCCTTCCGCCAGACCGTTAAAGAAGAAGGCATGCGCGTCTTCCTCGATCAGGCTGTCGTCATTCCCTTCAGACGTTAGGACCGTCCGCGTTCGCCGTTCGTTCGATCCTAGCGTACGTAAACTTCACTTTCGTGCAGTGACCCCGGCATGGTCGAATACCGCCGCCCTCCCTCCGAGGGTCATAACCGTTCGGTTCTGACACTTGATACAGCAGCTGCCCTAGCGCGGACTGAGCTATGAAGCACCAGGTCCAAACCGGTTCAGAGGCACCTTGAGAAACGCCGTCCCACATTCGTCGGCATCTGGCAGTCGGCCGCCACGTATGTTCACCTGAAGCGCGGTAAGCATCAGGTCGGGTAGTGGGAGCGATGCGTCGCGTTTCTCGCGGGTTGCGACGAACTCGGCTTCGTCGATGCCATCGTGAACATGGATGTTGTCGCGACGCTGATCGGCGACGGTCGAGTGACCGAGTACGTCCCGGCCATCCTTTCCATAGTCATGCCCGACATAGGTTGCGGTTTCGGGTGGCAGATCGAGGATGGCGCGAATCGAGCGCCACAACGCATGAGCATCACCACCCGGGAAGTCTGCCCGGCTTGTGCCGCTATCGGGGACCATAAGCGTGTCGTGAACGAACGCGGCGTCACCGACGACATAAGTGATCGAGGCGAGCGTATGGCCCGGGGACAGCATGACTTGAGCGTCTAGCGTACCGATCCGGAAACGCTCGCCATCCGCAAACAACCGGTCCCACTGGCTGCCGTCGACGGCGAGATCGGGCAGGCAGTAGATGTCCCGCCACAGCTTCTGCACTTCCACGATCTTGTTGCCGATCGCGGTTTTGCCACCGGTCTTGCCGGCGAGGTACGGAACGGCTGAGAAGTGATCGGCATGGGGGTGGGTGTCGAGCACCCATTCAACCGTCAGCCCCTTCTCACGCACATAGTCGAGGATCAGATCGGCGTTGCGGGTCGCGGTCGCACCAGCGCGCGGGTCAAAATCCAGGACTGGATCGATGATCGCGGCCGTTTTCGTAGTGTCGTCGACGACAACATATTGGAAGCTACCAGTGCGTTCGTCATGGAGCGACGCAACGGTCATGCCATCGTGCTTATACTCGATCATGTTTTCGTCCTCTCGCTCTGTCAGCTTTCCGCCCGCGCACGCGCGAACAATCGTTCGAAATCACCTGCTTCGATCGCGCCCATCACCAGCATGCGTTCAGCAAGAAAGCCCGGGGTGCCGGCCAAACCGATCGAATAGGCCTCTTGGCCGTTCGCGCGCAGACGCGCTGCGACAGCCTGTGCATGCGCAGCAAGCCAGGTCGTCGCGCGCAGCCAGTCCCCGCCAGCGCCGGTGACAATGTCCCTCAGCATGTCGTCGTCGATCAAACGACTGTCGGTCATCAGCTGGCGATGAACGGCCGGGTAGATGCCCTGTTCGGCACAGGCGAGCGCAACGCTCGCGGCGCGTTCGGACGGCGGACCGAAGATCGGCCAGTCCTTGTAGATGACCCGAACCTTGCGATCGCGTCGCACCGCCTCTTCCAGTGCGGGGAAGGCGTGACGACAGGCCGGGCAACGATAATCGGTGAACACGGCAAGTCGCAGCGTGGCATTGGCAGGGCCGTATTCAGGCGAACCGCTGCCCGCCAGAATCAGGTCAGCGGTCGGACCAACGTCGCGACCGATCGGCGCTGTGCGTCGCAGCATCTGTCCGACTGCCCAACCAGTCACGACGACGGCCCCAAGCCCGACTGCCTGCCTGCGATTGAGCGGCTCTGGCATGTTCAGCGAGCCTGAGGCTTGCTGCGCGCCGTTGCGACAAGCCGGCGTAGCGTCGGCAGATCAACCGCGCCGGCCACCACTTGTAAGCCGACGATCAGCGCCGGTGTTCCGTTGAACCCGATCGCTTGAGCGATGGCGTTGGTACGAGCGAGGAGCGCATCGATTTCTGCACCGCGGGTCTTCAGATCGCGTTGCAGACGCGGCCAGTCTACCTTGGCTCTCGCGGCAGCGGCCTTAACCCCGGCGCTATCGAGCCGTGCCGGCGAGGTCAGCAGCGCCTCATGAAAGGCGGCATGTTTGCCCTGCCACTGGCTCGCGACGGCCGCCCGGGACGCCTCACGGGAGGCGGGTCCGAATATCGGCCAATCCCGATACACGATCCGCACCTTCGGGTCGGAGCGAAGCAGAGCGTTCAGCACCGGCTCCATGCGACGGCAATAGGGGCAGTTGTAGTCGAAGAACTCGACAACGGTGACGTCATAGGCTCGGCCGGCACGCTTCGGAGCAACGGGATCGTCTACGACCGCCTTACGCGACAGATCGGGTTGCTGCGCGACTGCTGGCATTGCCGGCACGGCGACGGCGAGCAACGCCAGAAAGCTGCGACAGAGAAGGTTGCGTCGGTTCATCGGTGTTTCCTTGCCATATCGATCCCATCAGCGAGGGCGGCGCGTGACAGCTCGCCAAGCTGAAGCTGCACGATCGTTCCGTCCGCAGCGACGAAGGCGGTTGCGGGATAGCCAGCGACTTCGAGGGCTTGGGAAAGCCCACGGGCAGGATCGAGCGCGACATTGCTCACGCCGATGCCTTCACGGGTAAGAAACCCGGTGACGATTGCTGGAGCCTCACCCTGATCGGCGAGCAGGATCGGCACATCCCGATTGCGCGTTGCCGCGGCGTCGAGCATCGGCAGCTCGCGCCGGCACGGCCCGCACCATGTCGCCCATAGATTGATCACGAAGGGGCGGCCCTGGAAGCGTGCAAGCGGAAGCGGAACTCCGGGCTGCGTCGTCAACGTTAGATAATAGGGGAACGGACCGTAGTTCACGGGCGGGATAAGCGCCTGGAGCGTAAACCACAGGCCACCCGCTATCGCCAATGCCCCCCAGCCCGCCGCCAAGGCGCGTGTTCGGCCAAGCTGGAAGGCCAGCGTCGCGGCAGCACCAATGATGCCGGCGATGGCGGAGAAGCCGCCCTGCCAGACGGCGAAAATGGATAGGGGCGCTTCGACGTAGCTCGCCCAATGTGCCGCGACATAGCCGATCCGCGCCGCCACCAGTCCAGCGACGATGGCACTGGTGGCGACCGTGGACACCCGCGGGAAGCGGAACCGCCCTGCCAAGGTTGTCAGCCCCAGGAACACGACGATGCATAGCACCGCCAGTCCGCGTTCAACCGCCATCATGAGCGGTCCGATGGCAATCGCGCTTCCCATCAGAGAAACGCGCCTGCGCTCTTCCAGAGCATGTAAGCTGCCACGACGAAGATCAGCACCGCGAAGACGGTGGTAAGCGTTCCGCCCGAGCCAAGGCGCTTGGCCATGCGTGTGCCGATCAACCCGCCGACGACCCCGCCGCCAATGAAGACGAAGGCAAGCGGCCAGTCGACCAGCCCGGAGAATGCATAATTGGCGGCGGTCGTCAGGCCGAAGGCGGTGACAGCAATCAACGACGTGCCGACAGCGTTGAGGATCGGCATACCCGTCGATCCGATCAGGCCCGGAACGATCAGAAAGCCACCTCCGATGCCGAAGAACCCTGAGAACAAGCCCGTCCCAAGGCCGTAGCCCAGCACCTTGGGTGCCTTCTCCCGGTTGCATTCCGCACCGGGATTACCTGCATCACCCCGCCCGCGAAGCATCAGGACGCCGACAACGACCATGACAAGCGCGAACAGAAAGAGCAGCTTGCCGCCATCGACGGCCTTGCCGACGGTGGATCCGAGCAGCGCACCGATGACGCCCGCTGTGGCGTACATGCCCCCGCACCGCCATTTTACGGTATGAGCCTTGGCATGACCGATAAGACCGGTCGCGGCATTGGCTGCCACGGCAAACGCACTCGTGCCGATTGCAAGGTGCGCATCGGGCACGCGCACCAGATACACCATCAGCGGTACGGCGAGGATCGAGCCCCCGCCGCCTACGAGGCCAAGGGTAAATCCGACCAAGCTGCCCGAAAGGGCGCCAAGCAGATACTGGATCGGTTCGAGAGTCATGCTGCCTTGCCGATTTCATGCGGGGCGGCCATCCACTCGCGGCCTTTCAGCATGCCCTGCCAGTAGATCGGGGGCAGCATGCGCTCCTTCAGGAACCAGGCGGCGCGCGTGGGACGCGTTCCGTCGAGCAGCCAGGATGGAAAGCTGGGCAGCAGCTTTCCGCCATAGCCGAACTCGGCGAGGACGATCTTACCGCGTTCGACCGTGAGCGGGCATGAGCCGTAACCATTATAGTCGGCAACGGGGGGTCTGCCGTCGAGCGCGGCCAGCGCGTTGACGGCGACCACGGGCGCCTGGACGCGAGCAGCAGCGGCCGTCTTGGCATTGCTGGTGCCAGCGGCATCGCCAAGGCCAAAGATGTTTTCAAATCGCTTGTGCCGCAGCGTAGTCTCGTCGACCTCGACGAAGCCGTTCGCAGCCGCGAGCTTGCTATTGGCGACGACCGCATGTGACACCTGAGGTGGCACGACATGGAGCATATCGAACTCACGTTCGATCCGCTCGGAGACGCCGTCCTGCTTGCGCTCGAACGTGGCGACGCGACGATCGGCGTCGACCGCGACCAGGTTGGACTCAAGCCTGAGATCGATGCCGTACTTCTCGACATATTCCATCAGCGCCGGGACGTAGGTCGGGACCCCGAACAGGGCTGCGCCGGCATTATGGAACTCGACGTCGATAGCTGGGAGAACGCCGCTATCCCGCCAGATGTCGCAGGAGAGATACATCGCTTTCTGCGGTGCGCCGGCGCACTTGATCGGCATGGGTGGCTGCGAGAACAGCGCCCGCCCCTGCCGCAACTCCTTGACGAGCTGGTAGGTGTAGGGTGCCAGATCGTAGCGGTAGTTGGAGGTGACGCCGTTGCGGCCGAGAGCCTCAGGCAGCCCCTCGATCTTCTCCCACGCCAGGCGCAGCCCGGGCGCGACGACCAGAACGCGATAGGTCAATGTGCCACCGTCTTGGAGCTCGATCGCGTTGCGGTCGGGGTCGATGGTGATCGCGGGCAACCGTATCCAGCGGACGCCCTTAGGCATCACATCGGCTTCGGCCTTGCGGGTTTGCTCGGGCGTGAAGACGCCGGCCCCGACCATCGTCCAGCCAGGCTGGTAATAGTGGTCCGTGGCCGGATCGACGACCGCGATCGTCACCTTGGCGTTGCGCTTCAGAATGCTGGAGGCTGTCGCGATGCCGGCGGCACCGCCCCCGATGATGATGACGTCGTAGGTCATTGATCCACCCTTTCGGAACGGCGCTTCAGCGCAGGCGTCAAATCGGCAAGGTCGTACCCGGCAGCCTTTGCCTGGGCGATGATCGTCGCCGGATCGGCGCGATCGGCCTCGGCCAACGCCCACAAGGTCGCCGCGCGTGTCCCGCTACGGCAGAAGCCGAGCGTAGGCTGTGGCAGTGTGGCTAGCGCCTCCTTCATGCGATCCGCATCGGCGTCAGTCGCCTTGCCCGGTACGATAGGGACATGGGCAAACGCGAGACCATGTTCGCCTGCCATTCGGGCCATTTCTTCCGCGCTCGGCTGGCCCGCCTCTTCGCCGTCCGGGCGGCTTGAGATGATCGAGCGATATCCTGCCTTCGCGGCAGCGGCGAGGTCGTCTTGCGTCAGCTGGGGGGCGGCAGAGAAGGACGAGGTGATCTGCTTGAAAGCCATGTGATGTCTCCTGTCTGATCAGGCCGAACGGCGGGAAGTGAATGCAAAGCGGTGGACGGCAACGCCGAGGGCCATTGCAGCGATGAAGACCAATGCCGGCAGAGGCTGGATCGCCAGTGCGGCAATGGCGGGACCTGGGCACAATCCGACGATGCCCCAGCCTATGCCGAACAAGGCCGCACCGCCGATGAGGCGCCGGTCGATCGGCGAGGTGGCGGGCGTGTGAAATTGTTCGGCCGCGATCGGGGTCGAGCAACGCCGCACGACGAACCACGCTATCGCCATCGGCAGAATTGCGCCCGCCATGACGAACGCCAGGGTCGGGTCCCACGCGCCGGTGACATCGAGGAACGCCCGCACGCGCGCCGGATCAATCATTCCCGAGACGGCAAGGCCGGCGCCGAACAGCGTCCCGCTGGCGAGTGAAATGAGGTTCTGGCGCATCACAGTATTACCCCGGACAGACGCATGATCGTGACCGTGACGACGCCGGTCGCCATGAACGTAGCGGTCGCGGCGATGGACCGGGGCGACAGGCGAGACAGGCCGCATACGCCGTGCCCACTGGTGCACCCGGACCCGAGCCGTGTTCCGATACCGACGATCAGACCGGCGACGGCGATCAGCGAAAGCGATGTCGGAAAGCTGGCCTTCACGCCTAAGCTGGCTGCAACAATACCCGCGCCCAAAGGCAGACCCGCGGTGAAAAGCAGCGCGATTGCCCATGGTGGACCTCCAGCGGAAAGACCCAAAACCCTCGCGAACATGCCGCTGACTCCGGCGATGCGACCGTTTCCGAGCAGCATGATCGCCGCGGCGACACCGATCATCAGCCCGCCGATGAAGCCTTCGAGCGGCATGGCATGCGGAAAGCCCAGCATCACAACGCATCCAGCGGGATCTTGAGGTAGCGGGTGCCGTTGGCTTCCGGCTCCGGCAAATGACCACCGCGCATGTTCACCTGAATCGAGGGCAGGATGAGCTTGGGCATCGACAAGGTGGCATCGCGACTGGTCCGCATCGCGACGAAGTCGTCTTCGCTGACCCCTTCGTGGACATGCACGTTGCCGACACGCTGCGCGCCTACAGTCGTTTCCCAGACATATTGGTCGCGACCCACCGCCTTGTAGTCGTGGCAGAGGAACAGGCGCGTCTCGTCCGGCAGCTGCATGAGCCGGCGGATCGAGCGGAATAGCTGGCGTGCGTCGCCACCAGGGAAGTCTGCCCGCGCGGTGCCGTAGTCGGGCATGAAGAGCGTATCGCCGGTGAAGACCGCGTCGCCGATGGCATAGGCCATGTCCGCCGGCGTATGGCCGGGCACGTGCAGCGCAACGGCGTCGATGTTGCCGATGGCAAAGCGGTCGCCGTCGTCGAACAGCCGGTCGAACTCGGAACCGTCGCGCTCGAAATCGGTGCCAGCGTTGAAGATTTTGCCAAATACGTTCTGGACCCGGATGATCTCACGACCGATCGCGAGCTGCCCGCCAAGCGCCTGTTGAAGATAGGGTGCCGCAGACAGGTGATCGGCATGTGCATGGGTTTCCAACAGCCAATCGACCGTCAGTCCCTGATCCCGCACGTAAGCGATCACTGCGTCCGCCGACGCAGTTTTGGTCCGGCCCGCCGCGGCGTCAAAATCGAGGACGCTGTCGACGATCGCAGCTTTTTTCGTCGCCGCGTCCCAAACGACGTAGGTCGCTGTGTTGGTGGGCTCATCAAAGAAGGACTGAACGACCGGCGATCCGGCCGTTTTTGCGCGTCTGATCTGGGCGTTGGCTTCGCTCAAAACCGGGTCCATGACCATCTCCGTTTAATCAATATCACGGTTTATGTAGTTGTGTAATCATATTGCGTCAACGGGGTGTTCGTGCCATTTGGGAGGAATGGAAATGATTGATGCGAACATGCCGCGCTCGCTGCGCATCGGGGATGCAGCCCCGAACTTCACCGCCCGCACCACGCAGGGCGAGATTGCGCTCGATCAGTATCGTGGGCGCTGGGTCGTGTTCTTCTCGCACCCTGCCGACTTCACGCCGGTTTGCACCAGCGAGTTTGTGGCCTTGGCCAAGGCGGCACCTCGCTTTGAAGAGTTGGATTGCGCGCTGCTAGGGCTGTCGGTCGACAGCCTCTACTCGCACGTGGCTTGGCTACGCGCGATCAAAGACGTCTTCGGTGTAGAGGTGCCATTTCCGGTAATCGAAGATCCCTCGATGGCGGTCGGGTATGCCTACGGCATGCTCGACGAGCAGGCCGGAGATGCCTCAACCGTGCGCGCGACTTACTTCATCGATCCTGAAGGCATCATCCGCGCGCTTAGCTGGTATCCGATGAATGTTGGTCGGTCTGTCGACGAGATGCTGCGCACGGTCAGGGCGTTGCGGCGCTCGGCCGATGGCGAGGCCTATACGCCTGCTGACTGGCAGCCGGGTGACGACGTGCTCCTGCCTCCTGCCTTGCCGGGGCACGCAGGCGCTGACTGGTTTCACCAAACGAAGGCTGACCGGTGACGGCGATTTACCAGTCCCGCGCGCTCGCCGACGTCGCAGTCGAGAAGCTGCGCGTGTTCGCGCAGCCTCAGCGGCTTATGATCCTGTCCTATCTCTTAGACGGCGAACGGCAGGTAGCGGACATTGAGGCCGCCACGGGCGTGACACAACCCGCGCTCAGCCAGCAGCTTGCCGAGCTACGGCGCGCCGAACTCGTTAAGACCAGACGTGAGGCCAAACAGGTTCACTACCGCCTTGCCGACGACGCAGCCGCATTGTGCGTGCGAACCCTGGAGGCGATGTTTGGAGCCGACGATCTGTCGGCCCCCCAAACAGCCCCCGCCCTCCGCCAAGTACGACCGCGCGAGACGCCCTCCGTGGTTCGACCGCAAAATATCGGTGCGGCCGTTTTTGCGAGAGTTGGCTGATCATTTTGACTGAAAAAGGAAAAAGCGGATGCGCATGCCAATCATTGCTGTTGCAGGATGCTTGTCACTCATGAGCAGCGTCAGTGCTTTAGCCAGCGTGCCCGGGCAGGCGGTGATAGCGGGATACGGCGCGATCACACCCATCGAAGGTGCTGCGGAACGGCCCGATCGCAAGTTGCGCTATCGCGTGCTGTTCAATGTGACCAAGGCCGCGGCAACGCCGGATAAGATCAATCCATCTCTGGAGAAGGTCGCCCGCTTCCTGAACCTGCTAGGCAACGACGGCGTTCGTCCAGAACAAGGCGATGTCGTCGTGATCGTCCACGGTCCGGCGACGCCCATCGTTACCGAAGATCGCGCCTATGCGATAAAGACGGGAGTAGCTGCGAACCCCAACCTTGCTTTGATTGAGGCGTTGAAGAAGGCGGGTGTGTCCGTTCGGGTATGCAGCCAAGCTCTTATTGGCAACAAGATCGACCCCGCTACGGTAGAAAAGAGTGTCGAGACCGACGTGTCTGCGCTGACTACTTTGGCGACGTTGCAGCTGCGTGGTTGGGCGCTGATCCCAGACTGATCGCGCCGATACGCTTCCTGCTTCATCATTCCAGTCGGTAACGCTGCCGGTGTCATAACCGGTCGGTTTTGGAACCGCTGTCCGGAGCGCGGTTTTCCGTCTGTTTGTAGGTATCAGAACCGCGTGTCATAATCAGGCTTCCAAGGCTCTTAGATTTTGGCGCTAACGACCGGGACTTGGCGAGTGCCGGCAGACAGTTTCGTGAAGCTCGGGCGGCCGCTCCTGTCCGATCCGGACATTGGCGAAACGCCAGTGAACTTCGTAATCTGGTCGGAAGCCGTCAATTCACTCTACCGGACGCCGTCTAACGGTCCTTGCTGGGCTCGACCGTAGTCGCACGTTCGCTGCTGTAAGCCGGGCCACTGTCACCTATGCTCGGCCGTTCGCCTGCCTCGATGCGGGTTGCTAGATCGCTGTGAAGCGAGCCGAGCTCGGGTGGAAAATGCACACCAGCCGCAGACCCCAGCCTGCGCTCCGTATCGTCGAAGAGATCTATTGCGCCTGCCAGTTCGGGTTCACTGTATAGCGCTGCGCTTTCCCCTGCTCGCCATAGGCCGGCAAGTTGGTGGGACCGGATCATGCAAGCCGAGGCCGTTCGATCGCCCGCAACCGTGGTGTCCGGCGGTCCTGGCGGCGCGGCCCCCCTCCCCTTGATCTCGGCCCGCGTAATTGCCACCAGGCGGTAGCGCAGGACCCGGGATTCTGAGGTATCCGTTGGTGAGGGCTGCTGCTGATGGTTCAGGAAAGAGATAAGCTCCGCGGTGGTGGTGGTCGACGCGGCGTTGCGCCAGTCCGTCAAAGCCCGTTCCTTCGATGCCAGATCCGCAGGCTGGGTTAGGATAAAGCGCTCGAGGAGCGGATCGCTTGCCACTGCGACAGGCAGCGGTGCCCGGTTACCGTTAGCCGCGGCATGAGCGAAACCGATCGCCGCCGCAATCGTACCCAGTTGCGTTTTCATGATCTCACGATCGTCGATCGATCGCGCTAGGATCATCTCGAGGATCGGCGTTAGATCCGTCACGGCGGCCTGGCCCGCATCGATCGTGTCGAGCCTGCTGACGATCTCTTTGTGTGTCGCCTCAATGCGCTCGCTGCTCTCGGTCAGCGCATCGAGCTGCTCCTGAACGAGCGTCAACGCGTCCAGAACGCCCGCCAGAGCAACGCTTACCTGGTCCGTACTCATCGTTCTGGCCTCCCCCTATCCGGCGAACGCGCGCGGTCCAGAGTTGAGCGATCACGATCCAATATCTCGCGAAGGACCTCCTCCGGCTTGCTTGGCGTCGGTGCTGTGGCCTGCCGTTCGGCCTCGGCCATAAGCGAACGAAGGCGCTCGGATACCACTGAGGGTCGGTGTTCATGCGGAGTGTCTTCGGTCCGCTCGGGGCTCTCCCGGAGTGCTTGCTTGGCCTCCAGCTTTCCACGCATGACGCGTGAACGTTCCAGTGCTGCGGTGATCGGATCGCGCCCGGGGTCCGCAACAGCCGGGCGCGTCCGAGCATCGACGACCGCGTCGCGCCTGCGGGACGGTGAAACGGCACGCATCGCCCGGGCGGAGTTGGGCTCGGGCGGCGGCAATGCCGCGACGAACCGTTCGAGGCTCTGTGCGACCACCTGATCGGCAAGGGAATGCGAAGCCGATAGCTCCGCGACGGATCGCATATAGGTCGCGCGAACAATGGCCTGCTGACTCGCAAGAACGGCCTCGACCGGGTCGGAAATACCCTGGTCGCGAAGGCGCCGGGCGCGCTCGGCGCGGCCCGTATCGATCTGCGGAACCTGCCCTTTGTCGCGCATCTTCCGTACCGCGATGTGTTCATGCGCGGGGTCGATACCGCGCGCTCTGGTCGGCGTGGCGTTGGCCTGGATGCCGCGTTCGCGGAGCTTCTCGGCGAAGCGCTGCCGCCATCGAAACAGATCATCCCGGTCCGGATGGAAGCGGCGCCCATCGTAATCGCGACGTGCGATCGTGAGGTGAACGTGCGGATGGTCGCGATCGACGTGAAGGCCGGCAACCCACGACCGGTTCGCAAACTCCTCGGCTGCGAAATCCAGAGCTGCCGCTTTCAGACGCTCCGGATCGGTCCCCGACGGCATCGAAAGGATCATCGATATGGACGTCGCACCCTTGCGTCTGGCGTCCCCGTCCATCTCGAAGTTGTGCCAATCCTTCGCGAGAATCTGCATGTCCCGTCCGTCGCGCAGCACGACGCCCTCGCCGGTTTCAAGCCCGAGTTCCTCGTCGGGACCATGCCCCAGCCGACTGATGTAGGCGAAGTTGGCAAGGACGTGTCCGCCGCCATGCTGACGCCCCGTGATCCGCACCATAACCTCTGGAACTCGACGTGATGTGCGATCCGCAGCCATGATCGCCCGGCCGCTCATCCGGGCCTGCGGTCCTCCCCCGAAAGCATGTTTCGCCTGCGCACTGGGACGCGAAGTGGCCAAAGATGATGCGGCCTTCGGGAACATCGATGCGACGGCATGGCCGAGCATTGTGCCCCCCGTTTTCGGACCCTTGGCATTACCGCCCCCGGTCCCGAGGCGGTACTTCTTGGGCGGCGCGAAGACGCCCGCCATGGAGTCCATCGTTCCGGAAGAGAAGCGGAAGCTCACGCTGCTGAACCTCGGTAGGTATCGGTCCAGTACCCGACCTCTGCCCCGATCGAAGCCGAGAGGGCCAACCGGGTCGCAAACAGTAGCGCCTTCAGCTCCTCACATTTTTCGATCAAGGGGCCGGCGATGCGGGCGATGTCGAGCGAGCTTTCGGGCTGGTTGGCGGCGTTCATCGCATGGACCGCCTGGTTGATGTTCCGGCCGATCAGAAGCACCTGCTTGCGCAATCTGACGATCTCAACCTGGGTGGCAGGAGCCAGCCTCAGCACGCCCGCCTTGTTCCAGAGCCGCCAGCGAAGCGTACGCTTGATCCATTCGTTTCGCGTCATCCTCATTGGCGCCGCTACGATGTCGATGCCTTCGATCTCGCTCCTCTCGAGCCGGACCGTGACGCGAACGAGGTCGTCGGGATGCCCCCTGCCCTGAATTGGCAGCACCGGGATGTCATCGTTCTCCGGAGCCAGCACGGCGTTGGCCAGTACGCTCGCCATCCATCTGCTGCGGGTCTGCCCGTTCGCTGCGGCAACGCGGTCGATCTCGGCGACCAACTCGTCCTTCAACCGCAGGCCTACATTCATCTCAAAAGCCCCGTGCAGCGGCGCCCCACAAGCCAATGTTAAACATTGGTGCCGTGAGGCATATCCTGCCATCCCTAGTAATTACCTACTCCCATCAAACAACAACCTCTTTGGAGCGAAATCACTCCAAACGCGGAGGTGGAAAGTGATTGACTGCATGCAAGCGATAATTAGCTTCCGGTCTTGTGGTCTCGGCGCAAGGTGTTTGCACGACTAGGTACGCCTACCTGCCATCTCCTGCACCGCCCAAAACATGGTAAGTTCTTCTCTATTGGAACCGGATTCAAAGAATGGCCCGAACAAGGAAAGTCGTCGACCTAGCAGCCATCGAGGCTCGGCGAGAAGCTCTAAAGGCGGAACTTGCGCATCTCGACGAACAGGCAAGGGCGGCGGAGCAGACGGCTCGGGACGCTGGCCGTCCCGTTCTTATCGCCGCACTTGAGCGAGTTAAAATCGCAGCGATCGACAAAGCCGATGCCCGGGCGATCGCTGCGGCAATCTCGAATCACGGCGGCAAAGCGGTCGCAAACCAACTTGCGTTGCTCGCCTAGCCTCCTCCCCAGCTTTGCACGGAGGTCGCCACCATGCCGAGCGCATCGGATATCCATATCGACGGTCGATGACGCGGACAGGTCGTTATCTCTGGCGTTTCAACCGCGCGTCGCATTCCCATTCCCCCGTTCCCAATAGGCCGCCCGGGGAAGTCAGATCGGGACCATAATCGGTAAAACAGCTTCCCATTTGGCGTCGGCACATTTGGCCCGCTTCGGTTTGTCTCGCCCCACGTTCCCAATCGGGAAAGTCGGCACGGCAGAGGCCGCCCAATGCCCGGTCATGGCCAAAGCGGTGCCTATTCTTTCCGCCGCTGCTTTATCACTCCTGCTTGGTTTGAACCGGGCGAGAGGGTAGCGGCTGGACAGCAGTCCTCATTAGAATTCGAAAGCCGCCGGTGACGCACCATATCCAACTTGCCGATCTCGGCCTGCATCCCATAGCACTATCGCTCGGTCCGCTCGATCTGCGCTGGTACTCGCTCGCCTATATCGCGGGCATCGTCGCGGGCTGGTGGTATCTGCTGCGCCTGCTCGCCCAACCGGCCGCGCCAATGATCCGCGCGCAAGCCGACGATCTCGTGTTCTACGCGACGCTCGGCGTCATCCTGGGCGGTCGGCTCGGCTATGTAATCTTCTACGGGCCGCAGATGTTTTTGCATCCGCTGGAGGTTTTTAAACTGTGGGACGGGGGCATGTCGTTCCACGGCGGGGCTGCCGGCGTGTCGCTCGCGCTGATCCTGTTTGCACGCCGGCACCGCCTCGATTGGCTTCGCGTGCATGACTATGTGGCCTGCACCGTGCCGATCGGGCTGCTCTTCGGTCGGCTCGCTAACTTCGTGAATGGCGAGCTGTGGGGCAAGCCTGCCGATCTGCCGTGGGCGATCGTTTTCCCCGGAAGCCATGACGGCATCGCGCGCCACCCAAGCCAGCTCTATGAGGCTGGGCTGGAAGGGCTGGCCCTGTTCGCCGTGCTCGCGTTCCTGTTCTGGTTTACCAATGCGCGCCGCAAGCCGGGTATGCTCGTTGGCGTGTTCCTGATCGGCTATGGCCTGGCCCGGTTCACGGTCGAGTTTTTCCGTGAACCCGACGCCCAACTCGTGGCGTTCGCGGCGCGGACCGGCCTTCATATGGGCCAGTGGCTCACGCTGCCGATGTTCATCGGTGGCTTCTACCTGATCGCTACTGCGCATCGTCGCGAGCGGCGTCCGGGAACACCGGCTGCCGTCGCGCCGCTATGACGGACGGACGTCGCATCGTTGCCGCGCAAATCATCTCCCGGCGTCGCGCCCGTGTGCTGGCACGCGATTTCCGGGGATGGCTTCGCGCGAGCGAAGCATCGTTCATCGTGTTGGCGATTGGCATCGGTGCTGCGGCGGGCCTGCTTAGCGTGGTTCTGGGTGCGCTTGCGCGCACCCTGCAACACCTGCTGTTCGCACTGCCTCCGAACACGCGGTTGAGCGGCGTTGCCGAACTCGGCCTGGCGAGCCTGATCGTACTGCCGCTGGGCGGCGTGATCTTCACGGCATTTGGCTACGCGACCCGCGCCCGCAAGCGCCGTCTGGTCGATGCAGTCGAGGCGAACGCTCTGCATGGCGGGCGTATGTCGCTGCCGGATAGCTTGGTGATCTCGGGCCAGACGATCCTCTCCAACGGCTTTGGGGCCTCGGTTGGCCTCGAAGCCGCCTACGCGCAGATGGGCGGGGCCGTGGCATCGGTGCTTGGGGGCTGGCTGAAGCTCCGTCGTGCCGACCAACGCACGCTGGTCGGCGCCGGCACGGGCGCGGCTATCGCGGCTGCGTTCGGCGCTCCCCTGGCCGGGGCATTCTACGCCTTCGAGATCGTTATCGGAACCTACTCGCCCTCGGCGATAGCCCCCGTCGCCGCTGCGGCGCTGGCGGGTGCCCTCGTCGCGCAAACCTTTGGACAGCAACCCTATCTGATCGACGCCGCCTCGAACGCCTCGGTCGAGACGCATCATTACCTGATATACGCCGGGCTGGGTGCGATCTGCGCGCTGCTAGGTATTGCGCTAATGCGTGCCGTCGCGCTGGTCGAGAGCGCATCCCGGCAAACCGGGCTGCCAGAATGGTCGCGCCCTACGCTCGGGGGCCTGTTGCTCATCCCGATCGCGATGGTGTCGCCGCAGGTCCTGTCGGCTGGACACGACGCACTTCATGCCGATCTAGCGCTCGGGGCGTCACTAGGATTCATCCTGCTCGTACTGCTCGCTAAGAGTGCCGCGTCGATCGTGTCGCTCGGGTTCGGGTTCAGGGGCGGACTGTTCTTCGCATCACTGTTCTTGGGAACGCTGATCGGGCATCTGTTCGCCGACACCCTGACGCTGCTGGTCGGTCATCCCGTGATCGACGCTCACAATGCCGCGCTGGTCGGGATGGCCGCGTTCGCAGTCGCGGTCGTGGGCGGACCGATGACAATGGCGATGCTGGTCCTGCAGGCGACGCATGACTTCCCGCTGACCGGGGCTGTCATCGCTGCTTCGCTCGTGTCCTCGACGATCGTGCGGGAGCTGTTCGGCTATTCTTTCTCGACGTGGCGGCTTCACCTGCGCGGAGAGACCATCAAGAGCGCGCGCGACGTGGGATGGGTCAAAACGCTCACTGCGGGCCGGATGATGCGAAAGGAAACGCGCCCCACCCCCGCCTCCATGTCGATCGCGGAGTTCAGGCGCACGTTCCCGCTTGGATCAACCAGCCGGGTCGTTCTGGCGGACGCAAAGGATGGCTATGCGGGGATCGTTGTCGTGCCAGCCGCCTATGCGGAAGGCCTCGATCCGAACGGCACCGTCGCCGCCCTTGCGACGGGACGCGAAATCGTACTCACGCCGGAAATGGACATCACTGCTGTGATGGCATGCTTCGATGAAGCACGGACCGACGAACTCGCGGTGCTGTCTGCCGAATGTCATGTGCTTGGAATCGTTTCCGAAAGTTACGTCCGGCGACGTTATGCGGACGAGCTTGAAAAGGCTCAACGTGAGCTGTTTGGCGAAAGATGACCCTCTCACAATCATCCATTAGCCAAGAGAGCGGTTTCTGAATCGAACGGTTTTTGAAACAACGCGCCACCCGTTGACGGGCCGAGCCTGGACATTCATATGCTACGCCACGGCAATGGATTTCTGCCGGGCTTTCCAGCCGAACCGCCCTCGCAAGGGCCGATGATTCCTACCAAGCGCCGCAAGGCAGCAAGGAGGAATCATGCGCGCGACGTTCCGCAATCTCTACGACGAACTCAACTTGAAGGCGTTCGTCCATAATCGCCACGACCATGCCGTGTCGGTCCTGCGCTGGACGCTGATCCTCGCGCCGATGGCGGCTGCGGTGGGCACGCTCTGCGCCGCTTTCCTATGGCTCCTCGATGCTGCGACCCAGGCACGGTTCGATCATCCCTGGCTGTTGTTCCTGCTGCCGCTGGGCGGCGCGGCGGTGGCCCTGCTTTACCATCTGGTCGGTCACTCGGTCGAGGCCGGCAACAACCTCATCGTCGAACAGATACACGAACCAGGCGGCGGCGTGCCGCTCCGCATGGCGCCGCTCGTCTTCTTCGGCACGATCGTCACGCATCTGTTCGGCGGGTCGGCTGGCCGCGAGGGAACGGCGGTGCAACTCGGCGGCAGTCTGGCCAGCGCTGTCGCTGACCTGTTCAAGCTGGATGCGCCAAGCATCCGCATCCTGCTCATGGCCGGCGTTGCGGCCGGCTTCGGCGCGGTGTTCGGTACGCCATTGGCGGGCGCGGTGTTCGCCCTCGAAGTGCTAGCGGTCGGACGCGTCGAATATGGCGGCCTCGTGCCCTGTCTGCTCGCCGCGCTAGTGGGCGACTGGACGTGTCATGCCTGGGGCATCGATCACACCGCCTACCATGTCGCCTATGCCGCTCCGGCGTCGGCCGCTCTGCTCGTCGAGCCGTTGTTGCTCGCCAAGGCGGCCGTCGCAGGCGTCGCCTTCGGGCTTGCGGGTCTGGTGTTCGCGGAAGCCAATCACGCACTCGGCGGCTTCCTCAAGCGGCGCATCCCCTATGGCCCACTGCGGGCCACGCTGGGCGGCGTCGCCGTGATAGCGCTAGTCTGTCTGTTCGGCACGCGCGCCTATCTCGGCCTCGGCGTCTGGTCTGCCATTCCCGGCGATCCGACCATTGCCGGCTTCTTCGCCCCCCATGTCGATCCGTGGAGCTGGGCGCTCAAGATGCTGTTCACAGTCGTCACTCTCAGCGCCGGCTACAAGGGTGGCGAGGTCACGCCCTTGTTCTTCATCGGGGCCGCGCTCGGCAATGCGCTTGCGGGCCTGCTGAATGCGCCGGTCGACCTGTTCGCTGGCCTGGGCTTCGTCGCGGTCTTTGCGGGCGCGGCCAATGTACCGCTCGCCTGCACGATCATGGGGATCGAGCTATTCGGCGCTGCCCATGCCGTGCCGATCGCCATCACCTGCTTCGTCGCCTACCTCTGCTCGGGGCATAACGGCATCTACCTGTCGCAGCGAATCGCCGTGCCGAAGTATGGCAGGCACCAGGTGCCGCACGCACCGACGCTTCGTGAAGCCCGCGCGACCCGGCGTCGGCCATCGCCACAACCTCTATCCACCAACAAGGAGCTCGATTGATGTCGCAGCAGCACAAGGTCACGCCGACCAAAATCGGCATGGTTCGCATCTACCTCAAGCCATCGGACAAGACCGCGAAGCGGCCGCGCGCCTTCTGGCCTGGCAAGCCGCTCTATCGGGAACTGGTGGCGCAGGCGAAGCGAGATGGCATCATGAACGCCACCGCGCACCATACCCACTATGGCTACAGCAACCACGGACCCGTGCGGGAGAACGGCTCCGAGATCGCCGATCCGCACCTGACGATGTGCGTGGAGTTGATCGGCCAGCGCGCGGAACTTGAACATTTCTGCGAAGGGCATGGCGATCTGCTCGCCGGCAAGGTCATCGTCTACAAGCATCTGGAGCATTGGAGCATCGGGCCCGTGGGGCTTGACCACGAGAATACCGCACCGAATGTGCGGGAAGGCTGAGACCCTCTGGCCTTCCTTCCTGCCGGCAGTGACAGCGGTCGAGATGATGATGGCGGGTTGAGCCACGCCAACGCTCGTTAGCTCCAGCCGGAGGCGTCCCGTTGGCCATCGTCGACGCGCTATTTTTAGCGATGCCGCGCAAGGAACTGGTCGAGCGGTTCGTCAGCGTCGCGATGCTGGCTATCGTGATGCTGTAGGCAGCCGGCATGGTCGGGTTGAAGCAGCCGCGCCGCTTGCGGGTCGGGCACGGGGCAGTCGCCGGCGCAATCGCTTCGGTGCGACCGCAGGATACCCGGAAGCAGGTTGACCGCGCCGGATCACGCTGCCCCCTCCCCTGCGGGCCCACCACAGACTGCGTTGTGTTGGTGGCTGGTGATCGCCCGTGCGCCTCTGCACACGGGCGCCGCTCGTATGGTGTTTCGGGCGCCGTCGCGATCCTGCCAAGCGAGCAATCACGCCCTATTAATTTGATCGTGGGATCGCCTTTAACGAGGTCTACGGCGCGCGGGCGGTCAACCGGGATACGGTGCGCCGCCTCGCTAACGACATGCGAGCCCCCTGCCCTACCTATTGACTAGCGCCACCGATCTCGCGTTCGTAAAGCAAAAGCGCCGCATCAGCGACGACGTCGGCGAGAACGCGTTTGCGTGCCGGGTCCGCGTCACGAAGAGCATAGAGTCTCGCAGCGGTCTCGGGATCTACCCTCACGTTGATCGCGATATTGCGATTGCCGGTTACGCGTGGCGGCCGTTGGAATGTCCCGGCTTGGGGACGCTCTTGAGGCACGGGCGCCGCTACAGGCGGGGCAGCTACAGCTGGGACAGCCGGACGCGACGGAAAGCCGGCCCCGTCGCTGATCTCGCGTAGCTTGGCTGGATCCTTGTTCGGGGGCGTATCATCGAACTCCGAGAGATCGAGCCGGGTCCGGGTCATGCTGCCTCCTTCACGGTACGCGCCTTACGCAGCCTCGCGATCACCGCTGCCGCGTAGGCCTCGGCGTTCTCGAGCGCTGCCTTCATATTACCGACGCCTTTGTCGTTGATGGTGCGAAGCGTTCCACCAGCGGCGAACATCGCGCGATAGGCCTCGCGATTGTAGATCATGACCGGAAGGACTGGAATTTCAGCATCGTTGAACTGCTCCGCGATGTCCTTCTGATTGTTCGAGCGCAGCGCCGGCGGAATTTGGCTGAACAGGATTGCATAATCGATCTCTGTCCTGGTACCGCGCGCCGTCTGCTTGACGAGCTTGATAGCGCGGGCAGCCTGGGTGGCATCCAGATGCGACCCCTTGCAAGGAATGATCACCAGATCGCTTTGCGCGATTGCGAACGTGACGGTCGCGGTCGCCGCGCCTTCGAGGTCAACGAGTGTGAAGCGCGCCTCCGACGCGCCCCTCTCGATCTCATCGATGATCGCGTTTTCGTCGCGGCATCCAACGACAGTTATCGCATCTGGACGTCCCGGCAGCTGCCCCCATTCAACCAGCGGAAGGTTCGGGTCAGCATCGATCAGGCGTACGGTACCCCCCGCCTCCGCCAACTCTCCGGCGAGCAACAATGTCGCGGTGGTCTTGCCCACCCCGCCTTTCGGCGACACGAAGCTGATAACTGGCATGCTGCTCTCCCGTTGCGGCCAGGTTGCTACCATGTAGCAGCCAGCGTTCATGAAGCTGTTATATCGCAACCTAGCAGCTAGCGTCTAGCGACTTTGACGCAATCTGACAGCGAGCAGCTTGCGGTATGATTGCGATTTGCTCGCATCTAGACCGCGAGTTGGTTGCGAGTTAATCGCGAGCCGATTGCAGCTTATATGCGACAATGTTGCGGCTAAGAAGCTACATGCTCGCGATCTGGTTGGTGGCCGGTTGCTGCTTGCTACCAACTAGCGATACGCACCCTTGCGATACCATCGAGACGCGGTTGTCAAGGCGTGAGAGGCTGGGCCACACCGTGTATGAACATGCTACGTCATAGCTATCGGGTTGCTACCCGAACGCAAACCGCGATCAGATCGCTACAATGTCGCTAGCTCGTTGCTACCAAGCAGCTACCAGACGAAGGAACAATCACCCTCAGTTCGCGTGTCGTCAAAGCAATTGATGACTCCGCAGTGCCAAGCCACAAATCGACAAGAGATCGAGACGCCGAACGCGACGAACGCGATCGGCGTTCACCAAAGCGCAAAATGGCGAAATCGATCGTGAAGTACCCACGGCCAGATCTCGTTCGACACGACCTGCACCACACCGGATATAACGACGCTCAAGACGAAGACCCGATCCTCTAATCGGGCGGCCGAGGCCGCCCGGACGATGTTCATTCCTCCCAGAGCGGCTTGAGCTTGCGGGTCCGCTTTACTGCGGGGAGGGGTGCCCGCTCGGGCATCCCGTGTGCTGCGATCTCCGCTTGGATGCTTGCAAATTCAGCGAGCCATGCGCGGGTGCGTGCGGTTTGGACGTGCATGTGAACCTCCGTCTGTTCGTTGAGACGGATGCCGACTGACGATCGGGTGGGGTCCAGGGTCACAGGACCGCGCAGCAGCCGCGCAAGCGGGGCGTGGGGGTGCCGATTTTGTCGTGGTCGAAGCGAAGCGAAGGCCGCGTCAAAATTGGGGGAACCGCGCATCCTTGACGCTGGCTCCGCCCGGTCGTCACAATAGACAAGATCGACGACAGAGCCCCTCCGACGTTGGTAGGGCAGGGGGGCGCCGACCCACGCGACGGTCTTGCCTCCCGCACGCACCAGTCACCTTTCCCGGACAACCGTCGATGTCCAGATAGCGACCGTCAGCTGGTCTCAATCAAATTCTGCGGCAAATCGCGGGCGTTGATGCCACGATCTCATGGGAGGGAATGCCGCCTTCATGACGGACGTTGCCACCAGCGAAGTCGATCTCGCCTTCCCGTCGCGCGCGCTCGGATGCGCTCATCGCCGAGCGTGGTGTGGGGAAGGGCAGCTCGAAATTGATGATCTCATCCTTTCCGCAGCAGGGGGAACCCCGGCGCCATCGCGCCGGGGCGGTGCGTCATCGTTCGTCGACGCGCATGATCGTCAGGACGCGCGTGGTTTTGAAGGGATCGGCCGGATCCTCCGAGCCCGCGCTCAGGTCGTGATTGTAATAGTCGATCTTCCAGTAGCAATCCGTGCCCTCGAACAGGAACCGGCCCAGGTCGTGCTCGCCGTAGGGGTCGATTGCGTCGTCGAAGGCATCGAAGTCGCGAACGGCACGGAGCAGCTCCGCCCGCTTGCGGAAATTTCGGAAGAGGCTGACGTCGCCGATCAGGTCTGCGATCCCCCTGGTCATCACGACACGGTTGTTGCCCGGGGCGGTGAGATGCTCGCGCAGCCAGTCGTTGAGGCGGGCGATCTCCGCTGCGCCACCCTTGGCGTGGTTCGATTGAGGCGTTTGCTCGGCCATGATGGTCTCCTGCCCTTGACCCCGACGATCGGGGCCTTTCGACAGGCGACAGGACGGCCGGGGCATAGGTCGCTCGCGCACCCAAAGGGTCGAAACGGAGTGGAGAAGCCCGCTGGCGGGCTTGCGCGGGGGAGCGCCCCGGCCAGGACGTACGAGCCCGAAATGCCGCGCGGATCGTCGACACGGGGAGACTTCACGTCGAGGCTGATGCTGGACGACCACGCCGATCGCGGCGTATCGTGCGATCATGGAAACGGCTGCCAACATCGTTGCCCTGTGGCCCCGCTGGATGGACAGCGCTGGCGATATGCTCCGGATGAAGGCGTTGGTCCGGACTCGCTGCTGCAAATGCGGGACTCTGATGCGGGCCGAGCTGGAAGACATCGTGGCACGCCACGGCTCCGATTATTCGCTGGTCGACAAGCTGGAGCGCTGCCGAATGGTCGAGTGCGAAGGGTCTACCTTCTATCTGGCGTCGCGAACCTATGGCCGCGAATGGGTGACGCTCCTGCGCGATCCGCGGCTGATGAAGGTGTTCGAGGAACTGCCGCCTGTCCGGACGGCGTGGAGCTGATCGCCCGCCTCCGGAAGAGATACCGTCTGAATCTGGATCCCGCACCCAAGCGGCGGATAGAAACAAGCAGAAGCCCTTCGTCTCGCGGCGCAGCCGTGCTTGCACAGCGGCGGCGGGGCGGGCTCGATGCCCGCTCCGCTGCCTTCACGGCTGAAGCGCGGGGAGGGGAGGGGGGCCTGAGCCCCCCGGACGGCTCAGGCGAAAGGGTCGTATTCGTTGACGATCGTGAGCGAGCTGTCGTGATCTTCAGCGGTGATGACGGCATATTGGGTGCCGACGGCGATGACCATGGTTGCCACCATCAAGGTTCTTGCGAGGCCCATGGCGTTTTTGCGGGCGATCCAGATATCGTTGAACATGTCCGAGGCTCCTGTGAAGCCGGCGGGGTTCATCCCCGCTCGACAGGCGCCCGACAGGACGGGGAAGGGCCGCGATCACTTTTTTCGCACGCGAAAAAAGCCGTAGCGAAGCGCCCGGACCCCTTGCGGGTTGATCGTACAAGGCGCTGAGCCGGCCCAAGGATTGCGCCTCAAGAGCGGGGTGAAGCCCGCCTGCAGGGAACGTCGTGCTCAGCGTTGGTTTGCCGGTAAAGCGCCCCCTCGCAGGCGCGGTGGACACCTGCCCAGTCGGTGCCCCCTCTCTGCGCTCCAATGTCGACGGGCACAGTACGCTGCTCGGCGGTGCAGCCCCGGCCGGGCCACGATGGAAGGAAGTTGCCGCTTTCCGGAAAGAACTTTCCGCACTGCGCGCCCGTCAGTCGATCGTCACCCGAATGGGCCGAGGCCGGCTACGGGCTCGGTAGAGCGAAGCGGAATAGAGCGACGGTCCCGGCTTCGCCGGGAGACGCCAACTCGTTTCGAGCCACCCACACAGGCTACCCGGCTTCATGATATGGCTTTAGATTGAATGGCGATCCCTACCGTCAACCATGCATTGGTAGTCGACGACGATCCGCTCATTCTGATGCATGCGTGCGACATTCCGGAAGAAGCGGATTTTCGCTTTCACGAAGCGGGTACGTGCGACGAGGCCAAGACCTCCTGAGCGATCATACCGACGGTGTGACCCTCCTGTTCTCAGACGTGGCGTGCCGGGTGACCGCGACGGGTTCGCGCTTACCCATTACGTTGCCGAGCATCGGCTCTGGATCGAGATCGTGCTCACAAGCGGCAACGTGACGCCATGTCCGGGGGACATGCCCGACAAAGCGACGTGCATCGGCAAGCCTTTCGACGATCGCATTCTCCAGCAACATCTCACGGAGAGGCTGCTGGAGAACAAGCAACCCGAGCAGATCAAGCACGCGGTTTAGCTGTTTTCTTGAACTCGTGACCTTGCGGTCCCGATTGGCCGGTGAACGCGAGAAGAGGCCCGGAGCGTCAGCTCCGGGCCCGTACTGCCTCCCTCAGAAGGGGACGTCATCCGCCTCATCGTCCTGCGCGGCGCCTTGGCGTTCCTGGCGGCTTTTGCCGTAGGAGAGGAAGGTCACTTCGTCGGCGATGATCTCGACACCGTAGCGCTCGATGTTCTGATCGTCGGTCCAGCGGGTGTAGTGGATGCGGCCCCGAACCATGACCTTCTGGCCCTTCTCGACATACTGCGCGACGGTCTTGCCGACGCCGTTGAAGCAGGTGATCCGGTGCCATTCGGTGTCCTCGACCCGGCGACCTTCGCCATCCTTCATGGTCTTGCCGTCCTGGTCGCGCTTGGGGCGCGAGGTGGCGAGGGAGAAGTTGGTGATCTTGGTGCCGCCCTGGGTGGTGCGGACTTCAGGCGTGGCGCCGACGTTGCCGGCGAGGATAACGAGGTTCTGCATTTCGGGGTTCCTTTTTTGCTCGCCGGGGGGTCCGTCCCCTCGACTGAACACCAAAAAAGACGGCCAGGACGCCCTCTCCACCGAAAGCGCGAAGACGCGCAGGGGAACCCCGATCGAAGGGGTGGTGCGGGCAGCCGTGGCACACGGCAACTCGGCCCGAATGATCGCGGGTTGGAGGGGGTGGACGGTCGGATTAGGTCGTTCAGGACAGAGAGGGGATGGCCCCCCCGGCGGGCACCGGACACGGAACCGTGAAGCAGGACGCCCTTGTCGCGTTGCTCGTCGGGCAGTGCCACTAGGCCTCGATCCCGCTATCCGGGCGGCTCCGACACCCCCCCCTCGCTGGTGCTTGCGGCCTGCGGCGATGCCTGTCGTGAAGGATGATGGTGGCGGCGTGGACCTTGGTGCCGCCTTTCGCCGTCACGGCGCGCACGCGTCGTGCGTGTCGAGACGACGATGGGGGGTTCGTGCTGCGCAGCGTCCCGCCCGAACGGCAGGAACCAAGCGCGGCTGACGTGCATGCCGGCAGTGCATCCCACCTGGCACAACGCGACGAAGCCGGCGCAGAGACCAACGCGGTGAGGTGGCGTGCGGCCCGACCGAGAGGCACACGGCGCAGAGCAGACTCCGGCCTCGCCCCACGGAACCGCCCCACGGAACCGCCCCGCGTCGGAATCGCGATTTGGGCGCGGCAAGCCCCCGTCAGTCGATCGTCACCCGAACGGGCCAAGACCTGACAAGGGCTCGGTGGAGCGAAGCGAAATAGAGCGACGGTCCGGCATCGCCGGGAGACGCCCCTAAGGTCCTTAGCCGCAAGTCATCACAATTTCAGATACGGGAGTCTTGAAGGGTCTTGAGAGCAGGGGAGCGGGAAGCCGCTCACGCTGGACCACTGGCTGCGCGCTCGATCCAGGCGTAGAACCGCACGCTGAGCAGCAGGATTGTCCGTGATGACGACGTGGTAGGTGTCGCCGTCAGCGGCTGCGAAGCACGAAGCGCCAGCAATGCGCAGCCGTCTGGAACGGGTTGGCGCGAGGCATCGATTTAGTCCTCGATGATGTGGAAGTGAGTGGATTCCTGCGGCGAGGCCGAAAAGGGCGAGGCCGCTGGCTTTGCCAGCGGCCGAGCCGAAGCTCAGGCGACCTCTCGGTCGCGCTGAGCGTTCTGAGCTGCGGGCGGGGTGCCGAGCGGTCCGCGGCGATCGACCACGCGGATGCCTGCCTTCTTGGCGTCGATCACCAGACGTTCGGTCACGCCGTTGCCCTGGAAGGCAATGACGTAGCGGGGCTTCAGCGAGAGCATCTGTTCGTTGCGACGGAAGCCGGCACGATCACCCAGCTTGCGGTCGAGACCGAAGCGGACTTGCTGGATACCGTTCTGTTCGGCCCACGACGCCGCGATGCGCTCGATGCCCTTCATGTCGCCGCCGTGGACGAGATACATGTCGCCGACGCGCTCACGAACCGCACCCAGGGTGCGCAGCAGGTTGTCGCCAAACGCCTTCATGTCCTCGTCGGTACGGAAGGTCAGCCGTCCCCCGGCAAACACGACCGGCGTGCCCTGTGCCGTGTTGGCGTCGCGGACCCGCTCGCGGCGAGCCTGAAGGAAGGCGCGTCCGTCAACGATTGCCGACGTAACCCCGAGCGAAATGCGGTTGCCGGTCGACGGGATCCAGGAACGGCCGGTTTCGCGGATGTAATGCGCCGCTGCGGTGTCGCGCATGTGTTCGTAGCAGGTGGCGGCTTCCTCGATCTTCTTGGCAAGGTCGATCTTGTCCTCGAGGTTGGCGGTGTTGATCTCCGAACCGTCCTGCTCGGCCAGGAGGAGCCTGATCTCGTCGGTGAGACGGTCGATGGTCGCGTGCTTCTTCGCCGCGGCCCGGTGGAAGAGGTTGACCAGGCCCCAGCCCATCTCCTCGATGTCGCGCTCGAGCGACGTATTCTGGAGGGTTGCGAACAGGTCGCTCCATATGGCGGTGGTGGTCTGTTCCAGTGCTTCGGTCGAGGGCGGGCACATGCCCGAAACGTCTTCGGCGCGGGGTTCGAGGTGTCCGAGCTCCAGAGCGGAGAGTGCGGAAGCGAGGGAAGTGGTCATGGGGTCAAGCCCTTCATCTGATCGAGGCCGGCGGCCTATCCGCCGGATGCGCACCTCCTGGGCGGCCGAATAAGAGGCGCCCGCACCGACGCGAAGCGGAGGAGAACCGCAAAAAACGGGGTGGAGCGGGCAGCCGCAAAGCGGCAACTCGGCCCGGATTTTTGCGGTTGCGGGGGTCTCGCGGCCGCCCATGTGCCGCATCTCTCCGGCGGAAGGCTACGGCAAGTCAAGTGGCGTCGGGCGCAGACGTGACCACGCTTGCTGCTACGGTTGACGTGGGGCTCAACCCGAACGTCGCGACGTCGTCGAGAAGTGCCTGCCCCGTTGCACACAAGCGGACCATCGCCGCTGGGGGTGATCCGTGGGCGCTCCATCGGCGCCGATCGCATCGACCATGATGCGCAAGCTGGCCGACCGGATCCTCGCTCCGGTTCGTGGCATAGCCCGCGCACGCCGCAGCTTGCGAGAACAGGCCCGGGACGGGCAGGACGGAGGCATCGCCGCGCTCTGGACAAAGCGCCAAGGATTGACGTCCGCACCTTCAGCGACAAGCGCTGACATAAGCGGGATGCACCGTATCGAGGCTCTTCCACCCGTCGGTCGTATGCGACGCATCGAGTCCCGAGCGGCAGGCGCTGACGACATCTTCCGCCTCGACCAGGATTTCCGCACGGTAATGGGCAGGGTATTCGAAAGGGGCCGGTGAAGGTCTTCATGGGACCGGACTTCTGAAGGTTGGCAAAATGGGAGGCCCAAGCGGTTCGGGTCATTCGTAGCGGGGACGCTCGGCCGGAAAGGCGAGAGGGGGCCAGCCTTCGTGGACGTAGGCCTCGAAGCGAGCAGCGGAGAGGACGCTGCTGATCTCACTCGCGTGATCGCCGACGTTCCAATCGCGATCGAGATGCGCCTGAACCTCCAGCGCCATCATCCGGGCACGGTCCTCGTGACCCTCGGCAAAGGTAATGCCGAAGGCGGTCAGTGCCGGGTCGGTGCAGAGTGCGCCGGAATCGTAGTGCTAGCCACCTTCCTCGGGACCGCCATAAAGCCGTTGGACGAGGTAAACGGCAACGCTGTGCATGGTGATGATCCCCTCTCGAGCATGAGCCCAAGGCTCATCTGTCCAAAGGATACCTCTCCTCCGGGAGACTGTTTCAGTCGATCACGCGCCAGCCAGCAGCGATCCAGCCCTGGCGATTGGGCGCATATTTTGCGGCCGTCGCGAGGATGATCTTGCGCGCATCGGCATCGCTGGCGTGGTCCGCGATCGCGGCCGCGTCAGCGGCGCGCGCGGGCCAGCATTGATCCGTGTTGAGCATCGCGACTGGAAACGCCGTCGATCCTTCGACGACGAATTTCTTGATGATCGGGTTAGGCATGATGACGGTCTCCGGCCAGCGCGTCGGACGCGCGATGAAAGTCGTCGAGCCAGCGCCCCATCGGGACGCGTTGCTCAGGAAGAAGCGCGGCCTGCGCCGCCTGAAAATTGAGTAGCGCCAAGGGCGCGGTCTCGATGATGCGGTCGACTTCGGCGGGCGAGAGGAGGCCGCGTTCGCGGATGAACTCGGTGATGCTGCCGGGACGCGGCGTCGCACCGCGACGGCCAAGCACCGGCCTGCGCCACAGGCCCTCGACATTGCGGAGGCGCGGCTTGGCTCGTGCTTCCATCAATACGATGATGCGCAGCTCCTCGGTTGAAAGCTCCACCACCTCGTCGGGCTTGATGCTGCCGCAGAAGTAGCAGCTCGACTTGGGCGGGACGGGGAGGCCGGCGCGCGCGATGCGTGCCTCGCAGTCGGCACGCACCCATTCCCATTCCCGCAAGGGGTAGCGGTAGGCGTAGCGAGGATCCTCGCACCCGACCGCGTGATGGTAACGCTGCGTGTCGCGTCCAGAAGCGTCGTAGCCGATCAGCTTGACGACGCGCCCGCCTGCATCCCAGCAGCGGCGCGCGGGTTCCCACTGGGCGGTCCAGGCATCTTGCGGGGCGGCCTTCCATTTCTGGCTGCATGACCCGCCACCAAATACCACGGAGGGCAGGGTGGCGTTGGTCAGCATGTTCTCGGCGATGCCCGCATAGGGTGGCCAATGTTTAAAGTTGCGGGGCTGGTAGCGGACGATCTCGGATGGGATGCCGCGCTCAGACATCCAGGCCCGGAACACGGGGATGAACGCATAGGTCGCCGATTTCTCGGCGCCGGGATCGGCGAAGAGAACCATGTCGATGGGCTCGCCGCGTTCGGTGAGTTCGACGATCATGGCAGTAGAATCGACCCCGGCTCCCCAGGCCGCGATGACGGGCGGGCGGTCAGCCACTGGCCGTCTCCCTTACGACGATCGCGGCATGAACAATGCGGTATGCCCGTTTGCGAAATGCCGGGATGCGGCAGATCACGCGGCTTTCCGGGTCGCGGAAGAGCGGCGTGTCCCCTTTGGATTTGCGACCACCTCGAAGCGGCTCCGGTCGCTACCGTCGCTGAAGCGCATGGGCTCATCGAAGATGATGGTCTGCCCGGGCTTCGGGGTCGGCTTGGCCCGGTCGAGCTTCTTCGCGAGCAGGTTGGCGTGGCACCGCGCGCGCCAGGCCAAGGCATATTCACTGTCCGTGGCGGTCAGCTCGTCGAGGATCGCAGCCGGACACTCGCTCTCGTTCGGCCCGACCGTTTCATCCATATCCTTGTACCCGAACGTGCAGCCGTCGCGGGCGCCGGTGCTGGTCTTGGTGAGGCAGACGATGCCGAACACGATCCGTTCCGCATCGTCCGCGAGGCGCTCGCAAGCGGCGTAATAGGTCGATCCGACCATGGCGGACGCCAGCACGGTCAGACGATGCGTGTCGCGCTGGTAAGTGAACTGGTTGTCGAGATAGGAGCGCGGGGTGGCGTAGCCGCCCATATCGCGCATGAAGAGCCAACCCATAATAAGTCTCCGGTGACGTGAGGATCAGGCGGCAGCGGCGAGGCGCGGAGTGCCTATGTGGCCAACCGTCGCGGTGAGCCGGCGCTGGAACGTGGCTGCATCCAGCAGTTCGGCGATCGGTGCGCGCTGAACGGGGCCGGCGTGTTCGCCGCCCCGGCAGCGGTTGAAGGTGATCTCGCTGTCGGGGAGGAAGCTGTGCGGCCGGACCCGGATCGAGAGATCGGCGTGGCGCAGCTCGGTCGTGCCATCGTCCGCTATACCGCCCATGTCGGTATCGATACGGACGTCCTGCGCCTCGAGGCCGATCGTCTCGGCGAGCGAAGCGAGCGCGAGGCGTGCCTGCCGATGGAAGGTCCGTTTCGCCATTGCATCGCCGGCGACGCTGTTACCGGCGATGTCGAGCAGCGCGGATCCGGCGACGACGCTGTTGCGGACTTCCGCACAGCGCAGACGCAGTTCGTTTGTGCTGGGCGCACCACGTTCGGCGACGGACGCCAGGTTCCGGATCAGCAGCAGGATCGACGCATCGCGGTCGATCGGCTTGCCGGCACGCCGGCAGTCGTCGACGCCCGCGTTCAGGGCATGGAGCGCTGCGGGCAGGGTGCCGAGCGCGTCGGGAGACAGTGCCTCATTGTGGCGGTAGTGGGTGTCGTAGAGCATGGCCGAACCTCCTGAGCGCCAGGGCGCGCTCAAAAGGCCGAAGGCTCCCTCTCCTCCGTGGACTGGGCCTTAGTCACAGCATCCCGCCAACAGGATCGGCCGATCGTGAGGCCGCGTCATAGCCGGACTGCCAAGCCGTACGGAGCTTGCTCCCTCGGCGGTAATGGCAACGGTCGTTGCCCATGACGAAGCAGCGCCATCCCGATTTCTCCGCTTCCCACAGCGGGTCTTCCCGCGTGGGAGCGAGCAGGTCCATGAGATCGACGCGCGTGGCGGCGTTCATGGCGGGCCTGCATGGTCGCCGAATGCGCCGGCAGGGAGCGTCCAGCGATCCGCCAGGATCGAGAGACGCCAGACCTGATCATCGGCTTGCGCCAATTCGTCGGGATGCAGCGTCGCAGCCGGGAACGCCGTGCCGCGGTCAGCGAGCTGCGTGACGGTGAGCGAGCGATGGATCGTCTTCCCACTCGCGGCTTCGCGAGCCGCGACCCATCGGAAGGCGGCAGGGAAGACGAGGCGGAGCGTCGCCCATTGGTCGGGCGAGCCGAAGATGCAGGCTCGGCAGGACAGGCGGCCCCAACCCAGGACGTAGGCCGGGTGGGGACGGATCCGCGCTTGCGCGATTGCGTCCCAGATCAGGCGCTCGGTCCGATCACGAACCGGGTGCCAGTGATCGACCCCACCGACGATCACGACCAGCAGGTTAGAGTTTGCAAAGCGGCGAACGGCCAAGCCACACCGTCCACCGGATGCTCACCACCGAGAAGGGCGCGCGCCCAAGGCGCGTTCCTGTTCCTCGGGCGCGAGGCGTATGAGGCCAAAGGCGGGACCATCACGCCGGACCTTTTTCGCGGGGCGACGCCGGTCACGCCCACCATCCCGAGCTTGTGCGTGACCCAGCAGAGGAAATGATAGACGGCATCGCCGCCGGCCGAAGCGGATCAGCGTCGACAGCTCGAGCCAGTCGATTGGATAGAGCCAGTGATGTTCAAACGTAATCCGCACGACTATTCTATGAGTCAGTCGAGAAGAGAACGAAAGCAGAAGATCGACTTGCAATCCGCCACCCTTGATCAGCGGGCCACTTGTGTCGCGTAGGCGTGTTTGTAGAGCTAATCCGTCAGTCTGTTCCTATCGTGAGGGACGCAGCCACTCCCGCTTGGTGTCGCCAATCACGGCGTCACGGGGTTTTTCCATGTCCCATCATCGCCTGTTCGCGCAGCTCGCCTTCGACCGCCACGTGGCCCGGCCGAAATCAATTCCCTGTCACCGGCTATCGTCGACAGTGACCAATCCGCCCCGAGGGCCGCGACCGTCACCCGCTTCACTTTTGAGTCCTCGCACGTGTGCTGGAACACGTCGTGCAGGATGGCATCCGTGAAGTGCTGGATGGTCCGGGCATTGCATTGATCGAGCGCAGCGGGCTGTTCCATCAGCCGCGTGTCATCGAGCTGGTCTTTGCTGCTCGCGACGCACGCAACGCGCCCTCGTAACGGAGGCGCGCTTGATGGCCGCGCCGATCACCGTGTCGGGCGCAAGGGCGTCATCTGGCGCTTGTGCAGCCCCGTTTTTGCCGACCACACCTACGTCTATCTCGATCTTCTCGGCGCGGAACGCGCCGAGAAGATCGCCAAGTCGAGCTGCGCGACGTCGCGCCGATCGAGGACGCGCTGTTGGTCCCCGTTCCCTTCTCCGCATGAGCGCGCCAAGATGCCGGTAGGAGCCGCCGCTATGTCACCACCCCAACGCCGTCCCGCGATCCGCGCCGTCGCCTTCGATGAGGTAGGCGAGGCTATCACCCGCCTGATCGTCGTCGCGGGGTCCGACGCTGGCCAAGCGGCGCGCGCGGCCGACTTCCTGTTGGCGTGGTGGAATGGTGGCGACAACGGCCATTTCCCGGTCCTTCACCTTTGCAACTGCGACGCGATCATTGCCGAGGATATGCTGATCGTCATGGCGTATCTCGCGCAGGAGCCGACCGTCTATCCCGATGCCTGGGGCTACCGCGACGCGATGGTGGCGCTAGTCGAACAGTGGCGCGAGTCATGATCGCGCTGCGCACCGCGAACCACTTCATCACCGGCGAGCCGGTCGATCGCGACACCCGGCGCGCGCGGCTACTCGCCGCGCGCCGAAAGCCGATCGGCAACATCACCCGGCGCGGCATTCTGTCCGGCCATTGGGATCAGGGGAGCGTCGTCGGCGCGTTCCGTGGCAAGCTCGGCTCCTTCAATAGCCGACCGCCCTTAAAGTCGCGCCGCTCCCCGCAAGCGGGGGAGCGGCGCGATAGCGTTAACCGGGACTTGGGCGTCCCACTCATGAAATAACCTGGAAACTTTTGCCTCACAGACAACTGAGCGGGCATTCTAAACAAACGATGGACGCACTGCGTTATTGCGCAGGCGTCAGGCCCGCAGGCAGCATTTGCTTGGCATGCTGCAAATGCCGTTCGATCACAGGAACTGCGGTGGAAGCCACCTGCTTCAGGGCAGCATCAGTCCCGTCAGTGGCATAGCCCTTGTGCAGAGCCCAAGCCGCCTGATGCGCCTGTGCCTGCTGTCGCAGATAAAGATCATCGAACGTCGCCTTGGGCGCTTTTTTCAGCAACGCGATTTTGGCCGCGTTGGCCGCGGACAGCTTTGTCGAGGGCCGTGCGATCGTGCGGTCGTCATTCTTCAGCGCTGCCATCAGTGCCTTCGTCGTGCCGGTATGATCGGTGATCATCTGCTGGGCAAAAGACTTGATGTCGTCGCGCTTGCTTTTCGTCAGAGCCAAGCGGCTGGACTGAATTTCGTAATTGTCCGAGTCAGCCGCCAATTTGACATAGTCGGTCGCCGACGTTGCAGAGAGGGGCGACACCCCCACCTCTGTCGGCGTCAGGGATCCGGTAGAAGCCATCATGTCCTGAGCGACGACAGGCGTAGCCATCATGATTGCGGCAGCGCTGGAAAGTATAAGAGTTCTAAGCATCGTTTTCTCGTGTTAAATGTCTTCTTTTGAACGTCTCGTCATTTTTGCCAGTTCCGTCAGGCAAGGGAGGGGCTACCGAGCCATATGATGGCTGCGGGAAGCAATGCGGCAGCGCCGATCAGGTTGCGGAGCTCAAGCTGATTGTCGGTGCAATGCGAAGGCGACAATCGCGAAGTTCATACCCTGTGATCAACGCGTTCCATTTGATCTTCGGCGGTGCTTCCAGCGTTAAGTCCGCAATGCGCAGCAGGCGATCGAGAAAAATTGCAGTTTCGAGAATTGCGATGCTCGCGCCAGGGCATCGATGGGAACCATCACCGAACGCAAGCCCCGCGCTACCGACGCGCGCTGCCAAGGCGCGATCAGGATCGACTGCATGCGGACACGCGCCCACCGCCGCAACATCAGCATTCGCCTGGCGGATATCGATTTTGAAAATCTGGCCGGTATTTGGATTCCGTCGCGAAAGCTCCCCGACGACCGGTTCGAGCCTAAGGATCTCTTCCAAGATGGCGATCCGCCCGGTCTCATCTGTGGCAAGGAAGCGTGTCCGAAGCTCCTCGCGCTCGAGCAAGTGCCATCCCGCCATCGTGATGAATTCGCGTGTCGTCACCATGCCGGCGGCAGCGTAGGTCACGCACTCGGTAAGAATCGCGCGATCCGAATAGCCTTCGGCGATCAAATGCGAGATCACGTCTTCGCGCGGTGTACGGCGACGCGCGAGAACCGCTGGGAACACGTCTCGAACGTAAAAGTTGAGCATGTGGATCTGCGCCCGCGCGAAGCGTGGCAGATCGAGGATCGACTTGCCGAGCGCGACATTGCCAGCGTGAAAAAAGCGTTCGATCCGACGCGCCATCCCGGTGCGATTACTATCGGTAACACCGACAACCTCGGCCGCAACGGACACCGCCAGCCGCATGCTCATTTCGTCCAGCTTTGCGTGGCCGCGACGCTGCATGTCGCCGATTAATGCATCGGATTCACGCTCGATGATCGCACGGTAGCTGGTGTCGACGGTTTTGGGGGTGAAGAACCGAGCGGTCGCAGCACGCTGACGGCGATGGCGGTCACCGTGCTGGAAAATGATCGGCGCAAAGCGCTCGTCGCTGAACCTTGCCATCAGATCAGCGCGGAAACTGGCCTGATGCAACTCATCGTCCCGGAGCAGCGCGCGTGCGTCCGAAAAAGACTGAACTGGGCAACCGCGACCCATGGGCTGCGATGGAATGCTTTTTCGATCATCACGAAGATCGTCGACCCCGCTGGACGGTTCGCGCGATAGCGTGGAATACGAACTCATCGCTTTGCTCCTTTACTCCAAGGTCCACTATATATGATCTACTGTGGCTCATAAAAGGGGTAATAGCGAAAAGGGCGTGGACGCTCGTGTCACGCGAACCCGTTCTCTGTTGCGCGACGCGATGCTGGCGCTGTTGCAAAACGGCGACGCGCATTCGATCACAGCGCAACGTATCGTCGCTCATGCCGGAGTCGGCTACGCGACCTTCTTTCGCCATTATCCCGGCGTCGACACGCTGTTGCTCGACGTGGCGGATGAGTTGATGGGACGGTTGGTTAAGCAGGTGGCCCCGGCTCTCGTACGTGGAGACGTGGGAAACGCCGTGCGATCGGTCGTGGAGTTCGTCGATCTACACCGGCACGCGTCTGCAGCTCTGTTGGTTGGCGGTGGCGATGCAGTGCGACAGGAAGTAACGGCTCGCGCCATTCGATACGCAGAGGGGCTCGATCTTCCGTTCGATTTATCCGTGCCTCGCGGACTCGCTGTTTGCGTCGTAGTGGGCGGAATAATCACCATTTTAAGCTGGTGGTTGACGGAGGGACTGACCAGTTCAGCCGATGACGTCAGCCGCTTGATCGAGCGATTGACGCTACGCCCCCTAGTGAGCTCGCGTGACGATCCAGCGTGACAGGATTGCAATTGCAATCGGTGCGTCGCGATCGACCTTGCTGGGCACCACCTGGATATACATCGGTGCGAGCCGGCGCTGGGACGTGTTACTGCTTTTGCCTGCTCGCGCGTCTAAGCCACCGATGACCGATGACCGACGACAGCACGACAAAGCGATGGTTCGTCAACGAGGTCCTGCCGCTGGAACGGGATCTCGTAAGGTTCGTGGCCGGGCGTGGCTATGGACGCCAAGACCTATGTCTGGACCCAGTTGACGAAGACCGCGACTCCCGTGCTTGCGCTCTTCGCTGCTGCGAAGTCTAACCCCGAAGGGCGCGAAGCGCGCATCCTGCGTCAAGTCGCGGCGATCGGCGGGTTCGAAGTCGATCCGGGAGCCATCGCTCCGCTCGTCACCGTCTCGTTGGGAGCGGATGACACGTGCGATGCATGATAGAGGAAAAAGCTGCGCTCTAAAGAACAGGATTTAATTGGACGAATGAGGATCAAGACCGGCATTGATCGAGCACCTTGGCGAGTGGTGCCGCATTGCATTGGCGCCTGGATATTCATCGTCTATCCGTCGCGCGGTGCTCAAGATCCACTCGACCTAAATGGGGGTATTGCTCGAGAGGAGTGCTATCGGCACGTCCATAACTTTCGCTCGCAGGTACTCGCCTAAAGCCTTAGCTTGTGCGTCAAATCGCAAGGTTTCAGTTGCGCCGCCATCAAGTAGTCCTCGTACCACGAAATTAAGTGCTCGAATATTTGGCAAATCATAGCGTTCAACGACAAGGTCCCTCGTCTCGGGGAGCAACTCACGAATAACATCGGGCGTCAGCGCCGATTGGAGCCAACGGTAGCCGGCTTCATCGCTGGCCCAAATTCCCACGTTGCCATTCCCGCCTTTATCGCCGGACCGAGCATGGAACAACTCGCCCAAGTGAGCAGGTCGCGTCTCGCCGAAATCTACGTCTAACGGCTTTGCAACACTGAGCTCGCGAGGGTAGGAGGTGGCAACGGGGATCGCGGCGGCGATGCGGGTGCCATCCGCCAAGACTGCTTCATGGACCAAGGCACTCTGCGGGAGCAGTCCTGGCCAATAAACGCCGTAGGCGCTCGCTGCGCGCGATCCAGTCCGAAGGGAGAACAGCCCTGGGTAGCTTGCGAGCCCTAACTCTACCGAGGCATCAAAAAATGCCCGTCCTACCGCCTGTTCCGTGCCCTTGACCGACACGCGCAGGAACGACGTCACGCTCAGCTGATCGCCCGTAGCTTCGCTGGTCCCGCCGATATGGTCGAAGCGGAGCTCATCGATCGCTGCGCCTTGCAGGAGTGCGCGAAAGCCGTTCTCGACCAGCTTCCCCTTCTTCTCCCGATCGAGACCGGTCAGAACGAACATCATGCTGTTCTCAAATCCGCCGAGCGCCGTTAACGCAACCTTGGTCGTGGCCGGCGGCGGCGCACCTCGAGTGCCCGTAACGAGCACCCGGTCCGCACCGCAGTCTTCGACACGTATCGTGTCGAGCTGAACAGTCACATCGGGATTGAGGTAATCCAGCCCTTGAATCTCATACAGCAGCTGTGCGGTCACGGTGCCGATCGTCACGGCGCCGCCGGTGCCCGCGTGCTTCGTAATCACGCATGATCCGGCGGCGTCGATCTCCGCGAGGGGGAAGCCCGGACGGATCAGATCTGGGATTTCCTCGAAACCGGAGTAGTTGCCGCCTGTCGCCTGAGTACCGCACTCGATAATGTGCCCCGCAACCACGGCCCCCGCAAGTTGGTCCCAGTCGCCCACTGCCCAGTCGTGCCACCAGATGGCGGGACCAACGATGACCGATGCATCCGTCACCCTGGGACAGATCACGATGTCGGCACCGGTCTTAAGGGCAGCCACGATAC
The DNA here is from genome assembly GCF_056680455.1 of Sphingomonas sp. AP28. Classification (NCBI taxonomy): domain Bacteria; kingdom Pseudomonadati; phylum Pseudomonadota; class Alphaproteobacteria; order Sphingomonadales; family Sphingomonadaceae; genus Sphingomonas; species Sphingomonas sp. AP28. The sequence continues at coordinate 28,571 of NZ_JBWXQI010000003.1, read as the reverse complement.
CCCACGCCCCCAGATATGCGTTGGCTGTAAGTGGCGACTTTCCCCAATTGGAAAGCGACTTGCCCGTGTCGAGATGCTCCAGGCGGTGCCCCGCAGCCTGAAGATTATCCAAACGGTCGACGACATCGTCGCCTTCGATATGGGCAACTTTAAGCACGACCCCCCGTTTTGCACACAGATCGCGTACCGACGCGGCAAGGCCTGCCGGGTTGAGCCCGCCTGCGTTGACGACGATCTTTACCCCCCTCTCGGCAATCTCTTCGAGCAGTGGAGAAACCTGCGCAAGAAACGTCTTGGCATATCCGGAGGCGGGGTCCTTCAGCCGGTTCTTTGCGAGAACCAGCATGGTGACCTCCGCCAGATAGTCGCCGGTGATCACGTCGACCTCACCACCGCGCAAAACTTCGGCCATGGCGCTCAGCCGGTCGCCGTAGAAGCCCGAGCAGTTCGCGATCCTGATCGGCCGCCGTGGTCGTGTGATCGTCGTCATGCAGCCGCTCCCAAAGCACCGCTCGCGACCAGCGCTGCCACGTGGTCATCGTCGGCTCCAAGCAGGTCGTGTAGAATGGCGTCCGCATCGGCTCCGAGGCCGGGAGCCGCGTGGATGACGTCTACCGGCGAGTCTTCGAGCCGGATCGCCGAGCCCGGAACGGGGATCCTGCCACGGACGGGGTGATCCACATCGCGGACCATGCCCCTCTCACGCAGGTGCGGATCGTTGGCGACTTCGCGCACCGTGAGCACCGGGGCGGAGGGCACGCCGTGCTCTGCCAGGCGTTCCACAAGCGCCCAACGGTCCAGCGTGGTCGTCCATGCCTCGACCGCCGCATCGAGTGCGTCGATGTTCTTGATTCTCAGCGCGCGGTCGGCAAAGCGCGGGTCATTGGTGAGTACGTCGCCGCCAGCAGCCCTAAGGACGCCGCTAGCATGACGTTCGTTGACCGACATGATCGCAATGTGACCGTCGCTGGCGGGATAGACATTGTAGGGCGCGACGGCGAGTCCGCTGTGCCGGTTGCCGGTCCGCTCGGGAATATCGCGTGACGGATCGTTGAAGATGGCGCCGAGCGGCGAGGCGAGAGCAGGATAGATCGTGTCGTGCATTGAGACTTCGACGATCTGGCCCAAACCCGTCTTCTCGCGCTGGTAGAGCGCGGAAGCGACGCCGCCGAAGAGGTGTACGCCGCCCATGATGTCCGCGAACGCGGGTCCTGTCTTCGTCGGAGGCCCATCGGGGAAACCGGTCGAAGCGATGACGCCCGCCATCGCCTGAACGGTGATGTCCATGGCGGACATGTGGGCATAGGGACCTGAGTTGCCGTAGCCCTTGCCCGACGCGTAGATCAGCCGGGGATTGAGGCCCAACAGGCTCGCCGGCGGCAACCCCATCCTCTCCATCGCGCCGGGCGCGAAGTTCTCGATCACCACGTCTACCTCGCAAACTAGGTCGCGAAACAGATTCCGTCCCGCGTCCGTCTTGAGATCGACGACGATGCTGCGCTTGTTCGAGTTCAGCATCATGAACTCGTGCGTCTCGACCTGATTGGTAGAGCGGAAGCGCAGCGGCTCGCCTCCCGGCGGCTCGACCTTGATCACGTCGGCACCGAGCAGCGCCAGGAGGAGACCGCAATAGGGACCGTTGTAGATTTGCCCCATGTCGAGGACGCGGATGCCGCTAAAAGCCTTATTTTCTCTCGCGTTCATGTCAGAACTTTGCCTGAAAACCAGCTGTGAAATACCGTCCGATGACGTCGTAGAGCGCGAAGTTCGTGCTACGGTAGCCGCCGTACGGAATGGTCGGAACGATCGGCGGATCACGATCGAATAGGTTGTTCACCGTCGCGAAGAATTGTGCATTGCCATTGGCACCCGGAATGTTGAAGCGGGCCGTGACGTCGGTGTACCAGACCGACTCGACATGGTTGTTGGCAAAGGTACCGGGGGCCGCAGTGGTATCGATCTTGCCGCTGCCGATGTAGCGCTCCTGCACAAACAGGTCGAACGGTTGCGCGACGTAGTTGATCGAGAAGGTCCCGCTCCACCTCGGCGTTCCCTGCGTGCCGATGTCTCCGGCGCGGTCGATCGGCGCGGTTCCCGGCAAGGTCGTTTCAAATTTGTCGAGGTAGGTGAGGATCGTCCGCAGCCGGACGTTGCCGCCACCCAGATCAAACCCGTACAGCGCTTCGAGATCGACACCTCGGGTCTTGATGGACGACAGGTTGAGCGTCGGAATCTGGAGCGTGAGCTGTCCCGGATTGGTGATCTGCGCGCACGCCGGCGTGAAGCCGCTGTTGCACTGGTCGATCGTCTGCTGGGGGGTGAGCTGCGCGATCGCGCCGCTCAGCTTGATGTCGTAGAAATCGACGGACAGGTTGAACCCGGGGATGAAGGTGGGCCGGAAGACCGCGCCGGCCGTGATGGTGTCCGCTCGCTCGGGCTGGAGTTGCGTGTTCCCGCTTCGGCGCCCGATGAACGCCGTGCTCGCATTGTTGTAGAGCACGGTGCCTTGGATGCTCACTGGACCCGTGAACAGTTCGGAGACGTTCGCCGCCCGGATGTCGCGTGAGCGTGTCGCGCGGAAACGCAGGGACTCGAATGGCTCGTAGGATCCTCCGACCTTCCAGGCGGTGAGCGTTCCGACCGTGCTGTAGTCGATCGCCCGGACCGCGCCGTTGATCGTAAGGGATCGGGCGATCGGCGAGTCTTTAAGCAAGGGCACCTCTAGCTCGATGAAGCCTTCCTTGACGTTGTAGCCGCCGGCCAGCGGCTGGGGGTTGGAGAGGTAGAAGGAGCCGCGCTGACCGACGAAGGAGGCGGGCAGACCACGGACTCCGGCCGCCGAGATGACAGTCTGCGACAGGGCGTCTGACGTCTGGTCCGCGCGCTCACGCCGATATTCGACGCCGGTCGCGAGCTGAACCCGTCCTGCCGGCACGTCGAAAAGGCCTCCGCGCAGGGTGAGGGACGCCACGTCCTGCTTCAGCTTGAGCACCTGGACGGCCGAACCGTTGATCCAGGAGAGTGCCTCCTGCGAGGGCGATCCTTCGCCGAACAGGTTGATGGGAACACAGCCCGGATCGAGCCCCTGAAGCGTGGAGCGGCAGACGATCTGGTTGTTGGCGGGATTAACGACAGCGTCCGCGGCCGCGAACAGCCGACGATAGATGGTGTTGTTATTGGTTTCGACACGGTAATCGTTGGAGCCATGGGCGTAGTAGCCCTCGGCTTCCCAGTTGCCGTCGATCTTCCACTCGAACCCTGCCGTCGCTCGCCAGGTGTCGCTCCTTCCATCGACACGAGCAAAGCCGAAGTCCCGGTTCACGCGGGCAAGGCGAAACGATGTTGCGCCAGCGGCGGCGAGGCGCGTGCGGACGTCTGCAGGTAGGAACGCGTTGTCGTTGAAGATCGTGTAGGCTGTCCCGGCCGTCTGCGATGGACGCGCGAGGTCATAACTGGATGTCGACCGAGCCGCCGAGCCTTCCACGAAGACGCTGAGTCCGCTCGCCACGTCGCCGGTCAGGCGGCCGAAGACGTTGTAGCTCTCCAGCCCGGCCGTGAAGCCGAACTGCGTCGGCGCCCCGTCGCCGCCGATCATGGTGGTGGCGGTCACCGCGGTGCCCAACCGGAAGGGGGCACTGACACCGCCCGGCAGAAATTGCGTGTTGTTGAGCGGTCCTCCGACGATCAGCCCGCCGAAGCTGGCGTTCGAGGCCACACTCGGCGCGATCAGGCGCGCGGGAGAGCCGGTGGGGTTGACGATGATCGCGTAAGCGGCATCGGCCCACGGCCGCTGACCGGGCGCGTGGATTTCTCCGGTGCGCCGATATTCCGCGCTCAACAGCAGGTGTGCCGAGTCGTTGAACAGCGACGAGCCGAAGGTCAGGGCGGCTTGCTGTGACGGTCCGTCGCCTAAGTCCGAAACCCCGGCCTGAACCCGCGCTCGTAGGCCCGTGAAATCCTTGTCCAGGATGAAGTTGACCACACCGGCGACCGCATCCGAGCCATAGGCGGCGGACGCGCCGCCGGTGACGACCTCGACCCGCGAGACTAGGTCCTGCGGGAAGAGGTTGACGTCGGGCGAGCCGGCCGCACTCGCAGCGACGACGCGGCGGCCGTCCAGCAGCGTCAAGGTTCGTTGCGGCTCAAGTCCGCGCAAGCTGAGAAAGGCTGCGCCATTGCCGCGCACCGCGGACGGCCCTGCCGTCGACGACCGCGACGAGTTGCGGAACTGCGGAAGCTGCGTGAGCGCATCGGTGAGCGAGGTCGGTGCTGCCGCACGCAGATCGGCGGTGCTTGATACCGTCACCGGCGTCGGCGACGCGAATCCGGACCGAAGCCGGGTCCCGGTGACGAGAATATCGGTTTCCTCGCTTTGTCCTTCTCCCGAGCTTGCCACCGTGCTCCCGACCTGCTGCGCGGCGGTCACATCCTCAGGCGTCGCAGGGCAGTCCTTCTCAGCTGAATTGTTTGTCGAGGACGCGCAGTCGCCTCGCGCCGTGACGCTCCCCGGCGTCGCGTCCTGTGCAGCCGAAGGGGTAGCGGCAAGAACCATCATCAGTGCCGATGACGCCAGCAAAGCCTGTTTCATAATACTCTCCATTATGTTTGTATTTCGTTCGCGCTGATGGGCCTCGGTCATGAGGCAACTAGGCGCGCATTCTCGAGATCGCTGCGGATCGATCGCCGCGCAGACCAAAAGAGCGAGAACGGCACGAAGCCGATGAAGCTGGAGACGATCAGCGCAATCTGGACGCCGCGGGCGGATCCCAGTCCTCCGGAATTCGAAAACCAGTCGCTCATCAGCCCCACCGTGAGCGGTCCGAGCCCCAGTCCGATCAGGTTCAGAACGAGGAGCAGGAACGCAGTCGCGGTTGCCCGCATGTGCGGCGGTGCCACGCCCTGCTGGGTCGTATGTACGGAGCCGAACCACAGCGAGTTTAAGAAGCTGGGGATCGTCATGAGCGCAAGGGCGAGCCATGTCTCCTTGATCATCACGGCTGCGATGTAGGTCGGGATGGTCAGCAATGCGGCGATGGCGGGGATGGTCGCATAGGCGCGCACGTCGCGTCGGCTGGCGCGGTCGGCCAGTTGCCCTCCCAACCAGACGCCCAACGCGCCGGTGATCCCGGTTGCAAGGCCAAGCGCGACGCCCAGGAAGCCAGCTCGTTCCAGCCCGAAGACCGCTGCGAGGCGACCCAGTTCGGCGTCATGCATGCGAAAGAAGAACGACGCGGTGAAAGGTGCGTGGCCATATGTGACGAACGCCTGAAAGGCAGTTGCGAGCACGAAGAGACGGTAGGTTCGAATCCCTGTCAGAGTAGTGACGGTCTGCCCAAAAGTGGACTTGGTTCGTGCGGCCTTTGTACGAGCGGAGAGATTGCGCCGCGGCTCCCGAAGCGTCAGTCCTGCGAGCAAGGCAAGCAGCGCACCCGGAATCCCTACCACGAGGAACGCCGAGCGCCATCCGACCGCATCCAGCAATAATCCGCCAAGCGCCAACCCCATCAGCGACCCAAGGGGAACGCCGATGTGGTAGTGGGCAAGCGTCGACGCCCGTTTCTCGGGCGGAGTGTAGTCCATGATCAGCGACATGGCCGGAGGCGTAAGGCCAGCCTCACCAATCCCGACGCCGACTCGACCCGCCAGCAGCTGCACGAAGCTGCTGGCGTAGCCACACGCCGCGGTAAACATGCTCCAGACAGCTACGGCGACGCCGATGATCAAGGGCCGGTTCCCGTGTTCCGCCATGCGGGCGATCGGGATTCCGGCGATCGTGTAGAGCAACGCGAACGCCAGGCCGGACATGATCCCGATCTGCCAGTCGGCGAGGTGAAGCTCGTGTTTGATGGGCTCTGCCAAGATGTTGATGATCTGGCGGTCCAGAAAACTCAGCATGAACAGCACGAGCATCAACGTGACGGCGTACCAGCGATAAGCCGCCGACTGTGGAGCGATCGCTTCCGCAACGCCCTCATCCGACGCAAGTTCTCCATCTGAGCCCACAGCACCCTCCACCGCTCTTTTTATGGACCCTCATTCTGCCTCGTAGAACGGATTGTCCAGAAAAAAACTAATAATTCGAATAGTGAGGTTGACTGGATAACCTCATTCTATCACATAGAACTAAATGGAGGGACGACATGGAGGACACAACGAACGCCACCGACTCGCTAGCCCGGTTTTATGACGACATGCGTTCGCGTGTCGGGCAACGTCATCGCCGTCACCTAGGCGTCGTCAGCAGGGTTATGATCCTCCGGTATGCGATCGCGATCGGCGAGACGAACCCAATTCATTTCGACGAAGGCGCCGCGAAAGCAGCCGGCTTTGCCGGGCTTGTCGCGCCGCCTAATCTACTCGCGGGAATCGCCGAGTGGAACGGGGGCTTGGCAGAGTCGGAACTGACGCCCGACGGCACCGTGCGAATGGACGGCACGGCCGACCTGCGCGTCATGGGGGCAGGCGAGGACATGGAATTGCTGCAGTCCGTAATCGCAGGAGTGGACATCTACGATGACGAACTCATCGAAAGCGTCGATCTGAAGCAAGGCCGTAGCGGGCCGATCGTATTCGTGACGACACTCCATGAATTCAGCGGAGCTGATGGCTCCGTCCTGAACCGCAACCGTCGCACGATCCTTGCGCGCGTCTAGACCCGAAGGGCACTCTCAATGACGGTTATCTTGTCCCCTGGCGAACCACTGCCGGACGTAGTGATGGTTCCGACTGCGCTGCAACTGTTCCGTTATAGTGCGGTGACATGGAACGCCCACCGAATTCACTATGACCGCGAGTGGGCCGCGCACGAGGGGCACGAAGGCCTGGTCGTGCATTCACACCTGCACGCTGCCAATGCTCTCAGGGTCCTAACGCAAGGGCTGGGCAGTGAGTGGCGCATCTGCAAAGTCGCATATCGTATCATCCGTTCCGCCGTCGTCGGTGACACGCTGACCGCACAGGCAGAGCTGATCGAACGCTCGGACGACGGCAGAACGCTCACCTTCACCCTGCGGGAAGTCAACCAAGACGGTGCCGCTTGCTTGGAAGGAAGCGCAATAGTGGAGGCAAGGCATTGAACGCTGCTCACGGTCTCGCGATCCGCGGCGCGTGGCATCCCGCAACGGAAACAGCGTTGTCCACACTGCCGGCGACCTTAGGCGTCTTCGAGATTGCCAACTCGAGCGGCCAGATTCAGTTGATCGGCTATGCAGGCGGCCGGTCATTGTTCGGCCTGCGTTCGACCCTAGCGACCGCGTTGGCGGACAATTCAAGCATCGGCCTGAAGTTCCGGGTCGAGCAGAACATGCAGTACATTTCGCGCTGGAAGGAGCTGCTGATGCTTCATTTCAGTCAACATGGCACGCTTCCACCGCTCAACAGTGCTGAAGACGGCGTCGGGCTGGGTCGCCTTGGACCGGCAATACAGGGAGACCTACCGTGATCGATTTTACCCCCACACAGGAACAGCAGGCGCTGATCGATTTGGTCCGGCGCTTTGTTCGCGAAGAGATCGTGCCGCTCGAAGCCGATCTCGACCCCGATGCAAGTGAACTTCGCCCTGAAGACGCCGCGCGCCTGGAAGCGAAGGTACGCGCGCTGGGCTTGTACGGTATGGACGTGCCGGAGGAGTTCGGCGGCGCGGGCCTCGACGTCATGACCCGAACGCTGCTGGCTTTCGAGATGACGCAGCATCGCGGTGGTCTGTACGCGCCGTGCTATGGTGTGTTCGGGGGAGCGGGGTTGGCGCAGCTTTATGACGCCAGCGACGACCAGAAGGAGCGCTACCTTTATCCGATGCTGCGGGGTGAGAAGCATGGCTACTTTGGATTGAGCGAACCTAGCGGAGGCAGCGATCCAGCCCGCGCGATTCGAACGCGAGCAGTCAAGGATGGCGACGACTGGATCATCAACGGGTCCAAGCTCTGGATCAGCGGAGCAGACAAAGCCGACTTCGGCGTCGTGTTCACGCGTACCGGCGAAGGTCGAGACGGTATCACGGCTTTCATCGTCGACTCCGACACCCCCGGCTTTCAAGTACGTCGCGTGGTCCACACGATGCGATCAACCCACTATGCAACGGAGCTGTCCTTCGACGACGCTCGCGTCTCTGATCGCAATCGGCTCGGGGAAGTAGGCAAGGGCTTCGCGCTCGCTAACGGGCGCCTGAGCGCCCAGCGTATTCCCTACGCAGCGCAGTGCATCGGTGTCGCGGAAGTCGCTCATAGGATGGCCGTCGAATACTCGAAACTTCGCGAGACATTCGGTCAACCACTGGCCGCGCGCCAAGGCATCCAGTGGATGCTTGTCGAGAACGAGATCGATCTTCGGAGTGCCAGGTTGCTGGTCCTGCAAGCCGCAGCCAAGGCTGATGCAGGTGAACCATTCCGCACCGAGGCGGCGGTGGCCAAGATCGTCGCCACCGAAGGCGCAGGGAGAGTTGTTGATCGTGCTATGCAAATCCACGGTGGGCTGGGCGTGAGCAAGGAACTGCCACTGGAGCGCTGGTATCGCGAACTGCGCATCCGGCGGATCGGCGAGGGACCCACGGAAGTTCAGAAGCTCATCATAGCTCGAGACCTACTGGGCCGCGTAGCTGGCTGATTACCGCAATTAGTTGGAACGACGTTCCGAGGGCTGGACCGTTAGGTTGGTTAAGGCTACTCTAATACCGATGATCATAATAATACGATGCCTCGCACGATGGGCGCCGCCATGCTGGCTGGCAGGCTTTTCGTGACGCCCGCTGTCCTGCGCACACTCAAGATACTGGACTTTCTTGCACGTCGCGGTGCGACTCGCCTGTCAGAACTGGGACGTGAGTTCGACTTGCCAAAGAGCAATGTCCACCGTCTTCTTCAAAGCTTGATCGAGGAAGGTTTTGCGCGGCAAGACGACACTGGACGGTACGAAGCCAGCATGAAAGTACACGAACTCGGCGCGCTGGTGGCAAATCGAAATCCAGTAAAGCGAGCCGCTACTCCGTTCGTGCAGCAACTTCATCAAGCCACCGGCGAGACGGTAGCGCTGGCCATTCTGGTCGGTAGCGACATTTTATATGTGGAGCGTGTGCTATCGTTGACGCCCCTTCGAGCCACCCTGCGGGAAGGATGGAGGGTGCCGGCCGCGTTTACTGCCGCTGGAAAGGTGATCCTCGCACACCATTCTTCGGGACTCGAATTGCTTGATTCGATCATCAAAACAGTGCCGGAGGCGGCAGAGCTCGATCGGTCGGCGATGATCAACGAGTTCGAGTGTATCCGTGATCAAGGCTTCGCAGTAAGTCGCAGCGGGTGGACGCGCGGGATCAACAGCGTGGCAGCCGCGATCGCAGACCACACTGGTGGTCCGATCGGTGCTTTGGCGTTGATAGTTCCGGCTGAGCGTCTCAGCGAAGAGCAAGTTCCTGAAGTCGCGCTCAAGGTGTTGAATGCTTGCGCACGAGTGAACGATTTACTTTCAGCAAGGTAGTATCGCGACCAATGCGGGAACGCGCCATTCCCAACGCGCTCCTCGCCCAGGTCGCGCCGTCGCCCTGTACCCATATTGCGCTCATCGGCGACTATCTATGGAACGAGATCGACTGCCCCCGGTACGCTATCGCCCGATCCGCGCCAATCGCTTCAACCCCAAGAACGTCGTGTTAACTTAGCGTATACGGCTGAAGATGATGTAACCTCAGTCTTTCAACCAGCGGCAACCAGACACCGACCGGTGTTGTCACGCATGAGCGCAGGTGAAGCAACGGGCGGGGTTAATCCCGCCCGTTGCTGTTCGAGCCCGGCAGCGAATGCGGTCGGAGTAGCGTAGCCTGGTATCATGCCGGTCTAATTGCGCTCGATGGTCCAGCCCGCCAGTAACGCCCGCAAGGTGGCGACGAACGCCAGCGGCTGATCCAGCATCAGATGGTGCCGAGCTTCGGGTACAGCGATGATCGGGATATCGATACCGCCGAGCTCGCGTACGTAATCACTGGAATCATTTGTAAAAAGGAGGCTTTGCTCGCCGTGTACTATCGCCTTGCGGCCTGGCGCCTCGACCAGCGTTCTGCCCATTTCAAGCCATTCGCTTGGCGCATTATCCCGCTTGAACACTGATGGCGAAAACTTCCAGGTCCACGCTTCGCCTTCGCGTCGAAGTGAGTGATAGGCCATGTAATCCATCAGGAACGCCTCACCAACGGGCTGTGGCGGAGATAGAACGTACCGCTCGCGCGCGCTGGCGTAATCGGGGTAGCGCTTATGCGGGCGATCGGGGTCGCCTGATCCCGGGCCGGTGCGGCCGCCGCCCCAAACGGCGTCAAAGCTGGACGGACGCAGCACCATCAGATCGCAAATCACCGTGCCGGCAAAGGCATCCGGCGCCAGCGTGATCGCCTGGAGCGCGACTGCCGCGCCAAAGCTGTGTGCGACGATGATCGGCTTGTGCTCGTGTCCAAAAAGTCCAAGGGCCTCCGCGACCCCAATCATCTCCCGTCCTCGCGCGACCATGTCACAATTCTCGCGAACGTCGCTGTCCCCCATTCCTGAATGGTCGTAGGCGATCACATGGTAATTTTCAGCCATGTAAGGCGCGACGAACGCCAGGCACCGTGCATGAGAGAGAAAGCCGTGGGTCATCAGTAAAGGAGGCGCGGAACGATCTCCCCAGCGGAAGTAGTGCATTCTTACACCAGAGACCTCGACGAAGCCTTCCTCCCGCGGCACGGATAGCGCGTCGACAAACCAATCGGGCAGGTATGCAGGATCTGGCGCCCAGGTCTGTACGATATCGGACGGGATTTCACGCATGGTCCTCAGTGCCTTTCTTTGACTGAATCAATTATGTGGCCTTGATCCGGCGTGACGCGATTGAAACCGAACTGTCCAGGCTGCCGCGTATTCATCCGATTGTTCTCGAACCTGATCTTTTCCAGTTTTGGTATATGTTCGCATCGCTTGTTTCTGGAGCTTCGCACGCGGGCGCGGGGGGCGTTGGTAGCTGGACCGGGAGAGGCGGATCGGTTTCAAAGCCGTCAACGAGCACCCGACGGGCTCGCGATACGCGACTTTTGACAGTGCCAAGCGGTACGCCGAGACGATCCGCGGCTTCCTCGAATGTCAGCCCGTCCCGTGTCACCAGCTCGAAGGCTACGCGTTGTCCATCAGAAAGCGACGACACGGCTTGGTTGAGTTCACTGGAGAAAATTCCTTCGTCCTGCGCGGCAGGGGCAATTAAAAGACGTTCTGCGATTGTCGGATCCCACGATACCGAGCGCCGATCTTTTCGCTTCCCGGACAGGAAGCTGTTCCGTGCGATCCGCATAAGCCAAGCCTTGAGGTTCGTCCCGATCTCGAAACGCTCTCGCGCGGCCCAGGCGCGCGCCAATGTATCCTGAACGAGGTCCTCGGTATCTGCCTCGTTACGCGTCAGTCGACGCGCATAAATCCGCAGGTTCGGCATCACCCTGCGCACAGCATGGCTAAAACCGCGCTGGCTTATAAACGGATCAGTCTGCTCAATGGCGACGGGAAGTGTCATCCGCGTCACCTTTGCAGACTGTGCAAATTGGGTGAGAAGACCGCTCCAGCCACGAAAGCCGACGCGATCCCATTGTTCTGTGGCTTTCTAGAGGAGATCGGAATGGGCAAACGCATCGACGCGGGATGCCGTCGAGTCAGCCTTTGGTCGATATTTGAGTTGCGCCGCCAATCCCACTCAACGCTGTGATCGCAGCGTCGATGTGTATCGCCGGTAGCGTGAATCCGAACGCATCGGCTTCCGCAAGGAGGACGAGCAGCGTGGCGATAAGTGTCGCCGCTTTGTCTTTTGGGTCGGTATTCGGCATCGATCACTCCGATGGTTGCTGCCGTTGTTGATAAATCGCGCCTTCTTGCATCGATTCCGGCGCGAACCACCTGCCAGCAATGCCGTGCCGTGGATCGGCATACGCTGGTCATTGCTTCGATCCGATCTTCGTTGCAGGGGTCTCGATCTCGCTTGGTTGGCCAGGCGAGGGTTTGTAATCGGGCAATTTGGTCGATCCCAAGCCCCCCTGTTCGATCCTCTTGGCGACATCGCCGGCACGACCGACCGGTCCCCGGAGCGATCGAACGGTTTCAGTGACCTGGCGGGCATCCGCTTCCAACTGCCTCATCCGAGGTCGTGCGCGCGAAAGCGACTGCCCAAAAGACACAGCTGATTTGTCAGCCGAATTCAGCGACCTAGAAATACGCTCACGAAATCCTCCACGTGACGCTTCAATGCGCCTGCGAAGTCTCGTTGCACCATCTCCTGTATTGGCGATCTGCTTTGCAAAAGCATCGAGCCTGTCCGTCTGTGGCAACCGTCCCGCCACTTGGCCGACTTTGTCAGTCCAGCTTTGCGAGTTGCGCGCGAGTTCGTCGAGACGCTTTTCTATCGAACGCAAACCAGCGGGATCGAGCTTTTTAGACACGCTTTCAGCGTTCGACGAAACCTTCGCAATGAGGTCTGCTGGGCCACCGCCGCCCAGGAGTCCTCCGCCCTTTGCTGGTATGATCGGGAACGGCTGTCCATCTCGGGCCGCGAGCACAGGGTTGCGATTGTTGTCGCCGCTCAGGCTCAGCTTTGCCGATCCATCAAATAACGATCGTTCGATCGATGCTGTCACACCGCGATGAAGAATCGCGTCACTGGTCAGTACGAACCGCACGGTCACAAAATCTGGATTTTTGGGCTGGACCTGGATTTCAGTTACGCGGCCGATGGGAACACCGAGAAGGTTCACGGCCGACCCCGGTTGCAGGCCATCGACGGATTGTTCAAATCGTATTTGGTACGTCGGCCCCTTGGCATCGCTCGCCTGGAGAAGCCACAAAGCGAATCCGATCGCAGTGAGCATGAGCAGGCCCACGATCAGGCTCACCTTCAACCAGTTTGAATGCGTTTCCATAGAAAGTCAGAAATTCCGTGGCCCACCGCGCCAGGCACGATGCTCCGCGGTCAGCTCTGCGTACGCCGCGCTCATCGCGGCCTCACACCTTCGAAAACGGCCAGTGCAACAGCGCCGAAAGCCAACAGTCCCGCCAGGAGAGGCTGCGAGGAAAACACTATCGCGGCGCAGATCGCGAGGGCGGCAGGATAGAGTTGCGGAGTACCCCTGCCGGCACGCTCCCTTCCGCGTAAACGCTCAAGGTCCTTGGGCGCGATACTGACGGTGATTGAGCCGGTTCGCGCAACCTTCTCGATCTGTCCGACGAGGTTCGGCGTTGACAGAACCGCTCGTCCGAGCGCTGCGAGCAGCTTGCCCGCCTCACCGCGCAGCCGGGCAGGGCTCGCCCGCTCCCGCATCAATTCCTTTGCTATGGGAGCAAGCTCGCGAGCAATGTCGAATGCCGGATCGATGCGCCGGACGAACCCCTCGGCGGTCAGCAAGGTCCGGAGCACCAAAGCGAGGTCAGGCGGAAGCGCGAGATGAAAGTCGCGCAGAATCGCGAATACCATCTGAAAAATGTCGGCGAGGTCAATCTGATCGAGCAGGACGTTGCTGAAGCGGTCGATCAGTTCGGCCATTGCTTCTTCGAGCCGGACCCGCTCCACGTCCGGATCACCGGCCCAGAGCATAAGGATATCGACGACACCGCCGGTGTCCTCCGAAGCGATCGCGAGGCCAAGCCGAACGAGTTCCTCCCGGCGCCTAGGCAGGAGGGTGCCCACGGCCCCGAAATCGATCAGGCCAAGCGTCCCGTCTTCAAGAAAGAAGACGTTGCCGGGATGCGGATCAGCGTGGAAGTGACCGTTGATGATGATCATGCGCAGGATCGCCTGCGCATAGGTGCTGGCGAGCGCCGCCAGATCGAGATCGCTTTGGCGTGCCGCATCCAGATCGCTTGCGGGAAATCCGCAGAGCCGCTCCTGGATGTTCACTCGCCTTCCCGAAAGCTCCCAATCGAAGCGTGCGGTTCGAACCCCGTAGTTTTTAAGATATTCACCGATCGCGTCGCTGGCGCGCGCTTCTGCGCTGAGGTCCATCTCCCGGGCGAGGCTCTCGGCGAAATGGCGCAACAACTCGTCCGGCTTCAGTCTTGCGATCTCGGGGATACGGCGCTCCGCAACCCGGGCCAGTCTTCGCAAGAGCCGAAGATCGGCATCGACGATCCGCTCGATGCCTGGGCGGCGAATCTTGACGATAACGTCACGCCCGTCGAGCAGCGTCGCCGCATGCGCCTGAGCGATCGAACCCGCCGCAAGCGCTTCGGTGTCGAAGTGACTAAAACTCGTTTCAATTGGCCCGCCGATCGCCTCCTCGATCAGCGGCTGCACGGCCGCGAATGGAAGCGGAGGAACGCGGTCCTGCAGTTTTGAAAGTGCATCGACCCATGCCGGCTCCAGAAGGTCGCTTCGCATCGCGAGGATCTGTCCGAATTTGACCGCGACAGGGCCGATATCCCGCAAAAGCGCGACGATCGCTTCCGGCCGGGTATCTTCAATCGGCTCGCCCCCCCCCGCCCCCAGACCCAACCGAGCGGCCAGCCCCTTGAGACCGTGCCGGCCGAACAGGACGAGTATCTGCGCGAACCGCTCCCTTTCTTTTAGAGCAGTCGTATCGGCTTCATCGGTAGGAGCTAGATCAATCATGCGCCCGGCTTTTCGGGGCGGGAACTTGGGTCTCGGGAACGCTGGCCTTCGTCTCCAGATGGTCGACGAGCCGGTTCAAATGTTTGATCGCTGCGTCGAGACCCTCGAGTTCATCCGCTGTCAGGCTTCCGAAGGTCTGCCCTACGATGTCGTCGTAGAGCGGCATGGCCAGTCCCAACGTGGCCCGGCCGGCGTCTGTTATCTGCACCAGTTTGGAACGGCGATCGTCCGGAGCAGGCGATCGGAACACGAGACCATTTTGCTCGAGCGCGTCGATCGCCTGAGTAACAGTGCGGGGCGCCTGATCGAAAAAGCTCGCAATGTCGGTGGAGCGGCGCGGTTGTTCCGCGAGATACGCGAGCAGTTTTAGTTGGGCCATCGATGCACCCTGACAGGCAAGATAGGCGTCGATCAGCCGCCGCATCCTGTACCAGGTCCAGCCGAAGGTGGTTGCGATCCCACGTATACCCGATTGGTGAGGTTCCATATAATGTGGTATTGCCGAAGCTTGGCCGCCGTGGCAAGTCCCCCGGCTCTTTGAATCGATAGTTGATCGGGAATAGAATGGTGGAAGATCCCACAGTCGGTTCAGGCGACCATGACGATGTCGGCGAGCGGCCCGCTGGTCCGCTCAAGTCGGTACGGGTTCGGCTGGCGCTGTTGGTTGTCGCGGTCGCGATCGTGGGAGCGGGGTTGGTATGGTATTTTGACCATCAGAACCGCGGCAAGTTCATGCAGAAAACCGACAACGCTTATGTGGCGGCGGACTCTGTCGTGGTGGCCCCGAAAGTTGCCGGATATGTCGAGCGCGTGTTTGTCAGTGCGAACCAAGCGGTCCGCAAAGGGCAGCAGTTGGCAGAACTAGATCCTCGCGAATATCGAGCCCAAAGCGAGCAGATCGCCAGCCAGATCGACACAGCGAAAGCTGCGGTCGAGACGAGCCGTTCGCAGATCGCTGAACAGCAGGCGACAATCGTCCAGGCGCGTGCTCAGGCGGCCTCGGCGCGCGCCGAGGCCGCCTTCGCGCGGCAGCAGGTTGCGCGCTATCAGCCGCTGGCGGCGTCTGGCGCAGAGCCAGGCGAGCGATTTGCCCAGCTTCAGACGCAGGCACGACAGGCAGATGAGCGCGCCAATGCTGCTCAGGCCGGCCTTACCGCAGCAGAAAGGCGCGTTGGCACGCTTGGTGCCCAGGTACGACAGGCGCAATCGCAGGCCGAAGCCGCTCGTGCTCAGCTCTCCGCCGCGCGTGTGAACACCGAATCGACGTTGCTCAAGGCAGCGATCGATGGTCGCGTCGGCGATCTCGCTGTCCGGGTAGGGCAGTTCGTACAGCCCGGAACGCGCCTGATGACGCTGGTGCCGGTGGAGCGCCTCTTCATCGAGGCCAATTTTAAAGAGACGCAGCTAGGTCTCATGCGAGTCGGCCAGCCCGTCAGCATCGACGTCGACGCGCTCCCCGGGGTCGAGCTGAAAGGGCGGGTTGCCAGCTTCGCACCGGGCACAGGTGCCCAGTTCTCCGTGCTCCCGCCGCAAAACGCGACCGGCAACTTCACGAAGATCGTTCAGCGCGTGCCCGTCCGTATCGCGATCGATGCGCCGCCCGAAGTCAGACCCCTTCTGGTTCCCGGAATGTCGGTCGGCATTACTGTCGATACCCGTTCGGCCAAAGGCGACCTGGAGAGAATCCGGCAGGCCGTAAGTCGGAAGCGCTGAGCGTGGCGACGGTTGCTGCATGTCCGGGGACGTTACGCGCCGAGCGAGCCGACTCGACGGCCTGGATCGCGGTCGCGGCCGGCGCGCTGGGCGCGCTGCTCGCGACGCTCGACATCTCGATCGTCAACTCGGCGCTGCCGACTATCCAAGGGGAGATCGGAGCGACCGGCACGGAAGGAACGTGGATCGCCACGGCTTTTCTCGTTGCCGAGATCATCATCATACCGCTGAGCGCGTGGCTGGAACGGCTTTTGGGATTGAGGACACTTCTCCTCATCTCGGTGACCTCTTTTACAGGATTCTCGGTCCTGTGCGGCACCGCTACGGATCTGATGACAATGATCGTCGGCAGGGCGGGTCAGGGGTTCACGGGCGGCGTGCTCATCCCGACAGCGATGACGATCGTCGCAAAGCGCCTCCCGCCATCGCAACAGCCGATCGGCATGGCCCTTTTTGGAATGACCGTCATCCTGGGTCCGGTTCTTGGCCCCCTGCTCGGAGGCTGGCTCACGGAAAATCTGAGCTGGCATTATGCCTTCTTCGTCAACGTGCCGGTCTGCGGTCTGCTCGTGCTGCTGCTGCTTCTCGGCCTGCCGCACGAGAAAACGAACTGGGTCTATTTCCGCGATGCGGACTGGTTCGGGATTGTCGGCATGATCCTCGGCCTGGGAGGACTGACGGTCGTGCTTGAGGAAGGGCACCGTGAAGAATGGTTTGAATCGACGTACATCGTCCGGCTGACGATCATGACCCTGATTGGTTTTGTCATGTTGGGGATCGGACAATTCAGGGCCGCCAAGCCTGTGCTTAAGCTGCGGATCGTAATGAATCGACAATTCGGCAGCGTCGTCGTCATGGCGCTGGCGCTGGGCATGGTGATGTACGGCTCGACCTTCGTCATCCCGCAATTCCTCGCGCTGATCGCTGACTATAACGCCCTTGAGACGGGTCAGGTGATTTTCCTCATGGGTGTGCCTGCCTTCTTGCTGATGCCCGTCATCCCGCTGCTTATCCGCGTCGTCGATATCAGGCTCGCCGTCGGCACAGGCCTTGCGCTCATGGCCGCCAGCTGCCTCGTCAACACCAGCCTCACCGCGGAATCTGCCGGAGAAGCCTTTACCGCCGGACAGTTACTGCGTGGTGTCGGCATGATCCTCACCATGCTGTTCCTGAACCAGGCCACTATCGCTTCGGTCAGCAAGGAGGATGCCGGTGATGCATCAGGCATCTTCAATGCCGCACGAAATCTCGGCGGGTCGTTCGCTTTGGCCGCCCTGGCCTCCTTTCAGGACCAGCGAATGTCGCTCCATAGCCGGCGGATGGAAGAGACCCTTTGGGCAAACGACCCAAGGTTGCAAAATTATCTCGCCGGCATGGCCAGGACGTTTGGCCAGATGGACGCCGCCCTTCAGTCGCTTGCCGGGACCATTCAGCAGCAGGCCTTCATCATGACGTACAATGACATTTTCCTGGCGATGGCGCTTGCGACACTGGCCACGCTTCCACTCGTTTTGTTCCTGCGCCCGCTGCCCAAAGGGCAGTCCATGGCGATGCATTGAGGCTGCGATGACAAACTTCAGAGGTCTCGTTCTCGCCCCCTTGCTGCTCGGCGGATGTGTCGTTGGCCCGGACTACGCCGGACCGCCGGGGTTGGGTCGCGCCGCCCCCCAATCCAAGTTCGTGCGCCAGACCGCGAGTACGAGCACCAATGACCCCGCAGTTGCTGAGTGGTGGACGGCTCTTCAAGATCCGGTCCTGAACGAGCTTGAGCGACGCGCACTTGCAGCGAATCCGTCGATCGATGTCGCCCAGGCGCGGCTCCGTCAGGCGCGTGCATCCGTGCGCCAGGAGCGCGCTAACCGCTTTCCGAAAGCTGGGGCACAAGCGACCGGAATCTTCGCGGACCTTCCCGGGATCGATCTGCAGTCGGCTCAGGGGAACGGCGCAACGCCCCCTTCCCAGGACGCGGATTCCTCTCTCCAGTTTTTCAATCTCGGCCTGAACGCAAATTGGGAAATCGATCTTGCAGGAGGCCAGATCCGAAAAATAGAATCCGCTAACGCACTAGCCGCAGCGGCTTCCTACAACGCGGCAGATGCACACGTTCAACTCGCAGCCGACGTTGCGCAAAGTTATACGAATCTGCGGGACCGGCAGCAGCGCGCCGCTGCACTTCGTGGGGGGCTGGACCTGCAGAAGCAGCAGCTAGGCCTCGCTCGGCAACGCTTTCAGCAAGGCACGGTGCCGGCCTTTGCCATTGGTCAGGCGAACCGCGCCATTCAGGCTACCAACGGCGATCTCGCTACGGCTGAGGCGGAGATCGGAATTTATCTCAATGCGCTCGCCGTGCTTGCAGGGGAGGCGCCAGGGAGGCTCGATTCCTTGCTGGCTGTCCCGCGTGACGTCCCCTTGCCGCCACAGGTCGTCGCCATCGGCGATCCCGCCTCTCTCCTTCGCCGTCGACCCGACATACGCGCCGCCGAGCGCAATCTGGCGGCCACGACTGCCCGGATTGGCGTCGCTGAAGCAGCGCGTTTTCCCAAGATCAGCTTTATGGGGATCCTAGGCATCGGCGGAACGTCTGTCGGAGACTTGGTCGATCTGGGAAATATCTCCAACATTGCCGTGCCCCAGCTACAATGGGGGTTGCTCGATTTTGGACGAACTTCGGCCCAGATAACGCAAGCGCGCGCTGGACGAGACGAAGCTGAGGCACAGTATCGACAGGTCGTTCTAGGTGCGTTCCAGGACGCCGAGAATTCGCTCGCGCGCTTTGCACAGCAACGTCGCAATGTGGCAGCGCTCGCCGAGATCAAGCGATCAGCCGACGAGTCAGATATTCTGACACAACAACGCTTCCAGCGAAAGGTGATTTCCCGCAGCGACGCACTCGAGTCCGGTCGTCAGAAAGTGCTTGCCGCATCAAACCTTCAAAGTGCGATTGCGGCTCTTACGGCAAGTTATGTCGCCATCCAAAAATCACTAGGACTTGGATGGGGGGAATCGACCTATCAAGGATTGGCACCCGATGCCTCGCCCAGGTCTCTCGGAACAACCAAGTAATTCCTCAGCCAATCCCGCCCGTGCGGCCCTTGTATTGCTGACGTACAGGAATATCGGCATCGACAAGCGGGGTGCCGCCCTCACGCGCGGGGGTGGAAGTGCGATGCGGCTCGAGCGTCGCATAGCGCGCACGCGCAGGAATTTCCTCGGCGCGCTCGCCGGTGATGACCAGCGTGCGGCCGTCGAGGAGGCGCGGCTGATTCCGGATCGCGGCCGCGAGGACGTCGATCTTTAGCGCGGGGCTGCGCCAGCCCACCCGAAGATCGGGAGACGTCTGGGAAAAGAGCCTGCGCGTGTCGGCAGGGCCCTTGCCCCCGGCACGGCCGATGCCGGTTGGCGTCTCGAACGCGATCGGGGCGGTCGGCGCGTCGTCGCGCGCCAGCTCGCGCGCGAAGCCGCCCACGCGCCACGAGACGTAGAGCGCGATCCCGAAATGGTCGGCGATCGCGCGGACATAGGCGGGGGTGCACGGCCAATCCATCAAGGTCGGGCCGTGGCCATCGACATCATGGTGATGCAGCTCGATCGCGTGTGCCGGCACGCCGAGGCTGAGCAGGTGGAGCAGGGCGGCAAGGCTGTCCTTGCCGCCACTGAATGCCACGACGAAGTGCCGGTAGGCGCCGAGGTCGGGGAGGGCGGCCGGAGCGGTCATGCTGCTTCACTGATCTGTTCCTCGGGTTCGGCCAAGGCGTCGAGCCCGGTTGCGCGGAGCAGATACCCGGCTGCGGCTTCGGCCTTGGCCGCGGCGGTCATGATCGCCCGGCTGTCCTTGCGCAGCACCTTCAACCACGAGCCGATATAGGCGGCGTGATCGTCCATGTGCGAGGTCGGGAGACCAAGATCGGCACCGAGCAGCGCTGAGGTCATCTCGGCGCAAAGCTCCTCGAACGCATAGGCGTCGTCGCCGAAGCGCTTGCCGAACGTGCGATCGAGCCGGTCGGGATGGCCGGTCCAGTGGCCAGCCTCATGGGCGAGCGTCGCCGCGAAATAGGCGCGCGTCGAGAATAGCGCGACGGGCGGCATGGTGATGCTGTCGGCGGTACGGTCGTAGAACGCGCGATCTCCGCGCATGTGGACCGTCGCCGGCAGCGCATCGAGGAAGCGCTGCGCGCGCTCGGGCAGCGCATCGGTCGGGGGCACGATGCTGACTGGGCTCGGGTAGAAGTCGGGAGACAGCCCGTCGATCTGGTCGCAGTTGAACACGGCGTAGGAGCGCAGCACGCGCCGCATTTCGTCGGTTGTGTCGCCGGTGACGACCGATTCGACGGTCTTGCTGTAGGATTTATAGAAGATCGCGATCTGCGACCGCTCGCCCTCGCGGACCTGGCCGCCGTGAGCCTGCGCCTGTTTGTACGTCATCCAGGTGCGCGAGTTGTAGCCTGCGCCCTCGGCACACAGCCATAGCCAGAAGCAGTTGATGCCCTTGTAGGGGTCGCCGGTTGCGCGCAGCGGACGGCCGCCAAGGCCGGGGCGCCACGGCTTGACCCAGGGCCGTACTCCAGATTCGAGCTTGTCGATGATGGTGTTGGTGATGATGTCGGCAGGCAAGGGCTTGTCGGTGGTCTGTGCCACGATCGGTCTCCTGATTGAGGTGAGGCAAACTCCCGTGAGCATCCTCCCCTCTGAAAGGGCGGTGCCGGGTCACAAAAACAGGGGCGACACTTGCGCGAAGAGTGCCGCCCCCAGGTGCCTCGAAATGTGCAAGCCGGCGTCAGGCCGCTTGGCTGAAATCCCCCTCTTCCTCGTGATCGATCACTGCGTCGTCACGGGAGTCGAGATCGGTATCCTCGTCCTCGTCCGGATCGGTGCCGGTCTCGTCATCGACGAAGCTCGAGCGCAGCGGCGTGCGTGCCGCCTTCTCTTGTGCCTCGAAGCGCATGGCTTCCGGCAACCAGGCCGTCGCCTTCTCGCGGATCTCGGCTTCGACGATGCCCTGGCCGTTGCACAGCGAGGCACAGGTGCCGGCAAGGTCGCCCTTCTTGGCGTCCTTGTATCGGCCGCGCAGGATCGGACCTCCAATCTCCTCGAGCGCGTCGAGCATGACGGTCTTCTTGACCCGGCCGAAGAAGTTCTCGGCCGTCGGGCGCCACCAATTCTCGACCTGGATGTCGAGGAGGCGACCGAGATGGTCGTGGAAGCCGTTGCTCCGATAGCCCTCGGCAACGTTGAGCGTCGGTTCGAGAGTTCGTGCTATCGAGTATGCTACCCAAGCGCCCCGGGCCTCGTCGTCGAGCGCGCGGAAGGCGTCGAAGCGGGCGGTCATGGTCGGCAGACCCGCCCAGCTCGTGTCGAGCCGCTGGCGCTGGTCGTCGATCGTCTGCGACGCCATCGAACCCTCGTCGCGGAAGGCGAAGATCGGGAAGCCCGCGGCGCTCGACTTCAGGGTCGAGTGGTTGGGGATGTGGGCCTGCTCGAACACCACGTTCTGCGCCATCAGGAAGATGGTCAGGTCGAGTGCCATCGCCGGGTCGCTGGCAACGTGGGCGACGAGGATCTGGCGGCGCTGCGTCGCCAGTTCATCGATCAGCGTGGCGCTGAGGGTGCGCCCCTGTTCGGCGTCGCCGGCATCGCCGTCCCCGGTTGCGCCGCCCGACTCCTTGGGCGGGGCGTTCGGATCCACGACCGGCTTTTCGCTGAAGAGGCGGGTGTGGACACGGGGTTCACCGTCGCCCCCGATATAGACGAACGTCCCGATCTGGCTTTTAAGCGCCGGATCGATCTCGTGCCGGGCGTCCTCGATCGTCTCCAGCTCGCGCTCGATCGCCTCGATACGCGCGTTCGCCGCCTCGGCTTCGGCGCTGCCGTCGAGCAGTTCCTGCTCGAGCTGGTCGATCAGCGCGTCGTTCTCGGCCGACAGGACTTCGACACGCGCGGTCTCGTCCTCGGTGAGGGCGCGGGCCGGAGCGTGATACTCGTGAAGCTGGCGCTCCAGATCGTAGGGGACGTGCGTCGCCGCGATCGGCGTGACGAACGCGAGACCTTCGGACTTCGCCAGTTCGGCCGCTGCGGCTTCGAGCTTCGAAGCGGCGAGCGTCTCGATCAGGTCGACGTCGATCCAGTTCTCGTCGCCCTCGGTGGCGAACAGGTCGCCCTCGATGCGACCGCCTGCGGCAACATAGGCTTCGCGACCGACGAAGCGGGCCTTGGCGTCGTTCGCCTTGACGGTGCCGTTGAGGATGGCGCGACGGATGTTGTCGGGGTTATCGCCGTAGTAGGAGGTCTTCATCTGGGCGAACACACGCGTCTGGCGATCGACGTCGGTGGTGACGGCGTAAGCCTGCGCAACGCCGAGCGTGATCTCGCCGGCTGCGAGCGCCTCGAACACGGTTGGGGCCAGCTCGGCAAGGCGCACGCGCTGCTCGACGAAGCGGGTGGTCACGCCCTGGCGCTTGGCGACGTCCTCGGCGGTCATGCCCTTCTGGATCAGGAAGTTGAAAGCGGTGCATTCGTCGGCCGGATTCATCGGCACGCGCTGGAAGTTCTCGGCGAGGCTTACCTCGATCGCGTTGTCGTCATCGCTCAGCACGAGGACCGGGACGGTGTGGTCAGCGGGGAGGGTGCCCTGCTGGATCAGGAGCTGGAGCGCGCGCAGGCGCCGACCGCCCGCCTTCACCGTGAACGTACCCGCCTTCTTGAGCGGGGTGACGATCAGGTTCTGCAACAGCCCCTGGGCTGCGATGTTCGCGGCAAGGGTGTCGATCCCTGCGTCACGGTTGGATTTGCGCACATTGTCCTTCGACAGCGTCAGGTTCTTGATCTTCACGGACTGGATCATCGGTCGTCTCCGTTTGGAAATGGCGCGCCGCGTCCCGCGGTCACGCGAGCCTGGTCCTCCAAGCTCAAAAAGCCGAAGGCTCCCTCCCCTCCCTTTGATGATCGGGAAGAGAGCCTCGTTCGTGTCAGGCGGTGATACGATCGATCACGGTCGCGGCGGTCGCGACGGGAACGAACATCCGCGTCTTGTGCTGGATGATCTCGGTGAAGCACCCGGCTGCCTTCAGCTCCGGCAACCGGGTGTGCGGCCAGTCGAGCAGTTCGAGGCGCTGCTGGCCGGCGACCAGGCTGCGCTTCAGCCGGTACGAACCGAGCGCGGTGATCTCAGCCGTCGCCATGACGTGCCTGGCGGTCTCGGCACCCGACACCGTGATGGTCGCGGCGATGCCGAAGGCGTCCGCGAGCTTGGTCACGAGCGGCGCAGGAACGATGCGGCCGAGGAAGGACTGGCCATCATCGGTGTTCAACCGCCAGACCTGGACGTGATCGTCGGGCAGACGGTCCCACACCGGCAGGAGCAGGCCGGTGACGAGGTACAGCGTGCTGATGCGGGTCTTGCCCGACATTTCCTCGACCTCGGCCTGCCACAGCGCGGAAAACTCCGCCTCGCTGGCATCCTCCCACATTGTCTCGAGGAGAAGATCCTGCCGCATCCGCTCGGTGCGCATGGGCCGCACCAGCTCGTAGCGACGCACGATCTCCCCGTCGTCGTCGGTCAGCGAGTAGGTGCTGCACCGGATCGCGGCCTTGCCCGACTTGCGGTTGACGATCAGGCGGGCGTCGTCGCCAAGGATCCGCAAAGCGCGATCGAGCGCGAGCGGCTTGTAGCGTTCCTCGGTTTCTAACCGCAGGATCTCGGTCTCGGCGCCGCTGGTCTGATCGCGCCGGATGACGGTGCGATCGAGGATCGTGATGCGCTCGGCGTTGATGCTCTCGACGCCGAGATCGAGCGTGCCGGCCTCCTTGGCCGCCTCGATCCGTGCCTCGATCAGCCCGAGATACTCGTCGAAGATCGCATTCTGCATGGCGATGCGCAGCGCGAGGATGCGATTGAGCCAGCGATGGATCGGGGGCATCTCCTCCTTGATCCCGCCACCCTCGCCCTCCAGCTCGAGGCCGGTCAGCTTCTGGAACTCGTACAGCGTGGTCGAGCGCAGCTTGCCATTGGCGAGCAAACGAAACCACTGTTCGAGTGACTCCTTGGCATAGTCGCTTTCGAGATTATCGCGTGGATCGAACAGCCCCTGACCGCCCGTCTGCCGTTGGCCGCGGGTAAGCGCACCCAGGCTGTCGAGCCGGCGCGCGATCGTCGAGATGAAGCGGCGTTCGCCCCGGCAGTCGGTCGACACCGGCCGGAACAGCGGTGCGGTCGCCTGGTGGGTGCGGTGCGTGCGTCCGAGCCCCTGGATGGCGGCGTCAGCACGCCAGCCTGGCTCGAGGAGGTAATGATTGCGACGCGACTGGTTCTCAGCGGTAAGGCTCGCATGATAGCTGCGGCCGGTGCCGCCAGCGTCGGAGAAGATCAGGATTTTCTTCTGCCCCCGCATGAAGGCGTCGGTCTCGGCGAGATTGGTGCGGGGCGAGCGGCTTTCGACGCGCTGGCGGCCGTGGGCGTCCATGATGACACGCCGGCTGCGCCCCGTCACCTCGGCGACTGCATCGGTGCCGAAATGCCCGATGATGTGATCGAGCGCGGAGCCGACGATGGGCAGCGCGCAGAGCTGCTCGAGAAGGTTGTCGCGCATTGCCAGCGCCTCCTGGCTGAACACGGGGCGGCCGTCCTCGTCCGACATCGGTTCGGAGCGGGTCTTGCCTGTGTCGTCGACAAAGGTCTTCATCTGACGCACCGGGAAGGCGGCCGTCAGATAGGACATGAGGAACTCCCTCGGCGAAAGCTCGATGTCGAGGTTCGCCCGCTCTTCGACGGTCAGCGCGGCAAGTGCCCGGTTGAGCATCGCTTCGGACGTGGAGACGAGCTGGATCACGACGCTCTCGCCGCGGGCGAGATCGGCGCGGATCGCGGGCACGAGTGAGGGGAGCTTCATGCCGATCAGGAGTTGGCAGAAGAACCGCTGCTTGGTGGACTCGAAGATCGACAACGCAGCGGCCTTGGCGCCGCTGTTGTAGGTGTCGTTCGAGAAGCTGTCCGTGACGCGGGTCGCGTCGAGCGCGGCGCGCAGGTTGCTGTGGATGATCGCCCACGCATCGGCATAGGCGTCATAGACCTCGATCTGGTCGACGGTCAGCTTGTGTTCGAGGATTTCGTACTCGACACCGGCGAAGCTCAACGCACGCGAAACGTAGAGGCCCTGCATTTTCAGGTCGCGCGCGATCAGCTCCAGCGCGGCGATCCCGCCCCGGCGCAGGGAGTCGACGAAGGTCCGGCGATCGGCGAAGGCCGTGCCCGGACCCCACAGCCCGAGCCGGGTCGCGTAAGCGAGGTTGTTGACGTCGGACGCGCCAGTCGCGGACACGTAGAGGACGCGAGCGCGCGGAAGAAGGTTCTGGAGACGGACGCCGGCGATGCCCTGGTCGGAGCCTTGTTTCGTGCCGAAACTGCCTTCGCCGCCTGCGACACCGGCCATCTCGTGCGCCTCGTCGAACACGATCATGCCGTCATAGTCGTCGCCGACCCATTCCAGGATCTGCTGTAGCCGCGTGCCCTTGTCACCGCGATTGGAGCGCAGCGTCGCATAGGTGAGGAACAGCACGCCTTCGGCAGCGCCTACGGCCGACCCGAGTTTCCACTGGTTGAGGTGCTGGATGTCGAGCGCGAGACCGCCAACTGCGGCCCAGTCGCGACGCGCATCTTCGAGCAGCGTCTCGGTTTTGGAGACCCAGATGTGCTTGCGGCGACCGCGCAGCCACTGGTCGAGGATAATCGCCGCGACCTGGCGGCCCTTGCCGGCGCCGGTGCCGTCACCGAGGAAGAAGCCGGTCCGGTACGGACGGCCATCCTCGGATGGTGCGATCGAAAGACCTTCCTCGACAGGTTTGAACAGGCCGGGGATGTCGCGCTCGAAGGCGTCGCCGGCATAGATCAGTGTCTCGAGCTGCGCGTCGGAGAGCGTCTTTGCATCGACGACCGCGTGCGGGAGCATGGGGACGTAGGTCGGCCGTGGCGCGGTGATCGAGCCCATGGCGATCGATTCGACCAGAGCGGTTGGATGCGCCGATGCGCAGCCGATCGCGATGCGGCTCGGCCGATAGGGCAGGTACACACCGACAGACTCGCCGGTCGGAAGTGGCTCGGCGAACACGGTGTAATCGATCGGCGTCGCGGTCTGCGACTGCGCGGCTTTTGCCGGGGGCGCGCTCAGGCGTGGTTTGCTTGCCAAGCCGCCAAGAAGCGAGCTGCGCCCGCGCGGGCGGGCCAGCAACGAGGCCGTGCGCGGGACAGGCGCCGACACAAGTGGAACGGCCTTTGCGGCGATCGCCGCGAGCGCATCGGCGAGCGTCGCGCACCGGATCAGCTCGGCCGGCGTGCCGGTTCCCTTTTCCAGCACCATGATCTTCACAGGTTGGCTGGTGCCATGCTTCGCATAGGCGTTCGCTGGCAGTTCGAGGTGCAGCGTCAGCGTGCAGCCCTCGGTCGCCTTCGCCCAGCCGCGGCTCGACGTGTCGACGCGGTCGGGCAGGATGGCGGCGCAGCGGCCTCCGGTGCCGAGACGCATCAAGGCGCCGCGAAGATGCCGGAACGCTGCTTGGCGGTCGGCGTGGCGACCGATGCTGCGCGAGAAGGGAGGATTGATGAGGACGGCCGTGGGCCGGATCGTTGGTTCGAGCAGATCGTGGATCAGCTCGCCGTCGTGGCGCGTGACAGCGACGCCCGGGAAGGCGGCCGCAAGCATCTCGGCGCGGGCCGGATCGATCTCGTTAAGGACCAGGCGGGCACCGGCGCGGTGCGCGAAGGCGGCGAGCAGGCCGGTGCCGGCAGACGGTTCGAGGACCAGATCCGTGGTCGCGATCCTGCCAGCGAGCGCAGCGAGATAGGCGATCGGGGCGGGGGTCGAGAATTGCTGAAGCTCGATTTGCTCCTCGCTGCGGACGGTATGCGTGGGCAGGCCGGCGACCAGCTCGGTCAGTGCGACAAGGCAATCGCCCGGCGTGGCTGGCAGGTCGGCCTTCACCAGGTAAATGACCTCGGCGAGTTCGAGCATGTCGTAAGCGTCGCGAAGCGACCAGCGACCGTCGGCCGAGGATCCGCCATAGGCTTGCTCCATGACCCACAGCAGCGTGTCACGTTGGAGCGATCCGTTCCTGGCGATGATGTCGGCGACTGCTTTGGCGGCCGTGATCGAGGGTTCGGTAAAATCGAGTTCGAGAGCTGCGGTTGAGGTACGCATCGAGGGCTTCCTTCTTGTCGCCCGGTGATCATCACCGGATCAACAAGCCGAAGGCTCCCTCTCCTCTGAACGCCTTTTGCCCGACGAAGCATCGCTACCGCGACGCAATCTCCCAGAGCCTGTCGCGACGTGTCGGCCGCCGCTAGACGGGCAGGATGTCAGGCATATGGGTCGATATCAGGCGGCCAACGCGGCCCGACCGCCTATCGACCGATCCTTGGGCCGCATCACAACGACCGTTTCGGGCTTCCCGACCCGTCGGCCGAGTTTATCCCGCGCAGGGACTTCGGGGACAACTTCACGAACTTCGATCGAATAACTCGGCATTTTATTCTCGGCTGCGATCTTCTTGAGCTGACTTTTCAACGTGCGGAGCGGCGACGTTGAGCCGATCTTCGCACCCAGCATTTCCAGAGGCATTTCATATTCTTCATCACGACAATAGCAGTGCGCCAATTCATAAAGGCGTCGTTCAATCGAGCCGAGACGGAAATAGTCGTTGTGGTAGTCATAGATACGGCTGTCACGCGAGACCGCGCGGACGAGCCAGTCACAGAGCTGGACGCGGACCGGCATGAGTTGATCGACGCCGCTCGCCGTTTCGCGAGTGGTCGCCTGCGCTTCCGCGAACCAGGAGAAGAAGCCCTTCGTCCCCACGGTGCCAGTTTTGATGTTCGTGCGGATCTGCGTGCCCTGCAGACGACCGAGCGCTTCGATGAAGCGATCGTAATCACGCTTCGATGGGCGTCCGACGCCGGTCGCCCGGAAGAAGTCGTGTGCATTGAAGGTGAAGACGTTCTGTACTTCACCCCCGGTCCGACCAATATGCTGCACCATCAGCGACAGGACGTAGATCAGGACCTCTTTATCCCACATCGTCGCGATACCGCTCGAACTGGGCTTGATCTCGATTTTGACGCCGTCCATTTCGTAGGTCATCGCCTCCATCTGAGGCCGCTTCGCTAACGAGAAGAGTGGAAAGTCCATGATACTCTGCTCGCCACGGACTTTGCCGTGCAGCGGGCTGTCGAGATAGTCGAACAGCTTACCCTGGGTGAGAGCGACTTCTCGCGAATCCAT
>NZ_JBWXQI010000002.1:0-368090 GCF_056680455.1 Sphingomonas sp. AP28 | reverse complement strand
CGTGCTATCAATGGCACCGTTTCTGCAAGGCTGGTCGTGCGACGGCGTCAGCTAGATGATCACGCCGTCCGAGGCATGTCGGTGATCGACGCCGTCACTGCCGTGACGTTTTGGATGCCCGACGTCTTCGTTGCTGCCGCCATCAAATCGACGTCCGTCAGATCGCGGCAATCGATCCACCATTTGGCGTCGGTGACCTGGAGGCAAGCATAACAGCCGGCGTCGCTGTTGGAAATTGTTAGCGCTGCGAGCCGCTTGGTCCTGATCGTCGACGCCCAGCTGATTTGCCGATCAGTCCCAGTCAGCGGCGGAAGAACAAGGTGTGATACAGCGGCGCTGCTTAACGCTGCCGCAGCTACCTCCTCAGCCCGCTTCTCCGCAACGAAGCAGTCACGACAGGTAGTCGTCTTCAGCCACTTGGCCTTACGTTCCTGCTGGCTTTCAAAGCCGGTGAGATGATGAGCCTGCTCATGACCGCAGGCATGAATGATCCGCTGTTCCATGGCATGGATGATGCCCGCTCGTGGTTTGTGCGCAACGCCAATGAGTCAGGTTGAATCAGAATCGCGGCCAGTGGCTGACGACTGAACGAGACAAATGTCCAGCCAACTAGCTGGTGCAACGCCGTCAGTGTTCACCAGATCCGGGCCAACCAATGTGCCGATGAGCCGGACGCGCTTCTCTACCAGGTCAACGGGGGTTCGATGCAATTCCAGCTCGTAGCGGCCACCGACATCGCGGCGAAGATAGAAGGCTCCACCATCGCGGACTAAGGTGCCTATCTCATTGATCCGGGTACCAATCGCTACCATCGTTATGTCGTCGCTCCGTTGATGATCATGCAAAATTGCGGAAGATCCTTGGGGCAGCCGATGCTCCTTGGTAGTCCCATGATCCTGCTAATTCGTTCCCGACCGGTCTCTAAAGACTGATATTCCGCCGCGCCATTTCAACAAATGCCATATCCCCGATTGGTGAGCGGGGCTTGGCTTGAAAGATGTCGGCCAAATCGAGCAGATCCTCGTTGGAAAGGCCCGAGATCGAGGCTTCGATCTCGGCAAAGCGCCGCACGGCGTGATCGCCGCGATCGGCGACCCGCTTCATTCTTGTCTTGAGCATGACGCCTTTTATCATAAACGTCGCGGGGGCGGCAGGGGCATTTACGACCGGTTGGCTAAGGTCATTCGGCCAAAATGCCCGCCTTCTGCAGGTGAAAGATGCTTCTTCAATGGAGAACAGCACCGCGTTCTGGCAGCAGGTCCCGAAGCCGGATAAACGTACAGTTTTGACCGTAAACAGCATAATAAAGGTGCATGCGGACTGTCTGCATTTACGGCAAAACTGGTGGAAAGCGGCCCGTCTGCTTTCGGGCCGGTACCTTCGATAAGCTGCCGTTCGTTCACATGATCAGGGAGAGAGCGAGTCGGCTGATTTCTGGTAGGTTGCGGATCGGGCGCTTTCGAGTTGCGAAGTCAGATAAATAGAGGCTTATCTATGATGCGGAGCAGTGAATTCAAAATTCTGTCGGTGGTGGTGGGCGGACTGGTTGGGTCGAGGCGGTTGGCCACCGAAGCGAAAACCCGTTCACGCTGCGTATTAGGATCGAACGCCTACAGTCTCTAATTCTGGATTAAGGCGCTTCAGCAAGGCTGACAGGCGAACGGCGCGTTCAGATTTTTCCTGAATACCTATCCGAAGCGGCGGCGTACCGGATTCGCAAGATTCTGACCGACAATAGATGCGCTTCGACACGATCTGCGAGGCAAATGACATTGAGCACAGGCTTACTCGGCCGAACGCCCCGTGGACCACCAACGCGCAGGTCGAGCGGATGCACCGCACAAGTAAGGAGGTGACCGTCAAACGCTCCGTTACAAGATTCAGGAGTAGTTGAGGGTGCAACTCGCAGACTTCATGGAGCATATTTTGCCCGTTGACCCAGACGTCCAGTAGAATCACGTGTTACGAATACATCTCCAAAAAACTAGACGTCAGAACCGGATAGTTTCAGCGTCGATCCGATCGACACGATGCCGGTACTATACACCTGCCTTCAGATTGGAATTGTCACACGGAGTCCGTTCAGTGTTTCGCGGAAGGGTATCTGGCAGGACAATCGGGAGGTTGCTGTGCGGCCATCTAGCTCGTCCAGAAGAATTTTTTCATCATCAGTGACCTGGGCCAATTGCCCTATCTGTGCCGGATCGACGATGACGTGACAAGTACCACAGGACAAGCTGCCGCCGCAGAGCGCAAGTAGTTCGTCAACGCCGCCCTCGCGAATAACTTCCATTACGGATAGTCCGGCAGTGGCTGCCAACGTTCGGGTCTGTCCTTCGCGCGTCGTTACAATCAGATCGGCCATGTCTTATCCCAAGGGTAAGCGTACTGCACCGCGAGCCGGGAGCCGGCGGGATAGATACGGTTGTCAGAAAAACGTTCGTGGCTGGCGTTCGTGGGCCAATCGACGGAGTTCAGCGACCGCGCGCTTATCGGACGAAGTGCAAACGGTCGCTAGATCGAATCCTAGGGCACACAGAACGGGGCGTGCCTAGGTGGTGATCAATAGTGGAATCTGAACTCCACGCCCACCCGGCGGGGCGTCAGCACGCCGCGTGAATAATAGCGTTCGACCACGTCGGTGCGGACCTGGTTATAGGACGATATGTCGTTGCTGATCGCCGTCACCGCATATTTGTCGAAGATGTTGTCCACGAACAGCCCGACTTCGAACGGCTTGGTGACGTAGGTCAACGACGCGCTGTGCGTCACATAGCCGGGGATCGCCTCGCCATTGCCGCGCAGGCCGACCCGCGAATAGATCTCGCCGCGGTAGATGGTCGCCCAGGTTGCCTCGATCTTGCGGCCGTCGCCCAGCGGGTAGCTGTAGTTGAGCTGCGCGCTGCCCGAGTTCTTGGCCGACCCCGGCAGGCGGTCTCCTTTGAAGGCATCGGAGCGGACTCCCTGGCTCACCACCAGCCCGGTGACATCCTCCGTGAGATGAGCGTCGACATAGGAATAGGTGCCCGTCAGCGCGAGGTTCGGCGTGATCTTGACGGTGCCCTGGAAGTCGAAGCCCTGCGACACCGCCTCGGCCCCATTGACGGTGATCCCGATCGCGCCGTTGACCGTCTGGCTCGGCACCTGCACGCCCGACCATTTGACGTGATAGCCGTCCAGCGTGAGCAGGAGCCGCTTGTCGAAGAGGCTGGCGCGGACGCCCAGTTCCGCGTTGCGAGTGCGATCGGGACCGTAGCCCACCTCGTTGGGCAGCGCGCACAGCACCTGCCCACCCGCTGCGGCCCTGTCCAGGTCCGCCTGCGTGCAGGCGATGACCTGGTTGACGCCGCCGACGCGGTAGCCCGTCGAATAGGTGGCATAGGCGAGCAAATTATCGCTGAACTTGTACGAGGTGTTCGCCTTCCAGACGATGCCGTCCTTGCCGGTCGAGCCGGGCTTGAACCGGTCCGCGTTGATCGTCGTGGACGGAAACGCGCCGATACCCACGCCGATCAGCGGCAGTGCCGACCCGCCGACGATGGTCGCGTCGTACTTGAAGTAGCGGATGCCGCCCGTCACCTGCCACGCGTCGGTCAGGTGAAGCGAGGCTTCGCCGTAGAGCGCCTTCTCGACATTCTTGCTGTTGAGCTTCGAGACATATTCGAGGTCGTCGGGCCGCCCGGCGCCGGCAAAGTCCGAAAAGCCCGGCGTATATTCGTGCCGGTCGCTTGCGTATTTCTGGCGGTTGTAGAATCCGCCGATCACCCAGCTGAGCGGGCCACCATGCGTGGAGACGAGGCGCACCTCCTGGTTGAACTGCTTATATTTGCGTTCGTTGTTGGCGTAGGACGAGAAGGCGGGGAACGCTTCGTAGCCATAGTCCAGATCGAGCAATAGATCGGTGTTGTCGTCGACGCTGCTGATATGCTGTTTGGTATAGGCGGTGGTGCTGACGAGCTGGGCGATGCTGCCGAGGTTGATATTGAACTCGGCCGAGAACAGGTCGGCGCTGCGATCGACGGGCTCGAGATAGCGGAACGGCGCTTCGTACTTGCCGGTACCCAGCACGCCGGCGCCATTGGCCTGGCGCCCGCCGGTCTTGGTCGTCTGGTGCGCGTAGGTCAGGTACGCCTTGATGTTGGGGTTGTATTCCAGCAGCAACTGGTTGCGCGTGGTGAAGGTGTGCTCGTAGTTCAAATCCTCCTTGCGCTTGAAATTGGCCGAATAGTCGGCGGTCGTGCCGAGCGAACCGGTCGAGGTCGCGGTGGCGCGGCCCGGTTGCGGATCGGAGACGCCGGGCTGTTGCAGCAGGTAGTTGTAATCGATGAAGCCGGCATTGTCGTAATAGCCGGTCGATGTGCGGAAGGCGATGTGATCCCTGACGACCGGCACGTTGATCGCGACGTCGCCGACCCCGCCGAAATCGTCCGAATGTGACTGCGCATAGCCGCGGCCATGGACGTCGATCGAAAAGCGGTCCGTCTCCGGGCGATTGGGAATGTAGCGCACCGCGCCGGCCAGCGTGCCGAGCCCGTACAGCGTGCCCTGCGGCCCCTGCAGCACTTCGACCCGATTGACGTCGATCAGCTTGAAATCAAGGTAGAGTGGAACCTCTCCGAGGTACACGCCGACCGAATTGCCGGCATTGGCGCCGAACACGCTGGTATCGCCCGACGAAATGCCGCGCAGGATGATGCCACCGGTCGATCCCGGCCCGGTATCGGCGACGGTGACGCCCGGGACGAAGGAGGCGAGCGAGCGAACATCGTCGAGCCGCTGCGACTGGATCGTCTCGGCGGAGATCGCGCTGATATTGATCGGCGCGTCCTGCAACGTGGTCCGTCGACGGCTACCGGTCACGATGATCTCGTTGGGGTCGGACTCTGCGGTTTGCCCCGCGGTGGACGCGGCCGGCGCCTGTGGAGCATCCTGTGCCAGCGCCGGAACGCCGGCCACGCTTGCCAGCGCCGTCACGCACAATAAACCCGCGCGCGAGAATCGTCCTGCCATTTAAGCCCCCTTGGTACGTAAAACGCTATCGCCTCTCCGTGTTCTTCCTGTGGGCGTCGGCGCCTCGCTCGGGGCCAATCGCTTATGGGCAGAGTGTGGATATTATCGGCGGACCAACATGGGGCGTTTGACGTAAGCCCGTCGCGCGTGCGGACCGGGGCGCGGCAACGACCTACGTCAAACGGCGCATGCCGCGCGCGGGCGCGGAGCGGTATCCGGTCGCCATGGTTCGTTACGTCACCTCGCGCGCGGTACGCATGGCGCTCAGTCTGGTTTGCGCGCTGACCATGATCGCGCCGGCGCAGGCGGCGCGGCAAACGTGGGCGCGACTGGTATCTTGCGGCGAAAACAGCTGCTTGCGGCTGTCGGGCTATCGCGCGCGGGCGGACATGGTCGTCAGGATCGGAGAGCGCGACCTCGCCGTCGAGGGCGACCGCGCATGGCAGGCGACGGTGCCGCTGGATGTCGCGCGCGCCTGGCCGATCGCCCGGAATTATGCGGTGCGCGTGACCCTCGTCGATCCCGACGAGGTCGCGGAGCGGGTCGAGACGGTCATGCTGCCGCCGGGATCGCTGGGATCCCGCACCGAAATCGCCTCGCTGATCATCAGCGCCCGCTAATGCTCCCGTAATTGTCGCGCGCTTGTGATCGTGCCGGGGCAGTCTTACATTATCTTCACCTGATCGCCGGAGAGCGATAGGCCCGCTAACGCAGGAGATGATGATGAAGATTGGCCTAGCGGCATGTGCCGCAATTCTGATGGCGACGCCTGCCATTGCCGCACCCGGCGGAAATCCCTTTTCGGCCGACAGCGCCGTCCTCAATCTCACCGGGATCGATCTTGTTAGCGTCGAGGGACAGCAGCGTCTCGCAATCCGTATGGACAACGTCGCGAACGCGGTGTGCGGCGAGGGGTTGAGTTCGATTCACCTGACGCTCGGCGCACAGGCGCGGGGATGTCGTGAGGACGTGATCGCCGACATGCGGACGCGGATCGCTGAGGCAACGGCGTCGCGTGATTCCGCGCGTGGCATGCAGCTGGCGTTGCGCTGACCGTTTGACCGGGGTGCGGCCGGATCGGTTCGCGCTCCGGTTGCGCTCCGTTAAATGGCGTATGGCTGGCTGGATTGCGGCGCCTACGCTTTGCGCATGAAAAATACGGTCCCGATACGCGCCAAAGGCCGTGCCCTCCTTCGCGCGAGTGCGCTGGTCTGCGTGGCGATGATGTAGATCGGCGCGGCTGCCACCAGTAGGGCGCCGCAGTTTACCCATTGGATCGATGGCACCACGCCCGGCGAATCCGAGACGCAGGTGCAGCGGATCGACGCCGATACGTTCGTCATCCGTCAGTCCGTCAGGACCAATTTCGAGGCACCCTTCCTCTATCTGCTGTTCGGTACCGATCGCGTACTGTTGATCGACAGCGGTGCGGGCGGACTGAAGATCCGCCCGACCGTGGACCGGGTGATCGCCGACTGGCGTGCGCGTCACGGCGGTCGGCCGGTTCGGCTGATCGTCGCGCACTCGCACTCGCACGGCGATCATCATGGCGGTGACGAAGAATTTCGCGACCGACTGGATACAGAACTGGTCGGGCTTCAGCCGCAGCAGGTTGCGACCTTTTTCGGCATCCGCGACTGGCCGAACGGGGTTGGCCGGTACGATCTGGGGCACCGCGTTCTCGATATCGTGCCGACCCCGGGGCACGAGCCTGCGCACATCATGATCTATGACGCGCGGACGCGTCTGATGTTCTCGGGCGACATGCTGTATCCCGGCAGGCTCTATGTTCCGCGCGATCGGTTCGACGTGTTTCGCGCGAGCGCGGTTCGGCTGGCGGGCTTCGCCAAAACCCATCCGGTGCGTGCGCTGCTCGGCGCGCATATCGAGATGACGACGACTCCCGGGAAGGACTATCCGATGGAAGCAGCCGCCCATCCGTCCGAACACGGCCTGGCGCTGCCGCCGTCGGCGATCGACGAACTGGAGAAGGCAATCGCCGCGGTGAAGTCGCCGGCGGAGATTGATCGCCACCAGGACTTCATCGTCTATCCGGTCGCGCCCAAGCCGGTTTGACGTTCAGAATGCGGCGATCATGATGCGGTAGCTCAGTTCCCGATCGTTTTGGGTTTGCGCCACCACGACATCGTGTGCGCGTCATGCGCCGTGGTCCAGATGCCAGCGCGCGTGTAGCGCAACGCGCCGCTGCCGGCGGGGGCACCCATGCGTGCGGTGATGGCGAGCGAAGTGGGATCGATCACCACGAAGGTCTGCCCGGCGGTGGTGCGGAGCCACACCTTGCCGCCGCCGGTGTCGATGTCGCCGTATTTCAGCGTCTCGTCCACCTTGACCCGGCCCGAGACCGCGGCGGTTGCCGGATCGATCCGTGCGACGGTGCCGTCACCCTGTTCCTGGACCCATATCGCTCCTTCGCCTGCCGCCAGGAAGCCGGGCTCGCGACCCAATGGCGTGGTGGCGACGACGCTATTGGTAGCCGGATCGATCTTCTGCAGGGTCTGCTGCGTGCCACTGACGGCCCAGAGCGCCCCCATGCCGAAGGTCAAATAATAGCTGTCGGGATTGGTCGGGATCGACGCGGTGACGGCGTTGGTGGTTGGGTCGACGCGCGCGATCACGCCCTTCGCGTCGCTTGACACCCAGATCGATCCGGCGCCGGCGACGACGTTGAGTTCGCCCTTCGGATTGGCGATCCCGGTCGCAATAACGGCGGTGATCTTCGCGGTCTTCAGGTCGATCCGGGTGAGCGTGAAATCCTTGCAGTCCGCGACCCATAGCGACTTGAACGCAATCGCCATCGCGCCGCAGGGATGGGCCATCGGGACTTCCGCGCGCTTGCTCTTGCGCGACCAGCGCTCGACGCGGCCGCTGTTCGTCGCCCAAACCGTCTTGCCATCGACCGCGAGGAAGTCCGCGAAGCCCGGCACGGGGATAACCTGCTCGATCGGGCCGGCGGCGACTGCCGGCGTCACGGCCATCCCAATGCCGAACACCGCCGCGGCCCATTTCGTCGTCGCTGTCTTTTTCAAACCCTGCTTAGCCCCCGTATTCGTTTCGTCATATCGATCAGGCCGTCATTTCGGTGTCCGAACGGCTTCGCCGCGCGCTGATCCGGTCGATTAGCGGGCGTGCCGGAAACAGGAACTGTTCCGGGATCGACAGCCGTCGGCGCTGGTCCTGGCCCACCAGTTCGGCCTCACCGCTGCGATACGTGCCGAAGATGCGATCGAGCAGGATCAGCGAATTGCCGTAATTGCAGCGCGTGTCCTCATAGGCCACCGAATGATGCAGGCTGTGGTTCTGGATCGTGGTGAAGACGAACGCGTACCAGCGTGGCGGATCGAACCGAGTGTTGGCATGCGCGAAGGTGGAGACCACCGCGAGGATGTTGAGCGCGCAGAAGATCGCGGCCTGCGGCAGGTCGAGCAACGCGATCACGCTGAGCCTGATCAGGAACAGTTCAAGCGGATTGCCGACCGCACCCTTCATCGCGTTGAGCTGCGTCAGGTGATGATGCGGCGCATGCGTCGACCAGAAGAACGACTGGTTGTGCATCAGGCGGTGCAGCCAATATTGCCCGAACTCGATCAAGACGACGACCAGCGCGACTTGCAGCACGAACGGCAGGTGCATCGCCCATGGCGTCGCGATGCCGAGCGCGCGTTTGGCGGCCATCATCGGCTCGTCGGCGAAGGTCTTCGTCGCCCAGGCGATCACGGTGTAGCTGAGCACCACGTAGAAGACGTCTGTGAAGAACTCCTGCCTGGTCAGGCGCCAGCTCGAATGCCGCTCGTTGACCCACTCCAGCGCCTGGATCAGCGCGGTCGTCATCAGGGTCGCGACCACGATCGACC
Source organism: Sphingomonas sp. AP28 (assembly GCF_056680455.1). Taxonomy (NCBI): domain Bacteria; kingdom Pseudomonadati; phylum Pseudomonadota; class Alphaproteobacteria; order Sphingomonadales; family Sphingomonadaceae; genus Sphingomonas; species Sphingomonas sp. AP28. The sequence goes on along the minus strand of NZ_JBWXQI010000002.1, from coordinate 359,208 downwards.
AGGGGCTGCTGATCCAGTCCGCCGGGCCGAATGCCCAGAACAGGATGATGGCCGCGACCATCACGGGCTGCACGTAGCTCAGAAGCATTTTCTGCATCGGATCGTACCTGGTTGGGTTGGCGGTGAATGCGACCGCCCTGCGCTGTGACGTTAGTGCGGGACGGCTTGCGTCGCAGGTGTGCGAATGACGTACGCGGGCGGCTAGTCGACGGTGATTCCGTGGCGCTCCAGGAAGTCGCGCGCTGGCGCCAGTGCGTCAGCGTGGAGACGCCAGCGATCGATCGAGTCCCGGTAGAGCGGCCGGCGGACCTGCGCGGCGCTAGGTGTCGAGACCGGCGCGGCGTTTGTATGGAAATCGAGGCAGGCGTCCGACCATTCCAGCCCGCAATGGTCGAGCAGGCGGGCGGTTTCCTCGCGCTGGTTGTCGACGAGAGATTCATACTGGAGTTCGAGCACGCGGCCGGGCAGCACCTCGCGCCACAGCGCCATCATGCGGTCGAAGCGCTGGTAATAGGCGGCGATGTCGAGCAGGTCGTAGCTATAATCGTAATAGGGCGATCCGATTGCGAACAGGTTGCGGAAGTTGGCGAGGATCGTGTCCAACGGGTTGCGGCGAAGGCAGACGATCGTCGCGTTGGGCAGTGCGCGCGCGATCATGCCGACATAGAGAAAATTGCCGGGGAATTTGTCGACGACGCGCGGTTTCGTACCGGAGACGTGGGATGTGGCGCGCGCGAGATAGTCGCGGCCGATCGCGCCGAGGTCTGCGCTGGCGGCGGCGCGGATCGTCTCGGGATCGAGCACGGTTCGGCTGCGTGTTCCTGCGGCGCCTTTGACGGCGAGCGGCATGGCCTGGAGTTCGCCGGCGCTCTCGACATCGGGGTGCGACGACAGGATGCGGTCGACCAGCGTGGTGCCCGTGCGCGGCATGCCGATGATGAAGATGGGGGACGCCTGGGGCGGATCGGACACCTGCGCCTTGGCGATTGTCGGCCAGCAGGCTTCGACCGCATCGAAATTGGCCGCGTCGTCGGCGACGCGATACGGCAGGGTGGCGCGGTGCTCGGCATTGGTTTCGGTGAGGACGGCGAACGCGGCGTGCGGGTCGGCGAGGTCGTCGATCTCCTTGGCGAGCGCATAGCCCAGCAGCAGGCGATCGTGCGGTGACCGCGTCGCCTTTCGGACCGTCGAGAGTCGGCCGACGTGGTTGCGGTCCGGTGTCTGGCGGCGCAAACCGGCCAGTAGATGGTGCGCGCGGGCATCGGTCGGGGCCAGCGTGAGCAGGGCTTCCAGTGCCCGTTCCGCTTCGTCCTGTCGGCCGAGGAAGCTCAGCGCTGCGGCCTGGTTGTAACGGAACGCGGTGTTGGCGGGCGCTCGTCGCACGGCTTCGGCGAAGTGGGTAAGCGATGCGGCATGATCGCCCAGCCGTGCGTACACGCAGCCCATCGTGTCGCGCCCGAGCGCGTCGGTCGGGGGCGACAGCTCGGCGGCGGCTAGCGCTGATGCGGCGTCCGCATCCCGCCGGACGAGGGTGTAGAGGCGTGCGAGTTGGGCTTGGTATTCGCCGCACCGGTCAAGCTTGACGGCTGTCTCGATCAGGTCGATCGCGTTGCGTATTTTGCCGAGCGTGGCCGCGCTGATCCCGGCGAGGAAATGTGCTTCGGCTGCATCTGGCGCCTCCGTGCGCCAGCGGGTTGCGGCGGCAAGCGCGTCCTCGTTGTCGCCACGCGCGAGTGCTGCGCGGATCGGAGCGGCGCGGGCGGCTGGGTTCGCGGGCCGGATCATGCGCGTGCTCACTCGATCTATCGGGTCAGCGTGGTGACGGCGATCGCCGTCGCGGACGCGCGGTTCTCCACGCCCATCTTCTCGAAGATCTGTTCGAGATGCTTGTTCACGGTACGCGGACTGATCTCCAGGATTTCGCTCACCTCGCGGTTCTGCTTGCCGCGACTGATCCAGAGCAGGACCTCCGCCTCGCGCGAGGTGAGGCCGTGCTGGGCGGCCAGCATCGCCTGTTCCTCGCCTTCGTGACGCTCGGTCAGGCGGAACACCCATTGGTCCGCGGCGGTGTTGCGCAACAGGCCCGCTTCGAGCGTGCGGTCGCCGGCGGCGACGGTGACGCGCGCGCCCGGCATCGGCGGGCTTGCCTGCAACAGGCGGAGCGCTGTGAGGAAAGGTTCGGGTAGTCCGCCGGATGCGCAGGACCAACCGGGGAACAGGCGTTCGAGCATCGCGCTAGCGGCCGGGGTCAGCCATTGGGGTTCGCCGCTCCCGTCCACGGCCAGCGCGGGCCGGCCGCTCATGTCGAGCGCGAGTTGGCTGCCATGCGCGACGCGCGCGGTGGCCAGGTGAACCCGGATGCGCGCCAGCAGTTCCTCGATCACGATCGGCTTGCTGACGAAGTCGATGCCGCCGGCGTTGAGCCCGCGGACGACATGCTCGGTCTCGGTCAGCCCAGTCATGAAGATGATCGGCAGATGCTGGAACGCCGGAATTGCCTTGATCCGCAGGGTCGTCTCGAACCCGTCGAGATTGGGCATCACCGCATCCATCAGGATCAGGTCGGGCGTGATGTTCTTTAACAGCGCGAGCGCGGCGAGCCCGTCGATGGCGATCAGGACGGTCATCCCGGCGCTCTCTATGGTCGTGGTCAGGAACCGCAACGCCTCGGGCGTGTCGTCGACGACCAGGATGACCGGCCGTGCCGCCTCTGCGGGTTCAACGCGCTGCATCGTCGAGCGTCTTCTGGAGTGAGGCGAGATCGAGGTCGCTCGACTGGCGCCGGAGCACCGCGACCAAGGGGGCGGCGGTCGGTATCGTCTGCTCGAACGTATCGAGTGCGCTTTCCAGGCCGCGGACGTGACCGATCTTCGCGAGGTTCCGCAAGCGATCAAGGAAGGGCAAGGCTGCCGCCGGTAAGGGGGGCAGGTCTGCTGGCGTGTCGGGTAGGTCGGGCAATGCTGCCTCGTCCCAGCGCAGATCGAGCTGTGTGCCGATCAGCGAGATCAGCGCGTCGAGTTCGACCGGCTTGGTCACGAACGCATCGTGGTTGCTGCGGCTCTCGCCACCGATGTGGAGTTCATGGACGTCGGCGGACACCATCACGATCCGCAGCGCCGCGCCGTGCGTCGTGCGCAGATGGGCCGCGACGTCCCATCCGCTCATCCCCGGCATCTGGATGTCGAGCAAGACGATATCGGCGGGCGTACGCTCGGCCAGCAGGACCCCCTCCGTTCCATTCGCGGCGGTATGCACGACGAAACCCAACGCAGCGAGCAGCGCCTGGAGGATGGCACGCTGTGCAGGATCGTCGTCGATCACGAGGACGGTTCGCGGCGGTCCCGCATAGCCGGTGATCCTCGCACCCTGCACGGTAGCGCGCGATGGGACCATCGGGGCGGGCAGCATGATGCGGAAGCGGAAACTGCTTCCGACTCCCGGCGTGCTTTCCACGGCGATGTCGCCGCCGAGCACGCTGGCAAGTACGCGCGTGATGGCGAGGCCTAGCCCGATGCCTGGCTGACTTTGCGCCTCCGCCGAGTTGCCGCGCTCGAACGGTTCGAACACGCGGTCCAGGTCGCTCGCGGCAATGCCGATGCCGGTATCGCGGACCTCGATATCGGCGACCTGGCTGCGGTAGCGGACCTTGACGGCGACGCTGCCCGACTGGGTGTATTTGATCGCGTTGGAGACGAGGTTGATGAGGATTTGGCGCAGGCGCTTTTCATCCGCCTTGACCTGCGCGGGCAGTCGGTCGTCGATGTCGAGCGTCAGCGTCAGGCCCTTGGCGGCGGCCTGCATCCGGAACATGTCGACGATGTGGTCGAGCAGCCCGCGTATGTCGATGAGGTCCGAGCGGATCGTCAGGACGCCGCTCTCGATCCGCGAGATTTCGAGCAGCCCTTCGACGAGATTGGTCACATGCTCGGCTGAGCGACGGATGATCGTCCCGACCTCTGCGCCCGACAGCGTGTCGTCGCGCTCCAGCAACTGCGCGTAGCCGTAGATGACGTTGAGGGGCGAACGGATCTCATGGCTGACCGCGACGAGGTAGCGGGTCTTCGCCTCGTTGGCGGCTTCGGCCGTGACCTTGGCGCGCTGAAGCTCGGCCAGGGTTGCCACATGGGATGCGTTCGCCGGGGTCATGATCCGCTTGGACGTGAGAGCGTGTCGATATAGGCGCGCCAGCCGCCGAGCGCGGTGATGTCCTCGGCGCCGACGATCGCGCGTGGCTCGGCGACGAAGCCCTTGACGATCGATCCGTCGGCGAGCGTCACCGAGCCGATCGCAAGTGGCGCCGGGACTTCCACGACGAAGCTGCCGAAGGCGGCGACGTCGAGTTCGTAGACTTCGACCGCGATCGCGGCGCCGTCGTCTTCGCCGACATGGATCAGCGCAGGCTTGGGCGGTGTGGAATTGGCCATCGCGTACAGTCGATAGGTTGGCGCGGTAGTTGTGGCACTGACCAGCCGCGCCTCGCGGGAGGTAAGCTGCCAGTGGAGCGGCATGCCTTCGAGATGCGCGCCGACGACGGCGAGTTTCACGGTTTCCATACTATCCTCGATGTTGAGTGGCGGGGGTGGTGGGAGTGCGGCGGCGGCGAGATAGGCCTCCCCCGCGTCGAGCAGGCCCTGGTCGGTCCAGGCTGGCGCGATCAGCGTGATGCCGAAGCCGGTCCCGTTGTCGCGCCAGCCGACGGGAAGGGCGAGAGCGGCCATGTCGAGCAGGTTGACGAAATTGGTGTAGAGCCCGAGGTTGCTGTTGAGCGCGATCGGTGCCGTGCGCATCTCGGCGATCCGGTAGATCGTCGGCGTCGTCGGCAGCGCGAGCAGATCGATCTCCTGCCACATCGCGTCGGCGATCCGCTGAAGCGCCGCGAGCCGATACTGGCCTTCGAACACGTCTACGCCGCTGACGGAACGTCCTGATTCCATGATCGAGCGCACGGTCGGGTCGATCGCCTCGGGGTGCGTATCGAGCAGCGGCAGGGCTGCGGCGGTGCGTTCCGCCACCCAGGGGCCACCGTAGAGCAGCATTGCTGCCTCGCGGAGCGGCGCCATGTCTACCTCGACCAGTTCCGCACCGCCCGCGGCAAGTGTTGCCAGCGCCTGTTCGTAAAGGCGGGCGGCGGTGGCATCGCCGAGGAAGATACGCTGGTCCGGCGCGGGGACGCCGATCCGACGGGTGGCGACGGGGCGGTCCTCGCATGGGCGGGAATAGGGATCGGCGGGGTCGAAGCCTGCCAGCACTGTGTCGATCGCGCGGGCGTCCGCTGTCGAGTGCGCGAGCACGGTGATGCAGTCGATCGTGCGGCACGCGGGTACCAAGCCGGTCGTGCTCCAGCGGCCCTTTGTCGGTTTCATGCCGATCAGGCCGTTGAACGCGGCGGGGACGCGACCCGATCCTGCGGTGTCGGTCCCGAGCGCGAACGCGACCAGTCCGGCCGCGACCGCGACTGCCGAGCCGGAGCTGGATCCGCCGCTGACATAGGCACGATTGAACACGCAGGCGGGCGCGCCGTAGGGACTGCGGGTGCCGTTGAGCCCGGTCGCGAACTGGTCGAGGTTTGTCTTGCCCATCGGGATTGCGCCTGCGGCGATCAGCCTCTCGACGACCTCCGCCGACACGGACGGCGTATAGGCGAAATCGGGGCACGCGGCGGTGGTCGGCACGCCGGCGAGATCGATATTGTCCTTGATCGCGAACGGCACGCCGGCGAGCGGCAGCACCTCTCCTGCGGCGATCCGTGCGTCGACGCGGCGTGCGTATTCCAGGACATCGGCGTCGGCGATGCGCGTAATCCACACCGCGGGCTGGATCACGGCGTAGGCTTCGATGCGTGTGAGCGCGGCTTGGGCCACGCTGACCGCATCGGTGCGCCCTGATGCGACGGCGGCGGCGATCGCACCGACTTCGAACGGCCCGTCCATCATGCCACCTCCACAGCGAGCATTGCGCCGCCGGGTGAGAGCGGTTGCCGTTCCTGGACGTAGATGCGCCGTATCGTACCCGTGACCGGGCTGATCACGGGCGATTCCATCTTCATCGCCTCGATGATGCCGATGGTGTCGCCTTCCGTTACTTCGGCCCCAACGGTGACCAGCAGTTTCCACAGGCTGCCGCCAAACGGGGCCTCCACCAGTTCGCAGCCTTCGGGCAGGTCGATCTCTGCGGTGGCGGCGCCGGCGCCGGCTTCCTCGGTCAATGCCGCGACCCGGTCGAACTCGCCGTTGCGCTCCCAGTCGGCACGCTCCTCGTCGAACGCCGCCTGGCGCTGCGCCTGGAATGCGGTGATCGACGGCGCGTTGTCGGCGAGGAAGCCACGGTATTCGGAGAGGCGGAACACCTCCTCCTCAATGCGAATCGCGCGCCGGCCGAGCGGGAAGTCGCGGCGCCACTCGGTCAGTTCATCGTGGCTAACCGGGAAGAAGCGGATGCGGTCGAAGAAGCGCAATAGCCAGGGCTTGCCGTCGCGGAACGCGTCGGTCTGGCGCCACGCGTTCCACACCTGGATGGTGCGGCCGAACAGCTGGTAGCCGCCGGGTCCTTCCATGCCGTAAATGCACATGTATGCGCCGCCGATGCCGACCACGTTGGGCGGGGTCCAGGTGCGCGCGGGATTGTATTTCGTGGTCACGAGGCGGTGGCGCGGATCGATCGGGGTTGCGACCGGCGCGCCGAGATAAACGTCGCCGAGCCCCATCACGAGATACTCGGCATCGAACACGATCCGCTGCACGTCGTCTATGCTGTCGAGCCCGTTCACGCGGCGGATGAACTCGATATTGTCGGGGCACCACGGCGCATCGTCGCGGACCGATTCCATGTACTTGTCGATCGTCTGGTAGATCGCCGGGTCTTTCCACGACAACGGCAGATAGACGACCCGCGAGGGGATCTCGAAATCGTCGAGGCCGCCGAGCCGCTCCTCGGCCGCGGCGAGCGCATCGAGCAGCGCAGCCTGCGAAAGCTGGCGGCTGTCGTAATGGATCTGGAGCGAGCGGATGCCCGGGGTCACGTCGATGATGCCGGTGAGCGCAGCCTTTTCGACTTCGAGCATCAGCGCGTGAACGCGGAGCCGGAGTTCGAGATCGAGCATGATCGGGCCGTATTCGACCAGCAGGTTGCGGTCGCCCTGCTGGCGGTAGGTTACCGCCGGGCGTACGCCTTGTGCTTCGATCGATCGCAGGATCGGCGAGCCGAGATGGTCGCCCGCCTGCACCGGCATGGGCGGCGCTGCCAGCGTGGCGACGAGCCGGTCCTGCGCCTGCTCGGCCGCTACCGCCGTCGCATTGTCGATCGGTGCGAAGCGGACGCTGTCGCCCGGTGCGAGCTGCCCGACCTTCCAAAGGTCCGCCTGCGCGACCACGAACGGACAGACGAAGCCGCCGAGCGAGGGACCGTCCGGGCCGAGGATGATCGGCATGTCGCCGGTGAAGTCGACCGCACCGATCGCATAGGCATTGTCGTGGATGTTCGACGGGTGAAGCCCCGCCTCGCCGCCGTCCTTGCGCGCCCATTGCGGCTTGGGGCCGAGCAGGCGGATGCCGGTGCGGTTGGAGTTGTAGTGCACCTTCCACGCCGTGCTGCGCAGCATCGCGATGTCGTCGGGTGTGAAGAAGTCGGGTGCGCCGTGCGGACCGTAGAGAACGGCGAGCGTCCATTCGCGGGTGATCGCCGGGCGATCGGCGATCCCGAGCGTTGCTGCTGGCGCGTCGGGCGGATCGGTTCGGGACAGATGCAGCGTGTCGCCGGTCATCACGGCGCGCCCGGCGTGGCCACCGAACTCGCCCAGCGTGAAGGCGCTGCGGCTGCCGAGGAACAGCGGCACGTCCAGTCCGCCGGTGATCGCGATATAGCCGCGCATGCCACCGCCGGTGACGCGGCCGATCTTGAGGATCTGGCCTGCTGCGATGTCGATCGGCTCGTAGGACGACACTGGCGTGCCATCGACGACCGCACCGAAATCGGCGCCGGTCAGGCAGATCCGGGTCGCGACGTTGAAGAGCAATGTCGGCCCGGCAGCGGTGATCTCCAGTCCCGCCGTGTCCTCCGCGTTGCCGAGCAGTCGGTTGCCGAGGCGAAACGCGAGTGCGTCCATCGGTCCCGAGGGCGGTACGCCGACGTCCCACAGGCCGAGCCGGCCGGGGTAATCCTGGACCGTGGTGGAGGCGCCGCCTGCCAGCACGCGGATCGACCGCGGGGTGTAGGCGATGTCGGCGAGCGCGCGCGTGGAGACCTTGCCGCTGGTGAAGGCTGTCGAGCGTACGACGGTGCGGAGCCAGTCGAGGTTGGTCTCGATCCCGGCGATCGACGTGGCGTCGAGCGCGTCCTGCATCGCCTGTACCGCGGCGTCGCGGGTGGGGGCGGTGACGATCAGCTTGGCGAGCATCGGATCGTACCAGCTCGATACCTCGGTCCCGGCGGCGATCCAGCTGTCGACGCGGGGACCTTCCGGGAAGGATACGCCGACCAGCCGGCCCGAACTGGGGCGGTAATCCTGCGCGGGATCCTCGGCATAGAGGCGGACCTGGATCGACGCGCCGACGGGCTTCACCTCGAACCCGTCGAGGAAGGCGAAGTCGTTTGCTGCGCCGCGCACCATCCATTCGACGAGGTCGACACCGGTGACCTGTTCGGTGACGCCGTGCTCGACCTGGAGCCGGGTGTTGACCTCGAGGAAGAAGAAGTCGTCGCGTTCGGCGTCGTAGAGGAACTCGACCGTGCCCGCGGACCGGTAATCGGCGGCGGCGGTGAGCCGGACGGCGGCGTCGATCAGCGCTTGGCGTGTCGCGGCGGGGAGCAGCGGGGCCGGGGTTTCCTCGACGACTTTCTGGTTGCGACGCTGCAACGAGCAGTCCCGCTCGCCGAGCGCGACGACGTGACCTGCACCATCGCCGAACACCTGTACCTCGATATGCCGCGCGCGGGCGACGTAGCGTTCGAGGAACACGCCACCGTCGCCGAAATTGCCTGCGCCGAGGCGGGCTACTGTGGCGAAGCCCTCGCGGATATCGGCCTCGTCGGCGCAGACCTTCATGCCGATGCCGCCGCCGCCTGCGGTTGCCTTGAGGATGACTGGATAGCTGATCCCGGCTGCCGCCTCGATCGCCGCGGTTTCATCGCGGAGCAGGTCGGTGCCGGGCGCGAGCGGCACGCCCTGCGCGGCGGCGAGGTCGCGCGCGGTGTGCTTCAGCCCGAAGGCGCGGATGTTGTCGGGGGTCGGACCGATGAACGCGATGCCGCGCGCGGCGCACGCCTCGGCGAACGCGGTGTTCTCGGACAGGAAGCCGTAGCCGGGGTGGATCGCCTCGGCACCGGTCGCTTCGGCAGCCGCGAGGATCGCCTCGACGTTTAGATAGCTTTCCGCAGCCGGGGCGGGGCCGATCCGGACCGCCTCGTCCGCCTGGGCGACGTGCGCGGAGCCGGCATCGGCGTCGCTGAACACCGCGACGGAGCCGACGCCCATCGTCTTCAGCGTGCGGATGATGCGGCAGGCGATCGCGCCGCGGTTGGCGATCAGGACCTTTTTGAACATCACGCCGAAACCTGCATGCGCACAGGCGTCGGGTTGAAGCCGTTGCAGGGGTTGTTGATTTGGGGGCAGTTGGACACGACCACGATGACGTCCATTTCCGCGCGCAGGTCGACCGTGAGCCCGGGCGCGGAAATGCCGTCGACGATGCCGAGCGTGCCGTCCGCCTCGACCGGCACGTTCATGAAGAAGTTGATGTTCGACACCATGTCGCGCTTGCCGCGGCCGGCGCGGATATTGGCGTCGAGGAAATTGTCGACGCAGCTATGCTGCGCCTTCGTATGGTGGCCGTAGCGCAAGGTATTGGACTCGCACGAGCAGGCCCCACCGATGGTGTCGTGATAGGCGACGCTGGTGCCGGTGATCGTCATCATCGGCCGACCTTCGTTCGACAGCAGCACCGCGCCCTCACGCAGGAACAGGTTGCGCTGCGCCGCGATCGTGTCCTGCGCACTGTACCGCTCGGCGTCATCGGCGGCGGCGTACATCAGGAAGTCGACCGCCTGATTGCCTTCGAGATCGACGATGCGCAGCGTTTCAGCGGCGGCGACGCGGTGCATCCAGGGTGCGCGGGCGGGCACGATCTCGTCGTGGCGGATGGTACCGGGGAGGGGGGAAGTGGTCATGTCGGTCCTTCAGCGCGCGTAGAGATCTTCGGTGTTGAGGAAGGCGCGGAGCCCTTCCGGCGTCGCGGTGCGTACGGGGTCGTCCTCGGCGGCCGGTTCGCCGCGCCATGCCGTCGCGCGCAGCGGCGTCACCGTGAAATCTGCGCGGGTGTCGAGCACGTGAGGGCAGTTCGCCAGCACGACGATCAGGTCCATTTCCGCGCGCAGGACGAGCGTCCGGCCGGGCGGGAAGGGCCCGCTCTCGGGCAGGGTGGTGCCGTCCTCGGCGATCCGGATGCCCTTGAACCAGTTGATGCAGGGGTGGACGTCCTTGCGACCGAGCCCGTGCCTTGCGACACCCAGCATGAAGCGGTCGCGCGCGTTCGGGTGCGCGCCGTAATTCTTGCCGTCGCCGTAAGCGCGCGCGTTGGACGCTTCGTTCGACGCGCCGCAAAACGCGTCGTGCGTGCCGGCGTCATCCTCGAGGATGGTCATCATCACGCGGCCCATGTCCGACAGCAGCACCCGACCCGCACCCAGATAGCCGTTCCACTGCACCTTCAGCGTGTCGGCGACGTTCAGCCGCTCGGTCGGCGTCTCGGCATTGAAGACCAGCATCGAGGCGCAGGCGTCGCCGGCGACGTCGATCAGGCGCAAGCGTGTTCCGCGGGCGATCCGGCGCGACGAGTAGCCCGCGGGCGCGATCGTCTCTTCCCAGACGGTGTCGCCGGGCGCGTCGTCGGCGGTGGCGGGGAGGGTGGGCATGGCCTCCACCCGGGTGCCCGTCATCGCGCGGGCGTGATCGCGGGCGCCGGACGGATCGGCGGTGGTGGTCGTCATGCGAAGGGTCTCCGTAGAAGATCGGGCCGGGGAAGATCGGGCCGGGGAAGATCGCCAACACCGATCGCGTCGACCAGCGCCTGTGGCGGCAGCGTCTTGCGATCGAGCGGCAGGTCGTAGGTGGTGGTCGCGCCGAAGCGGTGCGGCGCGTGCGGATCGTGGCGGCGCTTGTCGAAGGCGAGCACGCGCGTGCCGAGCTTGAACGCCTCGCCGATGTCGTGAGTCACCATGACGATGGTCAGCCCGCGTTCCTGCCAGAGCCGGGTAATGAGCGCGTGCATGTCGAGGCGGATGCCCGGATCGAGCGCGCCGAACGGCTCGTCGAGCAGCAGAATGCGGGGATGCTTGACGAGCGCTTGGGCAATCGCCAGCCGCTGCTGCATGCCGCCCGACATCTGTGCCGGATAGACGTCCAGGCTGTGTTCGAGACCGACCGCTGCGAGCATCTCGACCGCGGTGTCGCGCGCCGCGCGCCGCTGCGCCCCGAACAGCCGCGCGGCAAAGGGCGCCTGCGCGCATTCGATCCCGAACATCACGTTGCGTAAGGCCGTGAGATGCGGGAACACCGAATAGCGCTGGAACACGACGCCGCGATCGGGGCCGCATTCGGCGCGCATCGGTTGGCCGTCGAGCAGCACCTGGCCGCGGCTCGGCGCCTCCTGGCCGAGGATCAGGCGGAGGAAGGTGCTTTTGCCGGCACCCGACGGGCCGACCACCGCGACGAAACTGCGCTCGGCGATCTCGAGCGAGACGCGTTCGAGCACGATCTTGTCGCCATATTCGACCCAGATGTTGCGCATTTCGAGCAGCGGACTCATCGTCCAGCTCCGTGCGCCCAAGGGAAGCCGCGGCGGCTGAGGAATAGTAGCAGCGCATCCGCCGCGATCGCGAGCAGCGAAATCCACGCGACGTAAGGCAGGATGATATCCATCGCGAAATAGCGCCGGACCAGGAAGATGCGGTAGCCGAGCCCGACATCGGAGGCGACCGCCTCGGACGCGATCAGGAACACCCAGGCGGGCCCCATCGAAAGTCGCAGCGCCTCGATCAGGCGCGGCATCAACTGGGGCAGTGCGACGCGGATCGCGAGCTGCCAGCTATTGGCGCCCAGCGTCTGCGCCTTGACGGTTTGCTCGACCGGCAGGGTCGCGACGAAGCTCGTCAGGTCGCGCGTCATGAACGGCGCGATGCCGATCGCGATCAGCGCGATCTTCGACGCTTCGTCGAGCCCGAGCACGATGAACAGGATCGGCAGCACCGCGACCGGCGGGATGACCGCAATCACCGCGACCATCGGGCCGAGGATGGCACGCGCGAGCGGCATGACGCCGAGCAGCAGGCCGAGCACCAGCGCGCTGGCGGTCGCGATGGCGAGGCCGATGCCGAGCCGGTACAGGCTCGCCAGCGTGTCGGCGACGAGGATGATGCGATCGGTGGACGGGTCGCGATCCGTGGTGAAGCCGCGAATGGCCTGCGCCATCGCCTCGAAGGTCGGCAGCACCTTGTCGGCGGGATTGTCGAGGTGGCGCGCCTCGGAAGCGAGCAGATAGACGAACAGCAGCGCCACGATCGGCAGCGCGCCCAGCAGCAATCGTGCCCCGCGCCCGAGGCGAATGTCGACGAGCCGGGTCAACGCGGACGCCCAGGCGCAGCGCTCCGGGCGCGCTTGTCGGGCGTCGGCATGGCGGAATGTGTTGGCCGTACGCTCATTTCATTCCCCGATTTCTCGCATGGCCAAGGCATGCTCCTCCTTTCGTCGGAACGGCTGTCCCGACGGTGCTCGTCGTCTGTGTCTGCCCCCGTCGTGCTGGTGTGAGGCTACAGCTTCCCGTCCGCCGCCAGCTTCATGTAGCTCGGGTCGAACCGCAGCTTCACGTTCTTGGTATCGCCGAGCGTCTTGCCGCCGGCGAAGGTGATGCCGATCGTATCGACGGACTTCGCGCTCGGACCGAATAGGCCGTGTGCGAAGCTGAACTGCCGGACCCGGTCGGTCACCGTGATCAGGTCCGGGTTCTCCGCATAGGCGACCGCGTCCTGCGGCTTCGCGTACAGATGCGTCGTCTTGAGCTGTTCGTTGAAACTCGCCTCGGTCGTGCCCGCGGCCTTCGCCATCGTGGCGCGCGCGGTGCGGCCCGCCGCATCGTTGCGGGTCATGATCGCCATCGTCTCGTACCAGATGCCGGCCAGCGCCTTGCCGAGGTTCGGGTTGGCCTTCAGCGTCTCGGTGCTGACGTTAAGTGTATCGAGTATCTCGTTGGGGATCTTCGAGCTGTCGAAGACCTGCGTGGCGCCCGGTGTGGCGCGGATCGTGGAAAGCTGAGGGTTCCAGGTGACGACCGCGTTCACGCCAGGGGAGGCGAATGCCCCGACGATGTCGGCGTCGCCGGTGTTCACGGTCTTCACGTCGGCGAGCTTCATGCCGCTCAGTTCCAGACCGCGCGCGAGCAGGAAATGCGACACCGACAGTTCGACGAGCTTGACGGAGCGCCCCTTGATGTCGGCCATCGTCCGGCCGTTCTTGAGCACCACGCCGTCATTGCCGTCGGAATAATCGCCGATCAGCAGCACGGTGGTGTCCTTGCCGCCCGCCGCCGGAATGGTCAGCGCATCCATCGTCGTGCAGACCACGCCATCGAGCTTGCCGGCGGCGTATTGGTTGACGGACTCTACATAGTCGTTGACCTGAACCAGCCGGATCTGGATGCCGTATTTATCGGCCCATTTCTTCACGATCCCGGACTGTTGCGCATACGCCCAGGGCATCCACCCGGTGTAGATCGACCAGCCGATCGCGAAGTCCTTCTTCACGACGCCGGCCTCGGTCGCGGATCCCGAGGGCTTGCTGCCGCAACCGCCCAGCGCGAGCAGTATGGCGGCGGCTGCAACGCCATTCAGCCACGGTCGAGACACCATCAAGCACACCCCTTAGCCACCCGGTGATGCCAGCGCGCCGCCGTCCTCCGCTATGAGCGGGAACAGGAACGGCGGGTGCAGGCATCACCTCTTTGGCGACGTTGGCGTGCTCGGGATCATCGATGAAGACATAAAATAATGATGAAAGGCATAGCTGAAATCTATGCCCTGCGTTGTGCCCTATGCCTTCGGGTGACTTCGTCCAAAAACAACTGTGTGGCGGTATCGCGCGACGGCTCGGCCCTCGCGAGCAGGAAGATGTCGTAGGCGGGCTCCGCATCGGCGTAGAGCAACGGCCATAATCGCCCCTTCGCGACGGCGTCCGCAGCCGCGAGCACGGGCAGGAAGCCGATGCCGACGCCGAGGGTGATCAACCGGGCTGCCTCGTTGATGTCCTCCGCATGGCCGTTCGCCTTCGTGCCGAGACGATAGCGACGGCGCAGGCGGGTGATGGTGTCGAGTTCGTCCTCGCCGGTCAGGACGAACCCCTCGTCCTTCAGTTCGCCCAGACGCTCGACGCGGTGCCCGAACAGGGGATGGCTGCGCGCGCAATAGAGTTGCTGGCGTTCGACGAACAGCGGTTCGTAGACCAGGCTGCTCCGCGCGTTGCTGTCGTAACCGACGCCGATCTCCGCCTCGCCATGCTCCAGCGCGTCGAGCACCGCGCGCCAGGGCGAGACGCGGATCTCGATATGGATGTTGGGATTGCGGCGGTGGAAGCTGGCGATTGCTTCGTCGAACTCGGTGGAGGCGACCGCCGAAATCAGCTGGATGCGGACGATGCCCTCGACCCGCTTGGTCGCCTGCGCGACCTGGTGCGGCACCATCCTTGCGGCTTCGAGCATCTCCTCGCAGATGCCGAGCAGGGCGGTGCCCGCGGCCGTCATCTCGACGCCGGACGAGGAGCGGTTCAGCAGCTGTTCGCCGACCTGTTCCTCGAGCCGTTTGAGCGCGGCGCTTATGCTCGGCTGCTGCTTGTTCAGCTTTCGGGCGGCCGCGCCGATCCCGCCGGCGCGGACGATTTCGACGAAAGTCCGCAACAGGTTCCAGTCGACCCGGCTGGCGAACGTCTTATCAGGCAGGAACGCGCTATCGACCAAACACATGGCTCCAGGATCTTGGAGCGCATCTTTAGCCGCGCGACGTTCATACGCAACGTGCGCTCGGAATTCATGGGGGAGCATCGGGAACCGGGTCGATCGTCGCGACGCTATGCGTCCATCAGGCGTCGTCGGAACAGCGCCTTGATCTGCCGATCTTCCAGAACCCGCCCGATGACGTAGAGTGCCGCGAACATACCCGCAAAGACATAGGCGGGGGTCGGCGAAGGCTTCTTGTCGTCCTCGTCCGCCTTCTTCTTCTTTTTCGGCGGGTCGGGTTCAGGAGCGCCCAGCGCCTTGTCGATCGGGTTCAGCACCACGGGCGGCTTCTTGACCTCGGGCTTCTTGCCCTTGGCCGCGGTCCTCGCCTGCTCGAACTTGCCGAGAACGATCGTCGCCTGGGCAAAGGCGAGAAACAGCAGCGGTGCGAGAAAGCAGAACAGCAGCGCGCGGCTGGCGAGCCGGTATCGCAACATCAGGCCGGGCGCGTCCGGTTCGATCCGCAGGACGCCGCCGTCGAAAACCGCCATCTTGTCCTGTGCGGCCTGACTTTCCTTCCGAAACGTCAGCGTGTCGCCTGCCCGGTCGTGGCTCGTCCCGGTTTGGCGGAACAGCGGGTCGAGCCGTTCGAAGGCGTCGTCGACAGACTGGCCCGGTGCGAGGGGAAGGCTGCCCTCGACATGCCAGATCCCGTCGATGAAGCGCCGGTACACGGAATATCCCAGCGATGCCCGCGGAGCCGTCGTGTCGAACGCCGGGGCTCGGTCCGCGGTCGGAGCGGTTCCGGTCATTCTGCCGGTACCATTTGACCCGGTACCGTTGGAGCCGGCACCATGGCGCCCATCGACCGCCGACCGAACCGCTCCCTGGCCGACTTCCACCCGTGCGCGAAGGTGTAGGTCATCGTCTCGCGGACCGACATGGGGCGACCGCCTTCCATCCCGAGCAGTTCGGCTTCGCCGTCGACGCAGGTCCCGAACACGCGATCGATGATCACCCAGGTGTTCGAATAATTGCTGCGGCTCGCTTCGAAGTCCTGCGAATGATGCACGCTGTGATGCTCGGTGGTGTTGAACAGGAAGCGCCACCAGCGCGGCGAGTTGAAGCGGACGTTGATGTGCTGGTAGGTGCCGACTGCGAGGCCGAAGGCCCCTGCAAGCAGGGCGGCGCGCGGCACGAAATCGAAGAACCCGCCGATCCCGAGCCCGATCAGGAACAGCTCGACCGGATTGCCGACCGCGCCCTTGTTGACGTTGAGCTGCGTGATGTAGTGATGCGGCGCGTGCGCCAGCCACAGCGGATGCCAGTTGTGCATCCCGCGATGCATCCAATATTGCCCGAAATCGAACACCAGCGAGATCATCAGCGCCTGCACCAGCAGGGGCAGTCCGGTGAACCAGGCGAACTTCTCCCAGTCGAACGAATGCTGGATCGCCTCGATCATCGCACCGTCGCCGATATAGCTGTCGATCAGGCGGACGACGGTGAAGCCGATCCCGACATAGAAGAGATCGGTGGTCAGTTCCTTCCAGGTCAGCCGCCAGCTTTCATGGCGCGGGGCCAGCCATTCGAGCCCCAGCAGAAGAACCTTGAAGCCGATGCCGATGCCGATCGCGGTCGATGCCTTGGCGATCGAATTGGGTGCATAGAACCAGAAGGCTATCAGCGCGAAAAGCATCGTCGGCTGGAACCAGGTGAAGAACATCTGCTTCACCGGGCCGCCCTCGACCTTGGGAATGTTGTCCCACCCCACGATGACCGGCGCCTGTGCTCCAATGATCCTCTTGCCGACACGAACTCCGCTCATACTAACCCCGCGATGCCAAGCTTCTACGAAAGAGATGCCTGAAAACGGGGGACGGTGTCATACGTCATCGAACGTATGTCGCTCCATTTGGTGGAGGTGAAAAAGGAGCGAGGGCTGCTCCCGGAGCGCTCACTTGTGAATAGCGGAAAGCGGGTTGTCGATTAAGGCACCGGGCTATGTACGAAGACGTCGTTCGTATGGCTAGGTTGGGGCCTGAACGTATGCCGTTTGGTGGATTGCAGCCCGACCGCTTTCGGGCAGCGATTTGTTGTAAACAGCCGTTCGTTCATTGACGGGCAGGGGTCCAATTGGCCGATCTCTGGTGGAAACCGGAATGGCCGCTTTCCGAAGGCTGACTGCGGCAGGCGGCCATTCGTCAGGTAGCAACCGCGAGGGTGTAAGCGCCCGTGAATGGGGGTATACCGCTCCTTCGCTTCCGAGCGATATAGTCACGAACTGTCGCTCGTTCCTGTGATTGGGCATGGTTCGAATGCCGACCGAACCGTGCCGTCTACACCGGAGCACGATCCACGTTCGGCAGAGGTATCGCGTTCCCGTGATCACCTGGACCAAATCCGGCGTTCGGTCGCCGATAATTCAACCCCCGCAGCTCTTCCGTTCGATCCTTGCTGATGTCGGGCGCAATTAGCACGCTCAATGCGCCGCTGATGGCTAGATCCTATCGAACACGGATCCCATGCGGGGGCTGAACAGGCGCTCGTAGGTCTTTAACAGGAACATGTCGGTCATCCCGGCGACGTGGTCGCAGATGACCCGAATGTCCTTTCCGGCCGCTTCGTACTGCCGGAAGGTATTCTTCGGCAGGAATGCAACCGGTTCTGACGCTAGTGCCTCGAAGACGGCGACGACCATGCGCTGCCCCTTGAATTCCAGGTGCTGGACCTCGGCGCTGCGAATGACGGCTTCATAGACAAGCGTCTTCAAAGCATCCAGGAATATGCGGGCCTTCGACTCCATCGTTACGCGGAAACGCAGCAGGGGTTCAGCGAACTCGTCGAGTTCGACGATCTCGCAGCGATGGATGAAGTAGCCGACCAGCAGGCTCACGGCGTGCTTCCGGCTGGAAGCATCCCCGAACAGCTTGCGCATGAGGGTGGCGTAGGCATCGTTCCCGAAGCGGCTTCGGCCGCGATCGCTCATCCAGACGAAGAAGCCTTCGCACATGGCCGGCGCGACATGGGCCTCCCAGTCTTCGGCTGTCACGAGGCCAAGCGCCGCCGAGTCCTCGAGATCATGCACGCCGAACGCGATGTCGTCGGCGACGTCCATGATGCTGCAGTCGAGCGACTTGTGCAGCGTCTTAAGATGCTTCGCCTTCGCTTCATTCCGTGCCTCCGCCATCGTGCGGTCGGTCGCGGTGAAAAGGCGTCTGTCCGTCTCCGACAGCACTTCAAGTATCCAATCGACCTCCGGACACTCGCTGTCCATGTGGCATTTCGGCGGTTTGGACGCGTCGCGGTCCACCAGGGCGATGCTGACGGGGCCTGCCTGCAGGCGTGGGGTCCTTTCCGGATGACAGGTGGTGGAGTAGCAGGCGGGATATTTCAGCGTGCCGAGCAGGGTCCGGCGGGTGAGGTCGGCGCCATGCCTATCGGAGAACTTCTCGAGCTTCGTTAGGATACGCAGCGTCTGACCGTTTCCCTCGAAGCCGCCATGTTCCGCCATGCAGAAGTTGAGAGCGACCTCGCCACCGTGACCGAAGGGCGGATGACCGAGATCATGTGTCGATCCGATGGCCTGGATCATGGCGAGATCGGGCAGATGGGCAACCCCGGCGTGACCGCCGTTGTCCTGCCGGAGTTGCCGGACGATCCCGCCGGCGATCTGCGCCACCTCCAAAGAATGGGTGAGCCGGGTCCGATAGAAGTCGCTGTCGCCGAGGTTCAGGATCTGGGTCTTGCCCTGTAGTCGACGAAACGATGCTGAATGAATGATGCGACCGTAGTCGATGTCCGAATTCGAACGTGCGTCCTCGGCGTTCTTTATCCAGCCGCTTGGTCGTGCTTCCCAATGCATCGCCGATGGGTACATGTGTTCGCGTCATACTACCAGACGGGCTTTTCGAACGGCGGGGGCGGGCAGTCGATCCATCTCATGCCTGCGGTGGAGCCGAACCGTCAGCAGAACCTCATGGGGAGCGAAGCAACTGCGCCGATAGCGTTCTCAGTCGCGTCTCGATCTCGCCTAGCTCCTTCTGGTCTGAGTGGGTGAACAGCGCCAATCTGTTACCACCTGCCCGATAGGCGCCGTGGATCTGATTCCTTCGGTTTCCCAATGCGACGAATTCGATGCCCGCGGGATCGTTGCTGGCTACTACCAGCACGTTGTCCCTATGCCGCAGCGGATCATAGACGGCTTCAGGGTCGGGCAGGAACAGGATGCGCTTGGGCAGATTAGGTTGGGGCGAGACATCAACGAGCTCCCCCGTCCGACGACGCCAGACGCCGTGATGCTCTGCCTCGAAGTAGACGCCGGGCGTTGTCCAGATCGCCCACCCGCTGACGACCGATCCGCCGGCGCGGGGGACCTTCCTCGCCACGTTGTCAAAGCATTCCGAAGGGACGGCGTCGCGGTCGGGACGGCAGCGGACCCAAATCGGATCGTATTCTGAGATGGAGCGGCAGAACGACCGTATTTCCGTGCTCACCGACTTCGGCAGCGTGTCCGGCATCGCCGTGGTCGTCGAATGACTCGTCGTTCGATCATGCCGCATGGATCGGCGCCTCGATTCCGTTGTCGAGATCCGTCGCCCGATTTCGCGACGCCTGATCGACCGCGAACTCCCGAGCCCAGCAGAGCCCGTCCACCAGCTCCATCTGCGCGATGGTTCTGCACGGTATCTCGAGCAGTCGCGGGTTGGCGTAGACGACGGCGAGGCAGCGAGCCCGGCTGATCGCCACGTTCATCCTGTTGCGGCTGTAGAGGAACTCGATGTTGCGTGGGAGGTCGTCCCCGGAGGAGGTCGCCATCGAGACAAGCACGACCGGTGCCTCCTGACCCTGGAACTTGTCCACCGTCCCGACCCGTGCGCCTTCCGGAAGCGTTCGCTTCAGCAGTTCGACCTGCATGTTGTACGGCGACACGACCAGGATGTCGTCGGTGCCTATGGTGTGCCGGACGCCTTGGCGGTCGGTCCAGTGTGATCCCAGCAGCGCACGATAGGTCGTCGCCAGCCTCCCCACCTCCTCGGGCGCGCGTTGCGTGCGTCCGGCATGGTGCACATCGACGAAGCGGAGGCCGTACGGGGCGAGAGCCTCAGGGTCGAGGGTTGCGTTGACCTCGATCCGCTGGACTGCCGTGGTCGCTTCGGCCTCCAGTCGTCCCTCGTACACGGCGTCCGAGACGAAGCGGCAGAGATCGGGATGCATGCGGCGGGTGATCGGCAAGAAGACCCCCTGGTCGGCGGGGACGGTGGCATGTCCTTCTAGGAGGTGCTCCAGCGCCGACCGTCCGCTGCCGCCGGGGTGCGTGCCCTTGATGGGCTGCGACAGCTGCATCTGGTCGCCGACGAGGACCACGTTCCTCGCTGACGTTCCCATGGCCAGCACGTTGGCGAGACTGACCTGCCCGGCCTCGTCGATAACAAGGTGGTCGAACGCCTGGTCGAGCTCCTCGCGGGCGAACAGCCACGCGGTCCCGGCGACGAGCCGGTGGTGCGGCTGCACGCCGCTGCCGTTGCCGCCAACGACGTCCTCGATCCAGCCGCCCCCGTCCAGCTTCTGGTCCTCCCGGCTCGACTTCTTCATGCCGCGGAGGTTCAGGCCCTGCGCCGTGGCCATCGCCTGGACCTCCTTAAGCAGGTTGTTGATCGCCTTGTGCGAGTTCGATGCGACGCCGATGCGTTTGCCGGCGGCCAGCAGCGCGACGACCGCCTGGGACGAGGTGTAGGTCTTGCCCGCTCCCGGCGGTCCCTGGACGAGTAGATAGCTGTGGTCGAGGATGCGCAGGGCGTCGATGGTCCCGGCCGTAGCGTCGGCCTCCACGGGGATGATCGCCTGGCCAGATTCACGGCCGGAAAGCCTCGGTCGGTCGCGACGCAGGATCGAGGTGAGAGCCGGATACCGGGATCCACCGGCCGCCACGTCGGTCGCGTATCGGTGGACCGCGTCTCGCAGGGCCTTGTCGCCCACGGGACCCTCGGGGATCAGCGCGCATCCGGTTTCGATGGCCGATCGCGTGGGGCCGAGCTTCAGTGCCACGATGCGTTCGTCCTCGTCCAGGGAGACGATCTCGCCGGCGGGTTCGAGGCTGCCCGACCGCAGGGGCTTGTCGCCGACCTTCATCTTGAAGTCCTGGGGCGGGAAGACGAAGGGGTGAACGACCGATCGCTTGTCGTTCCAAGGCCGCATCGTCGGGTGCGGCTGAAGATCGGCGATGCATTCCGCATCGTCCAGCAGTTCCTCGGCGTCCATGTCTTGCCGCGCGAACATCGCCCACCACGTCGGCTTGGCCTCGCGTCTGTGGAATTCGAGCAAATCGACCAGCAGCCGTAGCCAAGGTTTGTCGCCGTCGGCGAGGAGACGATCAGCCAGCATCCGCGTGCGTTCGTCAGCCTCCTCACGCGCTGCGACCTTGGCCGGGTCCGGTGGCGCGACTTGCCGACCGGCGAACCATCCGATTTCTGGCGGGCGGAGAGACAGGAGCCAGTCGCGGCACATCCGCGTCGATCGGCAGTCGATCTCGTTGTAGTCGGATATCTCCTGCAGCATGGCGTCGTCGCCCAGCTGTCGCCAGCGTTCGTAGATGACGATGCTGTCGCCCGCGGTCTTCACCTCGCCCTGCCGCCCGCCGGGAAGATAGAACGCTTCCATGTTCTTGATCGAGTAGCGGGGCTCGGAAGTGCGGATCCCCTCAGCCACGACCTTGTAGAGATCGACGAGACGATCGCCGCGGAGCAGATCGTCCACCTCCTTCTCGCGGGTGCCGTGGTACATCGCGAGACGCTTCAGCGCCGTCTCCTCGTACGAGGCGTAGTGGTAGACGTGCGCCTGTGGATGGCGGGCGATGCGAACGGTCACAAAGTCCATGAACGCCTCGAATGCCCGCTTCTCCGCGTCGCGGTCGTGCGCCCAGAATGCGTGGAAGCGGTCGTCGCCCGCGTCGTCGAACGCCACGACTCCGAAGAGGTACTCTAGCCCACCCACGAACAGGGGATCCCCCTCCATGTCGAAGAACATGTCGCCTGCGTCCGGGCGGGGCATCCGACCGAGCCCGCGGCCTTCGACAGGCGGCAGGATCTCGATGCGGCGTTCGCCGGTCGTTCGATGGTGATGCTGGAGGGCGGCCTGACCTGAGAGCTTCGCGACGGTCGCGGGCTGCATGCCGGGAACCCTGCCGCCGTCCGGGATCGTCGCCAAGGCACCGATGTCGTCAACGCCGAAGGACCGGAGGGTCGCGATCTGGCTGCGTCCCATCCCCGCCACGATTGACAGGTGGTCGGCGGCCTCCCATTCGGCGTCGCATCGGTCGATCCAGCGGCAGAAGGTGCAGTGGCCGCAGGGATCGGTCGACGATGCGATCGGCGAGGCGTCGACGAACGCCTCGAACCGCTCCCGTGCGCGACGGAAGTAGTGGAGGACGGAAGCGGTCGGCAGCGACGCGACCTCACCGGTCCCGAGGACGACGTGCATCTCCGCTGGGACGACGCCCTGCTCGGCGGCCAGCATGTCGGCGTAGACGCAGAGTTGCAGGACGTGCTTCGCCTTGGCCGACCGGGCGAGCTTCGTGTCGGCGACGTCGTACGCATACGGACCGAACGACGAGACCATGTCGCTGCGCTTCAGCAGGAAGTCGGAATAGCCGTGCCATCGGCCGACCAGGAATGCGCCTTGGTAGATGACGTCGGGACCTTCGCGCATCGCCCGCCGGGTTGCCTCGATGCGCTCCTCCAGCGTTCCCTCCGCCGCGATCTCCGCGACGCTACGGCCTTCGCCGCGCAGCCGAGCGAGATAGCCGAGTTCGTGCTCGATGCCCTTCTCTTGCAGAAGGACGGCGCTGGCGTCGTCAGGTGAGAACGCGGTCGGCGCGGTCAGATTGACCGTGTCGAACGTCGTCGCATGGACGCACCCCATGAAGTTCACGAGATCGCTCGCGGAGAAGATCGTTCGGCCCTGATGTCGAAGCATATGTTGTTTCCCCGTCTCGGATCTTTCGTACGCTGGACTTGATAATGCACGAAGACCATATCGATGCCAGACAACAGATCCTGTCGCATGGGAGATGGGAGGATGTCGTATCGCAACGCGATCGATCTCCTGACGATAGCTGCGCTTGCAGCGTCGGCGAGGGGAGTGGGGCTCGAGGACATCGAGCGCGTGCTGGAGCGCGACTACAGAACAGCTCAGCGGGTGATCAAGGCCCTGAGGGAGCGCTTTCCCGAGCTCGAGGACTTCCGCGACGAGGAATCGGGCAGGACGAGATGGAAGCTGCCGCGTACCGGAAATGCACCGCTGCTGACGCCCACGGCGGACGAACTGGCTGCGATGTCGCTCGCCGAGGAGATGCTTGCGAACGGAGCGGGGGCGGATCAGGTCAGGGCGCTCCGGTCGCTTCATGCGAAGATCCTCGCGCTGATACCGGATGAGCGCAGCCGTCGCATCGAGGCGGACGAGGAGGTGCTGCTGCTCGCCCTTGGCCATGCCGCCCGACCAGGCCCTCGTCCGATCGGTCGAGACCCCATCGACGCTGCCATATCCACAGCTCTGAAGGGATGCTCCCGCTTGCGAATACGGTATCGCGGCTGGAAGGATGCGTCGGCCCGGGACAGGGTGATCGCGCCGCATGGACTTCTGCTGGGTGCACGGCGGTACGTGGTGGCGGTCGACCTGGAGAAGACTGGCGGTGGCATCCAGCACTTCAGGGTCGATGCGATCGAAGAGGCGACAGTCCTGCCGGAGACGTTCGCCCGCAAGCCCGGTTTCGACCTCGACGAGCATGCGCAGCGATGCTTCGGGTCGTATCAGCAGGCGGACGGCATGCACGACGTGGCGTGGCGGTTCTCCCCGAAGGCGGTTCCGCGCGCAGAAGGCTTCCGGTTCCATCCAACGCAGGTGGTCGAGAAGCAGCCGGAGGGTTCGATGCTGGTCCGCTTCCGGGCGTCGGGTCTGCTGGAGATGTGCTGGCACCTCTACATGTGGGGCGACGCCGTCGAAGTGCTGTCGCCGCCCGAACTTGCTCGCATGGTCGCGGATCACCGCAGGGACGACTTCCCGTCGATGCCCTGAGAAGACGGGGCCGGGGCGATGCCCCGGCCCGAGTGGCCCGGTCAGCAGTCGGGCAGGTCGTCGAGGTTGTTGCGCGACGTAGTATCGCGATCGGTGCGGAGGTACTTGCCGGTTGGGCCCTGCACGACCCGGATCTTCGTCTCCGGCGCGTTGGCCCAGTTCACCCAGTATTCTTGGGTGCCACTTTCGATGTCGCTGATCGCGTCCGCCTTGCTGCGAGGGGACCAATAGTCGCCGGAATTGCACAGCTTCGTGATGTCACCCTGCGTGTTCTTGCCAGTTGCCCGGACGTATCGCTTCGCCATGCTCAGGATTCCTTGACGGTGGTGTCGGGGCTCGCCTTCCCGTGGGCGGTCGTCACATATCGAACCGAGATGGCGCTCCGGTAGTGGCTGCCCGAGCTGCCGCTCGATCCGGCGCTCTCGCGCACGGTGGAACGCGGGCTGGCGTTGCCGTGCGTCGCCGTGACGTATCGCCCGCTTACCGCGCTGCGGAAGCTGCCTCTGCCTATGCTTTTGCTCATGTCGTTCTCCAATTTCGCTGCGACTCGGTGCCGCCGCCAAGATTGAAGATGGCTTCGTCGAACGACAGATCTTGTCGTGTTTCACGGTCTGCATCGCACAGCGCCTCGCCGCGTAAGGAACGCGCCCAATTTTCAGCCATTCTCCAGTCCAACTTTCGGTCCTGAAAGTCGCCGTTTTCTCAGTTTCTATGGAAATCCCAATAGGGTTCAGCGACACACTAGGTTCCGGACATGGAGCCTTTAAACCGATCCGTAGCAGCGAAGACGCCAACGATCTGCTATAGTCAGAGCGCTGCATATGGAAATTTGTGGCCGCGCATGCGTGGAGAAATCGATGCCAAAGTGGTTTAAGGCGATACTGCGCTTCTTCGTCGGCGAGCCGAACGCCCAGCGGCCAGCTTCCAGAACGTCCCGGCCGACAGGCGCTGCTTCGCGCCAGCGATCTTATCCGCTTATCGGCCTCAAGGAGCATGCCGGAGAAGGTCGACCGGAAAGACTTCACTGGAAGGCGAGCCATCCCTCCACGATACGTCGCTTCAAGGCGGAGGTGACCTGCTCCTACGGCCACGGCATCGCGCTTCGCGACCACACGATCGAGGCCGACGGTCGGGTCGTTCCCAGCATCGTCTGCAGGACTCCGGGCTGCGACTTCCACGAGATCGTCCGCCTCGAAGGCTGGCGGGCAGGCAGGATTTCCGCCAAGATCTAGGCGGCGAGGCACTCCGCTTCGCTGTGCAGAAGGTCAGGCTCGATCCGGGTACCTTTGTCGTCGAACGCGTAGAGAAGCGATATACGCTCACCGTTCCACTGGTAGCGATAGTGGACCGCCTGGAGGGTCTGCTCGAGAACCGACCCGTTCAGGACGGAGATCGCCGTCGCGCTGGGGCGTTCGATCGGATGGAATAGCACCCCGTCCACATCGTCCACGATGGACTTGCCCAGGTCACGCCCGCGGTCCCGCACCTCCTCCGCGCCAAGGTGGCGCAGATCGACGAACCGGCCCGATAGCGGCGTCTTGAACATTCGCATGTCCAGGCCGATCGGGCCCTCCGAAGTGCAGGCGAGAAAGCGCTGACGCTTCGCCACGGAGATCGCCAGCGCGGTCTGCCGGTCGGCAGCGACCTCAAGGCACGGACGGTCGGCGTCGAAGAAGGTGCTGCCGTCTGGATGGCCGTAGGCAAAGGGGGCAAGGTTCCAGTTCTGGAGGCGCGCCGACGTCTTCGGGTCCTTGTTCTCCATTCTGGCGATGCGAGCCTGCGACTGGAGGCGAGGGTTGGTTAGGTTCTCGATATCGACCAGGGCGTCCATGCGGTCGTTGGCGACCATGCCCTCGTAAACCGAGACCGGAGGGAAACGGGACGGAATGAGCCGGAAGGTCTCGCCCTTCCATGGCACGACGGGTCCGATCTCAACCGCCACGCTGGGCATCTAGGAAGCGCTTCACCTTGTATAGGCTGGTGACCTTGCCCTCGAGCATCACGTCGAGCGCACTGGCACCGTCGAAATACGTGTTCTTCTTACGCACCCACTCCTCGCCGCGCTCGTCGACGGTGAAGAGGATCCGCAGCGATTTCCAGATGCCGAAGATATAGGAGAGCCGCTCCTGCGTGTCGGCTGGCAGGTTGCCGCCCTCTTTCTTCCACTTGAAAAATGTCGAACGACCGGGGGATCCTAGCAGGAGGATCTGCTCGTCAGTGGACAGGCCCCACCGCTCGGCCATTGCGAAGAAGGCCTCCAACTCGGCTGGAATCCCCGATCGCCCGACGACCGCATGGGCGTCGGGGGCGCTTATCGCCATCATAAAGTACTCCTTGTCCATATTCGGACTTGACGCGCTAATTAGTCCCGATGCATACATCGTCCGTATCGAGACTGTTTCGACACTTTAGTCCAGACGGCTCGATCGTCAAGTGTCCCGGCGACGTGGCGGGCATCGTACTGGAGCAAAAGACACAATGACCATCTTCGACCCCGGGCGCGATCGCGCCGCCAACGAGTTCCCCGTGAACGGCGAGCTCATCAAGTTCGACGACGCAATCATCAGGTGCGCGAGGCGCTCAATGCCGCCGGGCTGACCCCGGCCAGCGAGCACCAGGCCGTCATGATCGAGAACGGACGCACCACTCATATGACCACGGACGCTAGGATCGTCCTCGCCGATCATCCTGATAGTCAGCTGCGCGCCGTCCTGTCCGACGAGGCATCCGCCTTCACCGTGAACGAGATCGGGCAGATCTGGCCCACGGATCAGATCGAGACGGACGAGTTCAACCAGATCTGGCCGGCCCCGGAGGGGCAGGACTGGGTTCTGGAGCGGAAGGACGAACCCGACGTGGTTCTCCGGCCCGGCAACACCATCGCGTTCGGCCCGAAGGGCGTCGAGCACATCGTCTCGCGCAAGCATCACGGTGCCGACAAGCTGCTGGTGACAGTCATGACGCTCAGCGGCGTGTTCCCGGCCGAAGGCGGGCTGCGCGTCAAGAGCGATGAGACGATCTCGTCCGTGCTGGAGAAGGCGGCGCGGAAGCTCGATCTCGCCGACACGTCGGGCTGGGTCGTCAGCCTGGCAGGCAACGACATCAACGCCTCGTTGACCTTCGGGCAGGCGGGCCTGACCGGTACCGTCGAACTCGACTGGATGCCGCGCGAAGGTGGCGGCGGCAATGCTTGAGCTGATCTCGCGGGCGGCGTTCGAGGCGGACGTAAGCCGCCTCGACGTCGCCGCCGTGAGCCACTGGGGTTGGGAGATCGTGTCGGCGGAATACCCCGTCTTCGACGTCATCTTCCACCACCCGACCGCGGCGGCGCTGCGACTGCGGCTGGAATGCGAGCAGTGGAACGAGCTGCCCCCCAGCATCCAGCTCCTGCGTGGCGACGGCACGCCGGTGGATGCGGCGCCGCCTTCCACGGGCAACATCTTCCATCCGTGCCCCCATCCGGTGACGGGGCGTCTGTTCGTGTGCATGCGCGGGGTCCGGGAATACCATACCCATGAAAGCCACCTCACCGAGGCATGGTCGAACTATCGCGGCACGTCAGGCAACGACCTCATCGGCATCGTCACCCAGATCTACCGCTCATGGAAGAAGGCAGTAGGATGACCGCGCTCAGCTGCACCACCGACACGCTCGCACGAACGATCGACATTCTGCGTGCGGGCGGCGCACGTTCCGAGGAACGCGTCGTCCTCTGGCTGGGGCCCGCCTCCGGTATCCGAGAACCGATGCCGGTGACGGAGGTCTACGAGCCCTATCAGATCACCGACATCGATTATTTCAAGCTGCCGGCGGCGAGCCTGCGCGCCCTGATGACCCATCTGCGCGGCGCGCGCCTGAAGATACTAGCGCAGGTCCATAGCCACCCCGGCAGGGCCTTCCACTCGGAGGCCGACGACGAATGGGCGATCGTCCGCCATATCGGCGCCCTGTCGCTCGTGCTGCCGGAATTCGCCCGCAACACCACGCCGGCGAACTTCGCGGAGCAGGCCGCCAGCTATCGCCTTTCCGGCGAAAACGAATGGGTTCGCGTCCCGACGGGCGGGCCGGACGGGTGCATTGGAGACGTGGAATGATCAACGCTAGGCAAGAGAATGCTCGGATGCTCGCATCGGCGCTCGGCGTCGAAGAGGACGCCGCATCGGCCCGTCTCGAAGGACGGATCCTGGTTACGGTGGGCGAGCGCGCTTCTTGCGCCGACTGGGCCAAGGAGATCTGCGATCTTCTCGATCGCACGATGTCGGTGACGCGGGATCCGGCAGATGACGTGAAGGTCGAACTCGTCGTCGGCGATGTCGTGCCGCGATCGGACGCCAAGCGGTTGTACGCGAGGATCGATGCGTCCAAGGCGGTAATCGGCCTTGAACCGCCAAAGGTGGCGTCTACGGAGCCGCATCCCCTCTTCGCGGCGATCGCAGCATGTTCGACAGCGGCGGCAACGCTGTCTCTGGCGATTGACGCCAAGGAACTCCCGAAGGTCAGCCTTCCAATCACGGTGCCGTTCGATCAACTCGGCATATCGCGCGAGGCTCTTGATGCGTCGATCGACCTAGACGGCGCCGCGCTCATCGGCGCGGGCGCCGTCGGCAACGCCTTCCTGCGGGCGCTGCGCCATGTCGACGCGCGGGGTACGCTGCCGATCGTCGATCCCAAGGCAGTCGGCGGCGGCAATCCGAACCGATGCCTCTATTTCACCGAGACCGACGTCGAGCACCCCAAAGCTGAGACTTTGGCGCGGAACGCCAGCCCCGATTTCCCAAATGTCGCGCTGATCCCCTTCAATGGCGATTATCACGATTACGTGGCGAAGAATGGACCTCAGCGCACTGCGATCGTCACCGTCGACAGTCGTCGCGTCCGTCGCGCTATTCAGGCCGAAGTCCCCGGACGCGTCTTCGACGCGTCGACTACCGACATCCGGGCGGTGGTCGTGCATTGGCATCGCCAGCCGACCGCCAATGCATGTCTGTCTTGCATCTACCGCCACGTTCCCGACGAGCATGCGCGGGAAAGGGCCATTGCCGATGGGCTCGGGATCAGCCTAGACATGGTCAGGGAAAGTCTCATCTCTGCCGATGCGGCGGCGCGAATCGCTGGCGCCAACGCGGGGATCCAGCCGGCGGCAATGGAGGGCATGGCGTACGACAGCCTGTTCAAGCAGCTGTGCGCTGAGCAGGCGTTGAAATCCGCTGAGGGCAAGCAGGTTCTCGCCCCCTTCGCGTTCGTCAGTGCTCTCGCCGGCAATCTGCTGGTGGTCGAGATGCTGCGCGTTCAGACCGGTCTGGCAGACACCAACTACTGGCAGGTCGATCCATGGGGGGCACCCATCGGGAAGCTCCGCAGCTGTCGCCCCCGCATCGTCGACTGCGAATTCTGTTCGATCCCGCACTTCGTGGCCGTCGCCGACCAGCTGTGGAGCGAGAAATCGGAGGCGGCGTGAGGAGTCGAGACGCTGGTCGCAGCAATCGAGAGACCTTTTTCTGCCAGCTTCTTTAAAGTGGCCCGTCGGCAACCGGCCTAGGTTCTGTCGTAACGCCACGTCGCTCGGGCCAGCGCTGAACGTGAGCTTCTATCAAGAGCTGACGATTAGAGATCCGGGTAGGAATGACGGCTTCGTCCTACTTTTCACCGTTCCACGTCCTCGACAGGTCACTCGCGGCGATGGATCAATCCACATGAATGAATTACCGAAGCTGGTAAGCCAGCAGAGCGGCCTGAACGTCCACTTGTGGGTCGACGTGGTGATGAGTGGGGCCGGTACCGACCGGCCCCGCCAGTCACTTCTTCTTGTCGGGGTGCTGAGATAAAGCAGATCCAGCAGCTGTTTTTGATTCCTTCCCGGTTCGTCCGTCCTTCAGGACCTTCGAGGCGGCCTTGCCAGCCTTTTCGCTCGGTCGGCGCGTCCTGCACCGACCGGATACCCCAGCAGATTACATGGCCTTCAGGATCATGATGTGATGCTCGACGACGGGGACGATCGCCGCTGCAGTCGTCTTGAGCGCAGGCGCGGTGCCTTCCATCGCATAGGCCTTCTGCACGGCGAGAGCCTGGCCGTGCGACGCCTTCTGCTGCGCGACATACGCCGCGTCACGTGCCGGACCGGTCTCGGCACGCAGTTCCGTGATCAGTTCCTGCTGCAACGGCATCAGCTTCGGCGGTGCGACACGAACGCGCGATCGCATTGCCGCTGCCTTGACGTCCGCCGTGCTCTGGGTGTGCTGCGTGATCATCATCTGGGCGAAGTCGCGCAGCTGCGGGTTCTGCGTCGTCTCGATAACGACCTGGCTCGACGTAATCTCGTACAGATCACTTGCGCCGGCAGTCGTCACATACTCGGTCGGCGCCA
Source organism: Sphingomonas sp. AP28 (assembly GCF_056680455.1). NCBI lineage: Bacteria > Pseudomonadati > Pseudomonadota > Alphaproteobacteria > Sphingomonadales > Sphingomonadaceae > Sphingomonas > Sphingomonas sp. AP28. The sequence goes on along the minus strand of NZ_JBWXQI010000002.1, from coordinate 328,800 downwards.
TGACCTGTGCCGAGGCTGGCGCTACGAGCAGGACCGCACCGAATGCGGCCGACATCATCACTATCTTCATCGGAATGATCCTTGATCTGAGATTAATTTCGGATGCCGAATGCGACCTTGAGCCGGCCGATCGCATACATGTTCGCGTCGTACGCACCGCGGACGACCGCCCCCATGCCGAACATCTCGTGCGTGACGCCCGGGAACGTACGCTGCTCGACCTTGTCACCCGCGGACTTCATCGCGGCGGCCAGAGTCTCGCCGTCCGAGCGCAACGGATCGATCTGCGCGTTTACGATTGTCGTCGGCGGCAGGCCGCGCAGGTTCGCGCCTACCAGGTTCAGGCGCGGGTCCTGCATGTCCGCCATCGACGTGGTGTAGTAATGGCCGAACCACTTCAGCATCGCCGTATTGAGCGGCTTCGCATTTGCCGAATCCTTGCGCGACGGCAGGTCCATGCTGCTGTTCGCGATCGGATACACCGACAGGATATGCAGCGGCTTGGCCAGGTTGTTGTCGCGCGCATAGATCGCCGTCGCGACCGCGAGATTGCCGCCTGCGCTCTCGCCCGCAAGCGCCAGCTTGGCGGTGTCGCCGCCCCAGCTTGCCGCGTTCTGCAGGACCCAGCGATAGGCCGCGAACGCATCGTCATGCTGTGCCGGGAACTTGAACTCGGGCGCATGGCGATATTCGACCGACACGACGATGGCGTTCAACTGCTTCGACAGAAGCCGCGGCGCCGCGTCATAGGTGTTGACGTCGGCGATGACCCAGCCACCGCCGTGATAATACACGATCACCGGCATCGGCGCGCCGGTCGCGCCGGCAGGCTTGTAGATCCGCGCGAACTGCATCGGATCGCTGCCATAGGGCAGGTCCTGCGTCGTCACGGCGGGATCGGGCGCGGTCGACAGGCCCTTCAGACGCATCGCTGCGTGCGCGGCATCGGCCGCACTGGGCTGGATCCGTGCCTTGACCGGCGTCAGCGTCTCGATCGGCTTCGCGCCGAGGCGGGGCAGCTGGTCAAGAACCACTTGCATGTCGGCTGCGGCGGCCGGTGGCTGCGTCGCCGACGGCTTCGACACCGGTGGCGGTGGCGCGTTAGTCGAATTGGTGGACTGCGCGATCGCCGTAGCGGAGGTTCCGATCAGCGCGGCCGCAAAAAGAAGCTTCATCGTCATGATATCTATACCCTGTTTCTGCCCGGCCTTAAACTGTGGCGCCTTCCGATCGTTCCACACGTGAACCGTCACGATCATTCGACTTAATCCAGATTAAACAGGCAGTTGGCGGGACTCATAAATTTGGAGCATGCCGTACCCCGATCGCAAAAGTAACAAACGCGCAGCCTGATCGAGCGCTCCTTCAGTAAGCTCAAAAGCCGGCACCGGGTCACAACTTGCTGCGACAAAACCGCGGATCCTTACCTAGAAGACGTCACCCCTGCCTCAGTAAAGTTATACACAACCCTTTCCGACGGCGCAGCCGTTGCTGTTACCGACGCGTGCCAGCTAAAAGGGGCAGCTCACGAAGAGTCGGACATCGATGGGATGCCTGTCGAAGACTCCGCTACCAAGTGGCCCGAGGACGAAAGTCCTTACGTCGCGGTAGCCCGCGTTACTGCCATCCCGCAGCAGTCATGGTCAGAAGAACTGTAGGCCGAGGTCGAAAGCGGATTAGCGTTCAACCCCTGGATCGGTTTGGCCGCGCATCGGCCGCTGGGATCAATCATGCGTGCTCGGAAACCTACCTACGCTGCAGCGCGAGAATATCGCGGGCAAGCCAATGGCATCAGGAGAGAAGAGCCTTCGATTCCATAGGCGTCTGGCTCAGCAACTGGCAAGCTGGAGTGACGGTCCTTCTGCTCATACTTCGGTGAACGATTTGGCTTCTCAAGCGGTTGGAAGGTCAAGGAGATCTATCAATGCGCGACGCTGACGGGACTTACGCAATCACGGGCGGTTGCCGCTGCGGGGGCATCCGATACCGCATCACTAAGGCGCCGCTATTCGTTATGGCTTGCCACTGCACGGACTGCCAGGAGCAGACGTCGAGTGCCTTCTCGCTGGGCATGCCTGTAGACAAGGACGGCTTTTCCCACACGGGTGAACCAGTCGTCATCACCAAGACCGCCGAAAGCGGAAACGAGAGCCGCGCATATCGGTGCCCCACGTGCGCAGTGTGGACGCACACGACAACGGACGGAACTCCGGACACGGTCGTGGTGCGTCCCTCGACCCTTGACGACGCAGAGTGGGTCAAACCCGTCGCTCAGATCTTCGTCCGAAGTTCGATGCCTTGGGCAAAGCTCGACGTACCGCACAGCTACGAGAAGGAATTCGATGATCCGACCGAGATCGTGAAGACTTTCCGGTCATCTGGGATACTCGACAAACTGTCATGATCTGCCGCAGGGGATAAATCTGTATGCCGCCCAAGTCTCAGCTCATGGCGGCACAGGACAAATCACGATCTTGCTAAGGTGATCATTCGCGCTTCGAGCCTAACGAGACGAGGATGGCACCCAGACCAAACAGGGCAATGGCACCTATCGCAACCGGATGGCGCTCCGCCGCAGTATAGAGGCTCGTACGTCGTCCAGGCTGGACTCCGGACCGTTCCTGGCCGAGCTGGTTCGGCTCGAAGATCGACGTCTCCGTCGTTTTCTTGGCTGTAGGATCCGACATGGCAGGTGCGATTATACCGGAGAGTTTGTCGAGGATCGCTGGAAAGTGCGTGCCAAGCAGGACTTGGAGTCGTCCCATACCGCCTACCGTGATGTCACGGCGAACGTGCTGCGCGGCGTCCAGGATTGCTTCCGCCACCAACGTTGGATCGTAGACGGGCGGTGGGATCAGCGCTTCACCGTCGACATGGTTCGCAGCGTGCTGGGCGATGGGTGTGTCAATGCCCGCTGGCTTGATAAGCGTGATCGCTATCGGCAGTTTGTCGGCGGTGATCTCCATCCTTAGCGCGTCGACGAAGCCCTTCACCGCGTGCTTCGAGGCCGAATAGGCGCTGAGGACTGGAGAAGGGAGGTCCGATGCGATCGACCCGATCGTGATGATCGCGCCGCCCTTAATACGCAGATGCTCGATCGCCGTCAGACTGCCGTGGACGGCACCGAAGTAATTGGTCTGAAACAGTCGGCGATGTTCGTCGAGCGGCGTGTCGATGAGCTTGGCGTAGATCGCGGTACCTGCGTTGTTTACCCAAGTATCGATGCGGCCATAGCGAGCGATGGCGACCTTTGCGGCCGCTTGGACCTCCTCAATAACACCCACGTCCGCGACCGCGAAGATCGCGTCACCACCCTCCGCCCGAATGTCCTCGACGGCTTTCTCAAGTGCTGCTTCGTTGCGCGCAACGAGTACGACCTTGGCACCCCGACCGGCTGCCAGCTTTGCCGTGACCAACCCAATGCCCGAACTGGCACCGGTGATCACGACGATCTGGTCCGCGAGGAGTTTTAGCGACACGGTCATGCCAAGACCTCCGTTTCGAGAAGCTTGTCGATTGTAATGGGTAGGCTGCGAACACGCTTGCCGGTCGCGTGATAGATTGCGTTGGCGACCGCTGCAGCCGTGCCGACGATGCCGATCTCGCCTAGTCCTTTTACGCCAAGCGGGGTGACTTCGGGATCCGGTTCGTCGACGAAGATGACCTCGATGTCTTGAATGTCGGCGTTCGCAGGCACGTGATATTCGGCATAATTGTGATTGATCCACCGGCCCAACTTCACGTCGGCAAACGTCTCCTCGTGCAGTGCCATGCCAATCCCCATGACGACGCCGCCTAGGATCTGACTCCGGGCGGTCTTGGGGTTGATGATCCGGCCGGCTGCAACCGCGTTGACCACCCGGGTCACACGGACGACGTCCAGCTCTTCGTCGACCTTCACTTCGACAAAGACGGCGCTGTGCGTGTTGCGCGCCTTCTGCATCATGCTGATCATGCCGAAGATTCCAGGAGAAGCGGTCTCCTCCTCTTCAATTACGGTAAGATCCGCAGCACGCATCACGTCGGTGATCGACACGCGCTTGGTGACGTCGGACTTGAGCGACATATGACCGTCGGCAAACTCGATGTCCTCGATCGACTTAGCGCCCCACAATGGCCGGTTCTCGACCTTGTCAGCCGCTTTCAGCAGCTTCTTGGCAACCACCTGGCAGGCGAGCTGGACCGCCGCGCCGCCCGACGCCGCGCCCCACGACCCGCCCTCGACCGGAGAAGTTGGCAGGTCGCTGTCGCCGAGCTTTGCCGTGATCTGATCCACCGGCAGGCCGAGCGTGTCAGCAGCTACCTGCGTCAGCACGGTGTACGTGCCCGTGCCGATGTCAGATGCTGCCGTCGCCACCTCAAGATGGCCGTTTGCAGTCAGCTTCGCGCTGGCGGTAGTTTTGCTGAATTGTGCGTCCCACATGCCGGTGGCGACGCCCCAGCCGATCAGTTCCTTGCCCTCGGTCATTGATCGCGGTTCGGGGGTGCGCTTCGACCAGCCGAACTTGTCCGCACCTTCTCGGTACGCCTCGCGCAGCGCCTTTGACGTGAAGGGCAACTCGTTCATTGCGTCGATTTCCGAATAGTTGATCATCCGGAACTCAAGCGGATCGACCTTCGCCTTATACGCCATCTCGTCGACCGCGATTTCGAACAGGGCCATGCCGGTCGCCGCACCCGGAGCGCGCATATCCGCCGACGTGTAGGTATCGCGCGGCGCGATCGTGTATTCGCCGCCTGCATTGGGGCTGGCATAGTTCATGATGCCCCAGGTAACGATGTCCTCCATGTTGTTCTCGAACCGTGACGTCGACGTTGTTGCGTCGCCGTAGATCGAGGTGAACATGCCGGTCGTCTCGGCGCCAAGCTTGATACCGTAGGTACATTCCGGCCTGTGAGCGTGCGTAAACATCTGCTGGCGGGTCATTACGACCCGCACCGAGCGCTCGAGCTTCTTGGCGGCGAGTACCGCGAGCTGCACCTGATATTGCGGCCGCAGCCCCGAGCCAAAACCGCCACCCACATAGGCGTTGACGACGCGAACGTCCTTCTTCGAAAAGCCGAACGCGCTGGCGATATAGGCCTGGACGCCCTGCGACCCCTGCGTCTTGTCATAGACGGTAATCTTGCCATCGCCGTGCCATTCGACGGTGGACGCATGCATCTCCATCGGATTGTGATGCTCGGGCGCTAAATGATAAGTCTCGCTCAGCTGCAGGGCCGAGGCTTTGAAGGCCGTATCGGGCTCGCCCCGGGTTTTTGGCGGATGGTAGGTGTTGCGCTTCTTCTTGGGCAGAAACTTCTCTTCGAGCGATGCCTCGAAGTCGATATTGTGCGCCTCGTTCTCGTACTGCACACCGAGCAGGCTGGCCGCATAGCGCGCAGCCTCGAACGTCTCGGCGAGAACCAGAGCGACAGGTTGGCCGCTGAACATGATCGTCTCGTCATGCAGCGCCTTGAACGGCTCACCTGGGATATTGAGTTCGTCCTTGTAGCTATGGTCGAACCATGCCTCCTTAGGACGGTTCTCATGCGACAGGATCTCGACGACGCCGGGCACACTGCGCGCTGCAGCGTCATGAAAGCCGGTGATCTTGCCCTTCGCGATCGCGCTAGAGACGATCACGCCGTAGAGCATGTTCGGGACGGCATATTCAGCGGCATATTTGGCGGCGCCGGTGACTTTATCACGGCCGTCGACGCGGCTAAGCGGGGTGCCGATACCGACTTTCATTTGAGTTGCCATGTCGGGTTCCTTACGCGACGCGCTTGTCGATCTGGGATTGCGGGGTGCCTGCAGCGGCCTGTTCGAGCGCACGGACGATCGCCTTGCGGGCAAGCGCGACCTTGAAGTCGTTATCACCCTGGCCGACGGCACCTGCAAGCAGAGCGCTTGCTGCCGTCTCGAACGCCTGGACCGTGGGGGCTTCGTTCTTGATCGCCTCTTCGGCTTGGCTGCGGCGCCACGGTTTGTGCGCCACGCCGCCAACCGCGATGCGGACGTCGGCGATGCGGCCGTTCTCCAGTTTCATCGCTACCGCGACCGAGACGAGTGCGAAGGCATAGGACAGCCGGTCACGAAGTTTCAGATAGGTGTAGTTGGTGCTGAAGTCCTCGGACGGTAGGTCGATCGCGGTGACAAGCTCACCGGGTTTCAAGGTGTTGTCGCGCCAAGGCTCGTCGCCCGGGAGGCGATGGTAGTCCTCGAATGCGATCGTCCGGTCACCTTCGGGCCCCGTGACCTGCACCTGCGCCTGTAGCGCTGCGAGGGCGACGCACATGTCAGACGGGTGCGTAGCGATGCAGGACGAGCTTGCGCCGAGGATTGCGTGGATACGGTTCACGCCTCCGATCGCACCGCAGCCTGATCCCGGCTCGCGCTTGTTGCACGGTGCTGCAGTGTCGTAGAAATAGTAGCAGCGGGTGCGCTGATTAAGGTTGCCACCATTGGTCGCGGCATTGCGGAGCTGCGGGCTTGCCCCTGCGAGGATCGCGGATGCAAGCAGTGGATAGCGCTGCTCGACCCGCGCGTCGTACGCGGTATCTGCATTGGTCGCGAGCGCGCCGAGCCGCAGTCCGCCATCGTCACGCTCGGTAATCCTTCGAAGATCAAGCCGGTTGATGTCGACGATGCGGGCAGGGCGTTCGACATTCTCCTTCATCAGATCGATCAGGTTAGTGCCACCAGCCAGGTAACGGACATGATCCCCCGATCCTTCACGAACTGCCTCGGCAACGTCCCCGGCGCGGGCATAATCGAAGCGGTTCATCGCGCTGCCTCCGTTTCGAGCACGTCCATTACTGCGTCGGTGATGTTCGTGTACGCACCGCAGCGGCATAGATTGCCGCTCATAAGTTCGCGAACATCCTCGCGCGATTTGGCGCGGCCTTCGTTGATGAGGCCTTGGGCGGAGCAGATCTGCCCGGGCGTGCAATAGCCGCATTGGAATGCGTCACGCTCCACGAATGCGGCTTGCAGCGGGTGGAGTTCGCCGCCTGTTGCCATCCCCTCGATCGTGGTGATCTCGGCACCGTCGCGCACTACCGCGAGCGTCAGGCACGAGTTGATCCGCTTGCCGTCGATAAGGACGGTGCAGGCGCCGCACTGGCCGTGATCGCAGCCTTTCTTCGTACCGGTCAGATCAAGCTTGTCGCGAAGCAGGTCGAGCAAAGTTGTCCAGGGTTCGACCTGCAGAGCACGCTCTTCGCCGTTGATTGTAAGCGTGATCGGGAGGGTGCCTATAGGTTTGGCGGCATCCTGATGAGACGGGCGTGGGGGAGCAATGGTGGCCATGACGGATCCTCAGGCTGGAATTTGGCTGATATCGGCAGTGTTCTGTGCAGCGACGCCGTTCTCGCGGTGACGGAAGTCGGACAGGGCATTGTAGACCTGCAGCCGCGCTCGCATCACCGAGCCCAGCGGGCGGTGCGCCGCCAGGCTATGCGCCGGGCGAAAGGTCATCACCTCGTCGAAATAACGGACGCGCTCGGCGCTGTATGCTTCCTGGCGCGGAATACGGATCGTCGCGACGGTGCGATACTGGCTGTCGTTTGCCGGCCATTCGACCGACGTATCTTCGATCGGCTGGCTTTCCGCGTTTGCCCAGAGCTGTACGCGGACCTCGAATACCGCGTCGTGCTCGCTGAAATACCGGACGGTGGCATGGCGAAAGCCATCCTCGTCCTCGTGCGGATCCAGCAGCCAGTCCTTCAATTGATCCTGATAGACCGACGCCGGGAACGCCGCGAGCTTGGCCACGAAATCACCGTAGCGGACAGGCGCCTGGCTGAAATAGCTGTCGAACAGCGGGTGACTGTAAGGATGCCCGAAGAAGTCCGCCTTGGGGCTTGGCGTCGCCACCTTGGTCAGCACCTTGTTCATGTTGCGCGCGAGGCTGGAGACCGCACTCTTGAACCCTTCCGGCAGCGGCGTCGCGGCACCGATCTGCTTTGCGTCGCGCAGGAAGCCTTGAGCGGTACCCGATGGGAAGGTTGGTCCGGTCGCAAACACAAAGTCCTGCGTATCGGCGTCGTGGCCAGGCAGCTTCTTACCATCCACACCGAACACCTTGATCGCCATCCCGCGGTGGGTGGACACGCGGTCGCCCAGCGTCTCGCCGGGGCCCTGCGCGAACCGAATAGCGACCGGATGCGTGCCGGGTTTGGCGAACAGGCCTTGCGCAAGTTCGGGGGGCAGGTCGTTCGCGATCGTCAGTTCGCCGGTAACGCATGCAGAGCTTTTCGCGTGGCTCGCGCGAACGGCATGGTGTTCGCGCTTCTCGACCGTCTCGGTCTGCTGGGTCATGCCCTTGATGATGCCGTCGATTGACTCCTGCTCGTCCGGCTGGATCGTCTCGATGTCGTCGCTATACCGCAGATATGCCAAGCTATGCCTCCCAGATCTCAATGCGAGAGGAAGGCGACGCGTGTGCACGCCTACCACAGTCGCAAACAATCAGAAAAGTAACCATTTTCAGTACGGATGCGTTCCCGACAACCTACTGATCGCAGACTAAAAAGATTGTCCTCTGAGACCACCATAGGCCATGATCGCCCCGAGCTTGAGAAATGATCTGCCGACTAGGCTAGTTCTTTGGCGATCGGGGCCCGATCGTCCCCATGCCTCGACCGACAATCAGACAATACTGTCTATCGCCACCATCACGCCATACAAGTCAGGGATTTCCGCCTAGATTAATAGACTGACTTATCTGAGCTTTAAATTAGAACGCGTCGAAAGTAAAGGGCACTCGCAACGACGTACGGACATCGGATGCATCGTCGGTCGCACCAAGCTCAACATTCCAGCTAATTGTCGTTTTAGGACTAGTTCGGTAGCTCACGCCAAATAGGAACCGGCCAAGTTGCAGGTCTCGGCTTTTGGTTTCGATGGCATCCCCTGGTGTCTGATCCGCCGTGCTCAGCATGCGAAGCCGCGTGGTGGTTCCAAGCGCCCAGGTCTGTGCATAGCCGAAGCTTAATGATGTTCGAGGATTAAGCGAAATAGCGATGCCTGCACTTGCAGATGGTGCGTCTCCAGGGCGGACGCGTTCAATTAGTGCGGACCCGATCTCGCGGTTAATATTGCGCCCGAAGTTGCGAGTATATCCAAGCGTCGCGAACAATACCGCAGGATCCGACGGCATAATGACTGTGAGATTTGGGGTCAGTCCCCAAAATCCCGCGCCGGTCGCTGCTTTAAGCGCGTTACCCAATGTGTCGCGCGGCACGCGAAATGGATTGGAGCCCGTAGGGGCTACTGCCTGAACGCCGGCGATGAAGTACGGGGCTCCGTTGCGACCATTCGTGACCTGATATCGCAAGCCGAAGTCTATATCGCCGAGGTTGCCTGATGTTACTGGGCTATCGAGTTGACCGGCATTGGGGCTGGACGGATTGGCGACGGGGGCGAGGACTGATTTATCTGATCGATAAACAAACGGCAGCCGGCCATTGATTTCCAGTCTGCTGGTCAGCCCAAGCCGTGCAACGACCGCAGCCGTCAACACATCCTGCCGGCTTTCGTTGATATCAAAGACGCCGATCAAGACCGCTTCCGGGATCTGGACTCCTCGAAAAACGACTTGATTACGGTCCGCTCGGGCATATTCCAAATCGCCCTCGAGCGTCATTCGCCCAGCCTTTGTGATAATCCCGCCTTGCTCGGATAAAACAGCGACCTGTACCTGACGCTGGTCGACTGGTGCTGCACCGACGGTTTGGACTCCTGCTCCAGAGGACGGCACGGCGGCAACGTTGGCAGGAGGGCGTGGAGGCGGGGATGCTGGGAGCGGCACCCCACCGGGGCTGACCGTCGCGACGGCTTGGCCGCTCGAAGCGTTTCCGGAGTTCAACCTTGCTTCCAGCGCTTCGATGCGAGCACGCTGAGCTTCCAAAAGGCGTTGCTGGCGATCTAGCTCCAAACGCTCGTCGGCGAGGGCTCGGCGTAGATCACCAACGTCATCGGATCGCACTGGAGCCACTGTCTGTGCGCTCGCCGGTATTGTACCCAGAGCAACGGTACTTGCGGAGGAAAATATTAGAGCACACAAGCCCGGCAATTTCGTCATCAATTGATTCCTGTTTGGTTGCTCGCGGCGGATTAGCGACGCCCGGCGGCTTCTGCCGCCATACGGTTGACCATCAGAACGTTACCCACCAGCCCCGCGGGAAGCCCGACAAGGTTCACATTAATGGAACTTACAGTGTCTATCACTCGGTCGTTACCGGTATTTGCTATTACCGCACCGGTGGCTTGACCAACAAGGTGCTGCACCGCGACATTCGGCGCCACCAAGGTAATCGCAGCCCCACGATCATTGCGCGCAAATGATACAGTACCTGAGCTTGTCGGGACGGAAGCGCCGTTTGCATCGACAAAAATTTGCGTCTGGCCTGCGGCATCGAGCCAACCCGAGGTGGGACCGGACACCAGATTAACGGTCGTTGCAGGTCCGCCAGTGTTTGGCGTGATCGTCGTTCCGGTGGGCGATCTGGCGACGACCAGGGCAGGTCCGGCCCCATCACCGCCCGTCGTTACCGCTGTATTTGTCGGCGCCGTACGTGGGCTTGTAGTTCCGTCGCTAAATACACGGATGCCAGCGTTAGGGCCTTCGCTGGAATAGATTGTGTGAAGCGCAAGGACTCCATCAATCCGCGTCTGGATATCGATTCCGATCGCCACATTAAGTCCATTAGGAAGTTGCACACCACCGCGCATTGTCTCAAGCTCAGGATCGGAGACCGGGATACTATCGTGGGTTCTTAGCGGCACCGCGACTATAATTTCCGGTGATGCATTCAGCAATGCCAATGCGATGAGCATTTCAAAACTCTCCCGGAAGTGGTCTAGTTAGTGCCAGCGTGGCGAGGTCTAGTCGATCACCCCCCGGGAAAATGCGCCCCTCAGGTGCACGATCGGCATCCGCCGCCATGTTAAAGTGCGCTCGACCAACGGCGCCACGCCCACTAATGATGAAGAAGACACCATTCCATTGGCGTTCGAAGCGTTGTACCGTTTCCCGGCGCAGACCTAAAGATGGATCACCCAGCAAAAGCGTATTCTCGTCTATCCCCTTCACAACGACGAAGTGCCGGTAACCGTCGAAATTTATCAACGCAATGCCTGGGATCTGCGCCTTCCCGATCTGCGCTAGACTGACTTTGTAACCGTCCGCAGCAATGCCACGTCCCGCCAGATAGCGTTTCATATCAAGTAGGGAAAAGCCTAGTTGGCGTATCTGTGCGCGATCACCGTCACGCCACATGCCGAGAAAAACACTCTGTTCGTTTTGCGGATCTTCGTAGTGATAGCGTAACAGAGTCGCTAAGGCCGCCGAGCCACAACTAAAGTCGTATTCCTGACGAACAACAGTATCGAATTTCCGCCCAACCATGCTGGTCACAGGCATTGTGAAATTTAGCATTGGCGAATAATTCACCGATCCGCCGCCCTCAGGCAGTGGTACGCTTGAGCACGCTGTCAGGAGCGACAGCGTGCTCAAAGTCGGCAGGATCCTGCGTAGGAACTCGACGCGCGCCATATTAACGATTGATCGCAACGTTTACGTTCAGTGATGAATTAATCGAGACATTGTTGCCGGTGTTTGCGCTTAACAGCGACAAACCGTTTAGGTTTTGGAATGCGCCGCCATCGAAGTTAATTACCCCGGTTTGCGAATTGCCGCTGACCGTATTTCCACTAACAACACTGTTATTTTCTGCCCTTACGACCTGCGCCAGATCGGACTGACCCGTTATGGCGTTCAAATCGCTGTTTGCTATCGGCTGAGCCGCTTCGAATGGCGCACTTGCCACTTCCGTTTGCGCCAACGTTTGCGCCCACGTTGTCTGTGGGATGACCGCAGTGATCACGATCACCGCGGTGACAATAAGTTTGCTCATAATATCACTCCCGGCAAGACGGACGGGGCGGATGTTACCGCCCCGTCGATCACGTTATCGACCGCCGAGGTTGATCGAGCCTGCCGATACACTGACGTTCACAGCAGAGTTCTGCGAAGCGGCAGCGCCGGTGTTCATGTTCAGCGACTGCAGACCAGCGAAATTCTGGAATGCACCATCACCGGTCGACAAGCTATTATTGACCGCGGCACCACTACCACCTGCTGGCGCGGTGACGTTGACACGAACGCCAGTAACGTAGCTGGCAAGAGTCGCGGACGAGACGACTGCGCTAGCGCCAAACGCGTTCGACGTCGCCGCTGCACCTGTTCCTGCACTGGCATCAGTAGCCAGATGCATCGACGTGTCGGCGTAAACCGCGTCGCCGCCATTTGCGACCGAGCCCGTGCCGCGGTTCGATGCCGAGCTGGACGTCGAGCGGTTTGAGTTGTCAGTCGTCGACATGTCACGGTTATCGGAAGCGGATCCGCCGTTGTTGGCCGCAACCTGCGCACCATTTGCGGAACTGCTCGTCGTCGAACGGTTCGAATTGTCAGTCGTTGACATGTCACGATTGTCGGATGCCGAGCTACCGTTATTTGCAGCAACCTGAGCGCCGTTTGCCGAACTGCTGGTTGACGAACGGTCTGAGTTGTCTGTCGAGACGCTCGACATGTCACGATTGTCAGACGCGGTTCCACCATTGTTGGCAGCAACTTGCGCGCCCGATGCGGCACTGTTTGTCGTCGACCGGTTCGAATTGTCCGTCATTGACCGGTTCGAGTTATCGGTCGAAGTAGTGGACATGTTCCGGCTGTCGGTTGCCGAGCCGCCATTCGCAGCGACCTGAGCGCCGCTTGCCGAGCTGCTGGTCGTCGAACGGTCGGAGTTGTCCGTGTTCGTCGTGGCAACGCGGGTGTTGTCGGTTGTGGAGCGATCTGAGTTGTCGGTAACCGAACGATTGGAATTGTCCGTCATCGACATGTTGCGACTGTCGGTCGCCGACCCTCCGTTCGCAGCGACTTGGGCGCCGCTGGCCGAACTGCTGGTCGTGGAACGATCGGAGTTGTCGGTGTTCGTGGTGGTCGTGGCAACACGCGTATTATCGGTGGTTGATCGGTCGGAATTATCGGCCACCGATCGGTTGGAATTATCGGTCGTCGTGGCTGAGCGATCCGAATTATCCGTCATTCTATTGGTTGTCGTTGACGACATATTACGGTTATCCGAAGCATTGCCGCCGTTGTTCGCCGCTACCTGCGCGCCGGAGGCACCGCTGCTGTCTGCATAGCTGGTTGACGACCTATCGGAGTTGTCCGTCGAATGCGTCGTGGTCGACATATTTCGGTTGTCCTGCGCATTTCCACCGTTATTTGCGGCTACTTGTGCGCCGGTGGCACCGGATGAACGATCCGAACTATCGCTGGTGTTCGTTGAGCGATTGGAATTGTCCGTCGACGTACGGGCCGAATTGTCGGCATAGTCGGTCGAATTGCCAGAGTTATTCAAATGCGTGCGGGCCGAGTTGTCCGTCATCATGCTCGTTCGAGCGGAATTATCGGTGTTAGACGTGCTCTCATTGCCCGAGTTTGTAATCGCGTTATTCGGATTGTACGACGCGTTGACTGCATCTCCAGCCGCAGCAGTACCGCTATTGGTGTAAGTCGTTGTCGAACCGGTCGGGGTTGTCTGAGCTGACAGCGGAGCGGCCAGGGCAAAAACGCTCACAGACGCTGCAAATAGTGCCTTTTTCATATCGCCTCCTATTGCCGGGTGGATGTCCCCACATGACCGGTCGAATCGAGATACGTTTCGTTAACCAAATAGTTTCACAGAATAAAAGATGTATAATAAATAGTATAAAAGTAGCGCTAACAATGAGTTAACGTAATTGTCTTGATTATTTCTCTGCGGGCGAGATCGGGTTTTCGACTCGAGGCCGCATGGACTACTGCAGGTGGAGCTTCCAGGAGCTCAAGGAAGAGCGTTGTAGAAGGATGTTCGTCCTTGCCTTTGCAAGGTAGAGCACCGCCCTTGCCAAGGAGATTGTCAGCTGTGCAGCATCGGTAGGAAGCGAAACCGCGAAATGATGTTTTCTACACCGGTGGTGATTAGGGCAGCTAGGGTTAGGGCTCTCTAAGCTGCAGCGCTACGATGTTGTACCGCAAAACGCTTAAGGCCGTGTGCCATTAGCCCCCACATGGTTATAGACGACGGGCGGCAGGCTACCCCTACAATCCGATCGGGACCCGGATCAAGTTCACGGACTTTCAGTGGTAACTAAACCTGCTGCTCTTCCTTACCGGCGAAAGCCTCACGCCTGAAGCCAATGTCATCCTTCACGGTGTATCGCGTCAACGCGCCGCCGAAACCCGCCAAACGACGTTGCCGGTATCATCGGCAACGAGGACCGCGCCTGTTCGGTCGACGGTAACGCCGACGGGACGACCGCGAACCTTGCCATCGGGCGACACGAAGCCGGACAGAAAGTCCTCGGCCTTGCCGCTTGGACGCGCGTTGCTGAACGGTACGAAGGCAACCTTGTAACCATTCAGTTCATCGCGATCCCAACTGCCGTGCTCGCCGATCAGGGCACCGCCGCGGTAGCGGGGCGGAAGCGACGACCCGGAATAGAATGTGAGTCCAAGCGCAGCGACATGGCTGCTCAGCGCGTAATCCGGAACGATCGCCCGAGCGACCAGATCGGGTCGCTGTGGCATGACGCGGGGATCCACATGACGGCCGTAATAGCTATAGGGCCAACCATAGAAGCCGCCATCGCGCACCGAGGTGAGATAGTCCGGGACAAGGTTCGGCCCCAATTCATCGCGTTCGTTCGCGACAACCCAAAGCGTGTTGGTCCCTGGGTAAAAGTTGGGACTGTTCGGATTGCGCAGTCCCGTGGCGAACACGCGGGAGCGGCCTGATGACCGATCGATTTCCCACACCGCCGCACGGTTCCTCTCGGCCTCCATGCCGTTCTCGGTGATGTTGCTGTTCGATCCAACCGTCGCATAGAGCAGTTTGCCGTCCGGGCTGAGCGTCAGGCTCTTTGTCCAATGATGGTCGATTGGCCCCCCGGGCAATTCGGTCAACCGCACAGGGGCGGCCGTGATCCGGGTCTGACCCAGTGTATAGGGATATCGCAGGACCGCGTCGGTCGCTGCGACGTACAGATAATTGTCGGCGAAGACGACGCCGAACGGCGAGAAGAGATGGTCGACCAGAACCGTACGCAGTTCGGGTACGCCGTCACCATTGGTGTCCCGTACCAACGTGATCTGATTGGTCCCGCCCTTTGGTTTAGCACCGTTCTGGCCGGTCGCGCGCTTTTGAACCCATGACACGATAGGATTCTTCGGGCGCGTGATCGGATCGAGATTCGGGCCTTGGGACTCGACGATGAGTACGTCGCCATTCGGCAATGCCAGAATGTTTCGCGGATGATTCAGATCGCGTGCCAGCGCCTGTACGCGAAGGCCAGCCGCAGCGGTGGGTGCTTGGCCGGCACTCCAACCCACGACCTCGGCGACGTGGATGGGCGGAACCAGATATTGCTTTGGTGCGGGCAAGACGGGATTGGACCCGATCTGCGAATTGCGATCGAACTCTGCGCCGCCATCGTTGCAGCCGGAAAGCGCGATCACCGATGCCACCGCGACACCCGCGAGAAGGTTCCAGACGCGCACCCTTGCGGCGATCACGACTTCACCCCGACGCGATGCTTGTAGACGAGCGACCCGCCAAGCCACGCACTGACCCCGAGCAACACCACCGAGATCACCGATAAGGTCAGGCCCGTCGGTACCACGCTCGTCCAACCATCGCGGCTGTGAACGAATGCGTTGAAAAGCTCGATCACGAACACCCCGAGGTTGATGATCATATGCGGCGTCGCCGGACGCGCCGCGCGCACTCGCCGGTCACCGGCATAGTCGATCATCCCGGTCACGGCAGCTAGTCCACCCATCACCAACCCTGCGGTGATCAGCCAGATAGAAAAATTGCTCCACATGATGTTTGCCGACCCTAGATAAGCAAGATCGGTTAGCAGTGCGCCTATGAAGCAAACGATCGGGAACGGTACCAGCATGGGATGGAGGGGGTGGCCAAAAAGCTTGGCCGTGGACCTTGGGTTTTCCCCGTCGGTGCGATGCTCTTCAAATCGAATGCTCATACTGACTAAGCGTTAAACTGGGCAGTCAGTTCCCGGCCATAAAGTATCCGGGTAAGTATCGATCGTATTTAAATGTAGATCAGTACGTTTTCCCTCAAATTAACCGCCGTTCTTCGGACATACTAACGACGATGGTACACGAGGCTAAGTAACATGAAACTTTTGACATGTTGTCGTGGCGCGCGCTTTGCGTGGTCAGCAATTGCCGTGCTGGCGTCCGTCGATGCGTCAGCGCAGTCGGTGCCGACGATCGATACCGAGGATGCGACGTTAGGGTCGGCCAAAATATCCGGGGGCGGCGACCTTCATCCTCAACTGGTGTTCGACGTCCGCAATGGCGACTTCGCGCGAGGCAATTACGATGACGATCGTGCGGACCTAGAGCGGCTGCCTGTCCATGCGCAACTCGGGGTCGCGATTGATCTGTCGCACGGCTCGGATGGCGTGGCGACTAGCTGGCTGGTGTTGCGCTCCTCCAATGGTTTTCATGCGCCGTCGACGGGAGAAATGTCGACACCGCGGATATGGTACGAGAGCAACAACCTCGCGGCTCTGGTGTTCACGCCGGTGAAGGGGCTGAGAGCCGCCGGAGTCTATACGATAAAGACGAGTCCCAACGGCGTGTCGGCCACGACGCACGAGGCGAGTCTGTCGCTTGCCTATGACGGCGATGACGTGGTTGGCAAAATGTCCCCGACCTTCGCCATCACCATGCGACCGAAGGGAGACAACGGGGTCTTCACGCTGGCGGCAATCGAGCCGGGCTTCGACCTTTCCGAGCGCGAAGACGGGCCGAAGTTGAGCATACCGGTCGCGATCGGGCGAGGATGGGGCGGCTTCTATGGTTCGGGAAGTGGCAGCCGTAGCTACCTCAGCGCCGGCGCAGCCCTTGAGCAGCCATTTCTGTTGGGCGCCATGCAGTGGAGTACGCGCCTTGAGGCGCTGGCAGTCGTACGTGATGATCGCCTTGCCGCGCTGAGCGGTCCGCGCGGGGAAACCGGTACCGTCGTGCCGCTGATCACGTGGTCAGTTTCGACGGCATATTAGGGCTATAGTCCGGGTGTTCGCTAGCATGGGGTTCGGTGCCGACAGCTTCACGGGCGGCTCGCTAATCCAAGCTCCGGCAAACTTGGTCTGCGACCAAGCCTGCACTCATAAACCTGCCTGTATGGCTTGTTATCTGACCAATGCGGCAGCTGAGAGGTCCGCGGTTTCTCGTGGAACCTAAGGGTGAGTTTGCGGCATTCATTTGGCCGCCTTTGGCGGCCATCCCAGCAGCATATCCGATCGGCGTCATCCAGCTCGTTTCCGCTGCCACCCGGAGCCTGCTATGCCGAACTCGACCCATCAGCTTCCTGACTAACAGCTCGCGGCAAAGTGGCGCGCCCAATGCTGAAGCCGGCCAACCAACCTCTGCATAGCTCAATACGATCAGTACAAAAGGGGCAGTCGAGACTGAATAGCCCCTAGATTTCTGGACGCCTTCAATCCTAATTTTGAGGACAGGAGGTGACGATGGGGAAGCCCAATTTCAGCGATGAGTTCAAGCGTGACGCGGTGGTGCAGATCACGGAGCGGGGTTACCCGGTAGCGGAGGTTTCGCAGCGCCTGGGCGTCAGCCCACACTCGCTGTATGCATGGAAGAAGCAGTTTGCGACGGTGACGTCGGGCGATGCCAATAAGGACGCCGAGATCCGCCAGTTGGCTCGGGTGACCGAGGAGCGCGACATCTTAAAAAAAGCCACCGCGTATTTCGCCAGGGATGCCAAGTGAGATACGCGTTTGTTGCCGAGCATCAGAACCAGTTTGGCGTCCGCGCGATGTACCGGTGCCTGGCGATCCAGCCCAGCGGTTTTTACGCCTGGCGCAAAGCGCCGCTAAGCCGGCGAGCGCAAGAAGATGCTCGG
The DNA here is from genome assembly GCF_056680455.1 of Sphingomonas sp. AP28. Lineage (NCBI taxonomy): Bacteria > Pseudomonadati > Pseudomonadota > Alphaproteobacteria > Sphingomonadales > Sphingomonadaceae > Sphingomonas > Sphingomonas sp. AP28. Next base: position 310,812 of record NZ_JBWXQI010000002.1, on the reverse strand, counting down.
CAGATTGCATTGATCCGGCAGGCTTGGAGCGACAGCGGCAAGGTCTATGGGTATCGTAAGTTGCACGACGATCTGCTCGATCAGGGCGAGACCTGTTGTCCCAATCGCGTTGCCCGCCTGACCAACCTGGCAGGAATCAAGGCGCAGATCGGCTACAAGCGGCGTCCAGGCAGTTCAGGAGGAAGAGCTTCCGCCGTTGCCGCCAACACGTTGGATCGCCAGTTCGACATGCCGCAGGCTAATCGCGCCTGGGTGACGGACATCACGTATATCCGCACGATGGAAGGCTTCGCCTATCTGGCAGTCGTGCTCGACCTCTATTCCCGTCGCGTAGTGGGATGGTCGTTGCAAAGCCGTCAGACAACCGATGTGGTTTTGCAGGCCCTGCATATGGCGGTCTGGCGGCGCAAGCCGAAGAACCGCGTGCTGATCCATTCGGATCAGGGTTCGCAGTTCACCAGTATAGACTGGTCTGCCTTCACCAGGGCTCACAATCTGGAACACTCCATGAGCCGGCGGGGAAACTGCCACGATAACGCCGTCGCCGAGAGCTTCTTCAATCTCCTCAAGCGTGAGCGTATCCGGCGACGCACCTATAAAACGCGCGAAGAAGCCCGGCAGGACGTGTTCGATTACATCGAGATGTTCTACAACCCGATCCGCAAGCACGTCAGGAACGGGATGCTGTCGCCCGTCGAGTTCGAACGGCAGCAGGCTTTGATGGCTCAATGCGTCTAGGAAACTAGGGGCTATTCAATCCCTATCATTGCGTTGCGCCGGCGGTTTGCCATCATCTAGTGCGTGAGGACGGAAGATCTGACGCCTCGGCGGAGTTTGGCCTCGTTACTGGTATCCGCCATTTTCATCGCGCTCTTTGGCAGCATCCTCCTGGACCTCTTCCATTTCTCTAGCTTGCTCGGTAGCGTCCTGGTCCTCAGGCTTTGGGTCATCCATCATTTGCCACCTCCAAGCCAAACAACGGACAGCCAGCGCCATGAGATCCGTGATCCTACTATCGAGCAGGTGAATTTCGCAACGTTATTGCCGTGACGTCTAGCGCTAGATAGGTCCACCCCGATAAGGGGTGTCAGACTCTCGGACGTTTGGTAAAGAGATAGCCGTATGAACGTCTCCCAAACCGAGTCTTTCCGCAACGCTGCTGCCCGCGAACGATCGGAAGCGGAGCGATCACTGCTACCTCTTGTTCGAGCGCGCCATCTGCGATCGGCAGAAGCATTTGAGGCTATGGCCAATCAGGGGGAATGGACCGAGCACTTGGCGCAAGCGAACGCAGAGGGGCGGGTGAAGTACGCTTACCAGCGACGGTCGTCAGGTCCAGCCACATAAGCTAGCTTACCCTTGTCGACGAATATACAGTCACTGAGGGTTATCGCAAACACGACAAGCCCAAAAGCATCAGTCTCTTGCCTTAGCATAGCGGCAATTTGGTTTTTGCACGACTGCCGCACTACAAAACTTATTTTAACACCATTACAGGCAATCCGGTAGGAGAACGAACTGCGGGTACCCCGGGCTCAACCGCCCCCAATCCCTTCAATTACGGTTCCGCGGCCGTCGCAAGTAGGACATACGGCGCCATCGATGTCGCCAGTACCGTTACATTCAGGGCAGACATTCTCTCCGGTCCCAGGAGTCCCCTCCGGGGCAACGTCACCGGGATTGAGGGTTTCGTCGATCATGGGCACTTCTCCTGGAACAGTGAGCAGATCATGACAGGTTGCAGTGTACGCAACCCGTTACCGATCACGTCGGCAACGAGCTTGCGGGACCGTTAGAATGAACATGCTAACTAGGCCGGACGCGAGCGTAGCGGCCGTATGGAAAGGCTAGAAGCCCAGCATTGCCTTTGTTGTATCCTTTGCGGTGGCCAGGGCTTTTGCAACGCCGCTGCGCTCAGGCTGATTGCGCTGCGCGTTCACCTCACGCAGATGGTTACGGGAATCAATACGGGAGCGATAAGGTTTGGCCATGCGGGGTCCATAACTTTCGAAGCGGATTCCAAGCAATAACCCGGATCAGGTTCGGAGCACTATTAACGATAGCACAGGGGCCAAACGGGGCACTTACTGATCCTTCTCCGCCCGCTTGCGATCGGCCTTGCGCGCCCGGCTCACGGCTGCGGCGTGTTCGCGTGCCCGTTTTTCGGACGGTTTTTCGAAATGGCGGCGAAGCTTCATCTCGCGGTAGACACCCTCGCGTTGAAGCTTCTTTTTCAGAACGCGAAGTGCCTGGTCGACATTGTTGTCGCGGACGGAAACCAGCATGCTAACCTAACTTTCTATTTCGGAGCGATGATTGGGCTATCCCCGGCGTAGAGGTCACGAAGGCATGTGCCAAGTGGTGGCCGACCTACCTTTTCTCCGACGGCGGCAGTGCAGCCGATACAGGACCCTATGCCGTACTGAAGCGCTGCTCTTCAATAACTTAGGAAAGAGAAATGCATATTCTGACTTCAATCGCGGCGGTAGCTCTGATTATCCCGGCACGGCTATGGCGCAGACGACCACTGACACCAGCGGCTCGATGAGTGGCTCCACTGGTGGCACGATGGGCAGCGGAGCGGCGACCGGCACGATGGATCAAACGAATCCGTCGACAAGCGCAACTACGACGACACGCACGCGGCGTGGTGCAAAGGCACACAGCCGTACGCGCAGGACGACCGGAACGGCATCGGGCACTATGGGCGGTACCACGGGTGTGACCGGTGATACGATGTCCGACTCTACCAACGGTACTTATCGGTGGAACCACGGGAACCGGAACCATGGACGGAACCACTGGCGGCACAATAGCTGGAGCCGCTGGGGGGGGCAATGACCGGCGCGACTACTGGCTGTGCTACGGGCACGGTGATTCAGTTGTTTGAACTCTTAAACGCCGGGCGGGTAATGGTCCGGCGTTTTTGAATCACGCAGTTGTCAGAAATTAGTGTCCGGTGTTCCGTTTGTTTTCATTGCGTCTGAGTCTTTCACAAATCGTGAGGTTACGGTAGCAACGATGACGTGAAGAAGATGCTGGTGCCTATCGTTCTCGACGTTAACACGCCAATGCCCTTCGCTAGCAAAGCCTGGGTGCCGGGACAGATATGTCCCAAGGTACCGCACTGCCTCATTTCGAGCCTCGTCAAGTGATTAACATTCAACAGTCTTGGACTCATATTCCCTGCCTTCAAAGCTGAATATATACTTCGAACTACCGGTCGTCGCCGTATCTATGCTAACCGCGTTAGCGTCGACAATCTTGTTCTCTAAAGCGTCCAACGGTTCGCTCGCCTGCTTTTCAACCATAATTCCCTCTGTGGCCGACTTATTTGTTAAATGCCAAGCTCGACAGCACAACCGTTTCAGTTGAGTTGGCCGGATTGCAACTGCTTCAATCCACACGTCATTCCTCTCGATTTACACTGTTGCATTAGTACTGCGACGGCAATAATTAGCCGCCTTGTGTCGAAGCTTGCAACACGGCCCATGCTTTTTGGCAGACAAATTGTTGGTTCGTTTCACCGGTAGCTCCACCGCACGGCCACAGTAAGCCTTGCCAGTGACTTTTCTAAACATGCGTGCCGATAACGACATTCGAGACGCCTTTAACATTTCGATAAGCTATGCCTTGCGAGAACGTACCGGCCATTCCGTCGACCTCAATCAGAAGCCGTAACGGAGCCATGCCAGTCCGCGAGAGGTATACCTAAAAAACACCGGCTCGAAATCGATCAATGTCTCAATCTGTAGCGGAGCGGGGGAGGGGGGCTGCCGAGCGTGGGTGCCCCGACGAACCTATCGCAGCCACCTTGGCATTCCCGAAACTCCATCTCCGCGAGACCATTTCGGGAAAATGATTTCGGGAACAGATTTCGAGAAACGCGCCGTAGATGAGGGCGAGGCCGATTGAATGACGCCCGCTATCCCACTGGCCCTTCCTTTTCGAGAACGTCGTGTCAGCGGCTTTTTGGACGCGGATCATTCCAAGTGAACGCCTTATCGCTCACCACACCGTTTAGACGTTGGCCCGTTAGGTGGACTGTCGTGCGATTGCCCTGTGTATCTAAAACGGTCCAACCTTCCACCATCAGCCCAGCCGGCGATGTTGGGGATCGTGAAAACGAAAACGTGAATGTCCCACTCTCAGGATGCTTGGGATTGCGGACCTCAAGCACCACCATGTCGCGGTTGGTCAACGGCGACAGCCGAGCGATCAGACCTGTACCGACAGCGAGCGCACGAGCAGCGTGAAGAGGCAGCAAAAACGAACCTACCGAACGTGCGCGCCAGAGCTCTGCATGCGGCCGAACGTTGGAACGTGATGGGTGATCAGTCTGAACGGTCAACCGCGGCAGCAGCGAAACGGAACGATGAGAAGGCGGTAAGGGACGCCGATAGGGCAGTCGAAAAGTAAGATGGCACACACAGATTGCGTCACAACTTCGTGATTTCAAGTATCATCGTCTTGTTGAGATGCTGATTCTTTCCAGCTGCGCTGCCACCGCAATCCTCCATTTTGCGGCGGGGCTCTTCGGGGCGGATGGCATTGCTACATTCCCTGCCATCAAAAGATGAGATGCCCCCAACCCGATCACGCTTGCGTTGTGTAGCTGTCAGACGAAACCCGTCATGATCCAGATCGAAGGTTTAGGTGTATGGCAGACGATCATCAAGCGGATGCGGGCACCGCCGAAGCCGACTTTCCCGGCAGGAGCAAGCGTGCAGGCAGTACCAGCGGCAATGAGAATTACGGTGGTACGAAAGAGCAGAAGGTCGATCCAACCCCTCCGGACGTGAGGAAAAAGCTAGGACCGGCAAAATCGGTACCATCGTTAGAAAAGTGAATGAGGCGGTAGGTTAAATTGCCGCCTTATCTGCATTTCCTATTCACAGCCCTCGATCTACCCCAGCTACGATGTCTGCGGATCTAGGCGTATGGTGAATGCAGGCCGTCCGTATTTTGGCAAAACTGGCGGTGAGCGATACGGCCGCTTTGGGGCGGTGATTGCGGGCAGTGGTAGTCGTGCTAGCGCGAGGCCCATACGCCTTGACGTGACGCGAGTGCGTCCTGAACCAACGTCCGCTTTCAAATGTCCCACAGCCTCTGTAGCCGACCGGCTTTGGATTACGCCTCGCCGTCGTGGCACTGAGCTGACTGTCTTCGGGAATACCGCAGGGCCCAGCGAAGTGCGCATACGAGACAAAAGACGCAAGCCAGGCAGATCGCTGTAATTATAGTGCATGGCATCCACTCAGTTGAGCATAGCGGGTGCGTTTCGTAGCAATAGAACCAAGTCGCACTAAACAACATGACGGCGTACCCTGCCGTATAGATGCCTAATAAAAGATAAGCCACAGCTTGAACAATAAGTAAAAAGCATCAGAAGAGAGTGCTACTTTCCGTAGTTTTGGCTGGTAAGCAAGGGCTAACGCCAGCCGTCGTCTTGACATTTCTAGCGAGATTGCTCGCTTAAGCTAAACGCCCGGTTATGGGTTCGCTAAAGACGGCGGGCCCCATGAGAATGTCGCTTCCTCAAGGCGAAGAATCTATAACTACCGGGCCATCAGATGCCACTCGCCGCTACTATTATGACGAGCCCAAGCGCCGCGATTTCTGATCGTCATGCAGATGACTATCGTCGCCCTCGATCTCCGTGCTGCTATCATCCTCGCCACCCGTTCCGGTACCGGTTTTCTTGGCACCGTCGTCTGTCGCGCTGCCGTCGTCCGACTTCTGCTTGTCGCTGGTAATCATAATACGTCTCCAAGGTTCAGTCACTGCCTTCGTCCGGTTCAAAATTCTTCCGTCCGAGTTTGGTAACTTTTTAGGTTTTATGGGTGTCGTCGGCAGGGATAGCTGCAACGTCATTCTCAGATTTATCACCGTGGGTATCACCATCGGATTTGCTTGCCATGTCCACGATCGTCTCCTTGCAATCGATCAACGCACCGTTGTCAAAATCAGTACCGAATCGATCACTGACCTCATTGGACCAGGTAATGTAATTTTTGAATTGCTGTTTATAATGTACCGATTTGCGTTTCAGTATCTGACATTGAGCAAGAATCAGCGGGATAACCGTTGCGCTGTCAGTCGTTCTCTGTCCGATACGGCAATCCCTACTTCGAAAACGGCAACGCTAATTATTTCACGTACATGATATAGGTCTGTATCCGATGTGAAAGGTGAGCCGTTGATGGTGTTCCTTTTGGGAGAATCAGCATGTTCATGCGCGTCGATAAGCTGCAGGCCGACCTGCCCCAGCCAAAGGCACAAGATCCAAACGCTGGCGCAGCTCTGCGCGAGCTCCTCGGCGGCAAGTACGGCGAGATGTCTACGCTGGGAAACTACATGTTCCAAAGCTTCAATTTCAAATCGAAATCAAAGCTACGTCCGTTCTACAGCCTCGTCGCGTCGATTACTGCCGAAGAATTGGGCCATGTCGAGCTGGTCTCGGCAGGCGTTAATATGCTGAACAATGGTCCGGACGGCGATGATACCGGTGACGGAGGGGATATTTCAATGACTCCGTTCGAGAGCATGGCTGAAATACGCGACGTTGCCAGCTTCCTCTCAAACGGTGGCGGCGTAATGCCTGCCGATTCGAACGGGCAGTCCTGGAACATGGACTTCATAACCACGACCGGAAACGTCGTGACCGACCTGCTCCACAACTTCCACCTGGAGTGCGGTGCTCGCCTGCATAAACTGCGCGTGTATGAGACCGTATCGGATCCGACGGGTCGCGAAGTATGCGGCTATCTGCTTGTGCGCGGCTCGGTCCACGCACATGCGTATGCACTGGCGCTGGAGAAGATCACCGGCGTCGACATCAAGAAGATGCTGCCGACCCCCAACATCGATCTGTCGAAGATTCCCGAATGCCAGAAATATCTCGACGAAGGTTCGCACCGCCGCCTCTACACCTGGAGCCCCGACGATTATAAGGAGATCGCCGGTATCTGGAGCAACGACGAAGTGGCGCTACCTGGCGATCCGCCGGGCGCTCTCGAGGTGGTCGATGGCATCCCCGATGGTGGTAAGATCGCTCAACTGGCCGGTGTTCCTTGCGCATTTACGCCAGACTATGCTCCGGAGGAGATGTTCGAAATCGCAAACAAGCTTTATCAGAAGTCGCGATAGCGGCATCGCCCATCGCTGACGCCGCGACACGGCGTTGGGCTTCATCTGCTACGGCAATGCCCAAGGAACGAGCCATCCGGCAGCGTGGCCAGGGTTCCGCTACGCACCGGCAGAGGCTTTCGCGCAATGATACCCGGCAATCTTCTCAAATCTCCTAGGCCGAGCGTTGCAGATGGGAGTACAGGTTCATAACACTAAAAAAGAGAACACAAATGCATCTGAGTGGCCTTGTGGCTCGGTTAGGACTGTGGACAAGCGTCGAAACGGGCACCCCATTCCTTCTCAGCGCAACAATCTGAAATCGCTAATGAATCTGATTTTCTATGGGCTCCCGATCGGCGCTGATCGGGACCCCTCTAATCTCAGTTTTACTAGATTTAACGGATATTTACCTGGATTTTGGCGGGGTCCCGCTTCGATGCTTATCCACAGCCACAAAGTTCACTTTACACGGCGGGATCACGCTGCGCGTCCGCCCAATCAGTGGTGAAAGCGCTGGTGGCGCGGAGCTGCTGATCGAAGTGGAGGATACTGGCATCGGCGTCGCACCCGAGCGGCGAGCGGCGATCTTTGAGACGTTCGTGCAGGCGGACGCGACAACTGCGGGGCGCTTCGGAGGGACTGGCTTGGGCCTGCCGATCAGCGCCCGGCTCGCCGAACTGATGGGCGGCCGCTTGGTGCTGGACGACGCGGACCGTCAGGGATCGCGCTTCGTGCTTTCACTGCCGCTGGTCCCTTGTGACGAGGATGAGGCCCGCATTCCCATACGAGCGACGGAAGCCATCACAACCGTCACCCCCCTTTGTCCCGACATGGCCGGGTCACCCCCTCGCATCCTGGTGGCCGAAGACCATGACGTGAACCAACTGCTGATTACCGCCATGCTGCGGCAGCTTGGCTACGAGCCCAGTATCGCCGCCGATGGAGCCAAGGCAATTGCTATGGTGAAGACGGCGCGTGCCGAGGGTCAGCCCTATGCTCTGGTGTTAATGGACATTCAGATGCCCGTTATGGATGGCCCCGAAGCTACGCGCCGTCTACGCGGCGAAGGTATAAGCGCAGACGAGCTTCCAATTATCGCGCTGACCGCCAACGCTTACGCCGATGACGTATCGGCCTGTTTGACTGCAGGCATGCAGGCGCATCTGGCAAAGCCGGTTACTCTTGCTGGCCTGGACGGCATGTTGAGCCAATGGATGAGGCGCGCTTCCGTGGCTGCTCCAATTACGTCGCCTAGAACCGTGCAGCCGAGTGCCAGGGTGCGAGCACTTTACGAAGTTCGCAAAGGCGAAGCGCTGCAAACGCTCGCCGATATGGTAAAATGTGGACAGTTCTCTGACGTGGAGCTGGATCACGTAGCTGGCATGCTACACAAACTTGCCGGTACGGCTGCCATGTTCGGCGAAGCGACGCTCGGCGATGCCGCGCGTGCGCTGGAAGACGGCATAACCGAGTGGAGCTCGGAAACCCGCATCGATCAGATTCGCTCTGCCATTGATACGGTTTGCAAAGCAGCATGATAATGCGGCTTAGGCTGTCGCTGTCCCCGACAGGAGATCCTCTCGATTACCATCGTCGGCAAGCGGGTTGCGAGGAATTGTTTGTTGAAGAGCCCGCATAGTCTTCAGTATCGTAGTCCACAGTCAGCTCGACTGACCTAGAGCGCCGGGGACGGATATGCCATCGACATCACATTCAGAGGCGGAAGAGAAGCTTTGCGCTGCAATCATGCAGGCGCTTGCCCTTGCCGACAAGCTGAATGATACGCTCGTCTCGGCTTTGCTTGGTCAGGCATTGGATGCTGCGCGATGCGATGATGCTCAACGCATTCTTTGACGCGGGCACCTGGGCGGGCTGGATCGGCCTCGCACTGGCGATCGGCGCTACAGTCTACGCGTCGCTACAGTAGAGTTCTTCCCGGGAAGATCACCTTAGTCGAAACAGGCGATCCCGCGCCGCGGTGGTATTAGCAGCATCCGCGCGCTGATCCCGTGTGGTCAACGCCATTGAAGGTCAGAAAGGTGATGTTTCTGCCCTGGGCGAGGCAAAGCAGGCACAATCAGACTGATGTCGCAAATATTCTAACTTTCGAACGTCTCACATGTCGCTGCTTTTGCGACATCACTGAATAGTAGTACAATCCGGCTATGCTTTTTTTGTCTGACTTACTTATTTGCGGCCATCGGCTTCATCGGCATTCATTGACTCGAGGCCAGCGGACTTCGCGGCATCATAGCGCTCGATCGCTTCCAGCGTGATGCGACGTGCTTCGTCTGCATCGCCCCAGATGCCGACGCGAACCCACTTCTTTTTTTCCAGGTCTTTATAGTGGGTGAAGAAGTGCTCGATCTGTTCAAACACGATTTCCGGCATGTCTGCGCGGCTGACAACCTTGGAATAATACGGGAATACTGAATTCACTGGTACGCACACGAGCTTCTCGTCGCCTCCCGCTTCGTCTTCCAAGTTCAGCACCGCAATCGGCCGAGCGCGAACAACGCAGCCGGGGATGAACGGCGTGCGGGCGATGACGAGCGCGTCTAGCGGATCACCGTCTGGCGACAGCGTATGCGGCACGAAGCCGTAGTTCGCTGGATAACGCATCGGCGTGTGGAGAATGCGGTCTACGAACAACGCGCCGGACGCCTTATCAAATTCATATTTTATAGGTTCGCCGCCGGTCGGCACCTCAATGATGACGTTGAGATCGTCAGGCGGGGCCACGCCTACTGGGATAATTTCGATACGCATGGGAAACGTCTAGCAATATTTTCAACAACTGTCAGCATTGGTTAGAGACACAACGATAGCGTAGCACAAGTTCGGACTGATTTATCCTGTAGTATTTGAAATAACGAGGCAAATTCAGGAGTTTAGCAACGCGGTGCGCTGGTGGCCGAAGAAGGTATCCAGTCTGGGGTCGTCCGCAATATGGTCCCACAGTTGATCAGCACAGACGTAACGACCCGCCCGTCCTGCAACGGGCCGGGCCGGCAAACTTCGAAGGACGGTCTTGGCAGAATTTTAATCACGCACATTATGACGATACGCGAGTTGTAGAGTAACGAGGGCGCCGCTTGAGTATGGTGGAAACTCGCAGCGCCAATCAAACACAATGGTCGGGTTCGTTCCATTGACAGTAACGTATAAGACGCTTCTCTCAGTCCGTGTGACACGAAACGCGTGTCCCGAGCGAAGCGTGTCCGCCGGCGCGATACGCGGCCAGCCTTATCACCCGTTAGCTATTTAAAGCTTATTTGAAAGAAATGCGAGATAGTGGGTCCTCGGGGCCAGCGTGATGTTCCCAATCGGTGCCAGTCTTGCAAGCCTACCCGGCAGCGGCCAGCTCGTCTGAAAAATGCTGATAAAACAGACAGGCTGACCGCGTCGTTTGGGCTCCAACCCGAGAGCTGGACGCTAGCAGCATTCTGGAGGGAGCATCTGCTAGCTCCTGAAGTATAGATCCACAACAAGCCGAACGATTCACCTTAATCAACATTGCCGTAATAATGTGACAATGGCATTGAAGCGGTGACTGTCCTGACGCGTAGCAGGTCAGACAAAACCGGTGGGCGTGTAACGGCTGCGGTGGTCCTGTCGCTACTCGGCCTAGTAGCGATCAGCCTAGGTCTGCTTGCCGTGCTCCACCTCACGTGATCCAGTCGTATGAATTCTGACGCTGCCGCCCTTCCTAGTTGGCAACATTCCAAACCGTATGGCTGTACGCACGACATGTCGCGAATGTGCTGAGTTTCGGACGTCACGTATGTCCCTGCCTTTGCGACAGGCCAGCCGTTGGTAGCGGATAAGCGGTGTCGGCCTTGCTCTTTTAAGCAGCTGCTCGTGCATCCTCCTGGCGATCAAGCCATTGCTCGAAACTGGCGAGCTCCATAGGCCGGGCAAAGAAGTATCCCTGGCCCTCGTCGCAACCCATTTGCTTCAGAAGCTCCGCTGCCTCCACCGTCTCAACGCCTTCGGCAACAACGCGATAATCCAGATCGTGCGAGAGCGAGATCATCGAACGTACCAGTGCCTGCTCGCGCTCGTCATTTGCCAGATCGCGAACGAAGGATTGATCGATCTTCACGACCTTCGCCGGCAGTCTCTGAAGGTAGGAGAGGCTGCTGTAGCCAGTGCCAAAGTCGTCAATAGCGAGCTGGATTCCAGCATCGTCGAGGGCGGCGAGCTGGCCAGCGGCCCGACCGGAGTTCTCCATGACGGCACTTTCGGTAACTTCCAGCTCCAGCATCGCGGCCCGAACACGGTGCTTGAGGAGATAGAGTTGAACCTTCTGGGCAAAGTCGGCTTCGTCGAGGTTGGCAGCTGAAACGTTGAGCGAGAGGCGGATGCGTCTTCCCGCCGCACACCAAATGCCGAGCTGCTTCAGTCCCGCGTCGAGCACCCACGCCGTAGTAGCGCGTGCCAGGGAGGTCTGTTCGACGATCGGGATAAACTCACCAGGCGGCACATTCCCGAGCGTTGGATGCGACCAGCGAAGCAGGCCCTCGGCGCCGACGCAGGCGCCTGTGGCCAGATCGACCCGCGGCTGAAAGACGAGCCGCAACTGACCTGACTGATCAAGCGCGGCACCAAAATCGTTGAGCAAATCGAAGCGCCGGCGGTGTGCGCCATCCTTCGACAATGAGTATACGCTTACCCCTGTTTCGGAAGCACGGGCGTCCATGGCTGCGTTCTGAGCTGTCCTCAGCACATCCCGCGACGGCGTCTGTCCCGTGACGAAGGGCGCCAAGCCGATCGTGGCCGACATTACGAAGCGCGCATTCGATGCTGTGCGAAGCTGCTCAAGCAGGGTTCCGAGCTCCGCCACGCAAGCTTCCTCGTCGATATCCGGCGCGGCGACGAAGGCGAACTGAGTGGCGGCGATATGGTAGATCGTTCGGTCGGGGCCGAGAATGGCCCGAAGTGTACGGGTGGCTTCCTGTACCATGTCATCGATATAGCCCGAGCCCATGACGCGAACGCCGGTATTAAGCTGCTCGGAACGGGCTAGATCGACCAGAACAGCTAACCGCGGGTGACCGGAGTTGTCGTGACCCAGGTCGTCAAGGTCGTCGACGAACTGGGTGCGATTTGGCAATCCGCTTAACGGATCGATCCGACCAAAGGCGTGCTGAAGCTCGATCTGCGACATGACCATCTTCGCCAGATCGTCCAGCGCCGCCATCTCGGCGGTCGTAGCGGTTCTCGGTTCCGTGCCGAGCACGCACAAGGCCCCCAGGCCGAAGCCGTCCCGCGTAGTTAGCGGTGCTCCGGCATAGAATCGCACGCCCTGTGCGGCGAGGATGCTGGTCCGATAGCAATCGTCGGCGAGCAGATCGGGGATGAGAACGGTTTCGGCACTTTCGGCGACCCGCGCGCAGGGAGCTTTTTCCCGCGGTATCGACATGTGCGCCACGCCAACACGGGATTTGAACCACTGCCTGTCGCGATCGGTAAGTGAAACAGCCGATATAGGGAGGCCGAAGATTTGGCTCGCCATCCGCGTAATGCGGTCGAAGCTCTCGCTCGGCGCGGTATCGAGCAGGTTGAGCTTGTATAGCGCGTCCAGCCGCGCTTCCTCATTTTGGTCAGCCATCGTGGCACTGTAGGTTGCCATAGTAGATAAAGGCTAAAGCAGGTTGGTAAACGCATAAGGTCGCATTGAAAGGTCGCATGCCATCACTGACGGGCGCTCTCACAAACGTTCGATGATGAGCAGGGTAGGGAACGAGCAGCCGATGTAAGCCTCAGGCGTTTGAAACTCGTGCTTATAGCGCCGACATTTACGTTATGGTTGTTGCGGATAAACGCTTGTTTGCGAAATCGGAACGGCCGACGCAGGTCATGTCCGCGGATTGGCCCTAACTGTTCGAAGACGAACGTTTCAGGACGCCCAAGATGATCCCGCCGCTATGCTATCAGGTTAGATGGCAAGGTAAGGGTCGCTAGCGCTCCACCACGCGGCTCGATCCGGAAGCGACCGCCCTGGCCGCTCGCCAGCGTCGTCGCTATGCGCAGACCTAGGCTCCTGGTCCCGTCATGCACGAACCCTTCCGGCAACCCGTGTCCGTCGTCATGAACGGTGACCGCCGCGCCTTCGGGATGCATGCCGACCCCAACAGATATCCGCCCTATTCGACCATCGCGAAAGCCATGCTCGATGGCGTTGGCGACAGCCTCAGCGATGACGAGCGCGGTGGGTATGGCCGCATCAGGATGGAGCCGGAGTTCGTTATCGCCTTGCACTTCCAGCACGAGGTCATCGCGGCCGCTTGCTTCGATAACACCCTGGCACAGCTCACCCAGGAAGGGCAGCAGCGGCTGAGCGAGACCGGAGGAATCGTAAATCTGCCGGCTGATGCGTCCGATCAGGGCAAGCCGGCGTGTCGCCTCGTCCAGTGCCGCCTTTCCCTTGGGATCGTCCAGCGTGCGCTTCTGCATGTTGAGCAGCCCGGCTGCGACCTGAAGGTTGTTCGATACACGGTGTTGCAGCTCGCGAAACAGCAGCTCCCGCGTGTCTGCCAGCGACCGGCTCAGTTCGCGCTCGCGGGCGAGCTGCCGGTTGGCAGCCTGCATCCAGTGAACGAGTGCCAGATCCGTTGCGACGACGAACACATAGAAGGCGAGCGCAAAAGCCGTGCCATGCGTCATCTCGAAGCTGTATGTAGGTGGTATGAAGAAGTACCAGGCGAGCAGGCCACATAGGACAGCCGAAACCACGCCCAGCCGCCCCCCGAACAGGAATGATGTGACGATCACTGCTGGGAAGAAAGTGACGTAGGGAAAGCCCGGCGGGAGCAGCGGGGCTGTTACCATCCGCAGCGCCAGCGCCCCGGCGACGATCGCCAACATGACAATCGTGCCGAGAACAGGGCGGTTGCGTGCAACCGGTAGCCGCTCGATCCAGCGTGTTCGTCGTTTCAAAGCGGCAGGTTCATTCATAACGCGGCTGGTACGATCTTTGACGCTTGCCGTCATCACCCCGTCTTTGTCGCCAAACTCCTAAGTTTTGGACGTCTTGAATGTCCCTACTTTTGCGACAACGGCCTGAAAAGAAGGCAGGAGATGAACGGGCGGCATAGGCTCATCAGCCGCGGAGGGCGGCCAGGACGGGAATATTTTGGCGTTAGATCAGACCTGCACTGCCCGGATCAGCCCCTGTACGCCGACCAGGTTGATTGCCCGCCTGAGATTATAGGCGAGCGCCGTCAAACTGAACTCGGCCCGCACCTTGTCGAGCCCGCGCATCAGGAAGGCACCCTGGTTCATCTATTGCTTGATCGAGCCGAACGGGTGCTCGACCGTCTCGCGGCGAATATCCAGGATCCCGGCCCGCTCGCCCGCGGCGATGTCCTCGCCCATGTAGTACCCCATGTCGGCGACCACATCGATCCGCTCGACGCCGAGGATGTCCTTTGCGGCGCCGGCTGTCTCAGCCAGAAAACCCAGATCGCTGCCCGCGTTGGTGACCTGCTGTTCGGCGATCAGCTTGTATTTGGCATCGACTGCGACCTGAGCGTTATAGCCGACGCCGACCTTGGGATGGGCTGCCATTGCGCGGGGCCTGAACCGCCCTCAATTTTGACGTCATAGATATCAATCGGTTACACGGGTCGGAGCAACGATTGGGGGGACGGTGGAAGATGGAAAGGGGCGGGGAGGCGACCTATCCGCGGTTGAGCGCTCTGCAAACGACAACGCAACTTACGATGGAGCGAACTGGGCGCTCGCGCCGGGCGTTGCAGGAAGCGTGCTGGAACAGATGGCCAGCAAAGGTCTAATCTCGCTATCACGTAACCATTGGCTCCTAACGCCGATGGGATACCTCTGTTCTGTACATGCGCGGTAACTGCAAATCTGAACTCGTGCCCGTAGCTGGTTAGTGGTCGGCTTGCGTCGCCCCCGAGCAGTGAGGACGGGGGTGATGGTGCCGTGCCGTATAAACGCGGAAGGCATTTGGAGCGATGCGTGCATCCATAACGTGTCGTCACGCGGACTCATGCTCTCGACAGCCAGCCCGCCCCGTACCGGATCATACGTGGATATTCGGCGCGGGACGCTAGTCATTATTTGGCGGGTAATCTGGGTAAAGGGACAGCAGTTCGGCGTTCATACGCAGGATCAAGTTAGTGCCGCTATTCTCGTCAGTGAGCCCGTTCTAAAACAGCGACCGAAGTTCGATACCGCGGACGATCGGCGCGCGCCGTCGCGCGAAGAGACACAAAGACTACCCGATCGACGCGCCGAGAAACACCGACGATTCGCTTCCCTGTTTCAATACGTATTCTTCGCTGTCGCGGCAGCGGGGTTTGGAGCCTTTGTAGCGATGCAAGTTTATCATCTGCTCGAAGAGCCGTTTCAGAAGGTGGCCAGCGCTCTCGGTGGTGGTGGGTAAAAAGTCGACAACCCCGGTTAAAGCTCTGACTTTGCAACTTCGATACGCCACCGCCTGGGTGCAAAAGGCGCAACTGCAATAGCTCATTTTGCAATCGTCTTTTGCATCCGGCCGGCGCACTTTCACCGTGCCTTTCAGGCATCCTCTCCTTAATACTTTCCGGGTCGCTTTGGCGGCCCTTTTTTTTAACGCCTGGCCGAGGTCATGAGCCATTCTGTGGCGGTAACCACGACTCGGGCACCGTCGCGGGCAGCAACGGTAGCGTGAACGAAGCCGGACGCTCCGGATCGGCAAGCAGGTCCTGCAAAACTTCGCCTTGCAGACTGTAGGGAGCTGCATGCCGATCTGGCAGGGAAACTCTGATACCTGCGAGCCGTCCGGGCTTAACCGCAAGTAACGTTGCCACTACATCTGCGAGCGCCCCTTCACAGACGATAACTGCTTCGCCTTGGCGGCGCTCGACGGCGACCGCATTCTCTTTCCACATTGTCTGATCCACCCTGACGGCCGTGCTGCCTGATAACCGCCTTTATGCGGTACGAGCCGAAAGGTGTTAACCTAAATTACTACGCGTGGCACTCTGGTGGGGTTGAAGACGTTTAGGCAAGAAGGAGATCGCGATGCCTGAAGTTCACGACGACCCGTCTACAGTGACCGCGGAACGGGGTACTGTAATCGTTGACGGCCCTAACGGCGTAGTAGTGACGCTAACCCCCGACGCAGCATTGGAGACGGCGAATCGCCTGATTGAGGCTGCGACTGAGGCTGAGGGCTATCGAATAATGTGTGACATCCGACACGCCGATACGCGAAACCTAAGGGGGTAAAGGACTGGGTCAGGTCGCATCGCTGATCTTACCGGTCCTTCTCAGCATTTCCTTGCTAGGATCGGTAGATCGCGCATACGCTTTGCCAATGGAAGAGACTGTACGTCAGCCATATGAAATGACCGACGCCGAACTTCTTCACGCTTATCAGTGCACAACGGGTAGGGCGAACGACATGATCGCAAACGCGCTGCGAGCTGAGATTGAGCGTCGGCATCTCGACATTTAGTGCTTACTCGCCAGTACCATCGGTAGGTGGTGAATAGGCGATGCCCGTTTCACTTCGCCAACAGTCGGGTAAAAGGCGAGGTCGCGGCGTCATCTCTGCTTTGGTGAGCGGCGTCGCGACACCCTTCGGAGTTAGCGGCCAGCATGCTGCCTCAGCATTACGTCTTTACCGATATCGAAGCGGCAGCGCGGCAGGTTTCGCCTGCAACCGAGACGGATCATCTAACAAGGCTACCAAGCTATCGGCCTCGAACGCGTACGGTGCCGCGCCGCGATCTGGGAGTAAAACCCTTATTCCAACGAGTGTCGGCAACCGCAGGGATCTGAGGGCTGAAATCACACATTCCAACGCACCCTCGCATATGACGGCAAGATCGCCTTTCCCGCCTTCGGTTGCCAACGCATAATCATTCCATGGTGTCATGCCGACACCCTGCGCATCGACCGCTGTGGTAACAAAGGCTGATTAAGTTGAATGCGTTGTAAGGATGCGGTTTCGCGGCCACACGAGTCCGTAGGCACCCGAACTGGTTCGACTACGCGCCCAAGGAAAGGCATGGGCATTACTGCAGGTATCTGCGAGAATGGATGTTGCGGCGCAGCAAGCTCTGATTACAGACAAAGCGTCGCGGCGGGGATCAACCGTGGGGTGGTATTTCAGCCCTGCCGCGACATCACGACCGCTTCACGCCTCGTTTCGAGAGACTGTGATGCCGGCAGTCGCAGGCATCTTGAGGAGCGGCAACTTAGGCCCCGTCCATCCGATTGGCGTACGGCATGCCGCCAAACGTGCTTTTTCGATACGCATGATGCTGACACGAGCGCCTTGGTTGCCGCCCAGAACATGGAAGTGCGTCGCGTCCTCGCCGACCGCGAACGCTACGTGGCCCCCGCCTGACCGTGTCAGATGCGGAATCGACGGCTGCAACGCATAGAGACAATCGTCGAGCGGCAGTAATGTGTGACGCTGGAATGCGACGACCGCTGCCTCTTCGGCTTCGGTCAAGGACGTGGAGTGAGGGGCCTTCGGTCCGGTCTTCAAATCCTCGACCGTCGCCCGCTTCCGCCATTTCGCCGCTATCTTCGTGTTGATCCCAAGCTCCTGGCTCAACGTCGAGAGCGAAGCTTGCGATCGCTGTATTGCCGCTCGGACGGCGTGCGTGGTCGTGGCGCTCCCGTGACGAACTTGTCCCATACCGCTTCCTTCCAGCCTAACGAAAGGATCGCACTTCAAACCGTGGGATCAAACACCTAGCAGGCGCCCGCGAGGAAGCTTACAAGGTAGCATTCCAGAAAGGTAAGCCTGAAACCTCGCTTATTGGCAGACTGAAAAACGGCACACCTTCGCGACCTTACACGGACGACGAGTAGAAAGTGCGCCGCGCTGCAGCTCTACACAGCAAATATCTGACGTTCTTTCGCGCATTTGTATGCGCTGTCGTGCAAAGAATGGAACGTCGCTAGGGATGAGGAATGAATTCTTTCGGTAAACCTGAAATATCCGCTTTTTAGGCGGATAGTAGCCGGAACCGGGCCGAAAACATCAACGTAGTAGCAGTAGCCCGGCTTCCTGCTTTCAAGGAAGCCAGGCCTGTAAGTTAGTCCGCCGCTTCTTCGGTCTTGCGCTTGCGCAGAGCCCGGTTGGGCTCGGCGTCCGCCTTGGCTGCATTCATCTGGCCAGGCTTACGACCCAGGCCAATGCTTTTCGCCATCGTGCGACGTGCTTCCGAATAGGTCGGAGCGACCATGGGATAGTCAGCCTTCAGGCCATACCGCTCGCGATACTCCACTGGCGTCATACCGTTAGTGGCAAGGTGGCGACGCAGCGTCTTGTACGGCTTGCCATCAATCATGCTGATGATGTGATCGGGGCTGGCAAGCGACTTACGCGCTGTTACGGCCGGCATATATTCTTGAGCAGGTACCTCGGGTTCAGCAGCCGCAGCATTTCCGCCGACCAGCACCGAAACAGTTTCGTACATTTTGTTCAGGAAGGCCGGAACGTCGTCAGCATTGGTACGCGTGTTGGGGTTGGCCAACCATGCGATTGTCAATTCCGTGGCGAGTTCAACCGGGTTTAGGTCGAGGGTAGTGTCAGACATGTACGAGCTCCATTTCCGGTGACGCATCTAGGTATTTGATTGGTCGCTGGCAATCTCAGATCGGTCAGGGATATTGATCTAAGGTTTTCACACAGAACCGATTTGAAAATGCGGTAATCGCATATCGTTCGTTGCACCGATGCTGCTCGTTTCCGGACTGTCACGAGCCAGCTAGCAATCCCGTGGGACGATCGGAAGGTTGGTAACTAGCTGTGATGGAACGGCATTCCGGCATCGACGTTTTTCGATTATGCAACCGCCACGGCATATTCTCGAGCTGGCCCATAAGCAGGGCATCAAAGCAGGTCGGGTAGCCGACAACACACCGTTGGATTGCCCGTGGCCTCCTGAGCTTCATGAGGAGGTCTATGCGTGGCTGTCAGGTTACAGCGTCGCGAGGCTAACACGGCAAAGCCAAAGAGACACGAGGTGAACCGCCCTAGTCTGCCCGAGAACTGGGGCGGTGATCCTACTCGCCGCTCGCATACCACCGGGCTGCTAGCAACGCCCCTGATCGGAAGGTTGATGGCTCGATCACACGATTAGCCATCGTCAGTAACGTAGCGGGAAGAGTCAGCGTCGCGAACGGCTCACCGCGGGCCTTTAATAAAAAGCGACCAACTTGCGCCTGAGCAGGAGTTGTGCCGATACGTAAACCCGGACCAGTGTTATTGTCAGCGTCAAAGCCGACCACTGACCTGGCCTGGCGACACACATGCGCCGTTAAACAAGGTTAAATAGAACATACTAAATACGTAAACCTGACTTGATAAACTATACACATTAACGCTTACGAATAACGAAAAAGGGGGGGGCGGTGCCTCAGTCAGAAACGAAATTTCAGGTGGGATTTCTCGGTTCGTTTATTGCCAAAATGCGACTGCATGGCGAACTGACGGAGCGCGATGTAACGACGATTGGTGATGCCCCATACACGCTCGTCAATTACCAGCGTAATCAGCGGATTACGGCCTTCAGCAAAGTCCCGTCCTGCGTATACGTACTGACCAGTGGCATCGCTTGCCTGTCGATCGTTGCTGGCGACGGGCGTCGGCAGATAACCCGGTTTTTGCTGCCTGGCGATTTTTGCAACGCGTTTGACGCGCAGCCCTCAGCGCCTATTGAAGGCGTAGATATCCTTGTTGCAACGCGGATGGCGGCAATTCCGGATACCGCGTTTCGGCAGATTAGCGCTTCACCATCGATGCAAAACGCACTGTTTGCCTCGGTTATCGATGCGGCCGCCTCAGCCCGTGTCACGATCGCCAGCCTTGGTCGGGGTGATGCTCGCAGCCGCGTTGCATTCTTGTTGTGCGACCTGGCCCGGCAGATGACTAAGCGAGGAGTCCTTATGACACCCGGTGACCCGCTGCCGCTCAGGCAAGAGCATATTGCCGATGCGACGGGTCTTACCAGCGTTCACGTAAACAGAATGCTGGCACAACTGCGCCGGGAAGGACTAATCTCCGGGGGCGGCACCATCGTTCAGATTGCGGATATGCCAAGGTTACGCGCCGCTGCCGGCCTGAAGCGCTGTTGAATGATGCGACTAGGTGAGCGACCCGCCGGACCCAGCGGTTCCGTCCGTGAAATCTTGAGCGATACCCGGCAGAATTGCGTACGCAGAGGGAACAGCTTTTCAAAAGTTGTGCCCCCTCCAAACTGAGCACCTTCCTTGACCGCCAGTACCCCGCTGTCGCGAATATGCTAAATTTTGCGACAGTCGAGGCAACCGCCGGTCTTCAGATGCTCGGTCGTCGCATAACTCCGTTGCAGAACGAACCAGTTCCAAAACACATTTGCGACGCGTACTTTGGGGATAAATGCCGGAGGACACGGCAGGGCAGGGTAGGCGGCTAACGGATATGCTCCACTTTAAGCCCTTTGACCTTTACCTTCTTCCACTCCCGGTCGGCGGTAAGCGCGGGAACACCAAGCTGCATCGCGAGCGCTAGACAGGAACGATCGCCGAGGCCGCGCCCAAACACCTTCGTTTGAGTGTGCAGCTCAGCGGCCACATACGCTGCCTCCACGTCGTGAGGCCGCACATCAAGACGAAGCTCGTCTAGGATCTCGCGGATAGTGGCTGCGCCCAAACCACCAAGCAGGAGTTCCTTGATAACCTCCTGTAGGTTGACGGCGGAGATCGCTGCTCGTCCCACGTGGGGTGTGACCATGTCGGCGCCTGGTTCATCCCGAACCAGCGCCAGCACCGCGGATGCGTCCATTACAACAGATGTCATACCGGATCTCCCTGCCGGTCCGAATGCGAAGACTCGCTTGCCTCGGTGACGGCCTCTGCCTTGCGATCAGATAGGAAGTCATCGATTGTTCGGGCGTGCTTGGCATGCTCCCGATAGAGAGCCTGAGCGCGAGAAACCCCGTGACCGATCGGCGACAGACGGACCTGATCGTCCTCTACCGTCAAGATGACCTTCGCGTCTCCGTGGAGTCCCATCGCCTTACGAACTGATGCCGGCAGAATCATCCTCCCATTACTGGCAACTTTAACGTCTATGGACTGCGTAGCCATCGCGGCGCTCCTTCTCAATGCTTCAGGCGAGCGCATGCCACTTTAAGCGATATGACACAATGCGAGCTTCGACATCTGTCCGATCCTGGCACGCCCGATGTGTCAGTCCAGGTATACCCCGCCTGACAACCTCACTTTTGACTGATCGTTGGCACCAGTGAACATGTCGCATTGATACCACCCTGATTAGACGGTTGGGCGGGCGCTGGCTCCTATAAAATGCTGGCTTGGTAGACCGGCAGGCGAGGGAAGTTGCGAGTTAGCCGTCCTCACCGGACGTAGGCTCGACCTTAAGCAGCCGGCGATCGCGAGCGATCTTGGCGAGGAGGGTGCGGCTGCAACCTGTCGCGTCCATAATCTCCCGCCAGCTACGGCCGTTGCCCAACAGCGAGGAGATGGCGGCGTTGCGGGCCTTGTTCTCTGGACGCCCCTTACAAAAGCCGGCCGCCTTGGCCTTGGCAGTGCCCTCAGCCTGACCGCGACGCCGATCTTCATAGTCTTTGCGTGCGACCGCGGCCAGGACGTCAAGCATGATGGCGTTGACCGCGGCACACATGCGGCCGGTGAACTCGTCGACCGGCGCCGCCAGGCTCCACGAAGTCGGCAAATCGAGCGCGACGATGCGGACCTGCTTGGCATCGATCAGGCCGCGTGGCCGAAGCCAGTCCGGCGAGGTGAGGCGGGACATTGGATCGACTTGCTCGACTAGCAGTACGTCACCGGGTTCGCAGTCGGCTAGTAACCGGAACAGCTCGGGCCGATCTAACTTGACGCCGCTTTCGTTCTCTACATAGCGCGCGGCGATGTGCAGGCCTTGCACAACCGCGCATCAAGCAGGCCACGGGCACGTGATGCGTCCTGTCCGGAGATGAAAGCGCGGAGATACGCACGTATGGAGATGGCTTAGTCCTCTATACGAGGTGCCTATTTGCCCAGTCCTTTTTGAGTGATCGACGCGCCTATAAAGCACCATCTACTGGGCAGTCCTCAAAAGGCACACTCTAAATGTCCGTGGATACCAATCATACAGCGTTGTAGATGATTACTTAAGTAGTGATCCGTTCACGTCGAAAGCGGGTGCTGCAAAAGGATCTGGGCCTGGGGTACGCGAGTATTTGATGGAACGGGTAACTCCGCGGTAGCTGCCGATCGTTGGATGGGGAATGTATGCCATTAGCCGTTCGGCGACGACCTGCGGATGATTAAACATGTCCTCCACCGCGCGAGCGACGGAGCAGGGGACGGCATCGCCGAGCAGCGTTTCCCATTCCTCGGCGGAGCGGGCCAGAAGTACCTCGCGCAGTTTGGGCACCAGCTCGTCGGCGCGCGCGGCGCGTTTCTTAACGCTGTCGTAACGCGGATCGTCAGCGAGCGCGGCCAGCCCCGTGCGTTTGCAAAGTGCCTGCCAGAAGTGCGTCGTATTGGCAGAGAGATACAGCCAGCCGTCGGCCGTAGGGTGCAGTCCGGTGATCCCCCCGGAGCGCATGTCGCGCGAGATGTCGTGACGCTCGCCCTTGCCTTGGACCATACGCGCCGCCTGCATCGCCATGGCGCTGCGCAGCAGCGACACGCCGACATATTGGCCGACGCCGCTACGCGTCCGTTCGTACAGCGCCGATGTCACGCCGAGGGCGACTAATGCGGCGGCATAATAATCGACCGGCGAGCCGTAGGTAAGTTCGGGCGGTCCGCCAGCGCGGCCCTGCAGCCGCGTCATTCCGGTCATTGCCTGTAATACCTGGTCGTAGCCGGCCTTGTTCGCCATCGGACCGGTTTCACCATAGCCGGTGACCGCGCAGTAGATCAGCCGCGAGTTGAGCGCGGACAGAGTTGCATGATCAATCCGCAGCCGCTCCGCGACGCCGGGCCGAAAATTGTGCACCAGAACGTCCGCGTCTGCCATCAGCCGTAAGAAAACGGCATAATCGTCCTCGTCTTTTAGGTCGAGCACTCCGCCGCGCTTCGAGCGGTTCACACCGAGGAACGCGCGGTTCTCGCCTTCTAGCGTTGACGGATAGTGACGCAGATTGTCACCCATGGGCGGCTCGACCTTAATGACATCGGCGCCCTGGTCGGCGAGAAGCGTGCAGCCATAGGGCCCAGCAATGTACGCGCTCAGATCGAGCACCTTGATACCCGTCAGTGGCCCGGCAGGGCCAGTGCGGTTTGGATTGTCGAACGCGCTCATGTTGCGTCCCCAGGTGCGAAGCGCATCCAGGTCAGCCGCCAGGTACCGTCCTGACGGTCGGCCGCGCGGTAATAGGGCTCGAAACGGATCGGCGCACGATCGCGCGGATTGAGCAGCAGTGTATCCTCGCCATCGAGCGTAACGGCGTCGGACGACAGCCGCACGGTTTCCTCAGCCTTGAAGCCGTCGATTAGCCCGGTAGCGTAGACCAACGGGCCGCGCGTCATTGCAACATAATCGTGCCGCAAAACTTCCTGCGCGACCGGCGTACCATCGGGCGCGAGCGACTCCTGCACGTTACGCGATGTCGCGTGATGGAGGACGGGCGGCATCGGCAATGTTAGCACTGCGCGATCCGTTGTCTCGATGCGGACATAGCTGTCCGCGGCAACTGCACCCGTCGCACTGGTGAGCGTCGCGCCATCCGCCCAGTCGGGAATGCGCACTAGCAGGACGACCGTTGCACCGTCGGCGTCGACCGCAATCTCGATGTCGTTCGAAAACGGGTAGCCGGTGGTCTGCGTGACCGTCACCGGGCCCACCCCGGGCACGTCGAGCATCGCCCGTGAAGGCCCGAGCAGGTTGACCGCGATCGCGCCGTCGGTGGTTAAGCCGTAGGCGATGCCGGGCAGTTCCTCGATCGCGATCGCACCGCTCGACTTGCAGCAGCGCCAATACGTGGTGTGGACGCGCTTGCCGTTGGGGAAGCTGTAATAGCACCAGTCTTCGCCGTCCGCTCCCTGCGCACCTATTAGGTCGTTGTAGGCGCTGCGTTCGATTGCTTGCGCGAATTTTGCCTCGCCCAGTATCGCCAGCAGTTCTCGGTTGAGCTGGATCCATGCCATCGTTGAACAGGTTTCGACATAGGCATGCGGGCTGAACGTGCCGGGCGCGTTGAATACCTCACGCGAGCGGTGGGCGACGCCGCCCCACGGCCCGCCGCCAAGCGTGAGATGATCGTTGCGTACCCGGTTCCACAGCGCGTGAACCGCCTCGAGGTAGCGGGGGTTGCCGGTCGCGCGGTGCAACTTTGCCAAGCCGACAAGGTTCCACAGCAATTGATACGCCTTGCCGGTCGCGATCGCCGATACGTCCTCGCCGTTCAGCGCGGCGGTCAGAAAGGAGCTGTGCGGATCGGCTTCTGCCTGCTCCAGAATGAGAAGTGCGAGATCTAGGTAACGCTGCTCCTGGCTTGCAAAATACAGCTCGCACGCCGGATCGATCAGTACGGTGGCGGATAAACCGAAATGGTTGCCGAGATCAGTAATGCGCACGTCACCCTGACGAAGCGTCTTCCAGACGAGGTCGCCGATACGCCCGGCGGCAGTGAGATAGCGATCGTCGCCAATCGCGCGGCTCGTCTCGATTAGCCCCAGCACAAGGTACGCATGTGTCCAGATATCCCAAGTGCGCAGTGCCGGTTCGCCGTTCCAACTGAATGGCTTGATCGGCTGCCTGACCATAAAGCGGCGCGACGGCGGATAGTTGCCGAGATAGCCATCGGCGCCCTGCAGTGACACAAGATGATCCGCCACCGCTTGCACGCGCGGCAGCAAGGCGGGGTCACGCGAGCGGGCGGCTGCGTAGAGCCACTTGCCGGCATGCTCGCCATACCAGTCACCGCCCTCGTTCTCCGCGACGGTATCGGCGTCGAAGATCGCGATTGCCGGGCTGTCGGACCCGGTGACGAACGTCGCCAGCCGCCCGCGGCGGTTCGCCGCAACGGCATCGCCCAGTGGCCCGCCAAGCGCCACCGTCCCCGGTGCCGCAAAGGTCATGGCCGGGCCCGTGATGATTGCCTCAGAGGTCAATTGCGCACCGGAAACCGATTCCGCCCGACCGGTCCTTCGACGGTGCCATCAGCAGATATTTGCCGTGGCTG
The DNA here is from genome assembly GCF_056680455.1 of Sphingomonas sp. AP28. NCBI lineage: Bacteria > Pseudomonadati > Pseudomonadota > Alphaproteobacteria > Sphingomonadales > Sphingomonadaceae > Sphingomonas > Sphingomonas sp. AP28. The sequence goes on along the minus strand of NZ_JBWXQI010000002.1, from coordinate 285,508 downwards.
TCGAGCGTATAGGCTTGTGGGAAATACCAGTGCGAGCTTTGCGGCTGATACGGGCTGCCGCCGCGGACAACCGCGGCACGGACATGGGCATCGCGATATTCGTCGGTCCACTGCCAGATATGCCCGGTCATAGCCATCACGCCGAACGGGCTCGCCCCACCCGGATACGCATCGACATCGGCGAACGTTGGCATATTGCGCCCCAACGACGGCGGTGGCGCGGCATCCTCGTGCCAGTCGTCGCCCCACGGGTAGCGGCGGCCGTCAAGTCCCTGCGCGGCATAGTGCCACTCCCATTCGTGGGGTAAGCGTTTGCCTGCCCAATCGGCAAATGCGCGCGCATCTTCGATACCGACCCACACGACCGGTTGGCGCTCGCTACCCGGCATCGGCGTGCCGTCCGCCCAGTGGCGCAGGAAGTTATGCGCATCGGCAGGAGCATAACCGCTGGAATCAAGGAACGCCTTGTAGTCTGCGTTGGTGACCGGAAAGCGGTCGATCGCGAACGCCGCGATATCGATGCGGTGGCGGTGGAAGCGCCGTGCGTTCGGCTCCCATGGATATTGGACGTCGACACCTTCGGCGCTGTAGCCCTCGATTACCAGCCCATGGACCGAAAAGTCGAACACTGCGGCCGGAATCGCGATCATCGTTTCGGGCACAACGCCATACCCACTGGTTGGCGCGATCGGCATGATCTGCTGCTGGGCCGATGCCCAGACCGGCGAGAACGCGGACAGCGAGCTCTCGGCGTGGTTTGCCATTTCCGCGAGGAAGGCGTCGAGTCCGTCACGGTCGGCATCCGGCGCGAGCTGTAGCAGCGCGGCGAACCCGCGTGCTTCCAAGGTGACGTCGAAATGGGCCAGCCCGCGATCAATCCGTGGCGTCAGCAGGCGGCCATTCCAAGGATCGGCATAAGCCGCCCCGTCGATATGCGCGACCGCGATTTGCTCGCCCGACACCGCATATTCCTGACGGTTAATAAGCGTCCATAGCGTCCGGTCTTGACCGGGCCAGCGGCTTGCATAGATGCCCGCCTGGAGCGTACGATCATAGGGTATCCAATCGTCGGAGACGAGCAGGTCAGCAAAGCGCCGCTGGATCGCCGCCACCCGGCGCAACGCCTCGGCATCACGGTCGGTCAGCCGATTGACAAAGCCGAAGACGTTCTCCCACGCGACATAGCCGATGCCGTTAAAGAAGGCGTGTTGCAGGTCGCTCCATCGCTCCCGGCTCCAGCGGTTCTCGATCTGCACGACGTGGCGCGGCTCGACCCACTTCAGTTTGACGACGGTCGGAATCGACTCGTTTGGAACACGCTTGGTCCAGCTTTGGAGATTCCAGCTGAGGATATGGTCGCCGGCCTGCGCGGTAGATTCGGGCTGCAATACCACGGCATGCCCGCGCGTCTCGCAGGCGACGTGGAAAGCACGAGGGACGCCCGAATAGGTGTCGCCATTGATGCCATCTGCCCCCACCGCCGCGACGATCTCTGCCATCCGCTCCCAATCAGGCGCGTTGCCCTCGCGGGTGCCGTGATCCCACGGCATCGTCGGCAGGAACACTTTCACGCCGCGTGCGTGGAAATCAGCAACGACCTGTCGCAGGCCTTGAAGCCCGCCGGGCAGATCGTGGACCAGATCGAACTGCCCGCGGTCGTCCACGCCAATATTCGGGTAAATGTACCATAGCAGCACGCTGTCGACGCCGCCGAATCGCGCCTCTAGGTCGTCGAGATACCGGTCGACCGTATAGCGGCCATTGTCGGGATCATAGAAGTGCAGGTCCTCAACCATCGTCAGCGCATGAACGAAATTCGCCTGTGACCATTTAAGGTCGGCGCGGCGATACAGGCTGTCGTCCAGCCCGATCCGCAGGCGGTGTTCGCGCCGCCATTCGCGCAGGCCCACCAGCCATTCGTCCGCCGCACCGGCGACATCGATCGTCCAGCGACCCATGTCTTGGAATGGCCAGCCAGGCACTTTGCCGGGGGTCGGCAGATAGGGACCGGTCAGCGCGTGGCTGAACTTGACGTCGCTGGTCGTGCGGTAGGGGGAAGACATCGTGATGGAGTACTCAAACAGAGGGCGCGGTCACACCGCAATAGGTCGCGAGTAGGTTACGACGCGCGATCTCGTCGTCGGGCATGGCCAGCAATCGATCGACCTCGTCGCGCCTAGGTATGCTCGACTGCGCGCCGGGACGGGTGGTGGCCAGCGCCGCCGCCGCACTGGCCGAACGCAGACCTTCGGAAAGCGACTCTCCCCGTGCGAGTGCGGCCGCCAAGGCACCGCAGAACGTATCGCCCGCCGCGGTCGTGTCGACTGCGGCCACTTTGAATGCCGGCTGTAGGACGACGTCGACGCCGACCACGGCGCAACACCCTCGAGCACCTAGCGTTACGATGCTAACCGGAACGCCGAGCCGCGTCAGGCGGTCAACGATCGAGCCTTCCTCACCGGCCAATACGGCAAGCTCCTCCTCGTTCGCGACGAGGACGTCAATCGCGGCGAGCAACTCGATGGGTACGGTCTGCGCCGGTGCCACGTTCAGCATAGTGCAGACCTGCGTCGCGCGCGCTGCCTGCGCATAAGCGACGACCGTGGCGATCGGCGTTTCCAGTTGGAGTACGAGCCAAGAGATCGCCGAGAGGTCGGGCAGATGCTCCAATGCCAATGCGGCATTGGCTCCAGGCGAAACCGTAATGGCATTCTCAGCAGCGTCCGACACGGTAATCAGCGCGGCACCTGTTGGGCGGTCGCTACGCACGACGTGCAGCCGCACGTCCGCCCCGCGCAGCGATTCCTCCAGTAGTCCTGCGGCGGCATCGTTGCCCAGCGCAAGCAGCATTTCAGTCGCCACGCCCCCGGCGCGTGCCGCCGCGACCGCTTGGTTCGCGCCCTTGCCGCCGGGCACAATCGTGAGGTCGCCACCTAGCACCGTCTCGCCCGGCGCAGGAATGTGTGCGGCCCGCACGACGTAGTCGGCATTGGCGGATCCGGCGACCAGCACGTGCCCGCCAGGCCTGGATGTCGTCACGTCAATCACCGCCCTAGAAATCGCTGCGAAGAGACAGCGTCACAGTTCGGCCGCGTCCCGCGAAATAGTTCTGGTAAAAGTCGATCTGCGAAAAAGTGAGGAAATAGAACTTGTTGAATAGATTTTCCGCGGCAAGCGAGACGGTGCCGAGCCCGTCCACCTTATAGCGCGCTGTCGCGTCGAACAGAGTACGTCCTTTGGTTCGTTCGGTAACGACGTTGCCTGTACGCACGGTGCGATCCATCGTTCGGTCCATCCCGAGCGACAAGGAGGAACGCGTTGTCGGCGTCACCGTCGCGGTCAGGTTCAGCTTGTCCGGCGCGATGTTAACGACGCCGAGCTCGACGTCCAACGGTGTCGTGATGTTGTTCGCCTGCGTTGTCAGCCCTTTCACATGGCTGTACAATGCGTTGAGGCGAAGCCAGTCGGTCGGCCGCACTTCCGCCGTCGCATCGACACCGGTGATGCGTACCGGACGCCGGTTAAGGACGAAATCAAGCGTTGCCGGATCGATGGACAGGTTGGCGCCTAGCTTCGAGAAGGAGCGATAATAGGACGCGCCGACGCTGCCCCAGCTGCCACGCCAGTTCGCCCCGACTTCCTTGTTCTCGAAGACAACTGCCTGCAGATCGATAATTCCGGCGACTGATTGTCCCGGCGTGCTGATGTTGCGTAGTGGAATGCCGACGTTCGGCAGCGTGAAACCCTCGCTGTAGGATGCAAAGGCTGAGAAGCCACCGCCGAGGCGCGCGATGACGCCACCGTTGAAGAGGTCATTCTTGTACTTCAGTGTGCCGCCGGTAACGAGCGTGCGGTTGCGGCCGAAAAGCGTACGATAGTCGTCGACTTTCACGCGGCCGTCCTCGTGCCGGACGCCGCCGGTGACGGTCACCGGGCCGATATCGTAGGAAAGCTGCGCATACGGCCCAAAGCTGGTATATTTGAGCGGTGGCACGAGCACGCGGTCGGTCAGTGCCAGGCGTTGCTCGGTATTGTCGTATACCGCATCGATGCCGACGCGCACTTCCAGTCCCTTGACGAACTCGGGCAGCGTGTAGGACGTGCGCAGACCGTATTTCTTCGAATTGATCTCGGACTGATCGACTAGCGTACCGATCGGCGCGATCAGCGGATCTTGCCGGTCGTCCGTATTCTCGCCGCCGAAGCGCATTGCCTGACGCGCATAATAGCCCGTCAAGAGCAGGCTGCCGCCGAACAGATCGGTGTTGCTGTAGTTCAGCGCCGCCTGCTTGAATTCGTTGAATTCCGTTCGCAGCACGTCCACTCCGTTGACCAACAACGGGCCGGGCACGGAGGTGTCGGGCAGCCCGGTCGTCTGGTCAGTCCCGGCGGGTGGACGGATACCCGCCTCATAATGATAGTTGCCCTTGCTCGCGATGCGGAAGTAGTTACCCGTCAGCTCCAATCGCTGGTTATTGCCGAGTTTATAACCGACCTTCAAAAAAAGGTTTTTCTGTGTCGTATCTGCGAGAGAGCTCGATGCGCTAAGACCGATGCGGCGGCCGCGCGCGTCATAAGTCGTGCCGCGATCGACATATGCCGCGGCGGCGAAGATATCGAGATCGCCGCCCTTGTACGATACGTCACCCTTGATGCCGTAGACGCCACTGTCGTCGCGGAACTGCGTGCCCAGCCTGCCGCCGATATTGGCGTGCAGGCCTTCGCGCGTGGCGCGCTTGGTGATGTAGTTGATCACGCCGCCTGCTGCGCCGATACCCTCGGAGGCGGACGCGCCGCTGATTACCTCGATCCGCTCAACGGTCGACATGTCGGTGAAAGTCGCATTGCGGCCGCCGTCCCGAAGCGGAGTCGATTGGGGGATGCCGTCGAACAGATACAGCGTGGCGCGGCCGCGGAGCGTTTCGCCAAGCGTGTTCAGCGTTTGGTTGGATTCCGAATAGCCCGGCACTGTCTTGGCGAGGATCGCAGTATTGTCCTCGGTGATCGCCAGCGAGCGCTGGACCTCGGCCGGCGTCACGATGGTGACAGCCCCGGGGATCTTGTCGACCGCCTTGGGCGTGCGGCTGCCGGTGACGATGAGGTCGCGGTTGTTGTCCTCGGCCGCGTCGTTGGAGGCCGCTTCTTGGGCAACGGTCGGCTCGGCAGGCTGCGGACCGGCTTGTTGTGCAATTGCGTCGGTCCATGCCGCCGACAGCAGCAACGAACCGAGCGTGAAGCGAGCAAAGGTATTCATAAATCCTCCCCTTATGTTTTGCGGCATCCTATCGTTGGTTCCTCCACGAATAAAACGGGCAGCTCTACCTTCACACCACGCTTTTTGCGCGGTGTGGTGTTCCTGCTTGCGCGTCGTACTCACTACACGATAGATTTCCTGAGGTCTGGCGCCAAAAGGCGAATGGACGATGGGGAGGCTTTCGATGCGCAGCAAATTGTTCGTACCCGGTGCGCGTCCTGAGCTCTTCGCCAAGGCGCTGGCCGGTGATGCCGATGCGCTGTCGTTCGATCTTGAGGATGCGGTGCCGGCCGACGGTAAGGCGGCGGCGCGTGCGCGGCTGAGCGACTTTCTCCGCTCAGATTCCGTCCGCGGCAGCGGCAAGACGATCATCGTCCGCATCAACGGTCTCGACACGCCGTATTTTGCCGACGACGTCGCCGCACTAACCGACGCGCGGGTCGATCTTATCAACCTACCAAAATGCGACGATGCACGCGATGTCGAGACCGCCGCTGCCGCGATCATCGAAACGCGCCTGCTCGCCAATATCGAAACCCCGCGGGGCCTCGCCCGTGCCGCGGAGATCGCCGCCCATCCAGCGGTTGCTGGGTTGCAGGTGGGATTAAACGACCTGTTCGCGACGCTCGGCGTCGAGCGCCGTCGGACGGACCACGTTCACGCGGCCTTGTGGGCGATACGGCTGGGCGCGGGAGAATCTGACCGCTTTGCCGTCGACGGGGCATGGCCCGAGATCGGCGACGAGGTGGGATTCCGAAGCGAAGCAGAGCTCGCGCGCAGCATGGGGTATGTCGGCAAAAGCTGCATCCATCCCCTACAGGTCGGGCTCGCGAATGCGATCTTCACCGCTGATCCCGCGGCGCTCGAACGCGCCCAACGTATCGTCGCTGGCGCCAAGTCGGCGGCAGCAGAAGGACGCGGTGCCTTCACGATAGACGGCGAGATGATCGACCGGCCCGCGATCGATCAGGCCTACAGACTGCTCCATGCAAGGAACGGACGATGACTCGATCGACGATCATGCGGTCCCTCTGGCGGTGGCTTGCGGCGATATGGGTGGCTCTGGCTTGCCTGGCGACGCCTGCGGTGGCGCAGGAGGGCGGGGTGACCGTCGTCCGCTCGCGTACTCTCCCGGCGGTCGATCTGCCGGGCTCGGGTACGCCGATTCTCGTCACAATCAATGGTCAGCCGGTTGCAGTGCGCGGCGGCGGAGCCGCTGTGCTGCGTGACGATGCACGGTGGCAGACACTACTGGCCACCGGATCAGAAACCGTGTTCGGCGGGGTCACCGACGGCCAGCGCGCCGCTTTATTGCTGGGAACGGCTGATCGCATTGATCGCGCCGCGATCGCTACGATCGAGGGCGCCACGCTACGACTTAGTCTGCTTGCCGATCTTCCCGACGCGATGGCCGACGCTCGGGCTGCGTTGTTGCCCGACGCACTGGTCGTTGCCGGGATCGTGGATGGCGCGCCGCGCCTGCTACGTACGCCGCTTACTGGCGGTGCTTGGAGCCCGATACCCGCCTGGCCCGGCGGCGGGGCGCCGGTGGCGCTTGTCGCACGCGGTACCGCACTGTTTCTCACCGTCCGCGGGACGACGGGCGACCGACAGTTGCGCTGGACTGCGAAGGAAGGCTGGGTTGTCCGCACCGCTGCGCCCGCGCGGGTCGTGGCGGGATCGTCGCGCGCGATAGGTCAGGCCTATTTGCTGTATCTCGTCGAAGGGGGGCGCGATGCCCGCTGGTACAGCTACAGCACGATCACCGATGCATGGGCACCACTCGGCTATCGCTTGGCTCAAGGCGGCGCGACGACGCTGTATCGCAACGGCATTGTCGCAGTCTCCGCGGACGGCGCTGCGTTGGTGGCCGAGCTTGAACTGCAGCAGCGCCCGCTTGGCTGGCTCGACTGGGCGATCATCATCACCTACCTCGTCGGCATGCTCGGGATCGGCTTCTATTTTTGGAAGCGATCGCGGATGGGTTCGACCAGCGAATTCTTCCTCGGCAGCCGCGCGATCCCGTTCTGGGCGGCGGGCATCAGCATGTTCGCGACCAATACCAGCTCTATCAGCTATCTCGCCGTGCCGGCTAAGGCGTTTGACACCGACTGGCAGTATCTGATGTCGAAGATCGTCACTGTCTTCGCGCTGATGGCAGTCGCCTTCTGGGTAATTCCGCTGTTCCGGCGGCTTAACCTGGTGTCGGTATTCAGCTATCTCGAGACGCGCTTCCATCCGGTGATCCGCATGATCTCATCGGCTTTGGCGATCCTCATGCATGTCGGCGGACGGATGGGCGTTGTGTTGTTCCTGCCGGCGCTCGCGATTGGCACGATCACCGGCACCAACGTTATCCTGTGCATCCTGGTGATTGGGTTGTGCACGATCGCCTACACGGCACTGGGCGGCATGAAGGCGGTGATCTGGACCGACGTATTCCAAGTGATCGTACTGATGTCGGGCGCGATCTTCGCCATCGCGTTCATCGTCCATGCGATCGGCTTCACCCAGATTTACGTTACCGCAATGCAGTTCGATAAGACTAAGTTCGTCAACGTCAGCTTCGATTTCACCACGCCGACGCTCTGGGGCTTCATAATCCTCTACACGTTCGACACAATCCTCACATTCCCCAAGGATCAGGTTCTGATGCAGCGCGTGCTGTCGACCTCCTCGGAGAAACAGGCGAGCCGGTCGGTTTGGTTTTTCGCCGCGATCCTGCTGCCTGCGGGCATCCTTTTCTACATAATTGGCACGACGCTGTTTGCCTATTACCGCGCACGGCCCGATCGGCTCGATCCGCTGCTGCCGATCGATGCGGTGTTCCCGAGCTTCATCGGCACCGAACTACCGCACGGCGTGACCGGAATCATCATCGCCGGCCTCTTTGCCGCCGCGATGGGTACGCTGAGTGGTACAATCAATTCGGTCGCGACATTGCTGTCGGTCGATTTTTACGAAAGGTTCCGCCGCACCCCACCGACGCAGAAGCAGGCGGTGCGCTTCGCTGAATGGATGACGGTGCTGGTCGGACTGGTCGGCGTCGGTATAGCGATCATCCTGTCGCAGATGGAGATCCGCTCGCTTCTCGATCTGACGATCGAGCTGTTCGGTCTGCTTGGAGGAAGCTGCGCGGGTGCCTATACGCTCGGCATGTTCACCCTGCGCGCCAACTGGCAGGGCACCGCGATCGGCATAGTCGGCGCCTCCTTGCTGACGCTGATCGCGTGGATCTTCGCGCTGGTTCACCCTTATTTCTATCTTGCCATCGCGATCGTCGCGTCGATCGTCATTGGCTACATCGCCAGTCTCTTCTTCCCCCCGCCGACGCGCGAGCAGATCGACGGGCTGACCGTCTTCACCGGCGGCGGTCGCAAGGGACAGGCGGCACTCGAGACGGAGCGGCTAGCATCGACATCAACTTCCTGAAGACGTTCGTCGCCGTCGTCGATCAGGGTTCGATGGCGGCTGCGGCACGCGCGTTAAACCTCAGCCCGTCGGCTATAGCGCAGCAATTGCAGGCGCTGGAGCGCGAGTTAGGAGCGCCACTGATTGTGCGCGTCGGACGGACAATGCGGATGACCGAACAAGGCGCGCGCATACTAGGCCATGCCCGCCAGTTGCTGCGCGACGCAGCCGACCTCAAGAGCATCGCGAATGACGACGCGCTGAGCGGCGAGTTGCATTTAGGGGCGTGCACTACGCCGCTGATGGGGATGCTGCCTGAGATCCTTACCCGCGTAAGCGTGCGTTTCCCGGATATCACCGTGCATATCGAATCTGGCAATTCTGCGCAGCTATATGCTCAGGTCGAGGCGGGCAATCTCGACGCCGCCTTCGTGTTGGAAGCGCCGTATCTGCTACCCAAGACGAGCGACTGGAAAGTACTCCGTGAGGAGCCGCTGATCGTACTCGCGCCCGCCGCGCAGGCGCATCGCTCGGCGCACGACCTACTGACGAATGAACCGTTGATCCGTTATGATCGTAACCAATGGGGTGGGCGCCATGCCGACGAATATCTACGCAAGGCCGGCATTCGGCCTCACGAGCGCTTCGAATTGAACGCGTTGAATGCCATCGCTGTAATGGTCGATCGCGGCCTCGGCATATCACTCGTGCCCGACTGGGCGCCGCCCTGGCCCGAGGGGATCAACGTCGCGCGCCTACCGCTGCCGACGCCGGAAATAGGGCGGCGGATCGGAGTGGTTTGGTCGCGCAGCACGATCCGGTTGCGGCTGGTCAACATCCTGCTCGCCGAAGCGGTGGCGGCGTCGCACGGGATCATGCGCGCATGAGCGTCACGCGGCGCATGCTATTGGCCGGCGGCGTGTCACTGGCGACGACGGGCGGCGCGTTTGGGAAGGCGGCCGACGCTCAGGTAACGTGTCGGGCGGGGCGCTTCATCGGAGAACTCACCGACGGTGTCGCAAGCTTCCGCGGTATCCGATACGGACGGGCGGAGCGCTTTCGGGCCCCAATCCCGGAATCACCGATCCTCGATGCTGTACGAGCGTTCGACTACGAACCCGTGTGCCCGCAGAGCAGTTCACGCCGACCGCAATCGGAAAATTGCCTAAGCCTTAACGTCTGGACGCCGGAACCAAGGGGAGGCGCGGGGCTTCCCGTGATGGTCTATATCCACGGCGGCGGCTATGCTTATGGCAGCGGTAACGACCCCGTCACAGATGGCCGACATCTTGCACGACGTGGAGTGGTCGTCGTAACGCTCAACCACCGGCTCAACGTTCTTGGTTATCTATATCTAGCCCGACTGTCTGCCGATTTCCCGGATAGCGGCAATACGGGTCAGCTTGATCTTGTACTCGCGTTGCGCTGGATCCGAGACAACATCTCAGCGTTCGGCGGCGATCCCACGCGAATTACTGCCTTTGGAGACTCGGGGGGGGGAGGGAAGGTAACTACGCTACTGGCCATGCCCGAGGCTAGCGGGCTAATCAATCATGCTGCGACCATGAGCGGGCAGCTCGTAACTGCGTCGGGACCAATGCATGCGACACGTCGTGCTGAGGCCTACCTCGCACGTCTTAAAACCAATGTGTCAAACCTTTCGACGATTCCGGTGGAGCGCTTGATCGAAGCACTCGATGCAGAGGATCCTATTTTAGGGGGACCGATCTACATGGGACCAGTGCTCGATATGCGTGCGCTGCCCCGTCATCCGTTCTGGCCCGACGCGCCACTGCAGTCGCTTCATATCCCGATGCTAAGCGGCAATTCGCGAGACGAAACCCGGGCCTTCAGCGATCCCGATGGCCAATTCGTCAGAACGATGAATTGGAGCAACGTTGCTACGCGTATCGGGGCAGAACTACCGGTCGATGTTGCCCCTGAGCGCGTTGTCGCAGAGTATCGGCGACGGCTGCCGGAGGCGTCGGCGGCAGACGTTTACTTTCTTGCCACGACCGCGGGCCGTAGTTGGCGCGGGCAACTTGAAGTCGCTGAAGCGCGCGCGCGGGCGGGTGCGCCGGTTTGGCTGTATCAAATCAATTTCGCATCACGCGCTGATCCCCGCCGCGGGGCGTTCCACTGCATCGACATACCGATGGTGTTCGGAACGATCGACGTCTCTGACGCGGGGACTGGCAATGATGCGGACGTTCGCGCGGTATCACGCGCATTGCAGGACCGTTTCGTGGCGTTCGCTAAAGCCGGCAACCCTGCAGTGTCGGGGGCTGCGCCATGGCCAACCTACGATCTACTCACGCGCGAGACGCTCGTCGTGGATTTGGATAGTCGCGTTGTTTCCGATCCACGGAAGTGGCAACGAAATTTGTTTGTTGAGGCTCCATACACCCAGCCAGGGAGCTGAGTATACTTAGCGGATGGTCATTCGCTTGATTAATAGCCGTTCCGCGCCGATGGTTGGGCCCCTTAGAGCGGTTTCTGATCAGTCTGCATCGTAACCAGCGGCTGCGAAATAGTTCGAGCATTCCTGGGGCGAGTAGAGGTCGACGATACGGCCGATGGCATCCCACAGGCCGTGGATGGTCCGCTCGGCCGCTTTTCGCAGATGCGCCTTCAGCTTGGAGAAGGCTATCTCGATAGGGTTGAAGTCCGGGCTGTGGGGCGGAAGGAACAGGAGCCTGGCACCTGCGGCTTCGATGGCGACACGCACGGCCGGCGCCTTATGGCTCGACAGGTTGTCCATGATGACGACGTTACCGGGCGAGAGTTCGGGCACCAGCACGCGGGTCACGTAGGTGGTGAAGGCATCACCGTTCATCGGTCCGTCGAGCACCCAGGGTGCGATCATGCCGGTGCGGCTCAGACCTGCGACGAAGGTGGTGGTTTTCCAGTGCCCGTGTGGCACGCCGGCCCGCAGTCGTTCGCCGCGTGGCGCTCTGCCGTAGCGACGTGCCATGTTCGTTGATGCCCACGTCTCATCGATGAAAATGAGCTGCTCGGGATCGAGATCGAGCTGACCGTCGAACCATTCCTCGCGCCGCTTCAGGATGTCGGGACGATCCTGCTCGGTCGCGTGCGCTGTCTTTTTTTGCGCGTTATCCCGCGTCGCGCGAAGAACCGCCATATCGTGCCGAGCGCGACCTCGGTGCCGTGATCAGCGAGGAGCGCCTGCAACTCGACAAGCGTTATGTCGGGGGTCGCCTTGTAAGCGTCTAGGATCAACCCAGCATGCGCCTCGATCCTCATCGAACGTCGATCGCCACCCTGTTGATGTGGCGCTGGCGTCCCGTGCTGGGTTGCAAGCTGCTGCCACCGGATGGCGCTCGCGGCGCTGACACCGAACCATAGCGCAGCCTGCCGACGCGACAGACCACCCGCGATAGCCGCCACAACTCTATCCCGAAGATCTACCGACAATGCTCGCGCCATCCATGCCAGCCTCCTGCACCGGCATGAATCCTGAATCAGAAAACCGCGACGACGGGAATCCCATTATGATTCAGCCTGGTGAGAAACCGCTCTAATCGACGCTGTGACCGCCGTGGCGCTTTGGACGTCCGGTGCCTGCGCCGCTGCCGCCATCAGATCGACGTCCGTCAGATCGCGGCGATCGATCCACCATTTGGCGTCAGTTACCTGAAGGCAAGCGTAACAGTCGGCGTCGCTGTTAGGGTTAGTTAGCGCTACAAGGCGCTTGGTCCTGATCGTCGACGCCCAGCTGACTTGCCGATCGGTGCCGGTTAGTAGAGGAAGATCGAGGTGGGAGATAGCAGCGCTGCTCAACGCTGCCGCAGCGGCTTCCTCTGCGCGCTTTTCCGCAACGAAGCAGTCTCGACAGCTCGTCGTCTTTAGCCAATTGGCTTTGCGTTCCTTCTGGCTGTCGTAGCCTGTGAGATAATGGCCCTGCTCGTGACCGCAGGCGTGAATGATCCGCTGTTCCATGGCCGGGATGATGGCTGTCCGTGATTTGTGCGCAACGGCAATGAGTCAGGTTGAATCAGAATTGCGCCCAGTGGCTGACGACTGAGCTAGAGGCGCCTTAGACAGCCTAAGCTGGCGCAACGCCGTCAGCGTTTACCGAAATTGAGCCAACCAATGTGCCGATGAGCCGGACGCGCTTTTTTACCAGATCTACGGTGGTGCGGTGCAGTTCCAGCTCGTAGCGCCCACCGACATGGCGGCGCAGATAGAAGGCCCCGCCATCGCGGACCAGAGTGCCTATCTCATTGATCCGGGTGCCAATCGCTACCATCGCTGCGTCGTCGCTCCATCATGACCGTGTAAAGTTGCGGGAGATCCCTGCGTGTAACCAAGGTGCCTCGGTGGGGGCACATGATTCTGCTCCTCCGTTCCCGACGGGCGCTCAGAGACTGATATTCCGCCGCGCCATTTCAACGAACGCCATATCCCCGATCGGCAGGCAGGGCTCGACTTTAAAGATGTCAGCCAAATCGAGCAGATCCTCGTTGGAAAGGTTCGCGATCGAGGCTTCGATCTCGGCAAGGCGCCGCACCGCGTGATCGCCGCGATCGGCGGCCCGCTTCATTCTTGTCTTGAGCATGTGGCCCTCTATCATAAACGTCGCGGAGGCGGCAGGGGCATTGACGGCTGATTGGCTGAGGTCATTCCGCAAGGACGTCCGCTACCTACAGGCGAAGGAAAGTTCTCCTATGGAGAACAGCACCGTGTTCTGGCGGACGTTGAGCGGCAGGAACGTACAGCTTCTACGGTATACGGCGTATTCGCAGTGCATACGGACTGTCCGCATTTGCGGTAAAACTGGTGGAAAGCGGCTGGTCCGCTTTGGAGAGCCAAATTGGCATAAATGCCCGTTCGTTCAGCTCTGATGATCCGCAGCTATGCGTTCTTATCTCGATCATTAAGCAAATGCCCGCGAGCAGAGAGCGCGACGTAACGAATTTCGCACGCAAGCGTGAAGCTCCCTGCGTTGGGTAGATGCGGGCTCGCTTAGGCCTTGGTTTGGGGACCACTCTTCATCGTGCACAAGACGCGAAAATTTGAAAGTCTTCGAAAAGGGTTTTTACCTCAACCGGAGTCCGGGCGGGAGACGCGGTCAAGCGAGGTCTAGCCGTGCTTGTACGCCGAAACTTTTCGCGACGCATTCTTCCGGTCAGATCCGGTTGGTTGCGACTAGCTCGTGGTAGAACTTCCCGAGTTCCGTCAGTTTCGCCCCTTGGCTCCGCTTAGCTGCCCAGTACAGGTCGGTTCCCTCTGTCGGGCACAGCAGGCCTCCTATTTGGTATGCCTTGAACTTCTTAAAGATTAAGACGTGTTTGGAGATCGCGACCGGCTCCGTCTCTTCGTAGGTCGGGTCCATCGCATAAACGTCGTCAACTGCCGAAAAGTGCTGGACGAGTTCGCGAAGCTGGGCGTCGGAGACCTTGGGCAGGTTCGTCCGCACGGGGCCAAGGTGGCCGGCATGCGACTTGTAGACGGGTCGCTGACCCCACGCGCCAAGCGCTGCTTCCACGTACCCGTAGATTGAAGCGGCTGAGACGCGCCCCCTGACATCGGCAGCCCCGCCGCGGAGCGCGCCCAGAACCAGTCTGGTGAAGACACCGTGGCCGCCCACCTCCATCGCTTCCTGCGTCGGCCGCGAGGCGGCAAGTATCGTGACGCCCTCACGAAGGACAGCCTTATGCTCGAGCGAGCCTAGCGCGGCGTCCACGTTGCCCGCCGTGCCGCTGTAGCAGCAGTCGAGGATCACCAGCACGGTCGCGGCGGGCGACTTGTTCGCCATGTCGATCAGCTCGTTCATCGGAAGACCGGGGTCGTCCTCGATAGCGTCTTGGGTGACGAGGTAGCCACCAACGTCACCTGGCGTCCCGTGGCCCGAGAAGTAGAAGAGAATGTCGCCCCTGAAGTCGGCGAACAGCTCGCGCCATCTCCGCCTCAGGTGGGCCCGCGTCACGCTCGGTGACCCAGGACCTGTCAGCATCCTACAGTCAAAGTTCACGCTGTCGTCGCCATTCCGCGCGAGGGTGTCGCGCATGTCGACCGCGTCAGAGACGCATGCTCGCAGGTTCTTGACCTCGGGACTGTCGTACTCGTCGATGCCGACCAACAGTGCTCGCTTCGGCAAGATCACGCTCTAGACCTTGTTCTTTCCTTCGCCCATCATCTGAGTGATTGCGGCAGCGACGTCGTCCCACTTCCAAGCGATGGTGCGATTGCGAGGCAGGCCTGCAGGCAAATTGCTCGAGGTGCCTGCACCGTCCACGTAGACTCCGAAAGCCGGAACGTCCTGTAGCTTGGCCATCGCCAGCTCCTTCGCGACGCCAGACGCGCTAGCCATCGTCTTTCCGACGAGCACGATGACCATGTTGCACTTACCAATTTTGGCGCTGATGACCTTTTCCCACTCCGCCTGTGCAAGCGCGCTCTTGGAGGACCAATCTTGAATGGCAAACGGTGTCTTGGAGTTCTTCGCCTGACCGACGAAGAGCATGCGCGATGTCTCGTTGTGGTCGAAGTCGAAGCTGATGAACGCTCTGGGATCCGCCATTTTGTCTTGCTCCTACATAATCACCACGTTGCCGGACGTCGGGTCGAGCCGGGATTTGACCCGAACCGCCGCACTTGGCACCTATGGCACCGCCGCTCGTGAATGATGTTCCGACCTATTCCGTGACGGTTGTGTCACTGCTCGCGGGCGCCGACAACATGCTTTCGGCAACTAGGATTGAATAGAGCGAAATACGCCATTGCAAGTATCACCGACGAAAGGTCTACTGTAAAAATGATGGCCAAGATCGACACGCCGCTGCGCTGCGGCACGCACCATCGAGGGATCCGGGCATGCGGAACCGTCCCCAGTTGGGCATTTGCGTGGTAAGCGCTCCGGTGCATGACGCGGGCGTTGGAACTCCGACGGACGGCGTGGCCGTTTGCCTCTCAGGCGGCGGTTACAGGGCGATGATGTTCCATGTCGGCGCGCTCTGGCGGCTGCACGAGCTCGGTCTACTGGCGCAAGCGACGCGGGTGTCCTCGGTGTCTGGCGGGTCAATTACGGCGGGCGTGTTGGCGCTGGCTTGGGGGCGGCTCATTGCCGGGGGGTCCTTTGCCGATCTCGTCGCCGCGCCGGTGATGCGGCTTGCGTCAAGGACTGTCGATCGCGGGGCGGTGCTGGGTGGCGTGTTTCTACCGGGGACGGTCAGTCAGCGAGTCGCGGACGTGTACGACGATGTGCTCTTCGAAGGGGCGACGCTTCAGGATCTTCCGGACGATCCCCGTTTCGTCATCAATGCGACAAACCTCGAATCGGGCTCGCTTTGGCGGTTCTCCAAGTCGTACATGCGTGACTGGCGCGTCGGCTCGATTGAGCGGCCGACGTCAAGGCTGGCTGACGCGGTCGCCGCCTCCTCCGCGTTCCCGCCCGTGCTATCGCCTTACGTCCTCGACGTGGAGCCGTCGGACTTCGACGTGTCGGAGCCGGGCCTCGGGGACGAGTTCAGGCGCGACGTCAGCCTCACCGACGGCGGTGTCTACGACAACCTAGGGCTCGAGACGGCCTGGAAGAGCTGCCGGACGCTGCTCGTGTCCGACGGCGGTGGCCGCAGCTCCGACGATGCCTCGCCGCCGGGCGACTGGGCGCAACAGGCAAAGCGAGTCCTCGACGTCGTCGACGGTCAGGTGCGGGCGCTGCGCAAGCGGCAGCTGATCGGCTCGTTCATCGACAGCGTTCGGGACGGTGCCTATTGGGGCATGCGGACTGATCCCGCCGAATACGGCGTCGAGATGCGGCTCGCGTGCCCACGGAGCGCCTGCGTGGCGCTGGCCGAGACGCCAACGCGGCTTAAGCGGATGCCGCCGGAGCTTCAGCGGCGGTTGACCAACTGGGGCTACGCGATTAGCGATGCCGCCATCAGGGCGCACCACGATGTCGGGGTCCAGGCGGCAACGGGGTTCCCGTTCCCCGACGCGCCGCTGTGATCGGCATCGGCAGACCCGCTGGGGGACGGCCGTGAGGAAGGTCGTCATCCTGCGTAGGCCGGACGTCGGGAGGCGCAACGGCTTTTCGACCAAGAGCTTCGGGGCGGCCGAACGCGCCGCGCCATCGATTTCGTCCGAGGTGCTCGAGGCATCCGACGAGGCCGAGCTCGCGCGCGATCCCGGAGTGGTCGCATTGGCCCCGGTGATGCCGACCCGGCTCATCCGGCCGCTGGCGGCCGAGGGCGCGGCGGGTGAGCCCTGGGGCATCTCGGCCGTCGGCGCGGACGCGTCCGCCTTTGACGGGTCGGGGATCGTCGTAGCGGTGCTGGACACCGGGATCCACGCAGAACATCCGGCCTTCAAGGGTATTAGGCTAGAAACGCGCGACTTCACCGGGGAGGGGATGCAGGACGCACAGGGGCATGGGACCCACTGTGCAGGCGTGATCTTCGGACAGGACGTGGAGGGGCTCCGCATCGGCGTGGCGCGGGGCGTGCGCCGCGCGCTTATAGGGAAGGTGCTCGGCGACGACGGCTCGGGCGATTCCGAGATGGTGTTCGACGCGATGCACTGGGCGAGCGCCGGCGGCGCCAACGTGATCTCGATGTCGCTCGGGTTCGACTTCCCGGGTCTGGTGGAGGATCTTGAGGGACAGGGATGGCCCATCCGTCTCGCGACCTCCACCGCACTCGAGGCGTACCGCGCCAACCTGATCATGTTTAACGCCGTCATGTCGGAGCTGAAGGCGGGACGGGCTTTCGGCAGGGACGTCCTAGTCGTCGCTGCGTCGGGGAACGAGAGCGAGCGCCAAGTCGACCCGAAGTTCCGGATAGCGGCGTCGCTGCCTTCCGCGGCCGACGACGTGCTTTCCGTCGCCGCCCTCGGGCGCGGGGCGGGCGGACTGTCGGTGGCGGAGTTCTCGAACATCGGCGCCAAGCTGTCCGGCCCTGGCGTCGACATCCTCTCGGCCTGGCCCGACGGCGGCTTGCGGTCGCTGAGCGGCACGAGCATGGCGTGTCCGCACATCGCCGGCGTGGCTGCGCTCTGGTGGCAGTCGGTGGCGGCGAGGGGCACGGCGGGCGCCTTCAACGTCGGCGCGAAGGTCGTCGCCAGTTGCACGCGCGAGGGGCTGGCCGACACCGGCCAGGAGGACGTCGGCGAGGGACTGGTCCGGGCGCCATGAATCGACCTCGGCAGGCTGGCGGGGCCTACGCGTCAAGGCATGGGAGGGCATGAGCGTGTTCCGCATGACGATGCTGCCGGCAGGAGATGGGGACTGCCTGCTTCTGAGCTGGGGCGAGCCCGGCTCGCTGCGCCACGCGGTCGTCGACGGCGGGCGCACGTTCACCTACGCCGCGCTGCGGCCGAGGCTATTGGCAATCCGGGAGGCTGGCGAGCCACTCGAGCTGCTGGTCCTCACCCATGTCGACGCCGACCACATCGAGGGCGGGCTGAAATACTTGGGCGACGCCGAACCGCCGATCGCCCCGGCGCGGGTGTGGTACAACTCGTTCGAATCGCTGGGTGGCTTGGCCGCCCGCAGCATAGCGCAGGGAGACCGGTACGCCGCGGCGATCGCCAGGCTGGGCTGGCCGCTGAACGGAGGCTTCGCCAATGGCCTGATCTCGGTCGCAACTGCGCCTGCTGACGGCGGCATACCCGGCTTACGGGTCACTGTGCTAGGGCCCGACGGCGACGGGGTCGAGGCAATGCGTGGCAGGTGGGCCGATTGGCGCGCCGACCACGATCCTGTGAAGCTGGCGCGATCGGGCAGGCTGTCCCGGGCGCCGATGCCCGACCCGCTCGACGTCGAGGTTCTGGCGGCACCCGGCAAGACCGACGCCGAGGTGCCCAATGGCTCCAGCATAGCGCTGCTTGTTGAGCATAAGGGTCGGCGTGTGCTGCTCGCCGGCGACGCCCATCCCGATACCCTTGTCCGGTCGATCGCGCCGCTGGCGAGGGCGGAGGGCGGTCGCCTCCGCATCGACCTGTTCAAGGTCTCGCACCATGGCAGTCGCGCCAATGTGACGCGGGAGCTCGTCGAGCTCCTCAACTGCCGCCGGTTCGCGATCTCGACTGACGGGACCCGCCACGGCCATCCCGATCCGGAGGCGATCGCCCGGATGCTCGCCTTCGCGCCGCCCGGCCCGCGCGAGCTGCACTTCAACTACGCGAGCGATCGCACGCGACCGTGGGACGGTGCCGCGCTGAAGGACCGGTGGGACTACGTCTGCCGTTTCGGGGACCCGCAGGGGTCGCTCGAGGTCGACGTCTAGGGCGGGGGGACGACGAACTGCGCAGTCTGCCGCTTCCTAGATCCGCCCCTTCTCGACAAGCCGACGGTAGTGCTCGCCAAGCACAGTCAGCTTGCAGGACTTCGACTCCATAGCCGCGTGGTACATATGCGGCGCGTCGACCGGCACCAGCAGGTTCACGCGGTTGAACTTCTGCAGGATGGCGAAGACCTTGTTGTTGGTCTCGTCAGGGCACGGTCCTTCGGGCTCGTAGGAGGGGTCGAGCGCGAAGGCGTGAGCGGGGGACGGAAAGAACTCGGCGATCCGCCGCAGAACGTCGAGGTCGATCGGCGGCTGTACCTTGCGCAAGGAGACGAAGCTCTCGACGTTGGTGCGGAAGATGGGGCGCTGGCCCCATCGCCCGAGCGACTGGTCGATGTGCGCGTAGACGCTGCCGGGTGTGACGTCGCCGACCAGGTTGCTGGCGGCGCCGTTGAGCGCGTCGATCAAAAGGTTCGTGAACGTGCCGCTGCCGTCGGCCTCGGTCGCGTACTGGTCGGCAGCCGATGCCGTCAGGATCGTCATTCCTTCGGCGAGGATGGCGCTGCCGGTGTCGGGACTGGTGCCTGCGACGCCGGAGTGGCAGCTGTCGAGGATGATGACCTTGTTGCCCGTGCGCGACTTGTTGGCGAGCGTCAGGATCTCGGACAGCGGGATGCCGTCGTCGCCCGACCGGCTATCGCTGGCGCACAGGTAGCCGCCAGTTGCCTCCACGTGCCCGTGCCCTGCGAAGTAAAGAAGAACGGTGTCCTCCTTGCCGCCGAAAAGCTCGCGTATAGCCTCCTTGAGCTGCGCTCGTCCCACGGCGTCCGCCGGACCTGTCCCGGTGACGATCCGCGTGTCGAAATTCGTTGTACCATCGGCGTGGCGGTCTAGCACGGCCTTCACCGCATGGGCGTCGTTGACGCAGCCGTGCAGCGGCTGGACGGCGTCGTAGTGGTCGATGCCGACGATGAGCGCCTTGCGTGTCATGCGGGGCTCCGGTTTAGAGCGAGTCGATGAAGGTGGCGATGGTCGGGTGCGACCACGGCTTCGCGGTCAGTCCGGAAAACGATGTACGGTCGTCGGACTTGGGCCATATCGCGAGGATCGGCTTGCCCTCCTCCTTGGCACATTCGACCTCCCACTTCTGGCCAGAAGACGTGGTCGAGTTCTTCGTGATGAGTGCGATCACGCCGTGTGACCGGCGGATCCGCGTGCGGACCTTGTCCTTCCAACCGGAGTCGTATGCCTCGCACACCGACATGTCGATGTACTCGAAGGGCGTCCTAGCGTTGATGGCCTGTCCACGCAGCAGATCTCGCATGTCCTCGTCCTCGATCGGGAACGCAACGAAGATTGTCTTCTTGTCGGCCATCGGTCTTCCTCTCTCGGCAGCTTCAATCTCGCTGCGTTATTGCCCCAGCGAAGCGCGGAGCGTCGTGAAGAACTCACGCGTCGCGTCGTGGGTTGACGCGGTTTCGTTGATGCCGATGTTGCGTTTGCGCGTGAATGTCTGCCGGGCCGACTTTGTGGCCGCCGCGTACTTGTCCAGGTCGGCGTCGGTGCGCAGGTAGGGCCACTTACGCAGGAATTCGGGTGGCAGGGCGTTGCCGCCCGAGAAGGTCGCGAGTGGAAAGTCCTTCTCGGTCGCCATGCCAATCTCCCAGGGCACCCACTGTGAGTTTACGGTGGATGGCGAGACGACCGCCAGCAGTTGCGTGCACCTGCCCATCTCGCTTCGGATGTGGTCAGCGAGGCGTTCCACCGATCCGCTGACGTATGGATCGATCAAGTCGAGATAGCAGTCGAGGCCATGATTAATCTTCAGGCGTGCTGCGATACGCGCCGTAAGCTCGGAGTCGGCCTTTTGATGTGATAGGAAGATTTTCAAATTCGTCCCGCCCGCTTTGGTGCCGCCTGTTGATCGGACAGCTACAGCATGTGCGCAATAGCCTTGTTTCGAAATAAGTTCGATACGCTTCAAGATTGCGCGGTTTTCCGCGACGAATGCCGCTGGTACCACTCGACCGAGGTGGCGTTGAAGGGGGGCATGTCGCGCAAGGTGAGCTCGACTCGCTAGGCCAATTTCTCGATCGACGAAGGTTATGGTGGGCTGCAAGGAAAGGAAGTTACAGTGATTTTTGGCATAACCGGGCACCAGGAGCGCGAGGGCATTGATTGGGATTGGGTACGCGCCAGTATCGGCCATGAGTTGGAGAGTGGGAAGGCGCCTCTTCGAGGACTGTCGTCTTTGGCGCGGGGGGCGGACCAGGTCTTCGCCGAGGAGGTGCTGCGTCTTCAGGGCGATCTCACTGCAGTAATCCCGATAGACAAATATGAGGCCTACTTCGAGGGCGAAACGCTTACCGCGTACCGGCGTCTGCTGTCGGCTGCGAAGGTGGAGCGCATGCCTCCGGCAGAAGATGACGAAGCCGCGTTTTTAGCGGCAGGAATCCGCGTTGCCGACGAATGCGAGATTTTGCTGGCAGTCTGGGATGGGGAGGGCGCACATGGGTCGGGCGGCACCGCCGACATCGTTACTCATGCCCGCGAGATCGGACGAAGCGTCGTTCACCTCCAGCCGATCACACGCGCAATTTCACGCTTTTGAGCGCTGGCAGAGCGTACGTGACCACCAGGCGCTACGGCATGGCGCTTCATCGAGGTGAAATCGCTAACCGATAAGATGCACATTGGCGAGGACGGCCTGATCTAGACGCTTCTTGTCCCGCACGACGTTGAGCGACAAGGGCAGGTAGCTTAGCCTAGTATCCATCGGACCGGCGGCAGCTCATGACCTGTACGCTGAGCTACCTTGGGCACAGGGTCCCGCACCTATGTTGGCATTCGTGCAGAACATGGCGGGTAAAGCTGAATGGATGTACGCTCATGGCGAGTGCTGCGGGAGCCCTGAACGGCTACAACTGGGTCGATGTTACCGCTACGTCGGCGCAATACTCCTGGAGAAAGATGAAAGGGGAAGAACGCACTCAGTCATCTTTTAGTGGATAAAAGTGTTCCCGCAGCGCCACCTCGTCGGACTTGCTCAGAAATTGAACTACGAAAACGGGCCCTTTGAATTCGACAGAACCAAACCTCAGCAATTGGCCATAGGCATATCCGGCCGTTGGCGTGTATCCGTTTAACCAGTCTTTCACCCTCTCAGCGTCCTTGCAATCGAAGAACACACTGAAAACCTCGAGCTCATCCATAAGTCTTTTCCTTGTCGCCACGCCGACTCTCAAACTGGCTGACAGTTACAGCGTCCCTACTCTCGGATGGATAGGTGGCCAATCTCGGGCGCGGCACAACCCGCTTTCGACGTCTGAAGCCGGGTCGACCCCGACGGTGCCCATGATATTATTCTGGCCTTGCAGCTGTGGGAGAAGAGGAATGCCGATTGCCGTCATCGTCGACTGGTATGGGCCATATACAAGCAAGGCCGCCCTGCGGGACGAGATGCGGTGCTGGGCGTCGGGTACCCGGTCGCTCTACATGGGCATCAAGCGCGGCAATATCGTCAGCTATATTGGGCTGACCAACCGGCCCGAGAGCCGCATGAACAATCACGAGAAGCTTGCGCACCCTGATAACGTCAAATTCTTCTGCGGTGAAATCGTCACGCGCGGTATCGGCGGGCGACGCGCGACCAAATGTAAAACAGACCTGAAGCTGGCTGAGCATGCGCTGATCGCCTATTTACAGCCGGCGCAGAATGCCACTCTCTCTCGGCGTGACCTCGACGATTGCGTCGTCCTCTATTCGCGATTCTTCGATGCGGTGGATGGGGAAACGCGACGCAATCCGCTACCGAAATTCCCGCGCGTTATTGCCTATAACAGCTGGAGCGATGAATGGGACGGGTGAGCCACTGCGCTTGACGCGCTGGCGTCACCAACGGGACTGCTACCGGCTAGTTTCCGGTCGTTGAGTTATCTTGAACCAGTGACCGCTTTTGGGAAACCCGTTAGTGCCCGTGTATGGCCGGGATTGGGTCGTGGCGCAGGAGTGTCGGGCGGCCGCTCCCGACCATCTCACGTCATTTAGTCTCGTTGATGTGAGCGCTGGCTTTCGCTGAAAGGCGTGTCCGCGCGCAGCGCCAGCGCGAAGACGTCGAACATGGGCTGCGGAAGCGGGATCATGGCACAGCCGGACTTTGCTCCGGCAATCGGTTCACTTTGGCCTGGAGGATCGAGATGCTCTCCATCACGTCCTCAAAGCTTGGCGACGTGCCGAAGATCATGCCTGACATTGCCGCATAGTCCTGCTTCAACGCGTCATACATTGAGCCTTCTGCCATGAGCGCGAAGGTCGGCGGGACGGCGCTCGCGAGATCGAATGCCGGCCTGTTGAAGAACATCCGTGCGTGCGCGACACAGTCCGCGCCAAGCTCGGGATCCGCGATCGCCTGCGCGCCGAGCTCCGCCTGCATCAGTTCGTGAATGTCATAATAATGGCGTGAGATACGGTTGCCGCCGCCGCGCAGCACACCTTTGGAATCATACCAGTGCCGCAGCCCATGCAGGATGACGATCTTGTCCCAGAAGGTGCGCTCGGCATCGACGATGGTGACGTTCTTCACCTCGAGTTCGAGGCCGGGTGTATCCTGTTCGAGATAGGGCCTGATCGAGCGCACCGAGTTCGGGTCGAGCGCCGACTTGGCGCCGGATTCGATCTTCACCGCCTTGGGGATATACGGGTCGGGATCGGTTGCGGTCGGATATTGGACGAGCAGCGTCTGCTTGTCCTTGGCGTCCGGCGTGACCTTGAACTGGCCCGCGGCAATGCCGTTTCGCGCAGACGCTTCTGCCGCGATCCGCGTCAGGTTCTCGAGCATCGGTCCGTTGATGAACGCCTCGCATGCCTCGCGGATCGCATCGAGCGCCTTCTCACGCTTCTTGCCGCTCAGGGCATGGAGATCCTCGACCGAATAGGCTTCGCCAAGATCGTCGCGGAACACGGTGACGTCGATATCCTCCGAGAAGCGGTGGATCAGCCCAAATCCCTTCGACAGCGAGGTGCCGCCCTTGAACAACAGGCGCGGCCCTTTGGGCAGGCCGTTGAACAACGCGTCGAGCGTCCAGCATACCCAGAAGTCCTTCTCGACATTCTGTGGCGTCGTTCCGATCCGCTGCGCGGTGGCCGTGAAAAGGCCGGCGCGCGTCTCATCATCGGCGGACAGGATTGTGTCATAGGCGGGGTTCATGCGGCGCGCCTCGCGGTCAGCAGGGGTTTTAGGAAATCGTGCATCCAGGTTGGTAGGGTCGACAGCCCGTCGCGAAGGTCGTTGCGGACCTTGGTCGCGTTCGGGCCGCTGTGCAGGATATTGTCGAGTTGCCCCTTGAGGTCGTTTACGCCGTCGGGATCGGCCAGCGTGTCGCGCAGCCAATGCAGCGCCTGCACGATCCGCATGCCAGGCCGGCCCGCCCAGTAAAGCTTGCTCGCCGCTGTCGGCTTGAACGTGATGATCATGTTGCCGAGCTGGATCGAGCGCAGCCGCGCATCGGTATGCACCACGATCTTTGAGGGCACCGCGTTGGTTAGGCCCAGATCGTTGGCGGCGGTCATGCCGTCGACCAGCACCCGGATCTGATCACGCCGCGCGATCGCGTCGATCACCTGCCGCGGATCGGGCGCGCTGGGCTGACGAGTCAGGCTGTTGATGGCGGGTTTGTCGTACAGGCCGCGGTCGATGCGGCGCAGGTTGCCGGCATTGACTTGGCGCTGCAGCACCTTGTCGACCGCACCCCGCGTGCCGAGATCGAGAAAGTCGACAGGCGTCCAGACGGCACGGGGTGTCGCCTTTAACATGCGTTGCACGACTTGCGTCTTCAGGTCTGGAGTATCCATGTCCGAAATTAGCTCACATATTTCGGACACGATCAATACCGGATTGTCCGAAGAACAACAACAAACTTCGGACAGAAGCTGGTTGGCTCTGACGCGTGGGCATGCGGCCGCGACCCGGCCGCCATTGTCCCATTTTAGTTTGCAGATCGCAGCACCGTGGCTGAGCTGCCAGCACGACAGGTCGCCCGCCCGGCCGTCGCCAGCCAAGGGCCCGTCCTGTGTCGCGGCGCTGTCGCGCCGCGGTCGATCAGGCAGACAGCATCGCCCTGAGCTTGAACAGCCGCTCCTCCACATCCAGCCAGGAGCGCCCCGGGACGCGCGGGCCGCTCAGAAACTCTTCAAGCAACGCGATCTCGCGATCATGATCATGATGTGCACGGCAGAGCTTGGCGGCGACCATCCAGTCCCACGGCGCACGGTCGCGGCGCGCCTTCACCAAGATCGGCGCGAGTTCCTCCTCGGGCACCGTACCGGTCTTGCGGGTGCGCGGCTTGGGCACGGAATGTCGCGGGGCCTTGCGCTCGCCGGCGAGGATTGCGCCCGCCTCGGCGCGGCGCTTCACGACGGTGTGATTGGGGGACACCCAGGAGGGATAGCGCTCGAAATAGGCGTCGACTGCCTGGGCAATCTCGGCGTAGCGCCCGAGCTTTCGGAGCACCAGCGTCAGTCGGTCGAGCGCGGCGATGTCGCCATGCGCCGGATGGTCGATCTCGTTACGCAGTTCCGCGACCAGCCCGGCCTCATAAGTGATCGCGCAATATTCATGCATCTGCTCGATCGCCTGCCGGTAGCGCGCGACCGCGGCTTCGGGGTCACTCGCCTCTAGCGGGCGCGTGGCGGAAATGAAGCTGATGTTCGCGTCGCGCAGCTTATGGAAGCGGTCGAGTGCCGCATAGTCGAACTGGCGACCGGGATTGATCCAATTGGTGAGGGTCTTGCCGTACCTGGCGATCAGGTCGCCTTCCAAGTCGAGCGCGTCCTCCTCACCCAGATCCTCGGCCAGGATCACGATCTCATACGCGCTGTCGCAGCGTGTGCGCACGAACTGATGCCATTGCGCATCGCGATCGGTCGACCAGGCACGCGTGCCCGTCCCCTTGCCGATATAGAAGGGCACTCGGTCTGGCCCGAGATGCGCATAAACATAGCAGCGCTTCGGAGAGCGGCGCTCGCCGGTCACGCGGTATCCCAGTCCCTCGTGCGCAATATCTCCCCTCGAAACTCCCGTCCCTATAACGGCATCATGACGATAGTAACCGAAAAGGCGAGATCGGTCAGGTCTGTCATATCGAAGCGGCCGACGACGATGGCGAGCGCTTCAACGTGGCCATAACCAACGAAGCACGCCGCCAGGCCGAGAACCTGATGCTTAGGTTCCACTTTTCGCCGTTCCGCGCCCTCGACCCCCCGCTTACGGCGACGGATCCAACTATATGAATGAACGACAGAAGGTGGGAAGCGCGTAGGGCAGCCTGAACGTCCACTTGTGGGTCAATCGATATCCGTCGTAAGCGAGAAAATACGTGTGGAGTCTAATGTCCAGAAGCACGACGACCTCATAGTGCATTACGCGCCAAAGGACCGCTGACCTAAATTAAGAACCGTGGATGCCTGTACGGTTGCATCCTTGATTCGTGCTGACAACGCCTTCACCTCGTTCGCGACGATTGCAAAACTGTTGCCTCGTTCGCCTGCCCGAGCAGCCTCAATGGAAGCGTTGAGCGCGAGCATCGACGTTTGCCGCGTGACGGCACCAATGTTGTCGACGATGTCAGCAAGTTCGGCCAAAGTGTTTTGATGAGCCGCTCGGCGTGTCTCCGCCTCGAGTCGAAAACGTTGTGCACGATCAGATTCGTTCCGTTCGGCAATCCGCATCGCGGTCACGTCGGTCGCCCATTTGATTATCTTTACTATTTTCCCGTTCTGGTCGAGGATTGGATTATAGGTTGCCTGCAGATGGACTTCGGCGCCCCAGCGGTTCCGCCGGCGGTATTCCTGCTGCATGAAACGACCGCCACGAAGGATTTCCCAGAACTGGGCGTAATTAGGCGACACACGATCTTCTTCAAAACAGAAGATGGCATGATGCCGTCCTGCGATTTCGCCAAGAGCATAGCCCATCGTGGCGAGGAAGTTATCGTTTGCGTTTACGACTATGCCATCGGTGGTCATCTCCAGCCAACATTGCGATCGGTCGATAGCCTGCAATTTACTCCGCTGTTCTGCGGCGCTGGCATGCTCCTGATCGGCGCGCTCCAGAGCGGCGCCGTTCAGCAGGACAGAATTTTCTAGCGCGTATAGCGTGTAAAGCGACTGGGTTAGACGACCGAGCGTCGATGGATCGGCGGCTAGCGCCCTCGACAGCCGCTGATGGCGCGCATGATGGCTTCTCAGTAGGCCCGCCGTGAACGCGATCTCCGTTGCACGGTCTTTGCTGCTTGCCCGTCCTCGGCGGACCATCTTTGCAATCAGCCTGTCATTTATACCACCAGTAAACTTCATCTCGGTGTAGCGGATATCGCGTCGGATAAGCTCTTCGATCGTATCGTGATCGAGGTCGTACGGAGTGTTTTGCCCGCCAAAAGGTCTCCAGAACTCTCGTACGTCCATGGCCACACCGTCACGCAGCAACGGCCACATCGCGAGCAGGTCTGTCTCCAGCGTACGCTGGGGATCGAAAGCCTCGAGAAGGATGAGTATGGGGTCCTCGCTGAACTTCGGTCGATGTGATGAGCCCACTGAGAAATCTCCGTTCGCGACCGGGCTAACCCAATATAGTCAAAATGGGCTTAATGTCGCGTCGGATATCGGCCGTATCGCGGTTAAAGGTCTGCGCGGATTTCGGGCTCAGATCGTAGATCAAGTTTTCGACGCAAAACTGCCAGGATCACGTTGGCCGATTACGTCTCGCCGTTGGCGGCCAACGATCGAGAGGAAGGCATAATCGATCGTGAAGATCCGCTGGTCATTATCACACTGGCATCGACCAACGACGCCGTGTCCGGCTTGCTTCATGCGGCCGCGTCCGTACGGAGGCTACCGCGGATTGTGGACAGCAAGGCAAGTGACCTGTCCCTGGTATCGTCCTCGTCTCCAACGTCCGCTGCAATTTCGATCTTCACGTCCATCGCAATCGTGACAATCTCGACCGCTTGCGCGACGGTTAGAATGGACCGTTCAATCAGACTGTGGATCAAGCTTTCCACGAGCAGCATCGCGGCTTGGCCATGCGGGTCAGGAGCTGCCGATCTGACGACAGGGCAGAGACCCTCGTTGTCGTTGCTTACTCCGATCATCACCAAGCTCCAGGTTGGGGGCAGCGACATTGCGACCTCATCGACGCTGAAGCCGCCGACGTCTTCCAACGTGACCGGAGGTAGCAGAAATCTAGCCAACGTTCCTCATCGAGGTTAACATTCAACTATAACATTCGACAATATCGAATATACCCGCGTTATGGGATGAAGCCGAATGACCAATCGCTTCGTCGAAAAACTCCGCGGCTTCTCGCCGCTCGGTGAAGCCGACGTTGCTGAACTGGTCGCGCTTACGTCCCGGTCGCGCGTGAGCAAGATGCGCCACGATCTCATTCGTGAAGGGGACCGACCGGGGCCGGTATTCGTCATGATCGAAGGCTGGGCATGTCGCTACAAGATCCTTCCCAGCGGCACGCGTCAGGTTCTTGCCTTTCTGATGCCTGGCGATGCATGCGATCTGCATATCGGCCTGCTGGCCGAGATGGATCATAGCATCCAAACAATCACTCCCGCTCGCGTTGCGACGATCGAGCGTGTCGACATGGACGAATTGATGATGAGGCGACCTGCGATCGCCAAAGCGATGTATATCGCGCAGCTTGTCGACGAAGGTACGATGCGCGCATGGATTACAAGCATGGGTCGTCGAACCAGCATTGAACGGGTCGCTCACCTCATGTGCGAGCTATACCTACGCGCACGCGATATCGCCCTGACTGGTGAAACGTCGCTTACGCTTCCGCTTTCCCAAGTTCTGTTAGCTGACGCATTGGGCATGACGAGTGTACATATTAATAGAGTTCTGAAGGACTTAAGGATTGCCGGGGCGATGACGCTTCATCGCGGCAGCCTTGAAGTAAGTGACCCTGATAAACTCGTGCGTATCGCCGGGTTTGACGAAGGCTATCTTCATCGTCGCACACGCGTTGCGTAAAGAAGCGGATGTAATGTCTTCGAACTTTCCGTAACCGATCTACCTCCGCAATCTGAACCTATGTTGCGATTACGAACGCCAACTCAGGTTACCTACCGGCATCGCTCGGTGTGACGTTGCCGGCGGTTGGGGGAGGCGCTCCCTGATACCGTTGCGCAGGAGGCAGCCAATGCTCGATACGACCTCTCCCGTGGCCAGAATGATCAAGAGTCTCGAAAAGTACGTCGCGCTTTCCCTAGGTGACCGAGACGCGATCCTCGCCTTACCGTTCAAGGTCACCAGCTATGAAGCCGGTGCCTATTTGGTCCGAGAAGGGGACAGGGCCGATAAATGCGCCTTGCTGATGAATGGTTTTGCCTTTCGCCATAAGATCACCGGAGCTGGGACGCGGCAGATCGTTGCGATACATGTTCCAGGCGATCTGCTCGATATGCAGAACCTCTTTCTCGACTATGCCGACCACAATGTTCAGATGCTGTCGCGTTCGGATGTCCTGACGGTGTCGCGCAGCGCTTTTGGCGCCTTAGCCAAATCGGTCGCCTTGATAGGGCATGCAGTCCTTCTCGGCGTACTCGTCGACGCCTCGGTTTACCGCGAATGGATCTTGAACATCGGTCGGCGCAACGCGCGCGGGCGTGTCGCGCATCTCATTTGTGAGATCGCAGTCCGCCTCGACATGGAAGGACTTCCGCCCGGGCAGGATTATGAGTTGCCCATGACGCAGGAACAACTGGGCGACGCGCTTGGGCTGACGCCCGTTCACGTCAACCGTGTTCTGCGAGTTCTGGAGGATGATGGCCTCATATTGCGGAAAAGTCGGCAGATCCGGCTGCCACAGTGGGAGCAGCTTCGACGCGCATCGGACTTTGACGGTCGCTACCTTCATCAGGCGCAGGCCAAAGGTTTTTTACCAGCGGAAGGAGGCACGGAATGGAGCGGGATCACGGCATAGAAGCAGCGCGCGTACAGCTTAACGCGATAGGCATCGCGCTGGAGGAGCTCCTTCGTGTCGCGGACGAAGCCGAGGAGTATCTTCTTGGTGCCAAACTCGCCGACAGCCAGATGTGCGTCGTGAGCCGCCTGGCCGCTTTGGACATAGGTGAACCCTAACGTTCACTCAGCAGTGCGCCGGGGGGGGGGCGATCGCTGCCGCGGTAGAGAATGAGGCTATTGATTTACTGAGCGAAATATCTCCGTCGAACAAATTTTATGCTTTGAAATCTTGACCATAATCAAGATGGCGCCGGCGTCGGGCATTACCACGAAAGATGATCGCACGGGGGGAAGATCGATGCCGACATTTAGCGAGCCGGGCCCAAATCAAAGGTCGATCACACAGATTGGCAAGCGGTCGACATCGCTACTCGACCTGCTGGGACCAGATCGTCCCAGATCTCGGCCGACCGCTTCTGTTCATTCATCGGCAGATACTGCCGTCGAGGCGAGACATGGAATTTGGGCAGCCGACGCGCATCACCGTGCAATCAACTTTACGCAAATGTTTGCATCGCTGCAGAACCTCGCCCCCGTTCTTGACCTCGCCGTGGACCCGGATGCCGTCCAGCGCCACGCTGCTACATTATCCAACGCTTACGCCGCCATAGCAACGGACGGTCCTGATGATATCCTCCTCCCATGCACGCCGATGTTGCACGACGTCATCGTCGGATTGACGACGCTGTTTGTCGAAGATGAAGGGTCGTTTACTCTTCGACTGAACCTGGACGAGCTTTGGCTCCCAAGGGATAAGCGGCGGGCACTGATCCTGATTGCCAGCGAACTGGTGATCAACGCTGTCAAATACGCATTCCCGACTGGCCGCGCTGGCGAACTCTCAGTCGCCCTGACCCGGCATGGAGATATCGGTGCGTTGACAGTCCAGGATGATGGCATCGGCCTGCTGCAGGGCAAGGAGCCTGGTCACGGAACGCGGCTTCTCGATCAACTATCAGGCCTTATCGGCGGGGCAATCGAGCGGGATTGTCCAGGGCGCGGGTTGCGCGTCCACGTCGTGTTTATCCCCTGGTGATCTCGCATGACCTTCATCCTGATCTGATCCCGGACGATCTCTCAACTGACACGACGCTTGTACCGGCGGTCTGCCCGCCGCCTTTCGTGTTGACGCCCAAGGCGCTCATTCTTGCCGAGGCGCTCATAGCCACAGGTCGCGGCGATCGGGCGGCGTTTCGATCGGTATATCTTTCAACACAGGCAAAGCTGTTCGGCATTTGCGTGCGTATCTGCGGCGAGCAAAGCGGCGCGGAAGACGTTCTTGCCGATGTCTATCTTATCGTCTGGCGCCGTGCCGTCGATTGGGTGCCTGGCCGAGCGAGCCCGATCTCGTGGTTGGCCATGATCGCGCGAAATAAGGCGATCGATTGGCGGCGGGCCCACCCCCCCGAGCGTGCACTGCCACTCGAGGCTGCCCCGGTTATTATTGACGAAAGCCCAAGTGCCGAGATCCTTTTGATGTCGCTCGAAACGCAGCGTGACATCGGGAAAATGCTCGAGACGCTCGATCCGAATGTTAGGGCGCTCATCGTGTCCGCGTTCTTCGATGGAGCAACATATGCCGACTTAGCCGAGCGCTCCGCGGTCCCACTTGGAACGGTCAAGAGCCAAATTCGACGTGGCCTCGCAAAATTAAAACTGGCTCTCGAACGCTCAGATACGGCTTTTGGGAGACGGTGAAATATGACGTATTCACTAGTTATGATCTAGATTAAGACGGGTAACTATGATCTAAGTGCTTCTTATCAAGCGCTTGGGGTATACCGTGCTGCAAATCGTTTATACCAGCGTCGCCACGCGAGTGCTGACTCGCGATGAGCTGACTATTTTATGCGAACTTTCTGTCGATAATAACCGCCGTGACGAGATAACCGGATTTTTGCTCGTCAAATCGGGAAAGTATCTTCAGGCAATTGAGGGGCCGAAGGAGCTCGTGGAAGACGCGTTCATCCGCATCATCAAAGATGAACGTCATAATGCCGTACTCGTCCTGAGCCGACGTCTTACTACCCGTAGGGAGTTCGGCCGGTGGGAAATGGCTTGTTACCAAGATATGAGTGAGCGTAAGATTTATGCGACCCGTATCGCGCAACTTACAAAGTCAGCGCCGTATCCCGTGCAGAAGGTGTTTACCGACCTACTTGCAGCCGAATGATTGGCCGAAGGACGTGGGGATCAGTCAAGTTAAGAATAGTACGGGAGTCGATCAAATGGCGCGATATTTCTTTGATATGATTGGTATCGACGTTGACGATATCGGCCTTGAGTGTGCAACGGCGGGAGAAGCACGCAACGCCGCGATAAGCTATTTGGGTGAATATCTACGAGACTTCCCCGATTATGCGAGCCAAGGACATTGGCAGGTCGACGTTCGCGACGAGCATCGAAATCCGATTTTCAATGTCGTGGTCGCGACGGTCGACGTGCGTGCGGTGAGCGCGCTTACCTGATCCGCTCCCGTAGTTCGGGTTGCTCAGAATATTTCAAGGCACGGGTGCAGATGCCCGGGGGACAATGATGGCACGTGATCACGCTACTCCGACGAATGAGGCACATTCGATACCGAGGCGATCAGGGCCACCCGCCGCTAATGCGTTCGTGGACAAGCTAAACACGTTCGCACCGCTCGATGCGACTGATGAGCAGATGTTGCGGCATGCCTGCCTTCAAGTCCGTTCCTACAGGAAGGCGCAAGACCTGATCCGGGAGGGCGATCAACCGGGACCGGTATTCGTTATTCTCGAAGGTTGGGCCTGCCGCTACAAGATACTCCCTAACGGCAATCGGCAGATCATCGCCTTCATGATGCCCGGCGATTTTTGCGATATGCACGTCGGTGTACTCGACGAAATGGACCACAACATCGAGACGCTGACGGCGGCCAGGATCGCCACCATCCAGCGTCCCGAAATGGAAGCACTCGTCGAAGCCTCGCCGGCACTCATTCGGGTCTTCTGGTGGACTCAGCTCGTTGAGACCGCGATGTTGCGGGCAACCATCGTGAGTCTAGGTCGCCGCAATAGCCTTGAGCGTGTATCACATCTGCTTTGCGAGTTGTGCTTTCGACTGCGGAACATCGGTAAAAAGGACGAGGATCATTACGTCATGCCGTTTTCGCAGATCGTTCTTGCGGATGCCGTTGGATTGACGCCCGTTCACGTTAACCGCGTACTGCGCAAGCTTCGCCAGGAAGGTGCTTTAGAACTGGGCGGCTCCTCCATGACGATCTGCAACCTATCGGTGCTCGCGCGCATCGCAGGGTTTGATGACAATTACCTGCATCGACGCTTAAAATCTTGAAGCTCTATCGATAGAGGCTATCGACGATAGTAGGCCAACCGATCGCCGATGAGTCTCGATCAGTAGGGATATTTTCGCTAACTACGTCGGATCGTTGATTGAAGATAAGATTACGGCACTCCTGGTAGTTATTTCATGTGCGTCACATCTGCTGGTCACGGCCGTAAGCACCGTGAATGGCGGGAGACGATCTTGATAATAACTACGGGATGCGATCGGTGGGGCTACAAGAGCGCAGCAAATCCGAGTGGGCGGCAGATCGAAATTCGGAGCATGCTACCGACAGTAGCCGAAGGGACGCCGTCCAACGTCGCAACACATTAGCGGCACGCGACTCGGAGATCTCTAAGTCTCAGAGCAAGCATCTCGATCAGGTAGCGGGAGCTAACGGTCCGGGCGGCATCGATCCGGGCGGCATCGATACGGAAATGCAGAAATGCCAGAACATGGCTGAGGCATCGAAAATGATGAAGGCCGCTTTGATTTTGCTCGGCAATGGCGGCTGCATTCTCTCTGCGGCAAAGCTTGCTGACGCAGTCGAATATCTTGATGTGAGTATCACACAGCAGGCAGCGGCTGGCCGCATGCGTAGGTAGGTTCTGTTTCAAACGTCGGTTTAAATGATAGAGCGACTCAGGTGGCTACCCGACAAAAACACATTTATTAGATAGGTCATTTTAGCGCACCCGATCGCGTCATCTCTGCGTTGGAGACTTGAATTAGGAGCATTTCGTGAACACCGAAGAGAAGCAGTCAGACGGTTCCAAAGATTTCGACGCAACCGATAAACCGGTCGATGTTTCGACGAATGACTCTCACAAGGTCGAAAAGCTTGCAAAGGCCGGGCGGGACGACCTCGATACAGACGCCGGTAGCGATTGAACATTGGAGATTTATTATGGCGAATACCGACGATCACGCGGCAGACGAAAACGTAAAAACGGATACGTCCGGCAAGCCTGATACCGGGGCTGGCGGCGAAGATGACAGCAGCACGGAAATCGAGGGCGATGATAGTCATCTGCATGACGATCAGAAGTCTCGTCGTATGTCGTCGAACTAAAGCGGCCACAGTCCGCTTACGTGAACGGCTGTAGATTCGGCAGTGCCCTGAAACTTATCATGGGCTATCGGCGCGGCGCGAGCATCAGCCATCTCGCTTAAAGCCTTATTGTAGCATGGCGGATCGTTTGGGCGCGCTTCGTTTGGGGCGCGCCCGAAAAGCGATGGTGACCGTTACGCCTGGGTACCGAGGACGGCATGGCCTCGTCGCATTTAACATTAGAGGATTGAGATGGCCGACCCGCACAAGACCGATGGGGCGCCACCGCGCTCGATCCATATTGAAAAGAAGAAGCCCAACTGGCTTGCTTGGATTGCGCTCGCAGCGGGAATCCTGGCATTACTGTTCGCGCTGAGCCGTTGTGGCCATGACGATACCGTAGCGGTCGCAACCGCACCGAGTTCGACGCCGACCGAAGTCGTCGCGACAACGCCCGGCGCAGCTTCCGCAACAGCGCTCGTTGGTACGTCAGGCCTTGGCGGGTACCTTAGCGGCACCGAAGCTGCACCGCGGACATTCCAGTTCGAACAGCTGACTTTCGATACGGCAAAGAGCGCGCTGCGTCCGGGCAACGCACAGGAAGTGGCGACCATCGCGACCGTTCTCAAGCAATACGGTAATACGCGCGTCCGCATCGCAGGCTACGCTGACGCACGGGGACCCGCAGCGGCTAACGTCGCTCTCGGCAAGGCACGTGCTGACGCCGTCAAGGCCGGCTTGGTTGCGCAGGGCATCGATGCCGCTCGGATCGAGACCGTTTCGGGCGGCGAAACCGATCCAGTTGACACCAACGCTACGACCGCCGGTCAGGCTGAAAACCGCCGCACCGAACTGGTGGTAACGTCGCGCTAATTCACTGACATATCTGGAGATCACCCATGACCCGTACCATTACCGCATTATTCGATGACCGTAGCGACGCCGAAGCGGCGCAGGAGCGTCTGAAGCAGTCTCGCGTGGACGCCGATCACATCCGCATCCATGACAAATCCAGCGACGGCTACAATCAAACCACGCGTTCGACGCATGAAAACCGCGGCATCTGGGCGTCCATTAAGAACGCGTTTCTGCCGGACCACGACCGCCATACCTACGAAGAGGGCGTCCGTCGTGGTGGTTTTCTCCTGACGGCAGACGTCGATGACGATACTGTTGGTGAGGCCGTCAGCGTCCTTGAAGAAGCAAACACCGTCGATATCGACGAGCGTGCCGAGTCCTGGCGGTCGTCCGGTTGGGACTACGAGCCCGCCGAAGCAGCTGCCACCGCTGCTAGCTACGGTCTCGACGCTTCGCCGGATCGCGCCTTTGCAACGTCTGGAGACGACGTGGCACCTGCTAACACGTCATCGATCTACGGGCGTCGAGACCTTGATCGCGGTTCGTCGCGAGTACGTTCGTACGGCAACGAACATAGCACCGGCAGCAAGGCTAAGGGCGTGGCCGACGAGGCGCTT
Source organism: Sphingomonas sp. AP28 (assembly GCF_056680455.1). Lineage (NCBI taxonomy): Bacteria > Pseudomonadati > Pseudomonadota > Alphaproteobacteria > Sphingomonadales > Sphingomonadaceae > Sphingomonas > Sphingomonas sp. AP28. The sequence continues at coordinate 249,727 of NZ_JBWXQI010000002.1, read as the reverse complement.
GGTAACGTCAAGCAGGCCGCCGGCAGCGTTTTTGGGAACGAGAGCCTAAAGCACGACGGTATCCAACAGGAGCGTCGTGGCGAAAGCGAGCAGGGCAAGGGCCCAGACCGCTCGTAAATTCAAATGTTGAGGAGCGATGGCAGCGCCATCGCTCCCATTCTCCTCGTTTTTTTAGCCAACCAGTAATGGGTGCCTTCCTGCGGCATAGTCTGCTTCCCTATCGGAAAGACCCGTCATGATCGCCGCTTCCGGGTTGCCCGACCCTTACATTCTCATTCTCACCGGCTTTGGCCTGCTTACCGCGCTGGTCGTCTGGCTGCCTCTGGCACTCCGTAAGCTGCCTTTGTCGTTACCGATCGTGTGCATTGCGCTTGGCGCTGCTCTGTTCTCGCTTCCGCAGGTCACGTTAAAGCCGCTGCCGCTTCTCTACCCTGAAATCACCGAACGCTTCACCGAGTTCGTCGTCATCATCGCGTTGATGGGCGCCGGTTTAAAGATTGACCGGGTGTTTCGGTGGAGGGACTGGGCCGTCACTTGGCGGCTGCTTGCTATCACTATGCCGCTGGGAATCTTGGCCATCACCGCAGTGACAGCGTGGGGGATGGGACTGCCGTGGGCGATCGCCCTTCTGCTCGCAGCTAGCTTGGCGCCAACGGATCCCGTTCTGGCAGCTGACATCCAAGTAGGGCCGCCCAAGAGCGAAGACGAAGATGAAGTGCGCTTCGGACTCACGTCAGAGGCAGGCCTGAACGATGGCTTCGCGTTTCCGTTCGTCCATCTCGCCATTATGCTGGCAGCGGCTGTTGGGACCCGCCAGTCGAACCTGGGTGAGTGGCTGACGTACCGGGTTATATGGGAAATTGGTGCAGGCGTTGGCGCCGGCTGGTTAATTGGCCGCGCCTTTGGCTGGCTGACCTTCCACGTACCCGCGCAAACCAAGCTTGCGCAGACCGGTGACGGCCTGATCGCGCTGGCCGCGACCTGCATCTCCTACGGGTTTACCGAACTGATCCACTGCTACGGCTTCCTAGCTGTGTTCGTCACGGCACTAACGTTTCGGGGGACACACCGAACGCACGACTTTCACCACGATATGCACGATGTCACCGAGCAGATCGAACGCCTTGCGATGATGGTATTGCTGCTCCTATTTGGCGGCGCGCTCGTCAGCGGGTTGTTGGCATCGGTCTCGCTGACAGATGTCCTTGTCACGCTCGTGATCCTTCTGGTCATCCGCCCGATCACGGGGCTCATCGGTCTGGCGGGGCACCGGGCAGATCGGTCCGAGAAGCTGACGCTCGCCTTCTTCGGCATCCGCGGTGTCGGGTCGATCTATTATCTGGCCTACGGCCTCAACCACATCCACGTCGCTGCCGCAGAACGCCTCTGGGGGCTACTCGGACTGGTCGTGCTGTTCTCGATCGTTCTGCACGGGCTCACCGTCACGCCGATCATGCGTCTCCTTGATCGGCAGCACGGGCGCGATCCGGACAAGGATGCGCCGCCCCCCCTGGAAGTTTGAGGATGTTCTGTATCAGCAATCGTATCAACATTGGCCCGTAGCCCGATCGCGGTGATCAGATGCCAAATGCAATAAATAAGTAAGGGGACACGGCATGGCCGAGACGAACACGACGGACGCCAGGGGGCACGACGCCGCCAGTCCCTGGGCAATTCCTGCCAAAGGCTGGAAGGACATCGCCTTGCGGGCATGGAAGGAGGGGGGGCAGGACAATATCAGCTTAGTCGCCTCTGGCGTGGCGTTCTGTGGCGTGCTCGCCATGGTGCCTATGCTGGGCGCTGTGGTGCTGAGCTATGGTCTGGTCGCCACGCCCGCTACGGTGATGAAGAACGTCCAGTCGCTGACATCGGTCATGCCGACGGATGCTGCCAAGCTGATCGGCGAGCAGTTGGCCAACGTCGTCACGACATCGGACGGCAAGAAGGGGTTCGGGCTGCTTCTCGCGCTCGGCATCGCGTTGTACGGCGCGATGAAAGGTGCAACCGCGCTCATCACCTCGCTGAACATTGCCTATGACGAAGAGGAAACGCGTAGTTTTGTTCGGCTGTACCTCATAGCACTCGCCATCACCGCCGGGGCGGTGCTTATCGCCATCGTCGCTATCATCGCGATCGCCGCAATGGGCAGTCTGGATACACTGTTCCCTTCCGCCCCTGCCATCGTTCTCATGGCAGGGAAGATCGTTTCCTACATGGTCATGGCGGGTATGGGAGCCGCAGCAGCGGCAACGCTCTACCGCTACGCGCCTAATCGCGATGAGGCGAAGTGGACGTGGCTGACGCCTGGATCGGTGCTGACGACCGTGTTGTGGCTGGTCGTAACGCTTGGCTTCGGGTTCTACGTGGCAAACTTCGGAAGCTACGACGCGACCTACGGCTCGTTAGGAGCCGCGATCGTGTTGCTGACCTGGCTATACTTGTCCGCCTACATTCTACTGCTCGGCGCCGAGTTCAATTGCGAGCTGGAGCGACAGACCACGCAAGACACGACCAAGGGGCCTACTAAATCGCTCGGCGATCGCGGAGCGTACGCAGCCGACACGGTAGCTTCCGGACCGGAAAGAGCGCCGCAGCCAGGACCAGGACCGCAGCCCTCAAATGGTGACAAGGCGGTATCCCAAGCCACACCGTCTACGCCTTCACCTTTGCGTGAGTACGCTGCCGGCCGCATGGTCGTGCGTGCAGCACGCGTAACCGGCCTGGGCAAAGTCGGCATGGTACCGTCCGTCATCGTTACTGGCGGGCTTGTTCTCCTGCGACGCCGTGACAAGGCGCTTATGGGGGCAGGGCTGCTCGTTATCGGGGGAGGGCTTAGTTGGCTATCCGGCCGACCCGTTGGCTCAGGTACGCCCGAACTTCCTGACTAATATGTGCAGACAGCGCATGCCTGCTGATCCAAGGTCCTAGCTCGATCGAAGGGGACCGGACCGATAGGTCCAAGCATCTGTTGGTACCCGTCACAACAAGGAAGCCGACATGTATCTCAATGACCTGCTGCCTGATGGTGGCATCGATGCACTCGCCGCCCAACTAGGCATACCGCGTGAGCAAGCCCAGCGCGGCGCCGAGGCGCTGCTGCCGTCGGTTCTGGGCGGCATGGGGAATAACACGACGCAGTTAGACGCCCATGTGAACACGCTTGGCGGCGCAGACCTTGCTGCGAACGTGTTGGGCAACGAGCCGACGCAGATCGATCGCGGTAATCAGATCCTCGGCGGTATCTTTGGGTCGAAGGACGGCAGTCGTGAGGTCGCCGACAACGCAGCGCAGAGCAGCGGCCTAGCGCCTGAGCTTCTGAAGCAGATGCTGCCGATCCTGGTCATGCTGGTGGCCGGCCATCTGACAGGGCGCTCGGGCGGGCAGCAAGGCGGCCTTGGCGGGATCCTTGGATCTGTACTTGGCAGTCTGGGTGGCGCTGGAGCCGCAGGCGCTGCGCCCGGGGGCGGTCTTGGCGGCGGATTGGGGGGCATTCTGGGTTCGGTCTTCGGCGAGCGGCGATAGAGCCGTCCGGACATAAGACCGTCCTGCTCGATCAAACCGGTGGACTTGAGGTCCACGAACATCCCGTCGCCACGTGGCTACGGCACGGCGATACCATCGACGGCCTGACTGGGGAGCGCATGTGATGCGGAGACGAGGAAACAAGCGAGCCGGTCCAGTGGCAATTGTCATCTTCGTGATGATCGTGGCACTCGTCGTCACGATCTGCTGGCTAGCCGCGCGTGGCTTTCAGAAAGAGCCGAATGGACCACCGCGTGGTAGTCAGACGCTGCCAGCTCAGGCAGCGCGGGGGACCGTCACTGCGGCGCCTCCGAACGCTAGTCCTGCTCGCTAAAAAGTAAGGGCGGTTAAGCCAGCAGTATGAGGTCGGAGGGGACCGCGTAGAGTCCGGTCCCCTCCGGATTGGCCGCGTTAGTTGCGCAGGCTGTCTGGAACGATACCGCCGTTATCGGCAAGCTTCTGCATCACAGCCTTGTGAAGGGCGATGTTCTGTTCGGCCGAGCCGTCGGCTGCCGCATGGACATTCAGTTCGTTGGCGAGCTCCTTGCGCGCGGTCAGACTGGAATCCAGGTCCAGCAGCTTCAGAAGATCGACGATCGAGCTCTGGTAGTTGCCCCCGCCATCTTTCGTCGATGCCATCTCGCTGAGGACAGCACCGACATCGACGGACTGCTGGGGCGCTGCTGGGGCGGGCTGGGCGGTAGCGGTCGGCGCGGCTTGCGGTGCGGCTTGCGGCGCAGCGGCAGGAGCTTGAGCCGGTGCAGCGGCTGGCGTGGCTTTGTGGTGGAAAACCTTGTTCATGATCGTGCTGAAGATGCTCATAGCCGTGTCCCGATAAGGCCGGCAGCTGTGCCGGCAGACGGCTAGAACGAACTCGCTTCATGATCGGTCCGGAGTTCGTTGCTCGTGCGGAACGGTCCACAGGAGGCACGCGTTAAGGGGGCAGCGGCAAGATGCGAGCCGATGGAGACGATAATGAACTTCAAGACCCTGGCCCTGGTATCGGTAGCGGCATTGTCATTGGCCGCATGCGGCAAGAAAGCCGACAATACGACCGCCGTCGATAACAGCACCTACGCCAACACGACCGCCACGGACGTTAATGCAGCCGGTTCCAATGATGCGATGGCAGCACCCGCCTCAGGTGGGCAGGCTTTCGTTAACATGGCAGCTGCGAGCGATGCGTTCGAAATCGAGACCTCGAAGCTCGCTGTAACCAACGGCGCATCTGCTGCTGTAAAGAAGTTCGCTGGCCAGATGATCACCGCACATGATGGTTCGACTGCGAAGCTGAAGGCACTGACGGCAACGCTGTCGCCAGCTCTGACGCCCAACCCGGCGCTGAGTGCTGAGCAGCAGCAGAAGCTTGCCGATCTAAAGAGCAAGCAGGGCACTGATTTCGACACCGCATACGCGGCTGCCCAGGTCGCCGGGCATCAGCAGACGCTCGATACGCTCAAGGGATATGCTGCAACCGGCGACGTGCCCCAGCTGAAGACGTTCGCGTCGGGTCTGGCACCCACGGTCGCAGCGCATCTCAACATGGCGAAAGCGCTCAAGTCCTGAGGTAGCGTCCCAGACGATGAAGTATGAAGCCGAGAGGGACAGCAGATGTACCTCTCGGCTTTGCCCGTCCTGACGTCAGGACGGATACAACGAAAAATGCTTCGTGCCGGGTCTCGACGTGACCGATACGCGAGCCCCGGCAGGAAGGTTTCCGCATGAGCAGCCCCGACAATATCGCCGGCTACAAGGATGTCGTGACCGGTAGCCGCGAAGCGCCCGCGGACAATCCAGGTGCGGCTCAGATCCGCTCGGCCTCGGCGCCGGAACTCAAGACGCTGGCCGGCGTGGCCGTTGGCACGCTCGTCATCGCCGCCCTGTATTTCGGTCAGGAGGTGCTCATCCCGATCACCCTGGCGGTGATGCTCTCCTTCGTTCTCTCACCGGTCGTCAACCTGCTGCAGCGTCTGCGTCTCTGGCGTGCGCCCGCCGTGATCCTGACCGTCATAGCGGCCCTGGGTCTCTTGGGCCTGTTCGGCGCGCTCATCGGCAGTCAGGCCGCGTCGCTGACGGTGAACGCGCCGCAATACGCCCGCACGATAGAAGCAAAGGTCCAAGGGGTTCAGGGCTTTGCGGTCGCACGCCTTGCCTCGATCACCAAGGAACTGGGTGGCTCGCGACCAACTGCCCGGCCTCGTGCCGCGCCGGCAACGCTGGCAACACCGCCGGCTGTAACAGCGTCCGACCAGCGCCGCCCTATTCCAGTGGAAGTCGTTCAAGGCAGCACGTCGCCGTTTGCGATAGCGCGTACGGTTCTCGAACCCATCCTGGGCCCGCTGGAGACGACGGTCATCGTCCTCATCGTGGCGATATTCGTCTTGATGCATAAGGAGGATCTGCGCGATCGCTTTATCCGAGTGTTCGGATCGAGCGACCTGCACCGCACGACGCGTGCTATCGATGACGCGGGTCAGCGCCTCAGCAAATATTTCCTTTCCCAGCTGGCTGTGAACACGTGCTTCGGCGTCGTTATAGGCCTTGGTCTATGGCTGATCGGCATACCATCGCCGGCCATGTGGGGCGTGATGGCGGGTCTGCTGCGCTTCGTACCCTATATCGGGCCGTTCCTGGCAGCAGTTGCTCCTGCGGCGCTCGGTGCGGCCGTGGATCCAGGCTGGGGCATGGCGCTGGAAGTCGTAGCTCTCTTCGCGATCATCGAGCCGCTCACCGGTTATGTGGTCGAACCACTGCTCTACGGCCACTCGACAGGCCTTTCGCCTGTGTCGGTGATTGTATCGGCGATCTTCTGGACATGGCTTTGGGGGCCGATCGGGCTCATCATGTCCACACCGCTGACGCTATGTCTGGTGGTCATTGGACGCCACGTGAAGAGCCTGGAGTTCTTCGACGTCATGCTAGGCGACAGACCGGCGCTGACACCTATCGAAAGCTTCTACCAGCGCATTCTGGCCCGGAACCCCGACGAGGCTTTGGCACAGGCGGAGATGCTTCTCGCGGACCGGTCTCTCACGGAATACTATGACGGGGTCGTGCTTGAAGGGTTGAAGCTGGCAGTCGAAGACGAAGCGCACGGGACAATCGACCGCGCTGGTGCGGCGCAGATGACCAAATCGATGATGTCCGTGATCGAGGACCTACAGCCAACGTCAGGGGCAGCACCGTCTGACACCATGGCAAAGGCACAAACGGTCGCCTGCGTTGCGGGGCACGGTCCGTTCGATGACGCAGTTACTGCTATGCTCACGCAGTTGCTGGGACAGCAAGGGGTGCACGCGAAGCGTATCCCCAATATCGCAGTGTCCCGAGATGCGGTGCAGACTTTGGATCTAACTGGGATCGATATGATCGCCATTTCTTATCTGGAGGTGACTGGTTCGCCAGCCCAGCTGCGTTACCTAGTCCGACGCTTGCGTGCCCGAGCGCCGGACGCTCGCATCGTTGTTGGGCTATGGCCGCAGGGAGAAGCTACCCTTAGCGATACTGGGATCCAACAGGCCTTGGGTGCAGATCGCTATGTGAGTTCGCTACATGACGCCGTGGAGAACATTGTGAGTCGGGAATTGTATGCAAGTAAGGATGCCAACTGTACGTCATAACCTACTCTTTCGTAGTCGCTGATTTTTGTTCTAACGACTGTACAACCAAGCGGGTAAGACACAAAAATACAGTGAGCGAGAGAGAGGCAGCGGTCAGAAACAAGCGCTACCGTTCCTACTCTACCTTCGACACGCCGTCTCCAATAAGGTTTCAAAGCAATACTGGCAAAGGTCTTCCACTCAGCGCGAACCAATCGAACCCAAATTTATAATTCGTTCGAGAACGCCGGCGTCCTCTAAGATAAAGAGAAAGCCTGGCGCATTGCTTAAACATGAATGAACGACCGAAGTTGGCTTGCCGCAAACAGGTCGCGAATGTCCGCTACTGGGTCTAGCCGGAAGCTGGAGGGCAGCGCGTGTTTCGCCAGCTATCGATCATCCATTAGGTGCTTCCCTGTCGCAACTTCGGCAGTTTGTTATTTTCGCTTCATGATGGCAGACCGCGATCAAGTTCAGCCATTTGAACGGATCAAATTGGTCGATCCACATCGTTACCGCATCGCTCATAGTTTGGCGCTATGCGACATGCGCGTTCGCTGACCAGCAGGCAGGCATCACCGTCGGAACAGCGGACAGCAGGTCCATACTGCAGCTCGGCAGTTGACAGATAACTCTACTTAGGTTGAGTAGGAGCATGGGCCGTAATCGTCGACCATCGAAGCAAATGCTGATCTTGTTGGAAGCGCTGGCGGCGCATACGCAGCAGTGGCGCCACGGCTACGATCTGATGAAAGAGACGGGGCTTCTGTCTGGAACGCTGTACCCGCTACTGATCCGCATGACCGACCAGGGGCTTGTCGAGGCCGAGTGGCGCGAACCGGAACAACCCGGCCGTCCTGCTCGACATGCGTACCGTTTGACGAATGCTGGAGTGGCATTTGCGCGGACGGCAAAATCCGCCGGCCCAATGACCTTCACCAAGGCCGCCTTCGCGTGACAGTAGCTGTGTCGCGGGCTTTGCTGGCATTGGCCAGTCGGTCTCTCGGCTCGGATCGCCGAACGTGGGCAATGGCCATGGAAGCGGAGTTCGAAGCCGCGGTGGAGGATCGGCGTCCATTCCTGTTCGCCCTCGGCTGCCTAATCGCAGCATGGCGCGAAATCGGGAAGCACAGCGAAGGGCGACTAATCGTTGCGACCTACGCGCTCGCCTTGGGAGTACTCATCCCGATGGCAGCTATGCAGTTCCAGCAGGCGGTCGGCTTCCTGTCCTCGGCGGACGGTCCGCCTTTCGGCAACCCAAGCGCCAGCGACGGGCCGAACCTCTATTTGATCTGGTCCCAGAACAGCGCCATCCCGGTCTTGCTGATCACGTGGCTTCTGCTCGGCATGGCGCACCTATTTCTTGCATGGATGCTCGTGGAGGGGGATTGGCCGCGCATCGTGAAGTGCGGCACGCTGATTGGAGCGGCAATGATCACGCTGTCGCTATTCATGGGCGTATTGATGCTCGATTTGTCGTCCTTGAGGGCGCAAGTCGCGGAGCTGGCGATCGAATTTGTGGCGGTGGTAGCTATTTCGCGGTGGCACACGCGAATTCTTGCAGACGCCTCGCGCGATTTGCTTGCCCGGTAGCTTGTAGGAACCCTTCAACAACCCACGCGACTGCCTGGGCCTCTGCAGACCTACTTGACTCATAAATCTACATATATTGTTGTTTGTCTAGCACTAGCAGCGTGAGGCTCAAAGCGGGGGGGGCGACGAAACCCCGAGGCCGTGTCCGGGCCGAGAGAAAAAAGCGTCCGACACGCAAAGGGGAAGCGAAGATGAGACGTGTAATTAGCATAGGTGTCGTTTCAACTGGCACTGTCTTGCTTGTCGTTTTATTTCTTTATCTTCGTACGTCTGTTGTTGATGCCAGCGCGAACGGCTTGTTCGCAAACGACTTCTGCGGCACGATAAAGCTCGCCGACGGCGAGATGCTGCTGAACGATCGGCAAACCATATCATACATTGTCGGTAGAGATGCAGAAGGGCCGTACATCTTGCCACGCTTTGACGTCGGCGCCGTATCCGATCAAGGGCTCGACGTGGACGGAACGCGCTCGGTGCGCAAGCTGCGGCTCGACAGGCTACCTTCAGCGACAAAGCTTACGCTTCATGAGGGTTTGACACCCTATGTCTTTAAAAGGCTGGCGTCTGTTAATTCGCATAAATGAACTGGTCCCAACCAACATAGTTTGACTCTTAAATCTACATATGTTTCGATAGCGCGGAGCGAGGGCTGCCGAATGCCACCAGCGGTAGTTCGGCAGCGAACGGTGGAAAGACTTCGGCATGGCATACCGGCCGTGCTGCACAGTGAGGAGGTGGAGCAATGATGAAAGCCATGACTGATATTTTCCGGGGGTCCCCCATACGGCTATTAACAGCCCTTCTTTTGCTTCCCGTGACAGGCATCGCGGGCGGCATAGAGGCGCAGTCACAGGCAGCTGTCGGCAAACCTTCGCCGAACCGCCTTGGCTTGGCCGTGCCTGGGCCGATCGCCACCGATGTTCGCATTTCATCCGAGCAGGATGTTGTTCTGTCGGGAACGCTGTACCTCCCGGCAGGCCACGGGAAAGGTCCTTATCCCTTGGCCGTGATGATTCAGGGGAATGGACCCAATAAACGTGGCGGCTTCTCCGAGCTAATCAAGCGACTGTCGGCCGACGGTATAGCTGCTCTGGAATATGACAAGCGCGGGGTCGGGCAGTCGACCGGCACCTATGAGGAGGATCCCGAGCGGCTGACCGCGGACGCTGCCGCCGCTGTTGCGGCGATGCGCCATCGCTCAGATATCGCCGGCAGCCGCATTGCGTTGGTCGGCCATAGCGGGGGCGGTGTAATCGCGCCCGCGGCGGCGGCTGCCGATCCAAACATTGCGGCCGTGGTGACGCTGGCGGGCAATGTTGGCGACGGGCTGCCTTACGTCAGGAAGGGGCTTTACAGGCAGATGATGAAGATGGTTGTCGGCGGCCGTGACACCCTTGTCGGCCCGGCGGCGGATGCGGCTATGACTTTGCTCCAGGCTCGCGTGGACAGCAGAGATGCGACAACGATCTCACGCCTTCGCGCAAACGCTGTCGACCGGTTCGAGGCAGCGGGGTTCCCGCGGGCGCAGGCGGAACAAGCGCTCACGATGATCGACGTTCCAGACGCCTGGAAAGGGAGCAAATTACGCTCAGCCTCCGATCTCAAGGCCCTGCATATACCCGTTCTAGCGGTCTACGGGAGCAAGGATACGGTGGTGGATGACGCACCTGCGGCACGTGCCGCTTTGGCGGGCAACCACCTCGCGCGAGTTGTGATGCTGGACGGACTCGGGCACTCGTTCCAGGAAGGCGCAGTCACAGGCGCGCCGGATGAGGCGTCGAAGTTGGGCCCGTACCTCGGATCACCTCGCCTTGTGGCAATCGTTGGCGACTGGCTTCGAGATACGCTGTGGTCGAAAAGTCCCACGGGGATGGGAAAGGCGCGGTAACGCGCACCTTCTCGCCGCTCGACGACGAATCGACTGCTGCTTCTGGGCGCCGGTTCTCAGCCCTTTAAGAGCGCTTGACGGCGCTAAATCGCCATCCGCTCCACACGACCGATCATCGGCTATTGTGCCTATTCTGACTCGAACAGCAGCCGGTTTGCTTTCCTATCCCATTACGACATTCGCGAGCGGATAACCGGGTGTTAAAATCGGTCATTCGCAAAGATGAACCAGCGTCTGAAGTTGGGAAGCGAGGGAAAGGGCGTGAACATCCGGTTCTGGGTCACTTGGCGCAATTCCTTAGCGTCTTCGGTCCATCTGTAGGAGACGGACATAGTCCTGTTCTGGTTGGCCGTATGTATCGCCCGCCAGGGCCATAAGCTTTGTCCGATCATGGACCAGAACCTTGGCCCGGACGGCTCGGATGGCATGCTCCTCCTCCAGCCGGTGGAGTGCGTCGGTAACGCTGCTACGGCGAACACCGAGCATCAGCCGGAACTCCTCATGCGTCATGCAGATCTCGTCGGCCTGGACACGGTCGTGGTAGAGTAGGATCCACCGGGCCATGCGGCGTTCGATCGAATGCGCCAGCGATGACACGACGGTCCGGCCCATCTGCACCATGAACACGTGGGCGAAGCGGAGCAGTGTCAGGCGCAGCGTAGGGCTTTGGTCCACCGCTGCCAGCAACGCCTCAGCGGGCATGCGCAGCGCCTGGCCGCGCTCGGCGCGCATGGTGACATCGTAGGGCGAGCGATCGTCGCCCATCACCAGAGGCCAGCCGATGAAGCCCTCCGCGCCGACCAGCCCGACGGCGTAGCGACGATCGTCATCGAGCGAGTCGAGTACGCCGGCAATGCCCTGTTCGAGAAAGCACACGCTGTCGATCGGATCGCCGGCTCGGGTGATGCAGTCACCGACCGCGAACGATACCAGCTCGAGGTGTGGCGCCAGCAGACCGAAATCCTCCGGCGAGAGACTGGTCAGCAGTCGATTGCCGAGCGGGGCGTCATCGCGACGGGGCGTGGCGACGGCCGCTCCGCGCGCGAAAGATACGATCATCGACATATCCGTCTTTCCCTCTAATTGGCGGACTTTGCACGGTTCCGTACAGCAACGTCGGCCATCCTGCTTTGTTCATGAGCGATCAAACAGGAGGATCACATGGTTTCCATCTCGAAGCGCCCCGTCGTGCGCAGCCTTTTCGCGGCGGCGCTACTGACGGCATCGGCCGGCGTGCTCGCGCAATCGGCCCGCTCGCCGAGCGCACCGCCACCCGCCGCCCCGCCGGCAAGCGCGACGCAGCCCCCCAAGGCGGCACCAGACATGCAAAAGGTGCTCGACGCGCTCGCGGGTCTCGGCGGCAAGCCGATCGAGACGCTGACCCCGGCGCAGGCGCGGATGCAGCCTTCGGCCGCCGATGGCGCCAAGGCGGCGATGGTCCAGCAGGGCATGTCAACCGCGCCCGACGCTTCGGCAACGACGCAGGACGTGCCGTATGGCTCGGACGCCCAGCAATTCGCGCGGATCTACAAGCCCGCGGCAGCGCCCGCGAATGGCAAGCCGATGCCGGTCGTCGTTTATTATCATGGCGGCGGCTGGGTGATTGCTGACGTGAACACGTATGATTCGGCACCACGCGCGATGGCCAAGGCGCTGAACGCGATCGTCGTGTCGGTCGAGTATCGCCACGCTCCCGAGTTCAAGTTCCCCGCGCAGCATGACGACGCCGCGGCGGCCTATCGCTGGACGTTGCAGAATGCGGCGAGCTGGGGCGGCGACCCTGCGAAGATCGCAGTTGCCGGTGAAAGCGCGGGCGGCAACCTTGCAGTCGCGACCGCGATCTACGCACGTGACAATCGCCTGACCGTGCCGCGCTACCTCGTCTCGGTCTATCCGATCGCCAACAGCAGCATGACGCTGCCGTCGCGTAAGGATTCGGCGAATGCCAAGCCGTTGAATGCCGCGATGCTGAAGTGGTTCGGCTATTACTACCAGACCAGCGCCGCCGATGCGCAGGATCCGCGGCTGAACCTGGTCGCCGCCAATCTGCGCGGCCTGCCGCCGACGACGATCATCAATGCGCAGATCGATCCGCTGCGCTCGGACGGCGAGACGCTGGCCGCGGCGATGCGCACCGCGGGCGTGAAGGTTGAGCAGAAGACGTATCCAGGCGTCACGCATGAGTTCTTCCGCATGGCGAAGGTCGTTCGCGGTGCCAAGGACGCCAACGAACTGGCGGTCGCGCGCCTGAAGGCAGCGTTCGCAGGGGCGCCCCGCCGCTGATCGGTTCGACGGGGTGGCCGGTGCCGCCCCGTCGATCAATGCGTGACCGGCATCCGGCCGGCGCGGCCTGACAACGGAGCAAGCGATGCGTACCCCACCTTACCCGCCCGCGGACATGCCCGCGGCTCTGCGTCCGCTTCACGACGAGATGGACGCCTACATCACCGAGCATCTGAAGGGCTTCGTCTCGCACCGGGCGGATGGGGCGCTGGTCGGGCCGTTCGCGCCGATGTTGCGCTTTCCCGCGTTCGGTCGCGCTGCCTGGACGTATACCAAGGCGCTGATCGACAACGCCACGTTGCCGAAGGCGGCGCACGAGGTCGCGATCCTGGCGACCGGCGCGGTCTTCAACTCGCGCTACGAACTCTACGCCCACGAGCGGGTCGGCGAGGCGGCGGGTCTGTCGGCCGAGAAGGTCGCGACGATCGCCGCTGGCCAGCGTCCCGCCGACCTGACCGAAGAGGAGGCCGCCGCCTACGACGTCGCCGCGACGCTGGCGGGTGGACGACAATTGCCGGCTTCGACCTACAACCGTGCGGTGCGCGCGTTCGGCGAGGATCGGACCGCGGAGCTGGTCTATCTGGTAGGCGGCTATTGCCTCGTGTCGCTGTTGCTCAACGCCTACGACATGTCGGTCCCCGGCCGCGAGGAGGGCTTGCCCGACGATCCAAAGGAAGAGGGAGAGCGCGCATGAACGGCAAGCGGATGGCCGGCGCGATCGCCGGTGGGTTGGTGGCAGGCCTCGGCATCACCGCGATGATGATGGCGGGCGAGAAGAAGAGCGGCATCGCGTCCGAGCTCACCGATCTCGAACGGGCCGGCGCGCGGCAACTCGGCGTTCGCTCCTTACCGTCGAGCGACCTGCCGGATGCGGCCGAGCAGGCCATCGTGCAGGGTAGCCACCTCCTGCTGTCTGCGGCAGCCGGCGCGGTCTATGCGGCGATCGTCGACGAAGATGCAGGCATAGTGCCGTCGGGAATCATGTTCGGCCTGGCGTTCTACGCCGCGATGCACTGGATCACCGGGCCGCTGCTGGGGCTGAAGAAGCCCGAATGGCAGGCCGATGCGGCGACGATTGGTACGCACACGATGGTCCACCTCGTCTTCGGCGTGGCGACCGCGGCCGGCGCGAAGGCAGCGGCCAACGCCTGGCCATTCCGGAATACCGACGCCCCCAAAGCGCGAACCGCGCGTTACTGCGCTAAACCAAAGGGATTTCCCATGTTGAAGAACCCGATCCGCTACAGCCCCGACGTCGAGACGATCGGTCCCGACGAGCAGGAGACGATCGACGGTCTCAACAAGACGTTCAGCTACATCGTCGAGAAGACGCACGAGGACCTCGGCCATGCGCAGCGCGGCGTTCACGCCAAGAGTCATGCCTTGCTCGAAGGCGAGATGGTGGTCCACGACGACCTTGCGGACGAGCAGGCGCAGGGCATTTTCGAGCGCGGGCGTCGCTACCCGGTCATCATCCGCATGTCTGCGATCCCGGGCGACCCGATCCGCGACAGCGTCTCCCTGCCGCGCGGCTTCTCGATCAAGGTGATCGGTGTCGACGGCGAGCGGCTGCCGGGCGCCGAGGATGAGGTGACGCAGGACTTTCTGATGGCCTCCGGGGTCGCCTTCTCGAACCCGACGCCGGTCGGGTTCCTGCGCAACACCAAGCTGCTCGCCGCGACGACCAACCGCGCGGAATGGGCGAAGGCGGCGCTGTCGAAGGTGTTGCGCCCGATCGAGCAGGCGTTGGAAGCCGTCGGCGGCGAGAGCGCGTTGCTCAAGGGCTTTGGCGGCTATCCGGACACCAACCCGATCGGCGACCGCTATGGCTCGCAGGCGCCGCTCCGCTTTGGCGACTATATCGCCAAGTTCGACATCGTGCCGGAATCGCCCAACTTTCGTGCACTGACCGATCAGAAGCTCGACGAGAGCAAGAGCCCCGACTCGATCCGCGAAGAACTGATGGCGATCTTCGCGAACGAGGGTGGTGCATGGACGCTGCGCGCGCAACTCTGCCGCGACCTCGAGGAGAACCCGATCGAGGACGCCGCGACGCCGTGGCCCGAGCAGGGCAATCCCTACATCCCGGTCGCGACCATCACGGTGAAGCCGCAGAAGAGCTGGTCCGAGGAGCGCGTTACCGTGCTCAACGAACAGACCGCGTTCCGCCCCTGGCACGGCGTCGAGGCACATCGGCCGCTCGGGTCGGTCATGCGCGCGCGCCGTGCGGTCTACCCGGTCATCCAGGATTTGCGCAGCCAGTTGAACGGCTGCCCGATGCACGAGCCGCGGTCGCTGCCTGCGCTCGACTGACCGGGTCTGCACGGAACCGTACCGAAACGTCGCGGGGCATTCGAGTGTTAACATCCTGATCTAACAGGAGCTTCCCATGCCCTATCTACCCTATCGCGACGACATCGAGACGCCTGAGCCCGGCGAGCAGGAGAGTATCGACGGCATCATCAAGGGGATGACGCAGGAGAGCGAGACGGTCGAAAAGCGCGACGGCCATGCGGTGCGCGCCAGTCATGCCAAGAGCACGGCCTGCGTCATCGGAACGATGGTCGTCGCTGACGATCTGCCGCCGGAACTGGCGCAGGGGCTGTTCGCGAACCCGGGGACGTTCGACGTCGCGGTCCGCTTTGCGCAAGGGCCTGGGGAGAAGCTTGGAGACCGCGTCTCGACGCACCGTGGCATGGCGATCAAGGTCTTTGGTGTCGAAGGCGCCAAGCTGCCCGGTCACGACGCGCCGACGCAGGACTTCGTCCTGGCGAGCGGCACGACGTTTCCGGCCGGCACCGCCGCCGGGTTTCTCGCCCAGGCGAAGAAGATCGGCATGACCGTGCCGATGCCCGAAGGCGTCAAAAGCGCGGCCGCATCGATCGCGCGCAACATCAATACGGTCCTGAACGCCGTCGGTGCAGAACCAAGCCCAACGCTGGACTTTTACGGCCATCCGTTCAGCCACCCGCTCGTCGAGACCTACTTCAGCCAGTGCCCCATCCGCTACGGCGATCATGTCGCGAAACTCGGCGTGTTTCCGGTCTCGCCTGAGCAGCGTGCGCTCGACGATTGGCGGCTCGACCCGCACCAGGATGAGGATGGCTTCCGTCACGCCGCGATCGCGTATTTCGACGGCAATGACGCGGTCTTCGAACTGCGCGCGCAACTCTGGGCCGATGCCGAGACGCAGCCGATCGAGGATACGTCGGTCGACTGGCCGACGCGGGTCAGCGAATACCGCACGATCGCAACGATCCGTCTGCCGCGGCAGGCCGCCTATGGGCCGGACCGCGTCCGCTATTTCGACGAGGTGATGACGTTCCGGCCGGCGCACGCGCTCGAAGCGCACCGCCCGCTCGGCGGCGTGATGCGCGCACGCATGCAGGTGTACCGCGCGCTCAGCGATTTCCGCCACCGCGAGACCGGCATCACCGCCGCGAACACCGCGGCTATCACCGATATTCCGGCCTAATACCGCTCACGCTTAATCAAATTTCGAAAGGATACCCATGAAGCTCCAAGGCAAGAAAATCGCGATCCTGATCGCACCCCGTGGCACCGAGGAACCCGAGTTCGCGCAGCCCAAGGCGGCGGTCGAGCAGGCGGGCGGCGCAGTGACCGTCATCAGCCTCAAAACCGGCGACGCGGAGACGTTCAACAACGACCTCGATCCCGGCAAGACGTTCGCCATCGACAAGGCGATCGACGACGTATCGGCGTCCGACTTCCATGGCCTGGTAATCCCGGGCGGGTGCGTCGGCGCGGATACGCTGCGGTCGTCGGACAAGATCGTGGCGTTCGTCCGCGATTTCTTCGCCGCCGGAAAGCCGGTCGCTGCGATCTGCCACGCGCCGTGGACGTTGATCGAGGCCGATCAGGTACGCGGTCGTACGCTCACGTCGTACCCGACGCTCGCCACCGACATCCGCAACGCGGGCGGGACCTGGGTCGATCAGGAGGTCGTCGTCGACCAGGGCCTCGTCACCAGCCGCACCCCGGATGACTTGCCCGCGTTCTGTGCAAAGCTCGTCGAGGAGTTCTGCGAGGGCAGGCACGAGGCGCAGGCGGAGAACGCATGATGGCGCGCTTTGCCGACAAGGTCGTCGTAATCACCGGTGCCGCCTCGGGCATCGGTGAGGGGGCCGCGCGCCGCTTTGCCGAGGAAGGCGCGACGCTGGTGCTGGGCGACATCGACACGGGCGCGCTCGGCAAGTTGGCAGCCGAGCTGGGCGGCACCGTCGAGACGCGGGAAACCGACGTCACCGACCGTGCCGCGTGCGAGGCGCTGGTCGAGGCGGCAATCGACCGCTTCGGTCGGATCGACGTGCTCGTCAACGACGCCGGCGTCGACCATCTGGGCAAGCTCGACGAGGGCGACTTTTCGGAATTCACCAAGGTGATCGAGACGGACCTGTACGGCGTCGTCCATATGAGCCGCGCGGCGATCGCACATCTGCGTGCGTCGAAGGGCTGCATCATCAACGTGTCGTCGGTGTCGGGGCTCGGCGGCGACTGGAACCACAGCTTCTACTGCGCGGCCAAGGGTGCGGTCAGCAACTTCACGCGCGCGCTGGCGATGGACGAGGCCAGGAATGGCGTTCGCGTCAACGCGGTCAACCCGTCGCTGACCTATACCGCGCTGACCGCGGGAATGAAGGAACAGCCCGACCTGATCGCCAAGTTCGAGGAGCGAATCCCGATCGGGCGTGGTGCCGAGCCCGCCGACATCGCCGGTGCGATCGCGTTCCTGGCGAGCGACGACGCGCGCTTCGTGACGGGCGTCAACCTGCCGGTCGACGGCGGACTGACCGCGTCCAACGGCCAACCTCCGCTGTCCTGACATCGCGAGAGCGCACCAATGCGCTCTCGTTCTCTTTTGGAGTCCATTCGGCAATGACGACCCCCGTTACCTTTCGCGCGCAGATCGGCGCGGTAGATGTCTGACGCGCCCAAGGTCGCTATCGTCACCGGCGCCTCGCAAGGCTTGGGTGAGGGGATTGCAGACGCGTATCGCGCGCGCGGCTGGCGCGTCGTTGGCGTGTCGCGATCGATCGCACCTTCGCAGGCTGACGATTGGATCACCGTTGCGGGCGACGTCGCCGATCCTGAAACCGCGAGGCGCGCCGTGATGGCCGCGCGCGACCGGTTCGGGCGTGTCGACACGCTCGTCAACAACGCTGGCGTTTTCATCGGTGAGCGTTTCACCGACTATACGGCGGAGCAGTACCGCCAGATCACGCAGACCAATCTCGATGGCTTCTTCCACATGACGCAGGCGGCGCTGCCGCTGATGGTCGAGCAGGGCAGTGGCCATATCCTGCAGATCGTCACGACGTTGGCGGAGCACGCCAATGTCGAATTCCCGTCGGTGCTGGCCTCGCTAACGAAGGGTGGGCTCGCTGCGGCAACGCGCAGCCTGGCGATCGAATATGCCGCCCGGGGGGTCCGCGCCAACGCGGTGTCGCCCGGCATCACCGAAACGCCGATGCATCCTCCCGAGACGCGCGCCGGGCTCGGAGCGTTTCACCCGCTCGGTCGGATGGGCACGGTCGCGGACGTGGTCGGCGCGGTGCTGTACCTCGAGGATGCCACGTTCGTGACCGGCGAGATACTCCACGTCGACGGTGGGCAGGTCGCCGGACACTGACGCGTAAGACAGGCACGCGTCGTTATCTCTCCGAGGGGGTCAGCAGGCGCCGAGCCCCCTGGCCCCCTTGGCGCTACTGCAAGACGTGCTCGGCGCGTCGGCGGACGAACGCGGCGCTGGCCTGCGGATGCGCGACCGGGAGCATATGGCCTCCGTCGGTTATCTCCAGCGTCGCGCCTGGAATTGCGGCTACTGCCCGGTCGCCGTCGATCGAAGGGGCTATCACCTGATCGTCACGACCGTAGAGCAACGCAACCGGGATCGTCAGCTCGGCATAACGGCTGACGATCGCGGCCAGGTCGACGTCTGCGCTGGCCAGTTCGACCAGCGCGGCGTTCACCGAAACCGGGCGATCGCCGAGCCCACCGCCGCCGCGCGTGGCGAAGTCGGCCGGGACTGGATCGGGCGCGAAGATCTTGCCCCAGCGCAGGCCATACGCCGCACGGCTGATCGGCGTACCGATCAGATTGGCGAATATCGAGCGTGAGCGCGGGCTGCCTTCGATCGCGTTTGCCACTGAGGCGGGCATCGATCCAGGCGGCTGCGTCATCGGCGCCAGCAACGCGAGGCCGGCGACCGAACCGGGATGGTGCGTGGCCACGCCGAGGGCTACCGCACCGCCCAGCGAATGACCGACGAGCAGCGGCGGACGATCGAGCGCGAGCGTGTCGATGAGGCTTGCAATGATCGCCGACTGGCCAAGGACACCGGGCTGTTCGCCGGTCGGCACCGAATAGCCCGAGCCGGGCCGGTCGACGAGAATAACGCGATACTCGTCGGCCAGCGCATCGGCGACGCCGTAGGAGAAGTTGCGGAGCTGCGCGCCCAGCCCGTGGATCAGGACGATCGGCGGTCCCGCACCGCGATCGACATAGTGGATCCGTGCACCTGCGACGTCGATGAAACGGCCGTCGGCGGGCACGTCCTGCTCGATCCACTTGGTCGTCGCGCGAGTGTAGACCGCGGCTGCTGCCAGTGTTGCAGCGATGATCCCAGCCGAGCGAAGTGCGATCGAGCGTTTCGGGGCGTCGTCGGAAACCGATCTGGACGCGAAGAAACGGCGCATGTCGGCGAGCAGCAATTCGGGTTGCTCGAGCGCGGCGAAGTGGCCGCCCGCGGGCATCTCGGTCCACTGAACGATGTCATAGGTCTTCTCCGCCTGCGAGCGCGGTGGCGGCGGGAAGACCGGGTCGGGGAATACCGCGACACCGGTCGGTACGGTAATTCGCGTTCCCGCAGGAAAAGAGCCCGAACCCTCCAGCACGCGGCCACGGTACATCCAGGTCGACGTCACGAACGATCCCTCGACCAGATACAGCATGATGTTGGTAAGGAGCAGGTCCTCGTCGAACGCCTGCCACAGGTCGGGGCGGTTGTGCGCATCGCGCGGCACGTCGGCCCATGCGCCGAACTTCTCCAAGATCCACGCCGCGACGCCGACCGGGCTGTCCGACATCGCCACGCCGAGCGTCTGCGGGCGCGTGCCCTGTTCCTGCGAATAGCCAGTTTCTTCCTTGGCGAGCTTGGCGCGTTTCGCAGCCCAGGCGACCTCGTCGGGCTTTTTCGGCACCGCGTCGTTGGCCTGGAGCAGCACCATGTTCAGATGGAGTCCGGCGATCGCATCGGGATGCGCGTGCGCCATCCAGCCACCGATGGCGGCACCCCAGTCGCCGCCCTGCACGAGATAGCGTCGCGTGCCGAACAGCTCGACCATCAGGCCGTGCATGAGTTCTGCGGTCTGTTTCGGTCCGATCGGAGACACGGGGCGGTCCGAAAACGCGTAGCCGGGGAGCGAGGGAACAACGACGTCGTGACCATCGGCGACGAGCGGCGCGATCAGCGCCTC
Organism: Sphingomonas sp. AP28; assembly: GCF_056680455.1. NCBI lineage: Bacteria > Pseudomonadati > Pseudomonadota > Alphaproteobacteria > Sphingomonadales > Sphingomonadaceae > Sphingomonas > Sphingomonas sp. AP28. Next base: position 229,346 of record NZ_JBWXQI010000002.1, on the reverse strand, counting down.
GAATTCGAGGAACGACCCCGGCCAGCCGTGTAGCAGAAGCAGCGGAGGACGTGAGCCATCGCCGCGCGCATGAATGAAGTGGAGGCTCTGCCCCTGCACGTCGGCCGTAAACTGCGGCAGCATATTGAGCCGCCGCTCCTGCGCGCGCCAGTCGTAGTCCGCCAGCCAATAGTCGACGAGACGCTTGAGATCGGCGAGGCCGACGCCCGACTGCCAGCTTCCCGCGTCCGGCATAAGGCTCCAGTCGAACGCTTCGACCTTGGCGCGGATGGCGGCGAGCCGGTCGTCGGGTACCGCTATGAAGAAGGGTTCTGCCATGTGTCGATCCTGCCGAAGGGGGTAAATCCTGCTTCCCGATTGAAAGCCTAACATCGAACGCGCGAAAGCCGCCGAAAGGCGCTTCGAAGCGGGATGAACGGACGGCTGCTTTTTGGAAGCGGGTACGGCGGTTTGGACGTCTGGAATTGGGTCTGGCCAGAAGCCGGAGGGCACGGCGTGTTCGCTCTATAAGGGTAACCCGCGATCACGGCAAAAGGACACCATCATCATAATCGAGCATCTCGCGCCTCGGACTGCAGTCGGATTTGCACGTGATCCAGGGCGTGTAGGTTGCATCCTCGTTCGTCCGCTTGCCGCCATTCGACTGAAACGGTAGCTGTAGGAATGAAATCTGAGCGCCCAATCCTCCGGAGCTACGCCCGTGTATCCGCGATGCTCAAAGAGCGGATCGCAAGTGGCGAATTTGAAATTGGTGCACGGTTACCACCCGAACGCGAACTTGCAATATTTTACGATGTGTCACGTCCGACGATCCGTGAGACGATAATTGCGTTAGAAATCGAAGGAGTTGTGTCAGTTCGTCCCGGCTCCGGAGTCTACGTCATTTCTAAGCGCTCGCGCCTTGGTATGACATACGAGACAGACGTTGATTTGTTCGAACTCCTTCAGGCACGACGCGCGATGGAATCCGAAGCATGCGCTTTAGCCGCGGCTGGGATAACATCCGAACAATTGCAAAACCTGACCGATATTGTAGAAGAGATGCGCGCATGCCATGCAAGAGATGACATTAGCGGCTTCGAGCATGCTGAGCGGCATTTTCATCTGAATATCGCGGAAGCCAGCGGCAATGTAGCTGTTTCCATCGCTATCGTTACGCTTTGGAACGTTCGGCCGTTTATTTCACAGACTGGTGTATTAACTAGCAAAATGCGTTCCTTGGGAGCCCAGAAAAGCTTCGAAAATCACGATATAATTATTGAGTCTTTGAGCTCACGAAATGGTAATCAAGCACGTCTAGAAATGACAAGCTATTATACGATTATCATAGACGCTATTTTAAGCGACATGGAAAACCTCGCCATCAATCAAGCACGTGCGCGTATCAATATGCAGCGCGAACGTTACCTTTAGGACCGCGTCGAACGGTTTGATTAAATACTTTACTGACCTTTTTGCTAATGGCTGAATCATAAATTACCATTAACAGGTGATTTTCCTCTCAAAAAGCCTGGCAAATCTTAAGACAGTTCGACCTTTCCCGCTAAATTAGCTTCTAATCGTCTTCAGTAGGTATGCTTTTGCTGTGCATCTGACTACCGAAGTTATCTGGACGTTGCCGTCTTTGGACGGCGTAGGCTTGAACCGACAGACCTTCGCTGTTGGTTGACAATCGATCGATTTGTCGGACATGTTATCGCTATCAGAAGGGCAGCGTCGTCAATAATACGGCCGCCGGTAATAGGAGTGGTCGGTGGCCTTCGCCCCAAATGCCAGGACTGGGGTGCGATGCTTAGGCGCTGTTGAGCAGTGGCGACGGTCGAGCCGATTGCCTGATGCTCGTCAAAATCTGGGGCGCCTGCATGGATGTGGGTAAGCGCCGGAAACGCCCCATGACCCAATGCTTAATTTAGCTTATCTTCTTTAAAAAGTACAGAATAATGGCCGCTCACAACACAGGTTAAGTCCGTAGTGTGATAATCGGATTGATTCGGTAGTCGTATGTACAGAATTTACTCATCTTAAAATCCAATTTGATAATTATCAAAAGACAATAGAAATATTATTGGAGTTAAATTATGAAACGTCACTCGGCTTTGCTTACACTTGCTGCTCTTACCGCGTCAACGCCTGCGTTTGCCGATGCCCCCTCACTACGTAAACAAGGTAGCGCGACCCAGCTGATCGTGGGTGGCAAGCCGATGCTGATCATCGGCGGCGAGCTCAGCAATTCAGCAGCGTCCAGCGCCACGTACATGGCGCCGCACTGGAAGAAACTGCGCACAATGCATCTTAATACGGTGCTGGCGCCCGTAGCATGGGAGCTCATCGAGCAGCGGGAGGGTCAATTTGACTGGAGTTCAGTCGATGCCATGGTGCGTGACGCGCGCGCGGCCGACCTGAAGCTAGTCATTCTGTGGTTCGGCGCATGGAAGAACTCGATGTCGACCTACGTCCCGTCCTGGGTGAAGCGCGACCAGGCGCGGTTTCCACGTGCGCAGGGTCCGAACGGGCAAGGCGTCGACATTCTCTCGGCGTTTGCACCCGCGACGCTGAAGGCCGACCAGCGCGCTTACGCTGCACTGATGGAGCATCTGAAGGCGATCGACGGTACGCAGAACACCGTCGTGATGATGCAGGTGGAGAACGAGATCGGCATGCTACCGGTCGCGCGCGACTACGGCCCTCTCGCCGAAGCAGCATTCCGTCAGCCTGTGCCGACCGAACTGGTCCAGTATCTGGTGCAGCACAAGGCCGGTCTCGTTCCCGAGATGCAGGCGATGTGGGTCGAGCGCGGCGCAAAGACGCAGGGCTCATGGGAGGACCTCTTTGGCGCAGGCGACGCTGCGGCGGAGGTGTTCACTGCTTGGCATTATGCACGTTTTGCGGATCAGCTGACCGCGGCAGGCAAGGCAGCGTATCCGATGCCGATGTACGTCAACGTCGCGCTCAATCGCCCCGGTCGCGCACCGGGCGAATATCCGAGCGGCGGTCCGTTGCCCCACCTTATCGACGTCTGGAAGGCCGGCGCACCCACGATCGATTTTCTGGCGCCAGACATCTACTTCCCGAACTATGTCGACTTGGTGGGTCGCTATAAGCGTCCTGACAATCCGCTCTTCATTCCGGAGGCGAACAACGCGGACAATGCCGCGGTCCCCGCCAACGCCTTCTATGCGTATGGCGAGCATGACGCGATCGGTTTCGGACCTTTCTCTATCGATTCAGTTGACGACGCTCCCAGCGCTCTGGCCAAGGCCTATGATGTGATCGATCAACTTTCTCCGCAGATACTCGCGGCGCAGGGATCGAACCGAATGGCAGGGTTCAAGCCGCGCGTGTTGTACGATGAGACGGTCGTATACGAACCTCAGGTTCGAGACATCGGCGGCTATCGCTTCACGATCGCCTACGCTGACATTCAGCGGCCGGTAGCAACGCCAGATACCGCAAGCTATGGCGGGTTGATTATCCAGATCGGTCCCGAGGAGTTTTTGGTGGCGGGTCAGGGCATCACGGTAACCTTTAAACCGATCGGCGACGGTCCAGCGCTCGCGGGCATCGACAGCGCTTTCGAAGGACGGTTCGACGCCTCAGGTCATTGGGTCCCGGGGCGGCTGCTCAATGGTGATCAGACCCACCAGGGGCGCCACATCAGCCTGCCGGCCGGCGAATGGCAGATCCAGCGTATAAAACTCTATAGGTATCGATAGGTCGTCCAGTTGACAGGGCTGGTAAGGCCAATTATGACTTGGGAGGTGATAGCGCTATCAGGCGCAGCTGTTTGACTTACCCCGACAACGAAGCGGGGAAGTCGTGAGGAGAGGAACGAGAATGAATTTTATTGTACGCCGTGGTAATGTTCGTGTGGCGCTACTTGCCGCAGTTGCAGTTAACGTCATGGCTGTCATGGCGCCTGCTGCCGCGCAGGTTGCTGCGCCGAGCACGACGGCGCCGGTCGCGCCCGAGCAGCAGGGCATTACCGGTACGACGACCCAAGCCGAACCGGCCCCCGCTGATGCCAGTGGCCAGAGCACGACCGCCCCCGACAACGGGCTCGGTGGTACCGACGAGATCGTCGTTACCGGAATCCGAGGTAGTCTTCAGAGCGCGACTAATGCCAAGCGCAACGCCGTAGCGTTCGGGGACTCGATCTTCGCGGAGGATATTGGCAAGCTGCCGGCGACCAATCTCGCCGAAACGCTGAACCGCATTCCAGGTGTACGCCTGAACCGAGACATCACCGGGGAGGGCGTACAAGTCGCGATCCGCGGGCTCGGTCCGAGCTTCTCCAAGGTCCTGCTCAATAATACCCAGATCGCAATCGCTTCTGACGGCGGCACGAACGGCACCGGCGGCGGCAATCGCGAGGTGGATCTCGATTTCTTCCCGTCCGAGCTGTTTACGCGCCTCGATGTTCTGAAGTCGCCGGTTGCCTCCACGCTCGAAGGCGGGATTGCCGGTACGGTCAATCTTCGCAATGCGCGACCATTCGACAATCCGGGCACGCATCTAACGGTCGTCGGCCAGGGCCAGTATAACGATACCAACAATCGCTTCGGTCCACGCGGCGCGATCGTGGCGAGCAAGACCTGGGACAAGTTCGGTATTCTGATCGGCCTCCAGGGGGTCAACCAGAAGACCCGCGTCGATGGTTTCGAGACAGTCGGCTATACCGATGGCAACGTACCTACCGGCCGGCCGGGCGTCGGCGACGTCGGCGGCAACGGCTTTGCCTATGCACCGGTCGTCCCGCGCAACACCGGGTTTGGTCTGACGCCGGGCGCCCCCGTGAACTTGGCGGCGACGTCGGGTCTTACCGATACGCAGATCCGCAGCGCGCTCATCCCGCGGCTGGGTCGCAACAACGTGACGCAGGGTACACGCTCGCGTTATTCGGCACTGCTTGCCCTGGAATTTCGTCCGACCGATACGCTCAGCTTCGCGTTCGACGGCATCTACGCCAAGTCGAAGCGCGATTTCGTCAAGTCGAACATGAACTGGTATGTCCGCAATTCGGGTCCCGGCAGCGATCCGACGTCAACGGGCGGCATGGTCCCGATCGGATTGACCGTCGACGCGAACAACGTGGTCACAAGCGGTACGTTCGCGAACTCCTCCTTCTTTCTCGAGGAGAGCATCTTCCGGCAAACTACTGAGTTTTACAATTTGAACCCGAGCCTGACATGGGCACCGAGCGATACGTTCAAGGTCGAAGCCCAGGTCAATTACGGCAAGAGCACTTTCTACCGTGAGCAGCCTAGCTTCCTGATCCAGACTCCGCGCGAGACCGGCATCAACGCCTTCTACGACAACACCGACAGCAAAAATCCGCAGCCGATCATCACGTCGAACGTCGACTTGGGTGATCCCAACCTCGGCTGGAAGTGGTATCGGCAGAATGTCCAGAGCGTACGCCGGGAGACCGAGACCAAGGGTGCGCATGTCGACTTCACGCTGGGCGACGCGAACATGAACCTGAAGTTCGGTGGCGCCTACGACAGCGCGCTGCGCAACGTCCGCGCCTATGACAACTCGACTGCCTACCAGACGTCGGTATGCGGCGCGACGTGCGACGGTACCACCGGCAGCGTCACCAACGCGCAGTTGTCGCAGTACCTGCAGCGCCTGAACGTCACGGACATCGGCAAGCTGTCGAAGGGCAACGTCGGGTATAGCAGCATCATCTCGACGAAGCTTAAGGAGCTGCAGGCTGCGACGAATTACCAGTCGTTCCTCGACAACGCGCCCGAAGCGCGAGGTTCGGTGACTGGCGGCACGACCGGTGACATCCTCGAAAAGACGTTCGGCTTCTACATGGAAGGCAACGGCGTCAGCGAAATCTTCGGTCGCGAACTGCGCGCTAATGCAGGCGTTCGCTACGTCCATACCGATCAGCGCGTTGCAGGGCCGGTCCAGGTAGCGGCAGGACTCGTCGATGTGATTCAGGACTCGTCTTACGAGAAGGTCTTGCCGTCGCTTAACCTTACCTATGACGTCATGAATCGCGTGAAGCTGCGCTTCGCTACATCAATCAGCATGACGCGCGCCGACGCAGGTTCGCTGTTGCCGGGACTTACCTTCTCTGATCAGGGCGCACAGGTCGCGACTGCGGGCAATCCCAACCTGAAACCGTACACGTCAGAGAACATAGATCTCGGCGGCGAATACTACACCGGGGGCATCGGTTATGTTGGTCTCTCGTACTTCCGCAAGAACATCGATGGTTTCACAGCCAACATCCAGTCGACGGTGCCGTTCACCGCGCTGAACCTTGCTTTCAGCACACTGACCACGACGCAACAGCAGGCGATTAACGGTCGTGGTGGTCCCGATGTCGCACAGATCGTCGTGACGCAGCCGGTCAATTTGAACCAGCTCAAGATTCAAGGCGTCGAAGCGACATGGGTTCAGCCGCTAGACTTCCTCGTACGTGGGCTCGGCTTCTCCGCGAACGGTACGCGGATCACGCAGAAGTCGGATACGGGACTGGTCGCGTCGGGTATCGCGCCGTGGAGCTACAATCTGCAGGGCTTTTACGAGGGGCATGGGGTTTCGCTCAGCCTGAACTATGTCTGGAACGATGAGTCGATCGCCGCGAACGGCCCGCAGAATAACATTCCCGTTCCGCTTCGCGCCGATGCGCGTGGCCAGTTCGATATGTCGGTTGGATATCAGCTGCCGTTCTTTGACAACCGGCTGCGTCTGACCCTCGACGTTCTAAATATAACCAACGAGCCGCTACGTACCACCTTTGGCTACGACAACGCTGCGTACAGTGTTTATTACCCAGGTCGCCAATTCCTGGGCGGTATACGCGCTAAGTTTTAAGTATCCTCCCCTCGAGAACCTATGGGCCAGCCTGAAAGGCTGGCCTTTTTTTACAAAGTCTTCAGCCTTTAATCTCGAACGTCTAAAATTATTTTTTGCGATAGCTCGATCGCATATTAACTGATCATTTGCGAGTCCAGTCAGTTTTTAAGAGTAGCGCTTAAGTCAATAGCTAAGAAATTATAATGTTCGTCTCGGCCTCATTAGATTCGTCACCAACGATTATGTATCTCATCGCCCTTTGCCGAGGTGGCGATCATTCGGAAACGATTGCGAGTTTATTATTTCGGGTCGGCAGCGAACGTCCTCGTACCTCCCATCATGTCATTCGAGCACGGAAAGCGGAGCGTCAAATTCGTTACATCGCGAAGATGAACCAGCGTCCGAAGTCGGGAAGCGAAGGAAGGGGCGTGAACGTCCGAGTGTGGGTCTTATAGCCGGGAAGCTGACAAGGAGACTGTTAGTCGCGATTATAGATTGATACCAATTATAACGATGGAGGCTCGCCCCGATCTTGGTAACCGGGCGCTGCAGGCCGACTCTTCTCCGATCGAGGTTGATCGGGAACATGCGACTGCCAGAGGCGATCATGCGTTAGCGGTGGCGACGCAATAGCGCGACCTGCATCGAGGTGCAGGACAAAGTTGACTGCGTTCAATAAGGGAGAGCAATCTTATGGACGATGTCGTTATTGAAGAAGAGCGGGCTTATTGGATCGCGGAAGAACGCTCCCGGGCGCTCGCGTTCGATGCGGCCACCGCCCGTGGTGACGCGCCCCTTTTGTTGGCAGGGGCAGAGATACGGTTACGAGAAGCTAGGGAACGGCTCGCAGCAATGCGAATGCCAGCCTTCACGCGTGGCCGCGGCTAACGAACGTCTGGTTTTGGGGAGCGCTGAACGCGGTTGGGTGTCTGGGAATGGGTCTTGCCGTCGCAGACCTCCCGGTCAGCAACGCCCCAATCTACCCGCTCAGAATTCCGCGAAAGATTGAAAAAGTGGCCGTTCCCAAGACGCGAGCCCGGCATTCGCAATTGTTCGTTAGCGGCCGTAAGCAAATTTCAGCGTATAGCTTTCGATCAGGCCGGCCTCCTCGTCTTCATCTTCGTCCGGATCGTCCGTAAGTGCTTCGCCCGACAATACGGTTATTGTGAAACCATACGATCCCAAGCCAATGACTTGCTCGCCGAGTTCCACGCTTCGCGGACCATCGAACCAGTGACTTAGCTGCATTGAGCTGGCGTCGACAATGGAGCACCGCGAACGGGAAGACGTTCACGCAACCGGATGAGAAACAGCGAGGACGTTAGCTCTGCTTACTCACGATTGTAGGGCGACCATTGGGCCTTTCGGGGCCAAATTCGACGGGCATCTTTATGATGGCGTTGAACCAGATCGAACGTAGCCATTCAGGTTCTCCGACCGGATGGATATCGGGGATCCGCACGATGATCTGCTTAAGCAACTCGCGCAGTTGCATCTTGGCAAGACGGGCGCCGACGCAAATATGCGGTCCAGCCCCGAACGCCAAGTGGCGTTTGGCATTCGAGCGGGTGATGTCGAAGCAATGCGGGTCGTGGAATACCGCCGGGTCCCGGTTGGCAGCAGCGTAAGAAAGGTAAATCTTGTCACCCTTGGTCACGCCGTGGCTACCGATCTCGGTGTCCCGCATCGCGGTGCGGGTGAAGTTGGTGGTGGTAGAAGTGAAGCGCAAAACCTCGTCGATCGCATTGTCGATGTGGGCCTCGAAATCGCCGCGCAGTAGCGCATATTGGTCCGGATATCGGTGCATTAGGTTAATAAAGTGGGCTGCGGTAGAGCGAGTTGTTTCATGCCCCGCCATCGCAAAAACCAGAAAGAACTGGTTAATTGCCGCCTCATCCAGATTGAGTGTCTTATCGTTGACCATCGCGCTCATCAAGCGATCGTCGGGGTTGCGGCGTTTTTCATCGGCGAGGTTCTGCGCGATCGCGAACAGGCCGATCGTTGGGTCGGCAGAATGAATTGATCGGCTTTCGACGTCAGCAAGCGCATTGCCATAATCAGCCACCTGATCGCGGTATTCTTCTGGAATCCCCATCAGCTCGCAGAACGTATAGACCGGCAGGCGGGACGCGACATCGAAGACGAACTCGCAACCTCCGCGGCTTGCGACTCCATCGACAATGTCCTTTGCCAACCGCTCGATCTCGGGCGCGAGTACCGCCAACGCCCTGGGCATGAAAGGCGGCATGATAACTTTCTTGATCGCAGTATGATCGGCAGGCCTCATCGACATGAAGTTTGCGCGCTGCCGTTCCAGTGCCTCACCCTCGAAATCCCACACGACGATGCTATTCTCGTGCGAGCTGAAACGCTCCTGGTCCATCGAGACGTCGAACACGTCCTTGTAGCGGGTGAGCACCCAGAAGCCTTTCACACCCGAGGATCGCGGTAGCGGATTAACATAGTTGGCATTGGGCGGGTTCCAATGGACCGGATCGGCCTGACGCCACTGGTCGAACAGCCGGTGCGGCGGGCCCTGCTCGGCGGGAAACAACCCCGCGTCGAGCAGGTTTTCAGATATCTCGGTAACCGACATCGTATTCTCCTATCGCGATGCCGGGATCACGCCCCGATCCGCTCTTTGAAGCCATCACCCCCTACGTCAGGCCACGCATAGTTTGCCGTGCGACAGTGGCCGACTTGTTGCCTTGGTGCCGGGATCTTTTGGACAGCGTTACTGCGAGCGTCGCCGGACGAGCTCGTTTATATAGGTAGGCAGTACCGACCCGTGCATGCCCACGTCGCGACTGCGCCGGTCGATTGGCGAGGCGCAGTCCATACAATCGAACGACGCGATCCGTTTGCCGCCGATTGACAGATCGAGCGACCTCTCCACTCTCGCGGCCAGAGCACTGCTGCTGGCCATGTATGCTGTCTCTGGCCGCCGCCCGCAGTCGCAAAGAATAATCGGTTCATCCTATTTATGACTACACTCACTTTAAAGATTGTCGTAGCTTCGTCAAGCCTGCCTTTTTTGGTGATTGTAAGCATGGCTCGACGATGCCCCCGCCCGCGTCACTGATCGATCTCAGAACCAACTCCACAAACTGTTCCCATGGGATTGGCGACGACCACCAGAACTGCGCAAGGCTGCGTATTTGAGACTACCTCTCGCCAACGTCACGAAGTGGGGGGAAACCCGACCTCCAGGCTCTGCTCCTCGATCATCGGCAACGGACCGCGATCAGGATATCGCCGGCGATAACGTCCACCAGCATTTACTAATCGCCTTTGCCGACGATTTACGCAGACAATCCCACCGTCCTGCCGGAATTGTTCGGGTACCGTATCATCGACAACCAGCTCTTGCCGCGCGGCATTACCAAACGATAAAATCTCACGCTTGGTAGAAATCATCAGGGTTGATTGCCAGTGTGTTGCACTTTGCCAAGTCGGACACGCTCGTTATGGTAGTGCCCATACGTTAATGATGTGGCGGAGGTTGGCGATTAGCAGCAGTCTTGCCGGACCGGCGTGCGGTAAAGGCGCCTTGCAGCCGTATCGCGCGGAGCCACCCCTACCCGCGGTCGCACGAGGAATAGCGTCGGTGAACGGTGCCGAGTTGGCATTTCTCGACACAGGCGGGGCGGGCGAGTGCGTACTTCTGCTCCACGCATTCACTGGCAGCCTGGACTCTTGGGGTTACCAGCTGTCGGTGCTTGCGGCCGCCGGATACCGTGCCGTTGCGTTCTCGCGGCGTGGCCATGCCGGTTCAAGCCGGGACGACGGCGATTTTCCCGGCCGCACCGTTGCCGATATCGCCGCCCTGATCGCGTATCTGGCGCTCGGCAGGGTTCATCTTGTCGCGACCGCCGCGGGCGGATTTTCGGGCCTCGATTACGCCATCAACCGGCCTGACGACGTGTACAGCCTGACAATCGCTTCCAGCCTCGCGGGTATCGACGAGCCTATCTTTAAGACGATCTGCGAAGCGCTGCTGCCACCGGGTTTTCATCAACTGCCCGCCGCGTTCCGCGAGCTTGGCCCTTCATACCGCGCTACCTGTCCGCAAGGGACTAGACGATGGGAAGACCTCGTATCGCGCGCCCGTTCGCCCGAAACCGGATTGCCGATGAAAATGGCGGCGATTGGTTGGCGAGAGGTTGAGGCGATACGGTTGCCATGCCTGCTGATGACCGGCTCGTGCGACCTCTACATGCCGCCGCCTTTGCTGCAAAGGCTGGCTGGACATATTCACGACGCGACGGTTGCATGCATTCCGGACGCCGGACATGCGACACATTGGGAACAGCCAGACCTGTTCAACGAACATCTTTTGACATTTCTTGCAAACATCGGCCGTCCCCGCGACTGAAAGGATCGGACATTCAGTTAACTCCTTGACGAACGGCGCACCGGATGGGCCGTTCATCGTCTTTCAGAAAGTCTTTTGGATGCCGAACCGGAAGTTACGGCCGATAGCGCTACCGATGAACGGATCGTAACTCAATTCCAAGCGCGCCGGGGATCCTCCGCGGTCAAAAATGTTGTCGACGGTAAAAGTCGCCGTCGTATCCCATGACAGCCGTACGCGGTAAGTGAAGTCGAAGGTATAGTAGTTGGCAACCTTCAACCCGTAGGTAATGAGGGTACAGCCCGGGGTGGTGGCTGCAGTTGCCACAGAGCATCCACCTACTACCGGCCCCGACTGCACTACAGTCGGGCCACGATTGTCGGTGACGCCATCGACGTAATTGAACTGCAACCGAGCGCTGTGGATGCCATGATCATAATCGATTGAGCCGGTGCCGCGCCATTTTGAAACGGTGCCCGGAATTCGGGTATAATTCGCAAACCCGAGTGCCGAATATCCTGGCGTAACGGTGATGCCATTATAGACGAAGTCACCTTCCTTATACGTCAGCATCCGGCTTGCTTGCACGCCGAGTTGTAAACGTCCACCAAGAACGTCACGGATCGTATAGACTACATCTAAGTCAAGTCCCGCGATCGTCGCTGTCGGCCCGTTAGTGGTGTCGCTTCGAATCCGGCTAATGTTATTCGCGGTCGTCGTTCCCTGGACGCAGGTATTGCTCTGATCGAATGTGATGAGGTTGCGCAGCACGCTGCCGCAGTTGACGAATTGCGAACCATTCCCAGCCCCTGCCACTGCGGTCGAGATGATGTTGGCGGGTACTGGGACGATCTGATTGCGCAGCTTGTAATGCCAATAATCGACCGTCGCGGTCAGACCCCGCAGGTTGAGAATACCCCCGACACTGTATGTAAAAGCCTTCTCCGGTTGTACCGCGGGGTTGCCGAAGACATCAACCGGCTTGAACTGGTTGCCGATCGCCGTGAGACCCTGATTCTGGGTGACACCCGCAAAAGCACGGTCAATCGATTGCGGCCCGCGAAATGTCGTGCTGACCGAGGCGCGCAACGCGAACGGCTCGCCCACCTGCCATTTGGCGGAGACTTTGGGATTGAACGTTGATCCGGTCAGACCCCCGTAATCTTCGTAGCGTGCCGCTGCCTGCAAATTCACGGTATCGAGCACCGGAAGCTGCAGTTCGGCGAAAACAGCTTTTATGCTGTCCTGCAGGCGGATTGCGGACGGATACGGACCCTGAAAGACATAGGGACCGGTCTTGAACGCGCATGTCGTCACCCCCGGCGTCGGGCAAGGGTTGATGGCGGCGTTGTTCAGGTCGTCGGTCGGCTCCAGCAGGTAAGTGCCTCGCCGGTATTGCGCACCGACCGCCCAGCCGATTCGACCACCCGGCAACTCGAGGAATCCGATCTTTCCGCTCAAGGCCGCATCGACCACGAATAGCGACTGCTCCTGTCGGAAGCCGCGATCGTTATCGTACAACCACGCGGCAAGGCCAGGGTCGTTAGCGTTGGCGGAAACATATCCGGGATTGCTTAATCCCCGGACAACGTTCCCGGAAGAACTGTTGCTGAACGGGTTGAGATAGAGGCAACCATTCGCCCCGGGCGTGGTGCCGGTGCAGTTGGGGCCACCTAGGCCGTTAAGTGCCGATTGCAGGCGCGAGACGAGCATATCTGGTGCGATGCTGAGGTTCATCTGTCGCGAATAGGTCGTTCCGATATCCAGCGTGGTGCTCGACCCGATCTCCGTTGTGACGCCCCCGGCGAACCGATAAAGTTGGTTGTGGACATGGCCGTATAGGGCCTTGCCGCCCGTCGAAGGAAGGCCTCCGTAGCCGAACGGGCGGTACAGCAACCCGGTCGCGCCTGTCGCCGCGCCGATCAGCGCCGCGTTACCCGTTTGTTGCAGGAAGGTGTTGAACCCCGGATTGGAGGAGGGAATGACGAACTGTGCCGTTCCGCCCGGCCCGTTCGGGCCGTTGGTCAGCGTATAGCTTGGCCCGAACGCATCGTTGGGGAGAGACGTGCTCGAATATTGACCCTCAACATGGACCTTCATGCGGTCGGTCAGATTGTAATTGCCTTCGACATAGACTTGATACTTGTCGGTATTCTCGACGAGGTTAAGAAACTGCACGTAATAATAGGCGCATGCCGGTGTGACGCCGCTATAGGCTTGGATCCCACCGAACGCTGCGCAATTAGCGTCCTGGACGGGACCGCTCAGGGCAGCTGCTCCGTTGCGCACCACGTACGTTCCGGGATTTCCGTTGAGCGAGTAACCCGTCGGATTGACGAAGTAGTTGCCGCGCAGAAGATCGCGCTTCTGCGAATTCAGAACCGAGCGATGCTGGTAACCTGCCGTCACCAGCAGGTTGCCGCGCTCGTTGGACGTTCCCCACACCGCGCTGACATCAACATCGCCGTCCGAACCAGAGACCAGACGGTAGTTGGCGTTGAGTTCGACTCCGGTGAACTTCGTGCGGGTGATGAAGTTGACAACACCGGCGATCGCATCGGAGCCGTATGTCGCTGCCGCGCCGTCCTTCAACACCTCGATCCGGCCGATCGCCGCTGCCGGGATCATTTCGGTATCAGCGCCGCCGCTTGCTGCGCCGGGCGCCGACACGATGCGGCGTCCGTTCATCAGAACCAATGTGCGCTGGTTGCCGATGCTCCGAAGATTGATACTGCCGGTGCCGAACTGAGACGCCGCATTTCCATTAAACTGGTTGGTCTCTCCGTACACAGCGCCGACGTTCGGCAAGCTTTTGATGATGTCGAGCGTGCTGGGCGTACCGCGTCGTAGGAGTTCGTTCCGATCTACCACTGCGACCGGCAAAGCCGTATCCTTCGCCGTGCCGCGGATGAGCGAGCCGGTGACGACGATATCCTGGTCATCCGCGCTATCGGATGCGGTCGGTAATACCTCGGGCAGAGGCGTCCCGGGCGACGATGTCGTGGGCGTGGCGGGCTGTTGGGCGGGCGACGCGACCTGGGCGGTCGCGCCAGTCGTCAGGGCCACATATCCTGCGGTCGCGAGCAGAAACGATTTCAACATAACCTCTCCTGATTTCTTAAACCGGTTACCGGCTATTTTTATAAAACGAGAGAAACCATCGTCCGAAAATGATTTCGGACGCGGCCGTTGATAGAACTCTACTTGCTGGGAAGTGCGATAGTCGTGCGCGCGACCGTCGCCCTCTCATCGTCAGCTTGTCTATTCACAACCCGTACGGTACCACGGTCACGAATAAGTACTCCCGATTTAAAATTGCTTCGTTTGAGTTTCCCTCAATCGATGGTCGGTTGCTCCGTTCGCCGATGCCGCATTGCACCCGCCCGAGCATACTTTTTCCCGGCGGCAAACGGATCAGGAAGCGCCAATGAACTGTCTCCCGGTGCCGACGGTCAGCTGGCAAATATGCGTAGCCCGGTATCGTGCAGCACCTTGCACCGTTCCTTATTATCAAGCATTGCCGCCGGGTCGAACGCCCTCGCGATCATCTCGGAGTAGCTGCCCGACGTCGTTCCGATATCCGATCCCCACATCACCTTGTCGGCCCCAAAGAAGTCGACCGCGCGGCGAAGCACCGCCTCGGGAGGGACCCTTTGCTCGCGCGCAACGTCCATGCTCAGCGATGTGAATTTGACCGAAATGTTGTCGCGAGCAGCAAAACCATCGCATTGGGAACCGATGCCATAATCCGGATCGGTCACAACCGGCAGGAATACATGGTCCAACACGATCGGCAAGGCGGAATGACGGTCGGCCATGTTCTCAATGATGGGAATAAGCGCCGGACCATTGGCGGCCGGCGCCTCGATGTCGACAAGAAGCCCCAACTCTTACGCGAGCGCCCAGACCCTGCTGGATTCCGGGCTACCGGGCCACGCGCTCTTGTCCTTGATTCCGACTCCGAAGAAGCGGATGCCGACAATCCCCCGTCTGGCAAGATCGGTTACCATGGCCGGCGTTTCTGGGGCCTGGGGGTTACCGCATCACTAGGCACCACCTCTGGCCGTGCGCGCTGGGCGTTCCCGAAGACTACACCATCACCGCCCGCTACAGCACGCACCGCTACAGCCCGCTTACCTCGTGGAATCCGGAAATCCGCGCGCATCTGCCGATGCTGAATTATGCGATGAGGCTGGCCTACCTCGCCTTCTGCGCGGCGGACGTGCAGCAGCGGCATCTCGACTTGATCTGTGATGCCGATGAACGCGCCGATCGCCCGCCGATCGATCTCGACGCCGTGCGCGATCGGCTGGCCGAAGTCCGCGCTGCGGACTTTGCGTTCCGCCTCGACAGCGGGAGAAACCGAAGTTGCAGCCTAGCCGTGCCTCTGATGGACGAAGGCCGCCCGCTCGGTAGCGTCGTGCTGACCTATTTCGCTCGGACGCTCGCGCGCGCTGAGGCGGAGCGGCGGTTCATCCCGCTGCTGCTGGACGCGGCGGTGGCGGCCCGGAATGCGGCGGTGCCGACCGTCCAGCCTAGCGCCGAAAAAGCTAAGGTGGGTTGATAAAAGCTCATTCGCCCCGTCCATTTTGTCGGTTGACCGATTGGCGGGCTGCGGGCTGTTCAAAGGGGTACGGCTTTACGTCAGCACCGCGCGGCAACGGCGCGGACGGGCGGAACCGGCCCGGCGGGTAAAGCCGGCAAAGACCTGATGATCGGAAGAAGACGATGGGAGTGGACAGCGCGCAACCCGATCCGGCGGTCGGTTCGCCCGACGGCGTGGCCAGAGTAGGAATGGGGACCGACGTCACGCCCGGAACCGTTGCGGATCAAACGCTGACGTCCGGTGGTGTGCCAGCTTATTCAGCATTGTATCGACGCGGCGCGCTGGCGCTGCTGCTAGCGATTTACACCTTCAATTTTGTCGACCGCGCAGTAATGAACATCCTCGCGGAATCGATCAAGTTGGAGCTGCATCTTGCCGACTGGCAGCTCGGCGTGATGTCGGGGCTGTCTTTCGCCTTGTTCTATGCGACGCTTGGTATCCCGATCGCCCGACTTGCCGAGCGGCGCAACCGGCCCAAGCTGATCGCCGCCGCGGTGCTGGTGTGGAGCGCAGCGACGGCGATGTGCGGCGCGTGCCAGACCTTTACACAGATCGCGCTCGCCCGGCTCGTAGTCGGCGTGGGCGAAGCCGGGGGCACGCCGCCGTCGCATTCGCTCATCAGCGACTACACGCCCGCCAAGCAGCGCGCGGGCGCGCTCGGCATTTATTCGCTTGGCATCCCGCTCGGCGCGCTGTTCGGCTTGGCCTTGGGCGGCTGGGTGGCGGCCAATCACGGCTGGCGAGTCGCGTTCGTCGTGGCCGGCGTACCGGGGCTAGTCCTCGCCGCACTCGCCTTCGTTTTCCTTCGCGAACCGCGCGTAGATCACGTCGCGTCGTATCGCCGGACCGCGCCGCTTCCGCTGCTCCAGGCGCTCGGCATTCTGTACCGCATCCCGACCTTCCGCTACCTGCTGCTCGCCAGCGGGGCAATGTCGGTTACGGGCTATGCAGTCTCGATCTATATCGCTCCTTTCATCCTGCGCGTCCATGCGACACAGCTCGCGGATATGAGCGCGCAGCTCGGCTTCAAGCCAATCGCGCTCTTAGGCCTGATTTTAGGGCTCGCCTATGGCATTCCGGGTTCGATCGGCACCTGGCTCGGCGGAGTGCTGAGTGACCGCTGGGCCCGGCGCGGGGTGCAGGCCTATCTGCTCATCCCGGCGATCGCCGCGGCGGCGTGCATCCCTTTCTACGTGCTGGCCATCTCGCTGGACGATCTGATCGCCACCTTCGCGTGCATCGCGGCGCTCAACCTGTTCGCGGTCTGCTATGTTGGTCCGCTCCACGCGACCGCGCAGAGCATCGTGCCACCCGAGCTGCGCGCGACGATCTCGGCCGTGCTTCTATTCAACATTTCGATTGTCGGGCTCGGGATCGGTCCGGTGCTGCTTGGCTTGGTCAGCGACCTAGCCCAGGTGAACATGAATCTTGGGACCGGCGGCGGCCTGCGAGTCGCCATGCTGACCGCTGCGTTTGGCTTTCCTATCGCCGCTTTGGCGTTTGTGCTCGGCAGTCGGCGCCTGCCGGCGGATTACCGAGGCTGATACGATCGGTAAGGCCGGCACGATGCCGCGTTCCGGAGCGCGGCGTGGCGGCGAACCAGATGCTCGCGTGAGCAAGGTGCGACGTGGCCGACGTTGGTCGCCTCGCCGATTTTGAATCGGCGACGAGGCGCGGTAAGCCTGGGGGCTGATACCGGCAAACCCATGCGCGGCGCTCGTCAAGTCGGTGTGCGACCGGGTGTCGGCCATTATCGTCGCTCAGCCAGATCACTCGCGGCGTTACAATCCTGTACGTGACGGCTATCCGTTTTATGCAGGCATGACTTCGTTCCCGGCGCCGCGGTGCCTATTGGTTGTTATAGGGGTGCGAGGCGAAAAGCGGCCGGGTCGGTCCGCTCCAAAGCCACACAGGAGCATTTTGTATTGACTGCGGAGTAAACGGTCGAAGCGCGAACGGTTTATATAACCGCCGAGCAGCGATCCCAGTTCGTGGTGGTACAGCGCGAAGATTGTCCGCGCCGCGAAGAGCGTCGGCGTCTCCGGATCAACGATGCTGTCGCGTTTGGCGCGTTCGATCATCAGTGCAAGTTCGCGATAGATCGTGCGCATCAGGCGGCCGACTAGCTCGCGGGAGTCGGGCCGCGCGACATATGTCAATTGTCTCATAAGAGCCCGAGCCAGCTCCGGGTCACGCTCGTGGTAAGAAGCTAGGCGTCCAAAGAAGACGAGTAATCGGTCCTCGAGTGCGCGTTCCTGCGCAGCAGCACGGGCAGCACCTGCGACGAGATCGGTGCCATCCTCGTGAAAGACAAGTACCAGCAGGTCTTCCTTGGTCCGAGCGTAGAGAAACAGCGTGCCGGACGCGACGCCTGCCTCGGTCGCGATCTGCTGCGTAGTCGTGCCGTCGAAGCCTTGGCGCCCGAACAGCTCACGTGCCGCCGCGATGATGCGCCTGCGTTTGTCGAGCTTGTTGCGATCACGGCGGGACATGCCGGGGGGTGGCGGCACGGACTGGACCAAGGCCGTAACCGGAATCAAAGATCGTGTTGTCATGCCCGCACCTTCTGCCACCAACCATGATGGAGCACAGAGACCATGTCTGCAAACTGAGCGATCTTATTTTAACGCCGAGTGGCCGAGGTAAGCCAGCCGGAGCGCGCGTTACACGTCGAAGAAAACCGTCTCTCCGTCACCCTGCGTCACCATGTCCAGCCGATAATTATCCCCTTCCCGCTGGGCGATCAGCGTCGAGCGGCGCTCTGTCGGGACCATCGCCAGCACGGGATCAGCGTCATTGCCAGATTCGTCTGCGAAATAGATGCGCGTCCGTAAGGGCATCAGCAGGCACGGGGTGAATATAATGACACTGATTTGCGCTGCGTGTCGTTGGCCCTGGGGATCGACGGTGGCGCCCGGCTTCATCGTTTCCAGCGCATAGTCGCCGTTCCAATTGATCTCCACGCGCCCGAAGCCGGCGAAGCCGGAGTTTGATCCGATCCCGACATGCCCGCGATCGGTTGGGTAGCGGCCCTGTGCATCGGCCTGCCAGAATTCCATCAGCGTCAGCCGCAGCGGCTCCGCGGTGCCGGTCAGCACGCGCCCGGTGATCGTAATCCGTTCGCCCGCTTCCTCCGGCCCAACGAGCCGATTGGTGACGAGTTGCTTCCCAACATAGGATTTTCCGGGTTCGTTGCATGTGAGCGCGAAGGCAGAGAATGGGCCGATTGTCTGCGAAGGCGTGATGCCCGCCATCAATGCGTGTCCAACGGAGTCGAGCGGCGGCCGCGCAGCACGATGTCGAAAGTGTAGGCGAGCGTGCCGTTAACCGAGTCCTGAAGATTCAGCCGGGAGATCAGCCGCTCACGCGCGGCGACATCGGGAATGGATTGCAGGATGTCGTCGTATTGCTGCAGCGGATCGCCCGGAAAATACATCTGCGTCACTAGCCGCGAAGTGAACGCCAGCCCGAACACCGACATGTGGATGTGGGCGGGCCGCCACCAGCGGCGCGCCTCAACGACTGGATACGGCCCCGGCTTGACTGACAAGAAGCTGTAGCGCCCTTCCGCGTCTGTGAGGACGCGCCCGGCGCCGTCGAAATTGGAATCGAGCGTGGCCGTCCGGTCGTCCGCGGCATGCACGTAGCGGCCGGAGGCGTTGGCTTGCCAGATCTCGATCAAAGCCGACGGGACGCCACGACCGTCCTCGTCCAACACGCGGCCCGATACGACGATCCGTTCGCCGACCGGCGCGGCGGCACAACGCGAAGTCAGATCGGCATCGCCCGGCATCACAGAACTATGACCGAAGACCGGTCCGGTCAGGTCGGCGGGCGCGGGGGGAATGCGGATAAGAGCCTGTTGCGGCGCGACGTCGACGGACGGGCGGTATCGGGGTTCAATTAACTGCGGATGCGCCGAATTGCTCTCGTACGGATAGTCAAAAACCGTCATCCTGCACCTCAGCCTGTGGTTCTGTTTCATCGATAATAGCATGCCCCTCGTACGGACCCATACGAGTATTACTGAGGATCAAGCGAGCCGAACTCAATCTCGGCTGCCAGCACGATCATGCGGTTTAGTACCTTGACGGAGACTAGACCGGAGTGGTCGCACGCTCCCATAGGGTCGCAGAAAAGTTCGGCGAAGTATGTCGCTTTCCTTCGAACTCCGGACTCCGTGCAGTCGGCGCGCCCAGACCATGAGCCGTGGACCCACGAGACAACCGATCTGAAGGCTTGGCATATGGTTGAGACAGAAACATCTGGTCGCGCAATGCGGGCCCTGAACCACATTCGCAAATTCGCTTAGGTTGGCATGCTCGTCGCTGAAGCGGCAAAGGAATTCTTGTCCGCCGCCGCCTTTAGGACGGGAAGGTTAACACGCGGCCTCGATCGGCCCGATCGCCGCGAAAGCCTTTGTCAGCGCGACTAGCTTGCGGTCACGTTCGCGGTAGAGTTGCTGTGCCTCGCGACCCTCATAATCGTAGAACCCGCGCCCGCTCGCCACGCCGTCATGACCCTCCGCTACCAGCTTGCGCAATGTCGTCGCGGGAATAGCACCGGGCTCAGTCAACGCGGAAAGGTTTGCCTCGACCAGTTTCAGGCCCGCGAAATCGGACCGCATCAGATGACCTAGCAGCGCCATCCGCAGCGCGATGCCGTAGCGAAGCGAGTCGTCGATCTGCGCGGGCGTGGCGAGGCCTTCGTCTAGGATGCACATGATTTCGCGCGTGATTGCGCTTTGCACCCGGTTTGCGACGTAGCCCGGTAAGAATCGGTCGAACACGACCGGCTTCTTGCCCATGGCAGCATAAAGATCACGTAATCGCAGCGTAATCGCCGGATCGGTCGCCACGCCAGGCGCAATCTCGACGAGGTCGATAATGTAAGGCGGCGAATACCAGTGGACCACACAGAACTGCGGCAGCCGCCGGGGCGGGACGCAAGGGTATACGTCGAGCATTGAGGTCGTACTCGTCAAGATCGCATTGTCAGGGCAGCAGCGGTCGGCCTCAGCAAAAATGGCATGCTTGATCGTCATTTGCTCGGTCGCGGCTTCGACGAAAAGATCGGTGCCTTGCGCAGCTTCGGCAAGATCTGTCGTAATATCAATGGCGGGCAGGGCTGTATCGATATCCCCGTCCGCGTCGCGCAACGTCTCGAACGACTGCGCAATGGCGGCACGAGCGGCGGCAAGTGCGTCGGCATTGCGGTCGTGCAGTCGGACCTGGCACCCGCCCAGGGCATGGACGAGCGCGAGCGCATGTCCCATCCGCCCCGCACCGCAGATCGTCACCGTCGTCATTTCCGACCCTCCACCGAATAGGATGCAGTCGTACCATGCCGCCGCCGCCGGTATAAGCTGAACGGCCAATCGATATTTCGTCCGCCGGGCATGAGCAAAGCGGCCACCGCTTCAATTACCGATCGCAAGCTACGCTGGGTATTTCTACGTTCAGAAGCCGTGGCTTTCCGTGCTTACGAGACACAGGATAGTCAATCGACCGTGCCGAATTCTCGTTTGATGAATCGAGCGCGACCGACTTGTATCCGCGGCAAGGTCGCGAGGCCCAAAACATTTATATATTTGGGGAGGACGCAGGTTGGCTGTCGACTATTCCGTTAAGGGCCATGTGGCCACCATCACGCTCAATCGGCCCGAAGCTATGAATGCGCTCGATCCTGAAACGACGCAGGCGCTTGACCGATGCTGGCAATCAGTTCGTGATGACGACAACGTCCGTGTTGTGATCGTCACCGGCGCTGGCGACCGGGCCTTCTGTGCCGGCGCCGACCTGAAGAAGACGATGCCGCCCGCGGAATCGTTTGCTCAGCTTACGTTCGGCAACGACTCGGGTGGCGGATCGCGGCTATCGACGGACAAGCCGATCATCGCAGCGATCAACGGTATTGCCGTGGGCGGCGGTCTGGAACTGGCGATGCGCTGCGATATCCGGATCGCGGTGGATACTGCGCGGCTTGGCCTTACCGAAGCCCGTATCGGAAGCATACCAGGTGCTGGCGGCACCCAGCGTCTGCCGAGGCTGGTCGGCCTGACCAACGCCTTGATGATGTTGATGACAGCCGAACCGATCAGCGCTGAGGAGGCGTTGCGCATCGGCCTCGTGAACAAGGTTGTACCGAAGGAAAGCCTAATGGATGAGGCTCAGGCGATCGCCGAAAAGATTGCTGGCAACGCCCCGCTAGCCGTCCGCGCGGTCAAGCGTCTCGCCTATCAGGGGCTGAACACGACGTTGGAGGCGGGACTGGAGGCCGAACGCTTTACCATGGGCGTGCTGCGCGATTCGAAGGATCGCATCGAGGGGCGGCTTGCGTTTCAGCAGAAGCGCAAGCCTGTGTACCGGGGCGAATAGGCGACGTGAGTGCGAAGGAACGTAAAATGATTGAACTCGATCAAGTCTATATCAACGGCCAGTGGCAGAAGACCCGGTCCGTCGACCGTCAGGCGCTGGTCGATGCGACGAGCGAAGCACAATGGGGCACGCTGGCGCTGTCCGACGAAGCGCAGCTCAACGAGGCGGTTGCGGCTGCCGCTGCTGCCTTTCCAGGCTGGGCGGCAGCAGACTCGGCGGTGCGCGTCGATGCGGCCAAGCGCATACAGGCGATCTACGACCGCCGCGCAGAGGAGATGGCTCAGGCTATTTCACGCGAGATGGGGGCGCCGATCGATATGTCGCGCAGGGCACAGGTCGGAATCGGCGCGCGTCATATCGCCAACTATCTGGCGGCAATGGAGGATTTCGAGTTCGAACGGCCGCTCGGGGCGCATGCGCCGGACGATCGGCTGCTGATGACGCCGATCGGCGTGACCGCGCTGATCACGCCGTGGAACTGGCCGATGAACCAGATCACGCTGAAAGTGATCGCGGCACTCCTCGCCGGTTGCACCATGGTGCTCAAGCCATCGGAAATCGCGCCGCTTTCGGCCAATCTCTTTGCGGAGATCATGGACGAAGCGGGCTTGCCGGCAGGCGTATTCAACATGATCCATGGTGACGGACTGGGTGTAGGCACCTGGCTTTCCGCGCATCCGGACGTGGAGATGGTGAGCTTCACCGGATCGACCCGGGCGGGCATCTCGATCTCGACAGTCGCGGCGCAGACGTTGAAGCGCGTAAGCCTCGAACTGGGCGGCAAGGGCGCCAACCTGATTTTCGCGGACGCCGACGACATGGCGGTGGAACGTGGTGTCCGCCAATGCTTCAACAATAGCGGGCAGAGCTGCAACGCCCCGACCAGGATGCTGGTGGAGCGATCGATCTACGATGATGCCGTGGCGACCGCGGCCAGGGTTGCCGCAACGGTCAGCGTCGGTCCGTCTGCCGACGGAGGCGCGCATATCGGCCCGGTGATCTCACAGCGTCAATATGCGCGCGTCCAGTCGCTGATCGAGATCGGCGTGGCGGAGGGTGCAAAGCTGGTCGCGGGCGGTCCGGGTCGTCCGGACGGTGTCGACAAGGGCTTCTTCGTCCGGCCCACCATCTTTGCGGATGTATCGAACGACATGACGATCGCGCGCGAAGAGATTTTCGGGCCGGTCCTGGCGATCATCCCGTTCGACGACGAACAGACCGCGATCACGCTGGCCAACGATACGCAATATGGTCTCAGCGATTATGTGCAGACGTCCGACGTCGATCGCCGCCGCCGGCTCGCGCGCGTGCTCGAGGCCGGCATGATCGAGATGAACGGCAAGCCGCGCGGTGCCGGCTCTCCGTTCGGCGGGGTCAAGCGTTCCGGGCGAGCGCGCGAGGGGGGACGGCTCGGCATCGAGGAATTTCTCGAGGCGAAGGCGGTTTCCGCCTGGAACTGACGCCTAGGCCGCCGATGGCTGTTCTTCGCACCCAAAGCGATCGACCCAGCGGCGCGTCTTGACCACATGATGATCGCGCGTTGCGGCGAAAATGGCAACGGAGGTACAGCTTGCCTATCGCAACGTCAGCGACGTCGATCGACGCTTACGACGCCTTCCGACTACAGCGATTGGCGTGCGACCGGTTCGTCAGCGCGCCAGCGTCGCCGTTCGATGGCCGGGTGTTCGGCGGCGAGCTGATCGCGCAAGCCGCCATGGCGGCGATGATGGTCGAGGAACAGGGACGAGCGCTGCATTCGTTGCATGCCTATTTCCTACAACCGGGCGGCGCCGGCGGCGCGATCGAATACCGCGTGACCACCCCGTTCGATGGGCGCAGCTTTTCGACCCGTCAGGTAACCGCGGTGCAGGAGGGGGGCGACCTGCTCGTCCTGTCGGCCTCGTTCCACCGGACCGAAGACGGACCGGTACATCAGAGCATTGCCCCGATCGACGGCGATCCGGAGCGGGCGCTATCTGCGTTGCAGGACTGGCGACATAGTCGGATCGCGGCGGGACTTCCCGATCCGGCCGGACGCTTCGACATTCGCCCGATCATGATCGTGCCGGTCGATCCCGAACGCGCCTATGGCACCGGGCGCGGCCCGGCGCGCGCGGCTGCGTGGGTCCGCTGCCGAACGCCATCGCCAGCGGACCCGATGCTGCAACGGGCATTGATCGCCTATGCCTCGGACATGAT
This sequence comes from Sphingomonas sp. AP28, assembly GCF_056680455.1. Taxonomy (NCBI): domain Bacteria; kingdom Pseudomonadati; phylum Pseudomonadota; class Alphaproteobacteria; order Sphingomonadales; family Sphingomonadaceae; genus Sphingomonas; species Sphingomonas sp. AP28. The sequence goes on along the minus strand of NZ_JBWXQI010000002.1, from coordinate 204,997 downwards.
GTTGTTGCGCACGTCGATGCTGCCGCACGGCATTCGTCCCGGCATGCCCGGCGTCCAGTCAGCGAGCCTGGATCACGCTCTGTGGATCCACGGTACGCCGGACTTGAACCATTGGCACCTGTTCGAGACGGACAGCAGCTGGTCGTTCGGCGCACGCGCGATGACACACGGCCGACTGTTCGATCGCGATGGCCGACTGGTTGCCGAGGTAGCCCAGGAGAGTCTCGTCCGACGCCGGTGAAGACAGTACCGGTGGGGCGGATCCGCGGCCGGGGTCGTCAGTTCGGATCGAGCAACGCCGTCACCGAGCCAAGCGTCTCCAATTGCTGCAATCGATCGAACAGATCGTCGAGCCCCAGGTCGCGTGCGACATCGCCGGCGAGATAGTTGAACTTCGCCTGCAATTGCTCGCGCAATAGCCGCCGCGTCCAATGCCCGGGGTAGAAATCGGCCGGTTCGGAGGTCAGTTCGCGACCGTCCGTCAGGTGCAGCGTCACGATGCGCGAATAGCCGAGATTGGGTTCGCGGTCGGGCGCGATGTCGGCGCGATCCTGTATTTCCAGGATCGACTGAAATCGGCGAACGTCCGGACGGTCGTGGAATTCGACTTGCAATTCCGCCAGCGTCGCGCGGCGGGCGATCACCGCGCTGGCCGCCGCCAGCCACATCCAGGTCGCGTTGAACGATCCCGATCCGTCGCTCATCTGCCGGAAGGCAGCCTGCGCCAGGCCGAGGTTCAACGTTATCTTCTCGACCAGGTCCGGTGCGATATCGTGGCGCTGCACCAGATCGAGGATGCCGTCCAGCGCGCGGTGAGTGCCGAGGATGAACGGGAATACCTTGACGTGCAGCCCTTGCGTGGTCAGCCGCCATTTTTCGAACAGATCGTCGCACGGTGTATCCAGGTCGAGATCGCCTTTCGGCGACAAGGCGACGAGCAAGCCGTTCCTGCCCTCCAACGCAACTGGCGAACCGGAAATGCCGCCCGCCGCCAGCTTCGCGGCGACCACGCCCGACTGGGCGGCGCGCCCGACCTGGAACGGCTTGGTGCCGGTCCAGCCTGCGACCGTGCCGGCAGAGCAGGACGCGGCGATGGCCATGGCGTTGCGCGTCTCCAGCGGAGACAGGCGCCGAAGGTTCGCCAGTGCTGCCGCAGCGGCGACGGGGCCGATCACCGCGGTCATGTGCCAGCCCTTCGGTACATATGAATCACGCTCCCGCTCGACGATGCGCGCCCAGACTTCGAAACCAACGGCATAGGCGGTCATCATGTCGCGCCCGCTCGAGCCCAGTTCCTCGGCCTGCGCGACGATCGCCGGGACCAGGACGGCGCTGGGATGGCTGCCGCGGAGCGCGATATCGTCCATGTCGAGCGCATGCGCGGTCGCGCTGTTGATAAGCGCGGCATCCTCGACCGAAACGCGGCGCGGGCCGAGTAGCAGGCGCGCGCCCTGATGCAAGTCGCGGGGGGCAATCGCCTCCAGCAACATCGTGCTATGCGGTGAGCTGCTGCCGGCCAGCAGGCAGGCGACGCAATCGGTGAAACCCAGCCGCACCGCGCTGAGCGCAGCCTCCGGCAGATCGTCAAAGCGCACCGCGGCGGCGAATTCGGCCAGACGTTCGGTCAAGGGATACGACATCCAAGCATCTCCTATTGCATGTGTCCGCCGCCGACCGGACGGCTCGTCGATTCTGCCGTTCATCCCATCGTCGGGATGACAAAGCTCTGATCGACGACCGAGCCACCGGACGGCCAGCGCTGCGTGATCTTCTTGGTTCGCGTGTAGAAGCGCACGCCGTCCATGCCGTATTGGTCCAGGTCACCGAACCCCGATCGCTTCCATCCGCCGAAACTATGATAGGCGACCGGCACGGGGATCGGCACGTTGATGCCGACCATGCCGACCTCGACCTCGGCCGCGAACGTTCGCGCCGCGTCGCCGTTGCGGGTGAAGATCGCGACGCCATTGCCGTATTGGTGCTCGCTCGGATAGCGTAACGCCTCCTCGAACGTCTCGGCGCGCAATATCTGGAGCACTGGGCCGAATATCTCGTCGCGGTAGCTTTGCATGTCCGGCGTGACGTGATCGATCAGCGTTGGGGCGAGGAAGAAGCCGTGTTCGAAGCCCTGCAACGAGAAGCCGCGGCCATCGACGACGATTTCTGCGCCTTCGTCGGCCGCCATCTGGATATAGGCTTCGATCCGCGCCTTGTGCGCTCCGCTGATTACCGGGCCATAATGCGCATCGGTGTCGGTTGCGATGCCGACTTTGAGGCCGCCGATCGCCTGGATCAATCGGGCGCGCAGTGCTTCGGCTGTCGCCTGGCCGACCGGCGTCACGACGGGCAAGGCCATGCACCGTTCGCCCGCCGAACCATAAGCGGCGCCAATGATGTCGGCGACTGCCTGATCGAGATCCGCGTCGGGCAGGATGATGGCGTGGTTCTTTGCACCACCCATGCACTGAACGCGCTTTCCGTTCTGGGCGCCGCGACCATAGACGTAATTGGCGATATCGGAGGAGCCGACGAAACTGACCGCCTTGATCTTCGGATGATCGAGGATGGCATCGACGATCTCCTTGTCGCCATGCAAGACGTTGAGGATGCCCGCCGGCAAGCCCGCCTCCAGCGCCAGTTCGGCCAGCCGCACCGGCACCGATGGATCGCGTTCCGACGGTTTCAGGATGAAGGCGTTACCGCAGGCGATGGCTGGTGCCAGCATCCAAAGCGGGATCATTGCCGGAAAATTGAACGGTGTGATGCCGGCGACGACTCCAAGTGGCTGTCGCATGGAATAAACGTCGATCCCCGGCCCGGCGCCCTGGGTATAGTCGCCCTTCAGCAGGTGCGGGATGCCGCAGGCGAATTCCACGACCTCCAGCCCGCGTTGGATATCGCCCTTCGAATCCTCGATGACCTTGCCATGCTCCTGTGACAGCATGCGTGCGAGCTCATCCATGTTGCGTTCGATCAGATCCTTGAAGCGGAACATCACGCGCGCGCGACGCTGAGGATTGGTCGCGGCCCAGGCCGGCTGTGCCGCCAGCGCAGAATCGACCGCCTTTTGCAGATGATCGGGCGTCGCCAGTTCGACCTGAGCCTGGACCTCGCCCGTGGAGGGATCGAAAACGTCCGCCAGCCGCGCTCCGGCGAGCGGCGCGGTCGTGCCGTGAATGAAGTGCGTTATCGAGCGCATATTGAAACTCCGAGGGCGGCAGGCGTCGATCAACTGTCGACCGCCTGTATGGCGGTAGCGACCGCCGTTGATCTGCTAGGCGGCATGGATACCGCCCGCACCGTGACTACCACGGCCGATCAGGCGCCATAAGGAGGCCGGACGGCCGATATTTTCTCCATCGACACTGAGGAGACCGGCCTCAATCACATTACAGAAACGCAAGCGACGCGGAGAACTTCTATGTTGAGTGGTCTGCGCTTTCACCGCTTATGAGTTTCAAGAATAATAGGAGAGGATCACATGTCGGACGTCCGTCCCCCGCGCGTCGAGATTCCGCGGCCGGTTTCCCAGCCGCAAAAGCCTTTGCCGCGTGGTGCATGGGACTGTCATGCGCACGTGTTCGGCCCGTACGATCGGTATCCGCTATTGCCCAACCCGCCGTACCAGCCGCCTTTGTCGCCGGTGACGGATTACATTGCGATGCTGGACAAAGTCGGTTTCGACCACGGTGTGCTTGTGCATCCGTCGGCGAACGGCTGGGACAATTCGACCACCAGCGATGCGGTCACCGAGAATTGGCCGCGGCTGCGCGGGGTTGGGGTCTTGCCCGCAGATATCACCACGGCGGAACTGCAGGAATACGATCGATTGGGGATGCGCGGTGTTCGTATCACCGACCACGGCCACGCATCGGGCAAGCCGGGTACGCTGGCGATGACCGATCTCGCGGCATTGGTGTCCAGCTTCCGCGAACTCGGCTGGCATTTCCAGATCTGGGCGACGCAATCGCTGATCCTCGACTATTTCGAGCAGCTGAAATCGATGCAGGTGCCCGTGATCTTCGATCACATGGCATTTTGCAACGTTGCCGCCGGACGCGACGATCTGGCGTTCCAGCGCTTCCTAGAGCGGATCGAGGACAGCGATTTCTGGATCAAGCTGACCCCGGGGCGGGTTTCCAAGCAATATCCAGATTTCGATGAAGTGCGGCCGTTCCATGACGCGTATCTGGAACGCTTGCCCAACCGGCTGGTGTTCGGGAGCGACTGGGCCTTTATCGGTAACGACGCGACGCTGCCGGATGTCGGCCATATGGTCGATCTGTTCGACCGCTGGACGCCGGACGCCACGTTGCGGGAAAAGGTCTTCGTCACCAATCCCGCCCGGTTCTACGGCAGCAGGTAATTTCCTGCAGGCGGGCCGCGGCTGGCGGACCGCGCGATATCCAACACGGCTCTAGGATGCGTACGATGGTGCACAATATCGACTGGATCGACGTCAACGGCACGTGGCTGCGCTTCGCCGACGAGGGCAAGGGCGATGCCACGGTCGTGCTGATCCATGAAATGGGGGGCACGCTCGACAGCTGGGACGAAGTCGTCCCGCACCTGTCGGACAGGTACCGCATCCTGCGCTATGACATGCGCGGCTTCGGGCTGTCGCAGAAAGTGTTCGGCAGCTATTCGCTGGACGATGCGATCGGCGACCTGACCGGTTTCATCGACGCTTTCGGCCTGACCGGGCCGGTCGCGCTCGTCGGCGGGGCTGTCGGCGCGGGCGTGGCGATGCGGGTGGCGGCCGCGCGACCGCACCAGATCGCCGCGCTGGTGGCGCTGGCGCCGGCAACCGAGATCGCGCCGGAGCGCGTCGCTGGGGCGCGGACCATGCCCGATCGTATCGCCGAACTCGGTATCCGCCGGCTGGTCGATACATCGATCGCCCCCGGCTCCTATCCGGACCATCTGCGCGACAATCCCGAGCGCTATCGCCGCTTCCTTGCCCAACAATCCTCCATGGATCCGGAAAGCTTCGCGGCGACATTCGGCATGCTGCTGAACGGCGAATATCTCCCGTATCTCGGCCAGATCGTTTGTCCGACGTTGGTCGTCGCAGGCGAATTCGACAAGGTGCGGTCGCCGGCGGCGGTCGAGCCGGTGGCCAGGGCGATACTGAATGCGCGGTACGAGGTCGTTCAGTCCGGCCATTTCATGGCGGTTCAGGCGCCGGACCTGATCGGACGGATGATCGCCGAATTCCTGGTCGAGGCAAAGCTCTAGGCCGCAAAGGCGGCGCGCGATCCGTATCGCGCTGCCGCGCCAGCGCCCGCTATGCGACGACCGGGCTAGCGGGTTGGGCTGCGACCTTTTTCGGATCGACGAACTCGGTGCGGATGTAGGACGGGCGCTCCGCGAAGATGCGGTGCCACTCCGTCAATGCTGGCCGGTCGGTGCGCCAGGCGAGTGGCGCGAACCTGAAATCCATATAGCCGAGGGCCGCCGCCAGGCCGATATGTCCGGCGTCGATCGGCAATTCTGCCCATCGACCTGCATCGGCCTCCAGTGAATCGAGGCCGTTGGCCAATGTTCGCGCGATACCCACGGCGAGCTCGGGATCGCGGTGTTCCTCCGGGCGAAGGCGCTCGCTGATCCAGCGGATGCACTTTTCCTTGATGCCCTGCGCAACGGCGGTGCGTTGCAGGACATCGTGCCGTCGCGGATAATCGACGGGAAGCAGCTGCCGTGTCCCGAACTGGGCATCGAGATAATCGATGATCGCATCGGAATCGAACGTGATCGTGCCGTCGGCCGCGACCAACGCGGGAATCTGGCCGAGCGGATTGAGCGCTTCGACATCGGGCACCGGGATCTTGCCGGTGACGAAGCACGAGACGAGTTCGATCCGGTCAGCAACGCCAAGCTCGTGCGCCGCGATCAGAACCTTGCGGACGAATGGCGATCGCGACGACCATAACAGGCGCATCTCGCCGGTGTTCGCCGCTTCGGTGGCGTCGGTGGCCTGGTTCATGTCATATCCCCTGATTGTCGGCGATCGTCGTTCGATCACCCTGTATTGGCAAGTCGCGTTCGAACACTCCCACCATTACGCCAGGCGGCGCTGATCCGAATAATCCGATCCGCCGATAATTTCGAGCACGCGCGCACCGCGGGACTCGATCTGCGGCAAGGCGTGAAGTGCCGAGATGATGTGGAACTGCGTCGGCATTTGTTCCCACGAGGTCGGCAGGAAACGGACCCGTCCCTCGCCGACGCGCAACGTCTTGACTGTCATGCCGCCGCCCGCCGGGCTCAGGCAGGCATGCTCGACCGCCGAGCGCCCCCAGTCCTGCGTTGCCGGCAAATATTTGTAATGCAGGATACCGTCGTTCTTGAGCCCGGCCATTCCCGGCATCGCCGGCGCGGCGGGCGGCGCATCGACCAGCGAATCGACCTCGATCTCTGCAAATACATGCGACAGCCAAGACGCCGTGCAGGTGATCGTGCCGTCGAACGCCCGTGGCGGGGGCAAGTCGCACCAGAGTTTCGAAAACCCCAATTCCTCGCGACCGCTCAGGATCGGATCGGTGAGATCCTCCCATAGCACGCTGAGGAAGCTGCCGGTGACGTCGTCGATGGCGCCGGCAAAGCGCGCCGGGAACTTGACGTGCAGCATCGAATAGCCGCGCCCGGCAAGCCAGGTGAGGTTGGTCAGGACATGAAACTCGACCGTGACGACAGGCTCGCCAACCAGCTGGAAGCCGGGAGGTAGCAGCCGTTCCAGATGCGCGGCGTCGGTCAAAAAGCTCGTCGCGACCGTCAGGCGCCCAGCGTTCGTCGAATCGAAGCGCTGCCCATCTGGGCCCTGCCGCGGGCCGCAGGTCGGCCCAAAACCGTATGGCATTCGGTATAGCGCGCCTTCGCGGTGGACCGGGTGCATGCGATTCTCTCCTGGCAAGGCATCGGATCGGTGTCCGGATCTTGTTGCGGGCGCCGGTGCAGGACAGGGCGTCCTGTGAAATTCCGACCATTTCCCGATGACCGTGACGCTTATGGGCGCGTCCACAGACCGTCAAATGAGGTTTTGGTCGAGCATCGTGAGCTATCGTCAAGGAACCGCTGTGCATGCGCCAAGCGCTCGTCGCCACTTGGCTTCTTGAGCTTAACTCACAACGCGCCGCCATTTGATCGTTTGACGGTCGCCACTGCGTCCAACTCTAATAGCGCCATAATGATCGTGGCGAAACTCTAGTAGAGGATCGACGATCACCGCTGTTGCGGATAAAACCGGGATGAAGAGCGATGTCGATCGAAAGGCCTCTTGCCGGGGTGACGATAGTCGAGGCGGTAGGGCCGAACAGCCCAGTCGCGCTCGCGTTGGCGACCGGTATGTGCGGCCGCCTGGCCAAGGACATGGGAGCCGAAGTCGTCAGCATCGCGCCGCGTGGCAATCGCCTCGATCCAGCGCTCGACGATTTCCTGAACTTTGGAAAACGCCGGGTCGAGGCGTTGTCGGCCGGGTATGCCGCGACAATAGCCGAGGCAGGAGCGGATTGCCTGATCGCCGATAGCGAAACGTTTGATACGATCGCGCAACCGCATTGCCACACGGTCGCTATCGCGATGGCGAGCGACGATCCGACGGGCGGCAGCGAGTTCACGATCGAGGCGCGGTCGGGCCTGCTCGACCTGGTCGGCGACCCCAAGCGCCGGCCATTGCGACTGGGTGGACATCAGATCCCTTATGCTGCGGGCCTCGCCGCTTATCTGGCGATGGTCGACATGCTGACGCACGGCGATGCCGCCCCGCTGCATCGGCGTGTCGACCTGCTCGACATCGGCGTGTGGCTGAACTGGAAGGCGATCGGCGGGGCCGCGCTGGGGCTGCCGGTGCCGAGCCGGACGGGAAGCGACGGCCCGTGGAGCATCGCGCCCTGTAGGGACGGGTTCGTCGCGCTCGTCTACCGCGCGTCGGACTGGGACGCGTTGAAAGCCGCGCTGGGCGACGCGCGCCTCGACGATCCCCGCTTTCAGGAGGAAATAGATCGGCGCGACAATCGTGCCGCGCTGAACGAAATCCTGCGTCAGGTCATCGCGCCGCTGGATCGGGCGGCGATCCGGCGCCTTTCGCTCGATCATCGGCTGCCGCTCGGACCGGTATGGACACCGGAGGAATTGCAGCGCGATCCGCATACCGTGGCACGGACTTTCCTGCATGCCCGCCGACGCGGTGAGACCGCGCTGATGCTGCCGGCCGCACCGGTCAAATGGAACGGGAAGACTTTCCCGCCGGACGATCCGGTTGCCCCGGCGCGGGCGGCCTGACCCCATTACCTTGCCGGTTTCGGCAATCCTCCATCCTTGGAACGCTCACGATGAAACCGCTGACGGCTTGTCGCGTACTCGATCTCGGCATCATTACTGCGGGTGCCGCGACCTCGGCGATCCTTGCCGATCTCGGCGCGGACGTCATCAAGATCGAGAGCCCCGCCTATCACGACCCTTTTCGCAACTGGGACGGCGAAGAACTCGACGGTGGCCACCCCGATCTCCCGCCCTATTTTCGGATGACCAATCGCGGAAAGCGAAACCTCGGCATCGACCTGAAGAGCGATGAGGGTCGCGATATATTCCTGCGGCTCGTCCGCTCGAGCGACGTGATCGTGGAGAATTTCAGTCGTGGCGTGCTTACTAGGCTCGGCCTCGGCTATGATGTGCTGAAAGAAGCCAATCCCGACATCATCCTGGCGTCAATATCGAGCCAGGGAGAGCAAGGGCCCGATGCCGGATACGTTTCGTTCGGGTCGACGCTGGAAGCAATGGCGGGCCTGGCGGCGCTCACCGGCTATGCCGATGGGCCACCGGTGATTTCGGGAAAAGACCTCAACTATCCCGATCAGGTCGTCGCCATCTTCGCCGCCGGAATGGTGGTGACAGCCTGGCTGGCGAGGGAACGAGGCGAGGGCGGCGTGCACCTCGATCTGTCGCAACGCGAATTGACCAGTTATCTGTGCGGAGAAGCCTTTTCAGCGCCGATAGCGCGCCGCGGCAATGCCGATCCGGTTGCCGCGATCCAGGACTGCTTTGCCAGTGCAGAGGGTCGATGGATCGCGGTGACCGTCGATGCCGATGCGCTGCGGCAGTTCGACGCAGTCGGGATCGACGCCACGCACGACGGCATCGCCAGCTGGATCGGCGCGCTGGATACCGATACCGCCCTCGCCACGCTGAAGGAACGCGGCATCCCCGCAGCCGCAGTGCTGTCAGGCACCGAAGCCTATGCGCGGCAAAATCGCGACTGGGTGCGCGCGGTCGCTACCGATGCGCGTGGCCAGCCCGTCAAAGGCACGCTGTTCGATACCGGCGCGCGGCCGACGTCGCTGGATCGTCCTGCAGTGCTGGTCGGCGCCGACAGCCTGGCCGTGCTGGTCGAAATTGCCGGGTTCGAGCCCGAAGAAGCACGATCGTTCGCCAGCATATTCTTCGCCGACGACCACGCGGCCTGATCGATAAAAACAGCAAATTCAAGGGACAACGTCCTGTTTCGACGCCTGCGCCGAGCACGGTTGCGCAAATCTCATATCAGACGCCAGTAAACTGCGTTGACCGGGCTTCCCTGTTCGGGGTTTTACGGGAGCAAGATCTCTCGCTGTGCCGAGCATAACCAAGATCGATCAGGAAGGATGCAATGGCCTATATCGTCGGAGCGTACGAGCATCCGCTGCGCGATGCGGGCGACAAGTCCGTTGCGCAGTTGCAGATCGAATCCACGCTCGGCGCGCTCGCCGATGCCGGGTTGGCGAAGGATGATATCGACGGCTTCTTCTGCGGACCCGACGCGCCTGGCACGGGGCCGCTGTCGATCGCCGACTACATGAATTTGAACCTTCGTCACGTCGATACGACGAATACCAGCGGATCATCCTATGTGCTGCATGTCGCGCACGCGGTTCAGGCGATCAAGGCCGGCAAGTGCGACGTCGCGCTCGTCACGCTCGCCGGACGCCCGCGTGCAGATGGTCGTCGCAAGGGCGGGCTGCTGCGGAACGACAGTCCCAACCAACCCGATTTCCAGTGGGAACAGCCGTTCGGCATGCAGATCCTCAACGTCTATGGGATGACGGCGATGCGTCACCGTGCGCTGTACGGCACCACGGCCGAACAGCTCGCCTGGATCCGCGTCGCCGCATCCGAACACGCCAAGCACAATGAGCGTGCGGTGCTGCGGACCCCGGTGACGGTGGAGGAAGTAATATCCTCGCCGCTGGTGGCGGACCCGCTGCGCCGGCTCGACTGCTGCATCATCAGCGATGGCGGCGGTGCGGTGATCGTGGCGCGTCCCGAGATCGCCCGCAGCCTGCGCCGTCCGCTAGTGAAGGTGATCGGATCGGGTGAGCGGCCGCAGCACCAGCAGGGCGGTTATTTCGAAATTACGGAATCGGGGGCGGTTCGATCCGGCCAGACGGCATTTGCCGAAGCCGGCGTGGTGCCTGCAGACATCAAATACGTCTCGCTCTACGACAGTTTCACCATCACCGTCCTGATCCAGCTCGAGGATCTGGGCTTCTGCGCGAAGGGGCAGGGCGGCCGTTTCGTGATGGACGGCAACCTGATCTCGGGCATGGGCAAGCTGCCCTTCAATACGGATGGCGGCGGCCTGTGTAACAATCATCCCGGCAATCGCGGCGGCATGACGAAGATGATCGAGGCCGTCCGCCAGGTACGCGGCGAGGCGCATCCCGCGGTCCAAGTGCCAAATTGCAACCTTGCGCTCGTGAACGCGATCGGTGGCCAGCTGGGTGTGCGGCACGCCTCCGGAACGCTGATCCTGGAAAGGGAATGACGATGGGCGAACGTGCTCTCAACGATCCGCAGCCGTCCGCGGAAACGGAGGCATTCTGGGAGGCCACGCGCGAGCAGCGCTTTCTGGTCAAGCACTGCGTCGATTGCGATCGAGCGCATTGGTATCCGCGCACGTTCTGCCCGTTCTGTTCGTCCGGCAACACCGAATGGCGCGATGCCAGCGGGGATGGCGTGATCTATTCGTACAGCGTGATGCGCCGCGCGGACCCAGTTTACGTGATGGCCTATGTCACGTTGGCGGAAGGCCCGACGATGATGACAAACCTGGTCGATTGCGATCCTGACGCACTCGCGGTCGGCGATGCCGTGCGCGTGACCTTCAGGCCAACGCCGGGCGGCTTTGCCCTGCCGATGTTCAGTCCACGCGCGGGAAATTATCGATGATCGACAAACGTATAGCGACTGCGGCGGAAGCGCTTGACGGGGTGAAGGATGGGGCGGTCATCCTGGTGGGCGGTTTCGGGCAGGTCGGCCATCCCATGGCGCTGATCGACGGCTTGATCGAGACCGGGGTGAGGGATCTGACGATCGTCAGCAACAATGCCGGATTGCGCACCAGCGGTCTGCCACGGCTGATGAAGCTCGGGCGCGTGCGCAAGATCATCTGCTCGTTTCCGCGCACGGCGGCGGTCTTTTCCGAGCTGTACGCGGCCGGCAAACTGGAGCTGGAGATTACCCCGCAAGGGACTCTGGCCGAACGGATCCGTGCAGCAGGCGCAGGAATCGGCGGGTTTTTCACGCCGACCGGCGTCGGCACCTTGCTCGGCGATGGTAAGGAGCAGCGCGAGATCGACGGCCGTTCCTACATCTTCGAAACCGCACTGAAGGGTGACGTCGCGCTTGTTGAAGGCTGGGAGGGCGACCGATGGGGGAACCTGACCTATCGCGGGTCCGGTCAGAACTTCAATCCGGTCATGGCGACTGCGGCGGACCTGACGATCGCGCAGGTTCAGCGCGTCGTCGAGCTGGGCGCGATCGACCCCAATGCGGTGGCGACGCCCGGAGTGTTCGTCGATCGGATCGTCGCCGTCCCCTACGACCCGCCCTACGCGGCAATTTCATACTGATGGAGCCGGAAGCCATGACGACACCATCGACAGCCGCCATCGAGCCACTGAAGATCGATCGCCGCCGAATTGCGCAGCGCATCGTGCAGGACATTCCGGAAGGGTGGCACGTAAATCTGGGCATCGGCATTCCGCTGCTGGTCGGCAGCCTGATCCCGGCCGGCCGCGAAGTGCTGCTCCATTCGGAAAACGGCATCCTGGGCATGGGGCCGGCACCGGCACCGGAGAATGCGGATTTCTGGCTGGTCAATGCCGGCAAACAGGACATCACGCTGCTGCCCGGCGCCAGCCTGTTCGATCATGCGCTGAGCTTCGCGATGATCCGCGGAGGGCATCTGGACCTGTGCATCCTGGGCGCGTTCGAAGTGGCCGAGAACGGCGATCTTGCCAATTGGTCGACTTCGGCCGCCGACACCGCGCCGGCAGTAGGGGGGGCGATGGACCTCGCGGTCGGGGCGAAACGCATCTGGATTGCGATGGAGCACACCGCCAAGAACGGCGCCAGCAAGCTGGTTCACCGGTGTAGTTATCCGTTGACCGGCATCGGTGTCGTGAAACGGATCTATACCGAACTGGCCGTGATCGACGTCACGTCGCGCGGTTTCGAGGTCGAGGAGATCGTCGCGGACATCGACTTCGAGACCTTGCAGGCGCGGACCGACGCCAAGCTGCATCACCCGGCGCCGCGCTAACCCAAACACCAAGGCCACGCGACCGAGCATCACACGCCCATCACGAGGGAACAGACAATGCCAAACCCCGAACTGAACAAGGCCCTGAGCGGCGTCGCCGCGATCACGGGCGTCGGACATAGCGATTATGTCCAAGATTATGCCGCCGTCCGCGGCGGGCAGAAGCCGCACGACTCCTTCGGTTACGCGGCTATCGCGTTCAACCGGGCGCTCGCCGATGCCGGCATCGACAAGTCCGAGATCGACGGTGTCATCTCCGGCCCGACGACCGCGCACGAGCGGATGTGCGAAGTGCTGGGGATCGATCCCGACTGGGGAACGCAGGCGGATGCCATGACGGGTATCCAGGCCGGCATCATGGCGATCCATTCGGGCATGTGCGAGGTGGTCGCCCTAGTTTACGGTAACAACCAGCGCTCGGCGGCGGTCAATTACGGCGGCTCCAATTCGGTCGGCGGCAACGCCTTCCTGTCCTATATCTATCACGCGCCGTGGGGCTTCACTTCGCAAGGTGCGCTTTATGCCATCATGCTTCAGCGCTTCATGCACGATACCGGGTTTACGCAGGCGGAGATGGGCGAAGTGGCGGTCGCGCAGCGGCTGCATTCCAGCCTTAATCCCAACGCCATCATGCAGAAGCGTGTCACGATCGAGGACTATCTGGCCACGCCGTTCGTTGCCGAGCCGCTGCACCTGCTGGATTATTGCCTGATCAACGACGGCGGCGTCGCCTTCATCTTGATGAGCGCCGAGCGGGCGCGCCGCGGCAAGCGCAAGCCGGCGGTCATCCACGGCATCGGCCGCCACGATCTGAGCCGCGAGGCGACCAGCCTTGAACCACGGCTGACCGATTTCTACCGTCCGGCGCAGAAAAAGGTCGCCGAGCAGGTGTTCAACATGGCCGGCGTCGGCCCCCAGGACATGTCGTGCCTGCAGATATACGACAGTTTCTCGGTGCATATCCCGCTCGCGCTCGAAGGGTACGGCTATTGCGGGTATGGCGAGGCGGGGCGCTTCTTCAAGGACACCGGCATTTCGTTAGAGCGGGGACTGCCGGTCAATACGTCCGGCGGGCATCTGTCCGAAAGCTATATGCAGGGTTGGAACCACCAGGTGGAAGCGGTCCGCCAGATCCGCGGTGAGTGCGGCGACCGGCAGGTTCCGGACTGCAATTACGTGCATTATTCGTCGGATGTCGCGGGCAAGGCCCTGTCGATCATCTACGGTCATTGAGCTCGATCGTCGGTTCGACCTGCCCGGTCGTTCCCGGCGGCGTCATCATCAATAGGAGTTGAGCGATGGGTAATTCGACCCGTGTCCTGGGAATGTACGACAAGCCGATGTGGGAAAGCATCGCTAACAAGAAATGGGCGCTGCAATATTGCCCGCAGAGCGACAGCTTCCGCTATCCCCCGTCGCCGATCTGCCCGATCAGCCTGTCGATGGAATATGAATGGCGCCCGATCAAGGGCACCGGTGAAATCCTGTCCTGGGTAATCTTCCATCGCAAATATTTCGACGATCACCCCGCCCCCTACAATACGGTTGCGGTCCGGCTGGACGAAGGGCCGATCGTGATCTCTAACCTGGTGGGCGACCCGCCGGAGGGAAGCTGGATCGGTCACCGCGTCGAAGTGATTTACGAGGATCGCGACGGCGCCACGCTGCCGGTAGTGAAGCTGATCTGACCCATATCGACCTAGCGTCGGCATGCCGCCGGCGGCCGAGGCCACACGCTATCAGACCGCTCGGATGAGATGAGGTGCCGCGAAGTCGTGCCCGCCGCCCTAGGCCGCCGTATTGAGGTTTTGTCGAAAGGGCCGGCTGAAAACTCGCTTTTCATCAGCCGTGGATTCCCGAATGTTCGAGCAAGATCGCAGGCTTTCATCCGTGCGGTAGATGGGCGGCGCAACCCGCATGTCGGATACGTCCAGTCTTCAACGACTGAATAATACATAAAATAAAAACATAAATTCCGGGAGAGTTCGCATGAACAAGATGGTGTTACTGGCATCCACGGCTGTAATATTTTCTTCCGGCACGTTGATTGGCGGAACCGCTTTCGCCCAGGTCGCGCCCGTTGTCGTGCCCGATGTACGTGATCCTGCCGCCGAACCCGAAAAATCCGAAGAAGATATCATCGTCACGGGTTCACTCATCCGCGGCACAGCCAAGAATACGGCTCTGCCCGTCGCAGTCATCGATGCCGACGAGATCTCCAAGCGCGGATCCCCGACAATCCTCGATCTGATTAAGAGCCTGCCGATCGCGGGGCCCGTGTTCGGCGAGGTGAACCAGTTCAACGCATCGGCGGCGCGCCAGCAGGGATCGGGCTCGGTCAATCTTCGCAGCCTCGGATCGCAGCGCACCCTGATCCTGCTGAACGGCCGGCGCGTGGTATCCGCTCCCGGCACCGACAGTGGTGGACCGAATACCGAGCTGTTCCCGGCGGCCGCGATCGGCCGCGTCGAAGTCCTGAAGGACGGCGCGGCGGCAACCTACGGGTCGGATGCGGTCGCCGGTGTGGTTAATTTCATCACGCGGCGGAAGTTTTCAGGGCTGGATCTGGCCGCCGACTATCGCGCGATCCCGGACTCGAAGGGCGACATAACCGCCAGCGCTGCGTACGGATATGTTGGCGATCGGGTGAATATCCTCGTCACCGCCGGCTATCAGTCCCGGTCCAAGCTTTCGACGCTCGATCGCGATTTTTCGAGCCTCGGTTATTTTACCAACCCAGCGGAATTTTCGCTGACCGGCAATCCTGGCACTTACCGCGTACGCAACGGCACTACCAATCTAGGATCGCCGGTGCTGGATGCCAATTGCGTCCCGCTCGGCGGCACCCCGACGTTTACGGCGACCACCCCGGTCTGTGCCTACGGCTTCGATCCGTATTACAATCTGGTCGAGAAAACCCGGAAATATCAGGTGTATGGCGAAGTGAACTTCGACGTCACCGATCACGTTCAGTTCCATGTCGAGGCTCTGTACGGCAAGACCAACCTGCCTTCGCTTGCCAACGGGGCGTCGTTCACGCTGGTCAACGGGCCGAACGGCCCGGGCGGCACCTCACAGTTCGTGATCCCGTCGAGCAACCCAGGGTTCGTGCCGTTCCTGCAACAGACCGGCAACGCGGCGCTGATCGGCACTGCAACGAACATCGTCGGCGTATCCTATCGGCCACTGGGCCTCGGCGGAATCGCCGATCAGGCCGGCCGCACGAATTCGCGTACGACCGATCTTTACCGGATATCCAGCGGACTGTCGGGCAGCCTGACCGATGCGATCGATTTCGATGTCGCCGCGACCTATTCGGAGACGGTGGTCGATCAGGTCGCGCCGGATATCGTCATCTCGCGCTATCAGGCAGCGCTCAACGGACTGGGCGGGCCGAATTGCACCGGAACGACGCCGGGCGCCAACGGCTGCCGGTACTTTAACCCTTTCTCGAATGCATATCCGAGCAACCCCATTCTGGGGCTCACCAATCCCGGCTTTGTACCTGCCGCTACCAATGATCCGTCGCTGGTCCGCTGGTTGTTCGACAATGAGCGCGGGCGTTACGAAACTCAAAGCCTGTTCGTCGTCGATGCGCTGCTGAGCGGAAAGCTGAAATTCGGGCTGCCGGGCGGGGACATCGGCTGGGCAGTCGGCGGGCAGTACCGGCGGGGACATTACAGCATCGTGTCCAAAACGGGGCTGAACGACGCGCTCGTGACGCCGTGCCCCAACATCAATTCGAAGACGTGCCAGTTCCCGACCGGCCCGTATGTATTTTATGGGCAGACTACGCCGGCGCGTCTGTCCGACGAGATCAAGGCCGTGTTCGGCGAATTGAACGTTCCGTTGTTCGACACCGTGAACGTGCAGCTTGCCGCCCGCTATGAAGATTATGGCGGCCTGACCGGTTCAACCTTCAACCCGAAGGTTGCGGCGAAATGGCAGATTTTCGACGCGCTGGCGCTACGCGGCTCGTACAGCACGACCTTCCGCGGCCCGACGGTGATCGACCGCGCGCTGACGGGCACGACGCAGCAGGCGGCGATCAACGCAGCCGGCGGTCAGTTCAAGGCGATCGACTCGTTTGGCAACCCAGCAGTCGGCCCGGAAAAGGCGAAGTCGTATAATTTCGGCGCCATCTTCTCGCCGGTTCGCGCGCTGACGATCACGGCGGATTACTGGCATTACAAGCTTCGCGATCAGATCGTTCCGGTGCCGGCCAACATCATCGCCAGCGCCGTGGCCGGTACCGGCAACGGCACGCAGCTGGCCAATTGCGCGAGCCCGCTCCGTTCGCTCATCACGTTCGACAACGGCGATTCGTGCGTCCAAGGTGTCACCAACGCCAACAATATCTCCCGTATCAGGAGCGATACGACAAACGGTTCGCCGATCACGACCTCGGGTATCGACGTGGAAGTCACCTATCGCACGCCCACCCTGTTCGGGATCGAGCCGGTGCTCGGCGCAAACTTCAGCCGCACGCTGTCCTACGATCAAGATGCGTTCTTCTACGCGGGCAACTTGGTGACGGCGGGTTACCAGGCGTTGGGCTTCACCAATTACAATCGCACGCCAGGCACCATCTCCAAACTGCGCGGCCAAGCTTATGCGGATCTGTCGTCGGAGCATCACAATCTGCGCGTGACGTTCAACTATATCGGCGGTGCGACCGACAATCGTGGCCCGACCGTCGTTCAGACGGCAAGTGTGGTCGGCGGGTGTACCCTCGCCAATGCGGCGACGACGGCCGGATGCGCGCTCAACAGCTATGGGTTGAAGGTGCGGCCTTTCTATACCTTCGATATGACGTACCGTATCCTGTTGCCGTGGGACATGGCCGTCACGGCCAGCGTCTATAATCTGCTGGATCGCGATCCTTCTCCGGCGCGCCTCGAACTCGGGTACGATTCGTTCATCGGCAATCCGCTTGGCCGCAGCTTCAAGATCGGCGTGACCAAGCATTTCTGATCCTGCGACGCATCATCCCTTATAGCTGCCGGCCGTAGTAATCCGCGATACAGTGCGGCCGACCTGCCGACCGGTATGCTTATCCAACGAAGGATCGCCCTTTGAAAAATCGTGAAACAGATACGCCGCTGCCCGGCGCCGCGCCCGTCGCGCTGGGCGTCGCGCTGGGCGTCGCGCCGGGCAAGGTCGTCGAACCACGGCAGGGGTGGGCGCACGAGGACGGCATCGTCGCCTTGCGCGAGAACCAGCCTGTCACGCCGGGACAGCCGATCGACCGACTGATGATCCATGAGACGTTCGCGCGCTGGGGCATCGCCTGGGACGAAGGATGCCTGGAGGTCATTCGCTCGCTGTTCCTGCCGGAAGGTGAGCTAACGATATTAGAAGGCAGCGCTACGCCGATCGCATCGCTGATTGGGCATGAGCGTATCCTGGATCATGTCCGCAAGAGCCGGGCAGTACAGGCGGATCAACGGCGTCATGCCATGTCCAACGTCGTCATCGAGGAATTGTCGGCAACCACCGCCACCGCGCTCGCCTACGGGCTGGTATCGACCATCAGAAATGGCAAGATGATCTTGGCTGCGACGGTCATCTACCGCGCGGAACTGGTCAAGGATGAGGTTAAGGGCTGGCAGTACAAGCGCTTCGTGATAGGCATGGATGCTTATCTCCGCCGCTGACGCCCTCGAATAGCCCAGTCGAGCAGGACAGCGACCATGCCGGATGTGCAAGACCATTGGCCGAACCAGAACCGCCGCGCCATTATCGGCGCCGGGGTCGGCGGCCTGCTATGGGCAGGGACGGGGTCAGCCGCGGCGGCACTGGCGGCCGCCTTTCGACCGGCGTTGGCGCCCTACCGCGTCGAGCCCGCGCAACCCGAGATGATGCGCGGGACGATAAGAGCGAACGGCGCGGACTTCGCGTACGTCGATACCGGCGGGGATGGTGAAGCGGTCATTCTGCTCCACGCCTTCACCGGCAGCGTCGACGCCTGGAATTACCAGCTGCCGGCATTGGTGCGCGCCGGCTACCGCGTGATCGCCTATTCGCGTCGTGGGCATCGCGGCTCAAGCACAGATCAAGGCGATCGCCCCGGCAGGACTGTGGACGATCTGGCTGCGATCGCTGACGCATTGGGCATCGCCAAATTTCATATTGTCGGTACCGCCGCCGGCGGGTTCACCGCGCTGGACTTCGCCGTTTCGCGGCCCGATCGCGTTCTGACGTTGACGATAAGCTCCAGCCAGGCGGGCATCGACGAGTCCGCGTTCAAGGCGATCACCGCCGCGCTGACGCCGAAATCCTTCTATCAACTACCCGCCTATGTGCGGGAACTCGGCCCGTCCTACCGCGCCGCCTCGGCCGAAGGCGTGGCGCGCTGGATCGCGATCGAGGAAATGGCGCGGGCGCCGGTGACGGGCATTCCGCTCAAGCAGCAGCCGATAGGCTGGGCGCAGATCGCCGCGCTCGAGATGCCGTGCCTGCTGCTGACGGGGGCGGCCGACCTCTATATCCCGCCGGCATTGATGGCGCGCGTCGCCAGTGTTTTCCGGAGAGGCGAGTTTGTGATCATTCCCGAGGCCGGACATGCGGCATATTGGGAGCAACCGGCGCTCTTCAATGCGACATTGCTGCGTTTTCTGCACCGACACAGGCGTCGCGTCGCCCGCTGACGTCGCGCCGCGTTCGCTGCGGTCACGCGACCCCCCCGAAAAGTCGATTGCACAAGTGCTCCTCCTGCCATCCAAATAGCGGGTGCTCGTCGATATACGGTGCTCGTCGTCGACGGCATGATTTGCTTTAAGGCCACTGCGATGGCTCAAGCGCAACAAGTCGCACGGATCGAATGTGCGGCGTCGAGAGGATGGCGATGAACGCACCAACGAGCGCCTGTCTACCCGTTGCCTGGCGATCGTTGCCGGTCGATCGGGCCGCGGCATGGTAAGCCCGAATATTGTCACGGCAGGTCATCCGGCCGGCGCTGCACAAGGCGGCCTGCCCAGTGCGCGGTTTCAGCGCCGTGCGCTGATCCTTCTGTTCGCGATCTACACCTGCAATTATCTCGATCGCCAGATTCTCAATATCCTGGCCGAGCAGGTCAAGAGTGACCTGCAACTGCTCGACTGGCAGGTCGGCATGATGACCGGCCTGGCCTTCGCGTTCCTATACTCCATCCTCGGTCTGCCCATCGCCCGTTTTGCCGAACGCGCCGATCGTCCGAAGCTGATCGCCGTCGCCATCACCGTGTGGAGCCTGGCAACGGCGGTGTCCGGTCTCGCGCAGAATTTCACGCAGATGATCGCCGCGCGTATCGTCGTCGGCATCGGGGAGGCGGGAGCCACCCCGCCCGCGCATTCGCTGATCAGCGACTATACCCCGCCCGAGAAACGCGCTACCGCGCTGGCATTCTATTCGATGGGCATTCCGTTCGGCACGTTGATCGGGCTGGGCATCGGCGGCATCATCTCCGATTATTTCGGCTGGCGGGTTGCCTTCTTCATCGTCGGGATACCCGGCCTGCTCCTGGCGTTGCTGGCGGTCGTCATGTTGCGCGAGCCGCGACGCGGGGGCCATGTTGCAGTGGCTGACAGGCCGAAGGTCGAGCCGCTCGGCCAGGCGATGAAATCGCTGTTCAAGATCCCGTCCTTCCGCTGGCTCGCGCTGGCCGCGACCATGGTGTGTGTCACCGGCAACGGCCTGTCGCCGTTCATGGCGAGCTTCTTTCTGCGAACGCAGAGCATCGAACTGGCGCAGGTTTCCGCATCGTTAGGGCTGAAGCCACTCGGATTCCTCGGGCTTGCGCTTGGCATTTCGGGCGGGTTGGCCGGGCTGATCGGCACGTTTTTCGGGGGGCAGATCGCCGACAAATGGTCACGGACCGACGCGCGGGGC
The DNA here is from genome assembly GCF_056680455.1 of Sphingomonas sp. AP28. Taxonomy (NCBI): domain Bacteria; kingdom Pseudomonadati; phylum Pseudomonadota; class Alphaproteobacteria; order Sphingomonadales; family Sphingomonadaceae; genus Sphingomonas; species Sphingomonas sp. AP28. Next base: position 184,551 of record NZ_JBWXQI010000002.1, on the reverse strand, counting down.
TATCTTCTCGTCCCCGCGCTCACGACGTTGCTGTCGCTGCCGTGCTTTGTCATGACGTTCCTGTCCTCCAGCATGATCACCGCCTTGTGCTGGAAAGCGTTGGCCTCGATGCTGTTTTCGGCCTGGTACGGCCCGATTTACGCGGCCGCGCACAGCATCGTCCCAAAGAACATGCGCGCCACCGCGTCGGCAATGATCCTGATGCTCACCAACCTGATCGGGCTGAGCCTGGGGCCGCTGCTCACCGGCTACCTTTCGGACGTGTTCCGGCTGCAGTTCGGGTTCGCCGAAGGGCCGGGCCTGCGCATGGCGATGATCGGCATTCTCGTCTTTGCGGTGCTCGGCATCGTCATGTTCTGGCATGCGAGCCGGACGATCGTCGCCGATATGCGCGGGCAGGAAAATGCGCCGCCGCCGGCCCCGCTGGTCGCCGAGACGGTTTCCCCGGTCCTGCCGTGAACCGTGCATCGTACCACTCGGGCGCATGCCCCACACGTTCTGGAAGGTAGATCGATGGATTTGACGGGCAAGCGCGTGCTGGTGACCGGCGCGGCCTCGGGCATCGGGCTCGCGACGGTGGAGAGCTTCTGTGCGCGGGGTGCGCGGGTGGCGCTGAACCACCTGCCGGGCGACGATCGCGGTGCTGCCGAGATCGAGCGATTGCGCCGGGATGATGCCGACATCGTGGCAGCGCCGGGTAATGTCGGCGTTGCGACTGAAGCCGAAGCCATGGTCGTGCAGGCGATCGACGCGCTGGGCGGACTTGATTATCTCGTCAACAATGCGGGAACGGCGGCGACGATCGAGCCGATCCCGTTTCCGGACCTCGACAGTGTCACAGAGGAGTTCTGGAGCCAGATTCTAACGACCAACCTGATCGCGCCGTTCCGATGCACCAAGGCCGCGGCCGGCGCGCTTCGGGAGAGCCACGGCGCGGTCGTCAACACGGCGTCCGTGGCCGGTCTCGGCCTGCGGGCCAGCAGCATCGCCTATGCGGCCAGCAAGGCGGGGCTGATCAACCTGACGCGGAGCCTGGCGCGGGCGCTGGCGCCGGATGTTCGGGTCAACGCGGTCGCGCCGGGGATCGTCAACAGCCCGTGGATCGCGTCGTGGCCGGAGGCGCGGCGCGAATCTTCGCGCCGCAATTCGCTGATCCAGCAGATGAGCCAGCCGCAGGATATCGCCGACGTCATCCTTTTCCTGTGCGTGGGCACGCGGATCATCAATTCGGAGACGATCGTGGTCAATGGCGGGTCCGTCACGCCCTGAGTGTCGGATCCTGCGGCCGGAGGCTGAGCATCGCGACGGCCGCCACCGGCCGTCGCGATGCTCAGCTCTTCAAGCAGCGGCGGCGACAGTAAGCGCCTGCGCGCCCAACGTCGCCGCGGATCTCGCCGCGACCCGTCCGAAGATGAATGCCTTGCCGAGCGCCGCGCCGGGAATTTCGCCCCGGCCGTGAAAACCGCCGACGATCTCGCCCGCCGCGTACAGCCCGTCTATCTCCATGCCGTATACGTCGATCACGCGCATCATGGCGTCTACCTTGATACCGCAATAGGTGCCCAGGATCACGATCGTCGCCGGATAGGCGTAGAATGGCGCGGTATCGATCTTGACCAGCTCGCCACCGTCATGCGTGATCTGGCGGCGGCCGAAATCGAGATCGACGCCGGCGTCCACGGCGGCGTTGTACCGCGCCACGGTGGCCTCCAACTGTTCGGGCGGGACGCCGATGAGCCCGGCAAGCTCGGCGAGGCTGCCCGCCTCCAGCACCTCGCCCGTCGACACGCGCGACTTGAAACTGAACGAGGGTTGCGACGCATCGCCCTGGTCCATGATGCCCTGGTCAAAAATCTGGTACGTCACCTTGCCATCCTGCGCCATGCAAGCGTCGCTATGCATCTTGAAGGATACCGATTCATCGACATAGCGGCTTCCATACTTATTCACGGCTATGCCGCCGCGGTAGATCGGGTGCACAACCACATTGCTCTTGCCGGCCGGATGGACGCCGTAATTTCCCTGAATATACCCAAAATCGAGCAGGTCGGCACCGAGTTTCCATGCCATGAGCAACCCATCGCCGGTATTGCCCTTGCCGCCAGAAACGCGTGCGCCCGCAAAGGCCGGCGCGAACCGTTGCAGTAGGTCGGGTGCGCGGGTGAACCCGCCCGTGGCGACGATCACACCGTGCCGGGCGAGGGCGGTAAAGGGAGAATCGCCGCCGACTTCGACACCGGTCACGCGCCCGCTGGCCGGGTCCGTCACGAACCGCCACGACCATGCGCCGTAGATCGTTTCCGCCAGCCCTGACGCCTCGATCCTTTCCAGCATCAGCGGAAGGACGGCGGCAGGCGAGACGACGTGGGTGCGGTCCACCGAATTGCCATGCGATTTGCGCAGCGTCGATGCGAACCGGACGCCCATGTCGCGCAACCAGCGGTAGGTTTCGGCCTGGTGCTGGGTATAGGATCGGACGACGTCGGGATCATTCTTCTCGCCACCTGCCCGACGCAGATCGTCAAAAAGCAAGGCTTCGCTGTCCTCGACGCCATTGGCCTCCTGGATGTCGGTTCCGGCAAAACATAGACTGCCGCCGGCCAGCACCGACGAGCCGCCGACCTCGCCTTCCTTTTCCAGTATCAGCACCCTCAGCCCGAGCTCGACGGCGGTCAGGGCCGCGCTAAGCCCGGCGGCGCCGCCGCCAACTATAACGATATCTGTTTCGCGGTCCATCACCCACTCCCATTGACCATCCGGACCTTTCGTATGACCGGACCAAAGCCCGGCTGCATCGGCCGGACACTTTCCCATCACCCGTCGCACGGCTTGCAGGCATGGCCCGAGGCTTTCGACGAAATGACGTTGCCGATACGGAGCCCGTCACTGGCCTGCAGGTCAAACCAGTTTTTCGGGCCGTCTTTTGAGCAATGCACAGCCGGGCGGCCCTGGATGCCGTTCATCGAGACGATCGGCCGTGGCCGTCAGCAGGATCCGCTTTCCCGGAAAGTTTCCGCTTCCGCGAGAATCCACTTGCGGAAACTCTTGACCCGCCGGTCCTCCGCGACCTTGTTGGAATAGACCAGGTAAAAGGCGGTGCCATCGCAATACGGCTTCCCAAACGGTGCAATCAGCCGCCCGTCCCGAAGTTCGGGCGCGATGAGCGCGCGCTGACCCATCGCCGCCCCCACGCCGTGCAGCGCCGCCTCGAAAGCGAGCGACGAGCTTTCGAACATCGCGCCGCTGGTCGCCGTGACCGCGGTCGCGCCGACATTCTCCGTCCATTCCGCCCAATCATCCGGGCGGGCGGTCGAATGAAGCAGCGTGGCGCGGACCAGGTCATCCGGCAGGTCAAGCTTGACGTCGTCCAGGAAGCGCGGGCTGACCACCGGTTCCAGCTCGACCGGAAACAGTTTCTCTGCATGAACGCCCGACCAGCCGCCATCGCCCGATAGCACCGCGACGTTGATCGTACCGGAAATGACATCGAAGATGTTGGGCGGCGTCGTCGTCAGGTTGATCGGACACGACGGATGCTGACGGGTGAAGCCGGCCAGCCGCGGTACGAGCCATCGCATGCTGAACGTAAGGTAGCTGCTGATAGTAAGTTTTCGTTCGCTCTTCAGCGCGCTGGTCGACGAATTGATCTGGTCGAAGGCAGATGTCAGCGCCTGGCGATATTCCCGTCCCTGGGCAGAGATTACGACCTCGCGATTCATTCGTGTGAAGAGCGTGGTACCGAGGTGATCCTCGAGCAATTGCACCTGACGGCTGACCGCGCCCGGCGTTACGCACAGCTCGTTGGCTGCCTTGGTGAAGCTTCCGTGCCTTGCAGCGGCTTCGAAAGCCCGCAAGGCGTTCAATGGGGGGAGGTGGCGTGACATGACATCCTCTTCAACGTCGATTTGACTCGAGACAAGCATTACGCAAAGTCGCAGGCGGCTTGCTGTCTGTGCGGCGTCGGCCCGTGTTGCAATGCACGGTGCTCTTTACGCGTTATAATATGTTGCACGGAACGAAGCGCAATACTGCCGAAAAATCTCAAACAGCGGCGATAAAATAACGTGTGCGGTTCGGACGCGCTGATCTTGTCACGCCGAACGGGCGTCCGTTATCGATAAGGCGATAGTTGCACAAGCGATGAACGAAGAGGATAATAACCATGCTAAATCCATCGGGTCGCGTTGCGATGATTACAGGTGCATCGCGCGGGATTGGCAAGGCCGTTGCCGCACGCCTGATCACCTCCGGGTTCAAGGTGTCGGCGGGCGTGCGGGATCCGTCGAGCTTCACCGATACCGATCAGGTGATCTACCGCCACTACGATGCGGAAAAGCCAAAAACGGCGGACACGTGGCTGGCGGAAACCCTGGATGTCTTCGGCGAGGTTCATGCTCTGGCCAATGTCGCCGGCATTTTCCGATCCTATAACTTCCACAGCGAAAACGAAGACGAACTGGACGAAATGTGGCGCGTCAACGCCAAAGCACCGATCCGTTTGATCAGGCTCGCGCTGCCGCATCTTAGGGCGTGCGGAGAGGGACGGGTGATCAATGTAGTATCAGTGTCGGGCAAGGCATTGTTCTCGCCGATGGTCGGCTATGCGGCGAGCAAGCATGCTATGATGGCGGCGGCAAAGGGCGTTCGGCGCGAAGCATGGAACGATGGCGTTCGGGCAACCTCGATCTGCTGCGGCTATGTGCTGACTGATATGGGCGAGAACTCAACGCGCGTATCGCGCGAGGATATGACCAAGCCCGAGGATCTGGCGGAGATCGTCCACACGATCATGCTGCTGCCGAACAGCGCTGGCGTACCGGAGATAATCGTCGACTGCTTGGATCAATGGTAAGCTGTGGGAATTTGATCGAGTACAGCGATGCGTCTACCACATAACGAGGCAAGGATATCGAGTAGCCGGTCGGCACGTTCGAGGTCGACAAGTGGACGAGGTCAATCGATATCCTGGGTAAATGGCGCCTTTTGCAGCGTTTGACGTTATCGTCTCGAACGCGTGGACGAATGCGTGCTTGGGATGGGAACCGACCGGCTGCAATTTGTTTGCCTATCTTGCCGTAACGGAGCTTTGGCCGCGACCTATCGTATCGTATGCGCCTACGATCACGATCCGACCGTCGAGGACAGCGACCAGCCGCGACCGGTCATCCGCCCAGGCTGGTTTTACGCGGTCGGCAATGCGCTGTTCGCCTACCCAAGCAAGCACGAAGACGCGCCCGCCACCTTTGATTGGTCCAGTGCGACAGGTATCGGCTTCGCGTCCGACCTTGAACACCTTGCCGGACGCTCCCGCAAAGCGAGCCGGCCGGGTACGGTTGCAGATGTGCTGGAAAGCGTTGTTATCGGCGGCCGCGACCTCCGCACTTTTCCGGCACGCGAAGGATCAGCCGTCCGGGTCGCGACAGTGGGACGCTAGGGTCACGACTCATTGATCAGAGCCAGAAGATGACGGTGGCGGCGAGCGCGATAGCGGAAAAGAAGACGGTCGGGCATCGATCGTAGCGGGTAGCGACGCGGCGCCAGTCCTTCAGACGACCGAACATAATCTCGATACGGCTCCGGCTTCGGTAGCGGCGCTTGTCATATTTGCCGGGGATGATCCGGGATTTTCGCCCCGGAATGCAAGGCGTTATGCCCTTTGCCAGAAGGGCGTCCCTGTACCAGTCTGCGTCATAGCCGCGGTCGCCCAGCATCCACTGCGCCTTGGGTAGATCATCAAGCAGCGCGGCAGCGCCGGTGTAGTCGCTGACCTGGCCCGCGGTCATGAAGAAGCTCAGCGGTCTGCCTTCTGCATCGGTGACGGCGTGCAGCCCTTCGACACGCTCAGGAGAGCCTTCGTATTCATACCGCCTTTGGTGCGACCGATGAGGCGCCCAAGGCCCCCTTTTTTACCCGCAGGCTGGACGCCGTGCGGTGCGCCTTCAGATAGGTCGCGTCGATCATGATCGTCTTCGGCGTGGCGCTCGCGGCCGCCAGTCCTTCCATTATGCGGAGGAAGACACCTCTTTCGCCCCATCGCTTCCACCGGTTGTAAAGCGTCTTGTGTGGGCCATACTCCCGAGGGGCATCGCACCAGCGCAGCCCGTTGCGGTTGACGAATACGATACCGCTCAACACCCGCCGGTCATCAACCCGTGGCTTGCCGTGGCTCTTGGGAAAATACGGCTCGAGCCGCGCCATCTGCTCGTCGGTCAGCCAGTACAGGTCGCTCATCCTCGGTCTCCTCACGGAACCTGAATCAGATCGAGCCGCTCAGATCAATGGGTCCTGACTCTAGCATTACAGTTGCGAATTTAAGCGAAGTCTGAATCAATGGGTCTTCATGGCAGGAGACCGTGGATGACGGGTGCATCGATTGAGACGACGCTGGAGCTTTGGGCGACTTCGCTGCGTGACGTGAAGGCGCGGATGCGGGGTTTGTTCACGCAGGACCGTGTCGCGGCATCCGCGGGGTTCTTCCTGGAAGGGCTGCTAGGCGACGAGCGGCGCAAGACGGGCTGGATGCGTGCGGAAGCGGCAGGCGATCCGGGACCGTGGCGGCAGCAGGCGATCCTTGGCCGCGGTCGGTGGGACGCTGACGCGCTGCGCGATATCGTACGCGACTATGTCGTCGAGACGCTGGCTGCCGAGGATGCGGTGCTCGTGATCGATGAGACGGGTTTCCTCAAGCAGGGCAAGGCGTCGTGTGGTGTCTCGCGCCAATACACCGGGTCTGCGGGCAAAATCACCAACTGCCAGATCGGCGTCTTTGCCGCCTATGTCTCGCACCGCGGTCATGCCTTTATCGACCGGGCGCTGTATCTGCCGAAGAACTGGACCAGCAACAGCGCGCGCATGGTTTCGGCCCATGTCCCGACGGAGACGCGGTTCGCGACCAAGCCAGCCCTGGCGGTGCAAATGATCGCACGTGCGATTGCAGCCGACGTCCCGTTCGCCTGGGTCGCCGCTGACAGTGTGTACGGCGTCGGCGACGTCGAGCAGGCGCTACGCCGAGCAGGGAAAGGCTATGTCCTGGGCGTTGGCTCCAACCATCACTTTGGCTCTTGGGTGGGGAAGCCCGCCGTTTTCGGCACTGCAGGTGAAATCGCACAGGATCTCGATCCCGCCGCCTGGCATCGCCTGTCGGCAGGCAATGGGACGAAGGGAGCGAGACTGCACGACTGGGCCTATCTCGAACTCGCAGACATCGAGGCTACCGATTACGGTGAAGGACGCACTGGGGTGTGGACACGCGGCTTGCTGATCCGACGACATATCGCGGACGGCGAACTGGCGTTCTTCACAACCTGGTGCCCGGCCGGGACCGGGATCGACGCGCTCGTGCAGGTTGAAGGCCACCGCTGGGCGATCGAGGACAGCTTTGAGACGACCAAGAACGAACTCGGCCTCGACCATAACGAAACCCGCTCCTGGCATGGATGGCATCGCCACGTGTCGCTGGTCATGCTCGCGTTCGCCATGATGGCGGTGATCCGCCACCACGCAAACGAGGTGACGCCCCCAAAAAGAATGCGCACGACACCCCGGCGCTGATCCGCTGGTCCATACAAGAAGTTCGACGCATTGCCGTTCGGCTCGCCCAGCGCCGTATCGCGCCCGCCCACATCATCGCATGGTCGTTATGGCGACGAGCGCACCAAGCGGCCGCCCGCCGCGCTCACCTCAAGTCGAGAATGCAACTGTAATGCTAGACTACCAGGTCCCCTCGTTCATGCGCCGCTGGCGTTCAGCCTCCGCTGCACTAGTACTGGGGTGGGGATGGTCGACGCTCGGGATTGGCCCGGCTTGTGCCCAGCGTGTGACGATCACGCCTTTTGCGCCAACCTGATGGTCGAGCAGGCGCAGTGCGCCTGAAGGGGTGCCGTCGCCGAACAGACGCTTGCCGGTCCCCAGTACGACAGGAAAGGTCATGAGGACCAGTTCGTCGATTAGCCCGGCAGCGAGGAGTGGAGGGTAGAGCGTTGAGGAGCCTTGAATCAGCAAGTCTGGACCGTCGCTATCCTTCAGGGCTCGGATCGCGGCAATGCCGTCCAGGCGATAGCTGTTTGCCCAGTCGAGCGGCTGATCGCCATGCGTTACAACATGCTTGTCGGCGGAAGTCAGTGCGTCGCCCATGCCTTCCATCTCGCCTTCGACGAATGGCCAGTAGGCTGCAAAAATATCGTAGGTCCGTCGACCTAGAAGCAGCGCGTAGGGCAGCTTGAACAGCTCGCCCAGCACTGGATCGATCTCATTTTCGCCGATGCCGAATACCCAACCGCCCTGGCCAAAGTCTCCGGTCGGATCTTCAGTAGGCCCGCCAGGTCCCTGCATCACGCCGTCAAGCGATACGAATGCCGCACCGGTCAACTTTCGCATGGATCAAATCCTTCCGGTGGATACTCTCGACTGGAACGGGTCGCGCAGCAAGTGCTCAATCGCAGGTCCGCAGGACCTGAATGAACGGCCAATCTTGGAAAGCGGCTGCGAGTTGCTGAACGTCCAAAACTGGGTCATTCGGCTATCGGTCTTCTAAAGGTGCACCACGATCAGATTCACAAGGAACGGTAACGCGAACGCTCGCCGGCAGGTGTTAGATATCGTCCGCCGGTTCGCAACCGAGCGGTTTCCTGGATCGTTTCACTTGACGAAGGAGAGCAACCATGATGACCGCCCCGCAAGACGAAGAACCTGGTTTTGAAACCGACGTCAACGAACTTTCGGACGGCAATAACGGGCCGGAAGATACGCTCGAGGATAAACCAATCGCTGACGAACAGAAGCCAGACGATCTGGAGGAAGCGCAGAAAGAAGGAGCCGAGGAGCGAGAAGCGGGCGGCTTATACTGAATAGGCATGTGGACGAGGTGGGCCTGGAGCGTAACGCGTTCCGGGCGATTGGCCTACTTGGTTGCAAACGCGCTTTGGCGCTAAAGAGCTACATCGGAAGTCGTCAGCAGGATTGGTGGCTCACCACCGAGGCGTTTCACAAATTCGCGCTGGGCGATGCGATGAATTTCGCTTTCAAACTCGATGAAGACCTCGACCGCAGTTTCCGGGTCAATTCCTTCCAGCTCTGGGTTCAGCATCTCGGCCAACGCTTCGCTGGTGATCAGAAACTCAACGGGCCAAAGGCGGTCGCGCCGGTGAAGCCGATGCTGTCACGCTCGGCCACCCAATATCCGTCACCGCGCTCGAAACGGACGCTGGATTTCGCCATAGCTATTACTCCTTTTCGCTTGGGATGGATGGCAGGTGCTTGGCAATTGCCGCGATAGCTTCGCCAGTGAATGTCGTACTGGAAACCCCTTCGATCTGAACGGCATGATCCGTGGTCAAGGTCGCCGCTTCTCGATGTTCAGGGTCCAGCCTGACCCAATCCCGCACGGCTCGCTCGAGGTTCGTCACTTCGGCGATATCGGTGTCACCGCGGGGCACGTTCTCCAACGACGCGCTCATTCGCCAGTTGATGTCCGGGGTCTTGGCGCTTTCGCCCCATGTCGCTTCTGTCATTGTCAGTCACCTTTCGGGGTTCGACGGCTAGAATAGCACAGGCGATCGGGCATCCTCTGCGTCCGCCGATGCCATGCCCTCAACGCGCATCAATTGCGATGGGTAGGGCGCGACCAAGTCCTTCAGATCGTCCCAGGGGGCGGTAAGCCAACGATCATAATCTTCGTCGTGTAGGATGACGGGCATGGCCTTGGGGTGGATGGGCGCCACGATCGCGTTCGGTTCCGTCGTCAGGAAGCCATAAGCGTTGCCTCGCTCGGTTGGACGCCAGATGCCTGCAAAGGCAAAAATCGGACGGCTGGGTACGTCAAACCAGTGAAGCGGCTTCTTGCCGTCTTCGCCAGGCGCCAATCCATATTCAGAAAAGGCAGTGACCGGGACGAGGCAGCGGCGCGCCGGTGTCGTCAGCATCGATCGCCAGAAACTGGAGTTAAGGTTGCGGACGTTCGTCACGTACTTGGTAAGCTTGACCGAAGAATCACGCGCGCTGGGCACCTGCGTTGGCACGCCCCATTCCATCCGCTCGAGCTTACGCTCACCGCCATCCTGTACGATCACCTTGCCGTAGAACGGCGTTTTCTTGCCCGTCGGGAAGATGTCACCAACGGGGTATTCCTCGTCCTTCTCATAAGGGGGACGGATACCGAAGGTGACCGCAAGATCGACCTCCTTCGCCGTCATACGATATCGGTTGCACACGAAACCTGTCCCTCGAGTTGGCGCCGACGAGATGATCCCGTCGACGCACCTGTCTTACATCTTGTCTTTGAACCCCTTCGCGGGCGTGAACGCCACCTTCTTGGACGCAGCGATCGTGATCGCTTCCCCAGTCGATGGATTACGGCCGGCCCGCTCTGGACGATCCTTGACCGAGAACTTGCCGAACCCTGGAATCGAGACCTCCTCGCCTTTCACAGCCGCTGCCGCGATCTGGTCGAATACGGCGGTGATCGCCTTCTTCGCATCGGCATCGTTCGAACCGGTCGCTTCTGCGACGCCTTTAGCGAGTTCACTCACGTTCATGCTATTCGTACTCCATAGGAAACACTGGCGGGACCTTAGCCATAGCGGACGACGAGACAAAGACCGTACTGGACGAGGCGAGCGTTGCGGCGGTTCGCCTCATGCTGGGCAAGCTCGCGGATCACGATGTCGCCGAAGTCTATGAGGCGACCGCAGGGCGTGGGCCGATCGCAAACCTAGCAGCCGAGGCCATGCGCACCCGCAACATCGACCTCTAGCGGCCGGCGATGCGCTCGCGCGTGGTGCGAGGATCTTCGTAGAGATCGCGGATCGCGCGGAGCCGGAAGACATTCCACCAGCGCTGCCAGCGATGCTCGGCTGCATCGTGGATCATGTGGCAGCGCTGACATAGCGCCTTAAGGTTCGAAGACGCGCTGTTGCCGGGATCGTGATCGAGGTGCGCGCAGGCCAGGACAACATAGGTCACCCGGACCGATGCCAGCACGAACCCGGCTTTCATCGCAATACGTTTGCCCCGGTCCGACCGCCAGCACCGGACATCGGCATCCCACCAGCGGCCGTCGCCCAGATGGACCACACGGCGCAGATGCGGCCGGCCGCATCCCTCGCATTTGGCACCAGCGCGATCGAACCGGACCGTCTGCGAAAGTTGCCGCCAGTCGATCGGGTAGAGCCAGCGGTTCTCAGGGCGGATCGGCATGACGATTCTATGAGTCAGTCGCGTCCGGAACGAAAGCGAATTCGTTCCGTCTTGTTTACGGTTCGTTGCGCAACCGTTCCGTACCGCCCTGAGCCGTGGTCAAGATCAAAGAGTCCGAACCGTCGAGATAAACCCGGTTGACCAACGCTGACCGGTAACGGAACATAAAGGGAACGAGTAGAGTCTAGCCAGTATGTCATTCACCGCCCTCGAGTCCCTGCCGACCACCATCGCTCACCTGCGGACAATCGCGACGCCGGTGGTGGATCACCGCATCATGCCGTTCGGTATCCCTGCGCTCGACGATCGCCTCGCAGGCAGGGGCCTTCGCGCAGGCGCGCTGCACGAGGTCGCCGCGCAAAGCTGTTCGATGGTCGACGATGCTGCAGCAACGCTGTTCCTGGCAGGTATCGCCGCGCGAGAAGCGGCGCATACAGGCGGACCGGTGCTGTGGGTGAGCTGTCGCAACGATCTCTACGCACCGGGTCTGGAGCAGGCGGGCCTAGCGCCTGCCGACTTGATCCATGCGCAACCCCGCGACGACGCGGCCTTACTCGCCGTCGTCGAGGACGCGGTGCGCGATGGAACGCCGTCGGTGGTAATCGCCGAGGTGAGTCGGATGTCGATGGTGGCGACCCGGCGCCTGCAACTGGTCGCGGCCGACGCCGACATTCCCGTTCTCATCCTGCGACGCCGACGTAATCGCGACCAGGATCCGCTCGCCGAGCCGTCTGCGGCCTGGACGCGCTGGCGGATCGCCAGTGCGTCGTCCGAGCGCCTGGGCGTCGCCGGCGTCGGCCGATCGCGGTGGCAGGTCGAGGTCGCACGGCAGCGTGGCGGCGAAGCATTTTCGATGATTTTGGAGGGCTGCGATGAGACGGGTTGTCTCGCTGTTCCTGCCACACTTGGCCATCGAGCGGCTGAGACGGCTGGACCGGCACGCTACGCGGCCGCCTGAGCGGCCAGCCCTTCAGCTTCCCGTCGACGACGATCCCGGTGCGTGTTCAGTACCGCGGGGCGGCGGGTGGCGGCCGGGTGCGCGGTGGGCTCGTGCCGACATGCCAACCAGGCAGGATGTGGAAGGTGAGATCGCAGCGCTGCCCGCGCATGCGAAACCACCCATGCGTGAACTTGGCCGGCGATCGGAGGCGGCGAACCATCCGTTTCATGGGTTTGCGCAAGCCGACAGTCACGACAGGGTCGCGGCGACCGTTGCTGCATTCCACCGGGCACCGCTCGCACTGGTGGGCAAGGTTGGCCGGCGCGAAGAAGTGGTGGCCGCCTGCGATGGCGCGGCCGCATTGGGGATCACGATCGGGATGGCCGCGACCCATGCGCGTGCGCTGGTGTCCGATCTCGACATCCGACCGTCCGAGACAGAGGCGGATGCCGCGATGCTGGATCAGCTCGCGCTACGCGCGGTGCGCCGCTGGTCGCCGATCGCAGCCGCCACACCGCCCGACGGGCTGTGGCTCGACCTGACCGGCTGCGCGCATCTCCATGGCGGTGAAGAGCGGTTCTGCCGGCGTCTGCGCGCGTTTTGCCAGCGTGCCGGGTTCACCGCGCGCGTGGCGGTCGCGGACACACCGGGCGCAGCGCACGCGATTGCCCGGTTCGGGCCTGCCGACATCGCGATCGTGCCGGCAGGGCGGACTGTCGACGCGCTCAGCGGTCTGCCCGTCGCTGCCTTGCGCCTTGCGGGTACCGCGCTCGTTGCCGCCCGGAAGTTCGGCTTCGAACGCGTCGCCGATCTCCTGCCGGTTGCCCGCGGACCGTTGGCACGCCGGCTCGGGCTGGCCGCAATCACGCGGCTCGATCAGGCACTCGGCGCGGTCGCCGAACCCATCACGCCGCGCACCGACGAGGTCATGCCGGTCGTCGAACGCCGATTGCTCGAACCGATCGTCACCGCAGACGCGATCGCGCAGGTCATGGAGGATCTGCTTGGTGACATGGCCGAACTGCTGCGTGCGAAGGGGCTCGGCGTTCGATCGCTGCGGCTCGGTGGGTTGCGCGTCGATGGCACCGAGCAGGTCGTCGCGGTCGGCACCTCACGACCGACGCGTGAGGTATCACACCTGCTGCGGCTCATGAAGCTCAGGATCGAGCGGATCGATCCGGGCCTGGGGCTGGAGCAATTCTATCTGGCGGCACCGCACACAGAGCCGCTCGGCGCGGTCGATCTCGGCGCGGTTCTCGCCGGTGAGGTTCTCGTGCGCGATCCAGCCCGTCTCGTCGACGTCGTCGCCGGCCGCATCGGCGCAGATGCCGTGTTCCGGATCGCGCCGGTCGAAAGTCACGTGCCCGAGCGGGCCGTTATGCGCGCCGACCCGGTGGTCGCGCCTACGGGCTGGCCGAAATGGCGACGACCGACACGCCTGCTGGCGAGGCCCGAACCGCTATGGGGCGTCATAGCGCTGATGCCCGATCAGCCGCCCCGACGGTTCGATTGGCGTGGCCGCCCGCACAAGGTCGTGGCTGGCGACGGCCCCGAGCGGATCCACGGGGAGTGGTGGCGCCGTGACGCGGAAGTTTGGGCGGTGCGCGACTATTACCGGGTCGAGGATGACGCGGGCGGTCGCTACTGGGTGTTCCGGCGTGGCGACGGGTTCGTCGAGGACACCGGCGATCTCAGCTGGTGGATGCACGGCGTGTTCGCATGACCGACTATGTCGAACTCCAGGTCCTGACGCATTTTTCACTGCTGCGCGGCGCATCGAGCCCTGAGGAGCTGTTCGCGGCTGCAGCGCTGCTCGGCTATCCGTCGGTTGGGGTCAGCGACATCGGCACCGTCGCGGGTGTGGTGCGCGCATGGGAAGCGCAGAAGGCGACGGGCGTTCGCTCGATCGCCGGAACGCGCGTCAATTTGTCCTGCGGCCGGCAGTTGCTGCTGTACCCGACCAACCGCCCCGCCTGGTCACGCCTTACCCGGCTGCTGACGGTAGGCAAGAAGCGGGCGGGGAAGGGTGGCTGTCTTCTCCACTGGCATGACCTCGAACCCTGGTCGGAAGGCATGATCGCCATCCTGCTGCCGGTTGAGCCGGACGAGGATAATCTGGCAGCGCTCGCCGACCTGAAGACGGTCTATGGTCGTCGCGGGTATATGGCATTGTTCCAGCGGCGCCGGCCGGACGATGCCGTGCGGATCGACGCGCTGGCACGGCAGGCGGGTGGCTCTGGCGTTCGCGCGGTGGTGACGGGTGATGTCCTCTATCACGGGCCCGAAGCACGGTTGTTGCAGGACGTGGTGACGGCCGTGCGCGAGAAATGCTCCGTCGACGAGCTCGGCTACCGGCGAGAGGTCAATGCCGACCGTGCGCTGAAATCCCCCGACGAGATGGTCCGGCGGTTCAAGGCGTATCCCGATGCGCTGCGCGCCAGCGTCGACATCGCACGTCTGTGCACCTTCGATCTGGGCGAACTGGCCTATCAGTATCCACATGAGCGGCTGATCGACGGGCTGACCGCGCAGGAGGGCTTGCAGAAGCTGGCGGAAGATGCCGTCGATGTGATGTTCAACGGCGCGGTGCCGGCTGCCTATACCGAGCAGATCGCCCATGAGATGAAGCTCATCGGCGAGCTTGGCTATGCGCCGTATTTCCTGACCGTCTACGCGATCGTCCGCGAAGCCCGCCGGCGCGGCATCCTGTGCCAGGGGCGCGGTTCGGCCGCCAATTCCTGCGTCTGCTTTGTGCTCGGCGTCACCTCGATCGATCCGATCAAGCACGAGCTGCTGTTCGAGCGCTTCGTCAGTGGTGAGCGCCGCGAGCCGCCCGATATCGATGTCGACTTCGAGCATGAGCGCCGCGAAGAGATTATCCAGTGGATCTATGAAACTTATGGCCGCAACCACTCAGCCCTGACCGCGGTCGTCACACGCTACCGGGCCCGTGGCGCCGTGCGCGACGTCGGCAAGGCGCTCGGTCTCCCTGAGGACCTGACCTCGTCATTGGCCGGCCAGGTGTGGGGTTGGTCGGCCGAAGGCGTCGGCGAAAAGCAGGTCAACGAGCTGAACCTCGACATTGGCGATCGTCGCCTGCGCCTCACGCTCGAGCTCGCCCGCAAGCTGATCGGCGTGCCGCGGCATATGTCCCAGCATCCAGGCGGCTTCGTCCTCACCCATGACCGTCTCGACGATCTCGTCCCGATCGAGCCCGCCGCGATGGAAGACCGGCAGATCATCGAATGGGACAAGGACGATATCGATGCGCTGAAGTTCATGAAGGTCGATGTGCTGGGTCTCGGCATGCTCGGTTGCATGAACCGCGCCTTCAACATGCTCGAGGCGGACAAGGGGCTGCGGGTCGGTTTGGCCGATCTGCAGGACGATGATCCCGACGTCTATGCGATGATCTCGAAGGCCGATACGCTCGGCACTTTCCAGATCGAAAGCCGCGCGCAGATGTCGATGCTGCCGCGGATGAAGCCGCGACGTTTCTACGACCTCGTCATTCAGGTGGCGATCGTGCGGCCGGGACCGATCCAGGGCGACATGGTCCATCCGTATCTGCGTCGGCGTGAAGGGCTGGAGAAACCGGAATACCCACGGCCCGAATTGCGCGCGGTGCTGGAAAAGACGCTCGGGGTGCCGCTGTTCCAGGAACAGGCGATGAAGGTCGCGATCGTCGGTGCCGGGTTCACGCCTGCCGAAGCCGATCAGCTGCGCCGCGCCATGGCAACGTTCAAGTTTACGGGCGGCGTGTCGCACTTCAGCGAAAAGCTCATCGGGGGCATGGTCGAGCGCGGCTATCCGCGTGAGTTTGCCGAACGCACCTTCCGTCAGCTCGAGGGCTTCGGCTCCTACGGCTTCCCTGAAAGCCACGCCGCCTCGTTCGCCAAGATCTCCTACGCATCCTCGTGGATGAAGCATCATCATCCCGACGTGTTCTGCGCGGCACTGATGAATGCGCAGCCGATGGGCTTCTACGCGCCCGCGCAGATTGTCCGCGATGCGCGCGAACACGGCGTCGTGGTTCGTCCCCCTTGCGTCAACGCAAGCCGCTGGGACTGCACGCTGGAGCCGTATGGCGGGCGGTACCTCGCCGTACGGCTGGGGCTCCGGCAGATCCGCGGCCTGTCCAACGCGGATGGCGCCAAGATCGTCGGCGCGCGCGAGCTGACCGCGTTCGAAAGCGTGGAGGACGTATGGCGTCGATCGGGCGTCCAGCGCGCCGCGATCGAGAAGCTCGCGGACGGCGATGCCTTTCATAGCTTCGGTGCCGATCGTCGGCAGGGCTTGTGGAAGGTGAGGGGGCTCGGCGAAGCGCCGTTGCCGCTGTTCGCCGCGGCCGACCGCGCCGACCAGGCCGTCAGCGCGGAAGGGATTGAGCCTGATGTCGAACTGCGGCCACTGACCGACGGTCGTGAGGTGATTGAGGACTACCGCGCGCTACAACTCTCGCTGCGCGCGCATCCGCTGACCTTCGTCCGCGATGAGCTGGCCAGGCGTGGCGTAACCAAATGCGCGGACCTGGCCACCATCCGCGATGGACGCCATGTCGAGGTCGCCGGCATCATTCTCGTTCGTCAGAAGCCGGGGTCTGCCAAGGGCGTTCTGTTCATCACGATCGAAGACGAGACCGGGATCGCCAACGGCATCCTGTGGCCCGATCGGTTCGAGCGCCAGCGCCGCACCGTCATGTCCGCCTCGATGATCGGCATGAAGGGCAGGGTGCAGAAGGAGGGCGAGGTCATCCACGTCATCTGCGACCGGATCATCGACCACGGCGATCTGCTGCACCGGGTCGGCGAGATGTCGTTCCCGCACCGGACCGGGCGTGGCGACGGCGCGAAGCATGCCGGTTCCCCCGACCGCGGTGACAAGGGTTGGAGCCCGAACCCTCGCAATTCCTACTGGCCGCCCCATGCGGACGGCATGGATCCGGAAGCTGTTTTGAAGTTCAAATCTCACGACTTCCATTGATGGCCAAGCTTGTCCGTCATCAACGCGTTGTCATCGCGCTATCGGTGCATATCTTGCGGGGCGGCGTTGCGCGCTGCTCGGACGCGCGCGTCGACGTCGTCGAGATCCGGTTGGCGCTGCGCTGCCTGCTCCCGCACTGCCCGGAACGCTGGCCCCTCGAGCTCTACTGGGATGCCGCAGCCCAAGAGAACGAGATCGGCAGGGCACAGGGTGTGACCGCGGCGTTCAACGGGATCGTCCGCCAACTGCGCCGCGCTGGCTGTTATGAAGAGGTGTCTGAACCGTGAGTATGAGACTACCGCGAGCAGCGATTGCTCGCGTTCCCGACGGCACGCGGATCGTCAGCGTCGAGCGCATGTCGCGAGCC
Source organism: Sphingomonas sp. AP28 (assembly GCF_056680455.1). NCBI lineage: Bacteria > Pseudomonadati > Pseudomonadota > Alphaproteobacteria > Sphingomonadales > Sphingomonadaceae > Sphingomonas > Sphingomonas sp. AP28. Next base: position 167,068 of record NZ_JBWXQI010000002.1, on the reverse strand, counting down.
TTTACCAAATATCATCTGGATGACGGACGCGCGCTGCACCGGTTCAAGATGGAAGAGCCGCATTCGACGCCGCATGACCACCCCTGGAGCTTCGACACCGAGATCCTTGATGGCGGCTATGTCGAAGAGGTGTTCTACCTGGATGCGAGCGGCGGTTGGCACAGCGAACTGGTTCACCGACTCCCTGGCGAAACCTACCATGTCGACGCTGCGCACATTCACCGCATCGCCGAGTTGCCGACGGGCGAATGCTGGACGCTCGTTCGTGCAGGTCCCCACACGCGGGAAACCCGGTTCTGGCGGTTCGGAGACATCGTTCAGTCCCGGGCCTGGCATGAGCGACGATGGATGCGCTTCGGATAAGGCGTTACGGCGAGAGCCAGTCCACCGCGACGTTCAAGACGGCATTGGCCGGGGAAGGGCATCCAGCGCTGCGGATACCTGCAGGCGCAGATCATCGTCGCGGGTAATTTCCAGCATCGCACTAAGGCTGCTACGGGCGCCGGCCACATCTCCCGCGACCAGCTGAAGTCTGGCGCGCTCCCACCAACCATGGGCATGCGTAGGCGCCACGATCGTCATACGGTCGTACAGGACCAGCGCGCGTGCGGGATCCCCGGCCTGCTCGGCACGGGTCGCCTGGTTGAGCAGCAGGCGGACGAGCGCCGATCGGTTCGACAGGGGAAGCATCCCGTCGGAAAACCGGGCCTGGCCCGTCATCTGCTCCAGCAAGGCTTCCACCTGTGCAGGGGCGACGATGCGACCATCGTTGAAGGGATCGATAATCAGCGGATCCGGTGCGTCGCCAAGACGGACCAGGACGTGGCCGGGCGTATTGAGCGGCATCGCCGACCATCCAAGGCGTCGTGCCATCGCCACATAGATAATCGACAGACTGATCGGCAGGCCGAGTCGGCGATCGACGACGGCGATCAGGTCCGCATTCTGGGGATCGTCGTAGTGCGTGCGGTCGCCGGAGAATCCGAACTCTTCAACCATCACGCTGCTCAGGGCCTGGGCCTGAGCGACTCTGTTCACTGCGTCGCCGTCAGCAGCGCGCAGAGCTATTTCTATGTCGGTGAGCTCGTCGAGATATTCATCAAGATCGATACCGGGATGATCGAGCACTGCGAGTTCCAGGGCGGCCAGATCAAGCTCGATTTCGCCGTCTTCCATCAGCCCGAGATGAAGAATGCTATTGGTCATGAGCCGTTAGATGGGGGGCTGCTTCGATCGTTTCTATGGCAACGTTCGGGTAAGCGGCCCGGCGTACCCCGCGTCACGTGCGATCTTAACATGCTGGTGCGCCGATCCACCCGAAAGCCATCATCACGATTCTGGATCCGGCAGACATCGATACCTGGCTGCGCGGATCGTATGACGATATCGTCCGCCTGCACAAACCCTATGACCCTGCAAGATGACCGTCTGAGAGCCTGTCTTCGCAACCCGCAGCAAGGAACGGTAGCGTTCGGCCATCCTCGGCAAGCAAACACGACTGCGCCGAACGATCCATTGTGTCCGCTACGCGTTGTGCGACGGTGACAGGGAGCCGAAACGATGACGCAGGATGACGAACGTTGGATGCGTGAAGCCATTGCGATCGCCCGATCGAAGGGTTCCGACCCCTCGACCTCACCGCTGGGGTGCGTGATCGTGCTCGATGGCAAGGTTATCGCGGGCGAGCGCAACCAGACCAAGGAATCGCCGGACGCAACCGCGCATGCCGAGATGATGGCGATCAGACGGGCGTGTGAAAGCACCGGGGAATTGGAGCTGCGCGGTGCGACGCTCTACTCCACGCTGCAGCCCTGCGGCATGTGCACGATGGCGTCGATCTGGTCGAAGGTCGGCCGCGTCGTTTACGGGGCGGGCCGCGATGATGTACATAAGATGTATTTCGAAGCGCAGCACGTCGACACGCTCGCGTTCATCGGCGACGCCTACCGCGACGACATCGTCATCGAGGGAGGGTGCCTTCGCGACGACTGCGCCAAGCTCTATTATGGTCCCGACGCCGAGCTACCAGTCGACGAGCAGGCCAATCTATAGCCCACTGAGGCGGCGCGAAACCGAACGAAACTTACCCCTGAGTCGGTGCGTTGCGGCGGTGCCGGAGCAGTTTGCTTCGCGGCTATCCGCTCAGCGAGGACACTATCATGGGCCTGTTTTCCAAAGACATCGTGACGTTCGACGACCTGTTCCTGCACCAGCTGCAGGACGTTTATTACGCGGAAAACCAGATCACCAAGGCCTTGCCTAAGATGGTCGACAAGGCGACGGCACCAGCCCTGAAGCAAGGTTTCGAAACCCATCTGCGTGAGACGGAAGGGCAGATCACACGCCTCGAGAGCATCTTCGACCTGCTCGGCGAGAAGGCAAAGGCAGTGACCTGTCCGGCGATCGACGGCATCATCAAGGAAGCCAACGAAGTCGCTGGCGAGATCGAGGACAAGGCCGTGCTCGACGCTGCGCTGATCGCGTCGGCACAGGCGGTCGAGCATTACGAGATCACGCGGTACGGCACGCTGATCGCCTGGGCGAACCAGCTCGGCCGCGCCGATATCGCAGCGATCCTGAAAGAGACGCTCGACGAGGAATATGCGACCGACGACAAGCTGACGGCGATGGCAACGTCGAGCGTGAACGCAAAGGCGGAAGCAGTTACCGCATAAGCGTTTCAGTGTCGGGGGGCTGATGCCCCCCGACCACTTTCCAGCTTTTCATGAAAGGCACGTTCGATGGCCGACGATATCGCATTCACGCTTCCCGAAGCCTTGCGTGCGCAAAAGCACATGCGCGATGCGCTAGGCCTGGGCGAGGAACGGTTCCCGGTGCCCGCCTTCATCAACATGGTAAGCGACGAGATCGAGCAGCTGCGCGACGCTGGCAGGACCGATGGCGAAATCGCCGCGCTTGTCAAAGAATCGAGCGGTCATGCGCTCACCGAAGCGGATATAGCGCGCTACTACACGCCGGTCGAAGACCGGCACTCCAACGAGCATTGAATCCGCCCCTACCAGGCCAGCGATTACGTCCCTTGTCAGGGGCAGGGGGCACAGGTTTGCTGTTCTGATCAGGACCACCGATCCCCGCGTCGGAGTAGCAGGAACAGATGGCGACTGGGGGGCTTTATAACTGAAAGCCGTCTGGAGTGATCTTATGTTCAAAGATGCCGTGACCAAATCGATTGAGCTTAACGGTTTTCCCAGCTCGGTTGGCGTTGCTCCGCTGCCAAGTCGGCAGGAACGACGTCGCGAGGCAGCAAAGGCAAAACGACTGGCTCCCAAACACTGTGCGTGCTGCGCCCCGGACCAGAACTGATGGTCGCAGACCGGCCTTCGCCAATGGAAGCCAAGCTCGTAAATGAGCTGCCGGTCGAACCGGGCTGGCAATATGAGCCCAAATGGGACGGTTTCAGAGCGCTGGTCTTCCGTGATGGCGAGGCCGTCGACATCCTTTCCAAATCGGGAAAACCGCTCGGTCGCTACTTTCCCGAGATAGTCGCGATTGTCGCATCGGTCCCGCAGGAGCGTTTCGTGCTCGACGGCGAGATCATCCTACCCATCGCGGACATCCTCTCGTTCGATGCGCTTCAGGCACGGCTGCATCCGGCGCAAAGCCGGATAGATCGCTTGGCGAAAGAGACGCCTGCGCAGCTGATGCTGTTCGATTGCCTCGGCGTCGATGATGCCGACCTAATCAATGCGCCGCTCTCGGCTCGCCGGAAAGCGTTGGAGTCGTTCCATGCGCGACATGCCCGCGCTGGTCTCCTGCTGTCGCCCTGTAGCGACGAGATCGACGACGCTGCGGCCTGGCTGGCGACGAGCGGCGGGGCGCTGGACGGCGTCGTCGCGAAACGGCTGGACGAGCCTTACCGTGGCGGGGAACGCGCCATGCTGAAGGTGAAGCAGCATCGCAGCGCGGATTGCGTCGTAGGCGGCTTCAGGCGGGTGAAGGAGGGTAGCGAGGTAGCATCGCTTCTGCTCGGGCTTTACGATGATAGCGGCCAGCTCAACCATGTCGGCTTCACCTCAGGTATAGCCGCGGCCGATCGCGCGGCGCTTACCGCGAAGCTCGAGCCGTTAGTCGAAGCCCCGGGCTTCACGGGCAAAGCTCCCGGCGGTCCCAGTCGGTGGAACGATGGTCGTAAGAGCGAGTGGGTCCCATTGCGGCCTGAGCTCGTCGTCGAAGTGCTGTACGATCAGGTGACCACCGATCGGTTCCGGCACGGTACGCGCATCCTGCGCTGGCGTCCCGACAAGGCACCTGAGGCGTGCACGATGGATCAGCTGGGGCATGAGCTTCGCCCTGCTGAATTGGGCATAATGTCATGACCCGTTCCTCCTCCAGCGATACCCTGGCGAAATACCGGGAAAAGCGGGATTTCACCAAGACCGCCGAGCCTGAGGGCAGGATCGCCAAGGCGGGAGGCAATCGCTTCGTCGTGCAGAAGCATGCCGCGTCTCGCCTGCACTATGACTTGCGGCTTGAACTCGACGGCGTTCTCAAGAGCTGGGCTGTCACGCGTGGACCGAGCATCAATCCTGACGACAAACGTCTGGCAGTTCGTACCGAAGACCACCCCGTCGAGTACGCCACGTTCGAAGGCACGATCCCGAAGTCCGAATATGGCGGCGGGACCATGATGCTGTGGGACACGGGGACGTGGGAACCGCTCGCTGGCAAGGACCCCAGCAAGACGCTGCCGGAGGGGCATCTCCACTTCTTCCTGCATGGGCACCGCCTCAAAGGCGAATGGATGCTTTTCAGACTGAAGCCTCGGGGCAAGGAGAAGGGCGAGAACTGGATCCTGCGCAAGGTCACCGACGACCAGGTCGGCGGATCGGAGGATCTTGTCGGAACACACCTTACGGGGGTGGTCAGCGGACTGACTATGGAACAGATCGCCTCAGGCGAGCGAGGCAAGTCGAGGGCGCCGGCAACGCCTACCGCAAAGCCTGCGACGAAAGCTGCAAAAGCACGAGCGACAGACCGTAAAAAGGCAGGCTCACCCCCGCCATTCCAGCCGGTCCAGCTCGCGACGCTTGTCGATCATGTGCCCGCCGGCAACGCCTGGCTGCACGAGATGAAATATGACGGGTATCGAACGCTGGTGGCGGTCGGTGGGGGGACGGGACGGGCCTACACGCGGTCCGGGTTGGACTGGACGGACAAGTTCGCTGGCATCGTTGCCGACGCTGCGGTTCTGAATGCGTCGTCGGCCCTGATCGATGGTGAGGCAGTTGTCGTCGATGCCGACGGCAAAACCAACTTCCAGGCGTTGCAAGCTGCTCTGAAAGGGGACCCGGACGCGATCCTATACTACGCGTTTGACCTGTTAGCGCTCGACGGTGAGGATTTGACCGGACAACCGCTATCGGAGCGCAAGGCGAAGCTTGCGTTGCTGCTCGCGGGCGGCAACGACCGGATCCGCTACTCGGACCACATCGTCGGCCGCGGGGAGGAACTGTTCGATACGTTCTGCGCCGAAGGTCTCGAGGGCGTCATCTCGAAGCGCGCGGACGCGCGCTATGTTGGCTCGCGGTCCGGCAGCTGGCTGAAGACGAAGTGTATCCAGAGACAGGAGTTCGTCGTCGTCGGCTGGTTGCCGTCCGACAAGCAGCGGGGGTTCAAGTCGCTCCTCTTGGGCGTCAACGAGGACGGTCATCTCCGCTATGCCGGCAAGGTGGGAACGGGGTACACGGGCGACGAGATCGACAAGCTGATGGATCTGATGACGCCGCTTGCCGTCACGAAGCCGACCGTCGCCGCACCCCGCACAGCCGTACGCGGCGCACGCTGGATTAAGCCGCAGCTGGTCGCCGAAGTGGCGTTCATGGAAGTTACGAGCGACGGGGTGTTGCGCCATTCCAGATATCTGGGCTTGCGCCAGGACAAGAAACCCGAGGCGGTCGTCGTCGAGAAGCCCGCGCCCGTTGCCAAGCTCGAGACGCCCGAGCCCTCCGTCGTTCGCGTGACGAACCGGGAACGGGTGATCTTTCCCGAGTCCGCAATCACGAAAGGCCAGCTCGCCGACTATTACCAGGCCGTCTCGGGCATCATGCTACCCTGGTGCGGAAGTCGGCCGATAAGCCTGGTCCGTTGCCCGCAGGGTAGGGGGAAGAAGTGCTTTTTCCAGAAGCATGACGCCGGAAGCTTTGGCGATCATGTCCACCATGTCGGGATCGCCGAAAAGGATGGGCACGACGAACCCTATCTGTTCGTCGACGACGCCGAGGGTCTCGTCACCTGCGTCCAGATGGGTACGATCGAGTTTCACGGCTGGGGTGCGAGGATCGAAGACGTCGAGAAGGCCGACCGGCTGGTGTTCGATCTCGATCCCGATGAGGGCCTCGAATTCAAGGATGTCATTTCCGCGGCCCTTCATGTCCGCGACGTGCTGGCCCAGATGGGCCTTGAGACATTTCCAATGGTGACGGGCGGAAAGGGCGTTCACGTCATCGCGCCGCTCACACCGCAAGCCGAGTGGCCGGCTGTGAAGGATTTCGCACACCGCTTGGCACTTGTCCTGGCCCAGTCCGAACCCGACCGATTTACCGCAGCCCTCGCCAAGGCCAAGCGAACCGGCCGCATCTTCATCGACTATCTGCGCAATCAGCGCGGGGCGACGGCTGTCATGCCGTATAGTGCTCGCGCTCGCGAAGGCGCGCCCGTTGCGGTTCCGATCACGTGGAAGGAGCTCGGTAAACTCAACCGCGCGTCGGGCTGGCACATCGGTGATGCCGATGCGCTGCTGAAGCGCGCGGCGTCCAAGGATCTCGTTGGTTGGGGACGCGCTGACCAGATTTTGCCCGACCTATGATCGTCTCTTTTCAACCGGTGCTCCGATGAAGATCGCAACTTACAACGTGAATGGCGTCAACGGTCGCCTGCCGGTGCTCCTGCGCTGGCTGGATGAAGCGCAACCCGACGTCGTCTGCCTGCAGGAACTAAAGGCACCCGACGAGAAGTTTCCTTTGAGCGCGATCGAGGCGGCCGGTTATGGTGCGATCTGGCAGGGCCAGAAGAGCTGGAATGGCGTCGCCATCCTCGCTCGCGGCACAGAGCCCGTCGAGACCCGGCGGGGTTTGCCCGGGGACCCGGACGATTTGCAGAGCCGATATCTCGAAGCGGCTGTGGGCGGCATCCTGATAGCGGGGTTCTATCTGCCCAATGGCAATCCGAGGCCGGGTCCGAAGTTCGACTACAAGCTCGCCTGGATGGAACGTTTAATTGCACATGCGGCCACGCTGTTCGGCACCGATGCGCCGGTCGTGCTGGCCGGCGACTACAACGTGATGCCGACCGAGATGGACGTCTACAAGCCGGAGCGGTGGATCAAAGACGCGCTGTTTGCGCCAGAGGTTCGGACCGCGTTCTTTCGTTTGATAGATCAGGGTTGGCTGGATGCGCTGCGGGCAAGGCATCCCGACGAAACGATCTACACGTTCTGGGATTACTTTCGGAACGCGTATGGCCGTAACGCTGGGCTAAGGCTTGACCATCTTTTGCTGAACGCTCCCGCTGCTGCGCGGCTGGCAGATGCGCAAGTCGATCATCACGTCCGGGGCTGGGAGAAGTCCAGCGACCATGCCCCTGTCTGGATCAAACTGAAGGCCGCGAGACGGAAGCGTTCCGCGACCTGATTGTCGGGCCGACGCACGCGATCAGCCCACCGTGACCTTCAATGATGCGCCGGCTTGGGCAGCCCGTCCAACGCCGCGGAGACCTGCAGGCGCAGGTCGCCATTCCGCGCGCTCTCGGTCACCCTGCTCAAGCTGTTGCGGGGCGCCGGTGACATCTGCTCATACGACGGTGACGCGAGGCATCTTGCCTATAGTCAGGCGCTACCGCGCTGACCGTTTACCTTGCCTGCAGCAGAGTCGAGCTTTTCACGGTCGTTCCCGACCTCGGCAATTAGGTCACGCGCCTGCTGCGCACTCAATCCATGCTTCTGGGCGAAATACTCGACCTCGTAAGGTTCGCTACCCGAAACACGGCTGCGATCACGGCCGTCGGTCTTGCTCTTGTCGTCTGCCACTACGTGTCTCCAATACATACTGATCCGAAAACGCTTGGCCCGCCGAGCGTTTCCTGCAGACGACGCATAATTTCACTGCCTGAGTGGGCTTCGGCATTCAGGCTGGGTCGCCCATCACTGCCATTGAGTGATAGCTATCGAAGCGCCGATACGGAAATGTACGGCGCAGCAAATAGCTTGGATAGATGATGCGCTCTTGTTACCAAGGCGGCGCGATCGGCATGATGAGACAGTTCGGCATCATCCGCGCGGGATCGTTATCAGGACGACCGCCAGAGACATGACGAACAGCGACAGCCAGATCGCGATCTGGCCAGAGATGTGCAGCACCAGCCCCATCCAAGAATAGCGACGGCGAAGGAGGATGGCGCTCCCGAGAGCGACGAAGAACGCGATCGTCGTTGGCATCGTGATCGAAGGCGACCGAGAGAGGAAAGCTTCAGCAAGCGGAGCGAGCCTGATCGCCATGACTAGTAGCCAAGAAAATCCGAAAGTGAGTGTGCCGGACATGTCGTTCAACGCCGGCGGACGGTGCTGAACAGACTGAAAAGGCTTGCGTTCGTGCGTTGGCAACAAGCTCATTTCACTATATCGTTAGTGGCGAGGTGCGACATGAAAATTGATCCGCGACAGCCAATCTACTTCGATAACGATATTACGGCCGGAACCGGTCGTGGATTTTGGCAGATAAGCCCGCCGCCCGAGTTCGATTGGAATGATATCCCGGACGTTGACGACGCGTCTGACGCTAAAACGACGCGCCTCGGGCGGATCAGGCAACGTCTTTTCTTCGCGGCGGTCCTCGGAGTGATCGCGGCCGGCGCGCTCGACATGGTAATTCGATGATCTCATTGCTCAGGACCTGTGGGACCGGTCGCTAGGGACATCCGAGTACCAACGTCACGCCGATGTCTTTCACCTAGAAGTTCGGACGTGCCAGCGGTGATCTGTTCCACCTCCCGCTCAGTAGACGGCTTACCACTTGAGACGGGATGAGGCGATGTGATCCCGCTGCCTCCCAAATAGCGACCAGCTATGCTCGCCTCCGGAGCCACGCCTGGCAACTCCATACCCTCCAACGCTGGGTTGCTGAGTGCGCTCTGAATATCGCGCTCAATGCCTTCCGAACGCTGGTTCGACCATTTGCCGATAGCCGTATTCCGCATGCCCTCCTGCGTCGCGCTGAGGTTGGTTTCCCAAAGACCGGGCAGAACGCCGCTTGGGCTGTTAGCAGCCTCCTTATCGTAATAGCGGGCGAGATCCTGACGAAGATCCTCCGACAGATTGAAACCGTGGCTTTCGGCGAAACTGGCATGCTGCTCGAGTGACTGTGATAGTTCGCGATAATGCCGCGCCTGTTCATTGTAGGACTCGATGCGGCTGAGCGACTCTTCAATTGCCCTCGAGCGGGACTCACTCTGCTGAGACCGTGAAAACTGACCGGACTGACTAAACGTGCCGTCGCTTGTACTTACGCTCGCACCAGTCGAATGATCGCTGTTTATGCCATTTGTTGCCGACGTCGAGTTATCTCGGGTGTTTGATGCACTGTCGCTATCATTAGTCGTGTTCGAACGCGTGTAGCTATTGTTGTAACCCACGTTTGCACCAGCCTGAATACCCAAAGCACCGGCTGCCTTGCCAAGCAGACCGCCGCCTCCACCCTTGCCGCCTACCGCAATTCCAGCATTCACGCTTCCAGTGACCGCATCTGCCCAATTCGTACCCTTGCCGGTTTCGGATTGCTTGCGGGTTCCGTTACCGACACTCTGACTATTTTGGACGCCTTCAGTGCCGCTAATCGTATTGCGATCACTAAGTTCGGTGTTGCTGCCGCTCCGAACGCCGGAGCTGGAATCATAACCGGACGAATTATCGCTCGACCAGGCGTGACCGTTCCGAAGGGCATTGAGGTGCGAGACCTCTCGACGACTAGCCTGCTCGAACCCGTCCGCGACACGAGCGGCCATCGTCGCCTGACGGCTTTCCGTGGCGACTGAGCCCTGCGTCATCGAAGCCGAGAACGGAATATTCGAGATCGCCTTCGACGTGTCGTAGACGTTCTGGCCGTCGCCAAAACCGTTCGTCGTCGCGCCGTTGTCGTGCCGGAAGCTGGATGCAAATGCACCAGTTGAGAATGCCGGGGCGTCCGACCACTGGTTACTCTGACGCATGTTCGACGTCGAGTTCGAAAAGCTGGCATTGCCATAGGAGTAATTGCCTGTGGTCTGCTCAGCGGCTGCAGCTTCCGCAGCGTTCTGCGCCGGCGATAGAACCGATGTGGCCTGGCCCGAGATGCTCATAGCACCCTTGGCTAAGCCAGCGGCAAGGAACGGCACTGACATCAGCATGAAGCCGGCGATCGTCGCGGTTTCAGCGTTTACCGCACCAATACCGGCATAGGACCCCAGTGACATGCCGCCATCCGCTACGCCCTGAGCCGCGGCTGTCGCACGCGTCATGCAGATCATGTGGAGGATGACATAAAGCGGCCCCCACGCGGCAAGATAGAAGAAGCCGGTCAGGTAGCCCTTGAGCGCGCCGACCCCGGTCTGAGGCATCAGGAATAGCGGGAAGATTACTGGAAACATTGCATAGAAGACGACGGTCAGCACGATGTTCAGGATAGGCACCCAACTCATCGCCTGCTGCGCGATCGAGTTGTACGTGTTGCGCGCCTGAATATCGGCCCGCGTCGTCGCGAACGTGTCGATCGACGCCGCGCCAGGACCACCAGCCATGCCGTCACGCGCCTGCAGGAACGCATTGATCGCCGTATTCTGCCGAACGATGTTTTCGTAGCCGGCGCTGAACGCCGTGAACGCCTGATTGACGATCGGAACATCGGCCCGCAGCTTCGCCGAGGCGACGGCGGTCGAGAGCTTTGGATAGGTTTCCTTGGCCCAGAGCGAGGTCTGGGCGTCGATCATGCTATGCCAAAGGCCATCGAGCATACCGTAGGCCTGTCGGCAGCTGACGATGCTGCTGGACGTTGTCGCGCCGGAGCGTTCCACCCAAGGTTGAGACCGCGCAGCAGAGCCGGGTCCCATCGTTGCCCAAAGGTCTTTCGCGGAGGCAAGGTCGGTCATCGACTTCTGGCCGAGCATGACGTCGCCAAATACGCAGTTTTTGAAATGCGAAGACAGGTTGGTCGCGAACTCGGCGTCGCGGATCTGAAAATTGCGCGTCACATCGAGCAGACGGGCACCATAGACCATGCCGTTCGATGAATAGCTGAGCTGGCTCGGCATCGTGAAAACGGTTTCGGCCGTCCGGGTCAGCCAGTCACCGACCTGACTGGTGAAGCTGGCGATTACCCCCAAGCCGAGGGGTACGTTGTCGACAACGGCGGGAGCCAGTGATGGATTGATCCGGTCAGTCACCTTAACCGTGACGGTCGGGACCATGAGGCACATGTAGATGAGCGACGAGCCGAGGAACCAGTTGAGCCAGACGCGCACGTTCATGGTGAAAGCGACGGCAAGCAGCGAGTAGATCAGGCCAAGGACCATCACCACCTGCAGGAGGGAACGGTAGCCGCCCCCGCCCGTCCAGGCCGCTACCGCGTTGAACGTGTTGACGATGTATTCGCCACCGCCAATCGTAAAGACCTCAACCATGCTCCGTCACCCGTCCTAGTTGAGGCCCTGGGCACTCAGGCCCCGCGAGAAGTTGAGCGAAGCAGACATCGCCGGCGACATGCTGTTCTGAAGGGTAGATTCGAGCATCACGGACTTATTGATGAGCGCGATCGTCTGGTTCAGCGTGTCCTTCAGCTTTACGTCACGCTGAGCGTAGCGCGTGCGCGCCTCCGCCAATTGATCGCGCCACATTTTGCCCATTTCGGCATCGGCCGGCTGGACCTGAACGGTAGACTGGCTGATCCGGTCGAGCATGTTCTCGATCATCGACGAGAGGAGGTTCACAGCGACGATCTCAGCCAGCGCGCTGGTTTCGCCATCGGCGAAGTTCTGGTGCGCCATCGCCTGTACCGCGAGCATCTTATACAGCGGCAACGTCGTCATATTCAGGAGCTGCTGCTCAGATGCATCGAGCGCCGCGTCGGTGCGGATCTTGGAATTGATAGAGTCGATCATTCCCTTGATCTTCGAGCGGAGACCGGGACCCGCCTGCAGCGTCTGCTCGGTCATGTTGAGGCATGCTTCTGCCTCGTCGCAGTGCAGGATCTTCACCGGCGTGCCTGTCGCGGTGCCGTCGAGAAGAGCGGTTACGACCGCATCCTCGGCCGGGCCTACGAAGCCGACGATCGCTCCGGCCGGGGCCTTCGGATTGATGACGATCGTACCGACGAGCGTCATGAGATATTCCGAGAATTGCTGATCGGTGCTCCCGAACTTGTTCGACTTTTTGATAGCATCCCAGGTGTAATTCCGTGGGTTACCGGGGATCTTGTCGGCCAACGTCGGATCGGTGTTACCGTCGAGAGTGGCGTCCTGTTCACCACCCGCGCCGCAGCCCTGCCGGGATCGCGCCCAGTCGGAAAACTTACCTTGTGAATTGCCTACGGCTGCGCAGACCGTTGAGCGTGCGCCGGCCATCTTCGGCCAGACCGATCCAACCAACCCTTGCGCCGCTTCACACGACGAGATGTTCATCTGGTTCATCTGCTGCGCCTTGTTGGCCATGCTATCCATGACCTTGCCGATCTCGGGGGAGACGCTGTCGATCGCGAGCTGGAAGGCAAAGCCCAACGCATTGTTGGCAGTCGCCTTCAGCATGGCGACCATCTCCGCGCCGTTGATGAAGCTGAAGGAGCCGGTGAACAGGTCGATGCCACCGCAGCCGGCCGATACCTTTGGCATCTGCAGGTTGAACGGCTGCACGCTCTTTTGCGGGAAGCGCGTCCAGACGTTGCCCATCGAATAATAGCCAGCGGTCTGCCCCTGATAGGCACTCGGCCCGGTCACATTCGCGGCACCGCCTGCGTCCTGGAAGAAGCTGTTCATCTGCCCCGCGACGTCCGCGCGGGCCATGCCAACGGGGATCATGCTGGCAGCACCGAGGCTCATAGCGACCGCCGCGGTCCGGCGAAGGAAGGCGCGGAGGGGTGAGGGGCGAGGGGAGGGGGTGTGCGCCATCAGAAGTCACCTCCCGGCTTGGAGTTGGTCAGCATGAAGATGCGCTCCATGACTTCGTCGGCCGACATGACGCCGAACCCGACGGGGACCGTCTTGCGCGTCACAGTGTCGAACAGGACGAGCGCCGGCGTGGCCAAGGGCACGCCCATGCGCTGACGCTGCCCGCTGTCGACGACGTAATTGGGAAACTGGCGGCTTGGACCGCCGTCCGTCGATACAGCCATGACGGTGATGCGGTGGCTATCGGCAACCGAGCGCAGGATCGGCGAGAAGACCTCACAAGCAGCACAGGACTGCGCGAAGAAGTAGAACATCCCGTAGCGCTGGCCGAGGCGCGAAAGGACCTGGTCACGCGTCGCGGCGCGGTTGTCGGTCCATGCGCGCTTGCCAACGGTCGAGACCGGCCGCTGCAGCGTGTAGTCGATGTCCGGGTTTTGCCAGAGTGCACGCTGCCAGGTGTCGGAGAAGGTCGAGGCCCGATCGAGCTGCTCGCGCTGGTAGCGGACATAGGCGATGACGTTCGCTTCCGTCGGCTCGAGGATGGCGCGTGCCTTCAGTTCGTCCAGCTGCTTGGTGATCGCCTTCAGCTGCGCCGCGGACGACTGCTGTGGCTGTGCGGAGGCCTGCGGGACGGACGGCTTAGCCTTGGGCCGCTCGCAGTAGAACCACTGGCCGAGTTTCCGCTCGCCACAATAGAAGTCGCCTACTTGCCGCTGCTCCGCGGCGTCAGTGGTACGATCAAATTGGGGTTCGACCACAGCGTTACTGGCCTGCGCATCTTCGTCATCGATCGCCTCAGCCATCGACGCGCTCTGCAGGTCGACCGCCTGGGCGAGCGCTGGTGTTGCAACAGGCGCGGTCGCGGCCAGCAGCATAAGAACGGTAGCGGTCAGCCGCCCGGCACGCTTAGTCTTGATCGTCGTCATCATCATGCTCCCCGTCGAGCTCAATCATTGCGAGTTTGAGAACTGACATCATCGCGGCGACATCGAGCATTCTGGTGCCCTGATCGAGCATCCGGACGATGCCGCGAAGGTGGCTGCGGCCATGCTTCCGCCCCTTGATGGTCGCGCGCATTCCGGTCTCGCGGCGGACAAGCCAGCCCTTGTCGGCCATGCGTGGAAAAGCCTGCTCGACCTCGTGCGGATCGATGTCGCACTGAAACCAATGCGAGATGGTCTGCGCGACCTCGCCGGCCGAAGTGCCCCGGCCGGACCGGTGAATGCGGAGGAAAATGGCAAGATCGAGCACCGACATGTCGATCGAACATGGCCCCCCCGGACCGCTTGCATCATTTGCCCCCGTGAAGGTCATAATACCCCTGAATTTTGGTTTGAATGTCGGCCATCACGGAGACCTCGCTGGGCAGCTTTGCTGCGTCCATGAACTCCGCATAGACTTCGGAAAAATCCATCTGGCTCAGGTCGAGGCACTGAAACTCCTCGATCGTGAAACCCTTGCAAGTCTCGTCCTTGGGCTTGGCCCAGGCTTTGCCGATCTGCTGGCGGCCCTGTTCCTGAAGGATCCGACTCAATTTGCTGCCGAAGCAGCAATATGCGTCCTTCGATGTGACGCAGATGCCGATCACCTTGTCAGAACAGTAGGATCCCACCTTATGGCAGAGCCCTTTGTCGTCCTTCTCGTCGAGCTTCTTTTCGGCAGAGCTGCACAACCATGGCGTGAGCATGGGAATGCCTTTTCCCGAGCAGCAGTTTGACGCACCGAAAATCTTCTTGTTGCAGGTGTCCCGTTCTCCCGAGAAAACGGTCAGGTTGTTTGGATCAAACTGCTTGCCGGCGTCGCCTATCGAATGGAGCGCGACGAGCGCATCCTTGAACTCGGTTGAAGCCTCGCGCTCGATCGTCTCGCAGCTGCCATTCAGGCAATAGACGTCGCCGCCACAGACATACTGCTTGTCGGAGGGCGCCTTATCGTCTGGCAGCGGGCAGCTATAGACGCGCTGCGACACCTTGCAGGCGCCGCTCTGAGGATCGTCAAGACATTCGTCGCGGAGGAATTTGCAGAGCTTGTTGTCGTCGAGCGCACTGCAGTCGCTTGTCGGCGTAAGGCGCTGGCAAGTGAAGGAACGCGACCACGCCCAGCACGCCTGCGTAACCGGCACACCATCGATAATCCGGGTTTCAGGGCCTTCGGTGCAGACTTCGGCCGCTTGTGGGACGCACGTCGTGTCGGCCGCCAGCGCGGGGCAGGTGCCCTCGTGTCGAGCGACGGTAACGCTCCTGGTCCCTTCCTTCTTCAGATAGAGAGTACCGGTCGCATAGTTCTGATGGCTGGCGATATCTGCGGCCGACAATTCGGGATTGCAGGAGTATAGTTGCGCCGTGCCGCTGACATTCTTCTTGCAGTATTTGCGGTAGCCCTCGACGTCGTTCCCACCGGCTCCAAGCTCGATCTGCGCGTCGCAAATGTGCTTGGAGACGGGCTCGGAACGGCAAACGCCAGCATTGACCTTCGCCTGCATGACGCTGTTTTTTGCGAACCCGTAGCCCTCGTTTTTGTCGAGAACGCCGTAGTAGAACCAGCGCGCGGTGTTGATGACGGTCGGTACGAGGTTCCCGCGGCAGTCCGCGACCGTGTCGGTAACTTTCGACCCCTTGTTGCAGGTAGCCTCGTAATAGCCCTTTGATCCTACCGACGGCGGAAGCGCAGTGCAGGTCCCTTCGGCACCGCCAAGGCTCTGACCGCCCAGATAGGTGTCAGGGTCTTTCTCAATCGCGGTGCCGCGCGAGGTCGCCGCCAGGATCTCGGCATTGCTGAAGGTCGCCCGCGTGCGTGCGCGATCGGTTACCGTGCCGAACGCCTCGTCGGTGCCGGCCTTCGAACCACCATCGACCACCAGCCGGTCGGGGTCGTCGAAATAGACCTTCTCGGCCAGATCCGTGCCACCATAGCCCGGCAGTTGCGCGAGCTTGGCGTCGTTTGGCCCCAAGCTCTCATCAGCGCGCATCGTTTTGCCGAGGTCGGAGCCCTGCTTGCGTGCTTCCTCGATCGTCGTCTGCGCGACCACGCCACTGGTGGCGCCCGCGAGGACGGCGAGCAGCAAGGAGAGAGCGACGCCCTTCACTAAAGACCCTTGCCGAGATTGCGCAGCGCGACCGACGCCACGCCGGC
The DNA here is from genome assembly GCF_056680455.1 of Sphingomonas sp. AP28. Classification (NCBI taxonomy): domain Bacteria; kingdom Pseudomonadati; phylum Pseudomonadota; class Alphaproteobacteria; order Sphingomonadales; family Sphingomonadaceae; genus Sphingomonas; species Sphingomonas sp. AP28. The sequence continues at coordinate 150,793 of NZ_JBWXQI010000002.1, read as the reverse complement.
ACCGGGGCCGTGCGCCGCGACGAAGGTGTCGAGCACGTAGCGAACCGAGACGTTGCCCGTGATCTTGTCGTGGGTCGGCACCGAAGTGGTGCAATTCAGGCTCGAGCAGAGATCGAAGTCGGTCGATACGGCGACATAGGTCGGGACCGCCTCGACGTTGAACGCGCGAAAGAGCCGGGGATCGATCCCGACATTGGACAGCTGATCCTTGTCGGTGACGACCTTGCCGAGCATGGCACTGAAGGCCTTCATCGAATTGTTCGGAAAGCCCCGGAAGACGACGACGCCGCCCGCCTTTGCCGTGTCGGCGATGAGCTGACGCAAGGCTGCTGGCGGCATCGACAGGCTCGCGAAGGCGATGAACTGCGGCGCGTCACCCTTGGTGCCGGCGACATTCTGGCTCGCGCCCTTGATGATTTCATCGAAGTCGAACGCGCCGTCACCGTTCACTGGCAGATCTGCTTTCGCGAGCGATGTGAGGTTGGTGCTGCTTTTTGCCTGAATGGCGACGGCTTCTTCGCGAAAGGCATCGCCGCGGTTACGGACGTGCTCGGCAAAGATGTCGGCGTCACCCTGCATGGCGGTCGAACGACGCTTGATCGCCTCGAGATCGAGGCCATCGACGGTCTGTGCGATCGCCTGAATGCCGGCGAGACCGGCAAGTGCAGCAATGACGATGGTGATGCGGCGCATGATCGTCCCTCCTCAGAGCACGCAGCAGTTGCGCTTGCGCCAGACGAGGTAGCCCATGTCCTCGCCCTTCACGGGGAAGGGCCGGCCTGCCTGCGGTGGCATGGTCGAGGCCCCAAGCGGCGAGCAGGCCATCTTGCCGCTGACCATCGGTATCGGATTGACCATCTGGACGCGGTATTGCTGCTTGCGCAGCACCGGCATCGGATACTTGTTGCAGAGGCCCTTCGAGCCCATCGTTCCCCAGGCAAGACCTTCGCGGTGGATCTTGAAGGCGAAGCGGGCAAGCGCGAGACGCGACGCCTGCACATGGCCGATCGAGGCGGCGATGTTGCCGTTGACCGGGTACATCGGCCCCTGGCAGCCAGCGCACCAGAAGGTCGCATCGAGCGGGAGCTTGGCGGTTGCAGCGATACAGTCGCCGGCACACGCAGCCTGCGCGATCGGTGACGAGAATAGCACGGCTTCCGGGTTGATAAGCGCGGTCAGCGAGTCATCCTGCCAGAGCGGATCGACCTCGGTCATGTAGGCGATATCGAACGACGCCTGCTCGAAGCACAGGAAATCGGTCAGGATCTCCATCCAGTACAGGAGCGGGTAGACGTACCAGTGGACGTGCCACTTGGATGTGTTCTGCCCGTTTCCGCCGGTCTGCGATGGTCCAGACAACTGGCCCTGGCCGATGTCGAACCCGGGCGCGATCTTGGTGCCACCCAGATTGACGAAGCACCACGGCTTGGTGGTGACGTCGGCAAGACGAACGGGCTCCCAGAAGCCGGCCGAAATGCCGATGCGCGGCACCGGACTGCCACACGCGCAGACGGGAAGGGACGGGTTTTCCGTGTCGGCGCGATTGCTCGGCCAGATCTTCAGGCCACCCACGGAGAGCGGGAACAGGCACGACCAGCAGACGTCGGTGATCGGGTTTACGAATTTGCCCGTGCACTTCGATTGCGCCTCCGCGCGCGGGCTAAGTGTCGTCGAAAGCACGAACGCACCCAGCAACAGCGTCAGGAAGCGCAAGAGCTTCATGCGTGCTCTTCCGACGACTTGGCGGCATCGAGGAAGGCGTTGTCGGCGCGGTTCTTCCGGAAAACGTAGAGCGCGGTATGCAACGCGGTCGTGGCCAGGATCGCCGCTACTACGAACGAGGCGGTACGGCCGAACAGGGCTACAAGCGGCGAGATTGCGATCACACCGATACCCGACAGGACGCAGAGCACCTGGAAGGTCCGGCGCATGGTGCGCAGGTCGTCGGTTTCAGGTGCAGCCATCGGCGTGCGCAGGAGGTCGAGCCACAAAGGCATCAGCTTATTCCCTTCAGCTTGATTTCGGAGAGCTTGAGGACGCGGCCGTTCTGGACGGCGACGGCCGGCGTGTGTCGAATGCCGAGTTTGCCGGTGAGGCGACCCTCCTGATCGAAGTAGAAGCGCCGCTTGCGGTTGGTCATCTCCTCGATCGGCGAGCCGTTCACGAGGATGATCTTGGCTTCCAGGTCGCTGTACTGTGACGTCGCCCATTCCATCTGTGCGGCGTTATCGCCGTCGACGAACACGAGCGCCTGATGGACCGCCACGAAATCGAGCGGGTTCACGGTCTGGCCGGCACGAACGATGTAGTTGCCCTTCTGGTCCTGAACGTCGCGCTCGATGACGATCGTCGGATCATAGGCCCAGCTGCGTGGCTCCGTCGCCGCGGTGATACCGGCGACGGGCTTCGGCCGACGCACGCGCGCCTCTGACCGCTTGGCGAACTCTGCGTTCATGCGGTCGATCCCGCCGGTGGCTTGGAGACGCTGCAGGCGGGCCGTGATCGTCGCCAGCAGATCCGGCTCGATAATCGGAAAGACCTGGCCGACGACGCCGTGATCGTTCGCGCGCGTTGCCGAGGTCAGCGAAATCGATAGCAGGGCGACGATCGCGAAGGACTCGATCGCTCGCTTCACAGAATGGGCTGCCCGACACCGACAATCTTGTTCGAGCAGGCGTAGCCGATCGCGGCATAGCGGCTGTCGAAACCGTCCTTGTGCGGGCTGCCGACGTAGTAGCAGCCCTGCGGGATCACGCCTGTCGGGCCGGCCACCAGCGGCTCGCCCAGTTTGGTGACAGGCTTCATGTGGCTGACGAGCTTGCCGGCGACGAACACATCCGCGCCGCGGTGCACGACGGTGTCACCCGGCATGCCGTAGACAATCTTGCCGAACATCTGCTTCTTCGCACCGAAATGCTTGATGACGAGCGGCACGGCAGGCGGCACGAAAAAGACGTACTCGCCACGCTTGGGCACTGCCGTCTTGTGAATCACGAACGCCCAGTTCGGCAGCGATTCCGACGCGTTGATGAGCAGCCCGTGTGTGTCCCGCCACTCGGCGATCGCGTTCAGCGAGATCCCACCGGCGACGAACAAGCCAAGCGCTGCCCAGAGGCGTTTGCGGGGACGGAAGCGCTCGGCCGCTGCTGGCGCCGCAATTGCCTTACTGGCCACCGGGACCACCAAAGCTTGAGACCATGGCGCCGGCAACCGATGGATCAACCGGTGCAACGTCCTGCGCAGTGGCGGGGGCAGGCACTGCGGCAAAGGGGTTCGGCGCGGCGGGAACGGGTGCGACCTGCGCCATTTCGACAGGCGCGATCGCCGGCGCGGCAGGCACCTGACCCTGCATCATCGACCCCATCTGCGCGGGCGTCGCCGGCATCGGTGCCTTTACGCCAGACGCGTAGACGGCTCTCGCGACGTCCGCGGTGATATCAGGCACGCTCTTGGACAGGACTGCCTCGCCGACGAGCACGACCTGACCCGCCGCACCGCGACGCTGCAGCTCCGTATCGAGCGATGCCATGAACGTGCGCGTCTGCGCCTGGACCTGATCGGGCGGGGTCGCGCTGCGGGCTTGCGCCTGCACGTACTCGCCAACGATGCGGGACAGGTCTGCCTTGACGATATGCTGCGGCTTTTCAGCAGTCACAACCTTCGTGACCCACATGGCCCAGACCAGCGCGAAAACGAGCGCCGCACCGATCAGCAGCTGCGCGGCGGTGTAGCCTGCGAACACCGTCTTGCGCCGGACAGTGATCGCGGCAGGAGCGGTCACAGCGGGCTCGGCCGTGGGGGTGTCGACGGCCTCGGTCATGCGCCGTGCTCCAGGCGGGCGGCATCACGCGGCAAAATAGCGTGACGGCGGAAGAACATGATCGCGCCGGAGATGACCATATGGACGATACCGACGATCATCTTGAACTGGTCGAGCCGGCCAATGTCCGCGGCGAGGTAGCGGCTGGTCAGGTTCTGCAGATGGTTCATCATGCCATCGAGCGAGAAGCTGCCGAGCGCCAAGAAAAAGAGGACGAACACGCCCCACGTCATCAGCAGCGTCGTGGCCATAAAGCCCGCGAAGTGCAGGCCGAAATAAAGGAAATAGCCGTAGTCGAACTTGCGCTCGACGTGGAGGGGCTGAAGAACGGTTGCCATGGTGGTCACTCCGCTGCGATCGCCAGCGCTTCGTCGGCGCTCGGATCGGTCCATTTCTCGGGATTGTCGGGGTAGGCGACCCGTTCGATTGCCTCTTCCATCGTCAGACCCTGCGCGAGCAGTTCATGGATGGCCGCGAAGGTGCGGGGCGATGACGAGTAGACCGTCGCCGAATAGGGATCGAGGACGAGCCGGCCGACCGCCAGCGTCTCCGGACCCTTGATCATCACGTCGGAATATTCGGAGCCGTTGCGCTTCAGCGAGCGGAGCAGCGCGTCGGTGTAATCGTCCATCTCGAAGCGATCGTGCTTCTTGAAGTCGGCGATCGTCTCCGCCTTCTGCTGCAGGATGACGAACCAGTCGCTGTTCTCCAGCGCAGCCTTGGATCCGTCCGACTTGTAATAGTCGTTGAGGCTCTGCGTGGCGGTCACCAGCGACGCGCCGTATTTGCGGCAGGTACGCGCATAGGCTTCGATGAAGTCGGCCATCGAGCCGCCCTTAAGCATCTGCCACGCCTCATCGAGCAGCAGCGCCTTGGGGACAGAGCGGTCCTCGCGACGCATGGCCTGGCTCGCCATGAACATGATCGCGGTCAGGGCGACGCTACGAAGCTCCTCGCGCGACGACAGATCCGACAGCTCGAACACCGTCAGGTTGTTCTTGAGCTTGAAGGACACCTCGCCCTCGAAGAAGCGGCCATAGGTGCCGTTGGTCGAGAAGGGCCGCATTGCGATCGCAAGATTGATGGCGAGCAGGTTCTTGGTCTCGTCGAGCGCCGCAATGACGTCGTTAACCGAGCCCTGCCGGCCTTTCTCTGCCCAGACCTTGTTAATCGCGCCGTCGATCAGGCCGCGCTCGGTATCGTCGAGCTTGTCGATGTGACGCGCCATCTGGTTCACGATCGATTTCAGCATGGCGAAGCAGTCCATGAGGTAATCCTCATCGGTCTCCGCGAGCACTGGATCGATCATCGAGAACGGGTTGATGCAGAACCCCGACGACATCGTGAACTCGACGAACGCGCCGCCCTGCAGTTTGCAGGAGTGCTCGAACGAACGGCCGTCGTCGATCACGACGACCTTGGCACCAGCGCCGACCATCGAGGCGCACAGCTCCTGCAGGGCCACCGACTTGCCCGAGCCCGACTTGCCGAAAACCGCGACGTTGTGGTTGCCGGCAGTGTTCTCGAAGGGCGACCAGAAGAAGGGCTGACCGCGCCTGCCGATCAGCATCAGGTGCGGGTTGTTGCCGCCCAGATATTCGCCTTGCAATGGCATCAGGCATGCGGCCGTCGTAGTGAGGACAGTGCGCAGCCGCTTCATGTTCTTGAGGTCGAACGACAGACCATTGGCCATCGTCATGGGCATCGCCGCGAGCAGGCCCTGGATCTGCAGATAGCGATCGTCGAGCAGGTCCCAGCCTGCCGCGCGGTACACCGACTTCAGGATCCGCTCATTGGCGTCGCCCTTGCCCTTCGGGCTAAACGAGGTGACCGAGTAAAAAGCCTGCACCAGCTTGCGGCCTTGGCGCAGCTCGTCCTTCACGAAACGCCACTCTTCGGACTGGTCCTTCAGTTGTGGCAACATGCGCGCGGACTTGCTGTCGGCGAGGCTGGTGGTGCGCATGAACTTGCGGCCGGCGCGTTGCCCGGAGGCCTCCGCGTCGGGGAAGTCGAGGCACAGGTTGGTTGAGACCGGGCAGGGCATGCGCAGCTTGTCGGCGAACATGTCGCCGATGAGCTTCGCCATGTCCCAGGGCGCCCAGCGTTGCGGCAGGTTGCGCACCGAGAAGGAGCGCACGTCAAACGTGTCCGGGTATACCTCGCCGATCTCCGGGGCATGGTCGACGGTCTTGCCGGTCGGACGGAACCGCTCGGTGCGTAGGAGGATGCGGTCAGGCTCGATCCTCATTTCGAGGTCGTGACGCACGGCCTGGTCGGCGATCGGGTCGAACGGATTGTAGGTGATCGTGTCGTCACCGGGCGCCGTCGTCGGCGAGGTGATGTCATCGATCCACGAGATGAGGCCCTTGGGGTCGACTGCGCGCGCATGGACGCCGAGCGACTCCAGCGCCGAGATCAGCCCTTCCATGACCGAGGTAATTTCCTCGTTCGAGACGCGGCTCGATTCCGGGGTCGAGTAGGACAGGCCGAGCCGATGATTGCGCAGGCAAAATGGCGCGGAGGCCGACAGCGAACTCCAGACACCACCCATCAGATACTCGGTGCGGTGCCGCGCCATCCGCTCGTAGATACCTGACGCCGAATAGCGCGGCATGTACCACTGCGAGAGCTTCTCGCTGATGCGCGGGCTCATCCAGCCATGGACCTGCAGGGCACCCGGTGTCGGAATGCCTTCGGACAGCAGCTGTGCCAGCATCTCGTGACTCTGCTCGGTTGCGCCGATCATCGGGGTCGCTTCGAGGAAGAAACCGCGTGAGGCGCTATTGTAGTAGATTTGCGTCTTCGAATCGTAGCTGCGGTAGGGCAGCCAATGGACAAACCGCGGGACAACCGAGTCCGGACGGCCGTTCTCAGGCTTGGCGGAGTCGCCGAGGAGCGTGGCAAGCAGGCCTTTAAAGATGCTCACTGGACAACTCCGGGGAACGAGGATGCGCGCAGCACCGGCAGCGGGTTCGCCGCCTTTACCGCCTCCCGCGCTTCAGGTTCGGCGCGAGCAAGACCTGCACGGATGGCAGGGTTGGTGCCGACTGCGGCGATCGCGGTGCGACCAGCCGGGGTTAGATACTTCGGCGTTGTGGGTGCCGAGGTGGACGTGACGGCCGGACGGACAGGCGCGGGTGAGGAAAGGGGCTTGGAGGCGGTGGTCATGCCAACCGCGACCGGCAAGTTTGGCGTGGGGGACGCAGACTTCGAGCCATAGGTCACCGCGGGCGGGGTGCGGAGTGCCGATGGCGACACCGAAAGGCGGCGCGGCGCTTTCGAGAGCCGACGCGCGACCTGATCCTTGATGTCACCGACAGGATCCGCCTGAACGCGAGCGGCAACAACCGCCGCTGCGCTTGGCATATCCGGATCAGCAGTCGCGGAATCCTCCATGAAGGGAGGATCGGCACGGTCGACAGCTGCAAGCAGCGTGTCGCCGCCCGTTGCCGCCTGAACCTGTGCTGGCGTCGTCGCGAGAGCGTTGCTCGCCAGCGCGCGCTGCCATTCGCCGCGCTCGACGACGGCATGGACCGCAGTCTGTTCGTGCAGGCGACCGGCACCGTCGATCTGCGCCGGGAAGACGATGCGAAGCACGCGTTCCTGGCTACGCGCAGGCGCAGTGGCAGCGGTATCAAAACCGCGGCCGGCGCTTTGCGGCGCGCTGTAGGGACCAGCGGGCGTAATCATGCGATCGCCATCCTCTCCGGCGATCATCGCCAGAGCGCGATCATCGATCGTCGAACTGGGCGCGCAGATGCCGTCGGGTGCGACGCAGGTGAAGCTGCCCTTGATGTTGCCGCCCATTGTCGTGCAGCCGGTCATCATGGTGCCGGAGGCGAGGGCGACAGCGAGACAAACATGGACCTTATTCACGACCGGCCTCCAGCAATGAAGGAGGCAAGCGCCTCCTTGGGACGATAGCCCTCGATCATCGCCCCATCGGCGCGGACGATGACGGGTGTGCCGTTCAGGCCGTGCGAGCGAGCGAAGCGCTCATTGGCATCGAGGCCTGAGGTGTCGCAGGTGGCGGCGTTGCGAAGACGCTCGCCGGCATAGGCCTGATGAAGCGCGGTCTCGCGGTTCTTGGCGCAATACACCTGATTGGCGAGGTCACGACTACCGAGAACAGAGATTGGTCGTTCGACGACACGCACGTTCATCGACCGCAACGTGTTCGAGAGCGCCCGGCAATAGCCGCAGCGGAAGTCGCTGAAGACCGTAACCGTCTTGCCCGACTGGTTGCCCCACACGATCGCGCCGTCCTTGGGGAGGCCGTCGAGTGCGATGCGCAAAGGTACTACCGTGGCAGAAGCGCCAACCGCCTTGGCAATGGGAGGCTCGCCTCCCTCGGGCGCGTTGTTGGCCTTGGCTGCGCCGCCAATCAGCGTGTCCGGATTGATCTCGAGGAGGCGGGTTGCAGTAAGATCCTGCCGCGTCTCCATGTCGTAGACACGACCGATAACAAGGTAGCGCCCCGAGCGGTCGACGTAGAACAGGTTGTTGCCGGCCGTCACTTCGCAGAGGCCATCGACGATCGCGCAATCGACCTTGCTGACCTGCGTCTTGGGCAGGCGGGCCTTCAGGAGGGCGATCACCGATGCGTCTGCCGGACGAAGCGCGGCATAGGCGGCCTTCGCGCCGATCGCGGCAGCAACGAACGCTGCGACGACCAAAAGAAGGACCAGCACCCGACCAACGGTCAGACGCCTGTCGGCGGTGCTATCAGTTCCGAACATAAACACCCTCCAGGAAGACGATTTCGACGTCGACGCCGGTCGGCATTTCGATGACCGGCTGGTACTGCTCGGCACGCTCGATCAGGTATTTCGAGACCATGTCGCCGGCCTCGCCGACGCCATTTCCAATCCCGCCTTGTGCGATGTCGCCCATGCCGAGCTGCTGGCGCTTGCCGTTGACCTGAACATTGCTGCCCTGGAGGAAAGAGTTCGAATTGGCTGCGAAACCCTTGCCGATCCCGCCGACGAGGCCCGCAATGAAAGCCTGGCTGACGAGTGACCCTTCGCGACTGACAACACGTCCGCGAACGCCGGTCTTGCCGCCGAACGCGATGAAGCCTTTGACCTCGGACACCGCATAGCGACCGCCCGGCTGAGGGCAGGTCATCTTCTGCAGCTTCACGTAGACCTTCTCACTCGAAAGCTCTGCGCGCGCCGCACCGTTGATGAGGCAGCCTTGAATTTTCGTCGTGAGCAGCTTGCCATTCTGCAGCACTGACCGCGCGGGGCCGGTGACTCGAAGGACGACGGGCAAAGGATCGGTCTGGCTGTTGGTGCCGGCTGCGGCATCGACACCGACGATGACCTTGGCGCTCGCAAAGCTGTTGGGTGGAAGGTAGTTCGGGCTGTCGGTGTAGACCGTGCTGCCCTTTGAAACCTTCGAGGCATTACCGGCCTCAGCGGAGCCAAACGAGACCATCTTAACTTCGCTGAGGCGCGCAGGGGAGAGGTCCGGACCGGGAGTAGCGCCTGCCGCGCCAGGGCGACCGTAGAGGGCGGCGCTACCAGGGCCGTACATTGCCTGCGGCCCGGGCATCGGGGCAGGCGCTGCGGCACGCTCGTTGACCTGGCGACGCAACTGATCGTTTTCGGCCTGATAGGCGGATACGACGCGCTGGCCATCGCTCGACATCGACTGGTTCTGCGCGCGCATCGCGTCGAGCTGCTCGGCTAGCTGCGCGACGCGAGCGTTGGTGCCCTCGACACCCTTCAGCTGGTTTTCGTTCGACTGGAAACGGTTCTCCGACTGCGCCATCCACTCCTGCTCGGACTTGGTCTTGTTGGTCATGTCGCTGACCGAAACCGTCTTCTTGTCCGCGCTATCGGGATCGATCTTCTTGACCGCGTCGTCACCGCCGAAGATCCAGAACGAGGATGCGACGAGAACCACGCCGCAGCCTGCCGCCAGCTTCATCTGCTGCTTCTTGCGGGTCTCGACGTTGCCATCCAGTTCCGAGGCGATCGGGGATACTCCGTCGCCGTCAACGACTTCGGGAGCGTCGAGCGGCTTACGCTCGCGAGAGAAAATATCTTTGATGCCCATGGCTTAGTTTCCGTTCCGCGAGACGAGGTAAGCGGTCGTGACCCGACCCGGCGCGAGCTTGGGTTCGGCGATCGAGACCGCGAGCGCGCTCGATGGCGCCACGCTGGCCTCGGTCAGCACCGTTTCCTTGGTGCCCTTGTTTTCAATGCGCAGGACGCGGCCGGTAAGAGCGTCGCCGCGATATTCAGCGATCATCTGAACCTTGAGGTCGCCGACATAGACGGGCTTGAGCGAGCGCTGACGCATCTCGAAACCGTCGACCGTCTTGTTGGCGTACATCGCCTGCACCAGCGTCACAGCGGCTTCTTCCGGCGAGGACGTCTGTGTGACCTTGGTGGTCGTACCGGCTTCCGCGGCGTCGGCCTTGGCAATCGCGGGGTTCGAGACGAACACCTGCACCGCCTGGTCGCCGCTGATCCGGCATTGGAACTTGTAGACGTAGCCGCGCTTGCTGGTGCCGAAGAACGACAGGAGCTGGCGACCGAAGCCCTCCGGGACCGACAGGTAGATGTCGCCGCGGACCGGTTCGTTGACGACGGAGAAGTCGTCCGAGGGGTTGCCGGTATTGATCTTGGACACACCAGCGAACTCGTCGCCGACGAGGCTGATCCGGGTGAGATCCTTGGCGGACGCGTTGCAGGATACCTGCGCACCGTCGTCGGCCATTAGCGTCTGGTCGCCAGACGCGAAGGCGGGGGCCGCAAAGACGAAGATCGCCACGGCAATTAGAGCGGCACCGGCGATGCGGCTCAGCCAGCAAAAGTTGCGGCTGGAGAGGGCAGTGCCGAGCGCAGCGCTGCCAAAAGCGTAGATTGCGGTCACATCGCAGCTCCCGGACGGGTCTTGGGTTGGACCATGCTGAAGCCGACGAGCTTCAGGGTCATGCCGGCATATTCCCAGTCGTAGACAAAGGTCCGCTGCTCGGATGACACGATTTTCTGGCCGATGACCGTGTTGAGCTTGCCCGACACGGTGGACTGGAGCGCCTTGGGGTCGATCTCCATGCCCTCGAGCGTAAAATACTGCGACATGCTGGAGCCGCGCTGCTCATCGACGATCTTGAGGAGGTCGGCTTTGATCTTGCCCTGCGACTTGGGCGAGACGATCGCGAGAACCGACTTCATCCAATAGTCGAGGCTGCTCGGCGTGCGGTTAAGCGTCAGCACGGCCGTGTCGCGGGTCACTAGCTCCAGATACTCGCGCGAGACACCCGACGTGGACAGCGTTACCGGCGAGCCAAGAACAGGCTGCAGCACGATTTCGCGGCTACGTGTCGCCGACATCAGGAGCAGGAGCGCAACAAAACCGGCAAGAACCAGTGCGGCTATACCGAGGACATTACGCTGGCGAAGGACGCGCTGGCTTTGCGCGTGCTGGTAGGAAAAATCCATGTCAGCCCACCATTAGTCGGAGGTAGGAAGGTGGCGTGGCGCGCAGCGACGGGAAGCCGCCTGGCAGATGCCAATACGCCAGATGAATCAGCCACGACGTTGCCCGTCCCGCCTTTGCCCTCCTAAGGGCCCACCAGCCTAGGACGGCTAAGCCGATCCCGATGACGATGTGTTGGGACAGGATCCCCCAAGTGAAGGGGATAACCATCGCGAGGAACTCGTCGAGCGTCCAGAACCCGATCAGCTCAGGATCGTCGAGGTGCGATGGGATCACGTACTTATCGACTGACATCACGCCACCTTCAAAGACGGTGCCGGCGAAGCTGCTATCAACGCCGGCACCGGGTCGGTTCAGATGGTGGCGGTGACGGTCGAGGTGACGATCGGAATGCCGGTACCGGCGCCGACGCCCACACCGACCGGGATCGCGACCTGGCCGAGCGAGAAGCGGCCCGAGGCCAGGCCGACGACGCCGCCAGCGAGCGACAGGACGGTGATGATCTTGCCGCCCGAACCTTCGAGGAAGCCGGTGAAGGCATTGAGTGCCGTGTTGAACGTAGCGTCTGCACCGGCGAATGCCGGCGAAGCGAGAACAGCGGCTGCTGCTGCCGCACCAATGACCGCCAGGGCGGTCGTCTCGGCGCGACGGCCGATCTTGAACGTGGTCTTCATGATAAGGAGTCTCCTTCGATCGAGCGCTGTTCAGCGCGCCCAAGAGCAGATTGGCCGGCAGCAATCTTCAGTCGCAAACGGAAATCGTCGGAACATTGCTAACGCTTATGCATTTCTTAACATTCCGAGCTGATCTTGCCTTTTGCGAATCACCTTGCCCGACTGGGCCGGGCGCCCGCCCGGAATTTCAGGGCATCTGCCCGAAAAACGCGGGCGGCCTGTTTTGGGATACTCGGTCATCTAGTTTGGCATCCAGATCGTAACTGGTTTAGCTGTTACGCTGCAGAATGCGGTTTTCGCCTTTTATGAGTATGCAAGGGTCCGGAGTGGACCCGGGATTGAAGGTTGACCAAAGTGACGGCTGAAAAGGCGTTTCATATTTCCGTCTCGGATCACTATTTCCGGCTGACCACCGAAGGTGTCAGACTTCTGTCGAACAAGCATCGTTCGTATTATTCTTTGCCTATGGTCATAGACGAACGCGCTGAGCGTGCTTCCGACTTGGTAAATAGCTATGACGCGGAGGACATGCGAAACCATCTTCGCATAATCTCGAGCGAGGGGGAGGTCGAGATCGACTTCTCTATCCTAGAGACGAGCGCCAGCACGATCGAGGCAGCTGCACTCTCGCTTGGTGAGGCACTCGGGCAAAAGGTTCTCTTAGCTGACGCTGTGTCGCTGGTACTCTTTGACCTCATTGTTGAACGGAATGCTACGGAGGTTCTCACAAAGCTTGGGCTTTCCGCTTCTGAGGCCGAAATTTATCGCGTTTCCCTGAAGAAGAAAGATTCGAACGTCATCCCGTTGCGACCTAAAAGGCCATAACCACTTGTTTCGAACCAGCTTTAGGGTTGCCTTTTACGATTTGGTGAGTCTACCCATAAGCCATCAGCCGGGAGAATGGCGATGGGCGAAGCGACGCGAAGTTGGGCGGAAAACCCAGCGGGGGCAATTCCGAGTTTCGAATTAGAGGATTACATCCTAGCCAGGATGGACCTTGCACGGGTAAGCGTCAGGGAACTGGCGACATTGGCAAAAATCGGTCGGAGCCGTCTCCATGACGGGCTTCACCGTAAGGTCGAAAAGCGTGTCGCTCTCAAGATGCCTGAGATAGCAGCTATCCTCGAGGCATTGAGCATCAGCAAAATCGAAGCAATGTATGCTCAGGATCTGCTCCAAAAAAACGAGGCGGGAGTCGAACTAAGAGACCTCCTGAAGGTCATATCAATGGTACTCGGCGTCGTGACCGGCCTTCCTGAGCAGATCATTACCGTTGTAAGGCATGTTGACGGTCTCGGTTTTGACGATGTTCGACCTGAGCACGGCGAAGCTGCTCAAGAGCTGATAGTACGAGCCATAGAGGTGGAATACCAAAAAATCGGTATGCGCCGGTCCAAACGGCTCGACGAGTTTGGGGAGGCATAACGGGTCCCGAACGGCTCGTTTGGTTATGCCGGGATGGCACCGTTTCCCCCCTCTCGCGGACTCAGTGAGATAGGGTAACTGAAAGCACGAGCGATACTCTAAGCTGCTACTCTCGGCGAGGGAGGGGCGCGTCGCGTGACGACGTGCCTCTCGTGCTTTCAGTTACTCTATCTAATGAAGCCCTTTTTTTGGTGCGTCCGACATACGGAAACTGAAAGCACGAGAATTTCCTCGTCAAAGAAACCGAAAGCACGAGCCAACGCGAGCGACTTCCCATGCCGCTGCCGTTTAGGCTGTCGCTATCGCCGAGTCCGGAATCACGGGAGGCGATCTCGAGGTCGCTTGGCCTCGCGAAACCTAATTGAGGGAATGCCGTGCAAAGAAGAAAAGCCCGGCAATAGGTCGGAGCTTTCGGAATTTTGGAAGTGCTGCGTAACAACAGCGGCATAGCCAAATTACGATGATGCAGCGGGAATGCGTGCCTAGCGCGCCACGGACTTCTGCGTCCGCACGGAAATCCAAAGGGGATTCTCCGAATGAATTCTATTACCTTCGCTCCAGGAGCTGGTCATCGTCGAGTAGACGAACGCACAGCTTCGACTGGACGGATCGCTGAAGGCTTTTCCGGGCTTCCCGAACGCGTAAGTCATCGGCATGTTCTAACAGCCTTTAAACGTGCGGCTCCCTATATTGGTGTACCATCTCGCCTTGTGCATGCGGTTGACACACTGATGAGTTGGTCGCGGGAGGTAGACTGGAGTGAGGGACAGCGCCCGATTGTCTTTCCCTCTAACGAAACGCTCAGTCAAAAGCTTGGAATTGGTATTCGGCAGCTTCAGAAGCTGTTGAACAGTGCAACGCGGTGGGGTCTGGTTGCACACCGCGACAGCGCCAATGGCAAGCGTATCGGAGCAAGGGGAAAAGACGGCCGGCTGATCTATGCTTACGGGATAGATCTCAGCCCGCTTGGCGTGCGCTACGATGAATTCGTCCGCATAGCTGACGAGGGGACAGAGGCGGACTTGCGCATAAATGTTCTTCGAAAGCGTCTTACCGCAGCCCGCCGCCGCATCAGCAGCCTGGTGCAGCTTATCATCGACGAGGAGATCGGAGGTGTCGATGCAACCGGCATCATCGAAAGCACTCAGTTGGCTACTCACCAGATGCGGAAGGTTCGGGATGAACGTCTGCTCCAGGCGTGTGTTTCAAAGCTGGAAGGTCATGCGGCAGCGCTCGATGAGCGCATTAGGACGGTTTCGGCGAGGAATAACGAGAAACGGGAACCGGTGAAAGATTCACCCTCGGGCGTCTTAAACGACACCCACTATACAACTACAAACCAACCACCCATTGCTAAAGCAAATTACTGTAGAGGCTTGGCGAGAAACGGTAGTGAGCGAGGCTACGACGTCCGTAACAACGAGCCGCAAAGTGAAGTTGAGGCGGACCTAGCCCATCACGGCGTTGATCCGAGCTTTATTGCCGCCGTGGCTCCCGAGTTCATTTCGTGTCCTCCCGAGCAAATGACATGGGGTATTATCATCGGTGACGCCGAGAGGCTCATTGCCCAGGCTGCAATCCCAGCCAATGTTTGGCGTGAGGCTTGTCGACTAATGGGTCAGAAAGGCGCGGCAGCCTCGGTTATCGCGACGGCCCATAAACACGTTCGAGGCGATGTCGACCGCCCCGGAGCGTATCTTCGCGGCATGAATAAGAACGCCGCCTCGGGAAAACTGAACTTGGGGCGGACTTTTCATGGCCTGAAGGACCACGCCAAAAGGCAACCAGTCCGATCGCTATTGAGCAGCTCAGACCTTCGATCCGTAGGCCAGCTTTTGGCGACGGCGCTGAGGTCTGGAAGTCGGGTCGGGCCGGCATTGCTGTGAGTGAGGATAGGGTAACCGAAAGCACGAGGCTTAGCGTCTCCTTTCGTTGTACCCTGACGAGATCCGGCGATCGCGACCGATTGAACCGCCAAAGCTCGTGCTTTCAGTTACCCTATGTTCGACTAGGGGTGATTCTAGAGGATAGAATGATAAGAAGGGGGGTGTATTGCAAAGGGGATCGATGATGGCGAAATCACCAGCGATAGCGCGGCAGATTTCACTGTTCGACATGGACAGCCCGCTTCACGGAAAAGTCCGCGGCGAGCGGAGCATCATGGACTACCCGTTCTTCGTGCTTTCGAAGAATGCGCACCTTGAGCCTATCGAGTACAAGCATGACCAGGTGACCATTCAAATCCGGCCAAGCGCAACCGGTGTTGCGACAATGTGGGACAAGGAAATCCTTCTGTATGTTGCCTCGCTCGTTGCGCAGGCGATAGCTGATGGCCAGATCTCAGATGAGGACGTGACTTTTTCAGCTCATGACTTCTTTCGCATCACCGGAGTCGAGCGACCGTCGGTACGCGATTACCGGCGGTTTGGTGAAGCGCTGGAACGCCTTCAAGGCACTCAGATAAAGACGAATATCGAGACCGGATCAAAAATCGACCGGGGCTGGTTCTCGTGGCTGTCCGAGGCGCAGGTCGAGTACGAGAAAATGGCGAACGGGGACGAAGTCCTTCGCTATGTGCGCGTCCGCCCATGCAATTGGCTATACCGCGCAATCAAACGTGATCAGCGGATCTACCATTATCACCATGACTATTTTCGTTTGGGTGCAATCGAACGTCGTCTTTACGAAATTGCCCATTGTTACTGCGAAGCTGGTCCAATCGACATCAATCTTGAGGAGCTTCATCAAAAAATTGGTTCTATGGGTCCAATGAAACGTCTAAAGCAGCTTCTCAAGAGCATTGAAGCAGAAAACCGGCTACCAGAGTATGACGTCAGCTTGATCGAGGTCGTATCCGGCGAACGAACAGACTCGCTTGGTCGTCGCCGTAAATCCGTCACTACATCGGTTCGCATGAAGCCAAGGCAGAGGTCAATTTCTGCTTAGAAGCGCTGCATCATGTCGACCTTGGTATAGCCCGCTGACCGATTATAGATCGGTGAAGGCGAGCGAGCTGGCGACGTCAGCCGCGACCAGTTCGCGATAATGGCTGAGACGTAAGCCTGTGTTTCGGTGATGCGCGGGACCATGCCGCCGTGCACGCGACCTGGACCTGCGTTATAGGCGGCCAGCGCCAAGTGAACTTGGCCGAAACGATCAAGCTGCTGCCGAAGATAACGGGCACCACCACGCATGTTCTGCAGCGGATCATACCGATCGACGCCGAGGCCAACCGCCGTGCCCGGCATTAGCTGCGCGAGGCCGTACGCGTTCGCCGTAGATGTCGCGATCGGATTGTACCCGCTCTCGCGGATAATCATCGCATCGAACAAACCGGTCGGGATACCATGCTCGCAGGCCACCGCGCTCATCATCCCATAGTAGGCGGCGCGACGCGTCTCCGCACTCCGTGCAAGAAACCCTGACGGACGATAGGACAGCGGAGCGCAACCGGGTTTGAAATAGACGGGCTGGACGGCGATCCCCCCGCGAAGCCAGCCCGGAACCTGGATCGATGAAAACGCCGCAACACCCGTGGGTTCGCCACTTATAATAGGAGCACCTACCGGGGTTACCGCCGCTGCAGCGATCTCCTGCTGCATGCGGAACTGAACGTAGCGGCGACTAAGATCATGGACCTGAAAGGCGCCCGGCAGCGGCGACGGCTCGACTATTGCCGCTGATGGTGGGATCCCGGGCAAAGAGCTCGTGGCATCGGTGGGCAGACTACCCGTCATCGAGATCAGCTGAACCTTCCGGAACGCTGAGCTCTTTGGAGCGGCACCGGCTTGCGGACCGACGATTAGAGCGGCGCAAAGGCCAGCAACAGCCAGTGGATAACGCACGGAAAACCCCCTTTGGTCTTGATATCCAAGAGTTGAGATCAAGCGGTTTGTGCTTGTCAAGACCACCAGACCTGCCGAAACTGGTCCCAATCAGCGCCTGAAGGTCACTCGAACATGTGGTTGATCCACCGCGATACCGACGGAAACAACGGGGATCGGATCCCGCTGCCGGCATCCCTGCATGAGGCACTGGTGCGCTGGTATGTCGGCGACGGCTCGTTCCATGACGAACAAGCTGGCGTGACGCTCGTCCAGAATGCGCGGATCGGACACCGCTGGATCGCCTGCGGCTGTCTGGGACCGGGCAAGGCCCCGCCCATCCTGACGCCGGCTTACCTCTCCGAGGCCGAAACCTACTATCTGCGGCGGTTGACCAGCACCAAACGGCCGGAGCACCGCACCGATTGCCCGTTCTTCCGCGACCAGGCCACCAATCGCATCACGGAAGTCAGGTCGCACAACACCCCGACCGATCCACCGTCAGGCTTTTTCGAGGTTCTGCGACCAGCGCCGGAGAAGCTCGCACAGCGACCTGAGGACGACAGTCTCGACGATCGGACCCGCAACGCCTCGACCCCGCGGCTCGCGCGGCTCCTATGGCGCCTGCTCGACAGCGCCGGCTGTAATACGATTGCCCCGTTGGGTATGGGCTATGAATGGTCGATCCGGGAGGAGTTCGCAGCGCTAGGCCGTGCGGCCGGCAAGATCGAGATCGCGCCGGGTGTCGAGCTGGCGCGGGCCTTTTGGACCCACGCGCGTCCCCTTGAGACGAACACGGTCTATGGCACGCTACGCGCACTGGCGCCGAAATGGCCCAAGACGCATGCTCCGCAAGGCTTCGTGGCGCTCTATGCCAAGACGATCAAAGGCAATGAGATCCATGTGCCTGACTGTGAACCGGTCACCATCGCGACGCGCGTCCAGTCGCCCTCGATCCGGGGTAACCACATCAGCGGACCGTACATCGTCCTTGTCGTCGCTGGCGAATATCCCGAGGCGCGCGGCTATGCGCCACTGCGCGCCTATGCGCAGCCGATCTACAATGGACGTATGTTCGTACCTGTGGAATCCGACTTCGAGCGGAAAGCGCTACGCGCGATCCTCCATACCCAGCGCGTGTTGCACGCCCGGGGTGTCGACATGGCCATCAGCAAGCCGCTCTTCGATTCAATGACACCAAACGGCCCCTGCCGGCCGGACTTCATACTGGAGGCGAGGTCGCGCATGACGGGGGAATTGCGGACAGTGGTGGTGGAGGCAATGGGTTTTGACAGCGACGAGTACGAAGCTGCCAAGGCAGTGACGCACCCTCGCATGGCGGTCCTGGGTGATCTCGTGACGCTCGATAGGTCGGAAATGGATCAGGATTCTGCGTCTATCAAACTGCTTCGGGTTCTGGATATTTGAGCAATCAGCTCCAAGTCATCGTCGCAGCGAAATAACTAACGATTCCAAGCGTTACCGGTGTCGACAGTAGATACAGCTTTTGCCAGCGCCACCACGCCTTTGGCAGGAAAAGCACGGCGCCACGAACACTTCGAACATCTTCCCAGGCCTTGTCCCGGTACAAACCGTGGACCGTCACGGAGACTGACATGGCCATGGCGATTGCGCAGCACATAGCCGCTGCCAGATAAATGGAGATCCAGTTGGCAATCTCAATCTGCGAAAACTGGTTCATCGACACCTCGAATGAAAAAGGGCGCGGTCGACAAACCGGCACAGAATGATTCTAGTTCCAAGAGCAGCTTAGCGGCGACCTTTTAGCAGCTGGTAAATGAGACGGTGCGCCACTCGGTCCGTCAAAAACATGGAGTGGAGAGGGAGGGTAAGAAATGGGTCGCGGAAAACGGCCTTAACCCTTCCAACCCAAGGCGGCCGGTAAAGGCAGCCTTCAGTACGAGGCCTGTAGCCATGACCAAGTACGTCCTTTTCATAAGGGACCACGGCGCCAAGGACGTCCTGGATTTCCATCCGAGCGAGATATCCGCCAAAAAGGCTTTGGCCGACTATGTGACGAAGAAAACGGGGCGCGACCTGCCATCTGACCCGGAAGGGGCTGTCGAGGAGATCGCCAGCTACTTCGATCGTGACAAAACCTTCTACGCGATCGCCGGCGTCCCCGCCGGTGCGCGCTAAGGGGTATGGGATATGGCTATCATCGCCAATCGACCATCGCAGCAACTCGTCGATCTAGTCGGCGCGCTTGGCGGCACCTGGCACGGGAACAGCGCGATGTGTCGGTGCCCCGCGCATACCGACGGTACGCCAAGCCTCTCGATCAGGCAGGGTGACCGCGGCCTGCTGGTGACCTGCTTTGCAGGGTGCGACGCCGGCGACATCCTGCGTGAGCTGGACCGGATACCGATCGGGCGCCGGTATGAACCGCCCGTTCCGGCCCAGGCAAAGGGTACGGCCAACATCGACCGGCTGTGGAACGAGGCGGTCAGTGTCTCCGGTAACCTGGCTGAGCGCTACCTCGCCTCAAGGGGGCTGTTGCCGGTGCCAACCGACGTCCGCTTCCATCCGCACTGTCCGCTAGGTCCCAAACCCATGACTGTCTTCAAGCCGGCACTGCTGGTCGGGGTCCGTGAAGCGCAGCGCCTGATCGCCTTTCAACGCATCTTCCTGAAGCCCGACGGAGGCTATTCTCAGAAGGCGACGCTCGGCACGCTTGGTACCGGGGCATGGCGGGGCGGCGGACTTAGTGCGACCATTGGCCTGGCCGAAGGATTCGAGACGGGGCGCGCCTGGTCCCGGATCCGCGGACTACCTTGCTGGGCAACGCTCGGCTCGCGCCGGCTCGATCTCGTGACGATCCCTGACAGCGTTACAAAGCTGATCCTCGCGGGCGATAATGATCTCGCCGGACGCCGTGCGGTCGCGCGAAGCATTGCCCGCTTCGCATCCGAGAGTCGTGTCATCCAGGTAGATTATCCAGTGGGCTACAAGGACTGGGCCGAGGCGCTCGAAGCGGCAGAGAGAGGAGAGGGAGGAAGACGGTAAGCTGTCGGATTGGCAGCATAACCTGAGGGAACCTGCCATGTTCGACCTGCTCGATCTTCCGCCCGTCACCGATCACAGTGCAGCGGCACGCATTGCCGGGTTGCTGGCATCGGGCGCGCCGATCGCCCGCCGCGATCTGAACGAGGCGATGACTGCGACAATCGGCGGCTCGGACGCCGACGGCCATTGGACGCAGCGCGACAGCTTCGAGATGCTCGAACATGGCATTGCGCTCCATCTCGCGTCGCGGCCGTACCAGCTCAATGGCCTGGCTGACGTGGCACAGGCGTCGGCGGTCATGGCAATGCTGCCGACCCAAACGGTGCGCAGCGAGGAACAGATCGACCTCCAGCAATTCTCGACGCCGGTCGATATCGCGGCGATTGCCGTGCTGATGGCCGCGATCGGTCCGCACGACATCGTCCTCGAACCCAGCGCCGGCAACGGCTTGCTGATCGTTCAGGCACCGGCGTGCGCCAGCCTGCAGCTGAACGAAATCGACGCGAAACGCCGCGACCGCCTAGCCGGCATTTTCCCGGACGCGATCGTCACCGGCCACGACGGCGCTGCGCTGGTCAGTCTGCACGCGCGACTGCCGAAGCCGACCGTGGTGGTGATGAATCCGCCCTTCTCGCGCAGCGTCGGTCGCGGCGCAGACGATCTTGCAGCACTTCGCCATCTCCAGGCAGCGATCCGGCGCGTCGCAAAGGGCGGCCGGGTCGTGGCGATCATGCCCGACTGGTTCGCACCAAGCGCACGGCTGAAGGCAGCCTATGAGGCGGTGCTGACCGGCTGCACGGTTCGGACCTCGCTGCGGCTGGAGCATTGCTACCGCAAGCACGGCACCGATATCGCGGTGCGACTCTACGTCATCGACAAGATGGCAGGCGGCACCTCGCACACTGTCATCCAGCGCAGTTCGGTCGCGGGTTTCCTCGACGCCGTAACTATCCCGCCGCGGGCCTCGCTGGTGGCTGATACCCCGATAGCGGCACTGCCGGTGCCCAAACCAAGCCTGTTCGGCGCGGCGCGGCAGGCTAAGGCTACGGTCGCTCGCACCTATCATGCACCGGTGCGCAACAACGTACTGCCGGTCAGCTACAGAACCCTGGCGACGGCTGCACCGCTGGCCGACCAGGTCGGTTGCTATCTGCCCTACCGGCCAAGCCGGATCGTGTTCGATGTCGCCGGCGACCACCCGACCGCGCTGGTGGAATCAGTGGCGATGGGGTCGATACCCGCACCGATCCCGACGCACATTGCCCACCTTCCGGAGCGCACGGTGACGGAGCGGATGCTGTCCTCATCGCAGCTCGAGACTGTGGTCTATGCGGGCCACGCCTGGGGTCAGCTGCTCCCCGGTTCGTTCAAGCCTGCCAAGGAAGGCGTCGGGCTCACCATCGATCCCAAGGGCAGCCGTTACCGGAAGGGCTTCTTTCTGGGCGACGGTACTGGGGCCGGCAAGGGCCGACAGGTCGCAGCGTGCATCCTCGATAACTGGCTGCAGGGTCGTCGCCGGCATATATGGGTGTCAAAGAACGAACCGCTGCTCGAAGATGCGCGTCGCGACTGGACGGCGCTCGGTGGCATGTCGGGCGACGTACAGCCGGTCTCCAACTGGAAGATCGACCAGCCGATCAAACTGGACGAGGGCGTGCTCTTCGTCACCTACCCGACGCTGCGCTCGATGCGTTCCGACCATAGCCGCCTGCAGCAGATCCTCGATTGGGCGGGTCCCGATTTCGAAGGGGTAATCGCCTTCGACGAGGCCCACGAGATGGGCGGCGTTGCCGGTGGCGAGGGTGCCATGGGAAAGAAGGAAGGATCCCAGCAGGGCATCTGCGGCGTGCTGCTTCAGAACAACCTGCCCGGTGCCAGGGTCCTCTACGCTTCCGCAACCGGCGCATCCGATGTGAACAACCTCGCCTATGCCGTGCGGCTTGGCCTGTGGGGACCCGACACAGCGTTCGCAGACCGTGAAGCGTTCATTGCCGAAATCCGGAAGGGCGGGATCGCAGCGATGGAACTGGTGGCGCGCGACCTGAAGGCGCTTGGTCTCTATACATCGCGGGCGCTGAGCTTCGCCGGCGTCGAGTACGACGTGCTGCGGCACGCACTGACGCCGGCGCAGATCGAGATCTACGATACCTATGCCAAGGCCTGGAGCGTCATTCACCAGAACATGGAAGAGGCGCTGGAGCTGACCGGAGTCGTCGACGGGTTCGAAAAGACGACGCTCAACAGCGGTGCCAAGGCCTCGGCACGCTCACGGCTGGAATCGACCAAGCAGCGTTTCTTCGGGCAGGTCCTGCTCTCGATGAAGCTGCCGACGGTCATCTCCGCGGTCGAACAGCATCTGAAGGCTGACCAGTCGGTGGTGCTGCAGCTGGTTACGACCGCCGAGGCGATCCTTGATCGTCGGCTGGCCCAGATGTCGGCCGACGAGCGTGCGGATCCTACGATAGATTTGTCACCGACCGAGTATATTGCCGATTATCTGATGCGGGCGTTCCCAACGCGGCAGATGCAGACGTATACCGACGACACCGGCACCGCGCGCTCGGCGCCGATGAGCGATGAGTTCGGCAACCCGGTCCATAACCCCGACGCGCTCGCTGCCCGCGACCAGATGCTCGAGCACATCTGTGCACTACCTCCGATCAACTCCGCTCTCGACGCGCTGATCGAGCATTTCGGCACCGACATGGTAGCCGAAGTGACGGGGCGCTCGCGGCGTCTCGTACCGACGTCGGACGGCCGCCAGAAGATCGAGACCCGCTCAGGGCGCTCCTCGCAGGTTGAGGCCGCGGCGTTCATGGCCGGCACCAAGCGGGTGCTGGTGTTCTCCGACGCTGGCGGCACCGGGCGCTCGTACCATGCCAGCCTCGATGCCAAGAACCAGCAGCAGCGCGCCCACTTCCTGCTCGAACCCGGCTGGCGTGCCGATCGCGCGATCCAGGGGCTTGGTCGCACGCACCGTACCCATCAGGCGACGACACCGCTGTTCCGGCCGGTGACCACCGACTGCAAGGGCGAGCTGCGCTTCACCTCGACGATCGCGCGGCGCCTCGACAGCCTTGGCGCCCTCACGCGCGGCCAGCGGCAGACCGGCGGGCAAAACCTGTTTGATCCAGCCGACAATCTCGAAAGTGAGTATGCCAAGGATGCACTCCTGACATGGTTCGCGCTCCTCGATGGCGGCAAGCTGACCAGCACGACGATGGACGACTTCTGCTCGCGCACCGGCCTTGAGCTGCACGACAATGACGGCCTCCTGAAGGAAGAGCTGCCGCCCATCCAACGCTGGCTGAACCGTCTGCTGGCCCTGCCGATCGGGCTCCAGAACCTGATATTCGACGAATTCCTGGCACTCGTCGAAACCCGCGTCGCAGCAGCTCGCGAAGCCGGCACGCTCGATGTCGGCGTCGAGACGATCACGGCGGATACCGCGACGGTCCTCGACGACACGCTGTTGCGCACCGATCCCCTGTCGGGCGCGACCTCGCACCTTCTCACGATCGAGATCGCCCGCCGCAAGAATCCCATCTCGCTTGAACGTATCCTCGACCTCGCCAAATGGCAGGACGATGTCGCGTTCGTGGTCAACGCCCGGTCGGGGCGCGTCGCGCTCCGTACCCGAGCACGGTCGTGGATGGACGACGATGGCCAGCCGATCGCGCGCATCGAACTGCAGCGTCCCTGCCGACGTGAGTATTTGCGCGAGGCCGATCTGCTGGAAACGGCATGGGACGTTGTCGACCGGGAGACCTTCGAGGCCAAATGGAGCGCGGAGGTCACCGAGGCGGCGGGTCAGGTCGATACCGAGACGATCAGACTGGCGACCGGCCTGCTGCTGCCGATCTGGTCGGCGCTGCCGTCGGACCATCTCGCGGTGAACCGTATTGCGGACGCCCATGGCAATTCGTGGCTAGGCCGTCTCGTATTCGACCAGCACGTCGTCCAGCTCTACACCAAGCTCGGAATCGCCAAGACCGACGATCTACCGGTCGACGCGATCGCACGATCGGTCCTCTCAGGCCGCAGTGTCGACTTCGTGCGGCCGTTCCCGATGACGCTCAAGCGCTCGATCGTGAACGGCAACCTGAGGGTGGAGATCGTGGACGCACCCGTCTCGCAGTTGCCCTGGCTGAAATCGCTCGGCTGCTTCACCGAAATCATCGCTTACCGGACCCGCCTCTTCGTGCCGGCGACCGACGCAGAGGCTGTGTTAAGCCGGATACTGAAAGCCTCCTGATGGGGGTCAGTATATAGAACGGACCCAGTTGAATGCTAACGATCGGCTGTGACGGAAAACCTCCAAAACCGGGTTTCGGCCTACTCGGGCAAAGCGATAGGGTTTGTCGAACAGACTGAGCCTCGATTAACAGTCGCGTCAGTGGCTCCGGGGGTGCCATCGGAAATCATGTGGTTTCCGACAGATCAGCGATTGATCGATTGGCTCGATCAACGAGGCAGGACGTAGCGGCCATCGGCTACTTTGAAACATTCTGCCACATTGAATTGCAGCCATAGAACCGCTGCATAATCGCGGGCCAATATTCCCGTTTTCCCTCGGCTTGGTATCGGAAGGCTCTATCCGCGGACTTTCTAGCTACAGATTCGATTCCGGGAATGCCTGGGCCGTCTTCATCGCCGTCCCATTCATGAAGGCTATGAGGATAAGCACACCGGGCGCTGGGACCGGTCACCACTGCCTGCGCCAAATAAATCGAATGCGGTTCCGAACCCTTAACCTGCATCGGATATTCGATCCCGAAACAAGAGGTTCCCATGCGCTGCCTTCGCCGTCTGATCATCGTCGCCGCACTAGGACTTTCCTCCGTCGCTGGCGCTCAAGCGCCAACGGCCGCAGTGCCGCGACAGGGGCAATATCGGGCATTTGACGTCGCGATCGCCGATGCCAAAACGGCGATGATGAGCGACCCCGAGCATGCACTCAGCAAAAGTGATGCTGCTGTGAAGCTCGCCGCTTCGTTGCCCACATCGCACGAGGCGACGATCGCGGCGGGTACCGCTGCATGGTTGCGCGCTGAGTCCCTGATCATGGTCAATCGCGCGAAGGAAGCGAAGGCGACGGTTGACGCCGCCCTTATGACAATCAGTCGCGTTGCACCGAACTCGAAACTGCAAGGCGACTTGTTTCGGTCGCGGGGCGGTATCTTTGCTACGCAAGGCAATGTGACGGAAGGCCTTTCCGACTATCAGCATGCCTTCAAGATCTTCGGCGTGGCCGGCGTGCCGCGTAGCCAGTCGCTGGTCTTGCAGGACATGGGTCAGATCTACTGGGACGCCGGCGACTACGCCAAGGCTCTGCAATATTACCGGCAATCATCGGAGATCTATGGTGGGGAACCGGGTCTGAATCTCGGGGCGCATAACAATCAGGGCCAGGTTCTTCGCAAGCTCGGCCGATATTCGGAGGCCGAGCGCGAATACCGTCTAGCCTTGAGCGCCGCCCAGGCGTTGGGCAGTCGATTGCAGACCGTCGTCGTGCTAGGCAATATCGCGGAAGCACAGGTGGATAGCGGCAAGGCGGTTGCGGCCGAGCAGACGGTGCGTCGCGCCCTTGCCTTGTCTGCAAGTGGTGAAGCCGCGAGTCAGCGTCCCTTCGTGTTCGGCATCGCCGCAGAGGTCGCTGCCGCGCAGAGGGATTACCCGCGGGCCGCGATCTTGCTCCGGTCCACCTTCGCGGGGACGGATTTGACCAAGACCGAGCTGCCGTTCCGGCAATTCCACGAACTGGCGGCAAAGGTCTTCGAGAAGCTGGGACGCGGCGATCTGGCGTTGGCGCATCTGAAGGCCTTCCAGCGACTGGATGGCGAAGCCCGCAACCTTACCGCTTCGGCAAGCTCGCAACTCATGAGCGCACGGTTCGACTTCTCCAATCAGAACCTGAAGATATCCCAGCTAAAGCAAGGTCAGCTCGAGCGCGATATCGCGATCGAACGACAGAAGTCTCAGTTCCGGCAGATCGTGCTCGGCGGGCTGTTGGCCGCGGGTGCCGTCGTCTTCGGCCTCATGGCGTTCGGGTACGTGTCGATCCGGCGGAGCAGAAACCAGGTGCGGGACGCGAACGACGTCCTGACGACGGTCAACACACGCCTAGAAAAGGCGCTGAAGGCAAAGACCGATTTCCTCGCAATGACGAGCCATGAGATTCGGACGCCTCTGAATGGCATTCTCGGCATGACCCAGATTCTGCTGACGAACCGGCGGATCGATGCGGACGTGCGCGAGCAGGTCGAAGTGGTGCACGGTGCGGGCGAGACGATGCGGGCCCTGGTCGACGACATCCTCGACGTCGCTAAGATGGAGACGGGTACGACGTTAGTGGTGGCGGAGGCAACCGATCTGCGCCGGATACTGGAAGAATCCACACGGCTTTGGTCGGGACAGGCGACGAGCAAGGGGCTCGCCTTGTCGCTTGATGTCGGTAATGCCCCACGGGAGATCGTTTCCGACGGCGCGCGTATTCGTCAGATCGTCTTCAACCTGCTGTCCAACGCGATCAAGTTCACGCCCGAGGGATCGGTGTCGCTGGCCACGCACGCAGACGACGAGACCCTCGTCATCGCGGTGACCGATACCGGCATTGGGATACCGACCGACCAGTTCGATGCGATATTCGAACCATTCCATCAGGTCGATGGAGGAACCACGCGACAATTTGCGGGCACCGGACTGGGCCTGGCAATCTGTCGCAATCTCGCGCGCGCCTTGGGCGGCGATGTCATGGTCGACAGCGTGGTCGATCACGGTTCGACTTTCACCCTGCGAATACCGCTCATCCTGCCGTTAGCGGCCGGCAGCGGTGCCAACGACATCGCCGTCGCACCCCGACGTCTTGCCGACGCACGATTGATCCTGCTCGAATCGAACGGCATTGCCCAGGGCATGTTGCGAGGCCTACTCGAGACCGAGGTGAAAAGCTTCGCGTGTGCGGGGGCGGCGGAAGAGGCCCTGGACGCAATTACGCGCGGGGAATGCGACCACCTGCTAATCGAAGGCAAGTCGACATGTCTCGATGGTATGGACGCGCTGCCGTCGCTGCGGACCCTGGTCGGGCATGCGACCGCGCATGGCGTCGCCACGACGATATTGTTCGCGCCGACCGACGTGCTGCCGCTTGACGAGGTCGAGGTGGCGGGCGCCAGCCAGGTGGTCCTGAAACCGGTGAGCGGCCAGCGGCTGATCACTGCGCTGACCGGCTTTTACGCCGACAGGCCGCCGGCAGATGTTCCCGCTAATCAGCTGTTTACCTCTGCAGCATAGTCAGGCGGACGAAGGGACGGCCATGGAAGTGCTATTCGTTGAAGATGACGCAATGAACCGGCGAGTTGTGAAGGACATGCTGCGCGTCGTGGGCGCCAACATGTCCGAGGCAGCCGATGCCGAGACCGGCCTCCAGATGATCAATGACTGCGATTTCAGCATCATCCTCATGGATCTGCGGATGCCCGGCATGGACGGGCTCACCGCGATCAAGCATCTCCGCGCGCGTACCGATGCGAAGGGCCTGCTGCCCATCATTGTCGTGACCGCCGACATGGCGGTCGATCTTCACGAGCGCTGTCTCGCGCAGGGCGCCGACGACGTCATCCAGAAACCCGTCGCGATGGGCAAACTGCTCAACGCGATCGGGCGGATGGTGGCTAAGGGGAGCGCTTCGGAAATCATGCTGGACTAGTGCGGGCACGAGGCGATCACCGGTTCCTGTCATCACTGAAATTTGGCCACATCCGCTGGCCGCGCATCCGCGCGATCAGGTCGGCGCCGTGCGATCGGCATGACCAGCGAGAGCCACCGGGTGCACTGTTCGTCCGACAATCGTAACGTCCGGCCTTGCCAGCGAATAATGTCGCGTCCGTCGCGGTTCGCAGTCGTAACTATCCATTCGCGACATAACGACCATCACGTGTGCACGGAGCTATCTTGGCCGAGACCACAACACCGATCGATTACGAATGCTTGACGCTTGACGCTTGCCGCGCTGGCACGGGCATCCAGGGCGCTTACGCCGTCTGATCGACGAGACCATCTGAACAAGGCGGCAGTGTTTGCGACGCTAGGTGAGATGCAGCGACGTGAGGCGTCGGAAATTGGGCTCGCCGGCCACTGAACCATATTTCAGTCGCGCGAGGCCCCCTCAGGACTGAGCGTAGCTATTTGCAAGCAGAGTGGCCGACCGGGCCATTGCGGAGGTATTCGATCGGCTTTTCGCGGTTCTCTTGTCGCCAAACATGGCGAGATCTGCCGTGGCCATGATGTTGGCAAAATGTGTATTGCCGATATCGGCGGGCGCGGCGCCGATCGAACTGCTCACGGTGATCGAGCCGCACGGCAGCACCATGGGCACCGATATGGTTTCCCGGATGATGCTTTCGAAAAGTTTTAGATCGATGCCAGACCCCTGAACCATTATCAGAAACTCGTCGCCGCCAAGCCTGAAGATGATGGTGTCGCGATACCGGTCGCCCAGGGCCACGAGCCTGCTTGCAACGCACTTCAGGACTTCGTCTCCGGCCGCATGGCCCATGGTATCGTTGATCGCCTTGAAATCATCCAGATCGAGAACGAGAGCGGCGACACCGCGTAAGACTTTTTCATCAAGGTCGGCGACATACTCGGACAGAGCCAATCTGTTCGGAATGCCGGTCAGGAAATCGGTTCTTGCAAGGGCATGGGTGGCACGTTGCTCAGCGTTCTTTTCGGACAACTGCCGGAGCAGATGTCGCTGGCGAATGGCAGATATGCCGACCACCCCCAAACCAACGATCACCGCGACTAGCACATACTCGCTAGCCTTGAGCGAATGATACGGCATCAAGAGCATACAAAGCTTGCTGCACCACTCGAATTTCACTGCCAACGCTGAGACAGCGACCGTCGCCAAACCAGCCAAGGCCTGTGCGTGAAGCGGCGTCGTCTCCGTATCTTTCCCACTCCCGATCACGTTCAACCTGCCCCCTCGCTCGACTTCGCTCGTAGGAGCGATCACCTAACACCATGTTAAATTTGGCCGTTCCCTGCCCGTCACCAGATCGGTAATCACGATATTCGCAAGCCTTTACCAACAATTATCCGTCTCGCCTTACCCACGCTGGATGACATCATCATCCGCACAGCATGCGCCTTCGAACGCGCTCTCGACGCCGGGCGAACTGGCGGACGCGGAACAGGCACCGGTACGGACGGTCTTCGGGCGCGATCGGCCTATACGCGGGACGTTCGATACACTGAGGGATCACTGGAGGTTGGCCGCGACGCCAACCGGCACGATGCAGTTTGTCGGCATTGCAGAGATCGCGCGCTTTACGACGTTGCGCCGTTCAATCGGTTTGGACCTCTCCAACCAGATACTGCATCAAGTCGGCCGCAGGATCATCGATGCCTTGGACTCCTGCCAGGTCGGCCGGACTGGCAGGACCACAATCGAGTTTGCGTTTTCGGCAGCCGATTCCGAAACAGCATTGGCCCGCCTGGAGCTACTCAGTGATATGCTGGAAAAGCGCATCACGATTGACGGGTTCACGATCGACTTACCGATCGCCATCGGCTTTGCAGACGCAGGTTCGTCTGCTTTGCTGGAGGAGCTTATTGACCACGCGGCAGCGGCCCTCGCCGAGGCGCAAACCCACCATCAGCGCGTACGGTACGCCGATATCTCGCTCACCGTGGACCAGAGTTTCGATGACCTTGCCCTGATGCGTGACCTGCCGCGGGCCATTCGCGCTGGCGAGCTACGGCTTCATTACCAGCCTAAGCTGCGATCAAAGACTAACACGATCGACTCCGCCGAGGCACTGCTTCGCTGGTGGCACCCCGATCGTGGTCAGATTGCCACCGATCGGCTCATCGAACTCGCAGAATCCACCGGTATGATTTATGATTTGTCCGAATGGGTACTCGAGCGCGCGGTCGAGGATCAACTAAGACTAGCCAAGGCCGGCCACGACCTGACTATCTATGTCAATGTATCGGGCGTGTTGCTGCCTGATCCAACGTTTGCGGCCTTGGCTCTGAGACTGGCGTCTCGCGCGCGCGGGAAGATCGGTTTCGAAATCACCGAGACCGCGGTCATCACGGATCCGGAAGGAGCCCTTGCAAACCTGAACGCTTTTGCCGCTGAGGGTATCAAGATTGCCATCGACGACTATGGCTCAGGCCTATCCTCGCTGGCGTATCTGAAACAATTGCCTGCGAACGAGCTGAAGATCGATCGCATGTTTATCTCCGGGCTGACCCAGAGTCATCAGGACCCGCTCCTTGTCCGATCGTCCATCGATCTGGCACATGCGCTGAATATGGAAGTGACAGCAGAGGGCGTTGATGACGCCATGGCCCTAGCGTTGCTGCGTGTGATGGGCTGCGATCTGATCCAGGGCTACCTTATCTCTCGACCGATCGATGTCGAAGCCCTGGTCCATTTCCTGGAAGAGGCGGCCACCGGGATTAAGCATTGCGCCCCATTTCAGTTCGGGACGCCGCCAAGCGGTTCTTTTTAAAACCATACCTAGATTTATTCGTCGTTAACGCAGATTTAAGCAATCTGTTTGAGAGGTTCGTTACCAGTAAGCGTGGCAAGCCAATTGTGTCGGCGGGGGCAACTGTCGACACAGAGGGATGCGTCATGACACGTAAGGTAATAACCCGCGCGCTACGGGCGAGCACGGCTATCGCGACCGTAGTTTTCGCGGCCATACCTGCGTTTTCACAAACTGCGCCTGTACCTGTACCTGTGCCCACGCCAGCGCCCAGTCCTGCCCCGACCGTTCCCGTTCTGACGGCTACTCCGACCCCAGCGCCCGGCCCCATCCGCGCGCTCAGCGGAACGATCGAACCGAATATGGGGAACATTCGGACGTTCATGGGGAACATCCGCACTTTCTGGGGAGATGCATCACCGTTCTTCGGGAATATCCGCACGTTTTGGGGTGATGTAAATCCTTACGAGGGCGACCTGACGGCGTTCTGGGGTGGCCTCCAAACGTACAATGGTGGCACCAGCGGTTCGACCGTGACACCGATGATGGGCAACATCCGCACCTTCTGGGGCGACGTTGGACCGTTGATGGGCAACATCCGCACCTTCTGGAGCCCGCTCGGCACGTATACCGACAATAACGCAGCGTATGCTTCGCTCGCGACCCAACTAACCACTGTCATTGCCCAATCGCAGTCCACGTGGGGTGCGTCCGTACAGGCACAGACGGGGCAGAGTTTCTCGAACGCCTTCGTGAACCCACTGCTCGCGCGGTACGGCGTCAATCTCGCCGACCCTTCGACATTGGCCAATCTGTCGCCTGTCCAGCGCGATCAGTTCCTCATCGACTGGTACGACGGCCTGATGAACTATGCCGGTACCGACCATGTCGATCACTGGATGAAGGAGATCAACTGGTCGCCTGCGATTAGCGCGACGATCGGCGAGGGCAAGCGTAGCGTCATCGGGCTGCTCGATTTCACGGTCACGGGCGACGGCACCAAGAACATCACGAAGTACGATGGTATTTCACAATTCAGCAATGGTCACGGCGCCGCAGTGGCGAGCCTCATGATCGCGGCGCATGATGGCAAGGGCGTCATGGGAATTGCTCCCATGGCATCCGTGGTGGCCTATAATCCGTTCGACGCGACCGGCACCGCAGGCTGGGCCGACATCAAGGCTGGCGTACTTATGCTTGCCCAGAACAATGCGAGCATCATCAACATGTCGCTCGGTGTTCCCGGCTGGACGCTCAACCAGGGGTGGAACGACGTGTTTTCGGACGCGACCGTTGCTGCAGCGACCAAGAACGCGGTGTTTGTCGCAGCAGCCGGCAACGATGGTAGTACGCAGACCCAGAACATCGACTGGAATTTTACCACCAATCCCAATCTCATCGTTGTCGGCTCAGTCGATCCGACTGGTACGATTTCAAGCTTCTCTAATCGTCCCGGTACCGCGTGCCTGTTGACCGCTGGAAAATGCGTGGCTGGCAGTGAGCTGATGAACCGCTTCATCGTGGCTCCAGGGGAGTTCATTCTCGTCTCGGACGGACAAGGTGGCGTCACCCGCATGTCCGGCACATCGTTCGCGGCGCCCCTGGTATCGGGCACTGTCGCGCTGCTGCACGATCGTTGGCCATGGCTATCGAACTTCCCCAAGGAAAGCGTCGACATCATCCTGAAGTCGGCACGCGATTTGGGCGCTCCAGGCGTCGATCCCGTTTACGGCGTCGGTGAACTCGACGTTGCCGCAGCCTTGTCGCCGCTCAATTTCAACAATCTGAAATGGTATTCCTACGACGACAACGGAAAGATCAAGGCGGAGCAGGCGACGAAGATCCGCTCGTCTGGCGAGCAGCTGAAGTGGGAGGCGAAGGGGATGTTCTTCTACGCCTATGAAGACATCGGCGCGACCTTCCGGGATTTCGCGATCCCACTTTCGTCCAAGCTTGTCGGACAGACGGTCCTATCGGCGGGCGGCACGTACGAGCAATTCCAGTCGTATCTATACAGCCGAATGCTTGACTGGATGAAGGCGAACCCGACCAAAAGTGGCAAGGCGTTCAGCAATATTGCCTCTTTCTCAGCGCCAGTCCGCAACTCGTTCGGGCTCGATATGTCGATGGCTGTTTCACCACGGACGCGTTTGGCCGGTTATGTTCAGTCCAGCTTGCCTTATCAATCGGCATTGCGCATCGGATCGCCCGATGGCGCATTCTCGATGATGGGTGGCGAGGGCGATGGTGCTGTCATGCTCGGCGGATCGACGAGCTTTGGCCTGGCTTCTGATTATGACCCCATGCAGGGCGGCGCCAACCCGTTGCTCGGTTTCGCATCCGGGGGTGGATACGGTCAGTTCACCGCGAAGATCGCGGAGAACTTGACCATTTCGACGGGCATGTCGCAGCGTGATCTGCGACGCGATACTCGCCAGTTCGGCATAGCGGACCGCATGGCGCTAAACGGAGTTGGCGCCTACCGAGCGCAGGCGACCCAGTTCGCGCTATCTTACGCCGCGAATGATGCCCTCAACGTCAGCCTCACCTACACGGGCTTACATGAGAATAGCGCCCTTCTCGGCGTTCAATCGACCGATCCTACAGATCTTGCGCAAGGATCGACCACCGATGGCCTGACCATCGCGTCCGAGGCGATGCTGACCTCGACGCTGTCCCTGGCTGCTTCGGGCACAGTCGGTCGGACCCGGCAAGGCTCCACGCGACAGCAGTCCATTGCAGTGGGCGGAAGCGGCCTTGTTTCGTCCTCGTTCCAGCTGGCGCTCACGAAGGACAAGTTTACCGGTCGTCACGATCGGATCCGGTTCACCGTTTCGCAGCCGATGCACGTCGAAAGCGGCAGCATTGATCTGACGCAGGTGCGCGTCATCGACCGTCAGACTGGCGAGCTGGGCCCCGTTACGCAAAGCTTCTCGCTTGCTACGCAGAACCGCGAGTACGTCGCTGAGATGCTATACGGACGTGAGCTCGGGAGCAGTGCGTCTCTGAACCTGTTCGGTCGCGCACATCTCAGCGACCCGCAAGCCGTGGGCGCTACCTCCTACATTGCGGGCGGAGGGTTCAAACTCGCATTTCGATAGGCCAGGATTTAAATCGGTTGGCAATATGGATGCCGGTCGTCACAAATTCCATGCTCGAAACTCCATCCAGACCGTGCGAGAACTCGCCGTCACATGGGCACGGACGTCTTTTGTTAAACGGTGGAGCTGGGCGCAAATATTTTTGAGTTACTGCCGTGGTGGCGCTGTGGTGGCTTCAAGGGGAGGCCATTGAGCGCTGCGCAGCAGATTTGGCGAGCTTGATCAGCCCTGTACGGCCCTGATCAACCCCGGCACGCCGATGAGGGTAATGGCTCTTCTTAGATTGTATGCGAGCGCGGTCAGACTGAACTCGGCGCGAACCTTCTCCAGCCCGCGCATCAGGAATGCGCCCTGGTTCATCCATTGCTTGATCGAGCCGAACGGGTGTTCGACCGTCTCGCGGCGAACGGCAAGAATATCAGGGCGCGCAACCAAGCGCCCCGCCATGCGGTCCAGCACCGCCTCGTTTTCCCAACGGTTGATGCGCCGCCAGCGACTGCTGGTACAGTTCACCTTGATTGCGCAGTCTGAACAGGCGGCGGGGTTGGAATATTGGATGTTGGCGTGGCCGCGCGTCACTGCGCGATAGCTGATGTCGAGGGTCCGGCCACCTGGGCAGTGGTACGCGTCCCCCTCAGCATCGTAGCGAAAGAGATCCTTAGAGAAACGGCCATTGGCGATGGCGCTGCCCCGTCTCGGTCGGGCGACGAAGGGTGTGATACCATTCGCCTCGCATGCTTCGATGTCCTCGCCTTTGTAATAGCCCATGTCGGCGACCACATCGATCTGCTCGACGCCTAGCGCGTCTTTCGCCGCCCCAGCAGTGGGTGCCAGCAGACCCATGTCGGTGCCGGCGTTGGTAACGTGCTGCTCGACGATCAGCTTGTGTTTCGCATCCACCGCTACCTGCGCGTTGTAGCCCACCGTGGTCTTTCGACCCGTGACCATCGCGCGCGCATCTGGGTCGGTTAGCGATATCTGGCTCTCGCCGCTGGCGTTCAGCTCGTGCAGCATCGCCTCCTGGGCCTGACGCCGCTCGCGCACCCTGGCGATCTTTGCGGCCAGTGCCCCGCTGCGGCCAGGCCCATGGCCATCCTCGCCGCGGTCGATGGCGTCCATCTCGGCAAGATACCCCTCAAGCCGCTCGTCGGCCGCGGCAATATACCTGGCCAGCTTGTCACGGGAGAAGTTGCGTCCCGGGTTGTTCACCGCCTTCAGCCGCGTGCCGTCCACCGCCAGCAGCTCGCGCCCGAACAGGTCGAGCTTGCGGCATAGGACGACGAAGGCGCGGAACACTGCCTTGAAGGCGCTCCGGTTGTCGCGGCGAAAGTCAGCGATGGTCTTGTAGTCTGGCCGAAGCCCACGCAGCAGCCAGATCAGCTCGAGGTTGCGTGCCGCCTCGGCTTCCAGCCGTCGGCTCGACCGCACCCGGTTGAGATAGCCGTACAGGTACAGCTTGAGCATGTCGCCCGGGTCATAGCCTGGCCGCCCCGTCGCCTTCGGCCGCGACCGATGAAAACCGGCCTCGCCCAGATCGAGGTCATCAACGAACGCGTCGATGAACCGAACCGGACTATCCGCTGCCACATAATCCTCTACCGATGCCGGCAGCAGCAGCGCCTGGTCGCGCGCATGACCCTCGATATATGGCATGATTACAGCATACGCCCGTCAGCAACCTTGTGGAATCACCCAGCGAGTTTTCGCACGGTCTGCCATCGTTTGCGAGGATGTCGGCTTGCCGGGTTCAGTGATGAAACCGATCAAGGCAGACGTGCATCTAGCGGCGAAGAACGACACCATGAGACGACGTCACATAGTGCCCCGCGGGTTTTCCGACACTTCGATCTGAGCCAGATTGCCGTTCGACGAGGCTTTGGCGTTGCTTCCGACCGTCGGTGACAACAAACATGTGTTTTCCGACAGGGAGCGGCGGGAATTAAGCGCTTAATAGCGGCCGGGTCATGCGAGGTTGTGGCGCCTGCAAACTCTTGGAAAGCTCGGGGGACGACCTGGCGTCTTATCCTGCGAGACATCACGCAGGGCGACAGCAAGACTTGTTTTTCACAGCAAAATATGTCCTACCTAGGGATATGCCATCACGCGTTTCTCTTGATATGGCCTTCGCCACGTCGACACCCCAGCCTGTAGTGCGCGCACCGCGGGACTGGAGTGGATTCTCGGCAGAGTATGTCGAGTTCGTGAGCAGCGAGCCTTACGAATTCAGCAGTCGGGGCGAGAGCCACTATCTCGCGTTGCATGACATCGCGCTTCGCGACGGTGAGTTGAGAATTGACGGGCTTCCCACCCTGCGAAACCGTGATCTGCGCGACACTATTACGTTTGTGCCAAAGGGCTGTGGGATCGAGGGTTGGGCTCACCCGGATGTGCGCCCCAATAACTTTATAGCCATGTATTTCGATCCCGAGGCGGTCCGGGAGGACTTGGGACATCGCTATGCGCGCCACCGCCCGGAGCCTTTTGCATACGCCCGCAACGCGCAACTACACGGCACGCTTAGGAAACTGCAGACGCTGGTGCGCGCGCCGGAGGTCGATGACCTCCATGCTGAAAGCATCTGTCTCCTCGCTTCCCTCGAGATTTTCGGCGTGCTCGCCGATCCGCAAGGTCAGCTGTCTGATCGTCAGGTTTCTCAGGTAGCGGAGTACGTGGAAGCGCACCTCCACGAATCGATCAGCCTCGCCGATCTGGCTGCCTTAGCGGGTCTAAGCCGCTTTCATTTCTCACGCGCGTTCAAGGCAACGACGGGCGAAAACCCCCATGCCTACGTCCAGGGCCGCCGTATCAGGCGCGCTACGGAGATGCTGCGTACCGGCAACCTGTCGGTCGAAGCGATCGCGCTGGCAGTCGGCTTCAAGGGAGCACCGCAATTTCGCCGGGTGTTCCGAGAGATGGTGGGAACGTCCCCGCTTAATTATCGATCACAGCGGCGCTGAGCCGACGGGGGCTATGTCAGATTATCAACACACCGCGCCTGATCTGACCGCTTGCGATCGCGAGCCCATAACCCGGCTCGACCAGATCCAGAGCTTCGCCTTCCTGATTGCCATGGCGAACGATTGGACAATCGTTCGTGCCTCCGAGAACGTGAAGGACTTCTTCAGGGCGAAGCCTGAGAAGATGCTCGGGGCTCGCTTCGATGCCCTGATCAGCGACACGGCGCTGCACGATATTCGCAATCGCATGGCGATTTTGGCGTCAACGGGCGGTGAGCGGTTGTTCAACGTCGATCTTGTCCGTGGCCTGCCCCCCGTAGACCTGTCGATCCATTTTCAGGGCGATCTCCTGATTGTCGAGGGCGAGCGCTCCCAAGGAGCCGAGCGGATGGAGGCCGCCTCGATGGTACGGGCCATGGCGGCGCGCCTCGCCAAGGCGCCGACGCATGATAAGTTTCATCAAGATGCGGCGCGTCAGACACTGGCGATCACCGGCTTCGATCGCATCATGATTTACAAATTTGATCCTGATGGCAACGGTGAAGTGATCGCCGAGTCGACGCGGTCCGGCATGGAGAGCTTCCTGGGCCTGCACTATCCCGCGGCAGACATCCCGCAGCAGGCGCGCGCCCTGTACCTGCGCAATCCATTCCGCATCATTGCCGACGTTGCCGCTCCTACGGTTGCGCTGTTACCACCGGCCGACGCGGTTACACCGTTGTTGGACCTTTCGCTCTCGATTGGTCGCGCGGTGTCGCCAGTTCATATCGAATACCTGCGCAACATGGGCGTTGGCGCGTCACTGTCGATCTCTATCGTTGTCGAGCAGCGGTTGTGGGGGCTCATCGCCTGCCACGCGAAAGGGCCGCGGCTGCCGAGCTTCGTCATGCGCACCGCTGCTGAACTGTTCGGTGTAATGTATTCAATGATGCTCGAAAGCCGTCTCCGGCACGGCCGCGGCGAGGACGAACAGAAGGCACGCTTGCTTTCCGATCGCCTGATCGCCTCCATCGCCGGCGACGAGTCACTTATGGAAAATGCACTGTGGCTGCAGGACGTGACCCGCGACATGATAGACTGCGACGGTGTCGCTATCTACCGCGGTGGCACGGCATTCCTACACGGCGCGACACCGCCTGAGGATCAAGTGGTTGCGCTCGCCCACCATCTGAATGCGGCCTCGCCAAGCCGGGTGTTTGTCACTGATCACCTTGGTGCCGTGCATGCTGCATGTGAAGCAAACGCGAATACGGCCGCCGGCATGATGTCGATCCCCATCTCACGCGTCCCGCGTGACTACATCATGCTGTTTCGTCGCCAACGGCTGGACGAGATCCGCTGGGGCGGTGATCCGGCCAAAGTGGTCGAGCAAGGCGCAGACGGCCCGCGCATCTCGCCGCGCAAGAGCTTTGCGGCATTCGCTGAACTGATACGCGGTAAGGCCCCGCCTTTTTCCGATCGCGAGCAGCGTATCGGCGAGGCGGTCAGACAGGCGTTGATCGAGGTCATCCTGCGCTACTCCGATGGCGCGGGCGACGAACGCAGGCGGGCATCGGAGCGGCAGGAATTGCTGATCGCCGAGCTGAACCACCGTGTGCGGAACATCCTCGCCCTCATCCGCAGCCTCATTACTAAGACGGGGCAGGCAGTCAACGACGTCGCTACCTATGTCGACTCGTTGAGCGGACGGGTGCAGGCACTGGCCCGCGCACATGACCGGGTGACGCGGCAGAACTGGGGGCCGGCGCCCTTGGCTGGGCTTTTCGACGACGAGATCGCTGCGCATGCGGGGGCGCAAGGCCGCTTCATCTCGATTGGTCTGAACGTACAGCTGCAGCCGCAGGCCATCGCGACGATGGCGTTAGTAGTCCACGAACTCGTTACCAATTCCTGCAAGCATGGTGCTCTATCGTCCACCGGCCGCGTAGAGGTGACGACAGAAGCGGTGGCTGGCGAAGGCGTGTATATCCGCTGGAGGGAAATCGGCGGACCGGCCGTAGTCGCGCCGAGCCGACGTGGTTTTGGGTCTGTCATCCTCGAACGGACAATCCCGTTCGATCTTCAGGGAACGGCGAAGCTGCAGTTTCTGCTCGAAGGCTTAGTGGCCGAGTTTTTCATCCCCGAGCACCACGTGTTTATTGCGCCCGAATTGGTACAGCCAGAGGTTCGTGTTCGGGGAAGCGATGCCTCAACAGGTATTCGGGAACCAGCCGATCAGCCGTTGATCGGAGCCAATGTCTTGCTCGTCGAGGACAACATGCTCATTGCCCTCGAAGCCGAGGATATGCTGCGCCTGCTTGGCGCCGCGCAGGTTGCGCTCGCGTCCACCCTCGCCGAAGCCGACCAGCTCTTAGCCCAGCAGAACTTTCAATTCGCGATGCTCGACATCAATGTCGGGCGGGGCACAAGCTTCGATCTTGCGTCCAAGTTGAAGACCATTGGCACTCCGTTCATTTTTGCCTCGGGTTATGGCGAGGATCTTGCTCTCGAACGGCGCAGTAGTGAAGAGGTCGTGATCCAAAAGCCGTACGAACGCGATCATCTCGCTCGAGCGGTCGAAAAGGTTTTTCAGGGAGTCGGCGTTAGAACTTAATGGGCACGTCCGCAGCGCTCGAACATCGCGAAGACCATGCACACCGCCACAATCGCCCCGTTAAGATCGTCTTGGGTAATTAGCGTGGCGTCGATAATCCTGACCAAGTCTCTAAGCGAATATTCTTATGTCCACCGTCTTCCAATTCGTCTTACCTATTAAGATTGGCACCAAGCGGCCTGCGGAAGTTCATAATTGCTGCTCTTGACGAATATTTAAATATTTGGCGCACTTATGAAGTGAGAAGGATGCCCGGATGCGAAATCCTAGTTCGGCAAGAGACGTCAGCAGAACGTGGTTGACCGCGGCTACAATGTATTTCTTGGCGGCGGCCTCGACTATCTACCTTACAAGCAACGGTCGTGACATCGCGGCGCTCTGGCCGGCCAACGCCATTCTCGTCGCTCTCTTGCTCGCTGACGAGCGGCCACACTGGAAAACGGTGTTGAGCGCAGGCTTTGTCGGCAACATCGCGGCTAATCTGGTCACGCGGGGATCATTTATCGGACCTGTGCTGTATGGCGTGTCAAACACGTTCGAAATTGCGCTGGTGGCTGCGCTCGTGCGTGGCGACCGATGTCAGGACAGCATCTTGCACTCAATAGGATCGCTGCTGCGCTTCCTTGTGGTCGCCGGTCTTGTCGCACCCGCCGCTAGCGGTGTCCTTGGGGCAACCACGGCGAACCGGTTTTTCGGCGAGCCTCTCGCGCAATCGTTTGTCGACTGGTGGGCCAGCGATGCGCTTGGACTGCTGGTATTCACTCCCTTCTTCTTTGCCGTCTTCCGGGGTGATTTCGTCGCCTGCGTTGTCAGCAGATCCTGGTTACAGCGGTTTGAGGGGGTGGCTATCCTCGGGCTGACGGGCGCTGTCAGCTATTTCGTCTTCTTCCTTGCCAAACAGCCGATGCTCTTCCTGCTGTTCCCACCGCTGATGTTGATTACCTTCCGCATCGGTAGCATCGGCACCAAAGCCGCCGTCATGCTGATCGCCATCGTCGGGTCGATCGCTACGATGCATGGCGACGGGCCCGTGGTGAGACTATCGCCGATCCCGTCGGATCAGGCGCATCTCCTACAGGCGTTTTTGGTCGTTCTATTGCTAACGTGCTTGCCGGTTGCTGCCGAGGTGACTGCTCGTGCGCGGCTAGCTGAACGCCTCGATGCACATGATCGCGAGATGACCAATCAGGCCATGACCGATCCACTTACCGGTGTTCGTAATCGCGCAGGTTTCGAAGGTGCTGCAGGAACCTCGCTGCCAAGCGCGCAAGGAAGGTCGGATAGCTTGATCACGATCGACATCGACTATTTCAAAACGATCAACGACCGCTGGGGGCACCAGGTCGGCGATCGGGCCCTTCAACACATATCTGACATCCTGAAGGCTAATACGCGACCCTTGGACGTGATCGGTCGCCTCGGCGGCGACGAGTTCGCTGTCCTGTTGCCGCATAGCGACATGGATGCCGCGATAGAGGTCGCCGAACGTTTCCAGGCCGGGTTGCGCGCAGCACCGTTCGTGGTGGAT
Source organism: Sphingomonas sp. AP28 (assembly GCF_056680455.1). Classification (NCBI taxonomy): domain Bacteria; kingdom Pseudomonadati; phylum Pseudomonadota; class Alphaproteobacteria; order Sphingomonadales; family Sphingomonadaceae; genus Sphingomonas; species Sphingomonas sp. AP28. Next base: position 109,887 of record NZ_JBWXQI010000002.1, on the reverse strand, counting down.
TACAATGCCACCATGCTCGCCAGCATAAGCATGGGCATCGCATCTTCCCTGCCCGGCGAAGATTACGCACAGTTGCACGGACGTGCCGATTTGGCGCTGTACGCCGCGAAGAACGCCGGCCGAAACCGGATCAACAAGGCCGCAGTTTAGCGGGCGGTTTCGAACCGACTGCTACCGTGCCTCTCGCGAATTGAGCGTTAACAATATTCGGAAGACGGCTGCTGAACCAAGGCGTCGGAATGAAAGGCTGCTGGCGCAATTGCACGCCCGAAAGTCGCCGAGCCGCTTTCCTCTCCACAATGGCCGTTCGGTAATCAATTGATCGGAAAACCCGGTCCGAAACGTCACTGTGCGACAAACAGGTGTTTTGCGTCACCCGAGCCGGCCTGCCGACGCTGATCATATATCTAGGTCCGTTCAATGTACCGGCTCCAAAATGGTAGCGACGAAAATACGGGGCCGGCCGTACCATCATCGAAGATAACTCGCTTCGACGCTGTATCGTGGATCGGGATGCAAAATGGAAAGATCGGTTTATCGAAATATGATTGTAATCCTTGAACCTTCGATAGGCTCGCCCATATCCGTTTCACTGTTCAACAACTGGAAGGAGGTGGTCGAATGTCTCATTGTTACACGCCGCTCGTGGCAAACCTGATGAGTGCGACCCCCGCTGGCGGGGCTGTCCAGCTCTAAGGATCAAGCCAGCAGTGGCTGACAATGGAAAGGCCGCCCCGGAAGGGGCGGCCTTTTGTTGTTTTGCCTTATGAGCACCGCTCATAAAGCTAGGCGTTGGCGCCTGGCATTCGACCAAGCGCCAATCCTCACGACTGACTATTCAGCGTCTGCGGTTGCTGCGGGCTTCGCGCCGCGACGCGGCTTGGCAGGTGCAGGCTCTTCAGCCTTCTGAACGGTCTGGCCAGGCTTACGGCCGAGGCCGATCTTCTTGGCCATGGCCCGACGGCTCTCGCTGTAGGCTTCCGCAACCATCGGATAATCCGCCTTGAGATTATACCGTTCACGATACTCAGCCGGGGTCATACCGTTGGTGGCCAGATGACGACGCAAGGTCTTGTAAGGCTTGCCATCGATCATGCTGATGATGTGCTCCTTGCTGGCAAGCGACTTTCGTGCCGTCACAGCAGGCGTGTACTCCTGAGCCGGCGCTTCCGGAGCATCGACGCTCTGCTCACCGCCGAGCTTCGAGACAGCCGCATGCATCGACTGCAGAAATGCAGGGACATCGTCAGCAGTTGTCCGCGTATTTGGATTAGCCAGCCAGGCAATGGTCAACTCGGTTGCGAGTTCGATCGAGTTGGTATCATCAGTCATCATATTTTCCGTATATAGATAGAAAGCTGTTTTGGGATCGTCGCTAGATAGTACGAACGGTATCTCTGACAATACTTAATCGAACAATATCATTAAATTGTGCCGAGGTATTCCAAGGCGGCAAGGAGAGGGAAGGGGGAAGGGAAATGGTGTCCGAACAAATCGGATGCTCAGAAACGAAGGGTGATTTCCCATGATCCAGTCCGTGAAACTCTCGAAGCTCCGCCTCTCCGCCAGCAACGTCCGCACCGCGCCCGATGAATCGCTGCAGATCGAGCCGTTCGCAGCCGATCTCGAAGCCCGCGGCGTACTCCAGAACCTGCTCGTTACGCCGGTCTCGCGGCCACGCGGGACGTTCGAGGTGTTCGATGGCGGCCGGCGCTGGCGTGCGCTCAACATGCTGGTAGCTCGGGGCGTCATCAATCCCGACGAGTATGACGTGCCGGTGCGTGTCCTGAAGGGTGACGATGCCGAACTGACCGAAACCTCGCTCGCGGTCAGCTTCCATCACATGAAGCTCAGCCCGGCCGAGGAATGCCGCGCCTTCCAGCATTTCCTGAACGGCAGCACCGATATCGACGCTGTGGCCAAGCGCTTTGGCGTTACCCGCCGTTTCATCGACGGTCGGCTCCGCCTGGCCGATCTTGCCGAGCCGATCTTCTCTGCTCTCGCGAACGGCGAGCTGACCCTCGACATGGCCAAGGCCTACGCCTCGACCGGCAGTCACGAGCGTCAGTTGCGCGTCTGGCAGACGTATAGCTCGATGGTTCACTACAATGCAGATGCAATCCGCCGCGTCATCGCCAACGACACGATGCGGGCTAACGATCCGATCGCGCTCCTGGTCGGCGTCGAATCCTACGAGGCCGCAGGGGGCGTCGTCGACCGCGACCTGTTCAGCAACGCCGGCGAGCGCTGGACCAACCCCGAGATTGCACAGACCCTCGCGGCCGCGATGATGGAAGCGGAAGCGAAGCGTATCGGCGAGGAACGCGGTCTTGCCTGGATCCGGCCTGTCGCCAGCCACAGCACTTGGGATGCGGCCCGCAGCCTCCATCGCATCGCCCTGCCGGTCCAGCCGATGTCGCCGGCCGAGGCACAGCACGTAGACGAGATCGAGCAGCGCATGGGCGAACTGCAGCAGGAGATGGAGAACGACCAGCTCACCGAAGAGGCGTTCACCGCTTGCGACGCAGAGCATGATGCGCTTGGCGAGGAACTCGAAGCGCTGCAACGTCGTCCCTCGGTACTCCCCGCTGAACTCGTGTCCCGTGTCGGTGCGTTTCTGACGCTGTCGCAGACCGGTACGATGGTCTTGGATGAGACCTATTACAGCGAAACGCCGATCCGCGTGACAGTGGTCGAGCCGGAACCGGTCGAAGGTGATAACGGGGAGACCGACGAGACGGACGACGGGGTTGCCGACGGCGAGGGCGAGGTCTCGGAACGGGTCCGGGCGGAGCCGACCTTCCGCATCGAGGAAGGCGCTGTGACGCCGGTGACGGCAGGCGGTCCCAAGGAGGTCGACCCCGATAACGCGGCGCCGGGCGGCAAGGCACTCAGCCAGGTCCTGAGCGACCAACTCGCGATGCAGCGTCGCGATGTGTTGGCGGCGTCGTTGATCGCCAGTCCCGGCCTGGCGCTGGACTATATGCTGTTCGCCATGGTGGATGCACGGCGCGGCACCTCGTCGAACGACGGCACGACGATCAGCGCCCATGCGCCGCAGGATCCGATCCTGTCGATCAACATGCCGGGATCGCGCGCGCGCAACTACCTCGCCGAGGTACGGGACGGGCTTGATGAATCGTGGGGCGAGTCCGACAATAAGGTCATGCGGTTCGAGGCATTCCGCGCGCTCGGCGACGAGGTGAAGAGCGCATGGCTGGCCTACATCGTAGCGACGTCGCTGGAGGCCAAGGAGTCCTACGGTTCCAACCGCCAGAACCCGCTCCACGGCCGCATGGCGAGCATCCTCGAAGTCGATGTCGCCAGCTGGTGGCGCCCGACGTCGGAGAACTTCTTCGACCGCGTTTCCAAGGGGTCGTTGATCTCGCTCCTTCACGAGGTCGGAGGCCCAGCGCTGTCGAGCCGCCATGCCAGCGAGAAGAAGACCGAGATCTCGGCATCCTGCCAGAAGCTGTTCGCTGGCGAAGCGATCGTCGAGACCGACGTCAAGGAAGCTGCCCTTAAATGGGTGCCGACCGCGATGCGCTTCAGCGACACTGTCGTCGCGCGTGAGAGCGAAGACGAAGGCGTGCAGGGCGATCTCGCGGACTTGATCGAGGCGGACAGCGACGACACCGGCGAGGATGGTCTTGCCGCTCTGGTCGGTGACGGCCCAGACGATGTCGAGACGAGCGGCAGCGCCCAGACCGAACTCGCTCACCAGAACGATGACGATGTGAACGAGATCGTCGCGGCCGAATAGCAGCACGACAATTCAATTCTGAGCAGCCTCACTGCCGGCCCGCGACCTCGCGGCGCCGGCAGAGCCTTTTCCTCACCGCTAACGAGGACAGCGTCATGACCGCTACAACCCGCGACATTGCGGCCGACATCACCGCCGCCATCATCGCAAGGCTCGAGGCCGGGACCCTGCCGTGGCAGCGCTCCTGGTCAGTTACCGGCGAAGGTGGCAGGCCACTGCGCCATGAGGGCGTTCCGTACACCGGAATAAATGCTCTGTGGCTTTGGACGACCGCCGACACCTATGGCTATCGCAGCCGCTACTGGATGACCGCCCGTCAGGCCCGCGAACTGGGCGGCGAGATCAACCGTGATGCGAGACCATCGTTCTCGGTCTATGCATCGACCTTCCGCAAGGCGGGAATGCCCAATCTCCTCGGTGCGACCGCCGACCAGATGATCCGTTTTCTGCGTTCCTATGTCGTCTTCAACGCCGACGAAATCGTTGGCCTGCCGGAGTATTACTACCCGCGCGAGGTCGCACCGACCCCTTTGCTGATCTCAGAACGGCAGGATCGCATCGACGCCTTCTTTGCCGGTATTCCGGCCAAGGTCCGTCACGGCGGTGACCGGGCATTCTTCCACCCGACCTTCGACTATATCCAGATGCCGCACACCGGCAGCTTCAAGTCGGTAGACGCATACGCATCGGTTCGGGCGCACGAGACCGTCCATTGGGCGGGCCATGCCTCCCGGCTCGATCGCACCTTGGGGAAGCGCTTCGGCGACAACGCATATTGTGTCGAAGAATTGGTCGCTGAGCTTGGCTCGGCCATGATCTGCGGCGATCTTGGCCTTCCGACCGAGCTGCACGACAGCCATGCCTCCTACCTTGCCAACTGGTTGGGGGTGTTGCGCGCCGACAAGACCGCGATCTTCCTCGCCGCGACCAAGGCTGAACAGGCCTTCTCCTACCTTCGCGCCTTCTCGACCGAGGCTGCAGCAGAAACGCGGCTCGCCGCATGAACCGGAGAATACGACATGGGTTGGCTCTCGATGACCAGGGCCGGCATGGCCGGCCACCCGAACCCCAAGGCCTATCTCGACGACCAGTTCACCTACAGTCGTGCGCTGGATGGTGACGGCACGCGCGGCATGCGCGTTATCGACAGCGCGTTCGTCGGAAACCGCGTCTGGTACGCAGCAGCTGAGATCATTTCAGACGACGAGCCGCTCTACGTCATCGCACTGGTGTGTCTGGTCCGCTGGAACCCCAAGGCCAGAGACGGATACGTATTTGCGTACAAGGACCAGGAGGAATCGATGGGACCCTGCGAGGCCGGATGCCCGGCCCGGATCCTGCGTCTCCTGTCGCCAACCAGCAAAGAAAGCGCGCTGGATTGGCGGCGCCGTTGCCTCGTTCGGCTAAGGCTGCACGCCCGCAAAATCGATAACGGGATGCGGATAAAACTTTCCCGCCCGGTTTCGTTCAGCGACGGCCATACCGGCACCGAGTTCATCGTCGTAAAACGCGGCGAAAAGATCACCTTCCGGAGCGACAAGGGGCACGGCCACTACCGCATCTCGCATTTCCGCGACCTGGCCTGGTCTGTCGTTCCAGAAACCAAAGTTCACCGCACCGTCTTCGCGGCCCCTACCGCGTATGCGACACCTGCATGATGGATAGCCCCATGTCTGCCGACACTCCCCTCTCGCCGCTGCGCCGTGTGCTGTGCAGCAGGCCCAACGCCGTCAGGGTCGCCGCATGGATGCGCCTTGACGGGGTCCACACCGACATCGTCGATACGGGCGAGCCATTGCAGCCGTGGCTGATCGTCGAGACGACCGCCGGACTGATCGAGGACACCCGCGCATGCGCATGACCATTGTCCTCGCTCTTGCCCTTGCCGCCTGCGGAGGAGCCGCCTCCCAAGCCGAAGACCCAGCGCTGATCCGCGCCGACGGACGCGCGATCGACGGTGACACCGTATCGTTCGACGTCCGGATTCTTGGGGCCGATGCCTTCGAGAAGAGGCAATTGTGTCGAAATACGGATGGTTGCTGGCCGTGCGGCAAGGCGGCACAGGACTATGCGTCGAAACTCCTGAAATCGGGAAGCAGCACAATCCGCCTGACGGGCAAGCAAAGCTACGGTCGTCCGATATGAACGGTCGAGATTGGGGGCCAGGACCTTGGTGAGAGCATGATCGCAGCCGGGCTTGCCGTGCCGGCGACCAGCTACCTGAAGAGCGACCCTGAGCGTGCCCAGCGTTATCTCGCCGCTTATGAAAACGCCGAGGCCAGACATGCCGGCGCGCATGCCGGCTACTTCATCGACCCGGCAAAATGGCGTCGCGGCGAACGCCTCTCATGCAAGGCCCGGGGCAAAAGCAGCCGCGAGCGCTAAATCGCGTGGGAGAGAAGGGGGAGGGGAAGGGCATCGATCAAGGAGAAGATCATGCCCGCTTTCACTTTGACCTCCGCGCCCGTGCATACGCTCTGGGACACTCCCGATACCGCGATCCAACGCCTGCCAGGCATCTGGTTAGTTACCACCCCCTCGCATGGTGGCTTCGTCCTGTCGAATGAGCGTCAGGCTGCGATGCCGGAAGCCCTGCGCCTTGACGGCATCTACTACGAGGAAGACGTCAACTGGTCGCTGGTAGTCATCGGGTTCGAGACCGAGTTCGCAGCCTTGAAAGACCCGCTGTTCGACATCGAACGCAACCTTGCCCATCAAACGGCACGTCACTGGCGGCCGATCCAATACGGTGCATTCACTGGCGAGGTTATCAGCCCAAGCGATAGCTACGTCCTGAAGAAGGTAGCGCTCTACGAGGCCGCGATCGGAGAGATCGGGGTACGGTCAGCGTCCGGAGATTGGGCCGACTGGGTCCCCAAGGGCAAGGTCGGCGTCACCGGGCAGCGCATCACCGGCTGCGATCACCTGGGCTTCGCACAGTATGAAGGACCGGACTTCAAAGGCCTGTGTGATGCGGCGCGCTACGACAGCTCCCGCCCGGTCAACACCTTCGCCGCACTTGAGGTCGAACTGATGCCGTGACGATCGAGAGCGTCGTCGCCCTATCCCCTCTGGGCAACGGAGGGGGAGGGGGCCGACTAAAGGCCGGAAAGATGTTGCCAAAATCTGGCAACATCTTTCCCAAGACGTGCCCAAGCGCCCAGCCCTGAGGGGCTGACGATACGAGCGCAAACCGGGTGTCGCGGGAGAAGAGAGGGGGGTGAAGAGTGTGCGTCGAAAGAGCGCACGGTCCTCATTCGGAGCATGCGTCGATGATTTACGATGTGCCTTTCCGCCACCAACAAGCGCTGGACCCGAGCGCCCTCACCACCGTCGTCGCGACACTGCACGCGATGGGAAAAGCGGTCGACGACTGCCGCAATGCCGGCGTTGATCCCAACAGCGACCCCGCTGTCGTGCTGCTGGCGCGTCACATGGCAACCGTGTCGACCAATCGTGCGCCCCGCGACGTACTTCGCCACGCCTGCACGCGTCGCCTCGCAGACATGAAGCGGTTCCCGACACTGCTGGCGCTCGCAATCCGCGGCGTGGAATATGATGCCGGCGCCAAGGAGCGTTTTCATATCGAAGCGACCGAGGCGATGAACGCTCTGGCCGTCTGCATTGGCCTGGCACCGGGGACATTCGAGGTAGTGTCGCTTCAGGGCGAACGCGATCAATCAGGCCATGTCCTGCTGGCGGCCGGCGAGTTTGCAGTCACTGTCAGGATCGGCGCACGTCACGAGGGTCGCGAGGTAGCGTACCGGGCTGTCTGCGATAGCACGAGCCCGCCCAACCACTACGCGCCGATGGCCGATCTGCTGAAGCCGGACCGCTTCGCTGATCGCTTGCGCCGCGATCTGTCGATCGCCGTCCGACCGGTCGCGCCTGTCGCCCCGGTCCTGATCGCCGCCTGAAGGAGTGATGCCCATGCACATCCAAGACGCGCTCGCGGTTGCACGAGCTGACGCCACACGCATTGCGCACTTCATGGAGCGACGGGAGCGTTTCCTTGATGCCCTCGACTGGTCGATGCTCACCGAGGATCACGCACGCCAGTCAGCGATGCTCGACGATCTGCTCGAAGGGGATATGGCCGATGCCATCCTTTATATCGACTGGCTGGTCGAGCGGCTGGCTGGTGATGCCGAACAGGTCCCTGGCGTACTCCGCTTTACGCCGCATCCGCGCCCGTGGCAGCTTGCGTGGATCACGCTCGCTTCCTGACCAATTGGGGGATCAATTGATGAGCCGTCATACTTTCACCGGCAACGCCGGCACCACCGTGGCAATCGGTTGGGATCGTCCCTTGGCGACGTTCTTCGTGCAGGTCCTGCGTCCTCACCCGACCATGAAAGGCGAGGAAGACATGGTCGAATGGCAGGGTACTGAGCCCGACGAGCTACCGACCGCAGCAGCGGCGATCGAGATTGCCGCCCGCTATGCCGACCTGCCGGAAACGCTCGGTGCTACGCTTGAGACCGACCGCCTCAAGACGCTCGGATCTGTCGACGGACCGGCGCAGCGGTTCCTTTATCGATCCTGAGCACCACGCTTCGCGGCGGTTAAAGAGAAGGGGGATGGGGTTTAGGTCGATCCAGATGGATCGATGGAGATACCCCATGTCCTACATTATCGATATTGGTGGCGCACCGGCCAACGAGGACTGCGCCCAACTCGGCCAGACGCCGGACTTCGAAGCCGTGAACACGTTCGAGGTCGTCGCCTACAAGCTGGCGATCATCGCGCGTCACGGTATGCCGCCCGCTGGCTGCAAGCTTGGACCGCACACGAACCGGCATGACTTTGGCGTCTATCGGACGCTTGCCCTCCACATCGAGGACGAGGAAGACGAAGCCGTTCAGGCGTATGCCGAGGCGGTAGAGGAAGGTCTGGGGTCATGGCTCGAGGCCGGATTTACGCCCCCGGTCATCTATGCTGGTCCGGTCCCAACGATCGAACGCCTGGACCACGTCGAGCTGGTGATCGGTGCGCTCCTGACGACGCGGCCGAACGCCGCCGGGACGTTCCCGATCGCCGACTTCGGTATCCTTTACGGCCACCTCGCAGCGGCCTTTCCGCAACAGGCGGAGGCCGCGCGCCAACGTCTGACCGCAGCGTAATCCCGCCCAACCCCTGAAGGATTGAGCCAATGCTAATGCTGCAATCGCGGCCCGCCGGGATCGTCCCGGCGGGAGCGTTCCCCCTTGTCCGGTCACCGCGTGATGCCGAGGCCGTAGAGCCGGACTATTTTGATTCAACCGATATGCGTTGCTGGCTGACGCGTGGACGGTCGATCGACCAGGCAACGGAGCTGGCCCTGATCTGGCGATCGTATCCGGACTTGCCACACACGGCACCACTGGAGGACCTGATGGCGCGGGGACGCGAACGTATCGCGGCGATGAAGCCATTGAACGACGCTATCGCTGCCAGGACGGAGGCCGACCGGCAGAGACGGAACTTCGCCTTCATGGAATCACGCGCCCAGAAAGGGACTATTGTCGATAGCGAGATTGCGATCCTGCGTGGTCGGGATCGATACGGCTATGACTGGGATCTTGCCGTTGCCTACTCGAGCGGGTGGACCGCGGCCGATGCCGGTTGGGAGCATCGCTTTTGCGCCGATGGCTCGCGCCGGCAGGACGCAAAGCGCGAGGCCTATAACCGTGGTTTTGCCGATGGTGGCGGTGACCAGGCCGACCTGTTTGACGCCGCGCGCCGCAGCAACCTCGCCGCCATTCGCCGGGATAATCAACGTCCAGTAGCGCCGCTACCGCCGAGGGCACGACCGGCGCCGAGCAGCTGGCCCAAGCCGAACGATCATGCCCGCCCAACGCGGTGGTCTAGGCGTCTGCTGATTGTCTCTGACGCAACGATCGAAGAGGTGACGCCGGGGTTGATGCGAGTCTCGAGTCTGAACCTCGTTGATGAGATCCGCGCCCGACCCGGCACCGAGGCCATGAAGATCGTCACGATCGACCGCCATGACGGCTTCGTCGTGAATGGCTGCCCGATTGAGACGAAGGTGCCGATCGCGGCTTCCCGCGCCGACGAAATCATCGCGGATCCTAGCCACGGCGATGCCCTTCGCGCCATCCTAAGGGGACACGATTTCAATGACGTCCTGATAGCGGTACAGGGCGACTACCTTCGCATCGTCGACGCCTTCGCAAGCGCATTGCCGCTGTGTGCGAACATGGAGCGATCGCAAAACTCGCTCCTGCAACAGCGTGCGCACCTGCGCTGCTGGCTCGACCGAGGCTACGACGGCACGGACAATCTGGGCGCCGGCCACATCCGTTGGGGCAAGGCCATAAAGGGTCTAAACGGCAAGCTCGGTGAGTTCACCGCCCGCCATGTCGGTCCAGCACCGCGGCGTGGCCACCTGATCCGGATCGAGGCCGAAGGCGGCACGCTCGCCGAAGGCTACGCCACCTCCACCGGCGAACGTCTCGCGACGGAGATTACCGTCTCTAACAAGACGAACATCCGCCGCGAAATGGCAGCGGCCCTGCGCGCCTTTGGCGGCGCCACCCGCCTGATGAACGCCTGCGGCTGACGCCGCGGGACCCGCTTCTCAAACTTGGGTCACAACACGAAAGTGAATTTTGCGTACGCTAGGAGCGAGCGGACAACGAACGGCGACACTTGGAGAGAAGCAATCCGACCGCTTTCCGGGAGGTAGGTTTGATAGATGCCCCCGTGTCGCGCTGCTGCCTTTCTCGAAAAGCATGCTCAATCGGGAATTACTGTTGGCCGGCGATAGGTTCGATCAGTTCTCATCGGTTGCCATACAGGTCTTCGAACACATCTACGATGCTATATGGTTCATCGCGAGGTGCCTCAACGAAGCGGATACCCCGCTGCGTGTACCCGCGTTGATTGGTAGCGTCAGTCTCGCCCATACTCGGCACGCTGCTCAAGCTGCCAACCACGATGGCCCTCGGCCTGATAGACAAACCGCTCAAGTATATCTTGCAACTCCATCATGTAGTCGCGCAGCACTTCGACATTGATCAGCTTGTGTTCTGCAAGGTGGCGGTTCTCATTGATATCCTCGGGATAGCGGAACACCTGGCCGCGAGGATCGAAGCTGTCGAAATGTCCTATTAGTTCGCCTGCCCTATCCACCGCTTCGTTTTCCATTAAATCGCGCTCAACTGCCTCGTTCAGTCGGGCCACTTCGCGCCATAGCTGGATCATGGAATGGTTCTTTCTGAACGTCTCACCTGTTTCTAGGATGCCGTTCAACGTCTGCACGAGGTGCTTCAGAAACAACTCGATGCCATGACGGTAGCTGAACGCCGCAGGGTATACGAGCAGATCGACTGGCGCGACGTGCTCCTGCGCAGTCTTCACTATCCCATGTCCGCCTGCGAAGAAGCCGCGCCCATACTGAAATAAGTCATAAGGTCCGCCATTGTCGCCAACGCACGCATTCATGTGGCTGTTAGCGCCGTTCGTGAACAACGGGTTCGCGGGCTGATCGACGTGTGGCTTCCATCCGTCCATGTTCACCACCTGTTATCCTACTTAGAACATCGGCGCGAGGAGGTGCAGCCAATCGCCCATCGTCGTTATCGCGCCTGTAACCGCTGTATATATCTCAGCATGATGCTCGACAGCGTAGCCGAATAGTAGCGTGCCAGCGGCTTTTGCCGCGCCTTCGATCATTGACGAGGCGGCCTTTGCCTTTAACGCGTCAATCCAAGCCCTTAAGCCAGCAAACCGCCCCTGCGCCTTCTCGATCACTGCAACGTCCGCACTGTTCTCGCGGTCGGGTTTGGCCAATTCGACGCGCAATTCGCGAATGCTCTCCAACACGTCGTTTAGATCGGGCTCACCCTCGATCGGCTCTGGCGGTTGGTTATGGCCAATGCCTGCCTCGCCCGTTTCTTCACGGCGCTGGATGGCGATGATCTCTTCGACATGCTTGCCGATGGTGCCGATCTGCAACGATAGCTGATCGAGCCGATAACCCAGCGGCGGGCGTGGATCAGACGGCTCCACGTCTTCGTAATCCTCGTCCGGTGCCAGCACGCGATGACCGGCCGGGGCGTAGTTTGGCCCCTCTGCATCAATCCGGTCGATTGCCTCGACGTGTTCCTCTTCCGCGGCATCGGGAAAGGCGTCGATTATGTAATTCTGCGCCTCATACGGCCCGCCGTGAATATAGAGGTAGCCGCCCTCCCGGCCGTTGTAAGGCGTCTCCTGAGCAGGATCTTCGAAGTTCTCATTGAACCAATCGATCATAGCATCGATGCGCTCCTCCTCGGCCAGTCCTTCTAGCGAGGGCGGGTTTGAAAGCGGCGACAGGTCGGGATGGTCTGGCATAGGCCTCTGATTAGCAGATCATCTTGATCCTTAAATAGAAGCATGACCGAACGCCTCGTCCTTATCATTGCCAAGCCCGATCCCTACAGCGTAGCGAAACGCAGCCGAATGGGCGTTTATGCTGACCGAACAGCGCGAAAAGCCCGACACACTGGCTGATCCCCAACGGATGCAAATGGCATTGCAGATGAAAACGTGGGGATGCGAAGACGGTCAGGTAGCGGAGCAGCTGGGGTGGAAAACAACAGCACGCCGATCCGTCAGAGGAACCGCCGACGTAAGCCTGGAATATCTACGGCTAAACAGATGCATCCAAAGGGGAAACGTCCTCAAAATACTTCTGTCCTGCCGCCTTCATCGCTGCCAACGTCCTACCTGCTTGCTCCCACACAAGGGCAGATGAGCGCAATAGGCGTGGATCGCGCAGATGGTCCAGCGCCGGTTCAAGCACCTCTAAGACGTTCTGAACATGCTCGCGCTTGATCGCGAACGCATCAACGCCGGTGTCCTCGTTGCTCTCGTCCACATACATGGCCAGATGCTTGAATTTCTCCATGCCGCCCATGATAACCCAAAATGTGAATTTCTGGCGCTTGGTCGGCAACATGGCTTCCACACGGCGCTGTAAGTCGGCTTCGTCAATACCGCCCTTGCCCGCCATCTCTTTGGCATGAGGGTAAAGGTCCGCAACTATCAGTAGGCAGGCAACTGCCCGCTGTTTTCTGTCGTGCGCGTTGCGAGTGTAGCCCTTGGGTTCGACGCCCCACTCCTTCCACACAAAATCGATGAGCTTACCCAATTCCTCGTATGCAAGCGCCGCCATCAGAGCTGCACCGGCAACACGATTGTGCTTGAGCAGAAGTTCCGCATCCCCGTTCAAACGGGCAACATGGCCAATTCGGTTGAGCAACCTCCGACCAAACTCAGTTCCAGCTGGCTTCATCCCCTCAGGCATGCCGTTCCCCTAATACTTTGCGCTTCCACGACGATACCCAACACGAGGACCAGCCATGACGACATCAGAGGCCGCCTCACTTCCCAAAAAGTCGGATAGGTTCCCAACATGATCGCGAAAAATATGCACGACATTAGGTGTGGCGACCATGGCTTCGTTTATGCCATCCACTACCTTTTGATTGAGCAACTGTGTTCGCTTGTCCGACAGCATCAACGCCCTATGCGTCATTTGGTCTAAGTCAGCGATCAACTGTGGTTGTATGACGAGCCGATGGCTCGCGGTGAAGACCCGGCTGTCACTATCTGGGCCTTAAGGAATGAAGACGCCATCCCGCTGGAAAGCCGGTCCGCTGTAACTGCCGCCCGGCCCATAATGCGCCAATGCCTCATCACGCAGATCACATAGGACTTTGTGCGTCACCTTCTGATCCGCGTCATACTCCTTGTTGAAATCGAAGGAGCGCCGATTGTCCGATTGGGTCTTGGTGGCACGAACATAGAGAATGACGGCACTGTAGAAGAGAGCAAGGAATGCGTTTTCGGCATTTTGTCCTGCGCCAGCGTCTGCGGCCTGCTGGCCAACTACCCTCATCGTGCCAACGAAGTCGTTTGCAAGCATGAGATCGGTTCGAATGCTGTGGCTATCGCGCAACTGCAATATCAAGTGCGACAGCTTCTGATGTTCTGGGGGAAGGGCATTCGCTGCCGCTACCAAGTCAATAACCTGCTGGCTCATGTATGCACCCCTATCCCACGTAGGCGCTCATTCCACGCAAAATCCTCCTGGCCTCGCGCGATACATCCATAGGCTTTTGATCGGGGACGCGCCGCGATGTTGAAGAGCGAGACGCCCGGCTAACCAGCCAGGGCGGCGCAGGAGAGGAGAGGGGTGAGGGGAGGGAGGCCGGAATATGCCGGAAAGGATCCTTCCCCCATGCGCACTCGCTACATAGCCACTTTCGCCGAAACGATCCGGACCGACCCGGTGACACTGGCCCGTGAATATCTCTCCGCACGCGATGCAACCGAACACGAGTTCCAGACCGATGAGGCACGTTCGACCTATGTCGACGTCCTGTCGGCGCTCGGCCGCTTTCAGCACGGGACCGCGTTTGCATGCGCGCTTGCCCAGTTCGACGTCCGCCCCGAGGCCGTGGACACAACGCGACAGGACAATCGTCTGCGCCCGATCGCGTGGTCGTTCGGGGAGGGACCCACGTTCCCCGGCTTCACCGATAACACGACCTGGAACGGCTTTCTCAACGTCAGGGTACCCGTCCCGGCATGGCCCTACGTGCTGGCCGAACTGATAGCCGGCGCAGACGGCGACGCCGAGACGATCGAGGGATACCGACGGCTAGGCATTACCGAAGGTCTGGTCTGCCTGTCCCACGGGTTCACCACCCATGAGGTGATGCCGACGTGGCCATCGTTCTTTCCCGACTATGCGATCGACACGATGGTGCCGATCCCGCCGGAATGGTCCGAGATGAGCTGGTGGCACGAAACGGCACCGAGCTTCGGACCTTGCGTCGGTCCGATGGGCGAGGCCGCACAGATCTGGATCGACTACGAACAGGCGGAGATGCGCGAATTCCCGGAGAACGCGAGGTTCACCTTTAGCCGGCGCGACGCAGTCGGCGAACTGACGGTCGTCTATGCGGGCGACGGCTATGCCGAAGCCCTTGGGCATATTGCGATCGAAACACTCGCCTGCGCATTCGCACACCGTCTCGCAGAGCAACTCGATCCAGACGAGTGGTGCCAGATGCGGGTACGAAACCAGACGATCGCAGCTGGTATCTGCGCGTCGCACGACTTCCTCGACGCCAACATGGTCATGCTGGCGGCGTGGCAAGCTACACGCCCGCCCGCGATCGTCGGGAATGGTGATGCCGATGCACTCGGCACCGACCTCGCTCACGTCAACGCCGCTTGGGAAGTTGCCACCCGCTATTACCTGACGGCCTCAGACGAGGCGGCCCGGTTCGACACCTGGCGTGTAACGGGGCGCGATGTCCCGAGCCTGGCCGCGGCGGGCCACGATCTGGCGACAATCCCACCATCGGATAGCCCAGGCCGCGTCTACTCGGTTGGCTTCGTCCAGGCGCATGGGACCGACTGGATCGTCGACGTCGGCAACACCAGCCAAAGCTTCAACCACTTGATCGATGCGGAGGCTCACCTCTGGTCGGTCTTCGCGTCCGACGAGTGTCGCTACGCCTGAGCGCTGGAGCGTCCGCGCAGCGGGGAGAGGTGCCGAGTCCGGTGTACCAAGGCCGATTGAGAAGGCCCGAGGCCCAGAGAGGGAGGGGGAGGTGACAGGCAGATGCGGGGAATGGCCCCGCCGAGCCTGAGGACACCGCCATGCTCCCTGCCACGATCGCCACCAGCGCCGCGCCCGAAGCCACCGCCAAGGATCGCCGGCTGCTCAACGGATCGCTGGCGAGCGCCGAAGCGCGTCTGGCGTCCATCGCCAGTCTCAATGACCGTTGTCGCCATGGCCTCGACCGTACCGCTCGGATCATGGTGACGAGGAACTGCCTTGGCACCTTCGCTTCCGGTGACGGCGCCATGGAGATCGTCGTTCAGGCGAGACTCTACGCCGCCATCCGCCACCATGTGTTCGCCGATGCGGATGCGGCCGAACGGGACCGGGGCAACTTCGAGTTCGAGGGGACGACGGTCTACTTCAAGATCGACTATTACGACGCTGCGTTCGAGTACGGCTCGGAAGATCCCGCCGATGCCAGCATCACCCGGCGTGTGCTGACGATCATGGTCCGAGAAGACCTCTGACATGGTTACGGCAACACCGAAGGATCGCCGCCTGGACCTAATGTCATTGCTGACGCCCGGACCGGTCGACGAAAACTGGGAAGCCGAGAAAGCAGGCTGGCGGTGCTTCGTCATGGGCAATGATAACCCCAACGGGCGGCGCGGCAGTCGTCTGCGCGCTGCGTGGCAACGCGGTTACGACGCTGCCTCCCGAAGTCGGGATCCAGTAGGGTTGATGCTTTGAAACGGCGAAACGGATTGGCCGGGATGTAAAGGATTGCAGACCGTCCACTTCACCGCGGACTCTTGCTACGGCGACGCCCTCCGCCCGATCCTTGCTGGACGCGGTCGCTCGTAATTGACCTGGTTCGCGAAATTCCGATGCGGTGAAGGCGAAGAATATTACGATCAGGACCGGCGCACCACACGTTACGGTTTAGAATAATACCTCCGTCGATCAGGTCGCATAAGTCGTCTACAGATACTAGGCACCCGGGGTAGAGTCGGGCGAAGGACCCTTTATATTCAGGTAGTAGGGAACATACTTAACCGCGATCGCTTTCTTCTTTAAGAATATAGGAGAGAGAAAATGCGGATTTTGACATCGATAGCAGCTGCAGCCCTGATTATTCCGGGTGTAGCGCTGGCGCAGACGACCGGTAGCACCACCGGTGGCACGACAAGCGGCGGTATGAGTGGATCAGCCACTGCCACCATGAACGGGGGAGCGTCGACCGGTTCTATGGACCAGACTAATCCAACGACAAGTTCATCAGGATCGACCGCAACGACACGCACGCAGCATGGCACGAAGGCTCGCGGCAAAACGCGTAGCACAACGTCAGGTACGACGAGTGGCACGTTGTCCGGTACCACCGGCAGCACGACTGGCCCGGACACGATGGGCGGTACGACTGACGGCACCGCTGGTTCAATGAGTGGCACGAACCCTGGCGGCACAATGGGCGGCACGACCGGCGGTACTATGGGCTCCACGACAGGGGGAACGCCCGGCACCACTCCGCCGCGCTGATCTTACCCATTTGCTTGAGTGAAAGGCCGGGCGAGCGATCGCCCGGCCTTTTCGTATTCGTTCGAGAAAAAGTCACGGGAAGGGTCGTAACCGACAGCTTCGGCTGCCCTGGATTGTACAAAGTCAGGTAGCGGCGCATCAATGCAACGAGACTGCCACCTTGCGTCTCTAATGCGTTTGTCCGCGACGCGGATGTCATCACAACACGACGTATCGAGCGCACCTGCCGTGAAACTCTGAGGAGCTGATCATCATGATCGACCTGTCATATCGACCCCGGTTGGCCGACCTTCGGACGCTCTCACCTCAAAGTCTCGGCTTACTGCCCTTCGAACGCGAAGGAGTAAGGACGTCCGACGCTGGCGCGTTCCAGGGTAGGGCAGGTTACAACGCAGATTTTCTCCCCGGCTTTGCCGTGCCGCTCCCCGACACCCGTGCCATTGCCGGGGATGTGCTGCCGGTTACGGGCAGCGAGGGTGACCGCCTCGACTACGAGCATTTCTCGCTTCTCATGTCGAAAAGCCGGCGTCTTGCCCTCTTCACCGGCGTCAATATTGATGGAAGCGCCAGCGTATCGGTACCGCGCGGCGGTGATCCGTGGGCGTTCGACGGCCGCATTCCCGAAGAGGCCCAGGCGGGGGATGAGCTTTATGCCGATAACGACTTCGATCGCGGCCATCTTGTGCGGCGCGAAGATCCCAACTGGGGCCAGACCGCCAGCGTAGCCAACCGCGATACCTTCCATTTCACCAACTGCGCGCCACAGCTCTCGGTCTTCAATCAGCGATCCTGGCTGAGCCTCGAGGACTATATTCTCGGCAACACGCGCCGGGTCGGCGAACGTGCGACCGTTTTTACGGGACCAGTCTTCAGGGGCAATGATCCGGTTTACCGCGGCGTCGCTATCCCGCTGGCTTATTGGAAGGTCGTCGCCTTCATCCATGACGATGGTCGTCCATCGGCCTCCGCGTATCTGATCGATCATGATGTCGACCTGGACGCGCAGTCGCTCCTGTTCGGAGCGTTCAAGACCTATCAGCGATCAGTCCTCGCGATAGAAGGCCTAACGAACCTCGACTTTGGGTCGTTGCGGGAATTTGACGGCTTCTCGAACGAGGAGAAGGCGACCGGCGACGCTGTCCGGGTGCTGATTACCGAGGCCGAAGATATTAGGCTGTAACGGCCGCAAATAGCGCTGTCCTACAAAG
The DNA here is from genome assembly GCF_056680455.1 of Sphingomonas sp. AP28. Taxonomy (NCBI): domain Bacteria; kingdom Pseudomonadati; phylum Pseudomonadota; class Alphaproteobacteria; order Sphingomonadales; family Sphingomonadaceae; genus Sphingomonas; species Sphingomonas sp. AP28. The sequence continues at coordinate 91,811 of NZ_JBWXQI010000002.1, read as the reverse complement.
AACATATATGGAACATCGGTGGTCGGATCAACAAGGAGAGTCGGACAATGACCGACATGATCGACGGCCCCATGCTCGTAGGTATCGCAGCGCTCATCACCAGCGTCGTCAACATCATTACGGCTGTTCGCACGCGAGATCGGCCAGCGGACCGTTCGCGTGTGCGGACGATCCCGCGGCGTAGAAAGAGAAGAGAGAATCGCAGTTTAGGCGCATGATGCCCGAAAGCCCGAAGGAGACCGTTATGCGCTGCCGCGTCATTTCCCTTCTGCCCGTACTGACGGGTCTGCCTCTTTTGGCGGGATGTGCGACAAACGCAATCCAGCTTGAAACCGCGGGGACCGTTCAGGCCCGAGGCCGGGAGGCAGTCCTAGCCGCGACGGCCTATTTCGACGCGATAGAGCTGCGCCGTCGGGAGGCTGCTGCAGCGCTGGTTGCGAGCGATCCAAGCTGCCTGCCGGCGACCCCGCTGCGCATCCAGGTGCCTATGGCGCCGACCGTCCCGCCTGCACCTCTATGCCTTGCGAACGAGGTACCCGCCCCTGGCTATACGGCGTTCGAAACCGACATCGGAAGCAGTCCACGAGCGGTGCTGGAGCCACGTGTCGCACTGCTCGCCACAATTGGTGGATACGCTGATGCGCTAGCGGCCATTCTCGACGCCCCCAAGACCGACGTATCGGCCGAGATCACTGCGTTTGCCGATCAAGCCGACCGGCTGGCCCGGTTCACGAACTTTGTCGCCGGCACGGACCTGCCAAACGTCAACGCCGCTGTCGCCAGCGAACAAGGGCAGAGCATCGTCGCGCTGATCGCGTTTGCCAACGACCTCGCGCGCGAAGCGCGGCAAACCCGCGATGTACGTGCATTGGTTGTCGAACGCGGCGTCGTCGTCGATCGCGCACTGGCATCGCTGTCTGTTCAGGTCACGACCTGGGGCAGGGGGGCGGCGCGCAACGCCGACGATCTCTACGGCAACGCACTGTTCCGAACCTATCTTCGCAATCGCACCAGTCTGACGGCCGAACAGCGCGAGCAGCTTGCCGCCCGGGTTTTCGCCGCCCGCGAGGCCGCGAAGCAGGGACCCGTACGGGCGGCTGAAGTCGCAGACGCCATTGATCTCACCGCGAAAGCGCAGGCCGGGCTGAGGGATGCCTTGGCAGGTCGCTTATCGCCGCAGCAGCGCCGCACCGCGGCTCGACTGAACATCGATCGCATCACCCGTGCGCTCGGACTTATCGCCTCGATCGCCACCCCCGCCTGAGGAGGATTTGATGACCACATTTATCGAGGCCGTGGAGGCGGCTGACACGCTCATCGATCAGCTTCAGGGACTGACCGAGGACCCCCTCTATCTCCCGCGCTTCTTCGATACGCTATTCGGAATACGCACGGCGCTCGGTAACGCACGCGATCGCTTCGCTTCGTCCCACAGTGCCGAGACCGTGGGCCGACCGGCGTTCGCCACGATCCTGGATCGCTGCGAACAGGCGACGGCGATCGGCGCCGCGCTTTTACCCAGCGATGCGGAGGTGTCCCGGTACGCAGCAGCCGTACAGCGCGCGATTGCGGCACTCGCCAATGACGAAGTGGCGTCCGCTCGGCCAGCCCTGCGCGGCGCGCTGCGCCTTCGACGATCATCAACGCCGTTGGTAATACCCGGACGCCGGCCCGGTCCAACGCCCGAGCCATATTACGCCAGCCTGATGAAGCTATTCCCGGTCGAGGCGGTAACGCTTTACCCCCTCGCCATAGGAATTGCGGGCAACGACATCGTCATCCGCTTGATCCTGATCGCCATCATCACGCTGTTCGTCATCGCGCTGCGCTGGTTTGGAACGCAGGAGGAGAGTGGGGGAGATGCCGATGTGCTGGCGATCGGCGTGTCGGTCATTTCGTTCGAGCTCTACGCCGCCTCGCTAGGCGGGTTTGGCTACCTCTCGGGCGGCCCGGCGCAGACCAGCCAGTTTCTCGCGTTCATCACCATCATGTGGGTCGCGCTCGTACCCTTCGCGCTTCGCCACTCCCGCCGCTAATCGATAAGGAGACACGATCATGTGCATGTCCACCCATCGGCATTCGCTTCATTGCATCTTGCCACCCTACATCCTTTCCAAGATCGCCGAGAACGGCTCGCCTGCGTTGCGCGCCATGGCGATGCACAGCCTGATGATTGATCCGACCATCCGGATCGTACGGGCCAGTACGGCGGGGCCCGTCACCGGAGATCTCGCCCGCCGGCGGTCGGCTGCGGGCAACATCCTTGTCCCCAGTCCACTTCGAACGATCCGAGACGCTGGGGGCGAACCTGAAGCGCCTGGTTCTGTCGTCGTGCGGCGTGAAGGGGAGGGACCGACGGGCGATATCGCAGTCGACGAGGCGTATGATGGCTTGGGTGCAACGTTTGCGCTGTTCTGGGAGGCCTATCAGCGCAACTCAATCGATGATGCCGGGCTGCCGCTCGATGCCACGGTCCATTACGACCAGGACTATGACAACGCCTTCTGGGACGGCACCCAGATGGTGTTCGGCGATGGCGATGGCGAGCTGTTCAACCGCTTCACGATCGCGCTCGATGTCATTGGTCACGAGCTCACGCACGGGGTTACCGAGAAGGAGGCAGGGCTTGCCTACTTCAACCAGTCGGGCGCGCTCAACGAGAGCATCTCGGACGTTTTCGGCAGCCTGGTGAAGCAGAAGTTGCTGGGCCAGACGGCCGATCAAGCGGACTGGCTTATTGGTGCTGGACTTCTAACTTCCGCAGTCAAAGGCGTCGCGCTGCGGTCGATGAAGGAGCCTGGAACGGCGTACGACGATCCTGTCCTCGGCAAGGATCCCCAGCCCGGCCACATGGACGATTTCGTCCGCACCAATCAGGACAATGGCGGGGTTCATATCAACTCCGGTATCCCCAACCGGGCCTTCTACCTGGCGGCGACGACGATCGGTGGAAACGCATGGGACCGCGCCGGTCGGATATGGTACAATGCGCTGCTGGACCCCAATACGCGGGCCAACACGGACTTCGCCGGCTTTGCCCGCGTCACCATCGACGTCGCGGGACGTTTGCACGGTACGGACAGTGCCGAGACGACAGCCGTCGCCGAAGCATGGACAACGGTTGGAGTGATCTGATGCAGATGAGCAAGGCTTGCGACAAGACCGTAACGGGCGAAGCCCGGGTACGGATCGAGGGAGGCCTTGCCCATTTTCCGGGGCTTGCGAAGGAACAGACTATTTCGTTCGGCGACCTTGCAACGCCGGAGCGTCAGGAACTCACCAGCCTTGCCGACCAGGTTGACTTCTTCGGTTGCGAGCCATCGACCGATATCGCGAGGCCGGATGCGCGCACGTATACGGTTGGCCTGACGATCGACGGACGGAGCCGGGAGATGCGGCTCGCCGAGCCGATCCGTGACCCCGCCATGGCGAAACTCGTCTCCGTCGTTCGCCGCCTGAGCAAACAGCATCCGCCAACACGGTGACGGTCTAAACAAACCCTGGGGCTTACTGATCCTTCTCGGCGCGCTTGCGATCCGCCTTGCGCGCCCGGCTAACGGCCGCTGCGTGTTCGCGAGCGCGCTTCTCCGACGGTTTCTCGAAATGGCGGCGCAGCTTCATCTCGCGGTACACACCTTCGCGTTGCAACTTCTTTTTCAGAACGCGAAGAGCCTGGTCGACGTTGTTGTCGCGGACAATGACCTGCATGAAACCTGACTTTCGAGATTGCGTCGATGATTAGACAGCCCTGCCTATAAGCCGGGCGGGCATGTGCCAAGTCCATGATTAACTTGCCGGCTTCAAATGCAATCATCTGACGCGAACGTGACTAATTCTGCCCCATGCTGGAACGGCTTCTAGACCGCAGCCCCTAGGCATTGACACTGATCCACCAGGCTGGAGAAGGCCCCATGACCAATTCCGACGTGCCTGCCTATCGTGTTCAACTGCTACCGGCGCCGATAGTAATCGACGCGGATGGCCTCCCAGTCGCGAATTCCCATGTGGTCGAGATCGTATTTCCAGGGGACACGATCGATACAACGCTGGGGAAGGTGAACACGATCGTCGGACCGGGAACTGCCAAGATTATCGTTGAGGACGCGACGTACCGCGGGATCAGCCTTTGCTGAGTTTGCGCGCTGTGTAGCCTTCGGGCAGGGGAGCCTGCCAACCAAGGAAGCAGTAATACATGGCGAACCGTCTCACGATTGATCAGGACAGCCTGGTCGACAACGACCGCGAAAAGCAGGTCGAGTTTACCGCCGACATCGATAGCGACGACCGCGACTTTGCTGTGAAATACGCCGTTTTGCGTGAAGTGAGCGGCGACGAACCAGACAATGACGCCCTGGAACTGTTCGAGCGGTTCAGCGACGAGATACTTGATATCTGCGCCGATCTTGCCGAGCTTCGGCCAACGGCCAATCTGATAACAGTGACAGAAAGTGACCTCGAGTAGCAGTCGCTCCGAGGCGCCCTTCGAAGCGCGCCGCTTAAGGCAGCAGTCAGGTCAGGGTTGGCATCTTCAAGGCTCATTGAGGATCCCAACTTCCGCATGTTTTTCAGTTCTCTACGGCGTTTGCAGATCGGTCTTATCGTTGCCAGCTTGGCATTCGGCCTGCCTGCGCAAGCCGCATATGCTCGATCACGCGTCTCTGAGATCGTCGTCGATGCCTCAACCGGTACCGTTCTGTTTTCGCAGGCGCCGGATGCGACGAGACGGCCGGCGTCGCTGACCAAGCTGATGACGCTCTATCTCGCATTCGAAGCGCTGGCCGATGGCCGCTTACGGCTAAGTGACCCTTTGCCGATATCCCGCCGGGCGGCCCGCCAGCCGGCGACGCATTTAGGCATAGCCGCAGGTGGGAGGATCACCGTCGGCAAGGCGCTGGATGCTATCGCCGCGATCTCTTCGAACGACCTGGCCGTTGCCGTGGCTGAACGCATTGCTGGCAGTGAGCCAAAATTTGCCAGACTGATGACGGCAAAGGCACGCCAGCTTGGGATGCGGAACACCCGGTTTGCAAACGCATCCGGGCTGACCAGCACCGGGAACGTGACAACGGCGAGCGACATGGCGAAGCTCTCTCGCGCCATCGTCAGGCAATTTCCGCGGCAATATGCCCGGTTCAGCAGGCGTACGATCCAGTGGCGATCGCGTCGCACTGCCAATCATAACCATCTGCTCGGTCGGGTTGCGGGCGTCGACGGCATCAAGACCGGGTACACCTCCGACGCCGGCTACAACCTCGCAGCGTCGGCGATGCGTCGAGGTCGGCGTATTGTGGTCGTGGTGCTGGGTGAGACCAGCGTTTCGGCACGTGATGCGCGCGTTGCCAACCTGATCGAGTTGGGCTTCACCGGGGCGAGATCGAAGGCGCGTCGCATACGTCGGCGGTAACTTTACGAACCGCCTTTGGCACGAATCAGAGCCACGAGGATCGTTCGGATCGATAATATTTCTTATGTTAAATCAATAAGTTAGCGGATATTCGGCATCGATTTTGCATGGCTTGGTTCCGGCTTTCGCCGGGAGCCGTCTCAAGCAGCAACCCTGGCCAGGACCGCATAAAGCTACGCGCTTCCCACGCCGAGGCCACCTGAGATGGAAGACACGGACGTAACTACGACGCCATCGCTCATCGCGATTGATAACGTCAGCCCAACAAGGTATATACATGGCATATGCAAAGGAGGCGTCGTGACCCAGACATCTGCTAATGTCGACGTGCGCGAAGCCAGGCTGTTTCGCAACAATCGCAGTCAGGCAGTGCGAATTCCCGCCGAGTTCGAATTTTCGGGAAGCCGTGTGCTCATCCACAAGGAAGGCGACAAGCTTATCATCGAGCCCGAACCCAAGGCCCGTCTTCTCGACATCCTGAAAGGGCTAACCCCCCTCGCCTCTGAGGATCTGTTTCCAGAGGATCTCGATGCTACGCTGCTCCCGCTCAGAGCCGTCGACCTGTGACCGGGTCACGCTACATGCTCGATACCAACATCGTCTCCGACCTCGTTCGAAATCCGCAAGGCGCGGTGTTCGATAAGATCGTGGAGATCGGGAGCGACAATCTGTGTGTCAGCATCATCACCGCGGCCGAACTGCGCTATGGTTGCGCCCGTAAGGGGTCCCCTCGCCTGCTCCAGCAAGTGGAAGCCATTCTGGGCGGGCTCGAGATCCTTCCGCTCGATGTCCCGGCCGACGCCGAATATGGGGGGATCCGTGCCGAGCTTGAAGCCGCTGGCAAACCGATCGGCCCCAACGACCTCCTGATCGCAGCCCATGCCTATGCACTAGGTGCCACGCTGGTCACCGCTAATGTCGGCGAGTTCACACGTATCCGGGGTCTTCGTGTGGAGAATTGGCTCGTCTGACGTCGACGGCTCCGCTTACGAAAACGGGGCCGGAACCGATAGCAGCGGTCCCGACCCCGTCGATCGAAGGATCCTCCGTCGAAACGGTGGATAGACTGGCTTAACGCATCTGCGTCGAATCCGGTCCACCACCCTCGATATACGGATCGTCGTCAATTTTCCATGAACGGTCCTTTCGGCCGTTCCACCCGCCATACGGCACTTCACCCGAAGGACTTCACCCCGAAGGGACATCACCATGACCGTCATTGCACTTTCAGCCCGACGCAGTTCACTGAGTTCACTCGAGAACGCCTACGCCGTGGCCATTCAGCTTCGTGAGAGCACCGGCGTCGACCAGTTTGTGGTCCGCACCGACAATCCCATTCAGCCTTTCCGTGTCTCCCGGTGCCGGCCACATCACCCGGAGAGTCTTCTCGCCCTGGTCGCCTGACTGGGCGACTATCGTCAGCCCTCGGTCGTCACGTTGGCCATGATTTGCGCGGCCGTCAGGCTCTCGCACAGCTGGGCGTTTGTGGCATAAATCACCGCAAGCTTCTGCTCGCGCATTACCATGCACATCCGACCACGACGGTACGTCAGGCTCTGCAACCAGGCGAGTTCTGTAATCGCCTGCTCGATAGGCGTGTCGTACAGCAGGTACCAAAGCCGCATCTGGAACGGGCTCTTGTCGCGCAGGATCTCTTCGAGATCCTTATGACCCTCGCCACGGCCCATGCCGTTGCTCGTTTCGCTCGCCAGTGCGGTGAACGCTTCCTGCATCTCCGTGATCGCGAAATAGGCAACGTCGAGGCCGATCCCGATCGTGGCGCCTGCCAGCACCCGCCGATCGGTCGATATCTCGGGGTCGCCGTTCTCGTTGGTGCCGCTGTTATTCAGCACGTCATATAGCGGGAGGTCATAGTCATACCCCCGCATCATATCCTGTACTTTCATCATATCCTCCTTCGGGTGAGGCCTCGGATTTGGCGGGATCGTTATGAGATCGAGCAGTACCCGGTCGCGTGACGAACATTGACAATTCCGCTGCCTGCGGCAATGTCTGTACGTCACGACAAACAAGGTCAAGCCGCCATGCAAACTTTCTCCAGTCGCGACTTCAATCGCGAGCCAGGTCGCATCAAGCGAGCCGCGGTTGATGGCGCAGTCATCATCACCGAACGCGGCCGACCAATCATGGCGGTCATGCCCTTTGCCGAATACGAGCGGCTAAAAGCGCCTCCTGGCAACATCCTCGACGCCCTCGACATGGACGAGGTCGGAGACATCGAGGTCGACTTCAGCCGGGCAGCATCGTTCCCACGTCCGGCGGTCTTCGACTGATGTACTTGCTCGATACCAACGCCCTGTCCGAGCTGCGCAAGCGGCGCAGCGGAAAGATCAGCGCAGCCGTCGAAGCGTGGGCCGGTAGCGTCGATCAGGCGGACATGTACCTTTCGGTCATCACGATCATGGAGATCGAGCTTGGCATCGCACTGCTCGAACGGCGCGATCCGCAGCAAGCCGGCGTGTTACGGCTATGGCTACACGACAAGGTCATGCCCGCCTTTGCCGGGCGCATACTCCCCGTCGACACGGCGATTGCGCTGCGCTGCGCGCGGCTGCACGTTCCGGACACCAAGAGCGAACGAGACGCCTGGATCGCCGCGACGGGGCTCGTACATGACCTGACGATCGCAACGCGCAACCTCGCAGACTTTGCCGGCACCGGTGTGACACTGCTCGATCCGTGGTCGTTCACCGTCAGACCTGGCTAATAAAAATAAAAACGTGGGATTTTATGTAGATAAACCGTTGATAATGCCCAAACCGTCAATCATAATCGATTAAGCTGAGTCAAGTTATGAGAGGTTGGATGATTGATGCGCTCCCGGAATCCGCCCCTGCCGATCAACCGCCGATCGACGTCCCGCTGGATCTCATGAAAATGGCTCTCGCTTTGTTCGATCGCGAAGACGATAGCGGAAGCGTTTCGGCATGCCTTCTCCAGGAAGCGATCGACGCCCGTTCCACGCGGTAATCCCGCGTGCTGCATGCGCTGTGTATCGGAGCCATTTTAGCAAATCGCGGGTTGATGCGTATGACCTTATCAACAGTCCCTTACGCCCTGGCCGTCGACGACGAACCGTTCATCCTTATGGATATAACTGGCATCCTCGAAGACGCGGGTTTCCGTACTTACGAAGCCAGTAGCGGCGATGCCGCGATCGCCATGCTTCCAGAGTACGCCCACACCATCACCCTCCTCTTCTCGGACGTCGACATGCCGGGCGACACGAACGGGTTCGCGCTCGCGCGCCACGTCGCCGAAAACTACCCGTGGATTGAGATCGTCATCGGTAGCGGCCGCGTCAGCCCGGAAACGGGTGACCTACCGGAGAAGGCGACGTTTCTCTCCAAACCGTTCAACGCTCAGATGATCCATGGCCATCTTCGCGAAACCCTGCCCGATGGCAAGTTGCCAGAACCGCTCAAGAACGCGATCTGATCCGCGTAGGGCGGCGCCGTTCAGTCGTCGTCGCTCTCGACCGGCGCCGTCACGCCACGCGCTACGAGCGCGGCATTCAGCTGACGCCTGATGCTCATGCCGTTCAAGTGGCTGAATACGCCCTCATAACCCTCGGCGGTAAGGCGTTCTCGAATGTCTGAAACCGAGCGACAGGCCCCTGCCCTCGCCAGCTGAAAGGCCCGCTCAACCGTACCGATGCGCGTGTCGCTCAATGTCCCCCCGGATAGCCAAGCGATCGCGCGAAATGCGGCTGCCGGCTTTCGCCGGTTAACAACCAAAAATTATGCGGTTCAAGCCTGTTCGCGGTTGCAAAACGTTGTTCGCAGATGCAGCATGGCGACGCCTTTCAGGCATCTTCTCCTAAAAACTATCCGGGCCGGCTCACGCTGGCCCTTTTTTTGTTTGCCGAACGCCACCCAGTGCGCCTGACGGTACCGTCGGCACCGCCTTGGCCTGAATTAATCCAACCCGGCTTGATGTCGCTATGGCTGCTTGAGCCGTGCAGCCAACACCCTCGTCTCACGCGCGATCTGCTCTTCCATCATTGGCCAAATATCCCGCGCCGCGGCGCAATAACCTGACCAGTCCGCCTCGATCGACGTCGACGTCCATTGGGCAATATGCGCGCGCGAAAACATCCGCTTGGTTGCGGTTGCAAAGAGTAACTCGGACAGCTCCGTTCTCAAGCCATCGTCGGCATCTTTTAGCAAAGTTGGAACGATCACCTCGCTGACATACCTGGATCGCGACAGGCTGGACGCCGTCAACTGTTCACGGGCGTCCGCCAGCTCACGACTGTTCGGGTTTTCCTCGCCGCAATGCCGTCTGATTTCGCGAAGGCCAGCCATGATGTCTCGATGATGCCCTTCCAATGTGCAGAGCATCGCTTCCGGATTCATTTTTGTAACCCTCCCCTGCCGAACGATCATACATCGCGAGGCATGTGCTTTTGTGTTTTCGGCCAGCGTCACTGCGACGTTCGCCCTTTTAGATAGGCCACTTTAAAGACTTGATTGATGGGCTCAAGACAAGCTTTTCCCCTACGGAAATGCGATGCTTTCTTGTCGATGGGGCCGTCTCGAATGTAGCTTGTGGCCGTCGTTAAACGACGCCTTCAGCCGTCGTTGGCCTGTCTGCAGCGATTGCCGGAAATCGCTCGCACAACGTGTTTATGCCCACCAGAAACACCTCGGTGAGGTTGGCGACCGGGAACGGCGGTGGCTCGCCGTCGCCGCAATACTGGACACATAACATCCAACAGCATGAACCAGCTCGAATGACAGGCTCCAGCAGTAAGTCTGAGTCTGATGACGATCGCCGCGTGACCGACCCCGTCGCATCGCTCTCCACCAACTGCCAGACGGTGAAGGGAGGTCCTGCGTAGGTCACCCAGGCGATACCGTTCGTGTCGATCGTGGCGCTCAGCAAATCCTTGTCAAAAGCGGGCACGATAACTTTCTCCAAAAGGCAGGTCTGTTCGGTCGCATGGTGCAGAGATTGGCGTGAAAACGAAAGCGCTCCGGTGCGTGATCGGGAGCGATCTAGACGAGGGGTAGCCGGACGGAATCGTTGAAGATTTCAAGCAAGAACAGGAAGGGTTGGGACATCCCGCCCAAGAGGGCGGGACCGTTCAATAGTCGGCAAGGGCCTCCCCGAGCCCCGCGAAGAGCGGGTCTCGGCCCTTCGGGTACAATCACTTGTCGGGCTCCCGGCACGCGCTGAGAGGGCTCGTGCGCCAGGGTCCGAGGATGGCGTGGGGCGGGGTGCGGATCCACCCTGACGTCACGCCCAGGACAACGACCACCGCAGGCAGCCTTCGGCTGTGGAATCATGCGCTAGGCGCATGATGTGTTCTTTGTGGGCCTGTGTTCTCATCACACCCTTCGCCGTCTCTCAGTGTCTCGGCGTGGCAGACCCGTCCGACGGGGTCGGCGTCAAACGGGAATTGTCCGCTGGAGCGGACAATGCTTTTGTTTGATTTGAAGGCGCCTCAACAAGAATACCGGGCCTAAAGGCCCTACGGTTTCCACCGCTAAAGCGGCGGAGCCTCCGTCATTCGTGTGGACCCCGCCAGCCGTGCCTGCCTCTTGAGCCCCTGCGAGGACGGCTCCGGGTGCGATGAGAACAAAGGCCGGGCCTTGCCCATCAGCACGGTAGAAACAGAATTGCTCGCTACCGCGATCAATGCGTCTTTGATTTGTTATTTACGCCCCCTAGTCGGGGGCTTTTTTATGCTCGGACTCACCGTGTACGATGAATGGGCGTCAAGTAATCAATCAGGTTGGTCAAATAGACTAGAGGGGGTAAAAAGAAGATGCCGGAGGGGAAAGGCCCCAAGCACCGGCAAACAGGGGGATAGGCCCCCGCAACGTGGAGTGAATACTATGAACATCGGTTCTTTCAAGTCGGTCGGCGGTCAGCTTCTCGGTTCGGTCGCAACGGCAACCATCGACCTCGCGCGCCTTGGCCTCCGTCCCGTCGAGAGCACGAACGACAAGGCCCCCGCGTTCGAGATCATGGTTTTGAACGTCGCGAAGCGTTGGGTGCAGATCGGCGCGCTTTGGGAAATGACCAGCAACAGCAGCGGCGAAGTTTTCTATCAGGGTAAGCTGGACGACCCCAGCATCAGCGAACCCCTCCAGATCATGCTTTTCGGCAATAACGAAGAGGGTTTCCGCGTCGTCTGGAACCGCCCGACCACGCGCCGCGAAAATCTGGACGGCACCCGCCAGAACCGCCGCAAGGCATCGGATGACGGTTTCGGCACCGGCAACGCCACCGACAACGGCCAGCTTTCCGAGCCGCTGAACGACGAAATCCCCGCGTTCTAAGCGACCAAGACGGGCGGGGAGAGGGGTGCAACCCTCCCCCGACCCTAAACCGCCATCCCTGCCAAAGGTACGAACCATGACCAAGAAAACGACCTCCCCGCGCCTTACCAGCTTTGCCGACTTGGGCGAAGCCATGAATGGCACCAACGCCACGCCCGCGACCGGCAGCGCGTCTGACGACGCGACCGACCCCCGCACGGCGGAGATTGCCGAGAGCATCGCCGACGCAGCGGCAACGACCAATTTTCAGGAAGCGTTCGGCGACGTTGGCGCGCTTTCCATTGTCGAGCTTGGCGCAGGCCGCGCCGAACTCGACATGCCCGAGCCGATCGAGGCGCAGCACGATTGCGCGGCGATCATGGCAACGCTTTTCGACCTGTTCCGCGATACCCGCCTAGAGGCGAGCGCACAGGCGATTGCATGGGGGTTCGTCAATTCGTTTCACTACGAAGCGCAGAAGCTGGAACGCGAGGAAGACACGCTTTGCCGCGACCTTGGCGAGATGACGCGCCGTTATGATCCGTCCGAGATTTACGCCGTCGAAATGGAGGAATTGCAACTCCGCGCCCAGACCAAGACAGAACAGCGCGCCGCCATCGAATGCATGCGCGACTATGCCGCCGACTGCTACCGGGCGCAGTCCGGCCACCCTTGGTCCCCCGCGCGCGGATCGAAGGTTTCGAGCGGAGGCACCGCAAGCCAAATTGCCGCCCTCGATTTCTTGAAGGCCCGCGCGCAGGACCACCGCGAAAAGCGCAACCCTACCGGCCCGCTTGTCGTCTTTTCGGGCGGTCAGGAGTGGCACGACTTCAAACAGCTTTGGGACCGCCTCGACCAGATCAAAGCCCGTATCCCGCACATGACGCTTTGCACCACCGCGCAGCGTAAAGGGTGCGACATGATCGCGGCAGCATGGGCGGCGAGCCGTGGCGTTACCGTGGTTGCCTTCACACCGCAGACGGGCCGCTATGGCAACCGCGCCGGGTTTGTTCGCAACGAGCAGCTTGTAAAACTCGCACCCGTTGAAGCCATCGTTTGCCAAGGTTCCGGCCTGCAATCGAACCTGTTGCAGACCTTGAAGGACGCCCGCGTCCCGACCCACGCCTTCCGCATCGACGGACAGGCACCGGCACCGACCGCAACCAAGCGGCAGGCAATCGGCTAACCCTATCCGGGCGGCGCAGCCGAGAGCGCGCCGCCCCTCCCCTTTCCTTGGCAGGAAACACTAGGCCAGCGGCGGGTGAAATCCCCGCGCTGGCCCCTTTTTGTCAGCGTTGCTGTGGGGGGAACCCTACGGTTCCCCCCACGCCAGGCGACCGGCCGCGCGACATCCTTGGCACGGCCCCGTCGGGCCGCACCTGGACGCCGCGCAGCCGGTCGCCTTCCCCCCTCCGGTAATGCGCTGCCGCAGCTTAAGAAGCATCGCGAACGAGCTGCCCGAAAGTCCGGTTTGAGGCTGGCGCGGCACCCGGCTCGCTCGCATCGGTCAGGCCCTTCGGCCTGCCCTTCGCTACGCCTCGGCCGGGGAAGCGCCAGGGCGGGCATCGAGCCCGCCTTGGCGCTGCTGCCGCGGGGAAAAATCTATCTCAAGTCGTCCTATTATCCCGGGCGGCGCGACGAGCCTCAAGGGACGGCAGGGTCCCACCATTTTTCTGCGAAATGTCGTTGCCCCTACCGCCGCTAAAGCGGTCGCAAGAGCGATCCCTTGACCCTCGCCGCGCCGCCCTAATCCGGAATGCGTCTTGAAGAAGAAGGAGGACGAAATGCAAGTCGCGTTGTTCAGAGCACTAAGATCGGCTAATATCGACGATGAGGCAGCGGCAAAGGCAGTCGTCGTCGTCGAGGAGCAGATCGACATGGCCGTGGGTCGCGCAATTGAGCCGTTGAAGCAGCAGATCGCAGGTCTGGAGGTAAAGCTGGAAAGCGGCCTCAAGGGTATGCAGACCTCAATCGACGGACTCAAATGGTACATCATCGGGCTCGGGTCACTGATGACGGGAGCAATCGCGATCGGGGCTGCGCTCACCGCCTACGCCCAGTTCATCAAATGACCGCGGGAGGGGCTTCGGCTCCTCCCTTCATCTTCTAATACTCAAAGGGCCATCCGGGCGATCGGGTGGCCCTTTTCCGTTGCTGATTTCGACGGGCGTGCGGGGCCGGCTCGCTCGCTTCGGTACGGCCCCGTCGGGCCTCCCCTGGCTACGCATCGGCCGGGGAAGCGCCGGTGCGGGCATCGAGCCCGCCCCGGCGCTGCTGACGCGGTTTTCAACGTCTGACAGTCATACCCTGCACGCCTCGCTCGCCTGCGCGCAGCGGCCTTTCGCCCGTGCGCTGACTACGCGTCGCGGCATCGACGGTGATGCTCGATCACAGGCGTCGCGGAACCTCTCCGGAGAGGAGGGAGGGAGAGATTTGCGGTTACAACGAAGGAGGTTACTATGACCATTACGTTCCGCGTCGAAGACGGCCGCGCCATCCTCGCGCCAATGGCGGCAATCATCACCCCCGACCAGCTCGCATCGCTACGCGATCTGCTTGCCGAACAATCGCTCCGGTTGGGTTTTGCCATGTTGCTCCCGGACTACGGCGTCACCGGCGATCCATGGTTCGAGTTCGACGCCCGCGTCTGCCATCTGTCGCTCGCAATCGTCTCAAAATGCTTCGATCACGACCCCTCCGTCATCGCGATTTTGGACGAGGCTCAGTTCCTCGGTCGACGCGTCCGGGTGGCGCAGACTGAACCCACTGGCGATATTACGATACGCCTGTCTCTGAACCCGGATGCGGCCCCGGAAATAGCTCTCGCAAACCCCCAAGCGCTGGCGCTGTTAGACGGCCTTGGGATCGACCGCATGGTCGCCGGCATGGTGCCGATGACGGAGCTTCGCCGGAGGCTGACGGATCCCCGCATCAGGCGCCGCCTCGATTCCGATCCGGACATGGCCGAGAGCATTGAAACGCTAGCGACGATGGCGGCACTCAAACCGATCGAAGGGGAGTACCTGCTGGCTTGGATCTGATCGATCCGCGTCTATCTAAAATGACTGCATGGGACGCCCAGCCTACCGGCTGACGCGTCCCTTTTTTTGCCTGATGCTACTAAGCCGGCTGCGCCTCTCCCTGTCCAAACAGAGAATGGCCGCACGAGGTAGCAAACCCGTGCGGCCATTGGCGTGGGCCTCGGCCTCGATCCGTCTCAGGCTTTCGCCGTGAGCCGCTTCTCGACCTCGTCCACGCCTAGCGTCTTCACAGCCTCCATCAACCGCTCCAGTCGATCCAGTGGGAGCTTGAACAACCCTACCCTCTCAACCGTCCCAATAGCCGTATCCCGCAGCTTCCTCAGATGCGCCTTTCGACGATCTACCAGCTTGCGTTCCTCGGCCTCGATCGCGGCCATTTCAGCGTCCAGTGACTTCGCCATAGTTCTTGCCTTTTGGTCAGGCTGATCGGGCTCTGAACGGCACCGGTATAGCCACCGATTAGGCGAGGGAAAAGCGCCAACCAACCATCAGCTCAACAGACCAAGGAAAACCCCGTGACGATCGTCGCACACCGACCCCAAGACACCCCGCCAGAGCGACCAGTCCGACCGTCATTCCGCCGTGAAGGCGGGCCTTTGCCCCGCGGACAACCGAGATGCCATCATATCGATCCGAAGGACCGAGGAGACCAAATCAGCACATGGGAATCGGGACTACAGTAGAGCACACCTTACGCAAGCTACGCTTGCTGAATGGAAAAAAACCTAGCAAAATCAATGGTGGGTCGCTCAAAAGCGGCTTGCAGTTTGGGGCCTGGCGATGGCCATTTGGTCCCCAAAAAATCAACGTTTTTAATCGGTTGCGAACCTGATTTGGCCCCTTCTGATGGCTATTTGGTCCCCAATGCCTCCAGAGCTGAAAAACGGGCACTACTGGACGGTAATTTTGCTCGCAAAAACCATCCTGCCCGCCCTTCGGAATATGTCATCTGGGACGCGGAACTTGCCGGGTTCGGCCTCCGTATCCGACCAAGCGGACACGCTTTCTGGACAGTGCGGCTTCGTCATCGCGGTAAGCAGCGCCGCGTTACGATCGGACGGGTCGAGGACGTGGACGCAACCCTTGCGCGTGCCCAGGCGCGCCGTCTTTTAACCGAGGTGGCGCTGGATGGCTTGCCCAAGCATAGGTCAGTGAAGGCCACACCGACGTTGTCTGCCTATGTCGAAACCTACTGGAACGACATTGCCCGTTACTGGAAACCTTCGACCGCCAAGCGCAACCATGATGCATGGCGGCGCGACCTCGCGCCGGTCTTTGGCGGAACGCGGGTCGCCGAGGTGTTGCCAGCCGATGTGATCCGCTGGCGTGACGATTGTGCGGGGTGCGCCGAAACCCGTTTCAATCGTGCGGTGCCGGTGCTGGCCAGTCTCCTGAAATATGCCGAGGCGCTCCATTTCCGGCGCAAGGGTTCGAACCCTTGTCGGGGTCTCCCCCGCTACCCCCGCGAGCCAAAGGAGCGCTTTCTTTCTCCGCTGGAATATCGCCGACTGGGCGCGGCGCTTCGGGACGCGGAAGCAACCCACCCGGCGCAGGTCGCGATCGTCAGGCTACTGCTCTACACGGGCGCGCGGGTCGGAGAGATCCGCGACCTACGTTGGGCGTGGGTGCAACCGCCCCGTCTGGCATTGCCCGATAGCAAGACGGGCGCGAAGACTATCTGGCTGAACAGTCAGGCGATGGCCATTCTGGAGGCCTTGCCCCGCAGTGAAGATTGCGCTCTGGTGTTCCCAGACAGAACCGGCAAAGCGCCTGTCGCTGTCGTCGGCTGGTGGACGGCATTGCGTCAGCGGTGTTCGATGCCCGACCTGCGCATTCATGACCTGCGGCACAGCTTCGCATCCACCGCCATCATGGACAACGTCCCCCTCGCGACGATCGGCAAACTGCTTGGTCACGTACTGCCGGGGACCACCGCCCGGTACGCCCACCTTGCAGACGACGTCATCGGGGATGCCGCACAGCGGGTCTCTGGCGCGCTGGCTCAAGCGATGGGGCTGCGGGCATGACCGCACTGGCACTCAAAAGAATCGTGCGCGAATCGTTGGCCGAAGTTGGGATATCCTTTGAATATCCATATCCCTATCGACCCGACACAAAGGCTCGGTCGACGACCTGGTTCGAGCATGAGCGCGGCTTTGGTTTGCGTCTCTACCCCACTGGGCGCGAAGTCTACATTGTCCAGACCCGCATGGCTGGACGCCTTCGCACGATCACGATCGCACCCAGCACGATCATTAGCCAGCACCAGGCGCTGACGATTGCTCGGCGCGTGATCGCCTATGCACAGGTAGGTCATGATCCGGCGACCGATCGCGCCCGCATCCGCTCCGCACCACGTTTCGATAATTTCGTCGATGAATATTGGCGGCGCTGGTCGGCGCAGTGGAAGGCTTCCACCCTTGCGACGCACGGCGTGTACCGCCGGCTCTATCTCGACCATGCCTTCCCTGGCATCTTCATCGACGAGTTGAACGAGGCTCATGTCACCCATTGGTTCGCCGCGCTCAATGACGAGACCGGACCGGGGGCTGCCAACCGCTGCCTGACCATCCTTGCCAACATGCTGACCAAGGCAGAAAGCTGGGGCTATCGTCTTGAGAACACCAATCCATGCCGGACCGTTCGTCCTAACCGGAAGTACCGTTGCGAACGCTTTCTGTCATCCGCTGAGTTGGAGCGGCTGGGCAAAGTGCTGGCAGAGGATCGAGCCGGAGAGGACAAGCTTAAGGCGGTTGTCGCGTCGGCGGTGACCCTCTTGCTGTTGACGGGGTGTCGTTCGGGCGAGGTGGCCGGCCTGCAATGGTCGGACGTCAAGGGCAACCGGCTGAAGCTGCGCGATAGTAAGACAGGGCCGCGTACCGTTTGGCTGGGTGATCAAGCCCGTGCGGTGATCGCCGCGCTGCCACGCCAGCGGGGCGTGGCGTGGCTGTTTTGGAACCCAGGGCTGTGCAAGCCGGTACTGCGCATCGGCAATCACTGGCCGTCGATCCGTGACAGAGCTGGGCTGACGGGGGTTCGAGTTCATGACCTTCGGCACACGTTCGCGAGTCATGCGGCGATGAATAGGGAAACGCTGCCGATGATCGGGCGACTGCTTGGACATCGCAGCACGCAATCGACCTCGCGCTATGCGCACCTCGATGACAATCATGTCCTCGGTGCAGCGGAACAAATCGGAACAGCGATTGAGCGGATGATCGCCTAATCTTAAGTGTACGTCGATATGCAAGCAGGCGCGCCTTGTACATCGTGCAAACGAGAATGGGCGGACGGTGCCGCACTATCACCATCGCGCCGACCTCGGTCGTCACTGAGCATCGGGCCGCAACGATCGCGCGCCAACCTCTGCGCTTTAGCGAAGTCAACAAATCGCCCTACATATCGGGTCGGGAGCTTTCGTCAGATTGGTGCTTCATAGCGCCCCCGGATCGCCAGCGCTGACGAGTCCAACTGGACGGCGTCCCACGTCACGCCGTATCACAAATTTCGCTGTTCTGCGTCCGCGCGCTCCGTCGATGGCATCTTGGAGGATGGGATACCGCTTCACGACATTGCCGGATGTCGAGTTTCTCTCAGCATAAGAGCCGCTCGTTTCGTCGTCAATAAAACGGAAATGGCTGTCAGCTAGGACAATTCCGGCTGATAGTTCTAAAGCATTACTGGCTGTGGAAAATCTTTTACCAACGAGCGTAGTCAGGCAGTCTATGACGAGACCAATATTAATTGCTGTCCGAATGTGATCTTGCAAATTCGATGTTGGTATTGTTGACGATGCCTCATGTGCTAGTTTATTCCGCGTCTCTGCTAACTTACCATATTCTAGGGACAAATCGGCTTGCGGCAGTCCAATTAAAGATGTTGCACTCGAAAGTTTAGACCAGCACTTCGCTACCCCGAATGCGCTGAACGCTGAGGCGATATCGCTACTATCAACGTTTGATCCCTTTGGACTAAATCCATGTTTGCTATAGAGTGGCGGCGTACTACCAAACGATGATAGTTCGACAATCGTAGACTGATAAAAGGAAAGTTTTTCGGGAAGCGACTTGATCCGACCGCCTCTTGTCGTCATGCCCGCAGCCGCCTTTATTAAGAGATAATCTCTCAAGGACTCTGGAAATTCCGAATATTGCAAAGAAGAACCTGGTAACAAATCAACTAGGCGGTCGAAGCAAGCGCTAACGTAAGACTCTAAACTAGCAAACGCGTTCACTGCTATGCCCAAACGCAAGATACGTGCGGAAGCATTTATCGGAGAACTTGGAGGAAATACATCGACTAAAAGAGGGTTTTGAGATAGCTCGAGCATCACACCCAGCGTCGAATAAAAAGCTGATCTATCCATCTATATCAAAGCGTGGAGTTTATGAAATAACGTTGTGACCCGGTAATTGAACCGAGCGGGAGTGTTGGTGCCCGTTTTCACAGATTTATCAAACTCACTGTCTTTGAAGACATCTCGGGCAATTTTTAGAGCGTCGGTTTTCTTAGATAGGATCGTATTGAAATCGTCTTCTGAAAAGAAGGAAATAGCTATCATTTGTGCATCATAGAGACCTGCAAGCAGTTGGTCTCGCCACCCATTCCCCTCCGGCCTGTGGAAAGCGTGATCTCCCCATAAATATTCACATCTACCGAGAGCTGAATAAAACTTCTCCACCGTTTCCTCAGCGACCTGCCTAGTTGAACCTTGATTTGCACGCATGAAAGAGTCCATGGCGGCGCCAAGATTTCCACCAAAAGTCTTAAATCCGTAGTAAAGTGTTAAAAAGCGTAATACGTATTCTGCATCTGCCATGTCGCGGTACGCAGGTGATGAATCATCATTGATCTTGAGTTGTGACCGGAGGAATGGCTCGCTCGATGCGGTGTATATCGCATCATTGAGGTTTCCTCGGAACGCCACGTTTCTGATTTCTTGGCTGTTAAGTGGTTCTCCCGCCCTGTTAAGCCTCAGAAAAACTTCATACTTTAGCAGTGGGTCGGTTTGCTTTAGTAGTGTAACGACCCGTAGAAAGGGTCTGAGGCGTAGGGCGTTAACAATCTCCGAGGGAAGTTCGGAAAAATGCAATCCGCTCGCTTCAGTCAAGCGATCTAGACCTCGAAGAGCAAATCTACCCTGTAGGTAATCATTTATTGCTTTTAAACGTTGCTTACCATCGATTGCAGTGTAAGTTCCGTCGTTTTCTTCTGACAAATATACAGGAGGAACTGGAACATTGAGAAGAAAGGACTCGATAAGCGCAGATTGCTTATCAGATTTCCAGCGTTCTCGCCGCTGAAAGCCTGGCTGCAGATCGATAGCGCCAGTTTCAACCATATCTGCGAGCGTACCAAGCGGCAGATCAGCGGTTTGTACGACGAGTCGCGATTGAGCTTCATTAAAGCTCGCGAGAAGGGTTGGTTGGGCCATGATTGACCTTTCCACATTCTTTTCCAGTGGCAAACCACTTTCACAGATGGGGCGATAGGCCACGTCCTAATCGACCACCATCGAGCGATCAGATGGTTCTTGGTCACCACCTCCGCTTCCTTCGATCCGGCCTCCAGCGACTTGCCAGCTTATCAAGCTGCGCATGAGCGGCGAATGGGGGTGTTGCTTAGCCGCCGAACCTTAGGCCCCTTGCGCATAAGCCCGAAATGATTTGAAGATCTCGAGAACCCATTTGGACAAGGCAAATCGCCAACCTATAACGCGCTGCCGACGACGAGAGCGTTGGCGCAGGGGGCATCGGTGGACCAGAAGGGAACTAAGGCGGCGCTACTTGCTCGCGCACGTGCGACCGCCCGCATGCTTGTCGAGCATACCGCGACGCCACAGGCGCGCGCAGACGTCTGCCTAGACCTACTCGCCGACATCAGCGGTGACCCATGCCACGAGGCATTCCGGCGCGTTCTACATGCGCTACCTGTGGACGAGCGCCACTATTGGATCGGTACCCTCTACACGCTGATGCTGCCAACTAAGGTCCGCCGGTCACAGGCGACCTACTTCACTCCGCCGACGGTCGCCGACGCGGTCGTCGACCTTGCCATCGAAGCAGGCTTCGACTTGGCGACGGAGGACGTTCTCGACCCTGCTGCGGGCGGCGCGGCATTCCTTTCGACGCTGGCCGGCCGGATGGCGGCCGCGGGACTAAAGGCTGACGAGGTGGCATACCGGCTGAACGGCATCGAGATCGACAAGGGGTTGGCCATGCTTTCCAGCCGACTCATCGCGGAGCGCCTTGGCTCCGCTCTGCCACGTGAGGTCATTCTTACTGGCGACGCCCTTCGCGTGGCGATCCCAGCGTCCTACGGTCTGGTGATCGCGAATCCCCCATACGGCCGAATTGCGACGGACGATTTACATGGCCGGGAATGGCGGAAAGTTGCTCACAGCGGCCATGTCAACAAATATGCACTCTTCGCGGAACTGTGCTTCCGGCATGCGAAGCCCGGGGGCATCGTAGCGCTCGTCATTCCATCCAGCTTCCGCGCTGGCCCGTTATATGATCGAATGCGCGCCTTCATCCGCTCGCAGGCGACCGTGCTTGCGGTTGGGTCGATCGCCGGCCGGGACGGCGTCTTCATCGACGTCGCCCAAGACATCAGCGTCCTCATCGCACGCAAGGGCAACGTCCACGACACGCTCGCGCCGGTGCGTTTCCCGGTGGTCGGCCTGATGCCGTCGAGCGATCCCGTGGTCGAGCAGCGGTTGCCGGAAGATCCTGGCGACGCCTGGCCGTTGCCCGCGATCGATCCTGACCTAGTCGGCGGAGCGACGCTGGCTGATTACGGTGTCACGGCGCGCGCAGGCTATTTCGTCTGGAACCGTGAGACGGACCGGCTGGTCGCGAAGCTCGCGCCGCGTCAGCGCGGATACCCGCTGGTCTGGGCGAAGAACGTGCGGCCCGGCGAGACATGCCGGCCGGGGGGGAAGAAGGGTGCTGGCGCGGACTTCGTGACCTTCCTTGGCGACAGCGCGGCTATCGTAAGCGGCCCGGCTGCGGTCATGCAGCGAACCACGAACGACAAGCAGCCTCGCCGGCTGGTGGCCGCCATGGTCGATCCGTCCGTACAGGCAAAATGGGGCGGGTTCGTCAGCGAGAACCACACGATCGTGCTGACGGCAGATGACGTCGGTAAGCTCGAGCTGGCGGTTCGCCTCCTCAACACTGCTGCCGCTGACCAGCGCTACCGCCGCGTCTCGGGCACGGCGGCCGTGTCGGTCACGCTGCTCAGGCAGCTCGACCTGCCACCACCCGAGGCGTTCGCCGCCGCTCTCGCCGAAACCGAAGACGCCGAGACGGCCGCGATCCGGTCCTATAGGTTCACGCCCGAGACGGTCGACGCCTGATGGGACGCGGCCGGTCCTTCCAGCAACCGCCGGGCGTGGCGCCCGGGGACCGTGCCGAACAGCGCCAGGCGGCGCTGGAGAAGCGGCAGGTACTGCTCTCGAAAATGGCGAAGTTGAACGCCGAACGCAGCTTGGCAGCGGCGGCAAGCCCGAAGGCACTAACCCCGGAACGTCCTAAGCGGGACATCGACCGCTACATGGCTGCGCTTGCGTCACAGCCTTTCCATTCGCTCGGCCGTGCAGAGGTCGCAGAGGTCACGCCCGCCTATCTTAGGTTGGTTTGCTCGGCGGCTGAAGTGGCAGCCGACGGCTCGACGCAGGTAGTCATGCCATGGCCTCCGGCGCGAGTGTCGGGCTCGGCCATCGTCGGCCTACTGACGATCGCCGCCGTAGCCAGCGCCGAAAGCGAACAGGTGCAGGTCCTGGGTTCTCCCGAACAGGGCCGCCGACGGTCCGACGGTGTCCGCGCGATCGCGTTCCCCTATGCCCGCAGCACGCACGCTCAGGCGCGGCAAGTACAGGTCGACAGGCATGTGCTCGGGGCGGTGAACTTCGATCACCTAAAGCGCTACATGAGCGAGACCGGTGACGCGGCGAAGGATTTCCATCAGGTCCTGGCACGCGTCCGCAATCTGACCGGTCGGGCCACGGACGGGCGCAACTATGCTGAATTCGAGCACCCTATTCTCGACGAGATCGTCCCGCACGGGCCGCCGAGGGGTGAGCGCTCGTCGAACAGCATGCTGCTCTGGCGCACCCGCACCAAAACCGACATTGCCAAGCAGAGCCGGTCAGGCGACGCAGACGATCCGGCGAAGGCATCGTTCTTCCTTTACACGGTCCGCGCCGGTGAGCGGCTCGGCATCGATCTCCGCGCCATCAAGCGCGCGCCAGATCTGCTGATCCTCGACCTAACCCGGACCGCCCGTAACCGGCTCGGCTGGGACTGGTTGACGAAGGCGTCGGAAATGGTCGCGTGCCTTCGCGACGTTCACCCCGCAACGGGCATCCTCGCCATCGCCGACGACCCCTGGACCTACGCCACGGCGCGGTTCGAGATACTTGGGACGCGGCGACCGGGACGCAATAGTAAGCCGACGCCGGCAACCGGCCACGTCGTCTATTCTCAAGTGCCGGAGATCGTTCGGCCCGCCGGCTCGGGCGACACCACCTTCGAAGGCGGCGACAAGATCTACGTCGATGGTTTCTTCGGCGACGTCGACCACATCATTGAGGCGTTGCGGCGCCTCGCCAACAGCCTTGCCGACAAAGGCGACGCAGCAGGATCGACGACGGCGCGCAATCTGATCGCGACGGTTCGCCGGACAGCGCTGCTGCCCGGCTCACTTAGCGAGCTCAGCAGATTTCTAGAACGCGAGACGTCGACCGCGGCCGCCGACGACCTGCTCGCCGCCTATCGCGTGACGGCCGATCTCGCGACGCTCGACGATCCGCGTAGCTTAGCCAGTCAGGTCGATGCCGAAGCCGGTTCCCTCTCCGGCGCTCGCGATCTGATGCGAAGGCTTGAAGGCGGGACACCCATGACCACCATGCTGGAAGGAGCAATTCAGCCAACACTACGGTCAAGCTCGGGGTCGATGTTCGTCTTTAGGTCCGACCTGGTCGCTGAGTTTGCGGCCGACCGCCTGACTGCCAGCCATCCGAAGCTCGGCGAGCGGATCGATTCTGAGATGATCCGGTTCGGCGGTGAGCGACTGCTGAAGACGGTGTCCGATCTTCCCAACGCGTTGCGTAACCAGTGCAAGCGCGTGGTCGTCGTGGCGCCGACGCGGACCGGGATCCTGACGACGTTGACCCAACCCTGGCTGCCGGACCAGGTGACGATCCTGGCCGACGCCGACACTCTCGCGTTTGCCGCCCGCGACGCAGAGCGGCTGGCCAGCGAGATCGGCATCGCGCCGCTCGCGGTTCGACTGCGCGCATTCGCGGCGAAGGCAAACAAGCGAGTCGAGGAGATCGGCCGACACTTGGTCAGGTTCGAGATGCCGACGGACGACGTCGAGTTCCCCAACGGGTCAGTGATTGACTTGAGCGGCGGCGGGCGAGGCGAACGCAACCTCGTCGAGATCAAACTCAAGAACGGTCAGCGAATAATAGCGCGCCGTAACACCGAGATTGTGCTTCGCGACGATGGGGCGGCGACGACCTCGTTTGTCGAGCGGGCAGCTTCGCAGGTGAAGAAGGGCGACGAGGTGTGCGTCATTGGATACGGCTTCGTGGAACGTGCTCGCACGCTGGTGAACATCCGCGCGACTGCGGCCGAGGAGATCCGGGACTACCACCAGCTGGTCGTTGAGCGCTTCTCCGCTATGCCCGAACCCACCGTCAGCGCTAAGTTGCGATCGCTCGTAGCCGCCATGGGCGAGCCCGTCGTACCCGCCGATACGGCGCGCTACTGGATCGACCTCGACCGTGAGGTCGAAAAGCCATTGCACGACGTCGTGCCGCACGCGCCGCAGGAGGAGGAGACGTTTATGCGCTTTACGGCCGCTCTCGGTATCACTGAACGGATGGCGCGCACCTTCTGGCGCTGGGCAGTCGTCGCGCAGCGCTCGCACCGTGTTCGCTACGGCAATGTCTTCCACGACGCGTTCCGGGGCATCCTCACCGACCCGCATGCGGCCATGGCGAGCAACCGCGACCGCACCGACGAGATACGCACTCTGCGGGCGATGGCAGAAGAGCATGTGGCGATCGTCGACGAGGTTCGGAGTTACAGGACGTCATGAAGGGGAAATCGAACAGCGAGCTCGCGGCTATCGACGTCGAACTGAAGGAAGCGGTCTGCGACGCCTTGGTCAACGCGCTGGTCGACCGCGTGAGCGGGAAGGATGAGCGCGGGCGGAACCTGCTCGGCAGTTCACCGCGTCGGGGCATATTCGCCGGACAGTTGCTGCCTCGCTTCGACATCTCTGGAAACGATGACGAGACGACCGACATCCGTATCGCGGCCATCGGCATCGACTTCGTGGTCAACGCGCGGACTCGCGCCGCGATGCGGGTGACGCCGTGCCTGTCAATCTACATAAGAGTGATTCCGGCTTGGGCCGATCTCGTAGCCGGCGGCGGTGAGCTCGAATTCGACTTCAGACTTCGGGCCAACATCCAGCAGCAGATCGACGACGCCATCCGAAATGAGCGCACGCTGGCTCTCCAGGCGGCAGGCATCGACCGTCCCGACTGGAAGGCGATGGACGAGACGAAGCGGTCGAAGGTCAGGGCCGCGAGGGCGCAAATACTCGCCGAGGTGCGGCGCAAGGCTTACGCCGCGCATGGCATCAAGTTGTTGAACGGCGAGCCAGAGCCTGACCCGATCGATCCGCACCCGGATCAGACGCCCGATGCCGACCCGACCACTCCCGACGACGGGACGTCGCCGATCCCGCCGATCCCACCAATCGCCCGCCTCGTCCGGGAGGGGCGCGAGCTACCCCTTACCCTGGTCGATCCGGCGCCGATCCCGGGCAAGTGGAGGCGGCTTGACCTGGAACTGCCCACCCTCGAGTTCGGCTGCGACGCAAGCGACACAGAACTCGGATCGACCATCGATGCTTACAATCGCACCCTCGGGGACGCGATCGCATCACACCTCGAGTCCTGGGTTGTGGGCGAAGGCGCAGGGATCGCCTGGCGGGACGTCACGGTCCAACCGAATGACACGCTTTCGGAAGCCAACTGGACCGTCGCGACCGCCGCACTGGCATCGCGTCCCGTCGATCGAAACCGCATTATTCCGGACCTGTCGCGCGTCGTCGTGAAAGTGGAGCGCCAGGCCGACTTCCTCGATACCAGCGCGCTCTCGATGCGGGTCATGCTGGACAACCAGTCGGCCGAGCTCTCACCGCTCGACGCGCGCAGTCGATGCAACATCGTGTTCAACGCCAGCCTGTCGATCGCACTGCCGTCCGCTGCGCACCGGGCACTGCGGCTGGACAGGGTGGAACCGTCATATCGCTTCCGAGACCATCTCGACTACCCGGCGATCGGCCTCAACTGCGGGATCGACGCGCATACCGCAGGGGCCGACGTCATCCTGCGCACGACATCCGCGCCGCGGTTCGCGCAGCCGCGCATCGTCGCGCGCAACCTCGACCTCCCATTCCAGTTCGCCGTGCTGAAGGACCCGGCATTCGATGCGTCACGGATTCTCGCTCTGCCGCGCGCCTACGTTGCCTGGATCGACGGCCAGGAATCACGGCTCAAGGACAAAGTCACGGCGGGATTAGAGCCGGGCGACGCAGCAATCGAGGCTACGCGGTTGCGCGAGGATATCGCAGCTCAGCGCGCCGAGGCCCGCTACATCGAGCTCGGTGTCGAACTGCTAATCACGTCGAAGAGGGCGTTCGACGCACTGGAGAACGGCGGCGGCGATAGACGAGCGCTTGAGCGGCGCGCGGCGCCGTGGCGGGCCTGGACGATGACTAACGAGGCGTTCGCACTTCGGGACGCGTTCGACGACAAGCGAGGATGGCGCCTGTTTCAGATGGCGTTCGTGCTCGCGCACGTGCCGGTGTTCGCCTCGAGGATGGACGAGTGGCGCGACCATCACGACGCGCTGCTCGACGAGGACGGCGTTAGCCTCCTCTACTTCCCCACCGGCGGCGGCAAGTCCGAGGCTTTTTACGGCACGCTGCTGTTCGCGATGTTCCTCGACCGTCTGCGCGGAAAGGACCGCGGCATCACCGCGATGATCCGCTATCCGCTGCGCCTTCTCACGCTCCAGCAGGCTCAGCGGCTCCTGAAGCTCGTCGTGCGCGCCGAGTTGGTGCGCAAGCGGCATCGAGTCGGGGCATGGCCGTTCGAGATGGGGTTCTGGGTGGGTAGCCAGAACACCCCCAACCACTATCGCGAATTCAAGGCCGACATCCCCTTGGCGGCTGATCCCGACCATCCGGACGACAAGGCACTCGATGGCGAGACCGGCAACGACCAGGAACGCGAA
The DNA here is from genome assembly GCF_056680455.1 of Sphingomonas sp. AP28. Lineage (NCBI taxonomy): Bacteria > Pseudomonadati > Pseudomonadota > Alphaproteobacteria > Sphingomonadales > Sphingomonadaceae > Sphingomonas > Sphingomonas sp. AP28. The sequence continues at coordinate 64,753 of NZ_JBWXQI010000002.1, read as the reverse complement.
CGCGCCCGCCGCTACATCGAGGCCCGTGAAGCCTATGACAAGATCCCAGATTGCCCTGTCTGCGGCGAGCCCACCGGCCTCAGGCGCGACGAGAACGACGGGCAGTATGGCCGTCGTGCGGCGATCGTCTGCTTTAACAACCGTTGCGAGTGGAACCGTGAGCACGGCCGGCACCACCCGCTTCCGTTCGTGTTCACCGACGACGCGATCTACGCGCGCGCGCCGGCCATCGTGCTCGGCACCGTCGACAAGCTGGCGATGCTTGGACAGAACACCGGTACGATCAGCAAGGTACTCGGCATGTTCGGATTGGCGCGGCGCATCGATGAGCGCGGCAACCTCGACAATCCGCGCAGCGAGGCGGATCTAAAACGTGACCCCGCAGCGGACCGCTGCGCCAATGTCTTCCCCGCATATTCGGACGGAAAGCGCGTGTTCCACGACCCGTTCCCCTCGCTTATCATCCAAGACGAGGCCCATCTGCTGGAAGAGAGCCTTGGCACCTTCAGCGGACTGTTCGACACCCTGCTCGACACTACGCTCGAGGACATCGCCGACATGGCAGGTGATGATCTAGAGATCGCGCGCCGATGGACCGGGGACGGATGGGGCGCGCCACGCATGCCGAAGATTATCGCGGCGACGGCGACCATCTCGGCACCGGAGCGCCAGCTCGAGACGCTATACCAGCGAATCCCGCTCCGCTTCCCCTATCCTGGGCCCGATCTCTATCATTCCTTCTTCGCCGAGCCGGCCGCGCCGCCCGAATGGAACGCTGACCGTGTTTGTCTCGCCGATACACTCCCCTTCGCGCAGGCCCCCGAGGCGACTGCACCGTGGATGCGGCTCTACGTGTCGCTGATGACCAACGACGCGACGCACACTGTCACGACGGTTGGCGTCCTCTCCGCATTCCACGGCATCATTACCTCGCTCTGGGACGGCATGCTGGACGACGCGCGTCGCCCAGCCGCGATCGCCACGATCCGCGACGCCATCTCCGTAGGCAAAGCGGGCGACTGGCACCGCGCCGCTATCGACCGTGCCGTCGCGGACGGACGCGAAGATGAGGTCATGGCGCTCATCGACCTGCACCGCATCGCCCTCGCCTATGTCACGAATAAGAAGGGCGGCGACCAGATCATCGACGCGCTGAGCGCGGGGGTCGAGCACGAGCACCGACGTATTGGCCGGGCGTACGCCGCGTTCGACAGCCGCCTCATCTCCGGCGGCATCGACATGAAGGACATCCAGGCGGTGATGGAGGCCGCAGAGACTCCGTTCGCCGGCAACGACTATCCCGACGTCGCCCAGACCGTGCGTAACATCGTCGCTACTTCCGCCATCAGCCACGGTGTCGACGTCGACCGCTTCAACAGCATGTTCTTCGCCGGGCTACCGTCGGATATCGCCGAATACATCCAGGCGTCGAGCCGCGTGGGCCGCGCACACGTCGGGTTCGTCATGCTGCTCCCGACGCCGCAGAACCGCCGCGACCGCTACGTCGTCGAGACCCACGACATCTTCCACCGTTTCCTCGAGCGAATGATCGCGCCGCCCGCTGTCGAACGGTGGGCGGAGAACGCGGTCAAGCGCACGATGGCGTCATACGTACAGGCCTGGGCAATGCTGCGCGAGGCGCGCGACTTCATTGCCAAAGACAACGCCCGCAAGTTCGAGGTCGCGCACATGGACCAGGTCAACCGACTGTCGGCGTTGGAGCAGCGCGACCACCTCGCGTTTACTAAGGCACTCGTCGCGTTCATTCTTCGCGCTAGCGGGTTCGCAGGCAAGGGCGCCGCGCATCTCGGCTCGCCGCACTACGAGGAGTTCTACCGCGGTCTTGTCGACAAGCAGGTCGAGAACTTCGCGCGAGACATCTCGAGCCGTGGAACGATCTCTAGCTTGCGCGACTATTGGAAGGACCTGCCTGCGTTCAAGCCGCCAATGACCTCGCTGCGGGACGTCGACGAGGCAGGCTACATCGTCGCCGCGGCGCGGGACCCGCTTGCAAAGGGGAAGACGACGGACGTCGACCGGCGCGATCTCGCCAAGGTCATGCGCGCCATCAGGACGCAACGTGGCAGCGCCTCGGAAGTAGATGCGGATGGGGGCAGCAATGGCTGACGCTAAGGGAAAAGATTGGCGCAACGCCCCAACCCGGCGCCCTGCCGCCTTCGGGGCGGCACGGACGGAACCCGATCCTCTCGAGCCACCGACCATGTCGCGTTCGCGCGTCCAGATCGCCGGATCCTACGCACCCGGCGTGTTGATGACGTGGGAGGGCGGCAAGGGGATCTGCCGCTCCGTCCCGCTGGCCAACGAGGCCAAAGATCTGAAGCCGACGACGATCGCCTTGATCTTCGAGAACCTGCGCGACTCCATAACCAACTGGCGCGATCGCGCGATCAAGGCGCTTCCAGACGCGCTGCCCGAGCTCGTCCTGGACACCCCGTTCCGCGATTCCAAGACCGGCGAAGCGCGGGTTGAGCGCACCGACTTCCAAATGACGAGCCCCGACAAGGTCGGCTATGTCCCCTATCCGCTGCTCTACCGGTGCGGCATCTGCGGATCGACACGCGAGTTCGGAAGTGTCGGCGATCAGGCGCGGCAGCCACTGCCAAGGAAGTGCAACGGGCACGAGGCGCGCTGGACCCAGATCGATGTCGTCTACGTTCACTGGTCCGGAGACATCGAGCCGCTCAGCCCGTTCAATTACAACTTTGACCCGCAGACCGGCGGCACGCGTCAGATCCGGATGTGCACCTGCGGCTCCGCCAGCTTCAGGCTCCGCAACGACGCGCCCGTCTTCTCAGAATGGCGATACGTCTGCGAGGGGTGTGGCGAGACTCGGCCGCTCAAAAAGGCCAACCCTGAGGTGCTCGCGCGGCTCCAAATCCAGCAGAACGACGGTGGCCGTATGTTCCAGTGGATCGAGGTTAACATGCTGCCCGTTTCCTACCGGGCGAACTCGACCTTCTACGTCCAGCGGACCAGCTTCATCGTATTCGAGGACAGCTCCGTCGTCGAACTGATGACGCCAACGCGCCGTGACGCTCTGATCATGCGGCTGGCGCAGATCCACGATATCCCGTTCTCCGAACCGTCTGAGGACAAGATCCGTGAGAAGGTGGAGGCGGATTCGTCGCGAGTTGGCGAGTGGGGCGAGTATGAGACATACCTCAGCATGGCCCGAAAGGCTGACGAGGGCGGCCGGTCCGAAGCCGCGCGCCGGCACCGCGACAACGCGCATGAGCAACGCGAGGCGTGGTTCGCGGACGGCGTCGTCGAGCGCGGTAGGTTGGAAAGCCCGGCCGTACTCCAGGCGATCGCGGTTCGCGAGGACTGGACGCGCCGCTACGATCCTATCCGACTGACCATCCAGCATGACGCGTTCGTACGCGAGCACATTGAGGTGGCGATGACGGTCCACGCCGCGGTCGACGTCATGAACCCTGACATCGCTCTGACCGATGTGGTCAACGACCCGGCACGCAAGGCCAAGTATCGAGAGTCCGTCGGCTCGCTGCTCGGGCACATCGGCGTTGAGCGGCTAGTCCTCGTCCGCGGGTTGCCGATCTGCGAGTTCAGCTTCGGCTACACACGGGTGTCGGCGACACCGGTCTACAAACGGGAGCACAATGGAAACAGCGTCGACATGCCGGTCCGACTCAAGGCGTTCGACCCGCTGCCGATCGCCGAGAACAAGCGACCGATCTACGTCACGCAACAGCTAAACGAGGCGCTATACTTCAAGCTGGACGAAGGCCGGGTACTCCGCTGGCTGGCGGCGAACCAGATCGTCAACGTGCCTGCGGACCATGTCGGCCGGGCATTCCTAGAGCGATACGACGACTTCGGACCATTTCTCGAGGTGTTCAAGGATAGGGAGGGAATGGGCGGATATCCCCGGACGCTGCCCGCATACGTCTACCTGCTGCTCCACACGTTATCCCACCAGATGATGCACTCGCTGGCTGATACCTCGGGCGTCGACCGCGACGGCATCGGCGAGCACATCTTCCCTGCCGACCTGTCGTTCGTCATCTACCGCAAGGGCATGACGCCGGATCTAGGCAACATCTCGGCAATGTGGCGCAACTATGCGGAGGCGTTCTTAAAACGCGCGCTCGACCCGCGCACGCTTCGCTGCGGATCGGGCAGCCTGTGCGACGCCCGGGGCGGTGCATGCCCGGCGTGCGTGATGGTGTCCGAGGTCAGCTGCATTGCGTCGAACCTGCTCCTGTCGCGGGCGGTGCTGAAGGGTGGAAAAGGACCTGAGTGGGAGCCGAAGTCGGCTCCGAACCTGGTCGGCTTCTTCGACGCATCGCTCAAAGGATGAGCGGCGAGTTACTCGTATCGGCGAAAGCGACGGCCCGGCTCGTCGTGACGATGCCGCCGGTGCCCAGCCGCCTCGCCGACGCGCTCTCCGCCGACATCGCTAGCCAATACGTTGCGTTAACGCGCACGACCGACGCGTTCACGCATCTTGCCGGTCTCGCGCGCGAGCGTTTCACCATCATGATTCCCTTCATCGACCGCGTCGGTGCTGAGTGGGCGGCTGAGCTGTTCGAGGCAACGACGGCGGCCGAGCGCTTGCTGGTCTTGCGGGATGCGTCCCAGCTCCTAAGCTGCGGCGTTGCGGGCAGGCGCATCGAGGCCAGCGCTACCCGGATCATCGACTATGGCGGCGCGGACCTGGCGAACGAGACATTCCATGCGAAGATTGTCCTGGCAGACGGCGTCGCCGCCTACGTCGGCTCGGCAAATCTGCTTAAGCGTTCGAAGTCGACGAACCTCGAATGCGGGATGCTGGTCGAGGGCCCGGCCGTCGGTGCGGTGAAGATGCTGCTGGATGCCGTGACCGCGATAGCCGGGCGTTGACGACGTCCAGCGACTTGTTTTAGCTCAGGCCACGTTTTCCAGCCGCCAGGTGTCGAACGTCGCGCGGGCGACGTTAGTCAACATGCTCGCAAAGGTTTCTGGGTTCGCCGCGTAGAGCGCGTGGCGCATCTCCGTGAACGGGTTGAATTTTTCGCCGCGACCGCTTTCGATGAACCATGCCTTGTATTGCCGCACGAGGCCGATCGTCGAACGAAGGTAGAAATTGAATTTTCCACGGCTGATCCCGGGCTGGCGCTCGACGATGTCCGCCGTGAATCCGTCGATCTTCTTGGGCTCGAACTCGACCCCGGGGAAGAAGTGGCGGGCGATGCGTAGCAGCCGGAACGCGTCTAGCGGCGCGTATTTTCCCCGCTCGATGCCGACGGCGGGGTCGAGCGCAACCTCGCCTTGTACGATCTCCACGGCCTCTACCTCGATCTCGGCTTCGGGTTCCGGCTCGGCTTCAGCCTTCTCAATCTGAAGCTCAGTCTCCTCTCGAACTTGGCGAAATTCACGGTCGGCGAGCTCGAACAACGCGGCGAGCGTATTAATGCGCCGCTTCAATGCGGCGGGGATCGACTTCTTATATTTGATCTTGTGGTCGAGCGTGCTCCACGAGTCCTGGACGACCGTGCGTATCTGCAGCTCGAATCGGAATCGTGCGAACTGCACATAGTCAGGCATCGCCGCACGGACCGGGTCTAGTCGAAGGTCAAGGTGCAGTCCCTTGTAGCCGAACGAATTCTCGGTTCTCTCGATCTCGGCGGTCTTGTCGGTTACGTCGATTACATCGAAGTGCTCGCGGATGAGCTGGCCCATCGGCTCTATTTCGTCTTCATATAGGCAGACGAGGCGCAGCCCCACCAAGTCGGTGATGTGACTCTTGATCTCATAGGGCGTGGTGCTTTCCTCGAGGTCGCCCTGATACTTCCGCGTGAACTTCTTAATGGCTTCCTCGCGGTCCTTGATGCGACCGCTTGCCGCCGCAACGTCCAGTCCGGCGTGCGCGATGATCGAATCGAGTAAATCAAGGAACTTGTCCTTCGCCTGATCGAGGCGCTGTGCGTTGTCGTTATAGTATTCACGGAAAGCGGCCTTCTCGGCCTCGAAGTCTAGTGATGGCATATGGAGATTCCCCACATCAACCAAGACGCGTGAAACCGCCGAAGCAAGCTTTTTATTATTTGGACCACACGTAACGGACGAATCCTCGTGGAGGTTTGCCGGCAATGGAAGCAATTGGACAGGTCGTCGGTGCAACCATAACACGCGGTCATCATCCGATGTCCGCTTTCGGGCCACCGTCAGGTGAGCGTAAATGACAGGGTTCTGCGCGCATCTGCCTACTTGCTGAGCCTGAACGAGCGTCCGCTTGGGGCATTTAAGCGTTCATAAGAGGCCAAGCCGGTATCTACCGTTCTATTAAATCACAAGTCAAAGAACGAGCCTGGTACCGGTCATATGGCGAAAAGCCCGCTCACGGCAGGTCAGCAAAACCACCTGCATATGCTGTGCGGCTTCCGTCAAAATCTCGGTCATCAGGTCCAACCTCGTGTCGTCGGCATATACGAGCGGATCGTCGAGTATGAGGGAGACAGGACGCCCTTCTTCCCGCAGCAAATCAGCGATCGCGAGCCGTGTCAAAACGGCGAGCTGTTCTTGGGTGCCTCTCGAGAGGCTGACGCAATCTTCGGGCGATCCCCCGCGACTGATCGCCGCCAGACCAAGGTCATCGGCAAAGAGGAGTTCCGAGCCGGGTAGGAGACGCTCAATGTGTCGTTTCGCTCGGATTGTGACCGGACCGACATAGGTTCGGGAGGTCTCGGTTCGAACCTCCTCCAGGGTGTCCCGTAGCAGCTTGAGCGTCTGCGCTTCCTCTGTGGTTCGGCCAAGTGCCTGCTGCGCCGCCATGGCCTCCTCGGTCGCCACGGCAGCGCGTTCGGCTAGCCCCTTGCCGCCCTCGCTTTCGATCGTGCCCTCCAGTCGGGCAATGTCGGTTTCAAGCCGCCGTCGCACCTCACTTGCGGCAGCCTGACGAGAATCGATATTGGCGATCCCGCGCTCGATCGAATGCGCATCGTGAGCGGTAGCGTTGCGCTCGGCTTCGTTCAGAATGGTGGCCGTTTCCGCCGCCTTCTCCCTCGCGCCCATCAGATCCCCTGCAAGGTTCGCGAACCCCTGTCCCGTTTCGATCTGTCCGAGTTGGTTCATTGCATTTTGAAGGTCACTGGCTGCCCCTGCTTCGGTGGCAGCCAATGGCCGTTCCTGTTCCTCGATCAAGGCAAGGACCGTTGCCGCACTTTCCTGCGCGCCCTCAGCACGGGCAAGCACGGTTTCGGCGACATCGACGGCGTCAGCCAGCGCGCGAACCGGCGGGGCTTCGTCTTCGTTCTCGCCCTCCGACTCCGCCAACAAGCCCGTTACGAGCAGCTTTAGCGCCGCTACGCCGGCAGAAAGTCCGAGTTCGGGATCGGCAGGCGCGCTCGCGTCTAGCTGGGCGGAAAGTGTCTTCATCTCGCCAGCTGCATCCCGTGCCGTGTCGTTGCGCTGCCGTGCGCTAGCGATGCTCTCCACGCCCAACTCGGTCAGCGCTTCATCGTGGCGAGCGATGGCTTCGGTTAGCCCCAGCTCAGCGCTTCCAGCGGATGCCGGTGGACGAATGATGAGCTCCGCGCCGGAGCCCAAGCTGACGCGTGTCTCATGCGTCAGGACACGACGGTCGGTTGTAATCGGGTTGCCGTCGATCCTGACATCCGGTGCGGAGCCGACAAGCTCGATGGTGGTTGCACCGGCTGCAAGCTTCGCACGCGCTTCAGCAATGCTCCGCTCGCCTTTCTCCAGCTGGCTGATCCTCACTGACGGGATCATGGTCGAAGCCGTCGCTCTGGCGATGGAAAGGCGTTGCTCCAACGCTATGACGGTGTCGTGCCGAACGCGCGCGGATCTGATCGCTTGCCGACGACGCAAGGCGGCCGCGTACTTTTCAGCCTCGGCGAGTGCCGCCTTGGCCTGCTGCCGGTTGGTTCGCGCCTCGACAAGCGCGGTGCGCGCCGCATCGGCCTTATGCCTTGCCGCCATCAGTTCCTCAGAACGTTCCGCTCTGCGCACTTTGGCAGCATCTAGGACGACCTCCGCTTTGTCACGAACGCGTACAGCGGTGGCGTGGCGTGATGCGACCTCATCCAGGGTTTGAACCCGGATGCTCGCAATCTCATACTCGGCTTTGCGTTGTGCTAGCATCTGCGCTGCGGCACGTGCGATTTCGAGCGATCGAACCAGATCGGCGCGCCTGTCGGTGTCGGTGGTGTCAGCCATCTCCCTCTGGAGAAGCTTGAGGCGTACACGCGCGGCTTCCACTTCGGCGAAGCTCTTCTCTAGAAACTCGACCTTGCTGGCGGCTTCGTGTGCAATCGCCTGCGCTTGGTCGAGCCGTTCCCTTGAGGCCTTCTGCTCGCCACCGGGCGATCCTTTTGCTGTCCAGAAGACGGCACATTGTTGGTCAACCCGTTCGCGCACCCGCTCGTAGGCCGCACCGCCAAGGATCGTGCCGACCTCGGCCTCAAGTGTCGCCTGGATCGTGTCACGGACGATCCGGCCCGGCGCGGAAACAGCAAGCGCTTCGGCCTGTCCAACCCAAAGCAAACCGAGCGCGCCATAGGCAGTGACATCGCCATTACGGCTCGTGTCTTTCTCGAACCCCAGCAGTGCCTGAAGCTGGTCTTCGGCAGCATCACCTTGGCTTCTGCCACTCGGTCCTCTCACCTCCATCGATGGTGACTTGAGGAAGCGTTTAGTGACCGTCCACGGCACCCCCGCGACATCAAAGCTGACCTCGACTTCAGGGGCGACATTCTCGCCGAACGGCTGGTACGATCGCGTTAGCTGGTTGCCCGATCGGTGTGGGACGAAGAAAGCTGCTCGGATTGCTTCGAGCAGGGTCGACTTCCCCGTCTCGTTGGGCTCGACCACGATGTTGAGCCCATCTGTGAGCCCCTCGATTGTTACCGGCGCGCGGAATTTACGGAAGTTGTTGGCGGTGATGCGCCGCAGCTTCAGGCTCACGCAGTGGCACCCCTCATATGTTCGACGAACAGGCGTTCAAGCGCGCGCTTGGCCAGCGCCGCATCCTCCTCCCCTGCCCTCACTTTCGCGTAGAGTTTGGCGGCCGCGGCGCCGAGCATTCCCTCCCCCGCCAACGACGCGAGATCGTCGTCGCTCGGCCTAGCGACTAAATCGTCGGCGCGGAGATCGAGATAGCGGAGCCGGTGCCGTAGATCATTCTCGACCCTGCCCAGGATGGCAACGCGATCAGTCATGCTGGTGATGCCGACCAACGAAAGCTGGAGCAGCGTCGCAGCGGGATCGACCTCGCCCATCAAGTGCTGCAGCTCCGCATCGAAGCTGGCTGTGTCATTGACCCGCCATTCTCGGATCAGCCACTGGTAGCGACCGGTTCGAATTGGGGTGACCTGGGGGCTCTCCCCGGCCTCGAAATCGACGAGCAAGACGTGCCCGGGAACGTCGCGCTGGAAGCGGTCGGTCTCGGGCGTTCCAGCATACCAAGTACGGCTGCCGATCTGGAGGACGCCGTGCCAGTCCCCCAGCGCGAGATAGTTGAGATCGGAACGTTCGGCTCGGTCGGGTGGGATCTGATTGTTGGCCTCGCCCCGCGATCCGAAATCCCTGATCGAGCCGTGCGCGAGACCGATGCGAAGGCGTGCGCCCGGCGTTGCCATTCTATCAAAATCGGCGGTCGGATCGTCAAGGTTGTGCCGGTGCGTGAGGGGTGCCGGTAGCAGCCAAACGCCGTCCTCCATTTCCCGCGGTTCCGGTTCGGTCAGGATCATGACGTTGGCAGTTCGACGAGCCCTCACCCGGTCCCACAGACCGCCGTTGCGCGCATAATCATGGTTGCCTGGCAGCAGCCACCAGCGGCACGGATAGCGCTCCATCCGGGACAGTGCCTGGACGATGGTTCGGTCTTCCGGGCCTTCAGTATCGAAAACGTCGCCAGCTACTAGCACATGGCTCGCGTCATGGGTGCGAGCAGCTTGGCCAATGGCGTCGATTGCATCGAACCGGGCTTCGGTGAGAGCCGCCCGAACGTCGGGTTCAAAGCGGCCAAACCCCCTGCCGAGCTGCCAATCGGCACTGTGCAAAACGCGCACCATTCACTCCCTTGCCGGCCTATAGCCCGCTCCAGTTTCTCTGGAACGTCTAGCGAACAGTAGGGGTGCGAGGAAGCCTCCAGATCGCTGCCCAGGTACTCCCCCGTAGTTTACACCCTCGTGATGGCTATTTGCTCCCCAATACGGATCAGATAGAGAACATGCAGTTTTGTCATCGGGAGATAGTCAGCATTCAAGCGCGCTGACTCGCGCGCTTAAGTCACTGCGGAAAAAGGAAAATGGCATGCTCTTCAACGGATGACTTTGAGCCCGGATCTAGGCGAATCTTATGCGGATTTGACAGCACACCTTACGCAAGCTGCGCTTGCCTTTTCCCGTGGCTAAACAGTGAGTTAGAAAGTCCGAGACAGTGTATACAACGTCTTACAGTTTGTCTTACAACGTAATACTCCCCCAAAAGCGCAGATTTCCGCCGTTTCCTGCGTAAGACACCGTAATACGGCTTATGCGCAAACCACGATATCGAGCTTGTTGTAGCCGCGTTCCACAGCTATAAGGAACGTCCTCCTAAGGACCCATCAGCCTCTCTGCTAGGAGGCTGGTCACTTGAGTACCTCACGCCCTTATACCCTTCGGGTAGCCGGTGATCTGCGTGCCCGTATAGAGGCAGAAGCAGCCAAATTGGAGTGCTCGCCGTCGGACTTGGTTCGTCGGGCGATCGAACAACATCTTGATGGCCGGAAACTGCTTGAAGGCAGCGAGCGACGCCACTTGCGCGTGACCGAATATATGCAGGTCGCGCTCGATGCGATCATCCGGGAAAACCATCCGGAATTGCGGGAAACGCTCGTTCTCGAAGCCGACCGTCGCATGAAGCTTCATCATGGCGCGTGACGACCCCAAAGCGCCCCGCGAGGACATCCGCAACGATCGGCGTCCGATCCCGCAGAAGCACCATAGCGCGCGCGGGGAAGCACCGCGCAATTCGGGCAACTTCACCCGTGGGAGCCAGCTGCTCAATACCCAGGTCCTGATGTGGCTACAGGGTGTCAAAATGCCGATTTACATGTGGCTTGGCATTTTCGTCATCGCGTACTCGACGATCCTCTCGCTCACCCTCGACGAGAACAACGTCCAGCTCATCTCGATGCGCATTCTGTCGGGGCTGTGGGACTGGATATCGTTCGACGAAATGAAGCGCATCAACCTGCGTCTGCCCGACAACAGCGTGCGCCACACCTACATGGGCTACGTGCCTTACGTGCCAGAGGTCATTCTTGCATGGCACAAGGCCGTGAAGGGGCTCATGGGCTCGGTCGCGATTGCCTCGTGCATCACCATCCCGCTGTCGATCTGGTACGTCGATTTCTCGGCCCGTCGCGGCAAGGCGATGATCCAGGAACGCCATGAGCGCGGCGCCATGCTGGTCGAGCGCGATCTGCTCTATTCCGAGATCGCCCAGCACAACAAAATCGAGTTCGTGAAGGAGGCCGCGAAACTCTTCCCGGACAAGACACCGGAACAGGTCCTGAAGCTGAAGTTCAAGGCCCGCAAGATGGGCGGCGTTCACCACCCCTACACCGTTGCCGGCATCCCGTTTCCCCACCGCCTCGAACAATCACATTTCATGACGCTCGGCACCACCGGGTCCGGTAAAACGACCGTGTTCCGCAAGCTCCTTCAGGAGATGCGCGAACGCGAAGATACCGCCGTCGTGTTCGATCTGACCGGGGCCTATGTCGAGGCGTTCTACGACCCGACACGTGACACCATTCTCAACCCCGCCGACGCACGCTGCCCGGCCTGGACGATCTTCAACGACTGCCGAACCTATAGCGAGTTTACCGCTGCCGCTGGAGCTTTGATCCCCTCCGATGGCGGGGCGGCCGATCCGTTCTGGGCACTCGCTGCGCGCACCCTCTTTATCGAGATGTGCATAAAGCTCATCGAGAAGGGACTGACGTCGAACCAGGCACTCGCCGATAACCTGATGACCGCCGATCTGAAGCTCGTTCACAAGCATCTTGCCAACACCATCGCCGACCCCATCACGGCGCCTGAGGCCGCCAAGATGGCTGAATCGATCCGGGCGGTGTTCAACACCAACGCGCAGGTCCTGCGCTTCCTGCCCGACGACGGTCCGCAATACTCGATCAAGGACTGGATGACGGCCGAGAAAAAACCCGGCTCGATCCTCTTCATCACCTCCAACTACACCGACCTCGAGATGAACCGGGCGCTGCTCACGCTCTGGTCGAACCTCGCCATTCACGCGCTGATGACGATGAAGAAAACCCGCAATCTGCGCACCTGGTTCGTGTTCGACGAGTTGGGCGCACTTCACCGCCTGCCGGCGATCGAAGACGGCCTCCAGACCGCCCGTAACTTCGGCGGTGCAATGGTCCTCGGGCTGCACTCGTTCGACAAGCTCATCCAGGTCTACGGCGAGGAGAATGCCCGCAACCTGTCGTCGCTCGCACGCACCAAACTGATCCTAGCCGCAGCCGACCTCGACACCGCTGAACAGGGTGCCCGCTACATTGGCAACCGCGAGATCCGGCAGATGGATGAGGGGTACAGCTATGGGTACAACAACACCCGCGACGCATCGACCCTGACCCCCCGTAAACAGATCGAACCGCTGGTCATCCCCGACGACATCATGAACCTTCCGAGCCTGCACGGCTTTGTGAAATTCCCCGATGGCTTCCCTGCTGCACGCATCCGCCTGGAATGGGAACATTACCCGACCGTCGCCGAGGGCTTCATCGAGCGGAAACCGGCTAAGCCGGACGAGCCTGGAAAGGTTGTTCGCGGAGGTGGTGGCAAGCCGCAGGGTGGTGACGACGATGTTGGACGTGGCGATGTGCCCGGTCTGACAGAAGAAGAGGTTGAGCCGGCAAACGTGGCCAACACCTTCGCCACCAACATTCTGTCACAGCCGACCGAGAACGAAGTCGACAATTCGCGCGACGCCACAACCATCGAAGCCACCGCCAGAACCGAACCGCAGGTGCCACTTCAGGACATGCATGAGCGTTCCGGCGATGACGATCGAAAGGACCGCGAACGGTCACTGGAGGGTAAGTCCGTCCAGGCGCGCAGTGAGGTCCAACAGCGGCAGAAAGACGATCCTACGCCCACCGGAGAACGGCCGGAGGACCTGTCGATCCGGGAGGCGCGCGATGCCTTCCCTGATGACGGATATGGGATGTAACGATGCACTCGATCGCATCCGTCAGATCGGCATCCGGCGCCGCAAAATACTTCACCAAGGACGACTTCGTCAGCGGCGAATATTACACCGATGAGAAGGCCCGTGACGTCAGCATGTGGGGCGGTGAAGGAGCGGCCGCAGCTGGCCTTACCGGCACCGTCTCGCAGGAGGCATTTGCCAAGGCGCTCAATGGCGAGCTTCCCTCTGGCGGGCGCGTCGTAGATAATAAGGGCTCGCGACGGCCAGGCTACGACCTGACGTTCTCGGCACCCAAATCCGTGTCGGTTATGGCGTATATTGCCGGCGACAAACGCATTCTTGGACCTGACGGCGCACAGACCAAGGCAGTCCAACAGACCATGGCATGGGTCGAAAAGAATTTAGCCGAAACGCGCATGACGAAAGACGGGAAAACCGAGGCGGTTAAAACCGGCAATCTGGTCTACGCCCTGTTCCAGCACGACACGAGCCGAGCACTAGATCCGCAAGCACATATCCACGCCATCGTCGCCAACATGACAAAGGGGCCGGACGGCAAACTCCATGCCCTCCATGCAGACCGGATATGGTCAAGCAACAGCGTGATCGGCTCGATCTATCATAGCTTCCTGCGCGATGAGCTGGAGAAGCTTGGCTACCAGGTGCAGATGACCGGCAAGCACGGGACGTTCGAAATTGCCGGCGTTCCGAAAGCCGTGCTGGAGACGTTCAGCCAGCGCCGTGAACAGATCATGGAGAAAGCGGCGGAGCTGGGCATTGTCTCGCCGGAAGGCCGTAACAAAATCACCGTAAATACGCGTGATCCCAAGCTGAGTGTCGAAGACCGCGACGGCCTCGTGCTCGACTGGATGAAAAAGGCCGCAGAGCAAGGGTTTGACGGCAAGAAGCTGCTCGAGGGAGCGTTACAGAACGCCGCAAAGCTGGAGCAACGCGAGAATGCTGGCCCGATCGGGCGCAGCTACACGGTGATCGCCGACGCCGTGAAAGTCGCGATGGATACGGTGTCGGGATTGCTCCGGTCACCGGACCCGCTGGTCGACCGCGGTTTGGTTCGTCTGGCACAGTCCACCGGCCAGGCGAACGCGCAGCTTGCTGTCGCATCCGCGGTCCGTAGTCTCAATCAGCGCGAAGCGGCGTTCGATAAGGACAAGGTCGCCAAGAGGGCGCTCGACTTCGGCCTCAAGGGCGTCACCATCGACCATGTCGAGGCGAGGGTCGAGCAGCTCATCGAGAAGGGCAAACTCCTATCCGGGGAGATTACCCACCAGGGTCAGAAGGTCGAAGCTGTCACGACACCGGAAGCGCTTCGGACCGAGGAGAGCATCCTTGCGCGGGTCCAGGCGGGTAAAAACGCAGGTGCCCCGATCGTGGCTCCCTCGGAAGCGCCAGACCGACTGCAGGCCGCCTCCCCTCACCCTCTGAACGAAGGCCAGCTCGCAGCCGCGACGCTGATCGTCTCGACTTCGGATCGCATCGTCGCGGTCCAGGGCATCGCCGGCGCCGGTAAGTCGACGATGCTGCAGGCAGTTGCCCGCGTCGTAGAGGGAGAAGGCAAATCCATCTTGGGCCTCGCCTTTCAGAATAAGATGGTCGCCGACATGAAGGAAGGGATGGCACGCCTTGACGCCAGTCCCAGCCGCGAAATGTCGGTCGACCAGATGCAGGATTCAGGCGTTAAAGCCGAGACGATCGCCCACTTCATCTGGCACAACGAAAAGCACGTCACCAACCCGAACACGCCCGATGCGCAGGCGCGTCGTGACGAATTAAAGGACACGGTCATCGTCGTCGACGAGACGTCGATGGTGTCGAACCGCGACATGCTCAAATTGCTGACGATCGCGGAATCGCTCGGCATCGAGAAAGTCGCACTGATCGGCGATCGCCAGCAGCTGCTCCCGATCGATGCCGGCAAGGCCTTTGCCATGATGCAGGCCGACAAGATCGGCATGGCCCGCATGGATGACAATCTTCGCCAGCAGACCGACCAACTGCGGACGGTCGCGGCGCTAGCCAACATTGGCATGGCGGGTCAGGCCATGAAGGTGCTTGGCGACAAGGTTGTAGAGCATGAGGATCCATCTGCGCACGCGTCCGACCTGTGGCTGGCCCTGTCGCCGGATGAACGCGCCAACACGGCCATTTTCGCGTCAGGCCGCGAGACCCGCGCGGCGATCAATCAGGCGGTGCAAAAAGGCCTGAAGGACGAGGGCACGCTCAAAGGTGACGGGCTATCCATTGCGGTCATCCAGAACGTGAACATCGAGCGTGAGGACCTGCGCTACGCCAAGACCTACGAGAAAGGGCAGCGGCTGGAAATCAAGGGCTCGGTGCCGGAGCTTAAACTCGAACGCGGTGTAGCCAAGGTCCGGCGAACCTTTGCCAACGGGAAGGTCGAGATCGTCAAAAACGGTAAGTCGATCAAGTTCAGCCCCCAGAAGATCGATCCGATGATCGACAAGGATCGTATGTCGCTCGCGACGATCGAGACGATCCAGATTCACGAGGGCGACCGGATTCGGTGGACTGATAACGACAAGGAACGCGGCATCTACAATGCCTCGCTGGCGACGATCGCCGGCATCGAGAACGGCAAGGTCACGGTCGAGCTGGCCAACAAGGACCAGGTCACTCTCGAGAAGAACGATCCGATGATGCAGCGGATGGACCTGGCCTACGCGCTCAACATGCACATGGCGCAGGGCATCACCGTCAACAAAGCCATCACGGTGATGCAGAGCTTCGAGCGCAATCTGTCGAACCAGCGCCTTTTCAACGTAGGCGTCACCCGCATTCGCCTCGACCTGACCATGGTCGTCGACAACCAGCAGAAGCTCGAGCTGCAGCTGGATAAGAACCCCGGCGACAAAACCTCATCGCTAGAAAGCCTCGGCCGCCTCGATATCGATGGTGCTGCCGTGCAGACCAAAGCGGCCGACGATGCGCTCACCAAAGCGATGGAGAGCCTCGACGAGGCGAGCAGCAAGAAGATCCTGATCGATCCCGCCAGCCTCGACATGACGGACCTGCCGCCAATGGGCGCGTCGACCACCGACTATTCCGACATCAAAAACCTCGATGGGGAGATGCCGTCGATCAAGGACGGCCAGGACGCCGATCGGCGTGATGCTCGCGCCGATCGGAAGGACGACGAGCTCGGTATGCGTCCGCTCGACATGGACGACCTTAGCGCCCTTCCTGCGATGCTGAAATCCAATGAGCAGATCCGCGGGCTCCCCGAGAAGAACCTCAGCTTGGATATGTGAGCGCAGACATGACGATGGAAATCGATCCTCTCTCTACAAAGGCCCTCTGACCATGGACAAGAATATCGCGGCTGTGATCGCCTTGCTCGGGGTGTTCATGATTTTGAAGGCGCTGACTGGCGCAGACGCTGGCATCGTCGGGGGCAGGCGGCCGCTGGCCAAGCGGTTCATGACCCCTCGCGAGCTGGCAATGCTCGATATCCTTGAACGCTGCCTGCCCGAATACCGCTTTCACGCGCAGGTGGCGATGGGCGCACTGCTGAAGGCCCCTCCCCGACTGATCGGCAAAAGCCATCCTGCCGATCGCAATGCCTTCTCTCAAAAGATCATTGATTTTGTGGCGCAGGATCGAGTGACCGGCGCGATCGTCGCGCTGATCGAGGTCGATGACGCGAGCCACAATGCGCAGCGAGACAGCCGGCGCGACGCAATGACGTCCGATGCCGGCTACCGCACAATTCGCATCGGCCGCGCTGTCCAGCCCCGGGTCCACAAGGTTCGGGTCGCAATCGCGCCGCTTTTCCAGGCTCACGCCATTCAAGGGAACGCTTCGTCATGAGCATTGCCGTCGTTAGCGTACTTCGTGCTTTCGAGTACGATTGGATGGCCTCGAGACTACGCTTGGTCACCATCAGAACAGTGTGCCCAACGACACATCGGGAACAGCGGGAGGTGAGTCATGGGGCGGGCTGACCGTGACTATATGCGAGTGCCGCCCAGGCAACGTGGTCGTACAACCCGTCTCGATGCCGCGCCGACCGACGGTGTCATCTGGGAGGCAACGGTCAATTCTTGGCCTGCAGCCAGACCGCGACACCGCCATCGCCGCCTGATGGGGCTGGCATTCTGGATCGCGGGCGGGACTGCCGTCTTCACGGCCCTGTGGGCGATCGCCTGCGCGATGATCGGAGCCCAATGGCACGGCCAAGGCACCACCTTCACACCGCACACTACGCAAAGCGATTCACGTACCGAGGAGGGTAATCATGCAGCACGCCGAAAGTGAACCGTCCTCGGCCGAGCTGCTGACACCCGATGCGTTGTCCGACACGGACTTGGCGGACAGCTTCCGGACTCAGTCATTCCACCTGATGCAAGCGCATCCCATCGCCGCTGCGCATCTTGTCCTCGCAGCCGCCTCGATCGCGCCGACATGTGATGCCGAGCAGGATGTCGCGGACCAATTCTCTTACGTGATCGTCGATTTCGCGCAGCAGCTCGGTGTCCTGCACCGCCGCGCAGTCAACCGGCGAGCCCAGGACGCCAAGAGCGTTGCAAATGGGCATTGATGACCGTGACTACATGCGCGAGCGCTATCGCCGGCGCCAAGGACTCGGAGCTGGAACGACATGGTGGAATGACCGCAAAGGCCGACGGGAGCTTCATGGAGACCGAAAGGCGGTGCCGCTTGGAAGCGCTAGCCGGATTGGCGGAGGCGGCAGCGACACCGGGGTTGGTGGTGGCTGGTTTGATGCCGCAAATCGTGGCTTCGACTATCAGAAGAACCGGCATCGACCCAGGCGCCGCAGTCGGACGCACCCCGCGCAGAATTGGATATTCCTGCTGTGGGCGATACCGATCCTGTTTCCCGCCTATCGTGAGGCAAAACGCTCCGGCTGGATTCCAGACCGTGCCGCGGAGCTGCCGTTCCCCGCGTCCGGGACCGTTACGGTCAATGATAGCGTCGACCCGAAAACGGCAACTTCACAAATCAAGGTGAATGCGGCGCAGGCAAATGCAGTCGTACAGCTGTTCGATCGCGAGACCGATCTGCACGTCATATCTGTCTATGTGAACCGAAACGAGGACGTATCCGTACCGGTGCCACCTGGCACTTACCGGATGAAGATCATCGAGGGGGACAAGTGGCATGGCCTGACGACGTGGTTCGGTACATCGACCGCCTATAAGACTGTGGTGCGACCGATGGTCTTCACACGGCGAGCCAGTCGGATGATCGACTTACATCGGTCGCCGGCCGGCAACCTGCACACCAGCATCAACTTTACGAACTCAAAACCGCTCAACTGAACAAGGGGAACACACATGGATCGGACACTCGCAATCTTCGGGATGCTTGCGATCGCCCTCCCCTCCCCTCCCGACGGCGCAAAAGCTCGTTAAGGGCGGCAGCGGCATTGATGGCGACATGGAGGTGCCTTGCGGCGACCGATCGCTAGGGACAATCGCGCTGAGCTAGAAGCGTACGCGGTGAACCCTGCCGACGGGCTCTTTGCTGTTATGGTGGCTCTGATTTGGGTGGCTGACGCACAGAGCGGTGGATGCCCGGGTGTTGACCCCCCCTCCCCCTTTGCTGAAGCTGTTGGTGTCATAGTCGAGCGTTCCCCTGCTCGTCGCCTGCGGAGAGGGTTTAGATGGCCTTCAGCGCGAGCGGCAGCTTGCTTCGGGTGGATCGGTCGCTGGCGCAAACAATCAGGCTGCGCTGAAGGCGGCAGATTACCTATTGCATTCAAAGGTGCTCTATTCCGACGACGATCCTGGTAGCAGCGGTGGTCGTCTAACTCCAGAAGGCCACAACGTAGGCCAGTGAGGACGGTGGATATCCGCAGGATATCCATTTGATTTGGTCACGATAAGGATATCCAGTCAATATTCTTTCGATTGGCGATCATCTATCGAACACCATATCCATATGCCACCATATCCATATGCCACTATAGGCATAGGCTGCCATATCCATAGGCAACCATATCGCTAGGCGATCCAAAGGCTACCAAAAGGATATCCATCGTATATGTATTGCGCTATTAATAGGGTTTTGATAGGCAACCAGCAGCCTATGCATGGCCAATCGATCGCAATAGGCAATTAGTAGCCTAGTAAAATGTTAATGAGGAAGCGCAGGCATGCCAGCGATATCAGTAGCAAACCCGAAAGGGGGTGCCGGTAAAACGACCCTTACGTTCATTCTCGCTGGGGAGTTGGCTCGCAGCGGCGCGTCGGTTGTCGTCGTCGATGCTGATCCAAACGCGATCATAGCGAAGTGGGGCGGCAGGCGTACCGCTGAGGGGAGGGCACTGCCGTTTGAGATCGTAGCAAGCCCTAAAGAGTCAGAGCTAGTAAAAGTGCTCGACGCCCTCACAGAGAAGAACGACTTTGTTTTAATCGATCTTGAGGGGACTGCTTCGCGAATGACATCACGAGCACTTGCCCGTTCTCACTTGGTACTGATTCCGTTCAATCTCTCGCCGATTGACGCAGAATTAGCAGCTAATGCCGTTGGTTTGATACACGAGGAGGCGGAAGCCTTAGGCCGCGTTATTCCGTACCGCCTCGTCCGGAGTCGTGACAACGCGGCGATTGAGACGAAATCTGCGAAACGAATTACCTCAGCAATCAAGGACGCTGATCTACCCTTGCTCAGTAAGGGACTGGTAGAACGAGCGGCTTACCGTGACGTATTCGATTTTGCATCAACATTGGAAGAACTTACCGATGAAAAGACTTCAGGACTTGCGGCAGCCAAACGAAACGCATTCGAAGTTGCGTACGCAGTCGTAGAGGCTGTGCGTGAGGAGACTGACCGATGAGCGGTTATGGGTTCAAGAAGCCTAATGCGGCATCGGCTGACGAAGCCGCCGACAAACTCAATCTTTCCGGCCTCTCGAAAGCGCCCCTTCGTATCGATCGTGTGAGAGAAGAGGAGGCAGTTGCGCGTGGCGCTGCAATGGGGTTCGTCGATCGCGCCCAGGGGGAGGGCGAGAGTGTCTCAGCTCGACCTAGCCGACGTCGGCGGGAAACCGTCGCTCAGGGAAATCTCTTTATAAAGGGTCCACAAGAAACACTCGACTGGTTTGTTGAATTTACTAACCAGCGTGGTCACCGTTCTTATTGGCAGGCACTTGAGGAACTGCGGGCACTTACCGCGAAGGGTTAGGATCCATCTAGGCACCGAGCCTCCTGCAGGTAAGGCAAGCGAACGGGCCAATAATCTTCGTGGGTATCCAAAAATCGCACTGGTTAGTTTCGTTTATCGAGACCCCGTGTGAGGAGGCGGTCAATCTCTGCCATTGCGATATCAAGATCCGCAGCCGCTGCACAAAGCGGACCGTAATCGAGAGACGCAGACGGCGACGGAGACGAACCGGGGAGGGCAGGGCATACCAAACCTCCCGTTTCGAGCCCAACGAGTCTCGCAGCAGCAAGCGCGCGCGCCTGGATATCAGCACCGGCGCGCGACAAGCTAAGTGCGCGCATGAGCTGCTTGCGCGTGGTTGGACCGAGCGCCGCCAAAAGCGTCCAAGCCTCAAACGCACGGGCGTTGCGGGATAAGCCGGCGAGGGCCTCACGACCGCGACCCAACACCGACTCTATGCGCTCCAAGTTCGTGAACGCGGCCAACGCTTCCTGCGTGCTATGATCGACGAGCGCGGCAGCCCGCTGGGCATCCGTGACATTGAGGCGAAAGACCGTGCGCGGGACTATCCCGGTAACCTGTGGGACGATGCCGCGTGCAACAAGCACAAGGTTCAGGGCCCAGCATCCGGCCGGCTCGGACGCAATGTAATGCCGCATCGATCGGGAGGGCAGGGGAAGTAGCGCCTCGTGCCCAGAGCTTTCGGCGAAGTCCGGCGCGCGGATCAAAACGTCGACCGCGACCGCAGCGCGCGCCAGCCCATGGAGCGGATGATCCGGACCGGCGTCCGCCAGTCCGCAGGCACCGGTGAGGGGGCCATCAGCAGCCGCCTGCGCCAAGGCGTCCTGGGCGGCGTTGAGCAATGCCAGCGCATCGACCTCGAACCCGCGCGTCGCGTTGACCATGCGAACCACCATCGTTGCAGCGTCGGCAATCGGTGGCACCCCGTGTGCAGCAAGCCAGAGCACGACGGCGTCGCGGCGGGGGTCGTCGGTCAGGAGGATCGAGAGGGCGTCAGTAGAAGGCTGGTGGGCAGGGCCGACGTTGCCAATGCCGGCATCGCGTCGATACGCGCGCCATGCGTCAGCCACGGTGGCGAGGCTCGCAACCTTGCGGATTTCTGGGGAGGCAAAGCGAATTGCACCCGCCAGTCGACCGAGCGCGTGGCCCAGCGAAGTATGATCAGGGAACATCATTGCGCACACCATATGCTAGCAATCGCGTGATCACTAGGCAGCCCTATGTATCATATATATGAACTTACCATAATCGGACATTATGGTAACTACAGCGATGTGCTACACAGGCGGAATGCAGGGTAAATCGGACCAGCAGGCAGGTGCCGCATGAGCGAGATCGTCGTCCATCGCACCGACGGGGAGGGGCTTCCGGTCCGCGCGCGGTGTGGGATCGTCGAGCCGATCGATGCCCGCGTTACCCGGTTGTTGAGTCTTGCGCTGCCCGCTGATGCTGGCCCCGTGAGCGAGATCGGCTTTGCCGCACAGCTTGGCGCTATGGCAGCAGCGAGCAAGGCGGCACTGGCGTCCGACCTGGCCTGCTATCTGCGTTGGTGTGAGGACACCCGTGTCGCCCCGCTGCCCGCCGAGCCCGAAAACCTGGTCCGCTACATCGCCATGCTCGAGGCGCGGGGCGCCAAGCCCGCCACGGTCGCCCGGCGGGTTGCCAGTCTCGCGACGGCACACGGCCTGTCAGGCATGCAGGAGAGGGGGCATGCGCCAACAAGCCACGTCATGGTCCGCGCAGCGCTCAAGGGCCTGCGCCGGCGTCGTGGCGCTGCGCAGCGCCAGGCCGCCCCGTTGCGCTTCGGGGCCTCGCTAGATCCCCATACCAAGGGTTTCACGCTGACCGCACTGCTCGGCGCCTCTGGCGGCGATCTGCAGGGGCTGCGCGATGCCGCGCTGCTATCGCTGGGCTATGACGCTGGACTGCGCGTCAGCGAGCTTGTCGCCGTCACCGTCGCGCATATCGATCCGCACAGCGACGGCTCGGCGCTCCTGTTCATCCCATCGTCCAAGACCGATCAGGAAGGGCAGGGGCCTGGGGCTGGCTGTCCGCGGACACGATGCGCCGGGTCGGCGCCTGGCTGGTAGCGAGCGCCATCACCGAGGGGCCGGTCTTCCGCCGCGTCGGAGTCGATCGGCGCCGTCTGCGGGCCGCGGTTCCACCGATGGCGTACGAGGCAATCCCGGGGCACACGCGGCACTGGCAGGAGAAGCTCAAGGGCAAGAAGGCCGAACCGGCGCGGACGGTCTATACCGTTGGTACGGCCTCACTGAGCCGGCAGGGCGTCAACGGGATCTACCGGCGCGTGGCATTGAGTGCGTTCGATCAGAGGCTGGTAGAGATGCCGATCGCGAAGGTCGAAGATGCAGCGCGGGCGCTGTCCAGCCATTCGCTGCGCGTTGGGCTTACGCAGGACTTGTTTGCGGCCGGCGAGGACGGCGTTGGCATTGCCCAAGCCCTGCGCTGGTCCTCACCGTCGACCGCCCTGCGCTACGGACGCAAGCTTGCCGCCCGGAGCAATGTCGCTGCACGAGTCCTGTCCCGGCTCAGAAGCTAGACTGCAGCTTTCGCACGTTTCAGTTCGGTGTTGGCCGCCGGGATTTTCCCGGCGGCGTTTGAAAGATACGCGGCCTCTTTCCAATCTCTGGTCTCTTCAGCGGGCATGCGGAGCTCCTGATCGCTCGGCAGTCGAGTTTGCGGGCTCGGCACAGGGCATACACTCTATGCGCGCGTTGCTCTTCGGCTAGTCTTCGTCCGGAAAGTCGATGCCGATAATGGAGGTGGTGAACTCGTCCATTGGAGAGGGTTTGCCAGACGAGGCGAGCGTGTCATAGCCTATAGGGACGCGGCGGGAATCTTCCTCTGGGGCGGTATTTCGCCCTGCCACGTCATCGGTTCTCGATGGCTCGCAATTCAGTAGAGTTGTTACCTAATAGCTGCACGGCCGGGTTGTTCGCCGGAGCAGCCGAAAGCCACGCCGGCACAGATGGCGTCGTCATATTTATTCCTTTTCATGAAACTTTTGAGAAGGGTTTGGTCGTATCTCAACGTACCGGCTGGGGCGTCGGTCGGCCCGCCTCGCGTTCCAGCGCGCTTGAGGCGGGCCGTTACCGGGCGGGAACAATCGCGTGACTGAGCGTTAATGTTAGACGGGTATCTCCCAACGTCCCCGGTCGGCCCGCCCTCACTACCCCGTTAGGGCGGGCCGTTACAGCTGTAGCGAGCCTGTCGACGTCGCTCCTGGCCAACCCTAAGGCGGTCCGTTACCCTAAGGCGATGGACCTCATGCATTTATAACGCTGGGGCTTCCTTCCTAAAGCCTGCCCGCCAACGCGTCTTGCCTCCTCCCGGGTGTTTGAGATGGACCGTTTCATTTTACGAGTAGCCAATTCCTGAGGTCCAGTGGGTATAAACCTAGAGCAGGCTCGTAGACCATTCTGTTCAAAAGACGGCCGCGTCGCACTTATCTCATTCCGGGCATGTGTCGCGCCTCCCCAAAAATCGATCTAATTTTAGGAATCAAAAGCCCAAATTTCAAATCGGGCAAGGGGGCGGTGAGCAGCCTAGCCATTTGCGGTGATTGCAGTCGCAAGTTCCGAGACTTTTGGGGCCATTAGTTGCCGCGAGGAGTTCAAATCATATCCCAAATGCGGGATTACAGGCAGCTCAGATTTTAAGGTGATTCCGGTGACCAGTATTATTAGCAAAATCGAGGGAACGATTAATATTGCTGTGGGAAGGATCAAGCAGAATGCGGATGGTCATTCCTTCGACAAGGAAGGTGCTGAACAAGAAGAGTTCGGCAAAAATCAATTGAGCGACACTTCCGCGAAAAATAGTATTAAAAAGAACGGCTGACCGCCGCTTCGCCCCCGATTAAAGTGGCGATCGAGACGGCTAGCGCTGTCTCGACTGGGTGGTGTTTCGAAATCGGCCGACCGATAGTTACCGTCATAATCGCATCGGGTGCGCACCAGAGCGGCCGCGGCAGCACGTTGGTATGAAATTCGCCGGCAATATCATGCTGCTAAGCAAGCAAGTCCATGGCCAATAAGATTCTTTCTTCACCGACGCTGGATCGCAGACGTCTGCTTACCTCAGCGCTCCTTGGAACCGGGATGGTTGCGCTCTCGGCCGAGACGCGTGCAGCACCGGCTGAGCCGCCACGCTCCAATGGTCCGATGACGGCCCAAGCCGAAGAAGGTCCTTATTACCTACCGCTGAACCTTACGCGGGCCGACATTACCGAGGGACTGTCCGGTATCCCCGTGGATATCCGCTTTACCGTCGTTGACGAGACTGGCTTGCCATACACCGGCGCGCTCGTCGATATCTGGCACTGTGATGCTCAGGGGGTTTACTCCGGGTTCGAGCAGCCTGCGGGACGGGCTGTTACCGACATGAAAGGTCGGACATTCCTACGAGGCGTACAGCCGGTCGATGCAGACGGCAGCGCACTGTTTCATAGCATCTATCCGGGCTGGTATCATGGCCGAACCACCCACATCCACTTCAAGGTGCGGCATGGCAACCACACCAACCTCACCTCGCAGTTCTTCTTACCCGATACGCTCAGCGAGTTCCTGTACAGTCAGGTGACGGCGTACCGGCGCGCTGAGCTACGCGACACGCTTAACTCTGATGACGGCATCGCCATCCAGGCCGGCGACACTACGGAGGGAAGCGTTCGCGAGACGAAGGGCCGCTACCTCGTGACACTGGCCGTTCGCGTAGATCGCGCGGCCATCGCACAAGAAAACCATTTCGGTGGTCCAGGCGGACGACCTCCGGAACCCCCAGGAACGGGCCCCATGGGCGGACCTGGAAACAGGCCGGGGGGTCTAGATGGAAGACGCGGACCGCCGCAGGGAGCGCCAACCCTAGAAGGCGATCGGAGGATCGCAGCGTTGCTACCTGACGCTAGGCGAATTGATCGTCCAAAGGGATCAGGCGGTCCGCCTCCTGTTTAACATCCGGCACTCTGACAGGCGTGTTCGGTCTGAGCGTCATGCTGTCTGTTCGGTTAGATCCTCGCAAATGATGGCAGACCGTGCGAAAACTCGCTGGGTGATTCCACAAGGTTGCTGACGGGCGTATGCTGTAATCATGGCATATATCGAGGGTCATGCGCGCGACCAGGCGCTGCTGCTGCCGGCATCGGTAGAGGATTATGTGGCAGCGGATAGTCCGGTTCGGTTCATCGACGCGTTCGTTGATGACCTCGATCTGGGCGAGGCCGGTTTTCATCGGTCGCGGCCGAAGGCGACGGGGCGGCCAGGCTATGACCCGGGCGACATGCTCAAGCTGTACCTGTACGGCTATCTCAACCGGGTGCGGTCGAGCCGACGGCTGGAAGCCGAGGCGGCACGCAACCTCGAGCTGATCTGGCTGCTGCGTGGGCTTCGGCCAGACTACAAGACCATCGCTGACTTTCGCCGCGACAACCGGAGCGCCTTCAAGGCAGTGTTCCGCGCCTTCGTCGTCCTATGCCGCAAGCTCGACCTGTTCGGGCGCGAGCTGCTGGCGGTGGACGGCACGCGGCTGAAGGCGGTGAACAACCCGGGACGCAACTTCTCCCGTGACAAGCTGGCCAGGTATATTGCCGCGGCCGACGAGCGGCTTGAGGGGTATCTTGCCGAGATGGACGCCATCGACCGCGGCGAGGATGGCCATGGGCCTGGCCGCAGCGGGGCACTGGCCGCAAAGATCGCCAGGGTGCGCGAGCGGCGTCAGGCCCAGGAGGCGATGCTGCACGAGCTGAACGCCAGCGGCGAGAGCCAGATATCGCTAACCGACCCAGATGCGCGCGCGATGGTCACGGGTCGAAAGACCACGGTGGGCTACAACGCGCAGGTAGCGGTGGATGCGAAACACAAGCTGATCGTCGAGCAGCACGTTACCAACGCCGGCACCGACATGGGTCTGCTGGCACCCACTGCTGGGGCGGCGAAAGACGCGCTAGGCGTCGAGCAGATCGATGTGGTCGCCGACATGGGCTATTACAAAGGCGAGGACATCGAAGCATGCGAGGCGAATGGTATCACACCCTTCGTCGCCCGACCGAGACGGGGCAGCGCCATCGCCAATGGCCGTTTCTCTAAGGATCTCTTTCGCTACGATGCTGAGGGGGACGCGTACCACTGCCCAGGTGGCCGGACCCTCGACATCAGCTATCGCGCAGTGACGCGCGGCCACGCCAACATCCAATATTCCAACCCCGCCGCCTGTTCAGACTGCGCAATCAAGGTGAACTGTACCAGCAGTCGCTGGCGGCGCATCAACCGTTGGGAAAACGAGGCGGTGCTGGACCGCATGGCGGGGCGCTTGGTTGCGCGCCCTGATATTCTTGCCGTTCGCCGCGAGACGGTCGAACACCCGTTCGGCTCGATCAAGCAATGGATGAACCAGGGCGCATTCCTGATGCGCGGGCTGGAGAAGGTTCGCGCCGAGTTCAGTCTGACCGCGCTCGCATACAATCTAAGAAGAGCCATTACCCTCATCGGCGTGCCGGGGTTGATCAGGGCCGTACAGGGCTGATCAAGCTCGCCAAATCTGCTGCGCAGCGCTCAATGGCCTCCCCTTGAAGCCACCACAGCGCCACCACGGCAGTAACTCAAAAATATTTGCGCCCAGCTCCACCGTTTAACAAAAGACGTCCGTGCCCATGTGACGGCGAGTTCTCGCACGGTCTGGATCGGATTTCGAGAATGTCCGGGTTGGAGAGTGAAGCGGACCCGCGTTTTCCGAGTACGATCGCCCTTATCCGGCGTTCTCATTGTCCTCCACTAAAGCCGTCGAAGCCGTTGTCCGGGATCGAGTCCCATTCGCTTCCCTCCGCACATTTACCGGAGGCACAGTCCAGCGCTTTCTCAATCTGGTTTCTTATGGCTAAAAGTTTAGCACAATCGACACCCCGTTCATGGCGGAGAAGCGTTTTTGGCGTGACATTCATTTCCCCCCTCGGTGCAAGCCGACTTGATAGATCTTGAGAGCTGACAGCTCTACCATTCCACATGAAAGTCCCTGCTTGCGTTACGGTCAGCACATCTACTACGGGTTCTGACTGCTCCAGACGTTGCGTCCAGTTCCTGTCTTTGTTCTCACACAGGTCTTGCCTAGGATTGCATGCGGTTAAAGGCACACTGGCAAAAAGGGCGGTCGCTATTGCTCTAAGTGTATGTAGGGCGCGAGGTTGCATCGCGGCACTGTCGCTGAAGATGCGAATATCTGCAATTCGGCATTCAAACGCTGCCCATTCTCGCGAGGGATCGAATTTTGGGAATGTCCGGGATGGAGATGAACGGACCAGTCTCTTTCAGGGCGCAGAGGCCAGACGGTGACCGCGCGATTTGGGATTGGGAGCTTGTCAGGGCTGCTTTTGCAATGGCGTGTTTAGCCCCCAATAAACGAGTGCGCGGTCGTGGTTGCAGCTAAGGACCAATCATCTCCGGCGTGACCAGGCTTAAAATCTCCGTCACTCATAGAATAGATCCAAGGTATCGCTTTCTGTAGCTGTTTGGTTACACCCTCGTCAGTAATCTGGCATCGCAGCACGATGCTGTCTAATACTGGCATCGCATCCGACACGTTGCCTTCGCTCAAAGCAACTTCTTCGATGGATGACGGGTCCGTCAGTTTTGTGAATCTGACTATCCTCGGCACGTTCTTCAGGGCGATCGTTACGATCCGCCCGCAACTACCGCCTCGTGCAAGTCGAAC
This sequence comes from Sphingomonas sp. AP28, assembly GCF_056680455.1. Lineage (NCBI taxonomy): Bacteria > Pseudomonadati > Pseudomonadota > Alphaproteobacteria > Sphingomonadales > Sphingomonadaceae > Sphingomonas > Sphingomonas sp. AP28. The sequence goes on along the minus strand of NZ_JBWXQI010000002.1, from coordinate 36,637 downwards.
CAACTTCTCTCCGAAGTCGTCCGGACCGGTCACCGAACCGAAGAATGCCTCGACAACCGCAACGGGCAGGGTGTGCGCGGGGCCTGGAACGGTGAGCGTCACGAAGATCGGCGTCCCGGGCACATCTACAACAAGCGCCTCGCCCACCACGTACGTATGGCGGACCGGCGCATCGCCAATCTTGAGCAGTTCGGGGGAGGACCTGATCTCGATGACTGAACGGCCCAAATACGACTTGCCCCCGATGCGCACGACGCAAGTTAATGCAACCCGGCAACGGGTTGCCAGAAGAACGCCGCAACCATCAAGGAGGATCACCGCGAATGATGCGCCTGATCCTTTGAGCAGCGCTCGACGTGTCGTCACCATCTCTGTTGCATAGGCGCGTTAGGCGTAATCAATAGCTTATCCCCCCGCCGCGCCGGATGGCGGCACCGCGATCTGCGAACTCGGTTTCAACACCCTATGCGTTTAGCGAGGGAAGCTAAACAAACCGCAGTCCCTGGGCACAGAACGTCAGCTGTTTGGCGTTTTGGCACGTGCCCGATAGGGATGATTGGATGGGAATGCAGGGGGGGCTCCCAAACTCGGGGTTGACCGAGAAATATAGAATCCAGCCTATGCCAATGTTGCAATGGGGTGGGAAGCCGCCGAAACGCTATGCTAGCGGAGCGGCCGGTATTGTCCCGTGGTCCACCATCTAAAACGTCGCGCGGGATTGCGGCGATCGGGGGGCGTGCGGAGCCAAGCGAAGAGCTGGTCCGCAGTGCTGTAGCGGGTGCGCCACTGGGCAACTGGGAGGCGCGTACTCTCAAAGCTGGCCGCCCAGCGCGGATGGCTGAGTTTAGTAAAGTGTGACCATTCCGGGGGGTTAAAGCTAGCAGCGAGCCGGCGTGGGAGCGTAGCGGAGTTGGTCCGCCAGTCTTGCGAGTCGTAGCGCAGGAAAATCGGTCGCTTCTTAAAAACGCAGCGCACCTCGCGCCATCCGTCTCCAATATCGGTGCCGTCGGACGGCCGCAACCCGGCCAGCAGAGCGGTGTAGGGTTGGACTTTGTCTTCGGCGGCTGATCGGTACGTCAGGACCAACTGATCATAGCTAAATGGGTAGCCCCAGCCAGGGTCCGACCGAGTCCAGCTATCTTCACGCGGGCGCAACGGGAACTCGAACGTAAAGGTGAAGCGCAAGAACGGGTCAACATGGTTGTCCGGCAACCGCTGCGTGGTGCTGTCGGACCGGAAGAATTGGCCGGGCGGGAGCGGCTCGGCTGCCGCGAGAGGTCCAAGCCACGGCTGTTCCTGACCCCAACCCCCCGTGCTGATGCTCAGCCCGTTGGGCCAAGGGCGCGGTGCAGACGGGTGGATACGGTCCCACTTAACAGGAATGAAAAGATGAACGCCATCAACGTCGAGAGGGGCATCGAAATTGGGGCGTTGATCCACGCTTACAGCTGGGCCGTTGCAGGCAACGAGTAGTAGCGGGAATAGAAACGAGCGACGCATGGGCGGACGTTTACTAGACGAAGGTTTAGAAAGGACGGGGGCGAAGGGACCTGCGAGCATGCTCGCTGAGATTATCCCAGTTCACTCGAACGGAAACTGTCTCGATGGGGAGCCAAATCCGGGAATTAGCCTCGAACGCGCCGCATGTCCTACGCATCATCAAAACACCCGCATTTGCACCGTTGGTCTCGAATCACGAGACGGGGCCAAGGTAGGCTTACGGATGTACGGCATAAGGCCATTTTAAGGAACTCGAACTACCTGGTTGTCATGCGCATTATACCCACCGCGACCCTCGCCAGCGTGATCGTGCTTAGCATGCTTACCGCAGCCTGCTCCGATAGAACGGGCGAAGCCGTAGGACACACCCAAGTCTCGCTCGGAGGCGTGACCTACGAATGGCCGTATGATGGCTCCAAGGAAAGTGGAGATCCAGCTCGCTGGAAGCATTACGCACTTATTCCCAATAGAGTTTGGAACGGCTCAATCGGATCTGTAACCAGCGTGAAACTGCTGCCCGATTCGGGATATTCCCCGATATATTTAGCGCTGCTGAAGACAAAGGGGTGGAACATTAAGCTAGATGGATCGGGCCTGCCGTTGTTAGACGAAGAGCGTTTTCGAAAGTCCGAGGATCATGGAAGCTTTGTGATAGGAAACGTTGTCGGCCCCGGCATTGCCAGCCCAGGAACCATCGTCATCTTTAAAGGCGAGAACTCTGCATATGCGACATGTAGGCCGCCTGGAGGCCCGCTGCCGAAAGGCTTTTGCTCGCTATTACTAAATGATCGTGGCGTGCAACACACGCTACCGTTTAATTGGGGAAAATGGTTGGAAGCGCCAGCGCTGCTGAAGTTTTACCGTTTGCTCATCGGCATTCCAGCGCCGAGCTAGGTTTGGATTGCTAGAACCATCCGCTGGCTCAACTGTCTTCATCAGGCAGACGCCTTTGCATCAGCGGTCATCACAGCCTTTCCCGGAAAGGAAGGTCGAGTAGGAATTCCAAGCTCAACGCCCTGAAAAGCAATGTGTTGGGTGCCGTTTTCTCGAAATCTGTTCCCAAATCGATTTTCTCGAAATGGCTTAAACGACACGGGAAAACGGGAATCCTTAGCTGACCGGTTTTGGCGACGGAACTATGCCCAGTTTCTAATTACGAATCCGGCAACGATGTCGCGCAAGTCCTAAGTTTCGGACGTCTCGAATGTCGTCAGTTATGCGACGCGCGGTTCTTTGAAACGGTCCCGCAGTCGGTCGAGGTTAGCGCTTTGCGGGCGTGGTTACCGTTCGTCAACAAGTTCAGAGGATATGTCTCGGGTTAGCTGTTTGATGGTGCCCTGCGATGCTCAAGAATCTCCTCCATGAGCACAGACGCTCACTTGCGGTGAAGGGGCTTGGCGTCCTCGACACCCCTGCGGAGCCGAGCTTCGACCGCTTCGTGCATGAAGCCGCCTCCGCCTTCAACGCGCCGATTGCGCTCCTCTCGTTGATCCACAACGAGGATCAATGGTTCAAGGCCACGCACGGTCTGGCCTTGTCCTGTATCCCTCGCGACAGCGGCTTTTGCGGACACGCAATCGATCATGAAGGCGCTCTCGAATGTTGCGATCCACAGGGCGATCCACGCTTCGCGCATCTAACGGTGGTCACCGGTGATCCGTTCATTCGCTATTATATCGGCGCACCTCTGCGACTGTCGAACGGTATCGATGTCGGTGCGCTTTGCGTTGTCGACACTATCACGCGGTCACCCGCGTCTGCTGACCAGCGCGCCTACCTGCTCGGCTTGGCACGCCAGGCAGCGATGGTTCTTGAAGGTCGGGGTGATCTCTGGCGTGCGGGGGCTGCGGCATGATGCAGGTCGCCTTGTGCATCACGCAGCAACATGACCTGCGCCTCGTGTTCACGGCGCTACTGGTGTGCCTGATCGGCTCGGCCGCGACCGTCCAACTGTTCGGGCGGATCCTGTCGGCGAGCGGCCCTAGCCGGGTAGGCTGGATCATGCTGACGGCGGTCAGCACGGGGACCATGGTATGGTCTACACATTTCGTGGCAATGATGGCGTTCCGGACGCAGGCGCCTGTCGTCCTTGATCCGATCCTCACCCTGGCGTCGCTGGTGCTCGCCATTGTCGTCGCGGTTCCCGGACTTGCTCTGGCTGCTACGAGAAGGTGGTGGGCGGGTACCGCTGGCGGCGGGATCATCGGCGTCGCCATTTCGACGATGCATTATCTTGGCATGTCCGCATACCGGATCGATGGTCTTGTTACATGGGATTGGCGCTATGTCGTCGCCTCGGTCGTCCTGTCCTCGGTGCTTGCGGCAGCTGCATTCCAGACGATCAAGGGTGTTAACCGCTGGCGAAGAGCTCAGGCGGGAAGCCTGCTCAGTCTCAGCGTGGCCGCTCTCCACTTTACCGGCATGGCATCGATGCATATCGCCGTGCTGCAACTGGGCGCCGGTCTGTCGGACGGCACCTTGTCGGCGCTCGGCGTCACGACAGCAGTTGCCGCTATGCTCGTCGTCGGATGCGCAGCCCTCAGCGCCTTGATCGACGGGCATACCCAGGGTGAATCCTACCGACGTCTACGGCGCATGGCGTTGCACGACGGGCTCACCGACCTGCCGAACCGGATGAGCTTCAACGACGAGCTCGGCCGCAGGCTCGCGACGCGAACGGGTCTTCCCTGTATGGCCGTTGTCATGCTCGACCTGTCACGCTTCAAGGCCGTCAACGATACTTACGGCCACCAGGCCGGCGATCAGCTGCTGATTGCACTGTCTGCCCGTTTCTTGGTGACGCTGAGGCCGGGAGAATACATCTCCCGCCTGGGCGGTGATGAGTTTGCGGGGCTGATTTCCTATACGTCGGCCGATGACCTCTCCGGCTTCCTCGATCGCTTGCACGAGACGTTCGTGTTGCCGTTCGAGTTCGATCGGTTCACCGCCTCGATAAGCGCCAACATAGGCGTGGCACTGGCCATCCACGACGGTCGCGATGCCGACACCCTGCTCGCGAAGGCGGATCTCGCCATGTATCGGGCAAAGTCGCTGCATTCTGAAGCGCCGTGTTTCTATCAGGCGGACATGGATGATGCCGTACGCGAGCGTCGCGAGCTGGCCAGTGACCTGCGCGACGCCGTTGCTGCCGGCGCGTTCGAACTGCATTACCAAGTTCAGGCATCGGTCAAAACCGGGGAGATCACAGGTTACGAAGCACTGATCCGCTGGCAGCATCCAGCGCGGGGCGCAATTTCGCCTGTAACGTTCATCCCGATCGCTGAGGAGAGTGGTCTGATTGTGCCGCTTAGCATCTGGGTATTGCGGCAGGCGTGTTTCGAGGCGGCCCTCTGGACCAATCGCCATGTCGTGGCGGTAAACCTGTCGCCGCTCCATCTTTCCGACCCGCAGTTGGTGGAGACGGTTCGATCGGCTTTGATCGACAGTGGCCTACCCGCCGAGCGCCTCTCGCTGGAGCTAACGGAAAGCGCCATCATTCACGATCGCCGCTTTGCTTTGAACCAGCTGCGCCAACTGAAAGCGATGGGGATCGCTATCGCGCTCGACGACTTCGGTGTCGGATATTCCTCATTGGACGTTTTGCGGGCTTTTCCCTTTGACCGCATCAAGCTGGACGCCTCGTTCGTCGCCGAGATCGAACATAGCGAACAGGCTGTCGCCATCCTGCGATCCGTTACTGCGCTAGGCACCAGCCTCGACATGCCGGTGCTGGCAGAAGGCATCGAGCAGCCGGCACAGTTATCGATCGTAGCCCGGGAGGGCTGCGCCGCGATCCAGGGCTATCTGATCGGTAAGCCGTCCCGTTCGCTCGCCAGTCCGGACCAGGTTCGTCGCGCAATGCTATTGGCACCGCGAGCCGTTGAAGAGGACGCGGCTTTCGGCTGACTGTTAATCGGAAGTGCTTTCGCCTTTTGCCCAGCGATACCTGCTGCGAACGCAACCATTCTCTGTTCAGACGACCGGCAGCGCCTCGGTCGCAGGGCGAGCGAGCAGGTATCCCTGACACAGCCGAATGCCAACGTCTTTCAACGTCCGCAATTCCGCTGTGGTCTCGATGCCTTCGGCGATACAGCGAACGCCGATGGCGTCGGCGATGCCGAGCACACCTGCCACAATGGCACGTCGGGCAGCTGACCCGTCGATCCCGCGTATGAGTGCCATATCGAGCTTCAACATGTCGGGACGAAGATCGGCGAGCAGCCCGAGCCCGGCGTAACCGGCGCCGAAATCATCGATGGCGGTCGTGAACCCGCGAGCCCGGTAGGCTTCGATAATCCGGCGAACATGTGCCACATCGCGCATCCGCTCGTCTTCGGTAAACTCAAACATCAGCCGCTTGGGATCGAACCCGACACGGTGGGCTGCTGCAAGCGATGCCCGGATACAGGCGTCAGGTTCATAGACGGCATTCGGCATGAAGTTGATCGACAACTTCGTGGCGTCATTCGGCGGAAAAAGCTGCCCGGCCAGTTCGATCGCCTTGACCCGACACGTCTGGTCAAACTTGTAGATCATGGCCGCATCGACGCTGGCCAGCACCTCCCCCGCGGACTGCCCGTCAGCGCCGCGGACGAGGGCTTCATAGGCAAAGATCGCCCCGGTCTCGATCGTACGCTTGGGGCAACTCGACGGATTGCGCTCGCTTTCTCGAGATCGAACCTGCCCCAGTTTGCCGCTGGCACCATAGGCACAATCCCCGACATCGATTGCGATCGGCTGGTCGCATTCGCCACGTCGGTAGTTTGGCGGGCATCCATCTCAGCACACCCGTCCTTCGCAGAGGTCGATCTGGGCCCGCTGGCCGATCGCGCGCGAGACGTTGCGTTCGGGCTGGGGGCGGAACCGTTCCCGGTCATCGCGAACCGCCTCGTTAGCCCGCGTTACGACGTGCGTGAATTCTACGTCGAGCCGACCCGGCGGAAGCTGGGCCCGAACGACGCCTACACGTTCCAGCTTGGCAGCTTTCAATGGTTCGTGCTGGCCGACAACCGGCCCGCGCCGCCAAAGCTCCGGTCCCTTGTCATCAATGATCGGACGGAACTGACTTCCCTCGGTATCCCGCTGGAGCGAACCACCGAATTTCTCGGTATGCTCGAGATTGCAGATCGATCGCGCATAGCCTGATCGATCGCCGCCTTAAGCTTACCACGCCGCACGGTTCGGGGAACTTGTATGGCAACGGCGACACGCGATCAGCGGCTTTCCCTATGGCGGTGGCGCAACGCGTAGGTCATCGTCGAAAGCATCGTCAGATCGAACGTCCGTGTTACTCAATCGACGACCCAAAGCGGACAGGCCGTTTCCTTGCCCATATAGGCCTGCTCGGCCGCCGATCAGGGTCTTGAAGGTGGCCCCGACCGGATGAATGAATGGTCGAAGTTGGGAAGCGGGAGGGGCCCATCGAATGACCGGGAATGGGTCTCCTCAGCCCGAATAGGTTTGCCGGGTGAGAACGGCGTCTCGGACACAGCCCGTCCATTAAACGCATTTTTCATTGGATACCAATCCGTAGCTGTTTCGACGTAACAGTCCCGGCATTGATATTCACTCCGGCGCGACCGCGTTCCTCATCGTTGCAGCCCGGTAATGCTGCAGATACGTTGAGAGGCCAAAAATCGTGGCATGTACGACATCGCACTAGCCCACCGGGACATAATGGATCTCACCACACGCCTCCTTATTGTCGATGACGACCCGGGTATCCGCGAGCTGACCACTCAGTTTCTTGTTCAGCACGGTTTTGTGGTCGATGCCGTGCCGGACGGCTCCGCAATGCGCGTTGCGCTGGCGCGCGATCATTATGACCTCATTGTCCTCGATGTGATGATGCCCGGCGAAGATGGATTGTCGATCCTTCGCTCGCTGGATCGAACGAACGGGCCCGCTGTCATCATGCATTCGGTGATCGGTCAGGAAGTCGATCGGATCGTTGGGCTTGAAATGGGGGCCGATGACTATTTGGCAAAGCCCGCCAACCCGCGAGAGCTTCTCGCGCGCATTCGCGCGGTCCTCCGCCGGGGCGGAAATGCTCCGGCGCCATTTGATCGAGGCAAAGCGCTTCTTCGTTTCTCAGGCTGGCGCGTTGATCCTGCGGCGCGCGAACTGTTCGATCCCGACGATGTACTCATCAACCTGACCGATGGTGAGTTTCGTCTCCTGCTGACCCTGATCGAGCATCCGCGGCGCGTTCTCACCCGTGACTTCATTCTCGATCATTCGCGCGGCATGGACGCAGAACAATTCGACCGCGCGATTGACGTTCAAGTCAGTCGGCTGCGCCGCAAGCTCGCGCGCGACGATGGGCGCGGGGGCGAAGAGTTGATCCGGACTGTCCGCAACGAAGGATATCTGTTTACCGCTGACGTCGAGCGACGCTGACATGACCGCCAGGCGCGCAGCATCGATCGCGCAACCCATCTTTCTGTTGGTGATCGCCGCCATCTTATTGGCGACGGCCGTCACGTTTGCGATTACGTTCAATGGTCCTCCACCACGCCCGAGGCCGGTTTCCGACACAGATATTGTCAACGCACTGCGCGGCGCGACCGTGCCGTACCTCGTCGTGCTGCCGGGTCGACATTCCTCACGGACGGGTGAAATCTCAGATCCTGAACATGACGCATCCCTTGCCTTGGCCTTGGGAGGCTCCGTCGCTGGTTCCTACGCCGAGCGCGAACGTGGGCAATCGGGCGAGGTCCGGGGTGGCTTCACCGTGTCGGGCCGTACAACGGACGGCTGGCGAACTGTTCGCAGCCCTGACCGGCCGCTCCTCACAAACTGGCTCATCGTAACCTTCGGCGGCATGGGGTTCGCCCTTGTCCTATTGTCAGTTGCCGCGTGGTTCATCACGCGCCGCATTTCGCGTCCCCTCAAACACTTGGTTGGCGTGGCCCAGGCTGCGCGGGTCGGGCTGCCGTTGGCGCTGCCACAAGAAGGCTCACGAGAGGTGCGCGAACTGGCCGTTGCGCTCAGCGACATGCACACCCGCATCGGTCAACATGCCGAGGGGCGGACGACCATGCTCGCTGCGATCGCGCACGATCTTGGCACGCCATTGTCGCGCCTTGCCTTTCATATCGAAGGGTTGCCCGAAGTCGCCCGCGCACGCGCCGCTGCCGACGTTGACGAAATGCGCGCGATGATTAGCGCTGCGATCGGATATGCGCGCGACGAGCTCATGGATCGTGCAACCCTGCGCGTCGATCTGGGAAGCCTGCTCGACAGCCTGGCCGAGGACACGCGCGCGGCGGGTGACGATGTGACGATCACCCTTGGTCCGCGCATAGTGGTTATGGGCGATCCGGCTGCGCTTCGGCGACTGTTCGCCAATGTGATCGGCAACGCCGTCCGTTATGGTGACCGGGCGCGTGTTGAATGGCATGCGCTCGATGGCGCTGTCGCCGTATCGGTCGATGACGATGGCCCAGGCGTTGATCCTGAAACAGCTGAAAGCCTTTTTGAGCCGTTCGTTCGCGGCGACCCGTCACGCAATCGCGAGACGGGGGGCACCGGCCTTGGTCTGGCTATCGTTCGCGCCATCGTGTCTCGGCACGGGGGGCAGGTGGCCTTCGAGTCGAGCGCGCACGGCGCGCGGATCCGCGTGCTGCTGCCCTGCTGAAACATACAGCAACAATTCGCGTCGATGCCGAAATACGGGTGCGTGACACCTCCTCGACAAGGTCCACCGAAGCACGAGGAGGGATGAATGACCGAGCAGCACATGATCGACGAACCGGACCACGGCCACAGTTTGGCGGAGGATTTGGTCCTGATGAACCGTCTCGCCGATCGTCGTCGCGCGCTTAAGTGGTTCGTAGGCGCCGGCACCGCCGCGCTGGTGGCAGGCTGCGGAGGAAGCGGCAGTGACGCGTCTGATACCGTCGCTGTCGTTTCTGGCGGGACGGCCACCGCAACCCCGACGCCGACGACAACAGTGACGCCGACCCCGACCCCGGCATCGTCCGGCACTACCGCGTGTATTGCCGATCCAACCGAAACCGCGGGGCCATACCCGGCCGATGGCACCAACACGTCGAATGGCTCGACCTCCAACGCTTTGACTGTCAGCGGTATCGTCCGCTCCGATATCCGTGCCAGCTTCATCAACTCGACGACGGTAGCAACCGGCGTGAAGGTGGTACTCACGCTACGGGTGGTGAACGTTAACGCGAGCTGCGCCTCGCTCGCGGGGTATGCTGTTTACCTCTGGCATTGTGACCGGACGGGCAACTACTCGCTCTACGGAACATCGAGCGCAGCCGAATCCTATCTGCGTGGTGTCCAAGTGACAGATGCGAATGGCGAAGTGACCTTCACCACCATTTTCCCAGCTGCTTACTCCGGCCGCTATCCCCATATGCATTTCGAGGTCTTCTCAAGCCTCGCCAACGCGACCGGCGGACGCTACTCGGTACTTACCTCGCAACTTGCCATGCCCGCAGCAGCATGTACGGCCGTGTTCGCTGACACGACGACTTACCCCGGCAGCGCCACACGCTTCACCCAGACTGCGATCGGCAACGATAACGTCTTCGGCGACAACACGGCCGCGCAGATCGCGCAGCAAACGCCAACGATGACGGGTGATCCAACGAACGGATATGTTGCGACCGCAATTATTGGCATCGCTCGGTAGGAGGTAATCGGCGTCCCGCCAATCCAGAGGCGGGATGTCTGCGATCCTTAAGCTGATGACGTGCGCGAACAAGAAGCCAAATTTCACATTAGTCCTATACCATATCTGAACAACGGTCCGAAGTCGAGTAGCTAGAAAGGGTGCTTGAACGTCTACAGTTAGGTCATAAATATCGGCCTTAAGTAAGAAAAAACTACGTGTAGTGTCGAATGTCCAGAAGCACGACGACTTCGTAGTTCATTATGCGCCAAAGGACCGCTGACCTAAATTGAGAACCGTGGATGCCTGTACGGTTGCAGCCTTGATTCGTGCTGACAACGCCTTCACCTCGTTCGCGACGACTGCAAAACTGTTGCCTTGTTCGCCTGCCCGAGCAGCCTCGATGGATGCGTTGAGCGCGAGCATCGATGTTTGCCGCGTGACGGCACCAATGTTGTCGACGATGTCGGCAAGTTCGGCCAAGGTGTTTTGATGAGCGGCTCGACGTGTCTCCGCCTCAAGTCGGAAGCGTTGAGCACGATCAGATTCGTTCCGCTCGGCAAGCCGCATCGCAGTGACGTCGGTTGCCCATTTGATTATCTTTACTGTTTTGCCGTCGTGGTCGAGGATTGGATTATAGGTTGCCTGGAGATGGACGTCGGCGCCCTCGCGTGTCCGCCTGCGGTACTCCTGCTGCATGAAATGACCGCCACGAAGGCTTTCCCAGAACTGGGCGTAATCAGGCGACACCCGATCTTCCTCAAAGCAGAAGATAGCATGATGTCGTCCGGCGATTTCGCCAAGGGAGTAGCCCATAGTAGCGAGAAAGTTATTGTTCGCGTCTACGATTATGCCACCGGTGGTCATCTCCAACCAACACTGCGATCGGTCGATAGCCTGCAACTTACCCCGCTGTTCTGCGCCATTGGCAAGCTCCTGATCGGCGCGCTCCAGCGCAGCGCCGTTCAGCAGGACGGAGTTTTCTAGCGCGTATAGCGTGTAAAGTGACTGGGTCAGACGAGCAAGCGTAGATGGGTCGGCGGCGAGGGCCCGCGATAGCCGCTGATGGCGCGCGTGATAGCTTCTCAGTAGACCCGCTGTGAACGCGATCTCCGTTGCACGGTCTTTGCTGCTTGCCCGCCCTCGGCGGACCATTTTTGCAATCAGCTTGCCATTTAGTCCACCAGTAAATTTCATCTCAGTGTACCTGATATCGCGTCGGATAAGTTCTTCGACTGCATCGTGATCGAGGTCATACGGGGTGTTATGCCCAGTAAAAGGCCGCCAGAATTCTCGTACGTCCATGGCCACACCGTCACGGAGCACCGGCCACATTGCGAGCAGGTCTGCTTCCAGCGTACGCTGGGGATCGAAAGCCTCGAGAAGGATGTCCACGGGGTCTTCGCTGAACTTTGGTCGATGTAATGCGCCCATTGAGGAATCTCCGTTCACGACCGGGCTAACCCAATATAATCAAAATGGGCTTAATATCGCGGCGGATATTGGTCGTATCGCGGCTAAAGGTCTGTGCTGATTTCGAGCTTAGATTGTCAAGCGGGCTCCCGACCCAAACCCTATGAGACCCTGTTTGCCGATTACGTCTCTCCTTTCGCGGCCGATGATCGAGAGGAAGGCGTTGTCGATCGCGAGGATCAGCTGGTCGTTATCACACGGGCATTGACCAACAACGCCGTGTTCGGCTTGTTTCATGCCGCGGCGTCGGTCCGGAGACTCCCGCGGATCGAAGACAGCAAGGCAAGGGACCTGTCCCTGGAATCGTTATCATCGAGGTCGGCTGCAATTTCGGTTTTCACGTCCATTGCAATGGAGACGATTTCGATAGCTTGGGCCACATTCAGAACGGAGCGTTCAATCAGGTTGTGGATCAAGCTTTCCACGAGCAGCATCGCGGCTTGGCCGTGCGCATCGGGGGCTTCCGATCTAACGGCCGGGCAGAGCCCCTCGTTATCGTTGCTTACTCCGATCATCATCATGCTCCAGGTTCGAGGCCAAGACGTTGCACTTCGCCAATGGCGAAACTTTCTCTGTCTTCGGCATCACCGGAACTAGCAGAAATCTGGCCAGCTTTCCTCATTGAGGTTAACTTTAAGCTATAACATTCGACAATATCACATATTCGCCCGGTATGGGATTAAGCTCGAATGACTAACCGCTTCGTCGAAAAACTCCGTGGTTTCTCGCCGCTTGCTGACGCCGACGTTGCGGAGCTGGTTGCGCTTACGTCCCGGTCGCGCGTAAGCAAGACACGTCAGGACCTCATCCGTGAAGGCGACCGACCGGGGCCGGTCTTCGTCATGATCGAAGGCTGGGCATGTCGTTACAAGATACTTCCCAGCGGCACGCGTCAGGTTCTCGCCTTTCTGATGCCTGGTGATGCATGTGATCTGCATATTGGTCTGCTGGCCGAGATGGATCATAGCATCCAGACGATCACTCCTGCTCGTGTCGCGACCATCGAGCGTGTCGACATGGATGAACTGATGAGGCGGCGACCTGCGATCGCCAAAGCCATGTATATCGCGCAGCTGGTCGACGAAGGCACGATGCGCGCATGGATCACAAGCATGGGTCGTCGAACCAGCATTGAACGGGTTGCTCACCTCATGTGCGAGCTTTACCTACGCGCACGCGATATCGCCATGACTGGTGAAGCGACGCTTACGCTTCCGCTTTCCCAAGTTCTGTTAGCCGACGCATTGGGCATGACGAGCGTGCATATTAATAGGGTGCTGAAAGACTTACGCATTGCCGGTGCTATGACGCTCCATCGCGGTAGCCTTGAAGTAAGTGACCCCGATAAACTTGTCCGTATCGCTGGGTTTGACGAAGGCTATCTGCACCGGCGTACTCGTCTCGCCTGAAAAGGCGGGGAGTAGTGCTGTTGGAATGCCTGTAGGCGCCATACACCCTGGATATTGATCTATGTTGCGTTTGTGCATAAGAACTTTGGTAATCTAGCGGCATCGCTCGGTGGGACGTTGCCGGCGGTTGAGGGACGCGCTCCCTGATACCGTTGCGCAGGAGGCAACTAATGCTCGATACGACCTCTCCCATGGCCAGAATGGCTAAGAGCCTCGAAAAGTACGTCGTGCTTTCGCCAGGTGACCGGGACGCGATCCTCGCTTTACCGTTCAAGGTCACCAGCTACGAGTCTGGTGCCTATCTGGTCCGGGAAGGAGACAGGGCCGATAAATGCGCCTTGCTGATGACTGGATTTGCCTTTCGCCATAAGCTTACCGGAGCCGGAACGCGACAGATCGTTGCAATTCATGTTCCAGGCGATCTGCTCGATATGCAGAACCTATTCCTCGATTATGCTGACCACAATGTTCAGATGTTGTCGCGTTCAGACGTCCTGACAGTATCACGCAGCGCCTTTGGCGCCTTGGCCAAGTCGGCGGCCTTGATAGGGCATGCAGTTCTTCTCGGCGTACTCGTCGATGCCTCGGTCTACCGCGAATGGATTCTGAACATCGGTCGTCGCGACGCGCGCGGTCGCGTCGCCCATCTCATTTGTGAGATCGCGGCCCGTCTCGACATGGAAGGGCTCCCACCCGGGCAGGATTATGAACTGCCCATGACGCAGGAGCAACTGGCTGACGCGCTCGGACTGACGCCGGTACACGTCAATCGCGTTTTGCGTATCTTGGAGGACGATGGTCTCATACTGCGAAAAAGCCGTCAGATACGGCTACCCCATTGGGAGCAGCTTCGGCGTGCATCGGACTTCGACGATCGCTACCTCCATCAGGCGCAGACTAAAGGAATTTCAACGGCAGAAGGAGGTTTGGAATGGAGCGGGATCGAGGCGTAGAGACGGCGCGCGCGCAACTTAACGCGATCAGAATTACGTTGGAGGAACTCCTTCGCGTCGCTGACGACGCCGAGGAGTATTTGCTCGGTGCCAAGCTCGCCGACAGCCAAATGTGTGTCGTAGACCGCTTGGCCGACTTGGGCATGAGCGAACGATAGCGCTTGCCAGGCTTTGCCCCGGGGCGATCACGGCCACGATAGAAGGGTGATGCCCTTGATCTTCCAGCAAATGTCTCCAGTGCACCTATGCAGAGGCACAAGAATCTTGACCATGATCAAGATGGCGCGGGCGTCTCGCGCTACCACGACACGTGGTCGCACGGGGGAAGATCGATGCCAACATTTATCGAACCGGGCCTAAATCAAAAGTCGATCACAGAGATTGGCAGGCGGTCGACATCACTACTCGACCTGCTGAGACCTGATCATCCCGGCTCACGTTCGAGCACGTTCGTTTGTTCATCAGCAAATGTTGCTGGCGAGGGAAGGCATGCCCTTTGGGCGGCGGACGCACATCACCGTGCGACCAATTTTACGCAAATGTTCGCATCGCTGCAGAACCTTGCCCCCGTTCTCGACCTGGCCTTGGATCCGGGCGCTGTGCAGCGCCATGCTGCCACTTTATCCAGCGCCTATGCCGCCATAGCTACGGACGGACCCGATGATATTCTCCTCCCATGTACGCCGATATTGCGCGATGTCATCGTCGGATTGACCACGCTGTTTGTCGAAGATGCAGGGGCGTTTATTTTGCGGTTGAGCCTAGACGAGCTCTGGCTCCCAAAGGACAAGCGGCGGGCACTGATCCTGATTGCCAGCGAACTCGTGATCAACACTGTCAAATACGCATTCCCGGCTGGCCGCGCTGGCGAACTCTCGATAACCTTGACCCGGCATGGGGATGTGGGTGCGTTGACGGTCCAAGATGACGGCATCGGCATGCCGCAGGGTAAGGAGCCTGGCAACGGTACGCAGCTCCTTGATCAACTATCAGGCCTTATCGGCGGGGCAATCGAGCGGGATTGTCCAGGACGCGGATTGCGTGTCCAAGTCGTGTTCAACCCTTGGTGATCCGGCCTGACCTTCACCCCGACCTGAACCTGGACAGTCGCTCCACTGATATGACGCCCGTACCAGCGCTCTACCAACCGCCTTTCGTGCTGACTCCACAGGCGCGCATTCTTGCCGAGGCGTTGATCGCTACAGGCCGCGGCGATCGGGCGGCGTTTCAGTCAGTGTATCTTTCGACGAACGCAAAGCTATTCGGCATTTGCGTGCGGATCTGTGGAGAGCAAAGTGGCGCCGAAGACGTGCTCGCCGATGTCTATCTTATCGTCTGGCGCCGTGCCGGTGACTGGGTGCCTGGCCGGGCGAGTCCAATCTCCTGGTTGGCTATGATCGCGCGGAATAAGGCGATCGATTGGCGACGGGGTCACCCCCGTGAACGTGCACTGCCACTCGAGGCTGCTCCGGACATTATCGACGAAAGCCCGAGCGTCGAGTTCCTGCTGATGTCACTCGAAACAAAACGTAATCTTACCAACTTACTTGGTACGCTCGATCCGGCTGTCAGGGCGCTAATTATATCCGCATTTTTCGATGGAGCAACCTACGCCGAATTAGCCGAGCGTTCGGCGGTCCCACTCGGAACGGTTAAAAGCAAGATCCGACGGGGTCTTGCAAAGATGAAACTCGCGTTCGATCAAACGGATATGTGCTTCAGAACGGCGTGAAATGTTACTATTTTATTAAATATGATCTAGATTAAAGTGATGGTATATGATCTAAGTGTTTATTGTCAGGCACTTAGGAAAATAAGACGTGCTGCAAATCGTCTATATCAGTGTTGCGACGAGAATCTTGGCGCAAGATGAACTCGTGACTTTATGCAAGTTGTCGGTTGATAATAATCGGCGTGATGAAATCACCGGCTTCATGCTCGTCAAATCGGGAAAATACCTTCAGGCAATCGAAGGGCCAAAGGAAGTCGTGGAAGACGCGTTCATCCGTATCATCCAGGATGACCGTCATAATGAGCTACTTGTGCTCAGTCGACGTCTGACTTCCCATAGGGAGTTCGGCCAATGGGAAATGGCCTGTTACCAGAATATGAGAGAACACAAGAAGTATGTGATCCGCATCGCACAGCTTACCAAGCTAGCGCCATATCCAGTGCAGAAGCTGTTCGAAGACCTTCTTGCAGCCGGTTGATCTTGTGACAACGTTGACCGTCGAAAAAGCGGGGGCAGTATAGGAGGCCATGAATGCCACGATATTTCTTTGATATGATAGGCATTGACGTTGATGACATCGGTCTTGAGTGTGAGAATCTCGGAGAAGCACGCAATGCCGCGATTAGCTACTTAGGCGAATACTTGCGCGACTTCCCCGAATATGCAAGCCAAGGTCATTGGCAAGTTGATGTTTGTGACGAGGATCATCAACCCCTCTTCAACGTCGTCGTCGCAACAGTCGACGTGCGTGCGGTGAACGTCCTTACCTAATCCGCCACCCCGCAGCCTGGGGTGCTCACGATACTTCAAAGCACGGGTAAAGATGCCCGGGGGACAACCCATGACACGTGATCGCGCGACTTTGCCCGACGAGAGCAATGTATCCACCGGACGCTCAAAGCCGCCTGCTGCCCATGCCTTTGTTGACAAGCTGAACACGTTTGCACCGTTGGAGGCGGCGGACGAGGAGCGTCTGCGGCATGCCTGCCTTCAAGTCCGGTCGTACAGGAAGGCGCAGGACCTTATCCGGGAGGGCGATCAACCAGGACCGGTATTCGTCATTCTCGAAGGCTGGGCCTGTCGCTACAAGATACTGCCAAACGGCAACCGGCAGATCATCGCCTTCATGATGCCCGGCGATTTTTGCGATATGCACGTCGGTGTACTCGATGAAATGGATCACAATATCGAGACGCTGACGGCGGCGAGGATTGCCACCATTCAGCGCCCCGAAATGGAAGCGCT
Source organism: Sphingomonas sp. AP28 (assembly GCF_056680455.1). Lineage (NCBI taxonomy): Bacteria > Pseudomonadati > Pseudomonadota > Alphaproteobacteria > Sphingomonadales > Sphingomonadaceae > Sphingomonas > Sphingomonas sp. AP28. Next base: position 19,690 of record NZ_JBWXQI010000002.1, on the reverse strand, counting down.
TGTCGAAGCATCGCCAGCGCTCATTCGCGTGTTCTGGTGGACACAGCTTGTCGAGGCCGCGATGTTGCGTGCAACGATCGTCAGCCTCGGTCGACGCAATAGCCTTGAGCGGGTATCGCACTTGCTTTGCGAGTTATGCTTTCGACTGCGCAACGTCGATGAGAACGGCTTCGATCGTTACGTCATGCCATTCTCACAGATCGTGCTGGCGGATGCGGTGGGTTTGACGCCAGTTCACGTAAACCGCGTGCTTCGCAAGCTACGCCAGGAGGGCGCTTTAGAGCTCGGTGGCTCGTCTATGACAATCTGCAATCTTTCAGTGCTCGCACGCATCGCCGGGTTTGACGACAATTATCTACATCGGCGTCTGAAATCTTGATGCTAAATAACTTGACAGTCGATCGACGATAGTGGGTCAATCGACGGGTTTATGGCGTCCGATCAATAGGAATATTGTTGCCAAGGCGTCATATCGTTGATCAAGGATAAGATATGAACAAGGCAGCAAGTTATTTGGTGTGGATCGCATCCTCTGGTCAGGCGCGTTAGCATCCCAACCGGCTGGAGGCGACCTCGATAATAACTACGGGATGCGATCGGTGGGGCTACAAGAACGCAGCAAATCCGATTGGGCGGCAGATCGAGCTTCGGAGCATGCTACCGACAGTAGCCGAAGGGACGCCGTCCAGCGTCGTAACACATTAGCGGCACGCGACCCGGAGGTCTCTGGGTCTCAGAGCAAGCATCTCGATCAGGTAGCGGGAGCTAACGGTCCGGGCGGCATCGATACGGAAATGCAGAAATGCCAGGACATGGCTGAGGCATCGAAAATGATGAAAGCCGCTTTGATTTTGCTCGGCAATGGCAGCTGCATTCTCTCCGCGGCAAAGCTCGCTGACGCAGTCGAATATCTCGATGTGAGTATCATGCAGCATGCAGCGTCTGGTCGCATGCCTAGGTAGGTCTTGCCGATCAACGTCGGTTCAAATGATACAGCGACCTAGATGGCTACTCGATCTTCGACATTATTATAAAACTGGTCGCGTGGTGTACCCAATCGCGCCACCCCTACGTTGAGCTTTTCATAACTGGAGGGCTTCGTGAACAATAACGAACAACGGTCAGGTGAAGCTTAAGGTTTTGATGTGGGAATTAAAGCGATCGACGTTTTCGAGGGCGATCCATACAAGGTCGAAAAGCTTGTTAAGGCCGGGAAAAGTAAGCTCGGTCCAGACGCCGGTAGCGATTGAAACGGAGATTTAACATGGCGAACATTGACGATCAGCCGGCGGACGAGAACGCAAAGACGGATACCCCTAACGAGCCTGATACCGGAGCTGGCGGCGAAGATGACAGCAGCACGGAAATCGAGGGTAATGATAGTCACTTGCATGACGATCAAAAGTCTCGTCGTATGTCTTCTATCTGAAGTAACCGCAGTCCGCTTAAGTAGAAATTCTGCTATTTGGCAGTGCTCCTAAAACATATCATGGGCTATCTGCGCGGCGCGAGCATCAGCTATCCTGCTTCAAGCCATAGCGTAGCATTCCGGATCGTTTGAGCGCGCTTCGTTCGGGGTGCGCCCGAAAAGCGATAGCGATCGTTACGGCTTGGTATCGAGGACAGCATGGCTTCGATGCATTTAACATAAGAGGATTGAAATGGCTGACCCGCACAAGACCGATGGGGCGCCACCGCGCGCGATCCATGTCGAAAAAAAGAAGCCTAACTGGCTCGCTTGGATTGCGCTTGCAGCGGGGATCCTGGCGCTACTGTTTGCGCTGGGTCGTTGTGGCCATGACGATACCGTAGCGGTCGCAACCGCACCGAGTTCGACGCCGACCGAAGTCGTCGCGACGACGCCCGGCGCCGCTTCCGCAACAGCGCTCGTTGGTACGTCAGGCCTTGGCGGCTACCTTAGCGGCACCGAAGCCGCACCGCGGACATTCCAGTTCGAACAGCTGACCTTCGATACGGCAAAGAGCGCGCTGCGTCCGGGCGACGCACAGGAAGTGGCGACCATCGCGACCGTTCTCAAGCAATACGGTAATACGCGCGTCCGCATCGCCGGCTACGCCGACGCTCGGGGACCCGCCGCTGCCAACGTCGCTCTCGGCAAGGCACGCGCTGACGCTGTCAAGGCCGGCTTGGTTGCGCAGGGCATCGATGCCGCTCGGATCGAGACCGTTTCGGGCGGCGAAACCGATCCGGTTGACACCAACGCTACGACCGCCGGTCAGGCTGAGAACCGCCGCACCGAACTGGTGGTAACGTCGCGCTAATTCACTGACATATTTGGAGATCACCTATGACCCGCACCATCACCGCCTTATTCGATGACCGTAACGACGCTGAAGCGGCCCAAGAACGCCTGAAGCAGTCACGTGTGGATGCCGATCACATCCGCATCCATGATAAGACCAGCGACGGCTACAGTGAAACCACGAACTCGACGCACGAAGATCGCGGCATTTGGGCGTCGATCAAGAATGCGTTTTTGCCCGACCATGACCGTCATACCTACGAGGAAGGTGTACGTCGTGGTGGCTTTCTTCTTACGGCAAACGTGGATGACGATTCTGTCGGTGAGGCTGTTAATGTCCTCGAAGAAGCCAATACCGTCGATATAGACGAGCGTGCCGAGTCCTGGCGGTCGTCCGGTTGGGACTACGAGCCCGCCGAAGCAGCTGCCACCGCTGCTAGCTACGGTCTCAATGCTTCGCCGGATCGAGCCTTTGCAGCGTCTGGAGACGACGTGCAACCTGCTAACACATCATCGATCTACGGGCGTCGAGACCTCGATCGCGGTTCGTCGCGAGTGCGTTCGTACGGCAACGACCATAGCACCGGCAGCAAGGCGAAGGGCATGGCCGACGAGGCGCTTGGCAACGTCAAGCAGGCTGCCGGCAGCGTTTTCGGGAACGAGAGCCTAAAGCGCGATGGTATCGAACAGGAGCATCGTGGCGAAAGCGAGCAGGGCAAGGGTCCAGACCGCTCGTAAATTTAAGTGTTGAGGAGCGATGGCAGCGCCATCGCTCCCATTCACCTAGTTCTTTAGCCGACCAGTAATGCGTGCCTTCCTGCGGCATAGTCTGATTCCCTATCGGAAAGACCCGTCATGATCGCCGCTTCCGGGTTGCCCGACCCTTACATTCTCATTCTCACCGGCTTTGGCCTGCTTACCGCGTTGGTCGTCTGGCTGCCTCTGGCGCTCCGTAAGCTGCCGTTGTCGTTACCGATCGTGTGCATTGCGCTTGGCGCTGCGCTGTTCTCGGTTCCACAGGTCACGCTCAGGCCGCTGCCGCTTCTCTACCCTGAAATCACCGAACGCTTCACCGAGTTCGTCGTCATCATCGCGTTGATGGGCGCCGGTTTAAAGATTGACCGGGTGTTTCGGTGGAGGGACTGGGCCGTCACTTGGCGGCTGCTTGCTATCACTATGCCGCTGGGAATCTTGGCCATCACCGCAGTGACAGCGTGGGGGATGGGACTGCCGTGGGCGATCGCCCTTCTGCTCGCAGCTAGCTTGGCGCCAACGGATCCCGTTCTGGCAGCTGACATCCAAGTCGGGCCGCCCAAGAGCGAAGACGAAGATGAAGTGCGCTTCGGACTCACATCAGAGGCAGGCCTGAACGATGGCTTCGCGTTTCCGTTCGTCCATCTTGCCATCATGCTGGCAGCGGCTGTTGGGACCCGCCAGTCGAACCTGGGTGAGTGGCTGACGTACCGGGTTATATGGGAAATTGGTGCAGGCGTTGGCGCCGGCTGGTTGATCGGCCGTACGTTCGGTTGGCTGACCTTCCATGTCCCGGCGCAGAGCAAGCTCGCGCAAACCGGTGACGGCCTGATCGCGCTGGCCGCGACCTGCATCTCCTACGGGTTTACCGAACTGATCCACTGCTACGGCTTCCTAGCGGTATTCGTCACGGCACTAACGTTTCGGGGGACACACCGAACGCACGACTTTCACCACGATATGCACGATGTCACCGAGCAGATCGAAGGCCTTGCGATGATGGTATTGCTGCTCCTGTTTGGCGGCGCGCTCGTCAGTGGGTTGTTGGCATCGGTCTCGCTGACAGATGTCCTTGTCGCGCTCGTGATCCTTCTGGTCATCCGCCCGATCACGGGGCTCATCGGTCTGGCGGGCCACCGGGCAGATCGGTCCGAGAAGCTGACGCTCGCCTTCTTTGGCATCCGCGGTGTCGGGTCGATCTATTATCTGGCCTACGGCCTCAACCACATCCACGTCGCTGCCGCAGAACGCCTGTGGGGGCTACTCGGATTGGTCGTGCTGTTCTCGATCGTTCTGCACGGGCTCACTGTCACGCCGATCATGCGTCTCCTTGATCGGCAGCACGGTCGCGATCCGGACAAGGATGCGCCGCCCGCCGTAGAGGTTTGAGGCTGTTCTGTATTCGCGATCGTATCGACACTGGCGTGTAGCGTGAGCGTGGTGATCGCATGCCAAGAGTGTAATAAATGCTTAAGGGGACACGGCATGGCCGAGACGAACACGACGAACGCCAGGGGGCACGATGCCGCCAGTCCCTGGGCAATTCCTGCCAAAGGTTGGAAGGACATTGCTCTGCGAGCCTGGAAGGAGGGGGGGCAAGACAATATTAGCCTAGTAGCCTCTGGCGTGGCTTTCTGCGGCGTGCTCGCCATGGTGCCTATGCTGGGCGCCGTCGTGCTGAGCTATGGGCTCGTTGCTACACCTGCTACGGTGATGAAGAACGTCCAGTCGCTGACGTCCGTCATGCCGACAGATGTGAGCAGCCCCCACCGGGTGGTCCGGGTAGATAGTTAGTGCATCGTCGCCTCCGCCGCCATTGCCGGGCGTAGGTGGAGCGAAGCGGAGCCGGAGGCCGGCAATGGCGGGGTCGCTGCTGCTGGCGCCGGAGGTCGATAGCCCAGGCTGCTGTGTGGTCGGACGGTGTTATAGTGACGCCGCCACGCCTCGATCAGCACCCTTGCCTCGGCGAGGCTGTAGAAGATCTCGCCGTTGAGTAGCTCGTCGCGAAGCGAACCGTTGAAGCTCTCGTTATAGCCGTTTTCCCATGGCGAGCCCGGCGCGATGTACAGCGTCTTCACGCCGACTTGGCCGAGCCATTTCTGGACCGCGGTAGCGATGAACTCGCTGCCATTGTCCGACCTGATATGCGCTGGCGGACCTCGCGCGATGAACAGCTCGGCAAGCGCCGCCAGCACGTCTTCGTGTTTCAACTGACGTGCGACGGTCAGCGCCAGGCACTCCCTGCTGGCCTCGTCGATGATCGTGAGGATCCGGAACTTGCGCCCGTCGTGCGTTCGCGCTTCGACAAAGTCGTACGCCCAGACATGCCCCGGATACTCCGGCCGCAGCCGGATGCACGAGCCGTCGTTTAACCACAGCCGGCCACGCTTGGGTTGCTTCTGTGGTACCTTCAGCCCCTCACGCCGCCAGATGCGTTCGACACGCTTATGATTCACCGACCGCCCCGCGGCATGCAGCAGTGCGGTCACCCGGCGGTAACCGTAGCGTCCATACTGCCCGGCCAGCGCAACGATGTCCTCAGTCAGCGCCTGTTCGTCATCTGCCCCACACGGCACCTTGCGCTGCGTCGACCGATGCTGCCCGAGCACGCGACACACCCGTCGCTCGGATACGTCCAGCACCTCTTTCACTTGGTCAATGCAGCGTCGGCGCCGCGCGGGGCTTAGAAGTTTCCCCGTGCCGCCTCCTGCAGGATCAGCTTGTCCAGTGTCAGGTCGGAGATCGCACGCCGCAGCCGCAGGTTCTCCTTCTCCAGATCCTTCATCCGACGAGCCTGATCCGTCTTCAGCCCACCATATTCCTTGCGCCAGCGGTAATAGGTTTGCTCGCTGACCGCGATCCGCCGACACGCCTCGGCGGTCGTCCCGCCCTGGCCCAGGACGATTTCAACTTCACGCAGCTTCCCGATGATCTCTTCCGGCTTGTGCTTTTTCGCAGGCATTCGTCGTCCCTTCCTTGATCCAGACTCTCATAGTCGATGGACCGCTCAGAAGGGGGCAGCTCAGATGCTGCCAAGCTAATCGGCGAACAGCTGGCGAACGTTGTAACGACATCGGACGGTAAGAAGGGGTTCGGCCTTCTGCTTGCGCTCGGCATCGCGTTGTACGGTGCGATGAAAGGCGCAACCGCGCTTATTACATCGCTGAATATCGCCTATGACGAAGAGGAAACGCGGAGCTTTGTTCGGCTGAACCTTATCGCGTTAGCCATCACCGCCGGGGCAGTGCTCATCGCCATCGTCGCTATCATGGCGATAGCCGCGATGGGCAGTCTGGACACACTGTTCCCCTCCGCCTCTGCCATCGTTCTCATAGCGGGAAAGATTGTTTCCTACGTGGTCATGGCCGGTATGGGAGCCGCAGCAGCGGCGACGCTCTACCGCTACGCGCCCAATCGCGATGAGGCGAAGTGGACGTGGCTGACGCCTGGCTCGGTGCTGACGACTGTGTTGTGGCTGGTCGTTACCCTTGGCTTTGGGTTCTACGTGGCAAACTTTGGCAGCTACGACGCGACCTATGGCTCGATGGGAGCCGCGATCGTATTGCTGACCTGGCTCTACTTGTCCGCCTACATTCTACTGCTCGGCGCCGAGTTCAATTGCGAGCTGGAGCGACAGACCACGCAAGACACGACCAGGGGGCCTACCAAATCGCTCGGCGATCGCGGAGCGTACGCAGCCGACACGGTAGCTTCCGGAGCGGAGATAGCGCCGCAGCCAGGACCAGGACCGCAGCCCTCAAATGGTGACAAGGCGGTATCCCAAGCCACACCGTCTACGCCTTCACCTTTGCGTGAGTACGCTGCCGGCCGCATGGTCGTGCGTGCAGCACGCGTAACCGGCCTGGGCAAAGTCGGCATGGTACCGTCCGTCATCGTTACTGGCGGGCTTGTTCTCCTGCGACGCCGTGACAAGGCGCTTATGGGGGCAGGGCTGCTCGTTATCGGGGGAGGGCTTAGTTGGCTATCCGGCCGACCCGTTGGCTCAGGTACGCCCGAACTTCCTGACTAATATGTGCAGACAGCGCATGCCTGCTGATCCAAGGTCCTAGCTCGATCGAAGGGGACCGGACCGATAGGTCCAAGCATCTGTTGGTACCCGTCACAACAAGGAAGCCGACATGTATCTCAATGACCTGCTGCCTGATGGTGGCATCGATGCACTCGCCGCCCAACTAGGCATACCGCGTGAGCAAGCCCAGCGCGGCGCCGAGGCGCTGCTGCCGTCGGTTCTGGGCGGCATGGGGAATAACACGACGCAGTTAGACGCCCATGTGAACACGCTTGGCGGCGCAGACCTTGCTGCGAACGTGTTGGGCAACGAGCCGACGCAGATCGATCGCGGTAATCAGATCCTCGGCGGTATCTTTGGGTCGAAGGACGGCAGTCGTGAGGTCGCCGACAACGCAGCGCAGAGCAGCGGCCTAGCGCCTGAGCTTCTGAAGCAGATGCTGCCGATCCTGGTCATGCTGGTGGCCGGCCATCTGACAGGGCGCTCGGGCGGGCAGCAAGGCGGCCTTGGCGGGATCCTTGGATCTGTACTTGGCAGCCTAGGTGGCGCTGGAGTCGCAGGCGCTGCGCCCGGGGGCGGTCTTGGCGGCGGACTGGGGGGCATTCTTGGTTCGGTCTTCGGCGAGCGGCGATAGAGCCGTCCGGACATAAGACCGTCCTGCTCGATCAAACCGGCGGATTTACGATCCAGGAACATCTCATCGCCACGGGCCTACGGCATGACAATACCATCGACGGCATGACTAGGGAGCGCATGTGATGCGGAAACGAGGAAACAAGCGGGCTGGTCCGGTGGCAATCATCATCTTCGTGCTGATCGTGGCGCTCGTCGTCACGATATGCTGGCTCGCCGCGCAAGGCTTTCAGAAGGAGCCGAATGGACCACCGCGTGGTAGTCAAACGCTACCAGCACAAGCAGCGCAGGGAACCGTCACTGCGACGCCTCCGAACGCTAGTCCTGCTCGCTAGAAATGAGGGCGGTTAAGCCAGCAGTCTGAGGACAGAGGGGACCGCATAGGGTGCGGTCCCCTCCGGATCGGCCGCGTTAGTTGCGCAGGCTGTCTGGAACGATACCGCCGTTATCGGCAAGCTTCTCCATCACTGCCTTGTGAAGGGCAATGTTCTGCTCGGCCGAGCCGTCGGCTGCAGCATGGACATTCAGTTCGCTGGCGAGTTCCTTGCGAGCGGTCAGACTGGAATCCAGGTCCAGCAGCTTCAAAAGATCGACGATCGAGCTCTGGTAGTTGCCCCCGCCATCTTTCATCGATGCCATCTCGCTGAGGACCGCACCGACATCGACGGACTGCTGAGGCGCTGCGGGGGCGGGCTGGGCGGCAGCGGTCGGCGCGGCTTGTGGTGCAGCCTGCGGCGCCGCGGCTGGAGCCTGAGACGGTGCAGCGGCTGGTGCGGCTTTGTGGTGAAAAACCTTGTTCATGATCGTGCTGAAGATGCTCATAACCGTGTCCCGATAAGGCCGGCAGCTGTGCCGGCGGACGGCTAGAACGAACTCGCTTCAGGATCGGTCCGGAGTTCGTTGCTCGTGCGGAACGGTCCTCAGGAGGCACGCGTTGAGCAGGCAGCGGTAATATGCGAGCAGATGGAGAGTATGATGAACTTCAAGACCCTGGCACTGGTGTCGGCAGCGGCCCTGTCATTGGCCGCATGCGGCAAGAAGGCCGACGATACGACCGCCGTCGATAACAGCACCTACGCCAACACGACTGCCACGGACGTGAATGCAGCCGGTTCCAATGATGCCATGGCAGCACCGGCCTCAGGTGCGCAGGCTTTCGTCAACATGGCGGCTGCAAGCGATGCGTTCGAGATCGAGACCTCGAAGCTGGCCGTAACCAACGGCGCATCTGCTGCGGTAAAGAAGTTCGCTGGCCAGATGATCACCGCACATGATGGTTCGACTGCGAAGCTGAAGGCACTGACGGCAACGCTGTCGCCAGCTCTGACGCCCAACCCGGCGCTGAGTGCTGAGCAGCAGCAGAAGCTTGCCGATCTAAAGAGCAAGCAGGGCACTGATTTCGACACCGCATACGCGGCTGCCCAGGTCGCCGGGCATCAGCAGACGCTCGATACGCTCAAGGGATATGCTGCAACCGGCGACGTGCCCCAGCTGAAGACGTTCGCGTCGGGTCTGGCACCCACGGTCGCAGCGCATCTCAACATGGCGAAAGCGCTCAAGTCCTGAGGTAGCGTCCCAGACGATGAAGTATGAAGCCGAGAGGGACAGCAGATGTACCTCTCGGCTTTGCCCGTCCTGACGTCAGGACGGATACAACGAAAAATGCTTCGTGCCGGGTCTCGACGTGACCGATACGCGAGCCCCGGCAGGAAGGTTTCCGCATGAGCAGCCCCGACAATATCGCCGGCTACAAGGATGTCGTGACCGGTAGCCGCGAAGCGCCCGCGGACAATCCAGGTGCGGCTCAGATCCGCTCGGCCTCGGCGCCGGAACTCAAGACGCTGGCCGGCGTGGCCGTTGGCACGCTCGTCATCGCCGCCCTGTATTTCGGTCAGGAGGTGCTCATCCCGATCACCCTGGCGGTGATGCTCTCCTTCGTTCTCTCACCGGTCGTCAACCTGCTGCAGCGTCTGCGTCTCTGGCGTGCGCCCGCCGTGATCCTGACCGTCATAGCGGCCCTGGGTCTCTTGGGCCTGTTCGGCGCGCTCATCGGCAGTCAGGCCGCGTCGCTGACGGTGAACGCGCCGCAATACGCCCGCACGATAGAAGCAAAGGTCCAAGGGGTTCAGGGCTTTGCGGTCGCACGCCTTGCCTCGATCACCAAGGAACTGGGTGGCTCGCGACCAACTGCCCGGCCTCGTGCCGCGCCGGCAACGCTGGCAACACCGCCGGCTGTAACAGCGTCCGACCAGCGCCGCCCTATTCCAGTGGAAGTCGTTCAAGGCAGCACGTCGCCGTTTGCGATAGCGCGTACGGTTCTCGAACCCATCCTGGGCCCGCTGGAGACGACGGTCATCGTCCTCATCGTGGCGATATTCGTCTTGATGCATAAGGAGGATCTGCGCGATCGCTTTATCCGAGTGTTCGGATCGAGCGACCTGCACCGCACGACGCGTGCTATCGATGACGCGGGTCAGCGCCTCAGCAAATATTTCCTTTCCCAGCTGGCTGTGAACACGTGCTTCGGCGTCGTTATAGGCCTTGGTCTATGGCTGATCGGCATACCATCGCCGGCCATGTGGGGCGTGATGGCGGGTCTGCTGCGCTTCGTACCCTATATCGGGCCGTTCCTGGCAGCAGTTGCTCCTGCGGCGCTCGGTGCGGCCGTGGATCCAGGCTGGGGCATGGCGCTGGAAGTCGTAGCTCTCTTCGCGATCATCGAGCCGCTCACCGGTTATGTGGTCGAACCACTGCTCTACGGCCACTCGACAGGCCTTTCGCCTGTGTCGGTGATTGTATCGGCGATCTTCTGGACATGGCTTTGGGGGCCGATCGGGCTCATCATGTCCACACCGCTGACGCTATGTCTGGTGGTCATTGGACGCCACGTGAAGAGCCTGGAGTTCTTCGACGTCATGCTAGGCGACAGACCGGCGCTGACACCTATCGAAAGCTTCTACCAGCGCATTCTGGCCCGGAACCCCGACGAGGCTTTGGCACAGGCGGAGATGCTTCTCGCGGACCGGTCTCTCACGGAATACTATGACGGGGTCGTGCTTGAAGGGTTGAAGCTGGCAGTCGAAGACGAAGCGCACGGGACAATCGACCGCGCTGGTGCGGCGCAGATGACCAAATCGATGATGTCCGTGATCGAGGACCTACAGCCAACGTCAGGGGCAGCACCGTCTGACACCATGGCAAAGGCTCAAACGGTCGCCTGCGTTGCGGGGCACGGTCCGTTCGATGACGCTGTTACTGCTATGCTCACGCAGTTGCTAGGTCAGCAAGGGGTGCAAGCGACACGTATTCCCAATACCGAAGTGTCCCGTGATGCGGTGCAGACGTTGGATCTAACCGGGATCGATGTGATCGCCATTTCCTATCTGGAGATGACCGGTTCGCCAGCGCAGTTGCGTTACCTTGTCCGGCGCTTGCGTGCCCGAGCGCCAAACGCGCGCATTGTTGTCGGGCTATGGCCGCAGGGAGAAGCTACCCTTAGCGATACTGGGATCCAACAGGCCTTGGGTGCGGACCGCTATGTAAGCTCGTTGGCTGATGCGGTCGCAGTGATCGTAGAAACAAGACCTTATTCGAAAGCAGCCTAATCTTCTTGATGCATACATAGTTTACAGGAACCAGTATCGGCGAATTATTCACAAGTATTCTACTATTACCTGCCAACGTATATGCTGAATGAGCATAAATTTACGCGATAGATTTGAAAGAAGGGAAACCATGAACAGCGAAGCGGACTGGATTCATCTCGCCACCCGCATCGTGGAGATAGTTAGGATCGGTATAATAGTCGTAGGTTCGTTTGGTGCCCTAATAGCCTTCCTTATGAAGATGGTGAAGAAAGCTGCGGAACACGATGTGTTGGTATCGAACTTTCGTTCGAGCCTCGGTCAATCAATTCTGCTGGGACTCGAGTTCCTTGTCGCTGCCGATATTATCAATACGGTCGCTGTTGAGCCGACGATCCGAAGCCTGATTGTGCTTGCCGGAATTGTCTTGATCCGCACCTTTCTAAGCTTCTCACTAGAGGTCGAGATCGAAGGACGCTGGCCTTGGCAGAGGAAACAATGACGCCAAGCAAAGTACCTCTACTGATCAAGCAACTCAGTTATTCGGTGCAAGCGCATGATGGATGCGTTCGAAAAAGGTATAACCTGATGGACGTTGCGGTTCTTTGCTGTTCAATCAGGATGTCGAACATCAGTGAACAGGTGTCATTGGCATATCCCATAACGACAGTCGGAAGCGCCGCCTGGATTATACAGGCGATCGAATTCCAGGAATGGCTGGGTGGGGAGCGACCTAAGGCCAGCCGTAGTGCCGTGGCGATCGGCAACGGCGTGAGCCATCACAAGGGATTTTTTCGTTGAAATTATTGGCAAAATATCTGAATGATTTCCGATGGATAGAGTCATTCACCCAGTTGCTATCGCGCATATGCAAGGCTTGCGGGCTGGAAAATCAGCGGGAACGACGCCTTTGGATTGTCCGTGGCCAATAGAAGATTATGCGGCATGCCTTGCATGGTTTGCCGGCTACAGCGTTGGGAATCTAGTCAACTACAATGGAGTTGACTTAGGAGACACGAACAGACGGACATTGGAATGTCTCCCGCCTAACAGATGATAATTTTAGTCGATCTGTCGCTGCCTAGAGTTTATTTGAAAGAAATGCGCGATAGTGGGTCCTCGGGGACAGCGTGATGTTCCCAATCGGTGCCAGTCTTGCAAGCCTACCCGGCAGCGGCCAGCTCGTCTGAAAAATGCTGATAAAACAGACAGGCTGACCGCGTCGTTTGGGCTCCAACCCGAGAGCTGGACACTAGCAGCATTCTGGAGGGAGCATCTGCTAGCTCCTGAAGTATAGATCCACAACAAGCCGAACGATTCACCTTAATCAACATTGCAGTAATAATGTGACAATGGCATTGAAGCGGTGGCTGTCCTGACCCGTAGCAGGTCAGACAAAACCGGTGGGCGTGTAACGGGTGCGGTGGTTCTGTCGCTACTCGGTCTAGTAGCGATCAGCCTAGGCCTGCTTGCCGTGCTCCACCTCACGTGATCCAGTCGTATGAACGTATGAACGTATGAATTCTAACGCTGCCGCCCTTCCCAGTTGGCAACATTCCAAACCGTATGGCTGTACGCACGACATGTCGCGAACGTGCTGAGTTCCGGACGTCACGTATGTCCCTGCCTTTGCGACAGGCCAGCCGTTGGTAGCGGATAAGCATGTCGGCTTTGATTTTTTTAGCAGCTGCTCGTGCATCCTCCTGGCGATCAAGCCACTGCTCGAAACTGGCGAGCTCCATAGGCCGGGCAAAGGAGTATCCCTGGCCCTCGTCGCAACTCATTTGCTTCAGAAGCTCCGCTAACGGATCGATCCGACCAAAGGCGTGCTGAAGCTCGATCTGCGACATGACCATCTTTGCCAGATCGTCCAGCGCCGCCATCTCGGCGGTCGTAGCGGTTCTCGGTTCCGTGCCGAGCACGCACAAGGCCCCCAGGCCTGTGGATCGGCGTGGAAAAAGGGCTCTGACTCAATTTTGATGCAGTTATGAGGTCTGCTGGCGTTGGCTCCAGATGGGATTATCGTCATGCACAAGGCGCTTCACCCCTCGTCTCTCATCCCTGCTGGGTTTGCGATGGTCGCGGCGTCCAGCGATGGCGACCGAACGACCGTTACGGTTCGCAGCATTTCAAAATCGAGCTGTTGTCCCACGTGCGGAACTGACAGTAACCGGGTCCATAGCCGCTATCAGCGTCGTATCGCCGACCTGCCACTAGCTGGGAGATCAGTTCGCCTGATCGCCGAAGTTTGCCGTTTTCGATGTGCAGCGACCCAGTGTGGGCAACAGATCTTTACTGAGCAGTTTCCCACTGGGGTATTGGCGCCTTGGGCGCGGCGTACCGGGCGTCTCGACGTCCTCGTACATCATCTCGGGCTGGCGCTTGGCGGCCGGCCTGCCGCAAGCCTGGCCAAGCGACTGATGCTCCCGGTCAGCAACGACACGTTGCTAAGAGTGGTACGTCGGCGCGGGTGCCCGGTAAGGCCAGCGCCGACGGTCATAGGTATCGATGACTGGGCGTGGCGGCGCAATCATAGATACGGCACGATCATCTGCGATCTGGAGCGGCGAAAGCCAATCAGCCTGCTCCCGGATCGTGAACCGGCAACGGCTCAGGCATGGCTTACCACCCAGCCACAGATCACGGTCGTCGCCCGGGACCGCGGTGGGGCGTATGCGCGGGCTGCCGCAAAGGCTTTGCCGCACGCAGTCCAGGTCGCGGACCGCTGGCACCTGATGGAAAACGCGAGCCATGCATTTCTTGAGGCGGTCCGTCGGTCGATGCGCCAAATCCGCCAATCCGTCGGTGCCATGACCATAAACCCCGCCCTGCTGACAGCGGCGGAGCACCTGCAATATCAGGGATATCTTCACCGTGAGGAGACCATTGCTTCCGTCCTGACGATTGCCAAGGACGGGGCATCTATCAAGGAGATCGTGCGCCGCACCGGACACAGTCGTGGCCTGGTCCGCCGAATTTTGCGTGGCGAACGTAGCGATGTGTTCAGGGTTCGGGAGAGCTCATTGGAAACCTATCTGCCGTGGCTGGATCGAGAGTGGGCAGCGGGATCTCACAATGGTGCTGACCTCTGGCGACGCCTGAGATCACAAGGATTTCGTGGGTCGCTGCGGGTCGTAACCGAATGGGCTAGCCGGCAGCGACAGGCTGAGCGGGTCGATACGGAGTCCCTTCAACGCGTGCCCTCGGCAAGAACTATCGCCAGGTTGATGACGACCGGGCGCGATACCCTGTCGAGGGCAGAAACTGTGACGGTTGCTGCGGTAGAGGCAGGCGTACCGACGCTCGTTGAGGCGCGTACCGTCGTCGACGGATTCCACGAAATGATCCGGCTCAAAACAGAGGGGAATCTCGTTCCCTGGATCGAGCGTGGCCGAGCCAGCCTGGTAGCGTCTTTTGCCAATGGAATTGCACGCGACATCGCCGCGGTTCGAGCCGCCATCATCACCTCGTGGTCAAACGGGCAGACCGAAGGGCAGATCACTAAGCTGAAGTTGGTAAAACGGCAGATGTACGGACGCGGTAAACTGGACCTACTCGAAGCGCGATTGGTCGGCCCCGCATGGCTCTGAGATCATCAAATGTGCGTCAGAGCCTCTTTTGGACGCCGATAGGGGGTCCTTTTTGGACGCCGATTGACACCCCAGGCCGAAGCCGTCCCGTATGGTTAGCGGTGCTCCGGCATAGAATCGCACGCTCTGTGCGGCGAGGATGCTGGTCCGATAGCAATCGTCGGCGAGCAGATCGGGGATGAGAACGGTTTCGGCACTTTCGGCGTCCGCGGATTGGCCCTAACTGTTCGAAGACGAACGTTTTAAGACGCCCAAGATGATCCCGCCGCTATGCTATCAGGTTAGATGGCAAGGTAAGGGTCGCTAGCGCTCCACCACGCGGCTCGATCCGGAAGCGACCGCCCTGGCCGCTCGCCAGCGTCGTCGCTATGCGCAGACCTAGGCTCCTGGTCCCGTCATGCACGAACCCTTCCGGCAACCCGTGTCCGTCGTCATGAACGGTGACCGCCGCGCCTTCGGGATGCATGCCGACCCCAACAGATATCCGCCCTATTCGACCATCGCGAAAGCCATGCTCGATGGCGTTGGCGACAGCCTCAGCGATGACGAGCGCGGTGGGTATGGCCGCATCAGGATGGAGCCGGAGTTCGTTATCGCCTTGCACTTCCAGCACGAGGTCATCGCGGCCGCTTGCTTCGATAACACCCTGGCACAGCTCACCCAGGAAGGGCAGCAGCGGCTGAGCGAGACCGGAGGAATCGTAAATCTGCCGGCTGATGCGTCCGATCAGGGCAAGCCGGCGTGTCGCCTCGTCCAGTGCCGCCTTTCCCTTGGGATCGTCCAGCGTGCGCTTCTGCATGTTGAGCAGCCCGGCTGCGACCTGAAGGTTGTTCGATACACGGTGTTGCAGCTCGCGAAACAGCAGCTCCCGCGTGTCTGCCAGCGACCGGCTCAGTTCGCGCTCGCGGGCGAGCTGCCGGTTGGCAGCCTGCATCCAGTGAACGAGTGCCAGATCCGTTGCGACGACGAACACATAGAAGGCGAGCGCAAAAGCCGTGCCATGCGTCATCTCGAAGCTGTATGTAGGTGGTATGAAGAAGTACCAGGCGAGCAGGCCACATAGGACAGCCGAAACCACGCCCAGCCGCCCCCCGAACAGGAATGATGTGACGATCACTGCTGGGAAGAAAGTGACGTAGGGAAAGCCCGGCGGGAGCAGCGAGGCTGTTACCATCCGCAGCGCCAGCGCCCCGGCGACGATCGCCAACATGACAATCGTGCCGAGAACAGGGCGGTTGCGTGCAACCGGTAGCCGCTCGATCCAGCGTGTTCGTCGTTTCAAAGCGGCAGGTTCATTCATAACGCGGCTGGTACGATCTTTGACGCTTGCCGTCATCGCCCGTCTTTGTCGCCAAACTCCTGAGTTTCGGATGTCTGTAAAGTTGCTAGTTTTGCTACACTAAGTGGCCAAAAGCAGTGTCCGTCGCGTTGCAAAAGGGATCCTTTTTGAGAAGGCCGGCCCCGTCTCGCCCGTTCGGTGAGACTCACCGCGAACTCCGACAATCTCGATCGCCGGCAATACTGTACAACCAACAGGTGATTTCGGACGGCAGCCTCTGGGTCGTCGCAAAACGCCGTGCGCTTAAAAGCGGCCGAACCGTATCCGCCCAATAACGGACTTTAGTCTTTCAGCGGAGTAGCGCCCACCGAGACAAGGTATCGGCCAATCTGCTCCTTGCCCAGCGTGACGGTCACCTCTGCGCCGAAGAAAGGATTGCCATTCGATACTTGATCCGCAGCGATCGTAATCGCGCTGGAAATAGCGCTCTTCCACGCCTCGATATTATCGCGCGATTCCTGCTCCCCTGTCTGAGAGAAGTGTCCATTGATGATTGTGACGGTGTAGGTGGGCATACAAACCGCATATCAGCGGGCGGTAGTCCGATCGACAACATCGATCAGCAAATGCCAAGAGCTTCGATTCGGTAGCGGCAGCTTTCCTTTTCAGAAAGACCCCCTCCTTCGGCACGATCGGCCAATCGTAACGGGCATGGAGCAATATCTTTATTTAATGATCTAGCGCAGAGACTTTTCGAATAAACGCACGGTGCGCCACTGTGAACTTTATCGGTTCAAAATTGTGGATCGGCGCCGATTGGGGCCCCTTTATAACCCATATTTGTCAAGAAATTACAGGAGCTTGTGTTGCCCAGACCGGGGTCGCACTTTCAACGCTGACTCACGGGCTATGGGAAGCAAGTGCCACCCCCGTCATCCCGGGACGCCGCGCTCCTCACGCCAATCCGAGACGTTCAGCGTAGTTCTCCCCAAAGCGCTCACGGTCAATAGCAAGCTTACGTCACGTATGATGTGCGTAAGCCTTAACGTCTTGTTCGCCTGTCAACGGTAAGCCGTAGAGAGGCCGGAGCACTTAGACCTATGTTTGAGCACCTTATGCAGAACTCCGAAGCCGCAATGCTCTCCTCCGGTCAGATCCTGGAATCACTGCAGCACCCGGTTCTGGTCGTCGACGCCAACAATGAAATCACCTACGCCAACGCAACCGCCGCGACCAGCTTTGGTGGCTGGATCGTCGGGCTGACGCTGGCCGATATCTTCGCCGACTATCTACGGTCCACTTCGATCGGCGACGGCCCATCGAGCATGAGGTTGATGACGCGTCAGTCCGAAGCGTACGACGCGCTGTTCAATCCGGTTGGCGGGGGAAACATTTGCGTCAGTTTCTGGCCGGTTGCCATCGCTCCCGTTGAAATGGTGCAGGCTCAGACGGACGACCTGACGGGGCTCGCCTTGCGCAACACCTTTATGGCGACACTCGAGCGCGCATTACCCGGGACAGCCGAGGGTGGCGAGCCGGTCGCGGTGCTCTGCCTCGATCTTGATCGCTTCAAGATGATCAACGACACGCTGGGACACGGCATTGGTGATCAGCTACTTATAAAGGTTGCGGACAGACTGCGCAAGGCGTCACGCAAAGACGATCTCGTCGCCAGGCTTGGAGGCGACGAGTTCGTCATCCTTCAGCGTGGCATCCGCTCGCCACGCGACGCTGAGCTTCTCGCCGAGCGCCTCGTCGACCTTATCGGCCGGACCTACGTGCTCGGTGGGCACACAGTGAACATTGGCATTAGCGTTGGTGTGGGGCTGGGGTCCGGTTCGATGCAGCCCCGCGACCTACTTCGTAACGCCGACTTGGCGCTTTACGAGGCAAAGCGGGCGGGCCGCGGACGCTACCGCTTTTTCGAGCACGGGATGGACACGCTGCTTCAGGAGCGCCGGGAGTTGGAGATCGACTTACGCCGCGCGTTGGCGCTCAAGCAGTTTGAACTTCATTACCAGCCGTTCCTCGATCTCTCGACGGATACCGTAATGGGCTTTGAGGCACTGTTACGCTGGCAGCATCCTGTCCGCGGCAACGTGCCCCCGCTCGACTTCATCGCCGTCGCTGAAGAAAACGGGCTGATCGTAAAGATCGGCGAATGGGTACTTCTGACAGCATGTATGGAGGCTGCATCTTGGCCCGGTGATCTCGTTGTAGCCGTCAACGTTTCGCCGCTACAGTTCAAGGCAGACACGTTGCTCGCGTCCGTGTCACTGGCGCTTGCCAGATCGGGGCTCAAGCCGGAGCGCCTGGAAATCGAGATTACCGAGGGCGCCCTTCTCGCGGACACAGATAACGTGCTAGCGACACTGCACGCGCTACGCGCTCTGGGCGTGAAGATTTCGATGGACGATTTTGGTACCGGCTACTCGTCGCTGAGCTACCTCCAAAAGTTTCCGTTCAACAAGATCAAGATCGATCGCTCGTTCGTTGCCGGCGACGATCCCGACAGCGAAGCCATTCTGAGAGCAGTCTCCAGTCTCGGTACCAGTCTCGGCATGGAGATCACTGCGGAGGGCGTTGAAACCGCCGAGCAACTCAAGCGCATACGTAATCAGAACTGTACCCATGTGCAGGGGTACCTCACTGGACGGCCGATGGCACAGGCTAACGTGCAGTTCTTCCTTACCAACAAATCCGGAGGAGACGGTGATGTCCGCTGAAACCTATCGTTTAGTGTATTACAGTCGTAACCTGACGACCGGCGACGTCGAAACGTTTGCGGCAGAGGTGAATGATATCCTTGCGACGAGCCGCGCCAACAATAAACGGGACGGCATCACCGGCGCGTTGATGTTTAACGCGGGCTGTTTCGCTCAGGTACTCGAAGGGCCCCTCGATGTGGTGGAAGTCGCCTTCGAGCGGATCCAGCAGGACGACCGCCATAGCGAGGTCTCCCTCCTCGCGATGGAGCCTATCACGACTCGAAGTTTTCCGAACTGGGCGATGGGTTTCGTGGGCCTATCCGACCACGATGCGGCCCGTTTCGCAGATGTGGCAACAGCTAGCGACTTTGATCCGTCTCGCTTCAGCGGCGACAAGCTGCATTCGATTCTGCGCGATCTGGCAGTGGAAGAGGAGCGCGCGGCCGCGTAATTGGTCATGCACGGGCTTTCGGTATACCTCGCTCGGACGGGGTGATCGTACTACGTCCTGTTGCGCTCAAGTACGTTGAGCAGATCAATGTTGGCGGCCGCCTCTCGCAAACCACGTTGGGTTCACGCGGTGTCGGAAAACACGATTGTCGTCAGGCGGCAGGTTAAGCGACCGATGCTGCCCCAACCTATGCGTGGCACATGCGACATACCCTGTCGCTTTGGCCGATTGTGCGGAAACCAAAATCTTGAAGTTCTCCGTCACCTATCACGAAGAGGCGGGACGTCGTGCTTAGTGTCAATCCGGGTATAGGCTAAAAAGCACTGTACTGCAGACGGACGTTTCGCACCGGCTCGGATCTCGGGCAGTGGGGTGAGCGCGCGGTATGCCGTTGAAGTC
>NZ_CM155283.1:4127500-4168459 GCF_056680455.1 Sphingomonas sp. AP28 | reverse complement strand
ATGGAAGCGAACCAGCGGCTTGACGTGGGCAATGAGAGGGTTGCCGGGCTAGATAAAGACAACACGCTTGTCAGCATACTTTACAGTACTTCATAAATTATCTTTTAAACATTGCAACACAATATGAAACCGTAAGATCATGATGACATATAATTATCTTACTTACTAGGTACTAATAAAGTTCTTTTACTTTATTCTTATACATCGACCTGATTCATAATTGGTTATCCGAGATGCCACTATTGGCGATCCCGAGTGCTTGGACCTATTCCGGCCTGCAAAAATTCACCGATTACGTCTGCTACGCCGGAAGGGGATACATCATCTGACCAGAGGCAGTATCGTAGACCCAGGAAAACGTTCATGCCCATGATAGCCCAAGCATGCACCTCTGACACGTCAGCACGGACCTCGCCGCGTTTCGCGGCGTCCTGAAGGCGCTTGGTAATGCGCGACGCGGTGGTCGTGTAATGCTGCTGATATCGCTCGTGATCGACAAACTCTGCTTCGTCGATGATGCGGTAAATCTCTTTATGGCTTTGGGCGAATTCTAGAAAGCTTTGTAGGCCTCGTTGTTCGGCAGTTATCGCGTCTGGCGCGGAATGCAGCGCCGGTGCAACGTGATCGCGCACTCGCTCGGACATGTCCTTCACCAGCGCGCGGAACACCGCGTCCTTGGTATCGAAATAGGTATAGAAACTACCAAGCGCGACACCCGCGCGCTGCGTGATCCCCGTGATCGACGCTTCATGAAATCCCTTTTCGCCGAATTCACCGGCAGCAGCTTCCAAGATCGCGCGCATCGTCCGACGGCCGCGCTCGGTCCGCGGTTGCTTATCAGCTCGCGTCTCCGGCAGCGTATCGCCGATGTTGTCTTTTCCAGGCCCCTGTTTTGCCGGCATTCCAAATTCTCCAACGTTCGACTTGAAAGCCGGTTCATGTTTCAATATAGTGTTATATGACGACGCAGTAGCTGGATCAACCAGCATGGCAGGGACGTCACAGGAGGGGTAATGATGAAAACGCATAGCCGCGCGCGTCGCAATCTTCTGGCGGGTGCCGCCACCATATTTCTGGCCACGAGTCCCTCGCTGGCGCAAACCGCGCCAGCCAGCGATGCTGCGCCCCAGGCTTCCACTCCAGCGCCAAACGACGCCTCCCCGGCACCCGCCGTTTCGTCCGACGACACAGCCAATGCATCGCCCGCACCCTCGGGCGATATCGTGGTAACAGCCCGTCGTCGATCCGAGAGCCTGCTCAAGGTGCCCATCGCCGTCACCGCCTTCACTGCCGACAAGCTCGAAAAATCGGGCGCAATCGATCTGACCGACATCCAGAACGTCACGCCCAACACGACGCTAAAGGATGCACGTGGCACCAATTCGACACTGGCGGCCTTCATTCGCGGCGTTGGCCAGCAGGACCCAGTGCCCGGGTTCGAGGCCGGTGTCGGCATCTATCTGGACGACGTGTACCTCAACCGCCCCCAAGCAGCGGTACTTGACGTGTACGACGTCGAGCGGATCGAGGTGCTGCGTGGCCCGCAAGGGACCTTGTACGGCCGCAACACCATCGGCGGTGCCATCAAATACGTGACGAAGAAGCTACCCGACCAGTTCTCCGTCAATCTGAAGGGTAGCTATGGGTCCTATGACCAGGCCGACGGCATCGTCAGCGTTTCTGCCCCTGTGGGTGACCTCCTCCGGGTAGGCGTTACCGGTGCGCGTCTGAGCCGGGGCGGCTTTGGTAAGAACCTGACGACTGGCCTCGATAATTACAGCAAGGATGTCTGGGCGGGCCGCGGGACCGTCGAATTCCATTCGCCCGACGACCGGTTATTCGTACGAGTCACGGGCGACTATACTGATGATCGTTCCAATCCGCGCAACGGCCACCGCCTCATCGCGGGTTTGGTGTCCGGCACCCCTGTACTCGATAACGTGTTCGACACTCAGGCGGGTCTCACCAATCCGCGCGCGCGAGTGAAGGGGGCGGCCTATCGATGTCGGCCACGGCAGAGCTGACCGAGCATGTGACGCTACGCAGCATCAGCGCGTATCGCGGCGACACGTCCTTCACTCCGATCGACTTCGATGCACTGCCTGCCGTCGATGTCGACGTGCCGGCTGTGTACCGCAACAGCCAGACCAGCCAGGAATTTCAGCTGCTCTACAAGAGTGACAAGTTGAACGGGTTGGTCGGCTATTACTATCTCGGTGCAAAAGCGACCACCGCGTTCGATGTGCTGCTCTCGACGACGCTCCCGGGTCTCGATGCCTATACCTCGGGCGATGTTCGAACAGAGACACATTCGATCTACGGCGATTTCACCTATGATTTCACGCCGAAGATCAGCCTGTCGCTCGGCGGCCGCTATACCTGGGACGAGCGGCAATCGCACATCTTCAAGGCGAACTATCTAGGCGGCCCGACGGCTGAGTTCGGAGGCAATCCGACGATCCTCGGCGTGCCACTGACCGATTTCAGAGGTACCGCACAATTCAAGAAATTTACGCCGCGCGTTTCGCTCAGCTACAAGCCTAGCGACGACCACATGCTTTACGCGTCCTATTCGGTCGGTTTCAAGGGCGGCGGCTTCGACCCGCGCGGGTCGGGCGCTTCCGCTCCGATCAGCAACGCCGCAACTGGCCGTACTTATCAGGACATCTATAACTATCTCCAGTTCGAGCCTGAGACGGTGAAGAGCTATGAGATCGGTTGGAAGGGCGCAGTGCTCGACCGGCGACTGACGTTCGCGATCGACGGCTTCTATGCCGATTACAGCAACGTGCAGATTCCGGGTTCGGTCGGTGCGGTCGTCAACGGGGTGCAGACTTTCATCGGCGTCACTACCAATGCCGCCAAGGCGCACATCAAGGGTGCAGAATTCGAAGGGAATGCAGTCCTTGCTCGCGACTTTGCTGGTGCAGGCTCAAACCTGACGCTCTCCGGAACGGCCGGCTACATCGACCCGCAATATATCCGCTATGTCGGGCCGACCGGCGCAGATGTCTCGAACGTGCGTCAGTTCCAGAATACGCCGCACTGGACTACCAGCGGCACACTGGGCGCGGCCCTTCCTATCGGGGATGGTTCACTCGCGGCATCGGGCACCGCGTCGTACCGTAGCCTTACCCACCAGTTCGAGACGGCAAGCCCGTTCCTCGATCAGCCCGCTTATACGCTTTTCGACGCAAACCTTAACTACAGCTTCGGGCGCTACTCAGTTGGCGTTCACGGCAAGAACCTGACCAACAAGATCTACAAGACCGCGGGCTATCAGTATATTTTGACCAACCAAGCTGGTGTGCCGATCCTAAACGCCGCGGGTCGATACCAGGCGACGCTAGGCAAGGAAGGGATTGCGACCGCCTTCTACGGCAATCCGCGACAGGTCTTCGCAACCTTCAGCGCAAAATTCTGACGATGGCCGATCCTTTGGCGCCCGGGGTGCAGCGGAGCCCCGGTGCCTCGATTACGCTAGGCATGCTGCTGTTGGTCTACAGCTTCAATTTCATCGACCGGCAGATCCTCGGCATCCTGGCGCCGGCCATAAAAACAGACTTGGGCCTTTCAGACGTGCAACTGGGCACACTCGGAGGCCTAGCGTTTGCCTTGCTTTATTCAACCATGGCGATCCCGCTGGCATGGATCGCTGATCGGACGAACCGGGTCTGGGTCATAACGCTATCGCTTGCCGTTTGGAGCGGCTTCACCGCTTTGTGCGGTTGGGCCGGTAACTTCAGCCAGCTCTTCGCGGCGAGGATCGGTGTCGGTGTCGGTGAGGCGGGGGGCGTCGCGCCGTCTTATGCCGTCATCGCCGACAGTTTCCAGCCTGAGCGCCGGGCACGCGCCCTCAGTATCTATTCGCTGGGCATCCCACTCGGATCGGCGGCGGGGGTGCTGCTTGGCGGCCAGATCGCAACCTCAGTCGATTGGCGCACAGCTTTCATCGCCGTGGGTATCGCTGGGATTGTACTCGCCCCGTTGTTTCGCCTGGTCGTGCGCGAACCAGCGCGGCCCCCGGTCGAACAGCAAAGTCGGATGCCCGTAAGACGGGTCTTCGGGATCCTTGCGCGCAAGCCCAGCTTCTGGCTGCTGTCATTTGGCGCCTCTGCCAGTTCCATGCTCGGCTACGGACTGGCCTTCTGGCTACCGTCGTTGATGAAGCGCAGCTTCGGACTAAACCTCGTTGAAACCTCGCACTTCATGGGCGCCAGCTTACTACTGGGTGGCACCGCCGGAATCCTGCTCGGAGGCGTTGCCGCAGATCGGCTGGGTGGGCGCGACCGCGCTGCGTATGCGCGCATCCCCGCCATCGCCTTCGTCTGCGCAGTGCCGCTATTCGCGGCAGGCATCCTATCACATTCGGTAGTAGCCGCTTTCCTCTTCTGCCTCGTACCGCAGGCTCTGGCCTATGTCTGGCTCGGCCCGGTAATCACCGCCGTTCAGCATCTCGTTCCGCCGCACATGCGCGCGACCGCCTCGGCAAGCTTTCTCCTTATCAACAATCTGATCGGGCTCGGCGCAGGTAGCTCACTGCTCGGGCTGCTATCAGATCATTTCACGGTACGTTTCGGCGATGAGGCGCTTCGCTATTCGATGCTCGCGGCTCTACCCCTGTATCTGGTCGCCGCGGCGCTGATGGCCGCTGCGGCACGTCCGCTTCGCAGGGACTGGGTTGCATGACCCGGCTTATTGCTAGCGACGGCGCCGTCATTGCCTATTCTGACGAAGGGAACGGCAGACCACTGCTGCTCCTCCACGGGCTAAATGCGCATGGCGGCCTATTCACGCTACAGGCTGAGGCGCTACGTGATCGCTTTAGGGTTATTCGCCCGGATTTCCGCGGGCATGGCGACACGCCCACAACTCGCGAACCTGACATCGCACGTCTGGCAGCAGACATCGCCGAACTAACCGAGCACCTTGATCTGCACGGTGTGATCGGCGTTGGCTGGTCACTCGGCGCGATGGTTCTGTGGGAGTTGCTGCGCGGCGCCCATGCAGACCGCTTTGCCGGGCAGGTCGTCGTCGACATGTCCCCTAAGGTCTTCAACGACGAAACATGGCAGTTCGGCCTGATCAATCCCGCGATGCGTGAACCAGCGATCGGCGAAACCAGGCAAAAACGCGGAGAGCGTATTGCGCGGCTTATCGTGGCCACGGGCAGCGCCGACGAGGCGTTGGTCGCTTGGCTAGGGCCTTATCTTGCCGATGCAGATTTGGGTGCGGTCGCATCACTTGGGCGGTCGCTAACCCAGCAAGACTATCGCAGCCACCTTCGATCCATGAACGTTCCGACTCTCGTCGTTCACGGCCTGAACAGCCGCTTCTATCCTGACGGTGCTGCGCACTTCATCACGGGGAGTGTTGCGCAGGCGCGCGCGACTGGGTTCAAGCACTCCGGGCATGCGCCGCATGTCGAAGAACCTGCCTTGTTCAATCAAGCGGTCGCCGACTTTGCCAGCGAAATCGCGGCACAATCCGCGCACCGATAACACCAAATTTTCTGAGGGAATTATGTTCTTGAGGGGCAAGACCGCCGTTATAACGGGATCGTCATCAGGCATTGGATTGGCCTGTGCCAAGGCCTTGGCTGCAGCGGGCGCCTCGATCGTCATCAATGGTCTTGGTGATGCCGACGCGATCGAGACCGAACGCAGCGCGCTCGCGCAAATCAATGGCGGCACGGTCATTTATGACGCGGCCGACATGACCCGACCTGACGATATCGCGAGGATGATCGCCCGTGCAGTGGAAGAAACCGGATCTTGCGACATTGTGGTCAATAATGCCGGCATCCAACATGTAGCTCCGATCGCGGAATTTCCGATCGAGCGGTTTGATGCGATATTGGCCATCAATCTAGCCTCTGTATGGCACATGATGCGTGCCGCAGTGCCTCATATGCGCGCGAAGCGGTGGGGACGCATTATCTCTACCGCGTCAGCGCATTCCACGGTCGCAAGCCCTAACAAGTCCGCATACGTCATGGCCAAGCATGCCGTTGCCGGGCTAACAAAGACGATCGCGCTCGAAACAGCAACGGACGGCATAACCGTTAATTGCATATCGCCAGGCTATGTCTGGACGCCGCTGGTCGAACACCAAATTCCAGATACGATGACATCTCGGGGAATGACCCGCGATCAAGTCATGAACGACGTGCTTCTTTCAGCACAACCGACAAAACAGTTTGTGACGCCCCAGCAGATAGCCGCTCTTGCTGTATTCCTATGTGGGGACGATGCCCAGTCGATTACTGGCGCAAACCTAGCAATGGATGGCGGCTGGACAGCCGCATAGGCTTATACGGTTATCAAATCTAAATCCCGAACATGAGCTGTCGGACGAAAGTTCTTTCCCTGATAGGAGGCGTGTATGGCAAATAAGATCTATTCTGATGCGGCGTCGGCATTGGACGGCATTCTGTTCGACGGGATGACGATTGCGAGTGGTGGCTTTGGCCTATGCGGCGTGCCCGAGCGCCTGATTGATGCAATTCTCGTCGCGGGTACAACAGCACTTACCTTTGCATCAAACAACGCAGGAATCGATGGCGAGGGTATTGGTAAACTTTTGCGGACCCGTCAGGTCAGGAAGATGATCGCTAGCTACGTTGGCGAAAACAAGGAGTTCGAGCGACAGTACTTATCAGGTGAGCTCGATGTCGAGTTCACACCGCAAGGAACGCTTGCCGAGCGGATGCGCGCGGGCGGTGCGGGAATTCCAGGATTCTACACCAAGACCGGTGTCGGCACGCTCGTAGCCGAAGGAAAAGAAACTATGGTATTTGACGGTGACGAATATTTGCTCGAGCGTGGCATTCGCGCCGATCTTTCCATCATCAAGGCCTGGACGGCGGACACAGCTGGTAACCTAGTGTTCCGGAAGACCGCGCGTAATTTCAATGCGCCAGCAGCAACCTGCGGCAAGGTTTGCGTAGCCGAGGTCGAACAGATTGTGGAAGTAGGGTCGCTCGACCCCGATCGAATCCACCTACCCGGAATTTACGTCAATCGCCTGATACTGGGCGCCCCATACGACAAGCAGATCGAATTCCGGACCGTTCGCCAGAAGGAGGCCGCGTAAATGGCGTGGACACGCGATCAGATGGCGGCCCGGGCTGCGATGGAACTGAAAGACGGCTTCTACGTCAATCTTGGCATTGGTATACCAACCCTCGTAGCGAATCACGTTCCGGCCGGCGTAGAAGTTACCTTGCAGTCCGAAAATGGGATGCTTGGCATCGGACCATTCCCATATGAAGGCGAGGAGGATCCTGATCTCATCAATGCGGGCAAGCAAACTGTTTCGGAGTTACCTGACACTAGCTTCTTTTCGTCTGCAGATAGTTTCGCGATGATTCGTGGAGGTCATATCGACCTTGCAATACTGGGTGGGCTGGAGATTTCGGAGACAGGAGATCTCGCCAACTGGATGGTTCCTGGCAAGATGGTCAAAGGTATGGGCGGTGCGATGGACCTAGTGTCCGGTGTTAAGCGGATCATCGTACTCATGGATCTCGTCGCGAAAGATGGTGCTCCAAAATTCGTTCCAGCCTGCTCGCTTCCCATAACGGGGAAGTGCGTAGTAGACATGATAATTACGGACTGCGCCGTATTTAAACGAAATATCTCCGATGGCCTATTCGCGTTGGTAGAACTAGCACCGGGTATAACAGTTGATTTTATCAATCGGTCAGTTACTGCAAGGTATACTTGTAATAATGAAACATGATATTAGCCTCAACATAATAGTACCTTGAAACTTTCCATGCCCGCGCTTTACTGTTGAGGCGCAAGTGACAGAACACCGGTTTGGAATGTAGGCTTGAGTGGCGGCACTGCTTTGGCTGGGATCAGACTATGGGGGCCGCTGGCAGTGCCGTCTTTTCCAATTAAAAAGGTATAGCGAGTAGTTGGTACGGGGGCGAATTAACGATACTCCCGAATTAGGCAGCTTTCCCAAATATTATTCCCGCTCGAGTTTCAGGAAACGGTAGGTTGTACACAAAGAAAGGTGCCTGCCGTGCTTCCTCAAAACGGCAGGTTCGGGCATTCCTTGCTCTCTATTGAGCGGCTTCATCTATATTGGAAAGCGTCCGCTAGCACTGGGCCGGGGGGACCCAAAGGCGGCCGTTCAGGGCGACAATGGTCCTACCCAGAACCGGACCTTCGTTCAGCAAGCGCACTTGGCGGGGATGCAGCTATCGCGATCTGCCATTGTTCGGCTTGTTCGAGAGGCAGGGTGACGAAGCCTGAATGGGCTCGTACTGTTGAGCGACGCGCCATATAGCGAAGATACGAGGCATTGATGACCACAGGAGCAATCACGGTGATCAAGACCGCCCTCGCCATCTCGACGGCCGTTCTATCGATTTTGGCTGCCGGGCTCTGGTGGCGATCGGCTGTAGTTAAGGTCTCCCCCGAAGGAGCCAACCGGATGCGGGAAAAGCACTTCGCAAAGCACGGCCGCCCGGGTTACGCGACTTGGACGCTGTTCGACGGCTCGGACATGGAGTTCACGTTAAAGCGGCAGAGCGAATGGAGCCGCTGGGCTGCAATCGCGGCATCCGCTGCCGCGTTCTGCCAGTCGCTTTACGTGGCTGCTGATTGGATCCCGACCGAAAAGTAGATGCCTGGTCCAACCCACAAGACGACACTCAAGCCGCATTTTTCGACGCCTAGCTACGGCCGTTCGTTCATCGGCTGAAGCAGGACGCACGTTGCTTCACAGCTGGTTTGTGAAGGACCGCCGTTGAAGTGTTCAAGCATGGTGCTGGTGTGATCGGTCGTCCTTCGCCGCGCCCATCGGCCGGCTACCTCATTGTAACCGCGCGGCGCGTGCGCCGGCAACGTCGATACTGGCCTGATAGCCGTGCTTCTCGAGCAGGTGCAGCAGGTTAGCGCCGTTAAGCAGTGCCAGCGGCTTGTCACTGGCGAAGCGGTAGGCGTCGGGGCCATAATCGGAGGTGGTGACCAAGATGCCGCGCGACGCGCCCTCGTTCATCACCGTGCCGTAGAGGTCGCGGACCGCGGCGACGCCAACCGTGCGGGTGTAGCGCTTGGCCTGGATGACGATCTTGCCGCCGCTGATCGGGTCGGGGTCGAAGGCGATGGCGTCGACGCCGCCGTCGCTGGAGGACTGGGTGACCTTCACCTCGCCGCCGCGGCTCAGAAATTCTTTCTCGAACAGCTCGCGGACGAGGTGCTCGAAGTCATCCCACGATATGGAGGCGAGATTGGTCCCCTGGTTGAGGGTGGAGCCGACCTCGCGGGCTTCGATGAAGCGGCGGTCCTCGCGGTCCATCTCAATGACAGGTGGGACGGGCGCGAGCGCGGAGAGGCTGGCGGCAGAGACGCCCTTGAGCGCCTTGAAGCACGCCTTGGGATCGACGCGGGCGAGGTCGATGCGGCAGAAATCGTCGCGCTTGGCGAGGACCGACAGGATGCATGATCGCCGCTGGAGCCCGGTGGCCGGATCCACAAACTCGACCATGCCGTTGAAAAGAACCGCATCGACATTGCCGTCGACGTCGGCCTCGAACAGCTCGTGGATGGTTCTGAGGCATATCTGGTGACAGGCGCTGTCGAAGTTGGCCTTGCGGTCGCGCTCGGCGATCTTCGTCTCGACCAGCTCGCCGGTGGCCTTCACGAATTTAACCGACTTCTTCTGCGGCAGCCGGTCTGGGGCGGGAAGGTCGTAGGCTAGCAGCAGCAGGCGGTCGTCCGGCCGATATTGAACCTCGTAGGACTTCTCGAACAGGCCACCGTAGTCCGAGTTCTCCAACACCAGCGATGCGTGTTCGATGACAGCATCGGGATCGCGGTCGGCGACCGCGTCGCGCAGCGCGTCGACCTTGGAGTGGGAAGCGCCCTGCGCGGACAGGTGCTCGGCCTTGGCGCCGTGGTGCTCGGCCCAGAAAGCGGCCTCCCGCGCTTCCCAGTTCGTCATCGCGACGGCGTGCAGCGCCTCGCGCTCCGTTTCCGACCGCCGCCACTCCTCGCCGGCGCGGGCGTTGCGCGTCTCGGCCTGCTCCTCGAGATGGCGGCGCTTGCCGAGCAACCGATCAAGCAGGCCGATCTGCAACGCCTCGTAGGCGGGTTCTGGGCGGGGTACTGTGGTAGGCTGCGGTTCCGGGAAGCGGGACGGCATCGGGTATTCGCTGCGGTCCTTCAGCGTCTCCCAGTCAATGGCGTCATCGATGGTCAGCGTGTGAGCGAGGATGCGGCTTATGCGTTCCTGGTCGCGGATGGCATCGGCGGTCATGTCGTCGGCCGCGCCCTTGCCGGTCTGGAAAAGCCTTTTCGTCTCGAACGCGACCAGCTTCTCGTCCCAGTCGGCTAACAGGGCGTCAACTTTGCTCTGGAGAATGAACAGCTCCGGCGCACCAAGCTCGCGGTGCAGGTTCATCGTCTTGTGCCGAATGTCGATATAGTAGCGCAGGATCCGGTCGCCGCGCGCGCTAAACTTGGCGCTGAGATTGCCGATTTCGAGCTTATCTAGGTTCGGCGAATGCAATGTGATGTCGGTCATTTCGGCAGTTCCCCCTCGGCGTCTCCGCGCTGTCCTTGAGAGTCGAGCACGACGCGCGGTCGGCGGCAAGTCGGCTCGCAATTAATGAGCGGAAAGGCCGTTCATTTCGGTCGGCCCCCACGCTACGCTGCCCCTATACCTAAAGGTGGTTACGTCGGATGATCTCGGCTTCACGCAATAAACCCCGTTTTTCAAGTTCCTGCACGAACCTAGGCCAGGGAGGCACGTTGCTCATGTAGTGCGGTGGTCCGCCGGTTGATCTGCCGCCACCAGTTCCAGTTGAAAGACCACCTCCAGCTCCTATCGATAAGCCGCCGCCAGCCCCGGTAGATAACCCACCACCGGCCCCCGTCGACAAGCCGCCTCCTGCCCCTGTTGAGAGACCTCCTTCCGCTCCTGTTGACAGACCGCCGCCAGCACCTGTCGAGAGTCCGCCTCCTGCGCCGGTCGACATTCCACCACCGGCACCAGTAGACATTCCACCACTCGCACCTGTGGAGCGGCCACCACCGGCTCCTGTTGAATGATCGCGGGGCCAGGGCATGATTTCTTCCTCAAGATTTACCGTCAGAGCAATGTGTCGTCGGGTTTTCGCCCACTAATTCCGGGCCGGCGTGATCGACAATTTTGTCGAAACCGACCAGTCTTTTCTAGCGGACCTCTTGCTCCGGTTGGTCCACTGCAATCTCACTGACATTCTGTCCCTCTACTACAGCCCGGTAGCGGTCCCGCAGCTTCACTAACTCCGCCACAATGTCATCGGCCGACGAAAAACTCGTGTTGAGCGCCGCACGGTTTGCTAGGGATGGAGCATACCTCAAGACATCATCTTTAGAGAGCCGATGCCAAATAGGGAGTAGGCGCCCTTCGCCGTTGGCCGCTCGTTCCAACAGACCGTCAAGTTCATAGTTCGTCCAGGGCTTGGCGAAGAAGTCGGGCGAGAAAACCGCAATCCCAAAGTAGGAACCGGCCAATCCCGCATCGATAGCTTGCCTAATGCTGCCGCCCCACTCAATAGCGTCCGTGTCGTACCAGACTTTAAGACCCGCAGCCTTCATCTTGGCGACAAGGTCGTCAACAAAGCCAGCCTTGTCCTCCCAGGCATGGGAGACGAAGACGTCGTGAACCTCACTCGACCCCTTCGCAGGAGTTGGTCGGAAGGCAGGCGTGGCAGATGCGGCCGCCTCAAGCTGAGCCGTCACCTGCGCTTCCAATTCAAAGATACGGCTTTGCATCGCGCGCGCTGCCGTAGCAGTTGCTTGGTCGACACGTCGCTGACGCTGCTCGTCAGACTTGCGCCTTACGTCTTCCTCGCGGCGGCGCTTCTCGTTGGCATCCTGTGCCTTCTTGCGCTCGCGCTCCTCCTCTTTCGCGATCTTATCTTGAAGATCAGTAACACTCCGGATTTTCGAGGCAGCTTGGTGAGCATACCGGCTCTGGTTGACCTGCGCTGTTTGTGCGTTTCCAGACTCGCGATCGGCGGTACTGACATAGCTCTTAGCCGTGCTGCTAGAACTAGCGCGACGGGACGAATCCATGGCTGCATTTGCCTTCTTTGATGCTTCGGCTGCCTTCTTGACTTCCGCAGCCTCCTTCGTACGCAAGTCGGCGATCTCTTTATTGAGACGCGATAAGCTAGATCGATCCGTTGACAGTGACATGGCAGGCCCCTTTCAAGGCGATCTAGGTACAAAAAGCGTAAGAACAACCAATCGGCTCTAATAACCTCTTAGGGGCACAGGGTGTTTGCATCACGTGCACACCCATGTTGCCTGCTCCTACTTCGACCAGTGTCCGATCACCCACTCCCACGCATGGCGATCATAGTCCCAGCGCCAGTGCGCCTTGACCCACTTCGTCTTTCCCAAAGGACGAATTGTGCGCATGTTTTGCATGCGGTCGATCGGTTTGGGAGGACGGGGCGGTCGGATAGGTTTAATGCTGCTGCGCATGTTTGTTGCCCTGTAAAAAAGCAGGCCACGCCGTCACCGAACGTGGCCTGGTCTGATCACCCCTTCGGCGGGAAGGGGTCGCTGCCGTAGCTGTCGCGATCCCTGATCTGGCCATTGCGGCCGTGGATCAGAAGTTCGCTGTGCTGGCTCTGCGCGATGCCTCGCGCTGCGTCGATCGCGTTACGCTGGGTGTCATGGACCGACGTCGCACGACCGTTGCCGGCACCGCGAACAGCCCAACCGCCTGCGTGCGGGACGACATGCTGGTTCTTTCCGGACATAATTCTACCTCCTTCCTCGCGCTTTAAGGGTAAGACGGCTTGCGAACCCGCTCCCGATCGTCTTCATTGACTATCAAGGGGGTAGGCTGAAACGGCGGGTGCTCTCGGACATGCCGACACGGTTTTTTTCGTATCGTGTCCGAGCCGCGCTGAAAATCAGCCTACTCCTTCAGGAAGCCGGCGGAGTTGAGTGAGCGAACCGACCCTTGATCTTGCGGAAGCGCGGCAGGCGATCGATTGCCTGACATCGACCGACCTCCTCAGACTGAGGAAGGCGGGACGACAATATGCATTTGCGGCCGGGTGTGAGGTCGACGATCTGCTCAACGAAGCGGTGTGTCAGACGATCGAGGGCGTTCGGAATTGTCCGCGCGGGATGGAGATGGTGCCATTCCTGATCGGTGTCATGCGCAGCCGTGCGTCGGGCAGGCAACAGAAGGTCGAACCCGAACTGGTGTCGGCTGATGCCACTGATGCCGAAGGCCGGTTCCTGCATGAGCTGGTGGAAACGAAACCCAATGTCGAGGAACTGGCGCTTTCACGGGAAGATGCGTCGGCTCGACGAAATGCGCTGGAAACCTTGTTTGCCGATGATGATGAAGCAACCCTGTTCCTGTGGGCGTATCTGGATGACCTGCCGAAGGACGAGATCATGACCATGAACGGTGTCGACATGACGGCGTATGCCACTATCCGACGCCGTGTCCGTCGCACGATAGATGCGGCGTTTCCCAATGGATGGTCATCGTGAGCAGGGCGGGGCGTCCTAACCCTCCGATCGACCGTCTGGCGGATGAACTGGTCGCAGACATCATGGCTATGTCGGACGCGGAATTACTGGCGGAGGTCGAGGCCGAAGGGCTGAATGCCGAGGATGAAGCCGATCGCATCCGCGCTATAATCTCGACCGCAACCGCCCGATCTGGAAGGTCGCGCCTCCAGGCTGCGCGAGCGGAGATCGATCGCGCAACCTTAACGGGCCGGGGGCAAGTCCACCAGCTTCCTCTCAGAGATCGGGCTGCTGTCCTCGCCCGGTTCGCCAACGACGATACCAAGCTGCAAAGCCGGCTGACGATGGCTGCCCGTAACGGCGACGGTATCACCGAGAAAGAGATGGACGATATTCTCGCCGATTTGCGAGAGCTTGGTGCCATCGACGAAGACGGCAATCCGATTTGAAGGGGCTCGGCCAAGCCGAAAAGCTCTTGCAGTCCTTCGGCGTCACCAGTCCGGATGAGATCGATGTCGAGGCGATCGCCTGGACGATGGGCGCCAAGGTGCGCAACGGCATTCTGGAGAGCTGCGAAGCTAGGATCATCGGCTTCCGCGATCAGGCGATCATCACCGTGAAAGGCGATGGCGATCCTCGTCGCCGTCGCTTCTCGATCGCGCATGAGCTGGGTCACTGGCAGCATCATCGCGGGCGGTCGTCGGTCTGCCGGGCAAGTGAGATTGGGAGTTTCAGCCAAAGCGGTGCCGGCATTGAGCGGCAAGCCGATAATTATGCCGCCGACCTGTTAATGCCGGCCTATCTGTTTCGACCACTTGCCGCCGCTCACCGGCGCCCGTCGTTCGAAGCAATCGACGCTCTGGCTGCTGCCTTTTCCACCAGCCGGTTGGCGACGGCGCTACGGTTCATCGACCATAGCCCTTGGCCCAGTATGATCGTTTGCCACGGTCAGAACGGACGCCGATGGTTTCGACGCAATGGTGGCATTCCGGATCACTGGTTTCCCCGTGGTGACCTCGATCCCGAGTCAGACGCGATGGACGTGCTGTACGGAAAGACAGATCGGTCGCGGCCGACCATCATCGGGGCGGACGCATGGTTCGATCGCCGGGGCGCTGATCGGTTCAACCTGACTGAGGAGTGCGTCAAAGGCTTCGGGAATGATGTGCTCGCCCTTTTGACGCTGACGGATCAGATGCTCGAATAGGATTGCACGGCAAGGGTGATTGCGGACCGCGGGAGGTGATGGTCAGCAATCGTCAGCCTATGTACCCGCTTGCGTGAGCGTCCAAACCGTCGCGATCGGCAGGAACAACCGCAAGTCATTGGAGGGCAACGGCTGGAACCCGTAGCTGGTCTAGAGGGCAATGCGCTTCGCTACTATCTCGGGGTTGCCGCAGTCGAGTTGAAAGTCGCTCAATTCAACCGATCTGCTGCGGTGTCACAACCGGACGGTTCTGTTCCTGCGCGTTGACGCACGGGTTTTTGCCGGCTTCGAAGTGTCGGAAGGCCACGTCACAAGTCCAGTTGCGGTACGAGGGACGACGCGTTCAAGCCCCTGCCCTCCCGGCTGAACGAACGTCCGCTTCTTTGCGGTCGCTGCCCTAAAGCGGCCATTCCGCTTTCCACCAGTTTTACCGTAAATGCGGACGGTCCGCATGCACTGTGATGGCGCCGTTCACCCTTTGAAGCTGTGCGTTTCTGCCGCTTTGGGATCTGCTGCCAGAACGCGGTGCGGTTCTCCATTAGAGAAGCTTCTTCCGCCTGCAGATAGCGGGCATGTTTGGCCGAATGACCTCAGCCAACCGGCCGTAAATGCCCCTGCCGCCCCCGCGACGTTTATGATAAAAGGCGGCATGCTCAAGACAAGAATGAAGCGGGTCGCCGATCACGGCGATCACGCGGTGCGGCGGCTTGCCGAGATCGAAGCCTCGATCGCGAGCCTTTCCAACGAGGATCTTCTCGACTTGGCTGATATCTTCAAAGTCGAGCCCCGCCCACCAATCGGGGATATGGCGTTCGTTGAAATGGCGCGGCGTAATATCAGCTTTTGAAGGCCGCTCGGGAACGGATTAGCAGTATCATGGGGCCCAGCTAGGCACTCGGTTATAAGCAGGATCGCCAGCAACTTTACACGATCACGATGGAGCGACGATGGTAGCGATTGGCACCCGGATCAATGAGATAGGCACCTTGGTCCGCGATGGCGGAGCCTTCTATCTTCGCCGCGATGTCGGTGGCCGCTACGAGCTGGAATTGCATCGAACCCCCGTAGATCTGGTAGAGAAGCGCGTCCGGCTCATCGGCACATTGGTTGGCCCGGATCTGGTGAACGCTGACGGCGTTGCGCCAGCTTAGTTGGCTGGACATTTGTCCCGTTCAGTCGTCAGCCACTGGCCGCGATTCTGATTCAGCCTGACTCATCAGCGTTGCGCACAAACCACAAGCGGGCATCATCCATGCCATGGAACAGCGGATCATTCATGCCTGCGGTCATGAGCAGGCTCATCATCTCACCGGCTTTGAAAGCCAGCAGGAACGTAAGGCCAAGTGGCTGAAGACGACTACCTGTCGTGACTGCTTCGTTGCGGAGAAGCTGGCTGAGGAGGTCGCTGCGGCAGCGTTAAGCAGCGCCGCTATCTCACACCTTGTTCTCCCACTGCTGACTGGCACCGATCGGCAGATCAGTTGGGCGTCGACAATCAGGAACAAGCGGCTCGCAGTACTAACCAACTCCCACAGCGACGCGGATTATCAAGCATGCCTCCAGCTAACTGACGCCAAATGGTGGATCGATCAGCGGGATCTTACACACGTTGAACTAATAGCAGCCGCGATCCAGGCGTCGAACATGCAAAGCGCGCCGGCGGTTATACCATCGAGTACGAATCCCTTGATTGCCCTCTAAAGGCTAAGCCCGAGGCTGACACAGCGATCCGCGCGACTGAGCCAGACGCATCCTGATGTGTCGATGCAAGGTGTAGACCTTCTGAATGAGGTGTTCAATTACTCTGTAACCGACCTTGTTTGAACGGGAATTGTGTCCCAAACAACCTACTTACTCAGGGTTATACCTCAGTGAGACGCATCGTGTCACGTGCACGCAGTCTGGTGACACCGGGGAACAGCTAGGGCATTATCTGTGGAGCATGCTGGACCCCGAGACCTTGAGAGCTGCTGCCAAGCTGGCACGCCTCCGCGCCGACAGTGCCCAACGCGACCCCAGGATCGAAGGAGACCAGAGGGACGGGATGGAACGCCTGGGCGCTTATCGAGCGTTGCACCAGCTGTCTGTGGACCTGGAGATCACAGCTAGGCACGCGGAGAACGGAGAACCCGATGACGGCGACCCCGAGTGACGCCAAGCACATGCAGGACCACGAGCTGGTCGACGCCTACGAGGTGACCGATGGTGACCCCAAGGACCTAGAGGTTAGCCGTATGGTCGAGGAGATAGAAAAGCGCGGATTTGATGTATGATTAGTGAACTGACCTTCGGAGCTGCTGTTGTGATTCCGACCGGTGTGGTTTCCTCCATGCCGTGCCGGTGACAACGCTCCGCGGACCTTCCGCAGTAGGGCGTTTTATTCACGACTTTTGTAGAGACCGCCTTTGCCGTCTCGATTGCCATTCGCCAGCAGGCGGATCAGCATTGTGCGTACGTCACGTTGGTCGTGGTTCAATATAGGGCGCTGCCGCATCAATCCGTCCCATGCGATGTGAGCCGCAAACTGCCCCTATATTGTGGTTCCGGGTGATTATTAGCGCAGGTGCTTCAACTAGCGCGATTCTAGTCTCCGTAGAACGTCGCCTACGGTGTCGGGTCGGGCAAAGTGATACCCTTGGATCGCACGACACCCGATCTCCATCAGGATGTCG
The DNA here is from genome assembly GCF_056680455.1 of Sphingomonas sp. AP28. Lineage (NCBI taxonomy): Bacteria > Pseudomonadati > Pseudomonadota > Alphaproteobacteria > Sphingomonadales > Sphingomonadaceae > Sphingomonas > Sphingomonas sp. AP28. Next base: position 4,151,075 of record NZ_CM155283.1, on the reverse strand, counting down.
GTCTGCTCCTGCGTCTCCACGCCTTCCGCGATAACGTTGAGGTTGAGCGCCTCACCCAGCTTCACGATAAGCTCCACAATCGCGCGCGTTTGTCGGTTGGTGCCGACGCCGTCGATAAACGACTTGTCGATCTTGATCGTGTCTATTGGGTACCGGTTAATGTAGCTCAGGGACGAGTATCCTGTTCCAAAATCGTCGAGTGCGATCCGCACCCCCAAATGGCGTACCGCCGCAATTGTTTCTGCGATGACGGGCGATGGATGTAGGAAGATTCCCTCGGTGATCTCTAGCTCAAGCGATTGTGGCGACAGACCAAATTCCTGCAAAACGTTCGAGAGGTGATCCACGAAATCGGTATCGACGAACTCGGATGCAGAGATGTTGATGCTTACCCGAAGATCTGGCCTACCGAAGCGACACTGCCAGCCTGCAAGCTCCTCGCAGGCTCTGCGCATGACCCATCGATCAATCTGCCGGATGATGCCGATCTCTTCTGCAACGTCTATAAAGTTAGCCGGACTGACCGCGCCGCGTGTCGGATGATTCCAGCGTAACAAGGCTTCAAAACTTACAATTTGGCTTTTCGCCGGGTCGACGATCGCCTGGTACGCGATGTGGAACTCTCCTCGCTCGACAGCGCAGCGCAGGTCCGTTTGAAGCGTTAGTCTTGCGACAGCCTGATCGTGCATCGAGACGTCGTAAATTGCATAGTCGCCATATCCTGCCCGCTTTGCTTCATACATGGCGATATCGGCGTTGCGCATCAGATCGTCGGGGGCAGCACCTGGCTCGCGGGCATGGACGATGCCGATGCTGCAAGATGGGAACACCGACTGTCGTCCAAGCTGCACGGGTGCGCGTAGCGCCTCGATAACCGCCTCGGCGATAAGAACCGGCGTTGCGATATCGTAAACTTCCTCGATCAGGATCGCAAATTCGTCACCGCCAATGCGGGCGAGCGTATCTTGGGGGCGAACGCAGCGTCTTAGCCGCTGGGCGACGTCTTTAAGCAGTGCATCGCCTTCGAGATGGCCCAGACTATCATTGACGATCTTGAACCGGTCGAGGTCGAGGAACAGCACCGCGCAGCGACCTTCGCCTTGCGTTTGATCGCGCTCAAGTGCCTTTGTAAGCCGTTCCATGAAGAATGCGCGATTACGCAGGCGTGTGAGATTATCATGGAAAGCTGCGTATTGAAGCTCGGCCTCGATCCGCCGGCGTTCAACGATCTCCGTGGCGAGTGCCTCATTCTCAATTTCCGCGACCCGAACCCGCGCAGCCAATTCCTGAGTGTTCTTGCGCTCGGTAATATCGCGCTGCACCGACACCCAATGCGTATACCAGCCCCGCTCGTTGGCGACCGGCACAATGCTGAGTTCCACCCAAAACTCGGTGCCGTCCTTTCGGTAGTTGATCATCTCGATCTCGATCGGCTCCCACGCGGAAAGCGCGCGGCGCAACTTCTCGCGCGATGCCGGATTGGTCTTCTCACCCTGAAGCACGCGCGGCGTCAGACCGATCACCTCTTCGGCCGAGTACCCCGTCGCCTGCGTGAAAGCCGCGTTGCAGTAGATGATACGTGGGCCAGGCAAGTCGATCGGTTCTGCTTCCGTGATGACGATCGAATCACGGGCATGGACGGCAACTGACTCGAGCAACCGTAGGCGCTCCAGATTTGCGCGGTTCTCTACACCCTCCACCTGTTGCACGTGCTTTTGGAGCATTGTTAGTTCGAGGACCGTCGCCAGATGAGCAGCATGGGAGCGCAGGACGTAGGTCTGCGCAGCGCTCAGCCGCGGCCGCTCGTGGATGTCGAGAACTATCAGGAAAGCGGACACCCCACCTGAAATAGGCGTAACGCTGGCAAACCTTACATCTCCGGCAAACTCGCCGGTAAAGCTGACTATGGCCTTTGAACCGCCAAGCTGGACAGCGCATTGGCATGCTGATCCAAGATCACCAAGGCATGGCAATACGTTGCGTAACGGCCCATCATGGCTTTGCGCCATGATAACCAACGCGCCATCCGCTACGGCACATATGAGCGACGCCACGCAGCCTGTTGCCGATTTCGCCTGAGCTACGATCGCCTCCAACGATCTCTGACGTGCTGCTTCCCATAACACATCGCTTGGATGATCGATCGCGTCTTGGCCCCATAACGAGGGTCGCTCTATCAACATCAGATGTCTTTCAGAGGTTGCGCAGATCTCCATCGGCGGAGAAAACGGGGGACTCAGTCATCAGGTAGATATCTGATATTCCATAGGATATGCTTAATTTTTCGATCGGTGCGGCAGGTTAGTCGTTAACGATGCGGCAAATGCGATTGCGAAATTACTCCATACTGACGTAGCCAGGATTGCCTTACCGAACGGCTGGTCCATTTGGGGGATTAAGACCGTACCCTTCATTGGACGAGTGGCCACCGGTGTTCATACGCCTGGACCGAAGAACGGGCTTCGCCATACTTGTCACCTCGGGCGTTGAATGGGCCTTGCCGGCTGACAGGTATGCTTGCAAAAACGTACCCATAAACACGCGAATTTAAGAACTGTCCGTCCATTGGCTGCCCACATTGCGAAGACATAGGCAGCAGACAGATTATGGCTCAAGTTTCGAGAATGCCGATCGACACCGGCCTCCTTTTCGACGCGCTGCCTACCGGCGTGGCGCTGCTCGACAGCGGTGGCCAGATCATCGACGCAAACGCCGTGTTTTGGAGCTCTATCGGCGCCGATCCCGGAACGCCAACCCTGTTCCAGGACCTGTTTGGTGCGGAACCTGATACATTTTTCGACAATGGCAGCACAATCCTCCTTGGCAAGCGGTCCTACTCGCTGGTCGTGCGCTCGATCGCCGACGTCGGATCGATCTGCCATCTGCACGAGGTGACCCTATGGGTCGATGGCCAGACCCGGGCGATGCTGTCGTCGGAACGCGATACGCTGACCGGACTCGCCAACCGCGCCAGCATCCTTCCGGAACTGGACCGCGCCTTGGAAGGTCGTGACGAGACCGCACTCATCATGGTTGACCTGGACCATTTCAAACAGGTCAACGATACGCTTGGGCATCCAGTTGGTGACATGCTGCTACGCAAGGTCGCCGACCGGCTCACGTCCGCGCTACGCAAGACCGACCGTGTTGCCCGGCTCGGCGGTGACGAGTTCGCGGTGCTCCAGACCGGCGCGCAACAGCCGCATGGGGCCGAGATGCTGGCGAAGCGTCTCGTCGAACTGGTCGGCCGCCCCTATGTCATTGACGGGCACATGATCGATATCGGTGCCAGCGTCGGCATCGCGCTCAGCGCTGGCGCCGATGATGCAACGGGGCTGATGAAGCAGGCAGATATCGCCCTTTACCGTGCCAAGCACGGTGGCCGCGGGCGATATTGCTTCTTCGAACAGTCGATGGATGCAGAAATGCAGGATCGCCGCGCACTGGAGATCGACCTGCGTCGCGCACTCGCATTCCGCCAGTTCGAGCTCCACTATCAACCGCAGCTGGACCTGAAGACACAGGCCGTCACCGGGATGGAAGCCCTTATCCGCTGGCGTCACCCGGAACATGGCCTGGTATCGCCGGCAACGTTCATCCCGCTCGCGGAGGAAACGGGGCTCATCATCCCGATAGGCGAATGGGTCATCCGTCAGGCCTGCGAACATGCTGCGGCCTGGCCCTCCCCCATTCCAGTTGCAGTTAATGTGTCGGCCAAGCAACTCGCCAGCGGCAAGCTCATCAACACCGTTGCCAGTGCACTTGCCAATACCGGGCTAAATCCCGACAGGCTCGAAATGGAGATTACCGAAAGCGTCTTGATGTCCGATGTCGAGAGCTGCGTCGCAACGCTCCATAAGTTGCGCGATTTGGGCATTCGAATTTCAATGGATGATTTCGGAACAGGCTACTCGTCGCTCAGCTATCTCCAGAGTTTTCCGTTTCATACCATCAAGATCGACCAAAGCTTCATCCGGTCCGTCGATATTAAGAAGAGCGACGGGATCATCCGGGCGATCACTGCAATCGGTAAGCATCTTGGGATGACTACGATCGCGGAAGGCGTCGAGACCGCAGCGCAACTCGATCAGGCGACTGATAGCGGTTGCGGGTCGGCACAAGGCTATCTATTCAGTCGCCCGGTTCCGGCGGACGAGGTCGACAAGCTTCTCGAACGGCTCGCCTTGAAACCGGTCGGGCGGGATGATGTTTCTTCTCCTGTCGTATCCGTACCAGCGCCCGTCGAGACTGACCTGTACCGGCTGGTTTATTATAGCCGCAATACCGTCATGGGGCTGGAAGAAGAGGTACGCACCACCGTGGACCAGATCCTGGCGACGTCACAGCGTAACAATGCGGCAGCCGGCGTCACGGGCGCGCTCATGTTCACCGACGGCTTGTTTGCACAGGTACTGGAAGGGCAGCAAGCAGCGATCGAGACGGTGTTCGAACGGATCCAGCTCGATGATCGGCATGGCGAGGTACGGCTCCTCTCTTTTGGTCCAACCGATGTGCGAGTGTTCCCGACCTGGGCGATGGCCTTTGTCGGCCGCGAAGTCGCCGGCATCGCGGCTTTTGGACATTATGCAGCTAAGAGTGGCTTTGATTTCGGCGCTGCAAATGGCGATGAGATCGCCGCGCAGTTGCAGACCCTGTTACGCGACGAGGAACGAATGTCGGTCCAGGCCGCCGCCTGATCGCATACAAGCATGGTTGCATGCTCGCCGTGCTGAGGCTGCTTATTTGGAAACCTTCTTGCCTGGGCTCACGCATCGGTCACGCGAGACCCGGCACGAAGCATTTTGCGCGGTCTCTGTCCTGACGTCAGGACAGGCAAAGCCAAGAGGTACACTTGTGCACCTCTCAGCTTCATACCTCATCGTCTAAGACCCGACCTCATGACTTGAGCGCTTTTGCCATGTTGAGATGCGCTGCAACCGTCGGTGCCAAGCCCGCCGCGAACGTCTTCAGCTGGGGCACGTCGCCGGTTGCAGCATATCCCCTGAGCGTATCGAGCGTCTGCTGATGCCCGGCGACCTGGGCAGCCGCGTATGCGGTGTCGAAATCAGTACCCTGCTTGGTCTTTAGATCGGCAAGCTTCTGCTGCTGCTCAGCACTCAGCGCCGGGTTGGGAGTCAAAACTGGCGACAGCGTTGCAGTCAGTGCCTTCAGCTTCGCAGTCGAACTCTCATGTGCGGTGATCATCTGGCCAGCGAACTTCTTCACCGCAGCAGACGCGCCGTTGGTTACAGCCAGCTTCGAGGTCTCGATCTCGAACGCGTCACTCGCAGCCGCCATGTTGACGAAGGCCTGCCCACCTGAGGCCGGTGCTGCCATGGCATCGTTGGAACCAGCTGCGTTCACGTCCATAGCGGTCGTGTTGGCATAGGTGCTGTTATCGACGGCAGTCGTATCGTCGGCCTTCTTGCCGCATGCGGCCAATGACAGGGTTGCTGCCGATACCAGTGCCAGGGTCTTGAAGTTCATCATACTCTCCATCTGCTCGCATATTGCCGCTGCCTGCTCAACGCGTGCCTTCTGAGGACCGTTCCGCACGAGTAACGAGCTTCGGACCGATCATGAAGCGAGTTCGTTCTAGCCGTCTGCCGGCACAGCTGCCGGCCTTATCGGGACACGGCTATGAGCATCTTCAGCACGATCATGAACAAGGTTTTTCACCACAAAGCCGCACCAGCCGCTGCACCGGCTCAGGCTCCTGCCGCTGCGCCCCAAGCTGCGCCGCAAGCCGCGCCGACCGCTACCGCCCAGCCCGCCCCAGCAGCGCCCCAGCAGTCCGTTGATGTCGGTGCGGTCCTCAGCGAGATGGCATCGATGAAAGATGGCGGGGGCAACTACCAGAGCTCGATCGTCGATCTTTTGAAGCTGCTGGACCTGGATTCCAGTCTGACCGCTCGCAAGGAACTTGCTGCCGAGCTGAATGTCTATGCAGCAGCCGACGGCTCGGCCGAGCAGAACATCGCCCTTCATAAGGCAGTGATGCAGAAGCTTGCCGATAACGGCGGTATCGTTCCCGACAGCCTGCGCAACTAACGCGCCCGATCCGGAGGGGACCGCACCCTATGCGGTCCCCTCCGGCCTTAGGCTGCTGGCTTAACCGTCCTCAATTTAGCGAGCTGGGCTAGCGTTCGAGGGCGTCGCAGCTAGGGACCCGTGCGCTGCCTGAGCTGGCAGCGTCTGACTACCACGCGGTGGTCCGTTCGGCTCCTTCTGAAAGCCTCGCGCGGCAAGCCAGCATATCGTGACGACGAGTGCCACGATCATAACGAAAATGACAATTGCCACAGGACCGGCTCGCTTGTTTCCTCGTCTTCGCATCACATGCGCTCCCCAGTCATGCCATCGCTGTTATTGCCGTGCCGTAGCCACTCGGCGACGGGATGTTGCTTGACCTCAAGTCCACCGGTTTGATCGAACAAGACGGTCTTATGTCCGGACGGCTCTATCGCCGCTCGCCGAAGACCGAACCAAGAATGCCCCCCAGTCCGCCGCCAAGACCGCCCCCGGGCGCAGCGCCTGCGACTCCAGCACCACCCAGGCTGCCAAGTACAGATCCAAGGATCCCGCCAAGGCCACCTTGCTGCCCGCCCGAGCGCCCTGTCAAATGGCCCGCCACCAGCATGACCAGGATCGGCAGCATCTGCTTGAGAAGCTCAGGCGCCAGGCCGCTGCTCTGCGCCGCGTTGTCGGCGACCTCACGACTGCCATCCTTCGACCCGAAGATACCGCCGAGGATCTGATTACCGTGGTCGATTTGCGTCGGCTCGTTACCCAACACGTTCGAAGCAAGGTCTGCGCCGCCAAGCGTGTTCACATGGGCGTCTAACTGCGTCGTGTTATTCCCCATGCCGCCCAGAACCGACGGCAGCAGCGCCTCTGCGCCGCGCTGGGCTTGGTCACGCGGTATGCCTAGCTGGGCGGCGAGTGCATCGATGCCACCATCTGGGAGGAGGTCATTGAGATTCATGGCAGCTTCCTTGTTGTGACGGGTACCAACAGATGCTTGGACCTATCGGTCCGGACACCTTCGATCGAGCTAGGACCTTGGATCGGCAGGCATGCGCTGTCTGCACAATATTAGTCAGGAAGTTGGGGCGTATCTGAGCCAACGGGTCGGCCGGATAGCCAACTAAGCCCTCCCCCGATAACAAGCAGCCCTGCCCCCATAAGCGCCTTGTCACGGCGTCGCAGGAGAACAAGCCCGCCAGTAACGATGACGGAAGGTACCATGCCGACTTTACCCAGGCCGGTTACGCGTGCTGCACGCACGACCATGCGGCCGGCAGCGTACTCACGTAAAGGTGAAGGCGTAGACGGTGTGGCTCGTGATACCTCCTTGTCACCATTTGAGGGCTGCGGCCCTGGTCCTGGCTGCGGCGCTATCTCCGGTCCGGAAGCTACCGTGTCGGCTGCGTACGCTCCGCGATCGCCGAGCGATTTAGTAGGCCCCCTGGTCGTGTCTTGCGTGGTCTGTCGCTCCAGCTCGCAATTGAACTCGGCGCCGAGCAGTAGAATGTAGGCGGACAAGTAGAGCCAGGTCAGCAATACGATCGCGGCTCCCAACGACCCATAGGTCGCGTCGTAGCTGCCAAAGTTTGCCACGTAGAACCCAAAGCCAAGGGTAACGACCAGCCACAGTACTGTCGTCAGTACAGAGCCCGGCGTCAGCCAGGTCCACTTCGCCTCATCGCGATTGGGCGCGTAGCGGTAGAGCGTCGCCGCTGCTGCGGCTCCCATACCGGCCATGACCACGTAGGAAACGATCTTCCCTGCCATGAGAATGATGGCAGGGGCGGAAGGGAACAGTGTGTCCAGACTGCCCATTGCGGCTATCGCGATGATAGCGACGATGGCGATAAGCACCGCCCCGGCGGTGATGGCTAACGCGATGAGGTTCAGCCGAACAAAGCTCCGCGTTTCCTCTTCGTCATACGCGATATTCAGCGAGGTAATAAGCGCGGTTGCGCCTTTCATCGCGCCGTACAACGCGATGCCGAGCGCAAGCAGAAGGCCGAACCCCTTCTTACCGTCCGATGTCGTCACAACGTTGGCCAGCTGTTCGCCGATCAGCTTGGCAGCATCTGTCGGCATGACGGACGTCAGCGACTGGACGTTCTTCATCACCGTAGCAGGTGTAGCAACGAGCCCATAGCTCAGCACGACGGCGCCCAGCATAGGCACCATGGCGAGCACGCCGCAGAAAGCCACGCCGGAGGCTACAAGGCTGATGTTATCCTGCCCTGCCTCCTTCCATGCTCGCAGCGCAATGTCCTTCCAGCCTTTTGCAGGGATAGCCCAGGGACTGCCAGCGTCGTGCCCTCTCGCGTTCCCCTTGTTCGTCTCGGTCATGCCTCGTCCCTTTACGCGCTTCTTCCATCTGGCATGCGATCGCCGTTCTCACGCTACACACCAATTTTGATACGGTCCTTGATACGGAGTTGCCTCAAGCTCCCACGGAGGGGGGCGCATCCTTGTCTGGATCTCGCCCGTGTTGCTGATCGAGCAACCGCATGATTGGCGTCACAGTGAGCCCGTGCAGAACGATCGAGAACAGCACGACCAGTCCGAGCAGGCCCCACAGACGTTCGGCCGCATCGACGTGGATGTGGTTGAGGCCATAGGCCAGGTAATAGATCGACCCGACACCGCGGATGCCGAAGAAGGCCAGCGTCAGCTTTTCCGAGCGGTCAGCCCGGTGGCCGGCCAAGCCAATCAGGCCAGTAATTGGGCGGATGACCAGCAGGATCACGAGCGCGATCAGCGCATCCGTCAACGATACCGAATTCAGGAGCCCGCTGACCAGCGCACCGCCAAACAGAAGTAACAAGACCATCATTGCCAGCCGTTCGATCTGCTCGGTGACATCGTGCATGTCGTGATGAAAGTCGTGCGTTCGGTGCGTCCCTCGAAACGTCAGTGCCGTGACGAACACGGCCAGGAAACCGTAGCAGTGGATGATTTCCGTAACACCGTAGGAGATGCAGGTCGCAGCCAGCGCGATCAAACCGTCACCGGTTTGTACGAGCTTGGTCTGGGCTGGTACATGGAAGGTCAGCCAGCCAAAGGCGCGGCCGATCAGCCACCCGGCGCCGACGCCGGCACCGATTTCCCATAAGACCCGGTACGTCAGCCACTCACCCAGCCACGGCTTACTGCCCCCGGCTGCGATTGCAGCTGCCAGCATGATGGCAAGATGGACGAACGGAAATGCGAAGCCATCGTTGAGGCCAGCTTCGGACGTCAACCCGAAGCGTACCTCGTCTTCGTCCTCGCTCTTGGGCGGCCCGACCTGAATGTCGGCTGCCAGGACAGGATCCGTGGGGGCCAGGCTGGCCGCAAGCAGCAGAGCGATCGCCCATGGCAGTCCCATTCCCCATGCCGTCACCGCCGTGATAGCCAGAATGCCCAGTGGCATCGTGATCGCCAACAGCCGCCAGGTAACCGCCCAGTCCCGCCACCTGAACACCCGGTCAATCTTCAGACCAGCCCCCATCAGCGCGATGATCACGACGAACTCGGTGAAGCGTTCAGTGATCTCGGGATAAAGAAGCGGAAGCGGCCTGAGTGTGACCTGCGGCAGCGAGAACAGAGCAGCGCCAAGCGCGATACAGACGATCGGCAACGACAGCGGTAGCTTACGAAGCGCCAGCGGTAACCAGACAACCAGCGCGGTAAGCAGGCCAAAGCCGGTGAGAATGAGGATGTAGGGATCGGGCAATGCAGATGTCATGACGGTCTATCCAGAAGGGAACGAGACTTCGTCACAGGAAGGCGCGCATAGTGGTTCGAAGAGGCTTACGAGCATGAGAGATCAACGCATTTCGCGATGCGAGCGGAACTCGCGGATAAGGTGAGATCTCAATCAGCTGACGGCGTAAGACGCGATCGGAATTCATTGCCCGCCGACGATGTGCCAGCGGGCAATCACGATCACTCGTCTTCGGCGTCAATATTTACAGTCGTCTCGGCAAGCTTCGTCATATATTCGTCGCCACCATAGATGTCCTTGGTGGCTGCGGTCAGCGCCTTGTTATCGTCCTTGAGGCCAAGCGCCTTGGCATAGGCAGCGGCCGTACCGAAACCAGCGATGCCGTAATGCGTCATCCGCTGATATTGCGCGATGATCATGACATCGAGCAGCGGACCCTTCTCAGGACCCTCTTCGAGCACATGCTTGGTTGCTTCGGCGACGAGGCCCTCCATGCCCTTGCAATGCTCCTTCGAGACCTTCTCGTCGTTCGATGCGATCAGGTCCTTGAGCAGGTCGGTATGCTTCTCGATATCCGCCTGCGACTTGGTTAGCATCTCCTTCAGAGACGCATCGCTCGCCTTCGTCGTGATCTTCTTCAGGACCTTTTTCATCTGATCGTTTGCGGACCACAGGTCCTTCAGCTCATCGGTGTAGATTTCCTGGAGATCTTCGGGTGCAGACATGAGAACGTCCTTATGGTTCACCGAGCGGGATGCGCGGCGTTTGGTTGAAAACTTAATCAAGCAGTGCGCAATTGGCCAACCTCAGCCAGCCCCGGGCTGCTTCTGTTCGTCCTCGTAGTCAGCATCGGTACCGACCTTCCCACTAGCCTCGGCTTCGGCGATGCCCGACGTCTCGACGACGTTGATCTTGCTACCTTCGGCTGCGATCTCATGGGGTAAGCGGTCCGCATCCGTGTCCGCAGCGATAGTCGTGCCGTCACCGCCGCCTGAGCCTGCGACGCCGTTACCGGCATTTCCACCGTCTTCGCCCGCCTGCCCACCGCCGTGATAGGCAATGTTAGTCTGGCCACCATGCGCCATAAAGCCTGTGTTCGTCTCAGTCTTGCCGGCATGGGGGTTGGGATAGGCCGCACCGCCACTTTCGCCGCCCTCGCTGCGACCATGGACCTCGGCGCCACCGTTGTCGCGCGGCGAGTCCGATACGCCGTCCGGGGCGCCCTTACTCGCGGGATTGCCGGGTACGGGGGTCTGAACCTTGTCACTCATCGGTATGTCCTTTTGAATGTGGGGAATACCCAATCCAACCGTTCTATCGGACCGGACCAGATGGGAGCGGAAGTCACGGACTCGGCACGGCTGAATGACACTGTCTAGCCTTTTGCCTCCATCATACCGCCCAATTGCCTCAGCCTGAACTTCCACTGTTTGTCGAAGCATAGCGATCCGGGGAACAATATCGTTCCTACGCAAGCGTGATTCCGGGGGGATATATATTTTGCATTGATGCCTGTTAACCTTAGGCAGAGCAGTGCCACCCTGCTTGAACGCAACAACGCACTGTATCGTAAGGACTTGTCGCTTTAAACCGATGATCGTAGTTTTAGGGTTCTCGCGTCGGGCATCAAATGCGTTAAATTTATTAGCCTTAGTTCTAACAGTACCATTAGCTTTTCGTCGGCAGAGCTTCAGCAGATTGGAAGGTGGCGCCATCAAGACTCGTTGTGCATTTACCGACATTCGTCTTACCGCCATCTACGAACGGCCAACGTAAAGTAAGGGCGTCACCTCCCACACTAAACGTAACCGTATTGCTTGGAATGTCGACCGGCTTTGCATCGATGCGCAGCCTCAGATACTTGTTACACGTCTTGAGAGCGGCATTTTGCGCATCAGATCGGTGTTGACCATTAACATCTGAGCACGCGCACAACAGAAAGAGTGGGAGCAGCGAAGCTGTTTTCATCTGTGCTCCTGGCAGTGCAGTGCGGAAGGTCTAGCCTGATACAAAAAGCAGTGACTTGATGTAAATTATACTCGTGACGGCACGGTTATACAGCCATATCGAGCCAGGGTGGAAAATAGCAGTGAACCAATCGAAATTTTGAGAGCCAAGCTTGAAGAAAGCCTGGCGCTTGCCGATCGGCTTTCCCTGACCATCGTAGGCGTTTGGATATCGAGTGCGATCGATGCTCTATCTACCGCTGACGAGGCGGCTCCGCAGCTTGGCTCAGGGAACGGACCTCAAGCGTAACGGTCTATATTGATTTTTATGGCAGCTTACTCAGCCATCAGGGCCGAAGACCACCGACTGCTGCCGAAGGAAGAATAGGCTTCACTAACCCGACGCTATGCAACACGGCGGATTGTGCCAGCATGATCGCCAGCCACCAGGTTGCGTCCGTCAAGCTGATCGACCACGGATGACCGCGTAAAGTGAGCGCAATCGAAAGAGCGGGCAACACGAAGCCGATCCAGATGATGAAAGCGCTGCCCAATGCGACCGTCCACGGGCTCGCGTCTACCGGAGCTAAAATCAGAGCTCCTGCCAGGATGGCCGCTAACCAGAACAGCGCCAGCGTAGCAGCGGCAAGCATTACGCCTCGCATGCGAGTACGGAAACCTGCAAAAAGGACAATCAACCCGGCGGAGGTCGCAGCTCCGATCGGGACGATGTTGCTGATAATATACTCCATTATATTCTAACCTCGATCGTATGATGTTACCTAATATTCATAACTCTGACTCATCAAGCATGGTGCTTAAGGGTGCAAATGAAGACGCTAGAATGAGTATTTTAGTTGGCTTGCGCAACATTGGCGCCCTCCAGCACTGGCAGACCGCTGAGCATCTCCAAGCATATGCTCACCGGGCTGGCGGGACGCATTTGGGTGCATGGAAAGGTCTCCAGCAACCATCATGGCTGCAGCCAAGTGAGAGCGTCGAACTCACGCTGGAAATGGACGCGCGCGGCACGCTCGTAAACCCGCTGCCCCCCGGCACCATTCGTCAGTACGACCAATCCGTCACCGTTGTTCAGATCGAGTAAGAGCAGGTTGGCTACTCCGTCGTTGGCTCCCCAATGCCATGCATATTGTGTCGGACCCGAATGTTCGATTCCCCAGCCCAAGCCCCACGAGAGATTGCCTTCGACCTTGATCGTGGGCGTATTCATAGCCGGATAGCGACGGGCAAAGCGAACGAAACGGGCATAATCGCCGGCCGTCGTCCACAGCCCTGCGGCCATGTTTGGAGTCATGAAAATCGGTAGGGCTGGCTTGCCGATCGCCTTGGCCGCAGCGAGCCGATCATCCTTTGTCCAGCTTTCCACCGACCGCGCTGGTCCTGCATCCCGGCGTAATCGGTATGCGGCCGGCCCTTTGTCATCCATCACGTTTCCGCCTGCGTCATGCGGCCACGCGACAGCAGGTGATTGCTGCGCCACCCATCCATAGCTGCTTTGCATCATGCCTGCAGGTTTAATGATACGCGTCCGGACAACCTCAGCAGCGGTCCGTCCCGTGACGGCTTCTGCAAGACGGCCAAGCAGCACGTATCCTTCTCCAGAATAGCGAAAATCTGATCCGGGTTTAAATCTGCTGACAAGATCGGTGCCCGGATCAGTCCGCCAGTTCGGCAGCCCGCTCGAATGCGATAGCAGGTGGCGAGGGGTTATCGTCCGGGCGGCCGGGTCCACTGTGAAATCGATGTGTTTGGCTACCGGCTCATCTAGATTTATGAGCCCTTCTTTGACGAGATCGTGGATCGCGGCAGCTAAGACCGGCTTTGACAACGACGCGGCTTCGAACAGTGTGCTTGTCGTCGCCCTTTCGCGTTCGGCTAGAGCATAGCCTTCAGCGTAAGCAGTTTCGCCAGTCTCGTTGATAACGGCCCAACTTGCACCTGGCACAGATGCAAGTGACAGCCATGGCTTCAACCGCAATGCGGGAGGCGGTGTTCCCCCCTTGGCCATCGCTGGCAGAGCAAGCGCAGTAGCGCTACCGGCGGCACCAACAAGAAAGGTTCGCCGAGAAGACATCATTGACAGGCTCTCATCGTAGCAATCCCACGCTCGGGGTGTGTTGTAGGTGCAATACAGCGTTGTTGGTCATTCGCAAGAACGCTTTCCGGCATCGAACAAGCTGTAGGAAACTAGCTGCACGAAGTGAGATCGGCGTACGCCAAGCACAAACGAATGGCGGACGATCGGTTGTGGCAATTAGGCGATCGGCAGATCGAGAGCGACCGGAAGTCATTTACGACCTACGAACGCGCTGATCGCAGGTGTAACGGCGGGTGCCAGCGGCAAGTCGGTTGCGGTGTAGGTTGCGAGGTTGGCGGCGCGGTCTGACGAGGCGACGTGCTTCAGCACGTGGTTGACGTCGGCAAGCTCGATAAGTCTTGCGTCGGGCTTTGCGGTTGCCAGACGTTGGGCATCGGTCGTCTGGACCTGAAGATCGCGCGCGCCCTGAAGGATGAGCACTGGCAACCTAACCGACTGGATAAGCTTCGCGGGATCAAGCGCGAAGGCGCTGATCAGAAAGCCCTGGACGATCGGCAGGAACAGCGGTCGTAGCGGGGCTGGCAAAGTGGCAGGATCGATCCGCCCGCCAGCGGCCAGCGTATCGATTGCCCTATCGGCATCGGGCAGCAATGGGGCGTTGGCGGGGTTTGCCCGAAGTTGCGCCTTGAGAATGTCGCCCATCGGCCTGCCAGGCGTCGCTACTAGGATCAGCCCGCATATCCCAGCGCTCCGCTGCGCTGCCTGTAAGGCAACGAGTCCGCCTTCGCTATGCCCCAGCACCCACACGCAACGCGTGCCTGTTTGCCGGATTATCACGGGAATCCAGGCGTGCGCATCTGCCGCATAATCGTTGATCGTCACGGCGTTGGCGTCGGCGATCGCAGCGGCGCTGCCGAACATGCCACGCTTGTCGATGCGAACCGACGCGATGCCGTCTTTAGCCAATGCCTCTGCCAACAGGCTGTAGGTCGCTGCAGTAACGCCGAGCCGATTGTTGCCGTCGCGGTCCGTAGGCCCTGATCCCGGTACGATCAGGATTACCGGTTCGCCCCGCTTGCCCGGATCGGTAAGTGTACCCCTCAGCGCTCCCGACGGCCCCGGCGCGGTGACCTCACTACTTGTAGAAGCGGGGGATTGCACGGCGACGCTTACGAGCATCATTGCGGCTAGAGTGGTAATCATTATGCCCCCTATTCGGCAGTGTTACCTGGAACTGGCGCGATGCCAGTGAAAATAGGAATAGAGAACGGGTGGCAACACTGCCGTCGCGATCGCCGCCCAGAACAGGAAGAGGTGGGCAGTTGGTGCGAGAGGCAGCACTGCACCGAGGGCGATCATCACTCCTGCTGCAATCATTGTCCTGGAACCCACACGATGAGTCGCCACCCAATTGTCCTCATCAATCAGCGACCACGGCGTGCGAATACCGATGAAGAAACCGGGTCTGGATTTTGGCAGCGCGTTACCGATCGCGATTAACAGCAGGCCGACACCGACGAGCGGAACACTTGCAGGCAGCGATACGCCGAATGCCGGCGCTGCGACGAAGAACTCCATCAGCGTCATAAGTGCCAGCAGGCTCGCCCAGGTCGTGCGTAGAAGAGAAGCGCTACGATCAAGGCCGTTCTGTAATGGTTCCAGCTTAGGGATCGCAAACAACATTGCCGACACAAAGACGCAGACCAACACCGGCATTGCGAGCGCGACCGAGGCATCGGCCATGCCGTCAGGCTCGCCGGTAGCACTCCAATGCACCGGAAGAATGGCTCCCGCTGGTAAAATAACATAAGCTCGAACGGCGACGTAGGTTAGCACAGCAACAGTTGCGCTCGATGCGATCATCAGCTCTCGGTTGCGCATGGTCGCCCCTCCCGATGTTCTCCGACACCAAGCCGTCCCATGAACCCCATCACTACTTCCTCCACCGCGGACAGGTTCAGTGAATAGATGATGCTGCCCTGTCGGCTCTCTGCTTGAATTAAACCGGCATTCTTGAGCTTGCTGAAATGCGCTGACATTGTCGGCTTCGATACCGCAAAAGCGTCAGCCAGTTCGCCAGCGCTCATCCCGCCATGCCGTAGCATCTCCAGCACCTTGCGGCGGGTGGGATGGGCCAGCGCATCAAATACTTCGTTCATCAAAACCTACCTGTTAGTCGTTTAGCTAACAGGCAATGCGGTGGTGCGCAAGCGATAGGCGAAGTGAGATTGAGCAGCCCCCACCGGGTGGTCCGGGTAGATAGTTAGTGCATCGTCGCCTCCGCCGCCATTGCCGGGCGTAGGTGGAGCGAAGCGGAGCCGGAGGCCGGCAATGGCGGGGTCGCTGCTGCTGGCGCCGGAGGTCGATAGCCCAGGCTGCTGTGTGGTCGGACGGTGTTATAGTGACGCCGCCACGCCTCGATCAGCACCCTTGCCTCGGCGAGGCTGTAGAAGATCTCGCCGTTGAGTAGCTCGTCGCGAAGCGAACCGTTGAAGCTCTCGTTATAGCCGTTTTCCCATGGCGAGCCCGGCGCGATGTACAGCGTCTTCACGCCGACTTGGCCGAGCCATTTCTGGACCGCGGTAGCGATGAACTCGCTGCCATTGTCCGACCTGATATGCGCTGGCGGACCTCGCGCGATGAACAGCTCGGCAAGCGCCGCCAGCACGTCTTCGTGTTTCAACTGACGTGCGACGGTCAGCGCCAGGCACTCCCTGCTGGCCTCGTCGATGATCGTGAGGATCCGGAACTTGCGCCCGTCGTGCGTTCGCGCTTCGACAAAGTCGTACGCCCAGACATGCCCCGGATACTCCGGCCGCAGCCGGATGCACGAGCCGTCGTTTAACCACAGCCGGCCACGCTTGGGTTGCTTCTGTGGTACCTTCAGCCCCTCACGCCGCCAGATGCGTTCGACACGCTTATGATTCACCGACCACCCCGCGGCATGCAGCAGTGCGGTCACCCGGCGGTAACCGTAGCGTCCATACTGCCCGGCCAGCGCAACGATGTCCTCAGTCAGCGCCTGTTCGTCATCTGCCCCACACGGCACCTTGCGCTGCGTCGACCGATGCTGCCCGAGCACGCGACACACCCGTCGCTCGGATACGTCCAGCACCTCTTTCACTTGGTCAATGCAGCGTCGGCGCCGCGCGGGGCTTAGAAGTTTCCCCGTGCCGCCTCCTGCAGGATCAGCTTGTCCAGTGTCAGGTCGGAGATCGCACGCCGCAGCCGCAGGTTCTCCTTCTCCAGATCCTTCATCCGACGAGCCTGATCCGTCTTCAGCCCACCATATTCCTTGCGCCAGCGGTAATAGGTTTGCTCGCTGACCGCGATCCGCCGACACGCCTCGGCGGTCGTCCCGCCCTGGCCCAGGACGATTTCAACTTCACGCAGCTTCCCGATGATCTCTTCCGGCTTGTGCTTTTTCGCAGGCATTCGTCGTCCCTTCCTTGATCCAGACTCTCATAGTCGATGGACCGCTCAGAAGGGGGCAGCTCAAAACCACCGTGCCAGGCGCGCCGCTCACGCCGCCGATGCTACCGTATCCGCAAGACAGAACAGGCGCCCCAGGGGTAAGTGATCACTGCGACGTCCCGTATGTGAACTGCGTCCGAACGCCGCGAACCGTCATGAAGTCCGGCAACCTCTCACGCTGATCGGATCACTTTTGGCCAGGAACCGGCCCTTCGGCTCCCTGCCCCGCTTTCTAAACGAACGTCCGTTTACGAGGATCGCCGCCCGAAAGCAGACGGGCCGCTTTGCCACGAGAGAGCCGCCCTTCTGCGTTGACAGGATGGCCCATCTCAGTGCCCCCTGGAAGCCGCGGCGCTATCTGCGCCAATCAAGGTTCCGCTGCAGCGCGGCGATGGCCTCGTCACGATCGACCCCGTCACGCAGCATGATCCATTGCACGGCGTCGCCGCCACAATGGCAGGCAAAGCAGTACCAGGTCCGGCAATTGACGAAGAGACTATGCGTGAGATCGGCGTGAAACGGACAGGAACCACGCTGCCGATCGCCGTCCGCGTCGAATGGCCGCAGGGGCGTCGTGGCGGCGACGAGGTCAGTAAGCAACCTTTTACCGGGGGGTGTGAACGCCTTGTCCATGATGTAGCCCTTCTGCAAATACCCCTTTGCCCCATCCTGGCAGGCTATCGCAACTTTGCCACTATGCCCCTGTGGCGGCCAACCATAATTGCTCAAGCCAGGGGTTGGTGACGACAAGGGTTGGCCCGCCGCTCCCGTCATCGGCATTGTCGAACCGAAAGACGCTGGACGTTGCCAACTGGCCGCGCTCCAGCCGGGAGAGGAGTGCGGCGGAGATGCCGGCCGCGGCGGCGGCCTCAATCAGTGTCATGCCCCTACCCTGCCGAGCGTCCCTGATCGCCTCGCCGAACGCGATGATCCGATTACCCCCTGCACCTTCGAGGAAGGTTCGGTGGCGAGCGGGTGCCGAAGCGGCCGGCAGTTCGGCCAGCCGTTCGCCTCCGGGCATGTCGTTAACGAAGGTGCGCGGATCGGCGCCCGAGGCGATTGGATGCGCGACATGGTCCCAGCCAAGGTCGAGGATGTCGAGCAGCGCGTCGAGCGTGACCGGACCGGGCCAAGCGGCGCCGCGCTCGATCTCCGACAGCGTCTGCCGCGTAATCCCGGCGCGCCTGGCGATCTGCGCCTGCGTGCCGAACGGCTCGCTGTCGAGCCGGCCCTGGCGACGACGCTTGAGAAATTCGCCAAGGTCGCCACGCAGCTGACCGGATCCTCTGGGCAATAGTAGGCGGCTGGGCTGGCTTCGTACGGTCATAACGGCCGATATACTGCCATTGAAAAATATATGGCAGCGCAATGTCGGGTTTTTGCAGGTCAGATTTTTGCATTTCCTAACATCCCGGCATGATCGATCCCGCCGCCACACCACCGCATCGGACCGATGCCGTACTCGCATCGCGAACTGACCCGCGTGAGCGGCTGGCATCGCTCGACGATGCCCTTCTGATCCTGCTGGCAAAGCGGCTCGCGCACGCACTGCTGAACGAGACCGTGGAAACGATTGATCGGGAACTGCCAGAAAACTCTTCCCGCCCGCTTGATTCCGCCAGCGCTGATTCGCACTCTTCTTGAACCTGACACGTTGAAAGGCCCACCCATGACGCACGCTGCCGTTGCCTATGGCCGCAAGAGCTTCGACGACCCGGACGACCGTACCGCCTCGGTCGCCGACCAACGCCTATTCGCCGAACGCTATGCAGAGCGCCACGGGCTGGAACTGATTGCCTTCCACGGCGATGACGGCATCACAGGCGCAACGATGGAACGGCATGGCCTGCGTGACATGCTGGCGCTGGTCGCCAGCGGCGGTGTCGACGTTCTTATCATCGAGGATGTCGACCGGCTGAGCCGCGACGCCGAGCATCTCATGTACATGGTGAAACTGTTCCGGCTGCACCGGGTGGCGGTGCACACGGTGGTAGCTGGCAGGATCGACGACCTGGTGATGGCGTTCAAGGGCATCATCGGCGAGCAGCAGCGCATGCGCATCGCCTATACGACGAGGCGTGGGCTGAAAGGCAAGGCGATGCGCGGCGGGGCTACCGGCGGCCGGGTTGTCGGCTACCGGCGCGAAATCATCGGTGACGAGGCCCAAGGTGGCGCGCGCGACCGGCTGGCGATCGACGACGAGCAGGCTGGCCTCGTCCGTCGCATATTCCAGCTTTATGCCGTCGGCCACAGCCTCAAGCAAGTCTGCGCCATCCTTAACGCTGAGGGCGTGCCATCCCCTCGCGCCCGCGAGCGCGGCCGGTACAATGCCGGCATCTGGAACCCGACGACCCTGTCGGGTGACCCGGCGCTTGGCGAGGGCATTCTCAACAACGAGCTCTATATCGGCCGGCGAGTCTTCAACCGGCGCACCTGGGTGGAGGTACCCAACGAGCAGCGCGGCTTCAGCCGGCAACCGCGCCTAAATCCGGAAGCCGAATGGATCGTCCGCGACGAGCCGGGCTTGCGCATTATCGACCAGCCGCTGTGGGATGCAGTCAAGGCACGGCAAACGGCAGCGCGAGCGGCGCGCGATGCGCGGTTCGCGCTGACCGGACGCAAGCTCGCTGGCGGACGCGAAGCCAGTCATCTGTTGTCAGGCCTGGTGCGATGCGGCTGTTGCGACCAGCCATTCCTGGCGAGCGGCGGCGGCCGCTGGCGGTGCAAGGGTCATCGCGCCGGCGCATGCGACAACGGTTCGATCACGACGCGCGAGCTGGAGACACGCGCCTTGGCCGGCATCCGCGAGCGGCTGCTCACACCAGACCTTATCCGCCGCTTCGCCGCCAGCCTGCAGCAGGAACTCGAGGAAGCGGCCCGCACAGCCAATGTCGACCGGCACCGGCTCGAGGCGGACTTGCGCAACGTTCGCGCCCGGATCGCCACGCTGGTGACGCGGATCGAGGAGGATGCTGACGCGCCCCGCGCGCTGAGTGCGAGGGTCAAGCAGTTGGAACAGGAAGAGACGGTACTCGAGCGGGCGGTCCTCATGGCGCCCGACCGGAAGGTCGTGCGCCTCCCGGCCAATTACGAAGCGATCTATCGGCGGGCGGTCGTCGATCTCGACGGTCATCTGGGTTCGGGCGATGCCATGGCGGCGCGCGCGGCGATCCGCCCGCTCATCGAGAAGATCGTGGTGCAACCGGGCAGCGCACGCGGCGGCAAGCGCCGCGCGATGCAGCTGCACGGCGATCTGTACCGGATGCTCGAGATTGCCGCCGTTAAGAAAGGCGGAGAAACGCAAACGGCCCGCCGGGTGAGTGACGGGTCAGTTGTGACTGGAATGGTTGCGGGGACAGGATTTGAACCTGTGACCTTCAGGTTATGAGCCTGACGAGCTACCGGGCTGCTCCACCCCGCGCCAAGATCCCATCAAGCTGTGCTTTGATGGGGCCCGAGTGTCCGCATGTGCGGAACTGAGTGTATGAGACGTTTGTGAATGGGTTTGTGATATGGTGTGAATGCATGTTGCACGAGCTTCAATGCCTGGCGACGACCTACTCTTCCATCGCTTGAGCGATAGTACCATTGGCGCAGTCGGGTTTCACGGCCGAGTTCGGAATGGGATCGGGTGGGACACCGACGCTATAGCCACCAGGCAATGGAGCCGGTGCGACATGCGTTTGCGTTCATATCTGGGTCCCTCGGGTTTCGCCTTGCGGCGAAGCCTGAGGGTTTTAAAATCGATACCGTGCAAGGTTAGTGGTATATTTGTGACCAATCCCTCGACGGCGAGGGGATTGGCAATCTGGCGTCGTCTTAATCATCCGCACTATCGAATGGCTAGCTGGTTGCCCAGTGTTGTCATTGATGGTGTGAGACTCTCAAGCGCGAATAGAGCAATTAGTATCGGTTAGCTCCATGCGTTACCGCACTTCTACATCCGATCTATCAACGTCGTGGTCTCCGACGGCTCTATGAAATCTTATCTCGAGGGAGGCTTCCCGCTTAGATGCTTTCAGCGGTTATCCCGTCCATACATAGCTACCCAGCTGCGCTCCTGGCGGAACGACTGGTACACCAGAGGTATGTTCAACCCGGTCCTCTCGTACTAGGGTCAACTCCTCTCAAATTTCGACGCCCACGGCAGATAGGGACCAAACTGTCTCGCGACGTTCTGAACCCAGCTCACGTACCACTTTAATTGGCGAACAGCCAAACCCTTGGGACCTGCTCCAGCCCCAGGATGTGATGAGCCGACATCGAGGTGCCAAACAACCCCGTCGATATGAGCTCTTGGGGGTTATCAGCCTGTTATCCCCGGCGTACCTTTTATCCGTTGAGCGATGGCCCTTCCACGAGGGACCACCGGATCACTATGACCGACTTTCGTCTCTGCTCGACTTGTCAGTCTCGCAGTCAGGCGGGCTTATGCCATTGCACTCTAACAGACGGTTTCCGACCGTCCTGAGCCCACCATTGCGCGCCTCCGTTACTCTTTAGGAGGCGACCGCCCCAGTCAAACTACCCGCCACAGAGGGTCCCTGTTCCGGCTTACGGAACGAGGTTAGACATCAGAAACAAACAGGGTGGTATTTCACCTATGGCTCCACATCAGCTGGCGCCGATGCTTCAAAGCCTCCCACCTATGCTACACAGTTTCTTCCTAATGCCACTCTGAAGCTGCAGTAAAGGTGCACGGGGTCTTTCCGTCTAACCGCGGGTACTCCGCATCTTCACGGAGAATTCAATTTCGCTGAGCATGTCCTGGAGACAGTGGGGAAGTCGTTACGCCATTCGTGCAGGTCGGAACTTACCCGACAAGGAATTTCGCTACCTTAGGACCGTTATAGTTACGGCCGCCGTTTACCTGGGCTTCATTTCAGAGCTTGCACCCCTCCACTTAACCTTCAGGCACCGGGCAGGCGTCAGGCCCTATACGTCGTCTTGAAGCCGACTTAGCAGAGCCCTGTGTTTTTGCTAAACAGTCGCTACCCCCTGGCCTGTGCCCCCTCAAAGTGCTTGCGCATAGTGAGGGCCTCCTTCTTCCGAAGGTACGGAGGCAATTTGCCGAGTTCCTTCAGGACACTTCTCTCAAGCGCCTTGGTATACTCTACCTGACCACCTGTGTCGGTTTCGGGTACGGTCTATACGGTGGGGCTATTTCCTGGAACCATTTCGAAGCCATCCCAATCCGATAAGGGATGACAACACACATGATCCGTCACACACCACCAGGCCCACGAATATTAACGTGGTTCCCATCGACTACCCCCTTCGGGCTCGTCTTAGGGGCCGGCTCACCCTGCGCGGATTAGCCTTGCGCAGGAACCCTTGGTCTTTCGGCGAGAGGGCATCTCACCCTCTTTATCGCTACTCATGTCTGCATTCGCACTTCCGATACCTCCACGACCCATTACCAGATCGCTTCACAGGCTTACGGAACGCTCCGCTACCGCGTACCACATCAGTGGCACACCCTAAGCTTCGGCACGTATCTTGAGCCCCGTTACATCTTCGCCGCAGGACCTCTTGCTTAGACCAGTGAGCTGTTACGCTTTCTTTAAAGGATGGCTGCTTCTAAGCCAACCTCCTGGTTGTTTTGGAAGTCCCACATGCTTTCCCACTTAGATACGATTTGGGGGCCTTAGCTGTAGGTCAGGGCTGTTTCCCTTTTGACGACGGACCTTAGCACCCGCCGTCTGTCTCCCGCATATCACTCTTAGGTATTCGGAGTTTGGTTAGGTTTGGTAGATCTCGCGACCCCCTAGCCCATCCAGTGCTCTACCCCCTAAGGTGTTCGTGCGAGGCACTACCTCAATAGTTTTCGCGGAGAACCAGCTATTTCCCGGCTTGATTGGCCTTTCACCCCTAAACACAACTCATCCGGTAACTTTTCAACGTTAATCGGTTCGGACCTCCAGTGCATGTTACTGCACCTTCATCCTGGTCATGCCTAGATCGCCGGGTTTCGGGTCTAATACATCAAACTCTGGCGCCCTATTCAGACTCGCTTTCGCTGCGCCTACACCTATCGGCTTAAGCTTGCTTGATACATTAAGTCACAGACCCATTATGCAAGAGGTACGCTGTCAGGCCATAAAAGCCCTCCAACTGCTTGTAGGCAATCCGTTTCAGGTACTGTTTCACTCCCCTCATCGGGGTGCTTTTCACCTTTCCCTCACGGTACTAGTTCGCTATCGGTCACATACGAGTATTTAGGCTTGGAGGGTGGTCCCCCCATGTTCAGACAGAATTTCACGTGTTCCGCCCTACTCGAGTCCTGAATTCTCACTTTCGTATACGGGGCTGTCACCCGCTATGGCGCTACTTTCCAGAAGCTTCTACTAGTTGAAATTCAGGCACTGG
>NZ_CM155283.1:2790000-4122500 GCF_056680455.1 Sphingomonas sp. AP28 | reverse complement strand
ACCGCCAGCACCTGCCGTCGGGTCGCGCCGAGCGTCCGCAGGATCACGCCATCATAGGTACGCGCCTCTCGCGCCGCGGCCATCGCGCCGATTAGCACGGCGATCCCGGCGAGGATCGCCACCGACGCCGCCGCGGTGATCGCGGTCGCCATCTGCGAGACGATATCGCGGACCTGGCCGAGCACGCCGCGAACCTCGATCACCGACACCGACGGAAAGCGTGGCAGCAACGCACGCATGACTTGCGCTTCCTGCCCCGGTGCGAGTTCGATCGTCGCGGCAAGATTATGCGGCGCATCCTCGATCGCATTGGGCGAGAACACCATCACGAAGTTGAACCCCAGGGTATCCCAGCTTATCCGGCGGAACGATGCAATATGCGCGGTCCGCTCGACACCGAGCAACGTGTAGCTGAGCGGATCGCCGATCTTGAGCGCGAGCACCTTGGCCAGCCGTTCGTCGATCGAGACCAGCGGCGGCCCCTTATAGTCTTGCCTCCACCACCGACCGGCGGTGAGTTCGCTGCCCTCGGGCAAGGTCGCGGAATAGGTCAGCCCGCGCTCGCCACGCAACGCCCAGGCGCCGTCGGGCAGCGTCTTGAGATCGGCCACGCGCGTCGTGCCGTATCCTGTGATCGTCCCGCGCATCGCCGGCACGGTGCGGATGACCGGGTGGATCGCGACGCCTTCGATGGTCCGCCGGAACTCAGTCTCGCGGTCTGGCGGAACGTCCAAGGCGAACAGCGCCGGCGCGCGCTTGGGGACGGTGAGCGCGATGTTCGCGTCGATGCTCGTGCGGATGCCAGCGAGCAGGACGAACAGCGTCAGGCCGAGCCCGAGCGCGACGACCAGGGTGCCGGTCCGCGCGCCGGGGCGGTGGAGTCCGGCGATGGCGAGCCGCAACAACGGCTTGCGCGAGCGGGGAAGCGCCGCGGCGATCCGGCGTACGGCCCAGCCGAACCCCGCCAGCACCAGCAACACGCCGGCCACCGCCGCGAGGAAGCCTGCGCTGAGGCCCGGCTGGTCCGCGGTCGACAGCGCGAGCGCGACGATAGCGGCTCCTGCACCAAGGACCCAAGGCAAGGTCCGGCGTAGCGGGACGGACCGATTGCCGAAGACACCGCGCAGCAGCCCGGCTGCGGGAATGCTGCCCGCCTCGATCAGGGGAGGCGCGGTGAAGGCTAGCGCGATCAGCATGCCATAGCCAGCGGCAAGCGAGAGCGGCGCGAACTGAAGCGAGAAGCGCGGCGCGACCGGCAGGACATCGCCCGCGAGCCAGACGATCAGCGGCACCGTCACCGCGCCCGCCGCCAACCCGGTCACGATCCCCATCGCTGCGACGACCGCAACCTCCAGAAGGTAGATCTTCGCGATCAGACCGGACGTCGCACCCAGCACCTTCAACGCCGCAATGCTGCTGCGACGGGCGGCGAGATAGGAAGAGACGCCGTTGCCGACGCCGATGCCGGCAATGACGAGCGCGGACAAGCCGACCAGCAGCAGGAACTGCCCCATGCGATCGACGAAGCGTTCGGCGCCGGGCGCGGCACGATCGCGCGTCTTGGTTTCCCAGCCGCCGGTCGGGAACGCAGCCTTGAAACGGTCGACCGCGGTCATCGGCGATGCCCCTGGCGACAGGCGTATCCGGTACTTGGTCTCGTAGAGGCTGCCGGGCTGGACCAGACCGGTGCGCGCGATGCCCGCCATCGATACGATCGCCACGGGGCCGAGCGTAAAGCCCTCACCGAGGCGATCGGGTTCGTTCGCGATCACGCCCGCGACGGTGAAATCGGCGACTCCGAGCCGTACGCGCGCGCCGCGGCCGACGCCAAGTCTCTGCGCCAAGGCCGGGACGATCCAGATCGACTTGGCATCGGCGACCTTGGCGACCGACCCGCCCTGTACGGCCAGCGTCCCGTAGAGCGGGTAGACCGAGTCGACGCCCTTGAGCTGGACCGGCACGCTGTTGGTGCCGCGGATCGCGGTTGCCTGCATGCGCACGGTTTCCGATACCGTGCCGAGCCGCCCCATCGCAGTGCGTTCGTCGGACGTGGCGGCACGCTGCGACGTGCCGAACTCGACGTCGCCGCCGAGAATCGCGCTGCCGCGTGCCGCAAGCTCACTGTCGATCGACTGCGTCAGGCTGCCAATCGCCGCCAAAGCGCCGACGCCGAGGAACAGGCATGCAAGCAGAAGTCGCAGCCCGCGAAACCGAAGATCAAGTTCGCGACGGGCAAGTCGCCACGCAAGCCGCCATTCGCTCACCGTAAGTGATCCGCGACGATGCGTCCGTCACTCAGTTCGACAGTCCGATCGCAGCGCGCGGCGAGCACAGGATCGTGCGTAATGATGATGAGCGTGGCACCGGTCGCGGCGCGGCGGTCGAACAGCAGGTCCATGACAGAGGCGCCGGTAGCAGCATCGAGGTTGCCGGTCGGTTCGTCGCCGAAGACGAGTGCCGGACGCGGCCCGAGCGCACGGGCGATGGCCACGCGCTGTTGTTCGCCACCCGACAGCTGCGTGGGATAATGGCCGATGCGATGTGACAGGCCAACTGCAACGAGCTCGACCTCCGCGCGCTCGAATGCGTCGGGCATTCCGGCAAGCTCCATCGGTACGGCAACGTTCTCGAGCGCAGTCATCGTCGGCAGCAGGTGGAAGGCCTGGAGGACGATCCCGATCCGCCCACGGCGCGCGCGTGCGAGGGCATCCTCGTCGAGCGTGCCGAAATCGAGGCCCGCTACCCGGACCCGGCCGCTCGTCGCGCGCTCCAGTCCGGACAGCACCGCCATCAGCGACGACTTGCCCGACCCCGATGGCCCGAGCAGCGCGACGCTGGTGCCCTGGACGATGTCGAGATCGACGCCCCTGAGGATCGTCGTCGCGGCAGTCGATGCGCCGAGTGTCAGCGTGACATCGCGTGCCGAGATCACCATATCGGCGGAAGCAGGTTCGGACATGGAGACCAATATCTTGGAGAAACGGATGCGACGCTGGCCTCTTTATGGGGGCGGACTGGCGCTTCTCCAAGCGGGGTTGCTGGCCGGCTGCGATCGGACGCCCGACGTCCCTGCCCCGCCGCCCGCGACGAACACAGTCACGCCGGCCGCTGCCCCGGTCGTCGCTGCTCCGGCACCGAAGGGTCCCGAGCGTCTGATCCTCGCCTTTGGTGACAGTCTGTATGCGGGATACGGCCTCGACCGCGGGCAGAGCCTGCCCGACGCTTTGCAGAACCAGCTGCGCAAAGATGGCATCAACGCCACGATCGTCAATGCCGGCGTCTCGGGCGATACCAGCGCGGCGGGACGGCAGCGGTTTGCGTTCGCGCTGGACAACATGAAGCGCAAACCCGACCTGATCCTGCTGGGGCTCGGCGGCAACGATGTTCTTCGCCAGATTTCCCCGGCCGAGACGCGCGCCAACATGACGGCGATGATGGACGAGGCAAAGCGTCGCGGCATCCCGGTGATGCTGACCGGCATGATGGCGCCGCCCAATCTGGGTCCGGAGTATTCTTCCCAATTCAACAGGATATGGACCGACTTGGCCAAGTCCTATCACGCGACGCTCTACCCGTTCATTCTGGATGGCGTCATCGGCAACGCCGCGTTGATGCAGCCGGATCATGTTCATCCCAACCGGACCGGCGTCGATCGGATCACAGCCCGCGTTGCGCCGTTGGTGGAAAGCGAGTTAGGACGTTCGCAATGACGGCATTGTATCGTAATCGATAGACTTACAAAGGATCGCGCGATCCACGACGCGCGGTACGATCAATTGGCGGCGGGACGGCAATAGCCGCGCGCAAGGAAAAGGGTAAAGCATGCAACTGAGCGGTTTGATCGCACGACTGGGGCGGCATCTCGATCTGACCGACGCAGAACGCGAGGCGATCCTGCACGCCGAACGCGGCGAGCGGCGCCTGCGTGCGGGTGACGTGCTGGTCGCGGAAGGTGGCGAAAGCCACGCGCTGTACGTCGTGCGGCAGGGGTGGCTGCACTCCTCGACCAAGCTGGTCACCGGCGGGCGCCAGATCCTGCGCTTCCACTATGCGGGCGACCTGATCGGGACGTCGAGCATGGCGTGGTCGCAGGCGGCGGCGACGCTGACCGCGATCTCGGACTGCATCGTGATCGATTTGCCGAAGACCGAGCTAGGCCTGCTGTTCCGCGCACAACCGCGGATCGCCGGGCTGCTCTACGCCATTGCCGCCGCCGAGAACGTCGCAATGAGCGACCGGCTGACGACGATCGGCCGGATGGGCGCAAGCGAGCGGCTATCGACGCTGCTGCTCGACATTATGGCTCGGTTGCGCGTGACCGCGGGAGGGATCGTGGATTCGTTCGACCTGCCGCTGACCCAGACGGACATCGGCGACGCGCTGGGGCTCACCAAGGTACACGTCAACCGGACGATCCGCGCGCTGGAAAAGTCGGGCGTGATCGAGCGGACCGGGCGTCGGGTGCGGATCGTCGACGAGGCGGCACTGGTCGCCGCGACCGGGTTTACCGATCGATACGGCGAGATCGAGACGGCGTGGTTGCCACCTGCGGCTTGAACGATTCCGATCCTCTTCCACTCGGGGGAGGTGGCTTGCTCTTGTCTGACGGAGGAGACGGGAAGCGAAACGCCTGCTCCATGTCCTCCCCCTCCGTCAGCTAACGCCTGGGACCTCCCCCTGACGGGGGAGGATTGTTGGGACAGCTCTACGTACGATCCACCACGAACAGGGTCACACGGTCGTACTTGATGTCGCCTGGATTAAAGATAGCATCCGGCACGAACGGACGGTCGATGACCTCGATATCCTTCAATCCGGCCAGCTTGAACGTACCGAGCTTGATCTCCTTCGGCGGCTGACCATCGCGCTCCAGCGTGATCGCATCGACGAACACGTCGTCATGCTTGGTGTAGAGGATGTGCGGCGCCAGCGTGCAGACCATCCGATTATAGGTCGCGGTGATGCACTGACGCAACGCGATCGCCTGCAACAGCAGCGCATTGGCATTTGCGGGGACGGATGGGTCTGGTGTCGTGGTCATGTTGTGCATCGCAGCATAAGTTAAGGGATCGGTGCCGTTAGGCCCAACGCGACACGTGCGACAAGACCTAAGTTGGCGCCGTAGCCGGTTTACCCCGTCTGATCGACCTCGTCCGTATGGACGTCGAAGCCGACCAGCTTTGCCGGGCCGAAGCTAGTGGTAAGCGCGGTATCGGTCGCGTCGCGCCCGCGTGCCATCAGGATACGCCCGATCCGCGGGCGATTGTGACGCGCGTCGAGCGTGTGCCACGTGCCGCCGAGATACACGTCGAACCACGCGGAAAAGTCCATCGGCGCGTCGACCGGCGGGATGCCGATGTCGCCGAGATACCCCGTGCAATAGCGAGCGGGGATGTTCATGCAGCGGCACAGCGTGATGGCGAGGTGCGCAAAATCGCGACAGACGCCCTGGCGCTCCTGGTAGACGTCCCACGCAGTCTTGGTCGAGCGGGCGAAATGATAGCCGAACTCGACGTGATCGTGTGCGAAGTCGACGATCGCCTGGACCCGCTGCCAACCCGACTGGACGTGGCCGAACAACGACCATGCGGTGTCGGACAGGCGATCGGTCTCGCAATAGCGACTGCCGAGCAGGTAGATGAGGATGTCGTCGGGCAGGTCCTCGACCGCATGCTGGACGGCGTCGGGAGAGACCGGGTCGGGAAGTCCGCTATCCTCGATCGTGAAGTCGCACGACAACGTCAGGCCGCCCTTGGGGACGGTGAAGCGCGTGCAGACATTGCCGAACGCATCGAGATAATCATAGGTCGGCACGTCGGGGTCGGCAGCAAGACGGTGCGGCGTCACCAAATCCTTGTTCCGCGACGGGTGAAGGCTCAGCATCGCCATCATCGGCGTCGCGACGTCGGTTTCGAAACGAATGTCATAACCAGCCCGGATCAGCATCGATGTCCCCCTTGTCGCGCCTTCTGACACGCCGTGTGTCACGCGGTTTGCGATGAATGATGTTGGTAGGTGTCGTGCGGCACCGAGGGTTCGGCAGCCTCGTCGACGCTGATGTCGACCGAGACGCTCATGTCCAGGAAGCTGCCGGGGAAGCCGCTCCAGGTTCCAGATACCGGTACAGCCTGATAGATGTCGCGCGCGACGGCTACGCGGATCAGACCGCGGTTGCCGACGATCCCGTTGGTCGGATCGAATTCGACCCAGCCCGACCCAGGGAGATAGACCCGGACCCAGGCGTGCGTGTTGCCGCCGCCGGTGCGCTGTTCCCGACTGCTCGGGTTGTAGACATAGCCCGAGATGAATCGCGCCGCGAAGCCAAGCGCGCGGACCGCCTCGATCATAAGCATGGCATAGTCGCGACAGGTCCCCTTGCGCTTGGCCAGCGTCTCGATCGGCGACTGCGTGCCTTTTTCGGGGCGCTGGACATAGGTGAACTCGCGCTTGATCGCCGCCGTCATCTCGGACAGCATCGCCAGCGTGTCGGTCTGGCCGCCGGTACCGACGAACCGCCGCGCCCAGGTGTCGATCTCGCGCAGCGGGTCGTGATGCTGGCGTTCGATCGAGCGGAGCAGGTCGGGCATTTCCTCGGACGAATAGGTGAAGGGATACAGGCGTGCGTACCGCTCGATATCGACATCCTGCAGCTCGGCGGGGCTGTGATCGAGCCGGACCTGGCTGTCGATCACCAGATCCTTGGCCCGCTTGTCGAACGTGGCGATCGCCACCGAATTGCCGAACACGTCCTGCAGCCAGCGTACGTCCGAGGGCTCCGGACTGATCGTCAGTCTAGCGTCGATAAGGTGCTGGTCGTAGCTTTCTCGGGGCCGGACCATGATCCGGTGCTCGCCAAACGCTACCGGCTGGCGGTATGAGTATTTGGTTACATGAGAAAGCGTTAGTGATGGCATCGAGGATCCACGTCGCATGAACAGCATTGCCAGCCCAACGCTGCTTGGGACCGAAGATGCCGCACCGGTCGTCGTGGTCAACCCCAAAGGTGCGTCATCGTTCCTGCTGATCGGCGATCATGCGGGAAAAGCCGTGCCGAGCAGGTTGGGCTCGCTGGGGTTGAGCGATGCGGAACTCTCTCGGCACATAGGGTGGGACATCGGCATCGGCGAACTCGGCACCTTGCTGGCGGAGAGGCTGGACGCGGTGTTCGTGCGCCAGACCTATTCGCGGCTCGTGATCGACTGCAACCGGAGTGCCAGCCAGGCGGACGCGATCGCTGCCGTGAGCGACGGAACCATCGTGCCGGGCAACCAGGCGCTGTCGGACGCCGACGTGGCGGCGCGGTTTGCCGAAATCCACGAGCCCTACCAGGCGGCGATCGCCAGCGAACTCGCACGCCGCGACGCGCTGGGGATCGCAACCACGCTCGTGGCGCTGCACAGCTTCACGCCGTCGATGCGCGACATCGACCGGCCATGGCAGATCGGAATCCTGCATGACGGCGGCGAGACCGGATTCGCGCACGCTCTGCTCTACGTCCTGCGCGACGAGCCCGACCTGACCGTCGGGGACAACGAGCCCTACCGTATGGACCAGATCGATTACACGATCCCCCGTCACGCCTATCCCGCCCGCCCCTATGCCGAGATCGAGATCCGGCAGGATCTGCTGGGCTCGACGGAAGGATGCGTGGCTTGGACGGATCGGCTTGCACGGGTGCTTCCGGCGGCGGCCGGAATCCGGGAAAGCTGACGAGCTGCGCGAGCCGGAATTGCCCGAACCGGGATCGGTTTTTCCACTGACGCGTTAGGCCGCCGGCCTTGGTTCATGAGGTCGCGTCCTCCGGCTCTTGAGATCCAATGCACCGACCGATGGCCCCGAGCGGTAATACGCCGAACGCTAGCGAAGACAGATATCGCGCATTGGTCGACGCGATCGACGCCGGTTTCTGCATCATCGACATCCTGTTCGACCACGACGATCGTCCCGTCGACTACCGATTTGTCGAGGTCAATCCGCGGTTCGAAAGCCAGAGCGGACTCGTCGATCCGGTTGGCCGGACCGCTAGCGAACTTGTCCCCGATCTCGAAGCCTTTTGGTTCGAGACGTACGGGGCCGTGGCGATCACCGGCGAGCCCGCCCGGTTCGATCACGGATCCGAACCGATGGGGCGCTGGTTCGATGTCCAGGCCTTCCGGGTCGGCGGACCCAACGCCCGGCAGGTCGCAGTGCTGTTCACCGACATCTCGGAACGCCGCAGTATCCTCACGGCCGCGCGAGCGAGCGAGGAACGGCTCGGCCAGGCGCTGGCCGCGGGGAACGGCATCGGGACCTGGGACTGGGACGTTCAGAACGACTCCGTAACAGCGGACGAACGGTTCTCTCTGCTATACGGCGTTTCCCCGGAACTCGGTCATGCCGGTGCGCCGATCGGGCACTTCTTCAACAGCATCCACCCCGACGATGTCGAGGCCACGCACGTCGCTATCGACGCGGCGTTGCGGAGCGGCGGAGATTTCGACGCGGAATACCGTCTCGTTCAGCCTGACGGCGCGATCCGCTGGGTCACCGCGCAAGGTCGCTGCCAGCTCGCCGCCGACGGCACCCCGCTTCGCTTCCCCGGTATCAGCTTCGACATCACCGAGCGCAAGCAGGCCGAAATGCGGCAAACCGCGCTGTTGGACCTGAGCGACGCGATACGCGACCTGACCGATCCCGATGCGATCGCCTACGCCGCGTCTTCGATCCTCGGTCGCGCCTTGCAGGTGAGCAGGGTCGGCTACGGCGTGATCGACAAGACGCGCGAGACGATCACCGTCTTGCGCGACTGGAACGCCGATGGCGTGACGACGCTCGCCGGCACGCTGCATTTCCGGGCGTACGGGACGTATATCGAGGACCTGAAGGCCGGACGAACGGTGGCGGTCGCCGATGTCGACCAGGACGACCGGACCCGCGACACGGCGGACGAGTTGAAGGCGATCGACGCATGGTCGTTCGTCAACATGCCGCTCGTCGAGCAGGATGATTTCGTCGCGTTGTTCTACGTCAACAACGCCGCGGCGCGAGTCTGGAGCGACGGCGACCTGGCGCTGATGCGCGAAGTCGCCGAGCGAGTCCGTGCGGCGACCGAACGGTTGCGCGCCGAGACCGCACGACGCGAGAGCGAGGAACAGTTCCGCGTCTTCGCCGAGGCCGTGCCGAACCAGATCTGGGCATCCAAACCCGATGGCCACCTCTATTGGTTCAACCGGCAGGTCTATGCCTTCAATGGCCTCGAACAAGGCACGCTCGACGGCATCGGCACCTGGAAAGACCGCGTCCACCCCGATGATTATTCGGCAGCGGCAGAGGCTTGGCGGCGCTCCCTCACAACCGGTGACCGATACAGCGTCGAGTTTCGCGCGCGCGGCAAGGATGGCGACTATCGCTGGTTCCTGGTCCGCGCGGACGCGGTCCGCGCACCAGACGGCACCATCCTGCGCTGGGTCGGGACCAACACCGACATCGACGACAGCCGACGCCAGGCCGCCGAACTCGCTCGCTGGAACGAGACGCTGGAGGATCAGGTTGCGACCCGGACGCGCGAACTCATGGTCGCCGAGGAAGCGTTGCGACAGAGCCAGAAGATGGAAGCTGTCGGTCAGCTCACCGGCGGGATCGCGCATGATTTCAACAATTTGCTGACCGGTATTACCGGTAGCTTGGAACTGCTCGGAATCCGTATCGCGCAAGGCCGGCTGAATGACGTCGAGCGCTATTCGCTGGCCGCGCAGGGTGCTGCAAAGCGTGCGGCGGCGCTGACCCACCGATTGCTCGCCTTTTCGCGGCGACAGACGCTCGATCCCAAGCCGACCGACGTCAATCGGTTGGTCGGGGGGATCGAGGATATGGTCCGGCGCACGGTCGGTCCCGAAGTCGAAGTCGAAGTCGTCGCCTCGGTTGGGCTGTGGGCGACCCTGGTCGACCCCCACCAGTTGGAGAACACGCTGCTCAACCTGTGCATCAACGCGCGCGATGCGATGCCGGGCGGCGGACGGCTGACGATAGAGACCGCCAATCGCTGGATCGAGCCCCGCACGGCGCGCGAGCGCGAACTCGATGCCGGGCAGTATGTGTCGCTGTGCGTGTCCGATACCGGCACGGGCATGACCCCCGAGGTCATCGCCAAGGCGTTCGATCCATTCTTCACGACCAAGCCGCTCGGGCTCGGCACCGGGCTCGGCCTGTCGATGATCTACGGCTTTGCCCGGCAATCCGGCGGTCATGTCCGAATCTACTCCGAGGTTGGCGAAGGCACCAACGTCTGCATCTACCTGCCACGGCATTTCGGCGAGGCCGAGGACATCGAGACGGTCGCCGAACATACCGAAGCGCCGCGGGCGAACGCCGGCGAGACAGTGCTGGTGGTCGACGACGAACCGACCGTCCGGATGCTCGTGATGGAGGTGCTCGAGGAGCTCGGCTACGCGGCGATCGAGGCGGCGGACGGCGCATCCGGGCTGAAACTGCTGCAATCCGATAT
The DNA here is from genome assembly GCF_056680455.1 of Sphingomonas sp. AP28. Taxonomy (NCBI): domain Bacteria; kingdom Pseudomonadati; phylum Pseudomonadota; class Alphaproteobacteria; order Sphingomonadales; family Sphingomonadaceae; genus Sphingomonas; species Sphingomonas sp. AP28. Next base: position 4,112,017 of record NZ_CM155283.1, on the reverse strand, counting down.
TCGCATCGACCTGCTGGTCACCGACGTCGGCCTTCCTGGCGGGATGAACGGCCCGCAGATGGCGGACGCGGCGCGGATCGGTCGCCCCGATCTGAAGATCCTCTTCATCACCGGCTACGCGGAGAACGCCGTCGTCGGCAACGGCCATCTCGATCCCGGCATGCACGTCATGACCAAGCCGTTCGCGATGGAAGCCTTGGCCACGCGCATCAAGGATTTGATCGCCGCGGGATAATGGGGCGGGGTGTAGGATCGGATCCTCCCCCACTCCGTCATCCTGACGAAAGTGAGCGTTCAGAGCGACGGACGCCGCCAATCGTGGCGCTGGATCCTGACTTTCGTCAGGATGACGGCGGATGGTTTGATCCCCTGGAGAACATCAAACCATGTTGCATCGCGGTAACAGTCGCGGCGCCATCCACATTCATGGCAATATTGTCACTTGATATGATGTATCATCAAATCTACCCGCAGCGTCGTACAGGGACAACACAAGGGAATTTCATGAAGACGATGCTGTTCGGCGCCACCGCCCTGGCTGCGCTCCTCTCCTCGCAGGTACATGCGCAAACCGTCGCCACGGAAGCTCCGGCCCCTACCCCCGCACCGACGTCGGTCGGCTCGACCAACCAGCGCGACATCATCGTCACCGCCCCGATCCAGACCAGCGAGCGCGACGTTCTTCAAGGCACGACCGTCCTCACCGGCCAGGAACTCACGCGCCAGTTGCGGCCGTCGATCGGCGAGACTCTCGCGCGCCAGCCTGGTGTGTCGGCATCGTCGTTCGGCCCGAGCGCATCGCGTCCTATCCTCCGCGGCTTTCAGGGCGACCGTATTCGCGTGCTGACCGACGGGATCGGCTCGATCGACGTCTCTAATACCTCGGTCGACCACGCCGTCATCATCGACCCGCTGCTCGCCGAGCGCATCGAGATCCTCCGCGGCCCAAGCGCGCTGCTGTACGGCACGTCTGCAGTCGGCGGCGTCGTCAACGTCATCGACACGCGCATCCCGCGGTCGGTGCCCGAGAACGGCTACCGCGTGAACGGGATCGCGAATTACGGCTCCGCCGCTAACGAGCGTTCCGGCGGCATGGCCGGCGACGTCGCAGTCGGCCAGCACCTCGTGCTCCACGCCGATGGCTCGTATCTGAAGTCCGGGGACCTGCGCACAGGCGGCTACATCCTCTCGCGCGACGCCCGCGCCCAGGCGCAGGCCACGGCCGCCCTCCCCGTCGATCCCAACGAAGCCGACCCGATGGACTATGCCGCCTCGGCGCGGTTGAAAGGCAAGCTCCCCAACACGCAGGCCGAAACCTGGACGGCGGGTGCCGGCGCGTCGATCATTACGGACAATGGCAATCTCGGCATCTCGTACAGCCACTATGACAGCCTGTATGGCGTGCCGATCCGGTACGCCACGCAACCCGGCCAGGAGCAGGAAGCGCCACGCCTCGACGTCGTCCAGAACCGTGTCGACCTACGCGGCGAGATCGATACCGGCGGCGATTTCATCAGCAAGATCCGCGTCCGCGCCGGCCAAGCCAGCTATCGGCATTTCGAGCTGGAGGAGGACAACTCGGTCGGCACAGCCTTCTACAATAAGGGGCTCGAAAGTCGTCTCGAAGTCGTCCAGGCGAACCGCGGCGGCTGGCAGGGCGCGTCGGGCGTGCAGTTCTACAACCGCATTTTCAACGTGGTCGGCGACGAAGCCTTCCTGCCGAAGAACGAGACCAACCAGACCGGCCTCTTCACGCTCCAGCAATACGAGTCCGGCAAGTTCCACGCCGAGGGTGGCGTCCGCTACGAGATCACCGATCTCGCCGCGCGCACGCCCGAGGACGACTTTCGCTTCTTCCGCGGCAGCCAGAGCTATCATTCGGTCTCGGGCTCGCTCGGCGCGTCCTATGCTTTGACCGACAGCATCCGCGTCGGCCTGAACGGCTCGCGGACCGAGCGCGCGCCGTCGGCAGAAGAACTGTTCGCAAACGGCGCGCATGCCGGGACGCAAGCGTACGAACTCGGCAATCCCAACTTCCGGCTTGAGAAGTCATGGGGCTTGGAGGGTACGCTGCACGCACATGGCGACGGCTTCAGCTTCGACGCGTCAGCCTATTACAACTGGTTCTCGAACTACATCTCGGAGAACCAGGTCGCATCGACGGTCTGCCAGGCGGCAGCGGATCCCTCGGGCCGCACCGTCGACCTGCCCTGCTTCCAGTACCAGCAGGCCGATGCGCGCTATTACGGGTTCGAGGCCGATGCGTCGGTCAAGGTCGCACAGATCGGCGGCTATGCGGTCAACGCCGACGCGCTGGGCGATTACGTCCACGCCAACATCGTCGACCAGGGTCCCGTGCCGCGCATTCCGCCGATGCGCGTGCTGGGCGGGATCGAGGCGCAGGGCGACCGGGTCAACGGCCGCGTCGAGGTCGAGCACGTGTTCGACCAGAACCGCATCGCCGCGTTCGAGACGAAGACCAACGAGTACACGATGGTCAACGCCTCGATCGGCCTCAGCCCGTTCGGCAAGGATTCGAAGACGACGTTGCTGCTGAGCGCGAACAATCTGTTCGACGTGAACGCACGCCGCGCGACGAGCTTCCTCAAGGACTTCGCGCCGCTCGCCGGCCGTGACTTCCGCGCGACGCTGCGCTTCGGGCTGTAAGCTACGCCGACCGTTCCCGCGTCATGGCGGGAACGGTCGGTACGCCGTCACTTGCCGATGAGGACGTCGCTGGCCTTGATCAGGACGGTGACGGTGTCGCCGGTCGCAAGCGCCAGGTCGGCAATCGCTTCCTCGGTGATATTGGCGGTGACGATATTGCCGCCTCCGATATCGACCTTGATCGCGCCGTTGACCGCACCGGGCGTGATCGAGACGATGGTGCCGGAAATTTGATTGCGTGCGCTGATCTTCATGGGTTTGCTCCTGTTGGTGACTGCTGGTCCAGCATGACGAACGACACGGCGGATGCACCGAGCAGGTCGGCGATCGCCTCGCCGGACGATAGCGCGGTATCGGCCCACCAGTCGCGGGGATCGCCTGCGCTTTCATACCGCTCGGCACTGCGCAGCGCGACGACGCAGCGGACTGCGTTGCCGTCGAGCGAGCGGGTGAATGCAATGACGTGGTCGGCACGGGGACCGGTCACCGCGATCGGCTCGTACGTGCCGTGAGCGAAAAGCGCGGGGTGGTCGCGTCGCAGCGCGAGGAGTCGGGCGATAAGCGCGGTCTTGGGGTCGTCGGCCTGTGCGAGCGACTGCCGACGCGCGGCATAGTCGACCGGACGTCGATTGTCGGGATCGACTAGGCTCAGGTCGGTGGTTTCGGTGCCCTGGTACAGGTCGGGCACGCCGGGCACGGTGTCGCGCAACGCGACTTGCACAAGGGTGTTGGCCGCAGCGATCGGCGCGATCCGGTCGACGAACGCAGTAATGTCTTCGAGAAATGTGCGCGATCGATCGGGGTCGAGCAGGGCCTTGGCGAGATCGTGGCAGCGGGTTTCGTACGTCTCGTCGGGGGCTTCCCAGGAGGAGCGAAGCTTGGCCTCGCGCAAGGCCTTCTCCTGCCACGCCACGATCCGCTTGGCGTAGTCGGACAGGCCGTTTGCGTCCGCGGCATCGAGACCCGCTGGCCAGGCGCCGAACAGCGTCTGGAGCAGCATATAGATCTCGGCGCGATCGACTCCGTCTGCGAATGGCGCTGCCAGTTCGAGCCAATGCTCGACATGCGCGCGCCACAGCCCCGGGACCTCGCTCAGCACCGCGAGACGCGCGCGGACGTCTTCGCCGCGCTTGTGATCGTGCGTCGCGGTGGCGAGCATGGCGAAGGGCCAGTCGCGGGCTCGCTCGATCATCGCAGTGTGGAACGCGTCGATGTCGAGCGACATGCGGGCCGCATCGAAGCCGACGTCGTTGCGCGAGAGGAGGCGGCCGTAGCGGTAGAAGGCGGTGTCCTCGACCGCCTTGGCAGCGATGGGCGCGGAGAGTTGCTGGAAGCGGCGCACCGCGTCTGCGGCCAGCGCGGTGTCCCCTGGCCCCTCGCCTGCCAGCCATGACAGGATATGGTCGACGACTGCGCCTTCGCCGGGCGGGACGAACTCGGCAACACGCTGGCGGACGGTTTCGCGGATCGCGGCGTCGGCTGCGGGTGCTGCGGCGCCGGTTCCGTAGGTTCGGTAGACCGGGAAGACCCACAGCAACCGCTCGATCGCGCGGTGGAGCATGCCCGTCGTCAGGCCGTCGCACTCGGGGGTCGAGCGGGCGAGCGTGACGAATGCCTCGACGCAGCGGTGGTGCTGTGCGTCGAACTGCCACCTGAGCAACTCTTGTCGCGCGCGCAGTTCCTCGGGGGCGAAGTCGGCGGAGCGTCCGCTGATGTCCGCCCACAGCTTGCCTAAGGGCTCCGCGCCGGCGGGGGCGTGGAGCAAGGCGGTGACCTGCTCCATGAAGTCGTAGCCGCTCGTGCCGTCGACGCCCCAGTCGGGGCTGAGCGGTTCGCCGTCGGCGAGGATCTTCTCGATGACGATGTACGCCGGGCCGGGCGGCGCGTCGGCGGGGCGCCCGATCGAGTCCAGTCGCGCGCGGAGTTGGCGGCAATAGCCGGCGGGATCGGTCAGGCCGTCGACGTGGTCAACGCGGACGCCATCGATCAGGCCCTCGGCGTAGAGGCGGAAATAGAGCGCATGGGTGGCTTCGAACACGACCGGGTCTTCCGCGCGTAGGCCGGCGAGGTCGTTGATTGTAAAAAACCGCCGCCAGTTGAGTTCGTCGTTGGCGACACGCCATGACGCCAAGCGGTAGTGCTGGCGGCCGATCAGCGCAGCGATGTCATCGATTGCCGCGGTCGCCTGGTCCTCGTCGCGGATCGGCAGTCGATGTTCGCCGTATGCTTCGAGGACGTAGCGGCCATCGACCCGCTCGACCTTCAACGCGCCGCTGGTCAGTGTTTCGGCAAGCGGGGCGCCGAGGATCGGGAGGACGAGTTTCTCGCGCCAGTCTATGTCGAAATAGCAAGCATATTCGCTGGTTTCGCCGTGGCTTAGGACATCATTCCACCATGCGTTCTCACCGCCGACAACGCCCATGTGGTTGGGGACGATGTCGATGATGACGCCCATGTCGCGCGCGCGGAGGACTGCGACCAGGCTGCGGAACGCCTCTTCGCCGCCGAGTTCGGGGTTGATGCGGGTCGGGTCGACGACGTCGTAGCCGTGGGTGGACTCGCTGCGCGCCGTGGTGATCGGCGAGGCGTAGAGGTGGCTGATCCCGAGGTGGTCGAGATAGGGGACAAGTGCCTCGGCATCCGCGAAGGTGAAGTCTTTGTGGAACTGGATGCGGTAGGTTGCGCGCGGCGTGGTAAGGACGGTCATGCGGGTCTCGTGGCGTTGAGCTTGGCGATGCGGGCGGTGACCTCGGGACGGGCGAGCAGCGCCTCGGTTGTGTCGGGCATGCGGCGGCGCCAGTTGGGGTGTTCGTCGATCGTGCCGGGGAGGTTGGGTTGCTCGACCAGCCCGGCGAGGTCTTCGATCGGGATGATGGCGAGCGCGCAGGGCGTGCTGGCGACATGCGCGATGGCGGCGTCGACGACCGGGTTGGTGTCTTCAGGGGTGGGCTGTTCGATGCCGGTGTCGAATGCAGGCCAGAGCGCGCCGCGGTCCTTGGCGCGAGCGGCGAGGTCTGCGGGCTTGTCGGCGGCGTCGGACTTGCGTCCGAGGTCCCACGTCCAGTCAATATCGCGGCCGCTCCACCAGCCTGCGACGGTGGCGAGGTCGTGCGTACCGGTCATCGCCACTGCATCGGGCGACCATTTGGCGGGGGGCACGAAGCCGTCAGCATCGCGCTCGAACCACAACACCCGCATCCCAAGCATGGCGCGCGCGTCCATCGCCTCGCGGAACCCGTCGGGGACGGTGCCGAGGTCTTCGCCGATGACAATCGCCTTGGCGCGCTGTGATTCCATCGCGACGATCCGCATCATGTTGTCGAACGGCATGTCGAGGTACGCGCCCTCAGCGGCCAACGCGCCTTCGGGAACGACCCAGAGGCGACGGAGGCCGAACGCGTGGTCTATGCGGATGCCACCGGCGTGCGCGAGCGCTGCGCGGATGGTTGCGATGAAGGGAGCGAAGGCAGTATCACGCAGCGCTTGCGGATCGAAGCCGGTAATGCCCCAGCTTTGCCCGTCGGGACCGAGTGGATCGGGCGGCGCGCCGATCGAGAGGCCTGTCAGCAAGTCGCTGCGCCGGCTCCAGCCGTGGCTGCCGCCGGGATCCATGCCGACGGCGAGATCGGCGATGAGGCCGATCGCCATGCCGGCGTCCTTGGCGGCCGTCTGCGCGGCGTCGAGGTCGCGCCGCGCCAGCCATTGGAGGAAGATGTAGAACGTGACGTCGTCCGCATGCTCCGCGACGAAGCGGCGGACGGTGGGTCTAGCGGGATCGTGATACTCGGCGGGCCATTGCTGCCAGCCGCGTGCACCGGTGGTAGCGAAGAAGCGCGCATGGAGAGCGTCGAACTCGGCATGGCGTTCGAGGTCGTCGCCGCCTTGCCGCCTGAACGCTGTCAGCGTTTCCTCAATCTGTGGAAGCGCTTGATCGAAGCTCTTGCGTAGTTGCGCGAGCTTTTCGGGGATCGCGGCGTGCCAGTCAATCAGTTCGGGAAGGTCGCGGCTGTCGGACTGTGCACCGAATGCGGCCGGGTCGCCGTACAGGCCGTTGAGGAATTGCCGGCTCGAGGGTCCGTAGGGGCTGTATCGGCTGGCGTCGGCGGGGAACAACGCATGCGTCGGGCTGATCGCGAGGGCATCGGCGCCGCGTTTGCCGAAGGCTCGGGCGGCATCTGCTAGCGAAACGAAGTCGCCAAACGCCTTCGGCGCGTCGGTACGAAGGCTTGGAATCTGGACGGCGGGCGCCCAAAGTTTGCGGCCCGGTAGCGCGTCGGCGATCGTGTAGCAGCGGCGTGGCGCGACGAGAATGTCGATGACTTCGCCATTGATTTCAACCTTGTGGTAGCCGTTCTTGCTTATCGGACTTAAATCGCCATTATCGATCGTGACGGAGCGCGTTGTACCGTCTTCGAACGTAAGTTCGGCGTTGCCTGATACCTTCGATGTCAGCCGGATCGGGTCTCCCACATCGACGGACAAGAAACGGACACCCTGCGCGTTTCGAGCTTCGATCGCGGCGAGGCTTTCGGTGATCTGCTTTTCGCTTCCGGACGGATGGCCGAGACGATCCAGGATCGCCTGTAACGCGCGGTCGGCGACGGTCTGGCGACGACCCGCTGCGTCCTGCCATTCGGCTTGCAGGCCGGCCGCGACAGCGAGTGTTCGGAGGCTGCTCATCAATCCAGCCAGACTGCCACGCTGGCAGCCTCACCGGGTTCGCCATCGGCGAAGATCGGCGTGGCCTCTATTGCAGGAAAATCAACGACATCGTCTCCGAGGTTGAGTACGATCGTGAGGATTGCGCCGTCCCCCAATCTCCAGCGCGCAACGACCGCCTCCTCCCCGATCGCCTCGGCGCCGATTGCGGTCGTGTCGCGCAGGCGGGGGATGATCTGCTCGTGTCGGATCTTGAGCAGAGTGCGGTAGAGGTTCTGCCACTCGGCCGCATCGGCGCCGGGCCGTGCTCGCGATTGGAGGAAGGTTTCGTGCGCGTTTGGGTCGGGGATCGCCTCGCGCGCTTCGGGATTGGCGAAGGCGGCGAACTTGGCGAATTCCTTGCGCCGGCCTTCGCGCACCGCATCTGCGAGTTCGTCGTGAAAGTCGGTGAAGAACAGGAACGGGCTTTCGCTGCCGTGATCGTCGCCAATGAAGAGCAGGGGTATCTGCGGGCCGAGCAGCAGCAACGCGGTGGCAGCGCGGAGCTTTTGGCGGCCCGCGAGCAGCGTCAGGCGTTCGCCCATCGCGCGGTTGCCGATCTGGTCGTGGTTCTGGAGGAATGCGACGAACGCGGTCGGCGACAGGTGTGCGCTCAGCTTGCCGCGCGGCTTGCCGTCGTGGTTGGGGGAGCCTTCGCCTTGGTAGATGAAGCCTTCGCCCAAGCAGCGCGCGAGGCGTTCAGCAGGGCGGTCGGCAAAATCGGCGTAATAGGCGCTGGTCTCGCCGGTGAGCAGGACGTGGAGGACGTTGTGGAAATCGTCGTTCCACTGCGCGTCGAACGCGGCGGGATGGAGCCGGTCGGCGTCGTTGCCTTCGTTCTCAAGGACGAGGTGGACGTGGCGGCCGGCGGTCTTTGCGCGCAGTTCGGCGGCCATCGCGTCGAGGAAGGCGTCGTTCTCGATCGCGTGGACCGCGTCGAAGCGCAGGCCGTCGAACTTGTACTCGTTCAGCCACATCAGCGCGTTGTCGACGAAATAGCGGTGGACCGGCGCCTGGTCGACCGCGACCGCGCCGCCCCAGGGGGTGTCGACTTCGGCGTGGAAAAAGCCCTTCGCATAGGCGCCAAGGTAGTTTCCGTCAGGGCCGAAGTGATTGTAGACCACGTCGAGGAACACGGCGAGGCCGAGTTCGTGGGCGCGGTCGACGAGGGCTTTCAGCTCGTCCGGCGTGCCGTAGCTTTCGGCGGGAGCGTAGGGCAGCACGCCATCATAGCCCCAGTTGCGCGTGCCGCCGAACGCGTTGACGGGCATGAGTTCGATGGCGGTGATGCCGAGTTCGGCGATCGCCGGGAGGTGGTCCGCGACGCCTGCGAAGCCGCCGAGCGTGCCGACATGGACCTCCTGGATGACCATCTCTTCCCACGGTCGGCCGGGCCAGTCCGGGGTGCGCCAGTCATAGGCTTGGTCGACAACCACGCTCCAGCCATGGACGCCGCCGTCCTGTGCACGCGAAGCCGGGTCGGGAACGGTCAGATCGTCCGCGAGCCGGAACCGGTAGCGCGTGTCGGCACCGACGGGTACCTTCGCGCTGAACCAGCCCTCCGGTTCGGAAGTCATTTGAACCGCGTCGCCATCGGCGATTTCGAGTGTCACCACATCACGGTCGGGTGCCCAGAGGCGGAAGGTCGTCCCATCTTCGGCGAGCGTCGGTCCCCAGGTCATGCTGCCGCGATCGTCCACGTCAGCAACGCCGCGCCCTGTGCGGGAAGCTCGTAGCTGTCCTTGATCAGCGTCGCCGGCTGGTCGGGCCTGCTGCTGTCGATCAGCACGGTGCGCTCGACCTCTGCCGGGGGCGGCATGTGGAACGTCAGCGGGCCTTCCGAGGCGTTCAGGAACAGCGAGATCACTTGCACTTCGCCCGAGTCCCGCTCGCACGCGCGGCGCATTACCAGCGCGCGGCCGTTGGTGTTCTCCCAATCGTCTGAAGTCAGTTGCAGACCGCGCTCGTCCCACCATTCGATGTCCTTGAGGCCTTCCGCGGGCGTGTCCTCGCCGTAGAGGAAGTTGCCGGCGCGTAGCATCGGATAGTCGCGACGGAGGGCGATCAGGCGCGCGGTGAAGTCGATCAGCGCATCGCCCTCGGGAGACTTCGCCTTGTTCCAGTCGAGCCAGCTGATCTCGTTGTCCTGGCAGTACGCGTTGTTGTTGCCGTTCTGCGTGCGGCCGAACTCGTCGCCCGCGACCAGCATCGGCGTGCCGAGCGAGGCGAACAGCGTGGTCAGCATCGAGCGCATCACGCGCGACCGAGTCTTGAGGATCGCCGGGTCCTCGGTCGGGCCTTCGACGCCCCAGTTGCGCGAGCAGTTGTTCGAGTGGCCGTCGTTATTGTCCTCGCCGTTCGCTTCGTTGTGGCGTTCCTCGTAGGCGACGGTGTCGGCGAGCGTGTAGCCGTCATGCGCGCCGAGCAGGTTGACGCTCGCCCAGGGGCGGCGCGCACGGCGGTCGAACAGATCGGCCGAGCCTGTCAGGCGTGCGGCGAGATCGGCGCGCTGCGCGTGGTCACCGCGCCAGAATTTCCGCACGGTGTCGCGGTACTTGTCGTTCCACTCGGCGAAACCGGGGGGGAAGTTGCCGAGTTGATAGCCGCCGGGGCCGATGTCCCAAGGTTCGGTGATGAGCTTCAGCTTGCCGAGCACGGGATCCTGGCGGAGCACGTCGAAGAACCCTGCGCCGGGATCGAAACCGGTGTCCGTGCGGCCAAGCGTCAGGCCGAGATCGAAGCGGAAACCGTCGATGCCGAAGCTGGTCGCCCAGTAGCGGAGCGAATCCGCGACCATCTGGATGACGCGCGCCTTGGTGAGGTTCAGCGTGTTGCCGGTGCCGGTGTCGTTGATCGAATAGCGCGGGTCGTCCTTGACGAGGCGGTAGTAGCTCGCGTTGTCGAGCCCGCGCCAAGAGAGCGTCGGACCCTGTTCCGAGCCCTCGCAGGTGTGATTGTACACGACGTCGAGGATGACCTCGATCCCGGCCGCGTGGAGGCGGCGGATCGAGCGGCGAAGTTCGTCGTGGCTGTCGGTCGCGAAGAACGATCGCTCGGGCGTGAAGAAATTGAGGGTGTTGTAGCCCCAGTAATTGCGCAGGCCCTTCTCCTGGAGAAAGCGGTCCTGGATGTAGGTGTGGATCGGCAGCAGCTCGATCGCGGTGACGCCGAGGCGTTTCAGGTGATCGATGACCTTGGGGTTGCCGAGCGCCGCGAAGGTGCCGCGTTCGGACGGCTGGACCTCCTCGAACAGCTTGGTCAGGCCCTTGGTATGCGCCTCGTAGATCACCGTCTCGGACCACGGCGTGTTCGGGCGCACGTCGCGCGACCAGTCGAAATGGCTGTCGGTCACGACGCCCTTCGGCATCGTCAGCGCGCTGTCGCGCTTGTCGAAGCTCAGGTCGGCCCGCGGCGACTTGACCTGATAGCCGTACATCGCGTCGGTCCAGCGGAGTTCGCCGATCATCTGCTTGGCGTACGGGTCGAGCAGCAGCTTGTTCGGGTTGAAGCGGTGGCCTTCCTCGGGCGCGTACCGGCCATGCGCGCGGAAGCCGTAGACGAGGCCGGGCTGCGCGTCGGGGAGGTAGCCGTGCCAGACTTCGTCGGTCCATTCGGGGAGCGGATAGCGCTTCAACTCGCGGCGGCCGGTCTCGTCATAGACGCAGAGTTCGATCTTCTCGGCATTGGCGGAATAGACCGCGAAATTGACGCCGAGGCCGTCGAAGGTCGCGCCGAGGGGATAGGCCGAGCCGGCGTCGAGCGTGTCGGGCAGTAGATGCAATGCGTGGACCCTTTTCGTGTCGCCGACCGAGCTTTATCGCGGTGCAGCATTCCTTGGCGTGAAACCCGCCCGCCACTTCCTATGTTCCGCATGACGAAGCGAGTTTTCGCCGCACTCTTCTACGTATCAAGGACATGCACATGCCTTACACCATCGGATCGATCCTCGCATGAGCGGGCCGAAACTGTTCGAGCCGCTTCAGGTCGGCAACCTGACACTCGCCAACCGGATCGTGATCGCGCCGATGTGCCAGTATTCCGCGAGCAACGGCTGCATGAACGACTGGCACCAGATCCACCTCGGGCAGCTCGCGCTGTCGGGCGCGGCGCTGCTGACGATCGAGGCGAGCGCGGTGCTACCCGAGGGGCGGATCACGCATGGCGATGTCGGGCTGTACGACGATGCGACCGAGGCAGCGATGGCGGGGGTGATCGAGAGCGTGCGGCGCTGGTCCGACATGCCGATCGCGATCCAACTGTCGCACGCCGGGCGGAAAGCGTCGTGCGAGGTGCCTTGGAAGGGTGGGCTGCAGATCGCACCGGGTGAGCCGAACGGGTGGCAGACCGAGGGGCCTTCGACGGTGCCGTTCCTGCCGGAGGAGAATGCGCCGGTCGCGCTTGACGCCGAGGGGTTGGCGCGGGTGCGCGATGCGTTCGTGGCGGCGACGGTGCGTGCGGCGCGGCTCAGGATCGACGCGGTGCAGTTGCATGCGGCGCATGGGTATCTGCTGCACGAGTTCCTGTCGCCGCTGTCGAACCGGCGCGAGGACCAGTATGGCGGCAGTCTGGAGAACCGGATGCGCTTCCCGCTCGAGGTGTATGACGCGGTTCGGGCTGCGTTTCCGGCCGAGCGTGCGGTGACGATGCGCGTGTCGGGGACCGACTGGGCCGAGGGCGGTTGGGATTCGGAGCAGACGGTCGCGTTTGCGAAGGCGCTGGAGGCGCGCGGGTGCAGTGCGATCCATGTGTCGAGTGGCGGGATCACGCCCACGCAACAGATCCCGGTCGGGCCGAGCTATCAGGTGCCGCTCGCGCGGGCGGTGAAGCAGGCGGTATCGATCCCGGTCGTCGCGGTCGGGCTGATCACCGATTTCGAGCAGGCCGAGGCTATCGTCGGAACGGGCGATGCGGACATGATCGCGCTGGCTCGGACGATTTTGTACGATCCGCGGTGGCCCTGGCATGCGGCGGCGCATCTTGGGGGTAAGGTAAAGGCGCCGAAGCAGTATCTCCGGTCGCAGCCGCGGCAGTTTAGGGATTTGTTCGAGGGGTAAGGGCAACCTCCCCCCCCCGCCCAACTCCGTCATCCCCGCGCAGGCGGGGATCCATACCCCCGGACTTCGCGATTTATCACGACGGCCAGCCAGTATGGGTCCCCGCCTCCGCGGGGATGACGGTTAAGGGTGAGGCTTAGCCAGCCACAGTCATCACCGAACCCGAATCCACCCGAATATCCGCGCCGTTGATGAAGCTCGCCCGCTCCGAGCACAGGAACACGATGGCCGACGCGACCTCTTCCGACGTCCCGCGACGCTTCAAGGTCATCCCCGGCCGCTCTTCCTCGAGAAATGTCTCGATCGCCTCGTCGAAGCTCGTGCCCTTCTCGTCGGCGCGCTTCTGCATCATCTTGTCGGTCATCGGCGTGGCGATGAACGCGGGCGAGACGGTGTTCACCAAGACGTTGTCGCAGCCGTATGCCTTCGACAACCCCTTCGACAGACTGGAGATGCCCGCCTTCGACGCGCAATAGGCGAGTTCGTCGACATAGGGCTGCACGGCATCCTCCGAGCTCATCAGCACGATGCGACCCCATTTCGCGGCGCGCATCGCCGGGATCGCCTCGCGGCAGACGCGCACCGCGCCCATCAGGTTGATGTCGATCGTCGACTGCCAGCCTTCATCGTCAACGTCGAGGAAGTCGCCGGTCGCGCCGGTCACGCCTGCGCAGTTTACCAGGATGTCGGGTTCGCCGAGCTGTTCGCGGACTTTCGCGAACAACGCCTTCACATCGTCGAGCTTGGTCAGGTCGGCCTCGACCGCGATCACCTCACCATGCGCCTTGAGATCTTCGACACTGGCGTCGAGGTCGCCGCCGGGTTGGTCGGTGATCGCGACGCGGACGCCTTCCTGGAGGAGCATCCGGGCGGTTTCCTTGCCCATGCCGCTGTCCGCGCCGGTGATGAGTGCGATCTTGCCTGCGATATCGAGGTTCATGCTGTCGTCCTTACGTCGGTGAAGATTGTCATGCCCATTCCCGAGGTCCGTCGCTGTCGAGCGCGCGGTCGAGGTAGAAGGCCGCGCTGATCAGCGCCAAATGACTGAAGCCTTGCGGGAAATTGCCGAGGAAGCTGCCGTCCTGCGCGATCTCCTCGGCGAACAGGCCGAGATGGTTGCCATGCGCGAGAAGCTTCTCGAAGTTCAGCCGTGCCTCGTCGAGCCGCCCGGCCCGCGCGAGGCATTCGACGTACCAGAACGAGCAGGCGACGAACGTCCCCTCCTGCCCCGGCAGGCCGTCGTCGATCCGGTAGCGATAGACCTGCCCGTCGTCGGACAGATCCTCGCCGATCGCTTTCAGGGTCGCGAGCCACTTGGGGTCGGTCGCGCCGACGAAGCGGACCAGCGGCATCATCAGCAATGCGCCGTCGACCGCCAGATCCTCCGGCGCGTCGCCGATCGCGCGGACGAAGCGGCCGAGATCGTCGTTCCAGAAGTTCGCCCAGATATCGTCGTGGATCGCCGTCCGCGTCTCCGACCAACGGACCAGCGGCGCGGGGAGCGAGCGCTTCTGTGCCAGCCGGACCGCGCGATCGACCGCGACCCAACTCATCAGGCGCGAGTGGAGATAATGTTTCTTCGGCCCGCGAACTTCCCAGATGCCAGAGTCCGGCGTGTCCCACGTCTCGCAGACCTGGTCGACGATCCGCCCGATCGCGACCCAGGAGTCATGTGCGATCGGCTCGCCATATTTGCTGCCGAGATAGGTCGCATCGAGCAGCGCGCCATAGATGTCGTGCTGCGTCTGGTCCTTCGCCTCGTTGCCGACGACGATCGGCGTGGCACCCTCGAACCCGGCGAGGTCGAGTTTGCGTTCGTCGGCGATCTCGCCGCCGTCGAGCGCGTACATGACGCCGAGATGGCCCTTCGAACACGCCTGCGCGCGGTCCATCGCCCAGTGGAGAAAGCCGACCGCCTCGCCTTGGTACCCAAGCCGGAGCAAGGCATAGACGATGAAGGAGGAATCGCGGACCCACGTCGCGCGGTAATCCCAGTTGCGGACACCGCCATGCGCTTCGGGCAAGCCGAAGGTCGCGGCGGCGGCGATCGAACCGTGCTTGCGCGAGGTGAGCAGCTTTAGTGCCATTGCCGAGCGCTCGACCGTCTCGCGCCAGCGGCCGCGGTAGCGCGACTTGCGGCTCCATGCGCGCCAATAAGCGATGTCCTTCTCGACGATCGCATCGAGCGCATCGGTATCGAGGGAGACGTCGTCCGGGTTGCTGAGGATCAGCGAGACGGTGTCGCCTTCGGTCAGGTGGATCTCGGCGGTCAGATCGCAGCCGTCCGCGACCAGCGTCGCCGCGCCGTGAACCGCGAGCGCGAGCCCGCTTTCGTGATCGAACCGGCCGCGCGACACGTCCGCCTCGGACGTCGTGACGGAGGCCGTGCGTCCCATCACGCCGTAATCGAACCGCGGGGCGCACCGGACTCGGACCGTCGCTGATCCGCGCGTGCAGGTCAGCCGCCGGACCAACCGCGACGGCGCGTCGTCCTTGTCGTTGCCGACCGGCATGAGGTCGACCAGATCGACGCTAGCCGCGTTCGCCATCCAGCGGGTCAGCAGGATGTTGGTCTCGGGCAGGTACATCTGGACGATGTTCGCGTCGGGGAGGTCTGGCTCGACAGAGAAATGCCCGCCTTTTTCACCGTCGAGCAGCCGCGCGAAGACCGACGCGCTGTCGAGGCAGGGCCAGCAGAGATAGTCGATCGTGCCCGCCGTATCGACCAGCGCGATCGTCTCCAGATTACCGATCGCGCCGTGGTCCGCGATCGATATGGCGTGCTTATCCCCAAGGTCAGCCATTATCGCGGAAGCCGGGATACAGGCTCATGCCGCCGTCGATCGTCAACGTCGAGCCGACGATATAGTCCGCCGCATCCGACACCAGGAACAGTGCCGCGCGGGCGACGTCCTCCGGGTCGCCGATCCGGCCGTACGGGATCAGTTCGAGCAGTTTGTCCTGGTCGGCGGTCGCATTCTCGTTGATCTCGGTCGCAATCGCGCCGGGGGCGATGCCGTTCACGCGGATGCGGTCGCCGGCGATCTCCTGCGCGAGCGTGCGCATCAGCATCCCGCTGCCGCCCTTCGACGCGGCGTAGTTGGCGTGGCCCGCCCAGGGGATGACCTCGTGCACCGAGCTCATGAACAGGATCTTCCCGATCGACCGGCTGACGCCACGGTCGCCCTGCTTGCGGAACCGGCGGACGGCTTCGCGCGAGACGAGGAACTGGCCGGTCAAATTGACGTCGATGACGCGCTTCCAGTCCTCCAGCGTCAGGTCGGCATAGGCTGCGTCCTTCTGCATGCCCGCGTTGGCGAAGACGATGTCGACGCCGCCGAAGCGCTCGACCGTCTCGTCGAACAGCTTCATCACCGCTGCCTCGTCCGACGTATCCGCTTCGCAGGCGAACGCCTCGCCGCCGGCCTGCTCGATCGCCTCGACCACCTCGCGTGCCTTGTCCGCGCTGCTGTTGTAGTTGACCGCGACCTTTGCGCCCGCCTTAGCAAAGGCGATGGCGGAGGCGCGGCCGAGACCGGAACTCGCGCCGGTGACGATCGCGGCCTGGCCTGTCAGGTCGATGTGCATGGCTGGTCTTTCGCTGGGGATTGTCGCGGCTTAACGCGCGCCCTCCGGCATTTCTCCCTGCTCACGCCCTCCCCCCGCAATCTTGCTGATCTGCATTAAGTCGCCGTTTCCGGTGCAACTCTTAGCCCGCCCCGCGCGCTGTGGGTCCTGAGAAGCTTCTAGGACGGCAAATGACCAAGACCATCGCCAAGGATACCGGCACGCCACCGCAGGGCGCGACGTTCGAAACGCAGATCGGCGAAGGCGGCGAACTCCACCAGATCGCCAGCGGCGACGGCGACGTACTGACGACGCAGCAGGGCATCCCGGTATTCGACGACCAGAATTCGCTCAAGGTGGGCGACCGCGGGCCGACGCTGCTCGAGGATTTCCACTTCCGCGAGAAGATCTTCCATTTCGATCACGAGCGTATCCCCGAGCGCGTCGTCCACGCACGCGGCTATGGCGCACATGGCACGTTCACGCTGACCGAGAGCCTGGAAGAGTTCACCAGCGCCGGCATCCTGACCGAAGTCGGCGAGCAGACGCCGATGTTCCTGCGTTTCTCGACGGTCGCGGGCAACAAGGGCTCGGCGGATCTGGCACGCGACGTGCGCGGCTTCGCGGTGAAGTTCTACACCAAGGAGGGTAACTGGGACGTCGTCGGGAACAACATCCCGGTGTTCTTCATCCAGGACGCGATCAAGTTCCCCGACCTGATCCACGCCGCCAAGCAGGAGCCCGACCGCGGCTTCCCGCAGGCACAGACTGCGCATGATAATTTCTGGGACTTCATTAGCCTGACCCCGGAATCGATGCACATGGTCATGTGGATCATGTCCGACCGCACCATCCCGCGCGGCTTCCGCTTCGTCGAGGGGTTCGGCGTACACACGTTCCGCCTCGTCAATGCCGAGGGCAAAGGCACCTACGTCAAGTTCCACTTCAAGCCGAAGCTGGGTCTCCAGTCGGTCGCGTGGAACGAAGCGGTCAAGATCAACGGTGCCGATCCCGACTTCCATCGTCGCGATCTTTGGGACTCGATCGACCAGGGCAACTTCCCAGAGTGGGACATGGGCGTGCAGCTGTTCGACGACGAGTTCGCCGACAATTTCGAGTTCGACGTGCTCGACGCGACCAAGGTCATTCCCG
The DNA here is from genome assembly GCF_056680455.1 of Sphingomonas sp. AP28. NCBI lineage: Bacteria > Pseudomonadati > Pseudomonadota > Alphaproteobacteria > Sphingomonadales > Sphingomonadaceae > Sphingomonas > Sphingomonas sp. AP28. The sequence goes on along the minus strand of NZ_CM155283.1, from coordinate 4,094,879 downwards.
AGGAGCAGATCCCGGTCCGCATCATCGGCAGCTTCAAGCTCGATCGTCTGGTCGACAATTTCTTCGCCGAGACCGAGCAGGTCGCGTTTTGCACGCAGAACATCGTGCCGGGCATCGGCTTCACCAACGATCCGCTGCTGCAGGGCCGCAACTTCTCGTATCTCGATACGCAGTTGAAGCGCCTGGGCAGCACCAACTTCACGCACATCCCGATCAATGCGCCGAAGATCCCGGTGAACAATTACCAGCAGGATGGTCACATGGCGATGCATGCCCGCAAGGGTCGTGCGAACTATGAGCCGAACAGCTGGGCCGGCACGCCGCGCGAGAGCCCATCGAAGGGCTACAAGCACTTCCCGTCGCAGGAGACGGGTCGCAAGGCGCAGGTGCGGTCGGCGACGTTCGCCGATCACTACAGTCAGGCGCGGCAGTTCTTCATCAGCCAGACCGAGATCGAGCAGAAGCACATCGGCGATGCGCTGACGTTCGAGCTGTCGAAGGTCGAGCGCGTCGACATCCGCGAACTGATGGTCGGGCATCTGCTCAACATCGACGAGAAGCTCGCGAAAACGGTTGCGACCGGTCTTGGGCTCAAGGCGATGCCGCCAAAGGCCAAGGCTGCGGTCGAGACGCGTACCGACCTGCCGTCGTCGGATGCACTCAGCATCCTGAAGAACACCAGCGGCAGCTTCGAGGGTCGCAAGCTCGGCATCCTCGTCACCGACGGTGCTCCGGCAGCAATCGTGCAGGCCCTGGTCGACGGGATCGTCGCGGCGAAGGCCACGTACGAGATCATCGCGCCGAAGGTTGCGGGCGCAACGCTCGACGACGGGACGCTCGCGGAGGGCAAGCAGAAGATCGATGGTGCGCCGTCGGTGCTTTACGATGCCGTCGCGATCGTCGTGTCGGCGGACGGCGCGAAGAAGCTCGGCAAGGACAAGACCGCCAAGGACTTCGTCAGCGACGCGTTCGGGCATGCCAAGTTCATCGGCTTCAACGCCGACGCGAAGCCGTTCCTGGAAAAGGCCGGCATCGAGGACGAGGACATGGATGACGGCGTGATCGCGCTGGGCGGCAAGGGCGACGTCGACGCGTTCCTCAAGACGCTCGGCAAGCTTCGCATCTGGGACCGCGAACTGAACGTCGACCTCGACGCGCCAGCGTTCGAAAACCCCGAGGCGGCTTGATCGCTTCGAAACAAACTAGGTCGTCGCCACCGTACGCGCAGCGTGCGGTGGCGATCGCCATTCCGGTCAAGAACGAAGACCAGTATCTGCTCGGCTGCCTCGACGCGCTGGATCGTGCGGCGGGGCGGTATGGCGGCAAGGTCGTGATCGTCGCGATGGCGAACGACTGTACCGATGGCACGATCGATATCCTGACGAACTGGCGGCCGACGCATGCGACTCTCGCATGGTCGGCCGTTTCGCTTTTACCGGGTGCGCGACACGCCGGCTGGGCCCGGCGGCTAGCGCTCGACGCTGGTGCCGCGCTGCTTACGCATCATACCGATCTGCTGCTGTCGACCGATGCGGACACGAACGTCTCCGCGGACTGGATCGTGCGGATCGTTGCGCATGTCGACGCGGGTAACGACGCCGTGGCCGGTCGCGCGCTGACGCTGCGGTCCGACCGAGCGAGCCTTGGCACGGCGGCACGGCGGCGGCTCGATCAGCTCGGGCGCTATTATACCGCGCTCGATTATCTGCGCGCGCGCGCCGAGACCGAAGCCCATGATCCCTGGCCTCGCCATTTCTACGAGGGCGGCGCGAGTATCGCGATGACGCACGCGATGTACCGCCGGATCGGTGGCGCCCCCACCCCGCCGGTTGCCGAAGACCGCGCACTGTTCGATCGGATCCGGGCGCATGGCGGGCAGGTTCGGCACCCGCTCGACGTCCGTGTTTTCACGTCGTGCAGGATTTCGGGACGAGCGCCGGGTGGCATGGCGGACGCGGTCGCGCGGTGGATCGACCAACCGATCGATGCGCCGCTGCACGAGACGTATGCGGTGACGGCGGCGCTAAATCCCGCCTCCGCGAACCCGGGCGACCAGCTTAGCTTCGCGACATTGCCCGATGCGATCCGCGAGGCGCAGACGCTGATCCGCCTAACGCGCGTCTTCCAGTCGCCAGAGGTCGAGCCGATATGCTTCGTGCCGGTCGCTGCGAACGACCGCAACCCGGTCACCGAGAGCAGCGTGCAGTTCGGCAACGGCATCGTCCCCGCTTTTGGGATAGTCGGTCTCGCCGATCCAGTGGACCAGCATCACATACCCGCCTGACGTCGCTGCCGAGCGGACATACGCGGCCAAGCGGACGATGTCGGCGCTGTCCCAGTAATAGACCACCTCCGACAGTAGGATCAGGTCGAACGTCCCTGCGGGCGCGTCTTCGGGAAGTCGGCGTTGTTCGATGCGGATATGCGGTTGATCCGCGCACCGTGCCCGCGCCGCCGCCACCGCGGTTTCGGAGACGTCGAGCGCGAGCACCGCGTCGCACCTAGCCCCGAGCCGAGCCGTCAGGACGCCGTTCGCGCAACCGACCTCCAGCGCGCTCTCGAACCGCGCCTTCGGCAACGCAGCCAAGGTCTCGTCATACTTCGCCGCCTCGTACGGGCTGGTCTCGAACTTCCACGGGTCGCCCTTGTCCTTGTAGAGCGCCTCGAAATATTCGGGCGCGATCGAGTGTTCACAGCGCATCGCGAGTCTCCAGCAACAAGGTGTTCAGCCGGTCCATCAGCCGCATCATCGCGTCGGGCAGCCGGAAATTTTCGCGCGCGCCGACGATCCGGCCGCCGCGCTGGCTGCGATGACACGCCATCGCGCGACGCTGTCTAGCACGCCCGGACGCCGTGGCGATCGACAGCACGCGGGCGCCGCGCAGGCGCTCGATCAGGTCGGGGACGGTCCAGCCCCAGACGAGATACTGGAAGAGACGGCAATGCGCGCGCCGTGCCACCGCCTCGGCGAGCGCGGCTGCGGCCTCGTGATCGCAATGCGGTTCGCCGGACCATGTCACGGCGATCTGGCGGACGCCGCGGACTCTGCACCACGCGGCCAGTCGATCGACGCTTCGCACGAACAGCGGAACGCCCCCCGAAGCCGGCGACGCGTCGGGCCAATCTAGATAGAGCGCGTCCGGCTCGCCACCCAAGGCCTTCAACGCCGCTTGAGCCTCGCCGCGCCGTAGCCCCGCGATCCGCTTTCCGCTCCATCCCGGCGCATCGGGGTGCGATCCCGATCCGTCGGTCAGGAACGCGGTATGAACACGTCCGCCTGCCGCCGTCACCGAGGCGATGAACGCGCCGCACCCGAGCGTCTCGTCATCGGGGTGCGGCGCCAGCACGAGCCATGGCCCCTGCCCCGCTGCCGTCCTGGCCGACATCCGCCGTGCCCGCCGCGTAAGATTGCTCCAGGCCTTGCCGCCCGGTGCTACCACCACCGATCGTCGCCCCAGCAATCATCCTCCAGCCACGCCGCCGCCGCGCGGTCGCGCGCCTGGTCCGGCACCGGCTGGCGCAGGTAGAGCCCGAGATCGCGCGTGATCCGGTCGATCCGGCTGGCCGCGAAGAACGACGCGGTGCCGACCGAGCGCGCCGCCGCCTCCATCGTCCGCAACCCAGCCTCCTCGACCACGCCGCGCGTCATCAGCACCAGCGGGATAGCGTCGCTCGCCTCCGCCTCGGCCAGATGCGCGGCCTGGCGTACCCACAGCCCAGCGCTCCGCGTTTCGGTCAGGCAGCCCGCGAACCGAGCGCGCTGGATCGGATCCGCCCCCTTGCCGGTGGCGACGAGATGATCGCGCAGATGCCGGACAAGCGCCTCGACCGCGCCGAGCTGGACCGCGGTGAACCGCCATGCGCCTGCGCTGAAGCGCGGTTCGCGTTCGTAATCGTTGGGGGCGCCGATCACGCCTTCGCGACCGATCGCCATGCCCGTAAAGTCGAACCGCCCGCTGCACGTGCCGCGCATCCCGCGCACCTGCCAGCCGGAATTGTCGGTCCGCGCCGTCGCCCCGGCGATCGGGACCAGCACAAGTTGCTTGTCGCCGTTCGCATCGCGCGCGGTCACGAGGATACGATCGAGATGCCCGGCCCCGGTCGCGAAACTCTTCGCACCGTCGAGCGTCCAGCGATCGTCGCCCGCCGCATGGATCGACAGACCCGGTGCCGGCTCGGTGTTCCAGACGCCGAAGACCTTCCCCGCCGCGAGATCCGCATCCAGGCTCTTACGCTGCGCGTCGTTGCCATAGGTCGCGACGAGCTGGACGGCGTTCACATGCCCTTCGAACACGCGCCCGAGGCTGAGGTCGGCGCCGCCGATCGCGCGGAGGACGTCGAGGAGCGCGTCGACCTGCAAACCGGAGCCAAGCGTCTTGAACGCCGCGAGCGCGCCGGCGCCGTGCAGCGCAGCTATCCGTTCCGCGGGAAAGGTCTCGTGCGAATTATCCTGGTCCCATGCCGCGGCAAGGTGTCGGACGGTCTCGAGGACGGTCCAGCCGGTTGGATATATGGTCAGTGGACAAGTCCCCGTGAAACCGATGGCGGTGCGCCAGCTTCATCATACAGAACGCAGGGCATGGCGCAGCGTTGCGTATCGCCGCGATGGAGAGTGGAACTAATTTCGCCGCCTCAATTTTCCGCCCAATTACCACCGGCAATGCCGCGGTCGAACCTTTGTTAACGGTTGGCCGGCATAGTCCGGGCGATCGGAAGGGATGAGAGTCGATGGCGCACGAACGGGATGTCTTCACGCTGCTGGGCAGGCGTATGCAGATCGACCAGCCAGCGCATCGCGGGCATCGCGGCGACAGCGACATGCCGCCGATCGCGGACCTGATCCGGCGGATCGACCGCGCGCTGCTGGAACGCCGCGCGGCCTGAGCACCCTAGTCGTCCGCGTCGGCTGCTCCGATCGCAAAGGCATACATCTGCGCCGCACGCTGTTCTCGCGGATCCTTGAAAGCGCGCATCGGGTCCGGGGCATCGCCCGTCGCGCGCAATACGGCCCATAAGGCAAACCGCCGACCGGGCTCCCGCTCGGTACCGAACGCGAGCGACACCCGCTCGCGACCAGCCTCCAGAGCCCCTGGGCTGAGCGTATCGATGTCGGTCGTGCCGAAGAAGTGGTGCGAGATCGCGTCTAGGTCCATTCCGGTTACCTAGCGGACCGTCCGCCCCTCGGGCAATCGGCTGCGACCGTGACGAAGACCTATCGCAACGGTTGCGATCCCACTGCTCTCCGATTAGACGCCGTCGTCCCGGTTCGCCGGGTACCGGTTTGGAAGAGTGTCCGAGTGGTTTAAGGAACTGGTCTTGAAAACCAGCGATGGGGTAACCCATCCGTGGGTTCGAATCCCACCTCTTCCGCCACCGCGGGGCTAGCTGCGAATCGGGCAAGGCGGAGTCAGCCGCAGATCAGTTCGCCTTATCCGGCGGAACGATCGGAAGCGGCAGCGGGGCGACGGGAACGCCCTCGTCGACCAGCGCCTTGGCTTCCGCGAGACTGGCCTGACCGTGGATCGTCGCGTGATTCTCCTCGCCGAGGTGCATCGCGCGCGCCCGGTCGGCGAACGCGGTGCCGACCCATTCGGAGGTTTCCAGCGCCTTGGCCTGCCGCGTCGCGAGCATCTTCATCGCCGCCTTGATCGCGTCGGGGGTTGGCGGCGGCGGCTTGCTGTTGCTCTTCGCGGAGATAGCCGGTGCCATGACCGCTTTCGTTACCGTGGCGTCGTCGCAGATCGGGCAGCGGACATGGCCGGAAGCGCGCTGGCTTTCATACGCCGCGCTCGATCCGAACCACGCCTCGAACACATGGCCGCCGCTGCACTTCAGGTCGAAGACGATCACGAGACGGTAAAAACTGGCGGGATCGTGCGACGGTGCGCGATGACCGGGATACGCGAGCGGACCTGGTCGATCCTTGCAAGATCGATCTCGGCGAATGCCAGCCCCGCGGCCTCTCCCATGTCTAGCAGCACATCGCCCCAGGGATCGATCACCAGCGAATGGCCGTAGGTCTCGCGGCCATCCTCGTGGACGCCGGTCTGCGCCGCCGCGACGACGAACGCGCCCGCTTCGATCGCACGGGCGCGCAACAGGACGTGCCAATGTGCCGCCCCCGTCGGTCGCGTGAAGGCGGCGGGGACAGACAGGATCGTCGCGCCGGTATCGCTCAGCGCGCGATACAGGTCGGCGAACCGGAGGTCGTAGCAGATCGATGCGCCGACCTTGCCGATCAGCGTGTCGACAACGGTCGCGCTGTCGCCGGCGACGTAGGCGGAGGACTCGCGCCAGCTTTCGCCGGACGAGAGATCGACGTCGAAGAGGTGGAGCTTGTCGTAGCGCGCGCGGATTGCACCGGTAGGATCGATCACGAACCCGCGGTTCGCGAACTTGCCGTCCGGGCGGCGTATCGCGAGCGAGCCGAGATGGACCCAGATGCCCGCGGTCGCCGCGGCGCCGCGCACGGCCGCGAGCACGAGGTCATCCTCTTCGGACGCGATCGACGAGGTAGCGCGGGACCGGTCGCGATCGATCAGCCCCGACATCTCGGGCGTGAACAGCATGGCTGCCCCGTCGGCGCCAGCCTGCGTTATTGCGTCGACCAGCGTCGCGGCGTTGACGGCGGGATCGGTCCAGCTCGTCATCTGGAGGACGCCGATCTTCGGCATCAGGCGAGAAGCGGGTCGAGACCACCCCTGGCATCGAGCGCGGCCAGATCATCCGAACCGCCGATATGCTTGTCGTCGATGAAGACCTGCGGCATCGTCATGCGACCGCCCGAACGCTCGACCATCTCGGCCTTTTTCGGACCTCCCATGGTGACGTCGAACTGTTCGAATTCGACCTCCTTGGAGGCGAGGAGCTTCAGCGCGCGCGTGCAATACGGGCAAAACGCCTTGGTGTAGATTTCGACTTTGGCCATGAGCGGGAAATGTGGTCTCGGTCCGAACTTGTCAATCGTCGGCGGCGGACGAAAGGACGCGGGCCCAGCACAGGATCGTGACCGACCGGGCGCCCGCCTTCACCAGCACCCGCGTGCAGGCGTCGGCGGTCGCGCCGCTGGTGTAGATGTCGTCGACCAGCGCGATCGTCCGGCCGCGGATCGCCGCACCGGGCAAGACCGCAAACGCGCCCGCGACGGCCTTGGCGCGCGCCCGGCCGTTCAGCCCGCGCAATATGATCGTCCGGCGTGGGCGAACGAGCGCGTCGCGATCGCACGACAGCCCCGAACGCTTGGCAAGCGCATCGGCGATCAGCGTCGCCTGGTTGAAGCCTCGGGTCCAGATCCGCCACCGGTGGAGCGGGACCGGCAGGAGCAGGTCGATGTCGGCAGGCAGCAACCGCACCATCTGGCGCGCCATCGTCTCGGCAAACGCGATCCGCCCGCCATATTTCAATCGCAACGCGAGATCGCGTGCGATCGGGCCGTAGGCGACGGCAGCGCGGACGCCGGCGTGGCGCGGCGGTTCGGCGATGCAGATCGCGCACACGGCCGCCTCCCCGCGGTCGAACGCGAAGGGACGGTTGCACCCTGCACACCACGGCGGCCCCAGAAAGCGCAAGCCTGTCCAGCAGGTCGCGCAGAACCGGTGGTCCTCGGCGACCGGGGTGCCGCAACCGGCGCATCTTGGCGGCAGCGCGATGCCGGCGATGTAACGGAAGGGGCCCAGTATCCTCATCCCGGTCCCTGTTCCAAAGGTACGAACCCTTGTCGGACGCCGGCGATCACGGCACAAGCGGAGACGTGTCCGATATCGTTTCAGAAAATTCCGCCCCCGAGATCTTCGACCGCGCCGCGCGCCGCATCCGCCGGGACCGTGCCGCAAAGGGGTATGCCGAGCACGACTTCCTGCGCGAGACGATGCTCGACGGGATCACCGAGCGGCTCAACGCGGTGACGCGCGACTTTACCGACATCCTCGATCTTGGCTGTTTCGACGGCGCCTTCCCCCCGCCAACGGGAGCGCGTGTGGCACGATGCGATGCGGGGTTCGACTTCGCTGCCAGGGCGAACGGCGTCCAGGCGGACGAGGACAGGCTTCCCTTCGCCGACGCATCGTTCGATCTGGTGGTGAGCGCAGGCGTACTCGATCAGGTCAACGACCTCCCTGGCGCGCTCGCCTTGATCCGCCGAGTATTGCGCCCCGACGGCTTGTTTCTCGGCGCGTTCGTCGGTGCGGGAAGCCTGCCCGCGCTTCGCAGCGCATTGCGACTTGCCGAAAGCGAGCGCCCCGCTGCGCGACTCCACCCACAGATCGACGTGCGATCCGCCGGCGACCTGCTGATGCGCGCCGGGTTCGCCTTGCCCGTGGCGGATGTCGAGACGCTCGACGTCGGCTATCGCGATCTGGGACGCCTGTTCGGTGATCTGCGGGGGATGGCGTCGGGCAACATACTGGCCCAGCGCCAACCACTCGTCTCGGCTACCGTTGGACGGACCGCCGAGGCCTTCGCCAGCGCGGCAGACGATCGTGGCCGGACCCACGAGAAATTCCAGATCGTGTTCCTGACTGGCTGGTCCCCCGATCCGTCGCAGCCCAAGCCGGCGCGACGGGGTAGCGCCACGGCGTCGCTAGGTGCGGCGCTAGGGCGTGCGGATCACGACAAAGCCTAGCCTAGCCGATCATCCCGTCGCCCTGGGCACCGCGAGCAAGGATCGCGCCCATTGCCTCGAACAGCGCGTCCATCGCGACCGGCTTGAAAATTACGTCGTCCGCGCCCGCCGTCAGACAGCGCTCGCGCAAGTCCGGTGCGATATCGGCGGTGACGACGATGATCGGGACATTGGCTTTGGCGTCACCCCGAGCACGAATATACTGGATCGCGGTGATGCCATCCATGCCCGGCATCCGTAGATCGACGAGGATCATCGCGAACTCGTGCTGATCGAGAATTTCGAGACCGCGTTCCGCGCTTTCAGCCTCGACCATCGATACACCGGCGACGTCGAGCATATCCTTGACGACGCGCCGGTTCATCCGGTCGTCCTCAATGAATAAAACGTTCACCGCAGACCCCATTTTATGCAGATCAAATAAGGGCGTGCACTGGTCATATAGCGGCCTCTACGCCTCATGCAGCATGCGATACAAGGTCGAGATTGGAGCCATCTTCAAATACTGTGTTGGCGAACATCATCGCGATCAACGCGCCACCGCTTACCGGCTTTGCGACGACCCGCGTGATGCCTGTCCGCAGCAGTTCCTCGCGCTCCACGTCCGCAGCGACCGGCCAGAGCAAGGTCGTTTCGGCGCCCGCGACAGAGGCAGTTTGGGCGATCCGCGTCAAACCGCCGAGAACGTCATCACTAGCGCGCGCCGTCGCATCGTCGATCAGAACGCGCGTGATGTTTCCGTCAACGAGGCGTGCGACAGCATCCTCGATCGAGGATGCAAAAGCGACCGGACTGCCATGAGGTGCGAGCAGCGTCCTAAACATGCTGCGCGTGATCGGATTGCGATCCACTATGAGTGTGCTCGGCACTGTTTTCACGGCCCTCATCTCAGGCATCGCCGCGTCGGCCCGAACCAACGGTAGGACGAGCGTGAAGGTCGCCCCCTGCCCCAGGGTGCTGCTGACGGACACGTCACCGCCCATCGCGCGCGCGAGATTGCGACAAATCGACAAGCCCAATCCGGTACCACCGAATTGGCGTGTCGTTCCGGCATCTGCTTGGCGGAACGATTCGAAGATCTCCTCGATCTTGTCGGCGGGAATGCCGATCCCCGAGTCGGTAACGGCAAGGAGCAAGCGGTCGTCGTCGCCGACGTCGATGCTCAGCCTGACATGACCCGCCTTGGTGAATTTCAGAGCGTTGGACAGCAGGTTGAACACGATCTGGCGTACCCGCGCGGCGTCGCCCAGGATCATCGCGGGACAGCCCCCCATATGGACGGTGAACAACAGGCCTTTTGCCCGCGCCTGCTCCTCCCACATCCGCGCGGCATCGGTCACGGTCGCACAGATGTCGAACGGCGCGGATTCGATCGTCAGGTTGCCGGTCTCCATCTTGGCAACGTCGAGGATGTCGTTGACGAGCGCGCGCATCGTGATCCCCGCGCCGTGCACGACGCCAAGCCGGTCGCGCGTGGCGGATGGAAGCTTCGGATCCGCCAACATCACCTGCGTCATCCCGAGAATACCATTCAGCGGCGTGCGAATTTCGTGACTGGTCGTCGCCAGGAACTCGGTCTTGGCGGCCAGTGCCTTACCCAGTGCGCTGTTCGTGGTCGCGAGATCGTCGTTGGCGGCGCGAACCTGATCTCGGCTGCGACGGATCGTAACCAACCCGATCGCCAACAGCGCGATAACGACCGCAACCGCCGCTCCTGTCCCGACAAATATATTGCGCTGCGTCTGCGCCCGAGTGCGCTCGAAGGCGATGCCCCGCTGCAGATCGCTGGCCTTGAGCTGGCTGATCCTCAACTCTTGGTTGGCGAAGTCGAACCGTGCTGCCATCAGCGCAGTCTTGGTGTCGGTTGCGAGCTTGGTACCCGCGTCGTCAAGCCGCTTAAGCGCCTGGAGCTGGACGAGCGCCGCTCGTGAATCGCCTGCCTTTGTGAAAATATCATAGGCCGTCATATGAGCATCGTAGTACGCAGTGTCCGTTGTCGTCGGATTTATTCCCGCCAATGCGTCTTCGATCAGCCGTTGCGCGCGCGGTACGTCACCATGCTGTAGCGCAGATTGAGCGGCGGTTGCAGTGAGACGTCCGGCAAGGCTAGTATCGGTTGGGTCGGCAATCGCCCGTCCGCTCGCAATCGCCCGGTCCGCCGTTGCCAAATTGCCCAGTGCCAGCTGAACGCGGGCGATATTCATGTAAATGAGTTCCAGCAGGTTCTTGCTGTTCAACTGCTTCGCCAGGTCGAGCGATTTCTTAAACTGATCAGCCGCCTTCTTATATTGCTTATCCTGCGCGAGGACCAAAGCCCTGTTGTTGTAAATCGACACGGCGATATTTGCATCAGCGTGGTAAATATCCAGCGCTTGCTGATAGTATTTATCCGCAGTGTTCGGATCTTTGGCCTCGGTGTACAGCATTGCGATAAACACCAAGGTACGCGATTGTCCGCGCGCATCCCCGAGCCTGCGATAAATTGCAAACGCCCGCTGGTAGTCGATCAAGGCACTGCCGGCGCGGCCTTGCGAACTGTCGAGCCAGCCCATCGAAATCAATAAGTCGGCGTGCAGTTTCGATTGTGGATGGAACGTCTTTATCGCGGCAAGCGCACTGCGGATCGGTGCGTCGGCCCGGTCGGTATCGTTAGTCCGGAGATAGGATTCTCCCTGCAGCCATCGTGCCGTCGCGATCGCGACGCCGCGGGCCCTCAGGTTGACGATCTTTGCAGCAAGGTGTTCGGCAGCGACCGCTTTTGGCAGTGCCTTGGCGGGATCCACCAACATCGTGGCATTCACATCGGCGACGGTATTTTCGTATCTAGCGGCAACGCTATCGCTTTCCTGACCGGCGGCGGATTGTGCCGATACCGCCGGGCCGATCATTGCCAAAATTACGGTAGCAACAGCTACGATCCAGGGTTGCGGCATTGCGGTTAGGCACGCTTCCAAACGGTGACGAGCCGATTGAACGGCGCGCGCATATCCGCCGCCATGGCCTGATACTTACCATCGTCGAGGAAGTGGATCAGCGCATCAAGGTTGATGGGCCGACTGATCAGGAAACCCTGGATCATGTCGCAGCCCATTACCGACAACAATGCCATTGCCGCCTGACTCTCCACGCCCTCGGCAACGACTTCCATCTCGAGCGCATGGGCGAGATCGATCGTCGACCGGACAATCAAGGGATCGCGATTCGAGCTGGTCAGTTGCGTGACGAACAGCTTGTCGATCTTAAGTTCACGTGCTGGCAGTTGCTTTAAATACGCCAACGACGACAAGCCTGCGCCATAGTCGTCGATCGCGATGACGATTCCGATATCCGCGAAGATCTTGAGGTTGGCGATGGCACTTTCCGGGTCACGGATCACCGACGTTTCGGTGATCTCGAACCCGAGTTGCGCGCCACTTGTCTGAACCAGCGCGCAGGCGCGGCGAACGAACCCTTTGTCCGCCAGCAACGCCCCCGCAATGTTGATGAAGATCCGTAGGTCGTGGCCGCCGGCGGCGAGTGCCTTCTGGTCCGCGATCGAACGACGAATTGTCCACAACGTCAGCGCGACGATATCTCGAGATTCCTCGGCCAAGGGGATAAAGTCGTTGGGCAGCACGAGCCCGCGTGTCGGGTGGTTCCAGCGGACCAATGCCTCGACACTCGTGACTTCCTGGCGACGTAGGTGAACCTTTGGCTGATATTGAAGGAACAACTCCTCCTTCTCGATCGCGCGCGTAAGGTCCAGCGACAGTTCCACACGATCCATCGCCGCCGGAGTGCCGGTCACATCGCGCGCGATCGCGATGCGTTCGTCGCGCGCTTCTCGCAACGCGTGTTCGGCCTCCTCGATTAGCAGCACCTCGTCGCGGTGCGCAGACGCGGCGGCTGCGCCCAGTTGAACGTGGATGACGTAGGATTCGCCGTCGATGTCGAACGGTTCCTCGAACGAGACCTCCAACGCGGCGATCGCGACGTCCAACGCCAGCCGTGCCTCGCTCTCAAAGGCGATTTCCGCCGTGTCGCGTCCCGCAACCATTATCCTGGCGTCAGGCAATGTATCTGCGATCCGCGCTGCCACATCGACGATCAAGGTATCCGCTCTTGGACGTCCCAAGTGCCGGCGCAAAACGGAAAAATTCGAGATTTCGGCAAGTACGAGGAACCGCCACGAAGCTTGTGATGCCTTGAATATTACGTTGCGCGTACGCTCGACCGACGCGTCGACATCCAGCAGCCGCGTCGCCGCAAAGTGCGGGATGGCTTCGAACTGACCGTGCGGAATGTCCCTCATTCCTGACCGGATAGCTCGCAGCCATAAACATACCCTTAAGCGCCTAGCACGGACGCGCTCAACAAAGATGGTTAACAAATTACAAAAGTTATTGTTTAACCCCGCGGTAACCTATATTCCGGACGTGCACCTCGTGGTGCTAATTAGGGAGAAAAACATGCTGAATCTTCTGATCTCGCTGGTTTACGGCCAGAACATTCGCCCCTGGTGAATGTTAAATCGGCTCGAACACTGACGCGTTGAATAAGAGCGCGTTCGGTGTTCGAGCCGACACTTTAAAGAGTTAATGTTTCAGCGATGGGACGTCACTGTCGCGGTTTGTCGCTTGCTATTACGTCGTCGCGACATTCCAGAGCGTCGTGGCCGTCCGAGTCTGGTTTTGCGGATACGGTCGATGGCGTTCGTCGCTAGTGCAATTGCGGATGCCGATCCGCCAGACATCCGTTACGCGGTAACGACATCCCTCCGCGCACGAGCGGGCACCGGGTTCGAGAACCGCATCGAATCGTCGATCGAACCGAACTTCAGCGCCAGCACGTCGAGAGCGTAGTTCTGGTTCAACTTCCAGGGCTTGCGTTCGCCCTGCGTCGGCAGCGCCGCCGCCGCGCGCTGGACGTAGCCTGAGGTGAAATCGAGAAACGCCTCGCTCTTCATCGTCGGATCGTCGTTATACGGTGTCGCCTGGCGCAGCCCGCGCTTCGCCATCGTGTTCAACAGCCGGCACATGTAGATGGCGGTCAGGTCGGCTTTCAGCGTCCACGACGCGTTGGTGTAGCCGAAGGTCGAGGACAGGTTCGGCACGCCGTCGAACATCATGCCCTTGTACTGGAGCCGGCCGGCGAGTTCGATCGGCTTGCCGTCGATGCTGAACGCGACCCCGCTCATCAATTGCAGTTCCAGGCCCGTCGCGGTGACGATCACGTCGGCGGGCAGGTCCTTGCCCGAATCTAGGTGGATGCCGGCGGGCGTAATCCGCGCGATCGTGTCGGTGACGATCGAGGCTGTGCCAGCGTTGATCGCGGCGAACAGGTCTCCGTCGGGGACCAGGCAGACGCGCTGGTCCCACGGATTGTAGCGCGGGGTGAAGTGCGTCGCGACGTCATAGTCGGGGCCGAGATGATCGCGGACCATGCCGATCATCCGCTCCTTCACTTTCTCCGGCCGTTTCCGGGCCATCCGGTAGAAAACCATCCCCATCAACACGTTCTTCCACCGCGTGATGCCGTATGCCGCCTTGGCCGGCAGTTTCCCGCGCAGCCAGTTCGCGACGCCGTCCTCGCCGGGTCGCGCGACGATGTACGTTGGCGAGCGCTGGAGCATCGTCACATGCGCCGCAGACTTCGCCATCGACGGGACCAGCGTCACGGCGGTCGCGCCGCTGCCGATCACGACGACTCGCTTGCCGCTATAGTCGAGGCCCTCGGGCCAGAATTGCGGATGGACGATTCGCCCGGAGAAGCTCTCCGCACCTTCGAACTCGGGCGAGTAAGCCTTCGCGTAGTTGTAATAGCCTGCGCACATCGACAGGAAGTTGCAGGTGAACGTGACTTGCGTGCCGTCGGGCCCGGTCGCTGCGACGGTCCAGCGGGCATCCTCGGTCGACCACGCCGCCGACTTGACGTGATGGCCGTAGCGGATTTTTCCGTCGATTCCGTAGGCTTGCGCCGTTTCTTCGACATAAGCGCGGATCGAGGGGCCGTCGGCGATCGACTTGGCCGCCGTCCAGGGGTGGAAGACGAATCCCAGCGTGTGCATGTCCGAGTCGGAGCGGATGCCGGGATAGCGGAACAGGTCCCATGTCCCGCCCATCGACTGCCGCCCCTCGAGGATCATGTAGCTGCGATCGGGACAGCGCGTCTGGAGGTGATAGCCGGTGCCGATCCCGGAAATGCCGGCGCCCACCACGATCACGTCGACATGTTCGGTCATGCTGCATCCTCACGCCCCGGCGTTACGCCGTAGGTTTCATAACCGAACCTATCCTGTTGTGATCTTTACTCAATAGTCCTTCGTATATTTGACGCTCGCGCTCTGCCCACCGCTCGATCCGGCCGCCGACAACAGGCTCAGCGCCTTGGTCAGTGCGATCTCCAATTGCGTTGAAGTGAAGCCCTTCGCGTCGGTCACGATCTCCACATAGATGTTCTTCGTGATGTACTTGCCCGCAGCGAGGCTCGTCCCACGCCCGGTCGCCTGATCGGCACCGAGCACGCGCAACCGGTCGAACCCGGTCGCCGAGCGCAGCTTGCCGAGCGGGTTCAGACCGCCGCCGCCCGACCCGCGCAGCGAGTTCAGAGCAGACGCCAGCTGGATCGCCTCGGTGGCCGACAGATTGGCCGGGCTCGACCCGAACAACAGGCGGCTGAGCACCTCGTCCTGCGGCAGCACCGGCGTCGACGTGAACGCGATCTGCGGCTTCTGGCCGGTCCCGGTGACGTTGATGACGACGGTGATGTCGCTGGTCGTGGTGGTCGCCTGGATGTTGATGTCCGGATCGGTCAGCGCGCCGCCGCGGAAGCGGATCTGCCCCTTGTTCACCTCGAACCGCTTGCCCGAGAACGAATAGGTGCCGCGAACGATGTCCAGCCCGCCGGTAACGATCGGCGCGGCGGACGTGCCGCCGATGTGCATGTCCATCTCCCATTCGGATTCGAGGCCCATGCCCGAGACGAACAGCTGGTTCGGCGCACGGACGCGGAGGTCGAGCTTGAACTTGCCAACCTCGGGCACCTGCGAACGGTCGGTCGAGACCGGCGTGCGGATGTCGCTCTTGCGACGAACGCCGGTCAGTTCCGGAACCTCGGCCTGACCCTGGCGGATGATCTGGTAGCGGGCCTCGGGGATCTGGAGATCGCCCTGGATCAGGCCACCATTGCGCCCGTTGGTGAGGTGGACCGTGCCCGTCGTGGTCGCGCTGATCGCGTCGCTCTTGGCGAGCTGCGCATTGTTCAGCGTCGCGCGGATGTCGATGGGGAAACCGCTGTCCGCCGCGAACCCGATCGTGCCCTGCGCTTGCACAGTGCCGTCGCCGGCCTTCGCATTGAGCTGGGTCAGCTGCAACTCGGTGTTCGAGAACCGCCCGGCGATCCGCATCTGCGACAGACGCGTGCCGTAGGTCTCGTTGTCGTAGGTCAGGTTGTCGGCCCGGACGACGCCGTTCAACTGCGGCGCGGACAGGCGCCCGGAGAAGTCGGCGGCGACCGCAATCGGCCCCGACAATTGCTGGTTCGGGATCGCGGCAAAGCTGAACAGCACCGCGGATGGGCCGTTATAGCGGATCCCGCCCGACAGCGGCGCGGCCATCAGGCGCGTGCTCCACGAGCCACTGCCAGCCGGGAGCGGTCGAAGGTTGGCGACCATCCGGCCGATGACCGACGTCCCGCGACGAACCAGCGCACGACCGGTCGCACCGTCGCCGCCAAGCGTCCCGGCGAACACGATGTCGACGGGGTCGGAGACGGCAGCGAGACCCGAGCGCGTGAAGTTGGTGACGGTCACGCGCGCGTCCGCGGTCGGCAGCGCGGCCGAATTCGCCTGCGAGAAGTCGAGGCTGCCGGTCGCCTTGCCGCCGATCCCGAGGTTCGGGACGAGAGCGGAGAGCGTCGACAGGTCAAGGCGATCAAGCCGGACCTGCGCGTTCGTACCGCGGCCGTAGCTGCCGGCCAAGCGCGCCGAGCCGCCCCCTGCACCACCGAAGTCGATCCGGGTCGGCGACAGGCGATACTCGCCCTTCACCGCCTGGATGCGCGCTGGATTGACGGTGCGGAAGTCGATGCCGTTCGCCTGCCCCTGTGCGGCGACGAGGTAGTTGTTGGGGCTGAGCTTGGCGTTGACCGCTAGGCGGAACGGGACACCGTTCGAGCCGGTTAGCAACGCCTGCGCAGTGCCGTTGCCGCCGACATAGTTCACCTTCGCGCGCGCCGCCGAGAGGACGATCGCACCATAGCGCATGTCCGCGACCTGCGCATCGGCGACGATCTGCGGCGTCGGCGTCAGCACCGCCGTAGCGTTGACGATCGCACGGCCGATGGTGAAGTCGACCATGCCGGGGATCTTGGCACCGTTGGCGCGCGCGGCGACGTCGGCGCGCTGGTACCCGCCCTGGTTGGCGAGGCGGACATTGGCCGACAGACCCTGCCCAGCGAACTGGAGCGCGCCCGTGAACGGGCCGGCCGCGGTTTGGACGATCCGGCCGCTGCCGACGATCCCGGCGAACACCACGCGGCGCACGTCGACCGCGAGTTGCGCGCCCGGCTTGATGAGCACGTCGGCGGTGAATGGCCCGTAATTGGTGCCGCCGCTCGCGGTGACGGCATAGGCACCGCCACGGCCGACGATACGCGCGTTGAGATTGACGAGGCCAACGCCAACGCCCGGCCGCGGTGCACGCAGGACGACGACGGGAGCCGTCGCGCTGCCCGTGACGCGGGCGGACAATGGGCCGTAGGCGGTCGAATACGCATCGGCATTCACCAGCACCGCGCCAGTGGCCGGATCGAACCGGCCCTCGCCGCGCGTGACTCGGAACTGTGGCGCGTTCATCCGGAGATTGCGGAAGGTGACGATGCCCTCGGGGCTGTAGCCGATGTCCGAACGGACGATCGCGTTGCCGCCGAGGAAGCTGCGCGCGCCTTCGTTGAAGATCTGCGAGGTCTGCGCGACGACGCGGCCGGTGATCCCGAAGCCGCCCTTCGGCCCCGGTACCAGCTTGGCGTCGGTCGTCAGGTTGACGATGCCGATCCCGTCGACGCGGTAGTTGTTAATCCGCCCCTTGAGCGCGCCGGTGTAGCGCCCGGTCGCCATGTTCGCGACGACCACCGCGGTCGCATCGATCTTGTCCGAGCGGATCTTGAGGTTGTCGGACAGGACGTTGACGCCCGAGATCGCGAAGTCGCCGTCGATCGCGACGTTAGTCGCGAGACCGCCGACCGCCGCGTTCAGGCCCGTCACGCGACGTGCGCGCGCCTTGACTGGCACCAGGATGCGGTCGGAGTTCACGCGCGCGAGACCCTCGGCGTAGAGGTTCTCGACGCCCATGTCGCCGAACGCGATCGTGGCGGCGCGGACCTTGTAGTCGACCGTCGGCGTCGCGAATGCACCGTCGAGGACGACGCGTGCCGTGACATCACGACCGCGCAGGTTCGGCAGGATTGCGCCCGGCGTCAGCAGCTTCGCGTTCACCGCGAAATTGCCGAAGCGGCTGTTCGCGAGATCGATCAGGCCACCGGCGTCGACCGCGAGCGCGTCCGACTTCAGCGTCATCCGCGTGTCGGCCTTGCGGTCGTTGAGCGTGGTATCGATCGCCACGTCGAGCTGTGGCGACGTCAGGCGCTCGACCGGACCTTCGAGATACAGGCCGGGACGCGTCGAACCGCGCACTTCGATATGACCGTTCTTGGCGGTCAGCCCGAGGTTCGCCAACGGTCCGCCGCCGAGCGTCGCGACGGCGCGACCCTGCCACGAAGCCCAGCTGCCGCGACCATCGACGGTTGCCGTCAACGGTGCCTTTAACGCCCCCATCGTCGAGACGACGCCGCCTACCGGCGCGGTCAGCTTCAAATTGACGTCGAGCTTGTTCTGCTCGGGCACGGCGTCGAGCTTCAGCACGAGGCGGTCGCCGCCAGCGATGCCGGGGCCGGTCAGCGCGGTCGCGTTGGTGGTCAGCTGCGCGCGCTTGTCGGCGATGTGCACCGCGCCGTCGATCTTGACGATATGCGTCTGGCCGGTGACCGGCTTGGCGATCAGGAAGCGATCGATCACCAGACGGTTCACGTCGATGTCGAGATCGGGCAGCAGCGGCGCGTTGGGGTCGGTCGGCGTCGCGTTGAGCACCGGGCGACGCTGCAACGTGACCAGCGGCGTGGTCAGCGAGCGCACGTCGACATGGTCCTTGGCGAACGCGAACGGGCGCCAGTCGACGGCCAGCTTCGGGCTGGTCAGGAAGACGCCCTTGGGATCCGACACGCGCACGTCGCTGAGCGTCATCGCGCCATAGATCGAGCCGTCGATCCGACCGACCTTGATGTTGAGACCGGATGCGGTGGTGTAGCCGCCGACCTGGTCCGCGACGAGGCGCCGACCCGGATCGGTGTTGATCCCGAACAGCACGATCAGGACGAGCGCAACGAGGCCGACGATCAAGATCGCGAGCCATTTCAGGATGCGCTGCCATAGCGGGCGACGTTCGACGACGATCGTTTCGGGCGTCGTCTCGACGTGCGGAGTGCCGTTTTCGGCCATCAGAATGCCTGCCCGATCGAGATGTAGAGGGCGATCTTGCCGTCGCCCTCGCGTGGGTTCAGCGGGGTCGCGACATCGAAACGCATCGGGCCGAAGCTGGTATAGAAGCGCCCGCCGATGCCCGCGCCGTAGCGTAGGGACGACAGGTTCGGCGTGCTGCTCTCATAGCTGTTACCAGCGTCGATGAACGGCACGATGCCGAAATCGCCGAACCGGTAGCGTGCCTCGAGCGCGAATTCGTTGAGCGAGCGCCCGCCGACCGGATCGCCGTTGGGATCGAACGGCCCGAGCCGCTGGTAGCCATAGCCGCGCACGGATCCGCCGCCGCCGCCGTAATAGCGCCGCGATGGCGCAAGGTCGTCGCGGGAGACGCCCTGGATCGAGCCAGCCTTGGCGCGCCCGGCGATGACGATGCTGCTGGAGACGGGGTAGTAGAACGTCCCCTCGATCATCGTCCGGATGTACGGCTTCACCGAACCCTGGACCGAGGTCTCGGGGCTGAGGTTCAGCGTCAGGCGATAGCCCTTGGTTGGATTGAGCAGGCTGTCCGAGCGATCGAACTTCACCTGGCCCGGCAACGCGACGATGCCGTAGGTGCGGCGGACGTTCTCGCCGCGACCGAAATCATAGACGCTCTCGTTCGTCCCGACGAGCTCGCCACCATAATAATAGGTCAGCGGCTTCTGCCAGATCGGCGTGGAATCATAGCTCCAGCGAACGCCGACGCTGGTCGTGAACGCGTCATAGGCATCGTAATTCGAATGGTTCGCGCCCGCAGTCAGGCTGAACGTCTTGTCGCGCTTGCCCGCGTTCGCGCGGCGGAACGTGCCCGACAGGCCCTGCTCCTGCGTACCCGCGATCACCGACGCGATCAGCGCGCCCTCGTACGGGAACAGGTTGCGGTGCTGCCACGTACCTTCCGCGCGGAAGCCCTGCCCGGTCGAGAACCCGACATTGCCGCCGAGCGACCGCGGCTTGCCCTCACTCTGGCGGACCAGCAGGTCGACCTGCTCGGTGCCATCGGGGTTGATCGTGCCAGTGCGCACCGGCTCGACCGACACGGTCGAAAACAGCGACGTCGCGACCAGCGCATCGCGCAGATCGTCGGTCATCCGGTTGTCATAGAGTTCGCCCGACTTGAACCGCGGGAACAGGTTCAGATGCTCGAGGTTGAAGACCGGATCGCCTTCGGTGCGAAGCTGGCCGAACGATGAACGCGGGCCGGTATCGACGGGCAGCGTGTACGCGCCGGTCGGGGTCTGGTCGTCGAGCAGGATGTCGCGCTCGCCGACCTTGACGAACGGATACCCCTGCTGCGGCAGCGTCAGGCTGACATTCGCCTCTGCGCCCTGAATCCGCGCGGCCTCGATCGGATCGCCGACCTTGAGCGGTAATTGCGTGCGGACGAGGTCGGGCGGGGTCGTCGCGTCCGCCTTCACGGTGATCGACGACAGCGAATAGAGCCGGCCGGGTTGCGCGCTGACGGTCGCCTTCAGCCGCGCGGGCTTGGTCGTGTCGGCGTCCGGGATCGTTTCGATCGTCGAGATCGCGGTCGCGTCGTAATAGCCGAGCGACTTCAGCAGCCGCACCGCGAGCGCCTCGTCCTCCCGCGCACGCGCTGCGACCTGCGTGGCGTTCGCGGCCTTCCCCTTGCCCTCGGCCAGCGCAGACAGCGCCTTGTATTCGCCTTCGAGTCCGTCGCCTGCCTTGTCGAGACCCTTGGTCGCGGTCTCGTAGCGGATGTCGGGCGCGTCCTTGTCCTTGATATCCGCCGCGGTCTGGAGCGGGGTCGTGTCGAAACTCGACAGCGGGGTCAGTGGCTGCGCGAGTTGCGGATCGTTCGGGCCGGTCGGCGGCAGGACGTCGCCCGCCAGCGTGGTCGCGGAGGTCGTCGCGGTGGCAGGTGTCGCGGGTGCCTGGGTCGTGGGAGCAGGCAGCGGCGCCATCGCTTCCAATGGCGCGTTCAGGTTGCCGCTCAACGGCGGCAAGGCGCTGTCGAACTCGGCGTCGGGCACGATCGGCGCGTCGGAACGCGGATCGTTCGACTGCGGCTGATCGCTTGGCTTGGGTGCATCGGGACCCTTGGCCGGGGCGGTACCTGGCTTCACCAACTGCGCGGAACCGACGCCCGCCAGCCCCGTTGTCGACGCTACCCACGCCAGAGCGAGCCAATAATGCCGGCTGTTAGAAGCTGTCACACGATCCCCTTTACAGGCAGCGATCGTGCTCGATTCACCCCCATCTTCGTCCACGTAACGCACATAGGACGGCTTGGTTTCACAAAAATTAACCTCAGACACAGCCGATTAGGCCACCGACCGGCATTACGACGGTGTCGCGGCCGGGGCGGTCGATCCGTAGCGTCGCGGACGTCACGGTCGCGCCGGCGGAGATGTCGGCGCGGACCGCGACCGCCATGTCGAGCGTCGCGGTCACGTCGCCGCCGCGATATTGCGTGACGCCGCCGAAGCCGAAGCCGATCGCGGGCGACTGGGTCGTCATCGCATAGTCGGTGGTCTTGCCGTCGATCGCGAGGCGGATCTGCGCGGGGTCGGCGGTGGCCATCGCGACGAGCTGCCGGCCGGCATCCATGCTCCAGAGATACGCGGCGCATCCCTTGGCGGGGAGCTTCTGCTGGCCGATCGCGCCGAGGGGACCCGGACCTGGATTGGCAGCTGGCGCAGGCGTCGCGGCTTGCAGCGCGAGCATAAGAGCGAGCGATATCATGTCGTCAGGCCTATCATGAACAGCCACGCGGGATAAGCCGCGATCGCCAGCAACGCGCCGAACGGAAGCGCGGTGTCCGCCGCCATGCTCCTCCCCTTGAGGTGCGCGGCGAGGACGACGCCGAGCCCGATCATGCTCGCGATGAGCAGGACGGCGGGCAACATCTGCCACCCGAGCCATAGGCCGATCGCGCCGAACAGCTTGGGATCGCCGCCGCCCATCCCGTCGCGATCGCGTATGCGTCGGTAGCCGAACGCGACCAGCCACAGCGTGCCGAACCCGACGAGACCGCCGATCAATCGTTCCTGAAGCGGTGGGTCGATACCGAGCGCCGCGCCGACGAGTCCGGTCGCAGCAAGAAGGATCGTCAGTCGATCAGGCAGCCAGAATGCGACGAGGTCCAGGCTTGCTAACGCGAGCAACAGCCATCCGAAAACCGCGCCTGCTATGCCGACCGTCCCCGGTGCGACGATCCCCGCTGCCAAGCCGATCGCCAACCCCGCCAACTCGATCCGCCAATGCACCGGACTGATCGCTACGCCGCACCCTTTGCACCGGCCGTGCAGGACGAGCGCACTCAACAGCGGTACCAGCTCGACCGCGCGGAGTGTCCGCCCGCAGCCATCGCACGCCGAGCGCCCCTGCATCACCGATCGCCCGTCGGGCCAGCGCGTCACCAGCGCCGCGACGAAGCTGCCGATGATCGCCCCGAGCACGCCCAGCAGCACCGCCCAGAACGCAGCCTCAGACACCTGTTTTCCGCACTAGGTAGCGATACACGCCGAGGAGGTTGATCCCGAACAACACGATGTTCTGCGTGCCCAGCGCCCAGTCCCCGGTCAAGGCCGCACCGCTCAGCCACGCAATCGACGAGCCGACGAACAGCACGAACCCCCACCCCGTCACGCGTCGCCCGAAGTCGAGCGACACCATGAAGGCGGCGATCACCCCCGACCCTGCTGCACACCATTTGAGCGTCGTGATGAGTGTTTCCATGACGCGAGGTCTAGGCGCATCCCGCGGTGCTTTGTATTGCCGCACATCAACCCCAGATACCGGGGCAGAAGAATATATGGAGAGTGAAGTGGCCGTCGATCGAGATCCCATCGTCATCCTGTCCTTCGCGCGTACGCCGATGGGATCGTTCCAGGGCGCGCTTGCCGGCGCGACCGCGACGCAGCTGGGCGCTGATGCGGTGCGTGGTGCGGTCGAGCGCTCGGGCGTTTCGGCGGCCGAGATCGAGCGGATCTACATGGGCTGCGTGCTGCCTGCCGGGCTCGGCCAGGCGCCGGCGCGGCAGGCGGCGATCAATGCCGGGCTTGGCGATCACGTCGAGGCGACGACGGTCAACAAGATGTGCGGATCGGGGATGCAGGCGGCGATCCTGGCCGCCGATGCGCTCGCGGCCGGCTCGGTCGACCTGCTGGTCGCGGGCGGCATGGAGAGCATGACCAATGCGCCGTACCTCTCGAAGAGCCACCGTGGCGGGGCGCGGATCGGGCATGACCGGATGTACGACCATATGTATCTCGACGGGCTCGAGGATGCCTACGAACCCGGCAAGCTGATGGGCAACTTCGCCGAGGATACCGCGCACGAATACCAGTTCACGCGCAAGCAGATGGACGATTACGCGATCGAGTCGCTCCACCGCGCGCAGGCCGCGCAGAAGTCCGGCGCATTCGACCGCGAGATCGTCTCCGTCGATATTGCAGGCCGCAAGGGCAGGACCACAGTCTCGCTAGACGAGCAGCCGGCGAAGGGTGACGTCGCCAAGATCCCGACGCTGAAGCCCGCCTTCTCGAAGGACGGCACGATCACCGCCGCCAACGCCTCGTCGATCTCCGACGGCGCGGCGGCCTTGGTGATGACGCGCGCAAGCGTTGCCGAGCGGCTTGGGCTCACGCCGATCGCGCGCGTTGTGGCGCATGCCGCACATGCGCACGCTCCTGCCCTGTTCACGACCGCGCCGGTGTTCGCGATGCGGAAGGCGATGGAAAAGGCCGGCTGGTCGGCATCGGACATCGACCTGTTCGAGGTCAACGAAGCCTTCGCCGTCGTCGCGATGATCGCAATGCGCGACCTCGGGCTACCGCATGACAAGGTGAACATCCACGGCGGCGCGTGCGCGCTCGGTCATCCGATCGGCGCTAGCGGCGCAAGGATCCTCGCGACGCTGCTATCGGCGCTCGAAACCAGAGGTCAGAAGCGCGGGCTAGCCTCGCTCTGCATCGGCGGTGGCGAAGCGACCGCGATGGCAGTGGAACTGATGAACTGATCCGCTGACTTCCCCCCTCCCTGAAAGGGAGGGGCCGGGGGTGGGTTGCCCTCCGCATCTCTCTAGCGCAGTCTGGAAAGATGGCCCGTATCCCTCCCGAGATGACGCGGCGCGCTCGGGAGTTTCGCAATCATCCGACCGATGCGGAGATCGCGATCTGGCACAAGGTGGCGTATTATCGGCCGCGGTTTACGCGGCAACTGGTGGTGGAGCGGTTTATCGTCGACTTGGCGTGCCGGGAGGTGCGGTTGGCAGTGGAGTTCGACGGCAGCCAACACATCGACTCGGTTCGCGATGTTGCTCGCACCCGAAAGTTGGAAGCGCTGGGGTGGACGGTGATCCGGTTCTGGAACTCGGACATTGCGAGTAATCCAGACGGTGTGGCGGAAACGGTCTTGGCAAAGGTCATCGACCTCCAGCGGCCAACCCACCCCCACCCCCTCCCTTCCAGGGATGGGAGCTAGAAGGGTAGTTCGCTACCGAAACCCGACCACCCTTCCCTTCTTACCCCCCTCCCTGAAAGGGAGGGGCTGGGGGTGGGGGTGGGTCGGCTTCCGCATCACGCGACGCCGCCGATAAAACAGCCCTCTCAACCCTTACGGCAAGACCTCGCCAGCCTCGACACCCCAGAGACCACCGATCTGCACGAATCCCGCCTGCCCCTTCACATCCATCCGGCACCAGCCATTGCCGCACCGGCTCAGCCGCCCGACCACCCCCGGCGCCGCGCGCCACAGCAGCCGGCTCCCCGCATTGGGCTTCTCCCGCAGCTCCACCGGCCCACCGCCATGCACGATCGCAGTCCGCGTACCGCTCAGCAAGTTCGCCTGCATCCACCCCTCGGTCCCGTCGGGATCGGCGACCTTGCGCCATTCCTTGAAGATCGCGACCACCTTGATCGGCAAATCCTGGCGCTGATACAGCCAGCTTGCGGGATAGGTCCGTGCCGGTCCGGTTCGCATCCGCGCGCGCGACGCCGAGATCGACGCGTAATAGGGCACGCTCTTCTTCGTAGCGTCGGCAGCCGCCACCGGGTCGGGCACCAGCGCGGCGGCAACAAGAGCAGAAAGCGCGGCGGCGAGAATGCGCATGGTCATGTCCTAATGGCGAGCCGAACTCCTATCGCGACGAGCCACTTTCCTCAACCGAAGTTGACGTCGCGACGTTGACGGGCACGAGCGCCTTCGCCAAGCCGGTCGCATGATCGACACACGCCGCTGTCCGAACCCCAAGGTCGTCGTCACCCGCGAGCTGGCCGATACGCTGATGGATCGGATGGAGGCGCTGTTCGACACGCAGAACAACCGCGCCGATGTGAAGCTCGACCGCGACCAGCTCGCCGCGGCAATGGCCGATTGCGACGTGTTTGTGCCGACCGTGACCGACGATATCGACGCGGCGCTCATTGCAGGCGCGGGCGACCGGCTGAAGCTGATCGCGAACTACGGTGCCGGCGTGAACCACATCGACCTGAAGGCGGCGCGCGCGCGCGGGATTATCGTGACGAACACGCCGGGAGTGCTCACCGAGGACACCGCCGACATGACGATGGCGCTGATCCTGTCGGTGCCGCGCCGCTTGGCCGAGGGGGAGAAGCTGGTGCGGTCGGGCCAGTGGAATGGCTGGAGCCCGGGCGGGATGCTCGGCCACCGGATCGGCGGCAAGGCACTCGGGATTGTCGGGATGGGTCGGATCGGCCAGGCGGTCGCGCTCAGGGCGCGCGCGTTCGGGCTGACGATCCATTATCATAACCGCACCCGCCTGCCCGCGGTCCGCGAGGCGCAGCTGGCCGCCACCTTTCATGCATCGCTCGACGACATGCTCGGGGCGGTCGACATCGTCACGATCCACACGCCGCTGAACCCGGACAGCCGCAACCTGATCGATGCCCGCCGGATCGCGCTTATGCGCCCGCATGTGTACCTCATCAACGCGGCGCGTGGCGGGATCGTCGACGAGGTGGCGCTGGTCGAGGCGCTGGAGACCGGACGGCTGGCCGGCGCGGGGCTCGATGTCTGGGCGCACGAGCCGGTGATCGATCCGCGCCTGCTCGCGTTGCCCAACGTCGTGATGCTCCCGCATATGGGGTCCGCCACGCTCGAAGGCCGGATGGCATCGGGCGAGCGCGTGATCCAGAATATCCGGATGTGGGCCGATGGCCACCGTCCGCCGGACCAAGTGCTCGACGGCTGGATCTGATCCCGCCAACACAATCTGCATCAATAGTTCGGAACCGATGCCGCGATGCAGCATTTGTTGGATACCCCCGGAGAGACAGGAGTATCCAAGATGAAGAAGTTTGCCGTTTCCGCCCTGCTGGTCGCATCCGCCGTCTCCATGAGCGCGTGCTCGACGCTCAAGGGCGCCGGCATCGGTGCAGCCGGTGGCGCAGGCGTCGCCGCCGCGACCGGTGGTAGCGTCGAAAAGGGTGCGGCCGTTGGTGGCGCTGGTGGCGCGGTCGTCGGCACCGTCGCCGACTGATCGGGCCGGACACCACGCAAAATGGCGGCGTCTATACAGTCCGCCCTTGTTTCGTTTGCCAGGTAATTCTCCCCCGCCAAGGGGAGGTGGCGCTGAAGGTGACGAAGGGGGAGGCACGCGAAACGTCGGTTCCGTGTCCTCCCCCTCCGTCAGGTAAGTATCTGCCACCTCCCCCTGGCGGGGGAGGATTACAACGGACTCTAGACCGCGCGCATCCAGTGCGTTCGCGCGACGTTCCCGGTCAGCACTTTCGACCCAAACGCCTTGATGATCTTCGCGGCATCGGCACTGTTCATCAGCACGACGCGCGTGCCACCTGATGGCAGCGTCTCGATGGCGCTGATGATCGCGTCATGCTTTTTGCACATCGCAACGACCTGAGGCTGTTCGACGCTGACGTTCACCGCGCGCGAGATCGGCACGACCGTGTCGGTGCTGGTCGTCACGATGCGGTCCCTGATGGCGCGAGGGTAGAGGAGATCGTCATGCGGCATTCCCGGCTCGGAGCGGGAGCGCAAAGCATCTCTCAGTCGCAGCCTGCCCGTACGAAGCGCCGCGATGGCTCGGCTATGCGCGCTATCGCCCCGAACGGCAATGGCGCGGCACGCTTTCGCTATGCTCGCACCCGCAGCAAAGCGAGACCGAACCCGACGAAGATCGCACCCGTTACGCGATCGAACGTGCACCGCAACGCCGGGCGTGTCAGATAGCGCGCGAGCGTCCGCCCACCGGCTGCATACACGCCGTACCAGAAGCTCTCGACCAAGGCGAAAGTCACCACCAGGATCGCGAACTGCGGCGCCTGCGGTGAAGCGCGGTCGACGAACTGCGGCAGGAACGCGGCGGCGAACAGCAGCAGTTTCGGATTGCTGATCCCGATTACGAACCCGCCGCGAAACAGGCGTCGCGCCGATACCGTCGGGGGGAGTGCCACCGGCGCCGTATCGTCGCCGACGTCGATCAGAGACCCCGCCCCGCGCCACGCCTTGATCCCCAGGAATATGAGGTACGCGACGCCGGCATAGCGCAGCGCGTCGAACACTCTCGGCCAGGCCGCGAGCAACGCGGATACGCCCGCCGCGGACGCCGCCAGCACAAGCACCAGTGCGGTCAGGCACCCCGCCATCGCCGCAACGCTGCGCCGCGCGCCAAAGGCGATGCTGCGCGTCATGACGTGCAGCATGTTGGGTCCTGGCGTCCCGCATAATAGGAACACCGCGACTACGAACAACCACCAGGCGTGTAGCGTCATTGTTGTTCTTACCTGCTGATCCCACCGGGAAGGAAAGCGAATCGTCGGCAATTCCGAAGCTTTGGCTCAGGACCTCAGCAAACTCAAACTGTCGGTCTTGACGGTGTCGGCCGCCGCCGCACCTCCCCGGCGGAGGCCGGGGTCCAGTTGGGAGACGCTGCTACGTGATGCAGCGCTCCGTTACCGCGACCTTTCCAACTGGACCCCGGCCTCCGCCGGGGAGGCGCTTTAATCGATCTGAATACTTACCCGACCTACTTTGGCACCCGCGGAATCGTGATCCAGAGCCCTCGGTCGGCCAGTATCGAGGATGCCGGACCGAAAGGTGCGGCGTGATGGAAAGGGCTCAATCGCCCGTCAAAATCCGATCGACCAACTGACCGACGCTCGGCACGAAGCCGTTCGAGTAGAACGGGTCCTTCTTGAAGTTATACGCCGCATGGCCTGCGAACATCAGGTTCTGGTCGATGTCGCCGCCATGCGCGATGTCCTGCAGCGTCTTCTGGATGCAGAAGCTGCGCGGATCGGCGAGGCGTCCGGTCGAGTTGGTCTCGGTATCCGCCCAGCTCGAGAACGAGCATTGCGACAGGCAGCCCATGCAGTCGGCCTGGTCCTTGCGGATCATGCCCTTTTCCGTCGGGCTGACGAACACCAGCGTGTTGTCGGGCGTCTTGAGCGCGTCGGTATAGCCCTCGCCGAACCACTGCCGCGCGCGCAGCAGGTCGTTGCGCGTGACCCAGAAGTTCTTGCCCTTCACCCCCACGTCGAGCTGGAACACATGGTCGCCAGCCTCCTGCGTCGAGAATGCGATCTGGCGTTCGGAGCGAGCCTCCAGCGAGCGCAGGAACGGGTTGCGCACGGCGGACGAATAGAATCCGGTCGGCGAGAATTTGTGCAGCAGCACGTCGCCTTCCTCGATCTGCGTCAACGCGTCCTTCCAGCCCTGCGGGATCGGGCTCTCGCGCGTCAGCAAGGGCCGCGTGCCGAACTGGAAGGCGATCGTGCCGAGCTCGGGGTTGTCGATCCAGTCGTTCCAGTCGCGCAGATACCAGACGCCGCCCGCCATCACGATCGGCACGTCGTCCGAGATGCCGCCTTCGCGCATCACGTCGCGCAGTTCCTTCACGCGCGGATACGGGTCCTGCGGCTTCAACGGGTCCTCGGCATTCGACAGGCCGTTATGCCCGCCCGCGAGCCACGGATCCTCGTACACCACCGCAGCAAGCCACTCGGCCGCCTTCGAATACGCCCGCTTCCACAGAGCGCGGAAGGCGCGACCGGAGCTGACGATCGGCAGGTAGCTGACGCCGTAGGACGCGGTGATCTCGGACAGCTTGTACGGCATGCCTGCACCGCAGGTAACGCCAGCGACCTTGCCGCGCGTGCGTTCGAGAACACCGTGCAGGATCCGCTGCGCGCCGCCCATTTCCCACAACACGTTGATGTTGATCGCGCCCTTGCCGTCGGCGATCTCGTACGCCCGCTCGACTTGTTGGACCGCGCCCTCGATCGCGTACTGGACGAGTTCCTCGTGGCGGTCGCGTCGCGTCAACGCCGCATAGACCTGCGGGATGATCTTGCCCTCGGGATCGTAGCTGTCGGCGTTCACTGCCGAGACCGTGCCGATGCCCCCGGCTGCAGCCCAGGCGCCGGCCGACGCGTGGTTGGTCGCGGCAACGCCCTTGCCGCCCTCAACCAGAGGCCAGACTTCCCGACCGTTATAGACGATAGGCTTCAGGCCCTTGAACACGACGTCACCTCTCCCGGAAAATACGGCCCCCTATATCGCAAGGACGCAGCGCGCGAGCAATATTACGACCTAGGTTAGCGCACCCGGACGGTTCAGGGCATCTTCGTACAGCGCGCGATAGCGAGCGATCATAACCTCTTCGTCGAATTCTGCCCGCGCCTTGGCCTGGTTCGCGGCACCGACCGAGGCGCGCAAGGCGGGATCGGCGACCAGCGCCTGCAACGCATCGCGCAACCGAACCTCGTTGGCGATCTCGGTCACGAACGGCAAATTTTCGGGCGAGACCATCCGCGTGATGTCGCCAACCGGATAGCTTGCGATCGGCAAGCCCGCAGCCATCGCCTCGACCACCGAGATCGGAAACTGCTCGCTCCGCGACGACACCGCGAGCATGTCGAAATGGCCGATGTAGCGGTAGGGGCGATCCAAGAATCCCGGCAGCACCAATTTGTCCGCCATCCCCATCGCGGCGGCGGCCTGGATAATGTTCGCGCGCTCCGGCCCTTCGCCGACGATCACGAGACGTATGCGACCCGACACGCCGCCGACCGCGCGAACGAGGGCGGTAAGGTCCTTCACCTCGCGCAGACCCGCAAGCGCGCCGATCACGACTTCCTTGGCGTTGGGCGTGAACCCCGGGATCGCCTTCGGCTCGGGCTTCTGCGCATAATAGGCGGTGCCGATCCCGTTGACGATCCGGTGCACGCGGTCGCGCGGCTGCTTCCAGGTCTTCAGCGCGATGCCTTCGAGCACCTCGGACGGCACCGCCAACGCATGCGCAGCGCCCAGCGCCAGCCGCCGATAGATGTTGCGCTCGATCTTGAGCCCGCTAGCCTCGTCCGCGTTGAAGCCATCCTCGTGATGCACCAGCGGCGGCGAACCCTTCGCGAACGCGCGCCGCGCCATCGCCCCGTCGATCGCACCCCAATTATACGTCAGCACGAGATCGAACCGCCGCATATACTGCGCGATCGCCTCGTAGCGCTTGACCGAAGGCTTGCCCGTCAGCGGCGGCGGGTTCTGGGCGATCTCGTAGCGCACCCCCTTTGCGATCGAGTCCCGCGCACTCAAGGCGTCTGGCACGCCCGACACGATGGTATGTTTCGCGCGATCCCCGAACGCATTCATCAACCGGACCGCCCGCGCCTCCTTGCCGCCGAGATCGAACGAGGAGTGGAGGTGGAGAATGTTCACGGGAGTGGCCATGCCGCGGGGGATGCCGATTTCTCCCTTGTCTTTCAAGGGTGTCATCCGTCCCTCAGGTCTGAGTGTCCGGCGCTAGATCGTCATCGAGTTGTCGCGCGACTATGACCTTTGTCGACCGCTTCACGAAATCGACCTCTATTCGTCGTGACAAGATCAAGCACCTTCATCGAATGAATTCGTTTCGGACTTTGACACTATCGATACGGATCAAGATCCTCAATCTTTGCCTAGTCTCCATGCATATTCGTTAGTCCCAGGAAAATAACTCAGTAAGTATACTGGTCATGGCTAATTGAGATTTCAATACCAAAGCGATTGATAGCATCCTCGAAAGAGCGCGTGAAGATGCCTCGGCAGTTAAACTGTCCGTCATAAATCAGGATACGGATATTTCCTCTGGCGGAAAGCTCGTCTTCGGCACGACGTGGGGCGTGCCTACCGGGATCAAGGTCAGCGTATCGATCGCCGGCAGAACCATCGTGCAGCAGACGTTCGGCTTCTGTTGAACCGAGAGGGCCGGTCGACGCGCAAACACGTGCGTCGACCGGCCTTTTTCACGCCGCGAACACGTCCTTGCCGATATGCGTGATCCGGCACGCCAGATCAGCCTCGCCGCTTGCGACGACGTAGAAGTCGCCTGCATCCGCGATCCCGGTCGTGAAGACGACATTGTCCAGGTACATGCTGTCCTTCAACGGCTCGGTCAGCGTGGGGTTTGGTTCCAGCAGCGCCGTATGCTCGGTCGCGACGGTGATCGCGGGGTCGTCCTTGTCGAGGATCGACCAGTACGTCCGGTAGATCCCGACCACGCCCGATGGCTCGACACCGTGCCATAGCGTCAGCCAGCCGCGATCGGTCAGTATCGGCGGCGAGCCACCCCCCATTCGCGCCGTCGAGACGGTGGCGGCGTGCGGCCGGATACCGGGCTTGTCGTGCGGCTTCCAGTGCAGCGCGTCGGGCGAGCGCGACAAGTTGATCGACGGTCCTGCACGCCATTCGCTGCCCGGCGGATACGCGAAATACAGGTCGCCGAGCGGCCGCGTCTGTGCCCAATATTGCCCGTCGATCAGCCCTTCGAAGATCAGCATGTCCTTGTTCTGGTGATCGAGCACGATCCCCTCGAGCTGCCAGTCGAGCGCGTCGTCGGACGAGTACAGCGTCGTCGAATGGCGTTCCGGACTTACGGAGCATGTGGTCATCAGGTAGCGGTCACCGACCTTCGAGATCCGCGCATCCTCGACGCCGTAGCATTGGTACGAGGTGCGCGGCGCGATCGCCTTGTCGTAATGCACCGCGACCACCGTGCGCCCCTCGGCATCGAGTTCGACCGGGAGCAGCCATGACAGCGACGTCAGCGCCATCACCTTCCACCCGCCCCCGGGGATCAGGAATTTACGCGGATCCTTGGTATCGACCATCTGCAATGGCCACGCATCGAGCAGGTATGCGCCGTCCTGCCAGCGGATCGCGTGGACGTTGCCGTTCTTGATCGGCTGCCGCAGCGCCTCGGCGACGCGCACCATCAGCAACAGATTGCCGTTCGCCAGCCGCGTCATCCCCGGATTGAACGCACCGAGCACATAGGTTTCGGCACCGACCTTCCCCGCCAGCGGCGAGCGCGACAGGTCGATGTCGGCAGGGGTGAAGACGAGCTGGTCGAACATGCTATTCTCCTTGGTGAGTATGCCATGTTCCCCCGCGAAAGCGGGGGCCCAGGGTCATGAATGCCGCCCTATGGTATCCTGGGTTCCAGCCTTCGCGGGAGAACTAGAAGGGAAGATCATTCCCCCTCAAGCGCCCGGGGGACAATCACTATCTGCTGGATTACCGATCGCGTCGGCTGTGTAAGCAGGAACTCGACCCCCGCCGCGATGTCCTCGCCGCGCAGCATCTGCTCCGCCTCGATCATCTGACGCTGCTTGTCGTCGGGCACGTCCGGATACTGCATGTCCGACCCAACCTTGCCCGGCTCGACCAGCGAAACCCGGATCCCCTTCGGTCCTAGTTCGCGCCGCAACGCCTCCGAAAACCCCGCGATGCCCGACTTGATCCCGGCATACACCGTTGAGCTTGGCCCAAGGATATGCGCGCTGAGCGAGCCGATGATGACCATGTCGCCGATCGTCGTCATCCGGTTTGCGGCATGATGCGCGCTGAGCAGATAGGCGGTAAAGTCGACCGCGATCGCATAGCGGAGCTCGTCCTCGCTCATCTGCGTCAGGCCACCGGCCGCTACCGCGGCGTTGATGACGGTGATGTCGAACCCGCCGAGATACGCCTCGCCCGCGTCGAAGAACGCGCGGACCTTATCGGGATCGGCCAGTTCGGTGATCATCCCGTCACCTTCGCCGACCTGGCGGATGTGCGCGAGCGCGTCCTGCAGATAGCGCTCGTCGCGCCCACAGACGTAAACCTTGGCGCCGTTCGCCGCGAGCATGACCGCGATCGCCCGGCCGATCCCGGTCGTGCCCCCGGTAATGATCGCGCGACGGCCCTTCAGCGGGCGGGCAGTCGTGTGGAGGTCGGCGCGTTCGGTCATCGAGTTTCCCGGCTTGTCAGTAAGGTCGACGCCAAACGCGCAGTCCCAGCCGGATGTCCCTAAGCGCGGATCGCCGCCCCCTCAAGCGCGCGCGCCAGCAACCGGTCGATCGGCTCCTGCAGCATCGTCTCGCTCAATGTCGGCGCGTGGCCGACGCCCGGCACCGTCACCAGTTCCGCCTGATCGAGCGATGCCGCCATCCGCTCCGCCGTCGCCGCCGAGAGCAGGTCGGAGCGCCCGCCCCGGACAATCAGCGTCGGCACGTCGCGGAGCGAGCCCAGCGCTTGCCACATGTCAGGCCCCGCCTCGTTCCCCGGCACGCGGAACGGCTCGGCGATCTTCAGATCATAGTCGAGCACGATCCGCCCAGAACTGTTGAGCCGGTACAGCCGCTTGGCCATCGCCAACCAGTCCTCGATCTGCCAGTCGGGATAAACGTCGGCGTTGTTCTCCGAAACGCAGCGTGCTGCATGCATCCAGGTCGGGAAAACGCTCGCCTTGCCGACATAGCCGCGGATTCGCGACAGCCCCTGCGCATCGATCTCCGGGCCGACGTCGTTGAGCAACGCCGCCATCATCCGGCCGCGTGAAGGGCCCGCCATCAGCATCGTCACGATTCCGCCGAGCGACGTGCCGAACGCGATATACCGATCGATACCTTGGTCGGTCAGCAACGCCTCGACGTCCTGCACGTAGGTCAGCGGGACATAGGACATCGGGTCCTTCGCGTAGGCGCTCTCGCCCCGCCCGCGAAAATCGACCGCGATCAGCCGCCAGCGCCCCGCGAGCCTCGCTGCCAGCGCATCGAAATCGCGCGCATTACGCGTCAGCCCCGCCATGCAAATGATCGGTGGCTGGCCTTCTGCGCCGCCCGGATAGTCCCTCGCGTGGAGTCTCAGCCCGTCGTTGGACCACCAATAGAGGTTTTCGTAAGCGGCCATGGTTGCGTCCTTCGGGTAGCGGCCACCATATCGCCGCATGCCTATCTCCCCGCAAGCCTATCGCCCCGAAGCAAAGCTCCTCGACCTCGGCGATGGCTTCTTTGATCCCGTCGCGCCCGCCGACTTCCCCGAGACGCGTACCCGTTTCCGCAACGATCGCGCCGCCGCGCAAATTGGAGTCGACACGCTCACCGACGACGAATGGACGCGCCATTTCGGCCGGTTCGAGCCCCTCCCCGGCACGCTGCCCCAGCCGTTCGCGCTCCGCTACCACGGCCACCAGTTCCGCAACTATAACCCCGATCTTGGCGACGGTCGCGGCTTTACCTTTGCGCAGATGCGGGATGACCTTGGCCGGTTGATGGACCTCGGCACCAAGGGATCGGGCCAGACCCCGTGGAGCCGCGCCGGTGACGGCCGCCTCACGCTCAAGGGCGGTGTCCGCGAGATCCTCGCGACGGAGATGCTCGAAGCGCTGAACGTCCCCACCTCGCGCACGCTGTCGCTGATCGAGACCGGCGAAGAACTTCAACGTGGCGATGAGCCTAGCCCGACGCGCTCGGCGGTCCTCGTCCGCCTCAACCACAGCCACGTCCGAATCGGCAGCTTCCAGCGCCTCGCCTACGAACGCGACGAAGCGGGATTGCGCAAGCTCGTCGGCTATGCGCTGCGCAACCTCTACGACGAGGACAGCGAGGATCCGGTCCGCCTGCTCGACCTCGTCGTCGGCCGCACCGCCCGCCTCGCCGCACGCTATATGGCGGCAGGCTTCGTCCACGGCGTGCTCAATTCGGACAACATCAACGTCACCGGCGAGAGCTTCGACTACGGCCCGTGGCGGTTCGCCCCGACCTGGGACCCGGCCCTCACCGCCGCCTATTTCGACCACCAGGGGCTCTACGCGTTCGGCCGTCAGCCCGAGGCGATCCACTGGGACGTGATGCAGCTAGCGGTCGCCCTGCGCCAGATCGCCGAGAGCGACCC
Source organism: Sphingomonas sp. AP28 (assembly GCF_056680455.1). NCBI lineage: Bacteria > Pseudomonadati > Pseudomonadota > Alphaproteobacteria > Sphingomonadales > Sphingomonadaceae > Sphingomonas > Sphingomonas sp. AP28. The sequence continues at coordinate 4,059,570 of NZ_CM155283.1, read as the reverse complement.
GCTGGTGGCGGCGCTCGACCAGTTCGGTCCGCGCTACCAACCCGAGGTCACGCAGGCGATCCTCTGGCGCCTCGGCGTTTGCCCGCGCGATCCCGATACCGACCGCGACCTCGTCCAGGCCACCGAACGTGCGCTCCGCACCTCCGGCGTCGGGATCGACCGGTTCTTCTTCGACGCGTTCGGTGGGGAGTTGCCCGGCACCTACGACGAACCCTGGACCGAAGTCCGCGCCGCACTCGCGTCCTACGAACCCCGGAAAGACCGCTCGCACCCGTATTGGTCGGGCGAGCCCTGCAGCATGCTCATCGACGAGGTCGAAGCGATTTGGGCCCCGATCGCCGAACACGATGACTGGACAGCACTAAATGCAAAACTGGCCGTGATCCGCAGGATGAGCCAGGCACTAGCCGATTAATTAGAATCAAACCCGATTTGGGGCAAGAGCACGCCATGTCCGAAGAGATCATCTCCCACGAACCGGCCACCGGCGCTATCCTCTGGCGCCATCCGGTCGGCGACGTCGATGCCGAAGTCGCCTGCGCGCGTGCCGGGTGGTCGAGCTGGGCGTCGAAACCACTCGCCTTCCGGATCGAGACGATGCGGCGTTTCGCGAACATCGTCCGCCAGCGCAACGACGCGTTCACCGACCTGATCGCGCGCGAAACCGGCAAGCCGATCTGGGAAGCGCGCGGCGAGGTCGAGACGGTCATCGCCAAGGTCGACATCTCGGTCAGCGCCTATGCCGATCGCACCGCGCAGCGCCGCCTCGAAGCGACGATGGGCTCGCGGATCGCCGTCCGCCACAAGCCGCACGGCGTGCTGGCGGTGCTCGGGCCGTATAATTTCCCCGCGCATCTGCCCAACGGCCACATCGTCCCCGCGCTGATCGCGGGCAACGCGGTCGTCTTCAAGCCGTCGGAAAAGACCCCGGCGGTCGGTGCGTTTCTGGTCGAATGCTTCCGCGCCGCCGGCGTACCGCCCGAGTGCATTCGTTTAGTCATCGGCGGCCCCAACGAGGGTAAGGCGCTCGCCGCGCACCCCGATATCGACGGGCTGCTGTTCACCGGCTCGGCGCGCACCGGCCTCGCGCTCAATCGCGCGTTCGCCGACAAGCCCGAGAAGATTCTTGCGCTCGAGATGGGCGGCAACAACCCGATCGTCGTCTGGGACACACCGGACCTTCACACCGCCGCAATCCTTATCATCCAGTCGGCCTTCACCACCGCCGGCCAGCGGTGCACCGCGGCGCGTCGGCTGATCGTCGACACCAAGCTCTACGACCCGCTGATCGCGACCGTCGACAAGATGGTCGGCCGGATCATCGTCGGCGAACCGCACGCCAACCCCGCCCCGTTCATGGGCCCGGTGATCGACAACGAAGCCGCCGAGCAACTCAGCGAGAGCTTTGTCGAACTGCTCACGCGCGGCGGCCGCCCGATCCGCCATCTCGAACGCCCGGTCGCGGACCTGCCGTTCCTGAAACCCGCGCTGATCGACGTCACCGATATCGCCGACCGCCCCGATATCGAGCTGTTCGGCCCGATCCTGCAAGTCGTCCGCGTCGACGATTTCGACGCCGCGATCGCCGAGGCCAACAACACCCGCTACGGCCTGTCCGCCTCGCTGATCAGCCAGACGCCCGCGCTCTACGACCGCTTCTGGGCGAACATCCGCGCCGGCATCGTCAACTGGAACAAGCCGACCAACGGCGCCTCGAGCGGCGCGCCGTTCGGCGGGATCGGCTGGTCGGGCAACCACCGTCCGAGCGCCTATTACGCCGCTGATTACTGCGCCTACCCGGTCGTCAGCAGCGAATCCGAAAGCGCGCGTGCGTCGATCGGGATCGGCCTAGCCGACGGCTGAGACCTTCGATCCTCCCCCGCCAGGGGGAGGTGGCTGGCCCTTGCCAAACAGAGGGGGCGGTAAGAGACGACTTTGGTTCCGTGTCCTCCCCCTCCGTCGCTGCGCGCCACCTCCCCCTGGCGGGTGAGGATCGTCCGGTTCGCCGACAGCCACCTTGATCTACTCAGCGCAAAAGCAATCCTACCTCCCGCCAAAGCATCATTCGGTTGCGGCGCAGCTCGCGGCCGCCCATCTCCGGTCGCATGGCAAGCCTCCTAGACCCCACCGCCCGCGGGCGCGTCATCCTCGTCGGGGCGGGCCCGGGCGATCCCGGCCTCCTGACCGTCCGCGCGGTCGAGGCGCTGAAGACCGCCGACGTCGTCGTCCACGACGGCCTGATCGACCCGCGCGTGCTCGATATCGCGCCGGCTTCGGCACAGCGCATTTCGGTCGCCAAGCAGCGCGCGCGCCACACGCTGCCGCAGGAGGCGATCAACGCGCTGATCATCGCGCACGTGAAGACCGGCGCGATCGTCATCCGGCTCAAGGGTGGCGACCCGTTCGTGTTCGGCCGCGGCGGCGAGGAGGTCGAGGCGGTTCGCGCTGCGGGTCTCCCCGTCGAAGTGATTCCTGGCGTCTCGGCCGCACTCGGCTGCGCTGCCGAGGCGATGCTGCCGCTGACGCACCGCGATCATTCGAGCGCGGTCAGCTTCGTCGCGGGCCAGTGCAAGGGTTTGACCGAGCAGGACTGGTCGGGGCTCGCCGGCCAGGGCCGCACGCTCGTGATCTACATGGGCATTGCCACCGCAACCGACATTGCTGACAAACTCATGGCCGACGGCGTCGCTCCCGACATGCCTGTCGCGGTGCTTGAGCGTGGTACGTTGCAGGGGTCGCGCGCGATCCGCACGCTGCTCGCCGATCTCGGCCCGATGGTCACGCGCGAGGCGGTCAAAAGCCCTGCGATCATCGTCGTCGGAGAAGTCGTCGAACTGTCGGACGCCGAAGACAAACTCGCCCGCTGGGCCCGCGTAGCAGAGGACGCCGCCGCATGAAGCTGTTGACCGGAAACGACCTTCCCACCGGCGACGTCGTCTGGTGGACCGGAAATGGCTGGTCGCGCCACATCGAGGACGCGTCCGATGTCGGCGTCGCGGGTGAAGCCATCCTTCAGGCGGAGGAAGGCGCACGCCGCGTCAACGTCCCCTATCTGATCGAGGCGACGCAGACCGACGAAGGCCCCCGCCCCGCCCACATCAAGGACCGGATTCGCGCTTTGGGCCCGACGATGCGGCCCGACCTGACCCTCAAACCCGCCGACCCCAATGCCGGCAGCTGGGTAATCTGATATGTATAAATACGACGAATACGACCAGGCGATCGTCGACCAGCGCGTCGACGAGTTCCGCGATCAGGTCCGCCGCCGCCTCTCGGGGGAGCTGACCGAGGACCAGTTCAAGCCGCTGAGGCTGATGAACGGGCTGTACCTCCAGCTGCATGCGTACATGCTGCGCGTCGCGGTGCCGTACGGAACGCTCGACGGCCGCCAGATGCGGATGCTCGGCCACATCGCGCGGAAGTATGATCGCGGCTACGGCCACTTTACCACGCGGCAGAACATCCAGTTCAACTGGATCCAGCTCGATCAGACCCCGGACATCCTCCAGGAGCTGGCGACGGTCGAGATGCATGCCATCCAGACCAGCGGCAACTGCATCCGCAACATCAGCTCCGACCAGTTCGCCGGCGCCGCCGCGGACGAGGTCGCCGACCCGCGCCCCTGGGCCGAGCTGATCCGCCAATGGTCGACGTTCCACCCCGAATTCACCTACCTCCCGCGCAAATTCAAGATTTGCGTGATCGCGGCGGATGAGGATCGCGCGGCGATGCGGCTGCACGATATCGGCATCGGGCTGCACGTCCGTGACGGCGAACTCGGCGCCAAGATCTTCGTCGGCGGCGGCATGGGCCGTACGCCGATGATCAGCCACGAAATCCGCGACTTCGTCCCCGCCGACGACCTGATGAGCTATCTCGAGGCGTGCCTGCGCGTCTACAATCGCTACGGTCGTCGCGACAACATCTACAAGGCACGGATCAAGATCCTGCTCCACGAGATCGGTCCCGACGAATATCGCCGCCAGGTCGAGGAGGAGTTCGCCGCGGTTAAGGGGCTCGGACTCGATCCACCGCGCGCGGAACTGGAGCGCATCACGAGCCACTTCGGCGCGCCTGCGTTCGACACGGACGCTGGCACGGTCATCGATCGCAGCGATCCTGATTTCGCCGTCTGGCTTGACCAGAACGTCCGCCCCCACAAGCAGGATGGTTACGCTATCGTAACGATCAGCTTGAAGCCGGTCGGCGGCATTCCTGGAGACGCCTCGGCCGACCAGATCGACGTCATGGCCGACCTAGCCGAGCGCTACAGCTTCGACGAACTGCGCGTCACGCACGCCCAGAACATCGTCCTGCCACACGTTCATAGGCGTAACCTTCATAACCTTTGGACCGCTTTGAACGCAGCCGGCCTCGCCGAAGCCAATCTCGACCTGATCAGCGACATCATCGCCTGCCCCGGTCTCGATTATTGCAGCCTCGCCAATGCCCGCTCGATCCCGCTCGCACAAAAGATCGCGACCCGCTTCGGCAGTCTCGACCGCCAGCGCGACTTGGGCGAACTGAAGCTCAAGATTAGCGGCTGCATCAACGCGTGTGGGCATCACCATGCCGGCCACATCGGCATCCTTGGCGTCGACAAGAAGGGCACCGAGAATTACCAGCTCTCGCTCGGTGGCTCGGGCGCGGAGGATGTGAGCCTCGCGAAGATCACCGGGCCCGGCTTCTCGGAGGACGGCGTGGTCGACGCGATCGAGCGCGTCACCGACCGGTATCTGCAGGTCCGCGACCCCGGTGAGCGCTTCCTCGACACCTACCGCCGCGTCGGCTTCGAGACGTTCAAGGAGGCGATCTATGGTTGAGTATCCGGACCAGACGCTGCTTCGCTTCCGCGACGACGAGCCGCATGACGAGCCCGCGGTGACGCTCGATTCGTTCATCGGCCAGAGCAACGCGGCCGCCGTGCGCCTGGAAGCGGGCGACGATGCGCGCGCGCTGTTGCCGCAGATCGACCAGCTCGCGCTGATCGAGGTGAGCTTCCCCGGCTACCGCGACGGGCGTGGCTATTCGTCCGCGCGAATCCTGCGCGAGGCGGGCTATACCGGTGAATTGCGCGCGCAGGGCGACGTGCTGGTCGACCAGATCCCGCTGATGCGGCGCTGCGGGTTCGACAGCTTCGCACCCCAGGCGCCGATCGATATCGACGTGCTGCGTGCGAGCCTCGAGCGCTACGATACGCCGTACCAGAAGGCGGCGGACGGCGCGGTGCCAGTGTGGAAGCTGCGCCATGGGTGAGCCCGCGCGCCAACTCGACATGATCGACGTCACGCCGGCGTTCACGCGCGCCGATGCGATGGCGATGCAGGAGCGGTTCGAAGGCGTCTCCGCGCAGGAGATGCTGTTCGAACTGCTGGTCGGCGAATTGCGCGGGCGGATCGCGGCGGTGTCGTCGTTCGGGGCTGAGTCGGCGGTACTGCTCCACATGGTCGCGCAGGTCGATGTCGACGTGCCGGTGGTGTTCACGAATACGCAGAAGATGTTCGGCGAGACGCTGGCGTACCGTGACGAGTTGGCGGAGAGGCTGGGGTTCACAGACCTGCGCGTGTTCCGGCCGGATCCGCGGTTGCTGGCGATCAAGGACAAGACGGGGTTGCGGTGGTCCTACGATCCCGATGGCTGTTGCGATCTGCGCAAGGTGGAGCCGTTGCGGCGGGCGTTGGCGCCGTTCGATGCGTGGATTTCGGGGCGGAAGGGGTTCCAGTCCGGCACCCGTACCGCGCTCCCCCGCTTCGAAGAGGACGAGGGCCGGTTGAAGATCAACCCGCTCGCGGATTGGGACAAGGAGAAGCTCGACGCGTATTTCGCGGAGCATGAGTTGCCGCGGCATCCGCTCGAGGCTCAGGGGTATCTGTCAATTGGGTGTGCGCCGTGCACGACCAAGGTCGCCCCCGGCGAAGACCCGCGCGCAGGCCGCTGGCGCAGTTTCGACAAGGTCGAATGCGGCATCCACGCGCCGACCGATTACGACCCGATGATTTGACGTCGCGGTCCCTCGCCCCTCCGGGGAGAGGGAGGGAGGAGCCGCTTGGCGACGGAAGGGAGAGGGGTAGTTGGGATGCGACGTCCCGAGCCTCACTCCCCTCTCCCTTCCCACGGCAAGAGCCGCGGGCCCCTTCCCTCTCCCCGAAGGGGCGAGGGACCTCTGAGACTCAATACTCGGCTAGATCCGAGAACTTCGTGATCGTCGGATCGAACTTCATCCGGACCTTCCCGGTCGCGCCGTGGCGCTGCTTCGCGATGATCAGTTCCGCCAAGCCATACACCCGCTCCATCTCCGCCGCCCACGAAGCATGGTCCTCGAAAATCTTCGAACTATCCCCTTCCGCCGGCCGCTTGGGCTCCTTCGACGCGACGTAATAATCCTCGCGGTATACGAACCAGACCATGTCGGCGTCCTGCTCGATCGACCCCGACTCGCGAAGATCCGACAGCATCGGCGTCTTGTCCTCACGGCTTTCCACTGCACGCGACAGCTGCGACAGCGCCAGAACAGGGACGTTGAGGTCCTTCGCCAAGGTCTTCAGCCCGCGCGAAATCTCGGAGATTTCCTGGACGCGGTTGCCGTCCTTGCTCTTGCCCGACCCCGACAGCAGCTGAAGGTAGTCGACCACCACCAGCCCGATCTCGTTGTTATGCCGGCGCTGCAACCGGCGTACGCGCGTATGTAGCGCGCCGATAGAGAGACCACCGGTATCGTCGATGAACAGCGGCAAATTCTCCAGCTCCGCCGCGGCGGCGGCAAGCTGTGCGAACTCGGTGCGGCTGATCTTACCCATGCGGAGCGATTCGGAACTGATCTGCGACTGCTCGGCAAGAATACGCGTCGCGAGCTGATCGGCGGACATTTCCAGCGAGAAGAACGCGACCTTCGCGCCGACCGAGTCCTTGGGCGCGATCCCGTCGGCCATGTCGCGCATCCAGCGCCGCGCCGCGTTGAACGCAATGTTGGTGGCGAGCGAGGTCTTGCCCATGCCCGGACGGCCGGCGAGAATCATGAGATCACTGTGGTGCATGCCGCCGATCTTGGCGTTGATCGAATCGATGCCCGTCGTGACGCCCGATAGATTGCCGCCCGAATTCAGCGCGCGCTCGGCCATCTTAACCGCCGCGGTGGTCGCCTGCGCGAACGACTTCACCGTATTCTCGGAGCCGCCGTCGGCCGCAACCTTGAACAGCTCCTCCTCGGCCAGCTCGATCTGCGCGCGCGGATTGACCTCCTCGGAGGTGTCCATCGCGCGATCGACCAGTGTCCGCCCGACCGACACGAGCGCACGGAGCATGGCGAGGTCGTAAATCTGTTGCGCGAACTGGCGCGCGCCGATCAGGCCTGCGCCGCTGCCGGTCAGGCCGGCCAGATACGCCGGTCCGCCAAGCTCGCGCATGCCCTCATCCGCATCGAACATCGGCCGCAGCGTCACCGGCGTCACCAGCATGTCGTTGCCGCGCAGCGTCTTGATCGCGGCGAAGATGCGTCCGTGGACGGGTTCGAAGAAATGCCCCGGTTCGAGCTTGTCGACGAGGTCGTCCGCGAGCCGGTTGTCGATCATCATCGCGCCGAGCATCGCGGCCTCGGCCTCGACGTTGCGGGGAAGCTGCTGTGGTTCGGGGACCGCGGGAACGGGGAATGCGAGAGTTGCCATCCCCTGCACCTACGCGATGGACGGGTCCTCGTCCAAGCTATCGCGCCGGAATGCTGGGGATAAGTGACAGGGCGAATGTCCCCCGCTATCGAACCTGAATGGCCGACCCGCGGATCATCGACGTGCAACTCGACGAGACCAGTCTCGGCTGGCGCTCGCCCGACGTCGAGCAGGAGCGGCGGATCGCGATCTTCGACCTGATCGAGGGCAATCACTTCGCCCCGCAGCGAGCCTATGCCGACGGCTATGCGGGGCCGTACAAGATCAAGCTCCAGTCGGAGGAAGGACGCCTCGGCATCCATATCCACCGCGAGGACGACACGCATCTCGAGACTTTGGTGCTCGCGCTCGGGCGCTTCCGACGGCCGATCCGCGATTATTTCGCGATCTGCGACAGCTATTACCAAGCGATCCGGCAATCTTCCCCGGCGCAGATCGAGACGGTCGACATGGCCCGCCGGGGCGTCCACAACGAGGCCGCCGAGCTGCTGAAAGAGCGTCTCGACGGCAAGATCGAGGTCGATTTCGACACTGCGCGACGGCTGTTCACGCTGATCTGCGTCCTCCACATCCGCAACTAGAAGACCCATGGCTCACGCACTTTTGAAATTCGCGGCCGCGCTCGCCGCGACCGGCTTTGTCGGCATCTGCGGCTGGACCGCGGCAACCGGCTGGCACCCCGACGTCAAGCAATACCCGCTGCAGGGCATCGACCTCGCCGAGAACCCAGGCTCGGTCGAGTGGGGAACGGTGCGCGCGAGCGGCGCCGACTTTGCCTACATCGTCGCGACGTCGGGTACCGACCGGCGCGATCCGGCATTCGAGGCGAATTGGGCGGCGCTGCCCGACGCGGGCCTGCGACGCGGTGCGGTTCATGTCTATTCCTTGTGCCAGCGCGCGGACGAGCAGGCGAACGCGTTCAACACCTTCGTACCGCGGACGTCGGACGCATTGCCGACCGCGGTCGACATCGCCTTCCACGACGACTGTACCGCGCGGCCGGATCGCGCGACCCTGATCGCCGACATCGCGCAGTTCGTGACGATGGTCGAGACGCACACCCGCCAGCCGGTGATGCTGCGGATCAGCAAGGCGGTGGATTCGAAATACACGCTGTCCGACGCCGTCCCGCGGCCGCTATGGGCGGTGGAGAATATCCTCAAGCCCGACTACACCGCGCGGCCGTGGCGGATGTGGCGCGCGAGCGACTTCCGCCGCATCGACGGGATCGAGGGACCGGTGAACTGGGACGTGGTGGCATCATGACTGATCAAGCAACGCAACTCGTGGCGGCAGCACGCGACGCCTCGCGCAACGCCCACGCGCCCTATTCGCGGTTCGCGGTTGGTGCCGCCGTCCTGCTCGACGACGGCAGCGTCATCACCGGTGCCAATTTCGAGAATGCGAGCTACGGCCTGTCGCTCTGCGCCGAGACCGTCGCGATCGCCACCGCGAGCGCAGCGGGCCGCCTCCGTGATATCGTCGCGATCGGCGTGATCGGCGGCGCGATGGATGCGGAGGGCCGCGCGACCGGCACGTCCCCCGTCAGCCCGTGCGGCCGCTGTCGCCAGGTCATCAACGAAGCCGCGCAGATGGGCAGCCGCGACCTGCCGGTGCATTGCGGTGCAGCCGAGGGTGACGCGATCCGAACCTACACGGTATCGGAGTTGCTCCCCGACGCGTTCGGCCCGGCGGACCTCGGGATCCGCTAAACCGGACCGGCGGACGCCGTAGGGCCGGCGCTGCGCAGACGGCGACGTGCGGCATGGTACTCGACACGCCCGAACAGCAGATCGAGATCCTCGCGACTGACGTCGAAAGTTTCGCCGAGATCGGCAAGTGCCTTGTCCAGATCCTCGGTACGAAGCGCGGATTCGATCGGCGCGGGCACTGCAACCGCGAAGCGGTGCGGATAGCTATGCCCTGAAAACCGGTGGAACAGGATGCCGCACGCCGTCAGTATGAGGGCGTTGAGCGCGATCGGAACGAGCACGAATGCAAATCCCGCGTCGATGACCGCAGGCCCCCCGATAACCGCGGTCAGCGCGACCGCCCCCGCCGGCGGATGCAGCGACCGGGTCAGCGACATCATCAGGATCGCCGCGCCGACCGCGATCGGCGCGGCGAGTTCGGGCATCGGTACGAGGATCCTGACGGTGACCCCGACCAGCGCGGCGATACTGTTCCCGCCGATGACGGACCAAGGTTGTGCCAGCGGGCTCGCCGGTACCGCGAACACAAGTACGGCGGCGGCCCCCATCGGCGCGGCGATCAGCAGGAATGTCCCGTGCGGGTGGACGATCGCCGCGCTGATCGCGCTGGTCAGGCCGATGCCGAGCAGCGCGCCCAGACACGCCCAAAGTCGGTCCTTCAGGTTGCCCCCCGCAAGAATGGGATCGAAGAGTTTGCGCATGCGAGACACCCGGTAGAAGATGCCATGCCCATATGGCGGGATCACCGGCATGTCACGGCGGCCGGTCGGTCCTTTGGCATCCGATGAGTTCGCTTACCCCTGCTCGGGCATTTCATAGAAACCGCGGAACCGCTTGCTCGGCGCGAACGCGCTTGTCTGGCCGATCACTGTTTCGCCTGCTCCCATGACCAGAACCCCGCCCGGCTTCAGTGCCTTAGCGATTTTCGGGAACACCGCCGCCTTCGTGTCGGCGGACAGGTACAACAACACGTTGCGGCAAAGGACGACATCGAACTGTCCGGGCGGCACCGGATCGGTGACAAGGTTCATCCGACGGAACGCGACCATCCCGAGCAGTTCGGGCTTTGCCAACCAGTCGCTACCGGTCGTGCCGAACCAGCGGATCATGCGACGCACCGGCAACCCGCGCTGGATCTCGAACTGCGTGAACCGGCCGGATCGCGCGCGCGCCACGGCCGCGTCGGACACGTCGGTGGCGACGATATCCGGCATCGGTGCGCCGCTCGTCTCACGCCGTTCGGCAAACTGCATCGCGAGCGACAACGGCTCCTGGCCTGTCGAACAGCCCGCGCACCAGATGCGAGCTCGATAGCCTTTACGTTCGGCTTCGGCGACTACCTTAGCGAGCATGTCAAACACCTGCGCGTCGCGGAAGAACGACGTTTCCTGATTGACAAGGGCATCCACGATCGAGTCGCCGATTGAACGATCGCTTCCCTGGAGCAACTGAGTCACCAACTGGTCGAGCGTCTCGAGCTTGCGCTCGCGCAGCAGAGGTTTGAGCGCAGTGTCGAGCCGCCATGAGCGATAGGCGGCGATCTGTTGGCCGGTGCGCGCCTCGAGCAAGGCGGTGAGGACGTTGATCGTAGCCTGCGACGCGGCGGGTGCGGGATTGGCGCGGGACGTCATGGTCGACGTCGCGTCGCGGCCAGGCGGCCGATCGCGTCGGGGGCTAAAACTGCGTCCGCGACGCCGGCCGAAGCAACCGCCCCCGGCATGCCCCACACGACCGAACTTCGCTGGTCCTGTGCGATGACGCACCCGCCGCTGTCGTGCACGTGTCGCGCCCCCTCCGCACCGTCGCGCCCCATGCCGCTGAGAATGACCGCGAGCAGGCGCGCGCCGTAGACATCGGCAAGCGATGCAAGCATCGGATCGACCGACGGCATGCAACCGCTTGCTACGACCTCGTTCGTCAGGCGGAAGGCTGCGCCACCCTCGGGCAGCTTTATGGCTTTGAGATGCGCGTCGCCAGGCGCGATGATGATCCGACCCGGACGGATCCGCATCCGGTCGACCGCGACGTCGCACGGACGCCCTGCAAGCACTGAGATTTGCGCGGCGAAATACGGCATGAATGACGCCGGCAAATGCTGGGTAATGACGATCGGCAGACGGAACCCGGCGGGCATCTGACCGAACATCTGGCTCAGCGCGTGAATGCCGCCGGTCGACGCGCCGATCGCGACGATGTCATAGTCGTCGCTGGTCGAGACCGGGCGGGTCGGCATCGGCCTGCCGTCGCGCGGTAATGGCGCGACAGTCGAGCGCACGAATGGCGCAGACGGCATCTGCGCCGAAGACTCGCACAACATCTCGAGCTTATTGAGCAGAGCCGAACCGAACCGCGTCGACAACGCGCTCGTCGACGGTTTGGTCAGCGTCTCGGCCGCGCCAAGAGCGAGCGCACGGATCGCAGTCGCGCCCCCCTCGTCCGCGCTGGACGACACAATGAGAACCTTGGCGCCCTGCCCCGCCGCGATCAGGTCTGGCAATGCGCTGAGCCCGTCGATCCCAGGCATCTCGATGTCGAGCAAGATCACGTCGACGGTCGCGCGCTCCAGGAACGCCAAGGCCGCCGCTACGTTGCCGACCGCGCCGACCACCGAGAACCGGTCGCTCGCATCGATCAACCGGGCGATCACCGCGCGGACGACCACCGAGTCATCGACGATCAGCACGCGGGCAGTGTCGAGTCCGTCGCGGCCCGCGTACCGCTCCGCAGAATGGGTCCGGGTCGTCACGGCCGAACCCGAATCAGGCCATGCCGACGATCTGGAGCTTCGATTCCAGCGTGTCGCGATCGAACGGCTTCATGACGTATTCGTCGGCACCGGCCTCGATCGCCGCACGGATATACGCCATGCCGTTCTCTGTGGTGCAGAACACGACCTTTGGGCGCCGCGGCACGTCCGCCTCACGTAGCGCGCGAAGAAAATCCATGCCGCTCATCACCGGCATATTCCAGTCTAGCAGGATCACGTCGGGGATCGACACCATGCAGGACGCCAGCGCCTCACGGCCATCGCACGCTTCGGTCACGGTAAACTCGAGCGTCTCGAGAATGTGGCGCGCTACTTTTCGGATCACTTTCGAATCGTCGACGACAAGACAAGTCTTCATGGAAAGCCTTCCGGGAAATCGTGCGACCGTCCTAGGTCGCAAACAGTAAGCAGCGGGTTAAGCGTTGGAACTTCTGCGCAAAACGTCAGGACGCAATCGTCGAGACCGGCAGGACGGCAGCGAGATCGATGATCAGCAAGGCCTCGCGGTCGCGCTCGACGATCCCCATGCCGACCGACGCCCAACCGCCGCGTAGCGCGAGCCCGGACGATAGCGGCAGCCGGGCGAACGGTGCGACGTCCTCGACGGAATCCACGAGGATTGCGTAGTGATGCCCGTCGACGATCGTGATCACCGCGCGGCGCATCGCCTCGGGAGTTGGCGTCAGCCCCAGCGCAGTCCCCGTGTCGATCACCGTCACGACCCGGCTGCGCAACGCGGCCAATCCGCGGACGAACGGCTCGGCGCGAGGCACGGCAACGATCTCGCCGATATCGACCACCGAATCGACCTGCGCCGCGTCGATCGCGACACCGCGGCCTGCGATATGCGCGATCAGGAAAAGGTCGCTCACAATCCCCTCCGGGCTGCGATTGCCGCGATCAGTGCGGGGCGGTCGTAGCGATAGACGCTCGAATCATGATCGCCGTCCGCGACCCGCGATCGGCGCAGCGTCACCACCGGCGCGTGCGTAGCGGCGACCGCTGTATCCTCCATCGCCAGTGCGACCGCGGCCGTCTCGCCCGCCACAAGCACGGTGACGCAGCGATACCCCAATGCCTCCAGCGCGGGTTTCAGGAACGTTTCCATCCAGCCCGATCCGTCGACCTGCAACAGGCATATCGGCGGGGACACAATCTTGACTGGTTCGCCTGCGAACAAGGCATGCGGATCGACCACTTCGACCTGCTCGCCGGCGATCAGGACGACACCCGCGATCGGGGCTCCTGCGTCCGTCCCGCCACGTCGCGTCGGCTTCATCTCCGCCGGCAATTCGACGATCTCGATCGCGTCGGCGATCGCATAGGCCATCTCGCTCTCTCCGTCGGTGAGCCTTAGCACTGCGATTTCGGTCCGGTCGCCGAACCCGCCGACCGCATGGACAGGAATGATCGCGTCACTGATCGTCAGCCGCAGCGCCCCCGCGGTCCAGCGGATTGCGTCGACCGGCACGGGTTCGACGCGGTCGATTACCGCCAGCGCGATCGCGCGTCGCTGCCCGTCGAGATCGTCGAACAGCAGCGCCGGCACACCCGGAACGGAAACGTCCGCGACCGCATCGTCCACCACGACCGGCGCGAACCGCAGGCCGGCGACGGTCGCGATCCCCGCCGCGTCGAGCAACAGCATCGGCAGGCCGTTGTCGGGTAGAGTCATTCCTGCATAAACGCCCGTTGCCATGATCGCGGGCGACGCCGGCTTCACGACGAGTTCCTCGGTATCGATCACGGTGTCGACGCCCAACGCAAATTCGCCTTCGCGAGTCGATACGATGACCAGCGTCGGCGGCAGGTCCGATCCCAGCCCGAACAGTCCGCCAAGCGCCACCAAGGGCATGCGACGCCCCCGCACCAGAACCGCCCCCGCATCGCCTATCGTCTCGATCCGCACCTGGTCGCCGCGAACCAGCACGATCTCCTCGACCGACTGGCGCGCAAGCGCGAAACGCTGTGTCCCGACTTGGACGATCAACGTCGTCAGGATCGACAGCGTCAGCGGCACGCGTGCGATAATTCGAAGACCGCGCCCTGGATCGTTCACGAGAACGATGCGCCCGCCGATCTGCTCGATGTTCGCGCGTACCACGTCCATGCCGACGCCGCGTCCCGACGTCGCGGTCACGATATCGCGGCTCGACAGTCCGGGGGCGAAGATCAGGTCGAGTTTCGCCGCATCGCTCATCACCGCCAGTTCGGCCGCGGTGTAGAACTTCTGTTCGGCCGCCTTGGCGACGATGCGCGCAACGTCGATGCCCCGGCCGTCGTCGCTGATCTCGATGAGGATCTGGTTGCCCGATTGACGTGCGGACACGACCAGCCGACCTGCTTGAGGCTTGCCTGCGGTCCGACGTGCCTCAGGCGTCTCGATACCATGATCGATCGCGTTGCGAATGACGTGGAGCAACGGATCGCGCATCAACTCGATCATCTCGCGGTCGAGCTCGACGTCGGCGCCCTCGATTACAAGGTTGACCGCCTTGCCCAGTTCCGCGCTTGTATCGCGCACCACTCGCGGCAGCGCGGAAAATAACGCGTCGACCTTCTGCATGCGGGTTCGCGTGACCGTGTCGCGCATATCGGCGACAGTGAGCGACAATCGCTCCAGCGCGGCTTCGACCTGTGGATCGGCGCCGCCGTCACGCAACCGTCGCGCGAGATCATTGCGGGCAAGGACCATGTCGGACATACCGCTCATCATCCGATCGAGCAGGTCCACATTGAGCCGGACGTTGCGGCTGACCGCGCGTCCCGTCTGCGCCGCGACGACCACGGCCTTGGGTTTCGCATCGGGGGCCAACGCGGCAATCAGCGACTCTTCTGTCGTATCGTCCAGCGTGATGCCCGCGTCGATCGCCTCGACGATTGCGCCGATCCGATCCACGATGCCGAGTACGCCGTCGACCAGCGCGGTACCGGGCGTCCGCCGGCCATCGCGCACCGCCGCCAGCACGTCCTCGGCCGCATGGCTCAGCCTGGCAAGTCGCGGCAAATCCAGGAAGCCGCAGCTGCCCTTGACGGTATGGACGAAGCGGAAGATCGCATCGAGACGCGCGCCATCGCCGGGTTCGGCCTCCCACGCGACGATCTCGCCGGAGATCGCCTCCAGCGTTTCACGCGTCTCGGCAATGAATTCGTGTAACAGATCGTCCATGCGAGCCCCGCGTTAGAGCCCGTCATGCATGCGTCAGGTTAAGGCGAGGTTAGTTGTCTCGTTCCTGGCGACATCGCTCCTGGCGACATCAACGCGCGTTGAAGACTGCGCCGAAGATCATGATGCCCTCGGCCGGCTCCGATACGATCACCGTTCCGCCGGCTTCCGCGACGACGGTATTGATCATGTACGCAGCCGCCGCGCGTGGCGTGACGGTGTGTGCGCCCTCCCCTTCGACCAGCGTCCGGCGGATCTCCGGGTCGAGCACGATCCGGGTGCCTTCGATCTTGACCACGATCTCCAACTGGCCGTCATTGTCCTCGCCGCCGACCTCCATCGTGCCGCCGCGCACGAGCGATTCGGTTGCGACGAGCACGAGATTGAGCAGTATCTTAACCGCCGACCTGGACATCGTCGGCGTCTCGACCGCCCAGACGAAGGTTATCCGCTTGTTCTCGGCGACCAGCCCTTCGATCGCGGTCCGTGCCTCCTGGGTGTCGACCAGTTCGCCGAACCCGCCGGCTGCGCCGAACGCCAGGCGGAAGAACTTCAGCTTGCTTGCCGAAGCGCGCGCGCTGTCCGCGAGCAACTCCATGACGCGCTCGCGCATCGCCGGATCGGTCTCGTCCGCCAGCAGTTCGAGCCCGTTGTTGAGCGCCCCCACGGGCGACAGCAGGTCGTGACACAGGCGCGAACAGAGCAGGCTCGCGAAATCGACCGGGCTGACCGTCATGAAATTCCCCTAATTCTGGAAGGTCTTGTGGCTGGCGGGCCGCCGCTACGCAATGCCAACTTGCGGTACCCTATACAGTAGAAGCCGCCACCCTTCTTCCTCCCTCCCTGAAAGGGAGGGGTCGGGGGTGGGTCGGCCCGTTTGATCCACACCCGCAGGATATGCGGAAGCCAACCCACCCCCAGCCCCTCCCTTCCAGGGAGGGGGGAAGAAGGGTGGCGCTACTCAACGACCTCGATCGCCTCCTCGACAAACGCCCCCACCTCGGCCGACTGCCACGCCCGAGCCTCACCACCACCAAGGATCACCCAGACCGCCCCATCCCCCATCGCCTGCGCCGCATCCCGAGGAGACGGCACCGGCAGCCCAGACGGATGCGAATGATAATGCCCGATCACTGCCAGCCCGCCTCCCCGAGCCCGCCGATGGGCCGCAAACAAAGCAGCCGGGTCGATCTCGAAAGCCCGCGCAGTGTTCGCCGCCACGTTCGCGTACGCCTCCGCCGCCTCGATCCGCCCGGTCGCTCCGAACAGCAACCCACAGACCTCTGCATCCGGCGACGCAGCAGCTTCTGCGATCAACTGCTTCAGCAGTTCGCTTGAAATCGTCACGCTCATCGCCACATCAGTATGACATGGACCGGGGGGTTTCCATCGTCGAAGCATCGATCACGCCGGCCACGGATGGCTGGAGACTTGATCGTGCGCTCGCCGAAGTGTTGCCCGATATGTCGCGCGAGCGATTGAAGGGACTGATCGCCGCGGGCCAGGTTACCTTCAACGGTCGCGAATGGCGCGATTCGGCGAAGAAGGCGGCGGCCGGTCAGGTGTTTGCCGTCGCGATCCCTCCGCCGACCCCGCTGCACAACGAAGCGCAGGACATCCCGCTCGTCGTGGCGTACGAAGACGAGGACCTGATCGTGATCGACAAGCCCGCGGGCTTGGTCGTCCACCCCGCCGCGGGCAATTTCGACGGTACGCTCGTCAACGCGCTGCTCCACCACTGCGCCGGCAACCTGTCGGGTATCGGCGGCGTCGCGCGGCCCGGCATCGTGCACCGCATCGACAAGGACACGTCTGGCTTGATGATCGCTGCCAAGACGGACCGCGCGCACGAGGGGCTCGCCAAGCAGTTCCACGACCACAGCATCGACCGTCGCTACAAGGCGATCGTCGGCGGTGTCCCGCGCCCGCCGAGCGGGACGGTCAACGCACCGCTCGCGCGGAGTCCGCAGAACCGCAAGAAGATCGCGATCGTCGAGGGCGGCAAGCGCGCGGTGACGCATTTCTCGACTATAAAGACTCTGCGCGATGCGGCGCTGATCGAATGCCGGCTCGAGACGGGCCGGACGCACCAGGTGCGCGTGCACATGGCGTCGATCGGCCACGCCTTGTTGGGGGACCCGGTCTATGGTAGAACAAAGCAAGCTCAGAAGTCGCTGCTCGAAACGCTCGGTTTCCGCCGGCAAGCCTTGCACGCGGCGCATCTGGGGTTCATCCATCCGGTGAAAAGCATCGCTTTGGCGTTCGAAAGCGAAATGCCCGCAGACATGCAGGAACTGTTCACCCAGCTTCACGTATAGATAATCGGTCCTATGCCGCATTGCGGCAATCGGGGTCAGCAGAAAGGGATTACGACAATGGCAGCCCGCTCCAACGTTCCAGCGACGATTCCTGCGCTCGGCAGCGAGGCGGGCCTCAATCGCTATCTCGCCGAGATCAAGAAATTCCCGCTGCTGAAACCCGAGCAGGAATACATGCTCGCCAAGCGCTTCCAGGAGCATGGCGACACCGAGGCTGCGGCGCAGCTTGTGACCTCGCATCTCCGCCTCGTGGCGAAGATCGCGATGGGCTATCGCGGCTATGGCCTGCCAACGTCGGAGCTGATCTCCGAGGGCAATATCGGCCTTATGCAGGGCGTGAAGAAGTTCGAGCCCGAGCGTGGCTTCCGTCTCGCCACCTATGCGATGTGGTGGATCCGCGCGTCGATCCAGGAGTACATCCTGCGCTCTTGGAGCCTCGTGAAGATGGGCACCACCGCAGCGCAGAAGAAGCTTTTCTTCAACCTTCGGCGGATGAAGAGCCGTCTCGATGCTTTCGAGGACGGCGATCTGCGTCCCGAGCACGTCACCAAGATCGCGACGGATCTGGGTGTCGCGGAAACCGACGTCGTCAGCATGAACCGTCGCATGGCTATGGGCGGCGATACGTCGCTCAACGTACCGATGCGCGAGGACGGCGAGGGCCAGTGGCAGGATTGGCTGCAGGACGACGCACCGTTGCAGGACAAGATCGTCGCCGATGCGCAGGAGGCGGACGTTCGCCATTCGATGCTGGTGTCGGCGATGGACGACCTCAACGAGCGCGAGCAGCACATCCTGACCGAGCGTCGCCTGACGGATGATCCCAAGACGCTCGAGGAATTGTCGCAGGTCTACGGCGTGTCGCGCGAGCGCGTGCGGCAGATCGAGGTGCGCGCTTTCGAGAAGCTGCAAAAGGCGATGATGCGTATCGCTGGCGAGAAGCGCCTGCTGGCGGCGTAACATGGTACGCACCGTCGTCATCGGCGGCGGTGCGGCCGGTATTGCCGCGGCACGGACGTTACATGATGCGGGGCAAGAAGTCCTACTGCTAGAAGCTAGCGACCGTCTCGGCGGCAGAGCCCATAGCCTTTCCCTGAAAAGCTTGCTCCCCCGCGAAGGCGGGGGCCCAGACTGGACCCCCGCCTTCGCGGGGGAACATGTAGATGCCGGTTGCGGTTGGCTACACTCTGCCCAGCGCAACCCGTGGACTCAAATTGCCGAGACGACAGGATTCACCGTCGACCGCTCCGACGCGAACTGGCGCACCCAGTGGAGCGACCTCGGCTTCCCACCCGAAGCCCAGTCAGCCTCTGCCACAGCTTACCAAGATTGGAACGAGCGCGCCCTAGCCGCCCTTGAAGGCCCCGACCGCCCCCTCTCCGACTTCATCGACGCGCACGACAAGTGGCGCCCGAAGATCGACGCGATCTCCGGCTACGCCAACGGCGCGAA
The DNA here is from genome assembly GCF_056680455.1 of Sphingomonas sp. AP28. Lineage (NCBI taxonomy): Bacteria > Pseudomonadati > Pseudomonadota > Alphaproteobacteria > Sphingomonadales > Sphingomonadaceae > Sphingomonas > Sphingomonas sp. AP28. The sequence goes on along the minus strand of NZ_CM155283.1, from coordinate 4,040,494 downwards.
CCTGACCCAAGTGTCGCTCCACGACTGGGCCGCCTACGAAGACGCCGCCACCGACGACAACTGGACGGTCAAGGAAGGCTACGGCACGCTCGTCGCCAGCCACGCCGCCGGCCTGAACATCCGCCTCTCGACCCCGGTAACGCGCATCGACCACAGCGGTCGCCGCATCAAACTCGACACCCCGGCTGGAACGATCGAGGCGGACCACGTGATCGTCTGCGTCCCCACTACCGTCCTTGCCAAATCACAAATCGTGTTCAACCCGCCGCTCCCCGACAAGCACGCCGCCGCCGCGGACCTTCCGCTTGGGCTCGCGGACAAGGTGTTCCTCCACGTCGACCGCCCCGAATGGCCGACCAACGCGCATTTGATCGGCAACCCGTACCGCGCTTGCACCGCCAGCCACCGCCTGTCGCCGTTCGGCTGGCCGATCGTCGAGAGCTTCTTCGGCGGCGACTGCGCGGAAATGCTGGAAGGCCGTGACGCCGCGCAGTTCGCGATCGACGAACTTGTCGGCTTGCTCGGCAGCGATTGGCGCAAGCGCTTCACCCCGCTCGCTGCAACCCGCTGGCGGCACGAACCCTATATCGGCGGCAGCTACAGTCATGCGCGAATTGGCAGGGCCGGGCAGCGCGCCGTCCTAGCCGGATCGGTCGACGGGCGTATCCACTTCGCCGGCGAAGCATGCCACGCGTTCGACTTCTCGACAGCACATGGCGCGTACGAAACCGGCGTGACCGCCGCCCGCGCGGTCATTGGCGAGGCCGCGACGATCGCATAAGGAGCGGCGATGGGCCTTATCCGCATCGCCGCCAAGATCGTCCTCGCATTTGTCCTGATCACGGTCGCGTGGGTCGGAATCTATCGCTTCGTGCCGGTGCCGTTCACCTGGACGATGATGGGCGACGTGATCAACGGGCACGGTGTGACCAAGGACTGGATGCCGCTGTCGGAGATGGACCCCGACATGGCGCGCGCGGCGATCGCGGGCGAGGATTCGCGGTTCTGTTCGCATCACGGCTTCGATTTCAAGGCGATGGCGGGGGCGGCGGCGCGTAATGCGCAGGGCGGCCGGATCCGTGGCGGCTCGACGATCAGCCAGCAGACCGCGAAGAACGCGTTCCTGTTCCAGGGCGGCGGCTATGTGCGCAAAGTGTTCGAGGCGTATTTTACGGTGCTGATCGAGGCGCTGTGGCCGAAGCGGCGGATCATGGAAGTGTATCTCAACATCGCCGAGACCGGGATCGGGACCTATGGCGCGAACGCCGGTGCGATCCGGTATTTTAATCACGACGCGTCGCGGCTGTCACCGACCGAAGCGGGGCGGATTGCCGCCGTCTTGCCATTGCCGAAGAAGCGGGCTGCGATCGATCCGCATGGCTTCGTGCGGAAGCATGGGAACACGCTGTCGCGGCGGGTTTCTGTGGTTCGGAACGATGGGCTGGATAGCTGTTTGCGGTGAGGGCCAACAAGACCGCCAGCTGAAGGTACCACCCCGGCGAAGGCCGGGGCCAGTTGGACAGGTGTTCGTGACGACCGCCACATCGAGTTAGCACCGTTCCCCAACTGAGCCCCGGCCTTCGCCGGGGTGGTGCCAATTTCTGTTTTCGCTCCGAGGCCCTGTGTGCTCCCGCCAAGGCGGGAGCCCAGGCTGGATCCCCGCCTTCGCGGGGACACACTGTAGTTTACTGCGTCGACTTTTCGACCGCGTCGCCAGCCTTGTCGGCCGCACTTCCAACGCTCTTCGCCGCCGAGGTGATGGCAGCGTCCTTACTATTCTGCGCGCCTTGGCGGCTGAACAGGTAATAGCCACCGATGAGCACTGCGATCAGCAGGACGACGCCGATCAGCATGCCGCTGCCGCCGCCGCGGCGTTCGATGATCGTGGTGTGAGTGGTCGGGGTTTCGACGATACGCTCTTCGGCCATTTTGACTCTCCCTGATTACTGGAGAGCGCAACGCCGACCGAAGAACGATTGTTCCCGCGCCGAAACGAACCCGATTTGGTTCAGAACGGCAGCTTGAAGCCTGGCGGCAGCTGCAACCCGCTGGTCATCTTCGACATCTCGCTGCCCGACACCGCATCCGCCTTCGCGCGCGCGTCGTTGAACGCCGCCGTCAGCAGATCCTCGAGCATCTGCTTCTCGCTCGCCTGCATCAGCGAATCGTCGATTGCGATGTTGATGATGCGGCCCTTGGCGGAGGCCTTGATCTTGACCAGACCGCCGCCGGATGCGCCCTCGACCTCGATCGTGTCGAGATTGGCCTGCGCCTTTTCCATCTCGCTCTGGACGTTTTGCGCCATGGCGAGGATTTCATCGATATTCTTCATGCGTTGCTCCTTTGGCCGGGCCATGATTCGAGTTGAGCGTCGGGAAACGCTGCTACCGCGGCCTTCATGATGGGGGATTCTAGAATAGCCTGGCGCACCGCAGCGTCACCAGCGTCCTGCGTCTCGCGCAGCGTCGGCTGACCGGGCGCGTCGACGATCGACACTTTCCACGCGGTCCGCGTCACCGCCTTCAGCAGCGTGTTCAGTTCGGCGAGCGTGTCCGCGGAGACTGGACGGCTGCCGCTGAGGACGAATTCGGGCGGCGTGTAGCTGACGATCCGCGCGCCGTGACGCAACCGCGCGGCGATGGCGAGACCGCCCGACTCGTCAAGCAGATCGACCAGTGCCTCGAACGTCGGCGGCAGGATAGGTCCGGTCGCCAGGGGCTCGGGCGGCTTAGCAGCGGTTGCAGTCTTCCAGGGCGGCGCTTCGCCAGACGCAGGTGCGGGCGCAGGCAGCGGCGGAGACGTTGGTGCCGCCCCGGGCGCGCCGCCACTGGCGATCTGCCGCGCAAGTTCACCCGGATCGGGCAGCGTCGAGGCGTAGATCGCGCGCAACAACGCCATCTCCGCGGCCTCGATCGGGAGCGCGGCCTTCGCGACCTCGTCATGGCCTTTGAGGAACAACTGCCATAACCGGTGCAGCGCGGGATAGCCGAGCGATGCCGCCCATTCCTCGCGCGCCGCGCGCTCTTCCATCGGTTGCGCGGCATCCGGCGGCGTGCCGACCTTGGTCAGCGTGATGCCGTGGACGGTTTCGAGCAACGAGCGGAGCACTGACAGCGGATCGACGCCGTAATCATATTGGCGGCGCATCGAGGCGAGCGCCGCTGCCCCGTCGCCGGCGAGGATCAGCGTCAGCAGGTCGCGCACCGCACCCCGGTCCGACAAACCGAGCATCTGGCGCACCGCGTCCGCGGTCACGCCGCCGCCTTCGAGCCCGGCATGTGCGATCGCCTGGTCGAGGATCGACAGGCCGTCACGCGCGGAGCCTTCCGCGGCGCGCGCGATCAGCATCAGTGCCTCGGGGTCGGCGACGACGCCCTCCTCCGTCGAGACCCAGGCGAAGTGCTTGGCAAGCTGTTCGGCGGAAATCCGGCGCAGGTCGAACCGCTGGCAGCGCGAGAGGACCGTCACCGGGACCTTGTTCACTTCGGTGGTCGCGAACAGGAATTTCACATGGGGGGGCGGCTCCTCCAGCGTCTTCAGCAGCGCGTTGAACGCGTTCTTCGACAGCATGTGGACTTCGTCGATAATGTAGATCTTGAAGCGCGCGGTGACGGCCGAATAGCGCGACGCGTCGATGATCTCGCGGACGTCGTCGACACCGGTGTGGCTCGCGGCATCCATCTCGATCACGTCGATATGGCGGCCCTCGGCGATCGCGCGGCAGGGTTCGCAGATGCCGCAGGGGTCTATTGTCGGGCCACCGTCGCCGTCAGGGCCGATGCAGTTGAGGGCCTTGGCGATCAGGCGGGCGGTCGACGTCTTGCCGACACCCCGGACGCCGGTCATCAGGAAGGCGTGGGCGAGCCGGTCGCGCTTGATCGCGTTGCCAAGCGTCTGGACCATCGCGTCCTGCCCGATCAGCTCGGAGAAGGTCTGCGGACGGTATTTGCGCGCGAGCACGCGGTAGGCGACGTCGGCCGCCTTGGCCGGCTGCGGGGGTTCGCCCAAGTCGAAGGAATCTGACATTGTGGGCGTCATAGCGCGTGCTGCGCGTGCTGTCGAAGGGGTCGGAAGTTCACAAAGTTCACACGCTGGGAAGAGTGTGCACTTCGACGTGGCCGGAGGCTGGCGAGCGGATTGTCGGAACCTGTGATGTGGGCAATACCGGTCATGCGCGGCTTATGCCACAACGCCGCAGCGTAGGATAATGTTTTGGAACGTTGCGGGAACATCGGGCGTGGTTTTGACCCGATTGCGCTTGGGTGACTGGTTAGCGAGGAATATTAGAAGTGCGCTGCGGCTTAGCCGCATCGTCAGTCGGTGATCTGCACCGCTGGCCGCGCTCGCGTTTGCTTGCAAACGTTCGCGGTGGGAGCCGGGACGACCCGTGGCTTAGTCGTTGTGGCTGCTTCCTTCCGGATCTGACCAAGTTGGCGACGACCACGTCCGCCCGACTCCCGCGGCGCATATGGCGGGGTCAGGCGGGATGATCAAGCCGCTTTAGCTAGAACCGGGTTTAGCGCCCAAGCTTAGCGGTTGTAGCGGACCGTGCGGCAGACGCGCTGGCGATGATGGTTGCGATAGACGTTGCGGCAGACCTGACGCGTGCGGACGACATGGCGACGGTAGCCGGGGCGGCGGTCGTCATGGCGAACGACGGTGCGCTCATGGACGACAGTGCGCTGCGCCGAAGCTTCGGCCGCGATGCCGATGGGCACGAGGCCGGTGAGTGCGACGAGACCGGCGGCGGCGATGGTGAACAACTTCATGATACTCTCCTTTTGGGTGCGGGGCCTCCCGACCCCGGCAACCTAGGTTATCAAACTAAAGGCGTTCGTTACGGTTCCGTACTAGCGGCGGAAGCAGCGACGAACCGGGCCATAATAGCCACGCTCTATCCGGCAGACGACGCGTGAGCGGCCGTATCCGCGGGGTCCGCGATAGCCGTAGCCGCCGCCACGATAGCCGTAGTCGCCACGATATCCGCCGCCATAGGCACGATAGCCACGATCCCTGCCGCGCCAGCCACGGTCACCGTGCCAGCCGCGATTGCCATGCCATCCCCGATCGCCGTGCCAGCCACCATTGCCGCGGGGGCCGTCCCAACCATGGCGCTGCGCATCGGCAGGGGCTGCGGCGAACAGGGTTCCCGCGGCCAGGGCGCCAGCGGCGAACATTGCGATGATCTTCATGTCCGGTACTCCTCTCAAGACCTCGTACATTGAGGCGATGAGGGGATAATCCGCTCCCGGCCGTGCACGTTCCCTGAACCGGCCGTTGTCTTCCTGTAAGCTTTGCTGTCGTTTATTCCGGGATGCGGACGGTCAAGCCGTCGAGCGCATCGGTCAGGCGGATCTGGCAAGCGAGACGGCTGGTGCGCGTCGCATTGTGCGCGAGATCGAGCATGTCCTCCTCGTCCTCGCTTGCGGGCAAAAGTTTGGGGAAGTCGGCCGCATCGACGATGACGTGGCAGGTCGCGCAGGCGAGCTGGCCTTCGCAGGTGCCTTCGAGCGACTGGTTGTCGGCCTGTGCGACGTCGAGCAGGCGGTCTCCGGGGTTGGCTGCAACACTGCTGACGGTGCCGTCGCCGGCGATGAAGCGGACGATCATGGCCATTGCTCCTCGGATGCGGCAACGATCGCATCGATCGCGTCGCGGAGTTCGGTTTCGGTGGTGTAGCGGCCGAAGCCGAGGCGGATGCTGGACCGCGCTTGCGCTTCGGTGAGGCCGATCGCGCGGAGGACGTGGCTCGAGCGGCCGGAGCCGCTGGCACAGGCGGATCCGGCGGAGAAGGCGATGTCGCGCAGGTCGGACATCAGGCGGTTCACGTCCAGGCCTTCGCGGCGGATGTTGAGGTTGCCGTGGTAGCGATGTTCGGTCGAGCCGTTGATCGTCCAGTGGGGGCCTATGCGGTCGAGCGCGAGCGACCAGAGGCGGTCGATGTGTGCAGCGTCCTGATCTTTGCGATCCGCCATGAGTTGTGCGGCGACGCCGAAGCCTGCGCAGAGTGCGGGTGACAGCGTGCCCGATCGGCCGGGGGCTTCCTGCCCGCCGCCGTGCATCAGCGGCGCGAGATCGACGCCGTCGCGGATCCAGAGTGCGCCGATACCCTTGGGGCCGTGGATCTTGTGCGCGGAGATCGCGACGAGGTCGACGGTTTCGGGGATCGACACGCGGCCATAGCCTTGCACCGCGTCGCAGAGCATCAGCGCGCCGGCTGCGTGGGCGATCTCGGCGAGCGCGGCGACCGGTTGCGTGACGCCGATCTCGTTGTTGACAAGCATCGCGGCGACAAGCCCGGTGCCGGGCTGGGTCGGCGCGCGGGGGGTGTCGGGGTTGATTAGCGAGGGTCGACACTCAGGGTCTCCCCTCCCTGGAAGGGAGGGGCTGGGGGTGGGTAGGCCCGCTTGTGTCGCCAACGTCGCCTGATACGGAAGCCGACCCACCCCCGCCCCCTCCCTTTCAGGGAGGGGAGAAGAATCGTGCTGACTGCCGGCATGTCGACTGTCGCTCCACCAAAGGCCGTCTGCGTTGACTGGGAGGATAGTGACGGGGCGTTTCTTCACCGCTTCGGCTTCGACCGTGTCGAGAACGGCGGCGTGTTCGGTGGCGAGCGTCGTGACGGCGCCGGTCGTGCCCTTGATCGCCCAGTTGAGCGCTTCGGTTGCGCCGCTGGTGAAGGCGACGCGGCCACCGGCGGGGAGCAGCGCGGCGACCTGGTCGCGCGCGACTTCGACAGCTGCTTTGGCGCGGCGGCCTTCACGGTGAGAGGAATGTGGGTTGGCGTGTTGCGATTCGAGCCAGGGAAGCATGGCGGCGAGCGCTTCGGGGGCAAGCGGGGTGGTTGCCTGGTAGTCGAGGTACGTCATGCCCCCAGTCTCCCAGGGCGCTTTATGTCCTGGGCGATCCGCGTCCAGGCTTCGGCGAACTTGGCGACGTCTTCGGCTGTCGTGGTCCAGCCGAAGCTGACGCGGACGACTTCGGCGGCGGCTTCGGGGGGATAGCCCATCGCGGCAAGGACGTGGCTTGGGCGCATGCTGCCCGACGAGCACGCGCTGCCCGCGGAGACGGCGAACCCGGCCATGTCGAGGCGGATCAGCTGGGCGGCGGAACTGACGCCGGGCATGCGGTAGGAGGCAATCGTGGGGATGCGGGGGGAGTTTTGCGCGACGATCTCGCCGCCGCCTGCGAGGATGGCTTCGTCGAGTTTGGCGCGAAGGTTGGCCGTCTCGGCGAACCAGTCGCGAGGCGCTTCGAGTGCGGCGGCGAACCCGAGCGCGCCGGGGAGGTTTTCGGTGCCGCCGCGGTAACCGCGCTCCTGCCCGCCGGTCGGGTCGAGCATCCCGAGATCGCGGATCAGCAGCGCGCCGATGCCGGGAGGGCCGCCGAGCTTGTGTGCGGAGACGATCATAAGGTCGGCTTCGGGGAGCGGGAGCTTGCCGGCGGTTTGGGAGCAATCGGCTATCCAGAGACCGGTGGGGCGATCCTGGAGAACGCCTGTTTCGCTGTTGGCGGACTGGAGTGCGATCGTCTGGGCGCCCTCCCCGTTAGCGACGATACCGCCCGCGTCGACTTCCAGCATCATGGGCTGTTCGGCCGCCCGGAGCACCGCGTCATGCTCGACCGCAGCCACCGCAACACCGGGACGCCCCCGCAACGCCAGCGCTGCGGACTCGCTCGCGCCGCTGGTCAGGATCACGTGATGCGGCCAGTCCAGCGCCCTCGCGATCCGCTTCCGCGCATCCTCCAACGCCGCACGTGCCGCCCGCCCCTCGGCATGCGGCGAAGATGGGTTGGCCCAGCGCGCCATGCCCTCGCCAACCGCCGCGACAGCCTCGGCGCGCATCGGCGTGGTGGCGGCGTGATCGAGGTAGATACGCGAGTCGTTACGGGCCAGGGTCGGTTCCAATTGCGAAAAGGGGCTCGAACCCTATATAGCGTTCATATTCCGGCACTCCACCCGAGTGCGTATCCCAGCTCGCGAGTGCCTATGCCAGAAGTCATTTTCCCCGGTCCCGAAGGCCGTCTCGAAGGTCGTTTTGCGCCGGGGCCACGTCCGCGCGCGCCCGTCGCGATGATCCTGCACCCGCATCCGTCGGCCGGCGGCACGATGAACAACGCGATCGTGCAGCAGCTCTACAAGACCTTCCAGCGGCGTGGCTTTGCGACGCTGCGGTTCAACTTCCGCGGCGTCGGCAAGAGCCAAGGCGTGTTCGACAATGGCGTCGGCGAGCTGTCGGATGCGGCAAGCGCGCTCGATTGGGTGCAGAGCTTCCACCCGGAGGCGCAGACGACCTGGATCGCCGGCGTCAGCTTCGGCGCGTGGATCGGCATGCAGTTGTTGATGCGCCGGCCGGAAATTCGCGGGTTCATTTCGGTGGCGCCGCCGGCGAACCTGTACGACTTCACGTTCCTCGCGCCGTGCCCGTCGAGCGGGATTATCATTCAGGGCGAGGCCGACGAGGTCGCGACGCCGGGCGCCACGCAGAAGCTCGTCGACAAGCTCCGCACGCAGAAGCACATCACCATCCATCATGATACGATCCCGAAGGCTAACCACTTCTTCGAGCATGAGATGCCGGAGTTGATGGGGAGCGTGGACAAATATCTCGATATGCGGCTCGACCCGAACTCGCCGATTAGGTGAGATTGTCCTTCTCCCCTCGGGGAGAAGGTGGCGCGGCAGCGTCGGATGAGGGGGAGTTGGGGATCGATACGCGCTCGTCAACGCCCCTCACCCTTCCCCCCGCAAGTCGGCGGGCCCCTTCCCTCTCCCCGCAGGGGCGAGGGAGTTCCGGCGTCACGATCGCCACGTTGGCCAGCAGCACCGCAACCAGCACCAGCACCAGCCCGAATTCGGCGATCCGGTGAGATTATCCTTCTCCCCTCGGGGAGAAGGTGGCGCGTCGGATGAGGGGGAGTTGGGCATCGATACGCGCTCCCACACGCCCCTCACCCTTCCAACCGCAAGTGCGGCGGGCGCCTTCCCTCTCCCCGCAGGGGCGAGGGAGTTACAGCGTCCAGATCGCTACGTTGGCCAGCAGGACTGCGGCCATTATTATCATCAGCACGCCCTTTTTCGTATCGCGCTTCTTCGCGATCAGCACGCCCCCCCCAATGAGGCAGGCGAACATGCCCAGCATGGCGATGGCGGGTGCGGCGGCGGCGATGCTCGTGAGGGCGGCGTTCATGCCGCTCGATACGCCACCCCGGCCCGGTATTGAAGCGCGTTGACTTGGTGCCGCGCGCCACAATAGTGTCGGCCTCGATCGGATACTCGGAGCTTCGATGCTGGCCTTTTTCGCAATGATCGCCGCGCAGGCCCTTCCCCAGAGCGATTGCCGGTACGACAAGCCCGCGATGATGGCGCTCGACGAACGCGCCTTCGATCAAACGATGACCGGTGGGTGGCGGACGCTCGCCGCCGCTGGCTGCGATGCGCAGGCGGCCGACCTGATCGCCGAATGGCGCGCGAATCACCCTGCGAACCCGCGCACCGCCGGCCTGTTGCAGTGGCACGAAGGGCAGTTGCGCGCGAACGCCGGACAGACGGCGCGGGCGATCGCTTTGTTCGAGGCGGCGCGGAAACCGGCGGAGGGGGATGCGGGGTTCGGCTGGAACCTGTATGTCGACGGCAGCGTCGCGTTCCTGCGCCGAGACCTTGCCGGACTCGACACCGCGCGCGCCAAGCTTGCCGCGGTGCCCCGGCCCACCGGCTACACGCCGGTCGGCCCGGACGGCAAGCCCCGCGCCTTTGCTTGGCCGGTGAACCTCAACATCCTAGACGGCTTCGTCGCGTGCTGGAACCGGAGCTACAAGGAAGCCTATGGCTGCGCCAAGCCGGCTGTGAAGACCTTGCAGCCTGGATGATCAGCCGGCGATCGCCTTGGCGTAGGCGGCGAGGTCGACGTTCCCGCCGGACAGGATGACCAGCAGGCCGGGTTCGAGCTTCACCCTGCCGGAGAGCACCGCAGCGAGCCCGACCGCGCCGCCGGGTTCGATCACGAGGCGCAGTTTCTCTGCTGCCCAGCGCTGCGCCGCGGCGATCTCCGTTTCGCTGACGGCAACGCCAGTCGCGTCGCGGCGGGAAAGAACGTCGAAGGTCAGCGGCGATACGCGCAATGTCTGGAGCGAATCGCAGGCGGTCGGCGGCGGGTTGGGGCCGACCGGTTCGATCCAGGATGCCTCCAGCGAGCGGCGCATGTCGTCCCAGCCTTCTGGCTCGACCACCGTGATAGCGCTGTCCTTCAACGCCAACGCGATGCCCGCCGACAGGCCGCCGCCGCCGCAAGGAATGATCGCGCGAATCGGCACGCCCAGGCCTAGCGCCGCCATCTGCGCGGCCGCCTCGATCCCGGCGCTCCCCTGCCCCTCGATTATCCACGGGTCGTCGAAGCTCGGCACCAACGTTGCGCCCCGCGCTTCGGCCAGTCCCGCGGCGATCGTCTCGCGACTTTCGGTGGCGCGATCGTAGCTGACGACCTCCGCCCCCAGCGCCAAGGTCGATTCGCGCTTTAGCCGAGGCGCGTCCGAGGGCATCACGATCGTCGCCGCGATCCCGAGCCGTTTCGCCGCCCAGGCGACTCCCTGCGCGTGATTGCCCGACGAGAATGCGACGACGCCTTTTTGTCGCGTGGCGTCGTCCAACGCGGTGAGCCGATGCCACGCGCCGCGAATCTTGAAGGCGCCGATTGGTTGCAACGACTCGGCCTTGAAAGCGACCGGTACGCCCTTGATTTCGCTGATGAACAGTGGCGTCGGCGGGAGGATGCGGGCGATCTTCTCCGCGGCATCCCGCACACCCGCCCGGGTCGGTTGTCTCAAAATCGTCACACACCGTCTCCTATCCGCCAAACGCTATTTACATGGGGGGCGCGTAACCCTAGATCGCGCTTCCGCTGCCCCATGGGACTTCCAACCGCAAGGCAGTGTTTTCGTAATTTGTCTCAGGACATTGGAGGTCCCTTGAATTGGTCAAGCATCATATCGCGCTGGGGTTAGCGAAAGCCCATTCGACCGCCGACACCTCCCACATCGGGAGCGGCATCGACATCGCTAAGGGGCGTCCGGTCAATCCGGTCACGCTCGTTCGTCCGCACGCTGCTGCGCGCGCCGCTCGGTTCTTCGTCGAGAAGTTCCCGGGTCGCTCGATGTATGCGGTGAAGGCGAACCCGTCTCCCGAACTCCTGCAGATCCTGTGGGACAATGGCATCACGCATTACGACGTGGCGTCGATCGCCGAAGTGCGCCTGGTCGCACGGACGCTTCCCGAGGCTACGCTGTGCTTCATGCACCCCGTGAAGGCCGAGGAAGCGATCGCCGAGGCGTATTTCACGCACGGCGTACGGACCTTTAGCCTGGACAGCCTGGAAGAGCTGGACAAGGTCGTTCGTGCCACCCGCGAAGCCACCGACCTGACGCTCTGCGTCCGTCTGCGCGTGTCGTCGGAGCACTCGAAGCTGAGCCTCGCGTCGAAGTTCGGCGCGGCCCCGCACGAAGCCAAGGAGCTGCTGTTCGCGGCGCGCCAGGCAGCGGACGCACTCGGCATCTGCTTCCATGTCGGTTCGCAGGCGATGACCCCGGAGGCGTATTCGAACGCGATGGAGCGCGTCCGTGCAGCGATCGTCGAAGCGGCGGTCACGGTCGACGTGATCGACGTCGGCGGCGGCTTCCCGTCTTCGTATCCCGGCATGGAGCCCCCGCCGCTCGAGCATTTCTTCGAGACGATCCACCGTGCGTTCGAATCGCTGCCGGTCAGCTATTCGTCCGAGCTGTGGTGCGAGCCGGGCCGGGCGCTGTGTGCGGAATATTCGTCGATCATCGTGCGCGTCGAGAAGCGTCGCGGGACCGAGCTGTACATTAACGACGGTGCGTATGGCGCGCTGTTCGATGCGGCGCATATCGGCTGGCGTTTCCCGACCGAGCTGCTCCGCGAGCCGGACAGCCGCGCGAAGGACATGGAGTTCAGCTTCTATGGTCCGACGTGCGACGACATGGATTACATGGTCGGTCCGTTCATGCTGCCCGCGGACACGAAAGCCGGCGATTACATCGAGATCGGCATGCTCGGCGCCTACGGCTCGGCGATGCGGACAGCGTTCAACGGGTTCGGATCGGACGAGACGGTGATCGTCACCGACGAGCCGATGGTCTCGCTGTACGACGAACGCTTCCAGGACCTCGCGTCGAACGTCGTCAAGCTGTAACCAAGCTTTAGTACCGCGCCCTTCTTCCTCCCCTCCCGTTTACGGGAGGGGTCGGGGGAGGGCTTGTCCGCGAGCGTGGCGTTCGCGGATATTTCAGTCCCTCCCCTAACCCCTCCCGCAAGCGGAAGGGGGATTTATGGAGCATGTTATGACCGAAGACACCCGCATCGACGCGCAGCGCAAGGCGGAACTCCTTTCCACCACCGTCGAGCATATCGACATCACCAGCTTCGACGCGCGGCCGATCGTCGACGCGATGAAGAAGATGTCGTTTACCAGCCGCGATCTTGGCCGTGCGACCGACATCTACAACCAGATGCTGGCCGACAAGGACTGCACAATCTTCCTCGTGATCGCGGGCTCGACGAGCGCCGGCGGTTGCATGGACCTGTATGCCGAGCTGCTGCGCAACAACATGATCGACGGCATCGTCGCGACCGGCGCGACGATCGTCGACATGGATTTCTTCGAGGGCCTCGGCCACAAGCATTACCAGGCGCTCGAAGTGCCGCACGACGACGTGCTGCGCTCGCTGATGATCGACCGGATCTACGACACCTATATCGACGAGGAGGAGCTCCAGCACGTCGACCACACGATCTTCGAGATCGCCGAGACGCTCGAGCCACGCGCCTATTCAAGCCGCGAGTTCATCCGCGAGATGGGCAAGTATCTCGTCGAGCACGGCAAGAAGGAGAACAGCCTCGTCAAGCTCGCCTATGAGCATGACGTGCCGATCTTCTGCCCGGCGTTCGTCGACAGCTCGGCGGGCTTCGGTCTGGTCAAGCACCAGGTCGACGCGGTGAAGGCAGGCAAGCCGTACATGGTCCTCGACGCGATCGCCGACTTCCGCGAGCTCACCGAGATCAAGATCAAGGCTGGCACCACGGGGCTGCTGATGATCGGTGGCGGTGTGCCGAAGAACTTCATCCAGGACACCGTCGTCTGTGCCGAGATCCTCGGTCACGACGACGTCCAGGTCCACAAGTATGCGGTGCAGATCACCGTCGCCGACGTGCGCGACGGTGCGTGCTCGTCCTCGACGCTGCAGGAAGCGGCGTCGTGGGGCAAGGTGAACACGGGGATCGAGCAGATGGTGTTCGCCGAGGCGGGTTCGGTCATGCCGTTGCTGGCGTCGGACGCGTATCATCGTGGGCTTTGGAAGGACCGTCCAGTCCGCAAGTGGGGCGCGAGCTTCGACAAGGCCTGAGGCTAGCTGATCCTCCCCCGCTAGGGGGAGGTGGCGCGAAGCGACGGAGGGGGAGGCGGCGACAACGCTGGTTGCCCTCTCCTCCCCCTCCGTCAGGCAAGCGCCTGCCACCTCCCCCTGGCGGGGGAGGATTAGAGATATCGTTGCCCCCACCCGGCAATTGATGCAGCCTTCGCCGGATAACCGGGGGAGGCTTTTTCATGGACAGCGAGATCCTGCGACCGATGGTCGTGCTGATCGCATGAACGCTCGTGATGCTGGGCTGGATGCTCGCCACCAGGCTACCGGCGATGAAGGCGGCCGGCGTCGACATGGGCAAGCTCGTCGGGACCAAGGCAGCGGATGCCGATCGATCGCTGCCCCCGCAGGCGCAGTGGAAGGCGCACAACTACAATCACCTGATGGAACAGCCGACGCTGTTCTACGCAGTCTGCGCCGTTCTCGCGCTCAGCGGCACGGGCAACGGGGTCAACACCTGGATCGCCTGGGCCTATGCGGGTTTCAGGATTGCGCACAGCATCGTTCAGGCGACCAGCAACCGCGTCCGTGCGCGCTTTCTCTTCTTCATACTGTCGAGCCTCATGCTCGTCGCCTTGACGCTGCACGCCGCCATCGCCGTGTTCTGAGAGGCACCGCAAAAGCGCGCGAAAAAGTCATAGCGCGCGTCGCGTAGCCCTCCCCGAACACGATACGATCGGCTAGCATTCCCGCATGTCCTTCGATCGCCGCTCGCTGCTCACCCTCCCCCTCGCCGCAGGCCTGGCGCCCGCTGCCTTCGCGCGGTCCGGCGCGCAGATCACCGCGGGCCAACCGCGCGCCACGGAACTGCCGATATGGCCCCCGGCCGAGCGGTTCGCGCTGTGGCCCGGCATCCCGCCGGGCGCGCCGAACCCGCTGCCCGTGCCGCAGCCGCGGATGCCGCGCTATCCCGACGGTTACCGCGACTTCCAGATGCGCGGCGTGGTACGGCCCGAGGTCGGCGTGTTCCGCCCTGCCCGACCCGACGGTCGCGCCGTGCTGATCGTGCCCGGTGGGGGCTATTCGATTACCTCGCTGCGCAACGAAGGCATCGACGTCGCGCGCGTGCTGAACGGTTTCGGGATCACCGCATTCGTGCTGAGCTACCGGTTGCCGGGCGAAGGCTGGGCCGACCGCGCCGACGTCCCGCTCGCCGATGCGCAGCGCGCGATGCGGCTGATCCGGGCGAATGCGCGCGCTTACGGTATCCGAGCCGAGAAGCTCGGCGTGCTGGGTTTCTCGGCGGGCGGGCACCTCGCCGGGTCCGTGGCGGTGCTACACGAGTTCAAGGCGTATCGTCCGGTCGATGCCGCCGACCGGCACTCGGCACGGCCAGCCTGGGCGGGACTCATGTACGCGGTCTCCAACATGGATCCCGGCCGCAGCCACGGCGGATCGCGCGCGAACCTGCTCGGTCCCGATCCGCTGCCTGCGGTTCAGGCGCGTTATGCGATCGACCGACAGTTGAAGGCTGGCGACCCGCCACTGTTCCTCGTGCATGCCGAGGACGATAACACGGTCCCGGTCGCCAACAGCGTCGATACGCTTGCCGCCGCTCGCCGCGCCGGCATCCCCGCCGAAGCGCATCTCCTTCAGCATGGCGGACACGGCTTCGGCACGCGCCTATCGCCTCGTTCGCCTGGGTCGTTGTGGCCGCAATTGTTCGATCGCTGGATGGGCGAACTGGTCGACGGCGGACGATGATGAGTCAGCATCGCGGACCTATCCGTCCTGACTGACGTTTGTCCTGAAAGATCAGGAGAGCGCGATGACCCGTCCGCATGCCGAACCCCGCGACGTCTTCCATGAAAATGGCGAGGTCGTGATCGACGGGCCGGACGGGGGGGTCATCGCGATGACGCCCGAAGCGGCGTTGCGCACGGCGGGTCGGCTGGATGAGGCGGCGCTCGACGAACTGATCGCGCGGGCGCAGCGATCTGGTGATGCGGATTGAGCCGATCGGTCGCTCCGGTCAGTGAGACGTGACCGCCAGTCGACCGTCTGAGGTGATCGTGGCGGTCACGTCCAGGTAATCGTCTATCCGCGGATGACGCGTATCGAGCCGGTGGCTCGTTCCATGAGTCGCCGTGATCACCAGGACATCCGCGCCCGCTGCCTCGCCGGCAGTGATGCCGGCAGGGGCATCCTCGAACACCAGGCAATCGCTCGCCGAGACGCCGAGTCGTTCGGCTGCAACCAGGAAACAATCGGGTGCGGGCTTGCCGTTGGGGATGTCGTCCGCGGCAATCATCGTCGCAGGGATCGGCAGGCCGGCGGTCTTGAGGCGGACTTCGGCTAGCGCCCGAGGGGCAGACGTGACGATCGTCCAGCGCTCCGGGGGCAAGCTGGCCAGGAATGCGACGGCACCGGCGATCGGCTCGACGTCTCCGACGTCGAGCATTTCGGCGGCGGTAATCGCGGCGGCCTCGGCGACCGGGTCGACGCCGGGGAGGTTGAGGCGCCGGACCGTCTCGACCGATTGGACGCCGTGGATCGTCGGCACGAACGTTGCTGCGTCGAGGCCGTGTGCGATCGCCCACTTCGTCCAGGTTCGCTCGGCGGACGCGATCGAGGTGAGGATCGTGCCGTCCATGTCGAACAGGAATGCGGCGTAGGTGCGAGTGGGGAGAGTCATTCGGGTGCTCGTGATGGGAATTGGTGGGTTGGGCAAGACGAATTGGTTAGGCGCTTGGCACCACCTCGGCGCCCTGCACCACCCCGGCGAAGGCCGGGGCCCGATTGGGGGACGCTGCTAACGGAGCGGTTCGCTTCGTTACTGAGGACGTTCCAATTGGGCCTCGGCCTTCGCCAAGCTGGTGGCCGTTCTGGCAGTGACGGTAGCAAAAAACTACTTCACAAAGAAAAGGCCGCTCCGGTTTCCCGAAGCGGCCTGTATTCCTACACCAAGCTAAAGCTTAGATGTCGTCGCCGAGTGCGCCCTTGACGCTGCCCTTGACGTTCTGCGCAGTGCCCTTGGCCTGCTGCGCCTCGCCTTCGGCTACCAGCTTCTCGTTGTCGGTCGCCTTGCCGACGGCTTCCTTGACGTTGCCTGCAACCTTGTTACCTGCTGCTGCGACCTTGTCGGTGAACTCGCCCATCAGAGCCTCCACTTGCTTTTGCGGACCCGCCAACCGGGCCGCTTGAACTTGCTCTGGTATAACGGCCGTCTTTACCGAGGGTTCCGTGACGTTTGCGTCATGACCTGCTTTGCGATCAGGCGGGTCAGATCAGCCCCGCCAGCGGGCTCGACGGGTCGGCATAGCGACGCTGGCCCATCCGCCCCGCGCGATACGCGAGCCGCCCCGATTCGACCGCGGCCTTCATCGCCGCCGCCATCATCAGCGGGTCCTTCGCCTCGGCGATGGCCGTGTTCATCAGCACGCCGTCGCAGCCCAGCTCCATCGCTACCGCCGCATCCGACGCGGTGCCGACGCCGGCGTCGACCAGCACGGGCACCCCTGCCCCCTCGACGATCAGCCGGATCGTCACGCGGTTCTGGATGCCGAGCCCCGAGCCGATCGGCGCGCCGAGCGGCATGATCGCGACCGCGCCGGCGTTCTCGAGGCGCTTGGTGGCTATCGGATCGTCGACGCAATACACCATCGGCTTGAAGCCCTCGTTGGCGAGTATCTCGGTCGCGCGGAGCGTCTCGACCATGTCGGGATAGAGCGTCTTCGCCTCGCCGAGCACTTCGAGCTTCACCAGCTCCCAGCCGCCCGCCTCGCGCGCCAGCCGCAGCGTGCGAATCGCCGATTCGGCGTCGAAGCAGCCGGCGGTGTTGGGGAGGTAGGTGATCTTCTTGGGATCGATGAAGTCGGTCAGCATCGGCGCGTTGCGATCCGAGACGTTGACGCGGCGCACGGCGACCGTGACGATCTCCGCGCCGGAAGCCTCGACCGCGGCAGCGTTCTGCGCGAAATCCTTGTACTTGCCGGTGCCGACGATCAGCCGCGACTTGAAGGTCTGGCCCGCGACGGTCCAGCTGTCCTCATGGTCGCCACCACCGACGAAATGGACGATCTCGAGGTCGTCGCCGTCCTCGACCATCACGTCGGCCAAGGTCGAGCGCGGCACGACCTCCATGTTGCGCTCGACCGCGATCTTCTCGGGCACGAGGCCCAATTCGGTCGCGAGTCCTGCAAGGCTCAGGCCAGCTGAAACGCGCTTGTGTTCGCCGTTCACGGTAATGGAGACGGTGCCGTCGGAGTGGGGCATGCAAAACTTTCCGTTCGTTTCGAGCGAAGTCGAGAAACCACCCGTCCGCTGCTTGTCTCATGTCTCGACTTCGCTCGACACGAACGGGTAATGGTGGGACGACGCATATAGGGGGTGGTTTGCCGCCCTCGCAACCAGGAGCAGCTCTTGCCAGATACCGTGTTCGTCCTGAACGGCCCCAACCTCAATCTGCTGGGAACGCGCGAGCCGGAAATCTATGGCGACGAGACGCTCGACGATATCGCCGGGATGCTGGAGGACCGCGCGCGCGCGCTCGACCTTGAGATCGACATGCGCCAGTCGAATCACGAAGGGCACCTCGTTGACTGGATCCAGGAGGCGCAGGCGCGCGGTGCCAAGGCCGTGATCCTCAACGCGGGTGCATTCACGCACACCTCGGTCGCGGTGCACGACGCGATCAAAGGCGTGAAGACGCCGGTGATCGAAGTGCATCTTTCCAACCCCCACAAGCGTGAATCATTCAGGCATGTGAGCCTGGTCGGCCAGGCGGCGAAGGGCACGATCGCGGGTTTCGGCGCGCTTTCGTATCTGCTCGCGCTTGAAGCCGTCGCACGGTTCTGACAGGAGGCCCCGCCATGAACGATATAACCGAAAACACCGGTGCGATGCAGGTCGACGTGACCCTGGTGCGCCAGCTCGCCGAACTGCTCGACACCACGCAGCTGACCGAGATCGAGGTCGAGGACGGCTCGCGCCGGATACGCGTCGCGCGCAAGGCCGCTCAGGCTGCACCCGTCGCGCATTACGCGCAGGCGCCCGCCCCGGCCCCCGTCTCGGCACCGTTGTCGATCCCGCAGGCCGAGGTCGGCGCGTCCGCTCCGGCGATCAGTGCGAGTGCGGTCAAGTCGCCGATGGTCGGCACGGTCTATCTCGCCGCCAATCCTGAGGCGAAGCCGTTCTCGACCGTCGGCCAGAAGGTCAATGCGGGCGACACGTTGCTGATCATCGAGGCGATGAAGGTGATGAACACGATCGTCGCGCCGTCGGCCGGCACGGTGACCGCGATCCTGGTCGAGAACGGCCAGCCGGTCGAGTTCGACCAGCCGCTGGTCGTGGTGGAATAATGCCGCAAATCAAGAAGCTGCTCATTGCGAATCGCGGCGAGATCGCGCTGCGGATCCACCGTGCCTGCCATGAGATGGGTATCAAGACGGTCGCGGTGCACTCGACCGCCGACGCCGACGCGATGCACGTGCGGCTCGCCGACGAGGCGATCTGCATCGGACCGCCGTCCGCTGCCGACAGCTATCTGAACATCCCGAACATCATCTCGGCCGCCGAAATCTCGGGCGCGGACGCGATTCATCCCGGCTACGGTTTCCTCAGCGAGAACGCGCAGTTCGCCGAGATCGTCGAGCTCCACAACATCCTGTTCGTCGGGCCGAAGCCCGAACACATCCGGACGATGGGCGACAAGGTCCAGGCGAAGCGCACCGCGGGCGCACTCGGGCTGCCGCTCGTCCCTGGGTCCGATGGCGCGATCAGCGACATCGCCGAGGCCAAGCGGATCGCCGAGGACATCGGCTATCCGGTGATCATCAAGGCGGCGTCCGGCGGCGGCGGTCGCGGGATGAAGGTCGTCAACGACGCCGACGATCTCGAAACGCAGATGCAGCAGGCCGGCAGCGAGGCGAAGGCCGCGTTCGGCGACGCCACCGTCTACATGGAAAAATACCTCGGCAATCCGCGGCATATCGAATTCCAGATCTTCGGCGACGGTGAGGGCAACGCGATTCACCTGGGCGAGCGCGACTGCTCGCTGCAGCGCCGCCACCAGAAGGTCCTCGAGGAAGCCCCCTCGCCGATCATCACCGCCGAAGAGCGCGAACGGATGGGCGGCATCGTCGCCAAGGCGATGGCCGACATGGGCTATCGCGGCGCGGGGACGATCGAGTTCCTGTGGGAAGCGGGCGAATTCTACTTCATCGAGATGAACACCCGGCTCCAGGTCGAGCATCCGGTGACCGAGATGATCACCGGGCTGGACCTCGTGCGCGAGCAGATCCGCGTGGCCGAGGGTCATCCGCTGACGCTGCGCCAGGAAGACGTCCAGTTCCGTGGCCATGCGATCGAATGCCGCATCAACGCCGAGGACCCGCGCACGTTCGCGCCGTCGCCGGGGTTGGTGAAGGTGTATCACGCACCGGGCGGGATGCATGTTCGCGTCGATAGCGGGCTGTATGCGGGCTATCGCGTACCGCCTTACTACGACTCGATGATCGCCAAGCTGATCGTCTACGGGACGACGCGGCAGGGTGCGTTGCGCCGGTTGCGGCGTGCGCTCGAGGAGATGGTGATCGAGGGGGTTACCACGACGATCCCGCTGCACCGTGCGCTGCTCGACGATCCTGAATTCCAAGAGGGCGCGTACACGATCAAGTGGCTGGAAGAATGGCTGGCCAAGCAGGGGGCGTAACTTCCCTACGGTACCAAGCTTGTTCTCCCGCGAAGGCGGGAGCCCAGTCTGGGCTCCCGCCTTCGCGGGAGAACAAGAGACGGGTAAGACCTCCGTTCAGGCCAGGGCTAGTTCGAGATGACGGAGCAAGCGTGAAGGCGACGATCTACCACAATCCGCGTTGCTCGAAGTCCCGCGAGGCGCTCGCCCTGCTGGAGGAGGCTGGGGCGGACGTCACGATCGTCGAATACCTCAAGAACCCTCCCTCCCGCGCGGACCTCATCCGCCTCTACGACCGCGCGGGCATGACGCCGCGCCAGGGGCTCCGGATGGCCGAGGACGGCGCCAAGGCGGTCAAGCATGGCGACGCCGAGGCGATCCTCGATGCGATGATGATCGATCCGCTGCTGATCGAGCGCCCGCTGGTCGAGACCGACAAGGGCGTCCGGCTCGGCCGCCCGATCGCGCGGCTGCACGAGATCCTGTGATCGACTCCCCTGCCCTTACATTGCGCACGCACTCCCTAAGTGCCGCAATTTCGGGCAGTGAGATCAACGATATTCCGCGGTTGCCCGAGGGCGCTGCGGCTGGCACGCTTGGTGCAAGGCGCCCTTCAGGGCGGACGGCTCGCTCACAAGAGCGAGGGTTTCAACGACAATCGGGGGCGTACCTGTGAAAAAGATCGAAGCCATCATCAAGCCGTTCAAGCTGGATGAGGTGAAGGAAGCGCTGCACGAGATCGGCGTGAGCGGCATCACCGTGACCGAGGCCAAGGGGTTCGGCCGGCAGAAGGGCCACACCGAGCTGTACCGCGGCGCGGAATATGTCGTCGACTTCCTGCCGAAGGTGAAGCTCGAGGTCGTCGTCGAGGACGGTCTCGCGCAACGCGTCGTCGAGGCGATCGCGGCAGCCGCGCAGACCGGCCGGATCGGCGACGGCAAGATCTTCGTCATCCCGGTCGAGAGCGCGCTTCGCATCCGCACCGGCGAGCGTGACGACGACGCAATCTAGTTCTCAGCCACACATACGGCGTTGACGGCTGGTGACGACATCGTCATTTGACGCAGCGCAACATTGTGTGGAAATCTTAATCCATACCGCAATTAGATTCCCCGCATGAGGCGGCGGATATCTCAAAACGAAGGGCAAGCATCATGGCGAATTCGGCCTCCGACGTTCTACAGATGATCAAGGACCAGGAGATCGAGTGGGTCGATCTGCGGTTCACCGATCCCAAGGGCAAGTGGCAGCATCTGACGATGGTCGCGAGCCTGATCGGCGAAGACGAGCTGACCGACGGCCTGATGTTCGACGGCTCGTCGATCGAGGGCTGGAAGGCGATCAACGAGAGCGACATGACGCTCAAGCCCGATCTCGACGCGGTCTATGTCGATCCGTTCTCGGCGACGCCGATGATGATCCTGATCTGCGACATCGCCGATCCGTCGACCGGGGAACTGTATTCGCGCGATCCGCGCTCGACCGCCAAGCGCGCCGAGGCGTATCTGCTGACCACCGGCGTCGGCGACACCGTGTATGTCGGCCCCGAAGCCGAATTCTTCATGTTCGACGACGTCCGCTTCGAGAACAGCTATTCGACCAGCTATTACAAGATCGACGACATCGAGCTGCCGGGCAATTCGGGTCGCGAATATGAGGGCGGCAACCTTGGTCACCGTCCGCGCGCCAAGGGCGGTTACTTCCCGGTCGCACCGGTCGACAGCGCAGTCGACATCCGCGGCGAGATGGTCTCGACGATGATCGAGATGGGCCTGCCCTGCGACAAGCATCACCACGAAGTCGCGGCCGCGCAGCATGAGCTGGGCCTGACCTTCGGCACGCTGACGCAGACCGCGGATCGCATGCAGATCTACAAGTACGTCGTCCACCAGGTCGCGCATGCGTACGGCAAGACCGCGACGTTCATGCCGAAGCCGATCAAGGAGGACAATGGTTCGGGGATGCACACGCATTTCTCGATCTGGGAAGGCAAGACGCCGCTGTTCGCCGGCAACGGCTATGCGGGCCTCTCCGACATGTGCCTGTATTTCATCGGCGGCATCATCAAACACGCCAAGGCGGTCAACGCGTTCACCAACCCGTCGACCAACAGCTACAAGCGCCTCGTCCCCGGTTATGAAGCGCCGGTGTTGCTCGCGTACTCGGCGCGCAACCGGTCGGCCTCGTGCCGCATCCCGTACGGCACCGGCCCCAAGGCGAAGCGCGTCGAAGTCCGCTTCCCGGACGCTCTGGCCAACCCGTATCTCGCTTATGCGGCGCTGATGATGGCGGGCATGGACGGCATCCTCAACAAGATCCATCCGGGCGAAGCGATGGACAAGAACCTGTACGACCTGCCGCCGGCAGAGTTGGCGCAGGTGCCGACCGTCGCGGGTTCGCTCCGCGAGGCGCTCGAATGCCTGCTCGCGGATCACGACTTCCTGCTGAAGGGCGACGTGTTCTCGAAGGACCAGATCGAGAGCTATGTCGAGATCAAGTACGCCGAGGTTGCGCGTTGGGAGATGACGCCTAGCCCAGTTGAGTATGACATGTATTACAGCGGATAAGGCGCGACCACGCTCGCGCCGATCCGCGCAGCGGATATCCGCTGTCGGCCGGCGTCGTGTAGCGACGACCGACGGCGTGGCTTTGCCACGTCGCTGAGTGAGAAGAGGGCGCGCGGAGCAATCCGGGCGCCCCTTTTCTGTCAGGCCTAACGAGATCCCTTCTCTTCGTCCTGGCAGTTCAGACGGGAGGGAGATCGGAACAGTGCCCCTCCCGTCATTCCCGCGGAGGCGGGAACCCATACTGGCTGACGGCGCGATAGAAGCGCTAGCGGTCGAGTTTATGGATCCCCGCCTGCGCGGGGATGACGATGGGGTGTAGGCCGAAGTGCATCGGCGTCGAGCTTGTTTCCCCGCGAAGGCGGGGACCCAGTCTGGGCTCCCGCCTTCGCGGGAGAACAAGAGGATAGCCTCGGTTAACTTCGCTCGCGGGGTCCGATTGATCGACCGTGCTCGGCACCCATATCCTTCCCGAAAGCCCTCCCCCCAAACCCAAGGAACACCCGTGACCGAAGACAGCGGCAACAGCGCCGGACGCGCGATCCCCAGCGGCCGCCTCGCCCGTCTCGGCGTCTTCGGTAAACTCGCGGGCGGCGTCGCCGGCGGAGTCGTAGCAGAAGGCGCCCGCCGCCTCGCCAACGGAGAGCGCCCCAAGATCGGCGACCTCCTCCTCACCCCCGCCAACGCCACGCGCGTCGCAGACCAGCTCTCTCACCTCCGCGGCGCAGCGATGAAGCTGGGGCAGATGATCTCGATGGACGCGGGCGACATGCTCCCGCCCGAGCTCGCGACCATCCTCGCGCGCCTGCGCAACAATGCGAACCACATGCCGCCGCAGCAGCTCGACCGCGTGCTTGCCGCCGAATGGGGTAAGGACTGGCGCCGCAAATTCGCACATTTTCAGGCGCACCCGGTTGCGGCCGCCTCGATCGGACAGGTGCACCGCGCGCGCCTGCCAAACGGCACCGAGCTGGCGATCAAGGTCCAGTATCCGGGCGTGAAGGAGAGCATCGACGCGGACGTCGACAACGTCGCGACGCTGCTGCGCGTGTCGGGCATGCTCCCCAAGTCGCTCGACATCGCGCCGCTGCTCGACGAGGCGAAGAAGCAGCTTCACGAGGAGGCCGATTACCTCCGCGAAGCGCAGATGCTTGCGCGCTACGGTGACCTGCTTGCCGACCAGCCGCAGTTCGTCGTCCCGAAGCTCTACGCCGAGCTGACTACGCCCCGCGTTCTCGCGATGAGCTTCGTCACGGGCGTCCCCGTCGAGACGCTGGAAACGGCGCCGCAGGACGTCCGCGACCGCGTGATGCACGACCTGATCTCGCTCGTGCTGCGCGAACTGTTTGACTGGCGGCTGATGCAGACCGATCCGAACTTCGCCAACTATCGCTGGCAGCCCGAGACGGAAAAGCTCGTCCTGCTCGATTTCGGCGCCGCCCGCCCTCTTCCTGCCGAGACCGGCGAAGGCTATCGCCGCCTGCTCACCGCAGCACTCGCCGGCGATCGCGACGCAGTCCGCGAAGCCGCGATCGCCGCGGGTTTCCTCGGCGAAGCGGCCGTGCTCCAGCACCGCGCACTCGTCGACCGGATGATCGATGTCATCCTCGCCGAACTCGCCAAGCCAGGCCCGTTCGACTTCGGCGACCGCGCGTTCGTCGGCGTGCTGCGCGAACAGGGCACCGAGATCGCTCGCGACCGCGACACCTGGCACCTGCCGCCGATCGACACGCTGTTCGTCCAGCGCAAGATCAGCGGCACCGCCTTGCTCGCCGCTCGTCTCAAGGCACGGGTCGACATTCGTACGATGGTCGCCGCCTATTGCGACGGCGCGCCGTGAGGATCAGGGCAGTTTCAGCGCACGCTTCACGCTCGCCCAGCTGAGGTATTTGAAGTTCTGCGTGGCGGGCGCGTTGTCGCCGTCCTGTGCGACAAACAGGCCTTGGGGATAAGCGGGGCCGAAGTTGCCGAGGATCAGGTCGATGCCGTCGGTATCGCTTGTCCCGTCGATCGCGCCCCCGCCGATGCGGAAGCGCCCGGCATAGGTGACGCCCGGCAGGCGGTAGAGCGCGTAGGCGTTGTCGCCCTGGCTCGACACGACGAGATAGCCGCCGGTCCTGCCCGACGGGGCAAGCGCTAAGCCCTCCGCGTCGGCGACCAGCGTCTTGCCGTCGACCTTGGCGATCGCGGTTGCCGTGACCGGCGCGGACGGGTCGGCATCGAAGCGCCAGAGGCCGACGTCCTCCTCGGCGACGTAGAGCTGCCCGGTGCGGTCGTCGACGACGCAGCCTTCGGACTGGGTGCCGAGCTTCATCGAGCGGACCGTCGTGACCTCGGGCGCTGCGCCGGACAGGTCGATTGCGACCTGGTCGATGCGGCCGTCCTTCAGCACGACGAAGCCGAACAGCGCGTGGTCTCGCGCGCGGGTCCAGAGGCACATGCCATAGGCCTCGCCCGGACCGACCGGGAAGCGGCCGAGCGGGACCAGTTTTGCTGCCGCCGTGTCGAGCGTGAACAGCGAGACATGCGCGGTGGCGATGTCGGCCCGGTCGCTGGCCGCCGCGATCACGCGCGTCCCGACATCGCGCAGGTCGACATTGTTGAGCCGCGCGGCCGGGGTGAAGCTGAGGCGCTTACCCGTCAGGCTGTAGACGTGGATGCCCGCTTTCTTGTCGGTGCCGATGACGAGGCTCTTCGCCGGATCGGAAGCGTTGCGCCAAATCGCGGGATCGTCCGCGGCATCGGCGGCGGTGTCGACGGGGTCGGTCTCGGCGGTCGCCGCGACTGTCGGCGCCTCGACCGCCACCGGGGTCGAGGTCGTTGCACATCCCGCGAGCAGCAACGCGGCAAAGGGAAGCGCGCGCATCAGAAGGTCACCCGCACGCCGCCGGTGTAGCGCCGGCCGAACGCCTCATGCTCGATCGTGTAGGCCGACGATCCGACATAGCGACGGCCCGGCCCGTTCAGCAGGTTGGCGAAATCGCCGTAGATCTCGACATTGCCGTTGATCGCGTAGCGGACCGACGCGTCGAGTTCATTGTCCTTGGCCCAGTAGAAATCGCCGCCATCGACGCCGCGGACGACGCCACCGATCGTGTCCACCGCGCCGATCGCATCGAGCCACGCCGACCGGTTCTGGTACGAAACGCGGGCCGAGAATCCGTATTTCTCGTAATAGGCGATCAGATTGTAGATCGCGTCCGAAGCACCCGGCAGGCGAACTTTCCGCGACGGGATTGCGCCGGTTGCCGGCGTATCGGCACGGCTCTTATTGATCGTCGCGTTGAGCTGCACGCCGAAGCCGCCCATCCAATCCGGCAGGCCGAGATCGGCGGTGAAGGGGTCGAGCTGCTGCTGGATCGCGCCCTCGATCCCCATGATGTAGCCTTTGCCGCCGTTGATGATGGTCGAGTAGACATAGCCCGACCGATCGACGCCGGCGGCGTTCAGGTTGGTCTGGCCGTAGGTCCGGGTCGAGTCGAACAGGACATCGGTGACGTCCTTGTAGTACGCGCCGATCGACAGGAAACCGCGCGGCATCGTGTAATATTCGACGTAGAGATCGACGCCCTTGGCCTTTTCGGGCTTCGCGTCGGGGTTGCCGCCGGAGATCGTCGCGTTCGCGTCGTTGATGCTGAGATTGGGGCGCAACTGATCGTAATCAGGGCGTGCGGCGCCGGTGTTGAACGACAGCCGCGCCTTCATCCGGTCGTTGACGTCCCAGTTCACGTGCAGGCTTGGGTAGACCAAAGTCTGGCTCGACTTCACGTCGATCAGGCCGAGCGACGAGAACGCGCGGGCGTCGTTGTGGATATGCTCGACGCGCGCGCCACCGATGACGCTGCCCCAGCTGGTGGTGGTCGTCGCCATCGCATAGGCGGAATAGACCTTCTCGCCGACATCGTAGAAATTGGCGTCGGTGGACACGAACGGGCTGACCGCCTTGGCTTGCTCGACCAGCGCCAGGATCTTGTCCCGATCGAAATACTGGAAGGTGTAACCGAGCGGGATCTCGCCCTGGAACCCGCCCGGCTTGGCGATGGCCCCGTACCCGGTCGGAATGCCGGCCGCGGCGAATTGGGCCGGCGTGCTCAGCTCGAGCAGATACTCGTTCGCGGTCTTGGTACGATCGTCGTAGCGTACGCCGGCCGCAAACACCGTCTGCGCGCCGAACACCGAGGCTTCGCGGCTGATGTCGAGCTTGGCGGTATAGGCTTCGGTCACATCCTGCGCCTTCAGCGACCGCAAGCGGGCCAGGGTGCGCGGAAAGTCCTCGATCGACGTGACCTGCGCGCCGCGCGAGAAGGTGCCATCGGCGTTGCGGATCGTGCGGAACAGCTGGACCTTGGCGAGCTGGGGGTCGGTCAGGTCATAGCCGACGGTCAGCCGGTTGGCGGCGTTGGCGCCGTTTGTGCCGAACGACGGGCTGTCATAATTCAATTGTGCAGGCTGCGAGCGGTCGTCGATCGAACGCGTGAAATTGCCGCGCCACTTCACGTTCCAGACGCCTAGTTCGTGATCGCCGCCGACCGTGTTCGTGAACACCGACTGCTTGTACTTGCGTACGGTAAAGTTCGAGTTGAGATCGATGCCGTAGACCGTGCCGAGCAGCGGCGTGTTGCCGGTGCAGACGTCGGCATAACCGGTCGTGCCGGTCGCCGGGCGCGCGTTGACGGTGCAGGCAGCGGTGCCGTTGGGCGTGCGCGACTGCTGGTCGTCGAGGTCGAAGATGTAGTTGTTACGCTGTTCGTCGTCCTGGAACGCCGAGTAGATCGACTCCGCGAACAGCTTGTGGCCGGGCGCCGGGCGCCAGTCGAGCCGGGTCGACAGCGAGTAGTTTTTCCGCGTCAGGCGATAGAGCTTGTTCTCGGTCTCGCGCGCCCAGTTGCGCGTCTCGAAACCAGGGCGCCGATCGCGGTCGACCGCCTCGAAGTCGGTCTCGAAATTGTCGGTGACCATACCGCGACGATACAGGCTGGCGGACGAGACGATGCCGAACTCGCCGATACCGGTGTCGATCCGGTCGGAGATGACGAGCGAGCCCTCATATTCGGTCTTCTTGCCGAGTTCGACATGGCCGACGCCGCCCTTGGCCTGCACCTTCATGCCCGGATAATCGAACGCGGAGCGCGTGATGATGTCGACGTTGCCCGCGATCGTCTCGCCGGTCATGTCGGGCGTGACGGCCTTGCGCACGATGATCTGCGAGGCGATCGCCGACGGGATGGAGTCGAAGCGTGCGTCGCGGCCTTCGGGGCTGACGACGTTGATGCCGTCGATCGACAAGGTGGTCCAGTTGATCGGTGCGCCGCGCAGCGTGATGTAGCGCGCCTGGCCCTGGTCGCGCTGGACGCCGACGCCGGGGAGGCGGCTGACCGCCTGCGCGATGTTCTGGTCGGGGAGGCGACCGATCGAATCGGAGGCGATGACCGAGACGAGCGAAGGGCTGGTCCGCTGGATCTGGAGCGCGGCGGCTTCGGATTCCGCGATCGGGCGCGAGCCGGAAACGACGATCTCGTCGCCCTCCCCTGCATTCGCACCGACTTCGGTTGTCATCGCCACGTCCAGCGTCACGGCGGCATCGGCGACCGTCACGGTCCGGTGCGCGTCGGGGAAGCCGACATAGCGGATCACGAGTTCGTGCGTGCCGGCGGGAACACCGACCAGCGAGAACCGTCCGGTGCGATCGACCACGGTCGACAATTCGAGCGCCGGGATCGAGACCGAGGCACCGTCGAGATAATCGCCGCTGCCTGCCTGCGACACGGTACCGGTGATGCTCCCGAGCGCGCGCGGTGCGCCGACCGGGGTCGCGGCATCGGGACGCGCATAGGCGCTGGTGGCGGTCAGCGAAGTCAGCGCGCAGCCAGTGAGCAGCGCATGCGCGAGGACGCGACCGCGGACGCGGGTCGACAGGTTCGATTTCATGGTATTCCCCCGGGTGGTCCCGACTTCTTCAGCCGGCTTGGGAGGCGCGGTAGCGGCCGTGCATGGCACCGACGTTACCTTTGCATGACAGACGCGTGACAGCGGCGTCATCTGGGATTGCCTCACGTACGCGCGAGCAGAATCCCACATTAAACCAACGTTAAAATCGCCGGACATGTGATTCTTATATTCGTAACGGACGTGCCACGACCGCCGCCTATCGCGCCCTTCAAGGCAAAGACTGCCGAAAAAGGGAAACTCTCGATGTTGAATTCAGCAAGCCTGCGCTTGCGGCTGCTGGCCGGCGCCGCCCTGACGGTCGCGATCGCGTCGCCAGTGCTCGCGGCCCCCGCGCCGACCGCCGCCAAGGATACGGCGCCCGCTGCCGCTGCCGCAGACCCCGTGATCGATCCGGCCCCCGCCACTGCGGAGCCCGCCGACCAGACCGGTCTTGGCGAGATCGTCGTCACCGCGACCAAGCGCGAGACGAACCTTCAGAAGACGCCGATCGCGATCAACGTCCTGAGCAGCCAGGCGCTGACCGACCGCCACGTCCAGAGCCTGTACGATCTCGCCGACGGCGCCGTGCCGTCGTTGCGCGTCGCGACGTTCGAGGCGCGCCAGTCCGCGCTGACGATCGGCATCCGCGGCATTGTGCCGCTCGACGCCAACCAGCCCGCGCGCGAGCAGGGCGTCGGCGTCTATATCGACGGTGTCTATCTCGGTCGCCAGCACGGTCTGAACGCGGCGCTGTTCGACGTCGACCGGATCGAAGTGCTCAAGGGCCCGCAGGGCACGCTGTTCGGTCGCAACACCGAAGGCGGCGCGCTCAGCATCGTCACCAAGGGCCCGAGCGGCAAATGGGGCGGCAGCGCGACCGGCGGGATCGCCAACTACGGCAGCTATAACGGTACGCTGCATGTCGACCTGCCCGAAACGTACGGCGTGTCGCTGAAGCTCGACGGCGTCATCCAGCATCAGGACGCGACCACCAAGAACCCGCTCGCGGACCAGACCGGCTTCAATTATTATCATCGCCGCGGCTTCAAGGCGACCGCACGTGTCCGCCCGATCTCGGGCATGACCGCCGATTTCAGCTACGATAACGGCTACGACTCGAACAGCCCGTTCTACAGCCAGTTGCTCAACGTGAACCCGAACGGGTGCAAGGCCGGTGCGCAATCCGCCTCGCCCGCCTGCGCGCTTCCCGGCACCAACTACACGACGCTGACCGGCAGCGTGAAGCCGCTCCCGAGCCAGGTCGTCGTCAACGGCGACAGCCGGATGAAGGTCGCCGACATCGGCGTGCCGCAGCAACCGAGCATCGACAAGACGCACGGCTTCACGTCGAACATCCGCTGGGACGTCGCACCCGAGATCGAACTCCGCTCGATCACCGCGTGGCGCGGCGTGAACGCGACGCAGTACGACAATAGCGGCGGCTATCACCGCGTCCCCGTCGTTGCCGCTGGCTGCGTCGGCAGTGCATGTAACTTCAGCCGCTACAGCCTCGCCGACCTCCATCAGAACCAGTTCAGCCAAGAATTCCAGGCGGTCGGCACGGTCGGCCAGTTCGATTACGTTGCCGGGCTGTATTACTTCGACGAACATATCAGCGACGACGCGGCGACGCCGAACTCGCTGGCGTTCAATTCGGCGCTGACGACGATCTCGGTGCTCGATCCCTGCACCGGGTCGGGCGGGTTCGGCTCGCTCGTTGGATGCCGCTCGATCGATCGTGCTTCGGAAGTGCATTCGAAGAGCTATGCCGGCTACGGCCAGGTCACCTGGAACGCGACCGACCGCGTTCACCTGACCGCCGGCGGCCGCTACACGCGCGACGAGAAGCAGGGCGTGCTGCATTTCTCGCGTAACTTGAACTACGACACGGCGACCCAGGCCCAGTTGACCGCGGCCGGCTATGCGCCGCTCGACGCCACCTGGAACCGCTTCAATCCGATGGCGACGCTCGCCTATGACGCCAGTGACACGGTTCACGTCTATGCAAAATACGCGACCGGCTACCGTGCCGGCGGTGCCAGCTCGCGGACGTCCAACTACCAGACGTTCAACCCCGAGGACGTGAAGTCGTACGAGATCGGCGCGAAGACCGACTTCTGGAACCACCGCGCCCGCCTGAACCTTGCCGGCTACATCATGGATCGCAAGAACAGCCAGGTCGACATCAGCTCGATCCAGACGACCGCGTCGGGCAGCTTCAACAACCTGGTGACGATCAATGCGCCCGGCATCACCAAGATCCGCGGGATCGAGGCCGACCTGACCGTGCAGCCGGTCGACGGCCTGACGCTGACCGCGGGCTATGCCTATACCTACACCAAGATCCCGCCCGTGCTGATCGCGTCGACCGGCGTGTACCAGAATTTCTACATCGTCTTCACGCCGCGCAATGCCGCCAACGGATCGGTCGACTACACGATGCCGGTCGGCGACATGGACCTGAAGTTCCACCTCGACGGCAACTACTCGCAGGCGACGCAGACCTTCGATCAGTTCGCGACCAAGAACGACCCCGCGTTCATCGCCAACGCCCGCCTCGCCTTGGCGAACATCCACGTCGGCGGCAGCAACGCGGTGACGATCTCGGCCTGGGTTCGCAACCTGTTCGACAAGCAGTACGTGTTCCGCCGCGACCCGTCGAACAGCCTGCCGGGTGCTCCGACGACCAACCTCACGTCGGGCAGCGTCAACAACGTCCTCGGCGACTACGGCAATTTCAACGCGCCGCGCACCTACGGCATGGAGGCTTCGGTCAAGTTCTGATCGGGCTTGCCGCGTAAAATTCGAAACCCGGGCAGGCGTCGAGCCTGTCCGGGTTTCGTCGTTTCAGCCCTTGGGTAGGGCGATGACGACGAGCAGTCCGGGGGCCGCGTCTTCGAGTGCGATCGTGCCGCGATGAAGTCGGACGATCGCCTGGATCAGGGGCAGTCCGAGGCCGTGCCCTTCGTCGTGGCGGCTGGCGTCGAGCCGCCCGAACCGCCGCAACGCCAGCTTGCGCTGATCCGCTGGAATGCCGGGGCCGGTATCGGTCACTGTGAGCGTGGCAGTCTTGCCAGTGGTCGTGACGCCGATCTCGATGCGGGTGCCGGGTGGGGTGTGGCGGAGCGCGTTCTCGATCAGGTTCACGAGCATCTGGCCGAGCAGCTGGCGATCGCCGACGATCTCGGCCACGGGCGATGTTTCCAACGTAAGCGTCCGGTCGCCATCGGCGACTACCGGCTGCATCATCGTCGCGATCTCTTCGGCCAGCGCCGCCAGATCGAGCGTCGCGAACGCCGCGCGCCGATCGCCGCCTTCGATCTCCGCGATCCGCAGCATCGCCGAGACTATCTCGAGCAGTTCGTCGCTCATCGCGATGGCGGTTTCGAGATCGTCGCGTTGGCTGTCCGTCTGGGCCCGACGCAACGCCAGCGCCAACTGGCTGCGCAAGCGTGCCAAGGGCGTGCGAAGATCGTGCGCGATATCGTTGGAGACGTTGCTGATCCCGGCCATCAGCTCCGAAATACGGTCGAGCATGCGGTTGAAGGCCATCGCCTGGTGCGCGAACTCGCCGCCCGATCGATCGACCGGCACGCGCCGCGACATGTCACCATCGATGATCGCGTCGACCGTTCGCCGGGTCTCGCCGATCCGCCGTCCGATCGTGATGACGAAAAACAGCAGGCCGCCGATGACGACCAGCAGGATCGATCCGAAGCCGATGAGGTAGATCCGGACACGTGCCGCATTATAGTCGTCGAACGGTTCGGTCTCGGCGATCGTCACCAGCGTCATGCCGTGCCCGACGTCGCGGACCAGCGCACGCCCGGCGGATAGCCCCGCGATCTGGTCCTTCAACGCAACCGTCGAGAACCCCATCGGCAGGCGACGCGGCAAGGCGATGTTGCCGCTGAGCCTGCGACCGGTCGCATCCAGCAGCAGGAAGCCGATATCGCCGGTATCACGCTCGCGGGTCGCGGCGTTGATCCGCCGGACGAGTTCTTCGGGACTGCGGTCGCCGGAGATACCGGCGGCGGCATCGCTCACGACCAGGATACGACGATCGACCAGTCGCTCGATCGTGCGTTGCGTCGCGGTGTAGATCGCGAACCCGGTGCCGAGCGTCGCGACGAGGAACGCGATCAGGAACGCCAGCGTCAACGCGCGCAGCGATCGCAGGCGGATCATCCGCGCAGCATGTATCCAACGCCGCGCACCGTGCGGATGGGATCGTCGCCGCCCGCCGCGGTCAGTTTGACGCGCAGGTGGCGGACATAGACGTCGACGATGTTGGTGGTCGGTGCGAAGTCGTACCCCCAGACCCGCTCGACCAGCATCGCCCGCGTCAGCACCGCATCGGCATTGGCGACGAACTCGGCGAGCAGCTTGAACTCGAGCTTGCCGAGATCGAGCGCGATGCCGTCGCGCCACGCGCGGAACTTGGTCGGGCTGACGACGATATCGCCGGCGTGGATCGTGTCGCCGGCGC
Source organism: Sphingomonas sp. AP28 (assembly GCF_056680455.1). Lineage (NCBI taxonomy): Bacteria > Pseudomonadati > Pseudomonadota > Alphaproteobacteria > Sphingomonadales > Sphingomonadaceae > Sphingomonas > Sphingomonas sp. AP28. Next base: position 4,007,448 of record NZ_CM155283.1, on the reverse strand, counting down.
TACCGGTCCAGCCGCGCCCGCGCATCAGCGCGAGCAGGCGTGCGTTCAGTTCGACCGCGGCGATCGGCTTGACCACATAATCGTCCGCGCCGGCCTCCAGCCCCTCGACCTTCTCGACCGAGCGCCCGAGCGCGCTGAGCATGATGACCGGCATCGTGATGTTCGCGCTCCGCAGCCGCTCCAGCACGGAGATGCCGTCGATCTTCGGGAGCATCCGGTCGAGAATCACCGCGTCGAACGCCTGGCTATCCACCGCGGCAAGCGCGTCGCGGCCATCCGGCGCCACCGTCACCCCGTGATCGAACCCGCGCAGTTCCTCGGCCATCGCCTGCGCGAACACGGTATCGTCCTCGACCAGCAGAATGTTCAGGCTCATCACGGTCTCACTCGGGCAAGCATCTGTCCTATCGTGGATCGTCGCGCGTACAAGCGTCTTGCGGGCTCAGGCGGAGGCCACAATGCTGTCCATCGCCAAGCGAGAGCGTCGCATTGGTTCACGCGAAGGCGCGAAGGCGCGAAGCGATGAGAAGAATGGGTTCGCGCGGAGACGCGGAGACGCGGAGAGTTCTCCGGACCAACGGTCCCCTTCATCATCGCCGCAAGATGATGAACGAGACGCCTGTACCGCCCGCAACACCTCCGCGTCTCCGCGTCTCCGCGCGAACAAACCTTCTTTGCGCCTTCGCGCCTTCGCGTGAACACACCTTCTTAAATCCGCCCACCCGTTACGGCAGCAGGATTGTGCTCCCCGAAGTCTCACCCGCCTCGATTGCGCGATGGGCGGCGGCAGCCTCTTCGAGCGGAAAGGTCCGGCCGATCTCCGGCGTAACCGCGCCGTTGTCGAGCATCGCGAACAGGCGGGCGATGCCGGCCTGCCTTTCCTCCGACGTGACGTAATAGTCGAACAGCGTAGGCCGGGTCACGAACAGCGAGCCTTTCCGCGCGAGGACGCCGATGTTGACGCCGTCGACCACCCCGCCCGCATTGCCGTAGCTGACGATCAGCCCACGCCTGGCCGCGCTGTCGAGAGACGCGTCCCACGTCGCACGCCCGACACCGTCGAGGACCACCGGAACGCCCTTCCCGTCGGTGATCTCGCGGACCCGCGCGGCGATGTCCTCGGACTTGTGGAGGATGACGTGGTCGGCACCGGCTTTCCGCGTCCGCGCGGCCTTGTCCTCGCTGCCGACGCTGGCGATGACGGTCGCGCTGATCGCCTTCAGCCAGCCGACGAGGATGTGCCCGACTCCGCCCGCCGCCGCGTGGACGAGCACGGTCTGGCCCGCCTGCACCTTGGCGCAGCGCTCGACCAGGAACTCGGCGGTGGCGCCCTTGAGCAGGATCGCCGCGGCGGTCTGGTCGTCGAGCGTGTCGGGCAGCTTGAACAACTGGTTCGCGGGCACGTTGCGCTCGGTCGCGTAGGCGCCGCGCGACGGGCCGAAGGTACCGACGCGGTCGCCGGGCGCGAAATCGGTCACGCCCTCGCCGACCGCCATCACCACGCCCGCCGCTTCGCTACCGAGACCCGAGGGCAGATCGATCGGGTACACGCCGCTGCGGTGGTAGGTGTCGATATAGTTCAGCCCGACCGCGGTGTTGCGCATCCACACCTCACCCTTGCCCGGTGGCGGCAACTCGACGTCGCGCCACTGGATGACCTCGGGGCCGCCGGTCTTCTCGATGAATGCCACTCTCGCCATGCCGGCCTCCTGATGAATTTCCCGGTCAACCTACGGCATGCGTTTCGGGTTGCAACCGATCTCCGGCGAGCCCATTCCTTGGCAAGACAAGATGCGGAGAGGCACGATGAAAAGCTATTTGCAGCAGTATATTGACGGCGCTTGGGTCGATAGCGAGGGCGGCACCGTCTATCAGGTGATCGACCCGTCGACCGAGCAGCCCTGCACCGAGATCACGCTCGGCACCGCCGCCGATGTCGACAGGGCCGTGGCTGCGGCGCGCTCGGCGTTCGAGAGCTGGAGCCAGACCAGCGTGCAGGAACGCCTCGACGTGCTCGGCCGGATCATGACCGAGTACAAGGCGCGGATGCCCGATCTGGCAAAGGCGATGTCGCAGGAGATGGGCGCACCGATGGCGCTCGCCTCGATGGCGCAGGCGCCGACCGGGCTCGCGCATTTCTCGGCGACCGCTAAGGCGCTGGCGGCGTTCGAGTTTTCCGAGACGATCGGCAAGGCGACCGTCGTGCACGAACCGCTCGGCGTCGTCGCGATGATCACGCCGTGGAACTGGCCGCTGAACCAGATCTGCGCGAAGGTCGCCCCTGCGCTGGCCGCGGGCGACACGATGATCCTGAAGCCGTCCGAGGAAGCTCCGTCCTGTGCGGTGATCCTCGCGGAGATCATGGACGCGGCGGGCGTGCCGGCGGGTGTGTTCAACCTCGTCAACGGTGACGGTCCAGGCGTCGGCGCAGCATTGTGCGCGCATCGCGACGTCGACATGGTGAGCTTCACCGGCTCGACGCGCGCCGGCATTGCGGTCGCTCTGGCGGCGGCGCCGACCGTGAAGCGGGTGCATCAGGAGCTTGGCGGCAAGGCGGCGAACCTCGTACTCGAAGGCTCCGATCTAGCCGCGGTGCTCCCGCCGACGGTCGCGGGGGTGCTCGCCAATTCGGGGCAGAGCTGCATCGCGCCGACCCGACTGCTCGTGCATGCGAGCCAGGTTGCGGAGGCGACCGCGATCGTGAAGTCGATGATGGAGCAGACCAAGGTCGGCGATCCTGCGGAGATGGGCCAGCATATCGGCCCGGTCGTCAACAAGGCGCAGTTCGACAAGATCCAGGGGTTGATCCAGTCGGCGATCGACGAAGGCGCGACGTTGGTGACGGGCGGTGTCGGGCGTCCAGACGGGCGCAATGCGGGGTATTACATCCAGCCGACGTTGTTCACCGACGTGCGGCCGGACATGCGGATCGCGCAGGAGGAGACGTTCGGCCCGGTCGCGACGATCACGTCGTACGCCGATCAGGACGAAGGCATCCGCATCGCCAACGCGACCGAATACGGCCTGTCGGCGACAATCTCGGGCGATCCGGCGGCTGCGGCGAAGGTCGCGCCGAGGTTGCGCGCAGGGCTGGTGACGATCAACTCGTGGAGCCCGGACATCGGCGCACCGTTCGGCGGGTATAAGCAGTCAGGGAATGGTCGCGAGAACGGGCGCTATGGGCTGACCGACTTCATGGAGGTGAAGACGATCACCGGCCTGCCGGGTGACGTGCGCCAGGGGAAGCCGGCCGAAGCTGGGGCTTAAGGGTTAGGAGCATGACGCCAGCATGTGGGGGGCTCGTCAAGCACGAGCCCCCCACATGCTGACGAAAGTCAGGATCCAGGGTTACTACAGTCAGCCTTTGTGGCTCTGGATCCTGACTTTCGTCAGGACGACGGACGGGGTAACGGGCGGGCCAGCCTAGTCGAGGTTTGGCCGCAACCACCGTTCCGCGGTCTTCAGGTCCGCCCCACGTCGTGCGGCGTAATCCTCGAGCTGGTCGCGACCGACGCGCGCGACGCCGAAATACTCGGCCTGTGGGTGGCCAAAATAGAAGCCGGATACCGCCGCGGTCGGGAACATCGCGAAGCTCTCGGTGAGTTCGAGGCCGGTCGCGGTCGGGGCATCGAGCAGGTCGAACAGGATCGGCTTGAGGCTGTGGTCGGGGCATGCGGGGTAGCCCGGCGCGGGACGGATGCCGCGATATTGTTCCTTGATCATCGCTTCGTTGGTGAGCTGTTCGTCGGGCGCATAGCCCCACAGGTCGGTGCGGACGTGTTTGTGGAGGCGTTCGGCGAACGCCTCGGCGAAGCGGTCGGCGAGCGCTTTGAGCAGGATGTCGTTGTAATCGTCATTGTCCGCCTTGAAGCGGGCGATGTGGTCGTCGATCCCGTGGATGCCGACTGCGAAACCGCCGAACCAGTCGTCCTGGGTGTCGACGAAATCGGCGAGACACATGTTGGCACGGCCTTCGCGCTTGGCGATCTGCTGGCGGAGCATGGGGAGACGGACCTCTTCCTGCTCCCTCTCCCCTGCGGGGAGAGGGTTGGGGTGAGGGGCTGTTCCGGGCGCTGCACTGCTTGGCTGCCCCTCACCCCAGCCCTCTCCCCGGAGGGGAGAGGGGGCAAGGACGACCACATCATCGCCCTCACGCCGCGCAGGCCACAACCCCGCGACGCCTCGCGGGGTCAGCCACTTCTCCGCGACGATCGTGTCGAGCATCGCCTGCGCATCCGCATACAGCGAACTTGCGCTCTCGCCGACGACCTCATCGGTCAGGATCGCCGGGAAATTTCCCGCGAGTTCCCACGCGCGGAAGAACGGCGTCCAGTCGATATAGTCGCGCAGATCAGACAGGTCCCAGTGCGCGAACACATGCACGCCCGGCTTCACCGGAGCAGGCGGCTTCATCGCAAAGTCCGCAACGAACCCGCGCGCGCGCGCCGTCTCCAGCGGCAAAAGCTCGCTCTGCCCCTTGTTCGCGCGCGAGATCCGCACCGCCTCGTATTCATCCGCGGTCTTCGTCACGAAGTCGTCGCGGATCGTGTCCGACACCAGGGTCGACGCGACACCCACGGCGCGGCTCGCATCGAGCACATGCACGACCGGGCCATCATAGGCCGGCGCGATCCTGAGCGCGGTATGGACCTTCGACGTCGTCGCGCCGCCGATCAGCAGCGGCATCGTCATGCCTGCGCGCTTCATCTCCTCGGCGACGGTTACCATCTCGTCGAGCGACGGCGTGATCAGCCCGCTCAGACCGATCATGTCTGCATCGTTCTCGTTCGCAGACTCGAGGATCTTCGACCACGGCACCATCACGCCGAGATCGACCACGTCGAAGCCGTTGCACTGGAGCACGACGCCGACGATGTTCTTGCCGATGTCGTGCACGTCGCCCTTGACGGTTGCCATGATGATCTTGCCCTTGCCGCGCGCGCCTGGTTCCTTGGCCGCCTCGATATAGGGCAGCAGATGCGCGACCGCCTTCTTCATCACGCGCGCCGACTTGACGACCTGCGGCAGGAACATCTTGCCCGATCCGAACAGGTCGCCGACGACGTTCATGCCGTCCATCAGCGGGCCTTCGATCACCTCGATCGGACGCCCGCCATTGCCGGCGATGATCAGCCGCGCTTCCTCGGTATCCTCGACCACGTGCAAGTCGATGCCCTTGACCAGCGCATATTCGAGCCGCTTGTTGACGCCGAGCGAGCGCCATTCCGCCGCCGCCTTCTCCGCCACCACGTCGGTGCCGCGATAGCGTTCGGCGAGCGCGACGAGCCGGTCGCCTGCCTCGGGATCGGTGTTGAGCACGACGTCCTCGACTGCCTTGCGCAGTTCGGGATCGATGTCGTCATAGATGTCGAGCTGGCCGGCGTTGACGATCGCCATGTCCATGCCCGCGGGGATCGCGTAATACAGGAACACGCTGTGCATCGCGCGGCGGACAGGCTCGTTGCCGCGGAACGAGAAGCTGAAGTTCGAGAGCCCGCCCGAGATGTGGCAATGCGGGCAGCGTGCCTTGATCTCCTTGCACGCCTCGATGAAGTCGACGCCGTAGTTGTTGTGCTCCTCGATTCCCGTCGCGACCGCGAAGACGTTGGGATCGAAGATGATGTCCTCGGGCGGGAAGCCGATCCCGACGAGCAGCTTGTACGCGCGCTCGCATATCTCGACCTTGCGCTCCTTGGTGTCGGCCTGGCCGACCTCGTCGAACGCCATCACGACCACCGCCGCGCCGTACGCCATGCACTTCATCGCCTGGCTGAGGAACTGCTCCTCGCCTTCCTTCATGCTGATCGAATTGACGATCGGCTTGCCGCTGACGCACTTCAGACCGGCCTCGATCACGCTCCATTTCGAGCTGTCGACCATGAACGGGATGCGCGCGATGTCGGGTTCGGCGGCGATCAGCTTCAGGAACGTCGTCATCGCGTGGTGCGCGTCGAGCAGCCCCTCGTCCATGTTGACGTCGAGCACCTGCGCGCCGCTCTCCACCTGCTGGCGCGCGACCTCGACCGCAGCGGGATAGTCGCCGGCCATGATCAGCTTCTTGAAGCGCGCCGAGCCGGTGACGTTAGTGCGCTCGCCGATGTTGACGAAAGAGGTGGAGGAGGTTGTCATCTGTCTGGTTCTTCCCCCCCTCCCGCAAGCGGGAGGGGGTCGGGGGGTGGGCGCCCGCCATCCGCGAGCTAATCGTTGGAGGAGAGCGCGAGCCCACCCCCTGCCCCCTCCCGCATGCGGGAGGGGAAAGAAGTTACGCGGCCATCGTGAACGGCTCGAGGCCGGCGAGCTTTGTCCGCACTTCCGGCCGAGCCACAGCCCGCGGCTCAAGCCCGCGCACCCCATCCGCCATCGCCTTGATATGCGCTGGCGTCGAGCCACAGCACCCGCCGAGCACGTTGACCTGCTTGGCGACGGCCCACTCGCCGACCAATCCGGCCGTCGTCTCCGGCTGCTCGTCATACTCGCCGAGTTCGTTCGGAAGCCCCGCGTTCGGATACACCATGATCAACGTATCCGCGATCGCCGATAGCGTCTTCACATGCGGCCGCAGCTGCTCCGCGCCGAACGAGCAGTTCAGCCCGATCGTGATCGGCTTGGCGTGCCGCACCGCATGCCAGAACGCCTCGACCGTGTGCCCCGACAAATTGCGCCCAGACAGATCCGTCAACGTCATCGACATCATGATCGGCACGTCGCGCCCCAGAGCCTCACCCGCCTCGATCGCCGCCATGATCCCGGCCTTGGCGTTGAGCGTATCGAACACCGTCTCGATCAGGATGAAGTCGACGCCGACCCCCTCGCCGCCTTCGAGCAACGCGTCGATCTGCTCGCGGTACACGCCCTTGAGGTAGTCGAAGTCGATCTCGCGAAAGCCGGGATCGTTGACGTCGGGCGACAGCGACAGCGTCTTGTTGGTCGGCCCGATCGCGCCGGCGACGAAGCGCGGTCGGCCGTCCTTCGCCTCGTACTCGGTGGCGAGCGCGCGCGCGATCCGCGCGGACTCGACGTTGATCTCGCGCACCAGATGCTCGGCGCCGTAATCTGCCTGCGAGATGACGTTCGCGCTGAACGTGTTGGTCGAGACGATGTCCGACCCAGCTTCGAGATACTCTCTCGTAATCGTCTCGGGGACGTCCGGCTTGGTGATCGCCAGGATGTCGTTGTTGCCCTTCTGGTCGTGGCTCAGGCCGAGATTGCCCGCATAGGCCGCCTCGTCGAGCTTCCAGTTCTGGATCTCGGTCCCGAACGCGCCGTCGGTGATCAGGATGCGCTTGGCGGCTTCCGCGTTGAAACGTTCACGTGGTGTCATCGTCAATCTCCTCCCCTCCCGCTGGCGGGAGGGGTCGGGGGAGGGAAGTGCCGCAAACGAGACGGTCGGGTTGGGCCACGCCCTCCCCCGACCCCTCCCGCCAGCGGGAGGGGAGTTACGCCGCGGCGACCTTTTCAGTCGGCTTCGCGCGCACGCCGAGCATGTGGCAGATCGCGTAGGCCAGTTCCGCGCGGTTGAGCGTGTAGAAGTGGAAATCCTTCACGCCGCCCGCATAGAGCCGCCGACACATCTCAGCCGCGATCGTCGCCGCAACGAGCTGCCGAGCCGAGGGATGATCGTCGAGGCCCTCGAACAACCGGTCCATCCACGCCGGGATTTCCGCACCGCAGAGCCCCGCGAACTTCCGCGTCTGCGCGACATTCGACACCGGCAGGATCCCCGGCAGGATCTGCGCGGTGATCCCGGCCGCCGCAACCCGGTCGCGAAACCGGAAATACGCCTCGGGCGAGAAGAAGAACTGCGTGATCGCGCGGGTCGCACCGGCATCGATCTTGCGCTTCAGATTGTCGATGTCGGCGTCGTGACCGCCCGATTCCGGATGGCACTCGGGATACGCCGCGACCGAGATCTCGAACGGATGCAGCTTCCGCAACCCAGCAACCAAAGCCGCCGCGTTCTCATATCCGCCCGGATGCGCCTGATACGGTTGACCCAAGGTTGGCATATCGCCACGCAGCGCGACGATGTGGCGTACGCCCGCCGCCCAATACTCTTCCGCGACCTGGTCGATCTCGGCCTTGGTCGCCTCGACGCAGGTCAGGTGCGCAGCGGCGTTCATCGACGTTTCGCGCTGGATCCGCGCCACCGTCGCGTGAGTCCGCTCGCGCGTGGAGCCACCCGCGCCATACGTTACCGAGACGAAATCCGGGCCGAGCGGTTCCAGCGTGCGGATCGCCTCCCACAACTGCGTCTCCATCTTCTCGCTCTTGGGCGGGAAGAACTCGAAGCTCAGCCCGACATCGCCCGCGAGATCCGCGAACAGCGGTTCTTCGAGCGCGCGGCGCGCTTCGGCCAGTTGGGGGATCGAAATGTTCGTCATGCCGCCTTCACCTCACGCAAGCTCGCGCCGATTTTCCGACCGAGCCATAATTTCACCGTCAACTCGCCGCCCTCGAGCGTTTCCACGCGCGCCGTCTGCAAGCCCGCCGCTTCGAACCAGGCCCCCATCTGCTCGTCCGCGAACCCCAAGCGCGTATGCGCATCGCGCAGCCGCAGATCCTCACGGTCATGGCTGGCGAAGTCGGCGATCAGCAATCGTCCACCGGGCGAGAGCACGCGCGCAGCCTCCCTGACCGCGGCACCGGGCTGCTGCGCGAAATGCAGCACGTGGTGCAGGATCGCGACATCCGCAGCGCCATCCGCCATCGGCAGCGCGTAGAGATCGGCCTGGCGCAGTTCGGCGTGAACCATTTCGTGCAGCTTCGCGCGCGCGAGCCGCAGCATTTCCGAACTGCGATCGATCCCGAGCGCGACCTTTGCGCGCCCGCCAAACAGCTCGAGCATCCGCCCGGTGCCCGTACCGATATCGATCAGCGTCCCGACCGGCGCATCGCCGAGCACGGCAGCCATCGCCGCCTCGACCTCGCTGTCGGCGACGTGCAGCGACCGGATCGCGTCCCACTCGTCGGCATGCCCCTCGAACCACGCCGCGGCGCTAGCTGCCCGGTCCGCGCGCACCGCTGCAAGCCGCGCCGCATCCGCGACCGCCCAGTGATCCGGCTCGGCCTTCGCCCAGACGTCGAGTGCGCCCGCGACCGGCTCGACCACGTCCGCAGACCCCAGCGCGACGAACACCCAGCTGCCTTCCTTGCGACGTTCGGCAAGGCCGGCGTCGCACAAGATCTTCACATGGCGCGAAACGCGTGGCTGGCTCTGGCCGAGCACCTGCGCGAGCTCGCCGACCGACAGCTCCATCCGCCGCAACAGCGCGAGGATCCGCAACCGGGTCGCGTCCGCCAAAGCACGGAAGATTTCGAGCGCCATCGTCATGCCAAGACATATAAAGAATTCTTTATATGAGGTCAACGCAGGCGTGCGCGTCTTCGACATTGGCCATGTCCGCCCGCGACTTATCGCATCGCGGCCGATCGTGACGGATCGGAAACGCTTTATCCGCGTTCGATTGCGCTATGGGCTGGGCATTACCCGGTCCACAAGACGACATCCACGGGAGTAGATACCTATGAAGAAGTTCCTGATCCCCGCCCTGGCGCTCACCGCCGGCCTCGCAGCCTGCAGCAACAACGCGCAGGACCAGACCGCACAGGCCGCCAACGCGATCGCCGCCGATGCCAGCGCAACCACCGCCAATGCCGTCGACGACGTCAGCGCCGCCAGCGATCGCGCGCTGGGTTCGGCCGAGCGTTCGCTCGACAACGCCGGCGCCAAGATCGACAACTCGACCGACCATCTCGACGCCAAGGCCGACCGCGCCGGTGACCGGATCGAAGCCGGTGCAGACCGTGCGGGTGCTGCAATCAGCAACGGTGCGGACCGCGCCGCCGACGCCACCGGCAACGCGCTGACCCGCGCTGGCAACGCGATCAAGGACTAAGCCTTGCCTAGGCGCCCCCACTTCTCCGTCGCCCCAGCTAACGCTGGGGGCTCCCGGTTCGGGTCACGACGACCGCTCCGGGAGGATGCTAGCCTTCGCTGGCACGACGGCATGATGGTGGGGGCGCTGTTTGCTATTTCAGCGCTCGCGGCGTGTTCGCCTGCGAGCGAACCCGGCGCGGTCACCGCCGACGAAGCGCACCAGTTGAACGAAGCCGCTGCGATGCTCGATGCGAACAGCGTCGATCTGAACGCGGTCGCCGCCGCACCTGACGATGCCGTGACCGATACCGAAACACCCTCGAACCAAAGCGACCAGACCCGATGACACTTCGCCGCCTCGGCTCGACCGATCTGAAGATCGCCCCTCTCGTCCTCGGCGGCAACGTGTTCGGCTGGACCGCCGACCGCGCCGCCAGCTTCGCCGTGCTCGACGCGTTCGTCGCCGGCGGCGGGACGATGATCGACACCGCCGATGTCTATTCGGCCTGGGTCGATGGTCACAAGGGCGGCGAATCCGAGAGCATGATCGGCGAATGGCTGAAGGCCAGCGGCAAGCGCGACGATGTCCTGATCGCGACCAAGGTCGGCATGCTGCCGGGTGAAGGCGGCGAGAAGCTCGCCCCGGCGCGCATCGCCGCCGCTGCCGAAGCCTCGCTGAAGCGCCTCGGCACCGATCGCATCGACCTGTATTACGCGCATCAGGACGACGACTCGCAGACGCAGGAGGCTGTCCTCGAAGCGTTCGGCAAGCTGGTCGATGCGGGGAAAGTCCGCGTGATCGGCGCCTCGAACTTCCACGCCGCCCGCCTGAAGTCGGCGGTCGAGGCGGCCAAGACCTCGGACCTGCCGCGCTATCACGTCCTCCAGCCCGAATATAATCTCGTCAGCCGCACCAAGTTCGAGGGCGAATTGCAGGATTACTGCGTCACCGAGAACATCGGTGTGCTGCCCTATTACGGCCTCGCCTCGGGCTTCCTCACTGGCAAGTACCGGACGAAGGACGATCTGGGCCAGAGCGTTCGCGGCGGTCGGATGGGCGAATTGCTCGAAGGTACCGGCAAGGCTGTCCTCGATGCGATGGACTCGGTGGTCGAAGCTACTGGCGCCACCCACGCGCAGGTTGCGCTGGCGTGGCTGATCGCACAGCCCGGCGTGACGGCGCCGATCGCCAGTGCCACCAGCGTGAAGCAGATTGAAGACCTTCTGCCCGCGATGACGCTGGAACTGTCGAAGGACCAGTTGGACGCGCTGATGGTCGCCGGCGCCTAATCCTTAATCCTCCCCCGGTAGGGGGAGGTGTCGCCGAAGGTGACGGAGGGGGAGGACAAGGGAACAGCGGTTTCGCCTTCCTCCCCCTCCGTCAGGCAAGCGCCTGCAACCTCCCCCTTGCGGGTGAGGATCGTTTAGTCGCCCGCAAACGTCAGCGCGGACGTCCGTCGTTCCCGCTCGTTGATCAGCAGAGCCCGCCCGGCCGGCGCGACGGACCGTTGCGGGCAATCGTTGCGGAAACACGCGCGACAGCCGAGCCCGATCGGCATCGCCCTCCCCGCCAGATCGAAGCCGCTCGCCGCCGCCAGCACACCCGCCTGCGCCGCCGCGACGCCGAGCCCGATCGCGAACTCCGCGTGCACCGCGCCGAACCGGCTGCCCTGCGGCGTCACGGTGCGTGCCATCGTCAGCCAGCGTGCACCATCCTCCAGTTCGACCAGCTGCACCATCAGGCTGCCCGGTCGGTCGAATGCATGATGCAACCGCCACAATGGACAGCGGCCGTCCGCCTCGACCAGCGCCGCGCCGCTTGCGCCGGGATAGCGCTTCGACGCCTGCCCCGCCCGATCGATGCGGATCATGAAGAACGGCAGGCCGCGTGCGCCGACGCGCTGCAACGTCGTCAGCCGGTGCGCGACCTGTTCAAAGCCAGCGCCGAACCGGCGTTGCAACAGCTCGATATCGTACCCCGTCGTCTCGCATCCACGGAGAAACCGGGCGTAGGGCATCATCAGCGCGGCGGCGAAATAGCCGAGCAGGTGGCGGCGATAGAGCCGTTCCGCGGCGCGATCGGTGAACCCGGCGCCTTTCGCCAGCGCATCGATCTCCGCCTTCGCCTCGATCTGGCCGAGCTGGAACGCGACCGCAAACGTGCGCGAGGCCGGGTCGAGCATCTCGCTCAATTGCAACTGGCGCGCGTGCAGGTCGAGGCGGCGGAGCGTGTCGGGGAGCACGTCAGCGGGCAGTACGCGGATGGTCAGGCCGTGCTTGGCGCGCAGCCGCTCGGCAATCGCGCCGTAGAGATCACCCGCGCCGAGCCGTAATTCGTCGGCCAACGCTTCGGCCGCCGCGTCGAGGTCGGCGAAATGATTGCGCCAACGCTCGATCTCGCGACGGACGAGCGTGACCGGATCGTCGCCCGCTTCGACCACCGCGCCGCCGCCGATCCGATCGAACACGCGGGCGAATGCCGCCGCACCGCCGGGGGCGCTGGCAAGCCATTCCTCGACTTCGTTGCGGTCGATCTCGAGGTCGGCGAACATCGGGTCGGCCAGCCGTCGCCGGATCGCATCCGCGCCGCCACCCGGTTCGCCCGCCGCGAGCGATCGCGGATCGAAGTCGAAGCTCTCGGCGAGCTTGATCAGCAGCGTCGCGGAGATCGGCCGCTGGTTGCGCTCGACGAGGTTGAGATAGCTCGGGCTGATCGCGAGCATGTCGGCCATCGCCGCCTGCGTCAGCCCTGCCCCGCGCCGCAACCGACGGATCGCGTGCCCCGCCAGCAATTTACGTTCCGCCATCGCAAACCCTCCTGTCACGATGTTTACAGAACGACACGTGTTCTACAAGCTGGACGGACATCGCGACGTTACCGCGGCGCGCGACCGTCTTCCAACTTGCCGGCCTCGAACGCTATTGCCTGTGCATCGCCTCTCTCGACACATGATGCATGTAAAGAGAGAGACAAGACGATCATCGAAGGAGGCAAGCCATGCAGACGACCACCGAACAACCCCGCGCCCGCGCCGTCTTCTCGACCAACGATTTCGCGCTGATGAAGGAAGTGCTCGGCGAGATGATCAGCAAGACCTCGATCGACGACGAACGGCTGACGCGGATGAGTGCGCTGTACCACCGCCTCGGCCGGCTCGGCTAAACCGCTTCACACAGTTTCCTGGGGAGGAAAGGATCCCGCCGGTGGCTTGTCCATCGGCGGGTATTCCTGTTTCCTCCGACTTCGCCCCTCTCTGAAAGGGAGGGGTTGGGGGTGGGTCGGCCCGCTCGTGTCGCACCGGGTCGAGAAATGCGGAAACCTACCCACCCCCAGCCCCTCCCTTTCAGGGGGGGGGAAGGGAGATTTGCGTTCAAATTCCGCCCCTTTCCAACCCCGCCCCCTCGTGTAGGACGGCGCCATGGCAAAGACTCTGACCGCTCGCATCAAGGACGACATCGTCCTCTACGGTGCCCTCGCCGCCAATCTCGGGATCGGCGTGGCGAAATTCGTCGCGGCCGGGATGACCGGCTCGTCGTCGATGCTGACCGAAGGCTTCCACTCGGTGGTCGACAGCGGCAACCAGGTGCTGCTGCTCTACGGTCAGAAGAAGGCCAAGCGCCCCGCCGACGAGGCGCATCCGTTCGGCTATGGCCGCGAACTCTATTTCTGGGCGTTCGTCGTCGCGATCCTGATCTTCGCGATCGGCGCGGGCGTGTCGATCTTCGAGGGCTGGCGGCACATCCAAGAGCCGGAGCCGCTCACGAGCCCGACCGTCAACTACGTCGTGCTGGCAATCTCGTTCGCGCTTGAGGGGAGCAGTTGGACGATCGCCGTGCGCGAATTCTCGAAGGCCAAGGGCGACATGGGCTGGTGGCAGGCGATCCACCGGTCGAAGGACCCGGCGGGCTTCATCGTGTTGTTCGAGGACTCGGCGGCGCTCGCGGGGCTCGTCATCGCCGGGTTAGGCATCTGGGCCAGCCATGCGTTCAACGATCCGCGGATCGATGGCGCCGCCTCTATCGCGATCGGGGTGATCCTCGCGCTGGTCGCGGTGCTGCTCGCGCGCGAGTCGAAGGGCCTGCTGATCGGCGAGCGCGCCGATCCGGCGGTGATCGCGACGATCCGCAAGATCGTGTCCGCGCACCCCGCGATCGTCTCGGTCAACCACGTCCGCACGATCCACACCGCGCCCGAGAGCATCTTCGCCGCGATCAGCGCCGACTTCGACGATTCGGTGACGATGGGCGACGGCGAGACGCTGATCGAGGCGATGGAGACCGAGTTGCGTGCCGCCATCCCGATGCTCTCCTCGATCTACATCCGACCAGAGAAGCGCGAGAACGCGACGCTTGCCGCATCCGCTTCGTCGGCTCCGGCAACCGCACAAAATACCACGCAAATCTGATCTAAATCAGACTCATCACGCTGGTAAGGCTCGACATTCCAAAATAATATTGGGGGATGAGACCGCTTCTTCGGCTGATCGCCCTGCTCTGCCTGTGCCTGGGATACGCACTGCCCGCACAGGCGGCCGTCACCATCACCTTCTGGAGCCACGAACTCGGCAACAGCTTCCCGCACGCGTTCTTCACTTTGCGGGGCCTACCCGACGCCGGCGGCGCGCCGGTCGACGCAAATTACGGCTTTACCGCGAAATCGGTATCGCCGGCGCTGTTGATGGGCCCGGTGTCGGGCATGCTCGATATCGCGAAGCCGACCTACATTACCGGCAGCGACGCGCAGTTCTCGGTGGTGATGACCGACGCGCAATATACGCAGGTACTGAAGCTGGTCGACGCGTGGAGCGAGGGCAAGCCGGACAGCGTGTACCGGCTCGGCGATCACAATTGCGTCCACTTCGTCAAGGAAGCGGCGCGGATCGTCGGGCTGTCGGGACTCGACCAGCCAAAGCTGATGAAGAAGCCACGCTCGTATCTGAAGGCCATCGGCGCTGCGAATGTGGGTCGCGTCATCCCGGTCGGGCTGCACGGCAAGGCGTATCTCGCTGGCCTGCCACCGATCTCACCGACCCAGGCAACCACGTCCCAGACACCGGCGGTCGTCGCCACGGCGGCACCGGTGCCCGCCCGCTAAGGCGCGGGTACCAGTTCAACGACGTCGAGGACCGATTCGAACCGCGGATACGGGAGCACGACGCGCCACCGCCGCGTGCCGATCCGTTCGATCAAGCCGGCCATGTCGCGGTTGGCGTCGCGGCCATAGCGCATCGGACGCTTTTCGTCGCCGAGCTCCATCGTGCCCAAGAATATCGCGCGCGACGCGGTGTCTGCAAAGACCGTGCCGACGGGGCGTTGCGATCCATCGACTTTGACCAGGCTGACAACGTCGGTGTCGCCGTCGGAGTCTATCCGGCAGGCGAACCAGGCGGAAGCGCTGTATGTCGGGCCGATCCCACCACGCGCGCCGAGCTTGAACGTGCGGCACTGGTAGCTTCCGGCGGGCGGCAGGGCGTCGGCGAGCGCATGATCGGGATCGAACAATACCGGCTCGGCGGCAAGGTTCTTCGCATCGACCTGTGCCAGCGCGTCCATCCAGGCGCCACGCCAGCCCCGCAAACGCGCGCGATCAGCGACCGTGGCGACACGCCGCCAGTCGGAGTCGCGATCGGTATCGAGCGGCGACACGGCGCCCGAGCCGATCAACGCCGCGCGCGATGCGCTCGAACCGTATCCAGCTAGGATGAGACAGGCCCCGGTGGCCAACCATGTCCGCTTCGTCGTCGACCGCGTGTGCATATCCGAAGCTAACCCTCTAACATGCCGTATTACAATCATATTCTCGCACCACGGGGCACCATCACGCCGCCGTCCAGCCGCCGTCCATCGACAAATTGGCGCCGGTGATCGCCTTGGCCTCGTCGCGGCACAGGAACAGCGCGAACGCCGCGACCTGTTCGGGGGTGACGAACTCCTTGGTCGGTTGCGCGGCGAGCAGCACGTCGTTCATCACCTGATCGCGCGTCAGCCCACGTGCCGCCATCGTGTCGGGGATCTGGTTCTCGACCAGCGGCGTCCAGACATAGCCCGGCGAGATGCAGTTGACGGTTATGCCGTCGGTCGCGGTCTCCAGCGCGATCGTCTTGGTGAGCCCGGCGATCGCGTGCTTGGCCATCACGTAGGCGGACTTGTTCGGGCTCGCGACCAGCGAGTGCGCGGACGCGGTCGAGATGATCCGCCCCCAGCCCCTGGCTCGCATGTGCGGCACCGCGGCGCGCATCATGTGCCAGGCAGACGACAGGTTGATCGCGATGATCGCGTCGAACTTGTCGATCGGGAAGTCGGCAATTCCCGCGACATGCTGGATGCCGGCATTGTTGACGACGATGTCGACGCTGCCGGTCTCCGCCGCGGCGCGGGCGACCATTGCGGCGATCTGGTCGGGCTTGGTCATGTCCGCCGGATCGTAGAGCGCGATCGCGCCGCTGACCTGCGCCAACGCTGCCCGCTCACGTTCGATCACATCGGCATTGCCGAACCCGTTGAGCACCACTGCTGCGCCTTCGGCTGCAAACGCCTTGGCGTAGGCGAGCCCGATTCCCGACGTGGATCCGGTGATGACCGCGGTCTTGCCCTTCAGGAACATGCATACTCCCCCATCCTGGCGCAGCGTATTCTGCCGCCGTGCAACCCTAGCGCCACCTTGCGCATTTCGTTCCCGAGAAGAAACGAAAAGGGGCATATCCATGCGGCTCGACGATTACGATCCGAACATCAACGTCGAGGACCAGCGCGGGTCGGGCGGCGGTGGAGGCGGCTTTGGCGGCGGTGGCGGCCTGCTGATGGGGCTGTTGCCGATGATCGGCAGCCGCTTCGGGTGCGGCGGGATCGTCGTGGTGCTGATCCTGATGGCGGTATTCGGTGGGATGGGCGGCCTTGGCGGACTGCTCGGCGGCGGACAGACGTCGGCGCCGACGACGCAGAGCGGACCGCGCTCGGGCACCAACACCCAGTCGAGCTGTTCGCTGAACGCCGAAAGCAAGGCTGCCTGCAACGCCTTCAGCTCGGCCGACAATACCTGGGAAGCGATCTTCCAGAAGAACGGCCAGCGGTTCGAGGCGCCGAAGCTTGTGTTCTTCGACGGCAATGGCCGCTCGGGTTGCGGCGCCGCGCAGTCGGCGATGGGGCCGTTCTATTGCCCGACCGACCAGGGCATCTATCTCGACACCAGCTTCTTCAACGAGCTGTCGACTCGCTTCAAGGCGCAGGGTGACTTCGCGCAGGATTACGTGATCGCGCACGAGTTCGGCCACCACATCCAGAAGCTGCTCGGCACCAATGCGCAGGTTCAGCAGGCGCAACGGCAGGCAAGCGAGACCGAGGGCAACGCGCTGTCGGTGCGGCTCGAACTCCAGGCGGATTGCTATGCCGGCGTTTGGGCGGCGGCCAACCGGTCGCGGCTCGAACCCGGCGATATCCAGGAGGGCATGACTGCCGCGCAGGCGATCGGCGACGATACGTTGCAGAAGCAGTCGCAGGGCCGCGTGGTACCAGACAGCTTCACGCACGGGACATCGGCACAGCGCCAGTCGTGGCTGAAGCGCGGGCTGGAGAGCGGCGATCCGCAGCAGTGCGACACGTTCTCGGGCGCGATCTGAGCTGAGCCTCCCGATCCTCCCCCGCCAGGGGGAGGTGGCTGGCGCTTGCCAGCCGGAGGGGGAGGTAAGCGAAACGCCTGTTCCGTGTCCTCCCCCTCCGTCACCTTCGGCGACACCCCCCCCTGGCGGGGGAGGATTCTAAACGGTGTCGCGCTTACTTAAGCGACCGTCACGCCCTTCCAGAATGCATAGCGATCCTTGATCTCGGCCGCCGCGGACTTCGGTTCTGGGTAATACCAGACCGCATCGACGTTGCGGTTGCCGTCGACGACCAGCGTCTTGTAGCTCGCCACGCCCTTCCATGGGCAGTTCGAATGCGTCGCGCTAACCTCCAGCAACGCCGGATCGACGCTGTCGGCGGGAAAATAATGATTGCCCTCGACGACGACGGTGTCGTCCGATCGAGCGATCTCGTGGCCATTCCAACGTGCAACCGGCATGCTGATCTCCTTCAGGTGTTTTCGAGCGCCGCCGCCTCATACGCCTCGGGCTTGAACCCGACCAGAAGCGTCTCGCCGGTATCGAGCACCGGCCGCTTGATCATCGACGGTTGCGCCAGCATCAGCGCGGTGGCCTTCGCCGCATCCATATCCGCGCGATCCGCTTCGGGCAGCTTCCGAAACGTGGTGCCTGCGCGATTGAGCAATACTTCCCACCCGGTCCGACCGATCCAGTCGTCGAGGTGCGCAGCGTCGATACCGGCGGCCTTGTAGTCGTGGAACGCATACGCGACGTCGTGCGCATCGAGCCAATTCCGCGCCTTCTTGATCGTGTCGCAATTCTTGATGCCGAACATCGTGATCGTCAAAATCGTCTCCGTCTCGCTGCAGGGCTAGTCGCGCTAGCGGCTCAATCTCATATCGGGCCGTGCTGTTTCCTTCCACCGGCATTGCGCCGCGAAGCCACCCGAAGGCGACCGAAAAGCGCGGACAGCATGACCGCTGGAACGGCCAGGATGGCCAGAAACGCGACGCCGACGATCAGCAGCCCGCCAAATTCCGTGTTTACCCATATTACAGGCAGCTGCGCGACCGTGACGATCGCTCCTGCTGACCATCCCCGCTTGCCAAACGCAACGCCGCCGACGGCCGACAGAAGCAGCGAACCGGGGTACCAGATCAACCAGTAGCCAGCCGCATCCCAAGGCTCCTTCGCGCCGGAGACATGGCTTACGAGCAGCCAGTACAGCACGCTGACGACCGCGAGAACGAACACCTGGACTATGCGGAGTTTCATGCTCGAAGCCTCTCACAGGATCGCGCGTCATGCCACCGCCGACGGGATCAAGCAGGTGGCGTGACGCAGCGCGGGCGTTTATCGGTGCGCCATGACGCATCCATTCTACGCGATCCATAGTCACGGGCTGATCCGTGTTGCCGCCGCGACGCCGCGGGCTTCGGTGGGGGATACCGGGGCCAATGCCGAGGCTACGATCGCTTTGGCGCGCGAGGCAGATGCGAAGGGCGTCGACCTCGTCGTCTTCCCGGAGCTGAACCTCACCTCCTACGCGATCGACGATCTGCATCTCCAGACCGCGCAGCAGCGCGCGACGCTGGCCGCGATCGCGACGGTGGTCGAGGCGAGCGCGACCTTGCGGCCGGTGCTGCTGGTCGGCGCGGCGCTGGTGCGGAACGGGCGGCTGTATAACTGCGCGCTGGCGATCGCACGCGGGCGCGTGCTCGGCGTGGTCCCGAAGACGTTTCTGCCCAATTACCGCGAGTTCTACGAGAAGCGTTGGTTCGCAAGTGGCGTAGGGATGACCGGACTGACGATCGACCTCGGCGGCGGCGACGTGCCGTTCGGGACCGACCTGATCTTCGCCGCGCGCGACCTGCCCGGCTTCGTGTTCCATGCCGAAATCTGCGAGGATTACTGGGCCCCTACCCCGCCCTCGACCGCGGGTGCGCTCGCGGGGGCGCTGATCTGCTGCAACCTGTCCGCCTCGAACATCGTCATCGGCAAGGCGCGCGATCGGGCGATGCTGGCGGCGGCGCAATCGGCCCGCGCGGTCTGCGCCTATGTCTACTCCGCTGCGGGGCCGGGCGAGAGCACTACAGAGGTCGCCTGGGACGGCCAGGGACTGGTCCACGAACTCGGCGAACAGATCGCGGAGTCGGCGCGGTTCTCGACCGAGCCCGAACTGGTCGTCGCCGACGTCGACTGCGAACGAATTACACAGGAACGGCTGCGGACCGGCACGTTCAACGATGCGGCCGTGTTCGCGGGTAATCCGGAAACGCGCTTCCGACGGATCGCGTTCGATCACGCGCCGGTAGTTGAGGGCACTGGCCTGGAACGCGTGATCCGCCGCTTCCCGTTCGTCCCGAACGATCCGACGCGGCGCGATGACGATTGCTACGAGGCGTTCAACATTCAGGTGGAGGCGCTGTCGAAGCGCCTCGTCGCCGCGCATGCCGAGACGATCGTGATTGGCGTGTCCGGCGGCCTCGACTCGACGCACGCGCTGATCGTCGCGGCCAAGGCGATGGACCGGCTTGGACGCCCGCGGACCAACATTCTCGGCTTCACCATGCCCGGCTTCGCGACTGGCGAAGGGACCAAGGCGAACGCGTGGGCGCTGATGCGCGCGCTCGGCATTACCGCCGAGGAGATCGACATCCGCCCCGCCGCCACGCGAATGATGCAGGACATCGGCCATCCCTTCAGCGAAGGCGAACCCGTCTACGACATCACCTTCGAGAACGTGCAGGCGGGTTTGCGTACCGATTACCTGTTCCGCCTCGCCAACCAGCGGCGCGGGATCGTGCTCGGCACCGGCGACCTGAGCGAGATGGCGCTCGGCTGGTGCACCTACGGCGTCGGCGACCAGATGAGCCATTACGCGGTGAACAGCGGCGTACCGAAGACGCTGATCCAGTTCCTGATCCGCTGGTGTATCCGCACCGACCAGTATGACGCCGCGACCGACGAGATCCTCTCGACGATCCTGGC
Source organism: Sphingomonas sp. AP28 (assembly GCF_056680455.1). Classification (NCBI taxonomy): domain Bacteria; kingdom Pseudomonadati; phylum Pseudomonadota; class Alphaproteobacteria; order Sphingomonadales; family Sphingomonadaceae; genus Sphingomonas; species Sphingomonas sp. AP28. The sequence continues at coordinate 3,987,003 of NZ_CM155283.1, read as the reverse complement.
GCAGGAGATTTCGCCCGAGCTCGTTCCGGCGGGTGCGGATGGCGCATTGCAGAGCACCGAGTCGATGATCGGGCCCTATGCGCTGAACGATTTCTTCGCGCATTACGTGATCCGCTACGGCCTTGCCCCCTCGAAGATCGCGTTTCTCGCTTGGCACGCATGGCGCGACGCGAGCGTCGGCGCATGGCCGGAAGACCTGCCCGCGGACGCGCGCGTCGCCTACGACCTGCCGACGATCCGCCATTGGCTGGAGAAATTCCTCTTCCGCTTCTTCACGACCAGCCAGTTCAAGCGGTCGGCGATGCCCAATGGGCCGAAGGTCTCCGCAGGCGGCGCGCTATCGCCGCGCGGCGACTGGCGCGCGCCGTCGGATGGAACTGCCAAGATCTGGCTCGAGGAATTGCGGTCAAGCGTTCCGTAAGGTCAGCCGCGCCACCTTGCATAAATCGCCCGTCCGGCGCATTATGAAAATCCTATGACAGTGGCTCCACCGGATGGATCGCGCGATCGCCGGATCGAGATCCCATCTAATCTTTGGCTGATTCACCCGGCAGGCCGTGCGCTTTTGCCGCTTGCTTTGGCGCGTGGAATTTCGGCCAATTCGGTGTCGGTGACGGGGCTTTGCCTCGGCGGAGCAGCGGCGCTTGCGTACACGCAGTGGGGAAACTGGGCGCTCGCGCTGGTCGGCCTGGTGCTGTCGATGGGCTGGCTGATCGCCGACGGACTCGACGGCATGGTCGCCCGCGCGACCAAGACCGCGAGCCCGCTCGGCAGGATGCTCGATGGGTTGTGCGACCACGGCGTGTTCGCGCTGATCTACGTCTCGCTCGCGCTGACGATCGATACGCCCGAGGGCTGGGTCCTCGCTTTTGCCGCCGGTGGCGCGCATGCCGTGCAATCGAACATGTACGAAGGCGAGCGTTCGCGCTTCCATCGCCGGATCAAGGGCGTGGCGCTCGAAGCGCTCCCCGTTCCGATCGGCAACGCGCTCGTCCGCTTCTATGATGGCGTCGCGAGCAGCATCGACCGGATTGCCATGCCGTTCGAGCGCACGCTCGGTCAGTCCGCGGATCCGGTCGCGCTCGGGGCCCTGTACGGTGTCCGCGCCGTCGCGCCGTTGCGCTTCATGGCCTTGCTTACCGCGAATGTCCGGGTATGGGCGATCTTCGTCGCCTGCTTCGCGGGCAACCCACGCATCTTCTGGTGGTTCGAGATCGTCCCTTTGACGCTCGTGGCCATCGTCGGGCTCGTCTGGCACCGTCGTGTCGAGCGGGCTTTCGTTCGCAATACTTCCGCAACGCGACCAAAGACCGCGTCGCGCATGCATCTTTCGTAAGGAACAGGGTCAGTAATGAATAGCATTCGGATCGCCGTGGTCGGCATCGGCAACTGCGCGAGCTCGCTCGTCCAGGGCCTCGAGCATTATCGCGAGGGGGCAAACGACCAGGTTGGCCTGATGCATTTCGACATGGGTGGCTACAAGCCGAGCGACATCAAGGTCGTCGCGGCCTGGGACGTCGATCGGCGGAAAGTCGGCAAGGACGTCGCCGAGGCGATCTTCGCCAAGCCGAACTGCACCGCGGTGTTCGCACCCAATGTCGGCAACACCGGCACGATCGTGAAGATGGGCAAGAAGCTGGACGGCGTCGCCGACCACATGGCCGACTTCAAGGACGACCGCACGTTCCTCGTTTCGGACGCCGCCGAGCCGACCCGTGAAGAGGTCATCGCCGAGCTCAAGGCGTCGGGCGCCGACGTTCTGATGAACTACCTGCCGGTCGGTTCGCAGGAAGCGACCGAGTTCTACGCCGAGTGCGCGATCGAAGCGGGCGTGGCGTTCGTCAACAACATCCCCGTGTTCATCGCCTCGAACCCGGTCTGGGCGAAGAAGTTCGAGGACGCGGGCGTCGCGATCATCGGCGACGACATCAAGGCGCAGCTTGGCGCGACGATCGTCCACCGCGTGCTGACCGACCTGTTCGCCAAGCGCGGCGTGAAGCTGGATCGCACCTACCAGCTCAACACCGGCGGCAACACCGACTTCCTCAACATGTCGAACCATCGCCGGCTCGAGTCCAAGAAGATATCGAAGACCGAAGCGGTGCAGTCGGTCGCGGCCGAGCGGATGGACGACGACAACGTCCACATCGGCCCGTCGGACTATGTGCCCTGGCAGAACGACAACAAGGTCTGCTTCCTGCGTATGGAAGGCCAGCTGTTCGGCGGCGTGCCGATGAACATCGAACTGCGTCTCTCGGTCGAGGACAGCCCCAACTCGGCGGGTGTCGCGATCGACATGATCCGTTGCGCCAAGATCGCCAAGGATCGCGGCATCGCCGGCGTGATCGACCCTGCATCGGCGTATTTCTGCAAGCACCCGCGCACGCAGATGACCGACGATCTCGCGCAGATCGAAGTCGAGCGGTTCATCAAGGCCGCCTGAGATGATCGATACGGCTGTCATCCTCGCCGCCGGGGAAGGCAGCCGCCTTCGCACCTCCGCCCCGTACAAGCCGCTCTGCGCAGTGGCGGGGCGGCCACTGATCGCTCACGCACTCGAAGGATTGGCCGAGGCCGGTTTCGCGCGCGCTATCGTGACGGTGAGCTACGGGCGTGAGGCGATCGAAGCGTATCTCGCGAGCCGGCGCTGGCCGCTGGCAGTCGAGACCGTCCTCGCCGACCACCGTGAGCCCAATGGCGTCTCGGTATTGGCGGCGCGCGATGCGCTCGGCGGTAGTGAAGCAATTCTCGCGATGTGCGACCACCTCGTCAGTCCCGAACTCTACGCGCGCATGGCGAAAGCCGGCGCTGGCGGTGGTCTGCGCCTTGGCATCGACCGACGCCTCGGTCATGACTGGGTCGACCCGGAGGACGTCACCTGCGTCGCCACCGAAGGCGACCGCATCGTCGCGATCGGCAAGGGTCTCGAGCCGCACGACTGCTACGACACCGGCGTCTTCGCGATCGGCCCTGCGCTGTCGGACGCGCTGGCAACGTTGGCGAGCCCCTCGCTCACCGAAGGCGTCCGCCTGCTGGCCGCGCAAGGCCTCGCCCGTATCGTGGATTGCAGCGACATCGACTGGATCGACGTCGACGACGCCCCCGCGCTGGCGAAGGCCGAGGCGTGGATGGCGACTAAAGCCGACGCGGTCGCGGCTTAAGCTAACCTCGTTCTCCTGCAAACGCAGGAGCCCAGGATACCAACCGAAACGCTCCTGACCCTGGACTCCTGCGTTCGCAGGAGAACAGTGGCTAGCCTGCGACTTCGACCCGCGGATCGGGCACGTCCAGCGTTGCGCACGTCCCGACCGCAGCATTCTCGATCGTCACCGTACCGCGCAACTGCCGCGCGAGGCTGCCGATCATCCGCATGCCTAGGCTTTTTCGCGACGCCGTCTTCAAGTCGAAATCCAACGGTAACCCGCCGCCCTCGTCCGATACCGTCAGCACGATCCGCCCGTCGGCGCTCCGCACCGTGATCATGATCGCGCCGCCGTCGTCGCCATACGCATATTTGATCGCGTTGGTGACCAGCTCGGTAACCAGCAACCCCATCGGGATCGCCACGTCCGCGCTGATCAGGATCGCCTCGATATCGCAGTCGATCCGGTGGGTGAGCGACTGCTCGCCCAGCCCCGTAGCGATCCCGCAGACCAGATCGTTGAGCGCGACGATGCCGACCTGATCGCCACGCCAGAGCTGGTCGTGCGTCTGCGCGATCGCGGTGATCCGCGCCTGCGCATCGCCGAGCAGCCGGCGGATTCGCGGATCGTCATCCTCCTGCATCTGGAGGTTGAGCATCGCCGAGACCAAAGCGAGACTGTTCTTCACCCGGTGGCTCGCCTCGCGGGTGAGCAACTCCTGATGCTCCATCGCTTCGCTCAACCGCTGCTCCGCCTGTTGCCGCTCGATCGCCACGCCGATGAGGTTGGCAAACCCCTGCATGAACGCAAAATCGGCGGGCTCGAACTTGCCTTCGTCCGGGCTGTCGACCTCGAGCACGCCGAAACGCTTGCCCGAGGTCTCGACCAGCACGTTGATCGCGCGGCGGATATTGTGCTGCGCCATGAACTCAGGCGTCCGGAAGCGCTGCTCGTTTTCCAGATGGTTCGAGATCACCGGCAGCCCGGTCTCCAGCGCGAACCCTGCGGGCGAGCCGAGATCGGTCCGCATCTCGGTCGACCCGACCACCCCCGGCGCCCAGCCGATCCCAGCGCGGACCAACAAGGTGTTCTGTTCGGGACGGTATTCGAGGAACTTGCAGTATTGCGACCGCATCCCCTCGCCGCACAACTCGGTGGCGCGCTGCAACATCGGCTGCAGATCCCGCGCACGCAGCGCCTCGATCCCGAAATCGGCAAGGATCGATTGCTGTCGAAGACGATATTCGAGTTCGCCTGCGCCAGGGGGCCGATCGCCGCCGGGAGATTGTTCGATAACCGTCATACTCACTCGATGTTACTGGCAATAAGTCTCGTCACGCCTGCCGCATCCAGCAGGCTCAATCGCCCACCCTGAAATCGCGGATCATGCGTAACTTCCGCGATTGCCCATTCGGGGCTGACGATCGACGTCAACGCGGCCGCGTCGTCCTGCTCGATCTCGGCGAGTTCGAGCCCGGCGAGCGCTCCTTCGAACAAATCGATGCCGAAGTCCGCTCCCACCGGATACCGGCGTTTCCTCAAAGATCGTGCCGGCAGTTTCGCCAGCAGGTCATGCTCGTCCCGATCGAGATACGTCGTGACCGTCGGCCTGCTGAGCACATCGGCAACGTCGTATTTCTTGCCGATCTTCAGGACCACACGCCCCGAGCCGCTATCGGTCATGGCGCGCAGCCTCAGCCGCGTGCCCTCGATGTACCGGTCCTCGATCAGGATATACGGCGCACCGGCCAGATCGGGCCGACGCGCAGGGTCGACGAGAAACCGGCGCTCGCGCTCGACATGCGCGTATTTGTGAGCGACCAGTTCCTCGTCGAGCCCCCGCAACATCGGGTCAGCGAGTCAGCTTCTTATAGGACAGCGCGGTAGGACGATCCGCCGCATCGCCCAGACGGCGGCGCTTGTCCTCTTCGTAGGATTCGAAATTGCCCTCGAACCATTCGACATGGCTGTTGCCCTCGAACGCCAGGATGTGCGTGGCGAGACGATCCAGGAAGAAGCGATCGTGGCTGATCACCACCGCGCACCCTGCGAAATTCTCGATCGCTTCCTCGAGCGCGCCCAAGGTCTCGACATCGAGATCGTTGGTGGGCTCGTCGAGCAGCAGCACGTTGCCGCCGCGCTTCAACATCTTGGCGATGTTGACGCGGTTGCGCTCGCCGCCCGACAGCTTGCCGACGTTCTTCTGCTGGTCCTGGCCCTTGAAGTTGAACGCCCCGACATAGGCGCGCGTCGACTGGTCGAACCCGTTGACCTTCATCGAGTCGAGGCCGTCGGAAATCTCCTCCCAGACGTTCTTCTTGTCGTCGAGATGATCGCGGCTCTGGTCGACATAGCCGAGCCGCACGGTCGAACCCTTGTCGATCGTGCCGCTGTCCGGCGTCTCCTGCCCGGTGATCAGCTTGAACAGCGTCGACTTGCCGGCGCCGTTGGGACCGATGACGCCGACGATGCCGCCCGCGGGCAGCGTGAACGAAAGGTTCTCGAACAACAGCTTGTCGCCGTAAGCCTTGGAGACGTTGTCGAGCTCGATGACCTTGCCGCCGAGACGCTCGGGCACCTGGATGACGATCTGCGCCTTGCCCGGCGAGCGGTTCTCCTGTGCGGAAACGAGGCGTTCGAAGTTAGCGATACGCGCCTTGGACTTGGTCTGGCGTGCCTTGGCACCCTGGCGGATCCATTCGAGCTCGTTCTTGATCGCGGTCTGACGACCGGATTCCTCGCGATCCTCCTGCTCGAGGCGCTTGGCCTTCTTCTCGAGATACGTCGAGTAATTGCCCTCATACGGGAAATACTTGCCGCGATCGAGTTCGAGCACCCAGCCGACGACGTTGTCGAGGAAATAGCGGTCATGGGTGATCATCAGCACCGCGCCCGCATAATCCTTCAGATGATTCTCCAGCCACTGGACGCTCTCCGCGTCGAGATGGTTGGTGGGCTCGTCCAGCAGAAGGATACCCGGCTTCTGGATCAGCAGGCGGGTCAGCGCGACGCGGCGCTTCTCACCACCCGACAGCTTGTCGACCGGCCAGTCGCCCGGCGGGCAGCGCAGCGCCTCCATCGCGACCTCGAGCTGGTTGTCGAGCGTCCAGCCGTCGACCGCGTCGATCTGCTCCTGAAGCGTCCCCATCTCCTCCAGCAGCGCGTCGAAGTCGGTGTCGTCCTGGGGATCGCCCATCTCGGCGGAGATTGCGTTGAAGCGATCGACCATGTCCGCGACACCGCGCGCGCCGTCCTTGACGTTCTCCAGCACGGTCTTCGAGGCGTCGAGTTGCGGCTCCTGCTCCAGATAGCCGACCGTGACGTTCTCGCCCGGCCATGCCTCGCCGGTATAATCCTTGTCGATGCCGGCCATGATCTTGATCAGCGTCGACTTGCCCGCACCGTTGGGGCCGACGATGCCGATCTTGGCGCCATGATAGAATTGTAGGTTGATGTTCGACAGCACCGGCTTGGGCGCGCCGGGGAAGGTCTTCGTCATGTCCTTCATGACATAGGCATATTGGCCGGCCACGGGGGTCTCCGTTCGGGTGTTCGTGAGGGCGGGATTGATCTGCGCATGTAAGGGCAGGCGCGAAGGTTGGCAACGCGCGCGCTCGGACCTAACGGTGGGTCGACACCAAGGGGAATAGCCGATGACGCGTATCGCACCATTTCTGGCGGCCTGTGCCGTCATCACCGCCGTTCCCGTCGTGGCGCAGCGCGCCGCTGCGCCTGCGACCGCGGTCGACGCGAAGGTCGCCGCGCTGCGCGACAAGGCGCTAACCGACGACACCGCCTACAAGATCGTCGAGGGGATCACGACCGAGGTCGGCCCGCGCATGACCGGCACCGAGGCGGCACCCCGCGCGCGCGCCTGGTCGGTCGCCAAGCTGAAGGCGCTGGGGTTCAAGAACGTGCGGATCGAGCCATACCAACTGCCGATCTGGTCGCGCGGCACGGAGAGTGGTGAACTGGTCGTGCCCTATGCGCAGAAGCTGCATCTGGTCGGCCTCGGCAATTCGGGCGCAACGCCGCCGGGCGGGCTGACCCTGCCGATCGTGTATTTCCCGACATACAACGACCTGGCTCTCGCCGCCGACGGCAGCCTGAGGGGCAAGATCGCCTTCGTATCGAACGCGATGCAGCCCACCCAGGACGGGTCGAGCTATGGATCGCAGGGCACCGCGCGCTTCGTCGGACCGAACGTCGCCGCCAAGAAGGGCGCGGCGGCGATTGTGATCCGATCGATCGGCACCGATCACGGCCGCGGGCCGCACGCGGGCAACACCAATTTCGAAGCGGGCGTGACGCCGATCCCCGCGGCGGCACTGTCGGTCGCCGACGCGGAGCATGTCGAGCGGCTGGTGAAGCTCGGCAAGCCGGTGACCCTGAGGCTGGTGCTGGAAGACAAGCAGGTCGGCATGCGCGAATCGGGCAACGTCGTCGCCGAAGTCCCCGGCACCGATCCCAAGGCCGGGATCGTGCTGGTCGGTGGCCATCTCGACAGCTGGGATCTCGGCACCGGCGCGATCGATGACGGGGCGGGCATCGCGATCACCGCGGCTGCCGCCAAGCTCGTCATGGACGGCGGCCAGCGCCCACGCCGGACGATCCGCGTCGTCTGGTTCGGCGACGAGGAGAGCGGCGGCTTCGGCGGAGCCGCCTACGCCAAGGCACATGCCGGCGAACGCCATGCAACCGCCGCCGAATCGGATTTCGGTGCCGATCGCGTCTGGCGGTTCGAGAGCAGCCTGCCCGACGCCGCCAAGCCGATCGAGGATCGCCTGGCGGTCGCGCTCGCGCCGCTCGGGATCGTCCGTGGTGCCGACGCCCCGCACGGCGGCACCGATGTCGGCCCGGTGATCGCCACGGGGGTCGCCGGGATCGACCTCAACCAGTCGGGCCTGCGCTACTTCGACTACCATCATACGCCCGAGGACACGCTGGATCTGATCGACCCCGAACAGCTTCGCCAGAACGTCGCGGCCTGGACCACGGTGATCGCGACGGTGGCCAATGCACCCGAGGAAATCGGGCCAATTGTGCCCCATAAGTGACGAGTTGCATGAACCAATCTGTCATCGTTCTGCCGCAAACCTTGCGGACAGATGAATTTAGCGGATTGACCGCCCGCCGGGGTCCGCTATTTGACGGGACTTCGCGACGGCAATCGGGTCGGCCGCGAGTGAAACTATGCTTGGGAGCATTCGAATGAAGAAGATCGTTCTGATCGCTGCTGCCGCCGGCCTGATGTCCGTCGCAGCCTGCAGCAAGTCGCCAGAAGCCGCCGCCGTTGAGAACAACGCGGACATGCTGGCTGACAACATGGAAATGCAGGCTGACAACATGGACGCCATGGCGGACAACACCTCGAACGCAGTCGCTACCGACGTGCTCGAGAACGCTGCCGATAACATGAACGCAGCTGCCGACAACGTCCGTGACGCTGCCGACGAGAAGACCGACAACATGAACTAAAACCCTGTCGGGCGTTTTTACGCTCGATAGGATTTAGTGTCGGAAAGGGCGTTCCTTAGGGAGCGCCCTTTTTCTTTGCCGTTTTGCTTGTGCGCTCTTTTGCGGGCGGATCGCTTGCGCTAACGCAGGCGCGGGTTGGGCCTGTAGCTCAACGGTTAGAGCTGGCCGCTCATAACGGCTAGGTTGCGGGTTCGATTCCTGCCGGGCCCACCAACCCCCTCCTGCAACAGTCGCCCGAAGCGCGAACGCCCCGGGATGACCGTCACGCACTTATCCGATCGGCAGGTCGAACAGCAGTTCCCGGACATAGCGCACCGGGGGCGAACCGTGCGCCAGCAGCGCATCGTTATAGCGTTTGAGATCGAACGCCGCGCCCTGCCGCCTCTTCGCCTCGTCGCGTAATGCCATATGCTCGGAATATCCGGTGAAATAGCTCAGCAACTGGGTCAATCCGAGCGACGCGCGGACCCATTTGCCCGCCGCCTCGCGCTCCTGCTGGAACGCGGTGTGCGTCATCAGCTGCATCGCCTGGTCGCGCGTCATACCCTCGGTGTGGATGCCGATGTCGAGCAGCGAGTTAGAGATCGAGCGCAGCCGCATCTTGAGCACGGTGAGCTTGAACAGCGGATCGCCGTTCAGATAGCCCTCGTCCGCCATCATGCCCTCGGCATACACCGCCCAGCCCTCGACGAACGGCCCCGAGCCGAGCACCGCGCGCAGCGTCGACTGAGTCGCGTTGGCGTGCGCGAGCTGGAGATAATGCCCCGGCATCGCCTCGTGCACCGCCAGGTCGTGGATCATGTAGTCGTTATATTCGCTGAGGAACGAGGTTGCCTGCGCCTCGGTCCAGTCGTCGGGGATCGGCGAGACAGCGAAGAACGTGCCGAGGTTCTTTTCCAGCGGGCCGGGGGATCGCAGTAGGCGACCGCGACGCCCTGCTGGAACTTTGGCATGGTGATGATCTGCACGGGGCTGTCGGGCATGCCGACCAACCCCTTGTCGCGGACGAAGGCGGTCGCCTGTGCCAGAGCCTTGGTCGAGGCGTCGATCATGCCGTCGCGGGCGGGGCGCTTGGCGTAGGTGAGTTCGAGCGCGAGCTGGATTGCGGCCTGTTGCTGCGCTTCGGACGGCTTGTCGGGAAGCAGCAGCGCGCCCTTTGTGGCCCCGAATATCTGGCGCGCGATCGCGTACATCTGCGCGCGCGTGTCGACGATCGCGGCCTGCGCGCGGCGCTTGATCTCGGCCCGGGTGAGGTCGGATTGCAACGCGAAGCCGAGCTTCTTGTCGTAGAGCGCCGCGCCAAGGCGGAAGTCGCCCTTCGCGCCGGGAACGAGCGTCTTGTCGAGCCAGACCTGGTGCTCGGCGACCGCCGCCTTCAGTCTCACGAGCGCGGCGTCGAACCGCTTGGCGTCCGCTGCGGACAACTCGCCCTTGTGCGGGGCGAGCATGCTCTCGGCGATGTCGACGATGCCGCTGTTCTGCTTCGCCACGGTCGTCGCGTAGATCGACGGCACGCGGGCGGGGACGATGTTCGCGCGTGCCTGGGCCAGCAACGCGGGAAGCGCCGCCATCCGCGCGGTCGCCGCGTTCAGCCGCTGCGGCCACGGCGCAAAGTCCCGCGCGGCGAGCGAATAGAGGGAGCTCCCGGCGATGTCGTTGTAGACCTGCGGGTCCCACGCCCATCCGCCGAGCGTCTCGGTATCCCAGATGTCGTAGCGCAGCGCATTGTCGAGCAGCGCCGCATCGACCTGCTCCTCACGCGACAGGGCTTTGCGGTCGATCCGCTGGAGATCGGCGAGCATCGCCTTCGAGAACGCCTCGCGCCTGGTGCGTCCTGCGGCGGACATGTCGGTGATCTGCGTGTCGAAGCGGTGATCGCCGAGCGATGTCGCCGACGACGGATTGAGGCGGGCGAGGCCATCGACATAGCGCTTCGAGAGCGACGCGAACGCGCTCGTCTCGGCTGGTGCGGCCAGCACGGGCGCAGGGATCAACGAAACGGGCAGCGCCAGCATCGCGGCGCTAAGAAACAGACGGAAATTACGCATCTTGGAATTCCTGACGATCAGCGTTGTGGCGCGAGTTGCGCGTTCAGATAGACGGTGACGAGCGCGGCGCGCTTGGCGTCCTCGATCTTGTCGGCGCCCGCCGCGTGGCCGCCTTCCGGGTTCTCGTAATAGAAGAACGGGTCGCCATACGCCTCCAGCCGCGCGGCGAATTTGCGCGCGTGGCCGGGGTGGACGCGGTCGTCTTCGGTCGAGGTGTAGATGAACGGCGTCGGGTATTTCACGCCGCGCTTCAGGTTCTGGTAGGGCGAATATTGCGAGATGAACGCCCAATCCGCGGGCTTGTCCGGGTCGCCATATTCGCCGATCCACGATGCGCCTGCCGACAGATGCGAATAGCGCTGCATGTCGAGCAGCGGCGATCCCATCACGATCGCGCCGTAGAGATCGGGCCGCTGCTCCATCGCGACGCCGACCAACAGGCCGCCGTTCGAGCGTCCCGACACCGCGATCTTGCGCTTGGCGCTGACGCCGGTCCGCACCAGATCGTCGCCGACCGCGTGGAGATCGTCATATGCCTTCTGCCGGTTCTCGCGCAGCGGCATCTGGTGCCAGCGCGGCCCGTATTCGCCGCCGCCGCGGATGTTGGCGAGCACGAACGCGTTGCCCTCCTCGACCCAGAACAGCCCGGCCGGGCCCGAGCGATAGGGCTGGTCGACGAGGTAGGTTGGCGTCTGTGCGTTACGGAACCCACCGTACGCGTGGACCAGCGCAGGCACGGGGCCCCCCCCGGATCCTGGCGCGCCCTTCTTGCGGACGAGGAAATACGGGATCTTCGTGCCATCCTTCGACGTCGCGAACCGCTGTTCGACCTGCATCTGGGACGCATCGAAGCGCGCGGGCAGCGTGTCGACGGTCACCGGCCTTGCGTTGGGGCGGACGGCATAGAGCGCGGGTGGCTTGAGGAAGCTCTCGACCATCGCGAAGGCGACGTCGTCCTTGCCCGCGGTCGCATCGAGATGGATCGTCGACGCGGTCGGCAGCGCGGACACCGACTGCGCCCATCGCCCGTCCGCGCCGCGGGTCAGCGACACCAGCCGCCCCGAGACGTCGTCCAGCATCTTCACCCACAGCACCGACTTGCTCGAATCGACCTGTTCGACCGCCTGCGTCGCGGTCGGCACCAGCACGCGCTCGATCGTCGGCGCGCGCCCTGCCAGCACGTCGGCAATGCCGTACGCGACCACCGAACCGCTCGGCATCCCGTTCCAGTCGGAGGCGAGCGTCGCGATCAGGCGCCCGTCGAGCACCGTGTTCACCACCGCATCGTCGGGCAGCGGCGACGGCACCAGGCGGCCGTCGTTGGCGACATGGCTCCGCTTCGAATGGAAGAAATCCACGTTGCGCGAGACGACGGGGTAATGTCGGTCGCCCTCCGTGAAGACGCTGGTGTCGATCCCGACGTCGTCCGCCGTCGCGCTCGTGACGATCGTCGCCGATGCGAGCGGCGTCCCGCGCTGCCAGCGCTTCACGGTCCGCGGATAGCCGGACTTGGTCAGGCTGCCAGAGCCGAAATCGGTCGCGACGTACAGCGCGTCCGGTCCCGCCCAGTTCAGCCGGGTCTTGAAGCTCGGGACGAGGAAGCCGTCCGCGACGAACTTGCCCGAGGGGATGTCGAACTCGCGTTCCTCGACCGCATCGCCGCCGCCGTTCGACAGCGCGACCATGCACCGATCATCGGATGGCGAGCGGCACGTCGCGCCCTTCCAGACCCAGCTCTTGCCCTCCGCCTTGCCGAGCGCGTCGACGTCGATCAGCTTCCGCCACACCGGCTTGCCGCTGGTGAACGACGCGAGCGAGGCGACCCGCCACAGGCCGCGCACGTTCGTCTTGTCCTGCCACAGGTTCAGCACCTGATCGCCGATGATCCGGTCGGGCGTCGCGATCTGGCGGTCTGCCTGCAACAGGTCGAGCGCACGCTGGCGATAGCGCGCATATCCGGGCTTGGCTTCGAGCGCGGCGAGCGACCGCGTGTTCCAGCGCTTCACCGTGTCGAGCGCACGCGCGCCGTGGATATCCTCTAGATACGCGTTCGGATCGGCGGCCGAGGGCGCCGCGGGCGTCTGCGCCAGCGTGGTGGTCGAAAGGGCCAGCAAGGCCAGGAACGGCAGGCGTCTTTGCATCATCACTCTCTTATCGTTCGATGATGCGACCTTAGGCAGTGCGGTCCCCTATGCCAGCCCCTTCTGGTCGGATGGGTCGGCCTCCAGCGCGAGCAGCGCGAACGTGGCCAGCCAATGCTCGCCCATATAGTCGTCGGAGAGATGCGGCAGCGCCTCGGCGAGATGCGCGTCGGCGATAGCCCGCGCGGCAGCAGGATCGGGCAACGCATCGGCGATCGTCCGCCAGCACCATGCCCGCGACAGGTTTACGCCGTCGAGATGCGCGAGGCGGCCGTCCGATCGGTCGCTGACGATGGCGGGGGAGCGAAGGCACGCCGTCGCCATACCGAACGGATCGGGGAGGAATGCCGCCAGCCACGGGGCGAACTCGGCGCCCAACACGTCCTTCATCAGCGCGGCTTCGCACAACGTCGCCGAAAGGAAATCCTCCCCACTCGGCTCGAACGGTCGATAGTCGCGATCGTCGCCATACCAGTGTCGCGCGCGCGTCACGACCAGTGCAGCGAGCGAGGCATCGTGCGTTCGCGCCCAGCGCAGCGCATGGACCAGCGCGAACGCGGTGCAGTCATGCTTCCCGCTCCGCACCGAATAGATAAGCTTCGGCAGATATGCCGCAAACCGGGCTGCGAACGCGCGTGCCAACGGCTCGACCGCCGCCGCCCAGGGCCGGTCGGGACGCAACGCCAACTCGTCGTGCAACGCGAGCAGCCATCCCCAGCCATAAGGCCGCTCGAACCCACCCGTGCCCGGACGATCGAGATATGCCACCTCGCCGGCAATCAGCGCAGGCACGAGCATTTGGTCCGCAAGAGCCTCGACCGCTGCAGCCTCGGCGATGTCCGGATACAGCCGCGCGAGCCGCATCACCTGCCACCAGCCATGCACGCAGCTGTGCCAGTCGAAACTGCCGTGGAACACCGGATGCAGCGTCCTGGGCAGCGCGAGGTCGCCGGGCCCGTCCAGCACCTGATCGAGCTTGTACGGCCATTCGCGGGTCAGATGCCCCAGCGTCAGGCCGGCAAATCGTGCTGCCGTCGCCCGGTCGAGCCGGTGTGTCATCGCGTCATCCCGCATCGTTCGTTGGACCGGTCAACTGCTGTGATCCGAAATGATCTTCCACGCGGCACCGCGACGCTCAAAGACGAGCGTCGTCATGCCCGTCTCGCTCGTCGTCGCCCCGGTCAGCGTCCACCGTGCGAACAGGATCGCATGCGCCGGGTCCAGACCACGCATCTCCAGGAACGCGAACGACAGCTTGCCGCGCACATTGCCGACGCCGCGGAAGCTCGAACGATATTTGTCGGCAATCGCCGGCTTGCCGCGGAGCAGCCCCTTCGGCGTCACGAACACCGCGTCGTCGGCGTACACCGCCATGAACCGCGCGAGTTCGCCCGCATTCCAGCCCGCCGCGCTCGCCTCCATGCTCGATCGGATCGCGGTCTCGGCCGGCGTCGCCGCGATCGCGGGCGTCGCGATCGCCATCAGCGCGAGGGGTAGCATCGTCCGTCGCATCAGTTCGTCACTCCCGCGCCATCAATTCCAGCAAGGCCGCCTCGCCGACCGGTTCGGACAGCAGGAACCCCTGGTACAGGCTGCATCCACCCGCGGCGAGCAATTCGAGCTGCGACGGCCGCTCGACGCCCTCGGCGATGACCGCGAGACCCAGCGAACGCGCCATCGTGATCGCACCGGCGACAACGACGCGGTCCCGCGCGCTGCCGTCGATGTCGCGCACCAGCGACTTGTCGATCTTGACGTAATCGAGCGGCAACGACTTCAGATAGGCAAGGCTCGAATAGCCCGTCCCGAAATCGTCGATCGCGACCCGGCACCCTGCCCCGCGCAGTTCCGCCAGCAACGCGGACGCCGCCGCCAGATCCTCGATCAGTCCGGTCTCGGTGATCTCGACGGTCAGTCGCCCGCGCGGGAACCCGCTCTCGTCGATCCGCGCCAGGAACAGCGCGGCAAACCCCGGCCGGGTGATATCCGCCGCCGTCAGGTTCAGCGACACGCGCAACGTCCCCAGCATCTCCGGCCATGCGACCGCACGCGCCAGCACCAGCCGCTGGATATGGTCCGACAACGCGATGCCCAGATCGGCACGATCGGCGGCGTCGAACAGCGTATCGGCGCCGAGCGGCCCGAGCTTGCGGTGGCTCCACCGTGCAAGGGCCTCGACCCCGGTGATCTTGCCGCTCGCGATCTCGACCTGTGGCTGCCAGCGCAGATCGATCTCGTCGCGCTCGATCGCGTGGTGGAGGTCGATCGCCAGCGCGTCGATCGGCGCGACGCCGTCGGGCAGCGCGACGTGCAGCACCGACCCGTCGCTCGCCTTCGCTTCCGCCAGCGCCTCGCTCGCGCGGCGCAGCAACGCCGCCGCATCGTCGCCCGGCTGGCGCTGCGCCACGCCGAAGCGGCACCCGAGCACGGCGCGCGTATCCGCCACCACGAACGGCCGTGCCAGCGCCGCATCCAGCGCGGTGATCGCGGCCGTCACCGCCGCGCCCGACGCTTCGATCACCAGGACGAACTCCGATCCGCCGAGCCGCGCGACCATCGCATCGACCCCGATCGCCTCGCGCGCGACCGTCTCCGCACGCAGCACGGCCGCCTCGATCAGGCTGTCGGCCGCGGGACGGCCATGCGCCGCATTGACGATGTCGAGCCGCGACAAAGCGACCAGCACCACCGCCACTGGCCGCTCCTCGGCGATACGCCTGACGATCCAGCGCCGCGCTTCGCCAGTTTCCCGGTCATATTGCGAGGCTCCCGGTATGCCCCGCCGATCGATCGCGCCGCCCGACGCGCGCGCCGCATGGCGCCCCGCGAAGCGCAGCGCCTGGACGAGTTCGCCTTCGCTTGCCGGGCTGGCCAGGAACTGCGTCGCCCCCGCGTCGAAGAATTCGCCGATAGCCTCGACATCGCCGCGCGACACCAGGACCAGCAATGCGGCTCCGTTGGTGGCGACGAGCCCGCCGAGCCGGCGCGTCGCCGACAATCCATCGTCGAGGGCGCCGCGCGCATCGATCAATGCGACTGCGGCACCGCTTGCCAGGAACCGGCTTTCCAACCCGTCATCGTCGCCCGCGACCACCGCCTGCCATCCCGCACCGGCCCCGGCGCTCGCCAAGATCTCGGTGATCTCGTCACGTTGAAGGAACGATAGTGCGAACAGCGTCGTTGCCGTCTGCATGTCTTCCATATCCGTCGCACCCCGCTCCATCGGTGCGAGCCTAGCCGCCGTATCGCCGCGCGCCAATCCAATACCAGCCGATCCGGCCTTGTTAGTGGGACACTCGCGTCCTAGCTCGGGGGAGATGACAATCGCGCCAGCCCTCGACCAGAAGCCGTTGCGCGACACGCACGGTCGCACGATCAAGTATCTGCGGATATCGGTGACCGATCGCTGCGACCTGCGCTGTCGTTATTGCATGTCCGAAAAGATGACGTTCCTGCCGCGCAGCAAACTGCTGAGCCTTGAGGAAATAGCGATCATCGCCGAGCGCTTCATCGCGCGCGGCGTGACCAAGATCCGCCTGTCGGGTGGCGAGCCGCTCGTCCGCCGCGACGTCGCCGAACTCGTCCAGCGTCTCGGTCACAATATCGGGTCCGGCTTAGAGGAGCTGACGATGACCACCAACGGCACGCGCCTCGCGCAACATGCCGAGGCGATGGTCGATGCGGGTATTCGGCGCGTCAACGTCAGCATGGACAGCCGCGATCCCGAGCGCTTCCGCTACATCACACGCCACGGCGACGTCGCCCAGGTGATCGGTGGCATCTACGCCGCCCGTGATGCCGGCTTGGCGATCAAGATCAACATGGTCGCGCTGAAGGGCTTCAACGAGGACGAGATCGCGCCGATGCTCGCATGGTGCCGCGACGAGGGCTTCGACCTGTCGTTGATCGAGACGATGCCGCTGGGCGCGATCGACGAAGACCGTACGGATCGCTTCCTGCCGCTGACCAAGGTGTTCGACGAGCTCGGCCAGCAGTTCACGCTCGCCCGCGACGCGCACAAGACCGGTGGCCCCGCGCGGTACTGGAACGTCGATGGCACGAAGACCCGGCTGGGGCTGATCTCGCCGCTGACCGCCAATTTCTGCGAGGGCTGCAACCGTGTTCGCCTGACAACCGAAGGCAAGCTCTACATGTGCCTGGGGCATGACGATCAGGTCGACCTGAAGGCAGCATTGCGCGACGGCGGCACCGCCGGCCTCGACGCGGCGATCGATGCGGGCCTGTTCGCCAAGCCCAAGGCGCACGACTTCCGCATCGGTCAGGGCGAGGGCCCGGCGGTCGCGCGCCACATGAGCGTCACCGGCGGATGAGCCGGTACGAGCGGCGGGCGCTGGTTGCGTCCAACACGCCGCCTGCTCGTGCCGCCGAAGCCGAACTCGCGGACATGGGCGAGTGGGTGTCGCCCGAGGAGGCGGACGTGATCATCGCGCTCGGCGGCGACGGCTTCATGCTGCAGACGCTGCATACGATGCTGGAGCGCCGCAAGCCGCCCGTCCCGGTGTTCGGCATGAACCTTGGGACGGTAGGCTTCCTGATGAACGAATGGCGCCATCACGGCCTCACCGACCGTCTGGAGCGCGCGAAGCCGTTCAAGGTCATCCCGCTCAGTATGACCGCGATCGGCGTCGACGGCCGCACCCACACGCTGCCCGCGATCAACGAAGTCTCGTTCCTGCGCGAGACGCGTCAGACCGCGAACCTCGAGATCACGGTGAACGACCGCGTCGTGCTTGCCGAACTCGCCTGCGACGGCATCCTGGTCGCCACCCCGGCCGGGTCGACGGCGTACAACCTTTCCGCACACGGCCCGATCCTGCCGCTCGGCTCGGGCATGGTGGCGCTGACGCCGATCAGCCCGTTCCGCCCGCGGCGCTGGCGCGGCGCGATCCTGCCCGACAAGGCGCGCATTCGTGTCCGCGTACTCGATCCCGGCAAGCGCCCCGTTTCCGCGGTCGCCGACCAGCGCGAGATCCGCGACGTCGCGCAGGTCGACATCTGTATGGACCGCGCCCGCGAACTGACCCTGCTGTTCGATCCCGAACACGCCCTCGACGACCGTATTACCATGGAGCAGTTCGTCGCCTGACCTCGGTTTATCGCGGACTTTGCATTTTTGCGGCGAAACCTGCTTGCATCGTCCGACCGGCCGTTTATAGAGCCGCCTCCGGCAACGTTCCCTGATAGCTCAGCGGTAGAGCTCTCGACTGTTAATCGAGTGGCCGTAGGTTCGAATCCTACTCAGGGAGCCATTTTCTCGCTTGCGAGGACGCCGACATTGCGCGGAGGCTTGCGAGCCTGGCGGCGCGCATGGCCGTATCACGGTCTCGCTATCAACTGCGTGCGACCAATTCCGACACGGCAAGCTGGATCTTCTTGCACCCGTCGTACGACGCCAGAGTGATGTTGCTTCTTACCGCCGATCTTGCCTGATACTGTCGGGCGAGAAGTGCCCGAAGCTCGCCTGCGCGTTCGAAGGTGTGCAGCGTGAACGTGGTTCCTCGAACCTAAAGCGCGTTGGCCTTGCCAACGATCGAGCGCACCAGTTTCACGAGCCGATTGTCCGCCTTCGCCATGGCGATCGGGACCCTGCTGGCTTGGCGTGGCTTAGATACCAAACACCGGCGCTGTGAATCGCGGCACTTCGCGCAAACCTGCAGGTTGCATGCGTTCGCCAGTGCTTCCGCCTGGTGAATTATCGACGGTAAACTCAGCCGTGTTGCCACGTGCCAATAGCTGGTATCTGCTTTGCCGAAGCTATGCAGCCTTGAACCTGACAATCGTCGAATGCCGTTTGATCGCGCTCAGCCGCCACCTTGCTCGACAAGAGTACGATGTACGCAAACAAGTTCATGCGAACAATTCTTCAGCACTGATTGCGTGGCACCCGATCAGAGCTTTCAATATTTTTGAGGAAGAGTTTTCCGCACGCGATAACTTATTTTCCTGGAATGCGTCTTTTTGCTGAGATCTACGTTTATCTTATGCGACCAACATAGGTTAGGACGCCGGATGGTTATGCCGCCGGCATGCCGTCGTGGATGCGCACAAGCCGCACCAAGCCGAAGAGTTCGGGAACGCCCTACGCTCCGCCGCCGGCGATAGCAGCGGGTGACGCGATTAACGGCCATCGGCGGAGACAATTCATGCAACCGAGACCCCTTTCGGCTGCCGGACGGCGGACGCATACACGCGTCCGGCCTCCTAGAGCCTCGTCACGACAAAAGACTTCCCGCCGGGCGACGCGGACGCGTATGCCGGCGGTTCCTAAAGTTCCTTTGACCGATAGGGGGCATTCAATATTGCGCGGCATGAGTTTTGCAATTTTGCCGACAATAATGCTATGGGCTCCAATCCTGTATTTATGTTTCCGTTAAGGGTGGCGCCCAAATAATCAGCCCCCATCGCCGCCAGCCACCGCAATCGCCAACCCGCTGGGTAGAAGATTGTTACAATAGCGTGCGCAGTAACCGCCGTAGGGGAACGTAACCGCTGCATGCCCGTATTTGACGCCAAGCAAACGGTGGCGGTCATGATATCAAACAGGCGTTCGGAACATGGCAGGCCACCCAGCAAGACTCCGCGTGACGCGCACCGTTACCCCGTTACTATCACCAGCAAACTAAGCAGCATCAGGTTCGGGCGTAGGACGGCAAAAGTAAGCGATCTTTCCCACGTCGGTTGCCGTGTGTAACTGGTTGCGACACTACCTGTCGGTGATACCGTGATCATGACGCTTCCCACCCTGGCGCCATTGCTGGCCCGGATCATCTGGTCTGACGGCGTGTCGTCAGGCCTGTTGTTTGTAAGGCCACTCAGCGCGTCGGTGTTCGGAATGATGGCAGAGCGGCACGGGCGCAGCGGCCAGATAGCGATCTAGCAGGCGGAGTGGGAACTTTCGCTCCGGATCTTCGAGAATCACTACTACGATTGCGTTACCCATGTACGTAGGGAACGCCATCGGCTGCCTGCCCCCCCACATGGATAAGTCGGCGTGCGTTGTCGTCGGATCCGCGATCTACTCGCGACTTACGCAGCAGGTAGCCGTGTTGTGAGCTTGGATCGGCTACCGTCGCCCTTCGCTTGAAGACCGCGTTGGTTGCGAACCTTCATGATCGCGGCCGCGATATCGGTGCCTAGGGAGGTCGACTGCGTCGGTCGAGACTGGAAGTAGCGTTGCACCGGCGGCAGCGCCCGTTGCGGACGACCTAGCATACCAGGCGGCCTTACTCGGAAGCCTGCGCTCTTTAACGTAGGGCGGGAGGGGACCTCAATGAGGGGAGCCCACACGGCGCGACTACGCGTTGATGTCGTTCCAATACAGGAGTGAACCATGACAGATGGCAAGCAAACCGACCCGGGCAACGCTGACTTCAAGGACACGGCGAAAAAGAGCGCCGAGGCGGGCATCGCCGACGAAAGTGCCGCATATGAGCAAGCGATCGAACGCGACGACGATAAGGTTGCCGAGGGTGAAGGGAAGTCGACAGACGACGGCAGCGGCACCAGCGAAACCGACTAAGGCACACACGGTGTCGCGGCAGGCGCAACGCCCCTTTGCACGCCGCGACGCCTGCCTTCCAGCGCGACGATCAAGACGGTACGACCAAATCGGCATCAAACTGCCGTACATCAATTCGATCACACGCATTGGGTGGTACGTCGAGAGCAATCAGGGGGAATGTAATCGATGGAAATGCCGTGGAAAGAGCAGGCAACACTAGTTCGAATGCCTGTCACCGAGCAGTCGGACGATCAATCTTGCGAGATACTGTTCGAGGGAACGCTTTTCGCGTTGGCCGTGAGGGTTCGCGATATGCAACGTTCAGATCGGCGGGGACTGCGCTTGTCCCTCCCCGATCGCCAAGTCCGGCCACATACCTTCCAGGGAGAGGCCTTGACCGCCTTGCTCGACCGGATTCCCAAGCCCGCATGAGTATCAGAACACGCGGTTGTATTTAAAGCAATCGCGCCTGGGGGGAGCGCATTTGCGGGCAGGTCTGCCCACGTCCACAGGCCGCGTCGACGTTGCGAAGCGGCAACGACGTGCGCGAGGTTTCCATGTTTTCCCTGATCGCCCTCTACTTTGATTACCGCAGAACTCGGGGATTACCGCAGAACTCGGGCCGCCGCCATTCAGGCTGAAGCGGCAGCGATTCGACGTACTCGCGCCGCTAATGACGTTGCCGCGGTCCCGGCAACCGCGACGGCAGCCTGACGGGCCGACGCGCATGACGGCCGAAGCTGTCCCGGGTAGTTATTCCCGATTTGGTGATACAGGCCGTTAGTCGGAATGAGCGTGGCCTTGCGCCGCGTTCCATATCGCGGCGTGACGCTCTCGGGTTTCTTGCGCCGTCTGTTGAGCGCGCTTCCTCTGCTCTGCCCGGCGGCGTACAACAAAAAACGCGCAGCCGGCACCGCAAACGGTGACGAGAATAGCGAGCGTCAGGGTCGTCAAAAACGGAAGCATCCTTCTTCCTTTTCCATGCATTCTTAGATGCTTAGCGCTGTAGCCCTTTCAGATTAACCCAGCATAACCGCCTGCCGGTCGCAGGCTTCGCGAGTGAAAGTGACATCGCGGTTCGAACCGCGACGAAATGACGACACGCGACCGCGACAGCCCCCGACATCGACATCGACATCGACATCGACATCGACATCGACATCGACATCGACATCGACATCGGGGCAGCAATGAAGCAGACGTCACACTGCGCTCAGGCCCTTAGCGACACTGCGGGCTTTCCCGCCTTGAACCTGCTCGGCGTGACTGTAGCATTCAACCTCGGGCATCGGCTATGCAAGTCGGCGCTGCCCGTCGACATGCGGTCGAAGTGGCCGTAGCCGCATCGATCGCTGCTGTGTCGGTCGCAAGCTAGCGAATGGCGAGCGCTGCCGTCGGACTGCAACACCGCCTCATCCGCCAGGCTACGGGGCAGGATCGTCACAGCATCGTCATGCCGAGCATCATCGTCTGGATCGAGGAGCAACAGATTGACCTGTTCGCGGCGCTCGGCACCGGGGCGACAGGCATGCATGCAACGCGGCACGCCCTTGAGAAGCTCCGATAGCGGAGCCCGGGGAATTGCCCCCTGCCTGTCGTTGGGGGGCCGACAGGCAGGGTGCGGGCATTCTCACCCGACGCGAACACGAGGTCTACGCCTCGGCTATGGTGTGGCAGCGATAGGTTGCGATCCGAATAATGCTCGGCCCTGCGGAGATCCGAAGAAGGTGCCACTGCGAGCCCCTGCTACGTGAACCTGCTTTACTGAAAGTTTTCTGTCGATGCTCGGTTCGCCGCCTCGCTCCAGTCCGACGCCGCCCGATTCGCGGTGGAACCGCTCACAACAAGCAAATGGCCCAGATGCTCCGCGGAAGCCGACCAGTCGCTGGGGCCCGTCTGTTCGATGCTCACTTTTACGTGCTTGCCCTGCACTGAAACTCGTCGCTGCATAAGTGCTCCCTCGGCAAGTCCTTAGCAACGTTCGTGAATTTCCAAAACTGCCTTACGCCCACAAGAATAATCAGGAAGAGGCTGGGGAGCGCTGCGCTCTGCCCGGGATCGAAGGAATGCGACCACGCTGATCCTGTCTGCCGATACGGCCTTACAAATGCTGGTCGAGCTCGAAAGGGCCGGGCAAGTATACCTTAAAATGCTGGCGCTCCCGCCCATGCTCATGGCACAACTAGGCAGTTCAAAAATTTGGATTCGACGAAGCTCATCATCAATCGTCACACGCCAATACAGATTGGCAAAGTCCGCAAGGGGATCTTTAACCAATGATATGATTAGATTACATCATGGTAACAGGCCTGATACTTAAGGCAGCCCCGCCACAGGGCGGTACTTTGCTATACTACGAAAGCGACGATTACGCCCCAGATTACAGCGCTTATGATTATCCCTAGTAAAATGCCGAAAACTGCCTTCGTTCGCCTTTTCATCCCGATGATCTGTCGTTGCGCTTCGATGAAATTCAGCCGCGACCTCAGGCGCACTGGCGCGGCCTTGCCTCTCCAGTCGGTCTGATAGCGAACTGTCGATTGCTCGGGCACGTGATCAGCAGGAGATTTATCCACGGTACTTTCCCGGTCAAATATGTCGGAGCTATACTCCGTAAGGCAGAGATGATGCCACGACGAGAAAATTGCCACCTGGTCGCGCAGCTTTTTGAACCTCGGCATTGGCTAGCGGCGCGATCGAGTAAAAATAGTCCGACGCACCAGGAACTCGCGCCCGGACGGTGCCAGTGGGCCGTGCTATTGCAAGTCTTTGCCGCGTCGACAAACGAGGCGAACGCCGCCTGGCGCGACCGAAGAGTGAAACTGGGCTGCGCTAGCGCCAAGCGTTCGCTCCCGAATCGGCAGTTGGATGAAGGAAGACGACGCGACCTCGACCGTCTGAGCGACACAATGAAAGGGCTCCTAAGCGCGAGCGGGTCAGAGACAGGCTATCTGCCGACCCGACTAGTCCCGGATGCTGCGAAGTCCGTACCATTCAGCCGGCAATCCCGCCGCAGCGCTACGACATGGTCCGGATGAACCCTACCCCGACGAGGAGGGGGCGCGCGGGGCGGCTTGACGTCCCTGTCTTCGAACTCGGACGGATGTCAGGGTAACGAAATGACGAACCCCGTCCTCAAACTCGACAAGCGCCATTTCCAGCGAGCCTGTCGCTATTATTTTGAGGGGCAGTCCCACACGATCAGGCAGCGTATACCTGCTACGCCAATAATGGTCATATTCGGCTTTCGGTAGAACACCAGTCACCTATCCTTGATATCCTACCGAAGGCTCTGCGCCAAACACCGAATGTTACAGTTCCGCGCGCCCCAGCCCCGTACGATCCTGACGTCTTCGATCCCAGCGAGAAATAGCCAAGGTGAGCGGCTAACGAACGTGCTTCCTGTTGGCACGCGATTTTGCGGATGCCATTTGCAAACGCGGCCTGCCTACGCGCAAAATCCAAGGTTTTGGGTCAGTGTCGCGACGGCTCCCTGAAAACCTCCAGCGGTGCTCCGCTCGTTTTCGCGCAAGTATGAACGCGAAAACTGCGGCCACGAAGACGACAGCGGCGATAAGCGTCAAGGCGATCGGCATGTGCAACATCCCTACAGCTAAGTAGCGAGGGTCTCATAGATTCCTCAGCAACGATACCTGCTTATTTCGACGAGGAAGAACCTGAATTCCAGCAGATATGCAAGCTGAGTCAGCTTGGCCGACGAAGCTATGCCAATCCTCACCAACGCGGCGAAGGCGAATTCGGCATCGAGCCTCTCGACCGTCAGTTCGGTACGCGCCGGTACGCCGAGCGCAAGGAAGAGCAAGATCGCCGATGGCGGTTTCATCATCATCGCTCTTGCCGCAATCGCGGTCGGTGGTGGCCTGTATCTCGCGATCGACGATGGCGACAATTCCGACAGCAACTAATCCTTTGGGCGGATGTCATGCACCGGTCCAATCGTCTCTCGGTGCGGCTGGTACCGTAGGGAAACACGTCCTCCGGTCGCCTAGCATTCTCGGGTTTGATAGAGACGGGGTTACCGTACCATTTGCCCGGCCGCACGACGCTTCCCTGTAGCTTAGCGCGTGCGTCATGCGCCGGTTTGAGACTATGCGGTTCTGCGCGTAGGTTGCGGGCGAAGGGTTCGGAATGGTCGATGCCGTGATAGTCCGTGCGGGCCGCAGCGCGGCGACGCTGCTGCGGGACGGCAAGGCCGGCGACCCGATAGATACTGGGCAGGCCGTGCTGACGTTGTCCCAGGCTGTCACGCGCGGCCAAGAGATCGCGCGTGACGCCATCGCCCGGCAGCGGATTTTATGGAATACGGCTATTCGATCGCGTCGAGAGACTGCTGCCGAGCGCAACGGCGAACGCGAGATCGCCATCTGGAAACGTGGAGTGACGCTTTGACACGATTGACGCTTGCGACGCTCGATCAGCTTCCGGCCGAGATTGATGGCCCGCGAGGCCGCCCTCTCCCGGCGATCGGTATCGTCCATTTCGGGCCGGGCGCATTCCACCGCGCGCATCAGGCGGCGTATATCGACGCGCTGTTGGGCGATGACCCGCGCTGGGGCATTGCGGCGGTCTCGATGCGCAGCAAGCGGACGGTCGCCGCGCTCGCCGACCAGGACGGACTGTACACGCTCGCAATTCGCGACGCGGACTCGTCCAACCGGGTGATCGGCGCGCATCGCCGGTTCCTGGGGCCCGACGACGCGGCCGAGACGCATGCGCTGCTCGCCGATCCCGCGGTCCGGCTGGTGACGTCGACCGTGACCGAGAAGGGCTATTGCCTCGCCAGTGACGGCGCGCTCGACCTGTCGCACCCCGATATCGTGCATGATCTCGCCGGGACCGCAACGCCGCGCAGTCTGGTCGGATGGCTGGTCGCCGGCCTCGCCGCGCGCCGGGAGGCTCGGATCGCGCCGTTCGTGCCGATGCCGTGCGACAATCTCGCCAACAACGGTGCCAAGCTCCACGCCGCGCTGGTCGCGTTCGCTCGCGCTACGGATCCGGACTTGGCGGACTGGATCGCAGGCGAGGTGCGCGTCCCTTCAACGATGGTCGATTCGATCACACCCGCATCCGACTCGGCACTTTACGACGACGTCGCCGAGGCGATCGGGCTCGAAGACCTCGCTGCCGTTCAGCGCGAATCCTTTGCACAGTGGGTGATCGAGGACATCGGCACGCCGCTCGGCCCCGACCTGGCCTCTGTCGGCGCAACGATCACGACCGATGTCGCGAGCTATGAGAAGGCGAAGCTGCGGATTCTCAACGGGGCGCATTCGACGCTTGCCTATGTCGGCCTGCTCCGTGGCGCGGCGAGCGTGGCGGACGCGATGAACGACGCGACACTGGCCGGGTTCGTCGATGCGATGATCCGCGACGACATCATCCCGATGCTAGCCCACACCCCCGGCCTCGACCTGGACGCCTACCGCGCCGCCGTGCTCCAGCGGTTTCGCAATCCGGTCATCGTCCACCGGCTCGACCAGATCGCGCAGGACGGTTCGCAGAAGCTGCCCTACCGGCTGGGCGACACGCTCGTTGCCAACCGCCGTGCGGGTCGCATGCCCGCCGGCGTCGTCACCGCGCTCGGCGCGTGGGTAGCGTTCCTGATGCAACGTGCCCGCGACAATACCCCGATCGTCGATCCAGCCGGCGATCGCCTCGCCTCTGCGGCACGCGATGGAACGCCGACCGAGGTCGTCGCGCGCCTGATCGATGCCGGACTGGGCTTTCCCCCCGAACTCCGCGACGACGCAGCCGCCTGGTCTGCGATCGCCGAAGCGGCGGAACGGATCAGCCGCGGCGACTGGTCGGGCGTGAACCTCTAGACCCCATAGGCCGCCCGAGCATTGCCGCCGAAGATCGCGTCCCGCGCCTCCGGGCAAGCGCGCGTGACGAACCCGTCGATCAGGTCGACGACCTGGCGATACTCGGCGGCAAGGCGGCAGACCGGCCAGTCGGAGCCGAAGATCAGGCGATCCGGCCCGAAGCATGCGAGCAGATGGTCGAGATACCGCGCGATCTGGTCCGCCGTCCACGTCGCGTGATCCGCTTCGGTGACGAGCCCGGAAATCTTGCAGTAGAGCGACGGCACCCGCGCCATTTCGACGATACCGTCCGCCCAGGGCTGCCAGCCACCGTGGGCGATGGCGGGCTTCGCACCGTGATCGAGGATCAGCCGCGGCGGCGCCGACAGCCCGTTCGCAACCAGATCGCAGAACCTGCGGACGTGGATCGCCTGGCGTGGCTTGACGAGAATATCGTAGCTGAAACCTCGCTCGACGGTCGCCCGGACCCCGCGCACGAAATCCGGTGTCAGTAGGAAGTCGTCGTCCGGTTCATCCTGAACGATATGCCGGAAACCGACCAGCCTGGACGATCCCGACCATGTTTCCAGCCGTTCGGCAATGTCGTCGGCCTGCAGATCGATCCAGCCGACCACCCACATGATCCGCGGATACGCGGAAGCAAGCTCCAGCAGCCAGCGGGTTTCAGCCTCGGTCTGCTGCGCCTGCACCGCGATACAGCCATCGATAGCCGCGGCATCGAGCATCGGCAGCAGATCGGCAGGCAAAAAATCCCGCGCGAGCACGCTCTCGGGATCGATCCAGCCGAATTCTGACCGCGAATAGGCCCAGAAATGCTGGTGCGCGTCGACACGATTCACGCGGCGATATGCGCTTGGCTAATGGGTTTTGTGTGCATCGGAGAAATGTACCGCGTCCATGCCAGCACAGCAATCGGACCGACCCAACCCCTATTTTTTGACGACCACCGGCATGAAGATATAGCCGTTGCCGCGGACGGTGCGGATGATCTCGCTCGGATCGAACGCCAGCAGTTTGCGCCGGAGCCGACTGATATTCACGTCGATGGTACGGCCCCGCGCCATGATCTCGGTCCGGCCGGACCGCGCGATCACGTCGTCGCGCGTATGAACCGTCTGCGGTTCCGAGACGAACACGTTGAGCAGTTGATACTCGCCATCGGTAAGCCGGACGATCGCGCCGTCCGGTGCGTGCAGCAGGCGCATCCGGCAGTCGAGCATCCAGCCGGCGAACGCGAACGTCCCGTTCACTCCCCCATGCAGGGCGTCGACGACCGCGGGAACGTCGGGTGGCGTCACGCCGGTCCCGCGACGCCGCAGGACCGAACGTATCCGCGCGAGGATCTCACGCGGACTGGAGGGTTTCGTCACATAATCGTCGGCGCCCAGTTCCAACGCGACCACCCGGTCCACCTCTCCGCCGAGCGCGGAGAACATGATCACCCCCGGCGCCGCAGCCCCTTGCGGCAGCGTACGCAAGACCGAAAGTCCGTCTTCCCCGGGCATCATCATGTCGAGGACGATCAGGTCGCAGGGTGATCGCCCCAGTCGGGCCCGCAATGCCGCCCCGCTTTCCACGGCCTCGACCTGAAGCCCGTGATCGAGGAGAAACTCGACGAGCAGTTCGCGCAGGCGCGGATCGTCGTCGACGATGACGATCCGGGCGGCCGCCGGTTGCAGGGTCTCGCTGGTGTTAAACGCGTTCCCGTCGGGAACGTACGAAGCAGGGCCGGGCAAGCCGTGATGGTTCGCGATCATGGCGGCCGCATGGACCCGGCGTTTGTCCGGTATATTTCCGAATACCACCGCGATCGTCGAAGCGGTTCCCCGTCACGCTGCGAGGTGGGATAGTTGTATGAAAGGCCAGTCGGCGCTAGCGGCAGTCCCCATGTCGATCGCCGCCAAACCGCATGTTAAAACCTTGAACTGGCTTCAGCCTTTGCCGGGCTTGCGGATCGTCAAACGCGGCGACGTGCCGATCACGCGAGTCCAGGTTTACGGCCAGCGCTGCAGCGGGACCAATCTCGTCACGCGGGCCATTGAAGCCAACATGCCGAGCGTGACGATCACCGAGGAATTCGGCTTCAAGCACTGGTTCGTGCCGCCGCAGACGTTGTTCGTGAAGGATACGCTGGTGCTGGTCGTCGCGCGCGATGCGTTCGACTGGACCCGTAGCCTTCACCGCCAGCCATGGCACGCGCACCCGGACCTCAAGGCGCAGCCGTTCGACGTGTTCATCCGCAGCCAGTGGCATAGTTATTGGGACGATCATTTCGGTCCCATCGAGCCGGGGCATCCGATGCAGGGCGACGAGATGCTGCACGAGCGCGATCCGGAAACCGGCGAACGCTTCGCCAATTGCATCGCCAAGCGCACCGCGAAACTTCGCCATTGGGTGTCGCTGACCAACCGCACGCACAACATCGCGTTGCTGGGCTATGATGCGTTCGCGCGCGCGCCGTCGGCGTTCGTCGAGGCGTTGTCCGAGGCGACCGGGATTGCACGGCGCGAAGAATATGTGCCGATCACCAGCTACAAGGGGCAAGGCTATGCGCCTTATGTTCCGACGGCTTATCCCGAACTCGCGCCTGCTGATGCCGAACACATCACCGCGTGGCTTGATCCCGAGGTCGAGGCGGCATTCGGACTAAGCGCGAACTATGCTGATCGATATCAATCGCCATCGGAGGCCGGATCGGTACAACGTTCGGCATGACCAAGCCGATCACGTTCTTCATCCACCACCAGGGTCGCGGCCACGCCAACCGTGCGATGGCGATCATCCGCGAACTGCCTGCCGAGCGCGCGGTGACGATCCTGACCGCCAAGCCGTCGCTGTTCGACGGGTTCGAGCGACCGATCACGATCGCCGCGCTACCCGACATGATTGGCGCGCCGGTGCCGACGCCGGGGCTGTTCGCTCAGGCGACGCCCGAGGTGATGCACTGCGTCCCGCTAGGGGTCGCGAAGACGCGCGCGACGATGCGGACGATCATCGACCATCTCGACGACGTCGATCCGGCGCTGTTCGTGGTCGACGTTTCCGCCGAGATCGCGCTGCTGGCCCGGATCGCAAGCGTGCCCGCGATCAGCATCCGGATGCACGGCGACCGCCTCGATCCCGGTCATTTGGGTGCATACCAGGCGAGCGTCGGCCTGCTCGCGCCGTTCGGCGAGGCGCTCGAACAGGCGGACACGCCGGACTGGGTCCGCGCCAACACGTGCTACGCCGGCGGCCTGTGCACGACCGTCGACCCCGTCCCGACCAAGGCCGAGGCGCGTGCGAAACTCGGCCTCGATCCGACCAAGGAAATCATCGTCGTCCTCACCGGCGGCGGCGGCGCGGGCACGCCCTACGCGCCGTTGACGATGGCGGCGCGCGCGGTGCCGGATGCGCTGTGGCTGGTGCTCGGGCCGGTCCACCGCGAGGGGCATGAGACGGACTTCGGCAATCTCGTCGAGCTCGGCTGGGTGCCCGGCGTCACCGACCACATCGCCGCCGCCGACGTCGTCATCGCATCGGCCGGCGACAACACGGTGCACGAGATCGCACGCGTCGGCCGGCCTTATGTCTGCGCGCCCGAATGGCGGTATTTCGGTGAACAGACCCGCAAGGCGGAACGTCTCGCAGAGCTTGGCGCGGCGGTCGCGCTGCCGTCATGGCCGGGGGCGCTGGCACCGTGGCGGGGGATACTCGACGTCGCGAAGGCGCTCGATCCTGTCGCGCTCGCCGACCTGTACGACGCGGATGCAGCCAAGGTTGCCGCTGACTATCTGGAAGGACTGGCGGTCTCGCTTTGGGCGCCCGCTTAGAGATCGAGCGCTAGTCGATCCTCCCCCGCCGGGGGAGGATCGAAACGTTGCGCCGCATCTCAGCTGAACAAAACCTCCAGCGGCATTTTCGACGCGGCCACCTCTTCCGCGGTCGGGCCCCGCAGCACCGTAATCGTATCCGCGTTCCACGCGATCAGCCCGCGCTCGGCGAAATGCCCCAGCCAATAGTCCATGCACCACCGCCCCCATGTCGCGCGAAACAGCCGCGCGTTGCGGATGATCGCGTCGAAATGCTGGTACGCGGGCGTGTGGACGACATGATGCTGGTGATACGCCCGCGCGCCGCCGACCCACCACATCGGCACGCCGGTGCGCTCGAGCCGCGCGGCGAAGTCGGTTTCCTCACCGCCATAGCCGAAATAGCGCTCGTCCATTCCCCCTGCCCGCGCCCAGTCCGCCGCGGAGATCGCGAACGACAGGCCCCAGAGCTCGCCATGGCTCGGCGTCGGCCGTATTTCTTCGGACGCTATCGCTGGCTTGGCCGGGTGACGCAGGCCGACCCGGTCGAGCACGTCCCAGTCCAGCCCGGCATCCAGTGCGCCGGCAGGGAGATACAGCACCTCGCCCAACCGAATACCGCCCGGCTCGATCGCCGTAGCCGCATAGCGCTTGACCAACGTCGGCGCAGGGACGCAATCGACGTCCAGGAATATCAGTTGATCTCCACTTGCTGTCGCCGCCGCATGGTTGCGCGCCGCCGCCAGCGGCATCGCGTCGCCCTCGACGAACACCGCGCGCACTGGAAAGTCGGTCGGCGGGAGATCGGCGTGCGGCGCATCCTGCATGTACGCGATCACGAGTTCGTCCGGCTTGCGCGTCGATGCGTTGAGGCCGGCGATCAGGTTCACCAGATGCGCGCGGCGTCCGCGCACCAGCGTCAGCACGCTGACCGTCGAGGACGTCACGATGCTTTCCTGATACCCTCAACGTCGATCCCGGCGGCGGCATCGCGGAAGAACGCCACGCCTTCGATCACGCCGCGCGCGTGATGGCCGATCGCGACATAGCCGTGCGCCAGGTCCGCTCGCGATCCCAAACCGTCCGAATAATTGCCGACGATGATCGCATGACGCGACGACCGCAACATCTCGATGTCGTTGCCGCTGTCGCCCGCGACGATCACCTGCCGCGGTTCGAGACCGAGGCGGCGGCGGACGTGCTCGACCGCCGTACCCTTCGACGCGGCATGTGGCAGGATGTCGAGATAGCGGCCATGGCTCTGGATGATCGAGCAGCTATGCCCGTGTTCCGCCAGCAGCGCGCGCACCCGCTCGGCCGCCGCCATGTCGCCATCGGCGAAATAGCTGAGCTTGAACCGGCGCTGTTCGAGCGGGCTTTGCGGCGTCAGGCCGGCATGTTGCCCGATCAGCGCGGCAACCGCCTCGCGGTCCCAACCGGCGGCGATGATCCCGTCCCATTCGGTATCGCGGTCGTATACCGCCCCGCGCACCGTCCGGTAATAGATCTCCGAGCCGACTGAGGTGATCAGGATTTCCGGCCGTGGCGCATCATGCTGCCCGAGTACCGCCATCGCGCTGTGGAAGCTGCGCCCGGTCGCGATCGCGAACGCGACATCGGTCTGCGCGTCGTGCCACGCGGTGAAATCGTCGACGCCCTTGGCACAACCGAGCAGCGTTCCGTCGATATCAGACACCAGCAACAATTCCGGCTTCCGGTCCGTGACCGCAGGCGCGGCGTTCACGACCTCTGCGAGCAACCCGGTATAAAGCTGTACGTGGCGGTCCCAGTCATAGGCGCGGATCGCTACCGATCCTGCCGCTGAGTAGCGCGACCACAATGCCGGATCGTCTAGTATCTTCAGGATCGCATCGGTGATGGCGCTAGGCGAACGCGGATCGACGAGAATGCCGTTGCCGCAGGTCTCGACGATGTCGTTCGGCCCACCGCTGTCGGTCGCGACCACGGGCAACCCGCTCGCCGCCGCTTCGAGCAGGGTCAGGCCGAACGGTTCGTTAAGCGCCGGATTGACGAACACGCCGCGCCGGGTGCGGGCATGAGCATAGACCGCGGCGATGTCGTCCGGTCGGTGCTGTTTCGGATAGGCGACCTTGCCGTACAAATCGTAGCGGTCGATCAACTGGAGCAGTTCAGCGATGTTGTCGCGGATCTCGGGTTCCAACGTCGCACTGTCGTCGCGCGTGCCCGCCAGGATCACGAGGTTCGCCGCGGCCTGAAGCGCGGGTGACCGGCCATAAGCGTGGACGAGCGCCGCAAGGTTCTTCTTCGTCACCGGGCGCGCAATCGCGAGGATTGCCGGCTTGGCGGGATCGTCGAGGAACCGGTTGATCAGCGCATCGACGCGAGTATCGGTGCTGCAGTTCGCGAATTGCTTGAGATCGCTACCCGGCGCGAACACGCGGATGCGGCCGGGATCATACGCATCATAATCGGCATACTGGACTTCAGCCTCGTCGCGCGACGACGCAATGATTGCGGCCGCTCCGGCGATGGCTTCTTCCTCGATCGCGATCCGGCGATCGAGACCCGCGGTTTCCGTACACTCACGATCGAACGCGGCCAGCTTCACCCGGCCGAGCGAATGCGCCGTGAAGACATAGGGAATGCCCGTCCGTGCAGACACACGCGCCGCGATCAGTCCGGCATCGGCATAATGCGCGTGCATGACGTCGGGCGCGCGATCGAGCGTGGCGATATGCGCGACAAGCGCTTCGACCAAGCTGTCATGCTCGGTCCACAGGTCTTCCTTGACGAGATACGCATCGGACGCAGTCAGCAATCGGACGATACGCGTCGTGCCGTCGATCGTCTCGATCGGCTCGGCATAGCATTCGGCATACGCCGCATGATGGAATGCACGGGTAACGATTTCCATCCGGTCGATCGCCGGATTGCGGCCGCTGGCAGCGACGAGATCGAGAAGGTACCGGATATGGCCCCCGGTATCCGCGGTGATTCCGTATTCGACGTCGGTTGCGCGTAAACACCCCTGCAACGCGATATGTAGTACGAACACCCTTCCCCCGTTCATCTGCAATTCACGTAAGGAACCGCTCACGGGGTTGCCGAGTTCCGGGCCGATGATACTTTACATGCCGGTATTGACGCAGGTTATTACGTTCCCTGCGGCGCTTCGCTCGCTCGTTGATCGATCGCTGTGAGGATCGCTCTACTCACCTGGGCCTATCCTCCTGAAAAGAGCGGACTTACTCGCGCCGCGCGAGAGATTGCACAATCGTTGGCACAATCTGGCAACGACGTCTGTGTCTTCACTATGGACCGGCGCAAAGACAGCCACGACGGCCGGGTATCGGTCGTCGGCTGTGGTCTGCGCGAGGGATCGTTCGCCGCGCGCCTCCGCAAGATTGCGGGAATTGGGCACCTCGTCGCGCCGTTCGCATATCGCCGAGCGGTTGCTCGCGAGCACCGTCGCGAGCCGTTCGACGTGGTCGAGGCGACCAACTGGTATGCGCCAGGACTGGCGATCGCACTCACCGGTCCTGCGCCGTTGGTTACGCGAAACTCGACCCCGGCAGCGACCTCGGCGGAGACGGTAACGAGCCTCCGCGACCGGTTCGATCGGCGTGCGGCCATGCTCGCGGAGCGGATCGCAGCGCGGTTCAGCAAGACGCTGATCTCCAACACGCAGCTTCACGGCGAGAAGATCGCAGCATTGTACGGTGTCGAGGCCCCCGGGCCGGTCGCGCGCCACGCGGTCATCGGCCTCAGCCTGCCACCGGAGATCGTGGCCCGAGGAACGGCTGCAGCCCATCCCGACGATATCCCCGAGGACCAGCCGATCGAACTGCTGTTCGTCGGACGTGACGAGCACCGCAAGGGGTTCGATGCCTTGATCATGGCGCTGAGGATCCTCGCCCGGCGCGCCGATGCCGGGATGCGCGATTTCCGCCTCACGATTGTTGGCGTTCACGCGGACGATGTGAAGGCGCTTCCGTCCACCGCGCGCACGCGGCTGCAGTGCCATCACCGTGTCGACGAACCGACGTTGCACGACCTGATGAGCGCGGCGCACGTCATCGTGGCACCCTCGCGCTACGAGAGCTTCGGCCTTGTGTACCAGGAAGCGATGATGTTCGGCCGACCGGTCGTCGCCTGCGCCGAGGACCCGAGCGCGCGGCTGTTCATCGGTGAAAGCGGCGCCGGGTTGCTGGCCGAGACCTGCACCGGCGACGACCTGGCCACGCAGGTCCAGCGGCTGATCGAGGACCCGGCTTTGCGTGCACACTACGCCGCAGCGAGTCGCGACGCCTCGGGGATGTTCACGCGCGATACCCTGTCCGCGCAGACGACCGCGGTTTATCGCACCGCGACAGGATCGAAGGGGGCGAGCAGCAACGCCTCGTCCTCGGGCCTACCCGCGCCGGTCGACATCGCCTCGTAGATTCGCGTCCGCTCGCGCACGCGCTCGCCGTCGAGCCGATGTTCGAGCGCACCGGCCAGCGCCAGCGAGGTTTCGACGAACGGTACGACCGGGCGCTCGTGGACGCGGCCGGCAAAGCGGATGTCGCTTCGGTTGAGCCGGTACTGGATGTCCGGAAAGGATGCGGACTGTACGCCATCGACGAGATTGCGGCGTGGCAGGCCGAGCGACCGCAACCCGTCACGATCCGCCGCCGCGACCAGCCAGCCGAGTGCGTCCAGCAAGGCCGCGTCGGGACTCTCGTCGGTGTCGATCTGCAACACCCAGCGGGTCTGCATCGCGTCCTGCAAACGGTTGCGTTGCGCGGCGAAATCACCCGCAAGGGCGTGGTGAGCGACCTCGATCCACGGGAGTCGTGCTGCGAGTTCGCTCGCTTCGTCTTCGGTGGCGTCGAGCAGTATCACGATGCGGGTAAACGCCGTGCTGTATCTCGTGGCGATGTCGACGATGTCGTTAGCGTCGGCGGGCCGCGCCATGATGCCGAGGCCTATTGCGTGTGGCAAGGTCGTCGCGGGAGTCGAATGCGCTCGACCGGGACCGTAATCCGGGGGAAAACGTACGGAGCCGTCAGCGAGATCGATGGGTTCGACTTCGAAGCCGAACCGCCAGGCCGCATTCCGCAATCCCGCCGGATCGAGCCTCCAGCGCTCGGCCGGATCGCGCTCCAGATCCACCAGCCCACTTTCGAGCCGTGCGACAATGTCATGCGCCACCGCACCGATTTCGCTTACGTCGCGGACCAGCAGGCGGCAGTGGCTACATTCGCACCAGTCTTCGCGCGCGAGCCAGTCCCAATTCCCGCATATCGAGCATCGTAATTGCATCGTTCCCGCAACCCTCAGCGGACTGAAGCTGTTCCCGCACCTCACTGGCATCGGGCCTATCCCGACGAACCGCCGTCACCCTGACGAAGGTCAGGAGGACGGATCGCGCTCAATATCCCAGCGAATGCGCTACCGTCAGCAGCAACCAGTACAGCCCGCCCGACAGCAGCATCGCCACCGGCAGGGTCATCACCCAGGCCAGCGCCATGTTCATGACCGTCCGCCGCTGCAACCCGGCGCCATTGGCGACGCTCGCGCCGGCAACACCCGACGACAGGATGTGCGTGGTCGACACCGGCATGCCGAATCGAACCGCCAGCAGGATCGTCGCCGCCGCGACCAGTTCGGCCGACGCGCCCATGCCGTAGGTCAAATGCGTCTTGCCGATCCGCTCACCCACAGTGACGACGATCCGCTTCCACCCGACCATCGTGCCCAAGCCCAGCGCGAGCGCGACGGTGACCTTCACCCAGGTCGGGATATAGCGCGTGCCTTGCTCAAGCCCGCTATTGTAGCTCTTGAGCGTCGTGATCTCCTGCACCGTGAACCGGCTTTGCGCGGCTTTGTCCTCGGCGATCAGCTTGGTCGTATCGAGCACGAGGTACATGTCGTTGCGTAGGTTCGGGGTCGCCGCGGCGGGCACCTTGCCGAGCGAGCCATAACCCTCGATCCGGCTCGACACGTCGTCCGACAGCGTCGCCAGCGCGGCATAGATGACCGGGTCGGCGACGTGCTTGGTCTTCAGAGCCTGCGTGACCTGCGCCCGCGAGGTGGCGACGTCGGCCGGCGCACCATTGGCATGCGCGCGGTAGGCGGCCGATGCGGCCTGCGCCGACTGCACGAATGCGGGCATCGCGCTCTCGGGCATCGTCCGGTTGAGCGCATAGGCGGTCGGCGCGCAGCCGATCAGGATGAGCATGATCAGGCCCATCCCCTTTTGCCCGTCGTTGCTGCCGTGCGCGAAGCTGACCGCGGTGCAGGTGCCGATCAGCAGCGCACGGATGCCGCGCGGCGGTGGCGTCTGGCCTTCCGGCGCCTCGTACAGTTTCTTGTCGTGCAGGAAGAGTTTCATCACGAGCAGCAGCAACAGCGCACCGACGAACCCAATGATCGGGCTGAATGCGAGCGCGGAAAGGACTTTCCAGACCTGCACCATGTCGACGCCCGACGTGCCATCCGCACCGCCGCCGTTGATGATCTGGTTGGCGAGGCCGACGCCGAGGATCGAGCCGATCAGTGCGTGGCTCGACGAATTGGGCAGCCCCGCCGCCCAGGTCGCGAGGTTCCAGACGATCGCCGCGAGCAGCAGCGCGAAGATCATCGCGAACCCGCCGACGCTGCCGACGTTGAGGATAAGGTCGACCGGCAGCAGCGTCACGATCGAATACGCCACCGCGCCCGACGACAGCATCACGCCGAGGAAGTTGAAGAACCCCGACCACACGACCGCGAGCGGCGCGGGCATCGAATGCGTGTAGATGACGGTCGCGACTGCGTTGGCGGTGTCGTGGAATCCGTTCACGAACTCGAAACCAAGCGCGATCAGCAGCGCCAGCGCGAGGAACGCGAACGCCCCGCCCGCCAGGCTCTCGCCGACCTGCGCGGTGTCGAACGCGATGCTGAACCCGGCATAGGCAAGCCCGCCGATCAGCACGGCGAGGAATATCCACCGCCCCGCCGGGTGCAGCGAATGGTCGAGCTTGGGACCGGTGTGCGGCATCGACGCCTTCGCGCTCGAATCAGCCGTCATCGCGTCTGGTGCAAATGTGGAGGTTGCCATGGGAATGTGCAGTCGGCCCTTACGATGACAATCTTATGACAGATACAAATCAAGCGACGCTTCGGCCTGATATGGGACGCCGCCTTATCGATCCTCCCCCGCCAGGGGGGAGGTGGCACCGAAGGTGACGGAGGGGGTGAACACGGCACAGCGGTTTCCCCTGACCTCCCCCTCCATCCGGCAAGCGTCAGCAAGCTCTCCCTCGTGGGAAAGATCGTTCGCGGGAACGCGTCGCCTCAAGCCCTCAGCGTACCGCACCGATGCTGGCGAGTTGCGTCCCGCTCCGCCCGAACAGCGCGGCCATCTTCACGTCCGCATCGGCGGTCATTTCCTTGCGGCACTGGTGCGCATCGGCGAGCGCATCGAGACCGCTGGTACGCGGCTGGCACGCACTGGCGATCGCCGATCGCAGCCGACGCTGGAATGCGGACCGCCCTGCGTCGTTGGACAGATCGAGGCCCGCACGCGATACGCGCACCGACACCGGCTCACGCACGGAACTGGCCGACGCGGCCGTGGAAAACAGGCACGCTCCGACGATCGCCGCCGAAGCGACGCTGATGAAAAGCTTCATGATGATGTTCCTCAAATGGTCCTGCGGTCCGCAAGGCTATGCCTGCGGGCGACGGCGCCAGCGCGTCGGGACACCTTTCTGGGTGCGGCATCTCCGACCACGAACCACGTCGCTGCGCATCCCCTAGGCGCGGTTCGTGACATCTGCGCGACGGTTTGGCAACGTTTCAAAGGTTGCCCGATCGGCCCCCGTTCCCTACCTGTTCACCGGTGAACCAGATCGCCCAAACGTCCGCGCCGCAAGCAGAACCGCCTTATCTCCGCGGCCTCAATCCGCCGCAGCGCGAGGCGGTGCTGACCACCGACGGCCCAGTCCTGATCATCGCCGGCGCCGGCACCGGCAAGACCGCGGCGCTGACCGCTCGGCTCGCGCACCTGATCTTTACCAAGAAGGCATGGCCGTCCGAAATCCTGAGCGTCACCTTCACCAACAAGGCCGCGCGCGAGATGCGCGAGCGGGTCGGTCGGCTGGTCGGCGATGCGGTCGAGGGCATGCCGTGGCTTGGCACCTTCCACGCGATCGCGGCGAAGATGCTGCGCCGCCATGCCGAACTGGTCGGGCTGCAATCGAACTTCACGATCCTCGATACCGACGACCAGTTGCGTTTGCTCAAGCAGCTGATCCTCGCCGCCGACATCGACGAAAAGCGCTTCCCGACGCGCAGCCTCGCCGGGCTGATCGACCAGTGGAAGAACAAGGGCCTCGTCCCCGCCGATATCGATGCGGGCGAGAGCGAGCGTTACGCCAACGGCCGCGGCGGCGAGCTGTACCAGCAATACCAGACGCGGCT
This sequence comes from Sphingomonas sp. AP28, assembly GCF_056680455.1. Taxonomy (NCBI): domain Bacteria; kingdom Pseudomonadati; phylum Pseudomonadota; class Alphaproteobacteria; order Sphingomonadales; family Sphingomonadaceae; genus Sphingomonas; species Sphingomonas sp. AP28. The sequence continues at coordinate 3,948,607 of NZ_CM155283.1, read as the reverse complement.
GATCGCGCTCAACGCGTGCGATTTCGGCGACCTGCTGCTCCACATGCTGGTGATCCTGAAGACGCACCGCGACGTGCTCGCCCAGTATCAGCAGCGCTTCAAATACATCATGGTCGACGAGTATCAGGACACCAACTCGTCGCAATATCTCTGGCTGCGGCTGCTCGCGCAGGAGCGCAAGAATATCGCCTGCGTCGGCGACGACGACCAGTCGATCTATTCGTGGCGCGGCGCGCAGGTCGAGAACATCCTGAAGTTCGAGCGCGACTTCCCCGGCGCGAAGGTCATCCGCCTCGAACAGAATTACCGCAGCACGCCGCACATCCTCGGCGCCGCGTCGGGCGTGATCGCCAACAACGGCGGGCGGCTCGGCAAGCAGCTCTGGACCGAGCGTGACGTCGGCGAGAAGGTGAAGGTCATCGGCGTCTGGGACGGCCCTGAGGAAGCGCGGCGGGTTGGCGAGGAGATCGACATCGTCCGCCGCTCGGGCAAGAGCCTCGACGAGGTGGCGATCCTGGTCCGCGCGCAGCACCAGACGCGTGAGTTCGAGGACCGCTTCATCGCGATCGGCATGCCGTACAAGATCGTCGGCGGCTTCCGCTTCTACGAACGCGCCGAAATCCGCGACGCGCTGGCGTACCTCCGCGTGGTCAACCAGCCCGCGGACGACCTCGCCTTCGAACGCATCGTCAACGTCCCCAAGCGTGGCCTCGGCGACAAGGCGGTCGCGCGCATCCACCAGCTCGCGCGCGCCACCGGTACGCCGCTGACCACCGCCGCCGCGCGCATCCTCGACACCGACGAACTGACCGGGGCTGCGAAGAAATCGCTCGGCCGGCTGGTCGGCGACATCGCGCGCTGGCGCGACATGGCGACCAGCCTGCCGCACGCCGAACTCGCGCGGCAGTTGCTCGACGAGAGCGGCTACACCGCGATGTACCAGGCCGAGAAATCGGTCGAGGCCACCGGCCGCCTGGAGAACCTCAGCGAGCTCGTCCGCGCGATGGAGGAGTACGACTCACTTGGCGCGTTCCTCGAACACGTGTCGCTGGTGATGGACAACGAGGGCGGCGCGCAGGATCCGCAGGTCACGATCATGACCATCCACGCCGCCAAGGGGCTCGAATACGACACGGTGTTCCTGGTCGGCTGGGAGGAGGGCCTGTTCCCGTCGCAGCGCTCGCTCGACGAAGGCGGCGTGAAGAGCCTGGAGGAGGAACGCCGCCTCGCCTATGTCGCGATAACCCGTGCCCGGCGACTGGCGGTCATCATCCACGCCGCCAACCGCCGCATCTACGGCCAGTGGAACTCGTCGATCCCCTCGCGCTTCGTCGCCGAACTCCCCGCCGAACACATCGACACGGAAACCACGATGTCCGGCGGCGCGAGCCTTTGGCAAGCCAACTGGTCCGACCGGGCCGATCCGTTCGCAGATGTCGCTCGTGGCACGGGCCGAGGCCCCGGCTGGCAACGCGCGTCGGGCACCGGCAGCACTTTCTCCACCAAGCCCGCCCGCGTCGTCGAAAGCCGGTCGAGCGCGATCAGCCTAGGCAACAAGGGCCGTGACGATCTCTCGCTCGGCATGCGCGTGTTCCACCAGAAGTTCGGCTATGGGCTGATTGCAGAGATCGAAGGCAACAAGCTGGAGATCGACTTCGAACAGTCCGGCCGCAAGCGCGTGATGGACAGTTTCGTGACGCTCACGCCTTAACGGCATCAACCGGAAAAAGATCAGCCGGCGGCCTGGTCCGCGAGCGAGAAGATCCGCTCCATCACCGCCCATTTCGGCCCGTCCGCAGCGATCGGCTTCTGATAAACGTCCATCGCCGTCTCCCAGGACGCGACGACCGGCTGCAACGCTGGGTCGGCCGCGCGTGGAAAATCGTCTTCGACCTCCGCGATCATCACGAGCCGGTCGGCCACCTGCCAGATCTCCATCTCTCGATAGCCCCGCTGGACGATGTCGCGCACGACCTCGGGCCACACGGCGCCCGGCGCGTGGCGTTCGCGATAGGCGGCGATCAGGGCTGCGTCATCAGCGAGGTCCAGCGCGGTCACGATGCGATACGTCACGGAAATTCCTTCGATACGGCGTACTACCGCGACCATAGCGCCGCCGCCCCTTTTCAAAAGTCACTTTGACTAATAAAACCAACGAAACGCACAACACGCGCAGGAGATGGAATGAGACTGTCCGGCAAGACCGCGGTAGTGACCGCGGCGGCACAAGGCATCGGCCGCGCCACCGCCGAACGCTTCCGCGACGAGGGCGCACGGGTCTTCGCACTCGACCGCGACGACGATGCGCTGCAGGCGATCGACGGCGTCGACCGTCTCGTCGTCGACTTGCTCGACGCAAGCGCGATCGCCGCTTTGCCCGCAACGATCGGCGACATCGACATTCTCGCCAACGTCGCCGGCTTCGTTGCAGCGGGCGACATCCTGCAAGGCAGCGACGACGACTGGATGCTGTCGTTCGACCTCAACGTCCACGCGATGCACCGCATGACCCGCGCGTTCCTGCCCGGCATGCTCGCGCGCGGCGGCGGTGCGATCGTCAACATGAGCAGCATCGCGTCGAGCGTGAAGGGCATCCCCAACCGCTACGCCTACGGCGCATCGAAGGCAGCGGTAATCGGCCTGACCAAGGCCGTGGCAGCCGATTTCGTCGGCCGCGGAATTCGCTGCAACTGCGTGTGCCCCGGCACGATCGAGACCCCTTCCCTCCGCGAACGCATTGTCTCGCAGGCGGGAACGCAGGGCATTTCGGTCAGCGAGGCCGACGCGGCGTTCGTCGCGCGCCAGCCGATGGGCCGGCTGGGACGCGCCGAAGAGATCGCCGCGCTGTTCCTGTATCTCGCCAGCGACGAATCGAGCTTCACCACCGGCGCGGTCCACGTGATCGACGGCGGCTGGGTCAACTAAGGATCATCCGATGAAATTATTGCGTTACGGCCCGCGCGGCCAGGAAAAGCCCGGCATCCTCGATCAGGACGGCGCGATCCGCGCGCTGCCCGCGGACCTTGGCGATCTCGCCGGTAACCTGTTGTCGCCCGAAGGGCTGGCGAAGATCGCAGCGCTCGACGTGACGACCTTGCCCAAGGTCGACGGCGCGCCGCGGATCGGGCCGTGCGTCACGCGGACCGGCAAGTTCATCTGCATCGGCCTGAACTATTCGGACCACGCCGCCGAGAGCAACATGGCCCTCCCCGCCGAGCCGGTCGTGTTCAACAAGTGGACCAGCGCGATCCAGGGCCCGAACGACGATGTCGAGATCCCGCGTGGCTCGGAGAAGACCGACTGGGAAGTCGAACTCGGCGTCGTCATCGGTACGCCCGGCCGCAACATCGCCAAGGAAGACGCGCTGTCGCACGTCGCCGGCTATTGCGTCGTCCACGACGTGTCCGAGCGTGCGTTCCAGCTCGAGCGTGGCGGCACGTGGGACAAGGGCAAGGGCTGCGATACGTTCGGGCCGATCGGCCCCTGGCTCGTTACCACGGACGAGGTCGGCGATCCCCAAAAGCTGGGCCTCTGGCTCGAAGTCGACGGCCATCGCTATCAGGACGGCACGACCGCGAACATGATCTTCGACGTCGCGACGATCGTTTCCTACCTCAGCGACTTCTGCACGCTCGAGGCGGGCGACATTATCTCGACCGGTACGCCGAAGGGCGTCGGCCTGGGCCAGAAGCCACCGGTGTATCTGCGTGCGGGCCAGACGGTACGGCTCGGCATCGAGGGCCTCGGCGAACAGACGCAGACGATGGTCGCCGCCGCATGACGACCATCACTGGTCTGCGCACGATCGACCTTCGTTTCCCGACCAGCGCGGGGCTCGACGGGTCGGACGCGATGAACCCCGATCCGGACTACTCGGCCGCCTATGTCGTGCTGGAGACGGATACGGACGGACTCGAAGGCCACGGCCTGACCTTCACGATCGGCCGCGGCAACGACATCTGCGTCGCGGCGATCGAGGCGATGCGGCATCTCGTCATCGGGCTCGACCTCGACTGGATCATCGAGAATCCTGGGCGGATGTGGCGGCATCTGACCGGGGACAGCCAGTTGCGCTGGATCGGCCCCGACAAGGGCGCGATCCACCTCGCGACCGGCGCTGTCGTGAACGCAATCTGGGACCTGTGGGCCAAGGCGGTCGGCAAGCCCGTCTGGCGGCTCGTCGCGGAGATGACGCCGGAGGAATTGGTCCGCACGATCGACTTCCGATACCTGACCGACGCGATCACGCCGGAAGACGCGATCACGCTGCTGACGAACCGCGCGGCGGGCAAGGCCGAGCGGATCGCCGATCTCGAAGCGACCGGCTTCCCTTGCTACACCACGTCCGCGGGCTGGCTCGGCTATCCCGACGAGAAACTGCGTCGGCTCGCGCAGGAGGCGGTCGATGCCGGCTTCGACTATATCAAGCTGAAGGTCGGTCGCGATCTGGAGGACGATATCCGCCGCCTGACGATCGCGCGCGAGGTGCTCGGGCCCGACCGCAAGCTGATGATCGATGCGAACCAGGTGTGGGACGTCCCGCAGGCGATCGAATGGGTCAACGCGCTCGCCTTCGCCAAACCGTGGTTCATCGAGGAACCGACCAGCCCCGACGATATCCTCGGCCACCAGGCGATCCGCGAAGCGATCGGCGAGGTGAAGGTCGCGACCGGCGAGATGTGCCAGAACCGGATCATGTTCAAACAGTTCATGGCGGCAGGTGCGATCGACGTCGTGCAGATCGACAGCTGCCGTCTGGGCGGCGTCAACGAGGTGCTGGCGGTGCTGTTGCTCGCGGCCCGGTACGACCTGCCGGTCTGTCCGCATGCCGGCGGCGTCGGCTTGTGCGAATACGTCCAGCATCTCTCGATGATCGACTATCTCTGCTTCTCCGGGACCAAGGACGGGCGCGTGATCGAGTATGTCGACCATCTCCACGAGCATTTCGTCGACCCCTGCGTGATCCGTGACGCAGCCTACATGCCGCCGACGCTGCCAGGCTATTCGATCGAGATGAAGCCGCAGTCGCTGATCGACTATCGGTTCGCCGGGTGAAGCTCGGGCTCGACGGCAAGGTCGTGATCGTCACGGGTGGCGGGGCCGGTATCGGCCTCGCCATCGCGCGGGGGTTGCCCGAGGAAGGCGCAATCCCGGTGATCGTGTCGCGGAGCGCGCCCGAGGACTTCGCGGCCGAGCACCTGTTCGTCGCGACCGAATTGTCCGACGATGATGCGTGCGCGGCGGCGGTCGAGGCGGCGGTCGCGCGCTATGGCCGGATCGACGGGCTGGTGAACAACGCCGGCGCCAACGACAATATCGGGCTCGGCCGGACGCCGGCTGAGTTTCGCGCCTCGCTAGACCAGAACCTCGTCCATTATTTCGCGATGGCGCATCACGCGGTGCCGCATCTGCGCAAGACCGGCGGCGCGATCGTCAACATCTCGTCGAAGACCGCGGTCACCGGCCAGGGTGACACCAGCGCGTATGCCGCCGCCAAGGGCGCGCAACTCGCGCTGACCCGTGAATGGGCGGTCGCCCTGCGCGGCGACGGGATTCGCGTCAACGCGGTGATCCCCGCCGAGGTGATGACGCCGCTCTACCAGCGCTGGATCGACAGTTTCGATGATCCGCAGGCGAAGCTCGACGGCATCGTCGCGCGCATCCCGCTCGGCCACCGCATGACAGAAGATCGCGAGATCGCAGACACGGTGGTGTTCTTGCTCTCCGACCGGGCAAGCCACACGACCGGGCAGTGGCTCTATGTCGATGGCGGCTATACCCATCTCGATCGCGCGATAGACTAACAAAAAACATAATCAGGAGTGGATCATGAGCGGAACGACCGCCGACAGGAAATATGTGCCGGCGATCGTGCTGACGGTCGCGCTGTTCTTCCTCTGGGGGATGGCGAACAACCTCAACGACATCCTGATTGCGCAGTTCAAGAAGGCGTTCACGCTCACCGACTTCCAGACCAGCTTCGTCCAACAGGCCTTCTACATGGGCTATTTCCTGCTCGCGGTGCCGGCCGCGCTGGTGACGCGGGCAAAGGGCTACAAGACCGCGATCGTCACCGGGCTGGTGCTGTATGCGGCGGGTGCGCTGCTCTTCTATCCCGCGGCGCATTACGGGGAGTATCTGTATTTCCTCGCCGCGCTGTTCGTGATCGCGTGTGGGCTGGCGTTCCTCGAAACGTCGGCGAACCCGCTGATGACCGAACTGGGCGACCCGACGACCGCGGCCAAACGGCTCAATTGGGCGCAGGCGGCCAACCCCGTCGGGACCGTCGCGGGCGTGTTGATCGGCAAGTATTTCATCCTGTCGGCAATCGTCCACGACGAGAGCGCGGTCGCGGCGATGAGCCCGGCGGCGCGCGAGGCCTTCTATCGCAGCGAAGTCGTCGCGGTGCAGACGCCCTATCTGGTGATCGGCCTGGTCGTGCTGCTGTTCGCGGTCGCCGCCGCGGTGATCCGCTTTCCCGAGCATCGCGCGGAAGAGACCGTCGGCACACCGTCGCGGTTCGTCGACGTGTTCCGCCATCCGCGGTTGATCTTCGCGACGGTGACACAATTCTTCTACGTCGGCGCGCAAGTCGGCATTTGGAGCTATACGATCCGCTACGCGCAGGCGAACGTCCCCGGCATGGCCGAGCACGATGCCGCGGATTACCTCTTCGCCAGCCTCGTGTTGTTCGGGATCGGCCGGCTCGCGGGCACCGCGCTGATGGACCGGATCGCGCCCCCTCGCCTGCTTGCGATCTTCGCGGTCGTGAGCGCGCTGCTGGCGAGCGTCGCCGGGCTCGTCGGCGGGCAGGTCGGGCTGTACGCGCTGGTGCTCGCCAGCCTGTTCATGTCGATCCAGTTCCCGACGATCTTCGCGCTCGGCATGGACGGGCTGGGCCCGCTCCGTCGCGCGGGCGCCTCGCTGATCATCATGGCGATCATCGGCGGCGCGGTGCTGACCGGGCTGATGGGGCATATCTCCGACCTCGCCGGGATCGATACCGCGATGCTCGTGCCGGCCGTGTGCTTCCTGGTGGTACTGGCGTTCGCGATGAAGGCCGGGCGGACGCTGTCGGGGGATGTCGTGCAGCCGACGATCCACTGAGCTCTGTATCGAGGCACTGGGGAGCTCGCAGGACCTCCCGATGTTGCCACCACCCCGGCGAAGGCCGGGGCCCAGTTGGGGGGGACGGAGGTAACTAGGGACCGTCCTACATTATGACGACCTTTCCAACTGGGCCCCGGCCTTCGCCGGGGTGGTTAACTTAAGCAGCGTGCGTGAGTGTGAAGCGAGCCTTGAGAGGCTCCGCTTTCAGACCAGAATTCCCCGGTCGATCTCCGCAATCGACCGCACCCCCGTCAGCGCCATCGCCACCCGCATCTCCCGCTCGATCAGCGTCAGCAACTGGGTCACCCCCGCCTCGCCCCGCGCCGCCAGCGCATACAGCCACGCCCGGCCGAGCAGCACGCCGTCCGCCCCCAGCGCCAGCATCCGCACCACGTCGAGCCCCGACCGCACGCCCGAATCCGCCAGCACCGTCAGCTGTCCCTTCACCGCCTCCGCGATCGCCGGCAGCGCCGCCGCGCTCGACAGCACGCCGTCGAGTTGCCGGCCGCCATGGTTCGACACGACGATCCCGTCCGCACCGATCGCCGCCGCCTCGCGCGCGTCATCCGGATCGAGGATGCCCTTGATGATCAGCGGCCCGTCCCAACCGTCGCGGATCCACTCCAGGTCCTTCCACGCGATCGACGGATCGAAATTGCTGCCGAGCCAGCCCATGTAATCGTTCAGCCCACTCGCCTTGCCCAGCACCGGCTCCAGATTGCCGAGCTGGTGCGGCCGCCCGTGCAAGCCCACGTCCCACGCCCAGCGGGGACGCCCCATCGCCTGCAACATCCGGCGCAGTGGCGCGCGCGGCCCCGACATTCCCGAATGCTGATCGCGGTAGCGCGCGCCCGGCACCGGCATGTCGACCGTGAACACCAGTGCCTTCGCGCCTCCCGCCTTCGCGGTCGCCAACAGATCACGCATGAACGCCCGGTCGCGGATGACGTAGAGCTGGAACCAGGTCGGCCCGGTCGGCGCCGCCTTCACTACCTCGCCGAGCGAACAAAGCGACACCGTCGACAGGCAGAACGGCACCCCTGCGGCATGCGCGGCCCGCGCCGCCTGAGTCTCGCCGCGGCGATGGTACATGCCCGCGATCCCGACCGGCCCGAGCCCGACCGGCAACGCCTGGTGCTGGCCGAACAGCGTCGTCGAGAGGTCGAGGTCGGACACATCGCGCAACACCCGCTGGCGCAGCGCGATCCCCGACAGGTCGCTCACGTTGCGCGCGAGCGTCGCCTCCGCATAGGAACCACCGTCGGCATAATCGAACAGGAACCGCGGCAGTCGCTTGCGTGCAGCCTCGCGGAAATCGAGCGTCGAGGCGATCGTCATGCGGCATCTCCAATAGTTGGCGCATCGATCCCGAGGCCGCGGCGTACGGCTGTCCCTAGCAAGCGAGCGTCCCCGCCACCAACTTTCAGATATGAAAGATTGTTGTGTCGACCCCGCGCGCTTGCGGCATAAGGATCGCGCTTACAATCACGATCGCCTCCGCCATGCCGCCTCGCCCTCCGCCGCCGTCTTTGCCAGATACCAACAGCGCCAGTCCGCGCGTGTATTCTGCGCCCGCACTGGAGAAGGCGATCGACATCATCGAACTTCTCGCGCGCGAGCCGAACGGCCTGACGGTCAGCGAAATCGCTGCCCGCCTGTCACGGTCGATCAGCGAACTCTTCCGCGTGATCGTCGTGCTCGACCGGCGTCGCTGGCTGCGCAAAGACCCCGCCAGCGACCGCTACCGCGTAACCTACCAGTTGCTCGAAACCGCCCACCGCGCGACCCCGGCGCAGGAACTGACGCACGTCGCCGCGCCCCTAATGCAGGCGCTTTCCGCGATCGCGGTGCAATCCTGTCATCTCGTCGTCGTCAACGGCACCTCCGGGCTGATCATTCTCCGGCAGGAAAGCCCCGGCCCGACCGGTTTCGCCGTCCGGCTCGGTACCAGCATAGCCCTGGCGACCAACTGCTCGGGTCACGTCCTCCTCGCGTTCATGGCGGCCGACGCACGATCCGCCATCCTCGATAAAACGACGGATCGAGCAACCCGCGTCGCGCTCGATGCACCGTTCGCCGAGATCCGCGAGCGCGGCTATGAATCGATCCGCAGTGCCCGGATGAGCGGTGTCTCCGACATCAGCTGCCCGATCTTCGGCTATGACGGCCATATCGTCGCCGCACTGACCATTCCGTTCCTCGAGGTCATCGACGAGACCCCGCATATTTCCGCGGACGAAGCGCTGGTTGCGCTGAAGCGAATTGCGACGGAGATTTCGCAGGCGCTTGGCTGGTACGCGCCGAGCGAGACCGCCATCGAACATGAAAGGTCATAGCCATGAACCGCCTCCTCCTGCCGCTCGCTACCCTTCTTCTCGGGACGACGGCACCCGTCGTGGCGCGGCAGGTCGCGACCGCACCGATAGTCCCTGTCGCCCGTCTGGATCTGAAATGGTGGGCCGATCGGCATGCGGCCGTCCTCGCTACGCTTGCCCGGCACCCCGATCCCTCCGTCGTGCTGATCGGCGACTCGATTACCAACAATTACGACAAGGCCACCCCGCCGGACGAGAATTTCGCGCCGATCTGGGCAACCTTCTACGCACCGCGCAAAGCGCTGAACCTCGGCTTCAGCGGGGACATGACCGACAATGTCTTGTGGCGCCTTCGCCACGGCGAGGTCGCGGGTATCCATCCCAAAGCGGTCGTGCTGCTGATCGGCACCAACGATACCAATGCCGCCGGCCGAACCGCGACACAGACCCAGGCCGGGATCGAGGCGGTGGTAGACGACCTCAAGAACCGCCTGCCAAAAGCGAAGATCCTGCTGCTCGGACTGTTGCCAACCGGAATTTCTCCCGCGAAATCGGCTACCGATGCGGCGATCAACACGTCTCTCGCACGGCGTTATGCAGCCGATCCCCGCGTCGGCTTTCTCGATATCGGCGCGGTCTTTCGCAGACCCGACGGCACCTTGAACGACGCGCTGTTCTACGATCCCCGCATGCCGCAGCCTGCAAAGCCACTCCACCCGGACACGCGTGGCCAGCGGATGATGGCCGAAGCGATCGAACCGACGCTGGCCAAGCTGATCGGCGATCGTCCCCGGCGTCGATGACCGTGATGCGCGCCATCGCTACCGCGACCGTTCCGCTGCCCAGGTTCGAGGCGCATCCACACGATCGGGCAAGCGCGGTCCCGCGCTAAGCCGACGATCGTCGATCGCTGCATAGTATTTATCTACCTGATCACTGGTTAACAATACTAGAAACTTTTAAATGAATTGAAGGGTTTGGCGCTTGGGATCGTTGGATCGCGGCCATCCCGGCCCGATCGCTTGGCCCCTACCGAGAGGGGCTTTCATGACTCAGCGTCCTAGTTTTCCACGTATTGCCGCAATCTTCGTCGTCGGCGCTACGACGATGTCGTTGGCAGCGTGCGTCAATCCGTCGGCGAAAATCGCGACCTCACTGGAGGGTTACGGTTTCCAGCCTGCGCAGTCGCAGTGCGTCGGCGACCGGCTCGAGGCAAACCTGTCGCTTGGTCAACTCCAGCAACTCGGCCGCGCGGCCAAGGCATCGCGCGCGGGTGACACGACGCCGGGTCGCCTGACGGTCAGCGACTTCGTTCGCGTATCGGGCCAGGTCAAGGATCCCAAAGTACCGCTCGAGGTCGGCAAGGCCGCTGCTGCATGCGGCATCCTGACCGACCCGGCATCACCGCTCTAATCCGGAACCGCGGCACCGCCCCCCAAAGGCGCACGGTGCCGCGCAACGGCAGACGTCAGGCCCCGTAGAGGGTTTCAAGGGACACAATCATGCAAGACGTAACCTACGCGGGCGATACGGTCGTATCGAACACGCGCGATTTTGGGGCGCAAGCCTGGAGCTATGTCGAGATCTGGACGCCGCGGATCATCGCGGCGCTGCTCATCCTTTTGGTCGGGTGGGCGATCGCCCGCGCGGTGAAGTGGGGCGTCGCCAAGCTCGTCAACAAGACGCCGCTCGCGATCCACGCCAACGAGCCGAACGCAAACCCGCGCAACCCGACCACGATCGGCGCGCAGGTCGGTGATGCCGCCTATTGGGTGGTCCTCCTGATCGCGCTGTTCCTCGCGACGCAGCCACTGGGTCTCGCCGGCGCAACCGGTCCGCTCGGCGACATGCTGCAGGGCTTCGGCCGGGCGGTACCGCGCATCATCGGCGCCGGGCTGATCTTCTTCCTGGGCTATGTGCTCGCGAAGGTCGCCAAGAAGGCGGTCGAGGCGGTCATCACGGCCAGCCATGTCGAGCGTTTCTCGACCCATGTCGGTGCCGCCACGCCAGCCGATCCGACGATGCTGCCACGCACCATCGGCAGCATCGTGTTCGCGCTGATCATCATTCCGGTTTCGATCGCGGCGCTCGACACGCTGAACATCGCGGCGATCTCGCAGCCGGCAACCGCCATGCTGCGCATCATCCTCGACGCCATCCCGCACGTCATCGCCGCCGGCATGATCCTGGCCGTCGCCTATGTCATCGCCAAGTTCGCGTCGCGTCTGTTGACGCAGTTCCTGGCAACGACCGGCTTCGACCGGACGATCGGTTCGATCGGCATCTTCGGCAACACGGAAAACCGCGAGCTCGGCACCACCGGCCAGTCGACCGGTCCGTCGTTCGTGCCATCTAAGACCGTCGGCACCGGCGCGTTCGTCGCAATCCTCGTCTTCGGTTTGATGGAAGCGTTCCGCCAGCTGAACTTCGCCTATGGCTCGCAGATCATGGCCGAGGTGCTGACGCTGTTCGGGCAGGTCGTGTTCGGTGCGATCATCATCTTCGCATCGGTCGTCATCGCCCGCTTCGTGGCGCACGCGATCGAGCGTAACGGCGACCAGGGCACGCGCGTTGCCGCCCCCGTCGTGCGGATCGCGATCATCGTGCTCGGCACCGCTATCGGTCTGCGCTTCATGGGTCTGGCGGACGACATCATCAACATGGCGTTCGGGCTGCTGCTCGGTGCGATCGCGGTGGCCTTCGCCCTCGCATTCGGTCTGGGCGGTCGTGACGCGGCGGGGAATGCCGTCAAGCGCATGCTGGATGGCGCCAAGTCGACCGACGACACCTCGAACCCCGGTCGGGCGATCAACGGAGACCGTACGGAGACGGCGCCTTTCGGCATAGCTCCGACGGACCGTCAGTCGGACAGCAATCTCGACCGTCAGGACGACCGTGACGACAGGCAGGGCTCTACCGACCGCCCCCTGATCTGATCTTCGTCTAGCCATGAAAACAAAGGAATGCTAATGAACATCGATACCCTTGCCGGCACGGCAAACAACGCCAACGGCAAGCTCAAGAAAACGCTTGGCGGCGCGCTCGGCGACAAGTCGGTGCAAGGCGAAGGCGCGGCGGATCAGCTTGGTGGTACCATCCAGAAGACGGTCGGACAGGCCAAGGACGTCGTCGAGGACAATATCCGTCCGCTGATCGACTATGTCCGCCAATTCGCGAAGGAACGCCCGTTAACCGCCGCGGCTGTGGCTGGCGTGCTCGGTATCGCGGTCTTCAACACCCTGCGCGGCAAGTAATCCGCCAGGGAGACCGCCTCGAATAGCGGGTGGGGGCAGTGATCGCCGTGCCCCGCCCGCGATCCCCAAGACCGACAGGCGCTCGTCGATGCGCCCGATGAAGGCGTAAAGACATGGTCGATAGTCCCTACCTAAAGCGCGTTCCAAAGATCGGCACGTCCGCCGATCTGCCCGCTCGCCCTCGCAGCATCGCTACGGCCCGGCGGTTGGCAGCGGAAGTTATCGGGACGTTCTGGCTGGTCCTGGGCGGTTGTGGTGCTGCCGTACTCGCAGCAGGCACGGGCGTTCCCGGCACGATCGGCATGGCTGGCGTGGCCTTGGCATTCGGCCTTACAGTATTCACGATGGCGTTTGCCGTCGGTTTCATCTCGGGTGGCCACTTCAATCCGGCCGTTAGTGTGGGCTTGACGGTGGCCGGGCGGTTTCCCGCCCGCGACTTGCCGGGCTACGTCATTGCCCAAGTCATCGGTGGCATATTGGGCAGCGCGGCGCTTGCTGCTCTGGCGACGGGTACCGCAGGGTTCGATCTGGTCGGCAGCGGGTTCGCCGCGAATGGCTATGGCGTGCATTCTCCGGGCGGATACAGCGCGGCAACCGCGTTCCTCGCCGAAGCACTACTGACCGCCGGGTTCCTGACCGTCATTCTCGGCGCCACCGATGAACGCTCTCCTGCGGCATTTGCGCCGCTGTCCATCGGTTTGGCACTGACCTTGATCCACCTCATCTCGATCCCGATCGACAATACGTCGGTGAACCCGGCGCGCAGCACCGGTCCTGCACTGTTCGTCGGTGGGTGGGCGCTATCGCAGCTGTGGCTGTTCTGGATTGCGCCGCTGAGCGGTGCCGCCGTTGCTGGGCTTCTTGGTCGCTGGCTGTTTGCGCATACCGATGAAGACCAATCGCCTGGACCGATCGGAGACACCCCGGTCGAGATGATGGTGGCGGATGATCGTGGTGCCGTGTCGCGTGAAGTATGAATGGATAGATGAGTTTATGGAGCTAATTGTATATCTATCGTGATACAGTGCGCACTTTACTATTAAACTTATAGTCTATTTTGATCTATCCAAATAGCACGAACCTACTGTTTGAACCGATCTGTGGTTAATAGAACCAATTTTAGGTGATATTTAGTCAATACCGTTTCTGCTATCTGTAGTACAGATAGCGAACTTCTAAACAGGTTCGAAAGTATCAAAATGGGGCATTGTTCGAGTGACAGATTATTCACATCATCTATCGAGCAATTTACGCGTATCTTCGTGACGGCGAGGGGCGACCATGACGAACGACTGCTTGGATATCTTCACACGAACTGATCACTCCCTGGCGGAGACGGTGTGGCATGCGCCCGACAATGCAACACGCCTTGAATGCTCCCTCGAGTCGAACCCGGCTCCCGCCATCGTCTGTAGTTTGCGCGATCTGCGTTACGTCATGGTCAATCGCAGCTTCCTCGCACTGACGGACAGCACGGATGACGATTGGCTGAGGCGTTCGATGTACGAGCGGGATATTTTCAACGGCTCAGCGGACCGTGCACTGGCAAGGCACGCGCTCATCGCGGCGCAAACGATTCCGCAACTCCAGACGGACCTGATGCTGTCCGACGGGACATGCCGGCGCGTGATCGTTGCAGGTCAGCCGGTGACCGTCGCCGGCCAACCCTGCATGCTGTTTACCCTGACGGACATCGAGGCATGGCAGGAAACCGAACGCCGCCATGATCAGCTTCTAACAGGCATCGAAACCGCGTTTGCGAGCTCGTCGGCGTGCATGATGATCATCGACAAGGCCGACCGCATGGTCAAGGTCGCGAACGAGAGTCTCTGCTCCCTGATCGGCTATCCACCCGACGAGCTAGCCGGTCGATCAGCCGACGACATCGATATCTGGCCCTCGGGACTGGCGTCGGGCGTGGTCCGTGCCAAGTGCGGACATTTCCTCGAATGCAACGTCTCCGAAGCCACCATCCTGATATCCGATCGAAGCTACTCTCTATGGACGTTTCAGGACGTCACCGACCGTCGGATAGACGAGCGAAATCTAGCCGCCGCGATCGAAGCGACTATCTCGGAGTCGAGGTGGCTCAGTCACGCCATATTGGACAATCTGGCGCTTCGGGCCGAACCGGCGTGCGACATCGTCCCCTCAGGCCTGAACGAGCTGACCGCGCGCGAACGCGATGTCCTTGCGTTGATTTGCCAGGGGATGGACGACAAGACGATGGCGCGCACGCTGAACGTAAGCGGCAACACGGTCCGAAACCACGTCGCGCGCGTCTACAGCAAGATCGGCGTCAATCGCAGGGTTGCGGCGGCTGCCTGGGCCCGTGCCCGCGGGTTCGACACGGGAGGCGATCGGAGGACGCTGCTCCCCCCACGGTCGACACGATATAGCGCCCGACGCAACCACATGGACGCATGTACCGGGCCAGCCGGGACAGGCCAGCCTCTCGACAGGACCGGAGTACCCTGTTGAAAATACTAAAGCATTGATACAACGCGATCTATTGCAGTCGCTTCGCTCACGCTAGATCGTCGGAGCTGACAAAACCAAGTAGAGAATGGCCGCGCATGAGTAATGATACCGATGACTCTGCTGGCAAAGCCAAGGTCTCGGTCGCGGAGGCTATTCTCAAGATTTCGGGAGCTGCGGTGCCCGAAGCCGGTACCGACGTTGCCGCCACCACCGCTGGTACCGTGAAATCTCAACCAACAATCAGCCGCGCTCGCCGCGCTGGTACGATCCACCTCAAACACTGAACGAGGAAGACCAAGTATGAAGAATGCATTTGCACTGGCACTGGTTGCTACGGGGTTGGCGCTGGCCGGCTGTCACACGGTCAACGGCGTTGGCAAAGACGTGAAGTCCGCTGGAACGGCGGTATCGAAGGCATCGGGCGAAAACGGCTCGAAGAAATAAAAATCTTAGCCGTTTGCTAAAGTAAGCGGATACCTCACGGCCCATTCAGCCCTAGCGACAACGGCTCGCGGTATCGAATAGTCGGAGATCTTGGGATGCCCTGCCAATCTTCTGATTCGGCAGGGCATTTTCTTTCGGAAGCGATAAACCGTCACGAGCGGCGTGAGGCCCTGGTAAGCGGACGACTCGACGGAATAGCGAGCGGACGTCACCGCTTCGTGGTGTTGCCCAACCAGCGCGTTTGAGCTCTGTTAACCGTTCCGCTGTAAAGACTCGGCACCGCGAGGAAAGGCCGAAAGTGCGCATCGATCAACTCCAGCCTACCCCCAGCGTGGCCGAACCACTCGAGATACCCGCCGAACTGTTGGCTAGCGTACACCGCCACCAAGCCCATCTCGCCGAACTGATCGCCAGCTTGCGCGCGGCCGGGCTTGGCGAGGATCTTGTCGATGCGAGCATACGCACGCTGGTAGACAGCTATGCCGACGACCTGACCGTTGCGATCCGTGCGATGATGAAGGCACCCGCTCATGGATGACGCCCTGTTGCTCGACGACGACGGCAGGGTCGCGGCCTTGCGTCGTCTCGACGTGCTCGACACCGCGGTCGAAGAGCCGTTCGAGAAGATCGTCACGCTCGTCCGCACGGTCCTGGCGGTGCCCATGGCAACCGTGACGCTCGTCGACCGTGATCGTCAGTGGTTCAAGGCGCGACGCGGCGTGGACCAGAGCGAAACGCCTCGCGCCGTATCCTTCTGCACGCATACGATCCAGCAGCGTGACCCGTTGGTCATCGAAAACGTCCTGGACGACCCGAGATTCACCGACAGCCCACTTGTCGTGGGCCCTCCGTATGTGCGCAGCTATGCGGGCGTTCCCCTACGTACGCCCGACGGGTATAACATCGGAGCGCTGTGCGCGATGGATACCAGGGCAAGACGGTTCAGCCCCGCGGACATCGCGATCCTCAGCAATTTCGCGAACATCGTTTGTGACGAGCTCGAATTGCGGCTGATCGCACAAGTCGATCATCTTACAGGGGCGCTGACCCGGCGTGGCTTCGTCGACCAGGCGCAACGCGAAATGGAACGCACGCTTCGGTACGGGCGGGCGAGCTCGCTGGTCATGATCGACGTCGACCATTTCAAGCGAGTGAACGATACCCACGGACACGCGATCGGTGATCACGTGCTGAGGCAGTTCGCCAGCATCGCCGAAACGACGTTACGCCCGTGCGATCTGTTCGGTCGCCTGGGCGGGGAGGAATTCGCGCTCCTGATGCCCGAAACTACAGGAGCAGCAGCCCTCGTCGTGGCCGAGCGACTCCGAAAGAACATAGCCGAGCATCCGATGGCGATCCCCGGCGGCGGGGCGATACACGTAACGGCGAGCTTTGGTGTCGCTGAACTATCTGCGTCCTTCGCCACGTTCACCGCGTGGCTCGAACGGGCCGACACGATGCTGTACGCAGCAAAGTCGGGCGGCAGAAACCGTGCGCAACTCGCCGAGTCTATGTAACTCATCCGGCGTGATCGCTCTCACGCACAAATATCTTGCTTACGAAACGCCCCCGGCCGCACTGCTCGCTACAGCCTGCCTCACCTCTCCGATCAACCATAGTCTCGCGATAGCGGGAAGAATTGGAGCGGGTGAAGGGAACGCGCCGCAAGCAGTCATCCGTTCCGACGCTGGCATTGCGCCGGCCAGTGCCAGCATCGACGCGAGGCGCCCCTGTACCTCGATCTCGACGCCACGCTTGGTTGGGTGCGGCGTGATGACAATGTGGTCGATCAGCTCGCGTAACGCGGGGATAGCGGCATCGCGTGCCAAGGGGTCGACCAGAGCTTGATCTAAATGCTCGACCTGCCGGCGGTAGTCGGCTGCGATCGCCGGATGCAGCGCGACCACCGGTAGCGCCTCGATCTCCAGAAGCTCGGCGGCGGCGCGGTCCCGATCAGCGCGGGCCTGCGCCAAAGCGTCCTTCACTTCCGCGAATTCAGCGCCGCCACCCGAGATCGCAGCTACCAGCCTTTCGATTTTAGCATTCGCCTCCGCGACTTTGCGATCCAACTTGCCGCTGGATCGGCGAGCGTCGATGGATCGCCGTGCATGCTCGCTGTGATATTCGCGAACGAACATGGCAACGAGTTCGGGATCGAGCATGCGTTCGCGCAGCCCGGATAGGACGCGATCCTCGAATGTCGCAGTGATAATTTGGCGATTGTTCGTGCAGCTGCCGTCTGCCTTGTGCTTGGTGCATCCCCACCGGTCGGTGCCAATGACGATCCAGCCTTGGCCGCAGACCCCGCACGTTGCCAAGCCAGACAGCATGCGGCGCGGGCGTACGCAGCGTGCCGGCTTCAGCCCTTCGAACGTCTCGCGGCGCCCCTGCACCTCGTCCCAGAGCGCATGCGGCACGATGCGCAGATGCGGTACTTCTTCGGTCTGCCATTCCGATGGCGGGTTAGGTCGGATGCGGACGTTTCGGGTCACTGGCTCGACGACCTTGCTAGTCCGGTTGTGGACCAGGCGACCAACATAGAGTTCGTTGCGGAGTATACCGTTGCCACGTGTCGCGTCGCCGTTGATCGTAGACGCTCGCCAGTGCGAGCCGCGCGGGCCTGCGATGCCTTCGGCGTTCAGCGCGGCTGCGATCGTGCGAGCCGACCGCCCGGTTGCAAACTCTTCGAAGATTCTGCGCACGATGTCGGCCTGATCGGCGTCAACCTCCCGCAGACCACGGACCGGACGTCCTGCGGCGTCGATCCGATTGGCCGTCCTGTAACCGAAGGCCAGCCCGGCAGGGGACCTGCCCGATGCAACCGTTCCGCGCTGGCCCCGTTTGATCTTGGCGCCCAGTTCCTTGCGAAACTGCGCATCCATAAGCCCCTTGAAGGTGCCGGCAATCTCCGTCACCTCGCCGTCAGACAGCGTGAACAGACGTGTGCCAGCAAAGGACAGCCGGTCGCGGATCGCGAAGCTGTCGCCCTGATGCCGTGCGATGCGATCGGTCGATTCAGCCAAGACTTGATCGACACCGCCGCGCTCCACGCGGGCCATCATGGCGTGAAGGCCGGGGCGCTGCATCTCGCCGATGCCCGCAGCACCGCTGATCGCGTAATCGGTGAAGATCTCGACGATCGACCAGCCCTCGCGCTCAGCGCGCTCGCGACATACCGCGATCTGGTCGTCGATCGAGCGGCTATTCTGTAGCTGGCTTGAAAATCGCGCGTAGATGACCGTCCGCACTGTCATGTTCCTTCTTTCGGCTGGCCGCATAGTCCCGAGCGGCGGCGGCGCGCGCAAGCGCCTTCACGATTGCGATCAATGCGGGATCGTGCTTCATGCCGCCACCCTCTGCTGCTCGACATAGCCCATGTTGCGTAGCTGCTGGTTGACCATCGTGATGAAGCGCCGGCCCTCGTAGCGCGGGCGCTGCTGCCACCAGAGCATGGCCTCCAGCGCGGCTGCGTAGCTCTCCCAGTGCAGGTACGGCACGATCCGCTGCGATCGGGTGTCGTGCGCGTCGTGGATGGCCCATAGCTCGCTCAGCGACAGCGCTGCGACGGCGCGTCCGTATTCGGCGACTATAGCGGCCTGCATGTGATCGCGACGCCTCACGGCACCAGCCAGCGCGGCTGTGAGGCTGTCGATCTTCTCGGCGTTCGTTGCGCCATCGACAGGCGGCAGTTCCATGCGGGCGAAGTGCTTCCAGTCGACGGCGATCGCGGTTGAGATCCGCAGCCGTGTCGTCGCATCATCGGCCGACAGCTTGCCAGCTTCGACCAACGCCGGATCGCCTTCCGCCCGGTTCTTTCGGACGTCATCGGCGACCAGCGCCATCTCGGCATAGGCGTAGATGAAGCGGGGACGCTCGGTCATGCCCGCTTTCCATCTCGATGTAGATCAATTTGCAAAAAGCGTTTCGCTGGTAGAACGAGCACACGTTTAGGGGGAAGGATAGCGATGGACGTTCCGTGGAATGAACAGGCAACCATGGTGCGGATGGCCGGCAAGTCACACACTGGTGCTGCCGAGGACGTCGAGGTCCTGTTCGAGGGGCCGCTCCGGGATATGGCCAAACGCGCGAAAGCGATGACGCATTCGGAAAGGCGGCGTTTGCGCATCTCACTGCCGGATAGACGGGTGCGACCGCATAGTTTCCAAGACGGGGCTATCGATGCACTGATCGAGGCACTGCCGCTGGCGGAGGCAAGGTGACGGAAGGCCGTCATGCTGCCTTCTCCATCAGCGGGCCTCCCGATCGAACTTGCTGACGGCAAAGCCGAGCCAGAACGGCCCGACCATGATCGCCACGCCGCTAGTGTCGCCGGTGATCAGCTCGACGCCGATCGCGAAGAACGTTGGCGCGAACCCGAGGACTACGCCGCCTGCATGGTTCTGGGTGGCACGGAAGAACGTGCGCACCGACCATTTGACCTGGGCGTCCATGCTTACGACGACACGCCGCGGCGATTTGCCACCGGCATTGCGCGCGGCTTCACGGACGATCGCCGCCAGCCATACCTGGCCGTCCTCGTGCATCTCGTCCCATTCGCAGGCGGCGTAGTTATGGATGACCGGAGGGCTGTCGACGATATGCTGCGCGGTTTGCATATCCGCGGCGGTCGGGGGAACGAATGGCGACATCAGCCCTGCCCTCCCGCACGTGCAAGCGACAGGATCGGGCGGATCTCTTCCTGCTCGGTGAAATCGAGCATCCAGCCACGCTCGTACCCGTGTTCACGCGCCCACGCGCCGAACACGGCGTTGAGGCGGCGAGACAGATCAGCGCAATGGTCCTCGCGCCAGTAGATAGGTCCGGCCTCACCGTCTTCGCCGTAGTTTTCCTCGTTCGCGTCATCGAACGCGAGCGTGACCGAGGTGACAGCGGGGTCGAAGATGTCCAGCTTGTTGGTGGAAGCGATGCCCAGACCAATCCAGAATGCCTCGCCCTTCGCCCAGAACCGGCCCTTCTCGATCGCTTCCGCTCGCGTTTCGCTACCGCCGAACCAATACTCGGCATCGATCTCGGATGCGAAATACCAGCGCGCCATCAGAGCGCGCCTTTGAGCCAAGCGGCGATCAGGCCGGCGAGGACAACTATGACGATCGCGAGCGGCGTTACAATGAAGAGGAGGCTAAACCTGCGATCCTCGGCGATCTGATCTGGGTGTGGGAGCGGCAAATCCGCGCGCATCGTGACTTCGTCATTACGCCACCGCTGAACCCGGTTCGACATGTCAGACGATGCCGGGCGCTCCGCCATCAGGGCGGTGCCGAAGTCGCCGAACTCGCGCGCGCCGATGTGAGCGCGCAGGGTGCGTGGCGTGCCAGCGAACGCTGGGGCCGGATGATCGAGGGGGATTAGGAAGACGTCGAACGAGCATGCTGGTTCGTTCGGACGGGGCTTGGTGACGGCGCGCATTCGCAACTCCCATCGGGCGGGTTGCCCTGATGGACGCAACTAGTAGGACGCGTCCTACAGTGTCAATGCAAAAGTAGGACCTGTCCTATTGAAGGCACTAATGCCTATGTTCGCCTTCCAATGAAAATTACTCGGGCGACGATGTTGACCAGATCGGCCGGTTCCTCATCCGGCGGTACGTTGGGATTGTCAGAAAGAATAACAATCCGGTCACCCTTAACTCGTAACCGTTTGATTTGCCCAATATCTCCAACCGTGAACGCCCATAGCGCATCCTGCACAGATACACGGCGTTGCGATCTGTCTAGAAGGACGATGTCGCCGTCGTGTATTGTGGGCTCCATGCTGTCACCACTGCCTCTAGCCCAAGTTAACATTGCGGGTGGTGAGTGAGTGATTGCCTTCAGCCAGATTTTAGGGAAACGGATCAAATCGACCTGAACCGGACTATCGGTGAAAGTCGCCCCCATGCCATACGATAGGTCGATCTGCTGCACTTCCACCAGATCGTCGTCGACTGACGTTTGGTGTGATGATGGAATATCGGGTAATCTAGGCCCGTGAACCAGAGTGACGAGCGTCTCAGGTACAAGTCCAAGAACGATCTCAACTGCGCGCAGCGTTCTTGGTTCGGGCTTCTTGCTCTTGCCCCGCTCGATGTCCCACAGCGGCTTGCCGGACGTCTTCAAGCGCTCCCGTAAAATCTTATCTAAATGATCGCGGGCTTTGCCACTCTGATCGACCGCTGCTTTCACCGCAGCTTGCAAGGGTGTTTGTTCGAGTTCGGACATGTAGGAACCTTCCCACATTTCCCGGCTCGCTAGAACGCTAGGACGCATCCTACTTTACCCGCTTGACGGTAGGACACGTCCTACGTAAGCCATGGTTCATGGATACGCCACTTCCTCCACTGCCCGAAGCAATCGAAGCGTTCTTGGCGCTGAACAATATGGCTCCGGTGACGTTCGGCAGACTCGCAGCCAAAGACCCGCATTTTGTCCGAGACATTCGCGGCGGTCGGCGTGCGTGGCCGGAAACGGACGCAAAAATCCGCGCCTTCATGGCAGGATATGACCCCTTCGATGCCGAGCAGGTGTCCGCATGATTTACCATCACGCGGACACGGTATCGGAGGTGACGCAAGTTTCCGTTGCCCCCCATGATTGGGTCGGAGTCTCAGGCCTCGGAAGACCCGCCGACACCGGACATATGCTTTCGCTCATCCCGGAGCTGCATGCCTCGGACGATCGCAGCCTCGTAGTCACCGGCTGCGGCATCGATGCCAGCGGAATAGTCCGGGAAGATGCGCTTAGCTTCCCGCGTCGCGTCGGCCATGAGCTTCCGGATGTTGTCGGGATCGGCTCGATCCCACTGGATAAGGCGAATGAGGTTGGTGGCCTCGTAGGCGTAACTGAATGCAAAGCGACCTGCGGCAATCTCGTCCAAGTCGATACTCCTTCGTCGGTGTGTGGAAACACGACGATAGCCGGACGGGGAGAGGTCGCAAACCTCTCCCCCGATGGGCGCTGTTTGTGAGCGCCCGGTTCACCATAGAACAGGTCGCTGAAATTGAGCGCCTCGCCGATGAGCGCGCAGCCCGCCTGATCAGCATCGCCTTGCGCGGTGCGCACGAGCGGATTGCCGAAGCAATCGGCGGTTCGGTCGTGCTGCTGCCTGTTGTCCATGCCCATCGCATTACGGAAGAAGGATCACGCCATCATGGCTGACGTTCGCCATCTCGCGCAGGATGTCGCCGAGCGGCAGATGAACATGTTCGTTATGTTCGTCGGCCAGACGCGCGCGGTAAACTACCCGGCGCTAGCTGAAGCTACCAAGATCCCGCTGTCAACGCTGCGCACCTACGCAGCGGGCGCAGCCATGCCGATTCACGCGCTGCTCGCGCTTTCGCAGCATCTGCCTGCGGCGGCGATCGACATGCTGACCGAGCCGGCCGGCAAACGCCTGATCGATACGGAACGAAGCGAGACCAACTGGGATGCTCTGGCCGCGAAAACTTGCGGTCTGACATTCGAGATCTGCGACGCGCGCAGCGATGGGCAGATCGATCATGTCGAAGAGGCGCGGCTTCGCGCCACGGCGCGCGCGCTCGCGGCCGAACTCACCAGCGCAGCGGAGGGAAAGTGATGACGACGAAGCGGCTTTTGCGCCTGGGTGTGCGCGTACCGAACGAAGGTGCCCGCCGCCTGGCGCAATGGATCATGCAGGAGCCGGTCGGTACGCTCGACAAGCTGCTGCGCAAAGTGGGCATTGGCCAGATCACGATGGATCGAATGATGGCGGGAGAGATCACACCCGCTGCCGACATCGGCCACCAGATCTTCGCGTTCACCCGTTGCGCCGTGACGATCAACGACTGGGATCGGTCTCCGTACGGCGGTTGGTTCGAGATCGGCAGCGAGCCCATGCGGAGGGCCGCGTGATCTCTGTGGCGACTTTGCAGCTGCTCGCCGAACATGACGAAGCGCCCGGCATCGTCGCTAGTCCGGCACGGATCGATGCGTGGATGGAAGTCGCCAAGAAAGGCGACGTGTTCCTCTACGCCACTCGAGCCTGCCTGCCGGTAAATTCTGCCGGGGCAAAGCACATGCGAGCGCTTGCTAGTCGCGGCCTCGTCGTGCTGACCCGCCCGCGATCGATGCTCGATCCCACCGTATTCAACTATCGGGCGCACCGAACCGGCGAGCCGACCGCTTTGACGCGTCTTGCCCGGCCGGTGCTGGTCGCGCCGTCCGCAAAACTCGTCGACGACGAGGCGGCGACTGTTGACGCATTGTTTCCGGTTTTAGAGCGGTTTGCGCAGCACGGTCGGCCCTGTCCCACCGACAAGCAGCTAGCTGCTAAGGCCCTGCTGACCGAGACTGCCGTGAAGCATGGAATCGAGGCGATGGTAGCGGCGCACCTGATCAAGGTTTTGGGCTGTGCAGCG
The DNA here is from genome assembly GCF_056680455.1 of Sphingomonas sp. AP28. Classification (NCBI taxonomy): domain Bacteria; kingdom Pseudomonadati; phylum Pseudomonadota; class Alphaproteobacteria; order Sphingomonadales; family Sphingomonadaceae; genus Sphingomonas; species Sphingomonas sp. AP28. The sequence goes on along the minus strand of NZ_CM155283.1, from coordinate 3,924,629 downwards.
CCGACATATCGCCGCATCCTCATCGTCGGTACCGGTGCAATTACTGGTCTGGCACGCGCATGAAGCAGAAGCTCGATACGCAGGTCGCCGCGGCTGTCGGTGCCATGCTCGTCGACCGCTACGAGATCACCCTGGAGGACGTCGCCGAGCATCTGCCGGGACATATTCGCGCTGCCGGTCCGTCGCTCAAGTCAATGACGAAGGCGCTCGCCGGTGCCGGCTGGATTGCTGACCGGAGGGATGGTGGCAGTGTCGTTTACGTCCCGCCCCACCCCGAAGGCGAGGAAGGCCTCGACCCCCGCCACAACGGCTTCGAGGGTGGCGCAGTCGCCGCTGACGAGGTCCGCCTTCTAATCGAGCGGGCTGAGCGCCTGATCGAAGAGAAGAAGGGCATCGCGGACAACATCAAGGACGTCATGGCGGAGGCAAAGGGCCGTGGATACGACCCTAGCGCCCTCCAGGACATCATCAAATTGCGGGCGAAGAAGCCCGAGGAACAGCACGAGCGGCAGGCGATCCTTGAGGTCTACCTCCGCGCATTGGGAATGATGTCATGAGCAGCGTGAACAAGATTATCCTCGTCGGCCACCTCGGCAAGGATCCGGAGGCGCGCAGCTTCCAGAACGGTGGCGAGATCGTGAACATGAGCCTCGCGACGTCCGAGCGCTGGAAGGACCGCGTGTCGGGCGAGCAGAAGGAACGGACCGAGTGGCACAACATCGTCGTCATGAACGACGGGCTTGTGAAGGTCGCCAAGCAGTACCTGCGCAAGGGCGCGAAGGTTTACATCGAGGGCGCCCTGCGGACCCGTAAGTGGCAAGACAACGCCGGTAACGATCGCTGGTCGACCGAGATCGTACTGGGCGCGTTCAACTCAACGCTCGTGCTGCTCGATCGCCGCGAGGCCGACCCCGGCCGCACCGACTATTCCAGCTATGGCGACACTCGTGGCGGTGCTGCCGGCTCCAGCGCTGGCGGTTCGCGCGGCGGCTCGATCGACGATCTGGACGACGACGTGCCGTTCTAACGGTCGAGACGTCGCGCCGCTGGCAGACCGGTATCGGTCGTCTGCCGCCAATTTGCCGGGGGCATGATCTGTGAGCGTTTCCACTTCGTTGCCGTCTCACCTTGAGGCGGCGCTGTCTTTCGCGCGTCGTGGCTGGCCCGTGTTCCCGTGCTCGGTCACGAACAAGCGCCCTCTCGTGCCGCAGGACCGTGACGCGGCAGGCAAGCCGATCAAGGGATCGGGCGGCGTTTCGAGGGCGACGTGTGACGAGGATCAGATCCTTGCCTGGTGGCGCAAGTGGCCCAAGGCCATGATCGGCGTGTCGGTCGGCAAGGCGAATCTGATCGTGGTCGATTTCGACCCGCGCATAGATCGATCCACCGGCGAAGAATGGACGCTGGAGCAGCTGAAGGCCGATCTCGAAGAACAGATCGGCTGCGCGCTGCCAACCAGCCTTGCCGTGCGCACACCCTCAGGCGGCGTGCACGTCTATTTCCAGATGCCCGAGGGCGACCCGATCGGGAACCGCGGTAACCTGCCCGATCATATCGATGTCCGCGGCCTAGGCGGCTACACCATCGTACCGCCAAGCCATTGCGAGGGCGATGCCAAGAATGCCACCGGTACGTATCGCTGGCTGCGCGGCGACGCAAACGCCAAGATCGTCGCGATGCCAGCCGAGCTGGTCGCGGTGTTGCGGTCATCGACGGGCAAGCGCAAGGCCGACCCGGCTGATGCCACCGCGTCCGCATACGTCCCGCGCGATGTCTTCCCGGTCGACGTCGACGCGCGCCACAAGCGGTACGCGCAGATCGCGCTTCAGGAAGAGATGGACGAACTCGCGGCTACTCCGGTCGGCGGTGGCCGATGGGGCGGACGCAACGCCGGGATCTATCACTCGGCTATGAAGATGGGCGGTCTCGTCATGGCGGGCGCGATCGCCGAGGGCTTCGTGCGGGCCGGCCTCGAATCGGTCGTACGCGCCATGCCGCAGAACGACGACTTGGCTGGCGCACTGAAGGCGATCGACAACGGCTTCGCCAATGCAAAGCCCCGTGATCTCGGCGCCGTAGGCGCGCAGACGGCGCGCGGTCGCGATAGCGGCCGGTCCGCATCCTCTTCGTTGTACGCGCCCGAGGTTCCGCCGCTCGATGCCTATGCCGAGGACGTCGGGCGGTTCGAACCCGCACCCGGCGAAGATGAATTTTCCGAGCCCTTCCAAAACGGAACCATCAGCCCCGCGGCACAGGCTGGGGGGTCAGGGGGGCGCATTGCGCCGGCCAAGGACGAAGCGCTGGATCGCCAATGCGCGGTGTTGGCGACCACGGACCTCGGCAATGCGGAACGATTCAGGGCGCGGCATGCGTGGCGTTTCCGCTTCTGCAACGAACTCGGGTGGTTCGTATGGGACAACCGGCGTTGGGAGTTGCTGTCCGAGGAAAAGGACAAGATCCCCGGCAAGGTCAGTCTCGCCGTCTTCGACACCGTACGGTCGATCCGGCACGAGGCCGACCTCGTCATGGCCAGTGGCCTGAAGGAAGAGCTTCCCGAGCACGCAACGGACGAGCAGCGCGCCGCCACGCTGGACTTCATCGTCCGGTGGAAGGGCAGCGGCGATAACAAGGTGCCGATCTACTACAGCGACATGCTGCGCGACCATGCGAAGTCAAGCGAGGGATCGCAGCGGCTGGGATGCATCGCCGGACTGGTGAAGTCGTTCATCGACGTCTCGATCCGCGCCGACGCCATGGACGCGGACCGGATGGCCGTGAACCTGCTCAACGGTACGCTGCGACTGACGCAGGAGGGCAAGCGGTGGACGATGGTCGAGGGTGTCCTCAAGCCGATCACAATGGGCACGCGATGGGGGATGCGGCTGGATAAGCACCGTCCCGAAGACCTGATCAGCAAGATCGCCAACGTCGTGTTCGATCCGAAGGCGACCAGCCCGGAATACGACAAGTTCCTCGCAGTCGTGCAACCAGACGAGAAGATGCGGCGCTTCCTCCACCAGTGGGGCGGCCTGAGCGTGACCGGGGACATCAGCGAACAGAAGCTGGCGTTCTTTCACGGCAAGGGCCGCAACGGCAAGTCGACGCTCGTGGACGCCTGGAGCTACATTGCCGGGGACTATGGTGGATCGGTCGGGATCGAGACGTTCCTCGACCAGGGCCGTGGTCGCAAGGGCGGTGAGGCAACGCCGGATCTTGCCCGCCTGCCCGGTATCCGGTTCCTGCGCACGTCTGAGCCCGAGAAGGGCGCGAAGCTGGCGGAGGCGCTGATCAAGCTGATCACGGGCGGCGAGCTCATCGACGCGCGCCATCTGAACAAGGGCTTCTTCTCGTTCCTGCCATCGTTCAAGGTGACCATCTCGGGCAACCACAAGCCCAAGATCACCGGCCATGACGACGGGATATGGCGGCGCGTCATGCTGGTGCCGTGGGACGTGCAGATCGCCAAGGAGGCAGTCGACAAGGCGCTGCCGGAGAAGCTGAAGAAGGAATCGTCCGGCATCTTCAACCGGCTGATGGAGGGCCTTCTCGACTGGCGTGAGCACGGTCTCGTCGAGCCCGACAGCGTGATCGCGGCGACGGCCAAATACCGCGAACAGAGCGATCAGCTAGGCCGGTTCCTCGACGAGTGCACCAAGGCGGTCGCTGGAGCGCGCTCAAAGTCGTCGGCGCTGTTCGACCTGTTCAAGGCGTGGTCCAAGGCCAGCGGCTCGGCGGAGTGGCAGACACAGGGCTTCTCGAAGGCGATGGAGGATCGCGGGTTCGAGAAGAAGCCGTCGAACGGCATCCAGTGGCTCGACATTGAGATGACGAAGTCGGTTGCCGACTATGTCGACGCCGATGCTGGCCGCTCTGGATACGGCGGTGATCCCGGACCCTACTTCGATGATGAGCCGCTTTAAGCTGAATTTGGAAGGGGTTTGCCTTCCGGCTGGAACTACGATTGGAAGGACAAAAATGGCGGTTTTCTGCGGGCTTGGAAGGGGTGGAAGAGCTTTGCTTGGTCTCCCCGTCATGTGCGCGTGTGCGCGCACATGCGCACACGAAAGACCCTAAGTTATCATTCCACCCCTTCCAATCTCTTCGATCGAACAGATTGAACCAAACAGAAACGGCGGAAATCCGCCAATCATGCGAACCAGAAGGACCGATATAATGGAAGGACCACCCGCCGACGTATCCCCTCCGATGGAAGGACAGCCCCTTCCACGCGCGTTCATGTCATTCGACGACGTGCAGGATCGTCTCGTGGAGGCCATGCTCACGTGCTGGCGCTACCCGGACCGCGAGCGTGGATGGCAGACGCTGCGGTGCGCGTGGCCTGAGATTAGTCGAGACGTGTCGGCTGGTGACTATGACGCGCGCGGTGGCGACGGGACCAGTGCCGACGTCGCCCTACGTCCGGCATCGCAGACCCGTGAGGATATTGCCGAGATGGAAGAGGCTTTCGGCTGGCTTGATGCGATTGCGCCTGATGATCGCAAGCTAATCGGGCTGGCCATCCACGAACTGGCGCGTGGCAGGCGCGAGATCCCGTGGCGGCGGCTGATGCCGAAGCTGGGCGTGCGCATGGGGGTGACGGGCGTGCAGATGCGTTACTCCCGAACTATCACCGCCATCTGCAACGCTGTGAACCGCACAAATCCTAGTCCGCACGTGTCAAGAGGGTGAAAATCAATGGCCGCAACATTCTCTTGTGGTCCTATCGCGCCAAATCCATCTATTTATTGACACGCTGGGTTGGGCCTTCGGGTTCGCAGCATCCCTCCCCTGATGACCCCTTCGACGGGCGGCGCGGCTTCGGTCACGCCGCCCGTCGCCGTTTAGGCATATGCGCATGGGCCGACTGAAGAGCCTGCCCCCTCGCCTATCCGCGCCTGCATCCCGGCTGTCATACCTGCCGGGCGATCGTCAGGCGTTCGATCGGGACCGTGACCAGCAGGGCTGGCGCAAGTGGTACAAGACGGCACGGTGGCAGAAGCTGCGCATGTCCGTGCTCATTCGAGATCTGTTCACGTGCCAGATGAAGGGATGTGGTCGGATCGAAGGCGATACATCGCAGCTGGTTGCCGATCACCGGCTTCCGCATCGCGGCGACGAACGGTTGTTTTGGGACGAGGGAAACCTCCAGTGCTTGTGCAAACCATGTCACGATGGACCTAAAGCTCGTGCTGAGGCTGGCAGTTAGCCTTTCGACTCCGCTTCATCGAAAGCGGCTTCGAAACGTGCTAGAGCTTCATGCATGCGCTCTCTGTCTACTGATGGACTGGTTCGCCAAGTTACTTTGAAACTTGATTTGCATTTATCGCAAGCAAACGTCTGATCCGTTCCACGATCAGCCGCTGTCTTATTTCCAGACACGTTGCCCTTAAATTGCATGAAGGACTTAATACCTTGTTGGAAGCAGCTTATGCAAAGCCAATGCGGAGGCTCGCCTTGCTCCATGCCAACCTTCGGCACGTAAGCCATAGCACCTCTTCCAATATCGTGAAGTTTGTAGCGCTCCTTCTCTGCGCTCCAGTCTTTCATTTGCACGATTTGCTGTTCAAGCTCTCGTATGCGGCCGGTGCTCGCAGACTGCGCCTCTTGTGCAGCAAACAAGCTTTGTTGGGCATCGAGCATATGACCCTGCAGCGTGAGCTTGACGTCATTGATAGCAGCGCCTGTCTGCATACCGTTCATGGCTTGGATCAAGTCCTTCGCCGCCTTCAGGCTGCCAAGGCCCGCGCTGATCTCTGCAATCATTCGTAAGCTCCCCCTCGAATCACTGGACGAACGGTAGCCGAAGCAAGGCCGCTGCCCAAGTCGATGCCAAAGGGGGGGGGCGAAACCTCGGGAGGGCGTCGGCGCCTAGACCGCTACCGTTCTCACGCGGAGATTTTATTTCGTCATGGCTGAAATTTCGGGGCTCGATCTCTTCGGTGACCCCGTCCAGCCGGACCGGGAGACCCGTGGGAGGCCCGAGCATTCGTGGTCGCTCGCGAACTCAAACAAGGTTCTGATCGCGTTCGCGCGCGGTATGACGGTGAAGGAAGCGGCAGTGGCGATCGGGGTCTCGGTCCCGACGCTGCGCAAACATTATTTTGCCGAGGTCGCGAAGCGACAGGCAGCGCGGGTCCGGATGGAGATCGCGCAGCTGGCCCGCCTCAACGACGCCGCGGCAGACGGCAACGTCGCTGCCGAGAAGGAACTGTTCAAGCGGATGGACAAGGCGGCGCTCGCCGACCTGGCCGAACGCGTGGCAGATCGAGGCTCGCGGACGCCAACGCCGCAACCCAAGCTTGGCAAGAAGGCGTCGGCGAAGGCTGCGGCCGATCTGGTCACGGGCAAGTTTGCCCCGCCGCCTCAGCCGAAGCTGCTTAATTGACGCCGGTCTGGTCGACAGCCTGCCGAGACTGGGAAGATCGGATCGTCCAGCGTCGTTCGCTGATACCTTTCGATCCACTGTTTCCTGACGAGGCTGCTGCCGCCCTGGCGGTGTTCAAGTCGCTGCATATCGTCGACCTACCGGGCAAGCCGACGTTCGGCGAAGCCTGCGACCAGTGGGTGTTCGACTTCGTGTCGGCCATCTTCGGCGCGTATGATCATCAATCCGCACGACGTCTGATCCGTAAGTTCCTCCTGCTGATCAGTAAGAAGAACTCGAAATCGACAATCGCCGCTGGGATCATGGTGACGGCACTGATCCGCAACTGGCGATTCAATGCCGAATTGCTGATCCTGGCGCCGACGATCGAGGTTGCTGGCAACAGCTTCGACCCCGCTGCCGGCATGGTTCGCCACGATCCGGAATTGAACGCGCTGCTGCATGTCGTTGACCACCAGCGGCTCATCAAGCACCGGACCACGGAAGCCGAACTGAAGATCATCGCCGCTGACAAGGATGTCGTCAGCGGCACCAAGGCAGCGTTCGTGCTGATCGACGAGCTTTGGATCTTCGGCAAACGCGCCAACGCGAAGGCGATGCTGCGTGAGGCAACCGGCGGTCTCTCGTCGGCACGGGAAGGCTTCGTCATCTACTTGACGACGCACAGCGACGAAGAGCCACGGGGCGTCTTCAAAGACGAGCTCGACCATTTTCGCGGCGTCCGCGACGGCACGATCAACGATCCTGCCAGTCTGGGCGTCCTCTACGAATACCCGCCAGCGATGCTGGATGCGGATGAATACCTCAAGCCCTCGAACTTCTACGTCACCAACCCGAACATCGGGCGATCGGTGCACGAGGATTGGATCGAGAACGAACTTGCGCAGGAACAGCGCGGCGCGGGTGAAGGGTTGCAGATCTTCCTTGCGAAGCATCTCAACGTGGAGATCGGCACCCGGCTCAGCCGGGATCGCTGGACCGGCGCCGAGTTCTGGGATGGCGCGGTCGACAAAACGCTGTCGGTCGCCGAACTGATACGCCGCTGCGAAGTCATCGTGGCAGGCGTGGACGGGGGCGGTCTCGACGATCTGCTCGGGCTCTGCCTGATCGGACGCGAGAAGGGCTCGAAGCGCTGGCTGGTGTGGTGCCATGCCTGGGCATGGTCGATCGTGTGGAAGCGCCGTCAGGACATCGTCACCAAGCTCAACGAGCTGGTCGGCGAAGGGTCGTTGACCAAGTGCCTGATGCCCGACGACGTCACGATCGACATCGATCGCGACGACGCCGACGAGGAACTGACCGAGGATATTCGCGGCGTCGTGGAGATCCTCGTGCAGGTTCGCGACGCCGGTCTCTTCCCGGATAAGGAAGCGATCGGTCTCGATCCGGTCGGTGTCACCGCGATCGTCGACGAGTTGGCGACCAAGGATTTCACCGACGAGCAGTTCTCGGCGATCGGACAGGGCTTCAAGCTGTCCAGCGCCGTGAAGGGCTCGGCACGCAAACTCGCAGCGCGGACGATGCGTCACGACGGCTCCGCCATGATGTCGTGGTGCGTCGGCAACGCGAAGATGGAGCCGCGCGGCACCAGCGCGGTCGCCATCGTCAAGGCGTCCGCCAGTGCGAAGATCGATCCGCTTGCCGCGATGTTCAACGCGGTGATGTTGATGACCAGAAACCCGGAGGCGAAGATGAACACGGATGACTGGATCGCAAGTTTCGCCTGATGAGTCGCAGCTTCAACATCACGTACGCTAATGGCGTCGCCGAGGCTGAGCGCGTCATGTCTGGCACGCGCGCCAAGGATATCGAGCCCTGGCGTGGTGGCGCAGCCTCGACCGAGAACGGCAACAACTTCGTAACCAACCAGGTGACGGTGGCTGACTGGTCGGACACGCGGTCGCGCGGGTCGCATGGCATGCTCGGTCTGTCCGCCGTCTGGGCATGCATCAACCTGCTGGCCGGCACGATCGCCAGCCTCCCGCTGATGATCTACCGAACCGATCGGAACGGCGTCCGCACTATCGCGCGCGACCATCCGCTCTATCTGCTGCTCCACGACTCGCCGAACTTTGATCAGACGGCCGTCGATTTCTGGGAGCTGCAGGTCGGCGCGATCGAACTGGCGGGCAACGGCTATGCGATGATCGATCGTCGTCAGGACGGTTCAATCATCGCCTTGCGCCCACTTCGCCCTGACCACGTCAAAGCGACGCGGACGAACGGCCGCCTCGAATATAGCTGGATCGAAGACGGCGACCGCGTGACGCGGCCAGCCAGCGCCATCCTTCATGTCCGCGGTCCGCTCGGCGATGCGTTGTCGGGTTGTTCGACGCTTTCTGTCTGTCGCGGCGCATTTGATGCAGCCGCATCGACCAACACCGCCGCTGCAGCCGTGTTCGCGAACGGTGCCCGCCCGTCGGGCATCCTGTCGACCGATCCTACCGTCGCGCTGAAGAAGGATCAGCGCGATGATCTCGAGGGTCTGCTGAACGAAAAGTTCGTCGGCGCTATGAAGGCAGGCCGGCCGATGCTGCTCGACCGCGGTATGAAGTGGCAGCAGCTGGACCTCAATCCCGAGGACGCGCAGATGCTGGAAAGCCGGCGCTTCTCGGTCGAAGAGATCTGTCGGATCTTCGGCGTGCCGCCTCACATGGTGGGGCACACCGAAAACAGCACGTCATGGGGCACTGGCCTCGAGCAGCAGACGCTCGGCTTCGTGAAGTTCTCTTTGCGGCGCCGACTGAAGCGGATCGAGCAGGCGCTCGAAAAGCAGCTGCTCACCGCGCGCGACCATGTCCAAGGCATCAGCATCGAGTTCAACCTCGAAGGCCTGCTGCGCGGCGACAGTGCCGGTCGCGCCAGTTTCTATCAGTCCGGCCTCAATAACGGCTGGATGACGATTAACGAGGTACGTCGGTTGGAAAACCTGCCGCCTGTCGAAGGCGGTGACGTGCCGCGAATGCAGTCCCAGAACGTGCCGATCACGGCAGCCGGTCAGCCGGCAAAGGAGGTATGATGAGGACGATCGACTTCCCGCTGGAAGTAAAGGACGTCGGCGAAGACGGCGTTATCGAAGGCCTCGCGGCCGCCTATGGCAACCTTGACCTGGGTGGTGACATCATCCTGCCCGGCGCTTTCACCAAGACGATCCGCGGGCGCAAAACCCTTCCGATGCTGCTCTATCATGACACGCGCCGTCCCGTCGGGGTCTGGACTGATTTCGAGGATAGCGCTCGTGGGCTCAAGCTGAAAGGTCGGATCACCACCGCCATCTCGGACGGTGCCGAAGCTCTCGCCATGGCGCGCGACGGCGTGCTCGCCGGTCTTTCGATCGGGTACCGCGCGGTGAAGGAGCGCTACACCGAAAGCGCGCGTGAGCTGATCGAGCTCACGCTGCTGGAAACGTCGCTTGTCGCCGTACCGATGAATGACAAAGCCGGCATTACGAAGGTCAAGCATATCGCAGGCGATGGGCAATTGCCCACGCTTCCGGATTTCGAAGAGTTCCTGCGCGAGGCAGGCTTTTCGCGAACGCAGGCCACTGCCGTCGCCGGCAAGGGCCTGTCGCATCTGCTCCGGGGTGAGCCCGGCGATGCATCCGGCGCCGACTTCCTGTCGGCTCTTCGGGCGGGCCTTTCCGCCCAGCTCACCTAACCACGGAGAATACCATGCGTAAGTATATGATGCTGGGTAGCGCAGCCGCGCTGCTCGGAGCGATGACGCCTGCCGAGCGCGCACGTGGCCGCTACATGCGCGGCCCCGAGGGGCATTCCGAAACCAAGTCAGCCACCCAGCTCGCGGCCGAGACCAAGGACCTCGTCGACCGCAAGTTCGACGAGGTTAAGGGCATCGCGGAGCGCGCGATCGCCATGGCCGAGAAGGGGCAGCAGCTCTCGCCCGAGGATAAGGCGAAGGCCGACGAAGCGCTGACGACGGCCAACGAGGTCAAGGGCCTGCTGACCCAGCTCGAGCAGCGCGTCGCCAGCGAAGCTCGGCAGACACAGGCGCACGCGTCGGCCGGCGAGCGCTTCATCGAAGACGAAGGGTTCAAGTCGTTCGCCGGCCAGACCCGTCCGCGTGGTCGCGCGATCGTAGAGGTGAAGGACATCACCTCGCTGTCGACCGACGCGGCTGGATCGGCAGGTGCGCTCATTCAGTCGGACCGCCGTGGCCTGCAGGTCGAACTGCCGCAGCGGCGCCTTACGATCCGTTCACTCCTGCTTCCTGGTACCACCGTCAGCAGCCAGATCGAATATGAGCGCGAGAAGCTGTTCACGAACAATGCCGCGGCGGTCGCGGAGGGCAACCTGAAGCCGCAGTCCGAGCTGCAGTTCGAGGACGTAACCGCGAACGTGCGCACGATCGCGCACTGGATGCGCACCTCGGTGCAGATCCTTGCCGATGCACCGGCACTCCGCTCGATCATTGATCAGCGACTGCGCTATGGCTTGTCGTACGTCGAGGAGCAGCAGCTGCTCAACGGTTCGGGCGTCGGGCAGAACCTGCTCGGGCTGGTGACGGCCGCGACGCCGTATGCCGCAGCCGGCGGCCTCGTCGCCGCATCGCAAGTCGACATCATCCGCCTGATGATCCTGCAGGCGGCTCTCGCCGAGTATCCGCCGAACGGGATCGTGCTGAACCCGATCGACTGGGCGGCGATCGAGATGGCGAAGGACGGTCAGGGCCGTTACCTGATCGGCAATCCGCAGGGTACGATCTCGCCGACGCTCTGGGGCCTTCCAGTGGTCGCGACGCAGGCCATGGGAATCGACAAGGCACTGGTCGGCGCGTTCAACCTCGCCGCTCAGATTTTCGACCGGCAGGATGCTACGGTCGAGGTGTCGACCGAGGATCAGGACAACTTCGTCCGCAACAAGGTCACGATCCGCGCCGAAGAGCGCTTGGCGCTGGCGATCTATCGTCCGCAGGCGATCGTCTACGGCGATTTGGGTCGCGTTCCCTAATTACCTCGGGGGCGGTTCGCCGCCCCCGTTTTTGTGAGCGCCGTCCGCGACGCTCACAAAAACGAAGGAGGCTACCATGAACGTCAATGCCATTCTGCTGAAGCCGCTCGACGGATATGCGCCCGGTTCGCCGCGCCAGTTCGACAAGGCCGATTTCGATCGCCTGCGCGGTATGGGTGCCGTTCGCGAGGCGGGTGACAACGATGACGTCGAGGAGGTACGGCACGACGATGCCCATCTGCTCGAGCAGTTCCGCGACCCTACCAAAGGGCCGACCCTGCTCGCTGAGTTGAAGACGTCGTTCGAGACGCTTGGCACCGCCAAGGCGCTGTTGGAGACTGACCTGCTCACCGCCCGAAAACTCGGCGACGATGCTATGACCGCGCGCGACCAGGCTATCGTGGAACGCGACACGGCGATCGTGGATCGCGATACGGCACGGCACGCGCTGAAGGCGGCAGAGACGGACCGCGACCGCGTCCAGGCCGAGCTGGACAGCTTGCGGAATACAAAAGCGAATCCTGTTGTCACGCCGAAAGCGAAGACGGGCGCCTGACTGTGGTCGATGCCGTCACGCTCGAAGAGCTCAAGGCCCAAGTACGAACGGACGGCGATAGCGAGGATGGGCTGCTAGAGATCATGCTGGCAGCGTCTACCCGGACCGTTGAGAACAGGACGGGTCGGACATTCGCAGACGGCGAAAATCCAATTGCGGCCATTGATGCTGACGTCGCACGGATGGCAGTGCTGCTCCTCGCGGCTCACTGGTTTCGGAACCGGGAGACCGTGACGGTGGGAGTGATGGCTTCCGAATTGCCAATGAGCGTCGAATACTTGATCGCGCCTATCGCGAAACTGGCCGTCTGATGTCGGGAGTGGCAGCAGGAAGCCTCGATCGTCGCGTCATAATCGAGCGCCCAGTCACCAAGGTGGGCCTGCTGAGCGCAGGATCGGGCACCTGGGAACCGGTCGCTACTGTCTGGGCAAGCGTGCAGGATGCCCTGCCGAGCCGAGCCGAGCGGCTTGCCGATGGCATCAATGTCGCATCGCGCCCGGCGCGCGTCCGGATGCGCTATCGCAGCGATGTAACGCCGGCGATGCGCTTCGTCATGGGCAACCGTATCATGCAGATCATAGCTGGGCCTGCCGAACTAGGCAGGCGGGAAGGCCTTGAGTTCATGGTCGAGGATTACAGCGTCGCCGGCAATCCCGCCTGATGGCGAAGCGCAGAAGCAACGCGAACGTACTGCGCAACCTCGGAGAGTTACCCGCGCTGCTCGTGAAACGCGTCCTGCCCGGCGCGGCTCGTGCCGGCGCTCAGGTCATTGCGCAGGAAGCCAAGAGCCTGCTGGGCGGCAAGCGCGCCGATGGCGGTGGTGGCGGCAAGGTGCTGATCGCCGACGCGGTCAAGGTGCGCGCGCGCAAACGTAGCGGCCTGATCGTCGCGCGCGTCATGCTCGACGGTCCCGGCGCCTATGTCGGTCGGTGGTTGGAATACGGAACGGACCCGCACTTCATCAGTGTTGATCCGGGCCTGCGGGACGGCATGACGGCTCGGCGGATCAACAAGCGGGTCAAGGGCGGCGATGCTGCCCTGCATTCCACGCTGATGATCAACGGCAAGCCGGTCGGGACAACCGTGCACCATCCCGGTGCCGCTGCTCACCCGTTCCTGCGGCCCGCGCTGGATACCAAGGAGGCCGAGGCAAAGGCCGCGGCGCAGGCGTACATCCAATCACGCATCAGTCGCGCCGGCATCGTCGGCAGCGACGACGGGGGCGATCAATGACCGGTGTGGAGATCGTCGGCGACCTGCTTTCAAAGCATGAAGCCCTGCTGGCCATCGTGCCGGTAGAGAACATGAAGGCGGGGGCTTTGCCGGACGGCGTGACGCTGCCGGCCATCCTGTTGCGTACCGTCAGTGTCGTCGATTTCCAGCCTCTCAAGCGCGGTGGCCTCGTGCGATCGACGGAACGCGTATCCGCTGCCGTCCGCGCCGCCAGCTATGCCGAGCAGAAAGCCGTGATCCGCCTGATCCGCGCTTGCTGTGCAGGACGCACCGGCGACATTGCCGGCGGGCGCAACGTCTCGATCCTGACCGCCGGTACTGGCCCCGATATCGGTGGCCCCGCCAACAGTTTCGAGCAGACCCAAGATTTCCGCGTCTCGTTTGACGCACCACCCTGAAGGAGACCGACCATGTCGACTGCCAAATCCGAAGCAAGCCCCAAGAAGATGTTCGCGACGCGCGATTTCAATGATGCGGGCGCCGAGAAGGCCTTCCTCGCCGGCAAGCAGGTTGAGGCCGACGAGGCAACGCTCGCCAATTACGCCGCAGCCGGCCTCGTCAGCGCCGAGCAGCCGAAGGGCGATCAGCCCGCCGCCTAACCTATTTCCCCCGGTGCCCGCCGGGTGAACCACTCGCCGGCCCGCGCCGGCATATTTTTCCAGGAGAATGACTATGGGTCTTCAGACCGGAGCGGGCTCGGCGATCGCGATCAGCGTCGCCGCTCCCGCCACGCAGGACGCTACCGGCTACGCAGCGCTGTCCTACACGGAGGCAGGAAACTGCGAGAAGATCGGCACGATCGGCGCCACGTTCGCCAAGACCGAATTCCAACCGCTCAAAGGTCCCAAGCAGAAGCTGAAGGGGAGTGCGGATTACGGCTCGCTCCAGCCGCAGTTCGCGCTCGACGACGCAGATGCCGGACAGACGCTGTTCCGTACGGCTGCCGATGACGAGACCAACGCGCTCTACTCGGTCCGCGTCACGTACCAGTCGGGCGCCAAGCGGTATTTTCAGGGCCGCGTATTCGGCTGGCCGGAAACGGTCGACGGCGCCGATCCGGTGATGATGGCGACCCCGACGGTCGAGATCTGCACCAAGGTGGTGCGCGCACCCGCCGCTTAACCCCCTCCCGGCGCCCGCGACGCCGGCTCTACCTCATGTGTCGACCTGCCCCGCTATCGCGGGTTGCGGGGCGGGCCGGCGCACCATCTTCCCGCGAAGGATGAACCATGACCAAGCTTTTCAACATCGCCGCCCTGGCCGTTACCGCGACCGCCTCGCTCCACGTCAAGGGACCGACCGGCGAACCGCTGTACGCGAACGGTGACCGCAACCTGCCCGTGCGTATCCACCTTTATGGTCCCGGCAGCGACGTCGCGGGCGAGATCGAATCGCGTCAGTCCGCGCGCGCGCTCAAGCGCATGCAGGATAACGACGGCAAGATCACGGCCGCCACGCGCGAGGAACGCGTCGCCGAGACGTCGCAGGATCTCGCGCTGCTCACCGCGCGCTTCGAGAATTTCGAGTATCAGCCGGAAGGCGCGACCGAACCGCTGGTTGGCGAAGCCATGTTCCGCGCGGCCTATGCCGACCAGTCGCTTGGCTTCATCACCAAGCAGGTGGCGAAGTTCTTCGGTGACTGGGGAAACTTCAGCGCCGCGTCGGTAGCGGCCTAACCCTCTACGTCCGGCAACTGGCGTGGCTCGGTGCCACGCCAAAGCCGGCCGCTGGCACCAAGCGGGCAAAGATCGCCGACGATCAGCCTCGCCTCAGCCGGATGGAAGAGATGAAGCGGCGCAAACTGACGCCGCAGATGCCCCCAAACCCTGCTCCGCATATCTTCGACTGGCTGATCGAGATCGGCCTGACGGAGGCGGCCGGCATGGGTGCGGCGCCTATCAGTTCGCTCGAACTGGCGGCGTGGCAGGCCAATACCTGCGTGCGTCTGGCGCCGTGGGAAGCGCGGCTGATCCGCGATCTGTCGAAAGCCTACCTCGCCGAAGGCCGACGTGCCGAAGACGAGACCTGTCCGGCGCCATGGAAGGCGCCGGTGACGGAGCGTGAGCTCGAAATCGAGGAAGCCCAGCTGCGCAGGCTGCTTGGCTAGAAACCGGGAGGATTGCCATGAACGATGACGACTCTACCGGCCTCGGCGTAGATTTCACGATCAACCCGTCCGAATCGTTCGAGCAAATGGCGAAGCTGCTCGCGGTCATGTCGTCTGCCGAGGGTAAGATCCTCGCCAGCGCGACAAAGATCGAGGGCAGCACGTCCTACATGGTCAAGCTCGACGGTCCGGCCGCGAGCGTAAAGCAGTTCGCCAGCACCGCGACGCGCGAGATGAACACCGTTCGCTCCGCGCTGGACGGTGCGGGGCTGTCTGTCGAAGCCTTGGCGCGCTCCGCCAGCCAGATGGCCGGAATGTCGATCGTCGGTCCGGCGACGTCGCGTGACGCAGCGGCCGCAACTCGTGAGGTCAACCGGACCGAGAAAGAGATCGAGAAGCTGATCGTCACGATGGACCGTGAAGCGGCATCGGTCGGCAAGACGCGCGACCAGCTGCGCGACCAGCGTATCGAGACGCTCGCGCTCACGGCGGCCGAGCATAACCTCGGGGACGCCAATGATCGCCTGCTTGCGAGCCGGCGCAACCTCGAAGCGGTTCGGCAGAGCCATGCCGAGGACAAGGGCGCGGCCGAGAATGCGGAAGCCGCAGCCGTCGCCCGCGAGGCGCAGGCCCTGCGTGACGCTGCGTTCGCCTTTGACCGGTTCGAGGCAGCGG
Organism: Sphingomonas sp. AP28; assembly: GCF_056680455.1. Classification (NCBI taxonomy): domain Bacteria; kingdom Pseudomonadati; phylum Pseudomonadota; class Alphaproteobacteria; order Sphingomonadales; family Sphingomonadaceae; genus Sphingomonas; species Sphingomonas sp. AP28. Next base: position 3,908,706 of record NZ_CM155283.1, on the reverse strand, counting down.
CCCGAAAAGGCGCGGCAGCCCAGCGCGAATTCGAAGCCGCCCAGGCAGCGTCCGCACGCGATGATGAAGCGCAGCGCCTGCGTGCGGCCGCGTTTGCGCATGATCAGTTCGAGGCGACGGTCCGTCGCGGTGCGCAGGCCATGCGCGAGGAAGAGGCTGCCGCGGCAAGCGATGCGGCGGTGCTGGCACGCCTGCGCGCCATGCTCGACCCGGCTGCAACCGCGCAGGCGCGACTCAATGCCGAACTGGTCGAGGCGCGGCGCGTGATGACCGCGGCCGGTGCCTCGGCGGAAGACCTTGCACGCGCGGAAAGCATGCTCGTCGATCGGGCGAACCTCGCCACGCAGACGCATGGCGCCATGGCGGGTGCGGCGCGTAAGAGCGGGACCGCACTACAAACGATCGCCGTCCAGCTGCCCGATATTACGCAAGGGCTCCTGACCGGGCAGAAGCCCATGCAGGTCTTTATTCAGCAGGGCGCCCAGATCTTTCAGGTAGCCCAGATGGGCCAAGGCGGCCTGCGGGGCTTCGGCAAAGAGGTAGCCGGGCTGGCCGTCCGTTTCGCACCGTTCCTCGTTGGCCTGGCCGCGGCCGGCGCAGGGTTCGCGCTGTTCAACCGGTGGGTCAACGAGGGCGTCAAGTCCGATCAGCTGACCCGCGACCTCGGCAAAATCACGGGCGGTGCCAACGCGACCAAGGCAGAACTGTACAAGCTGAAGGACGAGACGATCACCTGGGCGGATACGTCCAAGGCCCTGTTCAGCGTCGTCGGCAAGGACATCTCGGATTACTTCGTCGGCGACATGAAGGGCATGTCGAAGGGCGTGAAGGGCGTTCTCGACGATCTGACGTCGTACATGCGCCAGACGCTCGCCGGCATCTATGCAGGCGTCGCCGGGACCAAGGCCTATCTCGGCGAGATCGAGAAGGGCGGTGTGCTAGGCCTCGGAAAGATGCTGATCGGTCAGGGCGACCCCAAGTTGCTCGAAAAGACCTACGGCGCCGCATACGACGCAGCCGACAAATATCTGACGAAGCTGGGCGCTCGGGTGAAAAAGGGCGCCATCGACAACGCGCGTGACCGCATCGCCAAGTCGATCGGGTATAACGACATCCCGAAACCCAAGACCGACAAGCATGCCGAGCAGCTGGCCCGCGATGCGGAGGCCACCGAAGCGCAGATCCGCAACCTGTACAAGCTTGCCGACGCCTACGGGGTGTCGGGTGCGGCAGCGCTGATCGCCGAAGCGCGCGTGAAGGCCGAGAGCAAGGCAATCAAGCAGCGCGCCGACATCGAGGCTGCCGTGAACCGCGAGATCCGGCTCGATATCGCCCAGCGCGTATCGGATTCGGCAAAGTCGTCCGCATCGATGCGCGACCAGGCGCGGATCCAGACCGAGGTCAACGCTATGGTCGCTGCCGGAAACGTCCCGGCCGAGCGCGCCGCAGCTCTCGTCCAGGAGCGCATTGCCGAGCTTCCGCTGCTCGCCGCGATCGAGGCGGCGCAGCAGCGTGGGCTGAAGGACGAAGCCGATCGGGCGACCAAGGCGCTGGGCGACCAGCGGGCGGCGCAGGCATCGGTGAAGGCTGCCGCGATCGGCGAACGGTTCACGCAGGCCGACACCGCTGCTGACAAGCGCCTTGCCGAGTTGCGCGAAGAGCTTCGCCTCGTCGGCGCCACGGATGCCGCGCGCGTCCATGCGCTCGCCACCTTGCGTGCAACGCAGGAGGCTGACGCCAACTATGAGCCCGGCTCGTATCACGACGAGTATATCCGCAAGCAGGTCGAGATCGCCGACAGTCAGCAGGCGATCAACGATCAGCAGGCCGCCTTCAACGCCTCGCTGACCGCAACGTCGGACCTGTTCGACACGATCGACGACGGCGCGCAGCGGGCGGCTCAGGGCATGGCGGACGCGTTCGGCAATGTCGGTACCGTGATTGGTGACGCCCTGACCGTGATGACCGGGTATTACGCCGATCAGGCAAGGTTGCAGGCAGCCCACAAGGCCGCCATCCGCGAAGCCGGCGATGATCAGGAACGGATCGCGCGCGAGAACCGCCTGTATTCGCTGCGATCGTCGTCGCAGCAGATCGGCGCGTTCGGCGACATGGCAGCAGCCGCCAAGGGGTTTTTCAAGGAAGGCTCGGCCGGCTACAAGACGCTGGAAACGGCGGAGAAGGCATTCCGTCTCGTACAGTTCGCACTGTCCGTCCGTGCCATCGCGCAGGACGCGATCGAGACCGGCACCAAGATCGCCAACAGTGTCGCGCGTATCGCCGTCGGCGCGACCGAGGCGGTGGTCAATGCAATCAAGAGCCTGCCGTTCCCGCTGAACCTAGCGGCCGGCGCTGCGACGATCGCGGCGCTTGCCTCGATCGGTGTGTCGATCGCCGGCTCGTTCGGCGGTGGCAATAAGAACACGCTGGCGCCGACGAACACCGGCACCGGCACCGTACTCGGCGACACGTCCGCCAAGAGCGACAGTATCAAGAACGCCATCGACGCGCTGAAGGAGGTCGACACCGTGACGAACACCTTCGCCCGTCAGATGGCCGCTTCGCTTAAGTCGATCGACAGCCAGATCGGCAACGTCGCGTCGCTGGTTGTGCGCGCCGGCAATATCGATGCGTCGTCGGGCGTGACCGAGGGGTTCAAGTCGAACGCGATCGGCTCGGTACTGAGCAAGATCCCTGTCATCGGTGGCCTGCTGGGTGGCCTGTTCGGATCGAAGATCAGTGTCATCGGCAGCGGGCTGTACGGTGGGGCGCAGTCCGTCGGCAGCATCCTGGGCGGCGGGTTCGACGCCTCCTATTATTCCGACATCGAGAGGAAGAAGAAGCTGTTCGGCATCACGACCAGCACGAAGACCTCGACGCAATATAGCGGGGCCGATGCGGGCCTCGAAAACCAGTTCACGCTGATCCTGAAGTCGTTCAACGATGCAATTGCAGCCGCAGCCGGACCGTTGGGTGTGGCAACCGGTGACGTCCAGGCGCGCCTGAACGGCTTCATCGTCAATATCGGCAAGATCGATCTGAAGGGGCTGACGGGCGCCGAGATCGAGGAGAAGCTTTCGGCCGTGTTTGGCGCCGCGGCCGATGGCATGGCTGCCGCGGCGTTTCCCGGCCTCGAGCAATTCCAGAAGGTCGGCGAAGGCGTGTTCGAGACGCTCGTCCGTGTCGCATCGACCGTCGAGGCGGTCGGCGCATCGCTCGACCTGCTCGGCACGAACACGCAGGCGATGGGGATCGGCGTGAAGCTGGCGCTGGCGGATCAGTTCGACAGCGTGTCGGCCTTGACCGATGCGGCCGGCGCGTATTTCCAGACCTACTATTCGAAGGAAGAGCAGGCCGCGGCGAAGACCGCACAGATGGCAAGGGTATTCGGCAGCCTCGGCGTCGCGATGCCGGCAACGCTGACCGCGTTCCGCCAGCTGGTCGAAGCGCAGGATCTCACCACCGCGGCGGGTCAATCGACCTATGCCACGTTGCTGAAACTAGCGCCGGCCTTCGCTGATCTGCAAGCGTCGATGGAGGGCGCCAAGAGCGCGGCCGACATCGCCAGCGAGCGGCAGGATCTCCAGCGTCAGCTGCTCGAATCGCAGGGCGATACCGCGGCAATCCGCGCGCTCGACCTCGCCAAGCTCGACGCCAGCAACCGCGCCCTTCAGCAGCAGATCTACGCCGTGCAGGACGCGCAGGCTGCGGCAACGGCCGCCAAGGCGCTGTCCGATGCCTGGACGTCGGTTGGCGACAGCATCATGGATGAAGTGAAGCGGATCCGTGGGCTGACCGATGTCGCGGGCGGCAATAGCTTCGCGGTCCTGCAAGGCCAGTTCAACGCGGCGACGGCCGCTGCGCGTGGTGGCGATCAGGACGCGGCGAAGAGTCTGCCGGCGCTGAGCCAAGCCCTGCTCACGGCCGCGTCGGAACAGGCCACGAGCCGGCAGGAACTGGCGCGCGTGCAGGCGCAGACTGCTGCCAGCCTGGAAGCAACCTACGGTGTCGTCTCCGCTCTTACGAAAAGCGCCACCACGCCGACGTCGACCGCACAGGCACTAGGGGCCGCCTCCGTATCGCAGCCGGCGACGGCAACGGCTGCGACGAACGATGACATGGCTAGCGAGATCCGCGCGCTACGTGACGAGATCGTGCAGCTGCGTACCGACAACAATGCTGGCCATGCCGCCACCTCGAGCAACACCGGTCGGATGGCGCGGAAGTTCGACGACGTCACCGCCGCCAGCGGTGGCGAAGCGATCAGCGTTGCCGGAATTGCGGCATGAGGGTCGTTACAGACGGCGGCGTGTCGATCGATCTTGGCACGGTCGAGACTGCGCCGACGATCGGCATCATCGACTATAGCCGGCGTGTTACCGACGACTTTGGCGTGACGACTATTGTGGAGCGTGGATTCGCGCGGCGGATGTCGGTGAAGCTCGGCGTACCTTTCGACGACGTCGACACGCTTCAGCGCCAACTTGCCGATCTGCGCGCGACTCCCGCTAATTGGATTGCTGACGATCGGTTCGAAAGCCTGACCGTGCGCGGGTTCTATAAGGACTTCGCGCTAGACCTCGCCACGTCGCCGCTTAGTTATTGCACCTTGACTGTCGAAGGGCTGACAGTCGGTTCAAATATCGTCGACAACGGCGGAGATCCTGCACCGGTCGGCCAGCCGTCAACGTTGCAGCTGCTTGCACCGATCACGGTTACGGACGCCGTGTTTACGTCCAGTTCGGTTGACGAAGCTGACTATCCAGCCTGGGCGGCCAGCGTGAGTTATCCGCTTGGGACTCGTGTCATCGTAGCAGCGGCGCACCGCGTTTACGAAAGCGCAACGGCGGCAAACGTCGGCAATGACCCCGTCGGCACGACAGGCATGTGGCTTGACGTAGGCCCGACAAACCGCTGGGCAATGGTCGACCAGGCGCTCGGTACGGCAACGATTGCCGGTGCGCCCATCGAAGTCGCGCTCGTCCCCGGCGTCCCGACGTCGGCACTCGCGATCCTCGACACGAACGCGGGGACGGTGCGCGTGCGCGCGCAAAACTACGATCGGACCCAAACGCCCAACCGGGCAGGCAAGGTGCTGTTCCTCGATTTGGCAGTCGCCGCAGGCGCAAGCGTCACCGTGACGGTAACGCCGGCCTCTGCTAACCCTGGGCCTAGACGGTGGGATGACGGTGCAGCCTGGTTGGACGAGGGGGTTTGGCGCGACAGTCTCGCGGCAGGCGATGGCACCGTGACTGTTGGCACGCTGCTGATCGGCTCGATCATGGGTCTGGGGGTTACCGAGGCGGCGCCAACCGCCGGCATCATCGATTACAGCCGCAAGGTGACCGACGAGTTTGGCGAGGTGACGGTTGTTCCGCGCGCCTGGGCCAAGCGGATGACTGCTAACGCGCTCATCGACACCGATGCGCTAGATCTTGTTGCTGGTCGGATCGCAGCTGTCCGAGCGCGGCCCGCGTTGTGGATCGGAGAAGTCGGGCTCGACAGCCTGACGGTTTATGGCTTCTTCAAAGACTTCTCGATCGAGGTCGGCGTCAGCGTCAGCAAATTGTCGCTTGCGATCGAGGGGCTGAGCCAAGCAGCCCCGATCGTTCCATTCGCGCCAGGCGGGTCGGTTGCATGGCCGGATATCACGGATCCGAACGGCACCAAGCCAACCAACAACGCGGACAAGACCAGCGACAATACCTCCAAGGATACAGCCGCGGTCGGCGGCAAGCCGGTCAGCGAGGTGCTTGCCACCCTCGACAAGATCGTGCCGATCGAGGCGCGCTTCGAGCCAATCGAAAGCGACATCTTCGCACTCGAATTCGCCAAGGTCGGTACCGATGCGTCGCTCGAATCGCTGACCCGCGCGACCGTCGACCAGGACGCAGTATTGCGGCAGATCGAGCGTGACGCGGGGCGTCTCGACGAGACGTTGCTCCGCCTGCTGTCGGAGAGCACTCGCACCCGCGCAGTCCTGCGCGACGCCGGCATCATCGTCGATCCGGTCACGGGCATTGCGCGGATCTACGCTGTCGACCAGCTGGCCGACCGTACCTCGCGCGCCGAGCTCGCGATCGATGGCGTCAACGCCAAGGTCACGACCAAAGCGTCGGTCGAGTATGTGAACGAGAAGATCGCCTTGGCGGTGCTCGATCCTGTGCAGGCAGCGCAGTTGGAGCCGATCATCGCGCGACTGACATCGGCCGAGCAGACGATCGATGGCCTGAACGCGGTTGTTGCGCTGAAGGCGGAGGCGATCGAACTGACCCGCGTGTCGGGCAGCGTCACCACGGTTCGGCAGGATCTCAACGCACTGGCAGGCACCGTATCGACCAAGGCGGAAAAAACTGTCGTCGACGCGCTGGGCATCCGCACCGGCTCGGTCGAGCAGACGCTTTCGACGCTGGGCAACGTGTCGGGAATATCGGTCACGATCCGGCAGGCACAGGCGGCCGCAGACGGCGCGGCGACGGCCGCTCTGAGCGGATTGCTTGCCGGCGAGAATGCCGATCGCCGTCGCATCGTGGCGCAGAGCGAGATACGGCAAGAACTCTACACGAAGATCGTCGACGGCCTTTCGGCCGAGGCCGTCGCGCGCACGCTGCTGTCGGTCAAAGTCGGCGATCTTGATGCGCGATCGGTGCAAGAACGGACCGTAAGGGTTGGTGCGGAGAAGGCGCTCGCCGAGAGTATCGACGCGCTCGGCATCGTCAGCCGTGACCAGGCTGCGGCGATCGCAACCCTTACGCAGGCGTCGATCGGCGCCGGGGGCGGCGTCGCTGGTATTCAGACCACCATTCGTCAGCAGGTCCGCGACCAAAACGAGACGGCCGAGGCACTGCTCGGCTCACTGATCGCCGGTGACCAAGCGGGCCAGCGTCGCGCGGCGCAGCTCGTCCAGATCCAGACTGAGTTCACGACCACGCTGGTAGCCAATGAAGCGGCGTCCGCGATCGCCCGGCAGGCGCTGCTGGCGCGCATGGGTGTGGCCGAGGCCGCGATCGTTACGACGTCGAAGGTTCTGGCGGACACGAAACAGGCTTTAACGTCGCGCATTGAGGCGGCCGAGGCCGTGTTCAACGATGCCAATACCGGCCTCGCCGCGACCCGCGCCCGACTCGTGCGCGAGGAAGGTCTGCGCGGAGCGGGCGACCAAGCGAACGCGTACGATATCACCGTACTCGACGCTGAACTGAGCCACCCCACGACCGGCCTTCCGGCCACGCGGGCGACCGTCGCAACCAACAAGCAGGCGCAGGTAGACGGAGACAGTGCGAATGCGCGGTCGATCGAGCAGCTGAGTGGGCAGGTCTTCGACCCTTCGACCGGCCTTCCGGCTGCCATTGCGCGCATCGATCGGGAGCGTGAAGCGAGCGTCCAGCGGGACAACGCAAACGCGATCGACACCAGTGTCCTGGCGGTCGAACTGCACGATCCAACAACCGGCCTTGTCGCCACCCGCGCCACAGTCGCGTCGGACCGGCAGGCCAGCGTTGATCGCGATAACGCGAATGCGAAGTCCGTCCAGCAGGTTGCCGCTCGACTGGACGGTGTCGGCGGTGTCGGCGTCGAGCAGGCGATCTCGGCCACCACAGACCGTCTCGGCAAGATCGAGGGCCGGTATACCGTCACGGTGGATGCGAACGGCAACGTCTCGGGCTTTCAGCTGATTGGGTCCGACGCCGGTCCTGGCTCCCTCAACCTCATCAATACGGATCTGCGCATGGGCATTGGACGCATCATCTACAATAATGGCACGTACATGGAGGTGCAGGGCGTCGCCTTCGGCATCGCGCGTGACCTCCTGGAATGGTTCGGCCCGACGATGCCGATCGACCAGTGCAGCCGCGCCAACGCCAAGATCTACAAGGCGATCGACGGCGACGCGTATTTTGGCGGTTCGTTGTCGGCCGGAGTTCTGCGCAATGCGTCCAGTTCGAGCGGCCTTTCGGTCAGCGAGGTGGCTCAGATCGGTCCGTTTGGCTCCAATGGCCGGCCGGTCAAATATGTCGTCAGCTGGTCGTATCGCACCACGATCACCGCGACTTATCCGCCGACTGCTCAGGGCCTTCAGCAGTACAACGCGGCCGCATCGGGGGCCAATGCGCCGAGCGACGGCGCCGGCGGAAACTTCGGGTACAAGACGATCGAGCAGGCCGGTTCAAGTATCACGCTTTCTCGCGCGTTCGGCGGTGGCTCGTTTGCACAGATCGACCAACGCAGCTTCACGACGCAGACCTCGACGTTCTCGGGCACCGCGCCGTCGCCTGGCGACGCTCCTGGCCGTGCCGACATCACGACAACGATCGGCGGCGGCTTCACCGTAAATGATCCCGTCCAGTCCGCCAGCGACCGAACCGTCAAACTGACGCTCGCTCGTGGCTTCAGCGCCAGCGGAGACACGGTCTCGCAGCGCCTCACTATCGTCGCAACCGAGGAATAATCATGGCATGGTATCGCGCAGGCACCGTCAGCGTAACGAACGGCAGCGCCGTCGTCACGGGCGCCAACACTGACTTCGTCTCGAACACGCAGCAAGGCGAAGCGTTTCTCGGACCGGACGGCCGTGTTTACGAAGTCGGTCTGGTCATCTCTGCCACGCAGCTGACGCTGGGCGGCAACTACCAGGGGGCCAGCGCAGGCGGCCAAGGTTACGCCGTGCTGCCGACGAGCAGCTTTGCCCGTGATCTGGCGCTGCTTGCAGCGCAGCTGCTCAACAGCTTCGCAGGCGTTCGCGATGGGATCGGCGCCGGTCTGCTCCCCGACGGTACGGTGGCAGCCCCCGCGCTCCGCTTCGCCGCCGACCAGGATACCGGAATCAATCGTCTCGCGGCAAATGTGCTGTCGTTGGTGGCCGGTGGCGTGGTGCGCGCGAGTGTCAACGGCGACGGCCTCACGGTCGCCGGGGCTGTATCGATCGGCAATGGTACGTTTGCGGCAACCAACTTTTCGACCAATCTCGCCAACTGGTCCTGCGGCATCCCGGACGGTGCCAACCGCTGGCGAGTAATCGAAAATCAGTTCGGGTCCGAAAAGCTGGCTATCGAGAGTGGCGGCGCTGTTCGGCCGGGGGGCGACAACGGCCAATCGCTCGGCGCCGGTGCTTACCGCTGGTCTGTCGTGTACGCCGGCACCGGATCGATCAACACGTCCGACGCGCGGACCAAGGAAGACATCGAGCCGGTACCGGATAGCTGGCTCGACGCCTGGGGCGATGTAGTCTGGTCGCGCTTCCGCTTTCGCGATGCAGTCGAGCACAAGGGCAGCGACGCGCGCTGGCATCTTGGCCTGATCGCGCAGCACGTCCGCGATGCGTTCGCCGCGCGCGATCTCGATGCGACCGAGATCGGTCTCCTGTGCTTCGATCGCTGGGATGCAGTGACGGCTTCGCCAGCTACCGAAGCGACGCGAGATGCAGACGACAAGGTGATCGTTCCCGCGAGCCCCGGCACTCCCGCCCGTGCGGCAGGCGACCGGTGGGGCCTGCGCTACGACGAATGTCAGGCCGTCGAAGCGGCTTGGCAGCGGCGACGGATCGCACGGCTGGAAGCACGGCTGAACCTGTTGACCGACAACGACCAAAGCTGAGGAGCAGCATCATGAGCAATACCAGCTTCGCGGCCCAGGCTGTCGCGAACGGACCCCGCACGATTGCGCAACCCAGCTTCGAAGGCATGGGATGGTTGGTCGTCATCAACCTCGCGGTCATGACGGTCGCAACACTGATCGGTGTGATGGTCGTGGTAAAGCTGGCCGGCGATGCCTGGAAACACCGGCGCCTTGACGTCTGGCTTTCACCAGCGTGGATCTACCGCGCGCTCGGCATTCTGTTCGCTTGCGGCATCACAGTTCGCTGCGGTGCCGAGGCGCTGACACTCTGGGGGTACGATCCGCGAGATCCGGTGATGACCGGCATGTTCGCGACGGTGAAGCGCCTGTTCGATCCGTTCGCCGTCGCCTGCGGGATCTCCGGGCTTATGCTCTACATTTGCTCGGAACCCGGCATGATCGAGCAGCAGCGCAAAGAGCCGTTCCCAATCGATATGTGGCTCGCCTGGCCGATGGTCCGGCGCATGCTGTGGCTTGGTCTCTTCACATTCATCGCCGCGATCGGCGTGGTCTCCACGCGATGATCGGCACTGACGGCATTTACAAAGGGGGCGCAACGATGGCGGCTACACTACCTGTCGCCGCAGCTGCGCTGACAGAGAAAGGCGCGACGATTGCAACGTCGGTGCCGGTGATCTGGCACTTCCTTGGCTACCCGTTCGAGGCGGCGGGCATGATCGCAGCGCTGTTCGCCTGCTTCGCGGCGCGGTTCTGGATCGGTGCTGCCCAGGCCGTCCGTCAGGAGCATCGATGGAGCCTCGACATTCCCGTCACCGGCATGGCGCTAGCGGTATCCGCGGCGATCGTCATTGCGATGCGCCCCGAGCCGCTGGGTGGTCTGCTCTACGGCGCCGGGCTGGGCGTGCTCGGCGAGGGCATCTTCAAAATTGCCGAGAAGTATCTGCAGAAGGCTGGCGCTGTGTTCGGCGTCGAGACCGACAAGCCAGCGGGATAACGGCCCGCCCCCGGGGGTTCGGAAAAGCGGGCCGACCAAGGTCAGGTGCGATCCGAACACTCAGCCACGGTTGAACGGGTCGACCCCGGAAAAGCCTCACATCGAAGGGAAGAATTATGACCGACCGTAAGGTAGGAGCGCCTGCGCGCGTCACGACGGCGATCGAGGCGGCAGCGCTGGCGATCGTCGACAAGGATCTCGACACCGATGAGGGCGTGATCCCCTACGTCTACCTGGACAGCCTCGGCTTTCAGACGATCGCCCGCGGCATCCTCGTCGACAAGCGCAAGGGCGGGAAGCTGTTTCCCGAAGAGATCGCGTTCATCAACCGCAACCGGCTGGGTATGTTGCTCGCCGGGGTGGTCGACGAGCCGTGGTACCCGGCCGTCGCGAATGACCCCGTCCGCCTTGCCGGCATCCTCAACATGCAGTTCCAGCTCGGCAGCGGCAGTGACGAGGCCTTCGTGAACTCGTTTCGCTTCATCGCCGCGCGCGACTGGAAGGCGGCAGGGGCGAACCTTCGTAAGTCGCTGTGGGCGAAGCAGACGCCGGCCCGCGCAGCTCGCGTGATCGCAATGATCGAGACCGGCAAGCACGCCTGACATCGCAATCCTCAACCTGGAGAAGACCCATGAATATCGGAAAACTGCTCGGCGCTGCCTTCAAGGCGATCAAGGCCAACCCGTCGCTCGTGATCAGCGCGGTCACCGCGATCGGGCCCGTCGTGAAAGCCGTGAAAGCGGAGATCAAGAAGCCGGCGGCGTAATCCCTACAGACGATAGGAGACCATGATGGCCGACCCGTTCAGCAGCGTCTTTTCCGGTATATCGGATCCCGGTGAACGGGCATTGGCGATCGTCCCAAGCGATGCCAACGATCTGCCGGAAACGCCTAAGGCAATCTACGTCGGCACGGCCGGCGATATCGCGATGATTGGCGACAACGAGGCGCCTGGCGCCGAAGCCGTCGTGTGGACGAACGTGCCGGCCGGCGCGATCGTGCCGTTCCGCCCGCGGCGGGTCATGGCAACCGGCACGACCGCTGCCGACATGATCGCGATCTACTGATGAGGCTCGGCCTGGGCATCACTTCCCTGCGAGGACGACCGACGCTCGCGCTCCTCCTCGCGGGCACCGCACTACCAATGATCTTCGCCCGCTGGTCCGACGTCGGCAGCTGGGATGACACCAAAGCTTGGAGCGACCGCGCATGACTGTCCTCAATACCATCCCGAACGGCGCGTCCAATAAGGACATCCGCGATACCCTTAACGATGCGCTCGCTCGCATCTTTACGCTTGAGGGGATGCCGGCACTGCCGACACCGACGCCGACGCCGACGCCGACGCCGACCCCTACGCCAAGCATGACAATCACCCGCTCCTCGGCCAACGCGGCTGCGCGTCCCGGCCAGGGTATCGGCACCTTCCTCGGTTTGGAGCGGGGGGCAGCCCTTTCGCTCGTCGACAACGCAGGCGGGGCAGTTTCTCTGTTCGGTTACGAGCTGTCACTAGGCGCAACCGTGCCGCAGGCTGCTGCAACGATCACGCCTATCGTCCGCAAGACGCTTAACAGCGTGACGACCGATTACTCGATCCCAATCAACGTCGGTGTCGCGTCGTACATCACCGATGCCCTCGCCGGCGCAGCGGGTACCGCGCTAATCGGACGCACCACGACGACCGGAGCCAAGACTTGGTCAGGTCAAGCCGGTTGGACGCTCGACGGCAGCGGCCGCGTCGTCTCGCCAGCTAGCTCGGGCAATGTCACCTTCGACGCGGCTCGCACGAGCTACAACCTGTCGAGCACATTGCGGTCCTATTCGTCGGCGGATTTTGTCGTGTCGCTGGCGAACCTGCTGTTCCGCTTCGTCGACAACAGCAACTATTTCTACGTACGGACTGAAAGCCGCGCGATCAACGGCGGCACCACCGGCATGGTAGTGCTCAATAAGGTCATCGGCGGTACAGAAACAGAACTCATCGCAGCCGGCCACACCTACAATTCTGGTGACGAGGTGAGGGTCGCCGTCCGGGTCATCGGATCGCAGCTAACCTTGTTCGTCGAAGGCGTTGAGGTCGCGACCGTCGTAGATGCCGATCTGATTTCGGCGACGCGCGTCGGTGTCGGTGTTGGCTATGCTGGCTCGCCCCCAGGACAGGCCACGTTCGGCCAGATTGATGTCGCGCCAATCATGGGCACGTCGATCAACTGGCAGGCGTATGCAAACACCTCAACTACGACACCAACACTGCCCAAGGGCGCGTCCGGCGAGTGGGACAGCACCGACCTCAACAATCCGAATGTCATCCGCGATCCGGTCGCGAACCGGTGGGTCATGGATTACACGGGCTATCGCAATGATGGCTCCGACGATGGCGTGCAGCATGCTGGTAATGCGTACGCCAGCAGTCTCGCTGGACCGTGGACGAAGGACCCGGCTAATCCGGTGTTCCTTGCTGGGGAAAACGGGAAGTTCGGCATGAACGGTGGCCGGATCTGGTCGCCGTCGCGTGGGCTCTTTATCCTCGCGTACGGCTCACACAGTGCTGGCGCGATCAGCATCGCCACCTCACCGACCGGAGCGGCCGCCAGCTGGGCGCGGCACGGACTTGTAGTCAGCAACGATAAGCCGTGGAAGAGCGACGGCGTGTTCGACGCCGCGTTGTATCGGACCAAGGATGGCCGCCTCGAGCTATGGTATTGCGGACAGGGCGCCGCCGGGCCGCAGCACCGGTCCTTTGGCCGCATGGTCAGCGTCGACGAGGGAGTCTCGTGGACCGACGACGCCAACAATCCACTGTTTACGCCCATCAGCAGTGCTCAGAACGGCGGCGAGGGCTCGCTCTTCCAGAACTTCATCGGGGAAGGTTTCGTATCCTCGACGGCTGGCGCGGAGGTCAACCACCACCTGATAACGTTCGATGGCATCAAGGGCATCTCGCAATTTACGGGGCCGACGTACTTCTACAAGGAAGAGCGCACTCTGCATCAGGCGGTCACGCTCGACGATGGCAAGACGTGGCACAGGCGGGTCGATGCGCTGCGTCCCGCAGGCAGCGGGTTCATGTCAAAGCAGGTGTTCGACAGCTGCATCTATGACGACGGCACGACGACGCACCTTTACCACTCGGCATCGGATGTCGCGGGACCGGCGCTCAACCTGAACATCCAGATCGGCCACGCGACCGCGCCATCGGTTGCAACGCTGGTCGCAGCATAGGGAATCGGCATGCGATATATCCTCATCCTCGCCTCGCTGTTGATGGCCAGCCCCGCGGTCGCGCAGAGCCTTACCCTGACGAACCTGAAGGCGCCGATCGCCAAAGTGTCGGGCAAGGCGCCGGCAAAATCGGTTGCGGAGCTTTGGGCGCAAATTAACGGCTTAGTGGCCAGGGCCGCGCCGACGCCTGCTCCCACCCCGCTACCCACGCCGGTCGCCGCGTTTACTGACTGCGCCAAGGAAGGAGAAAGCTGCAAAGGTCTCGGCTGGGGCGAGGTCCGCTATGGTGCAGGCGACCAGACGCGGCGGCTGACGGTCCTCGGTGACGTCCGCTGCGACAACGTCACGATGGGCGATCCGGCACCCGGCGTCGTGAAGCGGTGCGTGCGCCGGTCCGTTGCCGCGCCACTGCTGCCGACGAGCATTGTGCCGATCGCCAGCAACTTCGACCTAGCGAGCTTCCTTTCGCCAGGTGCCAATGCGGTCGTACCATCCGGCAAGCCGGACGTGGTCGGCGCCTTCCGGATGATCTGCAACGCTGGCCAGATCAACCAGGACGATCCGATCCTCTACCCGGGTCAGCCCGGCGGCTCGCCGCACCTCCACCAGTGGTTCGGTAACACCCGCGGCAATTACGCCTCGACATACGCCAGCTTACGCTCAGGAGGGGATAGCACCTGCTCGAACTCGCTCAACCGATCGGCCTATTGGGTGCCCGCGCTCATGACCGCGGCCGGCAAGATCATCCAGCCCGATTTTATACAGCTCTACTACAAGCGCTTGCCCGACAATGATCCGGAATGCCTCAGGGAGGCGGCCAAGGGCTGCACCGGTTTGCCAACCGGTCTGCGCGTCGTCTCCGGCTTCGACATGAAACGCATGGGGGAGAAGCAGCCGGAAAACTCCACGTTCCACTTCCGCTGCATCACCGCGGGCAGGCCGTCCGACCATCGCCTGCTGATCGGTGAGGCCATCGGCGACTGCGGCGGGGCAGGCCAGGTTATGGCAATGATCGGATTTGGCAACTGCTGGACCGGCACGCTCGACAGCGCAGATCACCGCTCGCACCTGACCCATGGGGCCTACGGACAGATGACCGGGCAGCTGCGCTGTCCCGACAGCCACCCCTACATGATCCCGGAGCTCACGCAGGGCGTCGTCTACACGATCGAGAAGAGCGACGGCGAGGTGTGGTTCTCGTCGGACCGGATGGCCGGCATGCGAATGCCGGGCGGCTCGACCTTCCACGCTGACTATATGGAAGGCTGGGAACCGGAGGCGCGCGAAACCTGGAACCGCAACTGCATCGGTAGGCTGCTTAACTGCAGCGACGGCGAACTTGGCGACGGTACGATGCTGAAGCGTGGAACGCTCAACTATCGCGCCGCCTCGCGTTTGATGGTCGCACCGGTGCTTTAAGCTGCGAACATGACAAAGCCGCCACCCTCTCCCGAGGGGGCGGCCTGTCGGCAGTCGATTTGGTCTCTTACGAAGCCGCGATCGCGCGCACGTGGTTCGTGAAGTTTACTTCCGACACCTTGATGCGGCGACGCATGGCGAAGCCTACGGCGCCCATGCCGAGGATCATCATCGCCCAGGTTGCGGGTTCAGGCACTGCGCCTGGCGAAGCTGCTGCTGCGAACGTAATGTTGCTTCCTACGCCAGCAGGCGCTCCAGTGACATTTCCCCGATAAGCGATCGTGTAAAGCCCTTGGTTTAGCTGAAACTGATCGAGCGACGCCCTGCGGGCATTGCCTTCCGCCGTAATCAAACCGCTCTGAAGTAACTGACCAGCCACGCCAGTTCCGGCGTAAAGCGCGATCGACGTAAAATCGAAAACACCTGTTCCGCCGATCGAACTGTTCGTGAAGCTGCTAACCGTCAGCGTCATGGCCTGCGAAATTGCAAATTCGAAGTTCGCTCCGTTCATTCCGGCTTCGAGAAAGGTCAAACCAGGAGTAAACGTTTGCGTTGGCGGCACGATAATTACGCCGATTGGAATGTCGTAGACCACGGCTGAGGCAGGGGCTGCCATTAGTACGGCAGATCCAAATAGTCCGGCTACTGCAAAAAAACGCTTCAATGCCATAACAGCCTCCACATCCGTGGCGAATCATCTACCACTTATTTAGATGTTAATCTCATATTAACGATGAAGAGTCGAATCACTAGTAGTAAATTTATGTTAATTTCGTCATGTACGAGACCGCGTTGATCGCATCGACAGCCGCAGCAACGCGGCGCCAGTCCTCGACCGCCGTACGATCGCCGAGCACGTCGCCCAGCTGCTCGGTGATATACTCGGCAGTCAAAGTGCCATGCTCAGCGACGATTGCCCCGGCCTTCACCCACACGTCGCGCTCGCTCATCATATGTCGAGGTTACTCCGCTCGATCTCGGCGAGCAGCGCGTTGGCAACCATGTCTTTCGACCGCCCGGTCATCTGCTGATACGCGCGCAGAACTTCGGCGTCTGCCATGTCGTCGGCTACGGTGTCGGATCGCCCATGGCCGGAACCTATGCGCGATACCCCCTGCCTTACAAGCTATTGATATCCCTTGCGCGTGATATGCGGTTCCGTCGGGCAAACGTCTCTGAAAACAAACGAGATTACGGCTCCACGGCTAAAGCGCGGTTACGATGCGGCATGAATCAAAGCGTTCGACTGCCGTTATACTAATTTACAGAGCAGCGTCCGTGTCAACTGCAACCGCCTGACTTCCACCTAGAAGCGTCATGCTCCCAAATCGGAACCCGTCGTTAGTTACCGTGATAATTGTGTCAAATGATACACCAGTCATCTCTATAAAGGACTGCTTCTGTTCGATCACGAACCCTCTTTTAACGAGGCTAGCCATTAGTTCGGCAGCAATTTTATCCCCTCGACCACGACTTCGCCAGAGAATAGAAACCGGCCTGTTAATGTCCAAATTAGCAACAATCCTATCTACTTCGTGATCACTCATCTCAAATCGAGGCTGCCCGATATTCACCGAGTCGGCTATAATGTTATGGCCTACGCCACTATGGTTCTGTTGATAATTTTTCGTGGCTGACATGACAGACTCCCCTTTGATCGGTTCAGCTTTTGAAAGCACACTCCACATTAAAACTCCTAAACTTACAAGAGTCAATGAGATCGGCAAACCTATTGGCGAGTTTGAAAGAGTCTTGAGCGCGTCACTCGCGTCTGACGGCATATTTATAATGGACAGAGTCGAGCTGATGAGCGTCCATATAATGCCAAATGTCGAAACCGCCCCACTTACCACGACTTTTTTCTGAAGCATGATTCACCTGCTTTAATAATTCCAAAGCTGTCGTTGCCAGCCTACCTAGACCTATAATCGATAGATAACGTAAATATCCCTGCCTTATACAATTTCATTCGGATCAACTAAACTAGCAACACCCTGAAGAATTTTTACCCAGACTTGATTTTTAGTATCTTTTGTTGGCCAGACCAATCTGTATTCCTGCTGCCAACTATCCTGCTGACCTTTGAGAAAATGACCTCTCTCCACACCATCGGTGTATTTAACCGCTCCAACGAGGCATGATGCCCCCATCTGCGAATTCAACGTTTGTATAAGTTGATGTAAATTGTTTATTTCTAGGCAAATCTTTTTTCCCAACCGCTTCATCAACGATTCAGAGCAAGCAGTAGAGAAACACAAAATGTACGCATCTTCATTATATGAATTAATGGTACCATTTACTGCTTTACCGTTGAACGTACAGTTCTTGAAAACCAAACTCCGCGCATCAACGTTTGGGCCTATTTTGATACCAAGCGCGTCAAGAGCTTCCTGGCCTCCCCCTCCCGGAAATTCAAATTGCCGGACCTCGTCGGGGGTGAACGTTTCGCGCCTCTCGCTCGATAAGTATGTGCTCGCAAGATTTAGTGGCACCTCACCCCCATGCAGCCAAGTGTCAGCGTATGCTTCTTTCTCCAGATATAAATATAGCTGCCCTTCGTAAGCCCCCGGTGAATGCCTACTACTTGCGCGTATGTCTCTATAATTTTCTAGATCGGTTGGCTGATTCAACAGAGGAGGTACGAAAGCGTGTTGCAAGCTTCCAGAATGCGACGGCTGGGTGCTGTACCTACGACCCAAACGCCGCTGATTTCGCTTCGACGTCATACTTCCCCCTTGAATAATACATTGCGGCAAACCCTGAAACAAACATCCACACGGCCAATTATTGCTATCGAAATTAGATTCGGTTTTACGGAATTGTCGCCCCCATACTGGTCGTGTCTCCACTGGATAAGGTTGCAGCGCAAGCGAGACGATGATCCAGCGCGCTGTCCACCATCCGCGACAGCAACAACCACAATCGTCATTTGGTCGGCTGAACGGTCGGCCGCAAATTGGGGGAGGGCGCGCAACATCCGAACGGTTGGCTGCGGGCGGTTTCCAACGGCTGCTAACGAACGACCGCCGTTCCCAGCGCGAACCCGGTTGGTATCGCGCTGGTATCGCAAACTGCCCATAGTGACCGTTCCTCTTCGCAGTTCTCGTGCGTGCTTCCCTCATATCGCGCTTGAAAGCGCAGTACTGGGAGCAATCGCACTGCAGCGCTCACCCAGACAAAGGAGGTGATAGGAATCGCCTCGAGCGCCGCTCTCAGCTAGCACGTTGCCTATCATGATCATAAATTCGATATCGACCGTTCCAGGAAGCCAAGCGAACTCGCTGACTTGGTTACGACTACGCCGATTCCAGAATGTTCCATACGTTACCGGATTCCTGATGGATCTTCATCAGCTGCCTGCCAGCCTACGTAGCAATGCGAAAAAACAGGCCGAACAAATCCGATTTTGCCTAATCCAAGCCGAAGAATACCTTATCGCTGCTAGAGCTGTCAGCCTAGCGACTAGACCACTCCTTACCTATTACGGCGTCATGAGTTTTGCTCTGGCCGAAATACTATTAAAGCAGTCGGGGGACAGTAGTCTTGACCGAGCGCGCGCGGAGCACGCTCACCATGGACTCATTTTAAAGCAATCCAAGGATCCTTCAAAGTATGAAAACCTCGCGGATAGTGCCAGTTCGCTGATAGCAGCGCCAATGATCAACGGAGTATCACGGCAAGGCACGTTTGATCTCTGGCATAGATCGGCGCGCGAAACACCCGCCGTCGGAAAAAGGATCACAGCGTTCGCAGCAAACACTGAGGAAGGGTCTGAGCTTTTACTTGGCCCCGTCGACGATCGGTTTGAACTTATACCTGCCGGCGGAAGAACGTTATTGAGCGTCTTATCCAACCTGCCGGGAATGGAGCAAACGTTAAGAGAATCGGGGTTGCACGCAAACGTTATACGCGCGACTGGCACGTCGACGCACAGTACCATTGATCGCACATCCAACTATACGTTAGTAATCCATCCAAGTCACCCTGACACCCTAACGCTTATGTTAGATCTCTTTTCATTCTCACCAAATGCGTTCCCTAATATCAGTATTGAAGAGTTAGCACGAGGGTATCGCATAAACTGGAATTATGCGCCGGATTTACCGTTGGGTCACTGCAGGTTTCCGCAATTATTCCAACGCAACGTCAGCGAGATAAAATTCACTGCCGAGACGTCAGTGAACGAGTTCGGTCTCATATATTTGGCTACGTACATTCTCGGTAATTACGCCAGATATTTTCCTGATCAATGGATGAAGGAGGTAGAGACTGCCTCGGCGCTTTCGCTCGCAGCGTCGACGGTCGTCGATATTGCTATTGAACGCGCGCCATTCCTGACAATGTGTGAGCTCGGCCGAAGATGGTACTTTGAAACCTAACGGTCCCTTAGGTTCGCCATCACTGTCGCGCGCCAGAGCAAACATGCTCAGGCGAGGCAATGCTAGCCATCGGAAACTACTAATTTCGCTGAATTATTTGGGACCCGGTCGAAACCACACCTAGACTCGAACGCTGATTAACAGGAGGCTGGAAACCACCGCTGTTTGCGATGGAGCGGGTGAAGGGAATCGAACCCTCGTCACTTGCTTGGGAAGCAAAAGCTCTACCATTGAGCTACACCCGCGAGCGGCGTCTACGCCGGTCGGGCCGGGTAACGCCCCGGCTTTCGATGGTCGGCCGAGTGCCACAACCCTGGCGGCAACGTCAACGCCAAATCGTCCGGCGTTTCTCCGACGCCCCTTCCGCGGATCGCCTAGCCGCGCAGACCAAACACCTGCGAGCGGTCGGCTTCGGGCACCAGTCCTTCCAGTACCGCCCAGAACCCCGATACCGCGCTTTGCCCGGCGCTCGCATACGCCTCGGCCATCCGGACCCGCGCGGCCTCGAACAATTCCCGCTCCATCTTCGAACCTTCTGCCGTCAACCGCAACAACCGCTGCCGACGATCACGCTCGCCGGGGCGCGTTTCAACGAGCTTGCGGTCCGCCAGTTCGTTCAGCACCCGTCCCAGCGACTGCTTGGTGATCGCCAGCAGCGACAGCAATTCACTGACCGTCATGTCGGGCTTTCGCGCGATGAAATACAGCGCACGGTGGTGCGCCCGCCCTAGCCCCTCTTCGGCAAGACCCTGGTCGATCGACCGGGTCAGGTGGCTATAACCGAAGTACAGCAGCTCCATGCCGCGGCGGAGTTCGGGTTCGCGAAGGAACAGGGGCGAAGCAGGAGACGCTGTGGCAGGCATGTTGACCGGTTTAGACATCGCCCGTAGTCGTCGGCAACCCGCAACGAGAGAGATTTTCGATGTCCGTTCCAGCTTTTACGCCGTCTTCCGCCTTCCGCCATGAGCCGAACGCGACTCCGGTCGAGGCGAACGAGCGGGCGAAGCGGCTGATCGATCCCGGATTCGGTCGAGTCTTCACCGATCACATGGCGATGATCCGCTATAGCGATACCAAGGGCTGGCACGATGCGCGCATCACCGCGCGCGCGCCGCTGACGATCGATCCGGCGTCGTCCGTCCTGCATTATGCGCAGGAGATCTTCGAGGGGATGAAGGCGTATCGGCTCGCGGACGGCGGCACCGCGCTTTTCCGCCCCGAGGCGAATGCACGCCGCTTCCAGGATTCGGCGCGGCGCCTTGCGATGCCCGAGCTGCCGACCGAGCTGTTCCTCGAGTCGGTCGAGCGGCTCGTGAAGACCGACACGAACTGGATTCCGGACAGCGACGGCGGCGCGCTGTACCTGCGGCCGTTCATGTTCGCGTCCGAAGTGTTCCTTGGCGTGAAGCCGTCGGCCGAATATCTCTACATGGTGCTCGCCTCGTCGGTCGGGGCCTACTTCAAGGGCGGCGCCCCGACCGTGTCGATCTGGGTCAGCCAGCAATACACGCGCGCTGCTCAGGGCGGTACCGGTGCTGCCAAGTGCGGCGGCAACTACGCGGCCAGCCTGCTCGCGCAGTCCGAAGCGATCCGCAACGGTTGCGACCAGGTCGTCTTCCTCGATGCGGCCGAGCGACGCTGGGTCGAGGAACTCGGCGGCATGAACATCTTCTTCGTGTTCGACGACGGCAGCATGGCGACCCCTGCCCTCACCGGCACGATCCTGCCCGGCATCACGCGCGACTCGATCCTCACGCTCGCCCGTGCACAGGGCATCACCGTGCGGGAGGAGGGCTACACCATCGACCAGTGGCGCGCCGATGCGGCGAGCGGCCGACTGGTCGAGGCGTTCGCCTGCGGCACCGCTGCGGTCGTGACTCCGATCGGTACGGTAGCCAGCCCCGAGGGTCGCTTCACGATCGGCGACGGTGCGCCGGGGCGGCTGACGATGCGGATGCGCGACGCGCTCGTTTCGATCCAGCGCGGCACTGCGCCGGACGACAACAACTGGCTGCACCATCTCGCCGATTGACATCGACAAGGGCTTTTCACCGGCCGCCGCCCCGCTATAAGGCCGCCTCTGTTGGGGCGTCGCCAAGTGGTAAGGCAGCGGCTTTTGATGCCGCCATGCGCAGGTTCGAACCCTGCCGCCCCAGCCAATTTCCACCTCGGCCACTGATCCGGAAAGCTGGGCCGGGTTCGCTGCGGTTCTCGCGACCATCCAGTCAGTGGTCGCTGCACGCGGAAATCCGAAACTCCGGATGCCTTCGGGGACCGTGATTGGTTCGCGCTCGCCATCCGCGTCCATTTCGCAGCTCCCCCACCCCGCGGATGACCTCGAAGTATTACTCGTCGGTGCCGACACTATTCGAGACTCCGTCGCGCAATCATCCGACAGCTTCTTCGTCGATCCAACATCGACATCGACTAAGGACAAGTACGTAGGGAGCAATACCTAAGTCGCCATACGTACTATAACTTCGATTGGATTGGTTGGATGTAGGTGCCCGAGAGGGTGGTCCTATGAGCGTCATCGACAGAATGAATGTGCTGGTACGACCCAGCCCAAGCGCACTTGCGCAGCGTTGGAGCGTGGCCTGGTTCGAACTTGATGCGCAGGCCCGGCTGGTGCTCGACGATGCGCTGCGGCTGCAGCGAACGAACCAGGCGGGACAGCGATTGCTCGACGCCGGTATGGTCGCCCCGCATGTCGGCCACCGCCTGCGATTTGCCGAACCTGCGTCCAATCGCTTGTTCCAGCAACAGGCGGCGCTTGCGTTGTCGCGCGACGAGGCTGTGGCAGCGTTGATCCTGCCTTTCGGCGTTTCGCGCTGGGTCGCGGTGACGATCCTCAAGACGATCGTCGATGGTGGCTGGGTATTGCTGGTCACGCTCGATGACATCAGTTCGCGCACCCTGATCGACGCAAGCATAGCGGGCGCGATGTTCGGCCTGACGCCGTCCGAGTTGCCGGTTTTCCAGGGGGTGGCCGACGCGGTCTGCCCGAAGGAAATATCGCGGACGCTCAACATCTCCGTGAACACGGTGCGCGCCCATCTGCGGTCGATCTATGCAAAGATGAATGTCAGCGGGGCACCCCAGGCACAAAGAATAGCCTTGTCGCTCTCGGTGCATGTTCAACGCAAATTACACCATAGCGATAGTCAATCAGACCTATTCAACTGAACGATTTGTGAACGAAGGCTAGTGTGTAGACAACGACCATCGGCGATCCAGTCGATCAACAGCACGGGAATTCATCATGCTCAGCCTCAAAATTCTCTCCATCGCTATCGTTGCTTCGACCGCATTTGCAGGTGTTGCCAGCGCTGCCACGTTGACCGCGTCGGGCACGATCACGCCGGTCTGCAAAGTCGACACGACCGCGCGTTCGTTCGATCCTGCGCATCAGACGCTGCAGAACATCGCCGGCGTGCTGGTCACCTGCAACAAGTCCGGCAACAAGGCGATCACCGTCGATGCAGCAAACGGCTATTTTTCAGGCCCATCCGGGTCGCAGGTCCACTACAATTTGACGCTCGATCTCGACGGTAACCTTCTGCCGTTCAACAACGTCAACATGACCAGCGCCGCGATTACGGCGGGTATCGGCGCACCGGATGCGACCGTCGCCAACGGCCTGCCGGGCAATTTTTCGGTCACGCTGCAGTCGCTGCCGTTCCTCGCTGGCACGTACAGCGAGTCCTGGGATGTGACGGTCGGCTGATTTTACTGGGGTGGACGCTGCAATCCGGTGGCGTCCACCTCCTTTTTTTCCGGGGGGAAACATCGTGCTGAGAACATCGCGTCGCGTCATCGCCA
Organism: Sphingomonas sp. AP28; assembly: GCF_056680455.1. Classification (NCBI taxonomy): domain Bacteria; kingdom Pseudomonadati; phylum Pseudomonadota; class Alphaproteobacteria; order Sphingomonadales; family Sphingomonadaceae; genus Sphingomonas; species Sphingomonas sp. AP28. Next base: position 3,885,294 of record NZ_CM155283.1, on the reverse strand, counting down.
GCCTCGCCCTCACGGCCCTGACCTCGACGCTGGCCTTCGCCTACAGCGTACAGCCGATGATCTACACGCTGACGCCCAGCGGCGCGCGATCGACCGCCCGGATCACGGTGACCAATACCCGTGCCGAAGTCCTCAACGTCGAGCTCCAGCCCTTCTCGGTTGCGGTCGACGAAGCCGGCAAGCGGACCTTTACCCCGGCACCCAGTGACTTCCTGATCTTCCCGCCGCAAGCCAGCATCGCCGGCAACAAGTCGCAGCTGATGCAGGTCCGCTATGTCGGTGCGCCGACCATGGACCAGGGCAAGGTCTTCGTCCTCCGCGTGAAGCAGACCAATTCCACCGAGATGGTCAAGCAGGACGCCGCAGCGGCAATGCAGAGCCACCTGGCGATGTCGCTCAATTTCAACACCACCGCGATCGTCCAGCCGGACTCGCTCAAGCCCGCGCTGGCGATGACCGGCGATCTCGTGCTCGGAAAGGACGGCGCGCTTCACGGGCGCATGACGAACAGCGGCGCCGGCGTCGCGGACCTGACGCTGTACAGTTGGCAATTGAAACGCGGTGACAAGGTCGAACCGTTGGCGCTCGACCAGATCCGCTATGGCGATGCCGTGTTCGTGATGCCCGGGGCGTCGCGCGAAATGTCCCTTGTCGACACGATCAAGGGACCCGCCCAGCTCATCATCGGCGCTCTTCCGGAGGAGCGAGGTGGCCGCGGGCTATGACCGCGCACGGCGGTCCCGTCGGCGTGCCCGTCGGCACATAAGGCGATCGGCGGCCTGCCTCTGCGCATTGTCCTGCGGTTCGGCCGCAGGCGCAGCCGTTTTCCCGTTCGCGACGCTGGACGTCGCCGCGTTGGTTGCGGCCGACGATGCCGTCGCTGGCGCCGGTGAGGCCCGGCAGGAGAGCGGGCGCGTTCCCTCCACCGTCCCGCAGGATGTGCAGCCTGCGATACCGCCGCCCTCGGCGACACCGCCTCCAACGACACCCTCCCTGGTGACACCCCCCCTGGTGACACCGCCGCTGGTTCCGCGCGGCCTCGTCGACCTCGACGCGCCGTTGCTTGTGAACGGGCGCCTGGTTGGTGAGATCGGCGTTCGCGTCGATACGGCGGGCAATGGCGATATCGACGCCGTCCGCCTGTTGGCGCTGCTTGGGCCCAGCATCGACGCCACGCTGTTCGCCAAGCTGAAGGCGAAAGTCGGACCGGCTCTCCGGGCACGCTTCGACGCGCTCGACGTCCCGCCGATCCACGTCGGCTACGATCCGGCGACGCTTGAGGTTGCCGTTACCGTGCCGGCGAGCGCGCTCGCGCTCCAGTCGCTGAGCATGCGCGGCGACGTTCGCCCCGATCCTTCGCGATACATGCAGCAGGCGCGGTTCGCGGGCGGCGTCGGGTTGGCGGTCGACCAGGGATTCATCGACATCGGGCCCGACCGCGGACGGTCGCCGTTGCGCGTGACGGCGGACGGGTTCGTCACGTTCGGCGCGTTTCCAGGCGTCACCCTCCGGTCGGGCGGTGTCCTCGCCGAGCATGACGGCGGGCATTACGGGTTCGATCGAGCGGTGACGCGGCTGACCTATGACGATTTCGACTCGGCTGTCCGCTACGCAGCAGGAGAGCTGACGCCGCGCATCACGGGCTTCCAGGGCAGCGACACGATCCTCGGCATCGCGGTTGCCCGCGACTATCAGGGGATCCGGCCGTTCGAGAATATCCGTCCCTCGGGGCGCGGCGGTGTGACGCTCGACCGACCATCGACGATCATCGTCGAGACCAACGGCGTCGAGACGCGCCGCCTGCGACTCGATCCGGGCCGCTACCAGCTGACCGATCTGTCGTCGCAGTTCGGCGCGAACGACGTCCGGCTGATCGTCGAGGACGATCTTGGCCGTCACGAAGTGGCATCGGCAGCTTTCTTCACCGCGACCGCGATGCTGGCCGGCGGGCTCACCGATTTCGGCGCCGCGCTCGGCCGGCAGGAGAATGGCGAGCGCCGCTATGGCGGTCCGATGACCGCGACCGGCTATATCCGGCACGGCTTCGCCAACCGCTTCACGCTCGGCACCGGCGGGCAATATGCGGACGGCAACTGGCAGGTCAGCGGGGAAGGCGTGGTCGGCACGCCAATCGGGCTATTCCGTGGCCAGGCCAGCACCAGCCGGTTCGACGGAAAGCAGGGGACCGCGTTCAGCATAGACTGGCTCCAGACGCTGACGCTCGACCGCGACACCTGGAATTTCACGGTCCTGTCGAGCCGCTACAGCAAGGACTTCTCCTCGCCCTTCGATCGCGACGGACGGATCAACGACGAGCGCTGGCATGTCGATGCCCGTGCCGACTGGCGACGCGGCAACTACGGTCTCGCCGCGATCGCAAGCTACGGCAGCACGCGCAGCAACACCGGACGGCAAGGCCTCGACCTGAACGGCTATCTCACGCGCGGTCGCTTCGTCTGGACGGCCACCCTCGGCGTCGAGCGCAACCTGCCGGGCGGCTGGCATCCGCAAGGCCTGCTCGGCCTGTCGATGCGCACCGGGCGACGCGATACGATCGCAGCGCGAGTCGACACCCGCCAGAATACCGGCGTGATCGAGGCCAGCCGGAGCCCGATCGACCAGGTCGGCGACCTGTCTGGCCGGATCCAGCTCGGTCGCAGCGACGAGCGCGCGGGCGTATCCGGCGATGCGCGCTATTTCGGCAACCGGTTCATCGCGTCGATCGAGCAGGACCTTCAATATTCCCGCTCGCCGACCGGCATCGGCGCGCGCGAGACGCGGCTGCGGGCGTCGACCTTTCTCGGTTTTGCCGACGGCAAGGTCTCGATCGGTCGCCCCGGCGTCGGCAATTTCGCGATCTTCGATCGACACGCCACGCTCGACGGCGCGGCAGTCACGATCAAGGACGAGGCGGATTACGTGGTTGGCCGGCAGGATTGGCTCGGCGCGCCGCTGGTGCCGCTCAACCGGGTCTTCAGCCCGATCCTTGACATCTACGACGTCGATCCGCTGCCCGCCGGCTATGATCTGGGCGACGGGCAATTGCTCGCCTTTCCGGGCTCCGCGTCGGGCTACCGAGTCGCCGTCGGATCGGCGGCGTCGCGGATCGCGATGGGGTTCATCGTCACCGCCAGCGGGCCGGTGTCGAACTACTCCGGCGTCATCGAGAAGATCGGCGACCAAGCGTTCGGCAAACGGCCGATCTTCACCAACGACGCGGGCCGGTTCGCGGCCGACCATCTCTCGCCCGGTCGCTACCGCGTGACGATCGAAACCGTGGCCACGGTCGAGTTCGCCGTCTCCGAACTCTCGAAGGGAATAGTCGATGTCGGTACGCTTCATGCAGTCCGCCCTTAGCCGCTGGCTTCCCGGCGCCGCGATCGTGCTGGGGTTGGCGATGCCCGTTGCCGCGTTCGCGTGCGATGTCCGGATCGGCACGCTGGTCGCGAGCCCCATCGCCTACGACCCGTTCGGCATGACCCCCGGCGAGGGATCGCTGCGAACGACCGTCGATCTGGTCGAGGGGGAGAATTGCGAGGCCACCGTCGCGCTGGTCGACGATGCGTCTGCACCACTGCGCACGATCCGATTCGGCGACGCGACACGGCCGCTCGTGTACCGGATCGAAGTGCAACCCGGCGACGGCGTAGTGGCGGGGCTGTCGCCTGATCTGTCAACCGTCCGCCTAAACACCGCGCGGCCCCGCGTCACGATCGTCTGGAGATTACTGGTCGACCAGGATTCGGTGATCGCAGCCGGTGAATATTCCCGGATCGTCCAGGCCATGGTCCGGGCGCCCGATGCCGCCGACAGCGTCTCGGCACCATCGACGATCGTCTTGCGCAGCATCGCCCGCGCCCAGGCGAACTTCGCGGGTACGAGCAGTGGTTTTGCCAGCGGAACCTCGGCGCAGGCGATCGATCTCGGCACGCTCACCACCGGCGAACAGCGCACCGCGATGCTTCAGGTTCGGGCAAACACCGTCGCGCATCTGCTCGTCGTCTCGGCGAACACGGGTCATCTAGTCGGCAGCGACTCCGGCCAGGCCCGTATCCCCTACGGCCTTGCGATCGATGGAACACCCGTAGACCTGTCGGGGCCGTCGTCGCGCACGATCGCCCCGCCGTTGACGATCGACGGCGTCGCGCTCGAACTCCGCGTCACGGTCGGCGATGTCGGAGGCATGCCGTCGGGCCGTTACAGCGACACGATCACGATCGACGTGTCGCCCTGATCTCCGGGGTTTCCACCGCCGGTTCTTCCGATATGTCCTCGCGCCGTCGATTTACCGCTCCCGGCGAAAGCCCCAGTTTCAGCCGCACCCAGTCGGTCGGCTTCTTTGAGTGCAGCTTCACCGCCAGATTGGCGCGGTACACCTCGACCGTCCGATGGCTGATCGCCAGTCGTTTCGCGATTTCCTTGTTGGACAGGCCGTCGATCAACCCCTCGAACACGTTGCGCTCACGCGGCGTCAACGAGGCCAACTGATCCACGTTCGCGCGATCCGCGGTCGTCGCCTGCAGGTCTCGATCCAGGCTTTCGAACCCTTCGAACAAGGCATCGAGCAGGTGCGACGCATCGAATGGGCGCGCGAGAAACTGGATCGACGCCACCTTCATCGCCTCGATCACGGTCGCAACCTCGAGCGTCCGCCCAAGAAGGATCAGGGATAATGGCGGCGATCGCACGCTCTCCACCCGCGCGAGAGCGAGTTGCGCCAGTTGCGCTGCGCTCGCCTCGACGATGACGCATCCCGGCTTGATAGTGTCGATGTCGTCCACGAACTCGTCGAAATCGGGAAGACTGAGAATAGTATAGCCCGCATTGCCCGAAACAAACCTGGAAATCTCCCTAAATGTCTGGCCGGTTTTTTCACCAACGATGTAAATACACTGTACGCGGCGTCGATCGCTCGAATCCACCCTGCATTCTCCCGGTTGCGTGCTGCCACTCTCGAGGGTGTCATTCACGTCGGCCGATCATGCGCTTTAAATATCAACGATCATAACGAAATACGGATCATATTCGTGTTGCTAGGCATATGGTAAACGTGTTGTAATTAATTGACCGTTTTAGTGGCCTAGATCATAAACCGTGTCTCCACATTTTGACGAAATATGGATTATTGTGCCTGGCAAAATTGGCGCACGACGGCTTAATCTCATCGGCGATAGTTTTTATCAAGAACTGCGCCACCGCTCAAACCCAATCGCAAACATCCGATACTCCTCGCGGGAGCGATCACAGCATTTTTGGAGCGACTCAAGGAAGAGAGTTCCGTACTTGTTTTTGAGACCCCGTATGCACTAACTCGACTGATCAAATCAGTCATTGTTGCGACGTGGAAAACAAGGGAAAAAAAGATGCAACGTTAGTAAATTCTTGGCGCATAGATTTTCCGATCGATTGAATCGGAATCATAATTCACGATTTACCGATCCACCTATCTTTGCAGATTGGTGAGTGTTTCATACTCCACTATATTGTAAAAAACGCATGCCGGCAGCCATGATTTCTCCGCTTCACTTGCGATCTTTCGTACTCTGTTCATTTAACTCAACGCTATACTGAATGTTCTTAGAGATACCCATATTCTCAAATATAGCATTATGTAACTATCGCGCTAGTATTTTCGTTTTTGTAAGTCCGCATCAAGTTTGACAAAAAAGCAAACAAATACAAGAGAATGTTCTCGTATTCCGGCCTCAAAACGATGGCAATAATCTTGAATATTTCATATTTAAATCGTTCGGCCTCACCTTAACGCTCTGCCCGATTTTTGCACCATCTCGCGTATTATTCGAAGCAGGCGCTAATACGTCTGCTACATCGGAGTAGATATAAGAGTGTAAGAATTGTTATCCCAGATAAGTCTCTGAGTATGTTCAAAGTTATTCCACGCACGCATGGAAACTGCTTTTCCTGGTAAAGGAGCGTGGATGACTGATTTGAGGACTAAGCTAAGTTCGAGACTAAGTGCGGCACTGGACGTAGCTAGGTCTCTTACAGTTATCTATGTCGTAGTCCATCATGTCGTCAATGCGCGAGGCGCGTCCCATGGCTTGGGACTTATGTTCAGGTTCGGACAGGAAGCCGTCGTAGTATTTTTCCTTTTGAGCGGATTCCTGATCTTCGCCAATGAAAGACGGCGAGCGCTATCGCCTACGGGGTATTATTGGCGCCGATTACGTTGGATCTATCCCGCGCTGCTCATTGCGATGGCAGTCTCTGCACTCGTCGCGCATTTTGACCACACATTGTTGAAACAATTTAGGCCTATCGATTTTTTCGGAACCTTACTGTCCTTGCAAGATTCGAGCGCGTTGAAGCCCGGTGTCGTTTCAGATCCATTTCTAAACAATGATCCGCTATGGTCTCTGTCTTACGAGGTAGCGTTCTATCTTGCGTTTCCGGCCGTTCTTAAAGCCTGGACGCGCAACACCAGGGTTGCAACGGCGGCCATCGGGCTGTCGTGCTGCACCGCGTACATAACTTACGTCGTTTGGCCCAACCACCTTTCGCTAGTTGCCGCCTACTTCCTCGTTTGGTGGACTGGGGCGATGGCCGCGAACGCCTATATGCGAGGCGCGTCCGACTACCGGTCGTTCCTACCGCCATTATACTGGCTGGGCGTGCTCTGCGTCATCGCGCTGACGACAGTGGAAATCGTCGGCTATGCGGGATTTGGATATTATCCTTTCCTGCCCTTCCGCCATTTTGCAGTCGCGCTCGGCATGCTGGTGCTATTTTCCAACCGGTTGGGGGCGACGATCTCGTCATGGTGCGTACCGCTTGCCAAGCCAGCAGCCTTCATGGCGTCGATCTCCTACGGCATATACGTGCTCCACTACCCGATCCTAGTCAGTTGGAGCGCATCTCGATCACCGAGTGGGTTCGCTTTCGCTGGGCTTATACTGATTTTGGTCGCGTACCTCGCGGATCGCCAATTGAACCAGAGCCTGCCACGCGCGCCGAGGGTTTAGTGCTCCAGAGAGCTGCCAACCGATTGCGGCATGCCCGGTCGCTGCTGGGGGAAAGCATCGGCCGCTAAGCCGGCACTATGGACTGGCAGGATCAACACGCTCAGGCCGTTCACCACGCCCTCGGTCAGGGGTGCACGCAATCGGCATGACGACCACCAGCGGAGCATTGGGCTCTACGCACTCAGCCCTCCTTGAACCGCACCCGCCGTTGGCGGATTTCCTTCGCGGGGTTTCCAGTGCAAATCGCCCAATCGGCTATATCGCGCATGGCACAGGCGCGTGCACCTAACACTGCCCCCTCGCCTATTGTCACCCCGGGCCCCACAAAGGCCTCGGCGGCGATCCATGCATGCCTGCGGATACGGATCGGCCGCGCCCGCAGCTGGAAGTTTGCGTCCTCCACGTCATGCGTACCGGCACACAGATGTGCTCCTTGTGAAACCAGTGCGTGCGGCTCGAGCGTGATCCTGGCCATCGAGTAAGCGATCGATCGCGGCCCGAGGCACGCATAATCGCCCATCTCCAAATTAGCCGGATACCAAATTTTCGCACTGCCATACACGCTTGCCGTCGGGGCGATGCGGGCACCGAACACCTGAAGCAGATACCGCCGCCAGGTCCGCAATTGTGGCGGCGTCCATGATGCCAGGAGCAACCAGGTCAGGCTCCAAATTAGTCTATAAGCAATATGGCCCAGGGTGAAGCTTCTCCCTCCCCCTGCAGTTCGGTGCTCTTTTGCGTCCAGTATCGCCATGATTTATCGACTACGCTACAGATTCACCGAGCTTGTGCCCGGTTAATTCTGACAAGCGATCCAACCTTTCCTGGTTACTTCCGCAAGACGAAATCCCCATTTCGTATTCGTAGATCTTTGCATTTACGAGATAGCGATACCAGAAACCCTGGAGAACATGATAGATCATCCCCGAACGGCCATCGAACACACCCCCCTGCGCGATGATGCGGTATAGAAAATACCCGAGGGGGCCAGCCCAGAGGGGGAGGCGATTGTAGATTTTTTCTTTGAAATGTCGCTTGAACGAGGCTTGTCCCGCATCACCCTCCGTCAATAGCCTATCTTCGGGAAACAGACCGTATTTGCGGGCAAGTACATCGATAGCCTCACGCGTGGCATATTTGTTGTGCTTGTCAGTGAAGAAAGTCAGGTCGTTCAGATTGCAGTCCGCGAAACCGCCCTCGAAACTCACCGTTCGTCCACCCCAGACGACGACATGCTCGTCCATCCAGCGATCTTCGATACGCCCTTTGCGGGTGCGCCACAGCCGCAAGAGCACGAGAGGGTAACGTCCACCACGTCGAACCCAGTGATCGAGAAAAATGTGCTTTCGGTTGAAGTTAACTCCGACGACATCGTCTGGCATCACCGGCAACCGGTCGGCAATCACCGCCGCAAGATCCGTTTCTATGATCTCGTCAGCATCAAGCCGCAATACCCACTCGGTCGTGATACCGCCATTATCCAGCCCCCATTGGAACTGCTTCGAGTAATTGACGAATGCGTTGCTCAAGACCCGCGCCCCGGCGGCATTGGCAATCGCTACCGTAAGATCGGTAGAGAAGCTGTCCACGACAAGAATTTCTCGCGCAAAGGGACGGACACTAGCAATTGCACGATCGATATGTCGCGCTTCATTGTAAGTTAGGATCAGGACCGTAACGTCGCGGATGCCGTCGCAGCGGGATTCGTACTGGTTCGGCCCAGCCTCCGCGAGCGCAGTCGCACTTGTCATTGCAGACGTCCTTTCAGCCAATATTTGATCCGTCTTGCTGACAGCGAGACAGATATTTGTCGGTGTAACGCATTAGGCGGCTAAGCCGCGATTGCGGCCTGCAGCACCTTCTCGAGGCTAAGAGCGGCATTGCGAATGTCGAAATGCTCGACGAAACATGCCCGAGCCCGCGCGCCCATCAAGGTACGTTCCGCGGCATTCAGGGCTAGCATTCGGCTCAGCAGCTCACGCGTACCGTCGAGCGTATCGGCCGCGACGAACCCAGCGTTACAAGCCATGACCTCCCGCCAGATATTGACCTTGTTGGAAATCAATATCGGACGGCCGCATGCCATAGCTTCCGCAACGACGATGCCGAAATTTTCCTGATGCGATGGCAGCACGAAGGCGTCGGCGGCGCGGAATGCTCCCATCTTGGCGTCGCCTTCGAGCATGCCCGGCCAATGGATACGCGGGCCTACGCCGCGGCGTGTCGCCAAAGCCTCGAGCTGTGACCTCAGCCCGGTCTGATCCGGCCCTGCAATGACCAGGTCTACATCGGTGACCTGCTGCGCGACCTCGGCAAACGCTTCGACCAGAAGATCGCAGCCCTTCTTTTCGTGAATACGACTCAGATACAGCAAGAAGCGCCGCTCGCCGAGCGCTGGCAATGCTGCGCGGAACGTCGCCACCTCTCGTTCGGCGTTGGACGCTAGCAGATCGGGGGCGCCATAGCTGACGACCTGCTCGTGCAGCCGATAGGGTTTGAACACACCTCGCGCCCGCAGTTTCTCTTCTTCGCTCGTGAACAAGACACGGTTCGCATGGCGAAGTAACGGCCCTTCGTTGATCAGCCAAACCGCCTGCTTCGCGAGTGCCTTGATCGGGTATTGTTCGTTGAACCACGGATCGAGCATACCATGGGTAAACACGACATAGGGCGTATTGCCGCCGGCGAGTCCCCATCGCGCCGCGACCGCAGCGTAGTTCCATAACCCCGATACGATAGCCACGTCATATTCGCACCGATGCGCTTTGAGCCACGGAATGGCCTTCGGCGCGTAGCCGAAGCGCTTCCAGAGCGGCTCTTGCCGGTGGCTCAACGTACCGCCGTTCGACGCATCGTTACCGGTAGCGATGACGCGCGCGGGACTTTTCGCCAAAAACGCCGCGCTAGGTGGATCCAACGTCATCACGTCCTGGACATGACCAAGCCGCTCAAGCTCCGCCCCGACGCGGAATACGCCTTCGATCGGCCCTCCATGGGTCGGGTTTGCCGATGCGATGATGCGGAGGATTTTCAGGCTCTTACCCTTTGTTGGACCTTACCGGAAAAGGAGGTTTCCAGCCAGTATTGAACGGGCGTCGTACGCAAATCATTCAGGATAGTTTACGCGTTCAGCATTGGTACTTCACACTTTCACAATATTTACGAGCGGTGCCATTTAATCGAATAACCTGCTGATTTTGCGAACACTATTAATAGGCCCTATAAATATTCGACTATTCGATAGCCCTTATAACAAATAGCCTGCTATTCGCACTTGCAGCATATCATGAGACTGCGCAAGACGCGCCGATTCCGGACGCCGCGAAATCAGGAAAATCGATGACAATTCAAAGCGCGACGAAGGCAGACGAAATCGACGCCGCTGAAAATCTCAAGAGCAAAGTTCACAGCCTTGCGTATGTCGACTCGTCGCGTGGCATTGCGATTCTCATGGTGATGGCGGTTCACCTATCGCAGCAATTCGTCCACATGGCCCCGATTATACGGCATGTTATGGCGTTTGGACAAATGGGCGTTCAGCTATTCTTCGTCGCATCTGCTTACACATTGTTCCGATCGATCGACCACCGAGGCTATCAATATAGATGGATCAGTAACTTCTATATACGGAGGGTATTTCGGATTGCGCCGTTATATTGGCTCGCTATCATTATCTATGCTTCTCTGAACTATTTCCAGAGGACTGTATTGCACCTCACGAATTATAATGGATTTGATTATTCCGCTGGAAGCGTGATTGCGAACGCAGCTTTTTTACATGGCTTCGTTCCGGCCGCGTTCAATTCCGTCGTGCCTGGTGGCTGGTCGATCGGCACCGAGATGATCTTCTACGCGATTTTTCCGGCTCTTTTTGCGGCGCTCTCGTCAATCAACGCGCGACTGGGGATCGTCGGCCCGGCACTGTGCGTCGCTGGCACGTTCGCTTGCGCTGTCGCCCTGTTTTCTTGGGCTGGACCATATAGTAACAACGGATTTTGGTATTGCTTTATCATCAATCAGCTTCCGGTCTTCATGACGGGAGCATTGCTGTACTATGCCATCTCCGGAAGGGTTTTGACACTTAGTCCGCTGCGGGATTCGATAGCCTTCGTCGTTTTCGCTTCGATCGGATATTACTGCCTACGCTATGAGCATCTGGTAGTTCTGCCGCTAGTATGTGCTGTTGCATTCGCGTTTTTGTTCAACGTGTTGCGTGGTACCGTCACACGCGTCGGCTTGTTGGAACGTATCGGCCAAGCATCGTACAGCATGTACGTGTTCCATTTCGTGCTAGCGAAATTCGGCGCGAAGTTAGCACTGGCGAAGCTACCAGGTCTTGCGCGGTGGGAAAACATTGCCTTTCCGCTAGCCTTCATCGCGATCGTCGCGCTGACCTATGCCGCAGCGCGTATCTCCGAGCGGCTGATCGAGGATCGCTTCATTCTCTATGGCAGGCGCCTGATTGCCTGGCGCACGACATGAGGGAGCAATGCCAGTGCGACACAAAGGGCACGTGACATCGACGCTTCGCGTGCTCTGCGCCGCGTCGCTGCTGTTGGGATTGACCGCCGCTACGTCGGCCCGACCCACCCGAATTCTCGGTCTCTACGTGATCGGCCAGTCCAATGCCGGTAGCCGTGGAGCAGACCAACCGCCGTTCAGCCGCGCCTTGTTTCCAGACGCGGTGATCGGCGCCAGCACTGGCTTTTGGACACGCGGCGCACGCGCGTCCGATCGATCGGCATTCACCCGGTTTGTCCCACTCCGCGACATCGCGACGCCAATGAACGGTCCGTTGCGCGCGACGACGACCGCGTTCGCAACGGAATTTCAACTCCGGAGATCGGAAGGAAGCCGTTCGATCTACGCTTTTACCGACTTCGACGACGGGATGCCTCTGCCGGCCTTCTTCGATGGTAATGGTCATCACAATCAGGCGAATGTGCTCGCTGACGTCAGACGAGCGATGTCAGTTGCGCAAGCGAATGGAAGCGAGTTCCAGGTGTTCGCGCTCCTGTGGATCCAAGGGGAAACGCCGTCCCCAAACTACGAAGCGGATTTGCGTCGGCTGAAAACAAACCTTTCCGCGGAAATCGTGAAGCTGACCGGCCAGAGCGAGCCTCCATATTTCATGATACAGCAGGTCAACCAAGGCGACGGCTACTCGGGTGCCAGTGGGGTCGAGCAAGCACAATTGGACTTCGCGCGCCACGACAAGGATGCCCGCGTCGTGATGATAGGCCCTACCTATCAAGCACGATACCTGCCCGGCGACGCCAACCACGTCGGCAGTCTCGGGCGAATGATGCTGGGTGACATTGCCGGCCTGGTCCTCTCCCGCTTGATCGAGGGTAAGGGGTTCGTGCCCTTGTTGCCGACCGCAGGCATTTTGCGCGGCAAAACGGTGACGTTGAGTTTTGCGGTTCCTGGCGGACCCATGGCATTCGATCATGAAACCATGCCGCCCATCCCCAATGACGGGTTCGTCTTTTCCGATAGCAACGGTTCCGTACGAATCGCGTCGGTCAAATTGGCTGCCCACGATACGGTCGAACTCGAACTGACGGATGTACCCACCGGATCGAACCCGACCATCAGCTATGCGATCGACACAGAGCGCGACATGGATGGTTATGGAAGTGGTCGGGGCACCCTCTTCTCGACGGATGAGGCGCCATCTCTGTTTGCCACGCTTGGTTTCGATGTGCCCGCCAGAATTCGCCACTATGCCGTACGTTTTCGGTGGAAGCTGGCTCAATCAAGCCGCCAGCATCAGCCTGGCGCCGCCTTGATTGGCAATCCGTCAGCGCGTTGATACTCCGTCGATCCGACCGCGGACAACGGAAGGAGCCAATCGCACATCGCGACGTCCATTACCGAAGAACATGTTGCCCGAAACCGAGACATCGCGCGCGCAAGAGATCGTCATCGAGGCATTGTCGGTCTCGCGAAAGATCACGTTGTTGGCAATGAGCAAGCCGTCCCAATAGCTCGCATTTTCGAATTCGGCGATGTCCTCGATCGCGACATCCATGCTGTTGTGCGCAAACTGGTTCCCGGTGACGACCAGTTGCCCGAATCGTACGGGAGAGGCTTTAAGGTTGCGGCGGTTGGTCAATCTGATGGCCGCTTCGCCCGAATGCTCGATTGAGTTGGATTCGATGATCAGGATGGAAGTGCTCGCCTCGAGTTCCATCATGTACGCGGATCGACCGCCGTTGAACTTGTTCGCCACGACCCGCAACCCGCCTGAAGAACGCTGCAAGATACCAACGCCGAGAGATTGAAAAGTGCTGTTGCCGTTGAAGAAATGGCATCCCGATACGAGACTGTCGCCCGCGTCGCCATCGATACCGTTTCCGACGAGCACCGCTTGATCGGCGTAGAAGAAAAAATCGCAGTTGATGATGCGGAACGACGAGGCGTTGAGGGTATCGATGCACGTCCGCCATCGTCGAAATTTCACATTCTCGATCTGCGCAAAAAGCGAGGATGTATGCACCGCGCTTGCACCGATCCGGATCGCCGACATCGGGGCCACCCGCGGCCCCGTGGAGTCGTCGGAGCCTATGATCGAAAAGTCCCGAAAAATGGGCACGGCGGCCGGGTCGGCGCCGCCGCCCGTGTGCGTGATCGCAGCGGCACCCCCGCTGCCCATCGGTTTCAGAACCGTCGACGGCCCATCACCGGCGATACCGCCTTTGCGGAGATGCAACGCGGAGAAGAGGTACGTACCGGCTGGGTAATAGACCATGACCGCAGCATCGTGTGCGCGCTGGAGTGCGGCAGTATCGTCCTGATTGCCGCTGCCCGTCACGCCGAAATCGCGGACATCGACGCGTGAGCGCTGCGCTACCGCTGCGCCTTTGCCAACTGCCGAACTTGCTCCCTGCGAGGCCAAAGCGAGAGCAGACCCCAATACGGTACGGCGGGTGGGCAAACTTGGACGGCGCAAAGATGACATGGCCGGCCTCTTCGGTTACGTGGAGCTTGTGCCTAGGCTATAAGAATCCTTTGTCGAGCCATTCCTTACGACCCGATCCGCAAAATCGACGGCGGCTCATTCCGGGAAATGCTCATGTTCGAGATTCCAATAGTCATCAGTTCCTATCTTCTGCTATCGATGCAGGGCATCGGGAATTATCTACTGAACTCTGGCCCCCTATCTGCCTGGAAACAGGTGATAATTGGCCTGCTTTTTGTTTATGCTTGCGTGCGTCATGCCACCACTCGTGGAGCGCTGATCGTATTTTGCCTGCTGATCGCAGCCATCCTGATCATCAATACGTTGACGCTGGGCAGGCCGGTCGCTTCCACGACTTACAATATCTTCTTTTTCGTCGGCTGGGTTCCGTTTTTCGTGTTCGCACAGTCAATAGATCTGGAAAACAGACCCAAGCTCGGGCGTCTTTTTGCATCCCTGATCATATTGTCGGCAGTCGGATTGTGGTTGCAGCTGACGACGCATCTGCTTGATTTTCTGAAACTTACGCTCGAATCGGAGCTGCGTGACAAGACGGGTGAGGCGCAGCGGTTCGCCCTCGTCTACGTCACTTCGACTGGCGTGATGCCGACGCTCGCCGGATTCTATTGCTTGGCACTCAGCGCACGCATCAACACCTTCTGGCAGGTTCTCGCAACTATTGCCTTGATCGTCTCCGCTATTCCAACCGCCTCGTTGGCTGCCTTCGTGATGCTCGCTTGCAGTTTGTGCGCGTTTGCCGTGGTTGCCAGAGGTTGGGGTCGATCGCTCCTGATTGCGCTGGCAGCCATCTTCGCGCTCGCAGCGCCGCTACTCCAGAGCAACGACGTAGCTAAGCAACTCGCGCGCATTGGCGACAGCACGACATCGTCCCAGTCCAACTCCGGCCGACTGGAACTCTGGCAGCAGTCGATCGCGATCCTGGCAGAGTCCTCCCCGCGTGAGGCGATCGTCGGTCATGGTATCGGGACGACGAACGGTAATCTCGGCGCAGAAGCCCTCTACACCAACGGGGAGTCCTCCTATTTTCAAGCCGCGATCGAGGGTGGCCTGCTCGGGTTGGCCCTACGCTTTCTCCCCCTCTGTCTATTGCTCATATCCTCGGCGTACGTTCCGGATCGGGCGATGTACTGGCTGTACGGGATCGGGATCGCGATATGCTGCGCGGTCGCACCGGTGTTCGCATTATACGGTCTGCAGTGCAGCGTCGGCATGGTTGCTGGCTATACCGCGGGACGCCGGAGGCGATTGCGGCAATCCCGGCAAGCCCCCACCTCCACTGCGTAAAAACTTTACTCATCTAGATATGACAATATCTCTAGAACAATCCTCGTTGTACTGGGCCCACAATTCGATAAGAGGACGGTAGAGCATCGGATGCGAAGGTCGTTAACAGTATGCGATACATGTTGGCGAATATTATTCTTCTCTTGCTTCCCCCAACTAGATGTTTTCAATTCAAACGCTATGTACTTATAAAACTTGGCATAAAGATCGGGCGCGGCACCAATATCTGTGGCGGTGTCCAATTTTTCGGTGGTGGGGGAATCGATATCGGCAGCGACTGCTGGATCGGGCTGAATACCAAATTCATCACGTCGTCCGATACCGTCGTCCGCATCGCCGATAATTGCGATATCGCGCCCGACGTCATCTTCATGTGCGGCACGCACGAAATCGGGAAGCCCTCCCGCCGCGCGGGCGCGGGTCGAGGCAACGACATAGTGATCGGCGCAGGTTGCTGGATCGGTGTCCGCTCGACTCTGCTCGGTGGCGCGGTTCTTGAGGGTGGTAACATCGTCGGTGCCGGCACGCTGGTGCGTGGCGTCCAGTTCGCCCCCGACACACTCGTCCTCGGTGTTCCCGGCCGCATCGCAAGGAGCCTGTAGGTGATCGCAAACACACGACCGCGAATATTCTACATCGCCCCCGCTTATCTGGGCCCCGATGCGGACCTCGGCATTCCCGCCGTTCGCAACAAGGTCTTCGGCGTCTGCTCGGCGTTGCATGCCGCGGGCGCCCTTCCCGTCGTGTTGGCGATCTCGCCTGTCGGAACCGAGGTCGGTCGCAACTGGCTAAGCCAGCATCGCGCCGGCGGCACGGTTAGCTACCAGTTGCGAGGTTGGGGGCGCGCCGGGATCCGGCGACTGGTGTCGATGGCGGTGCTTGCATGGGGCGGCGCGCACCTGATCCGCCGTCAGGATACGGTCCTGTTCTACAATTTTTTCCCCGAATATCTGCTGTTGGCCGCCTGGCGCGCAGCGATTGGGCGCAGGTGCGTGATCGACATCGAGGATGCGCCACGTCCCGACGAGAAAGGCGCTCGCGGATTGATGAACCGCTGGGCGTTCCGCGCGCTCCGTTTGCTGTGCGCTCCACGTCACGTGGTCGCGTCGCGCAAGCTGGTCGAATATGTCGGTCTAGACAATGTCCTGCCCGTTTACGGCGTCGCGTCTTGGTTTCAGGATGTGGCAGCCAACGCCGCGCCACGCTTTTCGGGCGAACGGATCAACGTCCTCCTCGGCGGCGCCATACAGATCGACACCGGCTTGGCGGTATTCGTCGAGGCTCTGCGAATGTTGTCGATCGATCCAGCACGCGATCAATTTCGATTTTTCGTGACGGGACACTTCCAGCCCGATGCCAAGCATATGTTGCAGCGTCTATTGGCAGAAACCGATATCGCTCTCGTCCTCTCGCAGGATCTGACAAACACCGATTACGCGGCGCTTCTTTCGCAAATCGACGTCGGCTTATGCCTCAAGCTGGAAAGCAATGAGGTTGGCAAGAGCACATTCCCATCGAAGGTCATCGAGATTGCCGCCCGCGGCCTCCTGCTCTGCTCCACCCCGGTAAGCGATGTGCCGACGCTGTTCTCCAGCGATACCGCACTGATCCTCCCATCGGAAAAGCCCGAGGATCTGGTTGCCGCGCTGCACGCGATAAATCTCGACCGGCCCGGTTACGCCGCGATCGCGGAGCGCGGTCGCCTGATGATCCTTGATACGCAGTCCGCCGCACGGGTCGGGGAGCGATTGCTGAACTTCCTCACGGCCGGGCGTTAAGATGCGCCGGCTGGTTTTCTGGGAGCCGACAGTCTCGCCGCACAAGCTGGACTGGATTCGGCAGTTGCAAGTGCAACCTGAGGTCGAACGCTGCATCTATGTTTCCGACGCACATCTCCGACGCGAGCGCATCGAACTCGGCTGGAACGTCGATGAGGATTCCGATCTCGAACTGATCGTGGCGCCGACGCCCGAACGGATTCGCGCGATATTTGTCGAGCATCCTGACGCGATCCACATATTTTCGGGAATGCGCCACGCGCCCTCGATCGTCCTCGGGTTGAGATGCGCCATCGAGTTCCGCGCCCGGTTTGGCTTATGCTCGGAACCGCGCGTACTGGAGGGTGGCGCCGGTAAAGTGCGGCTCCTGCAAAGCTGGCTGACCGAGCGAGCACTACGGCGGCATGCCGAATTCATCCTCGCAATCGGCGCCAATGGGCCACGTTGGTTCCAGCTCGCTGGTTATCCGCGCTCCCGTATCTTTCGCTTCGGGTATTTCGTCGATCCCATGGACATGCGTGCTGCCGTCGCTGGGACGAACGCCGAGCAACGTCCTACGATCGCCTATATCGGGCGGCTCGTGGGTGAAAAAGGATGCGATGCGTTCCTGGAAGCCGCGGAGCAGCTTTTGGAGTTCGACAAGCTTTTCGCTGGCACGGGGATCGTCGAGGCGGACATCATGGCCGCCGCGCGTCGCGATCCGACGATCCGTTTCCTAAGCGTGGTCCCGCGCGCAAAGCTGGCCGAAGTGTTCGCGTCTGCCGATATTCTCGTTCTGCCTTCGCGAACGACTGCCGACGGATGGGGCGTTGTCGTGAGCGAGGCGCTGATGTCCGGCTGCTTCGCGATCGTCAGCCGCTTTGCGGGCTCCTCGGCCGCGATCGTCGATGCGTCTCTGGGAACAACTCTTACAGTCGTTACCGCCGACGCCATCGTACAAGCGGCCCGCCAAGCGAACGCGGATGGCCTGTTAGATATCGAACATCGTGTGAAGCGTCAGGGATGGGGCCAGCGCGAGCTATCTGCCAGCGCCGGCGCTCGCCGGTTCCTTGCTATTCTCGATGCTGTCGAGACGGGCACCGTCGTGCCGCAGTGGCCAGGCTTCTGACGTCGCGAAGCACATCCCCACGTCGCCGATCGATAGCCGTGAACTCCAGGAGGCGCGTCCGTGTCTGAACACCTAGCCCATCGCGCCAGCCGACTCCGCAACATTCGACTATCTGGCGGCGTCGGCATCGCCGGGCGGCTCGTCGCGATGGTGACGATGTTCGTCTCCTATCCAATGACCCTGCATTATCTTGGCGCGGAGCGGTTCGGGCTCTGGATGATCGTCAGTTCCTTCAACATGGCGGTGTCCTTCTCCGATCTCGGTCTCGGAAACGGGCTTCTGACGGTGATTGCCGAAAACAATGGACGCGATGATCATGAGGCGATCCGGAGGGCAATCGCGTCCGCATATGTGATGGTCTCGTCATTGGCATTGTTGATCATGATCGGCCTCGGCTTGAGTGCGTTCCAGCCCTTCTGGGCGAAGGCGTTGGCCATCCACCAGCCCGACACGATCGCGCAGTTGCCGTATGCACTCCTTGCGTTCGCGGCCTGTTTTACCGTCAATATTCCGCTGTCGCTGGCGACCAAGATCCAGTCGGGAATGCAGCAGGGCTACACCGCGGCGCTGTGGCAGGCGGTCGGCAGTATCCTGTCGCTGCTGCTGATAGTCCTGGCCGTGTTGATGCGGGCCGACGTCGCCATCCTCATCCTCGCGTTCATGGGCGGCGGCGTCATCGCGAATTTGCTCAACTCGATCTTTCTTTTCGTTCGCCGGCCCGAAATCCGGCCCAGGCTTGCCTCGGTATCGGCAGCAATGACGAAGACGCTGTTGCGCACCGGGATGGCGTTCTTCTTCCTGCAACTCGTGATCTCGCTGAGCTTCGGCTATGACTCCGTCATCGTTGCGCGGTCCATGGGTGCCGTATCCGTACCGCAATGGGCGATCCCCGAGCGCCTGTTCAGCATCATAGGCATTCTCTCCGCTTTTGCGCTCCAACCGCTATGGCCGGCTTATCGAGAGGCGATCAGTCGCCGTGATCTGGATTGGGTGCGCATCGCATTCCGCAATTCACTGTTGTTGACCGCCGGAGGTGCAGCGGTCGTTGCCACGCTCTTAACGCTGACTGCTCCATTCGTCATACCCTTGTGGGTGGGCGACGCGATCCACCCGGCCCTCTGGGTCGTGGCGAGCTTCGGGTTGTGGCGTATCATTGATGCCACCTATAACTGCCTGACAACGTTCCTGAACGGTTTGGGGAAGCTTCGCCTGCAAATGTGGGTGACCAGTGTTGTGTGTAGGCAGACTCGCCAACCCCACAAACCAGCGCCTTCCACGGTCAGCCTTCGCAATCCTCTGCGGGATAATCGTACCGCTGCGACCAGGCCGCAGGTTCATCCGGTCGTCGCCGATTTCGGTAAGGTGTAGCTTACGAACGGTCCACGGGTGGCAGCTACCGCCCCGCGACGCGACGATCGATACGTCGATTGAGCGACAGCTTTTCGCAGGATCGGGTGGTTGAGTAACACCCGATCAAAGTCTCGGCGTCGCTCGGCAGATTAGCGGCCGGCGATTAATGTGTCGCGGCGCCAAAGCCCTCCGCTCTAGATACTCGCCCTTCTGCGCGGCGGCGTTCCAGCTTGAGCAGTGCTGGATCGATACGGCGAAGCGTATGCCCGTGCCTCTGATGTTCGGCAAAATCACGACGAGCCGATCGCAAACCTAGAGTCCAAGACTGCGTTTGCCTTGCGGTGGACGGATGAATACCGCCGCTCGGTCATATTGGCGAAGGATCCTTTGCCGCCTCAAATCAGGTTCGGCGAGGAAACGGATTGTCTTGAATGCCAATATTGAGGCGCAAAATACGACTTCAGCGCGATGGTCGGGGAGACAGGATTCGAACCTGCGACCCCCTGGTCCCAAACCAGGTGCGCTACCAGCCTGCGCCACTCCCCGACCGAGGCGCCCCCTTAGGGGAAGCACCTTTGCGAGTGCAAGCGGTATCTGTCTAAGCGGCAACAAACGGCGGAACGCGGCGACAACGCACCCGAACTGTCCCGGATTATCCCCGAAAGATGTTCGCCAGACGTTCCGCTACTTCCCGCGCCGCAGCGCGCGGTCTTCGGACGGCCTGGCGACGACACCCGCTTGCCGCGGATCCGTCACGCGCTAAGCAGGGGCAACCGCTGTCCTGCCGGAGCCCCCGATGCGCCTTACCGTCACCGCCGCCCTTCTCCTCGCGACCGCCGCGCCTGCGTCGGCGCAGGTCCCCCACCAATATGGCGGGCTCGCGCTGTCCCCCGCCGGTGATCGCACCGCGACCGTCGAGAGCAGCGGTGCGCACGGTGTCGTAACGCTCCGCAGCGTCGCCGACGGTCGCGTGCTGCGGACGATCGATCCGTGCGCGACGTGCAGCTATGCGGGGCTGACCTTCGCGCCCAATGGCGACCTGGTATTTCTGGTCCGCGACACCGTGGCGGGCAACGTCCGGCTGACCTATGCCGACGCCAAGGCGACGCGCACCGTCGCGACCATCGCCGGCATCGCACAGACGCCGCGCGTGTCGCCCGACGGCAAGCGGATCGCGCTGCTGGTGACGCTCGGCGCCGCCAAGGAATCGGGCGCGACGCAGGCCGGTGTCCGGATGATTGGCGAGATCGGCGAGAAGAGCGACGAGCAACGCCTCGCGGTGTTCGACATCGCCAAGGCCACGACGACGGTGACGCCGCTCTCGCCGGCGGGGCGCTACGTCTATGAATATGACTGGACGCCCGATGGCCGCGGGTTCGTCGCGACCACCGCGCTCGGCAATGGCGACAACAACTGGTGGGTGGCGACGCTCGACGCGATCGACGCGCAGACCGGCGCGGTCCGCTCGATTGCCAAGCCGACGACGCAGATCAACCAGCCGCGCGTGTCCCCCGATGGTCGCACCGTCGCCTATGTCGGCGGCCTGATGAGCGATTTCGGATCGATCGGCGGCGACGTCTTCACGGTCGGACTGGAGGGCGGCACCCCGCGCAACGTCACCGCCGGCGCCAAGTCGACGGTGACGACGATCGCCTGGACCCGCGGTGGCCTGCGCACGGTGACGCTGGCCGGCGACCAGATGCAGTTCGGCACGCTCACCCCCGGCCAGCCGGTCGTGTCGGGGTTTGCCAAGCCGGCAAGCTCGAGCGCAGGCGATGGCCGCGCCGTTTTCTCCGCCGACGGACGGATCGCCGCCGCCGTGGTCCAGGATTACGAGCACGCACCGGCGATCTACGCAGGTCCGCTCAACCCCCAGGGACAGGGCGTGAAGCAGATCACGCACGACAATGACGCGATGCCCGCGCTTGCCGCAGCGCGTAGCATCAGCTGGAAGAACGAGGGCTTCGACGTCCAGGGCTGGCTGCTCGCGCCCCGCCCCACCTCGGGCACCGCGCCGGCCGGCAAGGCCCCGATGATTACGATCGTCCACGGCGGCCCATCGGCGGCCTCGACGCCCGGCTATCTTTATCCGACCTCGCTCAACGCCGCTTTGGTCAAGGCGGGCTATTACGTCTTCCTGCCCAATCCGCGCGGCAGCTACGGCCAGGGCGAGGCATTCACCGCCGCGAACAAGCGTGACTTCGGCGGTGGCGACTTGCGCGACGTGCTGGCCGGCGTCGATGCGGTCGAGCGCGTCGCCCCGGTCGACGACAAGCGCCTCGGCCTCGGCGGGTGCAGCTATGGCGGGTTCATGGCGATGTGGGCCAACACGCAGACCAACCGTTTCAAGGGCATCGTCGCCGGCGCCGGCCTGTCGAACTGGGTCAGCTATTACGGCACCAACGGCATCGACCAGTGGCTGCTGCCGTTCTTCGGCAAGTCGATGTACGACGACATGAAGGCGTATGAGGACGTCTCAGCGATCTATCACGCGAAGACCGCGCGGACGCCGACCTTTATCTATGTCGGCGAGCGCGATATCGAGGTGCCGCCGACCCAGTCGATCGAATGGTGGCACGCGCTGAAGGATCGCAACGTCCCCGTCAGCCTGGTGATCTATCCCGACGCCGGCCACTGCGTGACGGGCCCCGAACAGTCCGCGGACGTCCGCCAGCGGTCGATCGCGTGGTTCGACAAATACGTGAAGAACGCGAAGTAGCGTCTGGGCGGCCGAGGGGCTTCGGGCTAGGCAGGCGCATGCCGCAGAACCGTTATTACCAGGGCCCCCCGTCCGACCATTTCGATGGTCTCCGGTTCTTCAATCCGGGTCAGGCGCCGACCGACCGCGGCCTGAAAGACGTGCTGCGGTGGAAGCTGGCGCCCGGTGTCGCGAAATGGCCGCGCTCGGTGCCGGTCACGCCGGCCAAGCCTGACGCGCGCGTCGACGGCATCCGCATCACGATGATCGGGCACGCGTCGCTGCTGATCCAGGTGGCCGGGCTCAACATCCTGACCGACCCGATCTGGTCGGAGCGCGCGAGTCCCGTCTCGTTCGCCGGGCCAAAGCGAGTCGCGGCGCCCGGTATCGCCTTCGACGACCTGCCGCCGATCGACGTCGTCCTCATCAGCCACTGCCATTACGATCATTTCGACGTCGCCACTTTGCGCAGGCTCCAGGTGGCGCATACGCCCCTGTTCGCCCTCCCGCTCGGCAACGATACGATCCTGCACGCCGCGGTGCCCGACGCCCGATGCGTCGTCGGCGACTGGTGGGACCGCCTGCCGATCGGCGACGGCATTACCACTACGATCGCGCCCGCCTATCACTGGGCGAACCGCTGGCCGAGCGACGTCCGGATGGCTTTATGGGCCGGACACTGGCTCGACACACCCGCCGGTGCGATCTGGTTCGCGGGCGATACAGCGTACGGCAATGGCGCGATCTTCGGCCAGATCCGCGAGCGTCTTGGCGCGCCCGACGTCGCACTGATCCCGATCGGCGCCTACGCCCCGCGCTGGTTCATGGCCGGGCAGCATGTCGATCCAGCCGAGGCGGTGCGGATCTTCGGCGAGGTCGATGCGAAACAGGCGCTCGGCATCCATTGGGGCACGTTCCAGCTGACCGACGAAGCACGGGACGCGCCGCAAATCGCGCTGGGCGAGGCGCTGGACGCAGCGACGATACCCCGCGAGAGGTTTGTCGCGGCACCACCCGGCGGCGTTTTCGATTTCGGCTGATCGACGGGAGCCGAACCCAGGAACCGAGAAATTCGCCGCTGATGTGAGCCCATCGAACGGTCCAAACGTTATCCACCGATGACAGTACGAACTTTACGGATGCAGCTCGCTCTGGGTTGCATGCCGGTCCTGGCTCTGGCGCTCGGTGGATTTGCCCCGGCGCCCAAGCCCATCGCCCCAACAAAGGCCATCGCGGAAGGCCAGCCCCGCACCGCGTCGAAGTCGGCACCAAAGGCAGTTGGCAAGGCCACTCCGACCAAGGCCGCTTGGACCGCGGCAAACATAGCGGCCTTCGATCAAATCCTTGCCGACCGTGCGCGCCACGGCCTCGATCGGGTCGAGTTCCTTCCCGCACCCGCCGACGGCGCTCCGCCCGTCGACGATGCCGCGCGAACCAAGGCCGCACTCAATTATGCCGGCGCGCTCGCACAGGGCCGCGTCGACCCCGCCTCGCTGCATCAGGTCTACACGCTGCCCCGCCCCAAGGTCGATCTCGCCACCGGGCTGTCGCGCGCGCTGGCCAGGGGCGATCTCGTCGCCTGGTTCGACGGTCTCCCACCGCAGGATGCCGAGTATAAGCAACTGTCCGACGCGTATCTCGCGTTCAGCGCCAAGGCGTCGACCGCAACGCCCGTGCAGGCGATACCCTCCGGCGTCATCCGCGTCGGCAACCGCGACGCGCGCGTCGCCACAATCGTCGAGCAGCTCGCGGAAAGCGGATATCTTCCCTCGTCGACCGGCCCGCTCGCCGTAGCGCCCGTACCGACGCCATTTTCGCCGACGGCGACCACGCCGACGACCGCGGCACCAATGATCTACACGCAGGCAATGGCCGAGGCGCTGAAAGGGCTCCAGACCGACTACGGCATCGCCGCAGACGGCGTGGTCGGACCCGAGACGTTGAAGGTACTGAACCTTGGTGCGGGCGATCGTGCGCGCGCGCTCGCGGTCGGGCTCGAACGGCGGCGGTGGCTGGCACGAACGCCGCCGCCCACGCGGATCGACGTCAACACCGCCGCCGCACAACTTCGCTACTACCGCGACGGCACGATGATCGATCAGCGCAAGGTGATCGTCGGCGAACCCGGCCGCGAGACGCCGGCGCTGTCGTCACCGATCTATCGTCTGGTTGCCAATCCTACCTGGACCGTGCCCAAATCGATCTAGAACGGCGAGATGGCCAATGTCGGCGAGGAGTATCTGACCGCGCACAACATGGTCGTCCGCGATGGCTGGATCGTCCAGCAGCCGGGGCCGAGCAACGCGCTGGGCATGGTCAAGTTCGACATGGCGAACGATCAGGCGATCTATCTTCACGACACCTCCGCGCCGGGCTTGTTCGATCGCAGCCAGCGTCATCTGAGCCATGGTTGCGTCCGCGTCGAAGATGCGTTGGGGTTCGCACGCATACTCGCAGAGGATGAAGGCGTCGGCGAGGCGTGGCAGACGGCGCAGGATTCGGGCGAGACGAGCTTCGTCCCCCTGCCCCGCCGCATTCCGGTCCGGCTGCTTTACCACAACGTCTATGTCGACGATGCCGGCAAGGTCGCGTTTCGGACCGATCCTTACGGCTGGAACGATCCGATCGCGGAGCAACTCGGCTTCGCCAAGGCATCCGCCAAACGCGCCGAGGCGCAGGCGATCGATATCGGGCCTTAAGGGGCTTTCGACGTTCCGGGCATCGCGAACGTCTTCGACAACCCGTGGTACAGCTTCTCGCGGCAGACCCATTGGCTGGCCGCATCGGCGATGAACGCGGTCGCGAACATCGGCAGCATCAGCCCGCGACTGGCGGTCGTCTCCGACAGGATGATGACCGCGGTCAGCGGTGCGCGGACGACACCCGCGAAATACGCGACCATCCCCAGGATCACGATCGCGCTCGCGGGTTCGCCGGGAAACACTTCGCGGAGCAGATTGCCGACGCCAGCACCGACCGCAAGCGACGGCGCGAAGATCCCGCCCGGCAACCCCGCGATCGCGGTCGCGGCGGTTGCCACGAACTTCGCGGGTCCGAACCACAAGGGTGCATCGACACCGACGATCATCGCGCGCGCCGCGGAATAGCCCGTTCCCCAGGTCAGGCCGGTGAACACGCCCAGCACCGCGACGACCGCACCGCACGCCCCAGCGAACTTGACCGGGTTGGCGCGGGTCCAGGCCGTCATGCGGTTGCGGCTCTGCGCCATCGCCAGCAGCGTGCGGGAAAACAGACCGCCCGCCATCCCGCCGGCGATCCCGGCAACCGGTGCTACCAGCAGCGCCGATAGCAACGGCATATGCGCGCCGATCGCGCCGAAATAGATGTAGTCGCCCTGCACCGACTGCGCGACCATCCCGGCGATGACGATCGCCGCGAGGACCAGCAGCGTCACGCGCTGCTCGTACGCCGACGCCAGTTCCTCGATCGCGAACAACAGCCCGGCGAGCGGTGTGTTGAACGCGGCTGCGACACCCGCCGCGCCACCGGCGATCAGCACGCCGCCCCGCAACGGTACGCGGACGAGCCGGTGCGTCGCGCCCATCACCGCCGCGGCAAGCTGCACCGTCGGCCCCTCGCGCCCGACCGACGCGCCACCCAGCACCGCGCCGATCGTCAGCACGGCCTTGGCGGCGACGGTGCGCGGCGAGATCAGCGTCCGCGTCGCCTCGTTCGGATCGGCCTGTGCCGCGATCACCTGCGGAATACCCGATCCCCGCGCGAACGGCGCGTACCGCCGGGTCAGCCAGACCAGCGCCATGAACGTCAGCGGCGTCGTCAACAGCGGCAGCCAGTGCCAGCTCTGCGCGTACCCGGCGAACACCCCCGCCGCCCAGTCCGCTGCTTCGGCGAACAGCGTCGCGACCACCCCGATCAGGATCGCGCCCGTAAGAATCGCCGCACGAGTGCGGAACTGCACGGACCGTGGCCCCCGTGCACGCAGCAACGCACGGTACCGCGACGGCGTCCAGCGTTTCGCCGGCATAAGATGATCGAAGAGCCCAGGCATGATGTCGATCTAGTTCATGCCGCCCGCCACGTCACCCGCCTGCGTCACCCGCCTACGGCCTGGCGGCGCGCAGGCCTTGGCGGCCCGGTAAGCGATTGACATCGTCCCGATATCTAACAACGATAGCGCTATCACAAAAATATAATGAGGATGCTTCGTGGACATTACACGACGGGACGGACTGGGCATGCTGGCGGGGCTCGCGGCTGCCGGCGCTACGGCGAATGCGCAGGCGCGATCGATCCTGCGCCCGACGGGGGCCGACGGGAGCCTGCAATCGCTAGCAGCAGCCAAGGGCATGCGCCTCGGCTCCTGTTTCGCGTGGAGCGAACCCGGCGCGGACCGCGGCTCGTTCGCCAACCCGGCCTATGCGAGACTTATGAAGCGCGACTGCGGGCTGCTGGTGCCTGAGAACGAGATGAAGTGGCAGGCGCTCCGCCCCAGCGCCACGACCTTCGACTTCACGCGGTTCGACGCGATGATGGCCTGGGCCGATGCCAACGCGCTGCCCGTCCGCGGCCACAACCTCCTGTGGCACCAGCCGAAATGGATGCCGAAATGGGAAGAGACCCACGATTTCGGCGCGACGCCTGCGCGTGCGGCGGAACAGTTGCTCGTCCGGCACATCACCACGGTATGCCAGCGCTACGGTACGCGTATCCGCAGCTACGACGTCGTCAACGAGGCGGTCACCCCCGCCGACGGCACGCTGTACACGACCGCCCTGTCCCGCGCACTCGGCAGCCCCGAGGCGACGCTCGACCTCGCCTTCCACACGGCGCGCACCGCAGCCCCGCACGCCCAACTCGTCTATAACGACTATATGAGCTGGGAGCCGGGCAACGCACAGCACCGCGCCGGCGTCCTCAAGCTGCTGGAGGGGTTCAAGGCGCGCGGCGTTCCGGTCGACGCGCTCGGCGTCCAGTCGCACCTCGTCACGCAAGGCACCGACACCCGCGCTACGATCGCCGCGCTGGAAGGCGATTGGCGTCGTTTCATCGATGCCGTCACCGCGATGGGCTATGCCATCGTCATCACCGAACTCGACGTCCGCGACAACAATCTTCCCGCCGACGTCGCCGCACGCGATCAGGGAGTGGCCGACTTCACGCGCGGCTATCTAGACCTGATGTTCGCCTACCCGGCGCTGAAGGACGTGCTGTTGTGGGGCATGACCGACCGCTACAGCTGGATCGAGGGTTTCGAGCCGCGCAAGGACAAGGCTCGCCGCCGCCCCTGCCCATACGACGCAGCGTTCGTCGCCAAGCCGATGCACGCCGCAATCGCCGCGGCCTTCACCGGGGCTGCACCGCGCAGCTAGCCATTCCCACGGCATTCGACGCCGCCTCTAGCGCGCCGCAGCGGCCATTTCGGCGTTACGGCGTTCGGAAGCGGCAAGCGTTGCAGTAAGTAGCGCGACTAGGGCGTCGTCGCGGTCGAGTACGTTCAGACCCTCGCGAGTCGATCCGCCGGGGCTGGCGACGCGATCGGCGAGTACGTCCGGAGATACGTCCGCCTCAGCCGCCATGATCGCCGACCCTTCCAGCGTCGCGATCGCCAAACGCGCCGCCTGGTCTACCGGCAGCCCGAGCGCTGCCCCCGCCCTGGCGAGCGCATCGACAAATCGGAACACGAACCCGGGGCCGGATCCGGCAAGCGCGGTCACCGCATCGAAATGCGCTTCGTCGGCGATCCATTCGTAATGACCGAGCGGCGCTGCGAACGCTTCCGCCGCCGCGGTCGCCTCTTCCGACGCCCCAGCGGTGTAAAGCGACGTCACGCCCTTGCCGATCGCCACCGGAAGGTTGGGCATCGCGCGGACGATCGTGTCAGCCGCGAGCCGCTGGGAGAGTGCCGCGTGGTCGACACCGGCGAGGATCGACAGGAGCAGCTGCGGCTTGCCTTGCATGGGTGCCAGCAAAGCCTGCGCCGCATCGATCTGCTGCGGCTTCAGCGCGAGCATCATCGTCGCGGGCGCCTCTTCGTCGGGGAGCGCAGTCAGCGAACGGACACCTTCGGGTGCCCCCTGCCCGCTCCGCGTGATCACCGTAACAGTCGCCGGATCGAGCCCCGCGGCGATCCAGCGCCGCAGCATCGCGCCGCCCATGTTGCCGCAACCGATCAGCCACAGCGGACCTGCCGGAAAGCTCATGCCTCGCCGTGCGTTTCGATCAGTGCCGCGGCGATCGCTTCCTTGGGGCTCTTTCCGCCCCACAGCACGAACTGGAACACCGGATAGAAGCGCTCACACTCCTCGATCGCCGATTCGACCAGCAGTTCCGCCGCGTCGAGCGACATCGTCCCGTCGTCTCCGCCGTCCACCATCGCCGCGTGCCGGAACAGCAGGATGCCGCTCGACGACCAGAGTTCGAAATGTCCGATCCAGAGCTGCTCGTTGACCAGCCCGATCGTCTCGTAGACGGCCTGACGCCGCTCGTCGGGCACCTTGATGTCGGGAAAAGCGAGGAATTGCAGGACGCTATCGTCTTCGCGCCACAGCGCGCGCAGTTCGTAGGTCGCCCAGCTTCCCTTGACGGTCGCGACGATCTCGTCGTCGTGGCGCTCATGCTCCCAGCCATGCGCAGCGTAATAGCTCTCGAGCATGTCGATCGGGGCGGCGTCTTCGTGGTCGTGGTCGGCGTGTTCAAGCATCATAGGGTCCTGGCGGTCCTTATCGCACGACAAAGGGTGCCGAGGCAAAAACGCCCCGACAACCCCATCGGCCCCAATTCTGCGGAAAACTGTGGAAAAGTCAGTCGACCGACGCCCCGAGCGGTGCATTTACCGTCGATTGTGCTGCGAACTTGGCTTCAAGCGCGTCGAGCCGAGACTTCAACGCGTCGTTCTCGTCGCGTGCGGCCGATGCCATCGCCTTGACCGCGTCGAACTCTTCACGGCTGACGAAGTCGAGCCCGCCGAGCCATTCGCGCGCGCGTTCCCGCGCACCGGAACCGGCTTCGCGACCGACGCCCGCAAGCGTACCGGCAGCACCGTTCAAGACCTTGACGATATCGTCGAACACGCGGTTTTCGGACTGCATTGCTTCAAAATCCCAAAGACTGTCGCAGTGACTGTTACAGTGACTGCTGCGTCACAGCATTTGGGACGTATGCGGCGCGGGTGCAAGGGTTTCGGCATCGGGGTTCAACTGCCCGATGCTGAACGCGAGCACGCCGGCAAAGCTGATCCACACCATGTACGGCACCATCAGCCACGCCGCGGCGGGGCGGATGCGCGCGAATACGAAGGTCGCGGCGATCGACAGCGCCAGCATCGCGACGATCACCAGTACCGACAGCCCGATCCTGTGCGCGCCGAAGAACATCGGCGTCCAGGCGAGGTTGAGCAGGAACTGGCCGACGAACAACGCAACGGCCAGCCCGCGCAACCGAGCGCCGCGTGCATTGAGGATCATCGCGAGCGCCAGCCCGATCAGGATGTAGAGCGTTGTCCAGACGACCGGGAAGACCCAGCCCGGCGGGTTCAGCGCGGGCTTGGCGAGCGCCATGTACCAGGCATTCTCGCTGCCGACGCTGACCGATCGGCCGGACAGAAAGCCCAGCAACAGGATCAGGGGCACGGTCACGACCGCCCAGCGGAGGAACGACATCCTCAACTGGCCCTTCGAAGCGATACCGCCCACACAAATCCTTCCGCCTCTACGCGCGCTCGTCCTGGCGCGCATTTTGCGATCGGTAAACCGAGTTTGACGGGTAATCGTTCCGCTAGTGGTTCATTCCGGTACGCTACTTCCCCACGCCGTCCTCCTGACGAACGTCAGGATCCAGGATACCGAGCGAACCCCGGGTGGCTCTGGATCCTGACTTTCGTCAGGATGACGGAGGTGATTGGGTGTCGCTTGGCGCTTCCTGTAGCAGCGGTTCAGAAGCCCGCCGCCCATGCAAAGCCGCAATCAGGAACTCCACATTACCCTCAGGCCCCGTGATCGGGCTCTCGACCACGCCGACCACGCTCCATCCCTGCCCCGTCAACCACGCCGCGACCTCGTCGCAGACGCGCTGGTGGATCGCGGTATCGCGGACGACCCCGCCTTTCCCCACTTCGCCGCGCCCCGCCTCGAACTGCGGCTTCACCAGCGCCATCAGCCGCGCGTCCGGTTTGGCAAACGACATCGGCCGCTCCAGCACCTTCGCCAAACCGATAAAGCTCGCATCGCAGACGATCAGGTCGATAGGCTCCGGGATATGCCCAGGCGTGAGGATCCGCGCGCTGGTCTGCTCGTGAACGATGACGCGGTCATCCTGCCGGAGCGACCAGGCAAGCTGGTTGGTGCCGCTATCGACCGCGTAGACCTTCACCGCGCCGTTCTTCAGCATGACGTCGGTAAAGCCGCCGGTCGACGAGCCCACGTCGATCGCGACCGCGCCGGTCACGTCCCAACCGAAATGCGCAAGGCCGTGTGCCAGCTTGATCCCACCGCGCGAAACCCAGGGATGATCGCGGCCACGTACGTCGAGTTGCACGTCGTCCGTGAGCGTCTGTCCCGGCTTGTCGACCTTCTTCGTCCCCGCGAACACGAGGCCCGCCATGATCAGCGCCTGCGCGCGCGTCCGCGACTCGACGAGGCCTCTGTCGACCAGCATCTGGTCCGCGCGTATCTTCACCATGGCGTGCGTATCGCCGTCCGATCCGATTGCCGCAAGCTGCCTTCCTTTCGCCGCAATGCCATTGCCTACTGATCGAGTAGGATTATCTTGAGCGCATGGGATCGTGACCGGATGGCGTGCCCTAGAGCGTCCTTCGGCCACGCTCCCGACCTCGAAGAACGAGGTTTTGGAGAAGGAGAAGCGCTGTGGGTAGTTTCGCACCGTATGATTCCGTCCAGCCGACGATCCTGACTGTGCCCGGCCTTGGTGGATCGGGTCCTTCGCACTGGCAGACGTTATGGGAAGAGGCGCGGCCCGACACGGTGCGCGTCGAACTCGGCATGTGGAACACGCCGCACCGCAACGCCTGGGTGACGCGACTCGACGAGGCGATCCGCCGCGCCGACGCGCCGGTGATCCTGGCCGCGCACAGTCTTGGCTGCCTCGCGGTGGCGTGGTGGGCCGAACTCAGCCCGCAACCTTATGGTTGGCCGGTCGCCGGCGCGCTGTTGGTGGCCCCCGCGGACGTCGATCGCGGCGGTGCCCAAGCCGAGCTGAAAGGCTTCTCGCCCACCCCGCGCACACCGCTGCCGTTCCCGTCGATCGTGGTGGCGAGCAGCGACGACCCCTGGGTCACGCCCGAGCGCGCGCACAGCATGGCGGCGGACTGGGGCAGCCACTTCGTCGACGCCGGCCCGCAGGGGCATCTGAACGCCGCGAGCGGGATCGGCTGGTGGCGCGAGGGACAGGACCTCCTCGAACGCGTCATCGCGGCAAGCGGCGATGGCCGAGGGCAGGCTCTGCCGCCAAGTAAAGCGCGGTCGATCCTTGCGGTGAGCGCTACAGACGCCGCACAGACACATTACTTGGGCGGGTAACCGTACGCGTTTAAAGATGCACCACCCCGGCGAAGGCCGGGGCCCAGTTGGGGGACGTCGCTAACGGAGCGCTACCCTCGATTACTGAGGCCTCACCAACTGGGCCCCGGCCTTCGCCGGGGTGGCGTGTGGGGCTGGCGGTTCACGAAATCCGCGTACCGTTCTCATCGAACAGTTCCGGATTAGCCGCCTGCTCGGCCTTCGCCGCAGCCAGCCCACCCCGCATCCGCCGCCACATCGCGATATTCAACGACACCATCACGATCACCGCCAGCGCAATGATCACGAGGCCCTTGGTCGGCCCGGTCATGCGCGCGCTTCGGCAACCCCGCCCGAATTGTGGCGGAGCGCCTTAAGCACGGTATCCACCAGCGCGGTCGCGTCGAGCCCGGCTTCGGCATACTGCACCTCGGGCTTGTCCTGATCCTGATACACGTCGGGCAGACGCAACGTACGCAGCTTGAGCCCGCCGTCGATCAGCCCTTCGTCAGACGCCATCGTCAGCACGTGCGCACCAAAGCCACCAACCGAGTTCTCCTCGATCGTCACCGCGACTTCGTGCGTGGTGAGCAGCTTGCGGATCAGGTCGACGTCGAGCGGTTTGGCGAAACGGAGATCGGCGACCGTGGTGCTCAGCCCCTTGGCCTCGAGAACCTCGGCGGCCTTGAGCGCTTCCTCGAGACGCGTGCCGAGCGACAGGATCGCGATCTTCTTGCCCTCCCGCACGACACGCCCCTTGCCGATCTCCAGCAGCTGCGGGATCTCGGGCAGCGCGACGCCGGTACCGCTGCCGCGCGGATAGCGTACCGCGATCGGGCCGGTGTCGTACTGCGCCGCGGTATGCGTCATGTGGACGAGCTCCGCCTCGTCCGCCGCCGCCATCACGACGAAATTCGGCAGCGTCGCGAGGTAGGTGACGTCGAACGATCCGGCGTGAGTCGCACCGTCCGCGCCGACGAGTCCCGCGCGGTCGATCGCGAAACGGACCGGCAGGTTCTGGATCGCCACGTCATGCACGACCTGATCGTACGCACGCTGAAGGAACGTCGAGTAGATCGCACAGAACGGGCGCATGCCTTGCGCAGCGAGCCCGGCGGCAAACGTGACGCCGTGCTGTTCGGCGATACCGACGTCGAAGAACCGGTCGGGATACGCCTTGGCGAACGCGTCGAGCCCGGTGCCCGACGGCATTGCCGCGGTGATCGCGCAGATCCGCGGGTCGTTGGCGGCCTCGGCGACGAGCTGCGCGCCGAACACGTTCTGGTATTGCGGCGGGCCTGGGGGCGCCTTGGTCTGCACGCCCGAGATCACGTCGAACTTCTGGACGCCGTGATACTTGTCCGCGGCAGCCTCGGCGGGGCCGTAGCCCTTGCCCTTCTTGGTGACGACGTGGACGAGGATCGGGCCTTCCTCGGCATCGCGGACATTCTCGAGCACCGGGATCAGGTGTTCGAGATTATGACCGTCGATCGGGCCGACATAATAGAAACCGAGTTCCTCGAACAACGTGCCGCCCATCGTCATGCCGCGCGCGAACTCGTCGGTCTTGCGCATCCCGCTCGCGATCGGCCGTGGCAGCCGCTTGGCGAGCTTCCGGGCAAGATCGCGGAAGCCAAGGAACTCGCGACTCGATACGATACGGCTCAGATACGCGGACAGCCCGCCGACCGGCGGCGCGATCGACATGTCGTTGTCGTTGAGGATCACCACCAGCCGGTTGCCCGCCTGCGCGGCGTTGTTCATCGCCTCGTACGCCATCCCCGCGGACATCGCGCCGTCGCCGATCACAGCGATGCCCTTGCCGGGGGTGCCTGCAATCTTGTTGGCGATCGCAAAGCCCAGCGCTG
Source organism: Sphingomonas sp. AP28 (assembly GCF_056680455.1). Classification (NCBI taxonomy): domain Bacteria; kingdom Pseudomonadati; phylum Pseudomonadota; class Alphaproteobacteria; order Sphingomonadales; family Sphingomonadaceae; genus Sphingomonas; species Sphingomonas sp. AP28. The sequence continues at coordinate 3,851,746 of NZ_CM155283.1, read as the reverse complement.
CCGAGATCGAGGTCGAGGAATGCGCCGCGCCGAACGGATCGTATTCGCTTTCGCTCCGCTTGGTGAAGCCGCTGAGTCCGCCACCCTGACGCAGCGTGCGAATCCGGTCACGGCGTCCGGTGAGGATCTTGTGCGGATAACACTGGTGGCCGACGTCCCAGACGAGGCGATCACGCGGGGTATCGAAGACATAGTGGATCGCGGTGGTCAGCTCGACCACGCCAAGGCCCGAGCCGAGATGTCCGCCGGTGGTGCCGACCGCGGAAATCGTCTCGGTACGCAGTTCGTCGGCGAGTTGGCGGAGCTGGTCCGGGCGCAGCTTGCGGAGGTCGTCGGGCGTCGAAACGGTGTCGAGCAGCGGTGTCGAGGGAAGGTCGGCCATCGGACGGGCTTAATGCAGCGCGCGTATCGTGTCGATTGTTACCGTGTCATGGCGTAGCATTCGCACTGGAATCGCTCGGGAAGTGCACAAATATGAACTTTACGCACCGTGTTGCCGGTGAGGCGGATATCCCGGCGATCGCCGCGCTGATGGCCCGCGCGATCGGCGCGTTGCAGGGGGACTTCCTCACACCGGCGCAGGTCGAGGCGAGCCGCGCGGTGATGGGGCTCGATACGCAACTGATCGCGGACGGGACGTATTTGTTGGTCGAGGCCGAGGGTCGGCTGGCCGGATGTGGCGGGTGGAGTCGGCGGGCGACGCTCTATGGCGGCGATCACAGCACGGCGTTGCGCGATGCGGCGCTACTCGACCCGGCGCGCGACGCCGCGCGGATCCGCGCGATGTATACCGACCCGGATTTTACGCGGCGGGGTGTCGGGCGGCTGGTGTTGTCGGTTTGCAAGGCCGCAGCGCTAGAGGCCGGGTTTGCGCGTGCGGAAATGATGGCGACGCTGGCCGGAGAGCCGTTGTACCGGGCTTGCGGGTATCTTCCGATCGAGCGGATCGAGACTCCGGGCGACGTGCCTGTGCCGATGATCCGGATGGGGAAGTATCTGGGGTAGAACTTGATCCTCCCCCGCCAGGGGGAGGTGGCACCGAAGGTGACGGAGGGGGAGGACACGCGGACCAGAGGTTGCCCTTTCCTTCCCCTCCGTCTGGCAAGTGCCAGCCACCTCCCCCTGGCGGGGGAGGATTGCGCGATGGCGAGGCTACTTCGCCTCGCAGTCCGCACATCGCCCGCGGACTTCGATTACCGGGCGAACCGGCGAGAAGCCCGCCGCCTCCGCCGCGTTTCGCACACCCTTGGTGATCGTGTCGTTATCGAGATGCGTGGTCTGGCCGCACGAGTCGCAGACCAGGAAGATGCAGTCGTGCAGGCAATCGGGATGCGCGTTGGCGACATAGGCGTTCGCGCTCTCGACTCGCCGCGCGAGGTTCGCGCCAACGAAAAGGTCGAGGATGCGGTACACGCTGTTCGCCGCGACTCGGCGACCTTCGGCTTTCGAGACGGCCTCGGCGATATCGTAGGCCGATGCCGGCTTCTCGAAGCTGGCGAGCGCAGCGAACACACTGGCGCGCATCGTCGTCCATTGCTCGCCAGCCTTTTCGAGCGTCGTCTGTGCTGCGACGGTGAGATCGGCGCCCTGCGGTTCGGTGTGGTTGTGAGCGTGCGCCATGCTGGGTGAAGTAGGATGCCGGAACAGTTCCAGCAACCCGCTCAGCTTTCCGCGCGACGGTTGAGATCGTGGCCGAATGCGAGCAGGCCGACACCAACGATCGTCCACAACGTCTCGCCGCCGCCGCTGTCGTGCGGCAACGTCATCGCGCCCGCCATGATGCCGAGCCCAAGCGCGCCCATCGCGGCGGGCATCATATAGCCGTGGTTGAGCACGCCGCGGCCGAGCGCGAGCGCGCCGAGACCGATCGCGATCGTAAGGCCGACCTCGTGGAAGATCGGGTCGAGCAGGAAACCGCCCGCGGTCGACATCAGCGCGACCAGCACGGAGGTCGCCAGGCAATGCACCATGCACAGGCCCGACAGCCCGATCGCATAGCGATCGAGACCGGCGAAGCGGTGGGTATGCGTGGCCGAGGGCGTCATCGTTCGACGGATATAGACGTCTCGTTGACAGGATACAACATTACATTGTTAATTTTGGCGGCAAGTTAGACCAGATTTTGAAGGGTTCACTCCCTCTCCCTTGTTCTCCCGCGAAGGCGGGAGCCCAGACTGGGCTCCCGCCTTCGCGGGAGAACAAGGAAGTAGCGTGCGACGGTAGCGAGTCCGGCTTCTACCCAACCGCCCCCAGCAACATGAAGCAACGGCGCACCACGAACCGATGGCGCCCCGCCGCGCAAACCACTATCTCCTCACCATGCTTCAACCCAGCGCCGCCTTCCTCAGCAAAGCCCGTCCTCGTTCCGTCGCCCTGTGGCTGTTCACGGTCGCCGGCCTGATCGTCGCGATGGTCGTTATCGGCGGGATCACGCGGCTGACCGAGTCGGGGCTGTCGATCACGCAGTGGAAGCCGATCAGCGGGATCATCCCGCCGCTCAATGACGCGCAGTGGCAGGCCGAGTTCGACGCCTACAAGCGGATCCCCGAATACGCCGCGTTCAACGCCGACATGACGGTCGGCGGGTTCAAGGCGATCTTCTTCTGGGAATACCTCCACCGGCTATGGGGCCGCGCGATCGGGCTCGTGTTCGCGGTGCCGCTGATCTGGTTCGCGGTGCGCAAGCGGATCCCGGTCGGCTATGGCTGGCGCTTGTCGGCATTGTTGGCGCTCGGCGCGTTTCAGGGGGCGATCGGCTGGTGGATGGTCGCCTCGGGCCTGTCGGTTCGAACCGACGTCAGCCATATCCGACTCGCCGTCCACCTGCTGACCGCGCTGACGATCCTTGCCGGGATCGTCTGGACCGCACTCGACCTGATGGCGCTGCACGGCAATCCGCTTGCCGCCCCCGCCCGTCTCGCTCCGGTCGCGATCCTCGCGCTGGCGCTGCTGTTCGTCCAGCTCGTCTATGGCGCCTTCACCGCCGGTCTCGATGCCGGCTATGCCTTCGCGAGCTGGCCACTGATGGGCGACGGGCTGTTCCCGGTTGACGTGCCGATGGTAAACCCCGCCTGGAGCAACGCCGTCGACAATCCAATCGTCGTCCAGTTCATCCACCGCTGGTTCGCGTTCGCCGCCGCCGCCGGGCTCATCTGGCTGGCGATCAAGGCGACCAAGACCGGCAGCGGCGCGGGGTTTTTCGTCGTCGGGCTCGTCACGCTCCAGATCATGCTCGGCATCGCCACGCTGATGACCGGCGTGCAGATCGACGTCGCGGTCGCGCATCAGGGCAACGCCGCGCTCCTCCTGATCGCCGCGATGTTCGCCGCCCATGCCGTCGGCAGCGCACCCCGCTTCAAGCAGCGGGTATAATAATACCCGTCAGGAAACCGGCGGAAAGCTTGACTTGAAGCCCCCCTTTCAGCATTAGGCCGGCATTCGCGCTGCGGGGCCTCCCCTTGGTGCGCTTGCATTCAATCTGGAAGGTCTAACGCCCATGAAGGCGCTCATGAAGACCACCAAGTCGGCGAAGCCGGCAGAGGTGGACAAGCAGTGGCATATCGTCGACGCGGAAGGTCTCGTCGTCGGTCGTGCCGCATCGATCATCGCCAACGTCCTGCGCGGCAAGCACAAGGTGTCGTTCACCCCGCATGTCGATTGCGGTGACAACGTCGTCGTGATCAATGCCGACAAGATCCGCTTCACCGGCAACAAGGCCGCGAAGAAGATCTATTACAAGCACACCGGTTACGCCGGCGGCATCAAGGGCATCACTGCCGCCAAGGTCCTCGATGGCCGCTTCCCGGAGCGCGTTCTCGAAAAGGCTGTCGAGCGCATGATCCCGCGCGGCCCGCTGGGTCGTGAGCAGATGCGCAACCTGCGTATCTTCAAGGGCACCGAGCATCCGCACGAGGCACAGAACCCTGCCGTGCTCGACATCGGCAGCATGAACCGCAAGAACAAGGTGGGCGCATAATGTCCGACAACCGCCAGTCGCTCGCCGATCTCGCGAGCCTGACCAACCAGCCCGCGCCGGCTGCCCCCGCCGAGCAGGCTCTGCCGACCAGCGAAGGCGATATCGCAGCGCCGGTCTCGAACGAGCCCGTCCGCGAGCCGATGCCGCTGCGCGAGCAGATCATTGACAAGCAGGGCCGCGCCTACGCGACCGGCCGTCGCAAGGACGCCGTCGCGCGCGTCTGGGTCAAGCCCGGCACCGGCAAGATCACGATCAACGGTCGTGACCAGGAAGTGTATTTCGCACGTCCGACGCTGCGCCTCGTCATCAACCAGGTGTTCGGGATCACCGAGCGCGAAGGTCAGTACGACGTCGTCTGCACCGTCAAGGGCGGTGGCCTTTCGGGCCAGGCCGGCGCGGTCAAGCACGGCATCAGCCAGGCCCTGACCCGCTTCGAGCCGGTGCTGCGCGCATCGGTGAAGGCAGCAGGCTTCCTGACCCGCGACAGCCGCGTCGTCGAGCGCAAGAAGTACGGCAAGGCGAAGGCCCGTCGTAGCTTCCAGTTCTCGAAGCGCTAATCTCGCTTTCAGTATTGCGTATCAGAAGGGCGGTCCGGCAACGGGCCGCCCTTTCTGGTTTTGGAGTACAGCGTGATGACGCTAGGGTGAGAGCTGCAGCGTAGCCCAAACCCCAACGATCTCCCCTCCCTGAAAGGGAGGGGTCGGGGGTGGGTCGGCCAGCTTCAGCCCCAACGGTCGGACATGCGGAAGCCGACCCACCCCCTGCCCCTCCCTTCCAGGGAGGGGAGCCTGTTGGATTTAGCCGCAGCGTCGAAATCAAACCGGTTCGCGGACCTTCGAATAGAGCAAGCCCGCGATCCGGCCGCTACTCGAGCGCCGAAATGATCTCATCAAGCGAGGCGTTGCGGATCCCGCGGCGGTCGAACTCGTCGAGTATCACCGCCCACCATGCATGAAAACGCTTCAGATCCGCCCCGTCGCGAACATACGGCGTATGACCCGGCATCAGAGACGGCGAGTGGAAGGACAGGTTAAGCAACCGCAGACCTTCGCCAGCCGCCACCGCGACGGCCTCCAAAGCATCGGCGATCGGCATGTCCTCGGGCGTCAGCGCGATCCGGGACAGCAAGTGCGCGCGCGCGAAGATGCCCCTTCCCTTCGGAATGCGCCCGAGTGCCTGGTACAGCTGCGCGCCACCCCATCGCGCACCGCCCGTGAAGACCGTGGTCAGTGGCAACTCGAAGATGCCCTCCGCGCGATAGGCGCCGGCGTCGGCCATCGAGAAATCGGGACCGCCGTCAGCACTGTAATCATAGCCCGGACGGACCGAGCTATCGATCCGGTAGCCGAGTCCGGCAAGCAGCGCGAAGCTGTTGGGGCCGATCCCGTACCGACCGGCGCGATAGGCTCGCGGTGTCCGGCCGAACGCTGCCGTGATTGCCTTCGTCAGCGTTTCGAGCTTGGCGGTTTCCGAGCTGCGCGGCAGGTTACCGGCATAGCTCGACCCCGGCGGCGCACTGTCGGGGAACGGTGGATTGACCCAGGCGTGCAACTGCGTGCCGATCTCCGACCGCCCGTCCTCGACGACGCGAGTCAGGATCGCGACCGACGCAGAATCGGTGGCGATCGGATAGTCGACCATGCAGGTCAGTGCGACGTCGCGCTCCGCGAACCGCCGGTGCGCGTCCGGGAACGCCGCCATCGCGGTCGTCGCGCGGTTGCGTCGATCCAGCGGCGCACGCCAGTCGAACTCCTCCTCGACGTCGACGAATACGGTGAAGCGCGTCCCGAAATCGTCGGGCCAGACGATGCGTTGCGCGGGTGTCGGCCGGGAAGGACGATACGCGCGATCGCCGCTCACCGCTGTTCGTCGGCGATCCGCTCCATATCGTCCGCATCCGCGGCCGGCAGCTGCAACGTCAGGCGATCCAGCCCGATCGTCAGGACACCACCGAGCTCGACCGCGAGATTCTGCGCCAGACGGAGCGCGAACCCCGTGCCGAGCAAGGGCGCGCCATCGCCTTCCTGTTCACTGTCGATGCTTAACAGCACGTCGGTCGCATACGCGGCGAGCGCGGCGGGGCGGTCGAACTCGATCGTCACGGTATCGGCCACTGGGCGGACGACGATCCCGAGATGTTCGCCGTTCCGACCCGCCGAGACCAAGGCGGCGAGCAATCGGCCGACCAGCCGCTCGACCGCGCGGTCGTCGCCGAGGATCTCACAGTCGCCCGCCGGCATCGCGATGCTGAGGCGAGCCCCGCGGAGCGCGGCCAGCGGCTCGAGATCGCGGATGACGCGGTCGAGCAGCGGGCGGACCGGCACGGTCGTCGGGCGCAGGTCGAGGGCCCGACCCTCGATCCGCGCCGCCGTATCGAGATCGTCGATCGCGGACAGCAGGTCGCCCGCCTGCGTGCGGATCGTGGTCGCGCGCTCGCGGTACGTGGGTGAGACCGGGCCGAGCAACTGCGTCTCGATCAGTTCCGCAAACCCTGCGATTGCGTTGGTCGGCGTGCGCAGCTCGTGGACGAGCTGGCGAAGCGAATCGGACACGGGCGAGGACAGGCGAACCGGCTCGGCAGTCTCGTCGCGACGCGGTCGCCGCGCCGTCCCGCGGAAACCGATGAAGCGGCCCGTTGCGTGTTCGAACGCGGGCACGCCCGACAGCCGCCACGATCCGAACGCATCCGACAGACCGCCAACCTCGAGTCGGGCGTCGACGAAACGCGAGCGGCGACGGAAGGCGCCCGCCGCGACACCATCGAGATGCGCTTCGCCCTGCAGCGCAGGATAGGCGAGCGACACCCCGACCAGCGCCGAGCGAGCAACCCCGTCGACCATCCGGATGATGCCCTGCGCATCGGTCTCGAAGCGGAAGCCGTCGATCTCGGCAGGCTTGGGCGTCGGCGTCGCGGCGTCGACGGTACGGTCGCGATTGAACGCCTCGATCCGGGCGACGAGATCCGAAATCTCGAACCGGTCCGCCGGCGCTGCGTCCGCCGGTTCCGCGACCGGAGGCTCGCTGTCGGCAAGAGCGGCGTGACGCAATGCCTCGGCAACGAACGGCAGGCCGCGCGCAACCGCACCGAGCGCCATGAACGGCGTTTCGCTGAGCGGTGCTTTGTAAAGCAACGGTTCGGGTGGTTCGACCGGTGCCAGTTCGGGCAATGCGGCGATCGTCGCCTCGATGACAGGCGGTTCGTGGCTGAGCGCGGTCTCGGGGACGATCGGTTCGTCGGCGACCAACTCCGCCTCGATCGGCGCATCGGGTTGCGGCAACACGAAATCGGTCGGGCCGAAACTCTGCAACCCGCGCTGCACCTTCGCCGGGAGGTCGCGACGATGACGCAGGACGGAACGGCTCGGCGGGGTCAGCCGTGGCAGGAGCGCGAGCCATTCGTCCGGCGCCAACGTCGCCGTCCGCAGCACCGGCGCCGCGATCGCCAGCACGTCCTCGGCAAAGAACCCGACAAGGCGCGCATCGGGCTTCGCGAACGCCAGCGCGCGTGCGCTCGAGGCGCGGACCTCGACCGGCACCGCTTGGCGCAACAGCCGCAGCCGCGCGATGGCAGGCTCGTCGACTTCGGCGCGCCCACGGCCCATCAGATCGACCAGCTGCCGCCATGCCGATTGCGCACCGAAACCGGTGGCCATGTCGGCGGCAAGGATCGTCTTCAGGCTATCGTCGAACCGCACATCGTTCCCCGGCTACGGCGGGCCTAACACGCTCTCCGTACCGATTCCTTAACGCGCGCGGCGATGTGAAGGAACAACCCATTTCGGTAGGCAATGGCCTTCGTCGCATTGTGGGACAATTGCGTTTCGCCGCAACAATCTTATCGCTATGAAGAATGAATCGCTCGGTTTGCGATGCCCATCAGGAGTTGCGTGAAATGAGTTTTGACCGGATCGATCGCCAGATCCTGTCGCTGTTGCAGGCCGACGGTCGGATGACCAATGTCGACCTGGCCGACCAGGTGGGGCTCACTGCGCCGCCCTGCCTCCGTCGTGTCCGCGCACTCGAGGAAGCAGGCGCCATTCGTGGGTATCACGCCGATCTCGACGCCAGCCGTCTGGGGTTCCCGATCACCGTGTTCGCGATGGTGTCGCTGCGCAGCCAGGCCGAGCACGACCTTGCCGCGTTCGAGCATCACATCGCAGACATCCCCGAGATCCGGGAATGCCACATGCTCAACGGCGAGATCGATTTCATCCTGAAGATCGTCGCCGCCGACCTGAAGAGTTTCCAGGAAATCCTGACGACGCACCTGACGCCCGCGCCGAACGTGGCCAGCGTGAAGACGTCGCTGACGATCCGGACGGCGAAGGCGCTGTCAGGCATCCCGGTGGTGGTCGACTAGCATCTAGCCTTCCCCCCTCCCTGGAAGGGAGGGGTTGGGGGTGGGTCGGGTTCCGCTGGATCCAGACCGAAGCGATACCAGCAGGCCAACCCACCCCCTGCCCCTCCCTTCCAGGGAGGGGAGTTCGGACGCCGCGCTTGGCTAGCCAAACCCACAAACGAAAACGGGGCGGCATTTCTGCCGCCCCGCTTCCTTATACAAAACGCCGTGGCTTACGCAGCCGGTGCACCGAGCCAAGTCGTCCACAGGCCGGCAACATCCGCCTTCGGCGAAGCCTTGACGGCCGAGAATGCCGTCGTGGCACCAGCCTTGTCGCCCGACCGTGCCAGCGCGATACCTAGATGCAGGTTCACGTCGTCGGCATCGACACCGCCCTTGGTCAGTGCCAGGCGATACAGCTCGATCGACTTGGCGTAGTTGTTCTGGCCAAGATACGCATCGGCCGTACCCGCGGCCAGCTTGCCGTTGGGAGCCGCCGCAGCGCGCTTCTCGAGACCCGACAACGGACCGTCGTTGGCGATATTCTTGCTCGCGTCCGCCAGCAGGCCCTTCGCCATCGTGTTCGCCGCCGGGATCTTGCCCGCAGCAAGACCTTCCTTGATCACCGCCTGTGCCTCGCTCGGCAGGCCGCGACGGTTCACGCTGTCGGCATATTGCAGATAGTCGGTCTGGTCGGCGAGAGAGTTGGTCGCACGCATCAGACGGAAGATATCGACCTTCTGCGCTTCGTCGAGCGGGATCAGCGCGTTCTGTTGGATGCCCGACAGGATCAGCACGTCACGCCAGTTCTTTGCCGACGGGTATGCCGTGATCCACTTCTTCAGCCACGCCATCGTGTCGGCGTTGCGCTTGGCGGCGTAGGACTTCGCGATCGCGTACCGGTAATATTCCTCCGGCGCCTTCTGGCCCGATGCCGTCATCTGCGCGATGCTGGCATCCAGGTCGGCGGTCGCCCCGGCGACGTCGCCGCTGTCCATCTTCGCCTTGATGACCTGCAGCGGCAGGTTCGGATCGGTGTAGCCGAGCTCCTTCGCCTTGGCGAAATACTGGAGCGCGATCGGGTACTGCTTGCCGTTGAACGCGAGTGCGCCGCGGCGATAGGCGTAGCGACCACGATCGGCAGCCGGCGTCGCCGGGTTGGCGATCAGCGCGTCGAGTGGCTTTGCCAGCGTCGTCTCGTTCATCGGCGCGTTCGGGTTGGCCGTCTGCGCGGCAACCAGCTTCTCGTTCTCGAGCTGATAGCGCAGCGCTGCGCCAATATACTTCTCGTAGTCGGTCTTCGCGGCGGCATCGACCTGGTCGATCGCCGTCTGCGCGCCAGCATAATCCTTGGCGGCCAGCGCAGTCTGCGCGGCGACGCCGGGCTTCTGGACTTCGGGGCTCAGCTTCATCGCCGGCGCCTCTTCGGCCTTCTTGTCCTTGGCGAACGCAGGCGCCGACAGCGCAAGGCCGCTCGTGCCGGTGGCAAACGCCGCAATCAGTGCAAGCTTGGAAATGGTCTTCATGCGGAAACTCTCCCTCTGCGTCGGCCCGGTAACGTAAGTGGCGCGCCGCGACGCTATATGGTCCGTGGTGCATACGTTCAAGCAAGCGGTCCGGATCCCCTACCTGCAAATTAGCGGGTGAACGTCGATTGAACGCGCTCCCCGCCGCCGCTAGATCGCGACGATGATCGCTGTCCTATCGCCCGCCAAGACGCTCGATTACGAGAGCGCACTGCCCAAGCTCGACCCGACCGCGCCGCGCTTCGCCGACGAGGCGAAAACGCTGGCGCATGCCGCCGCGCACCTGACGCAGAAGAAGCTGTCCGAGCTCATGCATATCTCGCCCGCGCTGGCGAAGCTCAACGCCGACCGGTTCCGCGATTTCGACACGTTGCCCGAGCGGCCGGCGATGTTCGCGTTCGCCGGCGACGTCTATACCGGGCTCGAGGCCAAGACGCTCGACGAGGCGGCGGTGGATTACGCGCAGGATCACGTGCGGATGCTGTCGGGTCTATATGGCCTGCTGCGGCCGCTCGACCTGATGCGACCCTACCGGCTGGAAATGGGCACGCGCTGGGCGCCGCGGAAGACCAAGCTGACCGACTGGTGGGGGGACCGGATCGCCAAGCTGCTCGCCGACGACGTCGAGGCGGAGGGGTCGGGGACGATCCTCAACCTCGCGAGCCAGGAATATTGGGCGGCAGCAGACGGCAAGCTGCCCAAGGCGATCCGCGTCGTCGCGATCGATTTCCGCGAGGGCGAGGCGCAGAAGTTCGTCAGCTTCCACGCGAAGAAGGCCCGCGGCATGGTCGCGCGGTGGCTGGTCGAGCACCGCGTCGACGACATCGAGGGGATCAAGGGGTTCGACAGCGACGGCTACGCGTATGACGCGGCGGGCAGCAGCGACGCGCAGTTCCGGTTCGTGCGCAAGTGAGCAGCGCGGTCATCATCGGTGTGTCGGGTGGGATCGGCAAGGCGCTTGAGGAAGCGCTGATCGAGGAAGGTGCGTTCGACAAGGTCTACGGGTTCGCGCGGTCGGAGAGTGGCGATCGGCATCTCGATCTGGAAGACGAGGCGAGCATTGCTGCGGCAGCTTTGCGCGTCGGGTCGCCGACGCTGGTGATCGTCGCGACGGGGTTGCTGCACGACGGCGACATGGGTCCCGAGAAGGCGATGCGCGAGCTCGATCCGGTGTGGATGGCGCGCAACTTCGCGATCAACGCGATCGGGCCGGCGCTGGTGGCGAAGCACTTCCTGCCGACGATGCCGAAAGCGGGGCGGATTGTGTTTGCGGTTCTCTCGGCGCGCGTGGGGAGCATCGGCGATAACAAGCTCGGCGGCTGGTATGGCTATCGCGCGTCTAAGGCTGCGCTGAACCAGTTGGTGAAGACGATCTCGATCGAGGACAAGCGCCGGAACTCCAGCGGGATCGTCGTCTGCCTGCATCCCGGCACTGTCGACACCGGTCTGTCGAAGCCATTCCAGGGCAACGTCACCCCCGGCAACCTGTTCAAGCCGGACCGCGCGGCGGTGCAGTTGCTCGACGTCATCGACGGCCTGCGCGCACCGGACAGCGGCAAGCTCTTTGCCTGGGACGGGGTAGAGGTCACGCCTTAACTTCTGCTCCCCTCCCTGGAAGGGAGGGGTTGGGGGTGGGTCGGCCGGTTGCAGACCACGACCGCTAGCCAATGCGGAAGCCTACCCACCCCCTGCCCCTCCCTTCCAGGGAGGGGTGAGAAGCAGTCCTGCGCATGACGCGGATTTCACCTGCCTGCCACACTCCGTTCAGGTCCCCCGGCGCAGTCTCCTCCGCATCGTCCACCAAGGCCGAAACGAGAGGATACCCGCATGAAGAAGTCCCTCCCCCTCGCGATCCTCGCCGCCGCTACGCTGCTGTCCGGCGGCGCAGCAGTCGCCGCGACCCAGGCGCAGACCAGCGTCAAGCCGAAGACCGTCGCGACCCATACGATGACGACCAAGACCACCACGCCAATGGGCAACACCAAGGTCGCCAAGCGCACCACGACCGTCGCCAAGGGCCGCATGGTCACCACCAAGCTCGCGAACGGCAAGTCCGTCACCTACAATTGCTCGCTCGCCGGCAACAAGACCAAGACCGCCTGCAAATAACCCTCAAATTAACGATGAAACCTTGCTCCCTCGCGTGCGTACGCGTGCGCGGGGGTAGTAAGGTGCCCCCCCCTCGGCTAAGGTGTGTCACAACACCGCAACAAGCCGAAAGCGTTCAGATTTGACCGACGAGACCATACTCGCCGAACCCCAGGGCGGCGAGCCCGCCGGCATCGCCACGATCTCGATCGTCGACGAGATGAAGTCGAGCTATCTTGACTATGCGATGAGCGTCATCGTCGCGCGCGCGCTGCCCGACGTCCGCGACGGCCTGAAGCCCGTCCACCGCCGCATCCTGTACGGCGCGCACGAAAGCGGCTTCGTCGCCGGCAAGCCCTACCGCAAGTCCGCACGCATCGTCGGTGACGTGATGGGTAAATACCATCCGCACGGCGACAGCTCGATCTACGACGCCTTGGCCCGCATGACCCAGGACTGGTCGATGCGCGTGCCGCTGATCGACGGCCAGGGCAACTTCGGCTCGATGGATCCCGATCCACCCGCGGCAATGCGCTACACCGAGGCGCGTCTCGGCAAGGTGGCGAACGCGCTGCTCGGCGATCTCGACAAGGATACGGTCGACTTCACGCCCAACTATGACGGCTCCGAGCGCGAGCCTTCGGTGTTGCCGGCGCGCTTCCCCAACCTGCTGGTCAACGGCGCGGGCGGCATCGCCGTCGGCATGGCGACCAACATCCCGCCGCACAATCTCGGCGAAGTCATCGCCGCGTGCCTCGCGTACATGGACAATGGCGCGATCACGACCGAGGAATTGTTCGAGATCGTCCCCGGTCCCGATTTCCCGACCGGCGCGATCATCCTCGGCCGTGCGGGCGCCAAGTCGGCCTACGAGACCGGCCGCGGCTCGATCATCGTCCGCTCGCGGCACATCGTCGAGGAGGGCAAGGGCGACCGTCGCTCGATCGTCCTCACCGAGATCCCGTTCCAGACCGGCAAGAACGGCCTGGTCGAGAAGATCGCCGAAGCCGCCAAGGACAAGCGGATCGAAGGCGTCAGCGACATCCGCGACGAATCGAGCCGCATGGGCGTCCGCATCGTCATCGACCTGAAGCGCGACGCGACCCCCGACGTGGTGCTCAACCAGCTCTGGCGGCACACGCCCGCGCAGTCGAGCTTCCCCGCCAACATGCTCGCCATCCGCGGCGGCCGCCCCGAACTGCTCAATCTGCGCGACATCATCGGCGCGTTCATCACGTTCCGTGAGCAGGTCATCACCCGCCGCTCGAAGTTCGAACTCGCCAAGGCACGCGAGCGCGCGCATCTGTTGCTCGGCCTCGTCATTGCGGTCACCAACCTCGACGAAGTCGTCAAGATCATCCGCGGCTCGTCGAGCCCGGCCGAAGCACGCGGCAAGCTGCTCGCCCGCGAATGGCCGGTCGAGGAAATCGCGCCGTATATCGCGCTGGTCGAGGCGGTCGAGGACAAGCAGGCCGACGGCATCTACAAGCTGTCCGAGCCGCAGGTCCGCGCGATCCTCGATCTCCGCCTGCACCGCCTGACGCTGCTCGGCCGCGACGAGATCGGCGACGAGCTGAAGGCGCTGGCCGCGACGATCGGCGAGCTGCTCCACATCCTCGGCGACCGTGCAAAGCTGTACGAAGTGATGCGCGGCGAGCTGATCGCGATCCGCGACGAATTTGCCACCCCGCGCCGCTCCGAGATCGCCGCCGCCGCCAACGGCATCGACGACGAAGACCTGATCGAGCGCGAGGACATGGTCGTCACCGTGACCATGCAGGGCTATATCAAGCGCACCAGCCTCGACACGTTCCGCGCGCAGGCGCGTGGCGGCAAGGGTCGCGCGGGGATGTCGACGAAGGACGAGGACGTCGTCACCGAGCTGTTCGTCACCTCGACGCACACCCCGGTGCTGTTCTTCTCGAACCTCGGCAAGGTCTATCGCTACAAGGTCTGGCGCCTGCCCGAGGGTGGCCCGGCAACCCGTGGGCGCCCGATGATCAACCTGTTGCCGCTGGCGCCGGGCGAGACGATCTCGACCGTGCTCCCGCTGCCGGAGGATCTCAGCGAGTGGAGCCGCCTGCACGTGATGTTCGCGACGCAGCGCGGGCTCGTGCGCCGCAACGCGATGGATGCGTTCACCAACGTGCCGTCGAACGGCAAGATCGCGATGCGCTTCGAGGAGGGCTCGGAGGACAAGCTGATCGGCGTCGCCTTGCTTAGCGAGCATGACGACGTGCTGCTCGCCACCAAGCTCGGCAAGGCGATCCGCTTCGCCGGCGACGACGTCCGCGAATTCCAGAGCCGGACATCGACGGGCGTGCGCGGCGTGACGCTGAAGGGCGACGACGAGGTTATCTCGCTGTCGGTCCTCCACCGTGTCGGCGCGACGCCAGAAGAGCGCGAGACGTACCTCAAGTTCGCACCGTGGAAGAGCGAGCGCGAGGGCGATCACGGCATGGGCGCCGACCGCTACAACGATCTCAAGGACCGCGAGCAGTTCATCCTGACGGTCTGCGAGAACGGCTATGGCAAGCTGTCGAGCGCCTATGACTACCGCCGCACCGGTCGCGGCGGCCAGGGCATCACCAACATCGACAACATCGCGCGCAACGGCCCCGTCGTGGCGAGCTTCGCCGCGGCGAAGGGCCATCAGCTGATGCTGGTGACCAACCAGGCGAAACTGATCCGCACGACGCTCGCGTCGCTCCGCGTCATCAGCCGTAACTCGGCCGGCGTGAAGCTGTTCGACGTGGCGAAGGGCGAGCACGTCGTCTCCGCCGCACGCATCGAGGAAACCGAGGAAGACGCCGAGATCAACCTGGCGGATGCCGTCCCCGAGGTCGCTCCTGATACCGGCGCGACGATCGGCGAGGATACGGCTGCAGGCCCGGAGGACGGCGAATGAGCCGCGATCCGATCGCCTACAAGGTGCTGACGGCGGAGCAGTTGGCGACCCTGGAAAGCGGGAGCTTTGCAGGCGCGCCGGTGGATGTGGCCGATGGCTACATCCACCTGTCGACCGCGGAGCAGCTGACGGAGACGGTAGACAAGCACTTCGCCGGCCAGTCGGACCTGCACGTGGCTGCGATCGATCTCGAAGCGCTCGGCGACGACGTGAAGTGGGAAGAGTCGCGCGGCGGGCAACTGTTCCCGCACATCCATGGCGGCCCGCTGCTGCTGGAAGTCGTGCTGTCCTACGGCGCTCTGGAACGCGACGACGAGGGCAAGGTGAAGCTCCCCGTCGCGGGCTGACCGGCACTCAAACGCAAGCTTGTTCTCCCGCCTTCGCGGGAGAACAAGAAGCGGGAATTGCCGCTCGATTATTGCAGATCGGTTCCGACCATGCTGCAACCACCCCGGCGAAGGCCGGGGCCCAGTTGGGGAACGTCGCTAACGGAGCGCCGTCCTCAGTTACATCGACCTTTCCAACTGGACCCCGGCCTACGCCGGGGCGGATAGTCTACTCGAATACGCTGACCCCAGGC
Organism: Sphingomonas sp. AP28; assembly: GCF_056680455.1. Lineage (NCBI taxonomy): Bacteria > Pseudomonadati > Pseudomonadota > Alphaproteobacteria > Sphingomonadales > Sphingomonadaceae > Sphingomonas > Sphingomonas sp. AP28. The sequence continues at coordinate 3,836,329 of NZ_CM155283.1, read as the reverse complement.
GCAAACTCACCCAGCCGCAAACGCAGCCCTTACAAACCGCGCACAAGCCTCAGGCGCAGTAATCGGGATCATGTGCCCGCCCTCGATCGTGTCGATCTTAGCCCCCGGAATCACCGCCGCAGTCCGGTGACCATTCCAGGCCGGATCGAGAATCGCATCCTGCCGCCCGAACAAGATCCGCACCGGCAAACCGATCTTCGCATACCGCCCGACCATCGCCGTCACATCGTCGTTCGCCCCGGCAAGATCCGCAGCCGCCGCCGCAATCGCGATCGGTCGCGCCGACAGCGCGCCGCCGCCCCGCGTTATGAAATCCTCCGGCACGGCCTCGGGCGCAAACACGCCTTCCAGCGTTTTCTTCGCTGTCAACCGGCTGAGCGGCGTCCCCAGCACCTGCGCAAACGCCAGACGCGCACCCGACGGAATCCTGGCGAGGCCACGGAAACTCTCCGGCACCTGCTCCAACGGCTGCGTCAGCGGCGCGATCAGCGCGAGCGCGCGAACCAGATGCGGATGGTCGAGCCCGACCGCGAGGCTCAGCGCACCGCCCAGCGAATGCCCGACCAGCAACGGCCGATCGAGCCCGAGCTTCTGGATGAAGTCGGCGATGATCGCGCCCTGCCCGATGATCCCCGGCATCGCCCCCGTCGCGGTCGAATAGCCCGACCCCGGCCGGTCGACGACGATCACGCGGTAGTCGTCCTTCAGCAGGTCGACGAGCGCATAGCTGAAATTGCGCAACTGCCCGGCGAGCCCGTGGACCATGACGATCGCCGGCCCGCTGCCGACATCGATATAGTGCAGCCGAGCGCCCGCGACGTCGAGAAAGCGCCCTTCCGCCGGCACCAAGTCCTCGGCAAGCCGCGCGACGCGGCTCGAATAGAGCGACAGCCCGATCCCCGATACCGCCGCCAGCAGCGCCCCGCCGATCAATCGCTTGCCCGTCCGCTTCATAGCCATCTCCTTCAAATCCTTAGTGCGCTGAACGCCCGGCCTTGTCCAAAGTCGCAGCCGCCCGCGCAGGGAACCCGTCGTGGTCACCAAACGTCCGACCCGCGAAGGAGATGCGCCGGTGGATCCACAGGCTCGAACGATACTCGACACGATAAAGACGCTCGCCCCGGACGCCGATCCGCACGCGGACGACGCACAGTGGCTTGCCGACTTCCGCTACCAGACGGCGCTGCTGAAGACCTTCTCCGGCGATCCGGAACCGGTCCATGCGATCACGCAGCTCATGCTGCCTTCCGAGTCCGGCCCGCTGAACGTCCGGCTATATCGCCCGAAACCCGGCCCATTGCCGCTCCTGCTGCACATCCACGGCGGCGGCGCGATCGCCGGGTCGATCGACGGACACGATCCGGCCTTGCGCGCGCTGGCCAACCGGACCGGCTGGCTGGTCGCCGCGCCTGCCTATCGCCTGGCGCCCGAACACCGCTTCCCCGCGCAACTCGACGATAGCTGGACCGTGCTTCTCGGCCTCGTCGCACAAGCAGACGCGCTGGACTTCGACCCGTCGCGCGTCGTCGTCTCCGGAGACAGTATAGGCGGTACGCTCGCGACCGCCCTCGCCTCCCGCGCGGCATCCGAAGGCGGACCAGCGCTACACGGCCAGATCCTGCTCTACCCGAACACCGACCTGCGCCGCGATGCCGCCTACCCCTCGCGAGCGAGCGAAGACGGCAACATCACCGACGCGAAGTCTCTAGAGCGACAGATCGACCTGTACCTCGCCTCGGACGCAGACCGAACCAATCCCCGCGCGTCGCCGATCCTGGCGGGCGACCTCGCCGCCCTGCCCCCGACGCTGCTGGTAACCTGCGAGAACGACCCGCTACGCGACGAAGGCGGAGCATACGGACAGCGCCTGCGCGACGCGGGCGTCACCGTCGACCACGACCGGTTCGACGGCATGATCCACGCCTTCCTGCAAATGGGCGGCAGACTGGACGCGACCGAACGGCTGCTCGATCGCATCGCCTACTGGCTCGACGCCCGATGATAGGAAAAATGGTGCACCCAGAGCGATTCGAACGCCCGACCCTCAGATTCGTAGTCTGATGCTCTATCCAGCTGAGCTATGGGTGCATCGCCGTCCCGTGACCGGTTCGACAAGCCCGCCGTGAAGCGGAAAATCCTGGTGCACCCAGAGCGATTCGAACGCCCGACCCTCAGATTCGTAGTCTGATGCTCTATCCAGCTGAGCTATGGGTGCACTGGAGGGGCGCTGATAGCAGGCATTTTCGGGGGCGCAAGGGTTTGCCGCGATAAAGTTGTGTCGGGCGGCGCGGACGCATAGAGCGGCGGGCATGAAACTCGCCGCTCCGCTCCGCTCGCTGTCGCTTCTCGCCCTGCTCGCGGCGTCTGCGTGCAGCAAGGATACCACCGCCTATCCGTCGCTCGGCCTGCGCCCGGTCGAGAAGCTCGGATTCGCCGAGCCCGAGGTGAAGACCGCCGTGGCCGCGCCCGATCCCGCGCTCGATGCGGATATCCGGACGATATCGGGCAAGCTCGATGCGATCGCCACTGGCTTCACGCGCGACGCAGCCAAAACCGAAGCCCTCGCACGGACCGCACGCGGCGGCGCGGTCGGCAGCGACGCGTGGCTCGCCGCGCAGACCGCACTCGCCGGACTCGACGACTGGCGTGCGCAATCGTCCGCGCTGGTGACCGATATCGAGCAACGCGCCACCGACCGCGCCGCCAAGCTGCAAGCCGACTATCCGGCGCTGGCCGCGATCCGCGACAAGGCACAGGCGGAAAACGATCGCCAGGGCGCCACGATCACGCGCATCCAGGCAAGCCTTCCGGCCGCTTGATCCCTACCCGTCAATCCTCCCCCGCCAGGGGGAGGTGGCTGGCGCTTGCCAGACGGAGGGGGAGGAAGGCGAAACGGCGGTCGCGTGTCCTCCCCCGCCAAGGGGAGGATCAGGCGGCTAGAACCCCTTCAGCAACGGCAGGATCGTCGAATAATCGTCGGTCCATGCGGTGAAGCCCTTGCGCGGCACCAGCGGCGCCCACGCCGGATCACCCGACTGCAACGCGGCGATCGCGCGCGGGTCACGCGACAATGCCACCCAGTCCGACGCCGACGCCCGATCGACCAGCAAGCTCGACGGACGGTATTTCAACTCGACCGCAGTCCACCCGCCCTCTTGCGCCGCCGCCGCGATCACCGGCTCGAGATCGATGAACCGGTTGGAAATATGCGCCAGCAACAGGCCGTTTCGCGACAGCACCCGGCCATAGGTCGCGAACGCCTCGCGCGTCATCAGGTGCATCGGCACCGAATCCGAAGAGAACGCATCGAGCGCGAGCAGGTCGAGACTATCCGCCGCATCATGCGACAGCGCGATCCGCGCATCGCCCATCCGAATCTCGGACTTCGGCAGGCACCGGGACAGATAGGTGAACTGCCCGGTGTCGCGCGCGATCCGTACGACGGCCGGATCGATCTCGTAGAACCGCCAGCGCTGCCCCGGTCTCGCATAGCAGGAGAGCGTCCCCGTCCCGAGCCCGACTACACCGATCCGCGCCTGCGGGCCGTACAAGGCAGGCGCGGCTTGCATCGCCTGCCCGACGCCCGATCCTGCCGCGTAATAGGTCGTCGGCGTCCGCTCGCGCTCAGGCGAACCGCGCAACTGGATGCCGTGCACCGTCGTCCCATGATCGAGTTCGCGCGTGCCGCCGTTCGGCCCCGGCTCGTCTCGCACGGTATAGACGCCGAAATAACTCCGCACGCGCGCGCCCGGATCGAGCGAGAACTCGAGCGACCGATACCCGCCGAACAGCACCAGTGCCCCCGCCAGCACGACCATGTACGGCCGCCGCGCGCCGATCGCGACAAATCCGATCGCCGCTATCACCAGGAAGACGAGGCCTTGGCGCCCCTCGCCGAACACGCCATCGGGATTGCCGATCCGCAATCCGGTAAGGACGGCCAACGCGACGACGATCGCGAGCAACGCGACGTGCTTCGCCGGCCCCTTGCCCATCCACAGCGCGCGGAACCGTCCGAACAGATAAATCTGCGGCACGAGCGCGCCAGCCGCGAGGATCAGCAGCGGATACTCATACGTCCAGTCGAACACTACCGGCGCCACCAGCGCCGCGAACACGCCACCAAGCGCACCACCCGCCGACATCGCGAGATAGAAGCCGGTCAGCCGGTCGGGCGCCGGCCGCTTGCGATACAACGTGGTGTGCAGCGCAACCGAGATCATGAACAGCAACACCAGCGCGATCCCCGCGCTGAAGAACGGGCGTTCGTTGACCCCGCCCATGATGATCCCGCCGAACAGCAATATGGTGATGGGCGCGATCCGCGTGAGCAGGTCGGCGAGCCAGCGATCGTTCGCGAACGCCACGCTGAAACTCAGCAGGTACAGCCCAAGCGGAATCACCCACAGCAGCGGCATCGCGACGATATCGGTGGTGATGTAGGTCGACGTCGCCAGCATCATTCCCGACGGCACGAGCGCCAGCGCGATCCAGTGCGCGATCCGCCGCGCGCCCGGCGGCGCGCTGGTCGCGGCAACGTGATCGACTGCCGCGGTCTTGGGCAGGCGCGTGGCGCAGGCGAGCACCAGCATGATCAGCAGCAGATACCCGCCACTCCACAAAAGGCTCTGACCGTGCACCGCCATCAGCGGCTCGACCAGCAGCGGGTACGCGATCAGCCCTGCGAAACTGCCGAGATTGGACGCTGCGTACAGCGCATACGGATCGCCCCCGCCGCTCGCCGCACTGAACCAGCGCTGGATCAGCGGCGCCTGCGCGGAGACCGCAAAGAACAACGGCCCGATCGACAGCCCGAGCAGCCACGGCACCCACAAGGCCGGCAGCGCATCCGCCGGCAGGTCCATCGCGATCAACCCGATCGGCAACCACAACGCCGCGACGATCAACACGCCAAGGTGGATCGCCGCCTGCGCCCGCGGCCGCACCCGGCCGAGCCAATGCGCGTACGCATAGCCAGCCAGCAACAACGCCTGGTACACCAGCATCGCCGAGTTCCACACCGCCGGCGCGCCCCCCAGCCGCGGCAACGCCATCCGCGCCACCATCGGCTGGACAAGGAACAGCAGGAACGATCCCGTCAGGATCGTCGCCACGAACATCGTCCGGCACCAGCGTGCCATTAGCGGCCGCACTTCCATCGCATCGGTGTCAGACATAAGCGGGGCGGTCGATCCGGTAGAGAATATGGCGACGAAGCGGGTCATCTTCGCCGAGCTTCGGGTGATCGAAATCGCCGTCGACCACGCGAGTCATCCCGAGCCGCTCCATGAGCGCGCGGCTGGCCGCGTTTGCCGGGACGGTGATCGCCCAGACCGTCGGCAAGTCCATCTCGCGCCAACCCCAGGCGAGGGAAGCCTCCGCGGCCTCCCGCGCATAGCCCTGCCCCCATTCGCTTTGGACGAGGCTCCAGCCGATCTCGGGTTTCCCGTCGATCGGCGTGCCGACCGGGCCCGGCTTGATCCCGCACCAGCCGATAAACGCGCCGGTATCCCGTCGTTCGAGCGCCCAGAAGCACGCGCCGTAGTCGGCGAACATCACCTTCTGGCGTGCCACCACCGCGGTGGACTCGGTCAGCGTCGGCACCGGCCCGAGATACGCCATCACTGCCGGATCGGCGCACATCGCATGATGCAAGGCGGCATCGTCATCACGCCAGCCGCGCAAGATCAGCCGTTCGGTCTGGATCATCCGCCGAGCAATTTCGCCGCATGCGCCGCGTGATACGTCAGCACGCCCGAACAGCCGGCGCGCTTGAACGACATCAGCGTCTCCAGCACCATCACGTCGCGCTCCGCCGCGCCGGCTGCGACGGCGTGCTCGATCATCGCGTATTCGCCCGACACCTGGTACGCGAACACCGGCACCTCGAACGCCTGGCGAACGCGGACGATGATGTCGAGATACGGCAGGCCGGGCTTGACCATCACCGTGTCGGCGCCTTCCGCCAAGTCCATCGCGACCTCTCGCAAGGCCTCTTCGGCGTTGGCATTGTCCATCTGGTACGTCTTCTTGTCGCCCTTCAGCAGACCGCGCGAGCCGACCGCAACGCGGAACGGACCGTAGAACGCGCTGGCGTACTTGGCGGCGTAGGACATGATCTGGACGTTGTGGTGCGAGTCCGCTTCCAGCGCGCTGCGGATCATGCCGATCCGGCCGTCCATCATGTCCGACGGCGCGATGATGTCTGCGCCCGCATTTGCCTGGTTGAGCGCCTGCGCGACGAGCATCTCGGCGGTGGTGTCGTTGACGACATAGCCCGCCGCGTCGACCAGACCGTCATGACCGTGGCTCGTGTACGGATCGAGCGCGACGTCGGTCAGCACGCCGACCTCGGGCACGGCATCCTTCAGCGCGCGGATCGCCTGGCACATGAGGTTGTCCGGATTGAGCGCCTCGCGACCGTCTTCGGTCCGACGGTCGACCTGCGTGTACGGGAACAGCGCGATGCACGGGATGCCGAGGTCGCGCGCCTCGCGGCCGCGCGCGACGATCCCGTCGACCGACCAGCGCGACACGCCCGGCAGGCTGGCGATCGGTTGCTCGACGCCCTCACCTTCGGCGACGAACAACGGCCAGATCAGGTCGGCGGGCGTCAGCACGGTTTCGGCATGGAGGCGGCGGCTCCAGGCGGAGGCGCGGGTGCGACGGAGGCGAAGCGCGGGATAGCTTGCGGTCATGCGGCGGGCTTTGCGGGATGCGCGGCGACGGATCAAGTTTTACGGGCAAAGCGTTACGGGTGCGAAACCGCATGCCGTGCGTTGGGGGCCTTATGTCGAACGATACGATCACGTCCGCCGCGCTCGTCGTCAACGCCAAGTCGCGCAAGGGCCAGAAGCTGTTCAAGCGCGCGTGTGCGGCGATGTCGGGGCTGCCTTATGAGGTCGACGCGCATGCGGTCGAGGATCCGAAGGATCTGGAGGCGACGGTGTTGCGGGCGCTCGCGAAGAAGCCCGACCTGCTGATCCTCGGCGGCGGCGACGGCACGGTCAGCGGGCTGGTCGATCTGATGGTCGGCCATGACGTGATCCTGGGCGTGCTCCCGCTCGGCACCGCCAATAGTTTTGCGCGCACGCTCGGCATTCCGTTGAATATCGAAGGGGCGGTCGAAGTGATCCGCACCGGCAAGCCGCGCCGGATCGACCTCGGCATGATCGACGGCGATTATTTCGCGAACTGTGCGGCGATGGGCATCAGCCCGAAGATCGCCGAGACGGTCCCGCACGGGTTGAAGAAGGTCTTCGGCAAGGTCGGCTATCTGGCGTGGGCGACGTATCAGTACATGCGCTTCCGTCCGTTCACGCTGATCGTCGGCGAGGGTCCGACCGCAGTGAGGATTCGCGTGGTCGAAGTGCGGATCTCGAACGGACCGTATCACGGCGGCACCGAACTGGTGGATGCGGCGGCGGTCGATTCGGGGGAGATCGTGGTGCAGGCAGTGATGGGGCATGTGAAGCGGCGGCTGGTGCAGAACTGGTATGCCAGCGTGTTCCGGCTAGAGTCGCGCCACGAAAAGGTGCGCGATTTTCGGGGGAAGAGCCTGAAGATCAACACGATCCCGCCGCTGCCGATCTCGATCGACGGCGAGGTGCTGGCGAAGACTCCGGTGACGGCGAAGGTCGCGGCCGGGATAATCCGGGTTATGGCACCGGCCTGAAGGCGCGCACGACTAGCCGCACCGCCCGCTTCCTTGTTCTCCCGCGAAGGCGGGAGCCCAGTCTGGGTCCCCGCCTTCGCGGGGAAACAGCTTTGGGTCACGATAGCCCGCCTCCCGAGCCACCACCCCGGCGAAGGCCGGGGCCCAGTTGGGGGACGCCATAACGACGCGCAGTTCGCCGTTACTGCAACCTTTCCAACTGGGCCCCGGCCTCCGCCGGGGTGGCGGCGTTAATCAAACCACGTAAGGCCTAGCCTTACTTCACCCTACGCACGGTCAGCACCTGAACCGGCGCAGCAATCATCTGCCCCTTCATCACCCCAACCCCAGCAGTCGGCGAAGTCGGCGCAGCAAGAATCCGCTTCACCACATCCATCCCCTCCACCACATGCCCAAACGCCGCGAACCCGGCCGTGTCCCCACTCCCCGCCGGATTAGCATCGAGCGACAACACCGGCCCGACGGTAATGAAGAAGTCCGCCGTCGCACTCCCCGGCGCAAACCTTGCCATCGAGATCGTCGCGTCGACATGCGACAGCCCGGTCTGGCTGGTCGGCTCGTGCTTCACCGGCGGCAGCAGCCGCTTCGCATCACCCCGCGGCCCGCCCTGGATCAACCCAGAATCCGCCCCCAGCTTCATCGCTCGATAGAACGTCACCCCATCAAGCCGCTTCTGGTCGACATACCGCAGGAAGTTCGCGGTCGTCAGCGGCGCACGCTCCTTCTCCAGCGCCAGCGTGATCGGCCCCTCGCTCGTCGTCATCACGATCGAGACGGTCGCCGGAGCAACAGGCGGCGGCGCAAGCGGAGCCTCCTGCGCCGAGACGGAAACGGCGCCGAGAACGGCAAGAGCGAGCGTGACGAATCTGGAGATCATCCGCCACGCTACCGCCTCCACCGCTCGCTGTCAGCGGCCCCGCGACACGATATTGCGCGCCGCAAAGTTTTGCTTGGGTTTGCACGCCCGCGCGCAATGCGTATCCGGAGAGCGATGACCGATCTCGCCATTCTCTACGAGCACCCGCTCTGGTTCGAACCGCTGTTCGCCGCCCTCGACCGCCGCGGCGTCGCGTTCACCCGCGCCACGCCCGACGACTTCTGGAACCCCGCCGACGAGAGCGCCCCCGCCCCCGTCGTCTTCAACCGCATCGCGATGTCGAGCTTCCTGCGCAACAACGAGCATCCGATCTTCGACACGATGGCGATGCTCGATCACTGGCGCCGCACTGGTGCGCGCGTGGTAAACGGCACCGACGTCCTCGCGATCGATGCCTCCAAGGCCCGGCAATTGTCGCTGATCGCCTCGCTCGGCCTCGCTATCCCCGAGACGCGCGTCGTCCACCGCGCCGCCGACGTCGTCCCCGCCGCGGAGACGCTCCGCTTCCCGCTGGTCGTGAAGGCGAACATCGGAGGATCCGGCGCAGGCATCATCCGATTCGACAGCCTCGAAGAACTGCGCACCGCAGTCGCTGACAGCGGCCTGCCAAGCAGCGTCGACGGCGTCCTGCTGGTCCAGGAATACGTCCCCGTCCGCGACGGTGCGATCACCCGGATCGAAACGCTCGACCGCAAACTCCTCTACGCAATCGAGGTCGCAGGCGGCGGCGCGTTCGATCTCTGCCCGGCGGACGCGTGCGTCGTCCCCGGCTCCGGCATCAGGATGGCCGCGGTCGAGCCCTCGCAGACCTTGAAGGACGCCGCCGAAGCGATCGCCCGTACGGTCGATCTCGACGTCGGCGGGGTCGAGGTGATGATCGACGACCGCGACGGCGTCGCGCGCTTCTACGACATCAACGCACTGTCGAACTTCGTCGCCAAGCCCCTCGACATGCTCGGCTGGGATCCGCACGACCGCCTCGTCGATTACCTGATCGAACAGATCGAGAAGGCCCGCTGATGCGCTATGGTTACTGGACTCCCGTCTTCGGCGGCTGGCTTCGCAACGTCCCCGACGAGGGGATGGAGGCGAGTTGGGCCTACACCAAGGCGCTGACGCAGAATGCCGAGCGCTGGGGCTATGACCTGACGCTGATCGCCGAGCTGAACCTCAACGATATCAAGGGCATCGAACAGCCTGCGCTCGATGCGTGGTCGACCGCAGCGGCGCTCGCGGCGGTGACCGACAGTATCGAGCTGATGGTCGCGGTCCGCCCGAACTTCCACCACCCCGCGCTGTTCGCCAAGGCGGCGGCGAACATCGACCGGATCTCGGGCGGACGCCTAGCGCTGAACGTCGTCTCGTCCTGGTGGGCGGACGAGGCCAAGCAATACGGCCTCCAGTTCGACCAGCACGACGATCGCTACGCGCGCACCGCCGAGTGGTTGACCGTGGTCGACGGGCTTTGGACGCAGGAGCGCTTCGACTTCGCGGGCCAGTTCTACACCACCGAACAGGCGATCTGCTCCCCCAAGCCCGCCAAGCGCCCGACCGTCTATGCCGGCGGCGAGAGCGAGAAGGCCAAGGCGATGATCGCCGCGCAGTGCGACGCGTACGTCATGCACGGCGACCCGGCGGAGGCGATCGCCCCGAAGATCGCCGACATGGCCGCGCGACGCGAGGCAGCCGGCGGCGCGCCGATGCAGTACGGCATGGCCGCCTACGCGATCGTCCGCGACAGCGAGGCGGAGGCCAAGCGCGAGCTCGACCGCATCACCAGCGTCACCGAACTCCCCGCGGGCTATGCGAACTTCGACCAGTGGCTATCGGGCACGCAGCTCGAACGCGAGCTGAAGATCCAGGAATACTCCGTCTCCAACCGCGGCCTGCGCCCCAATCTGGTCGGCACGCCCGAGCAGTTGAAGGAGCGTGTCGCGGAGTACGAAGCCGCCGGTCTCGACCTGCTGCTGCTCCAGATGAGCCCGCAGGCCGAGGAAATGGAGCGGTTCGCGACGCAGGTCATGGGCACCGCATGATCCGCCTGATCGACGTCGTTAAAACCTACCCGGCAAGCGAGGCGGCGGCACTGGACGGCGTATCGCTCCAAATCCCGGCGCGCGGCGTATTCGGCGTCATCGGCCAGTCCGGCGCAGGCAAGTCTACGCTGATCCGCCTTATCAACGCGCTCGAACGCCCGACGTCGGGCCGCGTCGAGGTCGATGGCGTCGACGTCGCGGCACTGTCGGCGGCGGACCTGCGCGCGCTACGCCGCCGCATCGGCATGATATTCCAGAACTTCGGACTGCTCTCGTCGCGCACGGTCGCGGCAAACGTCGCGTTCCCGCTAGTACTAGCTGGTGTCGCCAAAGCCGAACGCGAGACGAAAGTCGCCGCACTGCTCGACCGCGTAGGTCTCGCCGATCACGCCACCAAATATCCTGCCCAGCTCTCCGGCGGCCAGAAACAGCGCGTCGGCATCGCCCGCGCGCTCGCCACCGACCCCGACATCCTCCTCTGCGACGAAGCCACCAGCGCGCTCGACCCCGAAACGACGCGCTCGGTGCTGACCCTCCTCAGAGAGCTGAACCGAGACCTCGGCCTGACGATCGTCCTCATCACCCACGAAATGGACGTCGTCCGCTACGTCTGCGACCGCGTCGCCGTCCTCGAACGCGGCCGCATCGTCGAGACCGGCGACGTCGCCGACATCTTCGCCAACGCCGCCCACCCCGCGACGCAGCGCATGCTGGCGGCGCTGGCGGCATGAGCTTCTTCGCCAACATCGACTGGTCGGACATCGGCCAGGCCTGCCTCGACACGCTGATCATGCTCGGCGGATCGCTGATCCTGACGATCACGTTCGGCCTGCCGCTCGGCGTCCTGCTCTACCTCACCGACCGGGGCCGCCTGTCGCAGAACCGCGTCGCCAACGCCGTGCTCGGCATCATCGTCAACATCCTCCGCTCGGTGCCGTTCATCATCCTCCTGATCGTGATGATCCCGCTCACCGTCATGCTCGTCGGCACCTCGCTAGGCGTCGCCGGCGCCATCCCCCCGCTCGTCGTCGGTGCCGCGCCCTTCTACGCACGGCTCGTCGAAGGATCGCTCAAGGAAGTCGACCGCACCACGATCGAGGCGGTGCAGGCGATGGGCGCCACCACGCGCCAGATCGTCACCGGCGCGCTGATCCCCGAGGCGCTGCCCGGACTGATCGCCGGCGCCACCGTCACCGCGGTCGCGCTCGTCTCGTTCACCGCGATGGCGGGCGTTGTCGGTGCGGGCGGACTCGGCGATCTCGCGATCCGCTTCGGCTATCAGCGCTTCCAGACCGACGTCATGGTCGTAACCGTCGTGCTGCTGGTCGTGCTCGTCCAGATCATCCAATATGCCGGCGACGCGCTCGCCCGCCACTTCACCCGCCGCTGATTTAACGCCGCTAGGAATCGCCATGAACCGCCGCACCTTGCTCGCCTCGTTCTCGCTGCTCGCGCTCGCCGCCTGCGGTGGTACCAAGACCAATGACGGCAAGACGCTGACCGTCGCCGCGACCGCGGTGCCCCACGCGGAAATCCTGGAGTCGATCAAGCCGACGCTCGCCAAGGAAGGCGTCGACCTCCAGATCCGCGTCTTCAACGACTACGTCCAGCCCAACCTCCAGGTCGAGCAGAAGCAGATCGACGTCAGCTATTTCGAGACCAAGCCGTATCTCGACGAGTTCAACGCCTCGCGCGGCACGCATCTGGTGACCTATGCCGGCGTCCACGTCGAACCGCTCGGCGCCTATTCGCGCAAGTGGAAGTCGATCGCGCAGATCCCCAACGGGGCGACCGTCGCGATCCCGAACGAGCCAAGCAACGGCGGCCGCGCGCTGCTGCTGCTCCAGAAGGCCGGGCTCATCACGCTCAAGAACCCGACCAACCCGCTGTCGAGCTTGAACGACATCGCCACCAACCCGAAGAACCTGCAATTCAAGGAGCTGGAGGGCGCCACCCTGCCCCGCACGCTCGGCGAGGTCGATCTCGCGCTGATCAATACCAACTATGCGCTCGATGCGAAGCTCAACCCGGTCCGCGACGCGCTCGCGATCGAGGACAAGAACAGCCCCTACGTCAATTTCGTCGTCGGCCTGCCCAGCGGCGAGAAGGATCCGCGCGTCGTGAAGCTGATCGCCGCGCTGCGCAGTCCGGCCACCAAGACCTTCATTGAGCAGCATTATCGAGGTGCGGTCCTCCCGGCGTTCTGATACCGGCGCGGGCCTCGTTAGCGTAATCCTCGAGGCTCCATGACGGTCGTCGCCGCGTATCTCTATCGCCATGGCAAGCGCGTCCGCGCGGTCTCGATCGACGAAAAGGTCGATTGCCCGGCGGATCGCTCGGAGTTCGTCTGGATCGGCATCTGCGACCCGACCGACGCCGAGATGCGGACGCTCAAGGACCAGTATAACCTTCATCCGCTCGCGGTGGAGGACGCGATCAAGGCGGACCAGCTCCCCAAGATCGACGTCTATGGCGACCAGTTATTCGCGGTCGCCCGCACCGCGCAACTCGAAGACGACAAGATCGCATACGGCGAAACCGCGATCTTCGTCGGCCACAGCCACATCATCAGCGTCCGCCACGGCTCGGCACGCTCGCACAAGGCGTTGCGCGAACAGCTCGAAGCCGCGCCGACCTTGCTGATCAACGGCGTCGACTACGTCCTCCACGCGATCCTCGACTACGTCGTCGACGGCTATCTTCCGATCGTCGAGAGCATCGAGGACGAGGTGCTGGCGATGGAACAACGCACGATCGACGCGTTCCTAGGCCGCGACGAGATCGTCCGCATCTTCGGACTCCGACGCGAGATGATCCGCTTCCAGCGCATCCTGGGCCCGATGGGCGAGGTCGCGGGCAAGATCGTCCGCCTCGACCTCCCCTGCATCGATACCGAGGCGAAACCGTATTTAAGCGACGTGCTCGACCACGTCCGCCGCGTGCAGACGATGGTCGAGGGCCTGCGCGAAGTGCTGACCTCTGTGTTCGAATTCAGCAACCTGCTCGAACAGCAACGCACCGGCGCGATCACCCGCCAGCTCGCCGCCTGGGCCGCGATCCTCGCCGTCCCCACCGCGATCGCCGGGATCTACGGCATGAACTTCGAGAACATGCCCGAGCTGAAGACCGAATACGGGTATTTCGTCGTACTGGGCGTGATCGGGATCGTCTGCGCCGCGCTGTACGTGAAATTCAAGCAAGCGAAGTGGCTGTAACGAGAACTTAGCTAGCTTGTTTCCCCGCGAAGGCGGGGACCCAGACTGGGCTCCCGCCTTCGCGGGAGAACAAGAGAGCGGCCGGGACACATGCCAAAGTTCGTCCCCCGGCCGGCTCCTGCTCAAACCTTGACGAGCATCTTCCCCGTGTTCCCACCGGAGAATAGCCCGAGGAACGCGTCCGGCATCGTCTCGAGCCCCTCGTGCACGGTCTCCTGCCGCTTCAACGTCCCCGCCGCCAGCATCCCGCCCATGTCCTTGTAGAACTCCTCGGCGCGATTCATGTAGTCGCTGACGATGAACCCGCGGATCTGCACACGGTTACCGATCAGCCGCGCGAGATACTTCAGCTGCGTCGCAGCCCCGCTGTTATAGACGTCGATCATCCCGCACACCGCGAACCGCGCGTGCATCCGCGCATGCGCCAGCGCCGCGTCGAGATGCTCGCCGCCGACGTTATCGAAATACACGTCGATACCTTTCGGAGCGGCCTCGCCGAGCGCCTTCACCACCGGCACGTCGCTCTTATAGTCGATCACCGCATCCGCGCCGAGCGACTTCACCCAAGCGCATTTCTCCGCGCCGCCGGCCGAGCCGATCACCGTCATGCCCTTGGCCTTGGCGACCTGCACCACGGTCGAGCCGACCGCACCCGCCGCCGCCGACACGAACACCGTGTCGCCCGCCTTGGCTTCGGCGACTTGGAGCAGGCCGAAATACCCAGTCATCCCCGGCATGCCGAGCTGACCGAGAAACGCCTGTGGGGGAACATCAAGCGCGGGCAGCTTCTGCACCTGCGCCGCCGGCACCACCGCCTCGTCGCGCCACCCCGCCATGTGCAGCACCATGTCGCCGACCTTGATGCCGTCGTCGTTGCTCTCGACCACTTCGCCGACCGCGCCGCCCTGCATCGCCTCGCCCAGCGCGAATGGCGGGACATAGCTCTTCACGTCGTTCATCCGCCCGCGCATGTACGGGTCGACCGACAGCCAGCGATTGGCGACACGCACCTCGCCGGCGCCGAGCGTGGCCGTATCGAGATCGATCATGGCGAAGTCGGTATGCTTCGGCATGCCTTGCGGACGTGCCTTCAGGCTCCATGCACGGGCCATAAACTTGCTCCTGTCTTGATTATTCGTGTTGCGGGTATGGCGAAACGCACACTCAACGCAACCTGCAAAAAGGCCCGGACGTTTCCGCCCGGGCCCCTATTCGGCTGACATCATGCGACGCCAGCCAACGCCTTCAAACAGTTAGTACGTGGTAGAACCCGACTTGCCGAGCGTGTCCGACGTCGTGCCAGTGGCGGTGCCGCCGGTCGTCGTGCCGCCGGTGCCCGATGCCGTGCCGGTCGCCGTGCTGCCCGTTTGCGAGCTCGAAGCATAACCGCTGGTACCGGCATCCTTCTTGTCGCCGCCGGTGCGATCGCCGTACTCGAACATCGCCGAGTTGCGCTCTTCTTCCTTCCACGCCGCCTTGGCTTCGTCGGCCGACTTCGACAGCGTGACCTTGCCGTCTACGGTCTTGATCCAGCGCGACGGGATCGAGTGGTGCACGCCGCCCGCATCGCGATCGTTCTTGGTCAGCAGGATCCGGTCGCCCTTCACCTTGTCGACCGTGCCGACATGGCTGCCGTCGGAGCCGACGACTTCCATGTGCTCGGTAACCTGCGATAGCGAACTGCGCTGCCCCTGGCGCTCGGTCCGCCACGACGAGAACTCGTTCTCGAACTTGGAGCGGTTCTCGTTGCGATACTCGTCATAGTCGCGGTCGAGCGCCGCGATCTGCGTGCTGCGCCAGCTATGATAGTGATCATCGTGCGTATTCGACGAACGGTTGCCGAACGACCGGCTGTCCGAACTGCCCGAATAACCATAGGCGCGCTCGTCATAGCGCGCATCGGCTTCGCGACGGCGCTCGGCCTCGTCGTCACCGAACCACGAGCGTACTTCGTCACCCGCGCGAGCGATGAAACCGCGATCGTCATAGTCGTAACCCTGCGGCTGACGGCCGCAATCGCGGTTCCCGCCACGCGACGCGTTGCTGCGGCGATTATCGTCATCGGCATCGCGGTTGCGACCTACGTCCTCGAAGCGACGGCCATCCGATGCGTAGCTGCCGTGATATTCGGTATCGCCCGAACCCTGGCTGCGCTGGCCGTAGGACTGCTGGCCATAGCCTTGTCCAGACCGCTGCTGGCCATAGCCCTGCTGCCCGTTACCCTGCTGGCCATAACCCTGGCTCGAACCCTGGCCGTAGCGCGACTGCCCGTAGCGCTCACCGCCCGATGGCTGCGAGCGGTCATTGTGGCCGCCATAATAGTCACGACCGCCCTGCTCGCGACCATATTGGTCGCCGCGTCCCTGGTCGTCACGCCCCTGATATCCCTGACCACGGCCACCACGGTTGTCGTCGCGATCAAATTCACCGGCAGCTTCATACTCGCGCGCGCTGGAGCGGCCGTAGCCTCCACCGTCGGAGCGGAAATCGCGACCGTAATCCTGCGAGTTGGGCCGGCCGAAATAGTCGCCCGACTGGGGATCTCGGGTGTTGCGTTCGTAGACCATAGGAACCTCCTAATTGCTGTCCTGCGGCTGCCGGCGTCGTCGTATGCGGCGTCGTGCATTCCGAGCATTACAAGCCCCGGATGCGGGAAATGTTCCTGTCTTTGCGGTGACTTGACGGCGACACGACGCTGCAAAGCGACGACGTGCGAGAGGGTGAAGGGGCCCGTCCGATCAACCCGGTTGCAACGCCCAAATCGAGCCGCTAGATCATCGACTACGGCCTGTGGCCGACCGCGCGGGGCCGTAGCTCAGATGGGAGAGCGCCGCAATCGCACTGCGGAGGTCAGGGGTTCGATTCCCCTCGGCTCCACCACGCGGAAAATGCTGCAGAAGAGTCATTCTCTAGCCTCTTACCTGCGCGTGTCGAAGCAAGGCTGACGACACTGGTACCGCAGGTGCATGCTTGCGAAGCGCCGCATCTCCTGCCAGCAATCCTCGACCACGGTGATCAACTCGTCGAGATGGTCGGAACGCAGGTGACGATAGTTGCGCTTGTTCGCCCCCCTCCCCGGCATGGCCCGACGCCGCATCGATCTGCGCTTCAACCACGCCGCGCCAATTCATCTCGGTGATCACCGTATGCGGCAGCGGGATCTGCGCGCCCTTCCCTCTCAGAACTGGGCGGCCTTCAGTCTCGCCTGACTTGCGCGTGGGTGGGTGCATCTTGGGGGTGCCATCGGCGTTCAGGACAGGCTTGCAGATCCCTGCTTCGATTGACGCGCTCTCGAGCTGCTTGCCGGCGTCGTAGCAATCGCGGTCGAAATATTCGGGCGTTGCAGTGTCGAGGAAGGAGACCAACCCGCGGTCGATCTGGTGATCGTGGAGGTCGAGGATCGCCTCTCTGCGCCCAAAGGTGCTGAGCGCGATCATTAAAACGATGAGTGCGATCCAGAGCGCAATGATTTAAGAATGATCGAAGTGGTGCCAAGACGGCACCGGCACAATTCATTCTGCCGATCTGTTTCGTCGTGCTGAGGTAGAGCTGGGAGTCAGGACCTAGTCCCGTGACGCTAAGCTGAGGATATGATTTACCACCGGTTCGGGCAGCGGATTGGCTACATCCAAACCGAACTCGCCGGAGTGCGCCCAAGCAACCCAGCCTGAATAGCGGGAAAACGCTGGTACTTCTATCGCCAGAAACTGGCCCATCTTTACGGAATAGCCCGACTGGACCCGGAAACCGTGGGTGGCGATATCGATCACAGTGGCAGACAACGGCTCGCCTCCCGGCACCGTTAAGAACACGGGGAGGTGAATCGGCGTTCGTTTAACGATCCGCGCATCGTCCGGTAGCCAGCTTGGTTTAGGGGATGAATGGTCATGGAAACTCATCAACCTTCGTCTCACCCGGCGCTGAAGAACGCGTTAAGCGCTGTTGATCAAGATACTCTTTGTAACGATCTCAGCCCTGCTGGGCCGATTGTAACGAGCAGATTATCGCTAACTCAAAGTTAGCCAAACGGTTGTGCGGATGGAGATACGAATATTTAATAAGTCGCCCAATATCAAAGCCGTATAACGGGTTGGGATCGAAACATGCTTAACGTGATTAACCAGACATCTATGCTTCTGGATCGCATTTTGGCAACTGATGAAGAGCGTATGGAAGCACGCGAACGTCTGCGCTACACTGTTGCTAGACACGGCGAAGATGCGAACCATGTCCTTCAGGGAAAATTGAGTGACGTTCGACGGACCAAATCGAAGCGCTCTATCCGGCTTGCCATTGCGACGCTCGCCAGCGGGAAAATGGCATAAGGCACTGTAGCGGGGAGGCGTCTGGAGAAAGCTCGACCCGCTGCGATGAAGCGACAATGCCACTTACGCGTTCCGTTCGCGATATTCTGCGATCTGTGAAGTGAGACGGTGCCCCGACGAGCACGTGTAGAAACACGTATTAGGAATGCTCCCCGCGACGCGTCTAGGCAGCGCCAGAGCTTGTTGGGTAGCAACTGCCATCTCACGGGACGCCGTCTCCACGTCGCGCTCGCCACGCACATGCCGGTCGGTCCTCGCCCCACTTCATTCAGTTCTCCAACATCGACGCGGCGAGATGCTCGATCAGCGCATCGTCGTTGTTGCTCGAGCAGGCGCGGCACTGGCCAGCCATGTCGAGCCCCGGCGAGTTCGTTGCCGCTGCGCTTCTCGACAGAGAGTATCGCGAAGGCGAATCATGGTCGAATTGGCGATCTAGATCGTACGGGCCACTTTGATCAGGACCAGCGCGAAGCAGGTCGACAACGTGCCCGTTAGCTGGCGCTTCGTTATCGATGAGCGCCCTTCCCTAACCAATGACACTCTTGGTGATCCCAATCGTGCAGGAAGCAATAAATCGGCCTGAGTTACGGAGTCACGGTGTCATTAAACGGGATAAACGGGATCGTCAGGCGTCGGCGGCGATCTGGCGTGTATTCAGAAAGCGATGCACAGCCAGGAGGCGTCGGTAATAGTGCCCCAACCCGCCCGATACATTTATACAACCATCATCAGAGGTTCCATGGGGCGCCGGGTAGACGATGTATCGTGAAGGCAAATTTTAGAGTCTAGGTCAGCATCTAAAGCGTAGCGGATTTCAAAATTTGTAGCGCCTTGTGCCTTGTGTGTAATCCGCACGGTCGTAGGACTGGTCTTGACGGCAGTAGCCGCGAACAATCCAGCTTGATCACGAATATAGAAACCGGAAATATTCGTATCGGGTTCAAATGAAAGACCTTGAAACACGTTTAGATCGAGGTTCAAGGTCGTTGCATCAATACGGACCGCTGATGCACCACGAGGACCCCTTGGCGGGGTTGTTTTGCCCACATATGAAATGACTTGTTCAGCGAATCGAGCACCAGAGACGATTTGGCCCTCTTCGGATTGATGAATGCCATCCCGTGTTGGTAGGTCGTATGTCGAGAACCCATACCACACGTTACTTATCGACGCCGCGGCATCCAACTCAGCTAACCGCTGGAGCGCGAGAAGCTCTTGGGTTGCGGCATCTACTCCAGGGAGATCTTGGCTCGCGCCCAGAACAAATAGAATATCGGGTTGGCCGCAGGATACTCTGATGTCAGCAATTACGCTTTTGATCATATCGAGCTGGCCTTGACGGCTTGCTACCAGCCCGAAAGCTGCGTCATTACGTCCTACCTGCAGCAATACTATATCGGCGCCTCCAGACGCCTTGATCAGATCGATAAGCCTCAAACGGTACACCGAGTCCTTCGATGCCCATTGCTTGAGAGTTGTACCTTTCGCCCCAGCGTCAATGTAGTCGACAGACCTACCCGTCGACCGATTGATGGCTTGTCCCGCTATTTTACCGAAAGCACCCTTCTCAAGGATGGAAAACTGAGATCCGTCTCTGGTTACCCTAACGGCTTGGGAAGCTCCGGGACCATCATACTCGGATAAATATTCCGCGGGACTACTAGAACCTGCCAGCGCAATTTTGACGGCCGGCAAAGCTGGAGCGGGCACTGGCGCCGGAGTGGTTATCGGCGGCGCCGACGGCGTTGGCGTCGGGCCAGACACCACTGGCGTTTCAATCGAAGTCGTTGCCTGCCCACCGCACGCACTCAGCGTCAATGGGATGCCGAGCGTTGACAGGGCTCCGCCCAAAAAATGGCGCCGATTCATATTGTTTGCCATCAAACGCCACCCAGGAAAGCCGGAAAAGGCGGTTAGCGAGGTTGGTCGCCACTTCAAGTCAGTATGACTGCCTTTTCGACGGATTACTGCTGGTCAGTTTCGTCATTAAATGATCAAGCGATTTGATCAGGGTCTTGTAAACTGCGGTTTCACTAAGGCCGCCCCGACCATTCAGCAGCAAACGGAGCATTGGGCTGCGTCGTAGTATTTGCTCATGTATAAAGAACGAAACGGCAGACGTCAGGATGAATAGCACACTAAATCGTTCGAATTCGTTCATGTCCAATTTTCTGACGACATGGTTGATCCCCGCGATGATCGGGAAATGCAGCAAATAGATGGTATAGGAAGCGGCCGAAAAGCGCATTACCAGCCCTCGAGGCTTCGAGGACGACAATCCGGTTCCTATCACTATCACTGCCATTGCAGCCGCGCTGAGGGAAACCAGCGAGGCTGTAATCAGACCACTTAACATATCGTGCTTCGCGTTCAACAATGTTTCGTAGTATTGCACGAATAGTAGACTGACCAAACACATACTCGCTAATCCGATACGCATTAAATTCACGTTTAGTAGCTTCTCGCGTACCGTAGCGGATCTGGAAATATACAGTCCAGCGAAGTAAAAGACGCAATAGTAGGGACTTTGCAGGAGTGTTCCAACAAGGCTATGAACGTCCGATACCGACCCGGTCTTCGTAAAGATATCAATAAGTATGAAGCAGGCAACGCTAGCAAGGTTGGAACCTATCAAAAAAATCATCAACAACTGATAGCCGGTGCAGCCTCTAGTTGCGATGAGACAGCGGTCGATTATTCCGGCCTGTTCTAGAGAATAAGCTAACCAACTCGCTCCCAGCAGGGTCACTAAAAACCAGAGGTGATGTAGCGAGCTTCCCGCGAATCCGAGGGGCGGCATTATCACGCCCAAGACGACCGCCAGCGGTATGGCGATTATTCGGAAGCGGCTGATGATGAAATGAGTAGGATCTTTTTTGAGAGCAAACGCAGCTAGGAACCCTGAGACGGCAAAAAATGCCTCCATACGAAATGCATGTGACATGAAAATTATCAGTGTGAATATCGAAAGCTTGCCGTTAACTTTGTTCACCTCGGCGCAGTGAGCCATCACACCAAATATGAGAAGTGCAGCTCGCCAGGTATCTATTCCGTAAAATCGCTGGATTTTCATGCCGGCCGGATTACCGTTCGAAGATTAATCTGTAGTAAAACTGTCATTGAGCAATATTGATCCCGCGTGTTTTTTTGGTTTGAGTCGTCCGAACGGCTCATGTCCTGGCCTCCCTCCGGCCTCCCCGCCATCGCAGTTTTTCAGGACTCGGATTACGTCGAGCTGTTGCGAATGGCGTCCATGATCCGGGAAAAAAAAACGGAATATGCAGAGTGACGATAAGACGCCAATAGACCGACTACGCTCTGCCTTTGGCCACTGAGCTAGACTGTCACCGGTGCATCTGTATCGTAGTTCCAGCCGCGCAATAGGGACGGAGCCACCCGCCAGCTTAGGGGGGAGCGATCGCTCGTGCAGAGGTCAAGCCGGCGATCCAATAGGCGGGCAAAGTGGTGAGTCTGTGCTGGGTCCACCGACCCCTAAATGAGCGTTTACGCGCGTCCTTGCCACCAATGCGAAGCCGGCACATGATCCCCGCAAAAAGGGGGACGCGCGTGAATAAGTGGGTACTGATATTAGCGCTGGTCGTTGCAACGCCAGTCGCGGCGCGGGACCTGGGCGTGCCGGCCGACAAGGGCTGGAAACATGCCGAAACGGGCCTGATCCTCATGCCGCAGCTGGCCGATCTTTCGCGCACCACGCTTACCGATGCGACCGAGACCGAGCATGACGTGGCTGCGCAATATGACGTGGCGGACAAGAGCATGTTCGCGACGATCTACCTCTTCCACCCGGCGATACCCGACGTGGCCTTGTGGTTCGATCGCTCGCAGACCGCACTCGAAACCCGCGACATCTTCCGCCATGCCGCCCCCGCCAGCGCCGATCCGATCGCCTTCGCCGCAGCGAACAGCGGGTCGCCGACGTCCCTGCGCCAGGTCTATGCCACACCCGACGGCGCATATCGGAGCACCGCCCTTGCGGTCGTACCCGTTGGCGAATGGATCGTCAGCATCCGCATGAGTGCGAAGACACTGACAGGGGACCAGCTCGACGCCAGCCTGCAACAGGTGATCAAGGCCGTCCGCTGGCCGCCCTCCACTACCACCGCGACCATTGCGGCCGCCCCGGTCAAGACTTGCGCCACGCCGCTGACCTTCACCAAGGCCAAACAGGCCAAACCGAACGGTGGCGACCTGCTGATGTCCCTGATGGCCGGCACCATGGCAGCGAAGGCAAAAACGGAGAAAAAGCCTACCCCTCAGGTGCATCCAACCTGGTGCCGCGACGGAAGCGCGAGCACCGAATACGGCGTCTATCGGTCGGTCGCGGGCGCGGGCGCAGGCGCGGGCGGTTACATCATGGCGCTCTACGACGCCGGTCGTGTCGTCAGCGTCTATCCTTCGGTGATGGGCCAGATCGACAAGAGCGGGACCTATGCGGTGTCGCTGGAGGATGTCGAAGGCACGACGTCCGTTTTTCCGTCGTTCACGGCCCTGCCCTCGCCCAAGAAGGTGTGGGATCTGGTCGGAAGCGGCAAACGCAGCGGTACGATGAAGGGCAAGCAGATGACGATCGACCCGAAGGCGTTTTGACTAAGGCACCTGCCCGAACCGAAGGCCAGCCGCGATTGATGCGATCGATCAGCGCGGGCAGTTCGGCCAGGCTTCCCAGCGTCTCGAAACGATCCGAATCCTCGGGAGGCGTCGCATGTTCATGAGCCCACGCACCGTCCTGCGGAACATAGGCCGCCCACGCCCCAGCCTCCAGCGCCGGACGCACGTCGGAGCGCATCGAATCCCCTGCCATCACCGCCTCGGCAGGCTGCACCGCATAGCGCTCGAACAGCCGTGTGAAGGTATCGGCGGTCTTGTCGCTGACGATCTCGACACCAGAAAAGCGATCGCCGAGCCCAGACGCGGCAAGCTTCGCCTCCTGATGCAACAGGTCACCCTTGGTGAAGAGAACGAGCCGACCGCGATCGGCTAGCTGCTCCAGCGTCCGCGCGATCCCGTCGAACAGCTCGACCGGGTGCGCAAGCAGCGACCGGCCTGCCGCCAGAATGTCCGCGACCATCGTCGGCTTCAGATCGGCACCGCAAAGCTCGACTGCGGTTTCGATCATCGACAGCGTGAAGCCCTTCGCACCGTAACCGTAAAGCGGCAGGTTGCGCGCCTCGCACGCTTCCAGTGCCGGGCGTGCAGCATGCGCATCGGCGAACGGACGCAGCATCTCCAGCAACGCACCTTCGGCCGCATTGAAGTGCCGCATATTGTGCCAGAGCGTGTCGTCGGCATCGAGGCAGATGAGCCGTATCGTCATGGTCACGCTTTACACCCGGCCATCCTTCGCACCACCCACCGAGGGGATATGGATGACGAAGGTCGTTGTTTCGCTATCCAATATAGTCAAACTGCCCTTTTGCGCCTCGATCATAGAACGCGATATTGCAAGTCCGAGGCCTGTCCCGCCCATATCTCGCTTCGTCGTGAAGAAGGGCTCGAAGAGCCGCCCTCGATCGGCAAGAGGAACGCCGGGTCCGTCGTCCTGCACGCGAACTTCCAAATGCGTATCCGCGGTCGACAACCGGATCGTCACGGATCGCGCGCCAGCCTGCCTGCTGTTTTCGAGTAGCGTCCCGAGTACGGCTTCCAGGGTCGTTGCCGGTACGGTTGCGAAAGGCAGCACGTCCGGGCCCATGATTTCGATCGAGAACCCGACCGTTCGCGAAGCATCGGCCACACGCGCGACGACCTGAGCGACATCCGTCCTGTCCTCACCCGGCTCGCCCATGTCCGCGCGTGCAAGATCGAGCAACCGCGTGACCAGCAGCGCAAGCCGGCGCGCATCCGCGTCGGCGTTGGCGAGGAAACGGCGCCGGTCTTCCGTCGCCATGTCCGGGTGATCCTGCAGCAATTCCACCGCGCCGCGGATGCCGGCGAGCGGGGTCTTGAACTCGTGGCTGACCGCGTGGGCGAAGTCGCGCAGATAGCGCGAGCGACGATCGATTGCCGCCGCCATCACCGCAAAATCGGCGTAGAGACCCTGGATCTCGATCGCCGCGGTCGCCGGCGGATCGGGAACGCGACCGCGGCCGCTCGCGACGGCGCGCGTCGCCGCGCCGAGCTGCTCGATCGGGCGTGTGATCCCGCGGGAGATGACGCCGCTGAGCACCACGAGCAAGCCGAAGATCGCCGCGATGCCCAGCGCGATATTGCCGCGGTCTTCGTACAATCCCCGGAACAGCGCACGGGCCGAACGCGACAGCAGCAGCACGCCGACCACGCGGTCGCGGACGATGATAGGGCACGCGTAATGGACGCGGATCGCCGCGGCTCGGGACAGCCATTCGAAGCGATAGGTCGCGCGGTAGGCGCCGTTGCGACGGAGCATGGTCGAGGCTTGGCCGGCCAACGCCGCGGCAACTTCGGGGAGTGCGACATAACTGCCGACCGCTGAACTCCCGGCGACGATACTGCCGTTACGGTCGAGCAGGATGATCGAGGCGAATGTGGTAGACCGCGTCGCGTCCATGATCGGCGAAAGCCGGGAGGCGATGGCCACTGCATCGGGCGACGGTTTCGCGCCGGCCGCGACCGGTGGCCGCTCCGCGCCGATCGGCGTCGTGCTCAGGTCGATGCCGGAAGCAGGCGCCCGCACATAGGGGGTGGCGTCGCCTGCAACGTCATAACGCGCAACCCGACCGGGCGGGGCGGCAGGCCAGAGCGCCGCCGCCGTCGCGGACAGCGCCGCCCCCTGCGCGACCAGCTCCGCCTCGGTCTGCCGGACGAGCGTGTTCTCATAGACGCGCAGGAAGACCGCACCGAAACCCGGAAGCGCGGCGACCAGGAACAGCGTCGCAAACAGGATCGTCCGCAACCGCAACCTTGGCCAGTGGCGTTTCGCCCAGTCCTTGATCCTGCCGATCACGCGCCCGTGCACGATCCGAGGCGATAGCCGATCCCGGCGCGTGTCTCGATCAGGTCGTCGGCGCCAGCCTTCGCGAACTTGGCGCGCAGGTTGCGGATGTGGCTGTCGATCGTCCGGTCGGTGACCGCAAAACCGGGGCCGTGCAGCCGATCGATGATCGCGTCGCGGCTGAACACGCGGCCCGGCATCGACGCGAGCAGCCGGAGGATCTGGAACTCGGTCACGGTCAGTGCGATCTCGACCTCGTTCCACAGCGCGCCCCATCCCTCCAGGTCGAGCCGCAACCGGCCATGCGAGAGATCGCGCCCGTCCTCGACGTTCGGCGCCCGCGCGGAGGTGCGTCGCAGGATCGCCATCACGCGCGCCACCACCTCACGCGGCGAAAACGGCTTCACGACATAATCGTCGGCGCCGAGCTCGATGCCGAGCACCCGGTCGATCTCGTCGTCGCGGCTCGACAGGAAGAGGATCGGTATGTCCGCCCTGCCCTCTCCGCCACGAAGGCGTCGACACACCTCGAGCCCGTCCATCCGCGGCATGTTGATGTCGAGCACGACCAGGTCGGGCGCATGCGTCTCGACGAGCGCCAGCGCGGCCTCGCCGTCCGCCGCCTCGATCGCGCCGAGCCCGGCCTTCTCGAACGCGAACACGAGCAGCTGGCGGATATGAGGATCGTCGTCGACGACCAGGATGGTGCGAGGCATCGGGCACAGGATCATCGTTGCGCACCCGGCGTCAACGGCTTTGGTGCCGGAATGCCAGGCGCGGGCATCTGCGGCGCTGGAGCGGACGGCGGCGCTGACGGACCCTCCACCGCAAGCGGCGGCAGGATCACCCCGTCGCAACGCCGTCCGTCCGGCGCCGACCGCAGACGCGGCGCCTTGGTACCGGACATCGCCCGGACCGTCGCGAGCCGTCTCGCGTTGCGCGGCGTCCAGCGGCGCCAATCGGCTTGCGCGTCCGCAGTTTCGGTCTGGTTTTCCCACCGCAGATAGGCCAGCCGGTCGCGCAGACCGGCCCGTTTCGCATGCCGCTCCAGCATCGCCAGCGAGACCAGCGACGGGGACCCGAGCCGCGCCATATAGCAGAGGTCGAGCGGCGGTCCCGCCTTGCCTCTGGCGAGCGTCGTGCGGACATTCCACGCCGCGGCGGTCGCGCCAAGATCGACGACGCTCGCCGCCACCAAAACCGTGACAGCCGCCAGCGCATTGGCGTTGATCAGCCACGCCGCCGACTTGCGTGCCAGCAGTCGCCAGCCGATCAGCGCCAGTCCCGTGGCCACGAGGCCCATCCACGCAAGCGCGGACAGCCGCAGAACCGTCATTCCGTAGGCGTCGACATAATCGAGCGTTCGCAACGCACTCGACGCGACCAGCAGCAGGTTCTGGAGGAGCCAGACCGTTACTAGACGTCGCACCAGCGGGCTCGCGGCGGCTGCACTGCCCGGACGTAAAGCCAGCAGCACGAACACCGCAGCGAGCAGCGCAGTCACGATCAACGAATACGCGCCGCGGTGCGCATAGTCCGCCATCGTCACGCCCGCAGGCAGTCCCGCGCCGCTCCACAGAAACACGATGTCGAGCGTGTTTTCGACCGCGAAAATCACGTTGAACGTCACGAGCGAAAGAACCAGCGTCGCCACCCCCGGCTCGAACGCCACCCCCGGCTCGAACGCCATGCCGATCGAGCGTTCGTCCATACGCGATGCCCGCGTCGTGCGCCGGCTTGGCCGCAAGCTTGCCCAGATCGTAACCAGCACACAGAGCCCGAACACCGTCCGCCATGTCACCGCCCACGGATCCGGCAGCACGATCCGCGAGAATGCCTGACCGATCAGCGGATTGGCGTTCGCGAACAGCCCAACGAAAACCACGCCGCCCAACAGGGGCAACGCGACGACAGCCCCGATTGCGCGGATGCCGCCGGAGGGCGGCCCTCGACGCTGGTGGACCATCGACAGCCGCGCAGCATCCTTCAACGGTGCAATGACGGCGGACATCGCATGCCAGCCAAGCCTGCGAGCCCAGACGAGCGCATCGTCGAACCGGTGTCGCGGCAGGAGCGCAGCAAGCGAGATCGCCGTCCAGAACAGAACCCAGCCAAGGACGCTCGGATCGTCGACGAGCACCACCGCCAATCCGGCGCCGGCAATCAATGCCAGTAGCGCCGCCCCGTCGTTCCAGATCGCCCTACGCGTCAGGACTAGGGCGATGATCCAGGCGAATGCAAACCCACCCACCACTGCGCCATTGCCATCGGCGATCAATATCTCCGCCAGAACGATCAGCGCCAGGGCAGCGCCGATCTTGGCCACCAGACTTCCACGACAATTCATCTTCGCACTCCCCGTTTGTCGAGGACAGCGTTGCCGCAGTGCCGTCAGCATCGGATCGCGAGGTCCGTGTGCAGTCCGTTCGCTTGTCGTGCAGATCCTGTGCAGAGGATGGATCGAAACCCGGCCGATCTCCCGCAACCCGCGTTGCGAACGCCTCGGCGTAGAGCTAGCCTCGCTCCGGGGAGTAGCGACGCATGGAGTGGAAAGACCGGATCGGCCGGCGTTTCGTAACGAAGCGTTGTCGTCTGTCCGCTACCCGTTCGCCCATGCAGAACCAGAGTCCTCACCAGCGTTACGGCCGATGTTCGCGATCTTCCTGACGCCCGCCTACGCGCCCTTCGCGATCGCGTTCGTCATCATGATCGGGATCGGGCTGATCGAGGCGATCGGTCTGGGGCTCGGCCATCTCGATCTCCACGCGGACGTCCATGCCGACGCCGATGGCGGCGTGCTCGACTGGCTTGGGCTGGGCCATGAACTGCCGATCCTGATCTGGCTGACTTCGCTGCTTGGTTGCTTCACGCTGGCCGGGATCGCCATCCAGCAGGGCGCGACCGCCTTGATCGGCGGTCCGCTTCAATGGGGCCTGGCCTCGGGTGGCGCGCTGATCGCCGGCAGCCTGCTCAACACGCTTGCCGCCAACGGCCTCGCCCGGATCATGCCCGGCTTCGAGACCAGCGTGATCTCGACCGACGATTTCCTGCGCCGCCGCGGCACGATCCTCGAAGGCACCGCCCGCCGCGGATCGCCGGCCCGCGCAAAGATCGTCGACCAGCACGGCCAGGCGCATTTCATCATGGTCGAGCCGCATGACGAGGCCGACGCGATCGCCGCCGGCGAGACCGCGCTGATCGTCCGCCGCGACGGCAAACTCTTCTACGCACTGCCCGAAGCCAACGCGCTTCTGCGGCCGATCTAACCAACGCATAACCGGGGAGGGTTTCATGCCCGCACAGCTTCTGAACGTCCTGATCTACGCCGGTATCGTCCTGTTCGCACTCGTGGTGATCGGCATCATCCTGACCCGGCTCTACCGCCGCGCGACCAAGGACGTGGCGCTGATCCGCACTGGCTTCGGCGGCGAGAAGGTCGTGCTCAACGGCGGCATCATGGTCATCCCCGTGCTCCACGAACTGATGCAGGTCCGCCTGACGACCGTGAAGCTGGAGGTCTCGCGCCTGAACAAGGATGCGCTGATCACGCTCGACAAGCTGCGGGTCGACGTCGTCGGGCTGTTCCATATCAAGGTAAAGCCCGACGCGGAATCGATCGCCGCCGCTGCACAGACGCTTGGCGATTCGGTCAACAGCCCCGACGCGGTGAAGTCGCTGCTCGACGGCAAGCTGGTGTCCGCGCTGCGCTCGGTCGCTGCGACGATGACGATGGAGCACCTCCACGCCAACCGCGCCGACTTCATTCAGAAGGTGCAGGAGGCGCTGATGACCGATCTGGACATGAACGGCTTCCAGCTCGAGTCCGTCAGCATCACACATTTCGACCAGACCGCGTTCGAGCATTTCAACGAGAACAACGCGTTCGATGCCGAGGGGCTGACCGTGCTCACGCGGACGATCGAGGAGCGCAAGAAGATCCGCAACGACATCGTCGCCACCAACCGCGTCGAGATCGAGCAGCGTAACCTCGACGCCAACAACCAGTCGCTCGAGATCGCGCAGGCCGCCGAGCAGGCACGCCTGACGCAGGAGCAGACGCTGTCGGCCCGCCGCGCCGAACAGGCCACCGCGATCGCCACCGCCGAGGCCGAGCAGACCCGCCTCGCCGAGATCGCCCGCATCACCGCCGGCCAGGCGCAGACGGTCGCGCAGACCGAAGCCGACAAGGTCATTCAGACCGCAACCATCGCCCGCGACGGCGCGATCCAGACCGCGACCATCGAGCGCGACCGCACCATCGAGATCGCGCGCATTACGACGGCCGTGCAGACCGCGCAGAAGTCCGAAGAGGAATCGACCGCCACTGCCGCCGCCAACGAAGCGCGCGCACTCGCGGTTCGAGCCGAGGAAAGCGTCGCCACGGCAAAGGCAACCGAGATCGCCAACCGCAACAAGAACGTCGCCGTGATCGCCGCCACCCAGCGTGCGCAGGAAGAGGCGGTCGGCATCACCGTCGCCGCAACCGCCGAGAAGGAAGCCGCCGAAGCCCGCGCCAGTGCCCTGCGCACCGAGGCGACTGCCGAAGCCGATGCCGAGAAGGCGCGCGCGGAAGGTCGCGAGGCAGCATTCAAGGTCGACGCGGCAGGTCAGGCATCGCTCAACGAGGCGACCAACCTGCTGAGCGACGCCCAGACTGCGCTGCTGATCCGCCGCGCGATGCTCGAAGCACTGCCCGCAATCATCGCCGCGGCGAGCAAGCCGATGGAAAATATCGACAAGATCAGCATCCTCGATGCCCGGGGGCTACACGGTGACGGCGGGGGTGACGGCGCATCTGGCGGTGGCCAGGGCAATCTCGCCGATGCCGCGGTGGCGGCCGCGATGCGCTACCGCGTCGGTGGCCCGCTGATCGATGGCCTGATGGCGGAACTCGGGATGACCGGCAGTTCGTTGAACGGCATGCTCGCCGGCAGCAGCGTGGATGCAACGCCTGCCCGAACCTCTGCCACCGATACCCACAAACACCCCGCCGCACTCAATAACGGGTCGGGCAATCCCCCGGCCTGATCCAATGCCCCCGCAGGCCCAGTCGCGGGAAATCGGTCTACGCTTCGAAGACGACGGCGCGCAGATGTTTGCGCGTGCCTTGGATACCGCTGCATGCCTTTCGATCGAACAGGCCATCGCAGACCTACCGAGCGACGTCCCGGGCGTAAGGATCGGGTCCGCCCCTGCCCTGCGCGCCATGTTCGCGGTGGACGGTCCCATCGGCCGCATAGCCGCAGCGGCGTTGGGCCCCGACGTGCGCGCCGTTCGAGCCGTGCTGTTCGACAAGACGGCGGCCCGGAACTGGGCGCTGGGATGGCATCAGGATCGCACGATCGTCGTCGAGCGGCGTGCCGACGCCGACGGGTTCGGTCCCTGGACGATCAAGGCCGGCCTTATCCAGGTCGAACCGCCCTTCGCGATCCTGGAGCGGATGGTCACGATCCGCGTCCACCTCGACCCGGTCGACGCCACGAATGCCCCGCTCCGCATCGTGCCCGGATCCCACCGGCTCGGTCGCCTGCCGGAGACGAGCATCAAGCACGTCGTCGAGGAGCACGGCGAGCGCGAGTGCCTCGCGAACCGCGGCGACGTCTGGCTCTACGCGACGCCGATCGTCCACGGCTCACGCGCGGCCGATCCACCTCGTCGTCGACGCGTGCTCCAGATCGACTACGCAGCCATGGACCTGCCTGCCCCGCTGCGATGGCAGGGGCTATAAGCGGTCGATCATCCCGCCATTGTGGGCAGGATCCGCATTGCGTGCGCGTTTAGACAACAGCGCTTTACACCTCTCGGTCCAAAATCGGATGGCAAAGGTCAAGGCATATCCACGCTTTTCAAGCCACGCCCCTGCAATCGCACTGCAGGTCAGGAGGTCCATTCCCCGCTGCACTAGCGCTCCTTCCGAAAAGCAAATCGGCGGCGTGTTCGACATTTGGGTCCGCGGCGACTTTGCGCCACGCCTTACGCGTGGGCAGTTACCAGGCTATCACGCGGCATGGACGAATTGACGTGCAACGTGGTCGGCATCGACTTTCCGAACGCGGACCGGAGCAGGAGCAACCGCCGCATGGAACTGCTGCTCTGCGCGCCCGGCGAACCGGTCGAACTCCGCCGCGAACCCAAGAACCCGCACGATGCGAATGCGGTGGCAGTGTTCAGCGGGCGCGGCGTGCAGATGGGCTATCTTTCCGCCGAACGTGCCCCGCTGATCGGGCGACGCATGCAGGAGGAGGAGCATGTCGCCATATTCCAGGCCCTGGTCGGCAATTACGGGTATGTCCGCATCCGCTTTGGCGGCGGCGCGCCGACACTGCCGGATCTCGAAGCGCCCACGCCGCCGAGATCCGGCCCGGCGTCGTTCGACCCCGACACATTCTATCCCGACCCCGAGGGTCCCGAATGGGGCGCATGAACCCGCCGCAGTAATCAGTCCGCGCTAGATGCCCTGCGCAGCAACCACCCGTCCAGTCGCTTCCAGATCGCGCGTCAGGTCCGCGAGGCACCGATCCACGAGCGCCTCGTCCGAACTCCGCACGACGAAATTCGCACCGGTCTTGCCGTCGCGGAAGAACGGGTAGCTGCCGATCGCGACACCTTCGTGTGTCTTCTCCGCATCGCGCAGGATATCCGCCACTTCGCTCTCCGCGACCCAGCAGCCGATCGTCTTCGAGACCACAGGACGCCCGCCCTCGAGCGTCCCCGTCAGCGCATCGAGCATCCCCGCGGTAATGTGCGGCACGCCCGCCATGATGAAGATGTTGCCGATCCGGATCCCCGGCGCGCCCGACACCTTGTTGTCGATCAGGTCCGCCCCGACCGGTACTCGCGCCATCCTTGCGCGCGCTTCGGTCAGCCCGCCGCGTGTCGCGTAATACGCCTCCAGCACCGCCATCGCGCGCGGATGATGCTCGACCGCGACGCCCAGCGCCTCGGCGATCGCGTCCACGGTGATGTCGTCGTGAGTCGGCCCGATCCCGCCAGTCGTGAACAGGTAATCGTTGCGCGCGCGCAAGATGTTGACCGCCTCGACGATCGCCTCGGTCTTGTCGGCGACCACGCGCACCTCGGCGAGGCGGATGCCCTGCACGTTGAGCCAGGCCGCGATCTGCGCGACGTTCTTGTCCTGCGTGCGGCCCGACAGGATCTCGTCGCCGATAATCGTCAGCGCGGCGGTCCAGATGCGTTCGTCTGTCATGCCCCTCGCATAGCCTCGCAAAACCGCGCCCGCCACGCTATATCGCGTGGCATGACCGAATATGTAACCGTCACCTCGGACCAGCCCGACGCGCGCACCGGCGCCATCAAGCTACACGGCCCCGCCGCCTTCGAAGGCATGATGAAGGCGGGCCGGCTCGCGGCCGAGACACTCGACATGATCGTGCCGCACATGGTGCCGGGCGTCACCACCGCCGAGATCGACCGCCTCATTTACGACTTCATCGTCGCCGGCGGCGGCGTCCCCGCGACGCTCGGCTATCGCGGCTACACGCACAGCGTCTGCATCTCGATCAACCACGTCGTCTGCCACGGCATCCCGAGCGAGAAGACGCTGAAATCGGGCGATATCGTCAACGTCGACGTCACGCCTCTGCTCGATGGCTGGCACGGCGATACGAGCCGGATGTACCTGATCGGCGACGTACCGATCAAGGCGCGCCGCCTCGTCGAAGTCACCTACGAATGCTTGATGATCGGCATCGAGCACGCCAAGCCCGGCAACCGCATGGGCGACGTCGCCAACGCGATCCAGCGCCATGCCGAGAAGCACCGCTACGGCGTGGTCCGCGATTTCTGCGGTCACGGCGTCGGCCGCCTGTTCCACGACGCCCCCGAAGTCGTCCATGTCGGCAAGCCTGGCACCGGTCCCGAGCTTCGCCCGGGCATGATCTTCACGATCGAGCCGATGATCAACATCGGCCGCCCCGACGTGAAGCTGCTCGACGACGGCTGGACGGCCGTCACGCGCGACCGCTCGCTGTCTGCGCAGTTCGAGCATTCGATCGGGATCACCGAGACGGGTTGCGACATCTTCACGCTGAGCCCCAAGGGCTACACACAACCGCCCTACGGTTGACCGCCAACTCGGCGGACTTGCATTCCGAATAAAACGTATCTACAAATAATTCGTGGATACCGAGTTCGATCCGGTCAAGGACGAAGCGAACATTGCCAAGCACGGCATATCGCTCGCCCGCGCGGTCGAACTTGCTGGCGTCATAATCGTCGAGGACACGCGGTTTGCGGAAGATCGCTACCGTTTGTACGGCACGATCGACGGTATCCCTCACTGCGCGGCGGTGACGATCCGCGGTAAAGCCGTCCGCGTGATCAACCTGCGCCGCGCTCATGCTAAGGAGTTGCGCCGTCATGGCTGGTGATACCCCGGAGGTCGTATTCGATGACGACAATCCCGAATGGACCGAAGCCGATTTTGCGCGGTCGCGGCCGATCGCAGACTTCCCGGAATTGGCAGCGGCGTTTCCGAACGGCAGCAGACCACGCGGTAGGCCAAAGGGCTCCGTAACCTCTGGCAAGTCCCTCGTCTCCCTACGCCTCGACAACGACGTGCTCGAAAGATTTCGCGCGAGCGGACCCGGTTGGCAGTCGCGGATCAACGAAACGTTGCGCGCCGCCAAACCATAAGCGGGATAATTACGACCCCAAACCACATTGTCGTGGTCCGCATAGGGTGACGGACGCCCCCCACCCCGCTAAAGCCCGCCCCATGACCGAGATCACACCGCAGATCGTCGCCGACCACGGCCTGTCCCCCGAAGAATATGAGCGCGTCCTGCGCGCCATCGGCCGTGAGCCGAACATGGTCGAGCTCGGCATCTTCTCGGTCATGTGGTCCGAGCATTGCAGCTACAAATCCAGCAAGATCCACCTGATGAAGCTGCCCACCAAGGGCCCGCGCGTCATCTGCGGCCCCGGTGAGAACGCCGGCGTCGTCGATATCGGCGACAACCAGGCGGCGATCTTCAAGATGGAGAGCCACAACCACCCGTCCTACATCGAGCCCTATCAGGGCGCAGCAACCGGCGTCGGCGGCATCCTGCGCGACGTCTTCACGATGGGCGCGCGGCCGATCGCCAACCTCAATGCGCTCCGCTTCGGCCGCCCCGATCATCCCAAGATGCGCCACCTGATCTCGGGCGTGGTCCACGGCATCGGCGGCTACGGCAATTGCGTCGGCGTCCCGACCGTCGGCGGCGAAGTGAACTTCCACAGCGCGTACGACGGCAACATCCTGGTCAACGCGATGACCGTCGGGATCGCCGACCAGGACAAGATCTTCTATTCGGCCGCCAGCGGTATCGGCAATCCGATCGTCTATGTCGGCAGCAAGACCGGCCGCGACGGCATCCACGGCGCGACAATGGCGTCGGCCGATTTCGGCGAGGATTCGGACGCCAAGCGCCCCACCGTCCAGGTCGGCGATCCGTTCACCGAGAAGCTGCTGATCGAAGCCTGCCTCGAACTCATGGCGACCGACGTCATCGTCGCGATCCAGGACATGGGCGCGGCGGGCCTCACCTCGTCGGCCGTGGAAATGGCGTCGAAGGGCGGCGTCGGCATCGAGCTGACGATGGACGACGTGCCGCAGCGCGAGACCGGCATGACGCCGTACGAGATGATGCTCTCGGAATCGCAGGAGCGCATGCTGATGGTCCTGAAGCCCGGCCGCGAAGCCGAGGCCGAGGCGATCTTCAAGAAATGGGAGCTCGATTTCGCGGTGATCGGCCGCGTCACCGACACCGGCCGGATGGTGCTGACGTTCAAGGGCGAGACCGTCTGCGACATCCCGCTCGGGCCGCTCGCCGACGAAGCGCCGCTCTACGATCGCCCGCACGTCCCGACGCCGAAGCCTGCGCCGCTCGCCAACGCGCCGCATAGCAGCGACATCGCCGCCGACCTGCTCACGTTGATGGGCTCGCCGGACATCGCCTCGCGCCGCTGGATCTGGGAGCAATACGATCACATGGTCGGCGCCGACACGGTGCAACGCCCCGGTGGCGACGCCGCGGTCGTCCGCGTCCACGGCACGCAGAAGGCGCTGGCGATGACCACCGACTGCACGCCGCGCTACTGTTTCGCCGACCCGGTCGAGGGCGGCAAGCAGGCGGTCGCCGAAGCGTGGCGCAACCTGACCGCGGTCGGCGCGCTGCCGCTCGCCGTCACCAACTGCCTCAACTTCGCCAACCCGCAGCGCCCCGAGATCATGGGCCAGATCGTCGGCTGCCTCGAAGGCATGAGCGACGCCTGCATCGCGCTCGACTTCCCGATCGTCTCGGGCAACGTCTCGCTCTACAATGAATCGAAGGCGACCGGTGGTGGCTCGGCGATTCTGCCTACCCCGGCGATTGGCGCGATCGGGCTGCTCGCGGATTGGCAGAAGAATGCGACGATCGCGTTCAAGGGCTCGGGCGACATCATCCTCGCCGTCGGCACGCGCGGCGGCCATCTCGGCCAGTCGCTCTGGCTGCGCGAGTGCCACGGCCGCGAACAGCTCGACGCCGGCCCGCCACCACCGGTCGATCTGGCCGCAGAGCGCCGCGTCGGCGACCTGATCCGTGAAGCGATCGCGCTGGGCCAGCTGACCGCGGTGCACGACGTGTCCGACGGCGGCATCGCGGTGACGCTGGCCGAGATGGCGCTGGCCGGCGGCATCGGCGCGATGATCGACCGGAAGCAGCCCTTCGACTGCGCGCGCTCGTTCTTCGCGGAGGACCAGGGCGTCTACATCGTGACGGTCGACGACCATTCGCTGCTCGACTTCCTCGGCGCAGCACACGCCGCGGACGTCGAGGCCGAGCCGCTCGGTCGCACCGGCGGCAAGCGCCTGATCTTCGAACGCCCCGACCGCGACGACGTCATCGCGCTCGACACGCTGCGGACGGCGCACGAGGGGTTCTTCCCGAAGCTGATGGGGGTCGATGCCGCGCTGGCTTAAGGCAACGCGGCGGCGGGCGAACTGAAACGCAGCCTGCTGCGGGCTACCGTTGCGTGCAACTGCCTGCCCCCACGGACGCCACCCCGGCGAAGGCCGGGGCCCAGTTGGGAAGGCCGAGGTAACGGAGCACCGCGCTCATCATCGCCGCTCGCCAACTGGGCCCCGGCCTCCGCCGGGGTGGTTCTTCTTCGGGGTAAGGGAGCAACCTCAAACCACAGAATGTTTCCCCGCGAAGGCGGGGACCCAGTCTGGGCTCCCGCCTTCGCGGGAGAACAAGGTTGCAAGAGATGTCGTCCGATCGAGCTAAAGTAGGGCTTGGCCACCCCCCTCCGTCATTCGAGCGAAAGCTGGGATCTCCGGCATCGGGCCAAAGCGCTCGCCAACAAGAATTCCCTGGCTTCCGCTAGGGTAACGGGAGAGGCGGAGCGCGCTCGAAGAACAACAGGCGAGGCGCGGCAAGGCATCGCGCAGAAACGACATGCGGCGCAGTTCACCGACCGGATAGCGGCCCCACCAAAACGACACGCCACGCTACCTAAGACACCCGTCAAAGCGCCCTGTCCTACACCACCGCGATATGCCAGCGTCGAACCATGACCGCATTACTCTCCTGCCGCGCTACCAAGACGCCGAGCCCGAACCCAAGCGTCGATCGAGTGCCGCCCAGCACCGTCCGACCCAGCCAACCCCGTCCGCTCCTAAAGTGCAGCCAAACGCGACCATCTCCTGGCCCAACCCCTGTAACGGCCCCGCGAAATACTGCGCCAGCGTCTGCACTTCGTGCACTTCCGGCATTACGCATGACCCCCGCCCCCTCCAAAATGGCCACGCTCAACGTCCTTCACCGCGCCCGCGCCACGACGATTACCGACGTCGAAAGCACCGCATTCCGACCAGCGCAACGTCCCCGCGAAATACCGCGCCAGCGTCTGCACTTCGTGCACTTCCGGCATCTCGCATGACCCCCACCCCCTCCAAAACGGGCGCGCTCGACGTCCTCCCCTGCGCCGACGCGACGACGATTACCCGCGTCGAAAGCCCCGCATTCCAACCAGCGCAACGCCCCCGCGAAATGCTGCACCAGCGTCTGCACATCGTGCACTTCCGGCGTTCCGCATGACCCCCGCCCCCACCCGGATCGCCACGCTAGACCTCATCCGAGGCGTCGCCGTCATGGGCATCCTCGCCGCCAATATCGCCGCATTCGGCTTCCCCGAATTCGCCTACATGACCCCCGCCTCGATGGGCGCGCCGAGCACGCCCGACCTGATCGCCTGGACCACCACCTTCATCGTCATCGACGGCAAGATGCGCGGGCTGTTCTCGTTCCTGTTCGGCGCGTCGATGCTGCTGGTCATCGATCGGGCCGAGGCGAATGGCGAAGACCCGGCGACCGTCCACCTGCGCCGCATGGCATGGCTGTTCGTCTTCGGCATCGCACACCTGTACCTTCTGTGGTGGGGCGACATCCTCGCGCACTACGCGCTGGTCGGCGCGATCGCGTACATGTTCGCGCGGTTGCCGGTCCGCTGGCTGATCGGCGTGGGGCTCGCCTGCATCGCGCTCCAGACGGTCGAGCTGACGACGCTCGTCGCCTACACGTTCGACCTTCACGCCGCCGCGCACCGGCCCGGCGCGCCGGCGCGCATCATCGCCAACTGGCAATCGCTGGCGGATCAATTCGGCCAGCCCTCCCCCGCCGGCGTCGCGCGCGAACTGGCCATCGGGCGCGGCGGATGGAGCGATTTGGTAGCGTGGCGCTGGCAACACGCGGTCGGGCCGATGTCGCTGACCGCCACCGGCCCGGAAACGCTCGGCTTCATGCTGCTCGGCATGGCCGGGCTGCGATCCGGCTTCCTGACCGGCAATTGGTCAAGAAAGCGCTATGCCGTCGTAGCCGTCACCGGCGTCACGATCGGCTGGGCCGCCTACGCCGCCATCGCGACCTTCGACATCGCCCACGGGTTCGACGCACGGTACGTCGCCCTGTCGTGGCTGGCGCTTGCGACCCCGCTGAGGCCGCTCACGATCATCGGCTATGTGGCCGCGATCATCCTGCTCGCACGACCCGGCGGCTGGCTGACGACCCGAGTCTCCGCGGCAGGCCGGATGGCGTTCTCCAACTATCTCGGCACGACGCTGATCTGCACGACCATCTTCTACGGCTACGGCTTCGGACTGTACGGCGACCTCTCCCGCGCCCAGCTATACCTCGT
Organism: Sphingomonas sp. AP28; assembly: GCF_056680455.1. Lineage (NCBI taxonomy): Bacteria > Pseudomonadati > Pseudomonadota > Alphaproteobacteria > Sphingomonadales > Sphingomonadaceae > Sphingomonas > Sphingomonas sp. AP28. Next base: position 3,798,088 of record NZ_CM155283.1, on the reverse strand, counting down.
CGTCGTGCCGATCTGGCTGCTGATGCTACTCTGGTCGAAGCCGTGGCTAGACCGCTTCCGCTACGGTCCGCTCGAATGGCTTTGGCGCAGCCTCTCACGGTTCGGATGGCAGCCGATGCGCGGTTCGGCGTTCACGATCAGCCGATGACGCTATTTGCGAATAAGACGCAAAAGGGCTTGCGAGTGGTTCGCATTATCCGTATCCCATGCTTACAGCTAGGGAGTTCCCATGGTCGTCTGCGTTTGCAATGCCATACGAGAATCCGACGTTCGCAACTGCGCACGCGGCGGTTGCACTACACCGTGCCAGGCCTTCCGTTCGATGGGCCGGAAACCCAAATGCGGCCAGTGCACGTCGATAGCGCGAGCGATTATCGACGAGGAACGCGCCGCTGCATAAGCGTCGCAACAGCTAAAAAAGCGCGGAAAACTGCCATTTTTTGGGGTTGTGCTAATCTGTGTCAGCCCGCTACATGTCTGTCAGAGGTGACGGAGATATGGCCATGCGCGGCGACCCCCAAGTAATCGAATTCCTGAACGAGGCGCTCAAGAACGAGCTGACCGCGGTCAACCAATATTGGCTCCATTACCGGATGCTCGAGCATTGGGGCGTCTACAAGCTCGCCCAGTACGAGCGGATGGAATCGATCGACGAGATGAAGCACGCCGACTGGCTGTCGGAGCGCATCCTGTTTCTCGATGGCCTGCCGAACTTCCAGCTGCTCGGCCGCCTCCGCATCGGCGAGACCGTCGAGGAGGTCCTGAAGTCGGATCTGGCGCTCGAAGTCGAGGCCACCGTCCAGCTCAAGGGTGCCATTTCGTACTGCGAAGAGGTCAAGGACTATATCAGCCGCGACCTGTTCGCCCGCATCCTCGCCAGCGAGGAAGAGCATGTCGACACGCTCGAGCGCCAGTTCGAGATGATCGCGCGGATGGGCATCCACAACTACATCCAGCTCAACTCGATCTCGGAACATGATTCGCCCAAGGCTGGCGCGGCTCCGTATCTGAAGGGCTGATCCACCCCCCTGTCATCTCGCTGAAAGGTGGGATGACAGGGCTGCATTGTCCGCCAATCTGGCGACGATTTTATTCCCCGCCGAACCCGGTCGGTACGGCACGACGCCCGAACCCACCGCCCGCAACGGGCTTGCGAACTGCAACCGGATTAGCCTCGCGCTCCAGCAGCGTCAGCGTCTCGACAAACAGCGGCCGCAACCGGACAATATGCTCAAGCGCCTCGTCGGGCGTATCCTGCATTTCCAGGCAATCGCGCGCAATCGCCTCGATCGCCTCCGCGAGATCGGCAAGCGGCTCCGCCCCAAACTGCCGCGCTTCACCCTTCAGCGTATGCGCGGGGATCACCATCGCCGCCGCATTGAGCGCGCGCATCGCCGCCTCGATCGCGGCAACCGACTTCACGCCGTCCTCACGAAAATATCCGAGGATGCGGCCAAATCCCGCGCCCAGTTCGTTGCGCGCCTGCACGAACGCGGGCCAATTGATCAGGGTGCTTCCCTCGAACGCCACTGTCGCCTTCTCCCGTTAAGCAAATAGCGCCATGAAGGTCAGAGCTGTATCATACATAACCTAGGTAAACACAGTGTTGTGATACTAACGAAAAGTTACGACAAAGATTGAAATAGATACATCCAAAACGATTTCTATTGTGGCATTGGCGGACGCCGCAACCGCCGCGAGTTCGGCCGGGGCTTGAGGGTCGTCCGCTATCACCTCGACGCGGGCGGCACCGTCCCGCAACGCGCGGGCGAGCCGCACCGCAGGCCAGGGGCAGCGCATGCTCCTGGCGTCGATACGGACCACGCCCGACACTACGCCTAGTGGCCGCCGCCGCCCTTGCCGTCGTCGTACGGATTCTTCGGCGCGCGGAACATCAACCGGACGGGAACCGCTCCGAAGCCCAGATCCTTGCGCATCGAATTGACGAGGTACCGCTCGTAGCTTGCTGGCAGCTGATCGACGCGGGTGCCGAAGATGACGAAGCTGGGCGGACGTGTCTTGACCTGCGTGACGTAGCGCATCTTGATGCGCTTGCCGCCGGGCGCTGGCGGCGGGGTCGCCTCGATCGCACGCTCGAACCAGCGGTTGAGTTCGCCGGTGCCGACGCGCTTCGACCATGCGTCGCGCGTGTCGAAGCACGCTTGCAGCAACTGGTCGATGCCCTTGCCGGTCGCGCCCGACACGGTCATCACGGTGACACCCTTGACCTGACTGAGGCCATCCTCGAGCGCCCGCTTGACGCCGTTGAACAGCGACGATGCACTCTCGGCGATATCCCATTTGTTGAGCGCGATGACGAGGGCGCGGCCTTCCTGCAGCACCTTGTCGGCGATGCGAAGATCCTGCGCCTCCAATCCCAACGTCGCGTCGAGCAGCAGCACGACGACTTCGGCGAAGTCGACCGCATGGAGCGCGTCCTCGACCGACATCTTCTCGAGCTTGTCCTGCACCTTGGCACGCTTGCGCATGCCTGCCGTGTCGATCAGGCGCACTTTCCGCGCCTCGCCACCGGTCGGATGCCAGTCGTAATCGACGCTGATCGAATCACGGGTGATGCCGGCTTCGGGGCCGGTGATCATGCGATCTTCACCGAGAATGCGGTTGACGAGCGTCGACTTGCCTGCGTTCGGGCGGCCGACGATCGCGAGCTTCAGCGGGCCCTCATATTCGTTGTCGGGCTGTTCCTCGGGCGGCTCTTCCTTGCCTTCGAGCAACGGAAGCAGGCCTTCGAACAGGTCGCCCATGCCTTCGCCGTGCTCGGCCGACAGCTGGACCGGATCGCCGAAGCCTAGTGCGAGCGACTCGAGAATACCGTCTTCACCTGCGCGACCTTCGGCCTTGTTGGCAACGAGAAGAACGGGAACGTCGGCGGTGCGCAGCCAGCGCGCGATCTCTTCGTCGAGCGGGACGATACCGGCGCGCGCGTCGAACAGGAACAGGGCGACGTCGGCCTGCTCGACGGCGGCTTCGGTCTGCTGGCGCATCCGGCCGGGCAGGGTCTGCGCGTCGTGATCTTCGTAGCCGGCGGTGTCGATGATGCGGAATTCGAGGCCGATAAGCGACGCATCACCCTCGCGGCGGTCACGCGTGACGCCGGGCCGGTCGTCGACCAGCGCGAGCTTCTTGCCGACGAGGCGGTTGAACAGAGTCGACTTGCCGACATTTGGGCGGCCGACGATTGCGACCACGGGGAGTTTGGACATGGCGTGCCCTTAGCGCGGGAACGCGCTGGCGTCACTAAGTCCCTCGCCCCTCTGGGGAGAGGTAGGGAGGAGCCTTAGGCGACGGAAGGGTGAGGGGTAGTTGGGACAGGTGATCCCAGCCCCACTCCCCTCACCCTTCCCACCGCAAGCACGGCGGGCCCCTGCCCTCTCCCTGGCGGGGAGAGGGAATTAGATCACCTATACGCGGTGACCTTGCCCTTCTGGTCGAGCGTGTAGAGCGTCGAGTTCACGACGATAGGCGGCAGCGAGAACGGCGTCTTGGTCTCGATCGTCGAACTCACCGTACCGTCCGTCGGCGCGACGAAATTGATCTCGCCGCGGGAGTTGGTGAGGACCAAGCGGTTGCCGGCGAGGATCGGACCGAACCAGGTGATAGCGTTGCTGCGCTTCTTTTCGTTCTGGAAGCGCGGCAGCTGGGCGATCCAGCGAGCCTTGCCGTTCGATCGCGACAAGCAGACCAGCTTGGCATCGTCGGTGACCACGAACAGCCATTCGCCCGCGATCCAAGGCGTCGAGATACCGGCGAAGTTCTGCTCCCACAGGCGCTGTCCGGTCGACAGTTCGAGCGCGACCATGCGGCCACCCTGCCCGACCGCATACACGCGGCCGCCGTCGATCACCGGCGCTGCGTCGATGTCCGACAGGCTCGACACCGACGTCGTGATCGAGGTGCGCGACAGCGCGTCCTGCCACAAGATTCGGCCATTCTCGTAGCGATAGGCGCTGAGCTCGCCGCTGGAGAAGCCGGCGACCACCGTGCCCTGGCTCACGGCGGGCGCCGCGACGCCGAACACACCCTGCGTCTCGAGCGTGCCCGACTGGACCCACTGGACCTTGCCGTCGGTCTGGTTCAGCGAAAAGACCTGGTTGTCCTGCGTCAGGACGTACACCGCGCCGTTGGCAACGGTCGGCGAACCGCGCAGCGGCGCCCCAGGCTTGGCGCGCCACAGGATCTTGCCGTCGGCCGCATTCAACGCGACGACGTCGCCGACACCGTCGGTGGCATAGAGCTTGCCGTCGTCATAGCTGACACCGCCACCGAAGCGCGCGGCCTTGTTGATCTTGCCCTCGGTGATCGGTGCGCTCCACAGCGCCGCGCCGGTATCTGCCGTGAATGCGTGGATGGTCGCGGTGACGTCGGTCACGAACAGTTTGCCATCCGCCACGACCGGCGCCGCGCCGAGACGCTCGCGGTTCGAACCGCCGTCGATGCCGGCCTGCCAGAGACGCTTGGGCTGGTCGCCGAGTGCGAGCTGACCCATCGACTTGGCCGGGTTGCCGCCGGGCTGGGCCCATGCATCGTTGATCGCGGGTGCGGGCAACAGGACCTGCACGTCGGCGATCGTCTTGTCGGTCTCGACCTCGTTCTCCGAAACCAGGATCGACACGCGGTCGCCCAGCGTCGGCGTCTTCTTCGCGCCACCCTTGAAGATGCCGCAACCGCTCAGTGCAACCAGCGCGGCGACGGCGACCGTCACCCGATATGTCTTCATCATTGCGCCTTGGTATCCTCGTTTGATGAAGCCGGAGTAATCACTCTGGCAGTCACGCCGGTATCGGCACCCGTACTGGCGACAGCATCAACGCCCAGTACGCCGGCCATCTGAACCGCACGTTGACGGATCGTCTCGGGCACGCCGGTATCGCGTGCGATTTGGCCGAATACCGTCCCCGCCTGCTGGCGCTGGTTCATGCGCAGATAGGCAATCGCGACCATTTCGCCCGCGCTGCCCAACCACGGCCCGCCCGGCACTGCGAGCGGACGCAGCCGCTCGACGACGACCTGCGGCTTCAGCGTATCGAACTCGGCCGATGTCTGGCGGACCAGTGCGAGATCGCGGAACGGCTTTGCCAGCGACGTATCCGCGGCAATGGTGCCAAGCTTGGCAGCAGCCCCCTTCAGGTCATCCTTCTGGAGGAGCACGTCGGCCTGCGTGAACAGCGCGAGCGCACGGTATCCGTCACGGTTCGACTTGGCGAGTTCGGCCAGCGGTTTCGCGGCTGCCGCGGCGTTGTTCGCGCCCAGCGAATCATAGGCGACCTGGAGCTGTTCGCCTTCAACGCCGGCGGCCTCGCCATTGTGATGCTGCCAGTAGAGGAAGCCGGCGAGTGCGGCGAGTGCGGCGACGACGCCGACCACGACCCATTTGCCCCAGTTCGTCCAGAACCCGGCGAGCTGGTCGCGTCGCAGTTCTTCATCGACCTCACGCAGGAATGCTTGATCGGTTTTCGGCGGGAGGGCCAAGGAATGCTCCGGGAATAGTGAGGGGGTGGGCGGCGCGGACCTTAGCCGCGCCGGAACCGAAACGGAAGCGGATCAATCCTTGGGCGCGTAGACCTGCTCGGCGCCCGGAAATGCGCGCGATCGGACGTCGTCCGCATAGGTCTGCGTCGCGGAGGAAATCGTGTCGGCGATGTCGGCGAACCGCTTCACGAACTTCGCGGTACGCTCGAACATCCCCAGCATGTCCTCGGTCACCAGCACCTGCCCGTCGCACTGCGCGGATGCACCGATGCCGATCGTCGGGCAGGCGATGGTGTTGGTGATCTCGATCGCGATCGGCTCGACCACGCCTTCGATCACCAGCGAGAACGCGCCGGCCTCAGCGATGCTCTGCGCGTCGGCAACGATCTTCGCGGCTTCCTCGGGTGTTCGACCGCGCGCGCCGTAGCCGCCGAGCACGTTGACCGCCTGCGGGGTGAGACCGACATGGCCCATCACCGGAATACCACGCTCGGTCAGGAACTTGACGGTCGGTGCCATCGCGGTGCCACCTTCGAGTTTCACTGCCGCTGCGCCGGTCTGCTTGAGCAGGAAAGCCGCGCTTTCGAACGCCTTTTCGGGTGAGGCTTCGTAGCTGCCGAACGGCATGTCGATCACGACCACCGCATGATAGCTGCCCCGCACCACCGCCGCGCCGTGCGCCGCCATCATGTCCAGCGTGACGGGGACGGTCGAAGGCAGTCCGTAGATCACCTGGCCTAGGCTATCGCCGACCAGCAACATGTCGCAGTGCGGATCGAGAAGTTGCGCCGTCCGCACCGTGTAGGCGGTGAGCATGACGAGCGGCGTCTTGCCCTTCTGGCGGCGGATCGCCGGGATCGTCAGGCGCTTGAGCGGCGCGGGCGTCGGGTTGGCGCGACTCGTCGCGGTGTCGAGGGTGTAGGTCGTGGACATGGCGGCGCTAATAGCGTGCGGCGTCGCGCTCGCCCAGTGTCGTGCGCGTCATACTGCCCAACCCTTCAGCCGGGCATGGCCGACGAGCCAGAGCGTGAAGGCAGCAATCGCAATGATGACGAAGGGCAACCCCAGCGTCTCGCTCGCGCCCTTGTGCGCGACGATGTCGGTCGAGGCGAACAGCCAGCCGAACTGCGCGACCGTGGCCACCAGCGACGCGATCAAGAACGGACGGGCACTGGCGCGTCGCATGATCAGCAGGACCGCACCGATCAGGCCGGTCAGGACCGCAACGGCAAACAGCGGGTCATACCAGTTGGGCAGCGCTGCATAGAGCGCGCGGTCATAGGCGCTGGACTGCCCCATCGCGTCGGCGCCGAGCCTAAGCTGTTGCAAGCACATGAAACAGCCGACGATCCCCCAGAGAACGAGCACGCCTGTCGTCATGCGAAACCACAAGGGCCCCTGTCGTACGAAGAACATGTCGCCGCCCCCGCCTGTTTCTTGGAAACAGACTGCGCGCAGTGGGCGCTACGCGCAAGAGCATGCGGGCATGCGGCAAGATGTCTCGGATTCGGAACCGGAGGGACATCGGGAGCTTCCGGCTGCGACGTCCCTCCGGGCCGTGTTCGAGACCTATCGCACCAAACCTGAACGCGTCGTGACGAAACACGGGTCGTGATCAGAACGATCGCGACACGGTCAAGCCATAGGTGCGCGGATCGCCGGGCTGCCCGACGACCAGACCGGTGCTGCCGGACTGTAGCGCGAGCACTTCGTAGTAGTTGTGATCGAACGCGTTACGCAGCCAGCCGAACACGTTCCAGCTGTCCTTCGCCTTGAATCCCAAGCGGAAGTTGCTGAGCGCATAGCCTTTGATGTCGGTGTAGAGCGAGCGCGACGGATTGGACGAGAAGGTCGAGCGGTAGCTGCCGTCATAGCCGAGATACACCTGGCCATCGAGCCCGCCGATCGTGGCCGGCAGATCGTATTCGGCGCCGTAGGAGAACGCCCACTTCGACACGCCGGGCAGGCGCTGACCGGAGATGTCGCAGTTGGCCGGGCTGACCGTCCCCGTCCCTGCCGGACCTGGCAGGCTGGTCGCCGTCGGGGCAGACCCTCCCGATAGCTCAGGCGGGCAAGGCGCATCGACGAACTTCACGTATTTCGCGTCGGTATACGCACCGTTGGCGTAGACGCTGAACCGGTCGGTGGGGCGGAAGGCCGAATCGAACTCCAGACCACGAGTCCGCACCTTACCGGCATTGGCGAGATAGCCGCGCAACACCCCAAGCTGCCCGTTGGTGACGGTCGCCTGGTAATCGCTGATCTCGGTCCAGAAGCCGGCGAGGTTGAGCGTCAATCGACGATCTAGGAACTGCGTCTTGAGGCCGAGCTCGTAATGGTTGACCTTCTCTGGCTTGACCGTGGCCGCCGAGAGGATCGGATTGTTGTTCAAGTCCAGCGGCAGGCCCGACAGGTTGATCCCGCCCGACTTATAGCTGCGCGCGTAGGTCGCATAGGCGTGGACGTCGTTTGTCACAGTGTAGGCCGCTGTGATGTCGCCCGACAGATTCCAGTTGTCGAAATCGGGCTGATAGCTTTGCGGCGCGAGCACCCCGCGCTGGTCGTTGAACCTTGCCGCACCGGTGACGAGTTCGCCGGCTCCCGTCGTCACGACCGAGACATAGTCGCCCTTCTTCTTGTCGTAGTTAAGCCGCAGGCCCGGCGTGATCTGGAACCGGTCGCTCACGTTCCAGGTCAGCTTGCCGAACAGCGCCGCGCTGGTGTTCTTGAAGCCGATCGTGTTGCGCGCGGTCAGGCCGTTCAGCGTGGCCGGATTCTTCCCGCCCGTGCTGGTCGGGTTGAGCAGAAACGCGCTGGCCGCGGGCCCCTGGACCTGAAGCCCTTGCGTATCGATCGTCTGGTAGAAATAGAACGCGCCGACCACGTAATCGAGCGTGTGCTTGCCGTTCGAGGCGATCCGCAGCTCCTGGCTGTACTGCGTCTGCTGCGACGGATTGGCGGACACGGTGGTGATCGGCAGGCCGATGAAATCGCGATCGTTCGACGGGTCCCAGTTCCAGAACCGCCACGCGCTGACCGACGTGATCGTCGCCGCGCCGAGATCCAGGTTGCCGAGCAGCGATACGCCGCCCAGTTCCTGCTTCGCGCGCAACGGCGTATCGACGTCGGTCACCCGGTCGAACGCGTTGGTCGACGGCACGACATAGCCTTGTGCGGCGGCAAGTGCGGCATATTGCCGGGTGAGCGGCCGCTGCGTCGCGCCGGTGCGTACGTAATATTGCACGCAGCAATCGGGGTTCTGCTGGCCGTAATCGCCCGACAAGGCGAAATCGAGCGTCTCGGTCGGCTTCCAGTAGAGCTGTCCCCGTACGCTCTTATTGTCCTGTGCATTCAGGTTCTTGCCGGTGACGACATTGTGGATCGTGCCGTCGCGCTCGGTCACCGATGCCGACAGCCGGATCGCGAGCTTGTCGGGAATCAGGGGGCCCGACACCGACGCCTTGGCCTGGATGAACTGGTAGTTGCCGGTGGTGAGTTCGATCCGCGCCTCGGGCGTGAAGCTGGGCTTGCGGGTCGTGATGTTGATCGCGCCGGCGGTGGTGTTCTTGCCGTAGAGCGTGCCCTGGGGTCCGCGAAGGACCTCGATCCGCTCGGTATCGGTGAAGTCGAACGTCGCCGAGGCGATGCGGCTGTAATAGACCTGGTCGACATAGATGCCGACGCCCTGTTCGATCCCGTCGTTGGTTAGGCCGAACGGCGCGCCGAGCCCGCGGATGTTGGCAGCGGAGTTACGCGGGTTGGTGGAGTAGAATTGCAGCGTAGGCTGTAGCTGGGTCAGGCGACTGACATTGTACGCGCCGGTCTCGGCCAACGCGGTGCCGCCGATGACGGACATCGCGATCGGGACGGTCTGGATCGTCTCGGCGCGACGACGCGCGGTGACGACGACATCTCCGCCGGCGCCCTGCTGCTGGTTGCCGAGGCGGCCGTTGGCTTGTCCGCTCGCCTGGTCGCCAGCGGGCGCCTGCGGGACGGTCGACTGGTCCGACGGCGTTGGAACGGTAGCGACCTGACCGGCCAGCAGCAGCGCGAGCGTAAGCGACATGTATTTTTCCCCTGAACCTTGGCGCGCAAAGTCTAGTAATTCGGGGGATGTTCAATGCGAGCTTGTCTTGGAGCGGAGAAAGCGCGGCTTCGTGGCGCTCGTGATTCAGACTTTCAGGCCGGAATGCGGAATTCAGGCCCAGGGTCTGATCCTCCCCCGCCAGGGGGAGGTGGCACCAAAGGTGACGGAGGGGGAGGACCACGAAACAGAGGTTTCGCTCACCGCCCCCTCCGTCTGGCAAAGGCCAGACACCGCCCCCTGGCGGGGGAGGATCAGATCCAGGGGTTCAGACCAGGCGGCTCTGCTTGACGGCAGCTTCGATGAAGCTGGCGAACAGGGGGTGCGGGTCGAACGGCTTGCTCTTCAGTTCGGGGTGGAACTGGACGCCGACGAACCAGGGGTGGTCGGGGCGTTCAACGATCTCGGGGAGCGTGCCGTCTGGGGACATGCCCGAGAAGACGAGACCGCCCTGCTCCAACGCTTCCTTGTAGCCGGTGTTGACCTCGTAGCGGTGACGATGACGCTCCGAGATCTCGGTGCCGCCGTAGATGGACGCTACCACGCTGTTGCCGTCGAGCTTCGCGTCGTACGCGCCGAGCCGCATCGTGCCGCCCATGTCGCCCTCGGCCGCGCGCGTTTCGAGGCCTTCGCGGCCCATCCACTCGGTGATCATGCCGACCACCGGCTCGTCGGTCGGGCCGAACTCGGTCGACGACGCATTGGGGATGCCGGCGAGATCGCGCGCGCCCTCGACGCAGGCCATCTGCATGCCGAAGCAGATGCCGAAATACGGGATCTTCCGCTCGCGAGCGAACTTCACGGACGCGATCTTGCCTTCCGCGCCGCGCTCGCCGAACGCGCCGGGGACGAGGATCGCGTCGCACGGCTCGAGCTGCCCGGCGATGTCGCTCTCCGCGTTCTCGAACAACTCGGCGTCGATCCAGCGGACATTGACCTTCACGCGATTCGCGATGCCGCCGTGGACCAAGGCCTCGTTCAGCGACTTGTACGCATCCTGGAGGCCGACATATTTGCCGACCACGCCGATCGTGACTTCGCCTTGCGGGTTGGTCAGGCGGTCCATGATCTCTGTCCAGCGCGACAGGTCGGGCGCCTCGGCGGGCTCGATCCCGAACGCGCGCAGCACTTCGATGTCGAGGCCTTCGCCGTGATACTGGAGCGGCACCGCGTAGATGCTCTTCGCGTCGAGCGCGGGGATGACCGCGCTAGCGGGGACGTTGCAGAACAAAGCGATCTTGGCGCGCTCCGACGGCGGCAGCGGGTGCTCGCAGCGGCAGACGAGCACGTCGGGCTGCACACCGAGCGCGGCGAGTTCGCGGACCGAATGCTGGGTCGGCTTGGTCTTCAGCTCGCCGGCGGCGGCGATGTACGGCACCAGGGTCACGTGGATGCTGATCGCGTTGCCGCGGCCTTCCTCGTTCTTGAGCTGGCGAATCGCCTCGATGAACGGGAGCGATTCGATATCGCCGACGGTGCCGCCGATCTCGCAGAGGATGAAATCGATGCCGTCCGTCTCTGCGCGCGCGAACGCCTTGATCGCGTCGGTGACGTGCGGGATGACTTGCACGGTCGCGCCGAGATAATCGCCGCGACGCTCGCGTGTGATGATCTGCTGATAGATGCGGCCCGAGGTCACGTTGTCCGACTGGCGCGAGGGAACGCCGGTGAAGCGCTCGTAATGGCCGAGGTCGAGATCGGTCTCGGCACCGTCGTCGGTGACGTAGACCTCGCCGTGCTGATACGGCGACATCGTGCCGGGATCGACGTTAAGATACGGATCGAACTTCCGAATCCTGACGGTATACCCGCGTGCCTGGAGGAGAGCGGCAAGCGATGCCGCCATGAGACCTTTACCGAGCGACGAAACCACGCCCCCGGTGATGAAAATGTACCGAGCCATGGGAAGAGTCTCGTAGCGTGTGTTGGGGACGAACGACAAGAGCCCCGCGGATCACGCAGGGGCCTTTTATCGGCGAATGGAGTGTTTAGTTGGCTAGCGGGACCGCGCCGTTGTCGGCAGGCTTGGTCGTGCCGGCCGGGACGCCAGCGTTTTCTGCGCCACCGGCGAACGGTGCCGCGTCACCCTTGGGCTGCGCGGTCGGGACGGCCGTTGCCGCCGCCGGGGTGCGCGCCAGCGACGTGTCGATCGTGGTGGTGCGGTGATTCGCCGCGAGGACTGCGAGCAGGATCGAGAACAGCACGAACATCGTTGCGAGGACGCCGGTCGCGCGGGTCAGGAAATCGGCCGCGCCGCGTGCCGACATCAGGCCCGACGGACTGCCGCCCATCCCCAGACCGCCGCCTTCCGACCGCTGCATGAGGATCACCGTGACGAGGGCGGCCGCGATGATCGCGTGGATGACGAGCAGGAAGGCGAACATTGCGCGGAAAACCCCGGAACTTTTGCGAAGGCGCGCACATAGGCGACGTCGCGGTTTCGATCAACCGGGCGATCGACCGTGGCGCTGCCTCCGCATATCGCAAGGCAATCGCAAAACTACGGAAACATGACGTCCGGGCGGCGTTGTGAACCCGTAATGACGCTCATGACTGGGTATCGTGCACATAAATTCAGATGGCGGATCAACGCTGTGGCATCAATGGCAGCCAATACCTTATCGACCTGGATGACCGCTCTGGTGGATTATGTCCGCTCGGGTGAACCCGATCTGACCAATCGTCAGATGGCGCTTCTTCTGCTCGTTTATCTCAAACCGGGGCCACATACGGTGCGTGGCCTTGCCCGTGCACTGAACGTATCGAAGCCGGTCGTCACGCGCGCCTTGAACAGATTGGGTGCCCTCGGCTATCTGCGCCGGCAACGCGACGATAGCGACAAGCGCAACATCTTCGTCGCGCGCACGACCGAAGGGGCAGATTTTCTTGAAGAGTTCGGGCAATTCATCGGCGACGGCCCCGCCCCTGCCGGCTCCAATGGGCGCGCAGCCGCTCACGCTTGAGCCGTTCGACGATCAGGCCCGTACGAGCTTTTCGCTGACGGGCCGCTCGGTCGACCTTGACCCGCGCACCCACGCGGTCCGCCGCGATATCGCCGACATTCGCCTCGCCGAATACGTATTCGCTCCACACTATGCCGTGCCGATGATACGGCCCGTCGCGCGCACAGCTTTGTTGCGCAGTGGGCGAGATGAAGCGAGCGATACGATGGTCGACCTCAACCCTGGCGACAGTTTCGAAGTACTGGAGATTGCCGGCGTTTCCGCATGGGGCGTCGCGCGCCCGAGCGGACTGGTCGGCTATGTTGCGGCAGACGCGCTCGATCTTTCGACGACGGGCGCGGCATGACGACGGTCTTCATCGATGGCGCAGTTGGCACCACGGGTCTCGAGATCCGCGAACGGCTCGCCGGGCGGACCGACATCACGCTGGCGTTGCTGCCGGAGGACCGGCGCAAGGATCCGGCGGCTCGGCGCGAGGCGCTGAACGATGCCGATTTCGTCATCCTTTGCCTGCCGGACGACGCATCGCGCGAAGCCGTCACGCTGATCGACAATGCGCGTACCCGCGTCATCGACGCATCCAGTGCACACCGCGTCGCTACCGGCTGGACCTACGGCTTCCCCGAACTGCCGGGTCAGGCCGAGAAGATCGCGACCGCGATGCGCGTGTCGAACCCCGGCTGCTACCCCACAGGTTTTCTCGCGCTCGTCGCGCCTCTGGTCGCGGCCGGTCTCATCCCCGCCGACCTCCCGCTGAGCGTCAACGCGACCTCTGGTTACTCGGGCGGTGGCAAGGCGATGATCGCGGCGTTCGAGAATGGCGAACCGGCGACAGCCTTCCGCGCCTACGCGCTAGGTCTCGCGCACAAGCATATCGCAGAGATGACGCAACATGCGGGCCTAACGCACGCGCCGATCTTCGCGCCTGCCGTGGCGAACACCTACCGCGGCATGGTCGTCGAAGTGCCGTTGCACCTCCACGCCCTGCCCGGCCGGCCCACGCTTGCGGCGATCGAAGACGTACTGCGCGCTGCGTTCAATGGCTCGAAGCTCGTCTCGGTTGCTCCCGGCGATATCGGCTCGGTCGATATCGAGGAGAACGCAGGGACCGATCGACTGACGCTGCGGGTCTGCGGCAACGATGCCGTCGGCCATGCGCGGCTGGTCGCGACGCTCGACAATCTGGGCAAGGGCGCCGGCGGTGCCGCGGTCCAGAACCTCAACATCATGGCCGGGGTCGATCCCGTAGCCGGCCTCGTTTTCTAGGACCGGCGTCTTCCGCCCGGTCCATCGCCAAATCCAGGAGCTTCCATGCACCGTAATCCCGTAGCCAAGCTGCTCCTGTTCGGCGCGACCGGCGATCTCGCGCAGCGCATGCTGCTGCCGTCGCTCTATGGCCTGCACGCCGACGGGCTGCTGCCCGAGGAGCTGACGATCACCGGCGCCGCGCGTCACGAGCATGACGACAAGGATTACCGCAAGTTCGCGAAGAAGGCGCTCGACGAGTTCCTGCCCGAGGATCGCAAGGACGAAAGCGCGATCGGGACGTTCCTTGACCGGATCTTCTACCAGCCGACCGACCTGTCCGATCCGGCGAGCTTCCAGCCGCTGGCGGACAAGATCGGCGATATCTCCGGCGGTCTCGCGATCTACCTGTCGACCGCGCCATCGCTGTTCGAGGCCGCAATCGAGGGACTGCACAAGGTCGGGCTTGCTGGCGAGACCGTCCGCGTCGGCCTCGAGAAGCCGCTCGGCTACGATCTGGAGACGAGCCGCGAGATCAACGACGCGGTGGCGAAGGCCTTCCCCGAGGACCGGACCTATCGGATCGATCATTATCTCGGCAAGGAAACCGTCCAGAACATCCTCGCGCTTCGCTTCGGCAACTCGTTCTTCGAACCTGTGTGGAACGCACAGGGGATCGACAACGTCCAGATCACAATCTCGGAGACGGTCGGGCTCGAAGAGCGCGCGGGCTATTACGAGACCGCGGGTGCGCTTCGCGACATGGTCGCGAACCACATGCTCCAGCTGCTCGCGCTGATCGCGATGGAGCCACCGGCGCGGTTCGAGGGCACCGACGTCCGCGACGAGAAGTCGAAGGTGTTCCGCTCGCTGCGGATGATCAAGCCTGAAGAAGTCCCGAACGTCACGGTCACCGGCCAGTATGGCGAAGGCGCGGTGAAGGGGAAGTTCGTCAAGAGCTACTCGGACGAACTCGGCCAGCCTTCGACGACCGAGACGTTCGTCGCGATCAAGGCGCATGTCGACAATTGGCGCTGGCAGGGCGTGCCATTCTACCTGCGCACCGGCAAGCGCATGGCCACGCGCCGCAGCGAGATCGCGATCCAGTTCAAGGCGGTGCCGCATTCGATGTTCGCCGGGCGTGGCGGGTTGCTGCAACCCAACATGCTGATCATCCGCCTTCAGCCGGAGGAATATATCCAGCTGCTGGTGATGGCGAAGGAGCCGGGTCTCGACCGCGAGGGCGTCCGCCTCCGTGAAGTCCCCCTGAACCTCAGCATGGATGCCGAGTTTGCCGGCTCACGTCGGCGGATCGCGTATGAGCGGCTGCTGCTCGACCTGATCGAGGGCGACCAGACGCTGTTCGTGCGGCGTGACGAGGTCGAGGCGCAATGGACCTGGATCGACGCGATCCGCGAGGGCTGGAAGGCCAACGCGATGAAGCCCAAGAGCTATGCCTCGGGTAGCTGGGGTCCGTCGGCGGCGATCGCGCTCACCGAACGCGACGGCGTGACCTGGCAGGACGACTGAGTTTTCGGGTGGGAACACCCTCCCAAAGGTTTTCAAGGAAAGATCGAATGACCGAAATCGAATGGTGGGAATATGACGACGCGGGCGAGCTCGCCAATGCGGTCGCTGGCGATATCCAGTTCGTCATCGAAAGCGCACTCGACGCGCGCGGCTCGGCGGTGATCGCGTTGGCGGGCGGCAAGACGCCGTTCGCCGCGTATGAGAAGCTCGCCCAGGCGAAGCTCGACTGGAAGAAGGTCACGATCATCCCCGGCGACGAGCGGATCGTGAAGCTTGGCGATCCGCTGTCGAACGTGACGGCGCTGGCGAAGATCTTCCTTCCCAAGGGCGCGCGCGTGAAGCCGATCGTTCCCGAGGCGATGTCGGACTACAAGGCGGCCGGGCGTTCGGCGGATGCACTGATGCAGGACCTGCACTGGCCGCTCGACTTCTGCCTGCTCGGCATGGGCGGCGACGGGCATACCGCGTCGATCTTCCCCGGCCGCGATTATGACGAGGCGCTGAGCGGTCCGAAGGAACGCCGTGCGCTCGGCGTGATGCCCGACCCGTTGCCGCCCGAGGCGCCGCTGGCGCGCGTCACGCTCTCGGCGGCGGCGATCGCATCGTCGAAGGCGCTGATGATCATGATCACCGGCGACGCGAAGAAGAAGGTGCTTGAGCAGGCGATCGAACAGGGGCCGTCGTCATCCTACCCGATCGGGCGCGTGCTCGCCGAGGTCGAGCTCCCGGTCGACGTGCACTGGGCGCCGTGACGATGCTCAACGCCGCCGTCTCCGCGGTGACCGACCGGATCATCGAGCGCTCGCGCGACAGCCGTGCCGCCTACCTCGCGCTGATAGAGCGCGAGGCGGCGGCGCAGGTCCGGCGTCCCGGCCTCGGCTGCGCGAACCTTGCGCACGCCTATGCTGGGACCGAGGAAGACCGCGACGCTATGAAGGCCGATGCCGGCATGAACATCGGCATCGTCACCGCGTACAACGACATGCTGTCCGCACACGCGGTCTACTATCGCTACCCGGAGCTGATGAAGGTCTGGGCACGCGAGGCCGGTGCGACCGCGCAGGTCGCGGGGGGCGTGCCCGCGATGTGCGACGGCGTGACGCAGGGCTATCCGGGGATGGAGCTATCGCTGTTCAGCCGCGACACGATTGCGCTGAGCACGGCGATTGCGCTTTCGCATGGCACGTTCGAGGGCGCGGCGCTGCTCGGCATCTGCGACAAGATCGTGCCGGGCCTGCTGATGGGCGCGCTGCGCTTCGGGCATCTGCCGATGGTGCTGATCCCCGGCGGGCCGATGCCGACCGGGCTTCCGAACAAAGCCAAGGCGGCGGTTCGCGAGAAATTCGCCGAGGGGCTGGTAGGGCGCGAGGAACTGCTCGAGGCCGAGATCGGTGCCTATCATTCGAAGGGCACATGCACCTTCTACGGCACGGCCAATACCAACCAGATGATGATGGAGGTCATGGGTCTCCACATGCCGGGCGCGGCGTTCGTCAATCCGGGCACGAAGCTGCGCCAGGAACTGACGCGGGCGGCGGTGCACCGGCTGGCGAAGATCGGCGCGCGCGGCGATTCGTACCGGCCGCTCGGGCATTGCGTCGACGAGAAGGCGATCGTGAACGCCGCGGTCGGCCTGCTCGCTACAGGGGGCTCGACCAACCATCTGCTGCATGTTCCGGCGATCGCTCGTGCGGCAGGGATCATCATCGACTGGGAGGATTTCGACCGTCTCTCCTGCGCAGTACCGCTGATCGCGCGCGTCTATCCCAACGGCTCGGCGGACGTGAACGCGTTCGAGGCTGCCGGGGGCATGCCCTACGTGATCCGCGAGCTGCTAGGCGAAGGCCTGCTGCACGGCGATATCATGACGATCGGTGGCGAGGACCTGTCGGCCTATGCGAAGACCGCGGTGGTCGAGGGCGATACGCTCGGCTGGCGCGACACGCCGGACAGCGGCGACGAGACGATCCTGCGTCCTGCGACCGCGCCGTTCTCGCCGGATGGCGGCATGCGGATTCTCGCGGGCAATATCGGCCGTGCGTGCATCAAGGTGTCGGCGGTCGAGCGCGAGCGCTGGATCGTCGAGGCGCCCGCGATGGTGTTCGACGACCAGCTCGACGTGATCGAGGCGTTCAAGCGCGGCGAGCTAGAGAAGGACGTCGTCGTCGTCGTCCGCTTCCAGGGGCCGCGCGCGAACGGGATGCCGGAATTGCACAAGCTCACGCCGCCGTTGGGCGTGTTGCAGAATCGCGGGTTCAAGGTCGCGCTGGTCACCGACGGCCGCATGTCGGGTGCGAGCGGGAAAGTGCCGTGCGCGATCCATTGCTCGCCCGAGGCGCTGCTCGACGGGGCGATCGGGTTGATTCGCGATGGCGACATGATCCGGGTCGATGCGGTCAATGGCACGCTGGAGGCACTGGTCGATGCCGACGTGTGGGCAACCCGCGAGATGGTCGCGGTTCCACCACCGGTCAGCGGCATGGGTCGCGAGCTGTTCGGGATGTTCCGCGGGCTTGCCGACGAGGCCGAGAAGGGCGCGTCGGCAATGCTGGCGGGGGCTGGGCTTTAAAACGTCGCACGCGCCGCCGTCGCCTCAGCCACACCCCCGTCATCCCGGCGAAAGCCGGGACCTCGCTCCACGGGGACGGACTATTCGGCTTGAGATCCCAGCTTTCGCTGGGATGACGGAGGTGGTGGCAATGATAAAATCGGACGGAGGATGACATGGAAATCGTAGCGGCAGATATCGGCGGAACGCACGCCCGCTTCGCGATCGCCGAGGTCGAGAACGGGCGCGTCGTGTCGCTCGGCGAGCCAGCGACGCTGAAGACCGCGGACCACGCTTCGCTCCAGACCGCGTATCAGGCGTTCGAGGCTGGCCTTGGCCGGCCCCTGCCTCGCGCGCTGGCGATCGCGGTCGCGTCGCCGGTCGCGAACGACGTCATCCGGCTCACCAACAACCCGTGGATCATCCGCAAGTCGCTGATCACCGAGCGGCTGAAGGCGGACCAGTGGGTGGTCGTCAACGATTTCGGCGCGGTCGGCCATGCCGTCGCGCAGGTGCCGAGCAGCGATTTCATCCATCTCTGCGGCCCCGATACGCCGCTGCCGTCCGAGGGCATCACGACGATCTGCGGCCCTGGCACCGGGCTCGGCGTCGCGCAGTTGTTGCGGCGCAAGAACGGCTACCAAGTCCTTGAGACCGAGGGTGGCCACATGGACTTCGCCCCGCTCGACGGGATCGAGGATGCTTTGCTTAAGCGGCTGCGCAAGACGTTCACGCGCGTTTCAGCCGAGCGCGTCGTTGCTGGCCCCGGCATTGTCGCGATCTACGAGACGCTTGCCGCGCTGGAGGGCCGCGCGGTCCCCAGCCATGACGACAAGACGATCTGGACCGAGGCGATCGACGGCACCGATTCGATCGCGCTCGCCGCGCTCGACCGGTTCTGCCTCGCGCTCGGCGCGGTTGCGGGCGATCTCGCGCTCGCACAGGGCGCCAAGGCGGTCGTGATCGCAGGCGGGCTCGGCTTCCGGATCAAGGATCGCCTGATCCGCTCGGGCTTCGACCAGCGCTTCGTCGCCAAGGGCCGCTTCCAGGGCATGATGGCGGCGATGCCCGTCAAGCTCATCACTCATCCCCAGCCCGGCCTGTTTGGCGCCGCGGCCGCCTTCGCACAGGAACATACGCAATGACCGCAACTATCGCAGACATCATGCAGACCAGCGCCGTCATCCCGGTGCTGGTGATCGAGGACGCGGCACTCGCCCGCCCGCTCGCCGAAGCACTGGTGGCGGGCGGCCTGCGCGTGCTCGAGGTGACGCTGCGCACCGGCGCCGCGCTGGAGGCGATCGCCGAGATGAAAAAGGTGCCGGGCGCGATCGTCGGCGCAGGCACCGTCGTCAACACGCAGCAGTTCGCGCAGGTCCATGATGCGGGCGCGGAGTTCATCGTCTCGCCAGGGCTGACCGAACGACTCGCCACGCCGATCATCGGGAGCGGCATTCCGTTCCTGCCGGGGATCGCCAATGCGGCGGATATCATGACCGGGCTCGACCTGGGGCTGACGCACTTCAAGTTCTTTCCGGCCGAAGCGAATGGCGGGTTGAAGGCGCTCAAGGCTCTGGCCGCGCCGTTCTATCAGTGCAGCTTCTGCCCGACCGGCGGGATCACCGAAGCGAGCGCGCCGGAGTGGCTGGCGTTCAAGCCGGTGCTCTGTGTGGGTGGTAGCTGGGTGACCGGCGGGACGATGGCCGAGATCGAGATCAAGGCACGCGCAGCTAACGCGTTGCGAAAGTAATTGTCTTCACCCCTCCCTGGAAGGGAGGGGCCGGGGGTGGGTCGGCCGCTGGGCGGTCGTGCCGGCAATTGCAAGACAACCCACCCACTACCCCTCCCTTTCAGGGAGGGGGGCCGGACGGTGGCTACATCTCGCCGCGGGCTTTGCGTATGGCGTACCATTTCTTCACGTTGGCGTTGTGTTCGGCCAGCGTGTTCGCGAACACGTGGCCGCCGGTGCCGTCGGCTACGAAATACAGCGCGTTCGTTTGCGCAGGATCGAGCACCGCGTCGATCGAGGCGCGGCCGGGGTTGGCGATCGGGCCGACCGGCAGGCCGGCTTCGGCATAGGTGTTGTAGCCGTTCTTCGCGTGCAGTTCCGACCGCAGGATACGGCGGCCTAGCGGACGGCCTTTGGTGATTGGGTAGATCACCGTGGGGTCGGCCTGGAGCGGCATGCCGTTGTGCAGGCGATTGCCGTAGACCGCGGCGACGGTGCGGCGTTCGGAGGGCTTGCCGGTTTCCTTCTCGACGATCGAGGCGAGGATGATCGCCTGTTCGGGCGTCGTCACCGCGATGCCGGGCTTGCGCGCGGCCCAGGCGGTGGCGAGGTAGATCTTCATCGCCGCCTGCATCCGCGTGACGACCGATGCGCGGGTGTCGCCGGCCTGGAAGGCGTAGCTGTCGGGGAGAATTGAGCCTTCAGCCGGAACGGGCACGGTGCCGGTGAGGCCATCCGCCTTCATCAGCCCGTCGTGGACGAGCACCGAGGGATAGCCTTCGGGGACGACGACGAGGCGCTGGACGACCTTGCCCCCCTGCATCAGCTTGAGAATGTCGGACTGGCTGGTGTGTGGCGCGATGCGGTATTCGCCGGCCTTGATCGGATCGCCCGAGCCGAACACGCGGGCGTAGAGGCGGAAGCGGCGGGCCGACGGGATCGCGCCGGCCTTTTCGAGTTCGGTGGCAGCGCCGGCCAATGTGCTGCCTTCGCCGATCTGCACGGTCAGCGTGCGCGGTGCTGGGCCAGCGCCGCCCCAGCCTTGGACGACCAGGAACAGCGCGACGACTGCCACCAGGCCGACGATGAATCCGAAACAGCCGACCTTGCGCATTGGTACTCCTTGGATCCCCGCGAAGGCGGGGACCCAGTCTGGGCCCCCGCCTTCGCGGGGGAACAAGGTTTTTAGCGGACCTTCGTCATCACCAGCGACGCATTCGTGCCACCGAAGCCGAACGAGTTGTTCAGCACCGCGCGGACTTCACGCTTCTTGGCCACATGCGGCACGAGGTCGACCCCCACACAGCTGTCGCTAGGATTGTCGAGGTTCAGCGTCGGCGGGACGATCTGGTCGCGCAGCGCGAGGATGCAGAAGATGCTCTCGACCGCGCCGGCGCCGCCGAGCAAATGCCCGATTGCCGACTTGGTCGACGACATCGACAGACCCGAGATCGCATCGCCGAACAGGCGGCGAACCGCACCGAGTTCGAGTTCGTCACCGAGCGGCGTCGAGGTGCCGTGCGCGTTGATGTAGTCGATGTCCTCTAGCTTGAGGCCCGACTTCTTGATCGCCATCTGCATCGATCGGAACGCACCGTCACCTTCCGGATGCGGCGCGGTCACGTGGTATGCGTCGCCCGACAGGCCGTAGCCGATCACCTCGGCATACATCTTCGCGCCGCGTGCCTTGGCGTGCTCGTATTCCTCGAGCACCAACACGCCAGCGCCCTCGCCCATCACGAAGCCGTCGCGGTCCTTGTCGTAGGGACGCGAGGCCTTTTCGGGCGAATCGTTGAAGTTGGTCGACAGCGCGCGGGCCTGTGCGAACCCGGCGATGCCGAGCGGGCAGACGGTGCCCTCCGCGCCGCCGGCGAGCATCACGTCGGCATCGTCCATAGCGATCATCCGCGCGGCGTCGCCGATCGCGTGCGCGCCGGTCGAGCAGGCGGTGACGACTGCGTGATTCGGGCCGCGCAAGCCGTATTTGATCGAGACCTGACCCGAGATCAGGTTGATCAGGCGACCATGCACGAAGTGCGGCGACACGCGACGCGGGCCCTTGGTGTGGAGGACGATCGATTCGCTCTCGATACCCGGCAGGCCGCCGATGCCCGAGCCGATCGAGACGCCGGCACGCCAGCTCTCTTCGAGCGTCATTTCGGTCAGCCCGGCGTCTTCCAGAGCCTGGCCCGCGGCGTCGATGCCGTAGATGATGAACGGATCGACCTGGCGCTGGACCTTGTGGTCGACGCGCTTGCCGGGATCGAAGCCGTATTCGTGGTCGGCCGGCTTCACCTCGCAGGCGATGCGGCACACCTGATCCGACGCGTCGAAGCGCGTGATCGGGCCCGCGCCCGACTTGCCGGCGAGGATATTCGCCCAGGCCGTTTCAACATCCGCCCCCAGGGGGGTGACCAGGCCTAGCCCGGTTACGACGACACGCCGCATGGCTTCAAACTCCGTCTGCTCTCAAAACGAAACGGCTCCCCGCCCTCTTTGCCCAAGGACGGGGAGCCGCTCAAATCACACCCTTCAGGGCAGGTCCAAAGGTTTGAACCCTAGACCCTGATCAGGCCTTGTGCTCGTCGATGTAGGTGATGGCGTCCTTGACGGTCGCGATCTTCTCGGCGGCATCATCGGGGATCTCGACACCGAACTCTTCCTCGAACGCCATGACGAGTTCGACG
Source organism: Sphingomonas sp. AP28 (assembly GCF_056680455.1). NCBI lineage: Bacteria > Pseudomonadati > Pseudomonadota > Alphaproteobacteria > Sphingomonadales > Sphingomonadaceae > Sphingomonas > Sphingomonas sp. AP28. The sequence continues at coordinate 3,775,812 of NZ_CM155283.1, read as the reverse complement.
ATGTCGAGGCTGTCTGCGCCCAGGTCGTCGATGAAGCTCGCGTCCTCGGTCACCTTGTCGGCTTCGACGCCGAGATGCTCGACGACGATCTTCTTCACGCGGTCAGCTGTCTCGCTCATGGTAGTTCCCTCTTCAAATCTGGGGGTTTTCGGTATTTCCTGAACGCACCTAGAACGCGGTAGTTCAGCGCGCAAGTTCAGATCATCGCCATCCCGCCGTTCACGTGCACGGTTTGTCCCGTGACGTAGCCGGCTTCACGGCTGGCGAGGTACACGATCGCCGCGCCGATGTCTGCGCCTTCGCCGAGGCGACCGGCCGGAATCTTGGCGGTGAGCGCGGTCTTCTGCGCCTCGGGCAGCGCGTCGGTCATCGGCGAGGTGATGAAACCGGGGGCGACGCAGTTGACGGTGATGCCGCGGCTGGCGAGTTCCTGCGCCATCGATTTCGACATGCCGATTAGGCCGGCCTTCGATGCGGCGTAGTTGGCTTGGCCTGGATTGCCCGTGACGCCGACGATCGACGTGACCGAGATCATCCGGCCGAACCTTGCCTTCATCATCGGCTTGGCGGCGGCGCGCATGAGGCGGAACGCGGCCTCGAGATTGACGCGGATGACGCTGTCCCACTCGTCGTCCTTCATCCGCATCGCGAGATTGTCGCGGGTGACGCCGGCGTTGTTGACGAGGATGTCGAGCTTGCCGAGCTTCTCCACCGCCTGGGGGACGAGCGCGTCGACGGCAGCGGCGTCGGAGAGGTTGCAGGGGAGCGCGACGTGGTCACCGCCGAGGCTGGCGCGGAAGGCTTCGAGCTTGTCGGCGTTGGAGCCGGATACGGCTAGGCGCGCGCCTTGGGCGGCTAGGGCCTTGGCGATCTCGGATCCGATCCCGCCGGATGCCCCGGTGACGAGGGCGGTCATGCCTGTGAGGTCGAACATTGTGGTCTCCAGATTCAAGAAATTTGTTCGCGCAGAGGCGCAGAGGCGCTGAGAGGATAGTGATTGTTGACGAGCCGGCGCACGCCTTCCTTGAGCGTTTCGCCTCCGAAGTTAATGAGCAAGCCGACCGACTGCTTGGTCAATCTGAGATAGGTTAGCAGTTGCTTGGCATGCACCGGGCTCAGCTGATCGATCGATTTGATCTCGAGGATCAGTCGCTCGTCCACCAACAGATCGATACGGAAGGCGGCGGCAAAACACATTCCTTCGAATTCGATGTCTACCGGACGCTGTCGTTCCACGCGATATCCCATCGCAGCGAGCTTGCCCGCCAAGACGGTTTCATAAACGCTTTCGAGCAGTCCCGGGCCCAAGTCGCGGTGGATGCGGATCGCGACATCAATGACGTCGCCAGTGATCCGATCGATATCCACCATCGCAATCTCCTCTGCGCCTCCGCGCCTCTGCGCGAACCACTCTTACTCTACAAACTCCGAACCAGCGCCTCGATGTCGTCCATGGTGATGACGCTCGTCGTTTCGACGTCGGGGGTGATGCGCTTGACCATGGGGCTGAGCACCTTGCCCCCGAATTCGACGAAGTGGCCAACGCCCGCCGCATGCATCGCCAACACTGATTCGCGCCAGCGAACCATGCCGGTGACCTGCTGCACCAATAGGTGACGGATCGCACCGGGGTCGGCAACGGCAGTTGCGTCCACGTTGGCGAAGATGGGGACCAGCGGCGCGCGGAGGTCGGCGTCCAGGAGGGCGGCTTCCATGGCTTCGGCGGCGGGCTGCATCAGGGGGCAGTGGAAGGGGGCGGAGACGGGCAACAATACCGCACGCTTGGCGCCGAGGTCCTTGGCCAGCGCGATCGCCTTTTCGATGGCGAGGCGGTGGCCGGAGATGACGACCTGCGAGGGGTCGTTGTCGTTGGCGACGGTGCAGATCAGTTCGGGGCCGCCTTCCGCGAGGATCGCGTCGACTGCGGCGCCGGCGATGACCTGCGCCTTTTCGAGGTCGGTGCCGAGCAGCGCGGCCATCGCGCCCTCGCCTACCGGAACGGCGGCCTGCATCGCGCGGCCGCGGAGTTTCAGGAGGCGCGCGGTGGTCGACAGGTCTAGCGCACCGGCGGCGCACAAGGCGGTATATTCGCCCAGGCTGTGGCCGGCGACGTAATCGGCCTTGTCGGCGAGGCGGATGCCGCCTTCCTTCTCGGCGACGCGCAGGGTGGCGATCGCGTTCGCCATGATTGCGGGCTGCGCGTTCTCGGTGAGGAGCAGGTCGTCGGCGGGACCTTCGCTCATCAGGCGGAACAGGTGCTGGCCGAGCGCCTCGTCGACTTCGGCGAAGACCTCGCGGGCGGTGGCACTGGCGTCGGCGAGCGCCTTGCCCATGCCGACAGACTGGCTCCCCTGGCCGGGGAAGATGAACGCGCGCATGATCTCTCCTGTGTGTTCGGTCTTCGTTTGAGCGCGGGGCCTATAAAGGTGCGGGCTGAGTTGCAACCTGAACGAACCCTGCGGCCTTGCGACAATATGCGACCATTTCGCCGACCTTGCGACAAGCGCCTGCGACAATCGGCTCCCAGATTATGGAGGACGCCGCAGCAACGGCGCCGTGTTTCAAACGGGAGATTATCATGAAAAAGTTCATCCTCAGCGCGCTTGCCGCCACGCTCGTCGCCAGCCCGCTGCTCGCCGCAGCCCCGGCCGAAGCGCAGCAGCGTCGCGAAGTCACCACCGTGCGCCACAACGATAACAACGGCCGCACCGTCGTCACCAAGCGCACCGTCGTCCGCACGCCGCAGTATCGCAACTGGCGCGCCGGCCAGCGTTTCGATCGTCGCCAGGCGCAGAACTACCGGGTGATCACGACGTACCGCAACTATCGTCTCGCACCCCCGCCCCGCGCGCATCAGTGGGTTCGCTCGGGTCGTGACGCGATCTTGATCGACGGTCGCGGCAACGTGGTCCAGGTTCGTGGCGGCGCGTTCCGGTAAACCTGAACACCTTGCCTTTCCCCGATAAACGGGTAAGGCCCTCTGCAACCGGGGTGAGAGATTCGCGTCTCTCGCCCCTGTTTGCATTCTAGACGCCGTTTTCTAAGACGACAGCCGGAGGGGTGCACGCATGGGGCGTGTATCAGCGATCGGCCAAGACGAAGGACAAGACATGGCTCTTTACGAGCACGTGTTCCTTGCGCGCCAGGATCTGGCACAAGCGCAGGTGGACGCACTGGCGGAAATCGCCACCAAGATCGTGAACGACAACGAAGGTCGGGTCGTAAAGACCGAGAACTGGGGCCTGCGTTCGCTGGCGTACAAGATCGCCAAGAACCGCAAGGCGCACTATGTCATGCTCGAGATCGATGCCCCGGGCAGCGTGATCGCAGAGCTGGAGCGCCAGACCCAGATCAACGAAGACATCATCCGTTACATGACGGTCAAGGTCGATACCCTCGAAGAGGGCCCGACCGTGATGATGCGCAAGCAGGATCGTGACCGCGAGCGTCGTGGCGACCGTGAAGGTGGCCGTGAGGGCCGTCCCGATCGTGGCGATCGTCCGGACCGTGGTCCCCGTCGTGACCGCGAAGAGGGAGCTGAATAATCATGGCACGTCCATTCTTCCGCCGCCGCAAGAGCTGCCCGTTCTCCGCCAAAGACGCTCCCCGGATCGACTATAAGGACGTCCGGTTGCTGCAGGGCTTCGTGTCCGAGCGTGGCAAGATCGTCCCGTCGCGTATCACTTCGGTGGCCGCAAAGAAGCAGCGCGAACTGGCCCAGGCCATCAAGCGTGCGCGTCATCTGGGCTTGCTGCCCTACATCGTTAAGTAAGGAGCGCCCACATGGACGTCATTCTGCTTGAGCGCGTCGAAAAGCTTGGTGCTATCGGCGACGTGGTGAAGGTCAAGGACGGTTACGCGCGTAACTTCCTGCTTCCCAACAAGAAGGCGCTTCGTTCGAACGAAGCCAACCGCAAGGTGTTCGAGTCGAACCGTGCGAAGATCGAATCGGACAACGCATCGCGTCGCAGCGATGCCGAGACCGAAGCGAAGACCTTCAACGACGCGACCGTGACCCTGATCCGTCAGGCGTCGAACACCGGTCAGCTCTACGGTTCGGTCGCGGTTCGCGATCTGGTCGATGCGCTGGTGGCCGACGGTCACAAGGTCGGCAAGTCGGCGATCGTGCTCGACAAGCCAATCAAGGCGATCGGTGTCTACACCGTCAAGGTATCGCTGCACCCCGAGGTGTCGGTGGCCGTCAAGGTCAACGTCGCCCGCTCGCCTGAAGAGGCCGAGATGCAGGCTTCGGGCGTCGACGTGATGTCGTCGATGTTCGAGCGTGACGAGGCTGGCTTCGTCGAGGATTACGATCCGAACGCAGAGCCCGGCGCGACCGCCGAAGCACCGCGCGACCAGGAGGAAGAGGCGCAGGGTTGATCCCTTCGCTTCCCTTCTAGCCGATACAGAAAGGCCCGCCCGGAGTGATCCGGGCGGGCCTTTTCTTTTGTGACTTTGCGGTGGGTGTCAGGGGCAGGTTACGCAGGCGCCGATCATTGCTGCGAAGGGGATGAGGGCGCAGAGGATGGGGACTAGGTGTTTCATGACCGGGTGACTCTTGGGGGTGTTGTCCGGTTAATGCGCGGGATGTGGAAAGGTTGCCGGGAGGTGAACGATTTTTGTACCGATCGGTTTTCGGTTCGCAAGAAGCCCTCTTTTAGCGCCACCCCGGCGGAGGCCGGGGCCCAGTTGGGAAAGCTAGCGTAACGGATCGCAGCGCCCATCATTCGCGTCTCCCAACTGGGGCCCGGCCTTCGCCGGGGTGGTTCAAAACTAAAGGTGTCAGCCTTCGACATTCTCCGGCTTCTCGATCAGCGCAGGCCCCTCGCCTAGCGCCAGTGCGTCGACCGAGGACACGTCCTCCAAATCGCGCGCACCCGTTTCGATGTTCAGGTCGCGGAACTTGCGGCCGGTTACCATCAGGCGGCCGTTGAACGAGTTTGTGAAGCCGTTGAAGTTCTTCACCGCGCTGTTGAGACCGACACCGACCTTCCGCAGGTCGTCCGCAACCTTGGCGAGGCGATCGTGCATTTCCTTGCCGAGTTCGCCGATCTTCCGCGCCTCGTTGGCGAGTTTCTCCTGGCGCCAGACCGCCGCGACAGTTCGGGCGATCGCGATCAGGTTGGTCGGAGTTGCCAGCAGCACGCGCTTTTCGAAGGCGAAGTCCCAGAGCGTCGGGTCGTGTTCGAGCGCGGCGGAGAGGAAGTGTTCGCCGGGGACGAACATGATGACGTAGTCGGGCGTGTCGGCGAACTGGCTCCAATAGGCCTTGTTGCCGAGGCCGTTGACGTGCGCGCGCATCGACGCCGCATGGGCGGCGAGACCGATCAGGCGTTCGGCGTCGTCGACCGCGCCGAATGCGTCCTGATACGCGTTGAGCGAGACCTTTGCGTCGATTACCAGGGCGCGGCCGCCGGGGACGCGGATGATCGCGTCGGGCCGGAGGCGCGCGCCGTCGTCGCCTACTGCTACCGAGACTTCGGTCTGGAAATCGGTGTGTTCGCTGAGGCCACAGGTTTCGAGGACGTTCTTCAACTGCTGTTCGCCCCAGCGGCCGCGGGATTTGGGGGCGTTGCGGAGGGAATTGACGAGCTTGGCGGCTTCGGTGGAGACCTTTTCCTGGCCGAGGCGCATCTGTTCGATCTGGCCCTTGAGGTCGCCGAACGCGTCGCGGCGCTCGGCCTCGACCTTGGCAACGCCCTCTTCGTAGCGTTGCAGGCGGTCGCTGACGGGTTGGAGCATCGACTTGAGGTTGAGGCCGGCGGATTCCTCAGACTGGCGGAAGCGGGCGTCGGCGCGTTCGAGAAAAGTCTTCTGCGCGTCGCTGAGCAGCTTGTTGGCGACGTCGCCGAACTGCGCGGCCATGACGTCCTTCGCCTCGCGGAGTTCGAGCAGGCGGGCTTCGAACGCTTCGCCTTGTGCCTTGAGCGTCGCGATTTCGGTGCGGGCGGCGTCTCGGTCGGCGCGGATCGTCGCGAGGTCGAGGCGCAGGCGATCGGTGTCGGTGGCGCGCTCGGCGTTCTGCGCGCGGAGCGTGGCGAGGTCCTGCATCGCGGCGTTGCGTTCGCGTTCGACTGCATCGCGCGCGGTGCGGATGAGATCGGCGTCGGCGACCTTGGTCTGCGCGACGGCGAGTTCGCTGGCTAGGGTGGCGGCTCGGCGGGACGCTAGGAGCCAGCCGAGGAGGATGCCGGCGGCTAGTGCGAGGACGGCGATGATGGCGAACTCAGCCATTTTGCGCGGCCGAAATTGAAGTGAAGTATAGGAAGTGCAGACGCTGGCGCAGCATTTCCTTGGGAGGAGATGGGGGCGTTGGCGGGCGGGTTTGGGGAGCGATTGGGGACGTCATGCTTGGAACATACGTCGAACGGTTGATGTAGGACAATCGGAATATGTCGTTCTTCCGCGGAGGCGGGAGTCCAGGGTTGCTGACGGTAGTCCTTGTGGTCCTGGGCCCCCGCCTTCGCGGGGGAACTAGGAGGGACGGGTCGGCAACTTTGGAGAGTCACCACCCTCTCTAATAATACCACCCCGGCGGAGGCCGGGGCCCAATTGGAAAGGACGTCGTAACGGAGGAATGCGCTCCGTTAGCGATGTCCCCCAATTGGGCCCCGGCCTTCGCCGAGGTGGTAGCGTGTTGGGTGAACGGGTGCCCACCCTCAAGCGCTCGTGCTCGTGCTCGTGCTCGCGCTGCCCTCAGCCCAGCTTGCGCTGCTTCGCCAGTTTCTTCAGCACCATGTCGCGCTTGAGGCGACTGATGTGATCTATGAACAGCACGCCGTCGAGATGGTCGATCTCGTGCTGCATGCAGGTCGAGAGCAGACCATCGAAATCTTCCTCATGCGCCGCACCGGTCTCGTCGAGCCACTTCACGCGGCACCGCGCCGGGCGTGCGACCTCGGCATATTGCTCGGGGATCGAGAGGCAGCCTTCGTTGTAGGTCGACATCTCTTCGCTGACCGACAGGATCTCGGCGTTGATGTACGCCTGGGGGTTCTTGATCGGCTTGTCGTCCTCGTCCTTTTCCTCTTGGAGATCGATGACGAGAACGCGCTGCTGCACGCCGACCTGGGTCGCGGCGAGGCCGATGCCGTTGAAGTCGTACATCGTCTCGATCATGTCGGCGACGAGCGTGCGGGTGGAGTCGTCGACCGTCTCCACCGGCTCGGCGACGAGGCGCAGGCGGGGATCGGGGACTTCGAGAACGGTCATGACGGTCATAGCGCGTCCGCTAAGGTACGCGTGGGCATCACGTCAAGCCGATGGGCGTCAAGCCATTGGCCTTCTGGCCCTTAATGCCTGCGCCAGCGTGCCCTCATCGAGATAGTCGAGTTCGCCGCCGACCGGCAGGCCGTGCGCTAGCTGCGTGACGCGGACGGGGAAGCGTTCGATGCGCTCGGCGATGTAGTGCGCGGTGGTCTGGCCTTCGAGCGTGGCGTTCATCGCGAGGACGACTTCGTCGATGCCGCCGGCTTCGATGCGACGGACGAGGCTGTCGATGCTCAGGTCCTCGGGGCGGATGCCTTCGAGCGCGGACAGGCGGCCGCCGAGGACGTGGAAACGGCCGGGGAACAGGCGGGACCTGTCCAATGCCCAGAGGTCGGCGACTTCCTCGACGACGCAGAGCGAACGCTGGTCGCGGCGCGGGTCGGCGCAGATCGCGCACGGGTTGGTGGTGTCGACGTTGCCGCAGGTTGAACAATTCTCCAGCCGCTCGTCGACCGCGGTCAGCGCCTCGCGCAAGGGACCAAGCGCCGCGTCGCGCTTCTTGAGCAGATGCAGCACGGCGCGACGTGCGGACCGGGGGCCGAGGCCGGGGAGCCGGGCCAGCGCCTGCGTCAGCGCCTCGATCTCGGGGGATGCCATAGGGAACAGATAGGGGGTTGCGCGGCTCCCCGCCAGCGTGTTCGAGAGGGCCATGCGGATCATCTTCATGGGAACGCCGGACTTCGCAGTGCCGGTGCTGGAGGCCCTCGTCGCGGCGGGGCATGACGTGGCGGCGGCGTATTGCCAGCCTGCTCGGCCAGGGGGGCGGCGTGGGCGCGAGCTGGTGCCGTCGCCGGTGCAGGTTCGGGCCGAGGCGCTCGGCATCGAGGTGCGGACGCCGGTGTCGTTCAAGGCGTCTTTGCCGGAGGGCCTGGAAGCTCGCGAGGCGTTTACGGCCTTGAACGCGGATGTGGCGGTAGTGGCGGCCTATGGTCTTATTCTGCCGCGCGCGGTGCTGGAGGCGCCTCGGTTCGGGTGCCTGAACGTGCATGGGTCGTTGTTGCCACGGTGGCGTGGGGCTGCGCCGGTGCAGCGAGCTATCCTTGCGGGCGATGCCGAGACGGGGGTCGGGATCATGCAGATGGAGGCGGGTCTGGATACCGGGCCGGTTCGGCTCGAGGGGCGCACGCCGATCGTTGGGAAGACTGCGGGGGACCTGACGTCCGAGCTGTCGGCGATGGGGGCTCGGTTAATGGTCGAGGTGCTGGGCGATCTCGACGCCTACCCTGCCCGGCTCCAGCCCGAGGACGGCGTCACCTACGCGGCGAAGATCGAGAAGGCCGAGGCGCGGATCGATTTCGAGCGGTCGGCGGTCGAGGTCGAGCGGCTGGTGCGGGCGATGAACCCGGCGCCGGGGGCTTGGTTCGAGGTTGCTGGCGAGCGGGTGAAGGTGCTGGCGGCGGACGTGTTGCCGTTCTCGTTTCTTGGGTGCGAGGGGCTGACGGTCAATGCCGAGCTGACGATCGGGTGTGGCGACGGCGCGATCCGGCCGACCTTGGTGCAGCGGGCGGGGCGTGGCGTGACGTCTGCTGAGGAAATGCTGCGCGGGTTTCCGATTCGGTCGGGGACGCAGCTTTGACGCGGTTCGCGTTGACGGTGGAGTTCGACGGGCGGCCGTTCATGGGCTGGCAGCGGCAGAAGCACGGACCGAGTGTGCAGGCGGCGCTGGAGGCCGCGGTGCTTAAGATGACCGGCGAGACCGCGTCGGTGCAGGCGGCGGGGCGGACCGATGCGGGGGTGCATGGGATGGCGATGCGCGCGCATGTCGACATCGCGAAGCCGCTCGCCGCGTTTCGGTTGATGGACGGGCTGAATGCGCTGGTGAAGCCGGCACCGGTGTCTGTGCTGGCGTGCGAGGTGGTCGACGACGATTGGCATGCGCGGTTTTCGTGCGTCGGGCGGTCGTATGAGTATCGGATCGTCAACCGGCGCGCGCCGCTGACGTTCGAGGCGGGGCTGGCTTGGCAGGTGCCGCAGTTGCTGGACGAGGGGGCGATGGCGGAGGCTGCGGGGGCGCTGGTTGGGCGGCATGACTTCACGACGTTTCGGTCGGCGCATTGCCAGGCGGATAGTCCGGTGCGGACTTTGGACCGGCTGGAGGTGGTGCGGAAGGGGGAGCGGCTGTTCGTGTACGCGGCGGCGCGGTCGTTCCTGCATCACCAGGTGCGGTCGATGGTCGGGTGCCTCGCGTTGGTGGGTATGGGGCGTTGGGCGGTTGGCGATGTTGCGGCTGCGCTCGCGGCGAAGGATCGGGCGATGCTGGGGCTGAATGCGCCGCCTGACGGGTTGTTCTTCGTGAGGGCCGTCTACCCGTAGGAAGCTTGTTCCCCCGCGAAGGCGGGGGTCTAGACTGGGCCCCCGCCTTCGCGGGGGAACAATCTTCTTCGGTTAGCGGACGAACTTGGCAGCCAACTCGACATGCGTCGACCAGCGGAACTGGCCGACCGGCTGGACCCAGTCGATCCGCCAACCCGCGTCGCACAGCTCCTTCGCATCGCGCGCGAAGCTGGCCGGATTGCACGAGACATAGGCGATCACCGGCGTCTTGCACTCCGCCAGCGCGGTCGCCTGTTCACGTGCGCCGGAGCGTGGCGGATCGATCACCACCGCGTCGAACCGGTCGAGTTCGGCCACCGTCAGCGGTCGGCGGTAGAGATCGCGGTGCTCCGGGTAGACCGGCCGCTGGGTCCGATGCGCGGCGGCCTTCAGCGAGCCGAGCGCGTCGCGCGCGCCTTCGGCCGCATAGACCTTGGCGGGGATTGCGAGCGTAAAGGTGCCGAGGCCGGCGAACAGGTCGGCGACCGTTGCGGGCTTGCCGATCGCTTCGAGTACAGCGGCGGTGAGTGCGGCTTCGCCATCGGGTGTGGCCTGGAGGAATGACGCGGGCGGGAGCGGCACGGGTACGCCGCCGAGCGTGATCGTGACCGCGTCGGGTTCCCAACGCGTCTCGGGACCGAGGCCGTCGTCGAACGCCACGCGCGCGATCTTGTGGTCTTCGCAGAATTTGGTGAGCGCTTCGGCGGCGGGCAGGCCTTCGGGCGCGAAGCCGGTGATCAGGATGTCCGCGCCCTGGTCCGCTAACGTCAGGTGAATGTCTGCGCGGCGGCGGAAGTTGAGGCGCTTGAGGAGCTGGCGGAGCGGCTGGACGAGCGCGAACAGGCGCGGATCTAGAATCCAGCATTCTTTGATGTCGACAATCGTGTGTGCTTTCTCCGCGGTGAAGCCGAGCGTGATCTTGCCGCCCTTGGCCTCGGCGTGGAGCGTCGCGCGGCGGCGGCTGCGTTCGGGCGAGATGTGGGGTTCGCGGATCGGCGCGGACAGGTCCTGGCCGTCGAGCGCGGAGGCGATGCGGTCGGTGACGAACGCGGCATAGGCCTGGTCGTCGAGATGCTGGAGCTGGCACCCGCCGCAGGTCGGGAAATGGACGCAGGGGGGCGTCTGGTGGTGCGGGCCGGGGATTACCGTGCCGTCGGGCGCGAGCGTATCGCCGGGTGCCGAGAAGGCGGCGTGGCGTCCATCGGCGGTCATGCCGTCGCCGCGCGCTGCGACGCGGACGATCGTGTCGATATTCGATTCAGAGGTCGAGTCAGTGGTCATGGGGCCGCTCTGGCCGACCGGAGCGCTTCCGCCAAGTCGTCGGCGATGAAAGCCGCGCCCAATCGGCGGGCAGCGTCACCGTGGAGCCACACTCCGGCACAAGCTGCGTCGAGCGGATCAAGCCTACCGGCGAGCATCGCGCCGATCGCGCCGGCGAGGACGTCGCCGGTACCGGCGGTGGAGAGCCAGTCGCTGGCCCCTTGCGCGATGCGGACGCGGCCGTCGGGGGCGGCGATGACGGTGTCGGCGCCTTTGAGGACGACGATGGCGTTGGCGCGGGTGGCGGCGTCGCGGGCTCGGGTGATCTTGTCGGTGTCGGATTTGCCAAAGAGCGCGTCGAACTCCCCCGCGTGCGGTGTGAGGATGACGGGGGCCCTCAGGGCCTTGATCCGCTCGGGGTCGAGCAGGCGAAGGGCGTCGCCATCGATGATCAGCGGGTGGCCCGAGGACAGCGCGGCGTCGAGGCGGGCCTTGGCGGTATCGTCGCGACCGAGGCCAGGGCCGATCACGAGTGCGCCGATGCGATCGTTGGCGAGCGCGTAGTCCGAGAATGGCGTGCGGACGAGCGCGTGCGGGGAGCCTTGGCTGTCGCCGAGCAGGGTTACGTAGCCGGCGCCGGCGCGCATCGCGGCGAGCGCTGCGAGGTCGCCGGCGCCGGACATGCTGCCCGCGACGATCGCGACCATGCCTCGTGTGTATTTGTGCGAGTCCGGGCCGGGGGTCGGGACGATTGGGGTTTTGAGGACTTCGGCTTGGCTGAGCGTGGGGACGCCGATGTCGAGGAGGCGGATCTGGCCGCAATAGCGCGCGGCCGGTTGGAGGAGGTGCGCAGGTTTTACGGCGCCGAGCGCGAGGGTGAGGTTGAAGACGGGGGGTGTGCTGAGGGCCTCGCCTGTGTCGGTGGCAAGACCGCTGGGGAGGTCAACAGCGATGCTGAGCTGCGCGGCGTTTGCGAGGAAATGGAGACACTCGACCACAGACCGTTCCCCCGCGGACGCGGGGGCCCAGGATAGGCCGCTAGGTGAGCCCTCGGGATTTAGCTGGGGCCCCGCGTCCGCGGGGGAACGGTTGGGGGTCGGTGTTGTACGGGCGTCGAGCGGGCGCGTGAGGCCGGTGCCGACCAGCGCGTCTACGAGGATCGGCGCGGGTTTCGCCTCCGTCAGCGTTTCGACGGGGCCTAGCCACCCTGCCCTCGCCGACTTCGCCGCATCCGTCTTGGGTTCCGACAGCGCCGCGACGCGGACCGTCACGCCCATTTCCGCCAGCACGCGAGCCGCGACATAGCCGTCGCCGCCGTTGTTGCCGGGGCCGCAGAGGATCAGAACGTCGTTCGTGCCCGCGAGCCGGCGGACTACCTCCGCGATCGCGGTGCCGGCGCGCTCCATCAGTGTTTCGACCGAGACGCCGGTGGCGATTACCACATCCTCCGCAGTGCGCATTTCGGCGGCGGTGAGGACCGGCTGGCCATCGATGCCGATCATGACGGCTTGGTCGCGCCTTGGACGGTGGCCGGGAGGCGATAGCGGTTGCCGCCTAGCGCGACCTCGATGCCGTCCGTGCCCATGATCGTGACCTTCGCCGCTTCGGCGCCGTCCGCCGCGATCACCCCGCGGCCGTCCTGCGTTACCAGCAACCGGCGGAAAGCTCCGTCGGGATGGCGGATCGTCAGGATCAGGCCATCCTTCCCCTGTGCCTGCTCAATCGTGCAGGTCGACGCGAACGCGGCTCCACCCTGCGCACAGGCGATACGGCTGTCCCTAGCGGTTTCGGTGCGCTGCTGCGCCGCGACTTGTTCGCTGCTCGGCTGCCCTCGCCCACACGCTGCGAGCGGGAGCGAGAGAAGCGCGGCAACCGCCAGTATTTGCTTAAATATCCGCGTAGACATGGGTTTCGGCTGCCGCTCCAGGGTGCGTGACGGCACCCTTGTACGCGGGGCCGACGGTCTTCGCATAGCGCCAGAGTGCGCCCGACCCGTAATCGTTGGTGCGCGGCACCCATGCCGCGCGGCGCTCCGCCATCACGTCCTCGGGCACGTCGAGGTCGATCGTGCCGGCTTCGGCGTCGATGTGGATGATGTCGCCGTTCTCGACCAGCGCGATCGGGCCGCCGTCCGCCGCTTCGGGGCCGACATGGCCGATGCAGAAGCCGCGCGTGCCGCCCGAGAAGCGCCCGTCGGTGATCAGCGCAACGCTCTCGCCCATGCCGAGGCCGTAAAGCGCGGCGGTGGTCGACAGCATCTCGCGCATGCCGGGGCCGCCCTTCGGCCCTTCGTAGCGGATGACGATGACTTCGCCCTCGTTGATCTGGCGATTCTCGACCGCGGCGAAGGTGTCCTCCTCGCAGTCGAACACGCGCGCCGGGCCCGAGAACTGGAGGCGATGCATGCCCGCGACCTTCACGATCGCGCCGTCGGGGGCGAGACTGCCGCGCAGGCCCACGACGCCGCCGGTCGGGGTCAGTGGGGTCTTGATGTCGTAGATGACCTTCTGATCGGGGTTCCATGTCACCTGGTCGATGTTCTCACCGAGCGACTTGCCGGTCACGGTCAGGCAATCGCCGTTGAGGAACCCGCCGGCGAGCATCGTCTTCATCAGCATGTAGACGCCACCGGCCTCGTACATGTCCTTGGCGACGTACTTCCCACCGGGTTTGAGGTCCGCGATGTACGGCGTTGTCTTGAAGATCTCGGCAACGTCGAACAGGTCGAATTCGATACCGGCTTCGGACGCCATCGCGGGGAGATGCAGCGCCGCGTTGGTCGAGCCGCCGGTCGCGGCGACGACGCGTGCGGCGTTGATGAACGCCTCGCGCGTGCAAATGTCGCGCGGGCGGATGTTGTCCGCGAGACACTCCATGACCTGCGCGCCGGCAGCCACGGCGATCTGCTCGCGCGTCGTGTAAGGAGCCGGCACCATGTTGCTGTTCGGGATCGACAAACCGATCGCCTCGGCGACGCAGGCCATCGTGTTCGCGGTGTACTGGCCGCCGCATGCGCCATGGCCGGGACACGCGACCTTCTCGATCGCGTGGACTTCGGACAGCGGGCACGCGCCGGCGGCGTATTTGCCGACGATCTCGAACACGTCGACGACGGTGACATCGCGGTCCTGGTAGCGGCCCGGCAGAATCGAGCCGCCATAGACGAAGACGGAGGGGATGTTGAGGCGGAGCATCGCCATCATCATGCCGGGGAGCGACTTGTCGCAGCCGGCGAACCCGACGAGCGCGTCGTAGCAATGGCCGCGGACCGAGAGTTCGACCGAGTCGGCGATGACTTCGCGGCTGACGAGGCTGGCCTTCATGCCCTGATGGCCCATCGCGATGCCGTCGGTGACGGTGATCGTGTTGAACCGGCGCGGCATGCCGCCGCCCTGGATGACGCCGGCCTGCGCCGCATCGGCCTGCGCATCGAGCGTGGTGTTGCAGGGTGCGGAGTTGTTGCCGGCGGACGCGAGCGCGACGAACGGGCGCGCGATCTGCTCCTCGTCGAGGCCCATCGCGTAGTAATAGCTGCGGTGCGGGGCGCGTTCTGGGCCGACGGAGACGTGGCGGCTCGGCAGGCGCGATTTATCGAATGTGCGGGTCATGGCGAACGCCTATGTCGCGGGAGAGGGTATTTACGCAAGAGAGTTGCGTTGATTTTTGCGTGCGGGGGTCGCGGAGGGCGTTCAAGTTCGTACATAATCCTCCCCTACAAGGGGAGGTGGCGCGAAGCGACGGAGGGGTATTGCGCCATCGAGAGCGGTCACCCCTCCGTCAGCGCAACGCGCTGCCACCTCCCCTCGTGGGGGAGGATGCGCAAGAACAGCGCGCCGGCGCGGGAGTTAAAGGCCTTCGAGTGCCTTCGCGACGCCGTCCATCGTGAAGGGCTTCTGCAACCGCGGGCGATCGCGAAATTCTGGCGCTACGCCATCATCGCCGCCGCCGGTGGCGAAGACGAAGGGGACGCCCTTTGCCGCCAGCGCCTCGGCGACCGCGGTGCTCTTCTCGCCGCCGCGCAGGTTCACGTCGAGGATCGCGCCGTCGACGCCGCCCTCTTCGATCCGCTTCAATGCGTCGGCGACGGTGTCGACGGAGCCCGCCACACCCTTGTCCAGCACTTCGAGAAAATCCTCGAGCATCATGGCGATCAACGGTTCGTCTTCGACGATCAGAATCTGCTGGGGAGCGGTCATGTCATGCGCATAGGCGGGATTGTTACGACTTGCCAACATCTTGTTCGAACCATCTTGGTTTAGCCTCGGGGCGTCGCAAGCACGTCTCGTGCCGCTTCGGCGAGTTCCTGGACCGAGAAAGGTTTCGGCAGGAACGCCACGTTGTCGAGGTCGATCGACTTGCGCAGCTGCTCCTCGGCATAGCCCGACATGAACAGGATCGGCAGGTCGGGGAATTTCTCGCGCGCATGCCGCACCATCGTCGGGCCATCCATCTGCGGCATGACGACGTCGCTGATCAGCAGGTCCGGGCGGCCGTGTTTCTCCAGCACTTCCAGCGCGATCTCGCCGTTTTCCGCGGTCAACACCGTATAGCCCTGCCGCGTGAGCGCGCGCTCGGCGACGGCACGGACCATGTCCTCGTCCTCGACTAGCAGGATCGTGCCCGTGCCCCACAAGTCGACCGGCTTCGGCGTGGGCTTGATCACCACGGGGCGAGTCGCGGCGGGGGCCGAATGGACCGGCAGGTACATCGAGAAGGTCGCACCCTGCCCCGGCTTGCTGTCGGCGAAGATGTAGCCGCCGGACTGTTTGACGATACCGTAGACGGTCGAGAGACCGAGCCCGGTGCCCTTGCCGAATTCCTTGGTGGTGAAGAACGGCTCGAAGATCTTGGGCAGCACGTCGGGCGGAATGCCGGTGCCGGTGTCCTGGACGATCAGCGCGGTATAGTCGGCGACGGGCAGGATGTCGGACGCCATCTCGCGCACTTCGGACGCGGGAACGGCGCGCGTGGTGATCGTCAGCACGCCGCCGCCGCGCGCGTTCGCCGAGACGATCGCGTCGCGCGCGTTGACTGCGAGGTTGACGACGACTTGCTCGAGCTGGCCCGGATCGGCGCGGACGGGGCCGAGATTGCGGCCGTGCGTCATGTCGAGGCGGACGTTCTCGCCCATCAGCCGCTTGAGCAGGTTCGAGACCTCCGAGACGACGTCGGGGAGTTGCAGAATCTGCGGGCGGAGCGTCTGCTGGCGCGAGAAGGCGAGCAGCTGGCGGGTCAGGCTGGCGGCCCGGTTCGAGTTGGTGCGGACCTGCTGGATGTCGTCGTAATCGCTGTCGCCGGGCGAATGGCGCATCAGCATCAGGTCGCAATGGCCGATGATCGCGGTGAGGATGTTGTTGAAATCATGCGCGACCCCGCCCGCGAGCTGGCCGACTGCCTGCATCTTGGTGGCCTGTGCCACCTCGCGCTTGAGGCGACTCTCCTCGCTATTGTCCTTGAGGCTGAGCAGCACGGCGGCATCGCCCAGGCCGCGGGCACCGGCGATGGTGAGCGCGACCGGCTCGTCGGGGTGATCCTTGAGGCGGACGGCCATGTCGGCGGAATGCGTCGCGCCGTTCGCGAACTTGCGGACCGCGTCGGCGACCGCGGCCTTGTCCTCGCGGACGACGAGGTCGCCTGGATAGAGCGGCGGTGCGACCGCATTAACTCCGGCAGCGCGCAGGAACGAGTCGTTCATCTGCAGGAAGCGACCGTCGCGGTCGACCAGCGCCATGCCGAACGGCATCATGCTGACGAGGCTGCGGACGTGGGCGGAGGCGCTGGCGCCAAGCGCGGGGGCGTTCTCTTCCTCGTCGAGCAGCGCCACCAGCACGGGGGCGTCGTCGCCGTCGAGGAACGGGATCTGGAGGACGCGGAGTGGCGTGCCTTCGAGGCCTTCGCGTTCGAAGCGGACGAGGCCGCGGCTGTCGGTAATCAGGAAGCGGGCGAAGTCGCGGCCTTCGATCGAGTCGTATTCGTTGCCGCACGCCCTCGCGCGCAGCACGCGGTTGGCGGTGCGGACGCGGCCGTCGGGCGAGAGCAACGCGGCCATGATGCCGCTGCCGCCGAGCCGGTCGCCGGTCGGGCCGGTCAGCAGCGCGGCGAGCGTCTCGGCGAGGTCGTGCTCCTGCGCGGTGACGAAGCGCCAGACGAGCATGTCGGCGTCGTCGCCGGCGCGCGCGATCTGGGCGGAGAGGCAGACGTTGCGGGCGTTGAGCCGCTCGACCTGTGCGGTGCCGTCGCGCCACGCGGAGCGGCCGGCGTCGGCGAGCGCTGCGTTGCCGGCTTCGTCGAGCGGCAGGCCGGGGGGCGTCGGGAAGCCTTCGAACAGCGCTTCGTAGGCGTCGTTGGCGCAAACCAGACGCCCGGCACGGTCGGTGATCGCGAGTGCGTCGGTGCCGGCTTCGGCGACGGTGCGGGTGAGGTCCCAGTCGACCGGGCGTGGTGCGTCCTTGGCGACGGGATTGAGCAGGCGCCAGGCGGTCAGCGCACCGATGACGATGATGGCGGCGGCGAAGAAACCGGCAGCGGCGATCCAGCTGCCGACGAGCAACAGCACGATCGCGGCGGCGGCGACGCCCGAGGCGATGGCGACGAATGCTGCGTTGCGGGCGGGGGTGGGTAAAGCGAACGATGCCATCGCGGGGAGTCATCCGCTGTTGCGGGGTGAGGCGTCAAGCGGGTTGCGGGGATGTTGGAGCGGTTACGCTTCTCACAGGCGATGTTCGCTAAGACAAATTACCACCCCGGCGGAGGCCGGGGCTCAGTTAGAAAGGGGGTAGTAACGGTACGCCGACCGTCGTCAGCAACGTCCCCCGACTGGGCCCCGGCCTTCGCCGGGGTGGTCGTCGTGGGTGGGGTCCGCAGGTCGCTCCTCTACCGTTCCCCTGTGCAGGGATCGGTCCAGGGTTACGGGCCGTAGCGTTTTTAATCCTGGGCCCCCGCTTTCGCGGGGGAACTGGAGTGTCACCGCCCCGCGACCGACGGCGATCTTTTGCTCCCCTCCCTGGAAGGGAAGGGTTGGGGGTGGGTCGGCCTGTTGGTGGACGATGCCCTCCCCAAGCGGCCGCCCCACCCCTTGCCCCTCCCTTTCAGGGAGGGGAGACCGTTGGGGGTTAGGCAGGCCTGAGCTCTTTCTTCTGAAAGACGCGCCCAGTTTCAGCTACCCTCGCTGTCTTAAAAGAAACCCCTACCAGATCCGAACGCGCTGCTCCGGCGTCAGGTACAGCTTCTGGCCCGGCGTCGGCTTGTATGCCGCGTACCAGGGGTCGAGGTTGCGCACGACCCACGCGCGCTGCTGCGACGGCGAGTGTGGATCGGTCAGCAAGCGATTGCGAAGGTTGGCTTCCCGGTAGTTGCGGCGCCAGACCTGAGCCCAGCCAAGGTAGAAGCGCTGATCGCCGGTGTACCCGTCGAGGACGGGCGCGGTCTTGCCGCCGAGTGCCGTGTGGTACGCATCGTACGCCACCGTCAGACCCGCGAGATCGGCGATGTTCTCACCCATCGTCAGCTGGCCCTTCACGTGCATGCCGGGCAGCGGTTCGTAGGCATCATATTGCGCACCCAGCTTGCCGGTGAGCGCCTTGAAGCCGGCGATGTCCTTGGCCGTCCACCAGTCGGTGAGCTGGCCCTTCGCATCGTATTTCGAACCCTGGTCGTCGAAATGATGGCTCAGCTCGTGGCCGATCACCGCGCCGATGCCGCCGTAATTGACCGCGTCGTCCGCCTTTGGATCGAAGAACGGTGGTTGCAGGATCGCGGCGGGGAAGACGATCTCGACCATGCCGAAATTGGCATAGGCGTTCACCGTCATCGGCGTCATGCCCCATTCCCAGCGCTGCAACGGCTTGCCGAGCTTCGAGATATTATCCTGGTGCTGCCATTCGTTCGCGCGCCATTCGTTGCCGAACGCATCGCCAGACGTGATCGTCAGGCCGGAGAAATCCTTCCACTGGCTGGGGTAGCCGATCTTCGGGGTGAACGCGGCGAGCTTGGCGTGCGCCTTGACCTTGGTCTCGGGCGCCATCCATTCGAGCTTGTCGATCCGGCGGCCCATCGCGGCGAGCACGTTCTTGACGAGCTTGTCGGCCGCAGCCTTGGTCTCGGGCGGGAAATACTGCGCGACGTAGAGCTTGCTGACCTCGTCGTCGAGCGCGCCCGAGGTGAACTGGACGCCGCGCTTCCAGCGGGCCTCCTGCTCGGGCGTGCCGCCGAGGACGGTGCCGTAGAACGCGAACTGCTCGGCATCGAACGCCTTGGGGAGGACGTCCGCATAGCCGTCGAGCGAGCGCAGGATCAGCTGGTCTTTCAGCACGCCGACCGGCGCGGCCGAGACGAGCTTGGCGATGCCGGTGATCGCGGAGGGCTGTGCGACGATGACGGTCGGGACGGGCGTGCCGATGCCCTTGAAATACGCGGCGAAATCGAAGCCGGGGGCGCGCTTGGCGAGATCGGCGACGGTCATCTTGTTGTAAGTCTTGGTGGCGTCGCGGCTGTCGACGCGGGTCCAGCTGACCTTGGCGATCTCGGTCTCGAACGCGAGCAATGCGGTGGCGCGCGCCTCGGCATTGGGTTCGCCGGCGAGGGTCAGCATCTTGACGATGTGCGCGCGGTAGGCGTTGCGCGCCTCGACTAGTTTCGCGTCGGCGCTGAGATAGTAATCGCGGTCGGGGAGGCCGAGGCCGGACTGGCCGAGCGAGAGCGCGTATTGCTCGGGCAGCTTGTCGTCCTGGCCGACGCCGCCGCCGAACGGGCCGCCGATCCCGGCGCGGTCGGCTTCGGCGAGGAGGGCGGGATAGGCGGCGCGGTCCTTCAGCGCTGCGATCTTGGACAGCCACGGCTTGATTGGCGCGAGGCCCTTGCCTTCGATCGTGCCGGTGTCGAGGAACGTCGCGTAGGCGCGGCCAATCTTCGAGTTGGGGTCCTTGGCGGCGGTGTCTAGGATGCCGCGGGTGCGCGTCTCGGAAAGGTCGGAGAGGAGATTGAACGAGCCGTAGTTCGACTTGTCGGCGGGGATCGGGGTGTTCTTGGACCAATTGCCGTTGGCGAAGGTGTAGAAGTCGTCGCCGGGCTGGACGGTCTTGTCCATGCCCTTCTCGTCGAAGCCGAACGTTCCGTATTGCGCGCCGGTCGGGGCTGCGGGAGCGGCTAGCGTTGGCTCAGCCGTTTGCGAGATGGCGGCGGTGACGCCGGTGATGGCGGTTGCGGCGAGCAGGCCGGCGACGATGAAGGACTTCATGGGGTTCTCCTAGAATTTCGTTGGCATCACCCACCAACACGCCTCCCCGGCGAAGGCCGGGTCCAGTTGGAAAGGTCTCGGTAATGGGGGACAGTCCGCCGCTACGTCTGTCCCCCAACTGGGCCCCGGCCTTCGCCGGGGTGGTGCAAGGTCGGGGTATGCGGCGGGGTCGTCGTTACCAGATGCGGACGCGGTTGGCGGGGGCGAGGTAGCTGGCCTCGCCCGGCTTGGCGCCGAACGCGGCGTACCAGGGGTCGAGGTTGCGAACCGTGAGGACGCGCTGGTGGCCCGGCGAATGCGGGTCGGACAGCAACGCTTGCTGGAGCGCGGCGTCGCGGAACTTGCTGCGCCAGACGCCCGCCCAGCCATAATAGAAGCGCTGGTCGCCGGTGGTGCCGTCGATGATAGGCGCGGGCTTGCCGCCGAGCGACTTGTGATACGCGTCGTAGGCGACCGTCAGGCCCGCCAAGTCGGCGATGTTCTCGCCGAGCGTCAGGCCGCCCTGAATGTGCTGGCCGGGGAGCGGTTCGTACGCGTCGTACTGCTTCACGAGCGCATCGGTGAACACCTTGAAGCGCGCGACGTCCTGCGGCGTCCACCAGTCGGTGAGCTTGCCGTTGAGGTCGTATTTGCGGCCCTGGTCGTCGAAGTGATGGCTGATCTCGTGGCCGATCACCGCGCCGATGCCGCCGTAGTTGACAGCCGGGTCCGCCTTCGGATCGAAGAACGGCGGTTGCAGGATCGCGGCCGGGAAGACGACCTCGTTCATCGTCGGGTTGGCGTAGGCGTTGATCGTCATCGGCGTCATGAACCACTCGGCCCGATCGATCGGCTGGCCGAGCTTCTTCAGGTCGCGGTCGTATTCGAACGCGTTGGCTCGCGCGACGTTACCGACGAGATCCCCGCGCTGGATCTGGAGCGCGGAATAGTCGCGCCACTTGTCTGGATAACCGATCTTCGGCGTGAAGGCGGCTAGCTTGGCGAGCGCCTTGGTCTTGGTCTCGGGCGCCATCCATTCGAGGTTCCGGAGACGCTCGCCCATCGCCGCGATGACGTTCTTCACGAGATCGTCGGCTGCAGCCTTCGACTCGGGCGGGAAATACTTCGCGACATATTGCTGGCCGATTGCCTCGCCCATCGCGCCCGACACGGTCGAGACGCCGCGCTTCCAGCGGACCTGCTGCTCCGGCGTGCCCGACAGCGTGGTGCCGTAGAACGCGAAGTTGGTCTTGTCGAAATCGCTCGACAGATACGGCGCGTACGAACGCAGCACCTTGAGCATCGCATAGTCCTGGAGGACGTTGACGGGCGTGTCGGCGAAGACCTTCGCCTCGCCCGTCACCGCGCTCGGCTGCGCGACGAGGTAGAACGGACGACCGTTGACGCCCATCGCGGTCATGTACTGCGCCCAGGGGAAGCCCGGCGCCTTTGCAGCGAAGTCGGCGGCGGTCCATTTGTTGTAGGTCTTGTCGGCGTCGCGGCTCTCGATCCGCGTCCAGTGCGCGGTCGCGAGGCCCTTCTCCATGTTGAACACGGCGGCAGCGCGGGTGGCGGCGTTGGGCTCGCCGGCGAGCGTGAGCATCCGCGTGAGATACGCCTGGTACGCGGTACGGATCGTGGCGAGCTTGGCGTCGTCCTTGAGGTAATAGTCGCGGTCGGGGAGGCCGATGCCGCTCTGGCCGAGGCTCACGACGTAGGTGGTCGGATCCTTGTCGTCCTGCTGAACGCCGACGCCGACGAGACCACCGACACCCATGCGCTGGAGCTTGGCGATCTCGGTGACGAGCGCGGTCTTGTCCTTGGTCGCCTTGAGCGCGGCGAGCATCGGCTTGACGGGGGTAGCGCCCTTCGCGTTGACCGCGGCCTCGTCCATGAAGCTGGAATAGAAATCGCCGACCTTGTCGCCGGGCGTCTTTGCGGAGACGTCGAGAATCGTGCGGGTGCGTTCGAGCGACAGGTCCTGGAGGACGTGGAACATGCCGTAGGACGAGCGATCGGCGGGGATCGGCGTGGTCTTCACCCAGCCACCGTTCGCGTAATCGAAGAAGTCGGTGCCCGGCGTCACGCTGGTATCGCGGCCGGCCATGTCGAAGCCGAAATCGCCGATCTGCGGCTTGTTGGCATCCTTGGCGGCAACGGGGCCTTTCGCAGCCTTGGCGAGCGTCGGCGACGGCGCGCCGGGGCCCGGTCGCGTCTGGGCAAAGGCCGAGGCAGCGGACGCGAGCAGGATCACGGTAACAATCGACTTACGCATCAAGGAACCTCGATAAGGACTTCAGGATGCGTGTGTTTTACGCCGATAGGACGGTCCGTCAATTCGGCTAGATCAAGAATAGTGACGATTGTTACGACTTGTGATCGTTGTGACGTTGGTCGTGACGATGGTCGCGTCAGTGATCGTGCCGGTGCCGCCATTTGCGCGCAATCCACAACCGCCAGCCCAGCGCGCTTAGCGCATAGCCGCCAACCGAACCAACGATGGTTATGATAAGTAGCCCCAGCGCGGTGGCGGGGCCGGCCTGCATCAGCCACGGGATCCACTCTGTCTGCGCCGCGGCCTCCGCGACCGGCTGGCCGGGGACATGCTCGTCCAGCCGCAGCAGCGACGAACCGATCCAGTACGCGGCGATCCACAGCGGCGGGGTGGTCAGCGGGTTGGTGATGAACGTGGTCAGCGCCGCGGTCGGCACGTTGGCCCGGAACGGCAGCGCGAAGATCGCGGCGACGGGCGTCTGCGCGACCGGGATCAAAATGCCCGCGACCATTCCAAGCGCGACGCCGCGCGGCACCGAGCGGCGGGTGAAACGCCACAGTTCGGGTGCGAGGACACGGTGCGCGACGGGACGGAGAAGGCGGTTCCGCTCCATCGATTCGCGGGTCGGCAGATTGCGACGCGACCACGCCGCGAGGCGCGCGAACAGACCGACCGGCGTGCTGGACACAGCCTATCCGCGATCGCGCATGATGCGGCCCTGCTCGCGCTTCCAGTCCTGTTCCTTCACCGAATCGCGCTTGTCGTGGTTCTGCTTGCCCTTGGCGAGCGCCAGTTCGATCTTCGCGCGGCCCTTCGAATTGAAGTAGATCATCAGTGGGACAAGCGTCATGCCCTGGCGTGCGACTGCCCCGAACATCTTGTTGATCTCGCGCTCGTGCAGCAGCAATTTGCGCGGCCGTTTGGGCTCGTGGTTGAAGCGGTTGCCGTGGCTGAATTCGGGGATGTTCGAGTTCACCAGGACGACGTTCTTGCCCTTCACCTCGGCATAGGCCTCGGCGATCGAGCCTTCGCCGCCGCGCAGCGCCTTCACCTCGGTGCCGGTGAGCGCGATGCCCGCCTCGAACACCTGCTCGATGTAATAATCATACCGCGCGCGCCGGTTCTCGGCGACGATCTTGGTCTTCTCGAAGGTCGGGGGTTTGGGACGTGCCATGGGACGCGCGATGTAGGAGGTCGGAGGGCTTAGGGGAAGCGGTGGGGTGCTATTGGCTGAAACAATCGCTGTTCTCCTGCGAATGCAGGAGTCCAGGGTAACACGCGGCTGTGTTCGCGATCCTGGGCTCCTGCTTTCGCAGGAGAACACGCAGGGGGTTCAGGCCAGGTCGGCGTGTGCCAAGGCAGCGTCGACCGCAGCGCGCGAGGCCTCACCGGCGGGGGTCATTGGCAGGCGGAGCGTCTCGGGGAAGCCCGCCCGCACCTTGGTCATCGCATACTTGACCGGGCCCGGCGAGGCGTCGGTGAACAGCGCTTCGTGTAGCGGATAGAGTTGGTCCTGATACGCCAGCGCCTTGACGAAATCGCCGGCCTGGCACGCCGCCTGGAACTCCGCGCAGAGCTTCGGCGCGACGTTGGCGCTTACCGAGATGCAGCCGGTGCCACCCATGACGTTGAACGCCAGCGCCAGATCGTCATTGCCCGACAGCTGGCAGAAATCCGGGCCGCATGCCGCGCGGTGCTGAGAAACGCGGGCGAGGACGCCGCTGGCATCCTTCACCCCGACGAACACGTCCGGGAACGCCGCGACGATCCGCGCTAAGGTCGCCGGCTGGATGTCCGTCACCGTCCGCGCGGGGACGTTGTAGAGGATGATAGGCAGCGGGGTCGACGCCGCGAGCGCCTCGAAATGGCGGAAGATGCCCTCCTGCCCCGGCCGGTTGTAATAGGGCGGGACCATCAGCGCGGCGTCGGCGCCTGCTTCCTTCGCGGCGCGCAAATTGGCGGACGCGACACGCGTGTCGTTCGAGCCCGCGCCGGCGATGACCGGCACGCGGCCCTTCGCCTGGTCGACGCAGACGCGGACCACATGGAAATGCTCGTCATACGACAAGGTCGCCGCCTCGCCGGTCGTCCCGCACGCCACCAGCCCCGACGAGCCCTCGACGATCTGCCACTCGATGAAGTCGCGATAGGCTGGTTCGTCGAAGCTGCCATCGCCGGCGAACGGCGTGACGAGCGCCGGAATAGATCCTGAAAACATGCGGTGGCCTGCGGTCCTGTTGCGCCGGATGTCTTGCAACATCCGGATTTCGTTCAGGACAGATACGGGTTCGGGGCGTATGCTGTCCACATGGTAGCATCGATGTTTAAAACGAGCCTTCTCCTTGCAGTCGTGGCGGGGACGGTCGCCGCGTCGGGAGGCGGGCAACAGACGCTGGATCGCTACAGCACGCAGCTGGCTAACATGGGCCCCAATGCGCAGCCGATGGCGACGGATGGCGCGATCGCCTCGACCATCGCGCAGTGGCGGGCGTTGCAGCAGACCGATGCGCTGCCGTTCGACAGCTATGCGGGCTTCCTGATGGCGCATCCGGGCTGGCCTAACGAGACGGCCAACCGGCGTGCGGCGGAGCGCAAGGCTTCTATGGGCTCGCCGACCAGCGTCGTCGCGTTTTTCCGTCGTTACCCGCCGCAGTCCGCGTCGGGCGGTGTCGCGTATGCGCGGGCTTTGCAGGCGACCGGCGCGCGGGATCAGGCTTATGCGGCGGTGCGGACGGCGTGGCGGAGCGCCGGCCTGACGCCGACCGACGAGGCGATGGTGGTGTCGGGCTTTCCGGGCGCGCTGACGCCGGACGACCAGGATGCGCGGATGGATGCGCTGTTGTGGGCGGGCCAGACCGGCGTGGCGCAGCGGCAACTGGTCTGGACGAGTGCAGCGCGGCGGCCGATCTTCGAGGCGCGGCTCGCGTTCCGGACGAATGCGCCGAACGCGTCGGATATCTCGGCGTCGACGCAAACCTTGTATGCGAACGACGCGGGCTATGTCGCAGACCGGGCGCAGTGGTTGCGCAATTCGGGGGCGAGCCCGTCGGCGCGGGCGTGGTTGGCGCGGCCTCGGTCGCTGGTGACACGGCCGGGCAATGCCGCCGAGTGGTATGAGGTGCTCGTCACCAACGCAAACGGCGCGGCGGACGACGGGCAATATCAGGTCGCCTACGACATCGCGCGGCAGATCGACGATGCGTATCCGTATGGCGCGGACATCGCGGCGAAATCCTATGCCGAGCGCGACGAATATACCAATCTCGCCTGGCTCGGCGGACGGGTGGCGATGAAGCAACTCGGGCGGCCGGCAGATGCGATGACGCTGTTCGACCGGTATGCGCGCGGCTCGCGCTCGCCGCAGGTGCGGTCGAAGGGATATTACTGGGCGGGTCGCGCGGCGGAGGCGGCTGGCTTGGCGCCTCAGGCGGCGGCGTTCTACGGCCAGGCGGCGGGGTACCGCGATCAATATTACGGGCAGTTGGCGAACGAGCGCACCGGGCGCGCGTTGGTCGCGCCGCCGTCGGTCGCCTCGATCGTCGTGGATCCATCAGTGCGCGCGGCGTTCGATCGGCGCGAGACGGTGCGGGCGGTCAAGTTCCTCGGTCAGATCGGCGACTGGCAGGACCAGACCGCGTTCGTCCGCCAGATCGCGGCGGACGCTACGACCGATACCGATCATTTGCTCGCCGCCGAGCTTTCGAAGAGCATCAACCGGCCGGACCTCGGCGTGATGGTCGGGCGGAGTGCGCTGGCGAACGGCCTCAGCGATTATTCCGCGGTCGGCTTCCCGATGGTCGCGGTGCCGGCGGGGTACGAGGATAACTGGACGATCATCCACGCGATCTCGCGGCAGGAGAGCCAGTTCGATCGTGCCGCGGTGAGCCACGCCGGCGCGCGCGGGCTGATGCAGCTGATGCCGGCGACCGCGCGCGAGCAGTCGGGGAAGATCGGCCTCGCGTACAACCAGGCGGCGCTGACGACCGATCCGAACATGTCGATCATGCTCGGGTCGAGCTATTTCCAGCGGGTCTACGCCAATTACGGCAGTTATCCGCTGGCGGTGGCGGCGTATAATGCGGGCGGCGGCAACGTGAACAAATGGCTCCGCGCGAACGGCGATCCGCGGACCGGGGCTGTCGACATGGTCGATTGGGTCGAGGCGATCCCGTACCAGGAAACGCGCAACTATGTGCAGCGCGTGCTGGAAAATGCGGTGGTGTACGATTTGATGAACCCCGCGCGGGCGAAGAGCCGGGGGGCGGCGCGGTTGTCGTGGTATCTGGGGAAGAACCGGCCGGGTTGAGGTCTCGCCACCTCATAAGATTGTTCTCCCGCGAAGGCGGGAGCCCAGACTGGGCTCCCGCCTTCGCGGGAGAACATGGTAGGGCACCGCATGGATCGCCCCAACTACATCACCCCCGCCGGCTACACGATTCTTCGCGAGGAATATGAGCACCTGCTCGCTGGCGAACGGCCGAAGCTGGTCGAAGTCATCTCGTGGGCGGCGGGAAACGGCGACCGGTCCGAGAACGGCGATTACATCTACGGCCGCAAGCGCCTGCGCGAGATCGATCGCCGGCTCGGCTGGCTGTCGAAGCGGATGAAGGCGGCCAAGGTCGTCGACCCCGCCGCGCAGGAAGATCGTTCGCGCGTGTGGTTCGGCGCGTGCGTTACGGTCGCGGACGACGATGATATCGAGCGGGTCCTGACCCTGGTCGGCGACGACGAGACCGACGCAGGCAATGGGCGGATCGGCTGGAACTCGCCGTTCGCACGCGCCTTGCGCGGCGCTGCGATCGGCGATGTACGGCGTGTGGATTTGCCCGCCGGCGAGCGCGAATATGAGGTTATGGCGATCGCCTATCCCTGACGTTGCGATCCTCCCCCGCAAGGGGTAGGTGTCGCCGAAGGTGACGGAGGGGGAGGACACGGAACAGAGGCTACCCTTTCCTCCCCCTCCGTCTGGCAAGCGCCAGCCACCTCCCCCTGGCGGGGGAGGATCGTGAGAGCGCGTCCCGTCAACGATCCGTTTCGATCTACGCGAATTGACCTCGCGCCGCCCCCGTGTGACGTTTCGCCCACGCAACGACACCCGAGGAATCCCCATGCCGATACCCGCCACCTGGTCCAGCCGCCTGCTCAGCGTCATGCGCATCGTCGTCGCGCTGGTGTTCTTCAGCCACGGCATCTCGAAATTTTTCGGCCTGCCCCCCTTCCCGATGCCGATGAACCCGCTGCTGACGGTCGCCGGCGTGCTCGAAGTCGTCGGCGGCGGGCTGCTGATCGTCGGCCTGTTCACGCGGCCGATCGCGTTCGTGCTGTCGGGCATGTCCGCGGTCGCGTATTTCATGGCGCACATGCCGAAGGGCCCCTTCCCCATCGCCAATGGCGGCGAGGCGGCGGTGCTCTACTGTTTCGTTTTCCTGTACCTAGCCGCGGCCGGTGGCGGTGTCTGGAGCGTGGACGCGCAGCGCGCGCGCGGCTAACCTCGCGCGCATGATCGATACCACAACGCGCAACGTCGCCCTCCTGATCGACGCGGACAATGCGTCCGCGGCGACCCTCGACCCGGTGCTGACCGTCCTTGCCGAGCTCGGCACGGTCAACGTCCGGCGGGTCTATGGCAACTGGTCCAAGCCCGCGCTGAAGGCGTGGAGCGACATGTCGATCAAGCACGGCATCGAGCCGCAGCAGCAGTTCGACCTGACCAAGGGCAAGAACGCGACCGACATGAAGATGACGATCGACGCGATGGACCTGCTGTTCCGCGGGCGGATCGACGGGTTCGGGATCATGTCGTCGGACAGCGACTTCATGCCACTCGCGACGCGCATCCGCCAGGACGGGATCCCGGTGTATGGCTTCGGCACCAGCCGCACGCCGGAAGGATTCCGCCAGGCGTGCACGCGATTCATCGATGTGGGGGCGCTGAACGAGACGTCTCAGCCGATGCAGGCACCGGCGCCTGCTCCGGTGGCTGGCGAGAAGCCCGCTACGCCCGCGCCGGTCGCTCGGCCTAAGACCGCGCAACCGATCGACGAGCAGGTCATCAAGCTGCTGATCGACGCCTACAACGCGGTGAAGCGGGACGAGAAGGGCTATGCGAGCGTTGCCGAACTGGGGCAGCTCGCGGGTAACCGGTCGAGCTTCGATGCGCGGAATTATGGGTTCAACCGGCTGTCCGACCTGATCGAGACGATCCCGAACTTCCAGCATGAGCGCCGGGAAGGTGGGCGTTCGTTCGTGAAACGGCTGCGGTAGGCACCCCTCAATAGCTCTCGTTACGCGCACCACCCCGGCGAAGGCCGGGGTCCAATTGGAAAGGTCGCAGTAACGAAGGGCTGCCCCTAGTTAACGTCGTCCCCCAATTGGGCCCCGGCCTTCGCCGGGGTGGTAGCTTAATACGAGCGCCTTACCCCGTGGGCTGCAACCGCCCACCCGGCTCGCTCATCCCGTGCGCCTGTTCCTCGCTATCGTCCGGCACGACCAGCGCACCCTTCCGCCAGTTGCCGTAGCGGTAATACCACGCGGCAATCGCCAGCGTTGCGAGCGACCCTAGCGGAAAGCTCCACCACAACGCGTCCGCGCCGAGCCACGGTTTCGCCAGCAACGCAAAGCCGATCCGCACCGGATACAGCGCGACGATCAGCGCGATCAGCGGCGCGATCACTGCGCCGTTCGCGCGCACCGTCGAGAACAGCACCATCGTCATCCCGAACAGGATGAAGTTCCAGCTCGCGATCAACTGGATATGCCGCGCGATCGGCAGCGCGGGGCTCGCGCCACCGATAAACAGCGTCATCACCGGGCGATCGAACAGCAGCACGACTGCAACCATCGCACCGGTCAGCGCTACGTTGAAGAGGAGACCATATTTCGTAATGTCGCCGACCCGGTCCCAGCGCCCTGCGCCGATATTCTGCGCCGCCATCGAACTGACCGCCGCGCCGATCGCCAGCGCGGGCATCTGGATATAGGTCCAGAGCTGCTGCGACACCGCATAGGCCGCCGCGGTATCGACGCCGAGCCGGTTGACCAGCCCGACCATCGCGAGCCCGGCGGTGGACATGACGAGCATCTGCGCGCCCATCGGCAGGCCTTTCCGGACGATCGTCCCGGTCAGCGCGCGCTCGGGGATAAGGTAGCGGAGTTCGTTGCCGCGCAGCCGCAGCGGCAGGTCGCGCTTGTAGATATAGGCGATCAGCCCAAGCAGCGAGACGTGGCTGGCGATCAACGTCGCCATTGCCGAGCCGGCAATGCCCATCTGCGGGAACGGGCCGATCCCGGCGATCAGCAACGGGTTGAGCCCGCTGTCGAGCAGCGCGCTGAGCAGCATGAACCATAGCGGCGTCATCGAATCGCCGGTGCCGCGCAGCCCCATCATCAGCAGCACCATCATCATCGACGCGGGCAGCCCGAGGAAGATCACGCGGAGGTACGCGAGCGCGAGCGGCATTGCATCGCCGGGGGTGGCTAGCAGGTGCAGGATCTCTGGCGCGAACACCCAGCCAAGCGCGGCGATCACGATCGCACCGCCGAGGACCAGGCCGACAGCGGATCCGAACGCCCGGCGTGCGCCCTCCAGATCGTGGCGACCGAAGCTCTGGCCGACCAGGATCGTCGCGGCCATGCCGAAGCCGAACACCGCGCCGAAGGTCAGGAACATGATTATGTTGGCATTCGAGGTGGCGGCGAGTGCGCCTTCGCCGAGATAGCGGCCGACCCAGATCGCGTTGATCGAGCCGTTGAGGGATTGCAGGATATTCGAGCCGAGTGTCGGAAGGGCGAACGCGAGCAGCGTGCGGCCGATGTGTCCGGCGGTGAGGTCGCGCTGGCCGGGTTTGCCGCGGGGGTGGTCGGGCTTTGCGCTGGATGGGTCCTGGGAAACGGTGCTGGCTTCGACGTCGGATGGAAGGTCGCTCACACAGTCTCTCCGTCAGGCCGAATTCGGTCCGGCAACCACCGGCTAACGGTCAGGCGCCCTGTCATGTCGAGTGCCTAGCCGCGGAGTGAACTCCGGAACAAGCCGGTAGGTCCCCTGCCCGGAATAACTATGACGCCCCGGAGAAGGCCGGGGTCCAATTGGGAAGGTCGTAGTAACGCAGCGCTTTCACCGTCAGCCACGTCACCCAGTTGGACCCCGCCTTCGCCGGGGGGAGCGGGGGAAACGGCGTTGCTGATTTGAGGGTCGAAGGCTCCCTCGCCTATGCTCGCCGGTTCGCCATCCCGGCGGAACCTGGGGGCGGACCTTGGTAGGAGCAACGAGGTCTTCAGGCACACATTCCCCTCCCGCTTGCGGGAGGGTCAGGGGAGGGCGCGACGTACGTACTGGCGTCCGGCCGCTTGGGGCACGCCCCTCCCCCAGCCCCTCCCGCAGGCGGGAGGGGAGCTAATCACCCCAGGCGTCCGAGTGCCGCCTGCAACCGCGTCGCTTCGGCGGCCTTGTCGGCGTGGTCGGCCTTGGCCTTTTCCACCGCTTCGGGCTTGGCGCGTTCGACGAAGCTGGCGTTGCCCAAGCGACCCGACAGCGCGTCGCGCTCCTTCTCCGCCGCCGCGATCGCCTTAGTCAGGCGGGCGCGTTCGGAGTCGAGGTCGATGACGCCTTCTAAAGGCAGGACGAACGTCGCTTCGTCGACCACGACCTGTGCCGCGCCGCCAGTGGCTTCGCCGTCGGCATGCGTGACGCGGGCCAGACGCGCGAGCGCCGGGGCCTGGCGTTCCAACCGCGCCAACGTCGCGGCATTCGCGTCACGAACGTGGAACGGCAAGCGCGCGCCCGGCGGCACATTCAGTTCATTCCGCGCGGTGCGGATCTCCTGAACTAGGCGGATCAGCCAGTCGACTTCCTTGCTCGCCTCGGGATCGAGCGCGCGCGCGTCCGCCATTGGCCATTTCGCGACGATCAGGTCGTGATCACGCGGGCCCATCGCGTGCCACAGTTCCTCGGTAATGAACGGCATGAACGGGTGGAGCAGGACCAGGATCTGGTCGAGCACCCAACCTGCTACCGCCTTCGATTCGTCATCGATGACGCCGCGCTCGTCGCCGACCATCTGCGGCTTGATGAGTTCGAGATACCAGTCGCAGAAGCGGCTCCACGCGAATTGGTAGATCGCGTTGGCGGCGCCGTCGAAGCGGTAGTCGGCGAGTGCGAGGTCGACCGTCTGGACGGTCGCGATCGTCTCGGCGATGATCCATTTGTTGACGGCGAGGTCCGCGCGCGGTGCCTCCAGCGTCGTGCTGGCGACGATGCCGTTGGCCTGCGCGAACCGGGCGGCGTTCCACAGCTTGGTCACGAAGTTGCGATAGCCCTCGACGCGCTTCTCATCCATTTTGATGTCGCGGCCCTGGCTCTCCATCGCCGCCATGAAGAAGCGCAGCGCGTCGGCGCCGTAGGTGTCGATCAGCCCGAGCGGGTTGACGACGTTGCCCTTCGACTTCGACATCTTCGCGCCGTCCGCCGCGCGGACGAGGCCGTGGAGGTAGAGCGTGCGGAACGGCACGTCCTTCATGAAGTGCAGCCCCTGCATCATCATCCGCGCGTTCCAGAAGAACAGGATATCGAAGCCGGAAATGAGGACATCGTTGGGGTAGCGGCCGCCGAGCTGGCCTCCCCTCCCGCTAGCGGGAGGGGATTGAGGGGTGGGCTCGCGCTCGACTTCGGGCGTAGCGGTCGAGGCGGGCGCGTGCCCACCCCCGGCCCCTCCCGCTTGCGGGAGGGGGGAAGAACCGTCCCACCCAAGCGTGGCGAAGGGCCAGAGGGCGGAGGAGAACCACGTGTCGAGGACATCCGGGTCACGAGTCAGGGCAACGCCCTCACCCGCAAGAGCCTGCGCTTCGGCCTCGGTCTCGGCCACGTACGGCGTACCGTCCGGACCGAACCACGCCGGAATCTGGTGTCCCCACCAAAGCTGCCGCGACACGCACCAAGGCTGGATGTTGTCCATCCAGTTGAAGAACGTCTTCTCCCAGGTCTTCGGGACGATATCGATCGCGCCGGTCTGGACCGCCTCGATTGCGGGCTGGGCGAGCGTCTTCGCGTCGACATACCATTGGTCGGTCAGCCACGGCTCGATCACCACGCCCGAGCGATCGCCATACGGGGTCTGGATCGTGCGCGGCTCAGCGTCGTGTTCTTCGCCGTCCTTGTCGACGTGCGGGATCAGGAAGCCTTCGTCCTTCAGCCGCGCGACGACCGCCTTCCGCGCCTCGGCGGTCGTCAGCCCGAGCAGCTCGGCCGGGATCAGCCCGTCGGACACCTGGACGACGCGCGCCTTCGCATCGAGCATGTTGAGCATCGATCCCGCGGCCATCCCTGCCCGCTTGCCGACCTCGAAATCGTTGAAGTCGTGCCCTGGCGTGATCTTCACAGCGCCAGATCCCAGCTCAGGATCGGCATGGTCGTCGGCGATGATCGGGATCAGGCGTCCGGTGATTGGCAACTTCACCTGCTTGCCGATCAGCGCGGTGTAGCGTTCGTCGGAGGCGTTCACCGCCACCGCCATGTCGGCGAGCATGGTCTCGGGCCGCGTCGTCGCGACCTCGATGAAGCCGGATCCGTCTTCGAGCGGATAGCGCAGATGCCAGAAGCTGCCCTTGATCTCGCGCGTCTCGACCTCAAGGTCGCTGATCGCGGTGCCGAGGCCGGGATCCCAGTTCACCAGGCGCTTGTCGCGGTAGAGCAGCCCCTGCTTGTGGAGGTCGACGAACACCTTCAGGACGGCTTTCGAAAAGCCCTCGTCCATCGTGAAGCGCTCGTTCGCCCAGTCCATCGAGCAGCCGAGCCGGCGGAGCTGCTGCGTGATCTCGCCGCCGCTCTCTTCCTTCCACGCCCAGACTTTCGCGACGAACTGTTCGCGCGTCAGGTCGGTGCGCTTCTGGGGAGGAACGGCCGCGCCCATCTGGCGCTCGACCACCATCTGCGTCGCGATGCCCGCGTGATCGGTGCCGACCACCCACAAGGCATCCTTGCCCTTCAGGCGGGCATGGCGCGTGAGGATGTCCTGCAGCGTGTTATCGAGCGCGTGGCCGATGTGCAGCGAGCCCGTGACGTTGGGCGGCGGGTTGACGATCGTCCAGGGCTCGGCGTTCGGGCGGTCGGGACGGAACTGGCCGCTCGCCTCCCAATGCGCGTACCAGCGCGATTCGATGGAGGCCGGGTCGAAGGTTTTGGGAAGCTCGCTCATGCCAAAGGCCTTAGCGAGCGTGTCGGGGCTAGGCCAGCCTTTGGGGAGCGTGTGGGATTTGGAATCGGCGTTGCCGCGCTTCAACCGGCCTACCCACCCCCAGCCCCTCCCTTTCAGGGAGGGGGGCAGGTTGGTTTAGGGCTGCTGGTTCATGATCTTGGCGATCTCACGCGAGACCATGTCCTCGACCATGTTGGGAAGGTTGGCATCGATCCACTCGCGCAGCATCGGGCGGAGCATTTCGCGCACCAAGCCCTCCAGCGTGCCGTCATTGCCTGTCTCGGGTTTTACCATCATCCGCGTCAACGCCTCGAGCGGCGCGCGCGTTGCAGCGGCGGTGTGGCGCGAGACGATCGGCTCAGCCGTGACATCGGTTGCCGGCTGCGGCTTGGCACTTGGCGCGACCTTTGGCGGCGTCATTTGCGGCGCCGCGTGGCGTGGTTCGGGCGGGGTATCGGCAGCATTGAGCACCGGGGACTTGGGCGGGCGCGGCGTACGATCGGGCATGGGGTCGCTCAGTTCGAGAATCTCGTCGTCGTCATGGTCGCCGTCGAAATAGGCCGGATCCAGATCGACCGGCGCGTACGTCGCGCGCGTTGGGCGACGCGACCGGCCGGGCGTATCGCCCTCTTCCGCGATGATGCGTTTGATCGACGAGAGGATTTCCTCCATCGACGGCTCGCCGTTGACATCCCCCATCCGGACCATCCCAAACCCCGTAGCCCCGCGCGCCCCTATTGGCGGCTCGTCGCGTCCTTACCTGTCGTCAAGGCGGGGTTCCTGTCAACCGGCGTATCGAGCAACGGGTCGTACTGCGCCTGGACCGTGGCGTTCTGCGCGGGCGACTGCGCAGTGCGGGTGGCGACCGGCACCGGCTCGCCGTCGCCACCGAAATCCCAGATCTTGTGGCGGACGCGGTTGTAGTTGGCGACCGGATCGTAGAGCACGCCGCCGTCCAACCCGAGATCGCGCGCCTCGGCCTGGCCCATCGCGGCTAGCAGCGCGAAGCCCGCGACATACGCATCGCGCCGCGCGGTCACGAGCGTGACCTGGCTGTTGAGCAATTCCTGCTCGGCGTTGAGGATGTCGAGGATCGTGCGCGTGCCGACGCTGTTCTCGGCGCGGACGCCTTCGAGGCTGAGCTTGTTCGCATTCACCGCGGTTTCCGACGACTGGATCACCTGCTCCGACGAGCGCCAGATGGCAAAGGCGGAGCGCGCCTGCGCGATGACGTTGCGCTCGGTCGCGGTGACGTTCTCGATCGCGCGCGACTGGAACGCCTCGGCCTGACGAACCTGCGCGGCGGGGCGCCCGCCCTGGAACAGCGGCAGCGTCAGCGACAGCCCGCCCTGCACCGACTTGTTGACGTTGGGGAAGGTGATGGCGCTGCCGTCGGCATTCGACGCGGAGCCGAGATAATTGGTGTAGCTGGCACCGCCGACCGCGCTGATCTGCGGCAGGCGGCTCGCGCGGGCGACGCCGACATCGTAGCGGGTCGCGTCGCGTTCCTTCGCGGCGGCGATCAGCACCGGGTTGTTGTCGATCGCCACGGTGACGGCCGAGGCCGGGCTATCGGGGAGATGCGGCAGCGTCGGGGGGGCATCGAGCGTGCCCGGTGGCGTCCCGACGAACTGGATATAGCTTTCGCGGCTGGAGATCAGATTGGCTTGCGCGGACTGGAGCTGTGCGCGGGCCAGTGCGAGCCGCGCCTCGGACTGCGCCACGTCGGTGCGCGTCAGGTCACCGACCTGGAAACGGTCGCGGCTGGCCTGCAGGTTGACGTCGAGCACGCGGACGTTCTGCGTGTTCAGGCCGACGATCGCCTCGTCGCGGATCACGTCCATGTACGCGGCGACGACATTGGTGAACAGGTCGGCCTCGGTGCTGCGCAGCGTCGCACGGCCAGCCTCGACGCGCGTCTTGGCCGCGGCGACCGAATTCCGGACCTGCCCGCCCTGGTACAGCGGCACCGACACGTTGGCGCGCGCCACGGCCTGTCGCGGCAAGGCGGTAAAGCTGTTCGCCGCGGTAACGACGAATTCGGTATAGTCGCCGGTGGCATTGACTGACGGAAGTCCGGACGCGCGCGCAATCGGGACGTTCTCGTCAGTGGCACGCAGGGTTGCCCGCTGTGCCGTGATCGTCGGGTTGGTATTATACGCCTTGACCAGCGCCTCGCGCAGCGTCTCCGCGTGGAGTGGTGCAGCGCTATACGTCAGCGCAACACTCAGGAGCAGACTGCGGAGAAGTGCGGCGCGGGCCATGGTTTTCTGCTCAGAACCGGAAGGGTTTGGGGGCGTCGAAGCCAGGCAGGCTCACGCATTCGACATCGACGAACGCTGACAACGCAAACCCGCCATCGGTCTTGCGTCCCGATGCGAGCCGGGTCAGCCCGCGCTCGGCGATCCCTGCCGTCACACGACCACCCGACTTGACCTGCGCGATCAACGCGTCGGGCACGGTCTCGATCGCTCCGTCGACGATCAGCACGTCATAAGGCGCGCCGCCAGCGTGGCCGTCCTGCATCGGTGCCTCGACGAGTTCGACATTGCCAGTCCCGGCGAGTGCCTCGCGGGCGATCGCCAGCAAGGCAGGATCGCTTTCGACCGCGACGACCGAGCCGACGATCTCGGCCAGCACAGCCGCGGTGTAGCCGGTCGCGGCACCGATCAGCAGGACGCGGTCGGTCGCGGTCAGATACGCCTCGGTCAGCAATCGCCCGGTTGCCATCGGCAGGTTGGCATAGCGCCCGCCGCCCAGCGGGATCGTCGCGTCGCGGTAGGCAATGGCGCGAACGTCGGCGGGCATGAATGCCTCGCGCGGTACGCGAGCCATCGCCGCGACGACGCGCTGGTCGTTCACCGCGTTGGTGCGCAACTGGCTGGCGACCATCGCATGACGCATCGTGTCGAACGTCGCGGGGGCCAAGGCCATGGTGGTCCCGCCGATCTCATGCGTGTCGGCTGCGAGCGAGGGAGTATCGAGAGTCGTCGTCGTCATGGCGCATCCTGTCGCACAACTGTTTTAGCCACGCAATACACTTGTTTCGGAACGTTCCGATATCGCGCGGCCGGATATGCTGCGTCTGTTATCGCGTGGGCGCTGCAACGCCAAGCATCGGTTGATCGGATTTCGCCGCGTTTCCCATCGGCTTGCCGGAACCGGGAGACGCCCCGCCCGCCCGTGTGACACCGAGATGCCGCGAACGGGGCGTCGAGGGTGCGCGAGAAAATCCCGGCAACACCTCTACCCCCGCCCTTAGCACCCGATCGCGGAACCGTCCCGCGAAATGACCCGCTGCTGCGCCGTACGGGTCGGGTCGTGCGACGGCGATTCGCGGGCCGGCGCTTTTGTGATGTCGTGCAGTACCTGCGTCGGCGATCCCAGCACCGCGTTCCGCGCCTTCAGACTGGCCGTCAGGAACGGCTTCGTCAGTGCCATGAACCGCCGCGGTGTCATCCCAAGGAACGTCGCCGAATCACGCAGGAAATGCGAGGCATCGAAATAGGAGCGGTCGATCGTTGTATAGTCCGCCTCGCCGCCGGCCATCATCAGCCGGACGAACGACCGAAGGAACCGCGCGCGCAACAGCAGCATCTTGGGCGGAAACCCGAAATGGCGCACCGACAGGCGGCGCAGCGCATGCGTCGGCACGTCGAGCTGGGCGGCGGCGGCGGTGATGTCGGTCGGACCGTCGGTCGCGAGTATCTCCATCAACTGGCGGATCTGCGGCGCATCGGAATGCGGCGGCCCAAGCCGCGCGAGCAGCATCGCATCGAGGATCGGCGCCACGGCCGCATCGTCCGGCGCGTCCTGCAAGGCCGCCACCAGATCGCGCGTGAAGGCCTTCCCCAGCGCATCGTCCAGCGGGACGATACGGTTGCGAAAATCGCCGGCCGATCGCCGAAACAAACGTGCCCATCCCAGCGCGCTGATCCCGAAGCCGATCATCACCCCGCCATGCGTCACCGCCTTCAACGCCTGGTTGGTCGGGCCGAACAGGCTTACCACGGGCAACGGGTCGTAGGTCCGTCGACCAATCGAGACCGCGATCGGCCCGGCATCGATCGCGATCCGCACATTGGCGGTCGCCGGCAGGAACCAGTCCACCTGCCCCGCTTCGCTACCCGTGTCGGTTCGATAGACGTGATAGCCGGTGATATAGTCGGCGAGCGCGGCTGCGGGTCGGTCATACCGGATCGCCATGCCGGACGGCATCGCGAACACCTCGTCATCGACACCCGTCGTATTCGTGCCGCCGGCAATCCTGTCCGTCTTCAAGCGCCCGTCCCCAAGCCATTCACGTCGTTATACTTAACCTTAAGCAAAGACGCTTTCGTGCGCGAGTCACGATACGGTAACTCGGACGAGAGCGCCGGGTGACCACGATACTCGGCAACGCGGCGGCCGAGCCCTGACGGATTATTCCGCCTCAGGGCGCAACTGCCGGTTGACCGCAGCGGCAAAACGAAGCATTTGCGCCGCCTTCACGCAATCGGGGCCCGATGGCGGAGTGGTGACGTAGAGGACTGCAAATCCTCGCACCCGGGTTCGATTCCCGGTCGGGCCTCCAGTGACCAAGCTATCGATTTGCCGTGCCCGAGTTCGACGATATCGCCTAACCGGTTCTAGTGAACGCCGAATCCTGCCCTGCTGCTTTCGCCCTTGCGGACCGGCAGGACGTTCTTAAGCCTGGCTAGCCAATGCGGCATGCCGATGTGCTGCATGCCCGGCGACAGCAGCGACCCCATTCTCGGGCACGGCGTAGATCAGCGCCTGGTTTCCGACACCGCCTCGTCAGCTTGTTTATTTGCCTAGACGACCCGGCGACATGCCGGCGTAACGAACGCCGTTCGCCGCCTGATCACCTGACAAGGCATAAGCAAAACCCACCTCTGCACTATGCGGACCGAAGACGGTACCAGTGGAGGTGCCGTTTAGGGGAACAGTGGATCCCGTGAGCGTACCCCGGAACTGATTGGTGCCAGCGAGCAGCGTGCCGGTGCCCGAAACAATGCCGATTGCCTGGCCGGTGCTATTGACGGAAACGCGAACCGTCACCGTGCGCGGAGCATAATCAACGGCCACCGTGCCCGAACCATCCGTATCGTTCCCTGGAACGTCGGCCTGTCCGGGCGCAAACGGCTGGACCGAATACTCGTGGCCCCGAGATACCGCGGCGAATGTCTGGGTGCCCGTTCCTGGTATATCAGCGACAATGGTCTGATAGCCAAACACGTGGCTAGACCATTGTCGAGATCGTCCCGACCACATCGCGCCAGACCTATTAGCTGCTATACCGGAGTTGGTATGCCAACTCACCGACAATGCCCTCGAGAGACAAATTGTTCAGCGCAAACACTTGGCTTGGGGCGAACCCAGAGCCGAAATTCTCGCGCCGTGCATCGGCACTATCGACGCCTTTGAAGAACGGACTGGTCGCTTCCCGGGTTTTGGCCGAAAATCGGTACTCGCCAGGTTGATTGGGATACGGCGAAACCAGGGAAACTCCCCCTCCCGTATCGTAATCCGCAGTCGTTGCTTCAGCCAAGCCGTTTGCCACACCGGAGTTAGACCGAATCGCCGCGTAGGCGCTGAGAAGCGTAAGGACTGTTCGCCCGTTGAGGGGAATGACGCGTAAGTCGGTGCCGGCATCGACGTCGGCGCTAGTACGGGAGTGGACGGAGTCACCGTCCCGCCATCTGCGCTATCGGAGCCGCACGCGGTCAAGGCAATGCGGCGGTAGCGAGCGATAATCGACGCATGACATCCCCTGTTTCGACCGGTCGGCACCACGTCTCGTCGTAAGCGAGCGACTATGACGAATCTAAACCCGCCACAGTAAAATCCGCGCGGTAACGACCTGCCCTGACGAGAAGATCGACGAGCCGGCCAGTCGCGTGTTGCAGCTACCCAGCGCTGTTTTGCGAAGAACGTTCGTACGGGTTTCAGGACACGGTCCGCCTAGCGTAGAAACATAATTCCTGTTGAATCGCCGCGCGATCGCGAAACCTTGTGACGGACGTCGCCTGATGGATTTGTCGCATCGGTGAATGTCTCACCGCCCCCCCCCCCGGGGGATATGACACCTGGTATGACGACGGCGCGGACGGGTTTCCCGTCATAGGTCGCCAAGCTCTAACGTTGCTCGTCGTAGAGGCATCCTTGCATTTGACACTGATCTCGGCTGTTGCCCGGCAATGGATATCCCCGCACTGTATCATTCGCTTATTCTTTGGATCGGCGACGGCACCGGCCTGCCCGACGCAATCCTCCATATCCATGCGGGTCTCATAATCCTCATGCTCGTGCGGCTCGTCAGCGGCCGATCGTTGGGGACGCTCATCCCCCTCCTCGTCGTCGCCCTCGCAGAATTGGGGAACGAGACGCTCGATTACCTGAATTACGGCATGCGTTGGGCGGACACGCTGTCCGACGTCGGCAACACGATATTCTGGCCTCTGATCATCAGCCTGGGCGTCAGGTTGCGTCCAATGGTGCGACGTGACCAGATCGCGCAGTGAGAAGGGCGTTAAGCGTAACCGGGCGGCGACTGAGTTTGCCCAAGCCAGAATGGGCAGCGCCTGCGCGCACCGACGTCTCGCTAAAAACGGAAACGGCTCGCTCGAGAAAAGGGAATAACACGCGCGAGCCGCAGTCCGGATGGCCGGATACGGTCTTGGGACGTAGCCGGCGCAATTTTTATGCGCTTGCAAACGTCCGGGATCAAGTGATTTTTTGAACACGGAGTATGCCGACCCACCCTGGTGACGAGCCAAAGATTGACGGCGCGCCGGCATACCTCCGCGTCAACCAACGGATGGGCATGTCGGACGCATTGTTGCCCACATTTGAATGCTTTGCGGAACGCTTATCGACGACGCGCGAAGATATCAGATCAGCGCATCCAGCAATCCGATCAGCGGGCGATCGGCGGGCGGCATCGGCAGAGCGTGCATCTCGTTCGGTCTCACCCAGCGCAACGCTGTCGCTTCGAGCGCGCGCGGCACGCCGGTCCACTTGCGCGTGATGTAGAGCAACAACAGCAAATGGCGATCGCCGAGCGGCGCGCTGGCGAACGCGGCGGGTGCGAGGCAGGCGTGCGGCACCGCGATCGCAAGCTCCTCCTCGAGTTCGCGGATCAGCGCCGCCTCGGGCGTCTCGCCGGGCTCGACCTTGCCGCCCGGGAACTCCCAGAGGCCGGCGAGCGACTTGCCTTCCGGACGTTGCTGCAGAAGCACGCGGCCTTCGAGATCAACGAGCGCGGCCGCTACGACGGGCAGCAGTAAAGGCGCAGCGAGCATCGGTCCCGATACGGACGGATCGTTGGTCATTCCTTAATTTCCCCGCGATTACACCGCCTGCATGGGCCCTATATCCATCGCGACGCATGCCGTCATCCGAACGATCGCACGCGTGACGCGCGAGAGACGCGGCGCGACCGCAATCGAATACGGGCTGATCATCGCGTTCGTCGTGATCGCGATGATTGCCGGTCTCACCGCCCTCGCCGACACGACGACCGGCATGTGGGGCAACGTGAACACCAAGGTCGCCAACGCGCGCTGATCCGGAAAAGAAACGGCAGCCGCTTTAAACCTTTCTCAACAAACCACTTGTATCCCTCAAATCGCTGATCCGGTCCGTCCGGTGCAGCCGGGTGACACAGACGCAATCTAAACCATGGAGACCGGAATGAAGACGATCCGCAAGTTTTTCAAGAATTCCAAGGGTGCGACCGCAATCGAGTACGGCCTGATCGCCGCGCTGATCGCCGTCGCCGCAATCGCTGCGATGCAGGGCCTGGGCACGAGCCTGACCAAGACGTTCAATAACGTCTCGACCAAGCTGAACACCTCGACTGGCGCCTAAGCTTAAAGTGGTGTGGGACGGTCCGCCTAAGGATCGTCCCATCTGACGAAAGGGCGGCGGAACCTCGGTTCCGCCTCCCTTTCTGCGTGGCTCAGAGGCGCCCCATCTTAAGGAACTTCGCCTGGCGATCCTTGCGCAGGTCGGCCGGTGCCAGCGCCGCAAGGTCGTTCAGTGCGGACGACAGCGCGTTGCCGAGCGAGTCGATCGCAGCCACCCAGTCGCGGTGCGCGCCGCCCAGCGGCTCCGATACGATGTCGTCGATTACGCCAAACGACTTCAGGTCCTGCGCGGTGATGCGCATCGCTTCGGCGGCTTCGGGAGCCTTGTCGGCGGTGCGCCACAGGATCGACGCGCAGCCTTCGGGACTGATTACCGAATAGATCGCATGTTCGAACATCAGCACGCGGTTGCCCGCGGCGAGCGCGACCGCGCCACCTGAGCCGCCTTCGCCGACGATCGCCGAGACGATCGGGACACCGGCGTTGAGACACGCTTCGGTCGAGCGGGCGATCGCCTCGGCCTGGCCACGCTCTTCGGCCTGGATGCCGGGGAATGCGCCGGAGGTGTCGACCAACGTGATGATCGGCAAGCCGAATCGATTCGCGAGTTCGACCAGGCGGATCGCTTTCCGGTATCCCTCGGGCTTGCCCATGCCGAAATTGTGGCGGAGGCGGCTGGCGGTGTCGTCGCCCTTTTCATGGCCGAGCACCATGATCTTACGCCCACGGAACGTCGCGAAGCCGCCGATGATCGCCTGGTCGTCGCCGAACGCGCGGTCGCCGGCGAGCGGCACGAACTCGTCGAACAGCGCGGCGACGTAATCCTTGAAGTGCGGACGCTCGGGATGACGCGCGACCTGCGTCTTCTGCCACGGGGTCAGGCGCGCGAACGTGTCCTTCAGCAGCTTGTCGGACTTCGCCTGCAAACGGGCGATATCAGTGGCGAGGTCGACGCTGCCTTCGGCGGCGGTGTCGCGGAGTTCGTCGATCCGGCCCTGGAGTTCGGCGATCGGTTTCTCGAAGTCGAGGAAGCTTGGCATCAGCGGCGGTTACGGCGCGCCGCCGCCCGCGTCAACGCGGCGGCATATCCGCCAGCGGGTGGCGCGAGTTGACGAGCTCGACGAGGCGGCTCGAATCGACGTGCGTGTAGATCTCGGTCGTGGCGATATCGGCGTGGCCGAGCATCGATTGCAGCGCGCGCAGGTCCGCGCCGCCGGCGAGCAGATGCGTGGCGAACGCGTGGCGCAGGACGTGCGGGCTGACGCGGTCGGGGGGGATGCCTGCATCGACGGCGATCGCCTTCACAAGTTGATACAGGCGGATGCGCGAGAGATGGCCTTTGCCCGAGGGGAACAGCCATAGCCGATCGCTCGCCACATACGTGCGCCAGACCGCGACAGCGGCGCGTGCGCGGTCGGAGATCGGCACGAGCCGCTCGCGCCCGCCCTTGCCGCGCAGGATCAGGAACGGGCGGTCGGGGTGGACCGCGTTGCGCGGCAGGCTGACGAGTTCGGTTGCGCGCAGGCCGGAGCCGTAGAGAAGCTCGAATAGTGCGGAAAGGCGCAGGTCGTTGGGGTCGAGCGGATCGCGCGCGGCGCGCTCGGCGATCGCCGCGAACAGCCGGTCGACGTCGGCGTGGCTCAGGATCTTGGGTAGGGTGCGCGCCGTGCCGGGTCGGGGCAGCGCCTTGCCGGGATCGTCCGCGCGGTGTCCTTCGTCGACCAGGAATGCGAAGAAGCGGCGGAGCGAGGCCGACTTTCGGCCAACGGTCGATCGGGACAGCGCCGACCAATTGCCCGCAAGTGTCGCCAGCGCATCGGCGTCGGCGTCGACCAAGCCCCCTTCGAGTACCTGCGAGGCGAGCAGCAGGTCGCTGCGATACGCCGCGACGGTGTTGGCCGCGGCACCGACCTCCGCGGTCATCATTTCGAGGAACCGGTCAATCAGCGCGCGGTCGCTACCGTGGCTCACGCGCGCGCGATCGCCTCGGCCGCGATCATCCGCGCCTCGCCGTCGAGACCGACGCCGCGCAGAGCGCCGACGATGCGGTACAGTGCTTCCGGGGGGATGTCTTTCCAGCTCCCCGCCTGCATGCCGACGGCTGCGAGCAGTACGACCGTCCCGGCCTGGCCGTCGCGTGCCGCACGATCGAGCGCGCGGGTCCAGGCATTGTCCGCGCCGATGCGAACGCCGAGCGACTGGGCCGCGCGTTCGATATCGCCTTGGTTGAGGCGACCGAGGCCTGCCAACCCTGCGAACAACATGCGCTGCTTCAACGCCGAATCGCCTTCGCCTCCGGTGTAGGACGCGAGGTCGGAATAGCTCAGGCGGCGATACGCGTCTGGATCGCTGAGCACGATCATCGCCCAGGCGTCGCTGCCGGCGGGTACCGAGCCCAGCCAGCGCGCCGCGGTGCGATCGAGCCCGGCGGACAGCATCGATGCGACCAGCAGATCCGCGTCGGCCTTCGCCAGATTGGGGTTCAACCGGGACGCCGCCCGCGCGGTCAGCACGAGCCGCGCATAGTTCGGGCGCGCGTTCGCGCCGCCCCACAATTGACGCAGCGCGGTGAGCCGCGAATCCGGGTTGCGATCGGCATAGGCGGTCTGGAGATCGTTGGCGGTCGCGGTCGCGCCACTCTGCGTATCGTCGTCGGTCGCAGCCGCAGCGTAGAGATCGACGAGCGCGGCGCTGGACAGCACCCCCTGCCCCGCGGCAGCCTCCGCCGGGGCCAGCCGATCGCCGAGCGCAACGGAAGGCGACAGCGCCTGCCAGTATTTCACCTGAGGACCCACGGTACCGTACAACTCGTCCGGCACGGTGACGCCGGTCGCCATTGCGAGGCCGAACCGCCACGCGGTCAGCCGGTCGACGCCGTCCCATTCGATCGTCACGGCCTGACGCCCCTGCGCGCCCGCACCGACGACTTTCTGCGCGAGCAGCAGGTCGACACCGCTGGCGACGTTGCGGCGCTTGGCGGTCGCGATCAGCGGGCTCGCCTGCGCGGGATTGCCCGACAGCCCGGCGCACATCGCCTGTGCCATCGTCCAGCCGCGCGCCGGCGCATCGCGCATCGCTCCCGTGACCAGTGGACACAGGCCCGCCGGATCGCCGGTCGCCAACGCGGTGTTCATCGCGACCTGATAGAGTTTCGGCGTGTAATTATCGGTGTCGACATTCTGCGCGACCGCGCGCGCGCTGACCGATTCGCCCATCCGCAGCAGCAGCCACGCGCGCTCGGCGGCAAAGTCCGCGCCGTTGGTGCGGCTGGGCGTATCGACATGCGACACCAGCGCGCGCCGCAACAGGATCGACATCCAGCGCGACGGCAGCGGCGCACTGAGGCGGCGCATCAGCGTCTCGACATATTGGCCGTCCGCCTCACCGAACGCATCGGTATCGAGCCCGCCTTCGCTAGCCGTAACCGGCCCGACCGTCGCGAGTGAGCGACGAGCGG
The DNA here is from genome assembly GCF_056680455.1 of Sphingomonas sp. AP28. Lineage (NCBI taxonomy): Bacteria > Pseudomonadati > Pseudomonadota > Alphaproteobacteria > Sphingomonadales > Sphingomonadaceae > Sphingomonas > Sphingomonas sp. AP28. The sequence goes on along the minus strand of NZ_CM155283.1, from coordinate 3,730,964 downwards.
ACGCCGGCATCTCGTACTGCGCGAGCACCGCCGGATCGATCGGCGCCGGCGTCGCGACGGGTGGCACCAGCGGCGCGTCGCCCGGCGTCGTGGGCGGCAAAGGCTGGATCATCGCACCCGGTTGCGCGGGTGCCGGAGCCGGAGCGGTCGGTTGCGCGGGATCGGTCGGACGGCTGGGCTGCGTACCGGCAGGTGGCGTCGGTCGTGGTGCAGGCGCGGGCGTCGGTTCGCCGAACCCCGGCGGCAGGATCGATTCGGGCCGATCCTGGCCGGTTGCGGGTGCCAGCGCGACCAAGGCTCCGGCGGCAACCGCCGCCGCTAAGGATGCCTTAAGAGAGGTTCGCAAGCGTCACGGCCTTTTCGACGTGGCTCTGCGGACGCTCGGTCGCGCGTCCTGCCAGCAGGAACAGGCCGCCGACCACGACCACAAGAACGACGACGACCGAGACGATGAAACGGGACATACGACGTAACCTTGTAGTGGACAGGGGTAGTGAACGGGGCAGAAAATCGCGCGCCAAGAGCTTTTGCCCTCGCGCGGAGCCGCTGTATAGCGCGGGCTACGATGTTGCAAAGCCACAACCCTTCCGGCGGACCTTCGGGCGGTCGCCGCCCTGCCCCGATCGATCGCCCGATCGTGCTCGTCGGGCTGATGGGCGTCGGCAAGACCACCGTCGGCCGCCGCCTCGCGCTGCGCATGAACCTGCCGTTCGTCGATGCCGACCACGAGATCGAGGCCGCATCGGGGATGACCGTAGCCGAGATCTTCGCCAAATACGGCGAAGAGTATTTTCGCGATGGCGAGCGCCGCGTGATCGCACGGCTGATCGACGGTACGCCCAAGATCATCGCGACCGGCGGCGGCGCGTTCATCAACGACGACACGCGGGCGCTGATCCTGCGCGATGCGGTGTCGGTGTGGCTCAGCGCACATCCCGACATCCTGGTCGAGCGCGTGGGCCGGCGCGACACGCGGCCGCTGCTCCGCAACCGCGACGCGGGAAAAGTGCTCGCCGAACTGGCGCGCGTCCGCAACCCGATCTACGCGCAGGCGCACATCCATATTGTCAGCAACAAGACGCCGCACGAAGCGACCGTCGCCGCTATCCTGAGAGCGCTTGGCCGATGAAGACCGTTATCGTTGAACTGGGTGCGCGGACCTATCCGATCCATATCGAGGCTGGATTGCTCGCGCGGGCGGGTGAGTTCCTTGCCCCGCTTGCGAAGGGCCGGCGCGTGGCGATCGTCACCGACGAGAATTTGTCGGTCCACCTAGCCACATTACAGGCTTCGCTGACTGCGGCGGGGATCGCGTCGGAGGCGATTGTCCTCGCGCCGGGCGAGGGCAGCAAGAGCTGGGCGACGCTGGAAATGCTGTGCGACCGGCTGCTCGAACTCGGTGTCGAGCGCGGCGATCACGTCGTTGCGCTAGGCGGCGGCGTGATGGGGGACCTGGTCGGGTTCGCCTGCTCGATCCTCAAGCGCGGGTGCAATTTCGTCCAGATCCCGACGAGCCTGCTGGCGCAGGTCGACAGCTCGGTCGGCGGCAAGACCGCGATCAACACGAAGGCCGGCAAGAATTTGATCGGCGCGTTCCATCAGCCGGTGATGGTGTTGATCGATCCGCAGGTGCTCGACACGCTGCCGATCCGCGAACTGCGCGCGGGCTATGCCGAGGTCGTGAAATACGGCCTGATCGACGACTTCGCATTCTTCGAATGGTGTGAAGCCAACGGTGCGGCGCTGCTCGCGGGCGACATCGGCCTGCGCGAATACGCTATAGCGCACAGCGTATCGGCCAAGGCACGGATAGTGGCTGCGGACGAGCATGAGACGAACGGGACGCGCGCGCTGCTCAATCTCGGTCACACGTTCGGCCATGCGCTGGAGGCGGAGACCGGGTTCTCGCAGGCGCTGATCCACGGCGAGGGTGTCGCGGCGGGCTGTTCGCTGGCGTTCGGGTTCTCGGCATCACAGGGGATCTGCTCGGGACAGGATGTTGAGCGGGTCGCGGCGCATTGGCGCGGTGTCGGGCTTCCGGACGGTCTCGCGGCGGTGAAGATCGGCGCGAGCGGTGCGCGGCTGGTCGATCACATGCGGCACGACAAGAAGATGGCGGCGGGCACCCTGCCCTTCCTGCTCGCCCGCGGGATCGGCCAGACGTATCTCGACAAGACCGTCGACCTCGCCGACGTGGAGACCTTCCTAGACTCGCAGCCCCGCTGATGCCCAACGGTGTCGCCAAGCAGAACCTGCCGACCAAGATCTGCCCCGCATGCGAGCGGCCGTTCACGTGGCGCAAGAAATGGGCGCGCGACTGGGACAGCGTGATCTACTGTTCGGACGCGTGCCGGAAGAAGCGATAGCACCAAAATACCAGTAAGAATCTTGTTCACCCGCGAAGGCGGGTGCCCAGTCTGGGCACCCGCCTTCGCGGGTGAACAAGAAGGTCAGGTGCGTGCTGCACTCCACGCAAGCCACAGCCAGCCGCCGATCAACAATGCGCCACCGATCGGCGTGATTGGACCGAGCCATCGCCCGCCACCGGCAGCCAGACCGTAAAGCGATCCAGCGAAGAGCAAACCACCGACAACGAAGAGCCAAGCCGGACCACGTGCATCCATCTTGAGGGCAACCAGCGCCGCGACCGCGTGAACCAGTTGATAATGGCTGCCGGTCTTCAACAACTCACGCGCAGTATCACCCGCCCAATGCGACCCCATGGCCCCCGCCGCGACCGCGATCGCGCCCGACAAGGCCGCAAGAATGGCGATGATCATTGCGTATCATTCCCCCAGGGAAAGCGTTTCGCGGTCTCGGCACGCGCCGCGCGCATGTCGCCGGAGTCGATCTGCAACTGCAACCGCTCCTTGTCCCGCGCGCGGTATTGCTCCTCCGCGCGGTCGATATCGGCCGGTGCGATCTCGAGCCCGCGCAGCGCAAGCCGCGCCATCTTCACCGCCGACTCCATCACCTCGCGCACCACCGCGGTCGCCGACGTGTTCTTCAGCTTCACCAGCGCACGGCGATCGAACGCACGGACGTAGATCGCGGCGTCCGGGAAGGCCTCATGCACACCCTCGATCGTGTCCGGGTCGAGCTGGTCGCCGTCCATGCAGAAGCAGATGATCTCCGCCTCCGCCGCGCCCGCCTGCCGCAACAGGTCGAGCCGCGTGCCGTCGCCGTAATAGACCTTCGCGCCGAACTCGCCGGCGATATCGATCATCTCGATATCGGTGTCGATCAGCGTGACGGGGATATCCTGCGCGAGCAGCATCTGGCCGACCGTCTGGCCGAACCGCCCATAGCCGACGATGATCGCATTCGCGCCGTCGACCTTGGGACCGTCGCGCTCCTGCCCCTCGGCGATCGGCTCGGTCCGGAAACGCCGCGTGATCCCCATCAGGAACGGCGTCGTCGCCATCGACAGCGTGATGATCGCGCCGAACAGGCTCGCCGCCTGCGGTTCGATCAGCAGCCCGGCCTGCGCCTGAGCGAACAGCACGAAACCGAACTCGCCGCCCTGGCTGAGCAGCAGCCCGAGCGCGAACGCCTGCCGCCACGTCATCTTGAACGCCATGCCGATCAGCATGATGACGCCGGTCTTGGTCGCGATCAGCGCGGCGGCCATCGCCATCACGAAGAACGGGCGTTCGGCGATCGCGCCCAAGTCGAGCACCATGCCGACCGCGAGAAAAAACAACCCGAGCAGGATCGATCGGAACGGCTCGACATCGGCTTCGAGTTCATGCCGATACGGGCTGTCCGCGAGCATCACGCCGGCGATGAACGCGCCGAGCGCGGTCGAAAGCCCAAGCCATTCCATGATCGCGGCGCTGGCGATCACGGTGAATAGCCCGGCGAACACGAACATCTCGCGCTCGCCAAGATTGCCGATCAGGCGGAAGAACGGACGCAATAGGAAGCGTCCCGCGACGACGAGGCCGACGACGGCGAGCACGGTGTAGATCGCGAGCAACCAGCCGGGAGGCGCATTCGCGTCGGCTGGGTTGCGGCTCATCGCGGCGACGATCGTGATCAGCGGCACGATCGAGAGGTCCTGGAACAGCAGGATCGAGAACGCGCGCTCCCCGAACGGGGTCTTCATACGCCCCGAAGAGCGCAGCATCGGCAGCACCTGCGCGGTCGACGACAGCGCGAGTGGCAGGCCGAGCGCGAGCGCGGCGGGCAACGAGAACTTCGCTCCGACCCAGACGATCGCGGTGATCGCCAAGCCGCAGATCGCGACCTGAAGGAGTCCCAATCCGAAGATCTCCTCCTTCATCTTCCACAGCCGCGACGGGTTCAGTTCGAGCCCGACGATGAACAGCAGCAGCGTAATGCCGAGTTCGGCGAACCCGAGCTTCGACTCCGCATCGCCGACCAAACCGAGCACGTGCGGCCCGACAACCGCGCCCGCGACCAGATACCCCAGCGTCGCACCGAGACCGAGCCGGCGGAACAGCAGCACGAACATCAGCCCGAACCCAAGCAATACGACGCCGTCGCGGAGCAGCGACGGGGCCGTACCCTCCGCCATCAGACTTTCGCCTTTGCAGCGGTATCGGCAGCCTCGGCCGCGGCTTCGAACGCAAGCCGGATCGAGGGGTGCCGCGCGGTGTAGTCGAGCGCGGGGCTGAAGATATCCATTCCCGGCCAATCGGGCGCATCGCCCTCGCGTGCAAGCCACGCCGTCAGCGCGTCGCGCGTCGCGGCAAGTTCGGCGGGCGTGCGGCCGAGGATGTTCGACGCCAGCAGCGACGACGACGCCTGGCCGAGCGCGCAGGCGCGGACCAGCAGGCCGACTTCGCTAACCTTGCCCTCATCGTCGACAGCGACGTCGATCGTTACGCGGCTGCCGCAGATCGGCGAGCGCTTCTCCGCAGTCGCCATCGGCTCGGGAAGGCGTTCATGGTGCGGGATCGTCGCGGCAAGGCGGAGGATCTCGGCATTGTAGAGGGGCGCGCTCATGATTTCGGCTCGCTTGCGTTATCGGATTTGGAAGGCGGCGTGGTTGCGCCGAATACGGGCTTGCCGCGCCGGCGGCGGTCGACGAAGTCGGCGATCCCCGCGCTGGTCGCGTTGAGCAGCGGATATGTCCGCGATGTCGTCATCCAGCCGGGCCGCCGCGACGGGCCGCCGCTCATCGTGTCCATGACGAGCGTCGCGAGCAGGAAGACGAGGCTGGCGAGGATAAGCCCTTTCAACGCGCCGAACCCGAAGCCGAGCGCGCGATCGACCGGGCCGAGGATCGAGGTTCGCGTCCGGGCACCGATCGCGTTGGCCACCAGGCGGCCCCCGATATAGGTCACCCCGGTAATGATCGCGAAGGCGAGCACCGCGGCCCCACCCACCGTGCCGATCATCGGCGACAGCGCCGCGGCGAGCGGGATATGAAACAGCTTCAGCATCGCCACCATCGCCACCCAGGCGAACATCGACAGCACTTCGGTAACGAAGCCGCGGATCAGGCCGAGCACCGCCGACCCGGCGACGGCAAGCAGGACGACGATGTCTAGCGCGGAGAGGTTCATGCTGTCTGGAATAGGGACGCAGGGGCCGAACCGCTAGTGCGCGCAGTCGTCGACGCGGTCAGCCCCGTCGGTGGCGACTGCGTAAACCCGGAACGGCCGGCTGGACGATGGGTGCATCAACCGCCCCTTCCCTTGTGATTGGAACCGAAAACCGCGTAGCGCTCGCGCCATGCGGCAACTTCGCCCTGGAGATGCGCGGGCGCGGCGCCTCCCGAAAGAACGAAGCGCGCGACGTCGTTGTCGGGATGCATCAGCATCTTCTGTGCCCCGTCGCTGAACCAGACCGGGACGAGCTGGTCGCACACGCTGTCCAGCACGGTGGCCGCCATGCCGTTGGCAATCGCGTCGCTGCCGGCGAGCAGGCGGACGTTGATCGAGATGCCTTCGAAGCAGTTCTGTGGTTGGTCGACGAAATTGATCGAGACGAGCAAGCCGGACCGATCGGGTCGGGCCTCGTCGGGCAGGCTCGCCGCCCGCCGCCAGACGCAGAACCAGGTTCGGCAGATCCGGGGGCGGACCGCATGGATTCCGCACCCTCGTCCCGTAAGGTGGATACACGGCGTTCCCGCAGGCTTGGCGAGTTCGGGCGTGTCGACGACGAGTTCGGTGCAGCACGCGGTGCACGCCCCGCAATCCCGATCGGCTAGGACGGGGCCCAACAGCGCGGTTTCCAAGTCGGCATATGGTTGCATCTGCGCGCGCGCGTCCGTCGGGGTCGGTGTGTCACGCCAATCCACAATTCAATTCCCTTCGGAATCCACCGTGAAAACCATCGGCTTGCCCCGCGACATTGGCTCCCACCCCGCAGCTAAGGCCGCACGCACGCCGCGAGCGATCGTCGCGTCGTCGATCTGGAGCCGTCCGCGCGGCAAGCCCTTCAACAGGCGCTTCGGCGCCGGGAACTCGAGCAGCGCTTCGCGTTTGGCGTCGTCCTGCAACAGCGAGATCGTCATGCCCTTCCAGCCTTCGGCATCCGTGTGTTGCGGTTCGCGCTGGAGGTGCCAGTCGTATCGGGTGCCGTCGACCTCGACGGTACCGGTATTGCTTTTCGTGTTCGCCATGCGGGCGGCCATAGCATGGCTGTCGCGAGAGGCCATGTGTTGGGCTTGTTGCGGATTTGCGGGACGCGGTGCCGTTGCGTGGTTGGGTCGATCAGTGCGTGACGATAGCAGTGAGTGCACCACCCCGGCGGAGGCCGGGGCCCAATTGGAGCGGTCGTGATGGCTAAGCGCGGCGATCGCCAGCAGCGTTTCCCAATTGGGCCCCGGCCTCCGCCGGGGTGGTGCTGTCCTTTGAATAAACCGTGCCGAACAATCAAAAGGGTGACCAGGTACGCGGCTTTGAGCGCTAATTACCCTATCGGCCATGAAAGTACGGCTCAACACCGTCACGACCGCTGCCATGTTCTCCCGCGAAGGCGGGAGTCCAGTCTGGGTCCCCGCCTTCGCGGGGAAACAAGGTTTCTGGTGCCTAACCACGCCCCATCATGTGGTCGACGAACGACGCCAGCGTCTTGAACCCCGAGAGTTTCATCCCGCTCTTCTCACCCGTCATCGACGCCGGCACCAATGCGCGTTCGAAGCCAAGCTTGCTCGCCTCCTTCAATCGAAGCGGCCCATGCGCGACCGGGCGGATCTCGCCCGACAGCGCCACTTCGCCGAACGCCACCGCGTCGACCGGGACCGGTCGCTCCGACATCGCCGAGATCAGCGCCGCCGCCACCGCCAGATCCGCCGCGGGATCCTGTACGCGGTAGCCGCCGGCGATGTTCAGATACACTTCGGCGTTGGAGAAGCTCAGACCGCACCGCGCTTCCAGCACGGCCAGGATCATCGCGAGACGCCCCGAATCCCAGCCGACGACCGCACGCCTCGGTGTCGCACCCGACGCCAAGCGTACCGTCAACGCCTGAATCTCGACCAGCACCGGCCGCGTTCCTTCGAGCGCCGGGAACACCGTCGCCCCCGTCATCGCGTCGTCGCGGTGGGTCAGGAACAGCGAGGACGGGTTGCCGACCTCCGCCAGCCCTTCGGTCTGCATCGAGAACACGCCGATCTCGTCGGTGCCGCCAAAGCGGTTCTTGATTGCGCGGAGGATGCGGTATTGATGGCTGCGCTCGCCCTCGAAGCTCAGCACCGTGTCGACCATGTGCTCGAGCACGCGGGGGCCGGCGATCGAGCCGTCCTTCGTCACGTGCCCGACCAGGACGACGGCAGTCCCGCGTTCCTTTGCGAAACGGATCAGCTCTTGCGCCGACGCGCGCACCTGGCTGACGGTGCCGGGGGCGCCTTCGATCAGGTCGGAGTGCATCGTCTGGATCGAATCGATCACGAGCATCGCCGGCGGTCGCGTCTGCAATGTCGTCAGGATGTCGCGGGTCGAGGTCGCCGCCGCGAGTTGCACCGGCGCATTGCCGAGCCCGAGCCGTCGCGCGCGCAACCGAACCTGATCCGCCGCTTCCTCGCCCGAGACATACGCGACCGACTGCCCGGCAAGCGCCATCTTCGCCGCCGCCTGCAACAACAGCGTCGACTTGCCGATCCCCGGATCGCCGCCGATCAGCGTTGCCGACCCCTCGACGAACCCGCCCCCCAGCGCACGATCGAGTTCGGCGATGCCGGTCGCCATCCGGTCTGGCAGCTTGATTTCGGCATCGAGCCCGACGAGCTGGATCGCGCGGCCGCCGGTCTGAAGATTATGCTTCGAATGGAACGGCGTAGCGGCAGTGTTCGCCTCCTCGACCAGCGTGTTCCACTCGCTGCAATCGGCGCATTGCCCCGCCCAGCGGTGCGATACCGATCCGCAGGCCTGACATACGTAACGCTTCTGGGGTTTCGCCATGCCCCCGATGTACGAGAACGATACGGGAACATCAATGGGTGGCGGCCGGCCTATGTTGCGGATTTAGTGGCGCTTGGCGGCGCACGGCGTTATCCGCGCGACGATGCACGCCACCGACCTGCGCATCGCCCTGTTCAGCGGCAACTATAATTACGTACGCGATGGCGCAAACCAGGCGCTGAACCTGCTCGTCGGCCATCTGCTGGCGAAGGGCGTGACGGTGCGTGTCTATTCGCCGACCAACGCCAGGCCCGCCTTCCCGCCGACCGGCGATCTGGTCGCGGTGCCGTCGCTGCCGCTGCCTGCCGGGCGCGGCGAATACAAGATGGCGCGCGGGCTACCGGCCGCGATCCGTCGCGACCTGGATGCGTTCGCGCCGAACATCGTCCATGTGTCGGCCCCCGATTTCCTCGGCCACCGCGCGATCAGCTATGGCCGCCGCAACGGCATCGCGACGGTCGCCTCGCTGCACACGCGGTTCGAGACGTATTTCCGCTATTACCGGATGGCGTTCTTCGAACCGATCATGGTGAAGATCCTGACGCGCTTCTACAACCGCGTCGACGAAGTGCTGGTGCCGGGCCGCGGCATGGCGGAGATCGTCCGCGACTGGGGCGTGACGACGCCGACCGCGATCTGGTCGCGCGGGGTGAACCACGATCGATTCACGCCGACACGCCGCGATCTCGAGTGGCGGCGCGCGCGGGGAATTGCAGACGGCGAGGTTGCTGTCGGGTTTCTCGGGCGGCTAGTAAAGGAGAAGGGTCTCGACGTTTTCGCCGACGTGATCCGGACGCTGGAACAGCGCGGCGTGCGCCACAAGGTGCTGGTGATCGGCGAGGGCCCCGCGCGGAGCTGGTTCGCGGAGCGTGTACCGGGGGCGATCTTCGCGGGGTTCCAATCGGGCGACGATCTCGGCCGCGCGGTCGCGTCGATGGACGTGTTCTTCAATCCGAGCGTGACCGAGACGTTCGGCAACGTGACGCTGGAGGCCATGGCGGCGGGTGTGCCCGTCGTTGCCGCTCGCGCATCGGGTGCGGTCGGATTGGTCGATGACGGCGTGACGGGGTTTCTCGTGCCGCCGACGGATATTGCCGGGTACGCGGATGCGATCGGGCGGATCGTCTCGGAGCCGGGCCTGCGCGAGACGATGGGCTGGGCCGGGCACGACAAGGTCGCCGGGTATCTGTGGGATACGATCAACCAGACCGTCCTGGACACGTATCTCGAGGTGATGGCGCGGCGGGGTAAGTGATGCCCTGATCTGCCCCCCTCCCTGAAAGGGAGGGGTTGGGGGTGGGTCGGCTTCCGCATGTTCAGGCGTAGATGGCTCGAACCGGCCTACCCACCCCCGGCCCCTCCCTTTCAGGGAGGGGGCAGGTTGCACTTCGCTCAGGGCGCGGTCACCCAGTCGAACGTCAACGGCGCCTCGCGGAAGGCGAAGCGGTCGAGGTGGCTCGACACCACCCCACGCATCCGCTCGACGTCCTCTGCCTCCGGCACCGTCAGCGCGACGTCCAGCGTTTCGCTGTCCGCGCGCATCTCGAGCACGGCGCCGTTCGGGAAGGCGATGCGGCCTTCTTCCTCCGAGAAGGTGACCTCCATCTTGTGGCTCCAGTGCTTGGCAAGCTGCTGGAGATACTTGCTCGCCGAATGCGTCGGCACCCTCGCGACCGAGACGCTCACTTGAGCCGCTCGATCTTCTGCGCCGCCTCGTCGAGCAGCGCCGCGACTTCGTGCAGCGTATCCTCGTTGACGTCCTCGCGCATCAGCCGGTGCTGGAGCACCTGCCGAAGATTGCCCATCGCCCGCCGGATCGGCGCGCCATCGGTCCGCTCGGACTCCGCCCCGACCGCCGCCAGCCGCGCGAACAGACCGTCCACCACGGCCGCATTCTCGGCGAGATGCGCGCGGCCCTCGTCGCTCGCCGCAAAGCGCTTCTTCGCGCCTTCCGACTGCTGCTCTTCGATCAGGCCCATCTCGTCGAGCATGCTGAGCGTCGGATAGACGACGCCCGGGCTCGGCGCATAGCCGCCCCCGGTCAGCCCCTCGATCTCGCGGATCAGGTCGTAGCCGTGGCGCGGTGCGTCGGCGATTAGCTTCAGCATCACGAGCTTCAGCTCGCCGCCATCGAACAGCCGCCGACCACGCCCTCGTGGGCCGCCACCCTGCTTCCAAGCCGCATGCTCGGGTCCGTGGTCGCGACCGCCATGCCTGTGACCGTCGCCCCGCGGGCCACCGGTCCAAGCTCCATATCCCATACCAAAACGCATTTGAGTGTTCTCCGATATATCTTCATTCATGGATTGCGATATATCGCAGACTGTTTCGGGTTCAAGAGGGGCGACGAAAAGATTCGCTTTTTCAGGTCCGTCATTTCCGCGGAGGCGGGGACCCCGACCTTCGGACCGCACGAGCGTGCAAAGCCGTCAGCCAGTATGGATCCCCGCGTGCGCGGGGATGACGATGCGTATGAAGCTGACGAAGTGTGTCAGGATGCTCAGCGCGCTTGGCTGGCCGGCGGATGGGCAAACCGCCCCCCGGCCCCTATCTTCCGCCAATGGCCGATCTCTTCGCGGGCTTCGAACCCGCCGCCCCCACCGAAACGCATCCCGAAAACGCGCCGCTCGCCGATCGCCTGCGTCCGCGCACGCTAAGCGAGGTGGTCGGGCAGGATCACATCACCGGCCCCGAAGGCGCGATCGGCAGGATGGTGTCGGCGGGCCGGCTGTCCTCGATCATCCTGTGGGGCCCGCCCGGCACCGGCAAGACGACGATCGCGCGGTTGCTCGCCGACGCGGTCGACCTGCGGTTCGTCGCGATCTCGGCCGTCTTCTCCGGCGTCGCGGACCTCAAGAAATCCTTCGCCGAGGCACGCGAGCATGCCAAGATCGGTAAGCGCACCTTGTTGTTCGTGGACGAGATCCACCGCTTCAACCGCGCGCAGCAGGACGGCTTCCTGCCCTATGTCGAGGACGGCACGGTGACGTTGGTCGGCGCCACCACCGAGAACCCGTCGTTCGAACTCAACGCCGCGTTGCTCAGCCGCGCGCAGGTGCTGATCCTCGAACGGCTCGGCCGCGGTGCGCTCGAACAGTTGCTCGACCGCGCAGAGACTGAGATGGAGCGTCCCCTGCCCCTCACCCCGCCCGCCAAGGATGCGCTGATCGCCAGCGCCGACGGCGATGGTCGCTTCCTGCTCAACCAGGCGGAGACGCTGTTCTCGGTAAACCTGCCCGAACCGCTCGACCCCGCCGGACTGTCGAACTTCCTGCAACGCCGCGTCGCAGTGTACGACAAGGATCGCGAGGGGCATTACAACCTCATCTCCGCGCTCCACAAATCGATCCGTGGGTCGGATCCGCAGGCCGCGCTCTATTATCTCGCGAGAATGCTCACGGCGGGCGAGGAACCGCTGTTCCTGCTCCGCCGCCTGACCCGCGCTGCAGTCGAGGATATCGGGCTCGCCGACCCGCAGGCGCTAATCCAGTGCATCGCCGCGAAGGACACATACGACTTCCTCGGCAGCCCCGAAGGCGAACTGGCGATCGCGCAGGCCTGCGTGTATCTCGCGACCGCGCCAAAATCGAACGCGGTCTACAAGGCGCAGAAGGCGGCGTGGAAATCGGCGCGCGAGACCGGGTCGTTGATGCCCCCCGCGTCGATCCGCAACGCGCCAACCAAGCTCATGCGCGATATCGGCTACGGCAAGGGCTATGCGTACGATCACGATGCGGAGGATGCGTTCTCCGGCTCGGATTACTGGCCCGACGAGATGAGCGCGCAGACCTTCTATACGCCAACCGAACGCGGGTTCGAGAAGCGCCTGTCGGAACGGCTCGCCTATTGGGATGCTTTGCGCGCCGAGAAGAATGGCTGAACCACGCTTCACGCGGTTTGCGGCGATCGACTGGTCCGGCGCGCAAGGGCATCGACACAAGGGCATCGCGGTCGCGGTCTGCGAGACGGGCGATGCAGCGCCGGCGCTGGTTGTCCCACTAAGCGCCAGTGCATGGTCGCGCGACGACGTGCTCGACTGGTTGCTCGACCAGGCTATGCCGATGCTGATCGGGCTCGACCTCTCCCCCGCCTTTCCGTTCGTGGATGAAGGCGGGTATTTCCCCGGCGCGCCCGACAGTCCGCCCGACGCCCGCGCCCTGTGGAAGATGGTCGACGATGCCTCGACTGCCGACCCGCACCTTGCCGTCTCCAGCCTGCTCACCGACACCGAAATCCGCCGCCACTTCCGCCAGCACCGCGATTGCGGCGACCTGTTCCCCGGTGGCGCAGGCCGGATGCGCGTCTGCGAGCACGGGCAACGCGCGATGGGCCTTTCCCCCACGAGCTGCTTCAACCTCGTCGGCGCGGCGCAGGTCGGCAAGTCGAGCCTTACCGGCATGCGCGTGCTCCACCGCCTCGCCGGCCGCGTGCCGATCTGGCCGTTCGACCCACTCCCCTTGGAAGGTCCGGTAATCGTCGAGATCTACACCACCATCGCCGCGCGCGCCGCCGGTATCCGCAAGGGTCTCAGCAAGATGCGCGATGCCGCCTCGCTCGACACGGCACTCGCCAATCTCGGCAGCCAGCCGCACCAGCCGCTCGCTCGCTACGACGACCACGCCACCGACGCGATCCTCACCGCCGCGTGGCTCCGCGCCAACGCCGATCGCCCCGATCTCTGGACACCGGCAGCGATGACACCGCATATTGCGAAAACCGAGGGCTGGACCTTCGGCGTATCTTGAAGCATGGGGTCGCGACGCATCGGGCAGAGCCCGACGTAAGGGCCGGTTTAGCTCAGTTGGTAGAGCGCCAGTTTTGTAAACTGGATGTCGCGGGTTCGATTCCTGCAACCGGCACCACATCGCCTCTACAAGTTTCTAAAGCTCCAGCCTCTCAGTCGCGCGGGGCTCGTGCGATCACGGCTTGAGCGACGCGGAGGCGCGCCTTCCATGTTTTCACCGACGGATGCCCAGCCGCGAGGTCGCGTAGCCGCCCTTCGATCTGTGCCACCTCCCGCTTGGCTGCCTCGAGCTCGACGGAGGTCGGCGGCGGCTGGATATTGGCACGCGCATGTGCGCCGGTGCGTCCCTTGGTTTTGGTCATGGAAGGCTCGATGGGCTCAGATGCCCGTTCCGGTCAATGAGGGATGACATCGTGAAACCGCGGCGAGGATCACCGACGCCGCAACGGTCACGATAGGAAACCAGCCGGACGTGCCGCTCGTCCACGCCTATGCCATGTGAAGAGCGGCATCTGTGGTACCAGGACCGCCTTCGACGAACGTACCGCGGAACCAGCCTTCGAAGTTGAGCGCTTGGACCGTAGAATGCCGGCCTCGCCGGCGATGATGAGGTGCGAGCATGACGGAAGCGACCTGGGGCGACGACGCGAAAACGCCGGACATCGATTGGCGGATGAGCGCCGCGCTGGAGACGGTGCCGCGTGGCGACGAGGATCTGGCCGAGGTCACGAGCCTGGAAGGTGCCGTCCGTGCCTGGACCGCTCTCGATCCCGAGCATCGCAACACGGCGGTCCTCACGCCGGAGCGCTTCGTGCAGATCGACGGCGCGTCCCATGCCTCTCTCACCGGTGACGGCATCGCCGCGTTGGTCGATCGCCTGCCCAGCGCGAACGACGAAGGCTGACGCGTGGCAACCGCGAGCGTTCGCTTCGAGCTTGGCGAGTATGAATGGCTGGCGGAGCGGAACGGTATCCTCTTTCTCGGGCACACAGATCTCGGCATGGTCGAGTTCCTGATCACCAGCGAAGCATTGGTCGAACTGATCGATCCGGACCTCGAAGGGATCGACCGCGACACGGCTATCGAGACGTATTTGGAATTCGAGTCCGACATCCACCGGATCGCCCGGCGGGAGTTCGTCAGCCGGCTTGGCGGCGAGCCCCCCGTCCTCCTCACCGCGGCCGACGTTTCCGGATGAACCGTCGAGGGCGTGCAAGGCGCGGGCGATGCGGGCCGGGGTATCCTCGATGACCACGACGCTGACGCTTGCCGGTGGCGACATCCATGACATCCCGTCATTTTATGCGGAGATCAACCGCGTCTTCATGGCTGAAGAGGATTGGAAGCTGGGCGAAAGCCTCGACGCACTCGATGACATGCTGCGCGGCGGCTACGGTGCCATTCAGGGACGCGCACCGGTCCGCCTGGTCTGGCAGGATATCGCCAGGGCTCGCGCCGGCCTGGGGCTGGAGACAACGCGCGCGTACCTGCAGGCGAAGCTGGAACGACCCGAATTGTACGACGTCGAACGGATCGGCCGTCAACTCGCGGCGCTGGAGAGCGGTGCCGGGCAGACCTATTTTGAGATCATCCTTGAGGTCATCGCGGGACATCCAACGATAGAACTCGTTTCCACCTGACGGTATCATCATGGGAGTTGCGGGTTTTGTGTCCGAACTCGAGCATTGCCGCAGAAGCCACCTCGTGCCGACCCGCAATTCCCATGGAAGACGAATAACTTTCCACCGATCGAAAAGCCGTCGAGCGACGTGCACACCCAGGGCGCGCGGACGAAACGAGCGCTGCGATAGGGTTGGTCGCTCTCGGAGGGCTGTTGCCGACGCATTTCGACGTGCTCGAAATGGACCCGGTGATGAGCGTCGATGTCGCTGCCGGGCTGAAACAGGCGGCGATTATCGTGCGGCTGTGAGCGTCCCGCTGTTCACGGCGACCGTCGCCGTCGCCGCACGCGTGAAGTTACCTTACGCGTTCGGTGACGTAACTCTCAGACCGGGCCGGGTCAGCTGCCGGCGCAGCGACTGGCGGACCATGGACGGTTCCAGCATCCCCGACATGAAAAAATCCCCCGCGCCATAAGGCACGGAGGATCTTCATTCGACACCATTGGCTCGCGTCGACCGACACGAGCCGGCGTTGCATCAGAACCGGACGGTCGCACCCACGGCCAGGTTGCGACCGAGCGAGTCGTAGCGCTGTGGGATCGTGTTCGTGCGCGCGAGGGCGACGTTGTACGAGTCCGGAACGATCGGCGCGCTCTTGTCGAGCAGGTTGTTCGCGATCAGGCGCAGCGAGAACTGCTTGTCGATCGCGAAGTTGAGCGCGAGGTCGAAATAGCTCTTCGGCGACACCCGGTAGTAGCTGGTCCGCGCGCGTGCGTCCGTGCCACCGATCGCCGGGTCACCCGAATTGTCCGCGTTGGTCAGCGACCCGACATAGCGCCAGTTGAACGACGCGCTGAAGCCACGGTCGAGCGTGGTGTAGGTCGCGCGCAGGCCGTGCGACCATTTCGGGATCAGCTGGCCACAACCGTTGCCGTAATAGCCTGCGCAGTTGCGCTCCGGCTGGACCGGCGAGTCCTGGCCGCCCGCGAACGTCGTCAGCGACCCGTTGAAGTTCCAGTCGATCTTGCCGGCGCTGGCGAGGTCGAGCGTGTACTGCGCCTGGAAGTCATAACCGCGTGCGATCGACGTGTAGTAGTTGGTCGTGCCCTGACGGATGAAGCCGGTGGTCGGGTTGCTCCCGGCCGTCGAATACAGCGTGCCGGTGCCCGGATTCCGGACGATGCCCTGGCAGAAGAACGCGTCGCCGTTCGAACGCTGGCAGCCATCGGTGTAATAGCTGAAGTCGTTATAGCCGAGCGAATCGTTGATCTTGATCTGGTAGCGATCGACCGAGAACACCAAGCCCTTCACGAACCGCGGCTTCACGATCAGGCCGTAGGTCTGCGTGTAGGCGGTTTCCGGATCGGCGGTGTAGCCACCCGAGCGCACGGTGCATGCCGCCGAGCCGTTCGGCGCGGTGCCGTTGCTGCACAGCAGGGTCTGGCTGCCGTAAAGCGCATCGGACAGGCCGGTTGCACGACACACTTCGCGCGACGCGATCGGCGCGCCGTAGGTCACGCCATTGGCGCCGTTGACGACGGTCGGTGCGCAGAAATCGTTGAACGTGCCTGCGCCGCCCGACGCGAAATCGACGTTAGTCGCCTGGCGGATTTCGGTCACCGTCGGCGCGCGCTGCGCCTTGTTGAACGAGGCGCGGAACGTCAGGTCGCTGACGGGGGCATAGATACCCTCGATCTTCCAGGTGTTGAACGTGCTCGGGTTGCTGCTGTACTTCGACACGCGGTAGCCGCCGTTCACCTGCAACAGGTCGGCGAAGCGCTTGTGCTCGACCAGCGGCGCCTGGACCTCGATATTGGCCTCCCAGACGTCCTGCTTCAGATAGCTGTCGGTGCCACCCAGACCTGCGCGATACACGCTGTCGGCAGTCGATTTGAGCGTATCCTTGCGATATTCCGTGCCCAGCGCGATCGCGACGCCCTGCTCCGCGAACGGCGAGGTGATGCCGTATTTGCCGAGGTCGCCGGTGACGTTGGCCTGCACGTCGTACAGCGTGCCGGTGGTCGCCGCCGTACCCTGGTCATACAGATAGTCGATGAGGGCCGGATTGGTGTTGCCCGCGCTGAACGCGTCGAAGGGAACGCAGGCAGGATCCGTGGTCGTCGCGCAGGTCGGTGCGGCGCGCGTGCCACCGACGTTGATCGAGTTCCGCAGGTTGGTCGCGTTGACGAAGCTCGGCGTGTAATCCTGGTGGTTGCGCGCATAGACGCCGCCGACGTCATAGGTCCACGCGCTGCCGACCTTGCCGCGGACGCCGCCGGTCAGGCGAACACCGGTGTTCAGATACGCGTCGGGCTGATCATTGCCCTCACCAAGACGATAGCGAAGATCGATCGGTGCCGTCGCCACCGTGCCAGCCGCAGCACCGCAGATCGCGGTTGCCTGCGACGTCGACAGGAACGGGTTGTTGCAGTTCACCTGCACGCTACCGCCGGCGATCGCCGGGTAGTTGTTGTACGACTTGTCGCGGAACCAGATGCCCGACGCATACAGCTCGGCGTCGGGCGCTATGTCGAGGCTGACGAAGCCACCGGCGTTCACGCGCTCGGATGGGCGCTGATACGCGTAGTTGCTGAAATAGTTCGAGGCGTTGCCGGCACCCGGACCGAACGGCACGAAAGTACGCGTGCCGTTCGGGTTGTTGATGAGCTGCGCGTTCGCGTTCGCACCGCTGAGCGGCGTGATGAGCCCGCTGGTCGAGCTGCTGGGCGTCAGGCCGCACGACAGCGGCGCGTTCAGGCTGGTCTGCGTCAAATAGCAGCCCGAGTTCGAGCGAGCCGACAACAGCACTTCGTCGGTATGCTTGTAGTTGACGAAGCCGTTGATCCGCAGCGCGCCGTCGAACAGCTTCTTGCCCGCGGTCAGCGTGACGTCGGCACGACCGCCGTCGTTGGTCAGGCCGCGCGGGCTGCTGAAGCCCGACGAACGCGCCAGCGACGACACGACCGTGTCCTTGTTGTTATGGTTGTAGAAATTATAGTTGCCGTCGAGCTGGATGCCCTCGAAATCCTTCTTCAAGACGAAGTTGACGACGCCCGCGACCGCGTCCGACCCGTAGACCGACGAGGCGCCGCCGGTCAGCACGTCGACCCGCTCGAGCAGCGACGGCGGGATGATACCGACGTCCTGGCCGTTCTGCGTGCCGAGGCGCTTGCCGTCGATCAGGACCAGCGTGCGCTCGAACCCGAGGCTGCGCAGCTTGATGCGCTGGCGACCGTCGGAGTCGTTATAGGTTTGCTGGCTGTCCGGCGCGATCTGCGGCAGGCGGTTCAGCACGTCCTCGACGTTGACCGCCGCCTGCGCGCGAATGTCCTGCGCGGTGACCGAGGTGATCGGGGCCGCCGACGTCATGTTCGGACGCTGGATGCGCGAGCCCGTAACGACGATCGTGTCGTCCTTCGGCGTGTCGCGATCGACAGCAGTGGTTGCGGTGGTGGCATCCGCCTCGACCTTGGCTTCGGCGGGCGTGCTCGCGGCAGCCTGGGCGGGCGTCACGGCCTGCGCGGGCACGTCCTGTGCGAACGCCGTGGTAGCGGAAAACACGAGAGATCCGACGAGCGCGATCCGCGAAACAGAATGGCCGAAGTTCATACCTACCCCTAAAAAAGCCCGGTTGCGTGATAGCGCTATACCGGTTGCCCGTACTGGTTTGGTCAAAAGACGTCGCCAGTCAATGCCGAAGCAATACCGGTCTAGAACATTTGCGTTGGAATGTTGCAAATCGGCGTCACTACTGGCGGTCGCCATCTCCTTGCGATAGCGTGCACACAAGAACGCAAGGGGGATCTGATGGAGAACACGCGACGGTCGTTGCTCGCCGGCTTGGGCGGCCTGGGCATGATACCATTCGTAGCGACTCGCGCGGCTGCCCGATCGGGTGCCGCGACGGACGCCCCGGCGACCGGCGCCATGGTCCTGTCGACGTGGGATTTCGGCGCTGCCGCCAACGCGGTGGCCTTCGCGGAACTCGCCAAGGGCGGCTCCCTGATCGACGCGGTCGAGGCCGGCGCGATGGTACCCGAGGCGGACCCTACCAACCACAGCGTCGGCTATTCCGGCTATCCCGACCGCGACGGCTATGTCACGCTCGACGCGGTCATCATGGACGATGTCGGCGGAGTCGGGGCCGTCGCCGCGCTGGAGAACACGGTGCATGCGATCTCCGTCGCGCGCCGCGTCATGGAGCGGACGCCGCATACCTTCCTCGTCGGCGAAGGCGCGACACGGTTCGCGCGCGACCAGGGATTCCCGCAACAGTCGCTGCTCACTCCGGAATCGGAAAAGGCATGGCGCGACTGGCTCAAGACCGCGAAATACCAACCCGAAGCCAATAGCGAGAATCGCATCACCCGCACGCCAGGTGGCGCGCTCGACCATGACACGATCGGCCTGCTCGCGCGCACGGCCGACGGGCGGATGGCGGGCGCCTGCACGACCTCCGGCATGGCGTTCAAGATGCGCGGCCGGGTCGGCGATTCGCCGCAGGTCGGATCGGGGCTGTACGTCGAGGCGGGCGTCGGCGGTGCCACCTCGACCGGACTTGGCGAGGAAGTGACCCGCGTAGCCGGCTCGGCGCGCGTCGTCGCGTCGATGCGCGGCGGTTCGACGCCGCAACAGGCATGCGAAGAGGTCGTTCGACACATTGCCAAGCTGCGCGGCGATGCGATCCGCGGCGTTCAGGTCGGCTTCCTCGCGCTCGACACGAAGGGCAATGTCGGCGCGTTCTGCCTGTTGCCGGGCTTTACCTATGCTGTCACCGACGCGCGCGGCAAGACGACGGTGCTGAAGGCGCGGTCGCTTTTCCAGGCGTGAGCGTCGCGGAAGACATGGATCGGGGTTCGCGAACGATTCTCGAAGTCTGCGTCGAGGATCTGCACGGTATCGACGCGGCGATTGCCGGCGGCGCGGACCGCATCGAACTATGCGCGGCGCTCAGCGTCGGTGGGCTCACCCCGCCCGCGTCGCTGATCCGGGCAGCGGCGGCTTCATCGGAGGTCTCCGGCGTCCCCGTCCACCTCCTGGTCCGACCACGCGAAGGCGGCTTCGTCTATACCCCGAGCGAGCAGGCGCTGATCGCCGACGACATCCGCACCGCGGCCGAAGCTGGATTGGCGGGAATCGTCATCGGTGCGCTCGATGCCGACCACCGGCTCGATCTGCCCGCGCTTGCCGCTTGGGTCGCCCATGCCCGATCGCTGGGCGATGCTCGCGGACGTCCACTCTCGCTGACGCTGCACCGCGCCTTCGATCTATGCCGCGACATGCCCGACGCGCTGGAGTCTGCCGTCACGCTCGGTTTCGACCGAATCCTGACCTCGGGCGGCGCCCCTAAGGCGATCGACGGCGTCACGATGCTGGCGGCACTGCACCAGCAAGCCGCAGGGCGGATCATCGTGCTCGCGGGAAGCGGGGTCTCGCCGGAGACCTTGCCCGCGATCCTCGCGACCGGTGTCCGCGAAGTCCACGCCTCGTGTCGCGCGCCCTCCGCGACCGCCGCGGATCCAGCCGAACTCCGCTTCGGCTTCGCCTCGCCGGGACGCGCAGCCACAAACCGCGACGCGGTAGAGCGACTGGCGAACATGGTGGCCGGACATCAGGCGCTTGAATAATACCAATCCATAACTTACTCAAACCGGTCTGGGTCGGGGGGCCTCTCTCCTCGCCGAACGCCAATCGAAGCGAGCCGCCATGCACGACGCCACCCCGCCCCCGCTAACACCCCCGCCGATTGTGGAAACGGCAACGCTGATGTTCCGCGAGGCTGCGGAATCGTCCGATGCCGTCGCGCGGATGCTCGCGACCAACGCCGCGGCGTTCGCGGCGCTCGGTGCACGTCTTCGTAGCGCCCCGCCCGCGGTCGTCGTGACCTGCGCGCGCGGCTCCTCCGATCATTCGGCGGTGTATGGCAAGTATCTGATCTGGACGAAGACCGGCATACCCGTTGCGGCCGCAGCGCCGTCGGTCGTATCAATCTACGACGCACCGCTCGGCGCGCGGAACACGCTGTGCATCGCGGTATCGCAGAGCGGACGCAGCCCCGACCTGCTCGCCGCAGTCGCCGCGCAGAAGGCCGCCGGCGCGCATGTCGTCGCATTCGTCAACGACGAGACTTCGCCGCTCGCCGAAACCGCCGACACGCTTATCCCGCTGTGCGCCGGACCGGAAAAGTCGGTCGCGGCGACCAAATCCTACATCTGCTCGCTCGCCGCCTTCGCCGCGCTCACCGCCGAATGGGCCGACGACGATGCGTTGCGTAGCGCCGTTGCCGCCCTCCCCGCCGACCTCGCACGCGCCTGGGCGCTCGACTGGTCGGCCGCCGTCGCACCGCTGCGCACGGCGACCAATTTGTTCGTGATCGCGCGCGGCATGGCCTTCGGCATCGCCAACGAGGCGGCGCTGAAAATGAAGGAAACCTGCGCGCTGCATGCCGAATCGTTTAGCTCGGCCGAGGTCCGCCACGGCCCGATGCAGCTGGTCGAGGACGGCTTCCCGTTGCTCGCCCTCGCGACCTCCGACGCAGCCGGCGACGGCGTGCGCGATGCGGCGCGCGAGTTCGCCGAGCGTGGCGCAAGCGTGTTGCTCGCCGATGCCGGGCTCGATGGCAGCAGCGACGACGGCATTCTGCCCGCGTTGAAAGCGCATCCGGCGATCGAGCCGATCCTGATGATCCAGAGCTTCTATCGCATGGTCAACGCCCTCTCGCTTGCTCGCGGGTTCAACCCCGACGCACCGTCGCATCTCAGCAAGGTGACGCGCACGTTATGACGATCTTCCGGTTTTCGAATGGCCATGTGGTCACCCCCGCGGGCGTCCTGAACGACGCGACGATCGTCGTCGAAGACGGTCGCATTGCGCGTATCGGCGACGCGACTTCCGATCAGGCCGTGGATCACGCGATCGATCTCGATGGCGGCTGGCTGATGCCGGGCTTCGTCGATACGCAGGTCAACGGCGGCGGCGGCGTGCTGTTCAACGATACGCCCACGGTCGAGGGCATCGCCGCGATCGGCGCGGCGCACCGCCCGTTCGGCACCACCGCGTTCCTGCCGACGCTGATCAGCGATACGCCCGACGTGATCGCGCTCGCGCTCGACGCGGTCGACGCGGCGATCCTCGCAGGCGTCCCCGGCGTGCTCGGCATCCATATCGAGGGCCCGGTGATCAGCCCGGCGCGCAAGGGCATCCACGACCCGACGCGCTTCCAGGATCTCGACGACGATCTGCTCGCGCTGCTGACCCGCCCCCGCCTCGGCCGGGTCATGGTGACGCTCGCGCCCGAGCGCGTGACCGCGGCACAGATCGCGACGCTGACCGCGGCAGGCGTACTCATCAGCATCGGCCATAGCGACGCGGATCACGCCACCGCGAGCGCCGGGATGGCCGCTGGGATCACCGGCGTGACGCATCTGTTCAACGCGATGTCGCCGCTGGTCCACCGCGCCCCGGGCGTGGTCGGCGCGGTGCTCGACGACCAGGCGGTGTATTGCGGGATCATCGTCGACGGCTTCCATGTCGACGACGCGGTGCTGCGGATCGCGTTGCGCGCACGGCCGCACGACCGGTTCATGCTGGTATCCGACGCGATGCCCTGCGTCGGCGCGGCGGAGAAGTCGTTCGTGCTGCAGGGCCGTGAGATCCATGTCGAGAATGGCCGCTGCGTCGGCGCCGACGGCACGCTGGCGGGCTCCGATCTCGACATGACAGGCGCGGTCCGCAACACGGTAGACCGGCTCGGCGTCGCGCCCGAGATCGCCGCGGCGATGGCGGCGACCTATCCGGCGGCGTTCCTGCGGCTGTCGCAGGAGCGCGGCACGTTGCAGGTCGGCCGCACCGCCGACTGGGTCGTGCTCACCCGCGACCTGCATCCGGTCGGCACGTGGATCGGCGGGGCAAGCGCGGCCTGACCGCCTTAACCCTGCTTTTGCGCCCCTCCCTTTTCGGCATCGAGCCCTCCCCTTTGGTATCGAGAACGCACCCATGGCCTCCATCCTCCTGACCGCGCCGATGCAGGGCTGGGCAACGCCGATCGACGAAGTCCCCGACGCGGTGTTCTCGGAGCGGATGCTGGGGGACGGCGTCGCGATCGATCCGACCGGCGACTGTCTCTACGCTCCCTGTGCCGGGACCGTGCTGACGCTGTTGCCGAGCGGCCACGCGATCACGCTCGCCACGCCCGAGGGTGCGGAGATCCTGATCCACATCGGGCTCGATACGGTCGCACTCAGCGGACGCGGCTTCAGCCCCTGCGTCGCGGTCGGCGACACGGTCGAGCGCGGGGCACCGCTGATCCGCTTCGACCTCGACATGCTCGTGCGCGAGGCCCGCGCAGTCGTCACGCCGATCGTTGTCGTGAACCCTGACCGGTTCAGCATCGTCCACGCCGTTTCCAGCGAACTGGTCGCGGTCGGCGATCCGCTGATGACGCTCGAACCCAGCGATGCGGTCGCACACCGCGAAACGAGCCAGGACGGCGCGACGCACGCACGCACGGTCGTCGTGCCCCTCCCCCACGGCATCCACGCCCGCCCCGCCGCGCGCCTTGCCGCGACCGCCAAGCACTTCGACGCCGACGTGACGCTCGCATCCGGCGACAAGACCGCCAACGTCCGCAGCGCGATAGCCCTGCTCGCTTTGGCGATCCGCCACAACGAGACGATCATCGTGACTGCGGCAGGTGCAGACGCCGCCACCGCACTCGCGGCGATCTGCGACCTGATCGAGAGCGGCATGGACGAGCCGGCCGAGGCCCCCGTCCGTGCGCCCACCGTCGCTCCCTCGCCAGCCCGCCCCGCAGTCGACGGCGCGCTGACCGGCGTCACCGCAGCGCCCGGCCTGGCAATCGGCCGCGCCCGCTGGTTCCGTCCCGCCGATATCGTCGTCCCCGAACAGGGCGAAGGCATCGCCGTCGAGGAGGCTCGCTTCGATGCGGCCGTCACGACGCTGTCGACCCGTTTCGCGGAGCGCGCCCGCAGCGCAACCGGTCCCGAACGCGCGATCGTCGAGGCGCATGCGGCGATGCTCGACGATCCCATGCTCCACGAAACGACGCGCAACGGCATCGCGCGCGGCGAGAGCGCCGGTCATGCCTGGCGCGCCGCGATCCGTCCGCAGGCCGACGCGTTGCGCACCAGCACCGATCCGCGGCTTGCCGAGCGCGCCGACGACATGCTCGATCTCGAACGCCAGTTGCTCGCGCTGATCGCCGGGGTCGAGACCACGCCGCTGTCGTTCCCGCCCGACACGATCCTGCTCGCGGACGACCTGCTGCCGTCGCATGTCCTGTCGCTCGACCGCGCGAACATCGTCGGCTTCTGCGTCGAGCGCGGCGGTCCGACCTCGCACGTCGCGATCCTCGCCGCGACGATGGGCCTCCCCGCGCTGGTCGCGATCGGAACGCCGTTGAACACCGTCGCCGACGACACGCCAGTGATCCTCGACGCGGGCGAAGGCCTGTTGCGGATCGATCCCGACGCCGACACGCTCGTTGCCACGCAAGTCCGGATCGTCCAGGCGCAGGTCCGCCGCACCGAAGCCCTCGCGCGCGCCGGCGAACCCTGCCGCATGGCCGACGGCACCCGGATCGAGGCGTTCGCCAATCTCGGCGCGCTCGGCGATGCGCATCTCGCGGTCGAGAACGGTGCGGAAGGCTCGGGCCTGTTGCGCACAGAATTCCTGTTCCTCGAACGCGATGCCGCACCGACGGTCTCCGAACAGACCGCCGATTACCAGGCGATCGCCGACGCACTCGACGGGCGTCCGCTGATCGTCCGCCTGCTCGACATCGGCGGCGACAAGCCCGCGCCGTATCTGCCGATGGCGCCGGAAGAGAACCCCGCGCTGGGCCTGCGCGGCATCCGCGTCGGCCTCGCATACCCGCAGATCCTGGAGGATCAGGTCCGCGCGATCCTGTCGGTAGAGCCCGCCGGGCAATGCCGGATCATGGTGCCGATGATCGCTAGCCTCGACGAACTGCGCGCCGTCCGCGCGGTGGTCGACCGCGTCGCCGCCGAGATCGGCATCGTCGACCGCGTGCCCGTAGGCGTGATGATCGAGACGCCCGCCGCCGCCGTCACCGCCGACCTGATCGCCGCGGAGGCCGATTTCCTGTCGGTCGGTACCAACGACCTCACGCAATACACGCTGGCGATGGACCGCGACAACGCCGCCGTCGCGAGCGGGATTGACGGACTGCACCCCGCCGTCCTCCGGCTGATCGCGCAGACCTGCAAGGGCGGCGCGGTGCATGGGCGCTGGACCGGCGTATGCGGCGGGCTCGCGTCAGACCCGCTCGCCGTCCCGATCCTGATCGGGCTCGGCATCACCGAACTCTCGTCCGCACCCGCGCTCGTGCCCGAGATCAAGGCGCTGGTCGCGACGCTGACCATGGAGGCATGCCGCGCGCATGCCGCCGCCGCGCTGCAATGCGCATCCGCCGCCGACGTCCGCTCGCTCGCCCGGGAGTTCACCGCATGAAATCGATCCTCGAAGCCCTCCAGCCGCTCGGCCGCGCGCTGATGCTGCCGATCGCGGTGCTGCCGATCGCAGGCCTGCTGCTCCGCCTCGGCCAGCCCGACCTGCTCGACATCGCCTTCATCAGCGCGGCCGGCGACGCGATCTTCTCGCATCTCGGGCTGCTCTTTGCGATCGGCGTCGCCACCGGGTTCGCGCGCGACGGCAACGGTGCCGCGTGCCTCGCCGGCGTCGTCTGCTTCCTGGTCGCGACCGAAGCGGGCAAGGTCCTGATCACCGTCGCACCCGAAGTATCCGCAGGGCTGACCGGCGTCTCCGCGGACCTCGCCATCGCGGCGTGGAAGGCCAAGGCGATGGCGCGGCTCGACGTGCCGATCGGCATCCTGTCGGGGCTCGCGGGCGGGACGCTCTACAATCGCTATTCGACGATCAAGCTGCCCGAATATCTCGCTTTCTTCGGTGGCCGACGGTTCGTGCCGATCGTCAGCGGCGTGGCGGGTCTCGTGCTCGCGGCGGTGTTCGGCTTCGGTTTCTCGCTGCTGAGCCAGGGCGTCGACCAGTTGAGTGTCGCGATCACCGGCAGCGGTGCGATCGGCGTGTTCGTGTTCGGGCTGCTCAACCGCCTGCTGCTCGTCACCGGGCTGCATCATTTGCTCAACAACATCGTCTGGTTCGTCGCCGGCGATTACCACGGCACGTCGGGCGACCTGCGCCGCTTCTTCGCAGGCGATCCGTCGGCGGGAATCTTCATGGCCGGCTTCTTCCCGGTGATGATGTTCGGCCTGCCCGCCGCGTGCCTCGCCATGTACCATTCCGCCAAGCCCGAGCGCCGGAAAGCGGTCGGCGGCATGCTGCTCAGCCTCGCGCTCACCTCGGCGCTGACCGGCGTCACCGAGCCGATCGAGTTCAGCTTCATGTTCCTCGCGCCCGTGCTCTACGCGGTGCACGCGGTGCTGACCGGCCTGTCGATGGCGTTGATGGACCTGCTCGGCGTCAAGATGGGCTTCGGCTTCTCGGCGGGGCTGCTCGACTACGTGCTGAACTTCGGCAAGGCGACCCGACCGCTCGTCCTGCTGCCGGTCGGCGCGGTGTATTTCGTGCTGTATTACGGCCTGTTCCGCTTCTTCATCCGCAAGTTCGACCTCGCGACGCCTGGGCGTGAAGCCGAGACGGTCGCGGCAGTAGCAACCCCCGCGGCAGGCGGGCGCGGTGCGGCGTTCGCGCAGGCGCTTGGCGGCGGGGCGAATTTGACGACGGTAAGCGCGTGCACGACGCGGTTGCGGTTGATCGTGGTCGACCAGTCCGCGGTCGACGATGCCGCGCTGAAGGCACTCGGCGCGCGCGGTATCCTGCGCCCGTCGAACTCCGCACTCCAGGTCGTGCTCGGGCCGATCGCCGATGTCGTCTCGATGGAAATCCGCGATGCGCTGGCGTTGGGCGGCGATGTGGCGATCAAGCCTGCCGTGACTGTCGCGGAGGATACGATCAACCTGTCGTCCGCAACCGAGGGCGCGCTCGGCGGGGCAGCGAATGTCATTGCCGCTAGCCGCCATACTGGCCGAATGCGCGTTCTGCTGGTCGATATCGCGCTAGCGGACGATGCGGCGCTAGCGAAACTCGGTATCCGCGCAATCGCCCGCCCCGCGCCAGGCCAGCTTCACGTGCTCGCGACCGACACGGTTCTGACGACCCTGGTCCGCTAGACCACTGATCCTCCCCCGCCAGGGGGAGGTGGCTGGCACTTGCCAGACGGAGGGGGAGGAAAGGAAAACGCCTGTTCCATGTCCTCCCCCTCCGTCACCTTCGGCGACACCTCCCCCTGGCGGGGGAGGATCGAGCAGTGTCAGCGCGCACGCGGTTCCAGCGACACCGGCCCGACGATACCAGAAACCCCGTCCGCAGCAGCTTCCACCACCAGCACGATCTGGCGCGCGCCGCCGCCCGCGGGCAACGCTGCTTCCAGCGGCCCAGCCTCCACCCCAGTCTTCGACGCGAGCCGCCGGCCATCGACCCATAGTTCCGCCTTGCCCGCGATCGCGCCGAAGCGGATCGTGCCGCCCTCCGCACCGATCCGCCGCCACGGCGTCACGCTCACACGGTAGAGCCGCCAACGCCCCTCCGCCGCAGCCTGCACCGGCGTGCCGCTCCGCACGAACGCCCAGCTGTTATTATCGCCATCGATCGGCGCCAGCGCAGGATCGGGACGCGCAGCGAACGCCGGCGAGCGACGCCACTCCCGGATCGCCTGCCCCCCATAAGTCGCGGCCATCTGCGCGCGCGGTGCGATCGCTGCCCGGTCGATCACCAGCCGCGCCGGCTTGAGCCCCGGCGCGGTCGCCGTCATCACGATCCGCCCACGACCCGTCCCCGCCTGCACGATGACCTGCGCCAGCCCGTTGAACAACGACCGCGCATTGCCCTTCTCCGGCTCATGGCTGTTCGGATCGCCATTACCGACACCGATGATCGCCGCGCCGTCGACCGAGAATTGCGTCGACAGGTTCGCAGTCGGTACGTGACGCCCGGCGGCATCGATCGCGTCGATCGTCACCGGCTGCGTATCCTCGTCGTCGCCCGCCATCACGGTCCGCGCCGGCGTCAGCCGCAGCGCAGCCGGCTTGCCGACGGTCTCGTGCGCGGCCGTCGCGACGACCTTGCCGCCGCGCATCGCGACAACCTCGATCCGTCCCGGCGCATAGGGCACGCTGAACTCGTTGCCCATGATCCGGTCGACCACCTGCTCGCCGACCTTCCGGCCGTTCAACCGCAACTCGACGCGCTCGGCATTGCTCATCACCAGCACCACGACTGGCTGCCCCTCGCGTCCCGGCCAAGTCCAGTGCGGCGTAAGACTGACGACCGCAGCATCATCGACCCAGTGCGCACGATGAATATCGAACGCAGTCTTCGGGAACCCGCACAGGTCGAGGATGCCGAAGAAACTGGAGATCGTCGGCCATTCGTGCGGCGTCGGCTCGCCGTGGTAATCGAACCCGGTCCACACGAACCCGCCCGCGACGAACGGGCGATCGGCGATCTTCTTCCACGTCGCGCGGTGCGTATCGCCCCAGCTCGCCGCCTCGACATCATCGGACGACTGGACATGCGCGGCAGGATCACTAGCGAACGCGCCGCGCGTTTCATAGGCGCTGGTATCCTCCGAGCTCGTCATCGGCTTGGTCGGGTTGAGCTGGTGGAACCGGTCGTAGTCGCCCTGATAATAGTTGAAGCCGACCACGTCGAAAATGCTCGACACGTTGATCGGATCGAAGAACGCGCCGTTCATCGCGCCCGTTACCGGGCGGCTGTCGTCGAGCGCGTGCGCCGCGTGCGCCATCCGCCGCAGCATCTCGACGCCAGCCTCGGTGCCCTGCATCGGCTCCTCGTTGAACACCGACCACAGGATCACGCTCGGATGGTTGCGATCGCGGCGGACCATCCATTCGAGCTGCGCCATGTAATCGGGCGCGGGATTGAACTGGCGGTTCTCGTCCATCACGACGAAGCCCATCTCGTCGCACAGGTCGAGCAGCTCGGCGGCCGGCGCATTGTGCGAACAGCGGATCGCGTTGCAGCCCATCGCCTTCAGCCGCTCCAGCCGCCAGCGCAGCAGCGCATCGGGGATCGCCGTGCCGACCCCGGCGTGATCCTGGTGCAGGCACACGCCCTTCAGCTTCACCGACTTGTCGTTGAGCAGGAAGCCACGGTTCGCATCGAACCGGATCGTGCGGAAGCCGACCGGGATCCGCCGCTCGTCGACGATCGCCCCGTCGCGCAGGACATGCGTCACGACGGTGTAAAGCGTCGGAGTCTCGATCGACCACAGGCGCGGCGCAGGCACGGCCAGCGTCAATGCCGCAGTCGCGCGCTCCAACGGCAGGACCGTCGCGGTCGCCTCCGCCCCCGCCACGCGCTTGCCGTCGGGATCGAGCAGCGCGACATCCACCATCACGCCGACCGCCGCGCGATCGATGCTGCCGAGCTTCACTTCGACCGGCACGCTCCACGCACCGTCAGCGCCGCGCCTAGGATCGCAGTGCACGCCGTCCGTCACGATCGCCACTGATGCGCGGCGGATCAGCCACGCATGGCGATAGATCCCCGCGCCCTCATACCACCAGCCCTCCATCGCCTGCGCATCGACGCGCACCGCGATCACGTTGAGGTCGTCGCCGAACCGCGCGAACGGCGTCAGGTCGATCTCGACGCTGTTATACGCCGACCAGTTGTGCGCGACGACGCTGCCATTGACCCAGACCGTCGCGTTGGTCGCGATCCCGTCGAACTGCAGCCCGATCGTCTTGCCGCGGTCCGCCGGATCGAGCCGTAGAGTCCGCCGGTACCAGCCGATCCCCCGCGCGCGAAAGCCCTGCGAGATGTTGGCGGTCTTCACGAACGGCTGCGCGGAGGCCCAGTCGTGCGGCAACCGCACCGACTGCCAGTCGGAATCGTCATCGGAATCGTCATACGCCATCGCCGCGGCGCCGAGTGCGTTACCCGCCTTCACGCTCAGATACGTCGCGTTGTGGCCGTCGGGCGCGGGCGCGATCACGTCGCCCTCGTGGAACAGCCAGCCGCGCTCGATCAGCGTCCGCGACGGATCCTGCACCAGCGCGCGCGGCGGCAGGGTTCGCGACGGCTGCGGCATGGGCAGCGCGCCGGCACTGCCCTGCGCCTTGACGCTAGCCGCGAACCCGGTCTCGATCGGCCCTACGACCAGAGAAGCACCGGCGCCCGCCGTGCCAACAAGAAGCTCACGTCGGTTCATCGGGCACTCTCGGTATTAAAGGTCAGATATCGGCGAGTTCGGCGACGAAATCGTACGCATCGCCGCGGTAATAGGAGCGCGTGAACTCCGCGGCCCGGCCATCACGCAGGAAGCCGCGGCGCTCGATCAGCAGCCCGGCATGGCCCGCGTCGACGCCCAGCATCCGCGCATGCTCGCCGCCGAACGGCACCGCGCGCAGGCGTTGCAGCGCGCGAACCGGCCGGCTCCCGGCGTTCTCGAGCGCGGTGTAGAGCGAGTCATCGACCACCTCGACCGACGGCAGGCAATATCCCGCGATGGTCGAGAATTCGAGCGCCATCGCCTCTTCGTCGGCATAGCGTATGCGGTTGAAGCGGAACACTGCCGCCCCCGGCGACAACCCCAGCGCCATCGCCTCCTCCGGGTTCACCTGCCCCGCCGAGCGCGAAATCCAGCTGCTGCTCGACGTGCGGCCCCGTGCCGCCATGTCCTCGCTGAACGACGACAGCTTCGAAAAGCTCTTCTCCACGCGCCCGGCGACGAACGTCCCCGCCCCGCGCCTGCGCGTGAGCAGCCCCTCCTCGACCAGTCCGCCGATCGCCTTGCGCACAGTGATCCGCGAAACGTCGTACTCGATCGCGAGATCGCGCTCGGCCGGGATCGCATTGCCTTGTACCAACAGCTTCTCGCCGATCGCGTTGCGGATCAGTTCCTGCAACTGGAGGTAGAGCGGCGATGGATTTCCCTTGCGAAAGCGTCCGATGTCATCGGAAAACGCCATGTATTCCCCCTCCGACCGGCAGCTCAAAGCGAGCCTTGCCGCGTCCCTTATGGTAGCGTAGCCAAGGACCGCGTGGTGGGCAACCAGACTAAATCCATGGGCCATATTGGTATGTCCCATGACCGCCCCATGTCCGATCTTCTGTCAGAGCAGGACAAGCTTGCTGTCAAATGACGGGGTTGTGTCTGGACTTATATTGGTTACATTCCTCGACCAGCGGCCGTCAGGAGCCGATACAGGGAGCAGTCGACATGCGTGCAACCGCGAACCGAAATGCCGGGCGCTGGCTGACGGCGACGGCGCTGCTTCCCGCCGCTTTCTGCGCGATCCCGGCCCAGGCGCAGGACCGCCTGCCGCTGGTACCGCAACCTTCGGCAATCACGCGTACCGCCGGCAGTTTCACGATCGCCAACGGTGCGACGATCACAGCCGATCCTTCTGACACCGGTGCCGCCGCCGCAGCGCGCCTGCTCATCGCGCATGTTAAGACCGAGCGTGGGCTCGCTCGCCAGACGTCGCCGAACGGCACGATCCGCTTCGTCCGCGATGCCGCGATCAAGGGCGCTGAGGCATACCGGCTGGTCGTCGATGCTTCGGGGGCCAAGATCACCGCGTCGGGCGACGCCGGGCTTCTCTACGGCGCGATGACGCTTGCGCAACTTATCAGCCCCGATCGCGCGTTCGGCCAGCCGGTCCGCATCCCGGCGGTGACGATCGACGACGCCCCCCGCTTCGGCTGGCGTGGGCTGATGGTCGACTCCGCACGGCATTTCCAGTCGCTGCCCTCGATCTACGCGATCGTCGACCAGATGGCGTCGGTGAAGCTCAACACGCTGCACCTCCATCTGTCGGACGACCAGGGCTGGCGGTTCGAGGTGAAGGCCTATCCCAAGCTCACCGAGATCGGCAGCATCCGCACCAGCCCCTCGACCGGTGAAGCACCCGGTACGCGCGTCGGCGGCTTCTATACGCAGGACGAACTGCGCAAGCTCGTCGCCTACGCCGCCGAGCGCGGCATCGTGATCGTCCCCGAGATCGACCTGCCCGGCCATGCGCAGGCACTCGTCGCGGCCTATCCCGAGCTCGGCGTGATCGGCGACACGCCACAGGTTAGCAACGCATGGGGCGTCAACCCGTACCTCTTCAACCCCGGCCCCAAGGGCATCGCCTTCGTCAAGACGGTGCTCGACGAACTGATGGCGGTGTTCCCCGGCACCTATATCCATCTCGGCGGCGACGAGGCGGTCAAGGACCAGTGGGAACGCAGTCCCGAGGTCCAGGCGCAGATGGCGAAGCTCGGCATCAAGGACGAGAACGGCCTGCAAAGCTGGATGATCGACCAGTTCGGCACCTATCTGGCCAGCAAGAAGCGTCGCCTGATCGGCTGGGACGAAATCCTCGAAGGCGGCCTTCCCGCATCCGCTTCGGTGATGTCGTGGCGCGGCGAGAAGGGCGCGGTCGATGCCGCGAACCAGAACCACGACGTCGTGCTGTCGCCCGCACCGACGCTGTATTTCGACAATCTGCAAAGCGATCGCCGCGACGAACCACCCGGCCGCCTCGCAATCCAGTCGCTCGCAACGGTCTACAATTACGAGCCGATGCCGACGGGCATCTCGGCGGACAAGGCACAGCACGTGCTCGGCGCGCAGGCCAATCTGTGGAGCGAATACATCGTCACGCCGTACCAGATGCAGCACCTGATCTTCCCGCGCGCCGCTGCGCTTGCGGAGATCACGTGGTCGGGCAAGGACAAGCGCGACTTCACCGGCTTCCTCGACCGGGTCCAGCCGCAGATTCAGCGCTGGCGGAAGTCGGGGCTGGAGGTCGCGGACAGCGCGTTCGCAGTCGGCTACACGCTCGAGGGCACGCCCGGCGATGCGCTCCGCACGAACAAGGCAAAGGTCGTGCTCGCCACGCAAGCGCCGTACGGCACGATCCGCTACACGCTCGACGGCAAAATGCCGACCGCGCGCTCGACCGCCTACACCGCACCGCTGTCGGTCAAGCCCGGTGTGTCGATCCGTGCCGCCGCGTTCGATGCGAGTGGCCAGCCGGTCGCAGAACCTCGCCTGTTCGAGACCGGGCGCCAGGCGCTGCTGACCCGCACCGCGTCCGACATGATCGCCTGCCCTGCCGGTTCGCTCATCCTCCGCCTACCGCTGACCTCCGAGGCACAGACCAATGCGCCGGTGTTCAACGCCGACATCTTCGATACTTGCACCGCCTACCCCGCCGCGCCGATGGATGTCGCCAAGGGGTTCACGATCGATATCGCCCGCTTGCCGCGCAACTGGGGCCTAGCCCACGACGTCACCAAGGTCCGCCAGCATTACAACGTGACGCCGCACGGCGAGCTGATGGTGCTGGTCGGCTGCACCGTGAAGGGCGCGAAACCGGTGATCGCCGGCACCTTCCCGCTGCCCGATCCGAAGACCGCGCCGACGCGCTTCAGCGTGAAGGGGACGTTGCCGACGATTACCGGAGACCGCGACATCTGCCTCCAATTCACCTCCCCCACGTCCGACCCGTTCTACGCGGTCGAGCGCATGACCCTGTCGGAGACACGCTGATGCGTCGCTGGTTCGTCCTTCCCCTGATCGCGCTCGCCACGCCTGCGCTCGCCTCGCCCAAGACCGTCGTGCCGCTCGACGGCGCGTGGCAGGTGCGGATCGATCCGACCGACTCCGCCGCGATTGCCGCGCACAAGCGCGAGGCCACGTGGCTGCCGGCGGCCGTCCCCGGATCGGTGCAGCAGGACCTGATCGCGGCGCACCGCGTGCCCGATCCGTTCAAGGGCACGAACGAGGCGGCGATCCAGTGGGCGGGGCTGACCAAATGGCAGTTCCGCCGGGTGTTCGACGTCACCCCGGCGATGATGCAGCGCAATCACCTGGACCTCGTGTTCGACGGGCTCGACACGTACGCGACGGTCAGCGTCAACGGCACGGTGCTGCTGACCACCGACAACGCGCACCGGCGCTGGCGCGTCGATGCGCAGCCGGTCCTGAAGGTCGGCCGCAACGAGGTGCTGGTGACGATCGCCTCGCCGATCCGCACGCTCCAGCCGATGGTGCTCGCCGAGAAGAACCCGCTGCCCGGCGAATATGACAGCGCGTTCGGCGACGAGCCGAAGGGCAAGCAAACCTCGCCCTATATCCGCAAACCCAAATACAATTATGGTTGGGACTGGGGTCCCCGCATCGTCAACACCGGCATCTGGCGGCCGGTCCGGCTGGAGATCTGGGACGACGCGCGGATCGACACGCTCCGCGTCGACCAGGAGGCACTGACGCCGACCGAAGCGCGGCTGTCGGCCAAGCTCGACCTCGCCGTCGAGACGCCCGGCGTCGCGACGATCCGCGCCGCGGTCACCGGCCCGGACGGCAAGACGGTCTCGGTCGACCGGACGGTGACGCTCGTTAAGGGCAACAACGCGGTCTCGATCCCGCTGGCAATCGCCGACCCCAAGCGTTGGCAGCCGGTCGGTTACGGCGCGCATCCGCTCTACACCGTCACCGCCTCACTGGGCGGCGCGGAGCCGACTCCCGAGGACAGCGTGACCAAGCGGATCGGCCTGCGCACGGTCGAGCTGATCCGCAAGGACGGCAGCTTCGGGTTCAAGGTCAACGGCACGCCGATCTTCGCCAAGGGCGCGAACATCATCCCGTTCGACAGTTTCCCGGCGCGCGTCACGCCTGCCTATATGGAGACGATCCTGAAGGGCGCGCGCGACGCCAACATGAACATGGTCCGCATCTGGGGCGGCGGGACCTATCTCGACGACGCGTTCTACGACATCGCCGACCGCATGGGCCTGATGGTGTGGCAGGACTTCATGTTCGGCGGCAGCGTCACGCCGCCCGACGCCGCCTTCCGCGAGAACGTCCGGATCGAGGCCGAGGAACAGGTCGCGCGGATCGGATCGCACCCTTCCGTCGTGCTGTGGGCCGGCGGCAACGAGGTTTTGTCGGGCTGGGAAAACTGGTCCGACCGGAAAGCGTTCAAGAAGGCGGTCGGTGCCGACGAACAGGAGCGCATCGGCGCCGGCATGGCCGTGCTGTTCGACCGCGTGCTACGCGAAGCCGTAACGCGCAACGCCCCCGGCACGCCCTATTGGCCGGGCTCGCCCTCGACCGATTACGAGGGCCCCGTCGACACCGACAAGGACGGCGACCGCCATTTCTGGGACGTCTGGTCGGGCTCCAAGCCGGTCGAGAACTATCTCGACAGCTGCCCGCGCTTCATGTCCGAATACGGCTTCCAGTCGATGCCCGACCTGTCGACGATCCGCGAATTCGCCGGCAAGGGTACGCTCACCGCGGACAGTCCGGTGATGAAGGCGCACCAGAAGTTCCTCGCCGGCGAAGGCAATGAGCGGCTGATGATGTACCTGCGCGATCGGTTGCGCCCCGCGCGCGATTTCGCCGATCTCGTCTACCTCACGCAGGTCAACCAGGCCGAGGCGATCCGCATCGCCGCCTCGCATCACCGCGCCTGCCGCCCGGTGACGATGGGCTCGCTCTACTGGCAGCTCAACGACGTCTGGCCCTCGATCAGCTGGGCGAGCATCGATCATGCCGGCCGGTGGAAGCTCCTCAACTACGCCGCCCGGCGGTTCTTTGCGCCGCAAGCGATCGTCGCCGAGCGGAAAGATGGCGCGACGCGCATCTCGCTGATCTCCGATGCGACCACGCTGGTCGACTCCCGCTGGCGGGTGCGGACGATGACGATGGACGGCAAGGTGTTGAAGGACACCACCGCCGCGCTGATGCTCGAGCCGCTCTCGTCGAGACTGGTCGCGACGCTGTCCGACGATGCGCTGTTCGGTACCGCCGCGCCGACCGCCAGCTACGCGGTCGCCGATCTCCAGCTCGATAACGGCGGCACGAGCCGGGCGATCATCGAACGCGCCCTGCCCAAGGACATGGCGTATCCCGACCCCGGCCTCAGCGTTCGCTGGACCGGCCACGACGTGAAGATCACCGCGACCAACCTTGCCCGCGCGGTCATGCTCGATTTCGGCGCGGTCGCCGCCCAGCCGTCCGACGACGGCTTCGACCTGTTGCCCGGCGAGAGTGTCACCATCCATGTCGTCTCCGACGCCTCCGCAGCAACGTTGCGGAAAGCGCTTACTTTGAGGACCCTCGCCCGATGATCTGGCTCCTGCTCGCGTCCGCCGACCCGGTGGCGACTGCCGTCGCGCAAATGTCGCTCGAACAAAAGGCGGCACAGTTGCAGAGCACCGTGCCCGCCGATCCGAAAGCCGGCCTGCCCGCATACGACTGGTGGAACGAGGGGCTGCACGGCCTCGCGCGCAACGGCCACGCCACCGTCTTCCCGCAGGCGATCGGCATGGCCGCGACCTGGGACACCGCGCTCGTCGCTAAGATCGGCGACGTCGTCGCGACCGAGGCGCGCGCGCGCTTCAATGCGCAGGACGTCGGCGCTAACCGCAAGATCTACGAAGGGCTGACGATCTGGTCGCCCAACATCAACATCTTCCGCGATCCACGCTGGGGCCGCGGCCAGGAAACCTACGGCGAGGACCCGTATCTGACCGGTCGCCTCGGCGTCGCGTTCATCGGCGGGTTGCAGGGCCCCGACCCGCTCCACCCCAAGGTCATCGCCACCCCCAAGCACTTCGCGGTGCACAGCGGCCCCGAAGCCGGCCGCGACAGCTTCGACGTCGATCCCAGCCCCTATGACCTGGAGGCGACCTACTTTCCCGCATTCCGGCTCGCCGTGACCGAGGGCAAGGCGCAGTCGCTGATGTGCGCGTACAACTCGATCCACGGCGTCCCGGCCTGCGCATCGTCGGCGTTGATGGTCGACCGGCTGCGGCGCGACTGGGGGTTCAAGGGCTTCACCGTGTCGGACTGCGACGCGGTGTCGAACATCAGCCTCTACCACCACTACCGCCTCGACGCCGCGGGCGCCGCCGCCGCCGCGGTTCGTGGCGGCACCGACCTCAACTGCGGCAGCGCCTACGCCGCCCTCCCCGCCGCGGTGCGCCAGGGTCTCGTCACCGAAGCCGAGGTCGACACCGCGTTGATCCGCGCGCTCGAAGCGCGCCGCGCGCTCGGCACCGTGTTCGGCGCGGCCAACCCGTGGCGCAGCATCCGCACCGATCAGGTCGACACCCCCGCCCACCGCGCACTCGCGCTCGACGCGGCCCGGAAGTCGATCGTCCTGCTCAAGAACGACGCGAACCGCCTGCCGTTGAAGCCCGGCAGCCGGATCGCGGTGATCGGCGCGGACGCCGACGATCTCGGCGTGCTGCAGGGCAATTACCACGGCACCGCAGTCGCGCCCGTCACGCCGCTGGAGGGCATCCGCAAGCAGTTCGGCGCCGCCAACGTCCGCTACGCGCAAGGCTCGTCACTAGCCGACGGCGCGGCCGTGCCAGTCCCCGAGACCGTCTTCGCCGGCGGCCTGAAGACCGAGTATTTCGCCGCGCTGGCGGGCGTCGGCGCACCGACCCTGACCCGCACCGATCGCCACATCGACATCGACCACAACCGCGCGAGCCCCGCCCCCGGCCTCGCCAAGACGTTTGGCGTGCGGTGGACCGGGACCTTCACGCCCCCCGCAGCCGGCACCTATCCGCTGGTCGTCGACGTCCCCGCCTGCTGGAAGGATTGCTCGACGCACGACGCGGTCCGGCTCTGGATCGGCGACCGCCAGCTCTCGGCAGGCGAGGTCAAGAAGGGCCGCGTCGAGGTCACGCTGACCAGCGACGGCAAGCCCGTCCCGTTCCGCCTCGAACTCGATCACAGCAGCGACGACGAAGGCGTCCGCCTGCTCTGGAGCCCACCCGCACAGCCGTTGCTCGACCAAGCCATCGCCACCGCTCGTGACGCCGATGTCGTGGTCGCCGTGATGGGCCTGTCGCCCGATCTCGAAGGCGAAGCACTCTCGGTCAGCGTCCCCGGCTTCGTCGGCGGCGACCGCACCGACATCGGCCTGCCTCCAGCGCAGGTCCGCCTGCTCGAAGCGCTGAAGGCCACCGGCAAGCCCATCGTCCTCGTCCTCACCAGCGGCAGCGCGGTCGCGGTCGATCCGGCATCGGCTGACGCGATCCTCGCCGCCTGGTATCCGGGACAAGCCGGCGGCACCGCGATCGCCGAGACGCTGGCCGGGCTCAACAACCCGTCGGGCCGCCTCCCCGTCACCTTCTACAAGACCACCGGCGACCTGCCCGCCTTCACCGACTACACGATGAAGGAGCGCACCTACCGCTACTTCACCGGCACGCCGCTCTGGGGTTTCGGCCACGGCCTGAGCTACACGAACTTCGCCTACGCCATGACGAAGCCCGCACTCAGCGTCGCCGCCGGACAGCCGCTGACCGTCACCGCCAAGCTGTCGAACGCCGGCAATCGCGCCGGTGAAGAAGTCGTCCAGGCCTACCTCGTAGCGCCCGCCGCCAAGGCCGGCGGTCCGACCACGCCCGTCCTCCAGCGCCAGCTCGTCGGCTTCGGCCGCGTCGCGCTGAAGGCGGGCCAATCGCGCACCGTGCCGATCACCATCGATCCCCGCTCGATGAGCAGCGTCGCGCGCAACGGCACGCGGACGATCGTCCCCGGCGCCTACCGCCTCTATATCGGCGGCGGCCAGCCCGTCGACGGCGCGGGCCAGTGGAGCGACCTGACGATCACCGGCGCGACGGTGGAGCTGCCTAAGTGAGCGCCACCAACATGGACCGCCGCACCGTCATGGCCGGCGGCGTAGCGGGAGGCCTCGCGCTCGTCGGCACGCCCGCCTTCGCCGCCCGCCCCTCGCTGCCGAGCAAGCGCCCCGCGCTCGCCGACCGCAACTTTACCAGCCGCTTGGTCGAACGCGAGATCGCGCGCGTCTCCGCCCGGATCGGCGACCCGAAGCTCCGCTGGATGTTCGGCAACTGCTACCCGAACACGCTCGACACCACCGTCCGCATGTCGACGATCGGCGGCGCGCCCGATGCGTTCGTCATCACCGGCGACATCCCCTGCCTCTGGCTCCGCGATAGCTCCGCGCAGCTCCGCCCCTACCTCCATCTCGTCCGCGAAGATCCGGCG
Organism: Sphingomonas sp. AP28; assembly: GCF_056680455.1. Taxonomy (NCBI): domain Bacteria; kingdom Pseudomonadati; phylum Pseudomonadota; class Alphaproteobacteria; order Sphingomonadales; family Sphingomonadaceae; genus Sphingomonas; species Sphingomonas sp. AP28. The sequence goes on along the minus strand of NZ_CM155283.1, from coordinate 3,692,147 downwards.
CTACGCACGCTCTTCCGCGGCCTGATCGCGCGCCAGTCGCGCTCGATCCTGATCGACCCCTACGCCAACGCGTTCATGGAAAGCCCCACCGCGAAGACCGACCTCAGCTGGGCCCTCAAGGATCAGACCGAGATGAAACCCGGCGTCGCGGAGCGCAAATGGGAGATCGACTCGCTCTGCTATCCGATGCGCCTCGCCTACGGCTATTGGCAGGCGACGCGCGACGCGACGCCGTTCGACGCGACCTGGGCCGAGGCCGCGCGCGCGAGCATCCGCACCTACCGCGAGCAACAGCGCAAGGACGGTCGCGGCCCCTACAGCTTCCTGCGATCCTCGAACCGCAACACCGAGACGATGGCTCTCGAAGGCTGGGGCAATCCCGCCAAGCCCAACGGCCTGATCCAGTGCGGCTTCCGCCCCTCGGACGATGCCTGCGTCTACCCGTATCTGATCCCGTCCAACCTCTTCGCGGTCACCACCCTGCGCGAACTCGCGGTCGTCGCCAACGAAGCGCGTCACGATACCGCGCTCGCCGCCGATGCGACCGCACTCGCGAACGAAGTCGAGGCGGCCCTCGTCGCGCACGGGCGGATGCGCTTGCGCGACGGCAGCGAAGTCTGGGCTTTCGAAGTCGACGGTTTCGGCAACGCCGTCTTCATGGACGACGCCAACGTGCCGTCGCTCTCCGCGCTCGCGTACATGGGCTGCGTCCCCGCCACCGATCCGCTCTGGCGCCGCACCGCCAATGCCGCCTGGAGCGACGCGAACCCGTATTTCTTCAAGGGATCGAAGGCCGAGGGCATCGGCGGACCGCATGTCGGGCTCGGCCAGATCTGGCCGATGTCGCTGATCGTCCGTGCGCTCGCAGGCGCCGACGACGCGACCGTCCGCGCGTGCTTGCGTATGCTGCGCGACACCGATGCCGACACCGGCTTCATGCACGAGGCGTTCGACAAGGACGATCCCGCCAAGTTCACCCGGTCCTGGTTTGCCTGGGCCAACGGGCTGTTTGGGGAACTGATCGTTCAGCTTGCGAACACCCGCCCCGCACTATTGGCGAGCGCGTTATGAAGATCACACGACGCGCCCTGCTCGGCTCCAGCGGTGCGCTGGCCATCGCCGGCGCGGCCCCCGCGATCGCAAGGTCTCCAAAAGCCGCGCCCAATCTGTGGATCGGCACCGGCGGCGACGGCCATACCTATCCCGGCGCGACGATGCCGTTCGGGATGGTCCAGGTCAGCCCCGACACCGATACCGAGAATTGGGCCAACTGCTCGGGCTATCACCACGGCGACCCGACCATGATGGGCTTCTCGCACACGCATCTGTCGGGCACCGGCATCGCCGACCTGATGGACGTGCTCGTCGTCCCCTGTCGCGGCGCGGTCAAGCTGCTGCCCGGCGCACCCGACAAGCCCGGCGAAGGGTATCGCCAGACCTATACGCAGGAAGTCACCGAGCCCGGCTATTACGCCGTCACGCTAGGCAACGGCGTCCGCTCCGAACTGACCGCGGAGACGCGCGTCGGCTGGCAGCGGCACCACTTCCCCGCCGGGCCCGGCCACCTCCTGGTCGATCTCGGCAACTATCGCGACAGCCGCCCCGGCGAAGGTCCGCTGATCGACGATAGCCGTATCGAACTCGATACCGACGGCACGCTCACCGGCAGCCGCCGGACGTTCCGCTGGGCGAAGGGCCGCCGCATCCACTTCGCGATGCACGTGTCGCCAAAGCCAGACCGGATCACGCTCTACGCCGACACGCAGAGCGTCAACGGCGCGATCGTCACCGCCGACCGAGTCCGTGCGGTGCTGCATTACGACAATGCCGGTGCCGCACCGATCGTCGTCCGCACCGCCGTCTCCGCGGTCGACATGGCCGGCGCGCGCACCAATCTCGCCGCGTCCTATTTCCGCGAGTTCGACGTCGCGCGACGCCAGGCGATCCGCAACTGGGCGGACACGCTCAAGGTCGTGAAGGTCGAGGGCGGCACCGACGACGCCCGCGTGATCATGACCACCGCGCTCTACCACGCGATGATCGCGCCGACGCTCTTCTCCGACGTCGACGGCCGCTATGTCGGGCTCGATCGCGAAGTCCACAGCGTGCCCGCCGGCGAGCAGGCCTACAGCACCTATTCGACCTGGGACACGTATCGCACGCTCCACCCGCTGCTGACTTTGGTCGCGCCCGACCGCGCGAAGTCGCTGGTCCGCGACCTGATCCGCCAGACGCAGCAAAGCGCATACGGCCCGCCCTGCTGGCCGCTCCAGGGGGTCGAGACCGGCACGATGATCGGCTGGCACTCGGTCGCGATCATGGCGGAAGCCGCTGCGAAGGGCATCGACGCCGACTATGCCGCCGCATGGCCCGCGATCCGAACCCGCGCGTTCGATCCCGCCGCTCCCGACCTCGTCAACAGCCGGGCGCGCGGCACGTACATCGAGCGCGGCTATCTCCCCGCGGACGTCGTCGACGAATCGGTCAGCCGGACTCAGGAATACGCGTATGACGACTGGGCGATGGCGACGCTCGCGCAGAAGGCCGGCGCGAAGGAAGACGCCGATCGCCTGCGTCTCCGAAGCCGCAACTACCGCAACGTGCTCGATCCCGCGATCGGCCTCGCCCGACCGAAGCTTGCTGACGGTAGCTGGCTGAAGCCGTACGACCCGATCCAGCTCGGCCACACCAAGCGCTACCGCGACTTCACCGAGGCGAATGGCTGGCAGACCACGTTCCTCAACCAGCACGACCTCTACGGCCAGATCGCGCATTTTGGCGGCGACGCGAAGTTCGCTGCACGGCTCGACGCGCTGTTCGCCGCGCCGTCGACCCTGCCCAAGGACGCACCGCCCGACATCTCCGGGCTGCTCGGCCAATACGCGCACGGCAACGAACCCGATCAGCACGTGCCCTATCTCTACGCCTATGTCGGCAAGCCGTGGAAGACGCAGGCGCTCGTCCGCAAGCTGCTCGCCACGATGTACCGCAACGCGCCCGACGGGATCATCGGCAACGACGATTGCGGCCAGATGAGCGCATGGTTCGTGATGTCCGCACTCGGCTTCTATCCGGTCGATCCGGTCGCGGCGGTCTACGTGTTCGGCTCGCCGCTGTTCACCCACGCCGAAATCCGCGTCGGCAAGGGTCGCAAGCTGGTCGTCGAAGCCCCCGGCAACCGCGCCGACACGCCCTATGTCGCGGCGGTCCAGTGGAACGGCAAGCCGTGGACGAAAAGCTGGATATCGCATGCCGATCTCGCGGCCGGCGGCACGCTCCGCTTCACCATGTCGGCCACGCCGAACCCTGCATTCGGCGCGAAGCTCGCCGACCGACCGCCCTCGTTCGGCCAGCCCGCTGCCTGATACCTCCCGGAGACGATGATGACCAAAGTTTCCCGCCGCCTGCTGCTCGCCTCGGGTCTAGCCGCCACCGCCACGCCTGCGATCGGCGCCGGCCGCGAAACCGCGCCGAAACCCTGGGGCGCGACACCCTCGAAGCGCCAACTCGCCTGGCACGCGCGCGAGCAATACGCATTCGTCCATTTCTCGATCAACACCTTCACCGATCGCGAATGGGGCTATGGCGACGAGGATCCGAAGCTCTTCAACCCGACCGACTTCTCGCCCGACCAGATCGTCGCCGCGGCCAAGGCAGGCGGGATGCGCGGCATTATCCTGACCGCCAAGCATCATGACGGCTTCTGCCTCTGGCCGACGATGCTCACCGAACACTGCATCCGCAACAGCCCCTACAAGGACGGCAAGGGCGACATCGTCGGCGAGATGGAGCGAGCCACCCGTCGGGCCGGGCTCGATTTCGGCCTGTATCTCTCGCCCTGGGATCGCAACCACGCCGAGTATGGCCGCCCCGCCTATGTCGAGTATTTCCGCAAGCAGGTGGTCGAGCTCTGTACGCGTTACGGCACGCTGTTCGAATTCTGGTTCGACGGCGCGAACGGCGGCGACGGCTATTATGGCGGTGCGCGCGACACGCGGAAGATCGACGCGCCAAAATACTATAACTGGCCGTCGATCGTCGCGCTGGTCCACCAGCATCAGCCGATGGCCTGCACCTTCGACCCGCTCGGCGCGGACCTGCGCTGGGTCGGGAACGAGGACGGCGTCGCCGGCGATCCGTGCTGGCCGACCATGCCGAACCATCCCTATGTCCAGTCCGAGGGCAATTCGGGCGTGCGCGGTGCGCCGCTCTGGTGGCCGGCGGAAACCGACGTCTCGATCCGGCCCGGCTGGTTCTATCACGCCGACGAGGATTCGAAGGTCAAGACGCCCGCCCGCCTGATCAAGCTCCACGACGAGTCGGTCGGTCGCGGCACCAACCTCAACCTCAACCTGCCGCCCGATCGTCGCGGCCGGCTCGCCGACATCGACGTCGAGACGCTGAAGTCCTTCGGCACGGCGCAGGCCGCGACCTTCGCCACCGATCTCGCCAAGGGCGCGGTCGCATCGGCCAGCCACGTCCGCGGAAAGACCTATGCGGCCAGCACGGTGCTCGACGGCAACCGCGACACCTACTGGTCGACGCCCGACGCCATCACCACGCCGACGCTGACGCTGGACCTCCCGCCGGGTCGATCGTTCGACCTCATCCGCCTCCGCGAGTATCTCCCGCTCGGCATCCGCGTGACCCGGTTCGCGATCGACGCCGAGATCGCTGGACAATGGCGCAAGCTCGCCGAGCATTCGGGCATCGGCCCCCAGCGCATCGTCCGCCTGGAAACGCCGATCGCCCCCCGCCGCCTGCGCCTGCGCATCCTCGAAGGCACAGCCTGCCCCGCAATCAGCGAAGTCGCGCTCTTCCGTCAGGTCGCACCCGCGCCCGTCGCGCCGGTCCGCAACACCGACACGACGACCGTCGTCACCAGCCGCTGGTCGATCGTCACCGCTACCGCGCCGGGTGCCAAGGCGCTGCTCGACGACGACAGCGCAACCGCCTGGACCATGCCCGCACCCGCGCCCGGCACACCCGCCTCGGTCACGATCGACCTCGCCGCGACGGAGACGCTCGCCGGCTTCGTCCTGATCCCGTCGCGCGCGGTGATGGCAAGGACGGCCCCGCCGAAAGGCTACCGGGTCGAGGCGAGCACCGACGGCAAGACGTGGCAGGATATCGCCAAGGGCGAACTCCCCAACATCGCCTACGCGCTCGCCGCCCAGCGGATCGCCTTCGCCCGACCGACCACCGCGCGCTACCTGCGCTTCTCGTTCGCCGAGACCGCGATTCCCGCCCAACGACTGGCGATAGCAGGCCTCGGCGCGTTCAGGCCGAAACCAGGCGCATTGTAACGGGCATAGGTATATCCGCTGCCACCCTGCCGCCGCAGAAGGAGAATCTAGATGACCGCCTATGTCGTATTCGTGCGCAACGAAGTCACCGATGCCGAAGAGATGAAGCAATATCAGGCCAAGGCACCCCTGGCCCGCGAAGGCCGCACGCTGAAGCCACTGGCGTTCTACGGCGCGGTGGAGACGCTCGAAGGTCCCGCAGTCGAGGGCGCCGTGATCCTCGAATTCCCGGACGTGGCGGAGGCGCATGCCTGGTATGACAGCCCGGCCTATCAGGACGCGTTGCAGCACCGTCTCAAGGGTGCCGACTACCGCGTGTTCGTGATCGAGGGCCTCCCCGGCTAACATAGGGGCGGCTTATCCCCGGCTGGCGCACCAACCTGTACGCCAGCCGACAACTCCGTTCAGGAACGATGTCTCTCGATAGCCGTATCAACGGCACATCCCGATTGTCGGGTTCGAGAGGACATCTCATGAAGTTTACGCATCTCATCGCTGCCGGGTTGGCCTTCGCGACACTCGGCCTCGGCGCCGCCGCTCCCGCAGAGGCACAGCGCGGGTACAGCCAGCAATATCGCGACAACGATCATCGCGGCGACCACCGCGACCATCGGGGCGACCGCCGCGACTATCGCCACAACGATCACCGCGGCGATCGTCATGACAATCGTCGCTATCGTGGTCGCGACCATGATCGTCGCAACTGGAACAACAACCGCCGCTGCCGCACCGAATGGCGCCACAACCGCCGCGTGCAGATCTGCCGCTGATACTGCGTTGACTTGAGGCGGGTGGCGGCAGCACGATGCCGCCACCCGCATTCGGCGTAACCCTTTGAAAGGATTTGAATCATGAGCCGATTCCTCGGCACGGCGGCGCTGGTCGTCGCCACCTGCCTGTCCGCTGCCACGCCCGCGCTCGCCCAGAGCAGCGCCGACGACGCGCGCTTTGCCGCCGCGCAGGCGCGACTCGACAGCGAATTGCAGATCTTCCGGACGGAATTCGATCGCTACCAGTCGGTCCGCGGCAACCGCGGCGGCTACGCGCCCCAGGGTGCCTACCGCACCGCGCCCGACCGCAGCGGCGGCTATCAGGAAGCGTATCCGGACGAGCGCGACGAGGGTAATTACGACCCCTCGCGCTATTATCGCTCAGGTTCGAACTACCAGGAGCGCGTCCTGTCGACCAACGACCGCGTCTATGCCGGCCAGGACGGCCGCTATTACTGCAAGCGTAGCGACGGCACGACCGGGCTGATCATCGGCGCAGCGGGCGGCGGCATCCTCGGCAACGTCATCGACGGCGGCCGTTCGCGGATCGTCGGCTCGCTACTGGGCGCCGCCGCAGGCGGTCTCGCGGGCCGCGCCGTGGACCAGAACAACAGTCAGGTCCGCTGCCGCTAGGTTCATGCCGCGAGCTAACTGTTCCCCCGCGAACGCGGGGGCCCAGGATCACAGGCGATACCGTTCGTGACCCTGGGCTCCCGCCTTCGCGGGAGAACGGCGGGGAGTGGCGGCGGGCGACACGAGCCCCCTACTTCGCCACCCCGACCAGCTTCTGCGTGAAATACGTCATCTGCAAAGCCTGCAACCGAGCCCCCTGCTCGATATCCGCATCGCCCGAATGACCGCCCGCCGTATCCTCATAATACAGATACGGCAGCCCATATTCCTTCAACCGCGCCGCGAACTTCCGCGCATGCTGCGGCCCCACCCGGTCGTCCTTGGTCGTCGTCCAGATATACGGCTCCGGATACGCCACGCCCTTCTTGATGTTCTGATACGGCGAGATCGTCTCGAGGAACGCCTTCTCCGCCGGCACCGTTACCGAGCCATATTCGTCGACCCAAGACGCCCCAGCTGCGATCCCCTCATACCGGATCATGTCGAGCAACGGCACCTGGATCGTCACCGCCTTCCAGAGGTCGGGATGCTGGTTGAACTCGACCCCCATCAGCAACCCGCCATTCGACCCGCCATAGATCCCCAGCTTGGCCGGGCTCGTCAGCTTCCGCGCGAACAGGTCCTTCGCCACCGCTGCGAAGTCGTCATAGATCACCTGCCGCTTGGTCTTGCGCCCGGCGTCATGCCATTTCGGCCCGAACTCCCCGCCACCGCGGATGTTGGCGAGCACATACGACCCGCCCCGCTCCAGCCAAAGCTTGCCCGTGCTCCCCGAATAGCTCGGCGTCATCGACACCTGGAAACCGCCATACGCGGTCATGATCGTCGGCGTCGTCCCGTCGAGCGTGATGCCCTTCTTGTGCACCACGAAATACGGCACCTTCGTCCCGTCGGTGGACGTCGCCTCGAACTGCTCGACGACATCGTTCGACGCATCGAACTTGGCCGGCAGCGTCTTGATCGGCTTCGGCGCAGCGCCCGTCGCGGCATCCAGCGAATAGAGCGACGTCGGCGTCAGGAACCCCGTCACCGTCAGATACGCGTCGTCGCTACGATCGGTCGTGCTCGCCACGTCGATCGAGGCGTTGTCCGGCAACGCGATCGGCTTGGCGGTCCAGCCATTCGCGCCATGCGTGTAGACCGAGGCCCGCCCGCGAACATTGTCCGACACCACCAGCAACAGCTTCGACTTGGTCAGCGCCATCCCGTCGACCGACTGGCGCGGCCCCGGCGCGAACACGATCGTAGGATTGATCGTCCCCTTTGCGACCTCGGCTAGCGGCGCCGACGCGACCGCACCCTCGGGGATCTTGCCCCACGGATCGCTGGTCGAGAAGATCACCTGCCCGTCGATCATGCCCACCGGGAACGTCCGGTCGGGCAGCGCGAGCGGCCGCGTCCCCGTCGGCGTCCAAACCAGCTTGTCCGCGCCGAAGAACGTCTTCCGCCGCTGGATCACGACCAGCCGGTTGCCCTTCTCGTCGGTCAGCACGTCCGCGCCCGTCGCGCCCTGGTCGGTCGCCGCGCCCCGGTATACCTCGGTCGCGGCGGTCAGCGGTGCCCCACGCTTCACCTGCTTCAGTACGAACGCATAGCCCGACTGAGTCGTCGTCCCCGCACCCCAGTCGCGCGCGACCAGCAGCGTATCCTTGTCGACCCAGCTCGCATCTTGCTTCGACTTCGGCAGCGTGAAGCCGTTCGCGACGAACGTGCCGGTCGACAGGTCGAACTCGCGATACGTCACCGCGTCCTCGCCACCCTCCGACAGCGCGACCAGGCACAGCCGCTCCTCGGGCTGCAGGCAGGTCGACCCCTTCCACACCCACTGCTTGCCCTCGGCCTTGCCCAGCGCATCGAGATCGAGCGCGGTCGTCCATTTCGGCGTCGCGCTCGCGTAATCGGCAGCACTCGTCCAGCGCCACAGCCCATGCGGATGCTCGGCATCGCGCCAGAAATTATAGATCCGTCCGAACATCTGGTTCGGCATCGGGATGCGATCCTTCGCCGACGCGATCGCCAGCGCCTCGGCATAGAAGGTCTTGTAGCGCGGATCGTTCTGGAGCCGTGGGAGCGTCTTCGCGTTCTCCGCCTCCACCCAGGCGAGCGGCTTCGCGCCATCCTTGTCCTCGAGCCAGATATACGGGTCGGCGGCGGTGTTCGTTGTGGTCATCGGTGCGACTTGGGCAAGCGCGGCACCGCCCGCAAGTCCGGCGCCACCGCTCAATATCGTCGCCGCAAGCATCGAAGCCAGAACCCGCATCACCGTATCTCCCTGATTTGCTTGGCGCGATACATGACGAGGTCTATCGCGGTCCGCAATGCAACCGGACCAGATATCGGCGGCCGACGGCCTGCCCAAGCCCCGCCGCTTCGTCGCCATCGCCGCGATCTCGGCAGGCACCGCGCTGACGATCATCGACGGCGGCATCGCCACCGTCGCGCTGCCGACGATCGCCCGCGACCTGAACGTCGGCAGCAGCGCGGTGGTGACCGTCGTCACGGTGTACCAGCTGATCCTGGCGATGGCGCTGCTCCCGTTCTCCGGGCTCGGCGACCGTATCGGCCTGAAGCGCATGTACCAATACGGCCAGTTGCTCTTCACGGTCGCGACGCTGCTCTGCTTCTTCGCCAAGAGCCTTCCCTTCCTGCTCGTCGTCCGCGCCGCGCAAGCCTTGGGTGCCGCGGCCGCACTGAGCGTCTCATCCGCGCTGATCCGCTCGATCTACCCGACCAAGCAACTTGGCCGCGGGCTCGGCATCAACTCGGTCGTCGTCTCCAGTTCCGCGGCACTCGCCCCGACGATCGGCGGCCTCGTCCTCGCCATCGCCCCCTGGCCCTGGGTGTTCGCCAGCGCAGTGCCGTTCGCGATCGCATCGCTGCTGCTCGGCCGCGCGCTACCCGAACCGCGGAAACACGACGAACCCTTCGACGTCCTCGGCGCAGTGATGTGCGCGGCGATGATCGGCCTCGTCATCGGCGGTGCGGAGAGCGCGGTTCACGGCGACAGCCCGATCGTCTCCGCCGCGATCGTCGCGACCGGCATCGTCATCGGCTGGTTCTTCGTGAAGCGCGAGCAGGGCGAGACCAAGCCGATCCTGCCGATCGACCTGCTCGCTCGGCCCGTCCTCGCGCTGTCGGCGATCGGTGCCTACACCGCGTTCATCGCGCAGATGACTCTGCTGCTCTCGACCCCGTTCCGCCTGACGCACGCCTATGGGTTCAGTGCGGCGGAGGTCGGTGCGGCAATCGCGCCGTGGCCGCTCGCCAACATGTTCGTCGCGCCACTCTCCGGCTGGTTGTCGGATCGCTACCCGGCCGGATTGCTCGGCGGAATCGGCATGGGCATCTCGATATGCGCGCTGCTGCTGATCGCCTACATGCCCGCGGACCCGGGGTATTTCGACATCGCGTGGCGGATGGCGTTGTGCGGCTCTGGCTTCGGGATGTTTATGGCCCCGAACGCACGGTTGATCATCGGCAGCGCGCCCCGCGAACGCGCGGCTGCGGCTGGCGGCCTCGTCTCGACGGTCCGCCTGGTAGGCCAGACCACCGGCGCCACCCTGGTAGCCGCCCTGCTGGCCATGGGCGTAGGCGCCGGCATGACCCCGCCGCTGGTCGCAGCGGGCCTAGCGCTAGTGGCAGGCCTATGCAGCCTAAGCCGCCTCCGCCCCTCGATCCGCAACCCACCGACCGAAGAAACGCAGGACGTGCAGCCGGCCTCCCAAGCGAGGTAACCTACTCCTTCTCCCCTCCGGGGAGAGGGTCGGGGTGAGGGGCAGCCAAGCAGCGCTCCGCCCGGAACAGCCCCTCACCCCAGCCCTCTCCCTAGAAGGGGGAGAGGGAGCAGCAGAAGAAGCCGAAGAAGAAGAATGTTCACCCGCGAAGGCGGGTGCCCAGTCTGTGTCCCCGCCTTCGCGGGGACACAAGCTTTTGGGAAGACCCAACGATCTCCCTAAAAATAACACCACCCCGGCGAAGGCCGGGGCCTAATTGGAAAGGTCGGCGTAACGGAGGACTGCGCGTCGTTAGCAACGTTCCCCAATTGGGCCCCGGCCTCCGCCGGGGTGGTCCGAAATAGGGGGCAACCGCCCCCAAATCAAAACGCCGCCGTCGCCTTAGTCTCCCCCATCATAGCCTTCCGCACCAAAGGAATCGGCGGTCCCCCATAACTCAGGAACTGGTCATGGAACGCCTTCCAGGCCTTCCGCCCACCCCGCGTCGCAGTCCAATCCGCCCGCAGTTTCCGGATCATCAACTTACCCATCGTATAGTTCAGATACGCCGGATCATACGTCCCCCGCGCCGCCTGCTGCTTCGCGTTCCCCTCGTCCTGGTAACACTCGTCGACGAACATCCGGAACGACTGCTCCTGCGTCATCCCCTTCGCATGCATGCGGATCGCCGAAAGATACCGGCAATCGCGCAACAGCGCGTTGGAGATCTGCCCGACATGCGTCTCAGGATCGCCGTTGTTCAGCCCGGCCTCCCACATCATTTCCTCGGCATAATGCGCCCACCCTTCCGCAAACGCATACCCCACGAAAAGCCGCCCGAAGAGCGACGGCGAGCGGTTCGCCTGCAGGAACTGGACGAAATGCCCCGGCATCACCTCGTGCACCGATGTGAACAGCAGGTCGTTCTTGCCCGGCACGAACGCGTCCTGCACCGCCTTGGTCCAGCTCGGGTCGGGCGGCGAGATATAGTAGATCGACGGCACGCCCTTATCGAACGGCCCCGGCGGATCGATATACGCCGAGTTCTGCCGGTTATACGGCGGCGATTCCTCGACCAGCGCCTGCTCGGTCCCCGGGATCGTCACCAGGTCGTGATCCACGACGAATTTCCGCAAAATCGGGATCTGCCGCCGCGCCTCTGCAACCGGCCCGCCGACCGGCTTGTTAGCATTCATCTTGTCCGTGCACGCGAGGATCGTCTGCCCCTTGGCGAATACCCCGCACGCCTGCGCCAGCGCCGCCTGGTTGCGCTTCAAGTCGGCGACACCCGCCGCCTCAAGCTGGTCGAGCGGCGTATCGACGCCCTCGGTCATCGCCACCATCCGCGCGAACTTGTCCGCCCCGAGCGCGAAATCCTGCGTCGCGGTCGCGCGCTGGCCCTCGGTCCACGTCCCCAGATCGCGCATCGCCTTCGACGCCGCCTGCGCCGCATCGGTGAGCTGCTTCTGCGCCGCCGCATCCTTCACGCCGGCAAACGCCTTCACCGCGTCGCCCGCATAATAATCCGCAAACCCGTTGAACGCCGCCGTCCCGTAACTGACGTAGCTCAGCGGCATCGGCGTCTTGAGGTTCGCCTTGATGTTGCCCGCCGCCGCCGGGATCTTCTGCAGAAACGCGGTCAGCGCCTTCATCCGGGTCGGCGCATCGGCATAGTTGCGCGCGATATACGTGTTCGGATCGAGCCCCGCGCTCACATACCACGCCGGATTATGGTGCGGCTGGTCGGCATCCTCCAGCCAGAACAGCTTCCCCTTGGCGACCTGCACCAGATAGTCGCGCTCGAACGCCTCGGCGGGTTTCAGGTCCTTGAACGCTCCAGCCTTGTCGATCGCGCCATGCAGGAAGTCCGCCTGCCGCTTCAGCCCCGCCGCGCTCCAGTCGCCCAAGCCGCCGTCATACTCGTGCTTGCCCTGATAGACCGCGTTGGCCGGATCGATCTTGAACCAGCCGTCGATGAAGCCATCGCGGAACCCCGCCCAGTCGCCCTTCGCAGCAGTCGTTGGCGCGGCTGGAGCCTGCGTGTTCGCGGTCGTCTGCGCAGGGCCGCACGCGCTCAAGGCGAGGACCGCGCCGAGCGCCGTCGTCATAAGTCCGATCCGCATCCTGTCTCCAATTCCGATTCGTCTGGCGCCATGCTGCCAGTCGATGTCTTGGTACGCCAGCATGCGGAACGGCGCGCACGATGAGCCGTTGAACGTGCATCTGCAAAGACAGACCGGAGACTTGCATGCCCTACGTAAAAACCCGCGACGGTACAGACATTTACGTCAAGGACTGGGGCACCGGTCGCCCGGTTATTTTGACGCATGGCTGGCCGCTCAACGCCGACAGCTGGGACGCGCAGGCGATGGCGCTCGCGCACGCCGGATTCCGCGCTATCGCGTACGACCGCCGAGGGTTCGGTCGCTCGGGCCAGCCCTGGACCGGCTACAACTACGACACGCTGACCGACGATCTGGCCGACGTGATGGAAGCCACCGGCGCGAACACCGACGCGACGATCGTCGGCTTCTCGATGGGTGGCGGCGAGATCGCGCGCTACATGAGCCGCTACGACGGCAAGGGCGTGGTCGCCGCCGGGCTGATCTCGTCGGTGGTGCCGTACATGCTCAAGACCGACGACAACCCGGACGGCGTCGACGAGGAAACGCTGGCCAGCATCGGCGCGAACATCGAGGATGATCGCCCGGCGTTCTTCAAGACCTTCCTCCAGCAATTCCTCGGCGTCGGATTCATCACCTCGCCGGTCAGCGACGAGGTCGTCGACTGGGTCTGGAGCCTTGCGATGCAGGCGGGCCTTCACCCGACGCTGGAATGCGCCAAGGCGTTCGGCCACACCGACTTCCGTCAGGATCTGGCCGCCTTCCGTGTCCCGACGCTGGTCGTCCACGGGACGAGCGACAAGACGGTGCCGATCGACGCCACCGGCCGCGCCGCCGCCAAGGGCATCGCGGACTCGCAGTTGGTGGAGTATGACGGCGCCCCGCACGGCCTGACGATTACCGAGAGCGATCGCTTCACCAACGACCTGCTCACGTTCCTGGGTCGGTAATTTCTGAATCCTCCCCCGCAAGGGGGAGGTGGCAGGCTCTTGCCTGACGGAGGGGGAGGTAAGCGAAACCTTTGTTCCGTATCCTCCCCCTCCGTCACCTGCGGCGACACCTCCCCCTGGCGGGGGAGGATCGAAAGACTAGTTCCCCAGCGGGACGATAACCTCGTCCGGATGCGCGACGTTCAGTTCCTTGCGGACCATCTCGTCGACCATATCCGGGTTCGCATGATCCGGGTTCAGCAACGCCACCCGGTTCTTCAAGACCTCACGCTTGCGATCGAGCGCGGCATAATCCTGCTCCCGCTTAGCAAGCTGGCGCTTGTAATCGCCATACGCGAACATCCCGTTCGGCCCGAGCACGGCATACGCGCCGAAGAACGCCATCAGCGTCAGCCCCAGCGCCGGCCACGCGGCCTTGCGCATCGTCTTCCGCAACTTGCTGGTCTTCGTCGTCACGCGTGCCATGTCGTCCTCCGGTACTCCAGATCGGTCCAATCCTGGACTTACCCGGTGCGTATACCCTCCATACACCCAACCGTCATTCCCGCGAAGGCGGGAACCCATATTGGCAAACCTCGTGACCTGGTCGCGACCGTTTGAGCATCTGGGTCCCCGCCTCCGCGGGAATGACGAGAGTTAGATGTCGAAAGGGCTATACCCTCAGCCCCCAATCAGGATGTCGCGACCGGCATAGCGCGCGGCATCACCCAGCTCTTCCTCGATCCGGATCAGCTGGTTGTACTTCGCCAACCGGTCCGACCGCGCCAGGCTGCCCGTCTTGATCTGACCGCAGTTGGTGGCGACCGCCAGATCGGCGATCGTCGCATCCTCGGTCTCGCCCGAACGATGCGACATCACGGCCGTATACTTCGCCCGCTGTGCCATCGACACCGCCTCCAGCGTCTCGGTCAGCGTGCCGATCTGGTTTACCTTCACCAGCAGCGAGTTCGCGATACCCTGGTCGATCCCGCGCTTCAGACGCTTCGGGTTGGTCACGAACAGATCGTCGCCGACAAGCTGGACCTTGTCGCCGATCAGGTCGGTGAGCGTCTTCCAGCCCTCCCAATCGTCCTCGCCCATGCCGTCCTCGATCGAGAAGATCGGGTAGCGGCGCGTCAGGTCCGCCAGATATTCCGCCATCTCGGCGCTCTCGAGGATCCGGCCCTCGCCCGAGATGTCGTACCTGCCGTTCTTGTAGAACTCGGTCGCCGCGCAATCGAGCGCGAGCATCACGTCCTCGCCCGGCTTGTACCCTGCCTTCTCGATGCTCGACATGATGAAGTCGAGCGCCTCGGTGGTGCTGCCGATGTTCGGTGCGAAGCCGCCCTCGTCGCCGACGCTGGTCGACAGGCCCTTCTCGCTCAGGCCCTTCTTCAGCGTGTGGAAGATCTCCGAGCCGCAACGCACCGCCTCGAGGATGTTCGACGCGCCGACCGGCACGACCATGAACTCCTGGAAGTCGATCGGGTTGTCGGCATGCTCGCCGCCGTTGATGATGTTCATCATCGGCACCGGCAGCAGATGCGCCTGCACGCCGCCGACATAGCGGTACAGCGGCAAGCCACGTGCTTCGGCCGCCGCCTTGGCGACGGCGAGGCTGACGCCGAGGATCGCGTTCGCGCCCAGCCGGCCCTTGTTCTCGGTACCGTCGAGTTCGATCATTGCGCGATCGAGGTCCGACTGGTCCTCCGCGTCCATGCCGAGCACCGTGTCGGTGATCTCGTCGTTGACCGCATCGACCGCACCGTCGACGCCCTTGCCACCCCAGCGGGTCTTGTCGCCGTCACGACGCTCGACCGCCTCGTGTGCGCCGGTCGAGGCGCCCGACGGCACGGCAGCGCGGCCGAAGCTGCCGTCTTCGAGCAGCACGTCGACCTCGACGGTCGGATTGCCGCGGCTGTCGAGGATCTGGCGTGCATGAAGGTCGATGATTGCGGTCACGTAACGATGCTCCTACAAATCCCGGTGCCGGGTCGTTCGCGCCGCCTCTACCGTCTCACGCCATATCGGGCAATCGCGCGGACATCCGAGAATAGTGTCGTGCAATCGCGCGACGGTTCGGGAACCGTGCTCCAACGACGGTGTTGAGGGCGTAACAATTCTGAAAGGGACCGTCATGGCCGACTCCAGCGTAAACGACACCGTCAACGACCTGAAAACGACCGCGAACGAGGTCGGGACCGAGCTCAGCAAGACGATCGATAACGGCGATGTCTCGGCCAAGGCCGGCGACGCGAAGCAGGCGATCAAGGACGGTGCGAACAAGTACACCGCGCAGGCGACCGACAAGGTCCGCACCTTCGCCGAGGACGGCAAGGCGCGCGCGAGCGGCGCTCTGGAGCAGGTCGCACAGTTGCTGACCGACGCCGCAGGCCAAGTCGATGAGAAGCTCGGCTCACAGTACGGCGGCTATGCCCGCAGCGCCGCCGACAGCGTTTCGGGGTTCGCCGACCAGGTGAAGGCGAAGGATATCGACGAGCTGTTCGACGACGCACGCGAGCTCGTGCGGAAATCGCCGGCCATCGCCGTGGGTGCAGCAGCCGCCATCGGCTTCGTCGTCGCGCGACTGGTGCAGTCGGGCGTCGATGCCAACTCGAAGGTCTGACGTTTTGGTCGATCCACTGACGTTCGCGACCGGCGAGGACGAGAGCCTCGTGTCGATCGTCGGTCGCCTGGCGACCGAGACGAAGAGTCTCGCGACCGCGGAAGTCGCTGTCTACAAGGCGAAGTTCGGCGAGACCGCGAGCGCGTACAAGTCGGCCGCGATGTTCTTTGCGGTCGCCGGCGTGCTGGCTTTGGCCGCACTGATCGCACTGCTGGTCGGTGCGATCTTGACGGTGGCGACGCTGGTGGGGCCAGGATGGGCGACCGCCATCGTCGTGGTGGCCGTCCTCGCAGTGGCGGCGATCCTGGCGATGATCGGCAAGTCGAAGCTTCAGACGAAGAGCGAGCCCGTATCATGACATCCGCCAAAGTCGCCGCCGCAGAGATCGAATCGGCCCTCGCCCGCCAGCGTGTCATGATGACGCTCGGGCAGTTGCAGGACCGGCTCAATCCGCGAAAGCTCGCGCTGAACGCTAGCCGCGACGTCGCCGATGCCGGCACCGCCGCGCTCAGCGCCAGCGTCGAGACCGTGAAGCGCAATCCGGGGCCGACCGCGGGGTTTGCTGCAGTCGCCGGACTGTTCTTCGCGCGCCACCGGATCGTCGGACTGTTCCGCCGCGGGCGCTAACGCCTTGAAACCTTGAAGTCCCGGCTCGCGTTGAACCCTCATTGCATTGAACGGCGAGCAGCTTGCCACCAGAAGGACATTTTCCATGACCGACGCAAAGACCACCGCCAACGAAGCCGCCCACGAGACCGAGAGCCGTCTCCGCGAAGGCCTCGACACCGTCCGCGAGACCGCGTCGAAGGTCTATCACGACGCCGGCGACAAGGCCTCCGAGGTTCTCGAAGTCTCGCGCGAGAAGACTAAGCGTGTCGTCAACAATCTCGAATCCAACCCGCTCGGCATCCTCGTCGGCGGTCTGGCCGTAGGCGCGCTCGTCGGTGCGCTGCTCCCGCGTTCCGCGCGTGAGAAGGAACTGCTCGCCCCCGTCGGCAAGCGCCTCAGCGAGACGCTCGTCGCGGCGACTGCGGCGGCGAAGGACGCAGGCCGCTCGGAACTCGGCGAACTCGGCCTGACCAAGGACAATGCACGCGACCAGGCGAAGGGCTTGCTAGAGGGTATCGTCAAGGCCGTCACGACGGCCGGTACCGCAGGTGCGAAGGCGGTTTCGCAAAAGCCTGTAGCCTAAGGGTTCAAACCGCGGGTCGAACACGCTAGGGAGGCGGCAACCCCCTCCCTAGGAAAGCAAGCGCATGAGCAAGCTCCACCTCGTATTCGGCGGCCGCGTCAGCGACCCGCGCACCCTGGATTTCAACGATCTGAGCAAGATCGAATTCGTCGGCGTATTCCCCGACTATGCCAGCGCCGAGAAGGCCTGGCGTGCTGCGGCGCAGCGTACCGTCGACGACGCCGAGATGAAGTTCGTGGTGGTGCACCTGCACCGCATGCTCGAGCCAAACTTGGGCGCGACCGTAGCATAGCAGCCGCCACCCACCGTCATTCCCGCGGAGGCGGGAACCCATACTGGCTAACGTAGCGACCTGATCGCAACGAAATAGGTTATGGATCCCCGCCTCCGCGGGCATGACGGATTTGACAGTACCTCTCTGACCATCAATTTCGCATGAAACGGCCCTCTCCCGTTCGGGAGAGGGAGAGACGCAAATGGCGCCCCCCCTTTTCCGTTCGCGCTGAGTAGAGACCGAGTAGGCTCGAAGAGCCGTATCGAGGGCTCGATCGAAGCACAAGCCCCGAGTGCCCACCCATCCTTCGATACGCCGCTTCGACAGGCTCAGCAGCTACTCAGGACGAACGGGGTGTGCGGGTATCGAGTGGCGGTAGTTAGGATCCGGCAGGCTCAAGCGGCCCGGTAATGCCAAAGCAACAAAGGCCGAGCCAACACCAGCCCCGCCAAAAACCCCCCGATATGCGCACCAATAGCAATCGGCCCGCTAGCCCCGACCGAAGCCCCAAACCCAGCCAGCCCCATCAGCAACTGGATCCCGATCCAAGCCGCAGCCAGCCACACGACATGCACGACCCCAGCCGGCACCGGCCCGATCGCCCGCGCCCGCCGCTCGCCATACAAAAGCGCATAAGCCCCAACGACCGCCGAAATGGCCCCGGAAGCGCCAATCATCGGCGCAGTGGACTCAGGCCCGAACGCCCAATGCCCCGCCGCCGCCACATACGCGCCCAGCACATACAGAACGACCAACCCGACCGTCCCCAGCGCCTTCTCGACGAACTGCCCGCAATACACCAGCATCACGAGGTTCAGTGCGATGTGCGCCCAGCCCCCATGGATCAACGTCGCGGTCAGCGGCGTCGCCCAGGACGGCACGACGAACATGTGCTCGCTCGGAATACCGAGATCGGTCATCCGCAACGGGATGAACCCGGCATTCACCGCCCAGTAGCCAAGCGACCCGCTCAGCACCAGGAATCCCGAGACGATGACCGTCACGATCGTGATGATCGCCGTCGCCCGCGTCTCGAAGAATTGCATAAGGCTCAGATGAACTCGATCTTGGAGACGACGTAGTAACGCTCGCCAGCCGGCACCGTGACCTCGACCTCTTCGTCGAGCTTGCGCCCGATCAGCCCGCGACCCAGCGGCGAATTGTACGAGATCCGCCCCGTCTTCGCGTTAGCCTCGGTCTGGCCGACGATCTGATACTTCACCGGCTTGTCGTTCTCGTCGAGCAGCGTCACCGTCGCGCCGAACACGACCTTGTCGCCCGACAGGTCCTTCGGATCGATGATCTGGGCACGCGACAGCTTGTCCTCGATGTCCGAGATCGATGCCTCGACCTGGCCCTGACGCTCCTTCGCGGCATGATATTCCGCGTTCTCGCTCAGGTCGCCGTGCGCGCGCGCCTCTTCGATCGCGTCGACGATCGTCGGACGTTCGGCTTTCAGGCGCTTCAGATCCGCGCTCAGCGTCTCATAGCCTTCCTGCAGCATCGGCATCTTTTCGACGGTCGCCATCATCTCGTCCCCAAATCCATTTCCCCGCGCGAGGCCCTGTACCAGCCCCGCCCACACATCATTCTCATGTCGGGATCAGTCGTGCGACTGCGAATAATAGGATTGCAGCGGCCGTACTTCAAGGCTGTGCGTCGAAAGCTTGGCGATCGCCTTCGCCGCCTCGAGCGAAGCGGGCGCGGTCGTGAAGTACGGAATACGCTGGCCGAGCGCCGAAGCCCGGATCGGCTGCGAGTCCTTCAGGCTCTGCCACCCCTCGGTGGTGTTGAAGATCAGCGCGATATCGCCGTCCTTGATCCGGTCGACGATATGCGGTCGACCCTGCGCCACCTTGTTGACCTTCTCGACCGGCAACCCGGCAAGCGCGAGGTGATCCGCCGTCCCACCGGTCGCGACGATCGAGAAACCGGTGTCGACCAGAGCCTTCACCGCTTCGACGATCATCGCCTTATCGCCGTCCTTAACGCTGACGAAGACATTGCCCTTGGTCGGCAGGATCGTCCCCGCGCCGAGCTGAGCCTTGGCGAACGCAATCGTGAAATCGGGATCGATTCCCATGACTTCGCCGGTCGACTTCATTTCCGGTGACAGCACCGGATCGACGCCGGGGAATTTGTTGAAGGGGAACACCGCCTCCTTCACCGCATAATAGTCGATATGCCGGTCGATCTTCGGCAAATTGACCAGCTTCTCGCCCGCCATCACCCGCGCCGCGATCTTGGCGATCGGCGCACCGATCGCCTTGGCGACGAACGGCACGGTCCGCGACGCACGCGGGTTGACCTCGATGAGGTAGACCAGGCCATCCTTCACCGCGAACTGGATGTTCATCAGCCCGACCACCGACAAGGCATGCGCGAGCGCCACCGTCTGCCGCTCGATCTCGGCGATGATCTCCGCCGACAGCGAGTAAGGCGGGATCGAGCACGCAGAGTCGCCCGAATGGACGCCCGCTTCCTCGATATGCTGCAGCACGCCCGCGACCACCACGTCGGTGCCGTCGCAGATCGCGTCGACATCGACCTCGATCGCATCGCGCAGATACTGGTCGATCAGCACCGGCGAGTCACCCGACACCTGCACTGCGGTCGCGATGTAATGCTCGAGCTGCCCGATCGTATCGACGATCTCCATCGCCCGCCCGCCGAGCACGTACGAAGGCCGCATCAGCACCGGATAGCCGATCCGCTCCGCCGCCGCGACCGCCTCGTCCCGGCTCCGCGCGAGGCCATTGGCCGGCTGCAACAGCCCGAGCTTAGTGATCAGCGCCGCGAACCGCTCGCGGTCCTCCGCCAGATCGATCGCATCCGGCGTCGTCCCCAGGATCGGAATGCCCGCAGCCTCGAGCGCTCGCGCAAGGTTCAGCGGAGTCTGCCCGCCGAACTGCACGATCACGCCCACCAGCGTGCCGTTCTGCTGCTCGACATGCAGGATCTCCAGCACGTCCTCCGCGGTCAGCGGCTCGAAATACAGCCGGTCCGACGTGTCGTAATCGGTCGACACCGTCTCCGGGTTGCAGTTGACCATGATCGTCTCATAGCCCGCATCCGCCAGCGCGAAGCACGCATGGCAGCAGCAATAATCGAACTCGATCCCCTGCCCGATCCGGTTCGGCCCGCCGCCCAGGATCACGATCTTCTTGCGGTCGGTCGGCTCGGACTCGTTCTCGGGCTCGCCGAAGCTCGGCGCCTCGTAGGTCGAGTACATATACGGCGTCTTCGCATCGAATTCGGCCGCGCACGTATCGATCCGCTTGAACACCGGCCGCACGCCGAGCTTCAGTCGATGCTGCCGCACCTCCTCCTCGGTCACGCCGCCGGTCATCGCCTTGACGACCTCGTGAATCAGCCCCGAGCCGCGCGCGATCCCGCGGTTCATGCCGCGCAGGTTGGCGGATTGCAGCGCCAGCCACGCGAGCCGCTTGTCGCTGAACCCCATGCTCTTCAGGCGGCGCATGCCGGGCGCGTCGATCGGCAAGCCGTCCTTCATCACCTCGGCCTCGGCCGCGATGATCTCGGCGATCCGCTCCAGGAACCACGGATCGTACTTGGCGATCGCATGCACCTCGGCGACCGTGAAGCCCTCGCGCAACGCTTGAGCCGCGACCAGCAACCGGTCCGGCGTCGCGACGGCCAGCGCCGCCTCGATTTCCGCGCGCGGCGCACCGACCAGATGATCGACCTGGTTGAACCCCGACAACCCCGTCTCGAGCCCACGCAATGCCTTCTGCATCGATTCGTGGATGTTGCGACCGATCGCCATCACCTCGCCGACCGACTTCATCGCGGTGCCGAGCGTGTTCGACGCGCCCTTGAACTTCTCGAACGCAAACCGCGGAATCTTCGTGACGACGTAATCGATCGTCGGCTCGAATGCGGCGGGCGTGGCGCCGGTGATGTCGTTCTCGATCTCGTCGAGCGTATAGCCGACCGCCAGCTTCGCCGCGACCTTCGCGATCGGGAAGCCGGTCGCCTTGGACGCCAGCGCGGACGAGCGCGAAACGCGCGGGTTCATCTCGATGACGACCAGCCGGCCGTCCTTCGGATTGACTGCGAACTGGACGTTCGAACCACCTGTCTCGACACCGATTTCGCGCAACACCGCGATCGATGCGTTGCGCATGATCTGGTATTCCTTGTCGGTCAGCGTCAGCGCCGGCGCGACCGTGATCGAGTCGCCGGTGTGGACGCCCATCGGATCGACATTCTCGATCGAGCAGATGATGATCGCGTTGTCGTTGCGATCGCGCACCACCTCCATCTCGTATTCTTTCCAGCCGAGCAGCGATTCCTCGATCAGCACCTCGGTGGTCGGCGACAGATCGAGCCCGTTGCGGACGATCGCGATGAATTCCTCGCGGTTATACGCGATGCCGCCGCCCGAGCCGCCCATCGTGAAGCTCGGCCGGATGATCGACGGAAGCCCCGTCTTCTCAAGGCCTTCGAGCGCTTCCTCGACAGTATGGGCGATCGCCGAGCGCGCGCTTTCCAGCCCGATCCGGTCCATCGCGTCGCGGAACTTCAGCCGGTCCTCCGCCATGTCGATCGCATCGGCATCCGCCCCGATCATCGTCACGCCGAACTTCTCGAGCGTACCGTCATGGAACAGCGCGAGCGCGGTATTCAGCGCGGTCTGCCCGCCCATCGTCGGCAGGATCGCGTCCGGGCGCTCCTTCTCGATGATCTTGGCGACGATCGCGGGCGTGATCGGCTCGACATAGGTCGCGTCGGCCAGCTCGGGATCGGTCATGATCGTGGCGGGGTTCGAATTGACGAGGACGATACGATAGCCCTCCTCCTTCAACGCCTTGATCGCCTGCGTGCCCGAATAATCGAACTCGCACGCCTGGCCGATGACGATGGGTCCTGCGCCGATGACGAGGATCGAGGAGATGTCGGTGCGTTTTGGCATTAGTGAGCCGCCGTAGAAAAGAGAGCGATGATCGAAACGAAAAGCGATGCAATACCGGCCAGCGAATTGGCCTTACCTATTATCGCCCATATTAATTCAAATGGAGGATCGGGCGCTTCCGACAGAACTTTGGCAGCGATGATATAAGCTCGCGCCTGCGCCCTTATCTCCTGACTAGCAGAAATAGATCCGAGGCGTTCCTCCGCAAGAGCTAGCTCCCTTATCAGGGTACTCTGTCGTTCTTCCGACAAAGTGAAATCGCTTTGGAGGCCGGTCCATAATGCGCTGTCAATGGATATAGATTCCGCCGCTTCGTCGCTTTCCTCGCCTAAAACAGCTAGCCGATCTTCCACTGATTCCAGTGCCTCGTGAAGGTAATCTGATCCAATATCAGAAAACGCCTCGAGAAATGGATAGGCCTTATTATTGCCGAAGCCCTGCCCGGTGGAATAGGCCCGAATATCAAACGCACCCTGCTTCATGGCATCATCAAATTTTACCGCATCGACTTTGTAGTAGGTTTGCATACCTGGTCTGACATAGCGGTTTAGCGCACCAATATTTTCCAGTATTTCGATCGCCGACGTAAATGTTTCTTCGGAATACGGAAGATTGAACGCGTCCCGTGCATCTTTTCCTATAAAGTAAAACGGTCCCGATTTGGCCTGCTTAGGTTCCCGCCGAACATACTCAATAACGCAAGCTGCGTAGATTTCGTTCAAGTCTTCCATTTCAACTGAGCATGCCCACGAACCGCTCGAACAGATACAGGCTATCCTGCGGACCCGGACTCGCTTCCGGATGATACTGCACAGAGAACGCCGGCTTGTCGGTCAGTTCCAGCCCTGCGTTCGACCCGTCGAACAACGACACATGCGTCTCGCGGACGTTCGCCGGCAGGCTGTCGCGCTCGACTGCGAAGCCGTGGTTCATGCTGGTGATCTCGACCGCGCCGTCGGACAGACGCTTGACCGGGTGGTTGGCGCCGCGGTGTCCCTGGAACATCTTGGTCGTGGTCGCGCCGACCGCGAGGCCGAGCAGCTGGTGGCCGAGGCAGATGCCGAACAGCGGCTTGCCCGTCTCCAGCAGCTGGCGGATCACCGGCACCGCGTATTCGGCGGTCGCGGCGGGATCGCCGGGGCCGTTCGACAGGAAGATGCCGTCGGGGGCGAGCGCCATCACGTCGTCGAAGCTGGCGGTGGCGCTGACGACGGAGACTTTCGCGCCGGCCTCGACGAGGTTGCGGAAGATGTTGCGCTTCGAGCCGTAATCGATCGCGACGACGTGAGGCCGGGCCTTCTGCTCCCCTCCCGCATCGCGGGAGGGGTTGGGGGAGGGCATGGCCTCAGGCGGGGTCGGCGCTGATTGGTCAGCCCCTCCCCCGACCCCTCCCGTGAGCGGAGCAGAAGCACCCTCTCCTGCTTGCGAGCTGTCCCCGTAGCCGAAGCCCAGCTTCCAGACACCGCCGGGAGCATCCTCACCCCAGCCATAATGCATCTCGGTCGATACGTCCTTGGCGAGGTCCATGCCCTCAAGCCCCGGCCACGCGCGCGCCATCGCCAGCAACGCCGCCACGTCGAACTCGCCACTCGCCGAATGCGCGATCACGCCATTCGGCGCGCCCGCTACCCGGATCCGCCGCGTCAGCGCACGCGTGTCGACCCCCGAAAGGCCGATCCGCGCATGCCGCTTCATCCAGCCATCCAGTCCCTCGACCGCGCGAAAACTCGACGGCTTCGTCACGTCCTCGCGGACGATAATGCCGAGCGCGTGCGGGTCGTCCGCCTCGACGTCGTCGGGGTTCGCGCCGACATTGCCGATGTGCGGGAAGGTGAAGCAGATCATCTGCCCGGCGAAGGACGGGTCGGTCAGCACCTCCTGATAGCCGGTCATCGCGGTGTGGAAGCACACTTCGCCGACCGCACTGCCTTCTGCGCCGAACCCGCGACCCCAGATCACGTCGCCATTGGCGAGCACGAGGACGCCAGTTGCTCCGGCAGGCATGGCTATAGGCTGGGCGTCGGCCATCAGGCTGGGCACTCTCTTTACGTTGACGATGTCGCTAAGTGGTGTCCGCTAAGGCCGGCGTGCCGCAGCGTCAATCTGTTAAACGGACGGCGGACGCGCTATCCCGTCGGGCTACGCACGAACCACCTGAAAGACCAGTACATGATTCGCGACGACATCAAGGCTGCGCAGCTGACCGCCATGAAGGCCGGCGACAAGCAGAGCCGCAACGCTATCTCGTTGATCCAGGCCGCGATCAAGAACCGCGACATCGAGGCACGCACCGGCAAGGCGCCCGAGAGCGACGACGCGCTGGTGGTCGAAGTGCTCCAGAAGATGGTCAAGCAGCGCCGCGAGTCGATCGAGATGTTCTCGAAGGGCGGCCGCCAGGAGCTCGCCGATGCGGAGGCGGCGGAGGTCGCGGTGATCGAACGCTTCCTCCCCCAGCAGATGAGCGAGGCGGAAACGACGGCCGCGATCGAGGCGATCAAGGCGGAATTCGGCGCGACCGGCATGAAGGACATGGGCCGCGTGATGGCGGAACTGAAGGCACGCCACTCCAGCGAGCTGGACATGAGCAAGGCGAGCGGCCTGGTAAAGGCGGCGCTGTCGTAAATGGATAAGGGCGAGCCCCTTCTTCCTCCCCTCCCGCAAGCGGGAGGGGACCGAGGGGTGGGCCCGCGCCATCGTCTGGACCGACCAACCGAGAGGGCGCGAGACCTCCGCAACGACACGACGAATGCCGAGCAGATGCTATGGCGGCAGTTGAAGGGCTCCAGGCTGCAGGATCTCAAGTTCGGCCGTCAACTGCCGATCGCCGGGTATTTCGCCGACTTCGTATGCCGCTCGCACAAGCTGATCGTCGAACTCGACGGCAGCCAGCATGTCGAAGGCCAACCCCATGACGACGCCCGCACGAAGCAGCTCGAAGCCGCGGGCTACCGCGTCGTTCGCTTCTGGAACAACGATCTGACCTCGAACATGCCCGGCGTGCTGGAAACCATTCTGAACGCTGCGATCGGAACCGAGCGCGTGCCCACCCCCCAGCCCCCTCCCGCAAGCGGGCGGGGGAGCTCTGTCGTGGGCGGGGCGAGTTAGATGGCCCTAACCCCACAATTCCTCGACGAACTCCGCGGCCGCACCTCGCTCTCGGCGCTCGTCGGCAAGACCACCAAGCTCACCAAGGCCGGGCGCGAGCACAAGGGCTGCTGCCCGTTCCACAACGAGAAGACCCCCAGCTTCTACGTCAACGACGACAAGGGCTTCTACCACTGCTTCGGTTGCTCCGCGCACGGCGACGCGATCAAGTGGATGACCGACCAGCGCGGCCTCCCCTTCATGGATGCGGTCAAGGAGCTCGCCCAGGCCGCCGGGATGGACATGCCCGCGATGGACCGCCAGTCCGCCGCCAAGGCCGAGCGCGCCAAGGGCCTGCACGAGGTCATGTCCGACGCCGCCGACTGGTTCACCGAGCAGCTCAACGGCCTCCCCGGCACCGAAGCCCGCGCCCTCCTCGACCGCCGCGGGATCAGGCCCGAGACGGCGCGCGCGTTCGGCATGGGGTTCGCCCCCGACAGCCGCGGCAAGCTCAAGACCGCGCTGAAGGACTACGGCGACCCTATGCTGGTCGAGTCCGGCATGCTCATCTCGGTCGAGGGCAAGGACCCGTACGACCGGTTCCGCGGCCGCCTGATGATCCCGATCCGCGACCCCCGCGGGCGGACGATCGCGTTCGGCGGGCGCGTGCTCGACGGCGGCGAGCCCAAATACCTCAACTCCCCCGACACCCCGCTCTTCGACAAGGGCCGCACGCTCTACAATCTCGACAAGGCCGCCCCCGCCTCGCGCAAATCCGGCCGCGTGCTGGTGGTCGAGGGCTATATGGATGTCATCGCGCTCGCCCAGGCCGGCTTCGGCGAAGCGGTCGCCCCGCTCGGCACGGCCCTCACCGAAGCACAACTCGAACGACTGTGGCGGATGGTCGACGTCCCCCTGCTCTGCTTCGACGGCGACGGCGCCGGCCAGAAGGCGTCGCTCCGAGCCGCCCACCGCGCGCTCCCGCTACTGGCGCCCGGCCGCAGCCTCGCCTTCGTCACGCTCCCGCAAGGCCAGGACCCCGACGACCTCGTCCGCGCCGGCGGCCCCGGGGCGTTCGAGGCGTTGCTGAAAACCCCCGAACAGCTCGTCGACCGGCTCTGGGCGTCCGAAGTCGCCGCCGAGGCGCTCGACACCCCCGAACAGCGCGCCGGCCTCAAGCGCCGCCTCCACGAACTCGCGGAAGGCATCGCCGACCCGTCGGTGAAGCAGCAATACCACGCCGAGTTCAAGAACCGCTTCTACGAGCACTTCAAACCCGTCCGCGCTCCCTTCGTCCCCCGCGGCGAGCGCCCCAAAGGCGGCTGGAAGCCCCCCGCCGCGCCCGTCACCGAAGACGCGAAGGCCTTCCTCGCCACCGGCATCGACCGCGTCTTGGCGAAGGCGGTGCTCGCCGGCCTGATCCGCCACCCGGTCGAGATCGCGCGCCACATGGAGGTGCTCGGCTCCCTCCAAATGATCGACGGTGCGCTCGGGCGATTGTTCGAAGCGGTCGTAGATGTTGCACTTGAGGACCAGAAGCTTGATAGCGGGCGCTTGCTCACCATATTGGCGAGGTCCGGTTTCAATTCAGTCGCGAGTGACCTGTTGAGAGCCGATACGATGCCCTATTCGTTCACGCAGACCACGGCCGATCCAGCCCGCGTCCGTGCCGACCTCGACGAGGCGATCGCGATCATGGTCGCCCGCCCTGAGGTAGACGCGGCACTCAAGCAGGCGACCGCGGCGATGCAGACGCACTTCACCGAAGATGCGTTCGAACGACAAGTGGCTATGGTAAGAGAGAAACAGGCGTTGGAAGTCCGACTTGCAAATCTTGTACAGTCGAACGAAGACGCCCGAGCGTTGGGTACCGAGGGCGATTGATGGCTAAGGCGAACATGGCGGAACCCGCCGAGACGAACGAAACCGGCGATGCGCCGCTGATCGACATGAACGATGCGTCGATCAAGAAGGTCATCGCGCGCGCCAAGAAGCGCGGCTACATCACCTATGAGCAGCTCAACGAAGCGCTGCCGCAGGGCGAGATGTCGTCCGACCAGATCGAGGACATCAGCGCCGCGCTGAGCGAGATGGGCATCAACATCGTCGAGAATGACGAAGCTGGCGAGGACGGCGAGACCGAGCCCGCCAAGGATGACGAGGACGAGCCGGAGGCCGCCGACGCGGATGCCGACACAGGCCCCGCGATCGAAAAGAAGAAAGAGACCATCGATCGCACCGACGATCCGGTCCGCATGTACCTGCGCGAGATGGGCGCGGTCGAGCTGCTCAGCCGCGAGGGCGAGATCGCGATCGCCAAGCGTATCGAGGCGGGTCGCGACACGATGATCCTCGGTCTCTGCGAATCGCCGATCACCTTCAACGCGATCATCGACTGGTCGACCGCGCTGAACGAGGGCACGATGCAGCTGCGCGAGATCATGGATCTCGACGCGATGCTGTCGAAGGACCCCGCGCCGGAAGCGATGGCCGAGGACGGCGAAGCCGACGACGGCGAGATCAGCGAGAAGAACGCAGGCCCCTCGTTCAAGGAAGAGGCCGAGCCCGAAGAGCCGTCCGCCGACGAGGACGAGGACGGCGAGCGCCGTGCTCCCCGCGCATCGGACGACGAGGAGGAGGACAACACCCTCAGCCTCGCGCAGATGGAGGAACAGCTCAAGCCGATCGCGCTCGAGCGGTTCGCCAGTATCACCGCGCTCTACAAGAAGTTCAGCAAGATTCAGCAGTCGCGCGTCGACGCGATGGGCATCGGCGGCGATTTCTCGGCTGCCGACGAGCGTAAATACCAGAAGCTGCGCGAGGAGCTCACGGCGGAAGTCGAGAGCGTCCAGTTCCACAACGCCAAGATCGAATATCTGGTCGATCAGCTCTATGCCTATAACCGTCGCCTGACCGCGCTGGGCGGCCAGATGCTGCGCCTTGCCGAGCGCCACAAGGTGCCGCGCAAGGACTTCCTCGATCGCTATATCGGTCATGAGATCGACGAGAACTGGCTGACGACGGTCAACAAGGTCGACAAGAAGTGGACCGCGTTCGTCGCGAACGAGGGCGAAGCGGTCGAGCGCATTCGCGCCGAGATCGCCGACATCACGCAGCAGACCGGCATGGCGCTCACCGAGTTCCGCCGGATCGTCAACATGGTCCAGAAGGGCGAGCGCGAGGCGCGCATCGCCAAGAAGGAGATGGTCGAGGCGAACCTGCGGCTGGTGATCTCGATCGCCAAGAAATACACGAACCGCGGCCTGCAGTTCCTGGATCTCATCCAGGAGGGCAATATCGGCCTGATGAAGGCGGTCGACAAGTTCGAGTATCGCCGCGGCTACAAGTTCAGCACGTACGCGACGTGGTGGATCCGCCAGGCGATCACCCGCTCGATCGCGGATCAGGCGCGGACCATCCGCATCCCGGTCCACATGATCGAGACGATCAACAAGCTGGTTCGCACCAGCCGCCAGTTCCTCCACGAGCAGGGCCGCGAGCCGACCCCGGAGGAGATGGCCGAGCGCCTCTCCATGCCGCTGGAGAAGGTGCGCAAGGTGATGAAGATCGCCAAGGAGCCGATCAGCCTCGAAACGCCGATCGGCGACGAGGAAGATTCGCATCTCGGCGACTTCATCGAGGACAAGAACGCGATCATCCCGGTGGATGCCGCGATCCAGGCGAACTTGAAGGAGACGGTCACGCGGGTGCTGGCGTCGCTGACACCGCGTGAGGAGCGCGTGCTGCGCATGCGCTTCGGCATCGGCATGAACACCGATCACACGCTTGAGGAAGTCGGCCAGCAATTCTCGGTGACTCGCGAGCGCATCCGCCAGATCGAGGCGAAGGCGCTGCGGAAGCTGAAGCATCCGTCGCGTAGCCGCAAGATGCGGAGCTTCCTCGACCAGTAAGGGTTGGGGATTGCTGATCGAACGAACGGGCCGCGGTGGAAACACTGCGGCCCTTTTAATTTTACGACTTATTTCACGTACTGAGCGCCCACCCTCCACGGAACTCAAAGTTCGAGACATACGATCCGCCCAGATCGTTACGTCTGCCTTGTCCACCGCCATGATAACAGGGCAATAACACCCTTGTTCTTCGGCTGTAAATGCGGTCTGCTATCGCAATTGGCAGGAGGCTATGTGAAGCAGACTTGTTTCGTAATTCAGGTTTTCGACGGTGGCACTTACGACCGCCGATATGAAGAGACATTTGCACCCGCTATCACTGCCGGCGGTGCCTCGGCCGTGCGAGCAGATCGAATTCTTGGCAGCAAACCGATTATCGAAAAGATCGAAGGTGCGTTGCGCGAAGCGACGGTCGCATTCGCTGAAATCTCAGAAAATAATCCGAACGTGTTTATTGAACTCGGGTACGCACTCGATATCGGCATCCCGCTGGTGATGGTCTGTGACAAAGCAAAACGCCCAACATTACCTTTTGATATCGGCCATCGCCCGGTGATTTTCTACAAAACGGATACGGCCGGCGATTTCCAAAAACTCCAAGAAGAGATTGAAATAGCGATCTCTGCGGCACTTATCGACGCGTCTAATCGCGTTCCAATATCTGAGCCAATGCTGCCAGCCATTGTCCGAGATACGCCAAGCGACGCGCTTAAGGACAAGCTGATGCTTGAGGTTCTGGAAGCCGAGACCGGCGACAGTATGGGAATTTCGGCCTACAGCCTTACGCGGTCACTTGCGAATGACGGATACTCGAATGGACTGGCAAGCCTGGCGATTTTGGCACTGATCAAAGATGCCTTGATAGTCAAAAATGAAGGTCAGGATCGAGACGGCGATCCTTATGTGTCCTATTCGTTGACGGAACCGGGGCGGGATCGACTCTTAGAACGCTACGCAGAGATCAAGCGATCTGAGGAAGAGCATAGGCGAAGCCCAGCACTGCCGACGAAGGTGGGAGGAAGCTTCGGTTCGGTTGGGGGTTTCTCTGACGACTTAGACGACGACGTGCCATTCTAACGAGGAAAGTCGGCCCTTATCCGGCGGGCGGCTGCACAATCTGATCCTCCCCTGTAAGGGGAGGTGGCGCGAAGCGACGGAGGGGTGACGCCCTATCGTGAGCGGGTCACCCCTCCGTCAGCGCTGTGCGCTGCCACCTCCCCTTGCAGGGGAGGAATTACGGTCGAACCCCATCGCCAATCCCTCTAAAGCCCCGCCATGCCCCGCGTAATCCTGTTCAACAAACCGTATGACGTCCTCAGCCAGTTCACCGACGTGAACAGTCCGACCCCGCGCGCGACGCTGTCGCAGTTCGTCGATGTGCCGGGCGTCTATCCGGCGGGGCGGCTCGACCGCGATAGCGAAGGGCTGTTGCTGCTGACCGACGACGGTCGCCTCCAGGCGCGGATCGCGGACCCGAAGTTCAAGCTGGCCAAGACCTATCTCGTGCAGGTCGAGGGCGATGCCGGCGAGGACGCGCTCGATCGGTTACGGGGCGGCGTCCTGCTGAAGGACGGCCCTGCCCGCGCCGACGTCGAGCGGATCGCCGCGCCCGACCTCTGGCCGCGCGTGCCACCGATCCGGGTCCGCGCGAGTATCCCCGATTGCTGGCTGAAGATAACGATCCGCGAAGGCCGCAACCGCCAAGTCCGCCGCATGACCGCCGCGATCGACCACCCCACGCTGCGGCTGGTCCGGTGGAGCATCGGCGACTGGACCGTGGCGGGTCTGGAGCCCGGCACGTGGCGCGACGCCTGACGGGGGCTTGAGGCGGGCTGACGGGTGCCTGCGGGCCACCTTAGACGCGTATGCCCCACAGGTACGCCCTTCCGGCGGCAGCGTTCGTGATTACAAGCGGAACGCTCCCCACCCACGCCGTCATCCTGACGAAAGTCAGGACCCAGAGCCAAGCAGCGCGGCGTTCGTGATCCTGGGCCCTGACTTTCGTCAGGATGACGGAGAAGGGCATGTTCACGCGAAGGCGCTAAGGCGCGAAGAGAAGCAGCTTATTTAGCGCACTTGCCCGGTCTTCTCTTCGCGCCTTCGCGCCTTCGCGTGAATCCATTCCTTGAGCTGCGCTCCGTGGCGCAATGTGATCATAAGTCCCGAGGAGAGGGCTCCCCGCCCGCGCGGGGATGTCAATGCGTTGCGTGACGCGCCGAAATTGCATGGTGCCACGACGAAAACTCCCTCCTCTTCAGGGGAGGGTCGGGGTGGGGCATGTCCGCGCGAGCGCGCTCAGTGTGGCATTGCTTCGCCTAGTCCAAGCAGGCGGCATTCGAGTCCGCCAGCAAGACGTGTTTCCCCGCGAAGGCGGGGACCCAGACTGGGCTCCCGCCTTCGCGGGAGAACAAAATAGCGGGCGGGAGAACAAGGAAGCGGCAGTCGGTCTGCGCACGACCGCGCGTCCATATCCGACCCGACAACCTCCCCCGACGCCCCGAAGGACGGAGAAACGCGCAGACACCACGGCCGCCGCCGGCCGACGTGCTAATCCGCTGTCCTACACGCACCTCGGAGCGCAACCTTGGCCGATGCCCCACCCCACCTATCCCGCATGCAGCACCTCGGCCCAGAACGCCCCTATCCGACCCCATATCGGGGGATGTGCAGAACGCTGTGAGACTGTGAACTTCGTGCACTTCCGCACTGCAGCATCGCCGCAAGACACTGATTTCAGGCGCACAACGAAAAAGGGCGCGGGGACCATCGCCCCCGCGCCCTTCTCCAACTCCAGCAGGCTCCGATTACTCGGCGGCTGCAGTGCCCTTGGCAGGGCGCATGTCGCGACGCTCGGCGATACGCGCTGCCTTGCCGGTGCGGCCACGCAGGTAATACAGCTTGGCGCGACGCACGGCGCCCTTGCGGACGACTTCGATCGAATCGACGTTCGGCGAGTAGAGCGGGAAGACGCGCTCGACGCCCTCGCCGAAGCTCATCTTACGCACGGTGAAGTTCGAGCCCATGCCCTTGTTCGAGCGCGCGATGCACACGCCCTCGTAGTTCTGAATACGCGTGCGCTCGCCTTCGACGACCTTCACGCCGACCTTGAGCGTGTCGCCGGGGCGGAAATCGGGGATCGTCTTGTTGGCCAGGAACTTCGCGATGTTCTCGGCTTCGATCGTCTGCAACAGGTTCATGTCTCGTCCTCGTGTCGCTGCGCGCCAGAGGGCGACTGGACCCGAACGCCCTCATGGCGCTCCCAAAGGTCCGGTCGCCGTGACCGTGTATCGATCTCTGCGCGGCGTTTGCGCCATGCAGCGATCTTCGCATGATCCCCCGATCGCAGCACCTGCGGGATCGTGCGCCCTTCCCAAATCTGAGGTCGGGTATAGTGTGGATATTCGAGCAGCCCCGTTTCGAAGCTCTCGTCATCCCCACTAGAAGCCGCGCCCATTACGCCGGGCAGCAGCCGAATGCAAGCATCGAGCAGCACCAGCGCGCCCATCTCGCCCCCCGACAGGATGTAGTCGCCGATCGAGACCTCCTCGATCTCCCGCGCCTCGAACAGCCGTTCGTCGAACCCCTCGAACCGGCCACAGAGAATGGTGACGCCAGGGCCCTTGGCGAGCTCCCGAACCCGCTCCTGGGTAAGCGGCTTCCCCCGAGGCGTCATCGCCAGCACCGGCCGCCCATCCGCAACGCTGTCGATCGCCGAAGCCACCACGTCGGCCCGGAGCACCATCCCAGCCCCGCCCCCCGCCGGCGTATCGTCCACCGACTTGTGCTTGTCCGTCGCAAAGTCGCGGATCTGCACCGGCGAGCAGGACCACCGCCCCTCCCCGAGCGCCCGCCCCGCAAGAGACGTCCCCAGCGGCCCCGGAAACATCTCCGGATACAGCGTCAATATCGTGGCAGCGAAAGTCACAGCGTCCAATTCTCTATGCGTTTGCGCCAGCGTGCGGCGCCGAATGCGCCCAGCACTTATACGGATCGGCGCAGTGGAACAATTACGCTGGCGAAACGCTCGCGGCGAATGGACGATTGCATCATCATCGGCGCCGGCCCGGCGGGCCTCACCGCAGCCATCTATCTCGCGCGCTTCCACCTCTCGATCCGCCTGTTCGATTGCGGCAGCAGCCGCGCCGCGCTTATCCCCTGCACGCATAATCATGCGGGCTATCCAGAAGGCATCCGCGGCACGGACCTGCTAGCCCGGATGCTGGCACAGGCGGATCATTACGGTGCAGTGCGCGAGGGCGTGCGGGTAGATGCGATCGAGGTGGAGGACGAAGGCTTCACCGTACGGCTCGGCGACCGACGCGCGCGGGCCCGGAGCGTGCTGCTCGCCACCGGGGTCGTGAACAACCGTCCGGACATGCCCGACGCGATCCACGACGAAGCGCTGGAGGCCGGGTTGCTCCGCTACTGCCCGATCTGCGACGGCTATGAGGTCACCGACAAGCGCGTCGGCATCATCGGCACCGGCGACCACGGCATGCGCGAGGCGCTGTTTCTGCGCGGCTACACAAAGGACGTGACGCTGATCGCGCCCGAAGGCGGCCACGATCTCGATCCGGCATGCGAGACGGCACTCGACGATGCCGGGATCGTCCGCGTCGGAGGCCCCTGCGGCAACTACGCAATCGAGGCAGATAAGCTCGCACTCGACACGGTCGACGGACGGTTATCGTTCGACAGCATCTATCCGGCGCTCGGATCGGTTATCCGTTCGGAACTAGCCGTCGCGGCGGGTGCGCGCGCGTCTGAGGACGGTTGCCTGGAAGTCGACTCGCACCAGCGCACGTCGATCCCCGGCCTGTTCGCAGCGGGCGACGTGGTGAAGGGCCTCGACCAGATCAGCCACGCGATGGGAGAAGCCGGCGTCGCCGCCACGACGATCCGAAACATGCTCGCCGAGCAGAGTCCACTTCGGCGGTAATCGCTACTCAACTTGGGAGAACAAGGCTCACTCAGCCGCGAACGAAGCCTCTACGATAAGCCGGTCGGCATCCCATTCGGGAACGGCCTCGGGCCGCATCGGTATCATGAACCGCTTGCCGGGCTTGTCATCCACGGACGGCCGCTCGATCTCGATCACGTCACCCGCACCGAAATTATCGATTGCAACGACCCGTCCGATCGCCTCGCCATCGGTCGAGACAACATCGAGACCGATCACATCCGTGTGATAATACTCACCGTCTTCCAGCGGCGGCAGCGAAGACCGCGGCACAGTCAGCTCGGTTCCGCGCATCGCCTCGGCAGCGTTGCGATCGGCGACCTCGGCGAAGCGCGCGATCATGCCGTTGTTACCGTTACGAGCGGACTTCAGCGACAGCGCGCCATTGTTGAAACTCTTATAGCTGCCGAAATTCTCGGCGAAGACCTTCAGCCGCACTTCGCCACCGATGCCGTGCGCACCGATGACGACGGCGAGCGTCACGTCAGCCTTGCGCGGAGCCTTCATCGCGACCGGGAGTGTCGTCGGAGCCTTCGGCGGGGTCGTCGGCGGAGACGCCTTGGTTGGTGGCATCTTCGATGTCCTCGGGTGCGGGGGCTGTGCGGGGGTCGGTTTCGGGGGCCATCATGCGCTCCTGTTCGGGGTTACCGATTGAGAGAACGCATGAAGTCCGGATCGGGTGCGGTTAGCGACCCGCGGTTGGAGCGGGAGATGCATCCCGCGCCAACGTCACCCCGGACCTGTTCCGGGGTCCACCGTTCCGCGTACCCAGTCTATCGGGTCCGCGGACGGGTGGATGCCGGAACGAGCCCGGCATGACGGAGAGGGGTAGGACGATCACGCCCTGCCCCTCTCCAGGAGCGCTGTCTTACGAAGCGGCTTCTTCGGTCTCGGCAGGAGCAGCCTCTGCCTCGGCAGCAGGTGCCGCCTTCGCAGCAGCTTCGGCCTCGGCAGCTTCAGCCGCCTTGGTCGCACGCTCTTCAGCGCGCTCGGTGGCCTTCTCGCCGGGCTTGCCCTTGTTCGGGTTGTTGCGCGCCGAACGCTCGAGCACGCCAGCCTGGTCGAGGAAGCGCGCGACGCGGTCGGTCGGCTGCGCGCCGACGCTCAGCCAATGCTTTGCGCGATCGGCGTCGAGCTGGACGCGCTGCTCGTTGTCCTTGGCGAGGAGCGGGTTGTAGTTGCCGATCTTCTCGATGAAGCGGCCATCACGCGGCGAACGCGCATCGGCAACGACGATCTTGTAGTAGGGACGCTTCTTGGAGCCACCGCGCGCGAGGCGAATGTTGATTGCCATGATATTTTCCTTCGTTTTCTAGATAGATCCCCGAGCAAAGCCGAGGTGTCGTGGTTGGATAAGGAGGTTATTTCTTCTTCAGAAAATCGTCGAAACCGGCAGGCATCTGCGGCATCTTGGGGCCACCAAGCCCCGGCAGACCACCGCCACCGCCAGGAAGGCCACCGGCACCAGCCTTGTTGAGCATGTCGCCCATCTGCGGCCCACCGATCGCATTGCCGATGCCGCCAAGACCGCCGCCAAGGCCACCTTTTCCAAGCATCGCCATCATGCCCTTCATTCCGCCCATCTTCTTGATCTTCTTCATGGCGGTCGACATTTCGAGGTGCATCTTCAGCAGCTTGTTGACCTCCTGGACGGTCGTCCCGGAGCCCTTGGCGATGCGGATCTTGCGCTTGGCGTTGATCAGTTCGGGCTTGTTGCGCTCCTTGATCGTCATCGATCCGATCATCGCGTCCATGTGCACCAGCATTTTTTCACCACCGGCGGACGCGACCGCGCCCTGCGCCTTTTTCATGCCGGGGATCATCCCCGCCAGCGCGCCGAGCCCGCCCATCCGCTGCATCTGCGCCAGCTGGGCACGCAGGTCGTTCATGTCGAACTGACCCTTGGCCATCTTGGCGGCCATCCGCTCGGCGTCTTCGGCCTGGATCGACTCCGCCGCGCGCTCGACCAGGCTGACGACGTCGCCCATCCCGAGGATCCGACCCGCGACGCGCTCCGGATGGAACGCCTCAAGCGCATCGAGCTTCTCGCCGGTGCCGGCGAACTTGATCGGCTTGCCGGTGACCGCGCGCATCGACAGCGCCGCGCCGCCGCGGGCATCGCCGTCCATGCGGGTCAGCACGATACCCGTCAGCGGCACCTGGTCGCTGAAGTTCTGCGCGACGTTGACCGCGTCCTGGCCGGTCAGCGAGTCGACGACGAGCAGGATCTCGGCCGGGTTCGCGACGTCGGCAACCGCCTTCATCTCGTCCATCAACGCCTGGTCGACATGAAGTCGACCCGCCGTGTCGAGCATCAGGACGTCATAGCCCTGGAGCTTGGCCGCCTGCATCGCACGCCGCGCGATATCGACCGGTTGCTGACCCTGCACGATCGGCAGCGTCGCGACGTCGATCTGCGTGCCGAGCGTCGCGAGCTGCTCCTGCGCGTTCGGGCGATTGACGTCGAGCGATGCCATCAGCACCTTCTTGCGCTCGCGACCGGCCTGGCCGAAATTGGCCTGCCCCGCCGCCAGCCGCTTGGCGATCTTGGCCGTGGTGGTCGTCTTGCCCGAACCCTGGAGGCCAACCATCATGATGACGGCCGGCGGCGTGACGCCTAGCTCCAGCTCTACGGCATCCGAACCGAGCATCTCGACCAGCGCATCGCTGACGATCTTGACGACCTGCTGCCCCGGCGTGACCGAGCGCAGGACGTTCTGGCCGATCGCCTTCTCGGTCGCCTTCTCGACGAACTCGCGCGCGACGGGCAGCGCGACGTCGGCTTCGAGCAGCGCGACGCGCACTTCGCGCATCGCCGCGCGCACGTCCGCTTCGGTCAGCGCACCCCGGCCGCGAAGGCGGTCGAAGACGCCGCCAAGTCGATCGCTCAGGCTTTCGAACATCGAAATACTCCCATACACCGCTACCAAACGCAAAAGCGCCGGCGGGCGAAACCTCGCCGGCCAGCGTGCATCCTTGGATGCTCGTCCAATGCGCCCCGTAACGGAACGTGGGCTGCCACCTACCGGAATGCGGTTAGGGATGCAAGATGGGTCGCCGAGCGCGCAATGAGACGCCGCCCAATTGTTCTCCCGCGAAGGCGGGAGGCCAGTCTGGGCTCCCGCCTTCGCGGGAGAACACTCTGCTTCTTTGGCGCATACAGCACCCAATAGCAGCGCAGCCAATCGCGCCCGCGGCTCGCCCCGCCCCGCCTATACGGCTTCTTAACATATCCTACACGTGTCGCATGCCACACCGCCACCCAAGCAAGAGACCGAACAGGCAAACCCCATGACGGTAAAGTCGGCGGCGACATTTTCGCTCCGCAACATCAGTCGGGAATTCATGACCGGCGCCGTCACGGGCGCCGCACTGCTTCTATTCGTCGGCACCGCCGGCGCCGCGGTCGTCAAGGCACTGGCACATTGGCACGGCAGCGATGCGGTGATCGATCACGGTCTGGTCGCGGCGCTGTTGTTGAATGCGGCGCTGATCCTGTTCGGGTGGTTCCGATACCGGGCCCTATCGGAAGAGCTGAGCATTCTGTCCGACGCCGGCCGCCACGCCCACGCGCTGGCGCAGCGCGATCCGCTCACCGGCTTCCTCAATCGCCGCAGCTTGTCCGAAGACGGCGCGGCACTGTTCGCCAGTACCCGCCGCCGCGGCAAGGCGATGGCCATGCTGACGATCGACATCGATCACTTCAAGAGCGTCAATGACCTGCACGGCTATGCGGTCGGCGACCTGTTGCTCGGTCATGTCGCGGAGACGATCGCGGCGATCGCGCCCGGCACTGGCCTGCTCGCGCGACTGGGGGCGGACGAATTCGCATGCACCTTCGTCTTCGACTCCGCGCACGAGAACGTCGCCGACCGGATTGCCGAGCGCATGGTCGCAGGCCTCGCCTTGCCGTTCCGCACCAACGGCGTTGATATCCACACCAGCGTCTCGATCGGCATCGCCCGCTCCGATCGCGACTGCGCCTCGGTCGACGCCTTGCTGCGCAACGCCGACATCGCGCTCCACGCGGCCAAGACCGCCGGGCGCAGTCGTCATGCGTGGTTCGACACCTCGATGGAGCGATCGCTGCAACTGCGCGGCGAACTCGAAGCGGGTCTTCGCAGCGCGATCCCGGCGCAGGAGGTCGTTCCGTATTTCGAGCAGCAGGTCGACCTGACCACCGGCCTCATCACCGGTTTCGAAGTGCTGGCGCGGTGGGAGCATCCGACGCGCGGCACGATCGCGCCCGACGTGTTCATCCCGATCGCGGAGGAGACCGGACTGATCGGCGACCTGTCGCTGTCGATCATGCGCCAGGCCTTCGCCGCCGCGCGCGACTGGGACGCCGGGCTGACCTTGTCGGTCAACGTCTCACCACTGCAGTTGCGCGATGCGTGGCTCGCGCAGAAGATCATCAAGACGCTGGTCGAGACGGGCTTCCCCGCCAGCCGGCTCGAGATCGAGATCACCGAGAGCGCACTGTTCGACAATCTTCCGCTCGCACAGTCGATCGTCGGCAGCCTGAAGAACCAGGGCATCCGCCTCGCGCTCGACGATTTCGGCACCGGCTATTCGAGCCTGGCGCATCTGCGGGCGCTGCCGTTCGACCGGATCAAGATCGACAAGAGCTTCGTCTCGTCGATCCTGGATAATCCGGAGAGCATGGCGATCGTCAACACGATCGTGCGGCTGGGGGACAGCCTCAACCTGCCGACGACCGCGGAAGGAATCGAGGACGCGGCGATCGAGGAGCGCCTGCGCGGCATAGGCTGTGCGAAGGGCCAGGGGTATTTGTACGGGCGCCCGCTGGGTGCGGCGCAGGTCCGGCGGTTGCTGGCGGAGAAACGCTTGCTGGCGCAGCGGCCCGACCGGAGCGTGCCACCGCCTCGCGGTATTGCGCCACGGTTGGCGGGCTGACCGCGAGCACCCTGCCCATCTGCCAAGCACCACCCCGGCAAGCACCACCCCGGCGAAGGCCGGGGCCCAATTGGAAAGGTTGCTGGGACGAAGGACCGTCCTTTACCACCCTCGTTCCCCAATTGGGCTCCGGCCTCCGCCGGGGTCGTGTCTGATGAATGTGGGGTACCAACAAAACTCTCGTTCTCCCGCGAAGGCGGGAGCCCAGGACCAAGCAGTGCCCCGGTTGGTACCCTGGCCCCCCGCCTTCGCGGAGGAACGGTTATCGGCCGCCGGGTATTCCCCTCAAACCATAAACCGCAAACCGTGGACTTCCCCCCCCGCCCCTCCTAAATCGCGCCCCATGCCATCTGCCCCGCAGCCAGAGGTCATCAGCCTCGGCTGCCGCCTCAACATCGCCGAAAGCGAGACCATCCGCGCGCTCGTCGCCGGGCGGGACATGGTCGTGGTCAACAGCTGCGCCGTCACCAACGCCGCGGTAAAAGCAACGCGCGTCGCGATCCGGCGTGCCAAACGCGATCACCCGGACGCGCAGATCGTCGTCACCGGATGCGCCGCGCAGATTGATCCTGCCAGCTTTGCGGCCATGCCCGAAGTCGACCGCGTCGTCGGCAATGCGGACAAGCTGACGCCGCATGTATGGGGGACTGACGCCCCGGTCGTCGTCTCCGACATCATGCAGGTCCGCGATACCGCCCCCCATCTCGCCGCCAGCTTCTCCGCGCACGCCCGCGCGTTCGTCGAAGTCCAGAACGGCTGCGACCACCGCTGCACCTTCTGCGCGATCCCGTTCGGCCGCGGCCCCAGCCGCTCGGTCCCTGCGGGCGCGGTCGTCGACCGGATCGCCGGCCTCGTCGACGCAGGCCACCGCGAGATCGTCCTCACCGGCGTCGACCTGACCAGCTACGGCCCCGACCTCCCCGGCACGCCCACGCTCGGCCACCTCGTCGAACGCATCCTGCACCACGTGCCCGCACTTGAACGCCTGCGTCTCTCGTCGCTAGACGGCATCGAGATCGACGACCGCCTCTTCGCGTTGCTGACAACCGAAGCGCGGATCATGCCGCACGTCCACCTGTCATTGCAGGCCGGCGACGACATGATCCTCAAGCGCATGAAGCGCCGCCATTCACGCGCCGAAAGCGTCGCCCTCGTCGAGCGCCTCAAAACCGCCCGTCCCGACATCGCGATCGGTGCGGACCTGATCGCCGGCTTCCCGACCGAGGACGCGGCGATGTTCGCCAACACGCGCGCGCTGATCGACGACTGCCACATCGTCCACCCGCACATCTTCCCCTACTCGCCCCGCGCCGGCACCCCCGCCGCGCGGATGCCGCAAGTCGAACCCGAAGTCCGCCGCCAGCGCGCCGCCCTCCTCCGCGACGCCGGCGAAACGGCTCGAGCGAACTGGCTGCAAACGCTTGTCGGCACATCGCAGGATCTGCTCGTCGAACGCCCCGGCGACCGCGGCCACATCGGCAATTTCGCAGAAGTCCTGCTGGACGAACCCGCCATACCCGGCGACATCGTCCGCATTACGATCACCGGCGCCACGTCCGACCGCCTCAGCGCAACACGAGAACCATCATGAGCACCACCCCCACCTGGCACGACAAGCTGATCGGCGGCTTCAAGCGCACCTCCGACCGGCTCGTCGGCAACCTCGCCGGCCTCGGCGGCGCGCGGCTCGACGATTCGACGCTCGACGACATCGAGGAAGCACTGATCGCCTCCGATCTCGGCCCCGAGACCGCCGGCCGCATCCGCCGCCGCCTCTCCGAAGGCAGCTTCGAGCGCAACATGGAGGAACTCGGCATCCGCGTGATCGTGGCGGAAGAAGTCGAGAAGGTGCTAGCCACGGTCGCCAAGCCGATCGAGATCGACGCCTTTCCCCGCCCGCAGGTCATCCTCGTCATCGGCGTCAACGGCTCGGGCAAAACGACGACCATCGCCAAGCTCGCGCATCTGCTGATGGAGCAGGATTACGGCGTGATGCTGGCCGCCGGCGACACCTTCCGCGCCGCCGCGATCGGCCAGCTCCGCACCTGGGCCGAGCGCGTCGGCGTGCCGATCGTCACCGGCCCCGAGGGCGGCGACGCGGCGGGCGTGGTGTGGGATGCGGTCAAGAAGGCGACCGAGACGGGCATCGACGTACTGATCGTCGACACCGCGGGCCGTCTGCAGAACAAGCGCGAGCTGATGGACGAGCTGGCGAAGATCCGCCGCGTGCTGGGTCGCATCAACCCTGAAAGCCCGCACGATATCGTCCTGGTGCTCGACGCCACCACCGGCCAGAATGCGCTGCAGCAGATCGAGGTCTTCAAGGAAGTCGCCGGCGTTACCGGCCTCGTGATGACCAAGCTCGACGGCACCGCCCGCGGCGGCGTTCTCGTGGCGGCGGCAGAGAAATACGGCCTGCCGATCCATGCAATTGGCATCGGCGAGGGCATGACCGACCTGCGCCCGTTCGATGCGAACGAGGTGAGCCGGATCA
This sequence comes from Sphingomonas sp. AP28, assembly GCF_056680455.1. NCBI lineage: Bacteria > Pseudomonadati > Pseudomonadota > Alphaproteobacteria > Sphingomonadales > Sphingomonadaceae > Sphingomonas > Sphingomonas sp. AP28. The sequence continues at coordinate 3,650,279 of NZ_CM155283.1, read as the reverse complement.
TCGCGGGCGTGGAGAGCGTTCGGAAGTAACGCCTTTCCACTCGCTCCACGCCCCCTCTTTTTCCGTTCGTCCTGAGCGTAGTCGAAGGACCGGCCCGTTTGTGGCAATGTCCTTCGACTTCGCTCAGGACGAACGGTATTCTGGATTGATCTCGTGACCCCAACCAAGCCCCCCCTATCCCCCGGCCTCCGCATGGCGGTCGACTACGGCCCGCTCGCGGTCTTCTTCGCAGTGAACTTCCTCACGCCCGGCCTGCCGATCGTCCGCGTCGTCGCCGCTACCACCGCGTTCATCATCGCCACGATTGCCGCGATGATCGTGTCCAAGGTGAAAACCGGGCATATCTCGCCGATGCTGTGGCTGTCGGGCGCGCTGATCGTCGTGTTCGGCGGGCTGACGATCTATTTCCACGACCAGCGCTTCATCCAGATGAAGCCGACGATCATCTACGCGATGTTCGCTGCGATCCTGACGTTCGGGCTCGTCACCGGGCGCCCGCTACTCCAGTCGCTGCTCGCCACCGCTTACCCCGGCCTGTCCGCCGATGGCTGGCGCAAACTGACGCGCAACTGGGCGGTGTTCTTCGTGTTCATGGCGGTGCTGAACGAGGCAGTATGGCGCAACACGACCTGGGATTTCTGGGTCGGCTTCAAGCTCTGGGGCGCGATCCCGCTGACGCTGCTCTTCGCGTTCGCCAACATTCCGATGCTGCTCAAGCACGGATTGCAAACGGGCGACAAGGCCGTGACCGACCTGCCGCCCGAAGGGTAACTCTACTCCCCTCCCGTTTACGGGAGGGGTCTGGGGAGGGGCGTGCCGCACTAACCGGACGCCAGTACGTACGTCGCCCCCTCCCCTAACCCCTCCCGCAAAGCGGGAGGGGAATTCAGGTCAGCCAGCGACCTTCGCGTAGCGCTCGCCGACGACGTCCCAATTCACGATGTCCCACCAGGCCTTCAGATAGCCCGGACGATCGTTCTTATACGTCAGGTAATAGGCGTGCTCCCAGACATCGTTGCCGAGCAACGGCGTGCCGGGCTCCTTGGCATCGTCCATCAGCGGGTTGTCCTGGTTCGGCGTGCTCGTAACCTTCAGCTTGCCGCTCGCATCCGCGATCAGCCACGCCCAGCCCGAGCCGAACTGTCCTGCACCCTTGGTGTTGAACTCTTCCTTCAGCTTGTCGAGGCTACCGAAGTCGCGGTCAATCGCCTTGGCGAGCTTGCCCGACGGAGCCTGGCCGTTCTTGGCCGCCATCGTCTTCCAGAAGAAGTCGTGGTTCCAGAAACCGCCGCCATTGTTGCGGACCAGCAGCGGCTGCGACGAGATCATGCCGAGGATGTCCTCGATCGACTTGCCCGCCAGCGCGGAATCCTTCTCGACGCCTTCGTTCAGCTTGGCCGTGTACGCCGCGTGATGCTTGTCGTGATGAAACTTCATCGTTTCCTGGTCGATCACCGGCTCGAGCGCGTCATAGGCATACGGCAGCGGTGGGAGTTCGAAAGCCATGGGGGTTCTCCTTTATGGGGTCGGACGCTCAACGTCCGCACGTCGCAAATGGTCCCGCAAAAGTCGTTGCGCAAGCGTATCCAGCGGGCGAAACGCCGCGACCCGACAGCATCATCGGTCAGGCGGCGGTCTTACCGTATTCCTGCCGTGTCACGGGATGGCTGGACGAGAGACCGCCATCGACCGCGATCGCCTGGCCGTTGACGTAGCTGGCGTCGTCGGACGCGAGGAACAGCGCGACCTTGGCAAGTTCCTCGGGCTGCGCGCCGCGGTGGAGCGGGTTGAGGCGGCCGACGCGGTCCATCTTGTTCGCCCCGCGCGCGTAATCGAACACGGGCTTGGTCATGCCGGTTTCGGTCAGGCCGGGGCAGATCGCGTTGACGCGGACGTTCGAGCCGGTGAGTTGCTGCGCGGAGACGGCCGCGAGGTTGATGACACCGGCTTTCGACGCGGAATAGGCGGGCGAGCCGGCGCCCGAGCGGATGCCGGCGACGCTGGCGGTGAGGACGATCGCGCCCTTCCCGCGTTCGGCGATACGCGGGGCCGCGTGCTTGATCGCGAGGAACGGGCCGATCAGGTTGACGCGCAGCACTTCGGTAATGAGTGCGACGTCGGTATCGAACAGGTTCGCCATGCCGCCCGAGATCCCCGCATTGGCGAACATCACGTCGAGCCCGCCGAAGCTGCCGCAGGCGAACGCGATCGTGCGGATCACGTCCTCTTCGAGCCCGGCGTCGATGCGGATCGCCTTGGCCGTACCGCCGGCTTGCGCGATCAGGTGGGCGGTTTCGTCCGCGCCTTCGGTCTTGTCGGCGACGATGACCTTGCCCCCTTCGCTCGCGAACAGGAGTGCGGCTGCGCGGCCGATGCCCGAGCCTGCGCCGGTGACGATGATCGACTTGTTCTCGAAACGCATGAGGGTTCCTCCCGGTTAGATCGTGACGCCGCCGTCGATGACCATCGTCTGGCCGGTCATGAATGCGCTGGCCTGCGAAGCGAGGAAGACGACCGCGCCGGCGATCTCTTCGGGCTCGCCGATTCGGCGGAGCGGCACGCTTGTGTTCGCCGCCTCGATCCGTTGCGGGTCCTCCCACAGCGCTCGCGCGAAGTCGGTCTTGATCAGGCCGGGGGCGATGCAGTTCACGCGGACGTTGGACGGCCCGAACTCGACCGCGAGGTTGCGCGCGAGCTGCATGTCGGCGGCCTTGCTGATGCAATAGGCGCCGATCACCGGCGAGCCGCGCAGGCCACCGATCGAGGATATGATGATGATGCTACCGCTGCGGCGCTCCAGCATCTCGGGCGCGACCATCTGGATCAGCCAGTGGTTGGACACGATGTTGTTGTCGAGGATCTTCCGGAACTGGTCGTCGGCGATGCCGGCTTGGGGCCCGTAATAGGGGTTCGAGGCGGCGTTGCAGACGAGGATGTCGATACGGCCGAACTTGGCACGGGTCTCGTCGACGAGGTGCTGAAGGCCAGCCTTGTCGGAGATGTTCGCGGCTATGGCGATCGCGGTGCCGTCTCCGTGTCTGGCGTTGAGTTCCGCCGCCACCGTGTCACACGCGTCCTGCTTGCGGCTCGATATCACGATCTTCGCGCCGTGCTCGGCCAGTTCGCGTGCGGAGGCCAAGCCGATCCCTCGCGAGGAGCCGGTGACGATGGCGACCATCCCGGTCAGATCGAACTGCGACATTCTTGCTTCTCCCCTCCCGCATGCGGGAGGGGTCGGGGGTGGGCCCCCGGCCAGCCACAAACGGTATCGGTTATGGTGAGCGCGAGCCCACCCCTAGCCCCTCCCGCATACGGGAGGGGGATGAACTAAGCCCCCGCCTTAACAGCAAAGCCCCAGGCCGCGTCCGCCAGACCATGGATCTTGGCGACCGTTTTCTCCGCCTGCGCGCTCGACGCAGTGCCGTCGACGATGCGCTTCTTGATACCCTGGACGATGCCGGTCAGACGGAAGAGGTTGTAGGCGAAATACCAGTTGAGATCGGGCACCCCGTCGCGTCCGGTGGCAGCGCAATAGCGCGAGACCACCTGCTCGATCGTCGGAATGCCCGTCTCCGGGCCGGTCATGCCGAGCACGCCCGAGCGCCCCTCGGGTTCGGTCACCCAACTCATCAGCAAATACGAGAAGTCCGCGAGCGGATCGCCGAGCGTCGACAATTCCCAGTCGAGCACCGCGATGACCTTGGGCTCCGACGGCGCGAAGATCATGTTGTCGATGCGGTAGTCGCCGTGGACGATCGAGGTCCGCGTCTGCTCGGGCAGGGTTCTTGGCAACCATTCGATCAGGCGTTCGACCGACTCCATATGCTCGGTTTCGGCGGCGCGGTATTGCTTGGTCCAGCGGCCGACCTGGCGCTCGAAATAATTGCCGGGCTTGCCGTATTCCTCGAGCCCCGCCGCCGCGTAATCGGTGTTGTGGAGCGCGGCGAGCGTATCGACCATCGCCTCGTAATGCGCAGTACGCTCGGGCGGGGTCGCACCGGGCATCGCGCCGTCCCAGATCGTCCGGCCCTCGACCATCTCCATGACGTAGAACGCCGAGCCGATGATGGCCGCGTCCTCGCAAAGCCCGTAGGGGCGCGGCACGGGAAAGCCGGTCGGATGGAGGCCGGCGATGACGCGGTATTCACGGTCGACGGCATGCGCGCTCGGCAGGATCGGGCCGAACGGTTTCCGGCGCAGCACGCAGGCGCGATCCGGTGTGTCGAGGCGGTAGGTCGGGTTCGACTGGCCGCCGGCGAACTTCGCGTAGGTCAGCGGGCCGGCATAGCCCGGCACGTTGGCGGTCATCCACGCGCCAAGCGTGTCGAGGTCGAGACGGTCCTTGTCGCCGACTGCGATCGTGCCGACCATGCTGGTCGATGCGTCGCTCACGAGAAAGTGATCACGCTGCGAGTGGTGTCGCCGCGGCGGAGTTCGTCGAACGCGTCATTGATGCGCTCCAGCGGCATCCGGTCGGCGATGATCGTGTCGAGATCGAGCAGCCCGCGCATGTAGAAATCGACCAACCGCGGGATGTCGACCGGGAAGCGGTTCGAGCCCATGAACCCGCCCTGCAGCCGCTTGCCCGACAGCAGGTCCATCGCCGACAGCCCAACCTTCTCGCCGAGCGGCATCATGCCAAGGATCGTCGCAGTGCCGCCGCGCCGCAGCACCTTCACCGCGGTCGCCGCGGATTGCGCGCGCCCGACCGCCTCGATCGCGTGATGCACGCCGCCCTTGGTGATCGCGACGACCTCGTCCGCCGCGGTGACGGACAGCGCATCGATGCTGTGCGTCGCGCCGAGTTTCTCTGCCATCGCGCGCTTCTCGGGCACGGGATCGAGCGCGATGATCTTCCCCGCGCCCGCGATCTTGGCCGCGTTCACGGCCGCGAGCCCGATGCCGCCGCAGCCGACCACGCAGACCGTCTCGCCCGGCGTCACATCCGTGGTGTTGAACACCGCGCCCGCGCCGGTCGTAATCGCGCACCCAAGCAATGCGGCACGGTCCATCGGCATGTCGCGGTCGATCGCGACGCAGGCGTGTTCGTGGACCAGCATCATCTCGGCATAGGCGCTGAGGTTGAGCATCTGCGCGATCGGCCGATCACCGAGCATCAGGCGTGGGGCGGCCCCCTTGGGGCGACGCACGCTAGCGTCGATGCACAGCGACATCCGCCCGGTGACGCAGAACTCGCATTGGCCGCAAAATGCCGAGAGACACGTCACGACATGGTCGCCGGCCTTCACGCCGCGCACTTCGTCGCCGACCGCCTCGACCACGCCGCAAGCCTCGTGCCCCGGAATGGTCGGCATGGCATGCGGGTAGGCGCCATCGACGAAATGCAGGTCGGACCGGCAAACGCCGACCGCGACCGTTCGGATCAGAACCTCGTGTGCCGTCGGCTTCGAGATGGTGACATCCTCGATGCTGAGCGGGGTGTTGGCTTCGAAAAGGACTGCGGCTTTCATGGGTAGTCAGGCTCCGAAAATTGGCGGGCGGACAATCAAAATTCCGTTCGTCCTGAGCGCAGTCGAAGGACATTGCCCCAAGCGAGCCGGTCCTTCGACTTCGCTCAGGACGAACGGAGAGTGCGGTGGGTTTACCGGCTCACCCCGACGTCCCCGCTGGAAACGCCGCCCTTACGGAAGTCCCCATATTTCCCGAACTCGTTGCGCGCGATCGAGCGGTTGTGAACCTCGTCCGGGCCGTCCGCGAAGCGCAGAGTCCGCATCGCCGCCCAGTCGTGCGCCAACCGGAAGTCGCCCGAGACACCGCCGCCGCCATGCGCTTGGATCGCATCGTCGAGGATCCGCAGCGCCATGTTCGGCGCGGCGACCTTGATCATCGATATCTCGATCTGCGCAGACTTGTTGCCTGCCTTGTCCATCATGTCCGCCGCCTTGAGGCAGAGCAAACGAGTCATCTCGATGTCGATGCGCGCGGTCGCGATCCGCTCTTCCCAAACCGAGAAGTCCGCGATCCGCTTGCCGAACGCGACCCGGTCGAGCAGTCGCCGCGCCATCGCCTCGATCGCGGTTTCGGCGACACCGATGGTGCGCATGCAGTGATGGATGCGGCCCGGCCCAAGCCGCCCCTGCGCGATCTCGAACCCGCGCCCCTCGCCGAGCAGCACGTTCTCGACCGGCACGCGGACGTTCTCCAGCACGACTTCGCCATGCCCATGCGGCGCGTGGTCATAGCCATAGACGGAGAGCATCCGCTTGATCGTCACGCCGGGCGTATCCATCGGCACGAGGATCTGGCTCTGCTGCTGATGCCGCGAACCCTCGAAGCTCGTCTTGCCCATCACGATCGCGATCTTGCAACGCGGATCGCCGACGCCGCTCGACCACCATTTCGTGCCGTTGATGACGTAGTGATCGCCATCGCGCACCATCGACGTCTCGATATTGGTCGCATCCGACGACGCCACCGCGGGCTCGGTCATTAGGAACGCCGAGCGGATCTCGCCGCGCATCAGCGGCCCGAGATACGCCTCCTTCTGCTCGCGCGTACCATAGCGGTGAAACACCTCCATGTTGCCGGTATCGGGCGCCGAACAGTTGAAGCACTCGCTCGCCCAGCTGATCTTCCCCATCTCCTCCGCGCATAACGCATATTCGAGATTGGTCAGCTGCGTGCCTTCGAACTCGAACGAATCGTCGACATGCGTCTGGCCCGAATGCGGCGGCATGAAGAAATTCCAGAGCCCGGCGGCCTTGGCCTTCTCCTTCATCTCCTCGATCACCGGAATCACCTTCCAGCGCTCGCCCTCATGCGCCTGCTGGTCGTAATCGGCCTGTCGCGGGCGGATATTCTGGTCGATGAAATCCCGGACCCGATCCCGGAAATACATCTCTCGTTCGCTCAGCGTAAAATCCATGCGGGCTCTCCGTTCGTCGTCGCTTTGGAGGCGGGTTAGACCATACCGCACATTCGGTAAAGCGTGTGAAGGGTCCCGGAAAGCATGTTTTCAAGTCCGCCCTGAAAGCGCCTAAAAAGCACTGTATCTTCAAATCGAAGCTGTTAGGGTGTTTCGATGAAGGTTCCGGCAGAGGCCAGCGACGAGAGCGAACAGGGGACCAAGCGCTTCCGTGCGAAGCGTGACGCGATCCTCGCCGCGGCGGCAGAAGCGATCAACGAACAGAGTGCCAAGGGCATGACGTTCGCGGACGTGGCGCGGCGCGTCGGGCTCAATACGACCAGCGTTACCTATTATTTCAAGCGCAAGGAAGACCTCGCGGCGGCGGCGTTTGAGAACACGCTCGAATCGTTGATCGCGATGCTCGACGTCGCGATGGAGGAGGCGACGCCCGAGGATCGCGTGCGGCGCTATCTCGCGCTCAACATGGACCGGCTCGCCCGCATCCAGCGCGGCGAGGAGAAGGCGTTCGCGGTCCTCTCCGATCTGCGCGCGACCGAGGAGCCGATGCGCGGCCGGCTGATGGCGGGCTGGCGCGAGGTGTTCCGTCGGACGCGCCTGTTGTGGGGGCCGACCTCGTCACGTGCGCAGACCGACCTCAACGGTGCGCGCGCGCATGTGCTTCTCGAGAACACGTTCTGGTTGCCGATCTGGCTGACGCGGTACGAGCCCGATCAATATGGGCGTGTCGAGGAACGCTTGATGGATGTGTTTGCGCACGGCATCGCGGGGAAGGACACGCGCTGGGCCCCTACCCTGCTCGATCTCAGTCATGACGAGGCGGAGCCGGGGCGCGAGGCGTTCCTGCTGGCGGCGACGCGCCTGATCAACGAACTTGGCTATCGCGGTGCGTCCGTCCAGAAGATCGCGTCCGAACTGAACGTGACCAAGGGCAGCTTCTACCACCATCTCGACGCGAAGGACGATCTCGTCATCGCGTGTTACCGCCGCAGCTTTGACACGATCGCCGATGCGCAGAGCCGCGGCGAGGCCGAGGGCGGGAGCTATTGGCACAAGCTGTCGAGTACGGTCGCGACCTTGCTCGACGTGCAGTTCGCCGAGCGCGGACCGCTGCTGCGCACCACCGCGCTCAGCGGCCTGCCGGTCGGCGTACGCAATGCGATGGTCGATCGCTCGAACGGTATCGCGCGGCGCTATGCCGGCATGATGATGGACGGCATCGGCGAAGGCTCGATCCGCGCAGTCGATGCGCTGATCGCGGCGCAGGCGCTGATGGCGCTCCAGAACGCGGCGTTCGACATGCGCAAATGGGCGTCGACGATGCCGCGTGAACGCGCGATCGCGATGTATGCCTCGACGCTGATGTTCGGCCTGTTCGACGATCGGATGGCGAAGGCCTGATCCTCCGCGAACCGGGGCGGTTTCGAGGCTAAAACGGTTTGGTTACGCCTCGTTAACGGCGGATCGCCGACCCCGGCTTTCACGGAGAACCAGTCTCCACGGAGGCTGCATGCACACCATCACGACCGATCTGGCGACGGGAATTATCGAGGTCGAAGCGTCCGGGTTCTGGACGATCGAGCATGTCGAGGCGTTCCTGCGCGACCTGGAGCGCGAGGGGCGGCGCGTGCTGGCGACGGGCAAGCGCCACATGCTGCTCTGCAATTTTTCGAAGTCCGCGATCCAGCCACAGGAGGTGATCGCGATGCTGCAACGCGTGGCGCTGTCGATGCCGCTGAAGTCGCGCAAGGTCGCACTCTACACCAATGGCAAGCTCGCACGGTTGCAGGTGAAGCGGATCGCGTCGGTCCGCGACGACATGGCTGTGTTCGACGACCGGGCGTCGGCGCTGGCATGGATGTTGGGGGATGGGACGGGCGGAATATCCTGACGAAACTCGCTTCGTCGATCCCACGGAGGGGGAAACCAGACCGACTGACGACGCGACGACAGTGCCGTCCGAGGCTTTTTGGGTCCGCCTCCGCGGGGATGACGAGCGGTCTGGCTACCGAACCGCCGCGTCCTCCGCCCGCTTCAGCAACACCCCCGCGCGCCAATAGTGGAACAGCGCCCAAGGTGTCATCAGCACAATGATCACCAGTGCATAGCGAAGCGAGTCCTCGCCGAACCCGGGCTTGAGCAGGTCGCTCAGCCACCCCACCAGCGTCGGCCCCAGCCCCAGCCCGACCAGGTTGATGACGAGCAGCGTGATCGCCGCCCACATCGCCCGGATCTGCAACGGCGCGAGATGCTGGATCAGCGCGAAGCTCGGCCCGAGGTACGAGTTCGCGAAGATCAGCGACACGAAATAACTGCCGATCGCGACCGCCGGTGCGTCGATCAGGTAGAAGGCCAGCGCGAACGGCAGCGACAGGCCCTTCATCACCAGCACCACCCAGGCCTGGACGTGAAGCCCGTGACGCTTGGCGAGCACGTCCGCGATCTTGCCGCCCGCCAGCGCGGAGATCGCGCCGAACAACGCGCCCGGCAGGGCGATATAGCGCGAGATGTCGAGCATCGAGATACCGAGCGAGCGCTGAATATAGCTCGGCCCCCAGCCGGTCAGCGCATAGCCGATCATCGAGGTGAGCGTGACGCCGACCACCAGATGCCGCGCCGGCGCACTCGCCCACATCGACGCGAACCCCTGCGCGACGCTGGGCATCGGCGTCGCCACCGCGCGGGCGGCATCGGACAGGCCACGGCGAGGCTCGACCATGAACAGGCGGACGAGGACGGCGAGCACGATCCCCGGCAGGCCGACGGTCATCATCGCGATCCGCCAGCCATAGCTGTGCGCGACGACGCCGCCGATCAGCGTGCCGAACCCTGCACCGAGCACGACGCCGAGCGAATAGACCGCCATCGCGCTCGCGCGCTTTTCAGGCGGATAGAGATCGGCGATGATCGAATGGCTTGGCGGGCTCGACCCCGCCTCGCCGATGCCGACGCCGATCCGGAACAGCATCAGCTGCGTGAAATTCTGGGCAAGCCCGCACAGCGCGGTCATCGCGCTCCAGATCGTCAAGCTTGCGGCGATGATGTTGCGGCGACTGGTCCGATCCGCCAGCCGCGCGACCGGGATGCCGAGCGTCGCGTAGAAGATTGCGAACACGAGTCCGGACAGCAAACCGAGCTGCGTATCCGTCAGCAGCAGGTCCGCCTTGATCCGCTCGAGCAGGATCGCGAGGATCTGTCGGTCCATGTAGCTGAAGAAATAGGTGAAGGTGAGCAGCGCGAGGGTCAGGCCCCGTCGCTTCATCGCCAGCGCGTCGGCGATCTCGGGATGGGACTGATACGCTGTAGCCATCGACAATACCTCGAAATCGAAACAGGCCTTACGCTACGGCAATCAGCGCGTACCAGACAAGCTAAAGCTGTGTCGCGAGGCAAGTTGCGGTGAGCCGAGGCACCCGCGGCGACGCGCGGAATAGCGTCGAAAAGCAAAACGTTGCGAGTTTGAAAGCGCAACCGGCGTTTCGTGAGAAGGACGGCGGAAGATGCGTCCTCGTTTGGGTCGCTCTTCCGCCTTATCCCCTCTCCAACGTCGTGCCGGGCTCGCGTCCGCATCGACGATGGAGCGGAGTGTCCGGGCAATCTGAATACCGGGTATGCGGGTCCCCTCGCACAGATTCGCAACGTTGCAAAGCGTCTTTTCCTTACCGCCCATCGGCGAAGGCAGCGACAGGGGGCGTTCGCCCGTGCTAGCCCTCGCGTCCCGGCCGTCTCGACAGCGCCACGTCGAGGTGCCCGCCGCCGTCCAGCAACAAGACTTCGCCGGTCATCGCCCGGCTCATCGGATCCAGCAGCATCTCGATCGGGCCTGCGACGTCGTCGGGCCCGGTGGCGAAGCCCATCGGCACCGATGCCGCGACCTTCGCATTCAGCTTGGCGAACCCCTCGTCGCCGAGCCGCTTCTCGTACCAGCCGGTCGCGACATAGCCGGGCGCGACGGCGTTGACGCGGATCTTGGGTGCGAGGGCCCTCGCAAGGCTTTTGGTCATCGTCACGAGCGCGCCTTTCGACGCGGCATAGGCGACCGACGACCCCATCCCGAACACCCCGGCGACACTCGCGACGTTGACGACCGCGCCGAACGGGCTGACGCGCAAGGCAGGGGCGCAGGCGCGGACCATCTGGAACGGGGCGACCGTATTGAGCCGGTAGATGTCGACGAAATCCTCCGCGTCGAGCGCATCGAGATCCTCATGAGCCGCGAACTTCGTCCGGCCGGCATTGTTGACGAGGAAGTCGATCCGACCGAACGCGTCGGTCGCGGCCCGGGCAAGCGCGCGACACGCGGCATCGTCGACGATGTCGGCCTGTACCGCGATCGCGCCCTGGCCCATCTCGGCGGCAAGCGCCTCGGCATCGTCGCGGCTGGTCGCGTAGTTGATGACGCAACGGACCCCGCGCGCCGCCAGTCGCCGCACGACCGCCGCGCCGATCCCCGTCCCGCCGCCGGTGACGATCGCAACCGCACCCTCGATACTCGCGCTCATGCCTGCGCACTCGGCCGAGCGGAGGCCCGCGCATGCCACTCGCGCAAATGACCGAGATCGTCGGGCATCGCGATCCCGACGAACTTTGCGAAGTCGATCGTCGTCAGCAGGACGATGTCGGCGATCGTGTAGCGTTCGCCGTCCAGCCAGTCGCGACCGGCGAGTGCATGGTCGAACTCCGCCATCGCCGCGAGTACGCGCGGTCGCTGGCTCTCGCCGAACTCGGTATATTGCGGCTGGACGATCCGCGCGGTCCAGGGATGCGTGTGCAGCCACACCATCGACAGCGGGGTCATCAGCCGAAGCTCGATCCGCCGCGTCCACATGTCGATCTCGGCGATGTTGTGCGCACCGTGGCCGAACATCGGGGGATCGGGGTGCAGCACCTCGAAATACCGGCAGATCGCGACGCTCTCGGTCAGCACGCGGCCATCGTCGAACGCGAGCGCGGGCGTCTGGCCGAGCGCGTTGACCGACAGGAACCGTTCGGCCTTGTGCTCGGCCTTCGGGATCGAGATCTGCGCCATCGGCACGCGGACATGCTTCTCGGCAAGAAAGAGGCGGACGCGCCGCGGATTGGGTGCGGGCAGCGCGCTATCGTAGAACAGCAAGGGCGTCTCCTCGGCATCGGTTTTCGAATATACCGTATGGCATTGCCGGACGCGTTCGCCTAGCGATGCGTCGCATGACGACCGCTGCAGACATGCTCGCCACCGGCTTTGCCACCCTTCCAGACCTGATCTTCGCCCACGCGCGCGAACGCGGCGATCGTACCGCCGTCGCCGATGCGCAGGGCAGTATCGACTATCGAACGCTCGACACGATGATGGACCAGGTGGCGACGGCGTTGCAGCGCGACGGGGTTGCGCCGGGGAGTGCGGTGGCGATCGTCGCGGCGCCGACGACGGCGTACGCGGCGGTATTCCTTGGTGCGGTACGCGCCGGATGCGTAGCGACGCCGATCGCGCCGTCGGCCACGCCGGCGGCGATTGCGGCAATGATTGCCGACAGTGGCGCGCCGTTGGTGTTTCTCGATGCGGAGAATGCGCAGGTATTGGAACAGCAAACGCTTTCAGCCCGCCCCATCTTGTTCTCCCGCGAAGGCTGGAGCCCAGACTGGGCTCCAGCCTTCGCGGGAGAACAATCTTTTGATGCGTGGCTAGCTGCTCCAGAGATTAAGCCAAGTCCCGTCGCAATCGCCCCCGAAGACCCGTTCAACATCATCTACTCCTCCGGCACCACCGGCACGCCGAAGGGCATCGTCCAGAGCCACGCGATGCGCTGGGCGCATATCTCTCGTAACACCGCCGCCGGGTTCGACACTGCGGTCACGATGATCGCCACGCCGCTCTATTCGAACACCACGCTGGTCAGCTTCCTGCCGACGCTGGGCTGGGGCGGCACCGCTGTGTTGATGGGTAAGTTCGACGCGCGCGCGTATCTCGAACTCGCCGAACGCTACCGTGCAACGCACACGATGCTGGTGCCCGTCCAGTATCAGCGGATCATGGCGCTGCCCGACTTCGACGCATTCGACTTGTCGGCGTTCCGGTTCAAGACCAGCACCAGCGCGCCCTTCTCCGCTGCGCTCAAGGCCGACGTCGTCGCGCGCTGGCCGGGCGTGCTCGTCGAATTCTACGGCATGACCGAGGGCGGCGCGAGCTGTGCGCTCAACGCCACGGCCTATCCGACCAAGCTGCATACCGTCGGCCAACCGATGCCCGGCCACCAAATTCGCCTGATCGACGACGACGGCGTCGAGGTTGCGCCCGGCGAGATGGGCGAAGTCGTCGGCCGCAGCCCCGCGATGATGAACGGTTATCACGGCCGTTCCGAGGCAACGCGCGATGCCGAGTGGCATGATTCAGACGGCAACCGCTACATCCGCCACGGCGATGTCGGGCGCTTCGACGAGGACGGCTTTCTCATGCTGATGGACCGGAAGAAGGACCTGATCATCTCGGGCGGGTTCAACATCTATCCGTCGGATCTGGAGGCGGTGTTGGCGCAGCACCCCGCGGTCGCGGACTGCGCGGTGATCGGCGTCCCGTCGGAGGCCTGGGGCGAGACGCCGGTCGGCTTCTACGTGCCGCGTGACGGCGCGACCGAAGACGCGGCCGCGATCCTCGCCTGGGTGAACGACCAGCTCGGCAAGACGCAACGGCTGTCGGCGTTGCACGTCGCCGACGAACTGCCCCGCAGTGCGATCGGCAAAGTCCTCAAGCGCGAACTCCGCGACCGGCTTGCGGGCGCGATCGCATGACCAGTCTCAAACACGCGATCGACGCGCTGGAGCCGATCGACGGTGGCTGGCGCGGGACGGTGCCCGAGACCTGGCTCCAGGGCCGCACCGCCTATGGCGGCTTCTCCGCCGCGCTCGCGCTGCATGCCGCGCAGAAGTCGGACGTCGACCTGCCGCCGTTGCGGTCGGCGCAGGTGTCGTTCATCGGGCCGCTGTCGGGTGACATCACGATCCGCGCGACCCGGCTGCGACGCGGGCGCAATGCCGCCTTCGTCCAGGCGGATGTCGAGAGCGAGGCCGGACTCGGGCTGCGCGCAACGTTTGTGTTCATGGGCGCGGTCGCATCGCGTGTCGATCACCGGACCGGCAGCGCACCGGATTTCCCGATGCCCAGCTCGGATACGCAGACGTTTCGCGGGACCAGCGCGGTTGCGTTCTCGCGGAACTTCGACCTGCTAGATCGTCGGGACGAGGGCGTCGGCCCGGCGGAGTGGCTGCGCTGGGCGCGGCTGACCGAGCGCGACGGGCTCGATCCAATGGTAGAGCTTGTCGCGGTCGCGGACTGCCTGCCGCCGTCCGCGCTGAAACTGCTGGGGGGCCCTGCCCCGCTCAGCTCGATGACGTGGCTGCTCAACATCCTCGGTCCGCAGCCGGTGACGCGCGAGGGCTGGTGGTTGCTCCGCGCGACCACCGATTATGTGCGCGAGGGTAGTTCGAGCCAGCAGATGGCGATCTGGAACGCGGACGGCACGCCGGTCGCCGAACAGATGCAGAGCGTCGCGATCTTCGCCTGACCCCCGACATATCTTGCGACACATTGGCGGTACGGCGGCGAACCTCTGCGACAAGCACGGCGTAGACCGGCGTCATTCGATGCGAATTCGTCCCACACAGCCGGAGTCCGACATGCGCAAGACCGTCCTCACCCTGATGCTCGCCGCCAGCGCGATCACGTCCGCCGCCAGCAGCGCGCAAACGCCCACGCCGCCGCGCCCACCGATGCGCCAGGACGCGAACCACGACGGCGTCGCCACGCGCGCGGAAGCGATCGCGCAGGCCGACGCCCGGTTCGCGCAGATGGATACCGACCATGACGGGCGAGTGACCGGTGGCGAGATGCGTGCCTATCGTGCCGCGGTGCACGACCGGATGCTGGCGAGTGGCCGCGACGTTCCCGTGCCGCCGCCGGGTGGCCGGAAGCATGACGGCATGGCTCGCCGGATGGACCCGAACGGCGATGGCAGCGTGACGCGCGAGGAGTTCGAGGCACGCGCGCTCAAGCGGTTCGACCGGATCGATGCCAATCACGATGGCACGGTCGACGCGACCGAGCGCGCCAACGCCGCCGAGATGCGCCATGTCGACCGGCGCGAACGCCGTGAAGGGGTGACCCCGCCTACCCCGGTCCCCGCGCCTGCGCCCGCGCGCTAACTTGGAAACGGGGAAGCGTCGGGCAAACCCCGATACTTCCCCTGGACAGCCGCCATGCTAGACACTGCCCCGATGGGAGATATGCCGCACCTGCTGCTCGTCGACGACGAGCGCTCGATTCGCGAGCCACTGGCCGTGTATCTCACCAAGCAGGGGTTTCGCGTCACGCAGGCGGGCGATGCGGAGGCGGCGCGGACGCGGCTGACGGCGTATGCGATCGATCTCGTCATCCTCGACATCATGATGCCGGGCGAGGATGGGCTATCGCTATGCCGCCACATCGCCGCGACCAGCGACGTGCCGGTGATCCTCCTCACGGCGCGCGCCGAGGAGACCGACCGGATCGTCGGGCTGGAAATGGGTGCCGACGATTACGTCGTGAAGCCCTTCTCGCCGCGCGAACTGGCGACCCGCGTGAAAGTGGTGCTGCGGCGTGCGACCGCGGGTGGATCGCGGCAGCATGCGCCGGAGAGTAGCTCGTACGGGTTCGCCGGCTGGGTGCTGAAATCCGGCGAGCGCGCTCTGATCGACCGAGAAGGCGTGTCCGTGCCGCTTTCGACCGGCGAGTACAACCTGCTGCTCGCGCTGGTGACTCGCCCACGCCAGGTACTCACGCGTGACCAGTTGCTCGACCTGACCCAGGGGCGCGAGGCGGCGGCGTTCGACCGGGCGATCGACAACCAGATCAGCCGGTTGCGGCGCAAGATCGAGGCGGATGCGAAGACGCCGGAGTTGATCAAGACGGTCTGGGGCGGTGGCTACACGCTGGCGGCCGAAGTGACGCGCCTGTGATCGCCCGCCCGTGATCCTTTGCTTGTGAAACGACCTTGGCCGCGCAGCCTCGCCGGGCAGATGGCGCTGCTGATCGCGCTCGCGCTGTTCGTGGCGCAGGTCATCAACTTCGGAATGATCCTCCACGATCGGTCCGAGTTTCGCCTTGCCCAGGCGACGCGACCGGTCGCGACGCGGATCGCGGATGCGCTCGACCGCGAGGCGCATGGCGGCCGCCCGCTGACCGCCGACCGGGGCCGCGTCCGCCGTACGCCGACCAATCCGATCCCGCCCTCGGTGTTCGAGCGTCATCCCGAAGTCGCTACCGAACTACGCCGGCAATTCGCCGATCTCGGCCTGACGGTCGGGCGGATCGATACCGGCCTTCGCCCCGCGACCGACGAACCCAGCGACGCGCATCGCCGCGACGGGCTGCGACGCGGCGATCGGCAGGGCGCCACGCTGCTGATCGCGATCGAGCAGCCCGGACGCGGATGGCTCGCGATCACCGCGCCCTGGCCGCAACCCGGTTGGCGGCTGCTGCTCGCGGTGCTGACGCAGACGGCGATCCTCTACATCATCGTGCTGTTGCCCGTTCTGTGGATCGTCCGGAGGATCTCACGCCCGCTTCAGGATTTGCGGCGCGCGGCGGAGAGCTTTCGGCCGGGCGATCCGGGCGCGCCGATGCCGCCGCATGGGCCCGACGACGTCGTCGCGCTGATCGCGGCGTTCAATGCGCTCAGGCTGCGCGTGACGGGGATGCTCGACGAGAAGGACCGGATGCTCGGCGCGATCGGCCACGACCTGCGCACGCCGCTGGCGGCGCTGCGGGTCCGCATCGAGTCGGTGGAGGACGATGTCGACCGCGCGCGGATGATCGATACCGTGGCGGAGATGAACCGCACGCTCGACGACATCCTATCGCTGGCACGGCTCGGTCGGCCAAGCGAACCACTGACCGACGTCGACCTTGCGGCGCTGGTCGATGCGGTGGTCGAGGATTTTCGCGACATCGGCAGCGACGTCAGCTTCGTCGAGACGGAACGGCTGCGGATGCACCTGCGTCCCTCGCTGATCCGCCGCGCGGTCCGCAATCTGATCGAGAACGCCATCAAATACGGCGTGTCGGCGGAAGTGCGTGTCGAGGCGGGGGCGAAGACCGTGGCGATCGTCGTAGCGGATCAGGGGCCCGGTATCCCCGAGGATCGCATGGGCGACGTGTTCGACGCCTTCACGCGGCTGGAGAGTTCGCGGAACCGGGAGACGGGGGGAATTGGCCTGGGCCTCGCGCTGGCCCGAGCGATCGTCCGCGAAGCTGGCGGTGAGATCCGCTTGGTCAACCGCCCGGCCGGCGGTCTCGACGCGATCATCGAGTTGCCGCGCTAGCTAAACTGCTCCCTCTCCCCTCCGGGGAGAGGGTCGGGGTGAGGGGCAGCCAAGCAGTGCCACCCCGGAACAGCCCCTCACCCCAGCCCTCTCCCCGCAGGGGAGAGGGAGCAGCGGCTCAATCCTCGACGATCTGGCTATGCGTCCGCGTGTCCTTCATGCGGAGGTACATGATCAGCGACACGCCGATCATGGCCGTCACGTACCAATAAAAGCCGCGCTCCATGCCCTCGTTCTTGAGCCACAGCGCGACGTACTCCGCGGTCCCACCGAACATCGTGTTCGCCAGCGCGTACGGCAACGCCACGCCCAGCGCGCGGACGTGCGCGGGGAACAGTTCCGCCTTCACCACCGCGTTGATCGCGGTGTAGCCGGTGACGATGAACAGCGAGGCCACGACCAGCCCGAACGCGAGATACGGGTTGGTCGCGGTTTCGAGCACGGTGAAGATCGGCACCGTGCACAGCACGCCGGCGATGCCGAACCCGACCATCAGCGGTTTTCGCCCGATCCGGTCCGACAGCGCGCCTGCCGCCGGCTGGAACGCCGCATACAGCGCCAGCGCCGCGGTCATGATCAGCGTCGCGGACTCACGGCTGAACCCGCTCGTGTTGACCAGGAACTTCTGCATATACGTGGTGTACGCATAGAAGGCGAGCGTACCGCCCGCGGTCAGCAGCAGCACGGTGAACGCCTCGCGCGGGTATTTGCTGAACAGCAGCCAGCCGCTCGATTTGGGCGTGCCGTCAGCCTTGGCGTTCTGATAGCTCTCGGTCTCGAGCAGCCCGCGACGTATTCGGAACACGACCAGCGCTAGCACGCCGCCGATCGCGAACGGGATGCGCCAGCCCCAGGCATCGAGCTGGCCGACGCTGAGCGTCGACTGCAACAGCAGCAGCACACCAAGCGCGAGCAACTGCCCCGCGATCAACGTGACATACTGGAAGCTGGAGAAGAAACCGCGCCGCGACTTGCCCGCCATCTCTGACAGATACACCGCGCTCGCGCCGTACTCGCCGCCGACGCTGAGACCCTGCATCAGACGTGCGAGGATCAGCAACGCCGGCGCGATCCAGCCGATCGTCGCAAATCCGGGCGTGATCGCGATCAGGAACGAGCCCGCGCACATCAGCGTCACCGACAGCGTCAGCCCCGATTTGCGCCCGTGGCGATCGGCATAGATGCCCATCACCCACGCGCCGATCGGCCGCATCAGGAAGCCGACCGCGAACACCGCGGCGACGCTCATCAGCTGCGCGGTCGCATTGCCCTTCGGGAAGAACACCGGTGCGAAATACAGCCCGAACGCCGAATAGACGTACCAGTCGAACCATTCGACGAGGTTGCCCGCCGATCCGCCGAGGATCGACTTTAGCCGGTGGTTCTTTTCGGGCGGGAGTGCGCTGCTAGCCATTACTTCGTTCCCTGCGCCGCTTGAGTTGGGGCAAAACCGCGCTTCTTGAGCAGCGCATTCACGTCGGGATCACGCCCGCGGAACGCACGATACGCCTCGGCACGATCGGTCTCGTTGCCGGTCGACAACAGGATCTTCGCGAACCTGTCCGCGGTCGGCTTGTCCCACGGGCTGCCCGCCTCCTCGAACGCGGCGAAAGTGTCGGCGTCCATCGTCTCGGACCAGAGGTAGCTGTAATAGCCCGCCGAATAGCTGTCCGACGCGAACAGATGCTGGAACTGTGGCACGCGGTGGCGCATCACCAGCTGCTTCGGCATGCCGATCTCGGCGAGCGTCGCGGCCTCGAACTTGTCGGGATCGATCACGCCGTCTGGCACGGTGTGGATCTTCATGTCGACGACCGCCGACGACAGATATTCCGCGGTCTTGAAGCCTTCGTTGAACTTGCTCGACTGCTCGATCTTGTCGAGCAACGCCTGCGGCATCGCCGCCTTGGTCTGGTAATGCCGCGCATATTTGTCGAGCACGTCGCGGGTCAGCAGCCAATGCTCGTTCACCTGGCTCGGATATTCCACGAAATCGCGCGGCGTACCCGCAAGCCCCGGATAATAGACGTTCTGGAGCATCGCGTGGATCGCGTGGCCGAACTCGTGGAAAAGCGTCTGCGCATCGTCGAGGCTGATCAGGATCGGCTCGCCAGGTGCACCCTTGGCGAAATTGTTGTTGTTCGACGACAGCACGAGCTGCGCCGGCGCGAGCCCACGTTGCCCACGATAGGTGTTCGCCCACGCACCCGACCGCTTGCCGGTCCGCGCGAAATCGTCGCGGTAGAACAGCCCGACGTCCTTGCCGGTCTTGTCCGTCACGCTCCACACGCGCATGTTCGGCTCGAACACGGGAACGGTGCCGGTGATCTCCTTGAAGTTCAGCCCGTACAGCCGGTTGGCGGCGTACAGCGAACCCTGGATGATGTTGCCGAGCTCGAAATACGGCTTCAGCTGCGCCTGATCGAGGTCGTACCGGGCTTTGCGCACCTTCTCCTGGTAGAAGCGGTAATCCCACGGCTCGATCGTCAGCGAAGTGCCAGCAACCTTCTGCATGTCCGCGACTTCCTCGGCGACGCGGCCCTTGGCGGCGGGCCAGACGCGCATCATCAGGTCCATCGCGGCGGCGGGTGTCTTCGCCATCGTGTCCTGCATCCGCCAGTCGGCATGCGTCTTGAACCCGAGCAGATGCGCGCGGTCGGCGCGGAGCTTCACGATCTGCGCGATCGTCGCGTTCGTGTCGTTCGCATCGCCGTTATCGCCACGATTGACGAACGCGCGCCAGACCTTCTCGCGCAGCGCACGATCGGTGGCGTAGGTCAGCACCGGATCGACCGCCGACCGCGTGTTGACGATCGCGAAGCCCGGCAGCTTCCGCTCGGTCGCAGCGGCCTTGGCCACCGCCTTCACGCTGTCGGGCAAACCGGCGAGTTGCGCCTCGTCAGTAACCGAAATCGCTTTGCTCTCGTCAGCGAGCAGCTTCTCGCCGAACGTCGAGAACGCCGTCGCGAGCTGCTGGTTATACTGCGAAAGCTGCGTCTTCTGCGCGTCGGTCAGCTTGGCGCCCTGGCGCACATAGCTGTCGTAGATCCGAGTCACGAGCCGGATCTGCTGCGCGTTCAGCCCGCTCGAATTGCGGGTGTCGTAGATCGCCTGGATCCGCGCGAACAACGGCTTGTCGAAGGTGATCGCGTCCGACGCCGCGGAGAATCTGGGCGACCATTCGCGGTCGAGCTTCTGATACGCCGGGGTGTTCATGTTGCCGGTCATCACGCCGAACAGCGTCATCACCTGGCCGTAGCGCTTGCCGGCCAACTGCATCGGCACGATCGTGTTGGCGAAGGTCGGCTTGGCGGGATTGTCGGCGATCTTGCGGTAGTCCGCGGCGCGCTCGGCCAGCGTCGTCTCGAACGCCTGCGGGAACAGCTCGGGGCGAACCTTGTCCCACGGCGGCACCCCGCCTAGCGGCCCGGTCCAGTCGGCCAGCAAGGGGTTCGCGGCGGGTGTCGTGGATGTCGCACCAGTCTGCGCGACGATCGACGTAGACGCCATCAACGCAACGGCGCTGGCGGCGAGGTATAGAAACTGCACATGGATCTCCCGGTCAATGTACCGGGTAGCATAGTGATAAAGTTACGTAGCGGAAGGCGTAGGCATTGATCAGTGCGTAGCGCCGGTCGTACGCTCCGTAAGATCAGTCGCTGGATCGATCGTCGCGAGGCTGGTTCGCAGCGACTTCCGCAGCCGCAATAAGACGCCGGCCCGTCTCAGCGGCGGCCTCCGGCGTAAAGGTGATCGCCAAGCCATCGGGTCCGTCCAGCGTCACGAGCCCGTTCTCGGCGGCAGCAGTGCCTGCGATGGATTCTGGTGTCATCATGGTCTCGCTCTCCCGACTGGTAGTGCCATCAGGCGTCGTGCGATCGGTATCCGTCACTCGCCTCTGGAACCGTACAGATATTGTGGTTCGAACTCAGCAACGGCTGCAAGTGCTTTACGATCCAAGATATTTACTTCGCCGGCCTTGAACGTCAGCAGATTTTTCTCGCGAAGCGCTCTCAACACGCGGTTCACATGAACGCCGGTCAGCCCGCTCGCCTCGGCCAGATCGGGCTGCGTCATCGGCAACATATAGCGCCCCTCCGCCGCCATCCCGACCATCTCCAGCCGCGCGTTCAGTTCGCAGAACAGATGTGCGACCCGGCCTTCCGCGCCGAGCCGCCCCAGCCGGAAGATCCACTCGCGGTGCATCGCCGCATCGAGCAGCGTGCTGAACCACAGTTTCTGCGTCAGGTGCGGATAGCGCTCGGTGATCGACTGCAACGTACGATGTTCGAAGCACGCGATCTTCACTGGGCCCAGCGTGGCGATGTCGTGATCGAGCCGCTTCATCGGGAAGGCATGGAGATCGACGAAATCGCCCGGTACGTGCACTGCGACTAGCTGACGCTGACCCTCGCGGTCGTCCATGTAGCGACACATGAAACCCTCAAGCAGGAGCGTGCTCGTATCGATCAGGTCGCCGGCGCGAACGATCTGCTTGCGGCTGGCGACCTGCCGAACGGAGCCGATGCCGTCCTCCAGCACCTGCTTTTCTTCATTGCTCAGCTCATGGCGACCACGCCCCATGAGAAATTTTTCCGAGATCATCGACGCCCCTTCATTATCCGGCCTCGTACCGCCCTGCGCGGTAGAAGAACAGATCGGGATTCGTACTGATCAATATCAAAGGTTATGCCGGATGCGAAACATTGCCGCGGTTCGCGGGTTCCTCCCCGACCATGTATCAGCCAATCTTCCAGAACGACCACCCGCTCGCGCGCAAGTTCATCGAGACTGTGCAGGCGCCACAATTCCCCTGCGTCGGCGCGAAATCCGCGCTCGCCAAGGGACAGATGGACATTCTCGTCGCCCGCGACGTGCGATCCGCTTGGGATGACATGAGAATTTCTCCGGCGCTCGGCGAGACGGTCCGCAAATACCGCGAGGATCGCGCGATCTTCCGGACGCTCATCATATTGTTCGAAGCGCCTGCTTTGCTGTCCGAAGAAGAGTTCGAGGCACATCTTTGGGCTCGCGCTCAGTCACTTAGCGACAAGGACGAATGGCTCGGCTACCGCCCCGATCCGTCGGTGAGCAGCGATCCCGACGATCCGCATTTTTCGCTGAGCTTTGCAGGGGAAGCGTTCTTCGTGGTCGGCCTGCACCCAAATGCGAGCCGCCCTGCGCGAAAGTTCGAATCGCCCGCAATGGTGTTCAACCTGCACGACCAGTTCGAGGTGCTGCGCGACCAGCAGCGCTATGACAAGCTGCGCTCGTCCATTCTCGCGCGCGACCTCGAATATGCCGGATCGATGAACCCGATGCTGGCGCGTCACGGCGAATCGAGCGAAGCACGGCAATATAGCGGGCGGGTGGTCGACGAATCCTGGAAATGCCCGTTCAAGCGAGGTGAAGCGCGTGGGTGACATCAAGACGATCCCACCGCGGTCCGGTGCCGGGTTCACGCTCGACAAGGGCCAGACCCTGACCGTGATCGATCCCGAGGGCCGGCAGGTCTCCGACCTTCTGGCGTACAACCGCGGTGACGTGCGCGAGGCGATCTCGTCGGGGCGCACGCTCGATTATGCTAGCCGCCTGTATCTCACGACGGGCGACCTGCTCTATTCGAACCGCAGCAACGTGATGCTTGAAATCGTTTCCGACGACGTCGGGCGACACGATTTCCTGCTGACGCCGTGTTCGAAGGAGACGTTCGCGATCATCTATGGCGACACCGATCCGCATCGCGGCTGCTTCGGTAATCTCGCGGAGGCGTTGGCGCCATGGGACATCGAGCCCGACCAGATTCCGGTCGCGTTCAACTGCTTCATGAACGTGCCGATCAACGGCGAAACGGGCACGTTCACGGTCGAACCGCCGCTAAGCAAGGCCGGCGACACGATAGTGTTTCGTGCGGCGATCGACTTGGTGATCGGGATGACCGCCTGTTCCGCGCTCCAATCGAACGGCGGCAGCTTCAAGCCGATCCAGTACCGGATCGACTAGGTGCCTGATCAGCGCCGCTGATAGAAGATATGCGACTCCACCGTCGCCACCTTGACGAGAGAGCTTCGCCAATAGGGGACGAGCCAGTCGGTGTGGTAATGCGTGGCGCTGCCGACCGGTGCATAGACATAGCCGTCCATCGCCCGCCGGGCGGCGTGTCGGGCGTGCTCCCAGCCGTCATGCTCGGGCCGCCGCGTCTGCGATCCGTCGCACGTGAACGAGAACTGGCATCCGGTCTTCCGGTCCGCACCCTGATAGACGACCCCGCAGACCGTCTTGGGGAAGCCCCGCGCGCCGACCCGGTTGAGCACGACCTGAATGACGGCGCGCTGTCCGTCGCGGTCGGTACCGGCCTCGTATAAGGCGACAGTTGCGAGGCATTCGGTCGCCTGCAGGCGCGCGGCCGGACCGCCACGGAACCGGAACGGCTTCGCACGCCGGCGCTTGTCCGCGACGATCGGGACGAGCGCATTCGATGCCCTGGCCTGCGCCATCGTCAGGCGGGGCTTGCGGTGGCGGGTGGTGGTCTCGGTCGGCCAGGGACTATCCGTTAGCGTACCGATGATCGCCGCGAGCAGCACGACCGCGCCGAGCAACAGGAGCCAATGCTCGGACGACGGCTTGTGCCGCGATCGTTGGCCGCGCCGCCGCGAACTGGCAAATCGGGCGCGACGCTGCGGCATGGCGCGACCCTTACCGACGAACGGCGGACAGGGAAACAGGGTGAGGCCGTCGGGGGCCGTGCGACTGACAGGCGTGGCGATCGCCTACCGGGTCCGCGAGCGGGATTGCCGTTATGGTACGTGTGAAGATGGTGCCCCTGGCCTCTGCCAGTTCTCGCCGATCATGATATTGTTTTTTTTGCGTTTTCATAGTTGCTTGGTTTGCGACGTGCCCCCTTAAGTGCCCCCATCCTCAGAGGCGTAGGGGGCATGCTGCTAGCCGTTCGCGCATCCAATCATCGATGTCGGCCTGCCGCCAGCCGCTGGCTTGCACGGTCAGCTTCACTTGCTGAGGGAACGTACCGGCCGCGACCATGCGGTGGATCGTCGATCGACCGAGGCCCGTGGTCTTCATCACGTCAGGTACCCGCAGGAAGCGACCGCCGGAGCTGGCCGCGCCGCGTTGTCTGGCGGTAGCGAGGGCCACAGCGGTCATGCGGCGTCCTTGAGGCAATCGTGTTCAAATAGGCGGGCGAGTACGGCGCGAAGCGTACGTGCATGGGCGATGAGCCATTCGCCCCTTCCCTCGCGGGCGGCCGCTGCGGACCTGATGTCGGCATCGGACGCGCCACGCTCGCCGCTGCTTTTGTAATTGAGTGCGCGAACGGTGATGCAGAGTTCGTCTGCAAGGCGACCCTTGCCCATCAACCCCGCTGCGGTACCCAGGGCCATCATCTGCACGACCTCGATCGGGAATGCGACCTGTTCCCACTTTAAGGAACACCCAGTTGGAGTGCGGCCCTGTTCCCGAATTGGGGAACAGGCAGCTAGCTGCTTCGATGGTTCATTCACGTGGGTTTCAACGGTCGCTGCAATGCTCATTATGAATTTCCCACTGGTGGAGATTCGGCTGCCATTGCGGAGCGATCGTCGCGGCGATCACACCGATCGACACGCCGCCCCCCCCTGATGAACAGAGCGATCTCGACGCCGTGAGGGATTGGCTGCGCGATCATGCGCGGCGGTCCGATACGCGGAGCCTGTCGGTTGTCGTTGGCTGCAATGGAAGCCGCTGCGGGAGCGGCTACAGGCTTGGCGTTTATCATCGAATGCGCTCCGGCAAGGCGGTGGCGTTCTCGGAAGCGCGTTCCGAGCGATGAGGTAGGGCGGACGTGTCGAAATTAGCGGGTGCGCTTGGCCTTGGGCGGTCGCAGGCGCGGCTTACTGGTCACGCGGTACGCGTCGACCAGTAGCGTCAGCCACCAGCGGACCAACAAGATCTGGAGAACCTCACCGATCGGACGGGGCCTCGGCACCGTCTCCAACGGAGCGTAGAGGTCGGCCGGTTCGCGAGGCTCCACGATCATGCGGAAGCTCCGCCTTCTGGTGTGCGCCAGGCCGATCGTAGAACCGCGGTGACGTCGATCGCGATCATGGACTTTGCGCCATCCGTGCGCGCCAGTTTGCCTGCGTCAGGACCCCATAGGAAGCGGTAGTCGTCAGTCTCTCCAACCCGCCAGAAAAAGGTCAATTCCTCGCGGGGCGCAACGCCGTCGGGCGTATAGCTCGCCTCAGCCTGCTCGGTGATGTTCACATAGGGATCGGGGTGGCGGCGAAATTTTTCGCGCGGCATCCCTGTCCACAACTCCATGACGCGTACCGTTACCTTCTGCGCGCCGTGGATGCAGCGGTCCACGGGGCGATCTCGGCCCAAAGCTCGTCCTCCATCGAGATATTATCGGCCGCTTCTGCGGCAACCCGTGGGTTCGTCTCTGCGTCGAAGCCGGGGGCTTTAACTATGTCGCGATACCCAGCGCGCTTCACCCTGCGGGCGATCACGTTGCGCTCGATCATGTGGAGCGTCCACATGGCGTGAACTTCGTCGGGAGTCGCACCGATCGCGCCCCGCAACCTTATACCCACGGAGCTTGAAGCCGGCTCGCCCATGAATATGCTGTATCTTGTCAGAATATATTATCGATCGATCGTTATGTCAGCCAAACGTCAATGATTGGTGGATAAGCTTCAGAGCGCTTTTGGAAACGCGACCGAGAATAGTTGCCGTTCGCTAGCATCCGTTTTTCACTATGGAACCGCCGTGTCGTGGTACTAGATACCGGCAGCCAGATAGGACTCCGGCATTAAGTAGTTGTGTCGCTAAAAGAAGCCTACAGAATTATTGGACTAAAGGTCCTGCTACGCGGTCTTCGAGCGTCCAGTCTAGCCTACTCAATCTATGCTGAGTGCATGCCGGATGATGTAGTGTAGATCCGTCTGATCCAACAACCCTGAGACGTTGACCGCTTGGGGACCAAAGGCTGCGATGCGCAGCTGTGTGCCCGTATGTTCCTGCGAGCCTTGCTCGGCCGTGCCGTAACTGACCGTCATGACGCCCCCCTCGCGAGTATTGAGCGCGGCGGTTAGACCCGGGGCGCGTCCGCCGTTGCCGATGATCTGGCTGGTATGCGCGTGATCGGCGGTGACGATTACCAGCGTGTGCCCGTCGGCCTCGGCGAATTCCAGCGCGACCTGCACCGCCTCGTCGAGGTCGACCGTCTCGCCAATCTGGCCGCACGGATTGGCGGCATGGTCCTGCTTGTCGATCGACGCGCCTTCAACCTGCAGAAAGAAGCCCTTGGGTCGGTTCTTGAGCAAAGCGATCGCCTTGCGGGTCATCGCCGCCAGATTAGGGGCCGTGGCCAAGCGTTGCGGGTTGGGCTGGCAGGTGATGGCGGGCTTGTCGATGTTGCCGTGATAGCTGGCGTGCGGACCGGTCCAGCGGACCGCCATGTTACCTTCGGCGAACAGCCCGATCAGCGGCCGCGTGTCGTCGGCGCGGGAGACGGCGTCGAGCTCGGCCGCGTTGCGCACGATGCGATAGCCCCTCGCCTGTGCCTGCTCGAACAGCGTCCTGCCCTTGTACCGGCCTGCCGTTGCCGCCTCGGCGAAGCTTGCCGCGCCGCCACCTAGCACCAGGTCGGCGCGGGTATCCAGCAGCTGTTCGGTGATCGAACCGGCACCGCCATTCTCCATCGCGTTCTGTGGGCAGAGTGTGCTCGTCGCGGCCGGCGCGTAGCATTTGCGCTGCACGACATGGGCAATCTGCGCGCCCGGCGTTGCGTCTTGGATTTCCGAGGTTGTTACATCGCCAGTGGCAAGCCCGGCCGCTTTGGCGCGCTCGAGCAGTGTCTTGTGCGGCTTGCCATCGATATCGACGCCGATCGCGCCGTTGTAGCTCTTGACCCCCGAGGCCCATGCGGTCGCCGAGGCTGCGCTGTCGGTTACGTAATTAGGTTTGCCGGTCTCACGGTCGAGCGAATAATGGGTGTACTGCCCGGTAAAGGGCAGTGCATCGATGCCCTTGAAATAGCCGCCGGCGCCCTCGGCATAGTTGCGCGCGATGGTGATCTCGGAATCCCCCATGCCATCGCCGATCAACAGGATGACATTGCGCACTTCGCCTTTCGTGGCGAGCGTACGATAGGCCTCGCGCATGTCGCCGGAAAGACGACGCGCCCCGCCGGGTGTGCGCACATCGCCCCGTGCCGCGCGCGAAAGATCGGGTGCTACCCGCTGGGCGACGGCGGGCTGGACGGACGCGGAAAGCAGCACGGCAAGGGCGATATGCGAGGTCATGAGGATACTCCGGAACTGAATATTGTGTGGCAGGCCCAGCCCCCGCGGCAGGGCCTGCCGGGGATTAGAGCTGCGCGCGGATACCCAGGCTGATGCGGCTACCCGAAGCTTCGTAAGTCGTCGGGAAGGACGGATCCATCGTATAGCCGGTGGTCTTCGCGTTCCCCACGTTGATGCCCTGCAGCTCGACGCGGAAATTGCGCGTCACCTGATAGCTGGCGGCGACGTCGAACTGACCGTACGCATCGCGGTACACCGGATACATGTTACGCTCGATCCGCTCCACATAGGCGCCCTTGCGGTTGTACGAGACGCGCAGCGACAGCGGCCCCTTGTCGTAGAAAACCGTGGCATTGTAGGTCTTGTCGGCAAGACCGATCGGCGAGGTATCGATGCCAAGGTCGGATTCGCCGGTGAGCGAGCTATCGAGGAAGGTGGCGTTGGCGTTGATGCCGAAGCCGTCCGCCCAGTCCGCGACCATCCCGAAGGGGATCACCGCGTTCACCTCGATGCCGCTGACCTTGTACGATCCCTCGGCATTGACGGGCTGGTAGACATCGAACTCGTAGACGCCGTTAATGGAGCCGTTGGCGTTGTAGACCGTCACGCCAGGCACCACACCGGTCAACTGGCTCTGCACCACGCCCTTGATCTTCTTCCAGAAATAGGACGCTGCCAGAATGCCGCCGCGGGGGAGATACTTTTCGATGCCGACTTCCCACTGATCGGCAAGCGTCGGCTTCAGGCCAGGATTGCCATCGGTGTAGCGAAAGTTGCCGATGCTCGCGATCCGCTTGTAAGCAAGATCGGTCAACGCCGGACGGATCAGCGTCTGCGAGGCCGCGGCGCGCAGGAACAGGCTGTCGGTCAACTCCGCATGCGCGTTGAACGACGGCAGGAACTTTTCATATTTGCCGTCGCTGGAAACCGGCGCGGGGGTCAGCCCGATTGAGCCGTTCGGGTTCTGGACCTGCTGGAAGCCTTCCGATTGGATACTGGTGCGCAGATAGCGGCCTCCGAAATTGACGAAAACCGGCACGGTCACGTTGAATTCGAGGTCGACCATCGCATAACCGGCGATCGTCTCCTCCTGGACCTTGTAATAATTGGCGTCGCCGAACGGCGTGACAAACCCGTCGGGCCGGAAGAAATCGCGCGCATACTCGTTGGAAACCTGCGCCCAGCTGAGGTCGCGTGCCTGATAGCTCTTGCCGCCTGTAATGTCGGTCACGGTCTCGAGCGGGCTGTCGCCCAGCTTGCGGACATTGACATAAGCCGTGCTTCCACGCGTCGGACCCTGGATCTTCTCCTCGCCATACTCGCGCTCATTGCTTTTGTCGGTGTAGCGACCGCCGAAACTGAAGCGCTTGAACACCGAAGATTCGAACTGGTAGCTCAGATCGATCTGCGCGGCATATTTGTCGTCCTTGATCTGCTCGCGCGTAGTCTCATAGGCTTCGAACAGATAGGCATTCGGCGCATTGTACATGTCGATCGTGCGCGGATTGGCGCTCGGGATCGTTTCGCCGCCATTTTCGGTATAGCGTGTGCGCGAAGGGGCGTAGGCAACGTGCTTCAGGTTGGCGTAATCGAGTGACTTTTTGGCGCCGGAATAACCACCCAGCGCATTGATCTTCCAGTTGCCCGTGGTCCAGTTCATTTCACCGCCAAACTGGCGATAGTCGGTCTCGTTGATATATTCCTTACTCAGGAATTCATGCTGCGTGTTGGTGTAGGAGACATCGCGCAACACGACGATGCCACTGTCGGCCAGCGTTGTGGCGTCGAATTCGTGGATCGTCTCGAGCGTCGAGTTGCTCGATGCCGCATAGCCGGCAGCGTCATATTCGTCCTCGGTCGTGTCGTATGATCCAAGGAACGCGTCGAACGCGAGGCTGAAATTGTCACTCGGCTTGTACTGCACCGAGCCCGACAGACCGAGGCGATCCTGATCGTTCTGATAGACGCGGTCGCCGACCTTATCGAGAAACACGATCTTGTTCTTGTCGGCATTGGTGAAGGCGATGCCGGCGTCGCGCTGCAGCACGGCAATCGCCTGGTTGCGATAGACAGTGCCGGTACGATCGGTCCAGCGCGCGATCGGGCGAAAGTTGATGCCCGAGTTGGAGTCGGTGCGGTTGGTGCGCTGCTGCTTGGCGACGGAGACCAGCACGCCGAAGTCGCCGAAGGTATTGCTGGCGAGAAACGAGAAGTTGGGATCGACCTTTTCGGAGATTGAATTGTACGCACCATCGGCGCTCCCGACCAGACGCAGGCCGTCGTGGTCGAACGGCCGCGCGGTACGGATCAGCACGGAGCCGGCGATACCGCCCTCCTCATCCGCGGCCACAGGCGACTTCTGCACTGTGACCGACTGGATGAGTTCTGACGCGAAGATGTCGAACTCCACGTCACGTCCGCCCGAGCCCGACGCGGTCGCCAGCTTGTTGATCGACACGAAGGTGAATTCGCTCGGCAGGCCGCGGACGTTGACGCGCGTGCCAAGGCCCCGTTCGCGCTCGATCGTAACGCCCGGCACGCGCTGCAGCGCTTCGGAGAGGTTCTGCTCGGGGAAGTCGGCGATATCGGTAGCGATGATCGAGTCCGAAAAGCCGGTCGTCTTGCGTTTCATGTCGATCGCTTCTTCAAGGCTGCGGCGATAACCAGAGACAACGATCTCCTCTCCCGTCTCGGTCTCCTGCCCGACTGGCGCCAGTACGGTTTGGGCGACGGCCGGCGTGACGGATAGCGCTGCGATCGCGGCTCCCAGCAGAAGGGACGTCATGCGGCCGACATGCTTCAAATTGCGGATCATCTTCGGTTTCCCCCAATGCTTATATGCCAGTGACACGTCGCGAGCCGTGCTCTTGACGTGCGGCTTCGCGCCCCGAACCTCATGAGTTTGAGATTTTGGTCTATTTTATATAATTGATCGGTAGCTCGACTACGGTAATGCGTCGCCCTCAGGGCATCCACTAGCTATTAGTCGACTAGATCGAATACTGACTTAGGCCATCCCATTACGGCTTTGAAATCAGTTCTTGCGGAACTTTGCCATTCCTATCCGCGTGTTACAGTTGCGAACGCAGGCGACTACCCATGATCTAACACATTACGCCCCCGATCGCCGCTATCCCGCTGAAGGTTGGATGCGTGAAACTTATGACGTGCATGTTACGATACGGCGTTAAGCATGTGTTTTTCGGTTTGCCCCGACCGCAATGCGGGCTCTGCTGGCAAGCGTTTCAGACTTGTTCGACAGTTTATGGACTGCCTCGCGTCATGCATCAGCGCTAGGTTCGGGCTCGGCGCTCGTCAGCGGCTTCGCAGCAGCGAGACGGACGAGGCGACGTTCAGACCTGCTCCTGTGACCCTCACCTTCGGATATCCGTTCTTTCGCGCTTGTGACGGCTCGAAGGCTTTTGCTGAGGGCGCAGCATTCGATCCGAACCGCACCTCGCGCACAACGCCCGCGATAGGGCCGTCGCATTTCTATCTGCAACCGTGACTGGCTATCCGCCTCAGTCGAGCAGGGCATCGATCTCGAAAATACTGTTCAAGCAGCTTAGTGAAACGTTTCACTAAACGGTCACAACGCTGTGCGAAAGGCGTGCCCTCAGCATTCGGGGGTTTAACATGACTAACATTCCGCCTTTCACCTCTAGAACGTTTGGCTTCCTTTTCAGCACGGGGGTGGTGGCGCTCACGCTGGGTCAAGGCTGGGCTTAGACCATTCAGGCCGACGCGCCGGCGGAGGATATCGTCGTGACCGCTGCGCGCGTCGGTCACGGAGAGAGTCGCGCGGTGGCGGTGCTGGGACGCGCGGATATCGACGAACGTCCCTTTGGCGCCGATATTACCCAGAGCTTGAACAAGATCCCAGGCGTGCAAGCGACGACCGGGGATGCGCGTGGCGGCAGCTTTTCGTTCGAGTTCGCGATGCGCGGACTGAACAAGGAGCAGGTGGGCTTCACGCTGGACGGCATCCCGACGGGCGACGCCCGCTTCAACGGAGGATCACCGCCGCAGCGCTTCATCGAATCGAGCAATATCCGCCGTATTACCGTGTCGCAAAGCGCGGGCGATCTGGGGGCGCCGTCCCGCTTCGCGCTCGGCGGCTTCGTGGACTTCGCCACCGACGACCCATCGCGGACGCTAAGCGCAACGGTGGAGGCCGGCTATGGCTCCTATGATTTTTGGCGCAGCTATTTCCGCGTCGATACCGGAGAGATCGCCAAGGGCCTGCCCGCCTATGCCAGTTTCTCGACACAGGAGAACGATGTCTGGACCGGCCAACCGCCATTCGAAGCGCGACCATGCCGAACTGAAGATCGTCCAGAGTTTCGACGATGGATCGTTCCTGAAGGCCCGCGTCAGCTGGAACGACCAGAAGGACAACGACTTCAACATCATCTCGCTCGCCGAATTCCGCGCCGACAAACGATCGGACCGCGCGAGCGACGTGTTGACCGGTATTCCGGCGCGCGACCTGGATTTCGGTGGCGCGCTAGGCGGCTCGCGCAAGGACGTGATGGCCTATCTCAATGCCGGGTGGCAGCTGGATCCCAAGATACTGCTGACCGTAAATCCCTACCTCCAGACACTTCGCGGTGAATCCTTCCGCTATCAGGATCGTGCGCGATCGCTGGCCGGTGGCAATCCCTATGCCGTCACCAGCTATAACGCGAATGGGGGCGCGATCCGCCCGACGCTGGCGACGCTGCGCAACAGCGCCATCGTTGGCGGACCCGCCGATATGCGAGTCACCCCGCGCGACCGCGATCGCTATGGCGCCACCGCCGAACTGAAGCTGGACGAGGTGCTGGCCCGCAATCGCATCCGGATCGGCGGCTGGTGGGAAGGCGGGGATTCGAGTGAGGAGCGCCGCTTCTTCCGCATCCCCAATCCGGCCGCCGGTATCAGCTACGATCGTACCGCGCTGAACTATGTCGAATATCGGCGCTGGGCCGGGATCGAGACGCTGATGCTCTACGCGCAGGACTCGATCGACCTGATGCCGCGGCTGTTGCGCGTCGATGCCGGGATGAACTGGCTAAACGTGCGCTACAAGGTGCGCTCTCCGCTGGAATACAACGCCCGGCTCAGCTTCACGCAGGATTCGCCCGTCAATCCCAAGATCGGCTTCACGCTGACGCCGATGCGGGGGATCGAAGTCTATGGCGGCTATGCCAGGAATTTTGCGGGTATCCCGGAGGACGCCTTCCTGGGGTCCACCGCCGCGATAAGTCCGGGCTCGCTCGATCCGATCCAGTCGGAGAACGTCGATCTCGGCATCCGCTATACCACCGACCGGCTGGCCTTCTCGCTCCAGGCCTATTCGGTGGATTTGAAGAACAATATCGGCATCGTACCCAACGATCCGACCGTCACCGATCCTGAGGAGATCATCCGCGGCAACGTCGCCACGCGCGCGGCGAACATCGCGGGGCAGCGGACGCGCGGCATCGAAGCGACGGCGCTGGGCGAGCTGGGCGCGCTCGATTTCTATGCCAGCTACAGCTATCAGGACGCGCGGCATGATGATGCGGCCGTCGGCTCGAAGGAACGGGGTGAACTGCTTCGGTGGGCGTGATCGCCGGTGAACGGGTACGCAACATTCCGCGGCACAGCGCCTATGCCGAGATCGGCGTCAAACCGATGGAGGGCGCACGGGTTCAGGCGAATGTCCGGTATGTGGGAGACCGCGTCGGTGGGCACCTGCTCGCGGCCACCACCTTCCGCGAGATCGGGGTGGAGCATATCCCAGGCTATGCCGTGGCCAGCGCGGGCGCGAGCTATACGGTGCGCGACCTTGGCCCGCTGAGCGGTCTGACCGTGCAATTCAATGTCGATAACCTGCTCGACAAGGCGTATATTGGCTCGGTGTCCAGTTCCACCGTCACCCAGCCCGAATTCAGCCTGCCGGCGATCACGCTCGATCGCTACTTCCTGGGCGCGCCGCGCACGTACACCGTGTCTCTGCGGGCGAAGTTCTGATGGCCTATCGGGGGCGTCGGCTGATCGCCGCGGCATTGCTGGCGATCGCGGGCGCCTCCCCTGCCACGGCGCAGGCGCTGGTCGAGCGCGTCGATCAGGTAACGCTCGATCCGGCTATGTTCGACGCAGCCTTTGGCGGCATTTCGGGGATCGACTATGACCAACGCAAACGCCGCTGGGTGTTGCTGAGCGACGATCGATCGGACCATGCGCCGGCCCGCTTCTACACGGTGCGCATCGAACGCCGGGCGAGTGGTTGGCGGATCGACAAGGGGCGACGCGTGGTCCTGCGCGATGCCGGCGGCGCGACCTTTCCCAAAGGAGGCACCGGGCGGCAGGGCGTCGACCCGGAATCGATCCGTATCGCGCCGGACGGGCGATCGATGCTGTGGACGAGTGAAGGCGATGTTCGGGACGGTTTCGGCCCCGCGCTGCGCCGGAGCGATCGGCGCGGGCGGCTGCTCGACACCGTAGCCCTTCCAGCCAATCTGGTCCTCGATCCAGCCGGCAAGCACGGCATCCGCGACAATGGCACGCTGGAGGGAATGACGCATACGCCGGATGGTGCGCTGTGGCTGGCGATGGAAGCACCGCTGATCGAGGATGGCAGCCCCGCCCGCGCGGGAAATGCGCCGCTGGTACGCTTCACACGGATGGCGCCGGGCAAGGCCATGCAGCAATTCGCCTATCGGCTGGATGCCGTGCCGCTCTCGCACCACGGCGAGAACGCGGACAATGGCCTAACCGAGATACTGGCGCTCGATGATCGGCGAATGCTGGTGCTGGAGCGATCGGGCGCAAGGAATGCGGACGGCCGCTTCGCTTTTCACTGCCGGCTCTATCTTGCCGATTTCACTTCGACCAGCGATGTGGCTGGCGTCGAAAGCCTGAAGGACCAGGCGGCTGGCATCGCGAGCAAGCAATTGCTGCTCGATTTTGATACGTTGCCCGGCGATAGCCTAGGCAATCTGGAGGGGATGGCGTGGATGCCCGGCTCGCGCGATCGGATTCTGTTGGTGAACGACAATAATTTCGTAGTGGGCGAGCCGACCCGGCTGGTCATGCTGGCGCTGTCGCCCACATTGCTGACGCATAAGACGGAGTAAGGATTGCCCGATACCCCGAGCGGACGTCGCCCAACGCTGAAGGACCTTGCCCGCGAGGCCGGCGTATCGCTCGCCAGCGCATCCTATGCCGTCAACGGCAACGGATCGGTCGGTGAGCAGACGCGCGTCCATATCCTCGAAGTGGCGCAGCGCATCGGCTATCGCCAGAACGTCGCCGCGCGCGCGATGAAAACGGGGCGCACGGCGGCGCTTGCACTGATCGTGCCCGATCTGACCAACCCCTTCTTCCCCAGTCTGGCGCAGGCAATATTCCGCGCCGCGCGGGCCAGCGGCTATGCGACGTTCCTGATCGATACCGAAGGCAATGAAGCGCTGGAACAGGCAGCGCTCGCCAAGGCGGTGGATCTCGGCCTGGACGGCATCGTCTGGTTTCCGATCCGCGACAAGGATACGTCGAACGGCATATTGGTGCGTACGCCGGTGGTCGTGCTGGATCGCACCGTGCCGGGCTATCCGTCCGTGGGCGTCGACTATGTCGAGGCAGGGAGGATCGCGGCCCGGCATCTGCTGGATGCCGGGCATCGCCGGATCGGTATCATCACCGGCCCAACCGACATTGCGAGCATGCGTGATCGCTGCGATGGCGCAGAGGCGTTGATCCGGGCGGAGGGCGAACTGGTCTTTCGCGTCGGCAATGCCTTTTCCTCCGATCTCGAACCCCAAGCGCAGGCGATGCTGGATTCAGGTGGCGCGACGGCGGTGTTTGCCGCGGTCGACGTAATCGCAATCGGCGCGGTTCGTAGGATTCAAGCAAAGGGACTGCGCGTACCCGAGGACATGTCGATCCTGGGCTTCGACGACATCTCCTTGGGAGAACATTGCCTGCCGCCCCTTTCCACGATCGAACTGCCGGTGGAGGACATGGCGGAACGCGCGATCGCGATGCTCGTCGCACAGATCGCACCGCCGCAAGATCTCGCTGAGTCAACGGCGGTGGTTGTTGCCACACGGCTCGTGCTC
Source organism: Sphingomonas sp. AP28 (assembly GCF_056680455.1). Taxonomy (NCBI): domain Bacteria; kingdom Pseudomonadati; phylum Pseudomonadota; class Alphaproteobacteria; order Sphingomonadales; family Sphingomonadaceae; genus Sphingomonas; species Sphingomonas sp. AP28. The sequence continues at coordinate 3,614,676 of NZ_CM155283.1, read as the reverse complement.
CGTGCTTCTACGACTGTACGAAGGTCAACGGCATAGCGTACCGTTTGCCGCAGGCCGGACCCCAGAAACATGTTCCGACGGATTTCCGGGGCGACGTCAAGATTGTCCAACGGAACGTTGGCGCATGGTTCACGCTCGACCATTTGGCGACGTGAGGGCAGACGCGCGTCACGGTATCGAGCAATGCTGCGTAACGGTGCTCAGGTCACCGTAACGACATCATCGGCAACGACTCCGATCGTGCGTTCGTCATCGCCTAAAGTCACTGTCCAGGGTTCGAAGCGCCGCTACCGAACGAAGAGGCGGTCGAGATACGCCGCCAACCGCACGCCCGCCCGCGTCAGCCGATCGGCGATGACCGGCTTCTGCACGAACGCATAAGCCTTCCCCAGTTCGGTGCCGGCAGGATAGGTCGCGTGGCACAATGTCGCGCTTCCGGCGATCCACACCGCCGGATCGGCCTGGCTCCACTGCGCGATCCTCTCGGCGGATCAGTGGCGCGTCGAGCCAGTCGGCCCATTCGGTGAACGACAATTGCTCATGGTCGATCAGCGCATAGTCCCACACCGCATGCAGGTTAATCGGCGCGCCGAAGAACGTCACCTGGACGTCGCGCCGCGATGGTCCCACCCGTTGCACGCATACAGCGGCTGGTGCAGGTCGCCGACGATGTGAACGATGAAGCGCAGCGCACGCTGCCGGTCCGCCAGCGGCGCGTTCCGGTTGCGCACGGTATGGGTCAAAACGCCCTGCGCTATCGCTTCCGGCCAGACCCATAATCAGACCTCCCCGCCCCCTTTCCAGCTTCCCAACTTCGGCCGCTCGTTCATCTCCGCTTTACGACCGCTTTTGGCGCCTGACCTGCGAACTCGAATGTCCTGACTGGGCGATAGTTTAAGAAGCAGGCTGTCCCAGTCCGAGTTTTGTGCCCGATGAGCTGCGGACGGCTTTTGCGGGGGGCTCAGGCACGGGATGAGCGGCGACGCTATGTCGAACCGTGGGTGCCAATCCGGATTCCTCATTCCACAGAACCAGGATTGTAGCGATCGGTGCGGCGGTGAGGATCAGCAGGAAAAGGCCCATCAGCCATTCGTTGGTCTCTAGCGGCTGCGAGAGGCTGCGGCTGGGCTGCATCGACGGGCTAGGTCGCATCGGGCGCCTGCCGGCTTTCCTGGGGTGAAACGGGCGGTCCGCGGTCGCTCGGTGGGCAGACGGCTTGATCTGCGACCGATCATAGGCGGCGCGTGCTTCCTTCTTTCCCAAAACGGAATACGCCTCGTTGATCTCTTTCGCACGAGCAGAGACATCCACACCATGGTTGGCATCGGGGTGATATTGACGGAGCAGCGTTTTCCACGCGGCGTGGATAGTCTCGCGACTTGCCGTCGAGGGAACACCTAGAACTGAATAATAGTCGGGTGAGAGAGCCATTTAGCCGTTATTTGCGGCGAAAACGCGAAAAAGGAAAGTCCGCCTGGCGCGTGATTGTAAATGGGCCCTCTCGGTGATCCAAAGGGCGGCTTTAGGCGCCAACGGTCAGATGGCTACCCAACTTCAGACACTCATTCATCGCTGCGCTGACCGCTTTCTTCCGCTGCATCAATGGAACCACGGATTGCCATTGGATGGATCGGGATTGTCCTGCGGATCGTCGCCCGCGTAGCGCGGACGTTCTAGCGCATTGCCGACGGCGCGCCTGCACCAAAAAGGCACAGAAGTGCGCAGTTCAATTGCTACTCGAAACATCATGGTGATGACACGTAGGTAGCAAAGTGCGCAATGGGTCGGCTAAGGCCGCTGCATGCAGCGCGACACTTCGGCAAGCCCCTCGAATCATACTCTTTTCCCAAAGCAAGGCGTGGCGTCGATCGCCCCCGCGCCGGCGTTACGGGCAGCCGAGCCTTACGCCCGCAACGAGTTGCTCTACGAGATCTTTGATGCGACCCGCTTGACTTATCCCGACGCGACCGCATTGCGGCTGATTGGCGCGGACGAGGAATACGACCGCAAGACCCGCTGGACCTATACCGACCTCGCGACACGCAGCCTCGCGCTCGCGCACCGCCTGCGCGCGATGGGGATCGGCCGCGGCGACCGCGTCGTGCTGTGCCTGCAGCGCGGGCTCGACCAGTATATGGCGATCCTCGGCGTGCTGCGCGCCGGCGCTGCCTATGTGCCGGTCGACTGGGGCTATCCGCAGGACCGCATCGACTTCATCGTCGAGGACAGCGAGGCCGCACTGACGATCACCGTCGCCAGCCGCGTCGCCAACCTCAAGGGGATAACCCTCGCGCTCGACGCCGCGTTGGGCGATCTCGCGGCTGAGCCATCCGAACCGATCGGCCGCGACGTCACGCAGGCCACCCCGCAGGACCTCGCCTATATCATCTACACCTCGGGCACGACGGGGCGCCCCAAGGGCGTGATGATCTCGCACGGCAATGCGTGCCACCTGGTCCGCTCCGAAAGCGCAATCCTCGATCTCACCCCTGCCGACGTCGTGTTCGGCGGGTTCAGCCTCGCGTTCGACATGTCGGTCGAGACGATGTGGAGCGCGTTCTTCGTCGGTGCGGTGGTGCTCGTCGCGACCGAGGCGCTGGCGACCAGCGGCCCCGACGTGGCGATCGCGCTCGCCGAAGCGAACACGACGATCTGGCACGTCGTCCCCTCGCTGATCGCGCTGGTCGAGCATCCGGTGCCGACGCTGCGCCTGCTCAACATGGGCGGCGAAGCGTGCCCGGCAGACCTGCCACGCCGGCTCGCGCGTCCGGGTCTCCGCCTGCTCAACACCTACGGCCCGACCGAGACGTCGGTCACCGCGACCTGGACCGAGGTGTTCCCCGGCCAGCGCATCACGATCGGCAAGCCGCTCCCCGGCTACACCGCCTGGGTGGTCGACGAGCATATGCAGCCGGTCCCCGACGGCCAGGAAGGCGAACTCGTCATCGGCGGTCCAGGCGTCGGCGTCGGCTACGTCAACCGCCCCGACCTGACCGCCGAAAAATTCATCATGACGCCGTTCGATGGGCCTTCCGGTGCCCCGGAACGGATCTACCGGTCGGGCGATCTGGTGAAGCTCGACGCGGCGGGCGACATCGATTTCGTCGGGCGCATCGACACGCAGGTGAAGATCCGCGGCTTCCGCGTCGAGCTCGCCGAGATCGAGGCGGTGATCGGCGAATGGCCGGGCGTCGCGCAGACCGTCGTTCAGTTGTTCACCGACGGCGATGGCTCCGAGTTCCTCGCGGCGTTCCTGATCGCGCGTCCGGCCGAGGAGATCGACATGGTCGGCCTCAAGGCCCGCGTCGCCGAGCGGCTCCCCAATTACATGCGCCCTGCCGGCTACCAGCTGCTGTCGCACATGCCGACGCTGCCCGCCTCGGGGAAGGTCGACCGCAAGGCGCTGGTCAAGCCCGAGATCACCGTGACGTCGGACCGCGAGATGGTCGCGCCCGCCACGCCGATGGAGGAAAGCCTGCACCGCGTCTGGGCCGAGGCGTTCGCGCCGCAGCCGGTATCGGTGCTCGACGACCTGTTCGAGGATCTCGGTGGCCATTCGCTGAAGGTCGCACGGTTGGTTTCGGCGGCGCGAAAAGTGCGCGGCCTCGAAGGGCTGTCGCTCGAGGACGTCTATGCCGCGCCCACCATCCGCGCGCTCGCGCTGCGGATCGGTGGCACCACGCCCGTCGCGATCCTCGACGAGACCAGCTTCCATCATATCGCACCGTGGAAGCGCCGGCTGTGCATCGCCGCGCAGACGCTCGCGCTGCTGCCGATCTACACGCTGGCGGGGCTCCAATGGTTCTCGCCCTATCTCGCCTACACGCATCTCGCGGGCGACATGCCGCGGGTCGACGCGCTGATCCTCAGCGGGCTGTTCTTCACGGTCGTGCCGATCGCGTCGATGGTCCTCTCGATCGCGCTGAAATGGCTGATCGTCGGGCGCTTCAAGGCGGGCGAATACCCGCTCTGGGGCAGCTATTATTTCCGCTGGTGGCTGGTCCGCCGGATCATTGGCGTCACCGCGACGCCGTATCTCGCTGGCACGCCGATGATCCGCGGTTATTACCGGATGATGGGCGCGAAGATCGGCGAGCGTGTCCATATCGGCACCGGGATCATCGACACTGCCGACCTGCTCCACGCCGACGACGATGCGATCATCAGCGACCAGTCGGTGCTGTCGACCAGCTCGGTCGAGCGCGGCTTGCTCCGCCTCGGCACGGTAAAGCTCGGCAAGGGCGCGTTCGTCGGATCGATGGCAGTGGTCGGCCGCAACGCCGCGCTTGGCGACGATGCGATGCTCGACGATCTGTCCGCGCTGCCGGCGGATACCACGATCCCCGCCGGCCAGCGCTGGGCAGGTTCGCCCGCCGCGCATGACGGCGATTCGCCCCGCCGCCCGGCCACCGCAACCCCGCGCAATGCCGGCCCGGCGATCGGCCTGTTCCTGTGCGCACTGATCTTGCCGCTGGTCGCGATCCTGCCGATCGCCCCCGGGCTGATCGCGCTGATCGAGCTCGACTGGGCGACCAGCGGCTATGCCTATGTCGCGGTCGCGCCGCTGCTCGCGGTCACCTATGTCGTGATGATGTGCGTGCTGACGGTGGCCGCCAAGCGCCTGATCCTCGGCCGCGTCGCCCCTGCGATCTATGCGCTCAATAGCGGGTTCTACGTCCGCTACTGGTTCGTCCAGCAGATCAACGACCTTGCATTGCGCCTGCTCCACCCGATCTTCGCGACGCTGTACGTGGTGCAGTGGTATCGCGCGCTCGGTGTGAAGGTCGGCCGTCGCGCGGAAATCTCGACCGCCAGCGCGATCGTGCCCGACCTCGTCGAGATCGGCGAGGAGAGCTTCATCGCGGACTCGGTGATCTTCGGCGCCGCGCGGATCGGCCACGGTACGATCGAGCTCGCGCACACGAAGATCGGCCGCCGCAGCTTCATCGGCAATTCCGCGCTGCTGCCGAGCGGCACGCAGATCGGCGACGAAGTGCTCGTCGGCGTGCTCTCGAAGCCGCCGAGCGACCCCGCGCTAGCGACCGAGGCGGGCAGCACGTGGTTCGGTTCGCCCGCGATCAAGCTGCCGGTGCGACAGGTCAACACGATGTTCGACGAGGGCGCGCGGTTCAATCCGTCGCGCGCGCTGATCGCCACGCGCCTGTCGATCGAGGCGGTCCGCACCACCTTGTCGCTGACTGCGTTCCTGGTCTTCTTCAGCCTGTTGCTGTCGGTGGTCGGTGATCTCGACGATCTCGACAATGGTGGACTGATCGTCGCGGCGACCTTCCCGTTCCTCTATGTCGGCTTCTGCCTTGCCTGCGGAATCTTCGTGCTTGCGCTCAAATGGCTGGTCGTCGGCCGCTACAAGGTCACCACCGCACCGCTGTGGAGCCCGTTCGTCTGGCGCACCGAACTCGTCACCGCGACCTACGAGAACCTCGCGGTAGCCAACCTGCTTGAGCCACTCCGCGGAACGCCGTGGATCGCATCGTACCTCCGCCTGATGGGCGCGCGGATCGGCAAGCGCTGCTACATCGACACCACCGACCTGACCGAGCACGATCTGGTCGACATCGGCGACGACGTCGCGCTCAACGACTTCGCGGGCCTGCAGACGCACCTGTTCGAGGACCGCGTGATGAAGGTCGGCGCGATCCGCGTCGGCGACCGCGCGACGATCGGCTCACTCGCGATCGTGCTGTACGACGCGGAGATCGGCGCGGACGCACAGCTCGGCGACCTGTCGGTGGTGATGAAGGGCGAGACCTTGCCCGACGGCACGAGCTGGGACGGGAGCCCGGCGCGGATCGCCGTGGCGACGTGACGCAGATCTGGCACGACGGTCCGCTCTCCGACCTTGCTTGGGACGGGCAGTCGCCAGTCGCGTGGAGTGTTGCCGAGATCGGACCGTACGCCGCCGGCCTGCAAGGCGATGGGCGCGCGATCCGACACGGTCTGGCCTCCGCCCTGATCCGCAAACTCGCCGGCGACTCAGCCGATGTTCGACTGACACGCAGCCCGGCCGGCGCGCCAATCGTATCCGCCCCCAGCGGCTGGTATCTCAGCCTCTCCAGCCGCGGCGCACATGCCCTGATCGCAGTCGCGCGCGAACCGATCGCGGTCGACCGGGAGATCGTCGACGATCACGCTCCCCTTTGGGACATGATCACCCCGACCGAAGCCGACGTGCTCCGCCGCCTGCCCGTCCCCGCCCAGCAGTACGCCTGGCTTCGTCTCTGGACGATCAAGGAAGCGCACGCCAAGCTCGTCGGCGAACCCCGTCGCATCCGCCCCGAGACGATCGAAACCGTCGTGGCCGATCCGACCCATGCGACTGCGACTTTCGAAGGCACTTCACGCTGCTGGACCCGTTCGACCAGTGACGCGATCGAAACCATCGCGCAGTGGAGCTCGCAATGAGCAGAATCCAGACCCGTCGCTACGAGGAGAAGGACCGCAATGCCGTCCTCGCGATCTTCGACTCCAATCTCCCCGAGTATTTCGGCACCGGCGACCGCGAATGGCTGGAAGAAACGCTGGACGAGCCCGACGGCCCGGCATTCGTGGTCGACGTCGACGGCGTCCCTGGCGCATTCGGCGGCTACGAGATCTGGGAGCATTACAACAAGGCGCTGCTCTTCTGGGGCATGGCCGCGCGCGCATATCATGGCGCCGGCCTGGGCAAGCTGTTGCTGTTCGAACGCCTGCTCCACGTCGCCACCTCAGCCGAACCGCCCACGCGCTACGTCACGGTCGACACCTCGCCGCAAGTCTCGCCATTCTTCCAGCATTGCGGCTTCGAACTCACCAGCGTCTGGCCGGGTGGCTACCGCTCAGGCATGGACATGCACGAACTACGCTTTGACCTTACCGGTGACCCGATTCCTATACTTCTGCAAAGACGTGACAAAGCTCTGACAGAAGTGCAGCTCTAAACCTTGCGGAAGCTATTGGGACCCAAATGCGGCCCCTCAAAGCCGTGGGCGGTCATCCCTAAACCTGCCGTTCGTTCATATCATTATCCAATGATAGGTTAGGTAGCTTGTGATGCTGGTTGGCATCGCGCGGTCGAGTAGCGAAGCACGAGTTTCGCAGGGACGACGACCGGTTGTTCCGGCTTCTCCGCGCCCGCAATATCCGCGATGATCAATTCCACAGCGCGCGCTGCCACTTCCGCGATCGGCTGATCGATCGCGGTGAGTGGCGGGTGCGTGAACCGCACGATCGGCGTGTTGTCGAAACTGACGAGCGACACGTCGCGCGGGACATCGATCCCGCGATCGCGACAGGTTTCGAGCGTGGCGAGCGCCATCTGATCGTTGCTGGCGATGATGGCAGTCGGCGGATCGGCGAGGTCGAGCAACGCGATCGCCGCGGCACGTCCCGACGCATAACCGAAATCGCCTCGCACGAGCAGGCCGTCGATCCCGAACCCCGCCGTCGCCATCGCCTCGCGCCAGCCCGTCACGCGCCAGTCGCTGAGCGCATAGTCGGACGGCCCCGCGATGAAACCGATCCGCTGGTGGCCCAACTCAAGCAGATGCTCGGTCGCGAGGCGAGCGGCGCGCTCGTCATCCATCGTCAGTGCGAAGCCCGCGCCCTCGTGTACCGAGCCGATCCGCGCAAAGCTGATATGCTGCGCCTCGAGCAGCCGGATGATCAGCGGGTTTTCCGAATGCGGCGGGGTGAGCAGCACGCCGTCGGGCTGGAGCGCCGCGACCGCCGCCATCAGTTCGCGCACGACATGGTCGCTGTGCGTGTCGACCAGCTCGACGATCATCCGATAGCCGTGTTCGGCGCAGGTCAGCATGCTGCCGAGCAGCATCTGGTCGATCCAGTCGGTACCTTGCCGCGCCTGCCAGTCCGCGATCGTCCGCTCCCGGTCGTTGAGCGCAACGATCAGGTAGGAGCGTGACCCGCGCATCCGCTGCGCCGCGATCGACGGGACATAGCCGAGGCGGTCGATCGCCGCCTGCACCCGCGCGATCATCTCGGGCCGGACGCCCGTCTCCCGGTTGATCACGCGACTGACGGTTTGCAGCGACACGCCGGCATCGGCCGCGACGTGACGGATCGTCACGGCCTGTCGTCGACGCGCCACGCCGTCAGCCGCCACAATAGTGCGCGACATAGTCGGCGTGGCGGGGCAGCCCCGCGACAGTGCGCGTGACGTTCTCCCGCAGCGTCGACAGGAACCGCGTCAGCTCCTCGTCGCCCAGCTTGTCGGCGATCGGGTGATGCGCACGCGGGACGATACCCTGCCCCATCATCACCTGGACCCAGCTGTTCTCCGCGAACAGTTCCTCGTTGCGGCGGAACACGCGACCGGTCTCGCGGAACAACTCGATCTTCTGCGCCAGGCTATCGGGGATCGCCATGGCCGCACATTGTCGCCAGAACGGCGAGTCGCGCCGGTCGGTCGCCTTGTAGTGCAGGATCAGGAAGTCGCGGATCTGCTCCATGTCGGCGAATTGCTGATCGTTGAACTCGGCGACGTCGCGCGGCGAGATCGCGCCTTGCGGCATCATCCGGATCAGCCGCAGGATCGCACGCTGGATCAGGTGGATGCTCGTCGACTCGAGCGGCTCCATGAACCCGCCCGAGAGGCCGATCGCGATCACGTTGCGATGCCATTGCCGACGCCGCGCGCCGGTCACGAAGCGAATGTGATTGGGCTCGGTCAACACCTCGCCCTCGAGGTTGCCGAGCAGCCGTTCGAGTGCGGCGTCGCGGTCCATATAGCGGCTGCACCAGACGATGCCGTTGCCGGTGCGGTGCTGGAGCGGGATACGCCACTGCCACCCCGCATCATGCGCCATCGCGCGGGTATAGGGCACCGGCGGGCGGACGTTCTCGGTCTGCACCGCGATCGCGGAATCGCAGGGCAACCAGTGCGTCCAGTCGTCGAAACCGGCATGCAGCGCCTGCTCGATCAGCAGCGCACGGAAGCCCGTGCAGTCGAGGAACAGATCGCCCTCGACCACGGCTCCGGACTCGAGATGGAGCGCGGCTACATCGCCGTTTTCGCCGTCGAGTTCGACGCGCGCGATGCGCCCCTCGATGCGAGTCGTGCCGTCCTTCTCCGCCATGCCCCGGAGAAACTTCGCGTAAAGCGTCGAATCGAGCTGATACGCATAGTTCATGCCCTCGTCGGGAAGGTGCGCGAACTTGCCCTCCATCGCAGCGGCCAGTTCCAGGCAATAGGCATCGTAGGACTCGTTGTGTCCCCGCGCGCGTCCGTTCAGCCAGAAATGCTGGAAGCCGGCGGACCAATGGTCCTTGCCCGTCGTCCCGAACGAATGGAAATAGCGGTCCCTGCCGTCCTTCCAGCCGTCGAACAGGATGCCCAGCTTGAACGTTGCCTGCGTCGCCCGCATGAAGTCGGCTTCGCTGATCCCGAGCAGCCGGTTGTAGGTGACGAGCGGCGGGATCGTGGACTCGCCGACGCCGACGGTGCCGATCGCATCGGATTCGATGAGCGTCACCGCCGCCGTGCCGCCCATCGTCCGCGCGATCGCAGCCGCCGCCATCCAGCCTGCGGTACCGCCTCCCGCGACGACGATCCGACGTGGTGCGATGGTCATTGGCTGAGATTCCTGAGCAGGAACGCACGGATGCGCCCGGCGCTTTCCGGATCGAGCGGGGCCAGCACGCTGCGGCCCTCCTCGGGGATATGGGCGGTCACGTCGTCGGTGTTGGCGAACACGTAATAGTCGAACAGGTCGCGCCAATGCGCCTTCTGATCCTCGGGCAGGTCTCGGATCGCCAGCATCGCATGGTTGAGCGCATCTTGTGGCGACCCCAGCCAGCGCGGCGTCTCGCGCCACCAGTAGTTTACCAGGATGTTGAAGTCGGCCAGCCCCTCGACATGGTGCCACCACATTGCGGGAATGTAGAGCGCGTCGCCCGCCTCCAGTTCGGCGACCTGCGCGTGCGCGAGCGCATCGGGGAAACGCGGGTGTCGCTCCAGATCGGGCGCATGGAAATCGACCATGCTGATCGCGCGTCCGGCGGGCGTGTTGTCGATCGGCCCCAGATGCAGGTTGCGGAACTGTTCGCGCGGGAACAGCGTAAAGCGGCGCCGCCCCGCTGCCACGCAGGCGAGATTGTTCGGCAGGTCGTTATGCGCGGCGATCCGCGTCTTGGTGCCGATCCAGATGCTGGCGAGGCAGGTCCGGTCGCCGAGATCGACATGGTTCGCTTCGTACAGCCCGGCGAAGAACTGGTGCATGTCGATCGACGCGAGATAGACCGGCGGGGCGCCCGCCTGCCCCTCGATCGAGTCGATCCGCTGGAAGATGTCGGGCAGCGATGCGCGCAGCGTGCGGAAGTTCATCGCCATCGCCGCATCGTAGAACAACCGCCCATCGCTGCCTTGCTGGCCGACCGAGACGGTGAAGGCGAGATCGCGGTGATGCTGCAGGAGATATGCGCGGGCGTCGCGCGGCGATCGGCGGCCGGCTTCGACGAGCGGCCAGTCCTTGACCAGCCCCCGCACGATGAACGGCGTCGTCGCAGCGCGCAGCCGGGCGTCGAGATCGGCGGCATCCGCGACCTCGATCTCGGGCACCTGCGCGAGCGTTGCAAAGATGCCGGGATCGGCCTCAGCCATGCGCCACGCCCCGCCGGTTCTTGCGCGCGATCAGCTTGGTGACATTGGCGAGCGACGCCATCGCCATGAACACCGGCAGCAGATGACCGTCCGCATGCAACGAACCCAGCGCGCTCGCGTCGAGTTGGTGGAGGCGTTCCTCCGCGATGCCGTGATAGCCGACCAGTCGGTTGGTCGAGCCGTCGTCGAGCGTAATCTCAAGCGTCAGCGGCTCGAGCAATTCGTGGCGTGTCAGCGCCGCGAAGAAGCCGTCGGTCTGCTGCCAACCCGCATCGAGTTCGCCCAATTGCTCGGCCATCCCCTCCAGATACGGGGTCGGACGACCGAGATCGTCGAACACGCGCACGCCCTCGCCGTCGGTCGCAACGCGCGGGCTGTCGAGATCGAGGTGGATCTGCTTGTCGCCGCCTTCGACGGCGGGGTGACCGATCAGGAAGGGCTGGATCTGCATCGCGAGCGGGCGATAGGGCGCGTCCCAGCGATCACCGTCGAGGAACAGATTCTCGCCCGGTTCGAACCCGAACATTGCCAGCGCCTGGAACCGATCGCGCTGCGGGGTGAGCCGGAACAGGATCGGATAGTCGTTCTGCACGCGGCGGAATTCGTTCGGCACAACGAGCGACGACATCACCGCATCGCCCAGTTCCGCGTCACGCGCCGTGGCAATGCGCAGCGTGCGATGTTCCTCGCCAGTGAGGATAACGTGGTTGGCCATCAGGAAAGCTGCTCCAGAGCGGTCGGTCAATAGGTCATACGGCAGGCGTCGAGATATGCACGGATCGTGGGTAGTGCGCTGGTCAGACCGCGGGTGCGCTGCGCGATCGGTGCGAACGCGGGCGACGCGCCCGGTTTCAACGGTCCCGCCTCGGGAAGGTGTCCGCCCATGCCGTACAGGACGTACTGATAGCTTGCGGCGGGAAACACCTCGTCCACCATGGGAAAATCGGCGCGCGTCGGCGGCCGATGCTTCCAGAGCGCGAGGAGTTCGACAAGCCGCGGCGGCACCGATGCCGGATCGCGGTGGTCACGCCAATACGCCCCCTCCCGCCGGCTCAGCACATAATGGAGCTTGAGGAACTCGACGATCCGGTCCCAGCGATAGCGGAACAGCGTGTTGAACCGCGTGGCCACCAGCGCCATCGTCTCGCGCGTCGGCCAGTCGTCGAGCAGCGCATCGAGCGATAGCTCGATCGTGACGATCGCCGACGCTTCCAGCGGCTCGAGGAAGCCGGCGGACAGCCCGATCGCCAGGCAATTGCCGTTCCAGAACCGCGCGCGGTGGCCGGAGCGGAAGGTCAACCGCCGTGGCGAGATCGGCTCCGAGGTGCCGAGATACTTGGCCAGCATCGCGGCCGCGTCGTCGTCGCTCATGTGCGCGGAGGAATAGACGCAACCGACGCCGCGCCGCGTCGGCAGGCCGATGTCCCAGATCCATCCCGCAGCATGCGCGGTGGCATCGGTCTGCGCGGCGATCGGGCTGTCGGGCGCGACCGGCACCTGCACCGCGAGCGCGCGATCGTTGAACAGCACGTCGCTGCGGTCGATGAACGGCACATCGCCGACCAGCAGCGCGGCATGCCCGGTGCAATCGAGGAACAGGTCGCCGGTCACTGCGCCGCTCTCCCGTGTTTGGACGGCGGTCACGATGCCGTCGGCCGTCCGCTCTACGTCGACCACATGGTCGCGGACATGCCGGACACCCAGTCGCGTAACGGCATGCCGGGCGAGCAAGGCGGCGAGCTTGCCGGCATCGAGATGATAGCCGTAGTTCAACGCACCCGCGAAGTCGGGCATCGATCGCTGTCGCGGGGCAAGCCCCTGCCGGGCGACATGGGGTTGCGGCGTGACGACGTCGGCGAACGCGGAGCCGGGATCACCGGCTTGCCAGCCAGCGACAAGCGCCCGTGCGTCCGCATCGACCGGCGGCGTGAACGGATGAAAATAGGAGGCGTCGGCGGCGTCGCTCGCCCAGCCGACGAAGCGCGAACCGTGCTTGAACGAGGCGTCGCAGGCGAGTAGGAACTCGGCCTCGCCGATGCCGATACGTTCCAGCGTCGCGCGCATGGTCGGCCAGGTGCCTTCGCCCACGCCGATCGTCGGCACGTCGGGCGATTCAACCAATGTCACCGTGATCGGATGCGCCGCCGCCGGCCGCGCGGCCGCAGCGATCCGACAGGCGGCGAGCCAGCCTGCAGTACCACCGCCGACGACGACGACATGAGAGATGGCCGTATCCACGTGGCCCGTCCTATCTGCTGCCCTTGCCGGGCTGTGTTCGACGTCTCTTTGCCGGTCGAGGGCGCGAAAGGCCATCCTCGAACGCGAGAATGGCCTTCCTTTGCGGACCTAGAAAGTGATCCGCGCGCCTGCCGAGTAGCGCGGGTCCTGCTTCGTGACGAACGTGATGTTGTTGTCCGAACGCAGGTGCCCGCCGCGATCCTCGCTGTTGACGTTGATGCCCTCCACGAAGATCGCGATGTTCTTCGTGATCGCATAGCTCGCGCTGACGTCGAACTGTCCATAGGTATTAATGTACGTCGGGTTCACGCCAGCACCCGCGAGATACCCCTTGCGATAGTTGTAGGCGACACGCGCCTGCAGGCCATTCTTGTCATAGAACAGCACCGCATTGGCGCTGTCCGAAAGCCCCGTGATCGCGAACTGCGAAACACTCGCGGGCAGTCGGTTGTCATAGTTCCGGTTGCCGTTGACGATCGTGTAGTTGAGGATCGTTCCGAAGCCGGTCTGCCAGAAATTATGCTGGATCGCGAACTCGAAGCCGTCGACATTGGCGGTCTGGTCGCTGTTGAACGGCGTCTGGATGACGAAATTCACGGACGGGTCGTTAGGCTGCGCGATGATGGTGCCGTTGACGACGCCACCCGGGAAGTTGGTGCCGATATAATCGCGGATCTGTGCGAAGGTGGCATTCGCACCCAATGCGTTGACGGCCGCCTGATACCGCGGGCCGTTCTGCGTCACGCCGTTGAACGTCGTCGTCGGCGAAGTGATGCCGGCAATGTTGGTGTTGACGACCGTGTTGCCGATGTAGTTCGCGACGTTCTTGTGGAAATAGCCGACCGAGATGTAGCTCTCGTTGCCGTAATACCATTCCGCCGACAGATCGATGTTCTTCGACTTGTACGGGATGAGGTTCGGGTTGCCGACCGATCCGGTGCCACCACCGACACGGAACAGCGTGTCGAGCCGCTGGCCGCCCTGCAGGCTGCCATAGTCCGCACGCGTGATGGTGTGGCTATAGGATGCACGCAGCTTCACGCTTTCCAGCGGTTCGACGTCGAAGTCGACCGAAGGAAGCCAGTTCTGGTACTGCCCTCGGAACGACGTGAACCCCGTGCCCGAGAAAAGGATGTTGAACTCGTTCTGCGAGTTCTGGCGTGCGCTGGACGGGGTTGGTACGAGCGCGGACGCGGTGACGTTGGTCGTCTCGTAACGGATGCCCCCGATGATGTGGCCCGGCACCGATGCCACCTCGAACTTGCCATTGAACTGGAAGTAAGGCGCAATCGTCTTTTCCCGAACCCGCGAGTCGGTGGTGTACGGAATCAGGCACTGCCCGTTGCCACCGCAGATCTTGTACGCCTGATCTAGCAGCTTGACGACGCTTGGCAGGTCGAACGTATAGAACGACTTGACGATGTTCGGGTCGTTGGCGCCGCTGAGTCCCTTGAACTTGTCCGGGATGCTGGTGAGACTGAAAAGGTTGTCCGGCAGCAGCGCCGCCGCCGCCGCGCGCTGTGCCGCGCTGTCGCCGCCAGTTCCACCCCAGGTGTCGTTCTGCAGCACGCTGTACGCCGACCGCACTTTGTTGTCGGTGTACTGAACGCCCCAGTCGAGGCTGTCGAGGAAGCCGTCCTCGTGGTCGTAATGCCCCTTCACCTGGATCTGGTTGATCTCGTCGCGGAAGTAGGAATTGCGGAACGCATTGCCGGTCGGGACGATGTTCGCAGCGTTGAGCGGATCGATCCCCGTATAGGTGTTGAAAGAGATAACCGGCAGCTTGTTCTCGAAATTGATCGTCTGGCTTTGAATGCCAAAGACGGCGGTGCCGACCGAGTTGCTGTTGCCATACGGGCTGTTCGGCTTAGATTCCGCGGTCGAGTGATTGACGTCGAGCACCATGGTGACGCCGCCCGGCGCCTTCCAGGTCAGATTGCCGCCAAGCGCCTTGTTCTCGCTGCGTGCCGAAGTCTGCGAGGCGGAATAGGCGAGATCCTTGGTCTCGCCCGCGCCGAACCGCTCCGAATAGAAGACCGGGCCGGCGATCGGACCATCTGTCCAGGCGCTCGACGTATCGTTGTGATTGTACCAGATACCCACGCTGTTATCGCGGATGTCGATCGTGTTGCGTGAGTAGGTATAGTCGACCGTCGCAGTCAGCGAGTCGGTCGGTTTGAACTGCAGCACGGCCTGCCCGTTGATGCGCTGGCGCTTGCCGTTGATCACGTCGTAGCCGGCATTCTGCGGCACCTGATAGACGTCGGTCGGATCGGGACGGTTGGTGATGTTGGCCGCGCGCGGATCGCCGGGCTGCGCGAGCGAACCCCAGTTGTTTTCCGAGCCGAGAT
The DNA here is from genome assembly GCF_056680455.1 of Sphingomonas sp. AP28. Classification (NCBI taxonomy): domain Bacteria; kingdom Pseudomonadati; phylum Pseudomonadota; class Alphaproteobacteria; order Sphingomonadales; family Sphingomonadaceae; genus Sphingomonas; species Sphingomonas sp. AP28. Next base: position 3,599,472 of record NZ_CM155283.1, on the reverse strand, counting down.
AACCGTCGCGGAAGCCGACATTGGCCTGGTTCGCGCTGAAGTGCCGCTCCTGGAACGAGCCGAGCAACAGGATGCCGATCCGGTTGTCGGCGAACGTGTCGGAGATGATCCCCGACACTTCCGGCGTAATGTCGTTCTTGCCGTTCTGCGACGTGTCCATCACGCCGCGCGCCGACAGCGATCCACGCAGGCCCATCTTGTCGAACGGCCGCGGGGTGCGGATGTTGATCGTCGAACCAATGCCGCCCGATGGCACGCTTGCACGGCCCGATTTGTAGACTTCGAGCGCCGCAACGCCCTCCGACGCAAGGTTGGCAAAGTCGAACGAACGCGACACCGGCGCGCTGTTGCCGTCGCCGATGATCGAGGTCGCGAGCTGGCGACCGTTCAGCGTGACGAGATTGTATTCGGGGCCGAAGCCGCGGACGGTGACGAACTGCCCTTCGCCGTTCGAGCGGTCGATCGACACGCCGGTGATACGCTGCAGCGATTCAGCAAGGTTGGTATCGGGAAACTTGCCGATATCCTCGGCCGAGATCGCATCGACGATACCTTGCGCATCGCGCTTCAGATCGATCGACTTGCGAAGGCTCGCGCGGATACCGGTAACGACGATTTCGCCACCGCTCGCATCGGTACCATCAGCGACACCCGTGCTCTGCGTCTTCGTCGCGTCGGTGGTCGCAGGACTGTCCTGAATCGTCGACGGACCAGGATTGCCCATGGTCGAGGACGTATCCTGCGCTGCCGCGATCATCGGATAGCCCGCAAGTGCGAGCATCGACGCGCCGAGTGCGAGTCGCGTAGCCAAACGGGTGCTGGAGCGCCCCATCATCATCCTCCCTGTGTCGGCGCAGTTTCCCCCGCGCCGTTCTTTAATTGAGAACGTTCCCCTCTGCCAAAGTCGAAAATATGTCAAGCCTGCAACGCGCTGTAATCGCCCAGTTGTGAACGTTCACCGAATGTGCTGTCTAGCGCCGATAAATAGGTATGACGCCGGAAGCACCGGCTGCGACCGCAAAACACAGGGGAGGATCCGGGAATGGCAAGGACGATGCGGAGCATGTTGCTGGGCGCCACGCTTCTATGTGGAATGAGCAGCGCCACGGTAGCGCGTGAAGCCACCCCGAGGGCCGCGGCTCAGGACGCACGTCTGCGTGCCATAGCGATCGTCGCGAAGATGACGCTCGACGAGAAGATCGCGCTTGTCCACGGCCTCTTCCCGCCCTTCGCCAAGGGCAAGACGCCGAACGAGCTGATCCCGTCGGCGGGGCACATCGACGGTATTCCCCGTCTCGGCGTTCCGCTGATCCGCGAAAGCGATGCCTCGCTCGGCGTCGCCAACCAGGTCGAGCAGCGCAAGGGCGACGTGGCGACCGCCCTTCCCTCCGGCCTCGCCACTGCGGCGACGTTCGATCCGTCGATCGCCCGCGCGGGCGGGGCGATGATCGGCGCCGAGGCCCGAGCAAAACGCTTCGACGTGCTGCTGGCAGGCGGCGTCAACCTGACGCGCGATCCCTGGAACGGACGCAACTTCGAATATCTCGGCGAGGATCCGCTGCTGGCCGGCACGATGGCGGGCGCGCACATCGCCGGTGTCCAGTCGAACCGGATCGTCTCGACGGTCAAGCACTTCGCGCTGAACTCGCAGGAGACCGGGCGCACCGTGGTCGACGCGCGGATCGGCGAGGCTGCGCTGCGGATGAGCGACCTGCTCGCGTTCGAGATCGCGATCGAGACCGGCAAGCCGGGCTCGGTCATGTGCGCCTACAACAAGGTGAACGGCGACTTGGCGTGCGAGAATGCGCACCTGCTGAACGACGTGCTGAAGCGCGACTGGGGTTATCACGGCTGGGTGATGAGCGATTGGGGCGCGGTGCATTCGACCGCCAAGGCTGCCAACGCCGGGCTCGACCAGGAATCGGGCCAGGAGCTGGACCGGCAGATCTACTTCGCGGAGGCGCTCAAGGCCGATGTCCAGGCCGGCCGCGTACCCGTGGCGCGCCTCGACGACATGGTGACGCGCTACCTGACCGGGCTGATCGAGACCGGTGCCTATGACGCGCCGGCAAGCGTGCCGCAGGCTATCCCGTATGCGGCGCATGCCGAGGTCGCGCAGCGTGCGGCGGAAGCCGGCATCGTCCTGCTGAAGAACGAGGGCAACGTCCTGCCGCTCGCTCGCACTGCCAAGCGCGTCGTGTTGATCGGCGGTCGCGCCGATGTCGGCGTGCTGTCGGGCGGCGGTTCGAGCCAGGTGCGGTCGGTGGGTGGCGCTCCCGTCGAGATTCCCCTGACGACCGGCGCCGCGATGTCGTTCGCGCGCGTCACATGGCACGCGTCCTCGCCACTCCTGGCTATCCGCGCCGCGATGCCGCAGGCAAAGGTCACCTGGATCGACGGTCGCGATCCGGTGGCCGCCGCCGCCGCCGCCAAGGCCGCGGACGTCGCGATCATCTTCGCGACGCAGTGGACCACCGAGGCGCAGGACGTCGCCGACCTCTCGCTGCCCGACCATCAGGACGACCTGATCGCGGCAGTCGCGGCGGCACAGCCCAGGACCGTGGCGGTGATGGAAACGGGTGGCCCGGTATTGATGCCATGGCTGTCGGCGGTACCCGCCGTCGTGCAGGCCTGGTATCCCGGCCAGCGCGGCGGACCGGCGATCGCCAACATCCTGACCGGACGGGTCAATCCCTCGGGCCGGTTGCCGATCACCTTCCCGGCCGCTGCGTCGCAGGCGCCTCGATCCGCACCGGTCGGACTGGACAGGCTGAGTACAGCCGAGGCCCAGGCCGCCGCCGATCCCGGCCATGCCAGCGAGCATCAGCTACCGAGCTTTCCGGTAGACTATGTCGAGGGCGCAGACGTCGGCTATCGCTGGTACGAGAAAACGCGTGCCACGCCTCTGTTCCCGTTCGGTTACGGCCTCAGCTACACCGGCTTTTCCTACCGCAACCCGGTCGTCACCGGGGGTGCCACGCTCAGCGTCAGCTTCGATGTCATCAACACCGGCCGCACTGCGGGCGCCGACGTGCCGCAGATGTACGTGATGCGCGAAGGCTCAAACGCGCCGATGCGGCTTGCCGGGTTCCGGCGGGTGACGCTGAAACCCGGCCAATCGACCCGCGTGACGCTCGTCGCTGAGCCGCGCATCCTCGCGGACTACGACACCAAGCTGCCCGGCTGGCGCGTCGCCGGCGGCCGGTACCGCGTAGCCCTCGCCCGAGACGCGAGCGACCGCAGCATAGTATCGACCGCGACGGTCACGGCTGCGACGATCAAGCCTTGACGATCGCACCCCCGCGCTGCGCCGGGCGGCGCGGGGTTCGGTGCGGATCGACCGGACTCTACGCGCTGCCCACCGACAGGAACGCGGTGACCGTCAGCCGCCCCTTGGCCGGATCGGATGCGAGTATGGCATCCGGCCTGATCGCGCCGCTGTGCAAAAGATAGCTCGGATAGACGAGCGCACGGTTGTATCGTGCCTCCACCGTCAGGGTGCGCTCGAACAACGGCGTGTCGTCGAAGACATAGGCGGGCGGCGGTACGCTCCCCAGGCGCATCTCGGCTTCGAGCTGTCCGAAGAAGATGGGCGCGCGGTTCTCGTCCACGGTCTCGAACCCGGTCGACCGATGGCGGACGAATGCGGTGCCGTCGCCGTCGTCCAGCGAGAGGTAATGGACCAGCGCGATCCGCTCCGTACCGAACGCGTCGCAGTGCGGAAGGCGCTGGCGGACATCGAGGTCACCGGGGGGCGTGGTCACGATCGAGAAGCTCGCATCGATCACGTCGACCGGGCCCGTCCGTCCGAACATCGGCCCGAGGATCTCCGCCAGCACCGCGGACTGCCGGTCGACATAGGTTGCGGGCAGCGCACCCCGGATCCCCGGATAATGATGCGCGGCAGGCTCGAACGGCGCCCGCAGCGCAGCGGTACGCAACGCATCGGGATCGGCTGCGAACCCGTCGATCACCACCACCGGCTGCGCCTCGCGTCCGACGCAGTGCAACGTGAATACCGGTTCGATCATCGTGTCCGTCCTGCAAGCGAAGTTCCCGTACCCGCGCCATGTAGCGCGCGCGGCCGTTCTTCACCAAGCCGATGCGCACCGCGAGAGGCCGCAGTCGAATGAGGGCATTGAGGTGCACCGATGCTTGGCCTAGTCCGCTCGTCGTTACCGAAACGGGCCTCGCGATGCGGCGACAGGGTCGGGGCAAAAGGAAGGGAGGCCTAGCTTGAAGCATGATCCGACGCGCCGATCCGTTCTGGAAGGATTGGCAGTTACGGGCCTCGCTGCAGCGTTGCCGAACGCTGCAGCCGCGAAAGCCGTAGCCCCGCCGGATTTCGGCCCCAACGTCTTCGTCGTCGATTCTTCGATGCCCCGCGACCAAGTCCAGGCTCGGCTCGACGCCATCTTCGCCGCGCAGGAGCGCGCACACTTCACCGACGCGCGCCACGCGATCCTGTTCAAACCGGGCCGTTACGCAGCTGATGTGAACGTCGGTTTCTTCACCCAGGTCGCCGGGCTCGGGCGCTTGCCCGGCGACGTCGTCATCGACGGGCATGTCCATGCCGAAGCCGATTGGGCGAAGGGCATGGCGCTCGTCAATTTCTGGCGCGGCGTCGAGAATCTGGCGGTACGGCCAGCCGATGGCGCGGATCGCTGGGCGGTGTCGCAGGCCGCACCCTATCGCCGCATCCACCTGCAAGGTGACCTGGCGCTCGACGATGCCGGCTGGTCCAGTGGCGGGTTCATGGCGGATTGCCGGATCGACGGGACGGTGCGGTCCGGCACGCAGCAGCAATGGTTCACCCGCAACAGTCATATCGGCGGGTGGCGCGGATCGAACTGGAACATGATGTTCGCCGGCGTCGAGGGCGCCCCGGAGACGAGCTTCCCCGAGCCGCCCTACACCAGCCTGCCGTCCGTATCGGTGGTCCGCGAGAAACCCTTCCTGCACGTCACGCCGACAGGCAGCTGGGCGGTCTTCGTTCCCGCCGCCCGCCGCGACTCCCGGGACACGAGCTGGACCAAGGATGCACCTGCGGGGTCGTCGATTCCACTGTCGCGGTTCCTGATCGCCCACCCCGATACGCCGATTGCCACGATCAACGCGGCACTGGCGGCGGGTAAGCATCTTCTGCTCACCCCCGGCATCTACCGTATCCGCGAACCCCTGCGGATCGACCATGCCGGCACGGTCGTACTCGGCCTGGGGCTGGCGACGCTACTCGCCGAAAACGGCTCGGCCGCGATCGTCGTCGCGGACGTTCCGGGTGTTGCGATCGCCGGCCTGTTGATCGACGCCGGACCGATCGAAACGCCGATCCTCGTCCAGGTCGGCCCGCGCGGCGCCAGGCGCGATCACAGCCGCAACCCGACCCTGCTCGCCGACCTGTTCTTCCGTGTCGGCGGCGCGACCGCCGGCAAGGTGCAGACCTGCCTTGAGATCAACAGCCACCATGTGATCGGCGATCATCTCTGGATCTGGCGCGCCGACCACGGCGATCGCGAGACCGGCCGCGTCCATGTCGGCTGGACCGAGAGCACCGCCGACCAGGGCCTGGTCGTCAACGGCGACGACGTCACCCTCCACGGCCTGTTCGTCGAGCATTTCCAGAAATATCAGGTGACGTGGAACGGCGAGCGCGGCCGGACCAATTTCTACCAGTGCGAACTCCCCTACGATCCCCCCAGCCAGCGCGCGTATATGGCGGGCACGACGCGAGGCTGGGCCGCGTACAAGGTCGCCGATACCGTCACGGCGCATGACGCGACCGGGCTGGGGATCTACGCCAACTTCACCGCCGATCCGACGATCGTACTGGAGAGCGCGATCGAGGCACCACGCCGACCGGGCGTTCGCTTCGCAAGCATCACGACCATCTCGCTCGGCACCGGCCAAGGGACGATCGCGCATCTGGTCAACGACGCAGGCGCCGCAGCGCGAACGGGTGCCGTCCGCCAGACGCTGGTCCGCTATCCATGAGCACTAGGGGCATTCGATGATCCTGCTGATATTAGCGGCGCAAGCTGCCACCCTGGGTGCGACAAACTACAGCGTGAGCGGGCCGATGCCCGCGCCGAAGGGCAGGCCGAGCTTCGCCGACGAGTTCGACGGCAAGGCAATCAACCAGACCAAATGGCGCTTCGACGTCTCGCGGAATGCCGAAGGCTGGTACAATCACGAGCGTCAATATTACGCCAAGGACCGCGCCGAGAACGCCCGGATCGAGCACGGCGCGCTGGTGATCGAGGCGCGCCGCGAGACGTTGGACAAGACGCGGTTCGCGGACTGGGGTGGTCAGGGCTATACGTCGGCCAAGCTCGTCTCGCGCGAACCACGTGGCTATGGCTTTTACGAGATCCGCGCGAAACTGCCCTGCGGTCGTGGCAGCTGGCCGGCGGTCTGGCTGCTCCCGTCCGGCGGCACATGGCCCGACGAAGGCGAGATCGACGTGATGGAGATGGTCGGCTGGGACGCCGGCATCGTTCACGCGACGGTCCACAGTGGCGCCTTCAATCACGTCAAGGGTACGCAGCGCGGCGGCCAGGCCCAGATCACGACGGCATGCACCGCGTATCATCGCTATCAACTCGATTGGCGTGCCGATGTTATCACGATCGGTATCGATGGCCGTGCGATCATGCGCGTCGCAAACGACCAGCCCGGCGGCAAGGCGGCATGGCCGTTCACGCGTCCCTACAACGTGATCCTGAACCTCGCGGTCGGCGGCGACTGGGGCGGCCAGAAGGGCATCGACGATGGCGCCTTTCCGCAGCGGATGACGGTGGATTACGTCCGCTACTGGCGCTCCCGCTAACGTCGGCCGCGTGCGGCGAGGATGATCAGCCCGCCGCACAGCGTCAGCGCGGCGAGGACCAGCATCACTACATGAAAGTCCCTCGGGGTTGCGAGTGTCCATGTGAGCGCGGGGCCAAGCAGCCCCGGCAACGTGTTGGTCAGGTTCAGAACCCCCAGATCGCGCCCGCGATGACGAGGATCGGGCAGCAACTGCATGGCGAACGACGCGTGAAGCGCGAGGAAGACCGACGCGCCGGCGGTATAGACGCAGAACGCGACGGCACCGCTGGTGAAGTCGTGCGCGACGGCCATACCGACCAGTCCCGCGGCAGCGATAATCGCCGCAGCGAAAAGGAACGGCTTGGTTCGACCGGACCGATCCGCGAACCGACCGACCAGCACCGCGACTGGCAGAGGCACGGTGTACGCGACGATCATCACCGTCCCCATCCGCGCCGCGATCGTGACCGGCGCGATCGTCGGCGCGATGCTTTCGAAATAATATAAGAGATAGACGAACAACGCGCTGCCGGCGATCTGGACGAGCAGGCGTGCGGTCCATGCCAGCGCCAGATCGTGGTCCAGGACGGCCTTCATCGGTACGGTCTGACTGCCATCTGGCTCGACCGGTTGCGCGCGAGTACAGAGCAGAGGTATCGTACAGGCAACCACCACGATCAGAATGATCGCCAAGCGCGCCGCATCAGTCAGGGCGGCCGCCGCCATGAGCGCCGCCGCCAGTGCCGATGCAACCGGATTTGCCATCGCGAGCAAACCTCCCGCCATGCCCTTCTGCGCATCTGGCACTTCGTCCGCCATGATTGCCAGCATAGGCGCAAGCAGCGCGTTCACCGCGACCTGGAACGCAGAAATGGACAAGATCACGCCAGTGGGCGACGTCGCCATAGTGATTGCGGCGTAGGACAGCGCCGTAGCAGCGACCCCCGTGCCAACCCACGCCCTCCGCCCGCCGCCGCGTGTCACCGATCGGTCGCTAAGCCAGCCGAACGCAATGTTAGACAGGCTAGCTGACACCCCCCCTAAGACAACGATCGCAGCGAGGACACCGAGTCGCCCTGCGCCCGCGACTGCGTCAACCCTCACAGGCAGCAACAGCGTTAGTAACGGCAGGTAACCAACGACACCACCGATATAGGCTAACGCTAAGATCAGCAGGAAGCCGGTTAAGCTGCGATCGTTGGCTTGCGCCGTATTTAGGAGAGCGGGTCGGCGGGCCATCGTCCCGCTCTAGGCTGACGGCAACTAGGCAAGCAACTGGCTGTAATCAAATGGGTTGCACTAGACGAAGCGATTCCAAAGACTAGACCAAGGTAGTGGACAAAACCTTCCGAACGCTCAGCGCCAAGGACCCAAAGTCAGTCATTTGGCAGCGTCTTGCCGCAATCGACGCAAGCAAAACGGCCATGCCGCTCACGAATAGAAACCTGCTAACACGCCCCTACCCCATCAACTGAACGAACGGCCGGTTACCGCGATCGCCGCCCGAAAGCGGCCGGGCCGCTTTCCACCAAAGTGGGGTCCAAGTTGCATACCCGAATACGACGCAAGAACTCCCGCCTCGCCCGCGAGCTTTCTGTATGGCTTTTGATGCAATCTACGGACGTGTTGCAGACCCGCCCAAGAATTTGGCTTCGGGGGGACGGTATCCGGCGCTAGTGGCAGATGCAGATTGATGCACCCAGATGGACATATCTGTTCGACGCGGTTTGCCGTTACCGGTCCCTTCACAGCCATGGCGCGCAACGCTGAGATCGCCTTCCATAAAGCGATAGGAATCGGCATTCTTAATCGTCCTTATCGAAGTCTCCCAGCGATTGGATCACTAGGGCGTTGGTGACCTCATTCCTCACAGCATCCATTTTCGCCGACGACTCAGCAGAAAAGTATTTGGCTAGCCCGGCCGCGGCTTCAAACGTTTCAGCTCGCGACGCCACCGTACTCATTTGCCGGAGGGCAGAATGATGGCGATCATGGTCGCCGGCACGCACCATCTGCGGCAGCATTTCGATTACCGGGAGCGAAGGGCCATCGCCGGCAGCAGCCCTATGGGAGACGATCTGTCCAAGGACACCGCATAGAAAGCCAATGTCTGGGGCGATCCGTATCACAAACCGGCGCGCGCGTTGCGCCGTCGACGAGCGGCTTGCCTTCTGCGTGACCTTCCCTTCGTGCTTCCAGACATAGGCGAGCAACCAGTTCTCGATCTCGACTAACGTATGGCCGCCACACCACATCGATATCAAGTGCTGGAGGGCCTTGATAATGCGCTCGGCCGTAGCCTTTGGCCTAGTCGTGTTTGTGTAAGCCCGGCCGAACACGGATTCGAGCGCAGCCTCCCTGACTAAGATGCCAAGGTCTAGCGGGTGCTCGGCGACAACGCTCAAGAGCTAATTGATCCAGTCTTCCGTTGCTCCACTGTCGACCGGCGCCTCGTTCGCAAACTCCGCGAGTCTTTCGACAAGCCTTGGAGGCACGCCATTGCAGACTGCGATTTCCCGCTGCCAGTCCAAGACGGGGGATCTTCCAATGCCTTCTCAGCAGCATCAAGCGCGACACACCGACGCCGGAGTCACTGATCCGCCGCATGGACATTGAGTTCCTTGCGCCGGAAGAAGCCTAGGGAGCGCCCAACAATGTCGTCGAACCCGCTTTCCCCGGCTGCTGTGACAGCTGACAAGCGCCGTATAATCGACTGGGCTTTGGCATCTAAGCTGGCGGAAGCTTCGATCCCGTCGAGCAGTTGCTCGATAGGGTCATAGATTTCCTCGCAGGCGTCCTGCTCGGAAAAAACGGTGCCCCCACCCAAAGAAATTGGTACCCCCAAAATGCCCCCAGATGATAGTCGCTGAGTGGGACACCGCACAACCCTGTAACAGCACCACAAACCGCCCCTTGCGGGACGGTTTGGGATGCGTTGGAATTCGTGGTTGGTGCCCCTGGCCGGAATCGAACCAGCATGCCTTGCGGCAACCGATTTTGAGTCGGTCGCGTCTACCAATTTCGCCACAGGGGCAGCGGCGGGTTGGCTAGACGAAGCTTTCGTCCGCCGCAAGCCACTTGGTGTCGCAATCGCGCTTCTTCAGTTTCTCGGTGGCTGGCGACGATAGCTGAGCGCCTCGGCGACGTGGATGCGGCCGACGGTCTCGCTACCGGCCAGGTCGGCGATCGTGCGGCTGACGCGCAGGATCCGGGTATAGCCGCGCGCGGTCAGGCGCATCGCCTCGGCGGCTTGGGCGAGTAGCCGGCGCCCCGCCTCGTCCGGCGTGGCGACGGCGTCGAGCAACGCGCCGTCCGCCTCCGCGTTGGTACGAACCGGGTGGTCGCGGTAGCGGCTTGCCTGGATCGACCGGGCCGCGAGAACGCGCGCCGCGACTTCCGCGGACCCTTCGGTCGGTGGCGGCAGGATCAGGTCGGCGGCGCTGACCGCCTGGACGTCGATGTGGAGGTCGATGCGATCGAGTAGCGGGCCCGAAACCTTCGCCTGATAATCCGCCGCGCATTTGGGCGCTCTCGCACAGGCCAGGCTGGCGTCGCCAAGATGCCCGCAGCGGCACGGGTTCATCGCGGCGATCAACTGGACCCGCGCCGGGAAGGTGACGTGCGCGTTGGCCCGCGCGACGCTGACCGTACCTGTCTCCAACGGCTGTCGAAGCGAATCGAGCACGGCACGCTGGAACTCCGGGAGTTCGTCGAGAAACAGCACGCCGAGATGCGCAAGGCTGACCTCGCCGGGTTTCACCTTCAGCCCGCCGCCCGTCAGCGCAGCCATCGAGGCGGAATGGTGCGGTGCTCTAAACGGCCGGGTGCGGGTCACGCGGCCGCCGGAGAGCGTGCCGGCCACCGATTGGACCATCGACACTTCGAGTGCTTCGGCAGGGTCGAGCGGAGGCAGGATGCCGGGCAGGCACGAGGCCATCAGCGACTTGCCCGAGCCGGGCGGTCCTACCATCAGCAGATTATGCGATCCGGCGGCGGCGATCTCGAGCGCACGCTTGGCCGTCTCCTGTCCTTTGACCTGCCGCAGGTCAGGACCGTGATCGGCCGTCTCGGCAATGCCCGGCTTTGGCGGGCTGAGCAGGCCGTGTCCCTTGAAGTGGTTGAGCAACGACAAAAGGTCCGGCGCGGCGATCACCTCGATCTCGCCTGCCCACGCCGCCTCCGACCCTTGCGCGGCCGGGCAGACGAGCCCCTTCCCCAACTCCGACGCATGCAACGCTGCGAGCAAAACGCCCGGCGAAGCGGTGATCCGCGCGTCGAGCCCGAGTTCGCCGACGATCACGTAATCCGCCAACGCCTCGGCATCGACCACGCCCATCGCCGCCAGCAGCGCGAGCGCGATCGGTAGATCGAAATGCGATCCTTCTTTCGGCAGATCGGCGGGCGACAGGTTCACCGCGATGCGCTTCGGCGGCAGCGACAACCCCATCCCGGCGATCGCGCCGCGCACCCGCTCCCGACTTTCGCCGACCGCCTTGTCCGCCAATCCGACCACGTTGAACGCGGGAAGTCCTGGAATCAGTTGGACTTGCACCTCGACCGCGCGGGCCTCAAGCCCCAGATACGCCACCGTCGCCACGATCGCCGCCATGCCCGCTCCCCCGCGACACGACGTCACGCCTTATTCATACCCGATTTGCCATGTCTGCAAGGACGTGCGGCCCGAACGCCTTCGGCCGCGCCGTCTTGCGAACCTAATACACCGGACCCACATGCCTCCCGTGAAAGCAGTCCGCTCCCCTATCCTCCGCGTCGGCCAGTTGGTGCTCGGGGTGCTGTTGATCGTCGCCGCGCCGCTGCTCGCCCCCCTGCCGGGACCCGCGGGCATCTTTCTGTTCGCAGGAGGTATGGTCCTCGTCCTGCGCAATTCGCGGTGGGCGCGGCTGAGATGGGCGCGGCTGAAGCGGCGCTGGCCACGGACTGGGCATTTCGTCGACCGGATGATGCGGCGACAGAGCGCGATGCGTCGGCACGAGCGGGCCAAGGCCGCCAAAAACACGACCGTTACGACGGGTGCGAATTGACTTACCGCCGCCCTTTCCGTAAGCGCCCAGCCATCAAGGCCGTCCCCGTGGCGGCCGTTTTCTATTTGATGACCTAGGGAATGACCAATGAAGCGGACCTTTCAGCCGAGCAACCTGGTACGCGCACGCCGTCACGGCTTCCGCGCACGGATGGCGACGGTCGGCGGCCGGGCAGTGATTCACGCACGCCGCGCCCGCGGTCGCAAGAAGCTGTCGGCCTAACCATACTCGACAAGCGCCGCGATTTTCTCGCGGCGAATGCGGGGAAGCGCGCACCGATGCCGGGATTCGTCCTGCTCATGCGCCCCCGCGATGACGGTGACGAGACGATGCGAATCGGCTTCACCGTCACCAAGAAGATCGGCAACGCCGTCGTCCGGAACCGCATGAAACGGCGGTTGCGTGCGTTGGCGCGTGAGCTGTTGGCGGAGCGCGGCGTTGCCGGGGCCGATCATGTGCTGATCGGGCGTAATGGCGGCGTCGAGCGCGATTTCGCGCTGTTGCGGACGGAGCTCGGTAAGGCGTTTCGCAAGGTCACGCCTCAATTGCCTGCTACCTCGGTAGCGAACACCACTAGTGCTGCGAACCCCTCCACCCCGGCGAAGGCCGGGGCCCAGGTGGGAAAGCGGCCGTGATGCAGCACCGCCCTTCGTCAGCTACGTTCCCCAACTGGGCCCCGGCCTTCGCCGGGGTGGTAGCAAGCGTGGGACAACGCGGTTGCGAGTTCCAACTTACCGTTATCCCCCGCCCCTTGTTCTCCCGCGAAGGCGGGAGCCCAGGCTGGGTCCCCGCCTTCGCGGGGAAACAATCTGAGGGTCTCCGAGGCTCGGCGACATCATGCTAGCGCGCCTCGTCATCCTCATCGCCCGCGCATGGCAACTCGGGCCCTCGCTCGTCCTGCCGTCGAGTTGCCGCTACGATCCTTCGTGTTCCGCCTATGCAATCGAGGCCGTTGGGCGCTATGGCGCGCTCAAGGGGGGCTGGTTGGCGGCGAAGCGTATCGCGCGTTGCCATCCGTGGGGCGGGTACGGCCCCGATCCGGTCCCAGACATCGACAAGAAACTGAAAGACGCCGCCCTGTGAAAGACGACAAGCAGAATTTCGTGCTGTTCGCGGTGATCGCGGCGCTGATCCTGTTCGGATGGCCGCTGATCCAGGGCAAGTTCTTCCCGACCGCGAATCCGCCGGTCACGAAGATCGAAGGCGGCAAGACCAAGGCCATCGCCAACCCCGCCGCCGATCCGGCCGCGGACGGCGCCGCCGCGATCGGCGACCGCAACGCCGTGATCGCCAGCACCCCGCGTATCCGCATCGAGACGCCGCGCGTGTCCGGCTCGATCAACCTCAAGGGCGCGCGGATCGACGATCTCGTGCTCAAGGGCTATGACGAGACCGTCGCGAAGAACTCGCCGCCGATCCGCCTGCTGTCGCCCGCCGGCGCACCCGACGCCTATTTCGCAAGCTTCGGCTGGCGCGCGCAGGGCCTGACCCCACCTGCTGCCGATGCCGTCTGGACGCCATCCGGCGCGACCACGCTGACCCCGACCACGCCGGTCACGCTCGACGCGACCAACGCCACCGGCCAGCGCTTCCGCATCCAGATCGCGGTCGACCAGGATTACATGTTCACGGTCCGCCAGACCGTCCTCAATGCCGGCACTGCGCCCGTCCCCGTCGCGCCCTACGGCCTCGTCAACCGCGTCGGCATCTCGAAGGATCCGTCGTCGATGACGATCCATGTCGGACCGATGTCGGTCGACAATGGCGGCGCGCATTACCGTCCGAACTACAAGGACATCGACGAAGCCGCGCAGAAGTTCACCACGACCGGCGGCTGGCTCGGCTTCACCGATAAATACTGGCTGACCGCGCTCGTGCCCGACCAGAGCCAGGCGTTCGACGGCCAGTTCCGCGCCGGCGCCAACAAGGCGTACCAGGCCGACTACGCGCTCCAGCCCAAGCAGGTCGCCCCCGGCCAGTCGATCACGCAAGTTTCGCGGTTCTTCGCCGGCGCCAAGGAAGTCCGCCTTCTCGATCGCTATACCGATCAGGCCGGCGGTGTCGCCAAGCTCGACTATGCGATCGACTGGGGCTGGTTCCGGATCGTCGAGAAGCCGATCTTCTATTACCTCGACTGGCTGTACCGGACGGTCGGCAATTTCGGTCTGGCGATCATCCTGCTGACCGTGACGATCCGCGGCCTGCTGTTCCCGATCGCACAGCGCCAGTTCAAGTCGATGGCCGCGATGCGCGCCGTCCAGCCGAAAATGAAGCTGCTGCAGGAGAAGTATAAGGACGACAAGGTCCGCATGCAGCAGGAAGTGATGGCGCTGTACAAGGCGGAGAAGGTCAATCCGCTCGCGGGTTGCGCGCCGACGCTGCTCCAGATCCCGATCATGTACGCGCTGTACAAGGTGCTGATGCTGACGATCGAGATGCGTCACCAGCCGTTCGTCGCGTGGATCAAGGATCTGTCCGCACCCGATCCACTGACGCCGCTCAACCTGTTCGGCCTGCTGCCGTTCACGCCGCCGCACATGATCGCGATCGGCGTCGTGCCGATCATCCTCGGCATCAGCATGTACTTCCAGTTCAAGCTGAACCCGACGCCGATGGACGACACGCAGAAGCAGGTCTTCAAGCTGCTGCCATGGGTGCTGATGTTCGTGATGGCGCCGTTCGCGGTCGGCCTCCAGGTGTACTGGATCACGTCGAACTGCCTGACGATCATCCAGCAGAAGCTGTTGTACGCCCGCCATCCGGGCCTGAAAGCGCCGGTGACCAAGTGAACGACGTTCCTACCCCCGGTTCGGATCTAGGCCCCGACCTCGAGCAGACCGACGCGCCGTTCACGCCGGAGATGCTCGAGCATGCGCGCAAGCTTTTCGCGGGGCATGTGGGCTTCCTGAAGTCGGCGCCGACGCTCGAGTTCCTGCCCGACGCGTCGGTGCCGGAAGTGGCGTTCGCCGGTCGCTCGAACGTCGGCAAGTCGTCGCTGTTGAACGCGCTCACCGGGCGCAACTCGATGGCGCGCACGTCGAACACGCCGGGCCGCACGCAGGAGCTGAACTTCTTCGACGTCGGCGCCCCGCTCGCGTTCCGCCTGGTCGACATGCCCGGCTACGGGTTCGCCAAGGCGCCCAAGGACGTGGTCAAGAAATGGCGCTTCCTGATCAACGACTTCCTGCGCGGCCGTGACGTTCTCAAGCGCGCGCTCGTACTGATCGACTCGCGCCACGGCATCAAGGACGTCGACCGCGAGATCCTCGAGATGCTCGACAAGGCCGCGGTCAGCTACCGCATGGTCCTGACCAAGGCGGACAAGATCAAGGCGTCCGAGCTGGTCGAGGTCACCGAACGCACCGCGGCCGAGGCGCGCAAGCGTCCCGCCGCGCATCCCGACATCCTCGTCACGTCGAGCGAATACGGCATGGGTATTCCCGAACTTCGTGCGGCGGTCGTTGAAGCGGTCAGCTGAACGAAACGATGCGCGCGCCGGAAGCGATAGCACCTAGATCGGTGGCTGCGGCGGACCGGTTGCGATGAATCCGAGGCCCCGCCTGGGCGATGGCTGGGGGCCAGTTCAACGCGTTGTAAAATCGGTCGTTGTTTAACCAGTAACGCCCCCGATTGGCCCGTTCCGCCACCCGGAAGGGGCATTTGGGACCAACGCGAACGCTGATCCCCTCGCGAATGTGCCGACATCGGGTCAAAGTTCGATTTCCTGCTGGCATCGCCGCATGAATTCCGTAGCCTGTTAAAAAGGTGGGAGTTTGCGTGATGCGGGTACGGTTCGGGGCGATGTTGGCCATGGCTGCGATTCTGTCCGGCTGCGGAGGCGGCGACGGCGGTACGAATGTGACCGGCGGTGGTACCGCGACGACGCCGACGCCGACCCCCACGGCCAGCGCAGGCTGTTCGTTGCGCGAGCGCCAGGACTGGGCCGCCGCTCAACTTCGCGAATGGTATCTGTTCCCCGATACGCTGCCGGCGACCTTGAGCCCCGCGGGCTACACCACGGTCGACGCCTATATCGATGCGCTGACCGCCACCGCCCGCGCACAGCGGAAGGATCGGTTTTTCACCTATCTGACGTCGATCAAGGAAGAGAACGCCTATTACGCGTCGGGATCGAGTGCAGGCTTCGGCTTGCGGTTCGCGCTCGACCAGACCGGCCAGCGGCTGTTCGCCACCGAGTCTTTCGAGAGCGCACCCGCGTTGGCCGCCGGTATCGACCGTGGCGCGGAAATCCTCGCGATCGGTACGACGTCGGGCAACCTGCGCACCGTGAGCGCAATCATCGCCGCCGAAGGTACCGCCGGGCTCACCACCGCATTCGGTCCCGACACGCCCGGCACAGCGCGCGTGTTCCGCGTCTCGGACGCTGCCGGTACGCGGGACGTGACCGTCGCCAAGGCCGATTTCACCCTGCAACCGGTCTCGTCACGCTATGGCGCGAAGATCATCGACGATAGCGGGCAGCGCGTCGGCTACATCAACCTGCGTACGTTCATCTCCACGGCCGAACCCGCACTGAAGACGGCGTTCGCGAATTTCCGTGCGCAGGGCGTGACCAAGATCATCGTCGATCTGCGCTATAATGGCGGCGGTCTCGTCGCGACGGCGGAGTATCTCGGCGACCTGCTTGGTGGAGGGCGATCGACCTCCGAAGTGTTCGACTACACGACGTTCCGCACGGAGAAGGCATCGAACAACCAGACGCGGTTCTTCGCCCCGCAACCCGAGTCGATCACCCCGACACGGATCGCGTTCATCGGCAGCGGCGGTACCGCCTCGGCAAGCGAACTCGTGATCAACGCCTTCACGCCGTATCTCCACGGCAATTCCGCGCTGATCGGGACGAACACCTACGGCAAGCCCGTCGGTCAGATCCCGCTCGACAAGCCGGCATGCGACGATCGCCTCCGCGTGATCGCGTTCGCGACGCAGAACGCCGCCCGCAACGGCAATTACTACGACGGGCTCGCGTCGACCGTCGAGGCAAGCTGTCGCGCGTCGGACGATATCGGCTTCCCGCTCGGAGACGCAAGCGAGGCCTCTACCCGCCGCGCGCTCGATTTCCTGGCAGGGCGCAGTTGCTCGGCGCTCACCAGCGATGCCAGCGCACAGTCCGCACGGACGACCGCGAGCACGCGTCAGGACCTGCTGATCCCGGTCGCTCCGACCACCGCGCAGCGGATGGTGCCCGGCTCGTTCTAGCGCGATACCGCCCGGGGAAGGATCCGTAGGGCGGTTATTATGGCTAAGGCTGGCCCCGATACGAACGTGCGCAGTGATTGAGTGCGGTCCTAAGTTAGCGACGTCCCCCAATTGGGCCCCGGCCTTCGCCGGTTTGGTGTGGTTGGTGGTTGGGGGTGGTGGTTGCCGATTGCTGATTGGTGGATGGCGATCGCACTCCCTTCTCGCTCCCCTCCCTGGCAGGGAGGGGTTGGGGTGGGTCGGCCAGCTTGCGCCACCCCCATTCGAATAGGCGGAAGCCAACCCACCCCCTGCCCCTCCCTTCCAGGGAGGGGAAACCTGCTCGCCTTTTACCAAGCCGTCGCTAGTGCCACCGTGGCGGAGATCACTCGCGGAAAATTGGCTGCGACGATCGGCCAGTCCGGCTCATCCTCGGAAACCCGTTGAAACGCGGAGTCCACCATCGTCGCAAGCGACTGGACCACCGATCCCTCCGGCCCCACGAGGTTCGGCAGGACCGACTCGATATACGACAGGACCGGTGGGATCGCCGTCATGGTGACGACGCAGCCCGAGCGCGGGTCCAGCACAGCATGGGCCTGCCCAGCGCGAGCCCAGCCAGAACCCCGTTTATCACGAGAATGTCGCATTCGTTCAAGTCTCCGCTCCTGTCGCGAGCGCCCCCGACGCGACGACGGCGCCTCCCCGGCAACCGACTCCGCCCCGACTTCGAAAGAGCTTCGTTCGATACCGTTCAGCCACCCGAAAGTCGGTACGGCCGAGGGTCGTTTGTTCCTCCGGATGTGATACGCGTTCGCCCGCCCATGACTGACGTTTCGATTACAGCCTCGCGACCACGCGCCGACGCGTATCGCGGGACACTCTCCGAAAGCGCGACCCTGCCCGATTATGGATGGTGGATCGGCGGGGGGATGATCGTCAGCATCGCGGCGCTGACCATCTTGTTGCGCAGCGCCAGTCTGACGATCGATCCCGCCGACGCCGACAACCGGCCGTTCTACGTCAGTGGGGTCGTGTTGCTGGCGTTGCGGTTCGGCCTGCGCGACCGCCCCTGGCGTCATGCCCGCGCGGTCGCCGACTGCGCCGAATATTACGGCGTCTTCACCACGCTGGCATTGATGGGCGCGGTGGCGAGCTATCCGGTCGCCGCCTCGACGCACGGGTTCCACGATGCGGCGCTCCAGCGGATCGATGCGATGCTCCATTTCGACTGGCTCGCCTGGTATCGGCTGGTCGCCGCGACGCCGGTGCTGCAGTCGCTCGGTCTCGCGGCGTATCGCAGCATCTACCTGACGCCGGCGGTCCTGTTCGCGACCTTCGCCTTCACTGGCGACCGGGTTGCCGCGCACCGGTTTTTCGCGGTCTTCTGGCTGACCGCGGTCGGTACGCTGATCCTCTACACGTTCATGCCGGCGATCGGCCCGTTCTCGTACCTGTGGCACGGCGCCATCGCTTACATGCCCGAGAGCGAGCAATGGCAGCAGGGGCTGATCCCGGCGCTGCGCGATCACAGCGTGCGGATCGTCGACCTGGGGCATCTGCGCGGCATCGTTTCGGCACCAAGCTTCCATGCCGCCGCGGCCACGCTCTACATCAACGCAGCCTGGCGCCTGCCTCGGCTGCGCTGGCCGGTGATCGCAGTCAATGCGGCGATGCTGCTGTCGACGCCCGTCGAGGGAACGCACTACCTGATCGACATCCTGCTCGGCACGATCGTCGCGCTGGCGGCGATCGCGACGCTCAATCGCCTCATGCCGCGCAGTATCGTGCGCCGGACGAGCGCCAACCACGTTGCCGCGGCTCGCCTGCCTCGCTAGTCCACGGACCATGAAACTGATCATCGGCAACAAGGCCTATTCGTCCTGGTCGCTTCGCGGCTGGCTCGCCTGCAAACAATCGGGCCTTCCCTTCGAGGAGGTGGTCGTGCCGATGTACGATGCCGATTGGGAAAAGCGCCGCTCGGGCGACGAGTTCGCGCCGTCGTCGGGCAAGGTGCCGATCCTGTGGGACGGCGACGCGGTCGTGTGGGACAGCCTGGCGATCGTCGACTATCTCGCCGACAAGGTCGGTCGCGAGCGCTTCTGGCCGGAGGACAACGCCGCGCGCGCGATGGCACGATCGATGGCGGCCGAGATGCATTCGAGCTTTGCCGCGCTGCGTCGCAAGCACAGCATGAACGTCCGCCAGGTCTTCCCCGCCCGTACGCCAGACGACGACGTGCTCGCGGAATTGCAGCGGGTCATGGAGATCTGGGCGCAGGCTAGAGCGCGTTTCGGTGGCGGCGGCGACTTCCTGTTCGGGCAGTTCGGGGCGGCGGACATTATGTTTGCGCCGCTTGTGACGAGGATCGTCACGTACCAGCTGCCGATCGCGCGGTTTGCGGCGGGGTATATGCAGGCGATGTTCGAGCATCCGTTCATGCAGGACTGGATTGCGGCGGCGCAGGAAGAGGAATGGGTCCTGGAGCAGTTCGAGCAGCCGGTCCCCGCGACCGCATGATCGATCCCGTCGCGCTTACGCAGGCGCTGCTTCGCGCCGACAGCGTCACGCCCGCACGGGGTGCGGTGTTCGACGTTATGGAAGCGGCACTCGTCCCGCTCGGCTTCGCGGTCGACCGGTTCACGCTCGGCGAAGCGCCGGACGGCCCGGTCGAGAACCTGCTGGCCGTGCGCGGCGATGGGCCGAGGCATCTCGCCTTCGCAGGGCATGTCGACGTCGTACCCGCGGGGGAAGGCTGGACCGGGTCGCCCTGGTCCGGCGAGGTTCGCGGTGCCCTATTGTACGGACGCGGGGCGGTCGACATGAAGGGCGCGGTCGCCGCGTTCGTCGCGGCCGCGAGCCGGAGCGATGCCGGGCGCGACGGGGGGACGCTGTCGCTCCTCATCACCGGCGACGAGGAAGGACCCGCTACCTTCGGCACCGTCGCGTTGATGGAGCGGATGGCGGCACGGGGCATCGTGCCCGACCTGTGCCTGGTCGGCGAGCCGACCTCTACCGCGCGGCTCGGCGACATGGTCAAGATCGGGCGGCGCGGGTCGGTCAACATCTGGATCGAGGTGCCGGGGCGTCAGGGGCACGTCGCCTACCCGCATCTGGCCGACAATCCGATCCCGCGGCTGATCGCCATCCTTGCGGAGATCGAAGGCGTGGTGTTGGACGAGGGCACCGACTGGTTCCAGCCGTCGAACATCGAGGTCACCGACATTGCCGTCGGCAATCCTGCGCACAACGTCATTCCCGCCAAGGCGTCAGCGCGGCTCAGCATCCGGTTCAACGATCGGCACCGCGGGGCGGACCTGATCGAGCGTATCCGCGCAATCGCCGAGCGCCATGCGCCGGGCGTGGTGGTGACGGGCAAGGTCTCGGGCGAGGCGTTTCTCACCGAGCCGGGTGCGTTCTCGACGCTCGTGTCGGATGCTATCGCCGACGCGACCGGCATCACCCCGGAGCTTTCCACTACCGGCGGCACGTCCGATGCGCGTTTCCTGTCGAGGCTGTGCCCGGTGGTCGAGTTCGGGTTGATCAATGCGACGATGCACAAGGTCGACGAGGCGGTGGCGGTCGAGGATCTGCTGACGCTGACGGATATCTATGCCGACGTGATCAAGCGGGCGCTCGACTAGCCCCCCTCCCTGCAAGGGAGGGGTTCGGGGTGGGTGGGCCCGCTTGAGCCGCACCGTACGCAATCGCGGAAGCCGGCCCACCCCCTGCTCCTCCCTTCCAGAGAGGGGGGAAATAGATGTGCCGAAACATACTCGAACCCACAGACTGCCGGTCACCATAGCATATTAGACTGAGGTATTGATCGTCGGCGGCGGACCCCGCAATTTCGGCTTCAGAGCTGATCCCGGCCCCGCCTCAGGACGATGTAAAGCGCACCCTGCCCGCCGTGTCGCGGATGCGCGCCGCGGACTGCGGCGATCGAGTCGGCATGACGCGAGCCCGCCAGCCAGTCCGCGACCGCCGACCGGATCGCGCCCCGTGCGTGCGGGCGTTCGCTTTCGGGGCGGGGCGGTTTGCCAGTTACCAACAGCAAGACGCGGTCGCCGCGTGCGATCGCCCGGCCCAGGCCGACGTCGAGCAGGGCGTGGGCAGACGCCAGCGTGTGGCCATGCAGGTCGATCGAGCTGTCCGGACTCACCACGCCTCGCGTGAGCCTCTTGTCCCAGCCGCCATCGAGCGTGTTGGCGGTGATGGGCTTGGCCGCGGGACGAGCCACCACCGCCGGCTTCGCGCCTGGACGGCTCGCGAACGGCGTCACGACCGTACGGATCAGCGGCTTCACCTTGCCCCTCGGCGCAGGCGGTGCAGGTATAACCTTGCCGTTCGGACCGATCATCGGCTGGGGCGGAGGCGGCAGCGGCGGTGCGCGCTCCGGGATGCGAACCGCGACCGTACGCATCGGCCGGACGCTCGCCATCACGCGCGCCCAGAGTTGCGCCTCCTCGGGGGTGAGGGCGTCAGGGTTGAGGGGTCGGCCCGCCATCTTGCGCCCCATTCGCTAGACCGTTGAACCGCTGGCCGGTGAGGCGCTGGACCGTGCCGATCGGGAGCAGCAGGAACGCGGTACCGCGCCCCGCCATGCCGCCGGCCGTCGACTCGGCCGCGGGACCCGCGCCCCAGAACGTGTCGAACCGGTTGCTGCCCTTGATCGCGCCGCCGGTATCCTGCGCGATCCACAGGCCGCTGGCGTCCTGCCGGTCGAGCGACAGGAACACCGGCGCGCCGAGCGGCACGAACTTGACGTCCGCCGCTGCGCTGACCTGGCCGGTGACCGGCAGGCCCAGTGCGCCCAGCGGTGCCCCCTCGAGTTCGCGGAAGAACACGAAGCTCTTGTTCTCGCGCATGATCGCCTGCCCTTCGGCAGGATGCGCGTGGAGCCATGCGACGATCCCCTGCATCGAGGTCTGGCCCGGTTGGAGCAGCCCGCGCGACTTCATCAAGGCACCGATGCCGGTATAGTCACGACCGTTCTGCGTCGCGTAACCGATCCGCAGGATCTCGCCGTCGGGCAGCCGCAACCGCCCCGAACCCTGGATCTGGAGGAAGAACAATTCGACCGGATCGCGCGCCCAGGCGAGGATCGGCGCCCGGCCCGAGATCGCGCCCTGTTCGATCGCGGTGCGGTCGTAATAGGGCACGAGGTTGCTGCGATCGACGCGACCGCGAACCTTCTTACCCTTGAGACTGGTCGAGAACGCGCCGAGATCGACGTCGATCAGGTCGTTCGGACGGCCATAGATCGGCGCATAGCCGTCGCGACGGTCCAGCGATCCGGCAATCTCCGGCTCGTAATAGCCGGTCGCGAACGCCTTGCCGTCGCCGACCTGCACCGCCTCGAACCACTGGGCGAAGAAACTACGCGCATCGCCGCGACGAACCGAAGCCGCCGCCGCACAGGCCGGCTGCCAATCGGATCCACGGGTAAGGCCCGACGCATCGGTACGCCGGATGAGCGACGGGCAACTGGTAACGAACGCTGCCAGCGCCGACTGCGCCTGGCTCTCGTCGATCGGCAGGCTCGACACCGGTGGGCCAGCGGTAACGCCAGCCATCGCCGCGCTGGTGGGGGCCATCGGCGCGATGACCGGAACCGGCAGCAGCGGCACGGCGCCGACGATGCGGGCCGGCGTCTGGATCCCGCGAATGTTGGGCGACGCCCCGGTGTCGCGCGAAGGGTGCACGCGCACCGGTTCGTTCGAAGGCTCGCGGTCGGCGCTTTCGGCACGGTCGATCGGCACCGGTCCCGTGCGCGGCGGCTCGACACCGCCAACGCACGCGCTCAGCAACAGCGAAAGACCAAGTCCGCCGAGCCCCGCCCCCCGGAAACGCACCATCACGCCTCGTCGGTGTCGGCGAGCTTCCAGTTCGGATCGCTGCTCTTCAGCGTCCGTGCGAACGTCCAGACATCATGCGTCTCGACCGCGTCGGTGAGCGATCCGGCGAGGACATGGCCGTCACCGTCGCGTGTCACCGCGGCGATATCCGCATCGATCCGCACCGTGATACGGGATTCGCGACCCGAGACGGTGGCATCGGTGATGACGGCCCGCTCGATCGACACCAGCCGGTTGTCGAGCACTTCGCCTGCCGCGATCCGTGCTGCAATCGCCTCGGCGAAGGCGGCGCGGACGTCGTCCTCGGCGAGATAGCCAAGCTGTTCCTCGTCGCCCTTCCAGAACGCTTCGAGAACCATGCGATAGGCGGCCTGCGCCCCTTCCAGGAACTGGTTGACGTCGAACCCGGGCTCGGCGGCAACGATCGAACGCAAGCCGGCTTCCGCACGCGGTTCGATGTTGCGGTTCGCAACCTCGCGCGACTCCGGCGACGCATCGACCGTTCGCGGAACGGCGGCGAGCGCAGGACGGTCCTCGGCCGCGCGCGGCAAGGGCTGTTCATGCCCCGTCCGCTTGCCGAGCACGCTGTAGAGTCGCATCGCCAGAAAGCCTGCAACCATCGCGAGAAGAACTACGTAAAACAACCGTGCCTCCGATCTTCGGGCTAACATAGGCCAAAGCTGTGCTGATTCAAACCCGCGCCCGTTGAAACGCTGGGTCGGCGCTGCTACTCGCTGCGCCCTGACCGATAGGAACGCGCAGGCGTGCCACTTCGGTCCCGATTTCACGCTACTTCGCAAGGACACCACGAATGGACGATCAGGACAACGGCGTCACCGCGCCCGACCAGGCTTTCGCGAACGGCGAGGACACGATTCCCGCGGCCGGCCTGATCTCGCAATATGTGAAGGACCTGTCGTTCGAGAACCCGAACGCGCCCGCCGTCTACCAGAACCAGACCCCGCCGGCGATCGACGTGCAGTTCAACATCGGTGCGGCGCAGGTCGGCGACGAAGTGCACGAGGTCGTGCTGAAGATCGACGTCCGCGCCGAGAGCGAGGGGCAGGTCGCGTTCATCGTAGACCTTTCCTATGCGGGGCTGTTCGGGCTGCGCAACATTCCGGCCGAGCATGTTCAGCCGTTCCTGCTGGGCGAGGCCCCGCGCCTCCTGTTCCCGTTCGCCCGCCGCGTGCTGTCGGATGCGGTGCGTGACGGTGGCTTCCCGCCGCTGCTGCTCGAGCCGATCGACTTCTCGCAGCTGTACCTCCAGCAGTCCGAGCAGCAGGGTATCCAGCCCAACGTCGGCGATTTCGGCCAGGCCTGATCGAACCGGGGGCGGAGCGCGCTTAGATGAACCTCACCAAGGCGCTGGGATCGGTCGGCGGGCTGACGCTTGCCAGCCGGGTCCTGGGGCTGGTGCGCGACTCGCTGTTCGCGCGGTTCGTCGGCGCCGGGTTCGCATCGGACGCGTTCCTGATCGCGTTTCGCCTCCCCAACATGTTCCGCGCGCTTTTCGCGGAGGGCGCTTTCTCCGCTGCGTTCATCCCGATGTTCAACCGGAAGGTCGGCGACAAGGATGGCCGCGGGCTGCCCGACGGGATCGCGTTCGCCGAGGATGCGCTGTCGGTATTGCTGCCGACGCTGATCGTGATGACGGTGCTGTTCGAGATCGCCGCGTGGCCGATGACGTGGCTGCTGACCTTCGGGTTCAACGGCGCGAGCGCGGAGCGGTTCGACTATGTCGTCCACCTCTCGCGGATCATGCTGCCGTATCTGCCGCTGATCAGCCTCGTGTCGCTGCTCGGCGGCATCCTCAATTCGCTGCACAAATTCTGGATCAACGCGGCCGCGCCGATCCTGCTCAACGCGACGCTGATCGCGGCGTTGTTGCTGTTCCACGAGCACGACCCGCTGCTGACGTCGCGCAATCAGGGCATCGCCGTCACCGTATCGGGTGCGTTGCAGCTTCTCTGGCTGATCTACGCGTGCCGGGCATCGGGCGTGAAGCTTCGGCTGAAGCGCCCGCAACTCAATCCCGACGTGAAGAAGCTCATGGCGTTGATCTGGCCTGCCGCAGCCGGAGCCGGCGCGGTGCAGATCAACCTCGTCGTCTCGACCGCGCTTGCCGCGGCGCTGCTGCCGGCGGGCTCGGTCTCGTATATCTATTTTGCCGACCGGCTGAACCAGCTCCCCTTGGGCCTGATCGGGATCGGTCTCGGTACCGTCCTGCTGCCGACGATCTCGCGCCAGCTCGGGCGCGGCGAGGACGGCGAGGCGATGGCGACGCAGAACCGCGGGATGGAGCTCGCGCTGTTCCTGACGCTGCCCGCGACGGTCGCGCTGATCGTGTGCGGGGTGCCGATCGTCGGGGCGTTGTTCCAGCACGGCAAGTTCACGCTGGAGGATAGCGTGCTGACGGCGCAGGCGCTGGCGGCGTTCTCGATCGGGTTGCCGTCGTACATCCTCGTGAAAGTCCTCACGCCCGGCTATTACGCTCGCTCCGACACACGCACGCCGGTGCGGTATGCGACGATGTCGATGGTCGTGAACCTCGTCCTCAACCTCGCCTTCATCAAGCCGCTGGGGCATATGGGCCCGCCGCTCGCTACCGCGATCGCGAGCACGGTGAACGTCGCGATGCTGTACCGGACCCTCGTGCGGCGTGGGCATTTCACGCCGGACGCGCGGTTGCGGCGGCGGACGTGGCGGTTGCTGGCCGCCGCGCTGATCATGGGCGTGGTGATGTATTTTCTCAACGACCTGTTCCAGCCGTTCGTGACCGGGACCAGCGTCCAGCGCTGGGGGGCGATGCTGGTGCTGGTGACGACCGGCGGCGTGGTCTATGCGATCGCGACGTTGCTCACCGGTGCGTTCCGGCTGGGCGACATCTCCACGCTTCTGCGTCGTTCCAAATAAGGTAGTTCCTGTGCGCGTTGTCTCTGGCATCAAGCCGACCGGTAATCTCCACCTCGGCAATTACCTGGGGGCGGTGAAGCAGTGGGTGGCGCTGCAGGACGACGTCGCGGCGCAGGGCGGCGAGTCGATGTTCTTCATCGCCGATCTTCACGCGCCGACCGAATGGATCGCGCCGGCTGAGCTTTCATCGCACACGATCGAGGTCGCCGCGACGATGATCGCCGCGGGGATCGATCCGGCGAAGTCGATCCTGTTCAACCAGGCGCGCGTGCCCGCGCACAGCGAGATGGCGTGGCTGCTCAACACCGTCGCGCGCGTCGGCTGGCTCAATCGCATGACGCAGTTCAAGGACAAGGCGGGCAAGAACCGCGAGGGCGCGAGCGTCGGGTTGTACGACTATCCGGTCCTGATGGCGGCCGACGTGCTGCTCTACAACGCGACGCACGTGCCGGTGGGCGAGGACCAGAAGCAACATCTCGAATTGGCGCGCGACATCGCGACCAAGTTCAACGGCGACTACGGGGTGGACCTGTTCACGCTGCCCGCGCCGCTGATCAGCAAGGCGGCGCCGCGGATCATGAGCTTGCGCGATGCGTCGGCGAAGATGTCGAAGTCCAACCCGTCCGAGCAGTCGGTGGTCAAGCTGATCGACAGCGACGACACCATCGCCGACAAGTTCCGCAAGGCGAAGACCGATCCCGACGTGTTGCCCGCGACGGTCGAGGAACTGGGCGACCGCGCCGAGGCGCGCAACCTGCTGACGATCTACGCGGCGTTGGCGGATAGCGACGTGGCGACGGTACTCAGCGAGTTCGGCGGGAAAGGCTTCGGCGCGTTCAAGCCTGCGCTCGCGGACCTGGCCGTGGCTAAGCTAGGGCCGATCCGCGACGAGATGGTGCGATTGCTGGACGATCGCAGCGCGGTGACAGCGGTGTTGCAGGCGGGTGCGGAGAAGGCGCGTGTGTTGGCGGCACCGGTGTTGAAGCAGACACAGGACGCGATGGGGTTGCAGGTCTAAGGACCGCTTCCCCCCTCCCTGGAAGGGAGGGGTTGGGGGTGGGTCGGCTTCCGCAGTGTGGAACCGGTGTGGCTCAAACCGACCAACCCACCCCCTGCCCTCCCTTCCAGGGAGGGGGGCAGAACTCAGTATGGACATCAGCTTGTTCCCCCGCGAAGGCGGGGGTTCAGACTGGGCTCCCGGCTTCGCGGGAGACCATGAAAGCGTAGGCTGGCTTAGCCTTCCAGCTCGCGCATCAGCACGCGGACCGCGGCGTCGATATCCCGGTCCGAATCGCGCAGTTCCTCGATCTTGCGTACCGCATGGATCACCGTCGAGTGATCGCGGCCACCGAATTTGCGCCCGATCTCCGGCAGCGAGCGGGTCGTCAGCCGCTTCGCCAGATACATCGCGATCTGGCGCGGTCGTGCCACCGCCCGGGCGCGCCGCGCGGAAATCAGGTCGAGCGGCTTCAGTTCGAAATGCGCGGACACGAGCTTCTGGATCTCGTCGATCGTTACGCGCTTCTGCGCGCCGCGCAGCACCTCACCCAACGTCGCGACCGCGAAATCGAGGTCGATCGTGTCGCCCGTCAACTGCGCATACGCAACGACCCGGTTGAGCGCGCCTTCCAGCTCGCGAATGTTCGCGTGAATACGCGCCGCGAGCAGGTCGAGCACGTCGGTGGGCACGCGCATGTCGGGCAGGTCGACCAGCTTCCGGTCGAGGATCGTCCGGCGCAGCGTCAGGTCGGGTGCCTTGATGTCCGCGACGAGGCCGACCGACATGCGGCTGACGATCCGCGCCTCGACGCCTTCGAGCGCCTGCGGGCAGCGGTCGGCGGAGATCACCAGCCGCTTGCCCGCCGCCATGATCTCGTTGACCGTGTGGAAGAATTCTTCCTGCGTCGCGTCCTTGCCGGCGATGAACTGCAGATCGTCGATCAGCAGCAAATCGGCACCACGCAGCCGCTGCTTGAAGGCATGCGTATCGCGCGCGCGCATCGACGCGACGAAATCGTACATGAACCGCTCGGCGGACATGCACAGCACGACCGCGTGCGGGTTATGTTCGAGGAACGCGTGGCCGATCGCGTGCATGAGGTGGGTCTTGCCCTGCCCCGTGCCGCTGTGGAGGAACAGCGGGCTGAACCGGACCGGCCCCGGCTCGGCAAGCACCTTGGCTGCGTTGAACGCGACCTTGTTCGACGGATCGACGACGAAACGCGCGAAGGTGTAGCGTGGATCGAGTGGTGGCCGCTCGGCGGGCACGCCGACCGGCGCCATGGTCACGACGGGCGCCGGTGCCGGCTTCAGCGACGGATCGACACCGAACTTCATCGAAACCTGCGCGGGCTCGGCCGCCGGCTTGGCAGCGGGCCTGGGAGCAGGCTGGGCCTCGACCGGCAGCGGATCGGCCACGGGCCGGGGCGCAACGACGTTCGCCACCGGCTCGATCGCGAGCACGACGGGCGCGCGGCCCGGCGCCCTGGTCTCGATCTGGACGGTACGGACGTTGGGCAGGATCTGCTTGAATTCGAGCACCAGCCGGTCCGCATAATGATTGCGGACCCAGTTGGTCATGAACGCCGACGGCAATGCGAGCCTGATCGTGTCACGGTCCTCGCCGGGGATCAGCTCGATCGGCTTCAGCCACTGCTCGAACAACCGCGCGCCGGCCGACTCGCGCAAGGATGCACGAACGCGAGCCCAGGCCTTTTCGGCCTCGCTCGCATGCGTCACAGATCCTTGCCACTTCGTCACGCGCACACTTCTCCGACCCCGCGAGATTGCTCGCGCGGGTGATATAGTCCCGACAGAAAATGGTCCCCCTGACGACCCCAAGGGTCATCCGGCATCTTCGCCCTGTTTGTTGATGCAGCGGTGGAAACCACCGTCGCTGTGAGCCCCGTTATGAAGCGATCGACGATCCTAGCAAGGCCCCGACGCGTCACATTTTCGAAATAAAGCGGGTTGACTTGACCAAGCCGCGGAAATGCGTCGATATTTTTATAAGTCGCTGTCTTTACGCATTTTTTGCAATTTCCGCGATTGCGTGACGTGATTCTCGACCATACGAATCGTGGCGAATCCTAGGGTTATGCGGACTCCCCGCCGGTTCCCTTCGCAGACGCAAAAAACCCGCCGGGAAGGTCCCGACGGGTGATCAGCTTCGACAATGATCGGTCGCTTAGGCGAGCCCGGTCACGGCCTTGGTCAGACGCGCGAACTTGCGGCTCGCGGTGTTCTTGTGCAGCACGCCCTTGGCGACGCCACGCTGAAGCTCAGGCTGTGCGGCCGCGAGTGCGGTGGTCGCTGCGCCCTTGTCGCCCGAAGCCAGTGCGGCCTCGACCTTCTTGATGAAGGTACGGATACGGCCGACGCGGTTGCCGTTCACTTCCGCGCGACGGTCGTTGCGACGGATACGCTTTTTCGCCTGCGGCGTGTTCGCCATGAAGCCCTCTGGATGTTCGAATGAATAAAAAGGGGCGCCGGATTGCTCCTACGCCCTCTCGAAGCCGCGGCCCTACTCACTTTGCTCCCGTGCGTCAACCGAAACGGTCAACCGCGTTGGCACTTCGCGCACCAGAAGGTCGAGCGCCCGCCCTCGGTGCGGCGCTTGACGATAGCGCCGCATTCGCATGCCTCGCCCTCGCGACCATAGACGCGCCATTGCTTGGAGAAATAGCCGAGTTCGCCGTCCGGCCGCACGTAATCGCGGAGCGACGATCCGCCCGCCAGGATCGCGGCGGTCAGCACCGTCCGAATCGCCTCGACGAGTCGCTCGAGTCGAAACAGCGAGATCCGCCCCGCCGCGCGTGACGGCGCGATCTTCGCCATGTGCAGCGCCTCGCACACATAGATGTTGCCGAGCCCCGCGACGATTCGCTGGTCGAGCAGCATTGCCTTGATCGACGCCCCCCGCCCCTCGAGCGCTTCCAGCAGATACGGCGCGGTCAGGTCGGGCCCGAGCGGCTCCGGCCCCATGCTGAGGAAAGGCGGATAATGGGCGATATCGTCCGTCGCCCATAGATCGAGAAAGCCGAACCGCCGCGGATCGTTGAGCGCGACGGTCCGCCCCGCCGCCGTGCCGATCAGCAAATGATCGTGCGCGAGCAGTTCGCTCGGATCGACTCGCCAGCGTCCCGACATGCCGAGGTGGAACACCAAAGTATCGCCGCGATCGGTATCGATCAGCCCGTATTTGGCACGACGCCCCAGATGCGTGACGGTCGCGCCGGTCATTCGCTGGCGAAGGTCGACCGGGATGGCCTTGCGCAGGTCCGCACGGCGCGGCTCGACCGAGGTCAGGCGCTGGCCCTTCAACACGGGCTCCAGCCCGCGGACGGTGGTTTCGACTTCTGGTAATTCTGGCACGGTTTGCAGCTAGGTTGCGTTTGCTCGCGCCACAAGGCGCGGCTAGAGCGCAGGATATGAACGACTTGATCGCGCCCGCGCCCGCTTCGACGCCCGCTACCGTCTCCTTCGGCTATGAAGACATCCCTGCTACCGAGAAGACCGCTCGTGTCGGTGGCGTCTTCACTAACGTCGCGTCGAAATACGACCTGATGAACGATGCGATGTCGGGCGGCATGCACCGGCTGTGGAAAGACCGCTTCGTCCGCCGCGTGAAGCCGCGCGAAGGCGAGCAGATCCTCGACATGGCCGGCGGCACGGGTGACATCGCGTTCCGCATGGAGCCATCAGGCGCGTCGATCACGGTCGCCGACATCAACCCGCAGATGCTCGAAGTCGGCATGCAGCGCGCGCAGAAGCGCGGTCTGGACGGGCTGGTCTGGACCGAAGCCAATGCCGAGACGCTGACCTTCCCCGACAAGTTCTTCGACGCGTACACGATCGCGTTCGGCATCCGTAACGTGACGGACATCCCGAAGGCTCTCCGCGAGGCGCACCGCGTCCTGCGGCGTGGCGGGCGCTTTTATTGCCTCGAATTCTCGACGACGGTGTGGCCTGGGTTCGCCGAGGTGTACGATGCGTACTCGCACAAGATGGTCCCGAAGCTCGGCCAGCTTCTGGCACAGGACGCCGACAGCTATCGCTACCTGATCGAATCGATCCGTCGTTTCCCGGACATGCCCAAGTTCAAGGGCATGATCGCGGACGCCGGCTTCGTGCAGACGAAGGTCGAGCCGTTGCTGGGCGGCCTGGTCGCGATCCACAGCGGGTGGAAGATCTAGTGATCACGCGAAGGCGCGAAGTGGCGAAGAATGGTTCACGCGGAGACGCGGAGACGCGGAGAGTAAGTGGGCGCGAAGGCGCCAGGTCTTGCGCGCGTCAGCGCTTTGCTAGCCATTCGCCAATGGTGAAAAGCCGCTTCCGCGGCGAAGCCAAACACCCCCGCGCCTCTGCACCCCTGCGCGAACCAGTTCTTCCTTCTCTCCGCGTCTCCGCGTCTCCGCGTGAACCAATCTATCTTCGCGCGCCTTCGCGTGAACAAAACCCTTCGCAAGGCGCTCCGACCCAGTGACCGCCTCAACCACTCACATATGGCGACTCCTGAAATGGGGCCGTATCCTCGCCCGCCACGGCGCGCTGCGCGGGATCGAGCGCGACCCGAACACGCCAGCCCCCGTCCGTCGTCTCGCCCGGATAGCCCGGTTCGGCGCTCGCGTGCCCGCAGTGCCGCGCTACGCCGATGCGTTCCAGGCGATCGGACCCGCGGCGATCAAGCTCGGCCAGACGCTCGCCACTCGCCCCGATCTCGTCGGTGAAGACGCTGCGCACGATCTGCTGAGGCTCCAGGACCAGCTCTCCCCCGTCCCCTACGAGACGATCGAAGCGGCGATGCTGGCGAGCTTCGGCAAGCCGCTGGAGACGCTGTTCTCGCGGATCGAACCGATCCCGGTCGGCGCCGCGTCGATCGCGCAGGTCCACCGCGCGGTCACCACCGACGGCCGCCAGGTCGCCGTCAAGGTCCTGCGCCCCGGCGTCGAGGACGATTTCGCACGCGCGATCGACACGTACAGCTGGGCCGCAGCGCAACTCGAGGCGCTCAGCCCCGAGGCGATGCGCCTGCGCCCTCGCCTCACGATCGAGACGTTCAAGCGCTGGACGCTGCGCGAACTGAACTTCCGCCGCGAAGCCGCCTCGGCATCCGAACTCGCGGAAGGCATGACCGCAGAGGCCGATTTCGTCATCCCCGCGATCGACTGGGCGCGCTCGACCAACAAGGTCATGACGATCGAGTGGATCGACGGCATCAAGCTGTCCGACCGCTCGGCGCTCGTCGCAGCCGGCTACGACCTTCCCGCACTTGCCAACACGCTCGTCCGCGCGTTCCTTCGCCAGGCGATCGCCGATGGGTTCTTCCACGCCGACATGCACCAGGGCAACCTGTTCGCGCTGCCCGGCAATCGGATCGCCGCGATCGACTTCGGCATCATGGGCCGGATCGACCGGCGCGCGCGCGTCTGGCTCGCGGAGATCCTCTACGGGCTGATCACGGGTAATTATAAACGCGTCGCCGAGATCCATTTCGAGGCGGGCTACGTCCCCGCGCATCACGACGTCGCAGAATTCGCCACCGCGTTGCGTGCGGTCGGCGAGCCGATGCGGGGCCTGCCGGTCAAGGACATGTCGATCGGCATGATGCTCGACAGCCTGTTCTCGATCACGCGCGATTTCGACATGGTGACGCAGCCGCATCTGCTGCTGCTCCAGAAGACGATGGTGATGGTCGAGGGCGTGGCGACCAGCCTGAACCCCGACATCAACCTTTGGGAAGCTGCCGAGCCGTTCGTCCGCGACTGGATCCGCGGCGAGCTGGGACCCGAGGCGATGATCGCCGACCGCCTCATCGAGGATTTCCGCACGCTGACCCGGCTCCCCGAACTGGTCCGCCGGATCGAAGCGCATTACCCCGCCCCCGGTGGCGCACCACCGACGATGCCGCTGCGCGAGATCGAAGTGATCCGGATCGGTGGAGGGTGGCGTTACGGTCTGGTCGCGGTGCTCGCGGCGGCCGCCGGAGTCGTGACGACGCTGCTTCTTGGTTGAGGGCATGAAGACGCGCCGCGGCGCCCCGCTATGGACGACCGGCGCGACCCGGTTCGCGGGCATGCCGTCGGCGCAGGCTCGGATCGGTCTCGTGCTGTTCCTGTTGTTCCTGGCGGCGTGCCTCAGCGCGATCGCGTCGCCGGGCCCCCGGCCCAGCGTCGACTGGGATTCCGCCCCCCGCTCGGTCGCGATCGATGCCCCGCCACCCGGCCAGACCGACATGTTGCTGTACGAGACGATCGTCGCCGACATCCGCGGGGGATCCCCCTATTATGCCGCCGCCGCCGAGGCGCAACGGATGGGGCACTACCCGCTGAAGCCCTTCTTCGCGGTCCGCCTGCCCACCTTGGCGGTCGTCGAGGCGACGCTGCCCCCGCTGCTGGTCAGCCTGATGTTGCTCGCGTTGTGCATCGGCACGGTCCTCGCCTGGGTAGCGCGGCTTGGTCCGGAAACGGCGGGCGTCGTTCCGCTCGGCGCAATCGGGTTGCTCGTGATCGCGGGCCTGTACGTGAACCTCGATGCGAGGTTCGTCGTCTTCCACGAGGTATGGGCAGGGCCGTTGATCGCGCTGTCGCTGGCGTTGCGCCGTCCCTGTCGCTGGCTGCCCGCAGTCGCGTTCGGGCTGTCGGCGATGCTGATCCGCGAGACCGCCTTGCTGTACGTGGCGATCATGGCGGTCTTCGCCTGGGTCGAGGGGGAGCGCCGCGAGACGCTGGGCTGGCTCGGCGCGATCGGCGTGTTCGCGGTCGTCCTCGCGGCGCACGCCCATGCCGTCTCGCTGGTCGGCGGGCCGCTCGACCGCGTGTCGCAGGGGTGGAGCGGGCTCGAGGGATTCGGGTTCTACGTCAGGCTCGCAACCATCTCGTCGGGTCTCGACATCCTGCCGCAATGGCTCGCCTCGCTGGTGCTGGGCACGGCGCTGTTCGGCTGGCTGGCGTGGCGCGATGCGGTCGCGTCGCGCGCGCTGGTCGTGTTCGCCGCCTATGCCGCGCTGATCTCGCTGTTCGCCCGCAGCGACAATTTCTACTGGGCGCTGATGACCACGCCGGTACTGCTGGTCGGGTTGGTGTTCGCGGTCGACGGCCTGCGCGACCTGATCGCGGCGGCCCGCGATACGCGGCGCATTACGGTGACGCGCGTTATCCGCTAGGGTCGCGCCCATGAAACGCATCCTCCTGATCGTCGGTGGCGGGATCGCCGCCTACAAGGCCGCCGAACTGATCCGCCTGCTCAAGACGCGCGGGTACGCGGTGCGGTGCGTGATGACCGAGGCAGCGCATCATTTCGTCACGCCGATGACGCTCGCAGCACTCAGCGAGGACAAGGTCTACACGACGCTGTGGGACCTCAAGGACGAGGCCGAGATGGGCCATATCCAGCTCAGCCGCGAGGCCGACCTGATCGTCGTCGCGCCCGCCACCGCGGACCTGATGGCGCGGATGACGGCGGGGCTAGCGAACGACCTCGCGACGACGCTGCTGCTCGCGACCGATACGCCGGTGCTGGTCGCGCCGGCGATGAACGTCCGCATGTGGGGCCACGCCGCGACCGTCCGCAACGTGGCGCAGCTTCGTGCCGACGGCGTGACGGTGATGACGCCGGACGAGGGGATCATGGCGTGCGGGGAATATGGTCCGGGCCGCCTGCCCGAGCCGCCCGCGATCGTCGCGGCGATCGAAGCGCTGCTCGCCCCCGCCCCGCCGCAGCGGCTCGCTGGGCGCCACATCCTCGTCACCGCCGGGCCGACGCACGAGCCGATCGACCCGGTCCGCTACATCGCCAACCGCTCGTCGGGCAAACAGGGCTTCGCGATCGCCGCAGCGCTCGCACGGCTCGGCGCGCGCGTGACGCTGGTCGCGGGGCCGGTGACGCTGCCGACTCCGCAGGGCGTCGACCGGATCGATGTCGAGACCGCACGGGAGATGACGGATGCGGTGGGCCGCGCGCTACCCGCCGACGCGGCCGTCATGGTGGCCGCCGTCGCGGACTGGTACGTCGAGTCTTCCCAGCAGAAGATCAAGAAAGGCGACGCCACGCCGACGCTGACGCTTGCGGAAAATGCCGATATTCTCGCTACTTTGGCGCGCAGCCCGCATCGCCCTCGCCTGCTGGTCGGGTTCGCGGCGGAGACCGAGCGCGTGATCGAGCATGCCGTCGCCAAGCGCGTTCGCAAGGCCGCGGACTGGATCGTCGCCAACGACGTCTCGGGCGACGTGATGGGCGGCGCGGAGAATAGCGTCCATCTCGTCACCGAAACCGGCGTCGAAAGCTGGGAGTGCCTGCCCAAGGACGCGGTCGCCGCCCGACTGGCAAACCGCATCGCCGATGCGCTAGAAGCCACATCATGATCCGTATCGAACTGAAGCGCCTGCCGCACGGCGAGGGCCTGCCGTTGCCCGTCTATGCGACCGACGGTGCCGCCGGGATGGACGTCGTCGCGGCCGAAGCGCTGACGCTCGCCCCCGGCGCACGCGCCGCCGTCGCGACCGGCTTCGCGATCGCCATTCCGGCCGGCCACGAGGTCCAGGTCCGCCCCCGCTCCGGCCTCGCGCTGAAGCACGGGGTTACCTGCCTCAACACGCCCGGCACGATCGACAGCGACTATCGCGGCGAAGTGAAGGTGATCCTCGCCAATCTCGGCTGGGAGCCGTTCGCGATCGCGCGCGGCGACCGGATCGCGCAGCTTGTCCCCGCAGTCGTTCTCCGCGCGACGCTCGACGAAGTCGCGGCGCTCGACGACACCTCGCGCGGCGCGGGCGGCTTCGGATCGACCGGCCGATGATCGCCGCTCTCCTCCTCCTGCTTCAGGCCGCGGCGCCCCCGGTCCTGCTTCCCGCCGCGCAGACCACGCCGGTAGCCAGTACGCTGCCGCCGCAGGACTGGAGTGCGTTGCCGGTCCTGCGAATCCGTGGACGGGAGACCACGCTCGCCAACACCTCCGCCTACGTCCATGGCGAAGTCGTCGCCGGTCGCTGCGCGCACGTCGTCCGCACGACGCAGGGTTGGGCACTGACCGTCGACCTCGCCGTGCTGATCACGCCCGACGGCCGAGTCCGCCGGGTGACGCCGCGCGCGATCGACTGCCCGACGGTCGAGCAATACGCCGCCGGCGTAATCCTGGGCGCGCGCGATGCGATCGACGTCGTCGATGCGGACACCGACACCTGGTATCGCACCAGCCTGACGTTCGCCTGGGGCGCATGACCCTCTCCGACGACGAACTCACCCGGTACGCACGCCATATCGTCCTCAAGGAATTCGGTGGCACCGGACAGGCGCGGCTGAAGGCGGCGACCGTCGCGATCGTCGGCGCAGGCGGCATCGGCTCCCCCGCGATCCAATATCTCGGTGCGGCGGGTGTGGGCCGGCTGATCCTGATCGACGACGACAGCGTCGAGCCGTCGAATCTCCAGCGCCAGACGATCTTCACGACCGCGGATACCGGTATCGCCAAGGTCGACGCCGCTGCGGCCGCCATAAAGCGGATCAACCCGCACGTCGCGGTCGAGACCTACCGCGTGCGGATCGACGTTTCGAACGTGGCGGACCTGCTCGCGGGCGCCGATGTCGTGCTCGACGGCTGCGACAATTTCGCGACGCGGTTCTGCGTCGCCGATGCCGCACATGTCGCGAGAATCCCGCTCGTATCCGCCGCGGTCGGCCAGTTCGAGGGGCAGCTCGCCACCTATCGCGGATGGGAACCGGACAAGCCGTGCTACCGCTGCTTCGTCGGCGAAGATCCCGAGCGCGCCGAGACGAGTTGCGCCGAGGATGGCGTACTCGGCCCCGTCACTGGCGTGATCGGCAGCCTCGCCGCGCTCGAGGTGTTACGCGCGATTGCACCGTTCGGTGACGATCCCGCCGGCAAATTGCTGCTGATCGACCTGCTCGCACTCCGTTTTCGCACGATACGTCTCCCCAAGGATCCGGGATGCAAATCTTGCACTAAAAGCGAGGCTTCGCGGTAAGTTATCGGCAAGTTTAATTTGCACGCCCGTCGAAACTGTCTTGATAAGAAGTAGGGTCCGGTAAACTTCTTACAGTATTTCTTTTGCATTGCGGCAAATGACGCTACTGCTGCCCGCAAGGGGGACAGCATGTGCGTCCGACGATCTTATGAAGATGGAAATCGGCGTTTTCAGCCGGGCCATGTCGCCACCACGTGGCAAGCCCGCGAAAACTTGGCGGCCGAGCGCATCGTTGCTCAGAATTCGCGTGATTATTGGTATACTTACGATCGATACGGCATGCATCATTATCAGCTATCTCACGGCAGCTGGTTTGCGCGGCGTCTTCATCAAGGACACGACGTGGATCGTAATACTCGCGATGCTGATCCCGATTTTTATAGTTACCACACTCAATAACAGTAGCTATGCCCCTGTAAATCTTCGTGATCCCTTCCGATCAGTGGCGCGGGGATTGCAGGCTTACGCACTCGCGATATGCGCGGTCATCTTTATCGCCTTCAGCATCAAGGCCAGCACTGCATTTCCACGTCTTGTCGTCGCAACGGGTTCTGTCTTTTCCGTTCTTTCTCTGGCGCTTGGACGCTTCCTGTTCGTCCGCTACCTGCCCTCAATCATCGGCGGAAACCCATTCAGCGTCGTTCTGCTGCATGATCCGGGTCAACTCATCCCGCGAGGCGACTTCTCCATCGTCATTGCGTCGGATACCTATTTCGATCCCGATTACCATGATCCCGTCATGTATGACTGGCTCGCGAAGTCGCTGTCGGGTGCGGATCGGGTCATCGTCGCGTGCAGTCCCGAGCGTCGGCTCGCCTGGGCACAAGCGCTGAAGGGCGCGAATATCCAGAGTGAGATATTCATGCCCGAATTGAACGCGTTGGCACCCCTGGGAATCAGCGCGCACGGCGACACACCGACGGTTATCATCGCCAACGGGCCGCTGGTCCTGTTCGACCGTTTCGTAAAGCGAAGCTTCGACGTGCTGCTGGCCAGCTGTGCGCTGATAACGCTGATGCCCGTCTGGATACTCATCGCGCTCTCGGTGAAGCTCGACTCGCGCGGGCCGATCTTCTTCAGCCAGATCCGGATCGGTCGCAGCAACCAGATGTTCCGCCTGATGAAGTTTCGCAGCATGCGCGTCGACCACAGCGACGGTACAGGGGCGCGGTCGACATCGCGCGACGACGACCGGATCACGCGCGTCGGCAAATTCATCCGCAGCACCAGCATCGACGAACTGCCGCAGTTGCTGAACGTCCTGAGGGGCGACATGAGTATCGTCGGCCCGCGACCGCACGCACTCGGCTCGCGCGCCGCGGACAAATTATTCTGGGAAGTCGACCAGCGATACTGGCATCGCCATGCCGCCAAGCCCGGCCTGACCGGTCTCGCCCAGGTTCGCGGCTATCGCGGCGCGACGTTGTACGAGGACGATCTGCGCAACCGGCTCCAGGCGGATCTGGAGTATCTCGAGCATTGGTCGATCTGGCGCGACATCGAGATCATCCTACTGACCTTCCGCGTCCTGCTGCACCGGAACGCCTTCTGACGTTCCGGTAAGCGGGCCGCTCGCGTTGCTAGCTCAGCCTGCCAGCAGGTTCGTTGCGAAGGTGCGAATGCCGGGCCCGATGTCGTCGCGGGCCAGGGCGATCGCCAGATTGGCCTGGATATAACCGGCCTTGTCGCCGCAATCATAACGCTGGCCATCGAAGGTGAAGCCGTGGAACGGCTGGTTGCCGATCAACTGCGCCATCGCATCGGTGAGCTGAATCTCGCCGCCGGCACCCTTTTCCTGCGTCTCGAGGATCCGCATCACCTGGGGCTGGAGGATGTAGCGCCCCGGGATCATCAGGTTCGACGGCGCGGTGCCGCGCTTGGGCTTTTCGACGAGCGCCGTCACTTCGGTCAGCCGACCGTCGATCGCACCCGGTGAAATGATGCCGTATTTGTCGGTTTCCGAATCGGGCACTTCGAGCGCGCCGATCACGTTGCCGCCGACCTGGTTATAGGCCTCGACCATCTGCTTCATGAAGCCGGGCTTCCCGACCATCAGCTCGTCGGGGAGCAGGACCGCGAAAGGCTCGTCGCCGACGATCTCGCGCGCGCACCAGACCGCATGGCCCAGACCGAGCGGCTCCTGCTGGCGGACATAGACCGGCGAGCCGGGCTTCATCCGGATATTGCTGATCGCGTCCAGCGACTTGCCGCGCGACCGCATCGTATCCTCAAGCTCGTACGAGATGTCGAAATGATCCTCGAGCGCGCCCTTGTTGCGGCCCGTCACGAAGATGATCTGCTCGATCCCCGCCTCGAGCGCTTCCTCGACCGCATATTGGATCAGCGGCTTGTCGACGACGGTGAGCATTTCCTTCGGCATGGCCTTGGTGGCCGGCAGGAAGCGCGTACCCAGTCCTGCGACCGGAAACACGGCCTTGCGGAGTGGCTTTATGGTCATTCGATGCTCCCTTTGATCTCGCTGTGTCGTCTACCGGTCGGTACGCTCACGCGCAAATCGATGCAGTGAATTAGGGCGTCATTAAAGACGTTGGTCTAGAGCTGCATCATGTCCAAAGTTCTCGTCATCTTCGGCACGCGCCCCGAAGCGATCAAACTCTTTCCGGTGATCCGTGCGTTGGCCGCGATCCCCGGCCTGACCGTCCGCACCTGCGTCACGGCACAGCACCGCGGGCTGCTCGATCAGGTGCTGGCGATCGCCGGTCTCGTGCCGGATATCGATCTCGACCTGATGGAACCGGGACAGACGCTCGATCGCCTTACCGCGCGGCTGCTGATCGGGCTCGGCGAGGTCATGGATGCCGAGAAGCCCGATCTGGTCATCGTGCAGGGCGACACCGCGACCGCGATGACGGGGGCGCTCGCCGCCTATTACCGCAAGGTGCCGGTCGCGCACGTCGAGGCGGGGCTCCGGTCGGGCGACATCTACCATCCCTGGCCCGAGGAGGTGAACCGTCGCATCGTCGCGCCGATCGCGACGCTGCATTTCGCGCCGACCGACACCGCCGCGCAGGCGCTGCGGCGCGAGACGATCGCCGAGGACACGATCCACGTCACCGGCAACACCGTGATCGACGCGCTGCACTGGACCGCGGACCGCGTCGCGGCGGACCCGTCGCTCGCCGCCGGGCTCGACCCGATCGCCACGCGCTTCGCCGGCAAGCGGATCATCCTCGTCACGACGCATCGCCGCGAGAATTTCGGCGACGGCATGGCCGCGATCGCGCGGGCGATCGGGCGGATCGCGGAGCGCGACGACGTCGCGGTGCTGTTCCCGGTCCACCCGAACCCGAACGTCGTGTCGGTGATGGACGACATCCTCGGCACCCGCGCCAACGTCGCGCGGATCGAACCGCTCGATTACCCGCACTTCGTCCGCGCGCTCGGCATGGCGGATATCGTCCTCACCGATTCGGGCGGGGTGCAGGAGGAGGCGCCTGCACTCGGCAAGCCCGTACTCGTGATGCGCGAGACCACCGAGCGCCCGGAAGGCGTCGCGGCCGGCACCGCCAGGTTGATCGGCACCGACGAGGACCGCATCGTTTCCGAAATCTTCACTCTGCTCGACGACACGTCGCGCTACACCGCGATGGCCCGCGCCCATAACCCGTTCGGGGATGGCCATGCCGCCGCCAAAATCGCAAAGGTCGTTGCGCATGCTGTCGGACTCTAACCTCACCGTCGTCGTCCTGGGGCTCGGTTATATCGGCCTTCCCACCGCGGCGATCATCGCGCGGACGGGGGCGCAGGTGCTGGGCGTCGACGTCACCGAATCGGTCGTGGAGACGGTCAATTCGGGCCGCGTGCATATCGAGGAGGTCGATCTCGACGGGCTCGTCTCGGGCGTGGTCGCACGCGGCACGTTGCGCGCCTCGACCGCGATCGAGCCCGCCGACGTGTTCGTGATCGCGGTGCCCACCCCGTTCGATGCGGATCACGCGCCCAACATCCGCTACGTCCTCGACGCCGCGACGACGATCGCATCGGTGCTGAAGACGGGCGATACGATTATCCTCGAATCGACCTCGCCGGTCGGCACCACCGAGAAGGTCCGCGACCTGCTGGCAAGCTTGCGCCCCGACCTGCGCGTACCGGGCAAACCCGGCGACCAGGCGGATATCGCGATCGCCTATTGCCCGGAGCGGGTGCTACCGGGGCGCATCCTGGTCGAACTGATCGACAACGACCGCGTGATCGGCGGGATTACGCCGCGGTGCGCACGCAAAGCCCTGACCTTCTACCGCCGCTTCGTGCGCGGGGCGTGCGTGACCACGACTGCGCGGGCGGCGGAGATGACGAAGCTCACCGAGAACGCGTTTCGCGACGTCAACATCGCGTTCGCCAACGAATTGTCGCTGATCGCCGACACGATGGGCGTCGACGTGTGGGAGGTCATCCGCCTCGCCAACCGCCACCCGCGCGTCAACATC
This sequence comes from Sphingomonas sp. AP28, assembly GCF_056680455.1. Classification (NCBI taxonomy): domain Bacteria; kingdom Pseudomonadati; phylum Pseudomonadota; class Alphaproteobacteria; order Sphingomonadales; family Sphingomonadaceae; genus Sphingomonas; species Sphingomonas sp. AP28. Next base: position 3,558,220 of record NZ_CM155283.1, on the reverse strand, counting down.
CTCCAGCCCGGTCCCGGCGTCGGCGGGCATTGCATCGCGGTCGATCCGTGGTTCCTGGTGCATGCCGCGCCCGAGCAGACGCCGCTCATCCGCACTGCACGCGAGGTCAACGACGGCAAGACCGACCACGTCATCGCGCAGGTCGCGGCGCTGGTGCAGGCGTCACCGGATGCGATCGTCGCGTGCCTGGGCCTCGCGTTCAAGGCGAACATCGACGACTTCCGCGAGAGCCCTGCCCTCAAGGTCGCCGAAGCGGTCGCGCGGCAGTTCGGCGACCGGGTGCGGATCGTCGAGCCCTATGCGCAAACCTTGCCGGCGGTGCTGGCGGATACCGGCGCGACGCTGATCGACGTCGATACCGCGATCGAGACGTGTTCGATCATGATCGTGCTGGTCGACCACGACGTCTTCAAGTCGATCCCGCTCGAGGAACGCGCCGACAAGGCTGTGCTCGACACGCGCGGCATCTGGCCGGACCAGCCGCGTGCGTCGCTGCCCGCGGTCAGCGCAGCGGCACGTTTCGAGTCGCAACGACTGGCGGGATGATCGGCCGCGTCGCGGTCGCGGCGATATCGCGCGCAGCGGCTTCGAGCGCCTCGGCGCGTGCCTTCGACGAGGCATGCGTGCGACTGCGGAACAGCCCGCCGTCGATCGCGCCGCCCTTGCTCCGCCAGAATTTCGGGGCCGACATCGGATCGTACCCGGCGTTGGCGAGCAGGTAGATGCCGAGCAGGTCCGCCTGGTCCTCGGTCTCGCGAATCAGGCGGCCGTTGCGCCCGAGTTCCGCCAGCAGACCGCGGTTGATCTTCGCCGCATCGAGCCGCGCACGATGACGCAGGATGTTGTGCGAGAGTTCGTGCGCGACGACGACCGCGATCTCCTCATCGGTATAGCCTTCGAAGAACCGCTCGCCGAGCTGCACGATCGCCCCGTCCGCGCTGGCATCCAGGCCGCTGCCCAGCAGGATCTCGAACCGCGACCGGCATCCGGTCACCGGCGTGATCGTGATCGGCAGGCGCTTGCCGTCGCGCAACACCGTCAGCCGCAGCGGCTTTCCCGCCGGCGCGTTGGTGATGACCGCCTCCGCCGCGTCGCGTGCCGCCGCGCTTTCGGGCGCATTGGCGGACGGCAGGCCGGGTTGCGGCCGATCGTCGATCGCCACGATCGAGTCGTTGGGCCGAACCCCCGCGCGATCCGCGGGACCGCCGGCAACAACTGCCTCGACGCCGATCGTCGATTCGAACCCGAACGTCGCCGTGGCACCCTTGCGCGCATCGGGACCATATTGCGTCAAGGCGTGGATCGGCATCCCGACCTGGGGCTGGAGCCGATCGCACAGCGCCGCGTTCGCCGTGGTCAGGCGGTAGGCGATCGTCGCCAGTCGCAGATCCGCGCTGCGCAACGTGTCGAAGAAAGCCGCCGATGGGGCCTCACCGCCGACCGGCATCGGCGGCGCAGCCATGACCCCGGCGGCCAGCGCGGCGGGCAAGACTGCAGGAACGACCGCAGGCACGACTGCAGTCACGGCCGCCGTCAGCATCAGGAACGGCACGAAGCGCGGGATCATCGACATGACCCCCTTTAGCCGCCGCGCGTCCGACCGTCATGCTGCATGACCGCACGCGCAGAGCGTTCTGCCGCGGCGATGCGTTGCGACCTGTGGCCGAACGTCCTATGCGACCGCATGCGCGCGGCAGCCCGGATCGTCCGTTCGATCAGGTCACGTACATCTTCCTCCCCACATCGATAGCAGCATGATTTCAAAGCTTTTCAAGTCCCGTAGCGTTGCCAAGACGATCCAACCGCAAATTCCGACAGGTCGCCGCGTCTATGCCGTCGGTGACATTCATGGCCGTGCCGATCTTCTCGACGAATTGATCGCCCTGATCGAAGCGGATGAGCGTGACCGCGGTGCAGCGGAAACGACTCTGATATTCCTCGGCGACATCGTCGATCGCGGACCTGCCTCGGCGGCGGTGATCGACCGGTTGCGGGGGCTCGCGCATGACCGGTCCGACGTCCGATTCCTGCTGGGCAATCACGAGGAAATCTTCCTGGGCGCGCTCGACGGCGAACCCAAGGCGCTCAGGTTGTTCTGCAGGATCGGCGGCCGAGAGACCGTGCTCAGCTACGGCATGGAGGCCGCGGAATACGAGCGCCTCGATTACGAGGAGCTCGTGCAGCGCCTCGAAGCACTGGTACCTGACGAACACCGCGAGTTCCTGCGCGCGTTCGAGGACATGATCGTGATCGGCGACTACGCGTTCGTCCATGCGGGCGTACGTCCCGATACGCCGCTCGACCTGCAGCGCACGTCCGACCTACGCTGGATTCGCGACCCGTTCCTCGATCACCGCTCGACGCTCGAAAAGACGATCGTCCACGGTCACACCATGACCGACGAAATCGAGCGACGCGGGCACCGAATCGGTATCGACACAGGCGCCTATACGTCGGGGCGCCTGACCGCCCTGGGCATGGAAGGCAGCGAAACCTGGTCGCTACAGACCGGCACCGCCATCGGACCGAAGACGAACTGACGCGTCCCACCGCGAATATCATGCGGTTTGCACGCGAACGCTTTCTTCGTGCAGCGCCTCCGCTATAGAGAAACAGCGGAAGTGTGTGTTGCACTGCCGCAACAGTGCGATTCTCTTCGCGTTGTTACAAAGGGCCTTAGTTGCGTTGGGTAAGGTTTTATGCCATTGCCTGCCGCGACGAGCACAAAGGGAGTTCATCATGCGTCTTGGGAAGTACATCCTGACCGCAGCAGCAGCCACGATGGCAGTTGCTCCGGCCATGGCAGCACCGGCAAATCTGTCGGTTGCACATTCGGTCCGTTCGGGTTCGGTTTCGGCTGACAAGAACGAGCTCGCTGGCGGCGGCATCATCGTTGCGGTTCTCGCAGCAGCTGCAGTTATCGCCGGTATCGTTATCGTTGCAGACAACGACGACGATTCGGACAGCAACTAAGTCTTACGACTTTAGTTCGAGAAATAGCGGTCTAAGGGCCGCTATTTTTTTGCCTGTTGTCCTGGAATGTGCAGGCCGGCGAGGTCCCAGGCGCTGCTCGCGGCAGCGCAGCGGACGCGATACAGCGCTGCTTATGATCCTTGTCCCGCCCCAGCCGTCGTTAACGACCGGCGTTCGGCATCTACACGTTGGAACTGGCTAATTAGCGACTCTTGCTCAGGACCGACGTAACCAGACGAACACCCTGCGGCGTGCGAGTTGCCTCTCAACAACCAACGCGACGCTTGATCTCCAGATCGAACGCGCACCCGAGCAACGGGCTTGGAGATCAGCCCGAACGCAAAACGCGCCCCGCAATGAAGCGAGGCGCATTGCAGATCCGATATTCAAGTGCGGCACGGGTTCACCCCATACCGCCGCCCCGCTTACTGCGAAGGCGGCGTCTGCGCGCCACCCGGCATGCCGCTCGGGGCACCACCCGGCATACCACCAGCAGCGCCGCGACCCATCTGGGCCTGTGCCTGCATCTGCTGCACCACGCTCTGCGGCAGGAAATCGAGCAGCTCGACGTCGAAGACCAGCGTCGAGTTTGCCGGAATCGGGCCGTTTGTCTTATCACCATATCCAAGCGAGGGCTTCACCCAGAACCGGTACTTCGAGCCCTTCGGCATCAGCTTGAGCCCCTCGGAGAAACCGGGAACCACGGCCGCCACGGGGAACGGCGTCGGCTGCTGCGACTTGTCGAAGGTTGTGCCGTTGAGCAGCTTGCCCTCGTAGTTCACCAGCGCGACGTCCGCGTCGGTCGGCTTGGCCGCGCCGGACTTGCCGGGCGCGATCACCTTGTACTGCAGGCCTGAGGCGGTGACGATCACGCCCCGCGCGCGGGCATTGCGAGCCAGGGGATCGTCACCCTGACGCGCGAGTGCAACTGCGGCGATCAGCGCGAGCGCGATACCGACCCAGAGGTAGACGAGGTAGCTGCGCTTGGTTGGCTGCAGCGGCACTGCGGTGACGGTCGACATCGGATAAGGCCCCGGTCATCTGGTCACGCCGGAGCGCCGCGCGTGCCGTTGAAAAGCAATTGGGGGTGCCGATCACGACACCCCCGGTTCACCGGCCCACCCGCTTGCCGGGCACGGCCGATCAAGTCTTAGCGTGCGCCGTCGCGCTCTGCGCGCTTGCGGTCCATCTTGCGCGAACGACGGATCGCCGCTGCACGCTCGCGCGCCCGCTTCTCGGACGGCTTCTCGTAATGCCGGCGCAGCTTCATCTCGCGATACACGCCCTCGCGCTGCAGCTTCTTCTTAAGCGCGCGAAGGGCCTGGTCGACGTTATTGTCGCGTACGATGATCTGCATAAATCCGTGAAGCTCCGGTCGAATAGATTTTTGCCGTCGCGAACAGGTCCGCGCCGCATGAACTGGGCCCCCTATCAGCGCAGCCCCCTTGTTTCAAGCCAAACCACCTGATCCAGCGAGTCCGGCCACGACGTCGACGCCTTTGCGAGACGGCACATGCAACGCTAAGAGCAGCCGCATGACCCGCATTCCCCTGACGCTATATAACAGCCTCTCGCGCCAACTCGAGACGTTCCAGCCGATCGATTCGACCGATGTCGGGCTCTACACCTGCGGGCCGACGGTCTATAATTACCAGCATATCGGCAACATGCGCGCGTTCCTGTTCGCCGACACGCTGGGCCGCGTGCTGCGATGGAAGGGGTGGCCGACGACCCACATCATCAACATCACCGATGTCGGGCACCTGACCTCCGACGCCGACGTCGGCGACGACAAGATGGAAAAGGCGGCCGCTGCGCAGGGGCGCTCGATCTGGGAGATCGCGGCCTATTATACCGACGTGTTCAAGCGCGACGTCGCGCGCCTCAACATCGTGCCGCCGGCGCGCTGGGCGGTGGCGACGGATCACATCGCCGAAATGATCGCGTTCGCCAAACAGATCGCACCGAAGCATTGCTACATGCTCGACAGCGGGCTGTATTTCGACGTGACGACCGTTCCCGATTACGGGCGCCTGGCGCGCGCCGCGACCGACGATGTCGAAAGCCGGATCGAGCCCGTCGCCGGCAAGCGCAACCCACAGGACTTCGCGATCTGGCGTACGTCCACGCCTGGCGAAAACCGCCAGATGGAATGGGATTCGCCCTGGGGTCGCGGGGCGCCCGGCTGGCACCTCGAATGCTCGGTGATGAGCAAGCATTATCTCGGCGCGCATTTCGACATCCACACCGGCGGGATCGATCACCGCGAGATCCACCATCCCAACGAGATCGCGCAGAACCAGGCGCATTGCGATTGCGCGGATACCGGCGCGAGCGTCTGGATGCACAACAACTTCCTGGTCGAGCGCGCCGGCAAGATGTCGAAGTCGACCGGCCAGTTCACGACGATGCAGACGATCGTCGATCGCGGCTTCCACCCCCTCGCCTACCGACTGATGTGCCTTCAGGCGCACTATCGCAGCGAGCTCGAATTCTCGTGGGAGAACCTTGCGGCGGCAGCGGTCCGGCTGAAGCGCCTGGTGCAGGCGATCGAGACGTTGCGCGCACGCGAACCCGGTGGCCCGTCGGGTAGCGCGCATGCCTATGCCGATCGGCTGGAGGAGGCGGTCTCGGACGACCTCGCCACGCCGCGCGCGTTGCCAATCCTCGACGAACTGCTCGCGGACAAGCGCGTCGCGCCTGCGGACCGTGTCGCTGCGCTGGACGATTTCGACGCGGTGCTGGGGCTGGATCTGGCCACGATCAACCGTGAGGACCTGCGCATCCGCCCGGTATCGGCGACGATCGACGAGGAGACGATCGCCGCGCGCCTTGCGGACCGCAGCGACGCGCGCGCGGCGAAGGACTTCGAGCGCTCGGACGCGATCCGCGACGAACTGGCGGCGGCCGGCGTCGAGGTGATGGACGGCGACTCGCTCGGCTGGGATTGGAAGATCGCGCTTTAGTACCGCGTGTATCGCGACAGGCTTTCGTGCCATTCAATCCTCCCCGCTAGGGGGAGGTGGCAGGCACAGCCTGACGGAGGGGGCGGTAAGCGATGATCGCGGTTTCGTGTCCTCCCCCTCCGTCGCTTTGCGTCACCTCCCCCTGGCGGGGAAGGATCAGCGAACGATCGCGCGTAACCATCCTCGCCGCCCTTCCACCCAACACAACTTGACATGCCCGGCCGCACGCCGATGCTCACGCCATGAAAGCCGTCCTCCCAGCCGCCGCCCGCCCGCTCCTCGAACCGCATCTTCCCGCGGATCTCGAAACCGCCTGGTTCGCCAAGCCGGACGAGGCGAACGCGATGATCGCCGACGCGGACATTGCCTGGGTCGACATGCAGCCGACCGAACTCGTCGCCGACGCGATCCGCCACGCCGGGCCAAACCTCAAATGGGTCTCGACGATCTATGCCGGGCTCGATGCGTTTCCGCTCGACGTCCTGCGCGACAGGGGCGCCACGCTGACCAATGGCGCCGGCATCAACGCCGTCGCGGTCGCGGAATATGCGGTGATGGCGGTGCTGGTCGCCGCCAAGCGCTTCGACACTGTCTTGCGAGCGCAGGACCGCCACGATTGGCTGAAGGATGCGCCCGGCAAGATCGAACTGGCGGGCACCAGGGCGCTGGTCATCGGCTATGGCACGATCGGCAAGATGATCGGCGACCGCCTGAGCGCGTTCGGCGTCGAGGTCACGGGGGTCACGCGCACCGGTCGCGATGGTACGATCACGCCCGACGCCTGGCGCGATCGGCTGGACGGGTGCGACTGGGTGATCCTGGCCGCGCCCTCGACCCATGCGACTCAGGCGATGATCGGCCGCGAGGAGTTGCAGCGGATGAAGCCATCCGCTTGGCTGATCAATATCGCGCGGGGCGACATGATCGACGACGATGCGCTGATCGCGGCGCTGACTGACGGGTCGATTGCCGGTGCGGTGCTCGATCCGACCAACCCGGAGCCCCTGCCCGCGGACCACCCGCTCTGGTCCGCGCCCAACGCGATCGTCACGATGCACCTGTCGGGCCGCAGCCAGACGACGATGTTCGCACGCGGGGCGGCACTGTTCCTCGAGAATCTCGCCGCGTTCCTCGCCGGTCGCCCGATGAGGAACGTCGCCGATCTCGACGCGGGCTACTGACCGATCTGGGTCGTCGCGATCGGTGCGGGCGGCCGGCTACGATTGTAGCTCTTGATCCCGCGACGCCGCAGTTTGTCGGCACGGCGACGCCGCGAATAGACGACCAGGATCGGTATGCCGACCAGGATTCCCGCGCCGATGATCGATAGCGCGATGATGATACGCATTGGCATGTCCATGGGGGGACAATGGCGATTGGACAGCGAAGACGCCATATATTTTTTAATCTAATGTGAATGGGATTATCCCTCACATCCGGTCGATCCAGCTTACGCAGCATTTCGCCGCCAGCGCCCAAGCTTTCCTTCGTTGCGCAAAAAGGCGTTTTCGCGCATTGCCATCGTCACAATTCACCAATCGGACGACATGATATGGCCGCGAACTGGGCCCCCGACAGCTGGACGCGTCACGAAGCACGACAGCTCCCCACCTATCCCGACGCCGCCGCGCTGACCGCCGCGACCGATCAGCTGGCCACGTTCCCGCCGCTCGTCTTCGCCGGCGAAGCCCGTAACCTGACCGCGTCGCTTGCCGAAGTCGCAGCCGGCAAGGCGTTCCTGCTCCAGGGTGGCGATTGCGCCGAGTCGTTCGCGGAGCACAGCGCGAACAACATCCGCGACACGTTCCGCGTCATCCTCCAGATGGCCGTGGTACTGACGTTCGCGTCGAAGCTCCCGGTCGTGAAGCTCGGTCGCATGGCGGGTCAGTTCGCCAAGCCGCGCTCGACCGACACCGAGACGATCGGCGGCGTCGAGCTGCCCTCGTACCGCGGCGACAACGTCAACGACATCGCCTTCACCGCGGAATCGCGCGCACCCGATCCGCAGCGGATGATCCGCGCCTATTCGCAGTCGGCGGCGACGCTCAACCTGCTGCGCGCGTTCGCACAGGGTGGATATGCGAACCTCCACCAAGTCCACCGCTGGACTCACGACTTCATGGGCCGCAGCCCGTGGTCGAAGAAATACGCCGAGACCGCGGACCGGATCGGCGAGGCGCTCGAGTTCATGGCCGCCTGCGGGATCGATCCCGAGACCGTGCCGCAGCTCGCGCAGACGCATTTCTACACCAGCCACGAGGCGCTGCTGCTCCAGTACGAGCAGGCGCTGACCCGGCAGGATTCGCTGACCGGCGACTGGTACGACACCAGCGCGCATTTCCTGTGGATCGGCGATCGTACCCGCTTCGAGGGCTCCAGCCACGTCGAATACCTTCGCGGTATCGGCAACCCGATCGGCATCAAGTGCGGGCCTAGCTTGGAGCCCGACGCGCTGCTGCGGATGCTCGACACGCTCAACCCCGGCCGCGTCCCCGGCCGGATGACGCTGATCACGCGCTACGGTTACGACAAGATCGAGGCGAACCTGCCCCGCCTCGTCCGTGCCGTCACGCGCGAGGGCCATCCGGTGGTGTGGAGCTGCGACCCGATGCATGGCAACGTCGTCAAGGCCGCTAACGGCTACAAGACGCGTCCGTTCGACCGCATCCTCGCCGAAGTCCGCGGCTTCTTCGCAGTCCACCGCGCGGAGGGCACGCATGCGGGCGGCATCCATGCCGAGATGACCGGCCAGAACGTGACCGAATGCACCGGCGGCGCGGTCGACGTGACCGAGCAGAGCCTCGCCGATCGCTACCACACCCACTGCGACCCGCGCCTCAACGCCAGCCAGAGCCTCGAGCTAGCCTTCCTGCTCGCCGAGATGCTCAACGAGGAAATGGCCGAGCGCAAGAAGGTCGCCGCCTGACGAACCAGCGGGCGTCACAGAAAAATCGGCAGGTGTCTTGACGCCTGCCACCCCATTCCGTAGACGCCCGCATCTGGTAACGGCCCCTTCGTCTAGCGGTTAGGACGACGCCCTCTCACGGCGTAAGCACGAGTTCGATTCTCGTAGGGGTCACCAGCCACCGCTTCCGTCCCACAGCGTGCGGTCCTATCATCTTCCAGTTTCGACAGGCTCCACGTCGGCGGTGATACCCGACCTTTGGACCCTAGAATTGGCGTAATCGCGTTCCGACCATCGGATCACAAGCCGCCGTCCAGACTGAAGCGGCTGAAAGGGCAGATCGTGGCGCCCGACTGCACGATCGAGGAAGAGCGTCCTGCTTCAGGTGACCCAATGTCGCGGCGCACCCGACGGTTCGTCGCATCGGTGTCGAGGATCATATCCGCGAGCCCATGATCGATGCCGCGGCACTGCGTGACGATCCCCACATGGTCGCGACCGAGGAACTGTTCGGGATCGTCCCCGCGTACCTCACTTGATCCATGCCGACGCGACTTAGCAAACTCATCGGGGAGATAGCGATCCCGCGCTACCGGTCCGACACGACGGCGCTGAGCAGTGGGACGCTTCTCGGCGACGCCCGCGCCTGGGGTTTAGATCTCGGTGTTCATTGGACCGCTGCATTCTCGCACTCTGTTTCGCCGTGGCCTTACGGTTCCCCCTGATGCGGCCGAGCCTGATAACTCCGTCCAGCGGCCCGTCAGCTTCAAGCCCCCCCTCCGCGACCCAAATTTCGTTGACGATCCCGTCTTGCGGAACCTTGACCAGCCCTGATCGATCATCGCTCGAAGCAGGACAGGATAGATCATGAGAGAACCGCTGAGCGCCGCCGCGCATGTCATTCAACTGGCGCTCACCCCGATTTTCCTGCTGACGGCGGTCGCCTCGCTGCTCAACGTCTTCGCCACCAGGCTTGGCCGCATCAGCGATCGGATCCACACGCTGCGCAAGGATGCCGGACATAATCGATACGAGATGCGGCGCCTGCAAACGCGGTCTCGGATATTGGATGCGGCGGTCATGCTGGCGGCTGCGGCGGGCGCGATGACGTGCTGCGCCGCCATCACCCTATTCTTCGGCGTGTTGCGCGACTCCGGGCACGCCGCGATCCTGTTCTTCTTTTTCGGCGGTGGGCTGTTATGCGCCGTCGCGGGCCTAGCCTGTTTCGTGACCGAGATAACGCTGGCCGGTCGAACACTACGCGACGTCGATACTCCCGACGGCAGGGACACATGACGCTGGTCATCCGGCCGATCGAGGGCGCGGAATACCTGGGTCGCTCTGACGTGATGGTTGCAAATCCTGTGGGAAACCGTGTTGCCGCTCGACTGGTCCGTGTGGTCGGCGAACGGGGCGATCAAGGCTGATCTCAGCAACATCGCCGACTGTCGTGCCGGCAGGACCATTGTTCGCCATTGGCAATTTGCCAAAGCCGACATCGGTAAGAAATGGCGCTGCCGCCTGCATGACGCTCATGCTAGAAGCGCGCATGCTCAGAAAAAGAATAAAGCGGCTTACCGATCGCGGTGATCGCGCGGCCGAACGCCTCGCCGCAATTGAAGACTCCATCAGACACCTCGCCGATGATGATCTGCTCGATCTGGCCGACATCTTCAAAGCCGAGCCTCGCACCCCGATCGGCGAGATTGCTTTCCTGGAAATGGCCCGGCGGGATATCCGGCTTTGACTGCAGCCATGCGCAAGATGTCCGTGATCGACGCGGTTCGCTAAAAAGCTGCAGCCGCCAAATGGACGAGGCGGGAACCGCTACCGCGGTCGTTTACCCGCGCGCTGATCGCCGACGCAGCTGGCGTCGCGCAGCCGATCTCCGCCCCGCCAAGCGTTCCGACGGTTCTCAAACCTCGGTGCGGACGCGATGCCGCGTACGTTGCCCGCCGCGATCGGCGCGCGTATTGCGCTCGGATGACCCGCACCCGCCCCTGGCGCAAAGTCCTGATCGCGCTGTTCGTCGCCGTCGTGGCATTTACCGGTTATCACGCGGTCCGCACCGTCAGCGATGCGATCTACTGGAACGCACACCGCGACGAGCCGATCGAACGCTGGATGACGGTTGGCTATGTTGCGCATTCCTACCATGTACCCCCGCACATCCTGCATCAGGCACTCAATCTTCGACCGGCCCCCGATCACCGTACGCTCGGCCGGATCGCGCGCGAGAGTGGGCGTTCGATGGAACAGGTCGAGGCCGCACTAACCTATGCGATCGTCCATGCGAGACCGCCGTTTCCGCCACCGGGCCCGCCGCCTCGGTCGTTTCAACCTGCGACGCCGCCCAAGTCGTGACCGACCAACTTCTTGAACTGCTAACCACCTACGGCCTACCCGCGCTGTTCGGTGCGATGGTGCTCGCCGCCGCGGGCATGCCGTTCCCGAGTTCGCTCACGCTGGTCGCGATGGGATCGTTCGTCGCGCAGGGCGAACTGGCGTTCTGGCCCGTGGTGTTCGCAGGCGCGACCGGCGCCGTCGTAGGCGACCAGATCGGCTATGCGTTTGGTCGCTATGGTGGACGCCCCCTGCTGGCAGCGGTGACCAAGCGGATCGGTGGCGCGGACAAGGTCGAAAAGGCCGAGGCCTATTCGCGCAAATGGGCGGGCTGGGGTATCTTCTTCAGCCGCTGGTTGATCGGACCGCTTGGACCGTGGATCAACGTCACCAGCGGATTGACCGAATATCCGTGGATGCGGTTCATCGCGCTCGACGTGGCAGGGGAATTCCTGTGGCTGCTTATCTACGTATCGCTCGGACGCATGTTCAGCGATCAGGTCCAGACCATCGCGAGCCTGCTGGGCAACCTGACCTGGGTCATCGTCGGGGTGTTGGTAGCCGGAATGCTCGGCTGGAAACTGTTCGCGACGTCGTCGACCGCCGAGACGATCCCCGACGAGGCGGTGGCGTCGGACGGACGGACGTCGACCAGTCCGTAATTTCGACTTCGAGATGCCGGGATCGAACGGGACCCCATGGTACCCAAAGCAAGCGCGAGCCGCGGCATCTGACGTCGTCGACATGGGAATTACCGTAACGTCATGCGAGATTTAGCGGGCAACTAGCAGGCCTAGAGTTTGGGTCAGCTCGAAGCCAAGTGACACCAGAACCGTCCGCCGTGACAACATTTCGAATCGACTGGCTCGATGAATTTGGGTAAGCTGGACAGATATAGTTGGGGAATATCAATGCCTTCAGCTCATTGTGTTTCCACGATCGATGGCGTCATCGTATCGGTGGATCAGAATTTCCTTCGGCTTATCGGACGCGCCGAACCTGACGTGGTCGGGAAGTCTTATCGAGAGTTTACCGACCCGCGGGACCTCGACCGAAGTTCCGGAATGTTACGCGCCTTGGTTGCAAAGGTACCGCCGGTTCGGCTTCAGAAGCGTTACGTCCGCCCAGACGGAACGGTCGTCCAAGCCAATGTCCTCACGACGCGGTTCGCGGATCCCGATCGCCTGATCAGCACATTGTACTGGTCCGATGCGAACAGGCCATTGCCGCCGGTCGCGCTCTGGGAAACGGCCCTCGGGATCCGGCATGTTCAGCACGTTCGCCGCGTCGAATTCGGCGCGGCGCTGTTCAGCGATGGCGTGGACGCCATTATCCTGGAACTCTACCTCGCCGAGGCGGAAGGGCGGATCGTCACAATAGCCGAATTGATGGAGCGGGGGCCGGTTCCCGATACAACCACACTCCGATGGATACGGCATCTCATCAACATCGGCATCGTGGAGGGCAAGTGCGAACCCGACGCCGACGTGAGCTTTACGAATGACGGGATCGCGAAAATGGAGCGTATGCTGGGTTCGATAGCGCATTTGCCCGATGCAGTCTCCAAGCTCAATTAAGGGCGTACGTGGTAAGTAAGAGCACTTCTACCCGAGAAAGAGCGACCGGCATCGCGTTTCCATGCGGTCATGAGCAGGCCGGCGTTCTTCTCGTAGATGTATCGAGACCGCGCCCGCGTCGCTCCTTCGCTACGCTGCGATACACAATGCGGCAGTCGCGGTTCCAGGTCGTCTGGTCAGCGCCTTTCGACCGACATTCGATTTTGAGCCGCTACCTGCCGAGATCGGCTCGTCACAAATCACAAACCGAAGCTCATTCGACGCTCCGCTACACCAAGCAGTTGCGTGAATGGGTAGGAGCGCGGCGCCAATCGTTGCCGCGCTACCTTGTAGTGTCGAGACCGACACGCGCGGCACTTCGCTGCAATGGTCGCCAATGTGCATCGCACCGAAATCGATATGGTCGACCAGCGATTGCAGGATCGGGGCCGGAAGCGGGCTGGAGATTACGAACTCGCCCGGATCGATCCAGGCGACGCCCCAGTTTATGATCGGTTCGATCTGTTTCGCCGCGCGCCTCACCCATCGATCGACGACCTCTACATATTCCGCAGTGACCGCGTCGAAGTCGACCAGAGAGCGGATCGCGCATCCCTCGTCGCGTAGCGTGGACAGTAGATCCAGCGTCGAGGGGCGAGGTTCGCTGGTCGGATAGAGCCAGCCGATCTCGTCCGCGCTTGCCATCGCGCCGCGCAGGATACGGCCTTCGACGATGATCCCCGCGCCGATCCCGTGGCCGAGCAGGATCACCACCGCGGTCGAACAGCGCCGGTGGCATTGCTGCTTCTCACCCTGAAACTCGGCGGCGGCGTCAGCGGGGCGCTGCTCGGGCGCGGCCTGTCGATCATCGGCTGGGACGCACCGACGACCTTCGCACCACAGGATCAACGGAACCTGCTTGCGATGGCTTGGATGGTGCCGCTGGTCGGCGCGCTCGTCTGCCTCGCCGCAGTCGGAGTGCCGAAAGGTCGGCCGGCCGCGGTTCGCAGGTTGGCGGCTTGGCAAAACGGTTGAAGCACCGTCGGACGAGTATCGAAGCGGCAGGGGCCGGACCCGGATCGGTGAGAACAGACCCTGCATTCGCCCGCAAGGCTTTCGAGCGGGCTCGGATCAAGACCTCGTCTGCACCATTTGTAGCAGGCGCCGGCCGCCCGCACGCCAGTAGGACAGCCGGCGGAGATCGAATTCTGGCAGCAAGCCTACAGGTTGCCCATCGCGACCAGGGTGTTGCGAACTGCCTCGTCCAGCGACGTGTGCGGTTCGCTGCCCAGTACGGTTTGGATGCGGCCATTCAGCAGTCGCACCGGGCGATCCCACAGATACTTCATTTCCAGGACCTCGCGGAGCATCGGCACGAATGGCGAGGCCAGTCGCATGATCCACCACGGCGTCTTGCGAACCGGCACCGCCGGATCGCCCAGCACGCGACAGATCGCGTCGGTCATCAGCGTACCCTGCGCATCCCATACCCCTTCCATGTGGAACGTCGCGAACGCGTCGAGACCGTCCTTGTCCAGCAATTGCACCATCGTTTCGGCGACGTCGGGCAGGTATGCCCATTGATGGCCGACCCCGCGGCGCCCTGGATAGCTGATCGCGGCGGGCCGTTTACCGGCAGGCACCAACTGCGCGAACCAGCTGCTCCCGGCACCCGGACCGAAGAAATCTCCGGCACGGACGATCAGGACGTGCCCGCCGCCGGTGTCGGCGAAGACCCTCAGCCGACGCTCCATCTCTACGCGGATCGCCCCTTTCCGCGTTCGGGGATGTTGCGGCGCGTCCTCCGCGATATCGGGAAAGGTATCGGGCCCATAATTATAGACCGTTCCCGGAAACAGGATCCTCGCGCCGTTCGCACCCGCCGCGGCGATCGTGTTGTCCAGCATCGGCAACACCAGCTTGTCCCAGTCGCGATATCCAGGCGGGTTCACCGCGTGGACGATCAAGGCCGCACCCCGAGCCGCAGCGGCAACGTCCTCTGCGACCATCGCATCCCCGGCGAGCCATTCGAAGCCATGCTTTTCCGTCACGCCCTGAGGCGCACGATGCAGCGCGCGAATATGCCACCCGCTGGATTTCAGCCGCCGTGCGACGTCACCACCGATGCCGCCCGTGGCGCCGAGTACCAATGCGATCCTGCGTTCCATGTCTCGTCTCCGGTGTGTGTGACGAAGAAATGCAGTGAATCCCGGCCAAACTAAATTGCCGAAATAGGGCGATCGGCTATACGTAAATCGATGAATACACCGAGTTGGGATCTTTATCGCACGTTCGACGCGGTGCTGCGGACCGGGTCGCTCTCGGGCGCGGCTCGCCTGCTCGGGCTGACCCAGCCCAGCATCTCGCGCCACATCGATGCACTGGAGCAGGCGATCGGGCGCGATCTGTTCGTCCGGACCCAGCGCGGCGTATCGCCGACCGCGGCCGCGCTCGAGCTGAAACCCTATGCGGCGTTGCTCGCGTCGACCTCTGCGGCGTTGTTGCGAACCGCTGAAGGCAGCGACGGCGTGATAGGCGGTACGGTCCGCATCAGCGCGAGCGAGGTCGTCAGCGCGGAACACCTCCCGGAGATCCTGGCACGGCTTCGGCAACGCCACCCGGCTCTTGCGTTCGAAATCTCGGCGTCGAACGCGGTCGACGACCTGCTGCAACGGCAGGCCGATGTCGCGATCCGCATGGTCCAACCCGTCCAGCAATCGCTCGTCATACGAAAAATGCCCTCCATACCGCTCGGCCTATACGCCCACGCCGACTATCTGGCGCGTCGCGGCGTTCCCGAGACGCTCCAAGATCTGGCCAACCACGACGTCATCGGGTTCGACACCGAGACCCCGGCGATCCGTGCCTTCGCCGAGCAATTCCCCGCCTTCAACCGTTCGTCCTTCGCATTGCGCGTGGACAGCGACCTGGCGCAGCTTGCAGCGATCCGGGCATGTTTCGGAATCGGCATCTGCCAGGTCCCGGTCGCTGCGCGGGACCGGAATCTCGTCCGCATATTGGCGGATTGCTTCGTGATCGACCTGAACGTCTGGATCGTGATGCACGAGGACCTGAGCAAAAGCCCACGTTGCCGAGCCGTGTTCGACGCCCTCGTCGCGGAGTTCAGCGCATTATAGTGACGGCGGCTGGCGGTGCGGAAAAGCATTTCCACTCCCGGACCGCTGGTCGCTGGCCGCGACGGGCGTCATACTAGCGGTAGCGGATAAGCCACGCGGTACGCCGATTGGTCTGCTTCGTCAGACAGGCGGGGAGGTTCAGGCGCTCGATCGTGCCGACGCCTTCGCCTTGGTCGAGCGGGCAGGCAGCGTCGCGCTGCTTGATCCAGGCACGCTGCGACGCTCGCAATGCGATGCGGCGCGCCGATGGCAACCGTTTCATGGTGGCGGCGTAGGTCCTGTTCAGTCGCCCATCGGCCCGCCGGTAGTCTGCAGCGAAACAGGCTGCCATCGCTGGGGTGATACCTTGTGCCGCGTCCCCGGTATTGAGGCAGCGGTCGAGATCGGACGAGGCGGCAAGAGTCAGGGCCAGCGCGAGGATCAGCATCGAGGGTCTCCTTTGCCTGTCCAACGTCGCAAACCCGGGTCGGTTCTACGGCCCCCGCGTTAATCGTCGATACGCCTACGCTGCGTATCGGCACGTGGCGGGATTGCGGTATCTGACGCACCACGGTTGGCAGTTTGGAGTTCGCGATGCGCGTTTTGGTAACAGGGCTGGGTGACATCGCGCACAAGGGCTATCTTCCGGTGCTGGCGGCCAACCCCGAACTGGAGATTCACCTGGCGACGCGCGACCAGCAGGTTCTCCGTGACGCCGGACGATCGTTCCGCGTGACTCACCTCCATGCCAGCCTCGAGCACGCTTTGGCGGCGGCGACCTTCGACGCCGCCTTCGTCCACGCGGCGACCAGCGCGCATCCAGCGCTCGTCCGAATCCTATTGGAGCGGCGCGTCGCCACCTTCGTCGACAAGCCACTCGCCGACAATCTCCTGGAAGCCCAGCAGCTCGTCGCGCTCGCCGAACGGCAGGCAACGCTGCTGACGGTCGGGTTCAACCGCCGTTTCGCTCCGGACTATGCGGCGCTTCGTGGTGCGGGCACGAGCTTGATCGTCATGGAAAAGCATCGTCACCGACAGGCCGACATCCCGCGCAAGGTCGTGTTCGACGACTTCATCCATGTCGCCGACACGCTGCGATTCCTCGCCCCTGCCCCCGTGCTTCGCCGCACCATCGAAACCCATGTCGAGCATGGGCTGCTCAAGGTGGTGACGCTGATGCTGGCAGGCGACGACTATACTGCCATCGGCACGATGCAACGGGATAGCGGACTGGATGAAGAACGACTGGACGTGATCGGGAACGGTGTACGGCAATCCGTGCGGAACATGTCGGACCTGGTGCGCTCGGCAGGCATGGAATGCCATCAGCGGCGTGGCGACTGGACCTCCGTTGGACGTCAGCGTGGTTTCGCGGCGATGTGTGCGGATTTTCTGACGGCAGTGCGCGACGGACGCGCCACTCAGGCTGAGGACATTCTGGCGACGCACGCGCTCTGCGAAGCCATTACCGTCCATGCCGATGCGCAAACGTCTATCTGACGAACGGTTTTATTGCTTTCTCAGTTGCTTGGACAGTATTCAGGGTTTCACAATCGGTGACACTTAAACTTTACCCGCTCGTCGACCATTCAAGATCATGATTAAATTCGTTTCGTGTGAGTATCTTACGCAGGACTGATCGATACCTCATTATTAGGCCGATCCGGACATGTAACATACATCAGGAACTCGCTCCACGAAGAAGCGTTGATGCCGCGCAGCCGCAACGGTTGTTCCATGAGAAGAGTGACTTATGATTAAAACATTTATTCTTGGCGCGTCTGCCGTCGCCATGACTGCCCTGCCAGTCGCGGCAAGCGCGGCACCTGTCGCCAACTCGGCACAGTCCCTCTCGGTCGCGTCGCCGGTTCGTGCGGGCACCTCGGCGAAGAAGGCGAGCAATCTCACGGGCGTCAGCATCGTTCCGCTGCTGATCGGCGTCGGCATCGTCGCTGGCGTGACGTACTTGATCGTCGACCACGAGGACGACAACGACTCCGACAGCAACTAAGTGAAATGGGTCGGGTAATACCGGCCCATTTTTCTTATGCCGCAATGGCCGGGTTTACATGGCGATAGAGGTTGCCGCCAAACCAAGCATGACGCGACACGACGCGCTGCCGCTACAAGCGCCATCAGCAGGTCCCACCTGTCGGTTACCAATGGTCCCGTTACTTAATCGGTAAGACGTCTGACGAGGAAGTCTACGAATACCCGCACGCGCGCCGGCGTATTCGTTCCACCGACGAACACCGCGTGGATTTGCTCGACATCGCCCGGGTTAAAGTCCTCAAGCAAGGGAATCAGCCGTCCTGCGGCCACGTCGTCGACGACGCTGAACGCGCCGACACGCGCGATCCCCACGGCGGCACACGCTAATTGGCCGAGCGTCTCGCCGTTGTTCGCCTCGATGTTCCCTTTCACCGACAACGCGACGTCCCGCCCGTCGCGGCGGAACGGCCACACCGGTTCGACGCGGCGGAAGTTGAAGTTCAGGCAATTATGCGCGTGCAGGTCTTCCGGGACCATTGGCGTCCCGCACCGCGCGAGATAGTCGGGCGCAGCGACGATCACCCGTCCGCTTTCGCCCAGTTTGCGCGCGGTCAGCAGGCTGTCGGCCAGCGGACCGAACCGCACCGCGACGTCCGCCTGCCCGCCCGCGACATCGACGAGCGTATCGGTCAGCGCGAAGTCGACCAGGATATGCCGGTACAGCCGCGCGAACTCGCCCAGCAACGGCACGATGCACAACCGCCCGTGAGACAACGAGGCGCTGATCCGCAGCCGTCCACGCGGTGCGCCCTGATCGGCGATCTGTTGCTCCGCGTCGTCCAGGTCGGCGAGGATCCGCCGCGCGGTTTGCAGATAGACCTGCCCCTCGACGGTCAGCGTCAGGGCCCGCGTCGAGCGTAGCAGCAACCGCACGCCAAGCCGTGTTTCGATCCGGTCGATCGACCGCGCCACCGCCGATGGCGTCAGCCCCAGCGCGCGCCCAGCCCCCGAGAAACTGCCCTCGCGCATCACCGTCGCGAAGACCTCCAGCGCACGGGCCCGGTCGGCGCCTATCCCGATCTTTGCGTCCACGTCACAAATCCTTCGCTGTCGCATCGTCTAATAAGGCATCGCCGTACCGTCCATCTATGCAGCAACGCGAACACTGGGGATACGCACATGGACTATCGGCAATTGGGATCATCGGGCTTGCGCGTTCCCGTCCTGCGTTTCGGCACCGCGACCTTCGGTGGCACGGGGCCGCTGTTCGGTGCGTGGGGACGCAGCGACGAAGCCGAAGCACGGCGGCTGGTCGATGTCTGCCTGGAAGCGGGCGTGACATTGTTCGACACCGCCGACGTCTATTCCAACGGCGCCTCGGAGTCCGTGCTCGGCGCGGCGATCAAGGGGCGGCGCGACCGGGTGTTGATCTCGACCAAGACCGGCCTGCCGATGGGTGACGGCCCGCAGGACTGGGGCGCGTCGCGGTCGCGGCTGATCCGCGCGGTCGAGGTTTCGTTGCGGCGGTTAGGGACCGATTACATCGACCTGCTCCAGCTTCACGCCTTCGATGCCTCGACCCCGACGGAGGAGGTGATGCGCACGCTCGACATGCTGATCGCTGCGGGCAAGGTCCGCTATGCGGGCGTGTCCAACTATCCCGGCTGGCAGCTCATGAAGGCGCAAGCCATCGCCGACCGCAACGGCTCGCCGCGGCTGGTCGCGCACCAGGTCTATTACTCGCTGATCGGTCGCGCGTACGAGGCGGACCTGATGCCGGTCGGCGCGGACCAGGGAGTCGGCGCGCTGGTATGGAGCCCGCTTGGCTGGGGTCGCCTGACCGGCAAGATCGGGCGCGACCGGCCGGTCCCCGCGGGCAGCCGCCTGCACGACACCGAACAGTTCGCACCGCCGGTCGAGGCCGAGCACCTCTACCGCGTGATCGACGCGCTCGAGGCGATCGCGGCGGAAACGGGCAAGACCGTGCCGCAAGTCGCGATCAACTGGCTGTTGCGCCGCCCGACCGTGTCGTCCGTGATCATCGGCGCACGCAACGAAGCCCAGTTGCGCGACAATCTGGGGGCCGTCGGCTGGGAACTGACGGCCGCACAGGTCGCTGTGCTCGACGAGGCCAGCGACGTGCTGCCACCCTACCCCCATACGCCCTATCGCCAGCAAGAGGGTTTCGCCCGGCTGAACCCTGCGCTGGTCTGAGGAACGACATCATGAAGCTCAATCCCGGCCTGCTGGCCCTCGCCGTCGGCGCGTTCGGCATCGGCGTGACCGAATTCGCGCCGATGGGGCTGCTTCCCGTCATCGCGACCGATCTCGGCGTGTCGATCCCGACCGCGGGATTGCTGATCAGCGCCTATGCGCTTGGCGTCGTGATCGGTGCGCCGTTGATGACGTTGACCACTGGGCGGGTGCCGCGGCGGACGTTGCTGATCGCACTTGCCGGTATCTTCACCATCGGCAACCTGCTCGCGGCGGTATCGACCGGCTACGGCATGCTGATGGCCGCGCGGATCCTGACCTCGTTCAACCACGGCGCGTTCTTCGGCGTCGGGTCGATCGTCGCGGCCAGCCTCGTGCCGGCGGAACGACGCGCGGGCGCGGTGGCGGCGATGTTCATGGGACTGACGATCGCGAACGTCGTCGGCGTGCCGCTCGCGACCTGGGCAGGCGACCATCTCGGCTGGCGCGCGTCGTTCTGGGGCATATCGGCACTCGGCGTGGCGACGATGGCGGCGCTGCGGCTGACGCTGCCGACTTTGCCTGCGCCCGAGGGTAGCGATGCGATGGCGGAACTGCGTGTGCTGACACGGGGCCCCGTGCTGGGCGCGCTTGGCCTGACCGTGGTGGGCGCGAGCGCGATGTTCACCGTGTTCACCTACATCACGCCGATCTTGCGCGAAGTGACCCACGCCTCGCTCGGCTACATTACCGCGATGCTGGTGACCTACGGCCTGGGGCTGACGCTCGGCAACTGGCTCGGCGGCCGTTTCGCGGATCGCTCGGTCGACCGGACGTTGATCGTCACGCTCGCCTCCCTGACGGCAATCCTGATAGTCTTCGCACTGCTAATGCCATTCAAGATTCCGACCGCGATCCTCATCTTCCTCTGGGGTATTGCGAGTTTCGCGCTCGTTCCGCCGCTGCAGATCCGCGTGATGCACGCCGCGGCGGACGCGCCCAACCTCGCATCCGCCATGAACATCGGTGCGTTCAACCTGGGCAATGCGATCGGCGCAGCGGTCGGCGGCGGCGTGATCGCGACAGGGTTCGGGTATCCGGCGGTGGCGATGGCGGGTGCCGTCTCGTCAGCGCTTGGCCTCGTCGCGGTGATCGTCAACGTTCGCCGGAATACCGTACGCGATCAACGCCATCCAGCTTCGGCGAGTCCGGTCGAGGTTATGTAGAAGCCGACCCCTGATCGATGGGGACCGAACGCGCATCGCCTGCGTTGTACGGCCGCTATCATCAGGAGACGCACCATGAACCCGACCGGCAACACTATCCTCATCACCGGCGGCGGGTCGGGTATCGGCGCCGCGCTGGCGCAGCGTCTCCACGATGCGGGCAACGCGGTAATCGTTGCCGGCCGACGTCAGGAAGCGCTCGACGAGGCGATCGCAGGGCGGGAGAACATGAGTGCGATCACGCTCGACATCGACGACCCCGCCGCGATCGAGGACTTTGCCAAGCGCGTCGTCGCTGAACATCCTGCGCTCAACGTACTCGTCAACAATGCCGGCATCATGAAGCTGGAGGACGCCGCGACCCGCCGTGATCTGACCGATGCGGAGGCGACGATCGTCACCAATCTGCTGGGTCCGATCCGACTGACCAACGCGCTGGTCGATCATCTTGCAGCGAAATCCGGCGGCACGATCGTCAACCTCACCTCCGGACTGGCCTTTGTGCCGCTGACCGCCGCGCCGACCTATTCGGCGACCAAGGCGGCGATCCATTCCTATACCGTAAGCCTGCGCCGGGTGCTGGACGGCAAGGTCGAGGTGATCGAGATCGCCCCCCCCGGCGTGCAGACCGGCCTGACCCCCGGGCAGGAAACGCGGCCCGGCTACATGCCGCTCGAGGCGTTTGCGGATGAGGTCATGACGCTCTGGACGCAGCAGCCGACGCCTAACGAGATACTCGTCGAACGTGTTCGGCCGTTGCGCAATGCCGAAGCCGATCATCGCTTTCCGGAAGCCGTCGTGCAGTTGAACGAGATGGCCGAACGCGCGCGCCGCGGGGGCTGATCGCTGGTGCCTCGACGTACGAAACGTCGAGGCACCACCCGCCTTTTCTGCTAACTATTCTCAATAGCCTTGATCTGCCTGTCGCGAGCCGATAGGCGGATGCCTGTGAACGCCTCCCAAACTTCCCCGTCGCCCGCGACGATCGCCAAGCGCAAACGCAAGTGGCGAAGCTGGTGGCTCAAGCAATTGCACAGCTGGCACTGGATCAGCGCGGCGGTGTCGCTGACCGCTATGCTGTTGTTCGCGATCACCGGGATCACACTAAATCATGCCGCCACGATCGGCGCGACCCCGGTGGTGGTGGACACCGGCGGCACCCTGCCGCGGCCGCTCCTGCACATGCTGCGCGCGCCGCATGCCGCGGACGCGCCGCTGCCCGTCCCCGTCGCCAAGGCGGTCGTTGCGGCGGTCGGGCTCGACCCCGCGGGCAAGTCGGTCGAATGGTCCGACGCCGACGCCTATGTGGCGCTGCCCCGCCCCGGCGGCGACGCGTGGATCAGCATCGAACGCGCGACCGGCAAGATCACCGCCGAGACGACCGACCGCGGCTGGATCTCGTACCTGAACGACCTGCACAAGGGTCGCAACGCGGGCGCGGCGTGGTTCTGGTTCATCGACGTCTTCGCTGGCGCGTGCATCCTGTTCACGCTCACCGGGCTCCTGCTGCTGCAACTCCACGCGCGGCACCGGCCCTTGACCTGGCCGATCGTCGCGGCCGGGCTCGCGCTGCCCGTCCTGCTTGCCATCCTGTTCGTCCATTGAGGGGTCCTGCCATGCGTCCTACCGCGTTCCTGCTGCTCGGCGGGGCGATCACCGCGCCCGTCCTGTCGTCGCCAGCCGTCGCGGCGCCGCCCGGCACCGTGACGATCACGCTGCCCCGGCTGACCGTCGCCGAATATCACAAGCCCTATGTCGCGGTGTGGCTGGAGCCGGTCGGGGGCGGTACCCCGCGCACGCTGGCGGTCTGGTACGACCTCAAGAAGCGCGGCAACGATCCCGGTACCAAGTGGCTCGCGGACCTGCGCGCGTGGTGGCGCAAGGGCGGCCGCAGCATGACGATGCCCGCCGATGGCATCAGCGGCGCGACCCGCGCACCGGGCCAGTACACCATCCCCCTGCCCACCGACCTCAAGCCCGGCCAGTATGTCCTCAACGTCGAGGCTGCGCGCGAGACCGGTGGTCGCGAACTCGTCTCCGTACCGCTTACCGCCGGAGCCCGCACCACGGGCAAGACCGAGCTCGGCGCCGTCGCCATCTCCGCCCGCTAAGGATCACAGCATGAAGCCTTTCGTTGCACGCCTGATGGCCGCCGCCGCGCTGTTGTCGATCCCCGCCGCACTGTCGGCGCACCGCATGTGGCTATTGCCATCGGCCACCGTGTTCTCGGGGACCGACGGCTGGGTGACGGTCGACGCCGCCGTCTCGAACGACCTGTTCTTCTTCGATCACCAGCCGCTCCGCCTCGACGGCATGAAGGTCTGGCAGCCCGACGGTAGCGAAGGCACGCTGCAGAACGGCGCGACCGGCCGCTATCGCTCGGTGTTCGACGTGCAGCTCGACAAGCCGGGCACGTGGAAGATCGGTACGCAGATGTCCGCGGTCATGGGCAGCTTCAAGGTCGACGGCGTCGAGAAGCGTCTCGGCGGTCGTCGCGGTCCGCCGCAGCCCAACGCCCCCGCCCCGCTGACCGTCGCCGACATCCCCGCCAACGCGACCGACGTGAAGGTGACCGAGGTTTCGGGCCGCAACGAGATCTTCGTGACCGCGGGCGCGCCGACCACCACCGTGTTCAAGACGACCGGCAAGGGCCTCGAGTTCGCGCCGATCACCCATCCCGACGAACTGGTCGCAGGCGAAACCGCCAAGTTCCGCTTCCTGGTCGACGGCAAGCCCGCCGCAGGGCTGAAGGTCACGGTGATCCCGGGCGGCAAGCGCTATCGCAACGACGAGGGTGCACGCGAACTGACCACCGGCGCGGACGGCGTGCTCAGCGTCGACTGGCCGAGCGCCGGGATGTACTGGCTCAACGCGACGCTGACCGATGCCAAGGCGACGACGCCGCGCGCGACCGAGCGGCGGATGAGTTATGTCACGACGCTGGAAGTGCTGACGCCGTGAACGCCTGCGGATACTAACGCCGTGAGGATCGCGCTGCCACCGACGATCGACGCTGCGGCGTTCGCAGCGCGCGATGCCGGGGCGGCCGTGTTCGATCTCGTCGGCGAGACGATGGGGACGCGCTGGAGTGTTCGCCTGTCCGCCCCGGTCGGGACCGACGTCGCGCCGGTCCACACGGCGATCGTCGCGCGGCTGGCGGAGCTGGTCGCGGAGATGAGCCACTGGGCACCGGAGTCGCTCCTGTCGCGGTTCAACAGGTCGCCGGCCGGGACCTGGACCATTCTTCCGCCGGACTTCGCGCATGTCATGGCGCGCGGGCTGGCGATCGCGCGAACGACGCACGGCGCGTTCGATCCCGCGATCGGGGCCCTGGTCGATGCCTGGGGGTTCGGGCCGGCCGGCACTGCCGCGCGCGCCAGCGAGGCCGACTTGCACGTAGCGCGCACGCG
Organism: Sphingomonas sp. AP28; assembly: GCF_056680455.1. Taxonomy (NCBI): domain Bacteria; kingdom Pseudomonadati; phylum Pseudomonadota; class Alphaproteobacteria; order Sphingomonadales; family Sphingomonadaceae; genus Sphingomonas; species Sphingomonas sp. AP28. The sequence goes on along the minus strand of NZ_CM155283.1, from coordinate 3,533,540 downwards.
GTCGGGCTGGTCGCGGCTGGCGTTCGCGCTACCCGGCGCGTATCTTCGGCAACCCGGCGGCGTCGCGCTCAACCTGTCGGAGATCGCCAAGGGCCATGCCGTCGACGCGGTCGCCGACCTGTTGCACGACGCCGGTATTGCCAATGCGCTGGTCGAGATCGGCGGCGAACTGGTCGGGCGCGGGATCCGGCCCGACGGCGATCCCTGGTGGGTGGACCTCGAAAGTCCGCCCGGCCTGACGCTTCCCCTGCTCAGGATCGCGTTGCACGGCCAGGCGGTGGCGACCTCCGGCAACTATCGCCGCGGCGCGCACACGCTCGATCCGCGCACCGGGCGGCCGATCAAGACCGGTATCGTTTCCGCCAGCGTGATCCACCGGACTGCGCTGGATGCGGACGCCTGGGCGACTGCGCTGACCGTGCTCGGCGTGGGCGATGGCGTCGAACTCGCGCGGCATCACGGGATCGCCGCACGTCTGGTCACCGACATCGACGGCGCCGCCCAAGAATACCTGACACCCGCACTCGTCGCGATGATCGCGGACTGACGCCCTGCAGGCGAAGCGTCTCCGCCGTTTTTCTCGCGACGGCGGGGCCGCAGACTGGGCGCCCGCCTTCGTGCCAGACCGCCAGGCCATGAACCGCGTTGGATCGTGCGTGCCACATGCCTTAAAACGTCAAGGCTGCTCCACGCCATGACGCTACCCGATCCCGCCCTCGCGCGTTAGCAACGCCGATGACCGACGCGCTTCCCCCCACCATGCCCGCCGCCATTCCCGCCGCGACGCTCGTCATTGTCCGCGACACGCCTGCCGCCGGTCCCGAACTGCTGATGGTCGAGCGTGCCAAGGCGATGGCGTTTGCGGGCGGCGCGCTCGTGTTTCCGGGTGGCCGGGTCGATCCCGGCGATCACGCGCTGGCGGCGGTCCTGGGCGCGCCCGACGACGACACGGCCGCGCGCATCGCCGCGATCCGCGAGACCATCGAGGAAGCCGGACTCCCCGTCGGCCTGTCGCCGATGCCGTCCCCGACCGCGTTCGAGACGCTGCGGGCCGCGCTCCACGACGGGACAGCGTTAGGTGAGGCGCTGGCGGAGGCGGGCGCCGGCCTCGACCTCGACGCGCTCACTTATTTCGCACGCTGGCGACCGGCGCACGCGCACGCGCGGATCTTCGACACGCGCTTTTATCTCGCGCGTTTGCCGGCGGATGCGCCCGAGCCGGTGGTCGACGCGACCGAGAACGTCCGCCTGTTCTGGGCAACCGCGACCGGGGTGCTGGCGGAGGCCGATGCAGGCCGCGCGACGATCATCTTCCCGACGCGCCGCAATCTTGAGCGGCTGGCATCGTTCGCGGATTTCGACGCGGCGGTGGCGGATGCACGCGCGCATCCGGTGCGGACCGTGACACCGTGGACGGACGTGCGCGACGGGGTCGAGCATCTCTGCATCCCGGACGATCTCGGCTATCCGGTGACGTCGGAGCCGATGTCGGACGCGGTGCGCGGCTGACATGCGCGCATTGCGGCTGACGATCCGGACACTGGTCGGGCTCGCCATAAGCCTTTCGATCGGGATTATGCTGTGGGCGAGTTTGCGCGGGCGACCGCAGGATTTGCCCTGGACGCCACTCGACCTCGGTGCGCCGGTCGGCATGGCCACCGGCCGCAAGCTCACCGCGCTGACCGAGGATTTCCCGCAATGCCGTGCACTGCTCGACCGTGCGGGGGTGCGGTACGCGGTGTTGCCGCCGCGCAAGGGCGAGGGGCAATGTGGCTATGCCGACGGCATCCGGCTGGCGAACGACGGCGCGCGGAAGATCGCCTTTTCGCCCGCAGGCCTGGGCGTCGCCTGCCCGGTGGCGGCGGCGCTGTCGCTGTGGGAGTGGGACGTGGTCCAGCCCGCGGCGATCAGGCATTTCGGCGCGCGGGTCGCGAGTATCGATCACTTCGGGAGCTATAGTTGCCGCAGGATCTACGGCCGCGATGCCGGCAACTGGAGCGAACATTCCACAGCCGACGCGGTCGACGTCGCCGGCTTCCGCCTGACCGATGGTACGCGGGTTACCGTCGCGCGGGATTGGAAGGGGGACGATGCGAAGTCCGCCTTCCTCCGCGAGGTGCGCGACGGCGCCTGCACGCTCTTCGCGACGACCTTGTCCCCGGACTATAATGCGGCGCACGCCGATCACCTGCATCTGGATCAGGCGGATCGCGGTTCTATGGGGTGGCGGGCGTGTCGGTGAGGTGGTGCGCATACGCTCACGTCCGTTCGTGCTGAGCGACGTCGAAGCACCTGCGCGCCGGGGCCAACTCTTCGACTTCGCTCATGGCGAACGGAGAAGTGGTACGGGTGGGGGAGAATAGGGGCGAACGAGCAGGCGAGCGGGGAGCGGGCGAGTCCATCATCCGCGTCTGCTCGCCAGCGCTTCCGGACGGCACCACCCCGGCGGAGGCCGAAGCCCAATTGGGGGACGCCGATGACGTGGGTAGCGCGCCGTTACCACGACCTCACCAATTGGGCCCCGGCCTTCGCTGGGGTGGTGGGGATTATAGGCCATTTATCCTTCGATGACCGAGCAGCCGGACGTTCCTTCCTCCCCCTTGGGGAAGAGAATCACGCGCCTTAGTTCGCCAGCGTCGTCCCGGAGTCCACCTTCTCAACCCAATAGGGAAAGAACGCCGGCTGCCGGTTGGACCAGCCCGACGCCGTCGCCGCCGCCTCGCTGATCGACTGGAGCAGCTTGCGCCGCAGTTCGGGATGCAGATGCGGGAGCGCAGCGGCAGCACAGAATGCCGATGGCAGCCACGGCCGGACCTCCGCCCCGAGCAACCGCTCGTACAGGAACCGCAGCGCCGAGAAACTCGTCAGCCGTCCCTGCCCCAGATCGAATGCTACCAGGGTCATCAGCGGTGCCAGGAACGGCTCGATCGCGTGGAGGCCGCTGTCGTCCGGCACCATCGCGCGCAGGTCGGGGAGCGTGTTGTAGAGCCTCGCCTGCGCCCGGATGCTCGCCGCCTCGACCACGTCGCGCGACCAGCGCTGCATCGCATCCTCGCGGTCCAGGCCGACGTCGAGCGAGCGCCGGATATACCGCTGCGTCGAACTCGGAAAAGCCGCGAATTCCTTCATCTCGGCGAGGGTCATCGTTCCCTGTGCCGGTTTCATTCTGGAAGCCATGTCGTCACCCCGCTCTCGTCAAGGAACCGGCAGACTCTGCGCTCGGATGGTTAACAACGACCCTATCGCGCGTCATCTTTCCGTAACACCAAGCGACCATGAATGCTGTTACGCTGCAACAAGACTGCGACGAAGCGAACGAAACTAAGCGATTTGATCGTCTTGCGAGGCGTTTGGGCAACAAAAAAGCGCCGGTCGCTGCCGACCGACGCCCGTTCGTTGAGCAGATGCGAGGGTTACGCCTGCTTTTCGCGCAGCGCCCGCTCGGCATCCTCGTCATAGCCCGACGACTTCGCCGGCTCGGTACCAGACCCCGGCTGCGTCGCCGAAATCGGATCGCTGCCGTCCATCGACTCGTCGAGCCCGTTGTCGAGCCGTGCGTCGGCGCTGTCGGGATTCTTCTGCAGGCGCTTGCCGATCGACTTGTCCTGGCCCGCTTCCTGGCGTGGATCGCGACCCGAGCTCTTGCCCTCGGCATCCTTGTCGTCGGGCGCTACGGACAGGCTATCCAGCGCGCTCTTGTCTATGTCGGTCATTGCGACGTCCCTTTTTAATCTTGGCGATGACCAACGGTCGAAGTGGCGGTGCGTTCCGCTACCTGCGCTCCTCCCTGGAAGGGAGGGGTCGGGGGTGGGTTGGCCCGCTTTGGTCGAAAGCCAGCCAACGCGGAACCCGACCCACCCCCTGCCTCTCCCTTTCAGGGAGGGGAGAACAACCTTCAATCGAGCGGCGTCACCTTCACCGTCTGCTCCCACAGATACGCCTGCCCGAACACCGTCATGAACGCGATATCGGTCGCATCGCGCCCGACGCAAACCCGCGCGATATCGCTGCACGTTGCCATCTTCGTCGCATCGATCAACCGCCAGTCGCCTGCCAGCCACAGCTCCGCGACCGCATGGAAGTCGGGCGGATCGACGCCCGGCGCATAGGCCGATACGCACCGCGCCGGGATTCCTCCCGCCCGCGCGAGCGATACCAGCAGATGCGAATAATCGCGGCATACACCCGACCGTGAGGCGAACGTATCGAGCGCGGTCGTCTCTCCGCTGCTCGATCCACAGCGATAGTCGAGCGACTGGTACACCCACTCGGTCAGCGCAGCCGCGAGCGGTCCGCCTTCCAGCCCGCCGAACTCGCGCGCGACGAAGCCCTCGAAGCGGTCCGAGGGACAATAGCGGCTCGGCATAAGATACGGGGTCAGTTCGCCCGCGAGCATCCGCGGCGGCGTCGCCGGATACAGCTCGAGCTGCACCCGCTCGCGCGACACCGCGACGATCGCCTTATACTCGGCCGTGAACCGCCCATGCCCGCGCGACCAGCAACGCTGGCCGATCCCGTCCTCGCCGCGCACCGCCCGGATCGGACTATCGGACCACAAGGTGAGGGACTCGGACTCGATCGTCTGGTCGGCCATCGCCGCCGCCTCGATCTGGAGGAGCACGTCGGCGTCCCCCGTGATCCCGTAATCCAGACGCACGTCGATCGAGAGCCGCATTGCGCGTCCCATTCCTGTCCCGAGGCCAAAAGAAAAGGGCCCGGCGGTGTCCCGCCGAGCCCTGCGTTCGTCACACCCTTAGCGGGAGTTAGTTGCGGCTGCTACCAAACAGACGCAGCACGAACATGAACATGTTGATGAAATCGAGGTACAGGCTCAGCGCCGACATGATGACGACCTTGCCGACCATGTCCGTGCCAGCAACCTGCGCGTACAGGCTCTTGGTACGCTGCGTGTCGTAGGCGGTGAGGCCCGCGAACAACAGCACACCTACGCCGCTGATGACCAGCTGCATGACGCCCGACTGCAGGAACATGTTGATCAGGCTCGCGACCAGCAGGCCGACGACACCGATGATCAGGAACGTCCCGAACGCCGACAGGTCGCGCTTGGTGGTGTAGCCGTACAGGCTGAGACCAGCGAAACCGGCTGCGGTGGCGAAGAACGCACCCGCGATCGACGTGCCGCTATAGACCAGGAAGATGGTCGACATCGACAGGCCCATCAGGACGGCAAAGCCCCAGAAAAGCATCTGCATCGTTGCCGTCGACATGCGGTTCTGGCCGAAGCTCAAGCCGAACACGATCGCGAGCGGCGAGAACATGATGACGTACTTCAGAATGCCGCCGTTGACGAACACCTGCGCGGCGGGCGATTCGTTGCCGCCCATCGCGAACAGCATCGCAACGACGCCGGTCAGCAGGACTGCCGAGCCCATATAGTTATATACGGACAGCATGTACGACCGAAGACCAGCATCATAGGCCTCGGTACGCTGGCCCGTGGCCGCCGTTCCGAACGGCGTGGCGCGGGGCCGGGGGTCAGACCAATTAGCCATGGTGAAATCAGCTCCTTCATCCGGCCTCGTGCCGGTTACTGTGAATATCGTCTCTTGCAGGACGCTTTTCAAGCTGAGTGGTTGCATCGGCGCCCCGGTTCGCGGTTAACCTGCCGCAATCCATGATCCGTCTTTTCGTCGCCCTTCGCCCGCCGCCGGCTATCCGTCAGAGCTTGCTCGACATAATGGAGGGCGTGCCGTCGGCGCGTTGGCAGGACGAGGACAAGTTGCACGTCACGCTGCGCTTCATCGGCGACGTCGAGCGGCCGGTCGCGGAGGACGTCGCGGTCGCGCTGAGCCAGGTCGTCGCGTCCGCGCCGAGCGTATCGCTGACCGGAGTCGGGCGATTCGCGAAGCGCGGGCGGACCGATACGCTGTGGGCCGGCCTGACGCCGCACGATGCGCTGGCGGCGCTGCATCGCAAGGTCGACCAGGCCTGCGTCCGTGCCGGCCTTCCGCCCGAGCACCGCGCGTACCTGCCGCACGTCACGGTCGCGCGGCTGGCGCGATCGGCCGGGGTCGGGTTCGCGATCGACGAATGGCTGGCGACGCATGCCGCGCTGTCGAGCGCGCCCTTCCCGCTACCCCATCTCGTACTGTACCAGAGCCATCTCGGCCGCGACGGCGCGACGTACGAACCGGTCGCCCGCTGGGCGCTCGATACCGGGCGTGGCGACACCGGGGGTGGAACCTGAGCCACGGCGAGGGGTTCGCCAAAGGATCAACAGGGAGAGACACTATGCGGATTGCGACACTGGCACTGCTCGGCGCGGCGACGATCGGGCTGACCGCCTGCGAGAAGACCGGCATGGATACGGGCACGCCGATGGCCGGCGGACAGCGCGTGACCGCGATGCTCCAGACCGCGACGGGCACCGACGTCGGCCGCGCTACCGCCACCGAAGTCGCGGGCGGGCTCCGCTTCACGCTCGACGCCAAGGCGATGCCCCCCGGCACGCACGGCGCGCACATCCACATGGTCGGCCGCTGCGACGCGCCGGACTTCACGACCGCAGGCGGCCACTGGAACCCGACCGGCATGAAGCACGGCAGCATGAACCCGCAGGGCCCGCATGAAGGCGACCTGCCCAACCTGGTCATCGGCACCGACGGCCGCGGCACGATCGGCATCACGATTCCGGGCGCGACGATGGCGGGATTGATGGACACGGACGGTTCCGCGTTCGTGGTGCATGCGGCGGCGGACGACCTGATGACCGATCCGTCGGGCAACAGCGGCGGGCGGATTGCTTGCGGCGTGTTCCAGGCGGGGTGAGCGATACCGGCCCCTCCCAGCGATGGAGGGGCCGGTATTCGTCAGGCCGAGATCGCTGTGGCCCCCTTTCCACCTTTCCCCCGTTCGCCCTGAGCGAAGTCGAAGGGTCTGCCTCAAGCGTAACTCCTTCGACCTCGCTCAGCACGAACGGGCATTTTGACGAGGTAGGAAGAAGTCCTAAACCACCTCACCCGCCGCGCGCGCGCGAGCCTCCCGCGTAGCCTCCGCCCCCGGCGCCAACCGGTATGCCGCCACCGCACAGGCCAGCGTGATCGGCGTGACCACCAGCAAAGATAGCATGCCGATCGACAGGCTCCCGGTCAGCGTCGACACCCGCCCGGCCATGTACGGCCCTAGCGCCAGCCCGATCAGCGTCGTCCCTATGAAGAACGTCGCCGTCGCGGTGCCCCGCATCCGCGGCAAGACCATATCCTGAGTCGTCGCAGCCGCCGCCCCCAGCGCACATGACGCGGTGAGCTGCGCAAGGAATATCCCCGTATAGAAGGCGGTCGGCGACGACGCGGTGAAGGCGAGGATCAGGAACGGCACGGGCACTACCGCGCCGAAGATCACCACCCATAACCGCCCCGCCGGATTGCGCTGACGTAACCGGTCCGAGACCACCCCGCCAATCGTCAGCCCGAGGAATCCCGCGGTCGCGCCGAGGCTGCCGATCATGAATCCCGCCGACGCCGGTGTCGCGCCAAGCTCGCGCAACGCATAGGGCGCCGCCCAGAAACTGGCGGCGTAGCTCAGGAACGCGTTCAACCCGTAGGCCACGACCGTGCACAGGAACGCCGGCGTGCCCACGATCAGCGCGAAGGTCGGCGGATCGCGCCGCTTCAGCGCCGATGCCCAGGAGAACACCGCATAGACGCCGATCCCGATCGCCACCCACTGCGGCCAGGGCTCGCCTGCCGCGATCAGTCCGGATACCGCTGCGGCCACCACCGCGAGGGCGACGAGGTTGTACCCGAGCGCCCGAGCGCCCCCCATCGCCGCGCCGATCAGCGTCAGCGGCGGCACGATCGTCACCAGCTCCGCACCGAACGCGCGGAACGGCGTCGGGTGCTTCTCCGGCTCGGGCAGGCCCTCGACGAGCCCGCGGATTGGCTCCTTCAGCGTCGCGATCCACACCGCCAGCAACAGCCCCGGCACGCCAACCGCCATGAACGCCGCCTGCCAGCCGACCAGCCCGAGCGGTCCGCCGCCGGGATAGGCCTTGTTCCAGCCCTGCACGATCAGCCCGCCGATGAACAACGAACAGCCGCCACCGACGTACAACCCGGCCGAATAGATCGACAAAGCCGTCGCCCGCAGCCGCTTTGGGAAATAGTCGGAAATGATCGAATAGGCCGACGGACTCGCGGTCGCCTCGCCGATCCCGACCCCGATCCGCGCTGCGGCGAGATGCCCACCGGTCTTCGAGAACCCCGACAGCGCGGTCATCACCGACCACAGCGACAAGCCGATCGTCATCAGCCGCACGCGGTGCCAATTGTCCGCAAGTCGCCCGAGCGGGATGCCGAACAGCGAATAGAACACCCCGAACGCAGTGCCGTACAGGAAGCCGAGATCCTGGTCCTTCAGCCCCAGGTCGCGCTTGATGTCCTCCGCCAGGATCGAGATGATCTGCCGGTCGACGAAGTTCAGGACATAGACGAGGAACAGGATCGACAGCACATACCATGCATAGCGCGACGCGCCTTTCTCCGGCTCGCCCGTAACGGTTTCGGCGTTCGCCATTGCCCCCTCCTCGCTGTTTTCGAGCTATGGGTATCAGAGGGTGGGAGAGAGAAACAGCGCTTTCGGAAGAGTCCGGTACGTCGGAGCGCGCCAAGTCTTCCCCCTCCCTTCCAGCGAGGGGGGAAGTGCGTTCGGCGATGCTATAGTCTTGGTCGGGCGGGACGCGACGTCCCTCAGTGCGACCCGATCCGGCTGCGACGAAGCGCGCCCTGCTCCAACCGTTGCAGCAGCGTCTCGATCGACGGCGGCGTGGTCGGCTCGGACGCACGCGGCGGCCGCGCGACCGGCATGGGCGTGCTGACCTCCGGTATCGGTTCGGGCGTAGCGACGATCGGCGGCTCCACAGACGGCGGCGTGGCCGGCTCCGGCGCAGACGCGGTCGCAGGCGCAGGCTCAGGCGCAGGCGAGGTCACGAACGTCTCCGACTCGGCCGTGGGCGTCACTTCGATCACCGGCGCCACCACCGTCACGGACGCCAGCGGCGCGACCGGGCGGGTCGGCTCCATCGGTACCGGCCGCATCGCCTTCGGATCATAGCCGGCCAGCGGCAGGTCGAGATCGGCGGGGATGGTCCGCTCGTCGCGCGAGGCGGTATCGGGCGACCCCGCGACGCCGACCTCCATCAGGGGCGTGCCGAGATCGGCTGCCGACATAGGCTTTCGCGGCGGTGCGTCGGGATGCGCGTCGGCACGGCGGATCACCGGCACGCCATCCTCCCGCGGCCGGGCGCCGACGAATACGCCACCCGGCCCGAACAGGAGGTACAGCGACGACCACAGGATCGCCGCGACCATCGCCCCCGCGCCCAACGCGATCGCCGCGCGCGCGGTCGCGCCGAGCGGCGGTGCTGCCATCGGTATCAATGCCGCGATGCCGGTCTCCGAGACGAGCGCCTCAAGCGCATCGCCCGACAGCAGCATCACGCCGGCCGCGGCGATCACGCCTCCCGTCACGGCGCCGACAACCGGAAGCGCGCGGTTCAGGCTCGGACGCCGCGCAGCTTGAAGATCATTGACGGCCATTACTCGTCCCGTACCGCGGCTGAGACCAGCCGCTGATAGACTGGAGCATAGCGACGAATGTTTGACGACCAGTTACGCTCTTCCTCGACGAAGGCGCGACCGCGCGCGCGGCGATCCTCCCATCCCGAACGGTCCGCGAACATGCCCGCCAGCGCGGTTGCGATCGCCGCCGGATCGTCGGGCGCGAACAACGTGCCCGTATCGCCGTCGCGAATCAGCTCGCGGTGTCCACCGACATCGGATGCGGCCACCAGCCGCCCCTGCGCCATCGCCTCCAGCGGCTTGAGCGGCGTGACCAGATCGGTCAGCCGCATGCGCTTGCGCGGATAGGCGAGGATATCGACGAGCCCATAATAGCGCTCGACCTCCTGGTGCGGCACGCGCCCGACGAAGCGGATCGCGTCCGCCACTGGCGATGCCTCCGCCTGCGCGCGCAACGCCGCCTCCATCGGTCCGCCGCCGACCATCAACAGCCGCGCCTCGGGCCGCACCGCCACCAGCGCCGGCATCGCCGCGATCAGGTCGTCGAGCCCTTCGTAATCGTAGAAGCTGCCGATGAATCCGACGACATCCGCGCCGTCCAGCCCCAGTTCGGCCCCCAGCGCATCGTCGCGCACCGGCGCGGTGCCGAACAGGTCGAGGTCGACGCCGTTGGGCGACACCATGATCTTGTCCGCCGCGATCCCCCGCGCCATCAAATCGCCCCGCAAGCCTTCGCAGATCACCGCGACCGCATCCGCCCGCCGCACCGCCCACGTCTCCAGCGCCCGCGTCGCCCGGTAGCGCATCGACGTGGCCGTCCCGGTCCCGTTGCCGACCGCCGCATCCTCCCAGAATGCGCGGATCTCATACACCAGCGGCAGCTTCCGCCTGCGCGCGACGATCAGCGCGGCGAGCGCGTCGATCACCGGCGAATGCGCATGGAGGATGTCTGGCCTGAAGGCGTCGACCGCCGCCTCGATCCGTTTCGCGAACGCCGCGATGCCAACCACCTCGCCGACCGGCCCCGGCGTCACGATCGCATCCGTCCGGTGAAAGGTGAGCCCGTCGACCGTCTCCACCGGAGCAGGCGCGACACCGTGGCGCGGGCCGGTCACCGCGGCAACGGTCCAGCCAAGCGCCTCCTGCGCCTTGAGGATCGCCCGCGTGCGGAACGTGTAGCCGCTTTGCAACGGCAGGCCATGATCGAGGATATGAAGAATACGCATCGTGCCATCCCCCTGCCACAGATCGCTTAACGGCGCGTCAACCGACTATACCTACACACGATCCCACGAAGCCCGCATATCCGGAAAGGAGGCCGTCCCCATGATCGACAATCTCGCGCTCGGCCTCAGCCACGGGCTGATGATGCTCGCGGCGTTCCTGCTGCTCAAGCGGCCCGACCTCGATCGCGAGCCCAGTCCGCGCGACGTCCCCGACACCAGCCGCAAGCCCGACGAGAAACCCCGCCGCGATGCGTGATCTCGCGTTCATCGCCTTCCTGCTCGCGTTCTTCGGAATGGGGTTCAAGCGGCCGTTCCTGCTCGTGCTCGTCTATGTGTACATCGACATCGTCTCGCCGCAGCGGCTGACCTACCTGCTGCTCAACTCGGTGCCGATATCGCTGATCGCGGTCGCGCTGGCGGTCGGCGGCTGGATCCTCGCCGACGACAAGCGCGATACGCGGGTCGGTGGGCGGCAGGTGCTGATCGTCGTCCTGCTGCTGTATTGCTGGGGTACGACGATCGCCGCGGATTTCCCGGTCGAGGCCAAGGAGAAATGGGACTGGGTATGGAAGGCGCTCGCCTTCGCCGCATTCCTCCCCCTGACGCTGCGGACGCGGTTGCGGATCGAGGCGCTGCTGCTGTTCATGATCCTCGCCGCGTCGTCGATCATCATCGTCGGCGGCATCAAGACGATCGCCAGCGGTGGGGGCGGCTATGGCCAGCTCAACCTGATGGTCGACAATAATTCGGGCCTGTACGAGGGCAGCACGATCAGCGCGGTCGCGATCGCGATCATCCCGATCATCGTCTGGTTCATCAGCCACGGGACGATCTTCAAGCCCGACTGGCGGGTGAAGGGCTATTGCCTCGCGCTCGTCTTCGCGTGTCTGCTGATCCCGGTCGGGACTTCGACGCGCACCGGATTGCTGTGCATCGGCCTGCTTGCGCTGCTGTCGATCCGCAACGTGAAGCGCAAGGTCGCGTATCTGGCGATGCTCGGCGTGCTGGGCGTTGCCGCGATCCCGTTCCTGCCGTCGACGTTCACCGACCGGATGAACACCATCAAGACGTACGACGCGGACGAATCCGCATCGACGCGGCTCGCGGTGTGGAAATGGACGATCGAATACGCGAAGGCCAACCCGTTCGGCGGGGGCTTCAACGCCTTTCTCGGCAACCACATCCGCTACGATCTGAAGACCGCTCCCGGCACCGCCGCTGCCGCCGCAAGTCCCAAGGTCGAGGTCGACAAGGCCCGCGCCTATCACAGCGCGTATTTCGAAATGCTCGGCGAACAGGGGTATCCGGGCCTTGCTTTGTGGCTCGCGATCAACCTGATCGGCATCTTCCGCATGGAACTTCTCCGCCGCCGCTATCGCGATCCGGACGGCGAATATGCCTGGGCCGGTCCCCTCGCGGCGGCGCTGCAGAGCGGGCACATCGTCTATCTCCTCGGCGCGGGGTTCATCGCGATCGCGTTCCAGCCGTTCATCTACATGCTGATCGGTGCGCAGATCGGCCTCGACACCTATCTCGCGCGCAAACAGGGCGAGCAATCGTTCCGGCCGATGCGCCGCGCCGTACCGGCCGCCAAGCCCGCGGCGCCGGACGCGCTCTCGGCGTGAGCGATCGGGCTCCGGTTCACGAACTGCGCGCGTTGACCGGCGTTCGCGGGATCGCGGCGTGGTTCGTCGTGTTCTACCATATCCGCCTCTCGATCGCTGGCTTGCCGCTTCCAGTGCGCGACGTCTTCGCGAAGGGCTATCTCGCGGTCGATTTCTTCTTCCTACTGTCCGGCTTCGTGATCTGGCTGACCTGGAGCAACCGTATCCGAGCCGGCGGAGCGGCAAGCATTCCGAGCTTCCTGCAGAAACGCATCGCGCGCATCTGGCCATTGCATCTCGTCACCCTGGGGGGTGCGGTGGCGCTCGCCCTGCTGCTCCGCGCGACCGGCCGCAGCGATCCGCAATTCATGTTTTCCGAACTGCCGCTGCACCTCCTGCTGCTCCAGAACTGGGGCTTCACGCATCACCTCGCCTGGAACGACCCGGCCTGGTCGATCAGCGCGGAACTGGGCGCGTACCTGCTGTTCCCGGTGCTGGTGATGGCGGTGGACTGGCGGCGTATGCCCACCTGGGCGTTGCTGGGAACTGCCGGCGGCTTGCTGGTCGGCCTGCATCTCGCGATGAGTGCACCGACGCTGGGCACCGACATCCCGCGTTACGGCCTTCTTCGATGCCTGGTCGAGTTCACCACGGGCAGTATCGTTTGCGCCCTATGGTTACGCTGGCGTGGCGCGTCACGAGCACCAGTATGTGCTGCGCTGATTGCCGTGCTTGTCGCAGCAGGCTGGATCGCCGGTGCGCCGGAAACTCTGGTCGTTCCGGCACTGTTCGCAGCGGTTCTGCTCGTGCTGGCACTAACTGCCGGCAGGACAGCAAATCCGTTCGAACTGAGATGGACGCACTATCTCGGTGAGATCAGCTACGCGACCTATCTCAGCCACTTCATTCTCTGGAAAGCATTCAAACTCGTTTTAGTCACTGACGCGACGGCAGTATCGCCAACGAAGATCGCGCTCTATCTCGCAACGGTCCTGCTAGCCTCGATCGCCCTCTACCACCTGATAGAGCGCCCCGCTCAGCGCTGGATCAACAGACTCTAGACCGCCCCTCCTTGTTTCCCCGCGAAGGCGGGGACCCAGTCTGGGCTCCCGCCTTCGCGGGAGAACAAGGAATAGCGTGCTTTACCCTCAATCAATCCACCGGCTCGTCGGCCAGCTCTTCCTCGAGCGCGGCGATGATCGCCTTGTTGAACGCGGGAATATCGTCCGGCTTGCGGCTCGTGATCAGGTTGCCGTCGACCACGACCTCCTCGTCCACCACGTCCGCGCCCGCATTCTCCAGGTCCGTCCGGATCGACGGGAAGCTCGTCACGCGGCGTCCGTCGATCACGTCCGCCTCGGCGAGCAGCCACGGCGCATGGCAAATCGCGGCGATGATCTTGCCGTCCTCCATGAACTCGGTGATGATCTCGATCGCGCGCTCTTCCTGGCGCATCGTGTCGGGGTTGGCGACGCCGCCCGGCAGCACCAGCGCGTCGTAATCGTCGGTATCGACTTCGTCGAGCGTCAGGTCGGGCGTCGCCGTCTCGGCCTTGTTGATGTCGCCCTTCATGCCCTGGATCGGGTCGGTCTTGATCGACGCGAGCGTCACTTTCGCGCCCGCCGCCTCCAGCGCTTTGCGCGGTTCGAACAGTTCGACGGTCTCGAAACCATCGGCAGCGAGCATCAATACGCGAGCTTGGGAAAGATCGGCCATGTCATGTCTCCAGTGAAATCCCGTGCCCCCTCAACCAAGCGCAGCCCGCCTCGTTCCGGAACGATGCGCCTTCCCGAACATTTGCAGAGATAGTCAGAATCAGACGCCCCCAAGGGACCACCGCATTGCCCACCAAGATCGTGTATTCCGATGACTCCAAGCCCGGCATCACCCGCAAGAAGATGCGGAACGGCTGGGGCTATTGGGATGCCAAGGGCGAACGCATCACCGACCGCGACGAGATCGACCGGCTGAACGCGGTCGGCCTGCCCCCCGCCTACCGCGACGCCTGGTTCTGCCCCAACCCCAACGGCCATATCCAGGCGGTCGGCTGGGACGAGAAGGGGCGCAAGCAATACCGCTATCACCTAGGCTTCCGCGAAGCGCAGGAAGCCGCGAAATACGAACGCTGCGCCGATTTCGGCCACGCGATCCCCAAGATCCGCAAGGCAGTCGAGGCCGATCTCCGCAAACGCTCGCTGACCCGCGAACGCGCGGTCGCCGCGGTCATCCGCCTGCTCGACGGCGGCCACATCCGCATCGGCAATGAGGCTTACGCGGAGGCGAACAAGAGCTTCGGCGCCACCACGCTGCGCAAGCGCCACGGTGAGGTGAAGGGCTCGACGCTGAAACTCCAGTACAAGGGCAAGTCCGGCAAGATGCGGACGCTCAGGATCACCGATCGCTCGCTCAGTAGCTTCGTCAAGAAATGCCAGGACCTCGACGAACAGCATCTGTTCGCTTGGCTCGACGATGCCGGCGTCGCGCACCCGGTTACCTCGACCGACGTCAACTGCTACATCCGCGACGTCACCGGCACCGATTTCACCGCCAAGAATTTTCGGACCTGGGCCGCCAGCGTCGCCGCGTTCGAGGCGCTTGCGTCCGCCGAACGCGACCTCAGCCTCAAGTCGATGCTCGAACCCGTCGTCGCCCGCCTAGGCAACACGCACGCGATCGCGCGGAAAAGCTACGTCCACCCGTCGCTGATCGCGCTCGTGAAAACCGGTCAGTCGACCTTCCGCAAGGCGCTCCGCCTCCCCCGCGCTAAGCGCTACATGAGCCGCGAGGAATGTGGCCTGATCACCTTCCTCGAAGCCGGCACGCCCGCTGTTGCGACACTGGCAAAAGCGGCCTGACGAGTATTCCCATGACCAATACCACTGCCGCCGCCAAGCAACCGATCTTTGACGCGGGCGACGTCGGCGACCAGGCGCAGGGCTTCGTCACCGCCAGCTTCGCCTGGGTGCAAGCCTATTGGCTCCAGATCCTGATTGCATTCGGAATCGGCGCGGTGATCGTCGTCGCGCTCCACACCGCGCGCCGCTTCGGCAGCAAGCTCTGCGAGCGCCCGCGCGCGCTCAACGGCTGGGGCATCGTCGTCGGCAAGGCGATCGCGCGGACCGGCAATTTCTTCATCGTCATGCTCGCCGCCAAACTGGTCGCGGGATACTCCGCCGCCCCCGGTGAAGTCGCGACGACGATCAACTTCCTCTTCACCGTCGCCGCGGTGTTCCAGGCCGCCGTCTGGGTCCGCGAGATCATCCTCGGCGCGATCGAGCACCGTACGCAGTCCGAACATTATTCGGGTGAGGCTCTCCTCTCGGCGATGGGCCTGATCCGCCTGCTCGTCACCTTCGTCGTCTTTGCGGTCGCGCTGGTGGTGGTGCTCGACAATCTCGGCGTCAACGTCACCGGCCTCGTCGCGGGTCTGGGCGTCGGCGGCATCGCGATCGGCCTGGCGGCGCAGGGCATATTCGCCGACCTGTTCGCCGCGCTCGCGATCATCTTCGACCGCCCGTTCCGCCGCGGCGACTCGATCAGCTACGACACCGCCTCGGGCAGCGTCGAGGCGATCGGCCTCAAATCCACGCGCATCCGCGGCATCGACGGCGAGGAGCGCGTGATCTCGAACAAGAACCTCCTCAACAAGGAGATCCTCAACAACACGCAGCGCAACCATCGCCGCGCGAAGTTCGTCATCGGCGTCACCTATTCGACACCCCCCGAAGTCTGCTCGCGCATCCCCGCGATGCTGAAGGAAATCGTCGAGGCCAACGACAAGATCTTCACCCGCGCCGGCTTCACCGGGTTCGGCGCGTCGAGCCTCGATTTCGAGGTTCAGTTCGACAGCAAGGGGCCCGATTATACGAGCTTCTACGACGGTCGGACGGCGGTGGGGATCGCGATCCTGAAGCGGTTCAACGACGAGAAGATCGAGATCGCCTTCCCGACCCAGGTGAATATGATGGCCGCACCGGATGGCTCGGTTGTGATGCCGTATTCTGAGGGGCGACGGGCGGATGCAACGCCCGCCTGATTATCCACCCGGCTGTGCGACGCCTTCGCCTTCGGATGTGTACGCGCCGGTTAGGGGAGCCCTACCCTACCTTGTTCTCCCGCGAAGGCGGGAGCCCAGTCTGGGTCCCCGCCTTCGCGGGGAAACAATTCTGGACTAGCGTACCGCGAAGCTGCCGCTGTCAGACCAAGCTCGGCGTGACGAGCCCGCCGTCATACCCCGGCACCACCCCGGCGAAGGCCGGGGCCCAGTTGGTGAGGTCGCAGTAACTAAGCGCAACACTCATCAGCAACGTCCCCCACCTGGACCCCGGCCTCCGCCGGGGGGGGCGCTATGAAGCCGGAAAGGTACTCGGTGAGCCGTTCGGAGGCTGAGTTCCTATGAGCAGGAACTAAATCCCACCCTCATCCAACGACAGCAACGTCGCATTCCCGCCAGCACTTGTCGTATCCACGGAAACAGCCCGCTCCGCACAGAACCGATACAGATACCGCGGCCCGCCAGCCTTAGGCCCAGTCCCCGAAAGCCCCTCGCCCCCAAAAGGCTGAGACCCCACGACCGCCCCGATCATCGACCGGTTGATATACAAATTCCCCACCGCAGCCTCGGCCTCGATCACCTCGGCCGCCCGCGCGATACGGCTATGCAGGCCCATCGTCAGCCCATACCCCTTCGCATTCACCCGAGCGATCGTCTCGCTGAGCTTCCCCGCCTCCCACGTCGCGACATGCAATATCGGCCCGAACCACTCCTGGTTGAGGTCCTCGATCGCCCCGATCCGAACCAAAGTCGGCGGCACGAACAACCCATCCGCCGGCGCGTCGAGCGTCTTGACGATCTTCGCCTTCACGCTCTCGCGGTACGCCATCAGCCGGTCATACGCGGCCTGGTCGATCACCGGCCCGACGTCGGTCGCGGGATCGCCCGACCGCCCGATCCGCAGCGTCTCCATCGCTCCCGACAGCATCTCGATCACGCCGTCCGCGATATCCTCCTGCACCAGCAGCAAGCGCAACGCCGAGCAACGCTGCCCCGCCGACCGGAACGACGACGCGATCACGTCCGCCACCACCTGCTCGGGCAGCGCGGTGGAATCGACGATCATCGCGTTGATCCCGCCGGTCTCCGCGATCAGCGGCACGATCGGCCGCGTCTCGTCGTCGAGCAACGACCGCGCGATCTTCCGCGACGTCGCGGTCGAGCCGGTGAACGCGACACCCTGGATGCGCACGTCCGCCGTCAGCGCCGCGCCGACCTCCGGCCCGCCGGTCACGAGCACCAGCGCATCGACCGGCACGCCAGCCTCATGCGCAAGCTCAACCGCACGCGCCGCGATCCGCGGAGTCTGCGGCGCCGGCTTGGCGACCACGGTGTTGCCGGTGACCAGCGCCGCCACCGTCTGTCCGAGGAAGATCGCCAGCGGGAAGTTCCACGGCGCGATCGTCGCCCAGACACCGCGACCCTCGATATGCAGCGTGTTCCGCTCGCCCGTCGGTCCCGGCAGCTCGATCGGATGCAGGTTCAGCCGCGCCTGCTGCGCGTAATACCGACAGAAATCGGCGGCTTCCCGCACCTCGCCGATCGCATCGCCAATCGTCTTGAACGCCTCCTGCACGCAGATCGCCATGAGTTCGTCGCGATGCTTCTCGAGCAGGTCGGCAAGCCGTTCGAGGCACGCGGCGCGATCGTCGACCGGCGTGGTCGACCAACCGGGGAACGCCGCATGCGCCCGCGTAATGGCGGCCGCAACAGCATCCCCCTCCCGCAAGCGGGAGGGGTTAGGGGTGGGCACGCGCTCACCCCCGATGCTACCGTTTGCAGTAGAACGCCCAACGTCAGCCTCAGCATTTGCCGATAGCGCGAGCCCACCCCCGGCCCCTCCCGCATGCGGGAGGGGGGCATTAACCGCAGCAACCGTCGCCTCCAGCGTCCCCACATCACTCAAATCCAACCCGGCGGAATTCCGGTGCCCCCCGGCCCCGAACAAATCCACCGGCAACGGAATGCTGGGATGCCGCTTCCCTCCGACCGCAGCGATCTTCGCCACAGGATCCGCCAAGATCTCAGCCTCGGTCAGCCGCTCATCTGCCAACTGGTGCACGAAGCTCGAATTCGCCCCATTCTCCAACAACCGCCGCACGAGATACGCGAGCAGGTCCCGGTGCCCACCAACCGGCGCATAGACCCGGCAATGATAGCCGTTCTCCTGCACCAGCCGCTCGTACAGCCCGTCGCCCATCCCGTGCAGCCGCTGGAACTCGAAGTCGCGCGAGTTGCCCGCCCACTCCATGATCGTCGCGACCGTCAGCGCATTGTGACTCGCAAACGCTGGCCGGATATTCTCCGCCGCCAGCATGTCCTTCGCCACAGCCAGGTACGACACGTCGGTCGCTGCCTTGCGCGTGAACAGCGGATAGTCCGCCAGCCCCTCGACCTGCGTGCGCTTGATCTCGCTATCCCAATACGCGCCCTTCACTAGCCGCACGTTCATCACGCGGTCCAGCCCGTTCGCCCATTCGATCACCGGCCGCGCGCGCTTGCCATACGCCTGCACAGCCATCCCGAACCCGTCCCAGCCCTTCAGCGACGGGAGCCCCGCGACCGCGCCGATGATGTCCAGACTCATCTCCAGCCGTTCGGATTCCTCCGCGTCGACGGTCAGCGCGATGCCCTTCGACGCCGCCTGCACCGCCAGTGCCTCCAGCATCTCCGTCAGCGCGGGCACGCATTCGCTCCACCGCGCCACCTCATACCTCGGGTGCAGCGCCGACAGCTTGACCGAGATCGAGTGCCCCGCCGCCGGATCGCGCCCGACCGCATCGACCGCGCCGACATACGCCTGGAAGTATCGCTGCGCATCGGCATGCGTCCGCGCCGCCTCGCCGAGCATGTCGAAGCTCGCGGTGAAGCCCTTGTTCTCCGGCCGGCGCATCCGCTTCATCGCCTCGTCGATGGTACGACCCATCACGAAGATCTCGCCCATCATCTTCATCGCCGCGCCGACCGCCTGCCGCACGAACGGCTCGCCCGCGCGGCTGATCAGGCGCCGCAGCGGCCCGGTCGATCCCTCGCCGACCAGCACGCGGCCGACAACCAGCCCCCAGGTCGCCGAATTGACGAGCTTCGAATTCGACTTGCCCGCATGTGCGCGCCAATCGGCATCGCCCAATTTGTCCGCGATCAGCAGATCCGCCGTTTCCGGATCGGGCACGCGCAGGAACGCCTCGGCCAGCGACAGCAACGCGACGCCTTCCGACGAATTCAGCCGATATTCCTGGAGGAACTGGTTCACCCACCCCTTGCTCTGCGCCGCTCGCAGGTCCGCGAGCAGGCCCAGCGCATGCCCCATCACCCGCTCGCGCGAATCCGAATCGAGCGCGGCGCGGTCCAGCAACGGTTTTAGAACATCGGGTTCGCTCGCGCGGTACAGCTTCGCCATGATATCGCGGGCATGGGACGTTACGGCAGTCGACATTTTCCAGCTTCCGGTTGGGTGAGGCTTGCGATCCGCTCGCCTGTACGCCTAGAGACATTCCAGCGCTTAGCGCCAAATGAGCTTTGAGGGGAATGCCGTGGCGACGATCACCACCGCGCAGATGCAGCAGCGCATCGGCACCGAGACGGTTTCCGACTGGGTCGAGGTCACGCAAGACATGATCGACAAGTTCGCCGACGCGACCGGCGATCACCAGTTCATCCACATCGATCCGGTCCGCGCGGCACAGACCCCGTTCGGCGGGACGATCGCGCACGGCTTCCTGACGCTGTCGCTGATGCCGTTGCTGTCGTCGAAGGTGCCGGACGCGCCGCAGATCGAAGGCGCGAAGATGGGCGTGAACTACGGCGGCAACTCGGTCCGCTTCCTGACGCCGGTCCGGTCGGGCTCGAAAGTGCGCGGCCGCTTCAAGCTGCTGTCGTTCGACGAGAAGCGTCCCGGCCAGTGGCAGCAGACCAACGCGTTTTCCGTCGAGATCGAGGGCCAGGAAAAGCCCGCCCTGATCGCCGAATGGATCAGCCAGGTCTTCGTTTGAAACTTCTCCCCCTCCCGCATGCGGGAGGGGGCCGGGGGGTGGGCTGCCGCTCTCCGCAATCGTTTCGCTCGCTCATGCCGAGCGCCCACCCCCAGCCCCTCCCGCATGCGGGAGGGGAGTGAAGAAGAGGAATACCAATGCGTTCAGCCGTCATCGTCTCCACCGCCCGCACCCCCATCGGCCGCGCCTATCGTGGCGGCTTCAACAACACCCCCGCCCCCACTCTCGCCTCGCATTCGATCAAGGCCGCGGTCGAGCGTGCCGGCATCGACGGCGCCGAAGTCGACGACGTCGTCTTCGGCTGCGCGCTCCAGCAAGGCCACCAGGCCGGCAACATCGCCCGCACGTCGTTGCTGCGCGCCGGGCTCCCCGTCACCGTTTCGGGCATGTCGGTCGACCGTCAGTGCGCGTCCGGCCTTATGGCAATCGCCACCGCGGCCAAGCAGATCATCACCGATAACATGGACATCACGATCGGCGGCGGCGTCGAGAGCATCAGCCTCGTCCAGACCCCGCAGATGCGCGTCGCCCCCGATCCCCAGCTGATCGCGATGCACAAGGACGTCTACATGCCGATGCTGCAGACCGCCGAGGTCGTCGCCAAGCGCTACGGCATCAGCCGCGACGCGATGGATGCCTATGCACTCCAGTCGCAGCAGCGCACTGCCGCCGCGCAGGCCGCCGGCTATTTCGATGCGGAGATCGTGTCCGTCGACGCCAACATGGCGATCGTCAACAAGGAGACGAAGGAAGTCACGTACAAGGACGTGACGATCACCAAGGACGAGGGCAACCGCGCCGACACAACGCTGGAGGGGCTACAGTCGCTCAAGCCGGTGATGGGCCCCGACTTCACGATCACGGCCGGCAACGCCTCGCAGCTGTCGGACGGGTCGTCGTCCTCGGTACTGATGGAGGAGAAGATCGCGTCGCAGCGCGGTCTCCAGCCGCTCGGTCGCTATGTCGGCATGGCGGTCGGCGGCACCGAGCCCGACGAGATGGGCATCGGCCCGGTGGTGGCGATCCCCAAGCTGCTCAAGCGCTTCGGCCTCAAGATGGACGATATCGGCCTGTGGGAGCTGAACGAGGCATTCGCAGTGCAGGTCCTGTATTGCCGCGACCATCTCGGCATCCCCGACGAGCTGCTCAACGTCAGCGGCGGCGCGATCTCGATCGGCCACCCCTACGGCATGACCGGCGCCCGCGCGACCGGCCACGCGCTGATCGAAGGCAAGCGTCGCGGTGCCAAGTACGTCGTCGTCACGATGTGCGTCGGCGGCGGCATGGGCGCAGCCGGGTTGTTCGAAGTACTGTGACCTTGAAATCCACGCCGGTGTAGCGCATGTACTGTACCGGCGTTGCATACACCGCCTTTCTTGTCTGAGCCTCGGTCGTGCTAGCGGCCGGGGCTCAATACGTTTGGGACTCGACTGCTAGATCGAGCCCCTCCCGTACACCTAGCCTTTGCGTGACACTTCGATGATCTTCACGACTAATGTCGCGAAGGCGAAGAGCATGCCGAGGATGAGGCACAGATCGGCAAGTTGCATACACCTTACCTTTCTTGTTCGGCAGCAGAACTACTGCCATCGCTATCATGGCGCCCTCCACACGCTTTCACCAAGCGGCATCGCGTAACGGTACGCGCAACCAACCTCCGCCCCACCCGTTCTCAGTGGCAATCCAAGCCAATAGGAGAATGACGATGGCCGACAAGGATACCCCGCAGGAAGTCGCAGCGAAGTTCATCGGCAAGCTGAAGGCCAGCCCGTTCGTGATGATCGGCCTCAACGACGGCCAGCATTCCGAGCCGATGACCGCGCAGATCGACGACGATCAGCCCAACACGCTGTTCTTCTTCGCCGGCCGCGACAACCGTATCGCCAAGGGCGGCGCGGCGATGGCGCAGTTCGTCGGCAAGGGCCATGATTTCTTCGCGTGCATGGCCGGCGACGTCTCGACGTCGAACGACCGTACGCAGATCGACAAGCTCTGGAACAACCAGGTCGAGGCATGGTTTCCGGGCGGCAAGGAAGACCCCAACCTGACGCTGCTGCGCTTCGACATCGACAGCGCCGAGCTTTGGGAAACCGACATCTCGATCGGCGGCCGCCTCAAGATGCTGTTCGGCGGCACGATCCATTCGGACGAGTCGAGCAGCCACGCGGTGGTCAACTCGATCGCCTGAGCCGATTTTGGGCAGCCCGTACTGGGCTGCCCATTTTTCTTACCCGTTCGCGGTGATGAACTCTTCCACCACGGGCGCGATTTTGTCCCGCCAGCGCGAGCCGTTGAAGATGCCGTAATGACCGGCCCCTTCCGCCATCAGATAGCGCTTCTTCTCGTCGGGTAGCGCGGTTGCCAGCGTCAACGCCGCCTTGGTCTGCCCCAAGCCCGAGATATCGTCACGTTCGCCCTCGACCGCGAGCAGACCGATATCGGTAATCGCCGCCGGATCGACCAGCCGGCCGCGATGCGTCATGATCCCCCGCGGCAGCGCATGGTTCTGGAACACGGTGTCGATCGTCTGGAGATAGAATTCCGCGGTCATGTCGCAGACCGAGCGATATTCCTCGTAGAAATCCTGGCTCTGCGATGCACTTTCGCCATCGCCCTGCACAAGATGCTTATACATCTCCCAATGCGAGACCATGTGGTTGCCCAGATTCATCGACATGAATCCGGCAAGCTGGAGGAAGCCGGGATACACCTTCCGCCCCGCACCCGGATAATTGCCCGGCACGGTCGCGATGACGTTCTGCTCGAACCACGCATGCGGCCGCTCGGTCGCCAGCGTATTGACCGCAGTCGGCGCCTCGCGCGTATCGACGGGACCACCCATCATCGTCAGCGTCTTCGGACGACACGGGTTCTTGTCCGCGCTCATCAGCGCGACGGCCGCATAACACGGCACCGAGGGCTGGCAGACGGCCAGCATGTGCGTGCCCCCCTGCCCTTCGTTCGCGCCGATCGTCTCCAAATATTCGATCAGATAATCGATGTAATCATCGAGATCGAACCGCCCCGCCGACAGTGGTACGCTCCGCGCATCGCGCCAGTCGGTGATGTAGACGTCCGCGAACGGCAGCATCCGCTCGACCGTCCCGCGCAGCAATGTCGCGTAATGGCCGGACATCGGTGCGACGATCAGCAGCTTCGGACCGCCCTCAACGCCCTCGCGCACGAAGCGCTTCAACTGCCCGAAGTCCTTCCGCAGCACGATCTCCTCGCGCACCGCGACCTCGCGGCCGTCGATCGTCGTCGTGTCGAGACCAAAGGCAGGCTTCCCTCGCGTCGCATTCGCGTGTGCGAACACTTCGAGCGCCGACGCGACCACCGTGCCGCCGCCCAAATAGGCGAACGGGTTTGCCGGATTGTTGAGCATATCCGCGCCGAAGCTCGCCATCTTGCTGGCGCCGGCCATCATCGAACGTTGGAATTCATAGGCATCGTAGAGCATGCGGTATCCTCTCGCCTCATCGGGCTTTGCACGGTGGTAACGCAATTTTGCCGCAGTGCAACGCGCGATCGATCGCCGCTCCGTCCCGCGCGACCGGATCACCGCTCTCGGCGACGCCCGGTTCTCGTTGAGCGCCACCCCCGCCACTGCTAGGCACCGCGCATGGCCAAGCCGATACCCGAAGAGAAGACGTCCCGCCGGATCGGCGATCTCGCGATGGTGTGGCGTCACGCCTCCCAATATCCTCGCCAGATCGCGTTCGCGGGGCTCGCGCTGATGATGACGTCGGCGGCGACGATCGGCATTCCGTACGGGTTCAAGCGCGTCATCGACCGCGGCTTCGGCCCCGGCGCCGGCGGATCGGTCGCCAACTCGTTCCACTATTTGCTGATGATCGTCGTCGTGCTCGCGCTCGCGACCGCGGTGCGCTTCTATTACGTCTCGTGGCTAGGCGAGCGCGTCGTCGCGGACATCCGCACAAACGTGCAGCGCCACCTCCTCCGCCTGACGCCGCGCTTCTTCGAGGAGAACCGCCCCTCCGAAATCGCCTCGCGTCTCACTTCCGACACAGCGCTGATCGAACAGGTCGTCGGCAGCACGGTGTCGATAGCCCTGCGCAACACCTTTACCGGCATCGGCGGGCTGATCTACCTGTTGGCGATCTCGCCGAAGCTCGCGGGCATGCTGATGATCGGCATCCCGCTGATCATCCTGCCGATCGCCTTGCTCGGCAAGCGCGTGCGCAACTACTCCCGCACCTCGCAGGACCGCGTCGCCGATGTCGGCTCGATCGCCACCGAGACGCTGGGCGCGATGAAGGTCGTGCAGGCGTTCGGGCAGGAAGACCGTGAGGCCATCCGCTTCTCGGACGCGGTTGCCGCGACGTTTGCGGCGGCACGGGCGCGGATCATGCTCCGCGCGGTGATGACGGCAATCGTCATCGGCCTCGTCTTCGGGTCGATCACATTGGTCCTGTGGGAAGGTGCGATCGACGTCGCCGCCGGCCGCATCAGCGGTGGCGCGATCGCCGCGTTCGTCCTGACCGGAGGCATCGTCGCAGGCGCGTTCGGCGCGCTCACCGAAGTGTACGGCGACCTGTTGCGCGGCGCTGGCGCGGCGGGGCGCCTATCCGAACTGCTTCGGGAGAAGCCGGAGATCGCGGCGCCCGCCAACTCGGTCGCGCTGCCGCAACCGCCGCGTGGTGCGCTAGCGTTCGAGGGTGTGCAGTTCCACTACCCGACGCGCCGCGATGTCGCCGCGCTGAACGGCTTCTCGCTCGATGTGAAGCCGGGCGAGACGGTTGCCGTCGTCGGCCCCTCGGGCGCCGGCAAGACTACCCTCTTCCAGCTGGTCCAGCGCTTCTACGACCCCGACGCCGGCCGCGTGACGCTCGACGGGATCGACCTGCGCGATGCCGATCCGGCGGAGGTTCGCGCGCGCATAGCGATGGTGCCGCAGGAGACGATCATTTTCGGTGCGTCGGCGCGCGACAATCTTCGCTACGGGGATTGGTCGGCAACCGACGACCAGCTCTGGGCCGCCGCCGAAGCCGCCAACGCCGCCGAATTCCTGCGCAAACTACCCGAGGGCCTCGACACGTTCCTCGGCGAAGGCGGCGCACGGCTGTCGGGTGGCCAGCGCCAGCGCGTCACGATCGCCCGCGCGCTGCTCCGCGATGCGCCGATCCTGTTGCTCGACGAAGCGACGAGTGCGCTCGATGCCGAAAGCGAGCGGCTGGTGCAGGAGGCGCTCGAGCGACTGATGGCAAACCGTACGACTCTCGTCATCGCCCACCGCCTAGCCACGGTGCGCGCGGCGGAGCGGATCATCGTAATGAGCGACGGCCAGATCGTCGAGGAGGGCTCGCACGGATCGTTGATGACGAACAGCGGACTGTACGCGCGACTGGCGAGCTTGCAGTTCAACGAGGCGGCTTAGGGGCGGTCGCGGCTTGGCAGTTTCAAGTCGCGACAGTCGGCAATTTCTTCGTCGTTCCGAACTGGTTCCGTAGTCATGCCTAATGATTACCTTCCCGGCGAAGGCCGAGGTCCAGTTGGGAAACGTGGATGACGACGGCTGCGCTGCGTTACGACGGCCTCTCCACCTGGCCCCCGGCCTGTGCCGGGGAGGTGCCCTCGTTCGACCGGGACAAGCATCGAGGTGTCTCGGAGGCACGGTGCCGCGACATCGAGCAGGTTGAGGTCGCGGTGCGGTGGCACCCGATCCAGTCGGCCTATGGCGCTTTAGCAAGCGCACGTCGGCAGTTGTGCCGCGCGATGTGCGTCCTTGTTCTCCCGCGACGGCGGGAGTCCAGTCTCGATCTCCGCCTTCGCGGGGAAACAAATCTTAGTTGATCGAAAGGAATAGCCTCGAACCAGTCTGAGATGACGAAGAACTATCGGGTCTGCATGACCTGCAACCGCGTAAGCATCGAACCGCCTAGACCTTCTTCGCCCTGGGCTTTTTCGGCTTCGGCAAAGGCAGTTCCGCGGTCGAGATGCGGACGAGTTCGGCTAGCCATTCCGCATCGTCCCAACGGTCGGCGTCGACCAGCAGACACGGCTTCGCGCCCGGATATGGCGGTGCCTCGTCGATAGCGCCAGCGAACGCGCGACCGCCCGGCGTCAGCTTCACGAAAAGCTGATCGTCGCAGACCATCGCGACCATCCGGCCATCGCAGTAGACGCCGTACTCGCCGAACATCGGCCTGGCGGAGACATCGCCGGCGGCGGCGATCTGGTCGACGATGAACGCGACGGTCTTGGGATCGGATGCCATTCGGGGATCCTCGCAGAACCGCAAGGCAAAGGCGAGACGTACGTCATTCCCGGGTTCCACTTGCGATGCCCCGCCCACGCGGGCAAAACTACGGCGAAACAGGAGATGGACATGCGCGACTTCGACATCGTCATCTACGGCGCGACAGGGTTCACCGGGCGGCTCGTCGCGGAATATCTGACGCAGACCTATCCGACGAGCGTTCGGTGGGCGATGGCGGGCCGTTCGCTGGCGAAGCTGCAGGGGGTCCGCGACCTGGTCGGCGCGCCAGGCGATACGCCGCTGATCACCGCCGACTCCGACGACGCCGCCAGCCTGCGCGCGATGGCGGAGCGCGCGACGGTCGTCCTGTCGACGGTCGGACCGTACCAGCTCTACGGTTCCGCCCTCGTCGCGGCCTGCGCCGCGACCGGGACCGCCTATGTCGACCTGTGCGGCGAGCCCGCGTGGATGCGCCACATGATCGACGCGCACGAAGGCGAAGCGACGCGCACCGGCGCGCGGATCGTGTTCTCGTGCGGGTTCGACTCCATCCCGTTCGATCTCGGCGTGCTGACCTTGCAGGAGGCGGCAAAGGCGAAATACGGCGCGCCCGCGCCACGCGTGAAGGGCCGCGTGCGAACAATGCAGGGGACGTTCTCGGGTGGCACCGCAGCCAGCCTCAAGGCGACTCTCGCCGCCGCCGCGCGCGATCCCGGCATCGTCAAGCTGCTGACCAGCCCCTTCGCGCTGACGCCGGGCTTCAGCGGACCGCACCAGCCGACCGGGCTGATCCCCGAATACGACACGACCATCTCGGCCTGGGTCGCGCCGTTCGTGATGGCACCGATCAACACCAAGAACGTCCACCGCACCAATTTCCTGCTAGGCGAGCCGTATGGCGCGGACTTCGTCTACGACGAGATGATGGTCGCGGGACTGGGCGATCTCGGCAAGGTGGCGGCCGAGGCGATCGCCAAGTTCAATCCGTTCTCGGGCGACAAGGGGCCGAAGCCCGGCGAAGGCCCGTCGAAGGAAGAGCGCGACGCCGGCCATTACGACCTGTTGTTCGCCGGGATCATGCCCGATGGCACGCGGATCGACACGGTGGTCACCGGCGACCGCGATCCCGGCTACGGCTCGACCAGCAAGATGATCGCGGAGGCGGCGTTGTGCCTCGTGCAGGACGTCGAAGGCGATGGCGGGATCTGGACGCCCGGCGCGCTGATGGGGGCGAAACTGCGCGATCGGCTGGTGGCGAAGGCGGGGCTCACCTTCACGGTCGGTTGATCAGCCGCGAAAGAACCACGTTGCGATCCAGGCAATCAGGATCGAGACGACGATAGCGACTGGAACGACAAAGCGGCGGCGTCGCTCGATCGCGGCGTAGTGCGCGTCGAGATCGTAGTAGAAGTTGCCGGGTGCGGTTGGACGGACGATTCCGCGGGTACGTAGGCGATCGAAGTCCGCTTGCTCCCCTGGATCGCGAGGCAGGAAGGCGATGGCATCGTCGGGTCCGATCGCATGCCGCGCGAGAAAGAGCGCAGGCACGACCCCGCGGATTCGGTGCGGTCGTAATTCCATCGGCATGCCGGATGCGTCCGGTTTCTCCGGCGAGAGCCTATTCGGCAAGCGCGAAGACCGTCGCCGCCGCCGCGACGGTGGCGGCCATGCCCGACACGCCGACGATCGCGGCGGCCCGGAGCCGCACCGAAGCGCGAAACGCACCGAGCTGGCACGCGTCGAGATGGTAGCGCCCCGCCCCGTCGTCGACGATCGCGCCGTAGACGCGGAGATGGCGGAAGATCCGCGCGTCCTTCGCGACATAGGCGATCGCGCGCTCGGGCGATGTCGCGCGCGCGGCGACGAAATCATTGACGATCCGTCGCCGCGATCGGCCTAGAATGAGTCCCCGCATTGCATCTCCCCAGCGCCGATCTCGCATAGCGCGAGGCGCTTGCGCAATTCCTAACGCCGCTTTCCCTGATGACGGATGTTCGCGGGCCGCCCGCGCCGCTTGATCTCGCGCGTCGGCTTGCGCCCGTCGCGCATCGGCGGCGCCGCGCCCCTGCCCTCGGGCATCTCGAAGCGCAGCGCGCCCGATACCGGGTTCGCCTCCGCCAGCCGCAGTTCCAGCGTCTGGCCCTGCGCGAAGACGTCGCCGCTATGCTCCCCGGTCAGCGTCCGCGCGCCCTCGTCGAAGCGGAAATACTCGCCGCCCAGATCGCGGACCGGCATCAGGCCGTCGCCGCCGATACCCTCGACGGTCGCGAAGAAGCCGAAATTGGTGACGCCGGTGATCCGCACGTCCATCACCTGGCCGACGCGCTCCGACAGAAACGCCGCAACATAGCGATCGGTCGTGTCGCGCTCGGCCTCCATCGCGCGGCGTTCGAGCCGGCTGATGATCTCGCCGACCGACTCCATGTTGGCCGCGTCGTCAGAGGGCAATCCGCCCTCGCCGAGCCCATAGGCGGACACGAGAGAGCGGTGGACGAGCAGATCGGCATAGCGCCGGATCGGCGAGGTGAAGTGCGCGTAGCTGCCGAGACTGAGCCCGAAATGCCCGTGGTTGCCGGGCGCGTAATAGGCCTGGGTCTGCGTGCGGAGGATCTGCTCCATCACCTGGGGCCGGAAATCCGCGTCGCCGATCCGCTCGATGATATGGTTGAACGTCGCGGGGCGAACGACCTGCCCGAGCGCGAACGGCACGTCGAACGTCTCGAGATATTCCTTCAGCGCCGCCAGCTTCTCACGGCTCGGCGGCTCGTGGATGCGGTACATCACCGGCGCCTTCTTCGCCTCCAGCGCCTTGGCGGCGGCGACGTTGGCGGCGATCATATAGTCCTCGATCAGCCGGTGCGCGTCGAGCCGTTCGCGCGGGGACACGGACATGATCCGCCCCTGCGCGTCGAGTACGACCCGGCGTTCGGGAAGGTCGAGGTCGAGCGGTGCGCGCGCATCGCGCGCCTTGGCCAGCGCATGCCAGCAGGCCCAGAGCGGCTGAAGCACGGCCAGCATATCTCCCCTCTCGTCGACGGGAGGGGTCGGGGGAGAGGCTTCCTGACTCATAGTCGGATCGAGCGGTGCACCGCCCTCCACCGACCCCTCCCGCAAGACGGGGGGGGAGGAGGCGTCGATGATCGCCTGCGCCTCTTCGTACGCGAGGTTCGCCGCGATCCGCACGACCGCGCGTGTAAATCGCCACGACTTCAGCGACCCATCCTTGCCGATCCGCAGATGACACGCGAGCGCGGCACGGTCTGCGCCCTCCTTCAGCGAACACACCTCCGCCGACAGGATCTCGGGCAGCATCGGCACGACCCGATCGGGGAAATACACCGAGTTGCCACGCCGCCGCGCCTCGCGGTCGACCTCGGACTTCGGCCGCACGTAGAAGCTGACGTCGGCGATCGCGACGATCGCCTTCCACCCGCCGGCGTTCGAGGGATCGTCGTCCGCCTCGGCCCAGACCGCGTCGTCGTGATCGCGCGCGTCTTCCGGATCAATCGCGACGATCGGCAGGTCGCGCAGGTCCTCGCGCGCTTCTCCCAGCGGCAGTTTCGACACGCGCTCGGCCTCGTCGAGCGCCTCCTGCGAGAAGACGTCGGGAATGCCGAGCTTGTGGATCGCGATCAGCGAGAAACTGCGTGCCGCGAACGGGTCGCCCAGCTTCTGCACGACCCGCGCCGCAATCTTCGGTGGTTTGCCCGCGAGTTCCGCCAGCACCAGATCGCCCGGTGCAGCCCCACCCGCATCCGCGACCGCGAACTCACGCCGCTCGCGCTTATCGACACCGGTCAGCCACAGCCGCCCGGCCTCCTCGCGCAGCACGCCGAGCACCTGCTCGGACGCGGGTGCGAGCACCTTCATCGGGTGCGCGATCCAGCCGTTCCCGGCCTCCTCGGTCCGCGCGAGTATCCGCTCGCCGACTCCCAGTGCGCCGCGCTTCCGCTCGCGCACGCGCAGGCGTGGCGGGGGGATACCCTCCGCCTCCCAGCGCTCGGGCACCGCCCAGACGTTGCCGCCGTCATCGACATCGGCGATCCGCAGCACCGTCACCTTCGGGATGCCGCCCATCTTGTGGAAGGCACGACCGGGTGCGCTGTCGATCAGACCCTCGTCGGCCATGTCCTTGAGCAAGGCCTTCAAGCCGATCTTGTCCTGCGCGCTGAGCCCGAAGCCCTTGGCGATCTCGCGTTTGCCCGCGGGCACGTCGGAGGTGGCGATGAAGTCGAGGATCTGCTCGCGCGTCGGAAGACCGGCTTTTGGCTTGTACATCGCATAGAGATAGTCGGTAGGCCC
Source organism: Sphingomonas sp. AP28 (assembly GCF_056680455.1). Classification (NCBI taxonomy): domain Bacteria; kingdom Pseudomonadati; phylum Pseudomonadota; class Alphaproteobacteria; order Sphingomonadales; family Sphingomonadaceae; genus Sphingomonas; species Sphingomonas sp. AP28. The sequence goes on along the minus strand of NZ_CM155283.1, from coordinate 3,502,603 downwards.
GCCATTACCAAACGGCTAAGCTGCGGACATGACGCAAAGTTACGACATCCTCATCGTCGGCGGCGGCATCAACGGCGCCGCGATCGCGCGCGAGGCGGCGCTTAACGGCCTGTCGGTGCTGCTCGTAGAAAAGGGTGATCTCGCCGCCGCGACCTCGTCCGCCTCGACCAAGCTGATCCATGGCGGGCTGCGCTACCTCGAATATTACGACTTCAAGCTGGTCGCCGAGGCGCTGCGCGAACGCGAACGGCTGGTGAAGGCCGCGCCGCATATCATTCGGCCGATGCGCTTCGTACTGCCGCACGAAAACGCCGTGCGGCCGCGGTGGATGGTCCGTCTCGGCCTGTACATGTACGATTGGCTTGGCGGCCGGATGACGCTGAAACGATCGCGCGGCCTGCGCAAAAGCGACGCTGCCTATACCGCACCGCTAAAGAACGGCGCGCGGGGCTTCGTATATTCCGACGCATTCGTCGACGACTCCCGCCTTACTGTGCTCAACGTGATGGACGCGCACGATAATGGCGCAGATATCGCGGTCCGCACCGAACTCGTCACTGCTCGCCGCGACGGTTCCGTATGGCGTGCAACGCTATCGGACGGCCGCGACGTCGCGGCGCGCGCGCTCGTCAACGCCGCCGGCCCCTGGGTTGCGGAACTGCTCGGCCGGCTCGGCATCAATGCCAGCGCCGGCGTCCGACTGGTCAAGGGCAGCCACATCGTCGTGCCCCGGCTGTACGAGGGCGACCACGCGTATATTCTGCAACTCGCGGACCGCCGTATCGTCTTCGCCATCCCTTACCAGGGCCAGACCGAGATCGGCACCACCGACATCCCCGTCGACCGCCCCGAAGATGCGGTGATCGACGCTGGCGAGATCGCATATCTCTGCGATGCCGCGAACCAGCATTTCACGCGGCAGATCACGCCCGCCGACGTCACGTCGACATGGTCCGGCGTGCGCCCGCTCTACGACGACGGTGCCAGCGAGGCGAAGGCCGTCACACGCGACTACGTCCTCGAACTCGATACGCTCGGAGAAGCGGATGCAGCACCATTGCTGTCCGTGTTCGGCGGCAAGATCACCACCGCGCGCCATCTTGCTGAGGAAGCCCTTGAAAAGCTCGCCCCGACGTTAGGGATGCCCGTTCGCCAAACGACCCGCAACCGTGCCTTCCCCGGTGGCGCGATCCCGCCTTTCGCCACCTATCTCGCGCAGGTCCGTGCGCGGTGGCAGTTCCTGGGCGATGCCCGTAGCGAACGGATGACGCATGCCTACGGCGCTATGCTCGACGATATGCTCGCAGGCGTCACTGACGCAGCAGGACTAGGCGCGGACTTCGGGGGCGGCCTGACGGAGATCGAAGCGCGCTGGATGCACGATCGCGAATGGGCCAGGATACCCGAAGATGCATTAATGCGCCGCAGCAAGATTGGCCTGAGCCTGGGCAAGACGGAGACGGACGCGTTCGGTACATGGTGGCGCGAGACATTCGTCTCGTGATCCTGCGGACTTGCATGTTTCGCGATTGAGCATATCCTTGCCGCATATCCAGCGAGGAAACCTCCAATGGCCACATACCCGGAACTCCAAGTCGATCCCGAGGACAAGAACCTCGTCATCCTTCAGAGTCTGATTTGCCTGCTGCGTGAAAAGAACGTGCTGTCGCGCGCGGACATCGAGGAACTGTGCGATACGGTGAAGCGCCGCGCGAATGATCACGCCAGCGATCCGCTCCCCTGCCATATGAACGGTGCCCGCGCCGCCGCCACCGAAGTGGCGCAGATTGGCGATTACATCGGCCGCAAATACGGCGGAAAGCACCGCCGCTCGATCTGATCCCTCGCGTCGTGCGCTCGCCGGCGACCGCCACCTATCACCTGAGCGAAATACGTTCGCTCAGGTGGCAAGGCTGGCTGTAGCGGTAAAAGTCGTGACCTCGGGTATGGGCCGGTACGGAGCGCAGCGACAGCATCGTGTTGCACCGGTGCCGCGGTTCAGCGCGATACGTTTTTGCGAAACGGACGCCGCAGCGTTGATAGCCTTGCACTTTCTTCAGACAATCGGACGGTGCGATAGACCCAATCTGTTCTCAGCGTCGTAAGGGGCGTCGAGGGCTGATCAGGACCTCGAAAGACAAAGCCTTCGCCACCAGTTAACGACTGGCTAGCCTCAAGTGCGACTGCTCAAAGCTGCCGCCCCGTCCGTGTAATCAGCTTGCGACGAAGCAGGTTTCGCCTGCGACGCGCAGACGACCGCAGACGTCCGCTGCTTGGTTCGCGCTGCCTGCATTGACGCGTAGGCGGTACAAGGTACGGCCACCGGTCGCGACCGGCTGGATCGACATGCCGAGTGCGCCGACATACGCAAACCGCTTCGAGAAGTTCGTCCACGCGGCTTTGGCAATCGCTTCGCTCGGATACGCACCGAGCTGAACCAATGAGCCGCCAGTTGCGTTTCCGGCGCCGTTCGGCTTCGATGCCGCCAAGGGTGCTGCAGCGACCAGCCGTCCGCCCGACGCCGGCACCTGTGCAACTGCGTTACGACCCGCGGCGTCATCAACCTTGGCCGCAACCGCGCGCTTGCCCGCGACGGGTGCTTCCGGCACGCCGCGCAAATCGATCGCGCCGTTGCCCGACTTGCCCGCACTGGTAGCGATCGCCGAGTCACCTTCGCCCTTGACCTTCAGGCCGCCGGCATCGTCGGGCTTGACCTTGTAGTCGCCTTCCTGCGCGGCGATCAGCTGGCCGTCGCCTGCGGGCGCGCGCTGTTGCAGCTTGTAGATGCCGAAGATGATCGCCGCGAGCACCGCCAGGCCGAGCACGACCAGTGCGATGACGCGGCCGATGCCGACCGTATCCTGCTCGTCCGGCTCGACGGTTTCGAGCCAGGGGAGCCGGTCTTCCTCGCGCAGATCCATGTCTTCGGCCATCACTTCATCTCCGAAACCGCTTCGACACCCATGATGGCGAGGCCATTATGAATAATCTGCCCTATAGCGGACGCCAAGAAAAGCCGTGCCGCGGTAGCCTGCGGATCCTCGACGACCAGGAAGCGACGATCGGGGCGATCGTTGCCGACATTCCACAGCGCATGGAAGGCCGCAGCCAAGTCATAGAGATAGAACGCAATTCTGTGCGGTTCGCGTGCCGTCGAGGCGATCTCGACAAGCCGCGGAAACTGCGCCGCGAGCTGCACGAGTGCCAGTTCGTCCGTATCAAGCCGGGACAGATCGGCAGACATCGGCGTAATTCCCGCCTCGGCCGCGCGCCGATGCAGCGATGCGATCCGCGCATGCGCGTACTGGACGTAGAAAACCGGGTTGTCCTTCGACGCCTCGACCACCTTCGCAAAGTCGAAATCCATCTGCGCATCGGACCGGCGGGTCAGCATCGTGAAGCGCACGACATCCTTGCCGACCTCGCGCACGACGTCCGCCAGCGTGACGAAATTGCCCGACCGCTTCGACATCTTGACCGGCTCGCCGTTGCGCAACAGCCGGACCATCTGGACGAGCTTGACGTCGAACCGCGTCTTGCCGCCGGTCAGCGCCGCCACCGCCGCGACGATCCGCTTGACCGTGCCGCCGTGATCCGCGCCCCAGATGTCGATCAGCTGGTCGGCACTTTGGCTCTTTTGAAAATGATAGGCGAGATCGGCGCCGAAATAGGTCCAGGACCCGTTCGACTTCTTGATCGGGCGATCCTGGTCGTCGCCGAACTGCGACGACCGGAACAGCGGCAGCTCGACCGGCTCCCAATCGTCGGGCGTCTCGCCCTTCGGCGCTTCGAGCACGCCGTCATAGACGAGATCGCGCGAGCGCAGTTCCGCCTCGGCCGCTTCGGGCTTACCAGCAGCCTGGAGTTCAGCTTCGGACGAGAACACCTCGTGACGAATACCGAGAAGAGCCAAGTCCTCACGGATCAGGATCATCATGTATTCAACGGCGCGCGTCCGAAAAATTTTGAGCCACTCGGCCTCAGGCGCTCCAACATATCTGTCGCCGAAATCTTCTTTTAGCGCCTCACCTACCTGGATCAGATAATCGCCGGGATACAGGCCCTCGGGGATCTCGACGGTCTCACCGAGCGCCTCGCGGTACCGCAGGTGGACCGAGCGCGCGAGCACGTCGACCTGGCCGCCGGCATCGTTGACGTAATATTCGCGGATGACCTTGTGGCCAGCGAACTCAAGCAGGCTGGCGAGCGCATCGCCGACCACCGCACCGCGGCAATGGCCCATGTGCATCGGGCCGGTCGGGTTGGCCGACACATACTCGATGTTGACGGTGATCCCGTCACCCTGCTTCGAACGGCCGTAGTCGGCACCGGCCTCGGGGATCGCGGCGAGTTCGGCGCGCCACGCGTCATCGGTCAGCTTCATGTTGATGAAGCCGGGGCCCGCCACGCTCGCCGAGGCGACGTCCTCGAGTTTCGACAGTTCGGCGACCAGCGCATCGGCGAGCACGCGCGGATTGGTCTTGGCGGGCTTGGCGAGCACCATCGCGGCGTTGGTCGCGAGATCGCCGTGGCTGGTGTCGCGCGGCGGCTCGACCGTGACGTTCTTGCGATCGAGACCGTCCGGCAGCGTCCCCGCCGCGGTCAGCGTGTCGAGCGCCGCATCGATATGCGCGGCGAAACGGGTGTAGAGCGTCATGGCAGTCCCGGTACGTCAAGGAAACGCGCGCTCTAGACCATCGCGGCGCGGCGCTCAATTTTAATCCCGTTGCTGGGTTGGGTTGCTTCCGCCGGGCAGAGTTCATCGCATGCCCGAGCATAACTGTTCCCCCGCGGACGCGGGGGCCCAGCTAAACCACATGCACCGCCCGAGATCCTGGGTCCCCGCGTTCGCGAGGGAACAGAAGCGGCGTCAGGCAGTGAGAAAGGATCTCAGACCCGAACCAACCCCTCGATCGCCGCCGTCTTCGCGCTCGCAGGAAACAGCGCGGCCATCGCCCGTTCCGGTTCGACGCCAAAATGCGACGAGACCGCACCGCCGATGAACGCATCGAGCTGCATCGTCGGCTTCAGATCGCGTGCCTCATACAGCGCAGCAGGGGCGAGACCGGGCCAGTCCGACACCACCCTGCCCCCCTTCACGGCGCCGCCAAACAGCATCGCAGACGTGCCCGTGCCATGATCCGTCCCCCCGGTGCCATTGACCGCGACGGTCCGTCCGAACTCGGTCGCGACCAGCACCATCGTGTCTGCCCATAACGGCCCCAGCCCCGCCTGCAGCGACGCGACCATCGCGTCGAGGCCCTTCAACTGCGCGGTCAGTCGACCGCGCTGGCCGGTGTGCGTATCCCAGCCGCCGGTCTCGATCATCGCGATCCGTGCGCCGGTGTCGGGCTTTAGCAACCGCGCGGCGAGCGCGCCGGTCGCAGCCGCATTGCGCCCGCCGTCCTGCGCGAGATCGCTGGTGAGTTGCCGCGTCGCCATCGCCTCGCTCCACAGGCCGTGCAGTTGCTGGTCGCCGTCGTAGAGCATTGCGACGCGTTGCAGCAGGTCGTCGGACGCGTCGGGCAGGCTCGACGGTGCATAGGATGCCACCTCGCGCCGGCCCCGCAACGCCATCGGCACGGTCGCCGCGACCGCGATCGCGCGCGCCTCGTCCGCCGGCAGCACGCCGAGCAGCCGGTTGAGCCAGCCGTCGCGGACCTGATACGCGCTGACCCCACCCGTTTCGAGCACGTTCTGGCCATCGAAATGCGAGCGATCCCGGTAGGGCGAGGCGATCGCGTGCGCGAACAGCGCCTGGCCTTGCGTGTAGAGCCCGGCACTCGCGGTCATCGCGGGGTGGAGCGTGAACATGCCGTCGAGCTTGGCGCCCGTCGCAAAGTCCGCCGCAAGATCGCCACGCACGCCTGCAAAGGCCGGATCGCCGACCGCGCCGATCGTCCCGAGACCATCGGCCGCGCCGCGCTGGATGATGAACACGAACCTCTTGTCGGTCGCCGCACGCGCAAAGGCGATGCGCGGTGCAAAGGCCGACGCCAGCACGCCGAGCGTACCGGTCGAGAGGAAGGAACGACGGTCGAGCATGACTATCTCCGCAGCGATTCTGGAGCGACAAGCAACAGCGCGAGCGCCTGCGCAGGGCTTTCCGCACGCGACAGGCCCTGCGCGGTGGTAGGACTAAGCGAGGCGGGGAACAGAGTCGGCGCCAACGCTCGTGCATCGACCGGCCCGGCGCGCGCCGCGAACCGCTCCGCCGCCTCGACACGCCGCATGATCGCAACAGGCCCGGCCCAGGCTGCGGCGACGTCGTCATACCCGATCGGCTGCCCCGGCTGCCAGATCGGCTGGCCGAGCTGGTTCATCATCCCCACAGTCACGCCGGGCTGGACCGTCGACGTACCAAGCGCGCGCCGGGTCGAGACATACCATTCCCAGGGCGACTTGAACTTCACCGGCCGGGTCACCCAAGCCTCAGGCGACGCAACCAGCGCGCGGTACACCGTCGGCAGGTCACCGCCCGATTTCAGGAACGCCGTCTTCAGCCGTGCGACCATCGCCGGGGGCGGCGCATCGCCGGCAAAATGCTGCGCGAGCTTGGTCGCGATGTGCGTCGCGGTCGCCGGGTGGACGGCCAGGTCGGAGAGCACCGCCTGCGCCTGCGCCTCCCCCGCCGCGGGATAGAGCTTGCCCATCACGGAGCGATCGCCGGGCTGGTGAACGTCGTCGAGGAACAGGAAGCTGCCCGCGCGCGAATCATCCTGGATGCGTGCACCGGGACCGCGCCCGATGCCTGCGACCGTCCAGCCGGTCATCGCCCGCGCGAACTCGGTGACGTCGGCCTGGCTGTAGCCACTGCGGACGCCGAGCGTGTGCAACTCCATGATCTCACGCGCGAGGTTCTCGTTCAGCCCGGTGCGACGCCTGGTCTTCCGGACGGCGAACGGACTGTCCGGGCCGATCGACACCGCCTGGTCGAGATACAGCAGCATCGCCGGATGCCGCTCGACCGCGTTCAGCATGTCGGCGAACTTACCGAGCACATGCGGGCGGATCGCCTCGAACTCCATCGGCCCGGCGAGCGCCATCACCTCGAACTTCTCGGTCGAGACCGCGAAATGGTTCGCCCAAAAATGCACGAGGCGCTCGACGAACGGTGCCTCGCCGGTCAGCGCGGCCATCGTCCGCGCCGCGACCGCCGTGCCGTAATCGTTGCGAGTCTGCTTGCCGATAAGTTGGCGCGCCTCCTGCCGCGCAGCCGTGCCCGGATCGGCCGCACCCGGCACGGCGGGGAAATGCGCCATCGCGGGCGCCGCGACACCCGGGGACTGCGGCACGGACATCGCCCGCGCAGCCGCAGCGGATTGTGTGTCCGCGCCGACGGCGGCCTTCGGCATGCGCGGCCCGAACTGCGCGCGGATCGCCTTCTCCTGCGCATAATAGGCGGCGAGCCCTACAGAAATTCCGGCCGTCGAGGGCGCGCTCGCCACCACCGCCGGCCGTGGTTCGAACCGGTCGCACTGGGCCATCACCCACGTCGCCGGCTCGCCGGCAACGACATCCCCCGGCCTTGTGCCAAGGCCGAACCGATTGAGCGCGATACTGGAAGCAGACACGACACTCTCCTTCAACGTCGGATTTAGACGCCAAATGTCGTGGAAGTATGTCGCCTCCGCGGCTCGTCGCATCGGCAGCGCTGTCCGTCGTTGCGCGCAGTGCAATCGCGACGGATAGGTTTGCAATTGCAACCCATGCTGCACTGCAATATTCCGCTGACTCGAGAGTTGGGTGAAAGACCTGATCCGGCTCGACGCACTTCGGGAGATACGATCATGCGCACGACCATCAAGATCATCGCAGCAGCAGCGGCGGCCCTCACCTCGACGATCGGCATGGCCGCCGACGCGAAGCAGAGCTTCGTCCACGAGGGCAGCACGTACGTCTATACCTCGACGCAGGACCATGGCCGCCAGGTCATCGACGGCCGTCGCTATCCGTCGGGCCAGAAGTTCCACCTGATCGTCCGCGGCAATCGCGTATCGGGTGAGTCGGGTGGCGTACCGGTCGCATTCAAGACCGCCGAGGCCACAGGCGCGGCTGGCGGGATCGCTTCGGTTACGCGCTGAGCCGACTTCGTTGTAAGACGGCGTGACGGCGGTCGGACTTCGGTCCGGCCGCCGTTTTGCGTTTGAGTGAGCCGGCAACTTTTACTCCCCTCCCTGGAAGGGAGGGGTTGGGGGTGGGTCGGTTCCCGTAGCACGGAACGGACGCGGCACAAGCTAGCCTACCCACCCCCAGCCCCTCCCTTCCAGGGAGGGGAGCCGAAAGTTCAGAACCCCTCGGGTAAGTCGATCGGGCCGACCAAGTCGCGGTAGCGCGATACGGCGTACCGGTCCGTCATCCCGGCGATGAAATCCGCGATGTGGCGGCTGCGATCAGGATCGACGGTTGGCAGCCGATCGCGCCATTCCTCGGGGATCGTCGCGGGATCGTCGCGGTACACCGCGAACAGGCCCGCCACGATCCCATGTGCCGCATCCGCCGCTGCCAACTGTCGCGGATGGTGATAGAGATTGGCGTACATGAAGCGCTTCAGGTCGCGCTCCGCCTCGCGCATCTCGGGCGAGAAGCCGACCAGGCACTGCCCCGCATCGCGGACGTCGTCGACGCTCGTCACGCCGCTTGCCGCGATCCGCTGGCGGGTCTCGGCGATCAGGTCGTTGACCATCGTCCCGATCTGCGTGCGGACGAGCTCGCCGACTAGGCGCTTCGGCTCGATATCCGGGAATCGCCGCCGCACGTCGTCCCAGCCGCGCGCGACCAGCGGCACCGCGAGCATCTGGTCGAGCGTCAGCAATCCGGCGCGCAGGCCGTCGTCGATGTCGTGGTTGTCGTAGGCGATGTCGTCGGCGATCGCCGCGACCTGTGCCTCCAGCGACGAGAAGCTGCTCAGCGCGAGTCCGAACTCCGCATCCGCCGCGGCCAGCGCCCACCCCGGATGCCGCACCGGGCCATTATGCTTGGCTAGGCCTTCGAGCGTCTCCCACGTCAGGTTGAGCCCGTTCCACAACGGATACGGCCGCTCGATCGTGACGAGCGTGCGCACCGTATGGCCGTTGTGATCGAAGCCGCCCTGCCCGGTCAGCGCCGCCTTTAGCGCATCCTCGCCGGCATGGCCGAACGGCGGATGACCGATGTCGTGCGCGAGACACAACGCCTCGGTCAGGTCCTCGTTCAGCGCCAGCGTCCGCGCGATCGTCCGGCCGATCTGCGCGACCTCGAGGCTGTGCGTCAGGCGGACGCGAAAATGATCGCCGTCGGGCGCCATGAACACCTGCGTCTTGTGACGAAGCCGACGGAAGCTGATCGAGTGGATGATCCGGTCGCGATCGCGCTGGAACGCGTCGCGAGGCCCGCGGGTGGACCCGTTCTGTTCCTCGTGAAGCCGTCCTTTGCTGCGCGCCGGGTCCGATGCCCAGGGCGCGCGGTAACTCACTTCGCGGGGAGCTTCGTAATGATCTCGCCCGGTTCGCTGGTGAAGGTGAACGTCGAAACGCCTTCCTTGGCGAGCTGATTGACGAAGGTCCGCGCTTCCGCATCGGTCTTGAACGGCCCGGCGAGGACGCGATTGGTCGCCTTCCACGGCGCGGTCCAGCCGCCGCGGGTGCCGAACACCGTCGGCGCCTTGGTCTTCGCCTTCTTCCACGCCTTGGGCAGATCGCCCTCTGTTGCGCCGGTCGACACCTGCACCCAGGTCCGCGCGGGATTGGCGCGGGCGATCCGCTTCTCCTCGGCTGCGGCCTTGTCCGCGGCAAGCTTCTCGGCGGCGGCGGCCTTCTTCTCGGCGAGGGCCTTCTTGTCCGTAACCGCCTTGCGTGCTGCGGCCTTTTTGTCGACGGCGGCCTTCTTGTCGGCCGCAAGCTTGTCCGCGGCCAGATTGTTCGCAGCCAGCGTCTTGACTGCGATCGCCTTGGCCGCAGCATCCCGCTCGGTCTTGGCCTTCGCCTCGGCGAGCACACGCTCGGCATCATCCGAAACCGGTATGGCCGCCGGCGTCGCGACGGGTGCGGGACGCATCGGCGCGACGTCGAGCTCGGCCGCGGGGATCGACAGGCCCGCGACGATCCGCGCGAGGATCGAGTCCTCGCTTGCCGCGACCGCATGGGTCCGCGACGGGGATATGCCTGCCACCACCGTCGGGGCCGTCGGCGAAGGCGTCGCGGAACTGGTAAAGCCCGGCATCGGCGTTCCGCCGCTGGCGCTCTGGACTGGTGCGGACTGCGGTGGCGGCGTCTGCTGAGCGAATGTTTGCTGGACGGGCGTTTGCTGAACGGGCGCCTGCTGCACCGGAGTCGGCTGTGCCGAAACCGATGGTGATGGCGACGCCGCCGCCGACGCTGCGAGCGCATTGGCCGCACGGGTCGGATCGGTGCGTGCCTGTCCCACTGGGATCGCGGCCATCTGCGTGGCGACGCTCTGCGACAGCGTTCCCGTCGACGACGGTGTCGGCACCGAAGCAGCCGTCGATGAGCGCGGCGCGATAGCGGCCGTGACCACGGAGTTCGTTTCCGCGGCCGGGCTGGTCCGGGCAGCCTGAACCGCAACGCTCGGTGCCGGATAGCTGGGCTGTGGCGCGCTTTGGGCGGTGCGGACCGGAAGCGGCTGCGTCATTTGCATCGGCGCCGACGCGAGTTGGACCGGCGCGGCGTAGGGGGTCGGAGCCGGACCGCTCGTCGTGGCACGTGGCGCGGTGGTTGTCGGCGGAAGCGATCCCGATGTCGTCGTCGGTCCCGGCGCTGCTATGGACGACGTGCGCGCCACCGCAGCCAACTGGACACGGTCGGGCTTGGAGCGCCGATCGCGCTTGTCCTTCTTCCCCGTCGTCGCGGCGACCTGGGGTTGTGGCGTCACGGCGGCCATCATCACCGGTGCAGTCGGGTCGGCGGCGAGCAGGCCCAGCGGCGGCGCCATCCGCGCATCCGCGAGCCGCGCTGGCGTCGCGTGGACTTCGCCGAAATGTACCGCGAAGGCGCGGTCGCTCGCCGGCAGGTTCGGCAGGCGCTGGAAGAAGGGCTGCAGGCCTTGCGCGGTGCCCGCCGGCATCATCGTGGTCGCGATCTTCGCGGCACCAGCGACGTCGCCGTTCATCGCGAGGATGAACGCACGGGATCGCCATGCGCCACGATCGCTCTTGAGCAATAGCGGGTTGAGCTGCTGGATCGCGAGCTCGGGCTTCCCCGAGATACCGAGCGACAACGCATACCGCCTGATCGTCTCGTCATCGGGCGAGTCGCGGAGTGCCACGCGGTAGTCGCGCTGCGCCCGGTCCTGCTGGCCGATCAGGTCGTAGGCGAGCCCGCGGTCGGCGGCGAAGTTCCGCGAATCGAGGCCGAGACCTTCCGCCTGCGCGTAATAGCGAAGCGCCTCTCCGGGACGCTCGGAGCGGACGAGGATCGACGCCATTCCCGCCTTGGCGCGGCCGTCGCGCGGGTTCACCTTCTCGGCACGCGCGAACAGTGCGGCGGCACCGCTGAGATCGCCGAGACCCATCGACAGATCGCCTGCCTTGATCAGCGCGTCGATGTTGCGCGGGTTGCTGGCGAGTTGGCGCATCACGTCGCCGAGCCTGTCGGCGTCGGTCGTACCGGGGATCGCCTGGACGATGGCTTGCGCGGGCGCGACGGACGGCACGGCGGCGAGGACGAGTGCCAGCGCGGCGGTCAGGAGATGATGGGAGGACCGGGTCATGAGGATCATCTGTCTAGACGCCAGCCCGACCGAACCGGCAATGTCTCGCACGCATGCGCGCGGCGAACTGGGCTGGGGCGGCGACGAATGCAGGGTTTTGCGTGCTCAAGCGCGGTAGCCTGCTTGCGTGCCCTCACCCTTCGCCGCCTTCGGCGTCTCTCCCTCTCCCGGTGGGAGAGGGATTTGAGCCGCGGCAGCTTGGCCGGGAGGACAAATTGTCAGGAAGGTGTTGAGAAGCCTCGGCTATTCCGGCTTACTGGTTGTTCTGGCGATGTAGAAAGCGCGGGATGTCGAGCGGATCCTGAGGGCCCGCTTCGCCGTCTTCCTTCGCAGCACCCCGTGCCGCATTCGACATGCGCTCGAACAGCGTACCGCCGAGCTTCACGCGCGGTGCGGCCGGAACCGCCTCGGGAGCAGCCTCGGCACCCGGAGCGAGCCAGCGGCGACGTGCGCCACCCTCGTCCGCTGCCGGCGTCGGCACCGGAACAGCCGGCGCGATCGGCGCGCGAGCGGGCGGTACCGACGATGCCGAAGCCGGACGCGCGATCGGGCCACGGCCGTAAGGCTCGTCGCCATAGGTACGCGGTGCGGGAGCCGGCTGAGGAGCAGGAGCAACCGGCGCAGGTGCAGGCGCGGCCTGCGGCACAATCGTATCGGCACCGAGCACCAGCTCGTCATCCGACTTCGACGCCGACGGCTCGACTTCCGACGACGCGTTCAGGTCGAGCGGCTCTTCGTCGGCGGACGACGCAGCAGGCGCGGCCGACGAAGCGGCAGGCTCGCTCGGACGGAACGACGTGTTCTCGTCGGTCTTGCGCGATCCGAAGCTGAACGAGCGGGTCGGCTCGGGCGCAACTTCCGGCGGGCGCGCATCGGCGTCGATCCCGGTCGCGACGACCGAGACGCGGATCTTGCCCTCCAGCTCCTGGTTGAACGCCGAACCCCAGATGATGTTCGCATCGGGATCGACCAGGTCGCGGATGTGATTCGCGGCTTCGTCGACTTCGAGCAGACGCATGTCGTCACCGCCGGTGATCGAGATGATGACGCCCTTCGCGCCGCGCATGCTGACGCCTTCGAGCAGTGGGTTCGAGATCGCCTTCTGTGCAGCCTCGAGCGCGCGGTTGTCGCCGCTTGCCTCGCCGGTGCCCATCATCGCCTTGCCCATCTCCTGCATCACCGAGCGGACGTCGGCGAAATCGAGGTTGATGAGGCCCGGCATCACCATCAGGTCGGTGATGCTGCGGACGCCCTGCTGGAGCACCTCGTCCGCCATCGTGAACGCTTCCTTGAAGGTCGTGTTCGCGTTGGCGATGAGGAACAGGTTCTGGTTCGGGATGACGATCAGCGTGTCGACATACTTCTGCAGCTCGTCGATGCCGCCCTCGGCCGACTTGGCGCGACGATTGCCCTCGAACGCGAACGGCTTGGTCACGACGCCGACGGTCAGGATGCCCATGTCGCGCGCCGCCTTGGCGATGACCGGCGCTGCGCCCGTACCCGTACCGCCGCCCATGCCGGCGGTGATGAAGCACATGTGCGCGCCTTCGAGCATCTTGGCGAGCTGGTCGATCGTCTCTTCGGCGGCTGCGCGACCGATCTCGGGACGCGAACCGGCGCCGAGCCCCTGCGTGATCTTGGTGCCGAGCTGGATCCGCTGCGGTGCGGTCGACTGCTTCAACGCCTGCGCGTCGGTGTTCGCCACGAGGAAGTCGACGCCCTGGACGTCGGCCCGCATCATGTTGGCGATCGCGTTGCCGCCCGCGCCGCCGACGCCGATCACCGCGATGCGGGGGGCCAGATCGTCCACTTCGGGACTAAGGAATTCGATGCTCATCGCCGTTCTCCGCACAACCCGGTAGATACGCTACGGCCGGGCCCCTGATTAATCTGTGTGCACCAACGTCACGGCCTGTTCCAGCCGAAATAACGCCAGCGCCCTCGAAACTCTTAATAATTCGCGCGTGCCGCCTGAATCAACTTGCGCATCATGCCCATACCCTTTGGCCGATGCACCGTCGTCCGCTGCGGCGCGAGCCCGCGAAGGTCGATCGGGTTGGTCGCCGCGTAGAAGGCCAACCCCGCTAGCGTCGCGAAAGCCGGTCCGCCATGCGCTTCCGGCAGCGCGGTCAGACCACGCGGTCGACCGATCCGCACCGACCGCCCGAGCGCCTGTTGCGCATAGTCGGCGATGCCCTTGAGCTCCGCGCCGCCGCCGGTCAGCACGACCTGACGCCCGACCGGCCCCTCGAACTTCAGCTTGGTGAGCGCGTTGCGCACTTCACCCATCTGATGCTCGAGCCGCTGGCGGATCACGCCGATCAGCTGCGCCTTGGTGATCTGAGCCCCCTCGCCCGCGCCGTCCTCGGCGGAGATCGGCATGACCGGGATCATGTCGTGATTATCGCGGGGGCTCGCATTGGCCGAGCCGTGGAAGCACTTCATCCGCTCCGCATTCTGCCGCCGCGTGCCGAACGCGCTGGCGATGTCGTCGGTAATGTCCTGCGCACCGATCGGGATCGAGGTCAGCCCGACCAGCATGCCGCCGGCGAACAGCGACACGTTAGTAATCCCCGCCCCCATCTCGACCAAAGCGACGCCAAGCTCGCGCTCCTCGTCGCTGAGACAGGCGAGCCCCGTCGCGACCGGCGAGGCAATGATCGACTTCACTTCGAGATGCGCCGACCGCACGCAGAGATCGAGGTTGCGCACCGGCGAACCGTCCGCCGCGACGACATGGATGTGCACGCCGAGCCGATCGGCATGCAGACCGAGCGGCGTCTTCACCCCCGTCAGCCCGTCGAGCGTATATAGCGCTGGCTGCGCGTGCAGCACCATGCGGCCCTGCGGATCGATCGAGTTGCGCCCGGCAGCGAGCAACGCATCGATATCCTGCTGCTCGACGCGGTGGCCGCCCAGCTCGAACTCGACTTCGGCGACATCGGACACGAGCCCGCCGGCCGAGAACCCGACCCAGACATTCTCGATGTTGATGCCGGCAATCCGCTCGGCCTGCTCGACCGCCTCGCGCACCGCCGCCTCGGTCGTCGCCATGTCCGCGATATAGCCGCGCTTGACGCCGCGGCTCTCGCGCTGGCCGGTGCCGAGCACGATCAGCTCGCCGCCGTCCCCCTTCTGCGCGATCATCGCCGAAACCTTCGACGACCCGATATCGAGCGCCGTGATCAGCCCTTCCGGTGCCACCTTCGCCATGTCATCCCTCCCCGCCCGTTACGTTCGCGCCCGCCGTTTGCGACGGAGTATTCGTAGTCTCGCCCGCCGCCGGCGCGCTTGCCCCCGCGCTGGCAGGTGCCGGCACGTCGACGCTGTGCGCCAGGCTCGCGCCCGGCTTGCGCGCGACCAGCTTGGTCGGATCGCGCATGTCGAACCGGATCCAGCCGCGCCCCAGCAGCGGCCTCGCCCCATCCAGTTCGGCGAACTTCACCAGCGCGCGCGGCGCGCCGTCTTCCGGCAGCGCCAACGTCTCGCCGCTCTCGAACGTCAGGTCCCAGCGCCGATTGCCGACCCACGTCGCCGCCTTCACGCGTGGCTTCAGCGCCGGCGCGGCGGCGAGCAGCGTCTGGTACGACGCCTCCTGCCGATCCGCGCCCGGCCCGATCACCAGCGGCAGATTCGGGATCGCATCCGGCTGGACCGGCTCCAGCAGCACGCCCGACGAATCGATCAGCGTGAGCTGGCCATTGTCCTGCCACACTGCGGCGGGGGTTCGCTCGACGATATCGACCAGCATTGTGTTGGGCAGCCGCCGCGAGACATGCGCGTCCGCGATCCAGCCATAGCGCAGCAGCTTCTGCCGCACCGCCTCCAGATCGACCGACAGCATCGACGTCTGGTTCTGCTTGTCCTCCAGCGCGACCGCATAGACCGACATCCGGTCCATCCGCTTGAGGCCCGTCACCTCGATCTGCTCGACCTTGAAGCCGGCGCGCCCGGCACCCTCGGCCACCGCCGCGCCGATCATCCCCGGGATGCCGACCCACGTCGCCGCCGCGATCGCCACCGCACCGCCCGCGCCCAGAATCGACCACGTCGCGATTTTCCGGAGCGTGTCCTCGCTGACCGGGAGCATCCCGACCAGCCGGTCCATCACCGACACCTTCTTGACCGCGACCTTCCGGCGCGGGGCGGGCCGCTTGGGCGGCGGACCGCGCTTGATCGTGCGGCTCATGGAGAAGGATGGTCCTGAAGCGCTTCGTCGACGATCGCCTGGACCAGCTCGGCATAGCTCATGCCGATATGCCGTGCCTGCTCGGGCACGAGGCTCAGCGGCGTCATCCCCGGCTGCGTATTCACCTCGAGCAGGAACAGCCCGTCGACGCCGCGCTCGTCATCCCAGCGGAAATCGGACCGCGACGCGCCCTTGCAGCCGAGCAACCGGTGCGCTTCGAGCGCGAGGCTCTTGCAGGCGTCGGTGATCTCGTCGGGGATCTCCGCCGGGCAGACGTGCACCGTCATCCCATCGGTGTATTTCGCGTCGTAGTCGTACCAGCCGCTCTTGGGCTTCAACTCGGTCACGCCGAGCGCCTTGCCGCCGAGCACAGCGGTCGTCAGTTCACGCCCACGGATATAGGGTTCGGCGAGCAATTCCTCGAACTCGCCCCACGGCCCAACGCTGTCGCGCGCGATCGGATTTCCGTAATTGCCGCTGTCGGTGACGATCGCCACGCCGACCGAGGAGCCCTCGTTGACCGGCTTCAACACATACGGCCGCGCCATCGGATCGCTTTCGAACAGGTCGGCGGACTTGACGATCCGCCCACCCGGCATCGGGATGCCAGCAGGGACGAGGAGCAGCTTAGTCAGCACCTTATCGATCGCGATCACAGACGTAGCGAGACCCGAATGGGTGTAGCGCAGGCCCATCAGGTCGAGCAGCCCTTGCACAGAACCATCCTCACCAGGCGTCCCATGCAGTGCATTGAACACGAGGTCGGGCTGAGCCTCGGCCAGCTTCGCAGCAACATCCCGCCCCATATCGATCCGCGTGACCCGGTGCCCAAGCGACTCAAGCGCGTCCGCACAGCCATTACCCGACATAAGCGAGACCTCACGCTCCGCCGACCAGCCACCCATGAGGACTGCGATGTGAAGAGCCGCCGTCATGCCTCCCCTCCCGCATGCGGGAGGGGACCGAGGGGTGGGCGCCCGCCATCACCGGCCGCATCGCTGGTAGAGAGCGCGGGCGCAGCACTGCTTGGCTGCCCCTCACCCCGCCCCTCTCCTCGCAGGGGAGAGGGAGCAGCGATGCCAACCCGCTGGATTTCCCATTCCAACGTCACCCCCGAATGCGCCTTCACTCTATCCCGTACCTCTTCACCCAGCGCCTCGATCTCCGCACTCGACGCGGACCCGAGGTTCAGCAGGAAATTACAATGCTTCTCGCTGACCTGCGCATCACCGCGAGTCAGCCCCCGACACCCGGCCGCGTCGATCAACGCCCACGCCTTGTACCCCTCGGGATTCTTGAACGTCGACCCCCCGGTGCGCGAACGCAGCGGCTGCGAAGCCTCGCGCTCCGCCGCGATCCGGTCCATCTCCGCACCGATCAGGGCAGGCTCGCCGGGCGTGCCGGAGAATACTGCCTCGACCACGACGGCGCCTGCGGGCAGGTCCGAATGGCGATAGGTGAAACCGAGCTTCTCGGCGGACCAAGTCTCGACCGAACCCTCCCGCGTAACCACCGTAGCCTCGACCAGAATATCGCTGACATCACGGCCATAAGCACCCGCGTTCATCCGAACCGCACCACCAACAGTACCCGGAATCCCACGCAGAAACTCAAGCCCGGCAATCCCAGCATCCCGCGCGGCACTGGCCACGGTAATCCCCATCGCCCCCGCACCCGCACGAACGCGGCCGTCCTCAACCGAAACCTTCGCCATAGCCTTAGGCAATCGCACAACGACCCCCGGCACGCCGCCATCGCGCACGATCAGGTTCGAGCCTACACCAACCGGCAGCACTGAAGTCGAGGGGTCGAGGGTCTTCAGCAACTCCGCCAAATCCTCGACATCCGCAGGCCGCACCAGCAATTCGGCCGGCCCACCAGTCCGAAACCAGATGAAGTCGGCGAGCGAACCACCAACTTCGACCTTACCCCTGATGTTCTCCCGCGAAGGCGGGAGCCCAGTCTGGATCCCCGCCTTCGCGGGGACACAAGGTGCAGCAGAACTCACGCCAGCACCTTCGCGCGCTCTGCGGCGATTGCGTCGGCCAACCCGGCCGCCCACTTCGTGATATCGCCAGCACCGAGGCACACGACCATGTCATCAGCCTCGATCGTCGCCGCCAACTCCACCGCCAGCGCGTCGGCATCCGCGACCACACCCGCGAACCGGTGCCCGCGCCGCTTCAACCCCTCGACCAAAGCCGCCGCATCAACGCCCTCCACAGGCGCCTCGCCCGCCGCATAAACCGGCGTCACCAGCACGCGATCCGCGTCGTTGAACGCGGTCTGGAAATCCTCCATCAGATTGCCGAGCCGCGAATAGCGGTGCGGTTGCACGACCGCGATCACACGACCCTTCACGCTCTCGCGAGCCGCCGCCAGCACAGCGCGGATCTCGACCGGGTGATGCCCGTAATCGTCGATGATCGTGACACCAGCCACTTCGCCGACCTTGGTGAAGCGCCGCTTCACGCCACCGAACTTGGCGAACCCCTGCTGGATCGTCGCATCCGCGATCCCGAGCTCCAGCGCCACGCCAATCGCCGCCAGCGCGTTCTGCACATTGTGCCGACCCGGCATCGGCATCTCAATTCCCGCAATCGTCCGCGTCGCGCCGTCGCGCTCGCGCACCACGCAATCGAAGCGATTGCCGCCCGGGATCGGCGTAACCTCGACGCCGCGCACGTCCGCCTGCGCCGAAAAACCGTACGTCACGACCCGACGATCGCGCACCCGCGGCAGGATCCCCTGCACCTCCGGATGATCGAGACACAGCAGCGCCGCGCCATAGAACGGCACGTTCTCGACGAACTCGACGAACGCATCCTTCACCGCGTCGAACGAGCCGTAATGATCGAGATGCTCGGGATCGATGTTGGTGACGACCGCGATCGTGCCGTCGAGCCGCAGGAAGCTGCCGTCGCTCTCGTCCGCTTCCACGACCATCCAGTCGCTCGCGCCCAGTCGCGCATTCGAGCCGTACGAGTTGATGATCCCGCCATTGATGACCGTCGGATCGACCCCGCCCGCATCGAGCAGCGCCGCGACCATCGACGTCGTCGTCGTCTTGCCATGCGTGCCCGCCACCGCAACGGTCGACTTCAACCGCATCAGTTCCGCCAGCATCTCAGCCCGCCGCACCACGGGCACGCGTGCGTTCAACGCCGCCTCGACCTCGGGGTTCGAGCGCACGATCGCGGTCGACACGACCACCACCGCGGCGTCGCCGATGTTCGACGCGGCGTGACCGATCGCCACCGGGATGCCCTTGTCGCGCAAGCCCTGCACGACATAACCCTCGGCCACGTCAGAGCCCTGCACGCGGTAGCCGAGGTTCTTCATCACCTCGGCGATGCCCGACATGCCGATCCCGCCGATGCCGACGAAGTGGATCGTGCCGATATCCGTTGCGACGCCCTTCATGCGAACTGCGCCTTGGGCTTCGAGGGCGCGCCGACCGGGATCCGCGACAATGGCGCGTCGAGGCTCTCGACCAGATCGGCCAGATCGCTCGCCGCGTTCGGCCGCCCGCAACTCCGCGCGCGGCCCGCCGCATTCTGCAACGCCGCCGGATCGAGCCCGAGTTTCTGCATCTGCTTGGCCAGTTCCACTGCGGTAAAATCTCCCTGCGCGATCGTCCGCGCGCCGCCCGCCCGCGTGATCTCGCGCGCGTTCACGGTCTGATGATCGTCGGTCGCGCCCGGCAGCGGCACCAAAATAGCCGGCCGCCCCGCCGCGGTCAGTTCCGAAATCGTCGAAGCGCCCGCGCGCGCGATAACCAGATGCGCCCACGCCAGTTGCTCGGGCATATCGGGCAGATACGTCGCCAGCTCAGCCGGGATATGATGCTCGGCATACTTCGCGCGCACCGCATCGATATCCTCGATCCGCGCCTGATGCGTCACCTGCAACCGCCGCCGAAACGTCACCGGGAGCATCGCCAGACCGTCGGGCACGACCTGAGACAGGATGCTCGCCCCCTGGCTCCCGCCGGTCACGAGCACACGGAAGATCCCGTCCTCCTCTAGCAGCGGATACGGCCGCGAACGCAGCGCCAGCACCGCCTCGCGCACCGGATTGCCGACCAGATGCGCCTTGCCCAGCAGCTTCGGCGCGAGGCGCTCGGTCGGCTCGGACGAGGTCGCGATCGCGTCCACGCGCCCCGCGACGAAGCGGTTCACGCGTCCCAGCACCGCGTTCTGCTCGTGCACCGCAGTCGGGATCTTGTCCGCGAACGCCGCCAGCAACGCCGGCAATGCAGGGTATCCGCCAAACCCGATCACCGCGGCGGGCTTGAACGTCCGGTACAGCTCGCGCGCCATCGCCCGCCCGCGCCACATCTCCCGCGTGGCCCGAGCCCAGCCGAGCGGCCCGCCGGTAAAGCGCCCAGCCGGCAGGACATGCGTCTGGATATGCTCGAACAGCCCCGGAAACCGCACGCCGCGCGCATCGCTGACGAGCGCGACACGGTGGCCGCGCTTGGTCAGTTCAGCCGCGAGCGCCGCTGCCGGGACCATGTGTCCACCCGTGCCACCGGCTGCGAGGACGTAATGCTTACTCATTCACCACTCCAGCGGACGACATAGGGGCTCCGCGTGAGAAACGGATTGCGCCGGGTAAACGCCAGCAGCAACCCCATGCCGACCGACAACGCGATCATCGACGACCCGCCATAGCTGATGAACGGCAGCGTCATACCCTTCGATGGCGCGAGCCCCGTGTTCACCGCCATGCTCACCAGCGCCTGCGCACCGAACTGCGTCGCAAGGCCGGCGGACGCGAGCAATTTGAATTCGTCCTGCTCGTCCAGCAGCTTGACGAACACGCGGACGACGATCGCGAGGAAAATCACCGCGATCACCGAGCACGCGATCAACCCGAATTCCTCGCCAATCACAGAGAAGATATAGTCGGTATGCGCCTCGGGCAGCCCGAACTTCGCCGCACCCGCGCCTGGCCCCGTCCCGGTCCAGCCCCCCGCGGTCAGCGTATTATGCGCCGCATTCGTCTGGAAGTGATCGCCCGCGCCCTCACCCTCGACACCCGGAAACAGGAACGCATCGATCCGCGACCGCGCCACGCCGTAGAAGACATACGCAGCGATCAGCCCCGCCGGCGCCATAGCGACGAGGCCGAGCATCACCTTGGCCGGCGTCCCCGCGATCATCAGCAGCGCCATCCAGACCGAGCAGAAGATGATCGTCTGGCCGAAATCGGGTTGCAGCATCAGCAGCACCGCGACGCCCGCGGTCATCGCGCCGGTGATCAGCACGGTCGGCAGCTCGGCATCCTTCGCGCGTAACGACAACAGCCACGCGACCGTGACGATGAACAGCGGTTTCAGGAACTCCGAGGGCTGGAACTGTGCGAACCCGACACCGAGCCAGCGGCGTGCGCCGTTCGCCTCGACCCCGATAAACGGCGTCACCATCAGCATCAGCACGAACAGCGCACACCCGCCGATCGCCATCCGCCGCGCCATCGAGACGGGCATCATCGACACGCCGAACAGCACGGGGAGCGACACGCCGACCCACATCAACTGTCGCCAGAAATAATAGAGCGGCGTGATTTTGTGGTGCTCGCCCGAATAGCGGACCGCACTCGCCGGCGACGCCGCCGCGACCGCGATCAGCCCGATCGCGATCAGGAACAGCGTCAGCAGCAGCAGCATCCGGTCAATATCCCAGAACCACGTGCCGAGCGGCGACTGATCGCCCCGCCCGCCGCGCCGTTTCATCTTGGCGACGATGCTGGTCTTCGGTGTGCCCATATCGCCCCTAACGTCGATCCTTCCAGCGTGGATATCGGTCATGCGAGCGACTCCACCGCGGCGCGGAACGCGGCCCCGCGCGCTTCGTAATCGCGAAACTGGTCGAAGCTAGCACAGGCGGGGGATAACAAAACAGTGTCGCCCGGCTTGGCGTTTGCGGCGGCGGCTCGGACGGCAGCGTCGAGCGTGTCGACGTTCTCGACGGGCATGGAATCTTTCAGGATTTCAGCGAATTTCGGGCCAGCCTCGCCAATCGTGTAGGCGTGGACGACGTGGCCGAAGGCGGGCTTGCAGGCGTCGAGGTCGTCGCCCTTCGCGCGCCCACCGACGATCCAGTGAACCCGGTCGAACGCGGCAAGTGCAGGCGCGGTGCTCTCGGGATTGGTCGCCTTGCTGTCGTCGACATAGGCGACGCCGGCGTACGAGGCGATCTGCTCCATCCGGTGCGGCAAGCCGGTGAAGCTCGTCAGGCCGCGGTCGATGTCGACCTCGCTTACGCCCAGCGCCTTGGCGACGGCGATTGCGGCGAGCGCGTTCTGGGCGTTATGCGGGCCCTGGAGCGTCGGCCAGCTGCTCTGATCCATGCACACGCCCGGGGCGATCTTGGTGATGTGCTCGCCCTTCGCCGACAGCCCGCGCGCGATCTGCGTGGACGGCGCATCGCCGATGCCGATGACCGCGTCATGCTCGGGCGATTGCATCGCGAACAGCCGCGCCTTCGAGGCCGCATAGCCTTCGAAGCCGTCGTACCGGTCGAGATGATCCGGCGTGATGTTGAGCAGCACCGCGACGTCGCAATCGAGCGTCTGCGTCAGGTCGATCTGGTAGCTCGACAGTTCGAGCACGTAGACGCCGCCCTCGGGGAGCGCTTCCTGTTCGAGGATCGGCAGGCCGATGTTGCCGCCCATCAGTGTGGGGACGCCGGCGGTCTTGAGGATGTGGTGGACAAGCGCGGTGGTGGTGGACTTGCCGTTGGTGCCGGTGATGCCGACGACCTTGTGCGGGGGGAGGTCTGCGCGGGCCTGTGCGAAGAGTTCGATGTCGCCGATGACGGGCACGCCGGCCACGCGCGCCGCGGCGGCAAGCGGGTGCGTCTTCAACGGCACTCCCGGCGACACGACCAAAGCGGCGAAGCCCGAGAGATCGTCAAGCCGCGCCACTTCTAAAAGCCCTCTCCCCTCCGGGGAGAGGGTTGGGTGAGGGGCCGTTCCAGGCGCAGCACTGCTGGGCTGCCCCTCACCCCAACCCTCTCCCCGCAGGGGAGAGGGAGTGAAGACAGCGCGCTTCACCTCGTCGGAGTCCCACGCAACGACCTGCGCCCCGCCAGCCACCAACGCCCGCACAGTCGCAGCCCCAGACCGCGCCAGTCCAAGCACCGCATAGCGTTTCCCGCGCCAGGCCTGCGCAACAATCACCGCAGCTTCAACGTCGACAGGCCGACCAGCGCGAGCACCAGCGCGATGATCCAGAAACGGATCACCACCGTGGCCTCGGCCCAGCCGAGCTGCTCGAAATGATGGTGGATCGGGGCCATCCGGAACACGCGCTTGCCGGTGCGCTTGTAGAAGAACACCTGGATGATCACCGACAGTGCCTCGATCACGAACAGCCCGCCAATGATCCCCAGCACGATCTCGTGATGCGCGACGACCGCGATCGTTCCTAGCGCGCCGCCCAAAGCCAGCGACCCGGTATCACCCATGAACACCGCCGCCGGTGGCGCATTGAACCACAGGAACGCGAGCCCCGCGCCGACGATCGCCCCGCAGAAGATCGCCAACTCACCAGCACGCGGCACATGCGGAATGCCGAGGTAATCGGCGAACTTCACGTTCCCGACCAGATACACGATCACCATGAACGCGACGCTGGCAATGATCACCGGCATCGTCGCCAGACCGTCGAGCCCGTCCGTGAGGTTCACCGCATTGCCGAACGACACGATCGTGAACGCCGCGAACACCGGGAAGAACCAGCCGAGATCGAGGTACATGCGCGACGTGAACGGCAAATACAGATGCGGCCCGTTCTGCGACATGATGATCGTCGCGGCGACACCGGCGATGATGAACTCGAGCAGCAACCGCGTCCGCCCGCTGATCCCCGCGGTGCTCGCCTTGCGCACCTTGTCATAGTCGTCGAGGAACCCGATCGTGCCGAAGCCGAGCGTCACGAACAGGCAAGCCCAGACATACGGGTTGCTCAGGTCCATCCACAGGAAGATGGCGAGGCACATCGAGGTCAGGATCATCAGCCCGCCCATCGTCGGCGTGCCACGCTTCGACAGGTGCGACTGCGGGCCGTCGGCGCGGATCGGCTGGCCCTTGCCCTGCCGCACCCGCAACCAGCCGATGAACTTCGGCCCGATTATCAGGCCGATGATCAAGGCGGTCGCGACCGCACCCCCGGTCCGCACCGTCTGGTAACGGATGAGGTTCAGCAGGCCGGGAAACCCCAGATGCTCGGCGAGCCAGTACAACATTCAGTTAATCCCGCCTTTGAGGCCAGCCTGGAGACCCGCTACGACGCGAGCGAGGCCTACCCCGTTCGATCCCTTGACGAGCACGACATCGCCCGGCGCCAGGATCGTCCGTAACGACGCGAGCGCTGCCGCAGCGTCGCCCACATGGACGGTTTCGATCTGTCCCTCAAGCACCTGCGCTAACGGCGCCATCGCTTCACCGACGAGCAGCGCCATTTCGACGCGCGCGGCGAGTATCGGCTCGGCGAGGGCGGCGTGATAGTCGTCGGAGCCCTCGCCCAGTTCGCGCATTTCGCCGAGTACCGCGATGTGGCGGCCGGGTTCATGGCCAAGGACGCTGAGCGTAGCGCGCATCGATGCAGGGTTGGCATTGTAGCTCTCGTCGATCACCAGCGCCTGGCCTTCGCCAACGGTGACCAGCGACCGTGCACCGCGACCTTGCAGACCACCAAGTTCGGCCAGCGCAAGCCCGGCCAGCCCGAGATCGCTCCCCGCTGCCTGCACGCACGCCAGCACGCCGAGCGCATTGGACACCCAGTGCGCGCCGGGCTGCGCGATCGTGAAGCTCAGCTCGTGCTCCGCCCCCTGCCCCATCCGCGCAGTGACGAACGTCCCGCCAGTCGGCAGCCGCATCGCCTCGATCGCGCGGACATCGGCGCCTTTTTCGCTGCCGAACGTCACGATATGATCGGCGTGCGGCGCGGCGTGGCCGAGCAGCCGATCGCGGTGCGGGCTGTCATAGGGCACGATCGCAGTCCCGTCCGGTTCGAGCCCGGCAAATATTTCCCCCTTGGCATCGGCGATCGCGCACTCGTCGGGAAAGAACGCGGTATGCGCAGGCGCGATCGCAGTGATCATCGCGATGTGCGGCCGCACGAGCTGGGTCAGCTCGGCGAGTTCGCCGGCGTGGTTCATCCCCATCTCGAACACGCCGAACTTCGCGTCGCGCGGCATCCGGGCAAGGCTGAGCGGGACTCCGGTGTGGTTATTGTAGCTCTTGACCGAGCGGTGCACTTCGCCGGGGGATGCACGGTCGAGGCACGCGAACAGCGCTTCCTTGGCGCTGGTCTTCCCCACGGAACCGGTGACACCGATGATCTTGGCGGACGAGCGTGCACGGCTAGCGTCGCCAAGCGCGTTCAATGCGGCAAAACTGTCCGCCACGAGCACGTGCGGATGGTCGCAAGGCTCGGACACAATCGCCCCCGCCGCGCCCTGTGCGAAGGCCTGGTCGAGGAACAGGTGCCCATCGCTCGCCTCGCCCTTCATCGCCACGAACAAGTCACCGGGGCCAACCTCACGCGAGTCGAACGCAACGCCGGTGACAGAGAAGTCACCAGACGCCACGCCGCCGGTAGCGACAGCGATCTCCGCGGAAGTCCACAAGCTCACTGCTCCCCTCCCGCTTGCGGGAGGGGTCGGGGGAGGGGCTGATCAAATAGAGCGGACGCCAGTACGTACGTCGCGCCCTCCCCTAGCCCCTCCCGCAAGCGGGAGGGGAATGACGATGCCGTGCCCTTCACGCCGCGCACTCCCGCGCGACGGTCACATCATCGAACGGCAGCACCATGTCGCCGACGATCTGCCCCTGCTCATGCCCCTTGCCGGCGATCAGCACGATATCCTCGGGCCCAGCCTCGCGCACAGCGGCCCCGATCGCCGCCCGCCGGTCGCCGATTTCCTCAGCCCCGCGCGCACCCTTCAGGACGTCGCAGCGGATCGCCCGAGCGTCCTCGGTCCGCGGATTGTCGTCGGTGACGATAACGCGGTCGGCGTGTTGCACCGCGACCTGCCCCATGGTTTCGCGCTTGCCGGTATCGCGATCGCCGCCTGCTCCGAACACCACGATCAGCTTGCCACCAGCGTGCGGCTTGAGCGCAGCAATTGCTGCTTCCAACGCGTCGGGGGTGTGAGCATAGTCGACGTAAACCGGCGCACCCGACTTCGCGATCACCGCGCGTTCCAGCCGCCCGCGGACCGGTTGCAGGCGCGCGAGGTTGGCGATCGTTGCCGCCACATCGCCCCCGGTCGCAATCACCAGCCCAGCAGATACCAGCGCATTCGCCGCCTGGTACGCGCCGATCAGCGGCAAGGTGACCTTGTACGTCTGCCCCTCCGCCTCGATCGTCAGCCCCTGCCCCAGCAAGGTCGGATCGCGCCCGACCAGCCGCAAAGTCTCGCCCTGCGTCCCGACCGTGATCAGCCGATTGCCGCGCTCGCGTGCCAAGTCGATCACCCGCGCCGATTGCGGATCATCCGCCCACACCACCGCCGCGCCGTCCGTCGACAGCACTTCGGAGAACAACCGGATCTTGGCGGTGAAATACGCCGCCATGTCGCCGTGATAGTCGAGATGGTCGCGACTGAGGTTCGTGAACGCCGCGGCGGTAACCTTGAGCCCCTCGGTCCGATACTGCGTCAGCCCGTGGCTCGACGCCTCGAACGCCAGATGCGTGACGCCCTCACGCGCGAGCCCCGCCACGTTCGACAGGAACGTCACCACGTCAGGCGTCGTCAGCCCGGTCGTAACCCGCTCGTCCGCCGTCGTAACCCCCAGCGTACCGATCGACGCCGCATGAAACCCCGCCATCCGCCAAAGCTGCCGGGTCATCTCGACGCACGACGTCTTCCCGTTGGTGCCGGTGATCGCCACCGACGTCTCGGGAAATGGCGCGAAGAACTTCGCGGCCAGTTGCGCGAACCGCTCCCGGGGATTGTCGTCGGCAATGTACGTCGCGCCCTCGACCGTCAGTCCCGGCCGCGCCACCACCGCGATCGCCCCAGAGCGGATCGCGTCCTCGATAAAATCCTCGCCATTCACGCGCGCGCCTTCGAACGCGCCGAACACCGTGCCCGGCGCGACCTTGCGGTGATCGATCGCGAACCCCGTCACCTGCGCCTCTTCCGTCCCGTCGGTCAGCGCTGCGAGTTTCATGCAATAGTCCTCATTGCCCGGTCGGCTGTGTACGCGACGGGTCCTGCCACAAAGTCGGCAGGATGTCAGACACGTCGATGTCGCGGTGCGCGTCGGGCACGACGCCCAGGATCGCCCCGACGCGCGAGATCGTCCGGCCGACCACCGGCGCGGTATTCCATGCCGCGGTCTTCCACCCGGCGGTTTCCTTGGTCCCGAGCGGTGAATCGAGCATCGCCAGCACGACATAGCGTGGCGCATCCATCGGGAACGCCGCGGCAAACGTCGCGACGTTGCGCGAATGGTCGTAGCCACCCGAGACCGCCGCCTCGGCCGTCCCGGTCTTGCCGCCGACACGGTAGCCCGGCGCATCGCCCTTGCGCCCCGTACCACGCTGCACGATCAGCCGCAGCATCTGCCGCATCCGCGCACTCGTCTGCTCGCTGATGACACGACGACCGGCAACCGCGTGCCCCGGCGCCACCTTCAGCAACGTCGCCGGCCGCCAAATCCCGCCATTGACCAGCGCCGCATACGCGCTCGCCAGATGCAGCGGAGTCACCGCGATGCCGTGGCCATACGCGGTGGTCATCGTCGTCGTGCGCGCCCAGTATTTCGGCCACAACGGACGGCCCTTTTCGCGCAGTTCGATATCGGGCTTGGTATCGAAGCCGAGCTTCTTGAACATCGCCTGCATCTTCGCCGGCCCGACCTCGTCGGCCACACGTGCGGTGGCGATGTTGGACGAGTAGATCAGCGTCTCAGCCATGTTCAGCCAGCGCTTCGGATCGCCGCGCTCGTCGTGGATCGTGAAGCGGCCGACCTGGAGCGGATGCGTCGCATCAAAGCGCCGCGCAAACGAGGTCACCACGCCCGTATCCATCGCGGTCGCCATCGTGATCGGCTTGAACGTAGAGCCAAGCTCGAACACGCTCTGCGTCGTGATGTTGCGGAGCTGTTCGCTGCCCGACATGCCGACGCGGTTGGGGTTGAAGGTCGGCAGCGACACCATCGCGATCACTTCGCCGGTCGCCACGTCGAGGACGATGCCGCCCGCCCCTCGCGCGGAAAACGTGGTCATCGCGCGGCCGAGTTCGCTCTCCATCGCCGCCTGGACGCGATTGTCGAGCGACAGCGCGACCGGCGTGCCGTTGAGCGCGGGATTGGTCAGCCGCTCGTCGAGCACGCGCTCCATGCCGCTCATGCCGTAGCCCGCGGTCGACAAGAAGCCGAGCGCATGCGCCGCCATCGTCGACTGTGGGTACAGCCGCTGCGTATCGCGATCGAACACGATCGCGGGCTCGCCAATCGCGTTGACCTGCTCGACCAGCGCCGGCGACGCGCGCCGCTGGAGATAGATGAAGCTCTTGCCCGACGTCAGCAGCGCATAATAATGCGCCTGGTCGCCCGCCTCGGGCATCAGCGCGGCAAGCTTGCTGGCGATCTCGGTCGGATCGCCGATCAGCTTCTTCGGGTGCACCGCGATCGTCCACGCATCGATCGTCCGCGCGAGCGGCGCGCCGTTGCGATCGACGATATCGCCCCGCGCCGCGATCGCCGCCGAGCGCGCCTGCGGATCGGCGAGCGACGCCTGCACCGCCAGCATCCCGAGCCGCCCGACCACCACCAGCACCGCTGCTCCGAACAGGAACATCAGCATCATCAGGCGCGTGTGCGCCGTCGCCACCAGTGCATGACGCTGGTTGGCGCTACGTTGCTGCGAGACGGGCCGGGCGACCAAGGCGGTCACCGCCGCTTACGGCTCTCGGAGCGGGCGCCGCTCATGATGTCACCCAGCGTCGTGTCGGACAGGAGCTTGCGGTCGAGCATCGCCACCGCCTGCGGACGGACCTTGGCGACGGCAGCGAGGCGCTCTGTCTTGGCAGCGCGGACGAGTGCGGCCTCGGCCGAGCGCGGCGTCGACACCGACGCGCGGATCACGACCGGCTTGAGCGCGGTCTTCGACGCAGCCTGGATCGCGACGTTCATCGCGCGCGGTGCGCTAACCTGCGCCATCTGCACCGGAGCAAGCTTCACCACGGCAGGAGCAGCGGTCACCGGCACGATCGACGTGGAGACGACGGACCCCGCCCCCGACGGCACGAGCAGCGCGGCGGTCTGGACCCCGTCCGCGCGCATGCTGTTGACGTCGAGCGCCGCGAGCGCGGCCTCGCTCACGACGAACTGGCCCGCGGTCGGTGCCGACAGTGCCAGCGTATCGCCGTTCCAGCGCTCGAGCTGCGCCAGATTGCCGCGCGTGTCGAACTCGGTCTCCAGCGCGCGGATGTCGCGCTGCGCCGAGCGGATCTGACCATTGACCGCCTCCAGCTTCTTGCGCTCGGCGGCGACCTGCAGCGACACGAGGTAGAAACCGAGCACGACGGCCACGCAGCCCCCGAACCAGCCCACACCCTTCATCCGATACGCCGCCGTCATGTCGTCACCTCTTCCGTCCAGGGTTGCGCGGAGGTCCGCCGCGCCGTCCGTAATGTCGCCGAGCGCGCCCGCGGGTTGCGTGCGATCTCGGCCTCGCCGGCGCGAACACCGCGGCCGACATGAGAAAAACTAGGTTCCGCAACGGCTTTCACCTGCGGAAGATGACGCGAACCTGAAGGAGAGCCCCCGGACCGCGTGCGCAGGAAGCGCTTCACCATCCGGTCCTCGAGGCTGTGGAACGTCACGATCGCGAGCCGGCCACCGGGCTTGAGCACGCGTTCGGCCGCCAGCAGCCCGTCGGCGAGTTCGCCAAGCTCGCGGTTCACGTGGATCCGGATCGCCTGGAACGCGCGCGTCGCGGGGTCCTTCTTGTCGTGCGCCTTGTAGCCGAGCGCGCGGCGGACGATGTGCGCCAGCTCGCCGGTCCGCGTCAGCGGGCGCGCCGCGACGATCGCGCGGGCCACGCGACGCGACTTGGGCTCGTCGCCGTACTGATACAGCACGTCGGCGATCTCGTTCTCGTCCGCCTCGTTGACGAAGTCCGCCGCCGACATGCCGGCCTGCGCCATCCGCATGTCGAGCGGGCCATCCGACTGGAACGAGAAGCCGCGCTCGGCTTGGTCGAGCTGCATCGACGACACGCCGATATCGAGCGTGACGCCGTCCACCGGCGCGAGGCCGCGCGCTTCGAGTTCGGACGCCATCGCCGAGAAGTCCGCGGCGATCAGCGTCAGGCCTTCTTCGGCCTCTTCCATCGCGCGACCATTGGCGATCGCGTCTGGATCGCGATCGAACGCGACGATCCGCGCGCCCGACTTGAGCAACGCCAGCGTATAGCCGCCCGCGCCGAACGTGCCGTCGACCATCGTCTCGCCGGGCTCAGGGGAAAGCGCAGCGAGGACTTCGTCGAGCAGGACGGGAATGTGCGGTGCGTCGGGGGAACTCACAGCTGCACCCCCTTCTCGGCCATGTAGAAGCGCGCCATCTCCTTGACGACGGGGGGCATGCCGTCGGTGGCGATCAGCGTCGCGGGGTCCCAGATCTCGATGTAGTCGAGCACGCCGTAGAAGAACGCATGGCCCTTGATGCCCGCATAGAAGCGCGGGAACGCAGGCATGATGAAGCGACCGGAGCCGTCGAACGGCACCGCTTCGCCGGACGCGGCGGCGCGCTTGATGTTGTAGTCGTACTCGCCGTTCTCGGCAGGATTCTCGGATTCGCGGCGATCGAGGCGCTCGGCGAGGATGTCGACGTAACCGGGATCATACGCGACCAGGCAGCGATTCTTCTGATGCGCGCCGATGATGATGGTCCCGCCGTCCTTGCCGTTTGCCTTGGGCGCATTTGCCGAGAGCATCGTGCGGAGTGCCGAGGGGATGGCTACCCGGCCCTTGTCGTCGACAAGGCCGATACCGTCTCCTTGATAGCGACCCCGTACCGACACGCCAAAACCCTTCGAACTGGCGCGCACGCTTCACCGCCTCGAAAAGCAGCCATCGCTACGTTTCGACCGCGTTTCAGCGAACGATGAAAATGCCCCTGTATTAACCTCCATCTACCATAGCGCTTCGGGGACGCAACGGGATTTTTGGGGATTGGACGGATTTGACGCCGGTTTCGACGCTCAGTCCGGGGGGATTTGCGCGCGAATTGGATGTGACCGGGAACGGGTGGCGGTCAGCGCTGGGGAAATAACGGGATGCGCTAGAAAGACGCACTCGTTCTGCGGGGGAAAGCTACGACCGTTAGACCGCATCGGAGCGCCACGTTCGCCCATCCCTGAAAGGGAGGGGTCGGGGGTGGGTTGGCCTGTTAGAGCCACCCGCGTTCGAATGTGCGGAAACCGACCCACCCCCAGCCCCTCCCTTTCAGGGAGGGGAGCAAGGCAGTGCGGTATTTGCTGACGATTACTGCGCGGGCGACTGCGCGTTCGCGCTCGGCGCGACGCCCATCTCCGCCAGCGGTTCACCCGCCCCGGCGGCTTCCGTTACGTTCGAAACACCCATGTTCGCCACCACGTCCGCCTGCGCCGCGCCCGCAGTGACGACCGGCCGCTCACGATTCGTCGAACCGATAATCGCGCTGGCGAGACCGATCAGCAGCACGACGGCAGCGAGGCCGATCATGCCGACCTTGATGCGCTGCATGGTCTGTGTGGGTTCGTGAGGTGACTTCATCTTGCCCCACCTCGATACCCGACTGCCGCGCTTTTGTCGATTCTCGGGAACCGGACCGCTCAAGCCAGACCCTTGGCCTGACGCCAGTCGGGGTCGTACAGCGTTGAAAGATAGCGGAATCCGGTGTCGCACAGGATCGTCGCGATCCGCTTGCCGGGGCCCAGATGCTTCGCCAGCGCTACCGCGCCAGCCACGTTGATCCCCGACGAGAGGCCAAGGCACAACCCTTCCTCGTCGAGCAACTGCCGGACCCAGGCATAGCCGTCGGCATCGGAGATCCGGAACTGCGTATCGATCGGCGCACCCTCTAGATTGGCGGTGATGCGCCCCTGCCCGATCCCCTCGGCGACCGAAGACCCTTCCGCCTTCAACTCGCCATGTGCGTAATAGTTATACAGCGCCGCGCCGTGCGGATCGGTGAGGGCGATGCAGACGGTCTCGTCCTTCGCCTTCAGCCCCAGCCCGACCCCGGCGATCGTCCCGCCAGTCCCTGCCGCGCAGGTGAAGCCGTCGACTCGCCCTTCCATCTGTTCCCAGATCTCTTCCGCGGTACCGACGATATGCGCGCGACGATTGGCGGTATTGTCGAACTGGTTCGCCCAGATCGCGCCCGGCGTCTCTTCCGCGATCCGTCGCGACGTGTGGACGAAATGGCATGGCGACGAGAATGCCGCGGCCGGTACCAGCACCAGTTCGGCGCCGAGCGCGCGCAACGTATCCATCTTTTCGCGGCTCTGCGTCTCGGGCATGACGATGATGGTCTTGTAGCCCTTCGCATTGGCGACCAGCGCGAGCCCGATTCCGGTATTGCCCGCCGTGCCCTCGACGATCGTCCCGCCCGGCTGGAGCAGTCCGCGCTGCTCCGCGTCCTCGACGATGAACAGCGCCGCACGATCCTTCACCGACGCGCCGGGGTTGGCATATTCGCACTTGCCGAAGATATCGCAGCCGGTCGCCTCGCTGGGACCTCTCAGGCGAACGAGTGGCGTGTTGCCGATCAGGGCGAGCGTATCAGATGTCGTGTGCATCACCGCTATGTGGCGCCGTGCCCCGCTGTGAGCAAGCGAGCGAAAGTTTGCGCCGTTAAATCGCCGGACGGGCATTGCCTACAGCAGATAACATTATTTTTCATTCGCGGTTCATTCCTTCCAAAGTATGATCCATGTTAAAGACGCGAAAATAATTGGAGCAGGATCGTGGAACAGTATCGGCTCGCCTGGGCGTTGATGACGGAAGCATCCGACCTGATGGAGACGCTCGGCGATACGCTGATCGCCGCGCAAATCTCGACACCGCTGGCGACGATCGAGGACCGGATCCATGCCAACGGCGACGTGGCCAGACAAGGCGGTCCGTTCGGCGAATGAGCGGCCAAGTCCCGTACGGCATTCCTTCGGCCCGCTTCGTCGCTCGGCGATAGTACCGTAAACCATAAGCCTTGACGCTCCATGCTGCATGCGCGAAGCGAGGTTCCGCTATGAAAATCCTCCCCATGACCGCCGTCGCCGCGCTGCTCGTGCTGGCTGCCTGCAACTCCAAGCCCGCTTCGCCCGAAGTGCTGGACAGCAATCCCGATCCGATGGCGAACACGCTCGCCAACGCCGCGCCGGTCGAACTGCCGCCCGCGATCAAGTCCGAGAAGACGCTGCGCTGCAAGGACAACAGCCTGCTCTACGTGACGTTCTTCGAGGGCGACAAGCAGGCGGTGGTCAAGACCAAGAAGGACGGCCCCGCGACGACGCTGAAGTCGGAGGTCGCCGGTTCGCCCAAGACCGCCGAGGGCGGCTGGTCGATGACCGGTGACGAATCGAGCGTCACGCTGACCGCGCCGGGCAAGTCCGCGCAGATCTGCCACGCGTAAGTTTTCGACGTTTACGAATGACGAAACGGCCGGTGGATCCTCCCCCGGCCGTTTTTCTTTGCCTGGCGCACCCTTGCCCTCGCCGCCGCGGACCGGCACGCTAGTCTGATGGCAACCGTTGCGATCTACAGCCTCAAGGGTGGCGTCGGGAAGACGACGCTTTCGGTGAATCTGGCGTGGTGCGCCGCGACCTTGTCGGCGCGCCGCACGCTGCTCTGGGATCTCGACCCGCAGGCGGCGTCCACGTGGGTGTTGGGGGGACCCGGCAAGGCCGACCAAGCGCAGGCGATGTTCTCGAAGGACGTCGCGGTCGCCAGACAGGCGCGGCCGACCGCCTACCGCCATCTCGACCTGATCGCCGCCGACGCGTCGCTGCGCGGGCTCGACCAGCTATTCCACGAGATGGACAAGAAGAAGCGGCTCGCCAAGCTCCTGTCCGAACTTGCCGCCTATGACCGCGTGATCCTCGATTGCCCGCCGGGGCTCACCGAGACCGCGGACCAGGTGATGCGCGCCGCCGATCTCATCGTCATCCCCGTCATCCCCTCGCCGCTGTCGACCCGCGCATACGACGCGGTGGTCCAGCATTTGGGCGGCCGCACGCCTCTGCTCCCGGTCCACGTGATGGTCGACAAGCGTCGCGCGCTGCACGCCGAGGCGCTGGCCCGCCACCCCGACTGGCCGGCGATCCCGATGGCAAGCGGGATCGAGTCGATGGCGGTCAAGCGCGCACCGGTCGGCGTGTTCGCGCCGAAGTCCGCCGCCGCGCAGGCGTTCGCCGATCTCTGGCGCCGGATCGAACACCGGCTCGCAGCGTGAGCGAACTGCTCGACCCGAAGAACGCGCTGGACCCGCAACTGGTGCTGGGCGCCTATTCGGTCGGCGTGTTCCCGATGGCCGACAGCCGCGATGCCGCCAGCGTGTACTGGGTCGAGCCGCGCCGCCGCGCCGTCCTCCCGCTCGACGGCTTCCAGCTCTCGCGCTCGCTCAGGAAGACGATCGCCGCCGACCGGTTCCAGGTCACCGTCGACACCGCGTTCGAGCGGATCGTGCAACTGTGCGCCGAAAGCGTCGAGGGCCGCCCGGAGACGTGGATCAACGACGGCATCGAGCGCGTCTTCCAGACGCTGCACGCGATGGGATTCGCGCATTCGGTCGAATGCTGGGACGGTGGCAAGCTCGTCGGCGGGCTCTATGGCCTGTCGCTCGGCCGCGCGTTCTTTGGCGAAAGCATGGTGAGCCGCGCCACCGACGCCTCGAAAGTCGCACTCGCGCACCTCGTCGCGCGGCTGAGAGCCGGTGGGTTCACGCTGCTCGACTGCCAGTTCCAGACCTCGCACCTCGCCTCGCTCGGCGCGATCGAGATCGACCGGGCGGATTACGTCGCGTTGCTGGGCGCGTCGCTCGAAGGCGCGCTTAAGCTCTCGTCCGCCGTTGGGGTCTCTGGAGCGGCCGGCGACTTCCGCGCGCTCGATCGCTTGGCGGGCAAGGCTTCCGCGTCGGGAGCGGTATCCGGTCCGGTCCCCGGGAAAGTCATCGCGCAGCTCTTGGTCCAGACGTCGTAGATCGGATGCTGCACCGCGTTCAGCGCGGGGCGTTCCTTGTACAGCCACCCCGAAAACGTCCGCCGCCAATGCCGGTCGACGCCGCGCACCAGCACCTGCACGAACGCACCGGTCAGTTGCTCCTGCTCCCACGGCGCAGTCTGTTCGCACGCGCGCAATCGCAGCACGACGTCGCCCATGCGAGTCGCCTGTCCTGGCTTCAGCCGCACTTCGTGCATTTCGCCATTACGCTTGTTGAGCAGGCCTAGCACCGCGACGCGCTGCGCCATCGGCGTGCCGCCATTGGCGATCGCGGCGGTGGCGGTGTCGATCGTCTCGATCGAGGAATTGCCCTTCTCGTCAGCGCCAGGCAGGTCCTGCTGGACCGCGGCCACCTTCGTCGCGGGCGCGGTGAGCGCGCGGTATCCGAACCAGCCGCCCACTGCCAACGCCACGACCAACACGGCCGCGGCGAGCCAGCGCATGATCACCCTTCGGGCGTCCAGGCTTCGTAATCGCCGGTAGCGGCGGCACGATGACCACCCTTTTCGAGCGCACCGGCCGGACGATAGGCGAGCGCGGTACCGGTCATATTGGGCACGGCGGGCTTCTGCCACGCACGGACCGGCGGCAGCGCGCGGTCGGGCACGTCGTCGACCTGGTGATGCAGCCAGCTGAACCACGCCGGCGGGACGCGGCTCGCGTCGGTCGCGCCCTGGTAGATCACCCAGCGGCGCGGGTTGCCCGACGTGTCCTTGCCACCCTGGTAATAGACGTTGCCCAGCACGTCCTCACCCATCTTCGCCATGCTGCGCAAGCCGAATTTGGTGCCGAGGGTGGCGCCGTTCCACCACGTGAAAGTCGATGCGAGAAAGCCCATGGCTGGCGCTTAACCCGAGTAGGGGCGGGCTTCAACCTCGATGATGGGAGAAGGACTGCTGATCCTCCCCCGCAAGGGGGAGGTGGCGCCAAGGGCGACGGAGGACACGGAACCGAACGTGTCGCGGGCCTCCCCCTCCGTCAGGCTGACGCCTGCCACCTCCCCCTGGCGGGGGAGGATCGTCGCGGCGCTCCCCCGAGACGTCCGTTCCGCGTTGGATGCAACCGTCGTCCCTTGATCGCCCGCGAAGGCGAGAGCCCAGTCTGGGTCCCCGCCTTCGCGGGGAAACACGTGGCTGGAAGCGCCGGCTAACCAAATATTCCACCCCGGCGAAGGCCGGGGCCCAATTGGGTAACGTCGCCAATGAAGCGCTGTCCGCCGTTACAGCGACCTTTCCAATTGGGCCCCGGCCGACGCCGGGGAGGTGTAATTGGTCGAGTGATTCGCGCGCCTACTCCGCCTTGTCCCACGTCACCAGATCGCCCTCGGCGATTCCGAGTTCCGCAGCCCGGCCGCCCATCAACTCCAGCACCGCCCCGACCGGCTCCCCCGACGGGATCGGCGCTTCCGAGAACGGCACCGCATTCTCCGCGATCCGGGCGATCGTACCGTCCGCGCGAATGTAGACGATATCCAGCGAGCTCGGCGTGTTCTTCATCCAGAAGTTCGCCACCACGGGGCCACCGCCCGTCGCGGGATATGGCCAGAACAGCATCCCGCGATCGGGCTTCAGGTCGGTGCGGAACATCAGTCCGCGCGCCTGCTCGGCTTCCGTCTTCGCGCTCTCGACCCTGAACGCATGCGTCCCGTTCGCGCTCTTGATCGTCAGCGGCAACGTGCCGTCCTCCGCCGCATCTGTGTCGGGCCCGCTATTCATGTACGCGACACCCCCGGCGCCGACGCCCAGCGCCAACATCCCGGCCAACGCGGCCTTCGCAACGAAACTCATCCAAGATCCTCTTCGACCGCGACGGCAAGCGGCCCTTTACGCCCTTCGACCACGCGCGCGCGAAGCGGCTGGTCGGGCTCGACCGTCTCGATCCCGGCGCGGCGCAGCGTTTCCATGTGGACGAAGATGTCGCTGCCATCGGTGCCCCGTACCAGGAAACCATAGCCCTTCAAACGATTGAACCACTTCACCGATGCCGCCTCGAACGGACCTGCCGCGTCGATCATCGCGATCGGATCGACCCGGTCGGGCGATATTGGCGCCCGGACCGGCTCCTCGACCGCGTTGGTCAGGTCGATCGAGACGATCTCGCGCGCCTGGAACCCGCGACCGCGTTGCACCGACAACGTCTCGACGCGCGCACCCTCGGGAAGGCTGCGGCGGCCATGCGGTTGCAGGACGGAGAAGTGGACGAGGATATCGCCGACAGTCTCGTCGTCCGCCACCGCGAAGCCGAACCCACGCGTGACGTCGAACCATTTGATGACGCCGCTGATCGCGCGCGTTTCCAGGCCGCCAACACCGTCGAGCGTCGTCGTTCCCGCTTCCACTGGCCCCACCTCTACCGGCATGTCAGCACCTGCTGCGTGTCGTTACGCATCGTTACACCCCTGACCGCCTTGCTAGCACGGTTCGTCGCAGTCGCAATGAATCCGTTACAGCTCTCAGTCGAAATCCATCGATTCGGGCGTGTCGGACGGCGGTGCAGCAACAATTTTGCGCGCGAGATCGAACCGATGACCCGCCCGGAGCATCGCCGCGAGCTGTTTCTCATGGAGCTTCCGGTCACCGTCGCCATTGCCATACGGACCGATTCGCTTGCGCCGAGCAAAGGCGAGCGCCGATTCGACCCCGCGATCGGCGATTGCCGGCGCGACGGACTCCGCGTCACCCTCGTCGATGCCAGCCTCGCGAAACGCCCCGGCAACCCGCCGCGCGCCCAGTCCGCGTCGCTGCATCCCAGCAGCCCGTTGCTCGGCGAAGGCGCGGTCGTCGACATAGCCGAGATCGGCCATGCGCTGGGCCAGTTCGCCGGGCTCGGCGAGCACCGCGCCGCTGCCCCCGTCCCACCCTCGCTCGCGGATCTTGCGCTTGAGATAGTCGGTCAGCCGCCCCCGGGTCGTCGCGAACCGCTCGACATAACGCAGCGCCATCTGCTCGAGCGCCGCCACATCGAGCGGTTTCGGCGCAGGACGCTCGCGCGTCCGCTCCCTGTTGCGCTCCTTGCCGCCGCCCTTTCCACCGCCTTTGCCCCAGCTCTTGCCGCCACGCCGCGTCGCCCCGCCGCCGCCGCCGCTGTCGCCGTCGCCGCCGGACTCGCCGTTTTCCTGGTCGCCGGCATCCAGCGACGGGGGAAACGCGTTGCTTTCGCTGTGGCTATCATCGGTCACGCCATCATTGTGCCACACTGGCACCCGAAGTTGAACGGCTAGACTGAAGATAGGCGTGGTGCGTTCGAGCGCCGCGACGGAGCAAGGCAGGAACTGCGATGACGACCGACACGGCCAACAAGGACGTCACGACCGCAGCGGCAATCGTTGCAACGCCGACCGAAGACGCCCTGCCGCGCCGCTTCGCCGACTTCGGCACCCTGGGCGAAGCACTGGATTACGCTGCAACCGGTAACCGTGGGCTTAATTTCCACGATGCCCGCGGCACATTGTCGCAACCCTACCCCTATTCGCAACTCCGTACCGACGCCCGTGCGATGGCCGATCGCCTGATTGCCGCCGGTGTCGCACCCGCCGACCGCATCGCGCTCGTCGCCGAGACCGGCCCCGAGTTCGCCGCGCTGTTCTTCGGCGTGGTCTACGCCGGCGCATGGCCCGTCCCGCTACCGCTGCCGACCTCGTTCGGCGGCCGCGATTCATACATCGAACAGCTCCGCGTCCAGCTTGCGAGCTGCGATCCGAAGATGCTGATCTTTCCGCCAGAGCTAGCACAGATGGCGGGTGAGGCGGCGCGCCTGTCGGGCACCGTCGGGATCGATTGGTCCGAGTTCGCGACGCGCGAGGCCCCCGTGGTAACGCTGCCCGAGGCCAAGCCCGACGATATCGCGTACCTGCAATATTCGAGCGGCTCGACGCGCTTCCCGCACGGCGTCGTCATCACGCACGCAGCGCTGCTCAACAACCTCGCCGCGCACAGCCACGGCATGGAGGTCTGCGACACCGATCGCTGTGTCTCGTGGCTGCCCTGGTATCACGACATGGGGCTGGTCGGCTGCTTCCTGTCGCCGATCGCCAACCAGGTCTCGACCGATTATCTGAAGACCGAGGATTTTGCGCGTCGTCCGCTCGCCTGGCTCGATCTCATCAGCCGCAACACCGGCACGACGCTCAGCTATTCGCCGACCTTCGGCTACGATATCTGCGCGCGCCGCATGTCGAGCCAGACCAAGGCGAGCGACCGCTTCGACCTGTCGCGCTGGCGCGTGGCGGGCAACGGCGCCGACATGATCCGCCCCGACGTGATGCAGTCGTTCGTCGACGCGTTCGCGGACGCGGGCTTCAAGGCCAGCGCGTTCTTGCCGAGCTACGGTCTCGCGGAGGCGACACTTGCCGTCTCGCTGATGCCGCCGGGCGAAGGTATCCGCGTCGAACTCGTCGAGGAAACCCAGCTCTCCGGTGGCAGCCGCGGCGGTGACCGCCCTCAGCGGTATCGCGCGATCGTCAACTGCGGCATGCCCGTTCGCGACATGAAGATCGAAATCCGCGAGGAGGACGGTACCCCCCTCCCCGAGCGCGCGATCGGCAAGGTCTGGTGCAAGGGCAAGTCGGTGATGGTCGGCTACTTCCGCGACGACGCTGCGACCGACGCTTGCATGTCCGACGGTTGGCTCGATACCGGCGACATGGGCTATATGTCGGACGGCTACATCTACATCGTCGGCCGTGCCAAGGACATGATCATCGTCAACGGCAAGAACCACTGGCCGCAGGACATCGAATGGGCGGTGGAACAGCTTCCGGGCTTCAAGGCCGGCGACATCGCCGCGTTCGCGATCACGACGCCCGGCGGCGAGGAAACCCCCGCCGTATTGGTCCAGTGCCGCAGCTCCGACGAAGCCGAACGCCTACGCCTGCGCGACGAGATCCGCGAGCGCGTCCGTTCGGTGACGGGGATGAACTGCCTGATCGAACTGATCCCGCCGCGCACCTTGCCGCGCACGTCGTCGGGCAAGCTCAGCCGCGCGAAAGCCCGCAACCTGTACCTCAGCGGCGACATCAAGCCCTACGATATCGCCGCCTGAGTCTCCGCCCCGGTGTGGCCGGCCGGGGCCGCACCGCCGCTGACATGCGCGCGAAACTGTGCCAGGGGGATGCGCGATCCCACGCGTTGGCCCCAAACCGAACTTAATTACACTCATCGCGGCCGACACGAACCATCTGCTAACCAAGCTGACGTATGACCGACGCCGTGAGCCGTGCATCGCCTTTTCCGTCGCGCCGCGTGACCGTCGATATCCCCAGGTTGCTGGGGATTCGCGGCGGCGGGCGGGATCATGTCGAATGGAGCCGCATCCGCGCCGCGCAGTTGTTCGCAGGGCGCAAGATGGCACTGGTCCTGCTCTCGGCAAACATCGCCGCGGTACTCGCGACCGGGTTCCTGGTCCGCGATGCCGTCCCCGCATGGCAGATCGCCACATGGTCGGCGCTGCTGGTCGCGATCGCCGTGGCGGTCGGGTTCCGGCGCCTCGCCGTCCACGACAAAGGCGCAAGCCAGGCCAGCCTCCACGACTTGCGCCGAACCGGGTGGGAGGGGCTGGCGCTCGGCCTCGGTTGGTCCTGCGTACCGATCCTGTTCTGTACGCACGTGCCGTCGGGCACGACCGCCGGGCTCGGTATCACGCTCACCCTCCTGATGACGGCCGCGGCGTTCGCGATGGCGCCATTGACGCTCGCGACGTTGATTTTCCTCGGATATCTCGGCGCGTCGATGGTCATCCAGCTGCTGATCGCCGGCACGACCTCCGCCGCATTCGGTATCCTCGGCTTCACGCTATTGTTGATGGCAGGCTGCGTCAGCCGCGCCCGCGCGCTAGTTCTGATCCGCGCCAACGAGATCACGCTGAACGAGCGCGACGAGACCGTCAGCCTGCTCCTGCGCGAATTCGAGGATACGGACGCCGACTGGCTATGGGAAACCGACGCCATGCGTCGCATCGTCCGCGCATCGTCGCGGTTCGCGGTCGCGTGCGGGCTCGATCCCGGCGAGATCGACGGCATCCCGTTGCTCCAACTTCTTGCGGGCGCAAGCTGGGAAAGCGGCGAGTTCGCGCCAGAACTGCGCACGCTCGCCGAGAAGTTGCGCCGCCGCGACAGCTTCCGGGACGTGTGCATACCCGTGATCGTCGACGGCGAGAAACGATGGTGGCAGATCGCCGCGTCGCCCCGATTCGGCGACGATGGCGCGTTCTTCGGATTTCGCGGGGTGACCTCGGACGTTACCGAGATCCGTGCCTCGGAGGACCGGATTAACCGCATGGCCCGCTTCGACGTCCTCACCGGCTTGCCCAACCGACTCATGATCAACGAAACGCTCGTTAAGACGATGGCCGAGACCGAAGGATGGGGTGGCCGCTACGCGTTCATGATGCTCGACCTCGATCGGTTCAAGGCGGTCAACGACACGCTCGGTCATCCGATCGGCGACCGATTGCTCGAGCGAGTATCCGAGCGACTCAACGACCTCATGGCGGACGGCAGCCTGTGCGGGCGTCTTGGCGGTGACGAGTTCGCGGTCATCGTGTGCGACGCGAGCGACGCTGGCGCGATCGAGGATCTTGCACGGCGGATCATCGAAACGCTGTCGCAACCCTATGATATCGACGCCCACACGCTGTATATCGGCGCCAGCGTCGGCATCGCGATCGGCCCCCGCGACGGCCGTACCGCGGAAATGCTTGTCCGCTCCGCCGATCTTGCGCTTTACCGCGCCAAGGACGCCGGCCGCGGCGTGTATCGCACCTATGAGCCTGAGCTTCATGTGAAGGCGGAGGAGCGGCGAATTCTCGAGATGGCGCTGCGAACGGCGCTCGAGAATGGCGAGATGCACCTGGAGTATCAGCCTGTCGTCGATACCCGCGGCGTAACGCCCGTCGCGTTCGAGGCGCTGCTGCGCTGGACCAGCCCACGATTCGGGAGCATCCCTCCCGAAAAGTTCATTCCGCTTGCCGAGGACGCGCGCCTGATCGCGCCGATCGGGGCCTGGGCGTTGCGCACCGCGTGCGAGGAAGCGGCGAAATGGCCGTCCGACATCCGTGTCGCGGTTAATGTTTCCGTCGGCCAGTTGCAGAACCCCAACTTCGTGACGACAGTCACGTCGGCGCTGGCGAACAGCGGCCTGGCCGCGGATCGCCTCGAGGTCGAGGTTACCGAGAGCGTGTTCCTGACAGAGGCGCTCGGCGCAACCAAGGTGCTCGAGCGCCTGCTCGATCTTGGTGTCAGACTGAGTCTCGACGACTTCGGCGTCGGTCATTCGTCGCTGGGCTATCTCAGTCGCACGCATTTTTCGTCGATCAAGATCGACCGTAGCTTCGTCCGCGACGCCGCCGCCGGTAGCCGGGAGGCGGTTGCAATCGTCCACGCAGTAATCGCCCTCGCCAAGAGCCTGGACATCGGCACGACCGCCGAGGGCGTAGAAACCGAAGACGAGCACCGTATGGCGCAGGCATTCGGGTTTACCAACGTCCAGGGCTTCTATTTCGGCCGGCCAATGCCCGTCGAACATGCGCGCGCGCTTGCCACCGGTCATTGGCGAGCATCGGCCGCCGCGTAGATCTTTCTGCCACGACCGCCGATACGGGACTGCCCAGCCGTCGTATGGAGCAGCCGGCGCGGGCGACGTTACCGGGTCGGTCGGCGGTCTCGCCCCGCAAAACTCACAAGACTTTCCGCACCGGTAGCGGACAGCGCGGCAACACCGACGAAATTGTCGTCGACCGGCACCTGTACCAGGACCGTCTCGGTTCCCGTGACATCGCGGGCCTCCGACCAAGCCTGCGCATCGTTGCGGCGCCACCGCACGCGGTACCCGGCCGCACCCGGCACCGCAGTCCACTTCACCGTCGTGTCGCGCGACAGTGCGCCGGCGATCGACACGTCTTCAGGCGCCGAGGGTGCGCTGGCGATACGCGATAGCGTCGCGACGTTGATCGCGGTGACCTTCGCGAGATACGGGAAGTCCATGCCTTCGACCGTGTCACCGTAGACCACGCCTTTTTCGGTGCGCAGGTCTTGGTGCTGGCGATCCCAATTCTCCGCCGCGACCGAGAATCGTACCGCGGGATAGCCGAGTTTCAGGAACGGCTCGTGATCGCCGCCACGACCGAACCGGTCCGGCCGGCGATCGATCATGACGTCAAGACCGCCGGGAATGCCCGTGGCGATGCCGTCGATCGCCTTGGCGAGCGCACGGCTGGGGCCATCATCCTCGCCACCTTCAGCGCGACGACCCTGTTGCGCCACCAAATCCTCCGATGCGCGGATACCTTCCGAAAACACCCGGACCTTGTCCGCGACACGCACGCCGCCCTGCCCGATCGTGTTGCCGACGATATCGTTGTTCAGCATCGCCGACACCTGCCAGCCGCGCGCCTTCGCGGTGTCCGCAAGCAGTTCGGCGCCCCACAAGCCTTGTTCCTCGCCCGAGAATACCGCGTAGACGATCGTCGCGTCGAACTGGCGTTGCGACAACAGCCGCGCCGCCTCAAGCACCAGCGCGACGCCAGAGGCATTGTCGTTGGCACCCGGTGCGTCGGACGTGACGTTCATCACGTCCGTCACGCGACTGTCGATATGCGCGCCGACGATTACGACGCGATTCGAATCGCGCCCCTTCTGGATGCCGAGCACATCCTCGACCACCACGCCGGTCGGTGCGCGTGGTCCGGTAAAGCGGCGCGAGATGCGATCGACGGTGATGCATCCGCCACACGTCGCGGCGATCTCCTGGAAGCGGCTAGCGGCCCAGTTCCGGGCGGCACCGATACCGCGTTTCGGGTCGGTTGTGATCGATGCGGTATGGCGCGTACCGAAGCCGACCATCGTGGTCACGTCCGCCTTCAGGCGAACCGCGGACGGAGCAGGATAAGGGGCGGCGGCGGCAAGAAGCAGCGGGACGGCGAAAATAGGCATGAGCGGATCGTGGCCTGATCTCGCGCCGCGCTCAAGAGGGGAGCGTCACAATCGTTCCCAGCGGGCAATTTTGTGTGCCGACAAGATGTTATCCAAAATGAACCGATCAAATGTTTGAGACTTTTTAAGCCAACCACTATTACATGATCGAGAGTGCGAGGACCTAAGATGATCATTGGCCATTCTGTTTCGGACGGCGACGGCGTAATCCTGGCGATAGACGAACCGGTCGCTACGGTGCTGCAACGCACGCAGAAACAGCTTGTAGGCCTGTCCTATCTGTCGATC
This sequence comes from Sphingomonas sp. AP28, assembly GCF_056680455.1. Taxonomy (NCBI): domain Bacteria; kingdom Pseudomonadati; phylum Pseudomonadota; class Alphaproteobacteria; order Sphingomonadales; family Sphingomonadaceae; genus Sphingomonas; species Sphingomonas sp. AP28. The sequence goes on along the minus strand of NZ_CM155283.1, from coordinate 3,458,265 downwards.
ACGCACCCCGACGACGTCGCGCGTAACCTGAGCCATGTTGCCGCATTGCAACCCAATGGTAACTCAGCTCGCATCCGGAAGCGCTATATCGGCGGCGGCGGCGATATCATCACGCTGGAAGTCCAGGTTTCGCGGCTCGGCAACGGCCAGTCGGGCAGACTTATCGGCACGTTGTGCACGGCACCTACCCTGGCAGAGCATATCGGTGGCGATGGCATGCCGCATCATCTTTGGCGCCGAGCCAAGGACTTGCTGAGTGTCATCCGTGCTCGCGACACCGTGCTCGGCTCGGACCTGTTCGCCGATCATGCCTGGACCGCGTTGCTGATCGTTTACGTCGCCGAGGCCGAAAGCCGGATCGCCAGCATCGACATGGTTGCCGACCAGTTACGCCTGTCGCGGGCGACGCTAGGTCGGTGGATCCGCGTGTTGCAGGCAAAATCTCTGATCGAACCGCCGGATACAGATCGCGACGCACTGCAGCTGACCCAGACAGGCATCCAGAGCGTCGAGCGTTTGCTCGCTACCCAGCCGGCGATGGCCGTCAACTGACGCTTGCCGCCATCAACTGAGCCGGTCGATCGACTCTCGAGTCAGCGATCCGGGGATGATCATTACCGGCACAGGCAGCGCCCCTGCGTCCGTGCCCGCGAAATGCGCAATCAGTTTGCCCGGAGCACCGGTTGCGGCGGCGCCCAGCACCAGCGCGGCAATATCGGGGTTTGCGGCAATCATCTCGCGGATGATCTTAGCGGCCTCGCCTTCGCGGACGGTGATCGACGGACGCAGACCCGATTCCTCCAGCAACGTTCCAGCAGCACCTGCGACCAGCCCCTCGGCGTGCAGCCGGGCCTCTTCTTCGATCGTCGCCTGGACACCGCCGAACGCGATGAATTCCTGCGGCGGGATCACCGCCAGTATCTCGACGCCGCCGCCGGTCTTTACTGCCCGACGCGCGGCAAAGCGCAGGGCGATGCCGGCTTCGGCACTGTCGTCGATAACCACCAGATAAATGCGCATTTTCGCCCCCGTTGTCATGCGTAATTGGGCCGAAGCATGGCACGACGCAAGACTGCGCTCTTGTGCCGACGGGGTTGACCCGAGCGGACGAGGGCGCGAGTAGGCATGCCGTTACGTCACGCCCTGGGGAAATCCATGTCGATCGAGATCAAGATGCCTGCGCTGTCCCCGACCATGGAGGAGGGTACCCTCGCCAAATGGTTGATCAAGGAGGGCGACGTCGTGAAATCCGGCGACCTGATGGCTGAAATTGAGACCGACAAGGCGACGATGGAATTCGAAGCCGTCGACGAAGGCACCGTGGTAAAGATCCTCGTCGCCGAGGGTACCGACAACGTGAAGGTCGGCACCGTCATCGCGATCATCGCCGAAGAGGGCGAGGACGCGTCTTCGGTCTCGTCCGTGCCGACCAAGAGCGAGACGCCCGAACCGGCCGCGAAGGAATCAGAAGCCAAGCCCGATCCGACGGACCCGAACAAGACCGGGACCGAGGCCAAGCCGGTCGAGCGGACCGAGGCGTCGGCCGAGGATCATGGCCGTCCCGACGACGCTGGCGCGGCGACGCCCGCCGCCAGCGGTGACCGCGTGAAGGCCAGTCCGCTCGCGCGCCGCCTCGCCGCCGACAAGGGTATCGATCTCGGCGCCGTGTCGGGTTCGGGGCCGAAAGGTCGTATCGTCAAAGCCGACGTCGAGAGCGCGAAGCCGGGTGCTGCCCCCGCTGCTGCGAAGACCGAAGCTGCTGCGCCGACCGCCGCCGCGGCTCCAGCGCCTGCCGCGAAGCCTGCGACCGTGCCGGATATCCCGCACGAGGCGACCAAGCTCAGCAACGTGCGGAAGACGATCGCGCGTCGCCTGACCGAGTCGAAGCAGACCGTTCCGCACATCTATCTGACCGTGAACGTCCGCCTCGACGCGCTGCTCAAGCTGCGCGGTGACCTGAACAAGAGCCTCGAATCGCGTGGCGTGAAGCTGTCGGTCAACGACCTGCTGATCAAGGCGCAGGCCGTCGCGCTGATGCAGGTCCCGACCTGCAACGTGATGTTCACGCCCGACCAACTGATCACCTTCCAGCGCGCCGACATCTCGGTCGCGGTGAGCACGCCGTCGGGGCTGATCACGCCGATCATCGTCGGCGCGGACACCGCCTCGCTGTCGTCGATCTCGACGCAGATGAAGGACCTTGCCGCCCGCGCTCGCGACGGCAAGCTCAAGCCCGAGGAATACCAGGGCGGCACCGCCTCGATCAGCAACATGGGCATGTTCGGCATCACGCAGTTCGATGCGGTCATCAATCCTCCGCAGGCGATGATCCTCGCGGTCGGCGCGGGCGAGAAGCGCCCGGTCGTGATCGGTGACGAACTGGCGGTCGCGACGGTCATGTCGGCCACCGGCAGCTTCGATCACCGCGCGATCGATGGTGCCGACGGCGCGCAGTTCATGAAGGCGTTCAAGCACCTCGTCGAGAGCCCGCTGGGCATGCTCGCCTGAGATGGACCTGGTGTCGTCGTTCCGGTCGCTTTCGGGCACCACCATCGAGATCCTGCACATCCTCGGCGGGCTCGTGGCGGCAGTGGCGATGACCTGGGCGGCGGCATGGTCCTACCCGCTTGGGCAGGACGTGATCTGGTCTTGCGGGGCCGCAGCGATGGTCGCGACCGTGCTGATGGGCGTGGGGCCATTGCGCCGCGCCCGCCGTCTCGACCGAACGACCCGCAGGAGTGAAGCGTGACCGACCTGCCCCCCAACAAGGCCCCGACGATCCGCGTCACCGCGATGCCCGCCGATGCCAACCCGTATGGCGACATCTTCGGCGGCTGGCTGATGGGCCAGATGGATTTGGCCGCCGGTTCGGTCGCCTCGCGGCGTAGCGGCGGCCGTGCCGTCACGATTGCGGCGGACGCGATGAAATTCCACATGCCGGTGGTCGTTGGTGACGAAGTATCCGTCTACGCCGAACTGATCGCGGTCGGCCGCACCTCAATGACGATCGAGGTCGAGGCGTGGCGCCGCGCCCGCCACAGCAACGACAGCTGCAAGGTGACCCAGGCGCGCTTTATCTTCGTGGCGGTCGGCGACGATCGCAAACCGCGGCCCGTGCCGCCCGAAACCAACTGAAATCGAAGGACTTACCGTGGCTGATACCTATGATCTCGTCATCCTCGGCTCCGGCCCCGGCGGCTACGTCGCCGCGATCCGCGCGTCGCAACTCGGCCTGAAGGTCGCGATCGTCGAGCGCGAGCGCCTAGGCGGCATCTGCCTCAACTGGGGCTGCATCCCGACCAAGGCGCTGCTCCGCACCTCGGAAATCTATCACTACATGCAGAACGCCGAGAGCTACGGCCTCAAGGCGGACAATGTCGGGTTCGACCTCGCCAAGATCGTCGACCGCTCGCGCAAAGTTGCGGGCCAGCTGAACGCGGGCGTCAAGGGCTTGATGAAGAAGAACAAGGTGACCGTCGTCGAAGGTGTCGGCACCGTCACGGCCAAGGGCAAGCTCAGCGTCAAGCAGGGCGACAAGACCGTCGAACTCGAAGCCAAGAACATCATCGTCGCGACCGGCGCGCGCGCGCGCGACCTGCCGTTCGCCAAGGCTGACGGCGAGCGGATCTGGACCTATCGTCACGCGATGGTGCCCACCGAGATGCCGACCAAGCTGCTGGTCATCGGCTCGGGCGCGATCGGCGTCGAGTTCGCCAGCTTCTACAACGACATGGGCGCCGACGTGACGATCGTCGAGATGCTCCCGCGCATCCTGCCGGTCGAGGACGAGGAAGTGTCCGCGTTCATGGACAAGGCGCTTACCAAGCAGGGCATAAAGCTGCTGACCCAGACCGGTCTTGAGGGTCTCGCGCCCTCGGCGAACGGCGTCACGGCCAAGATCAAGGCGAAGGACGGCAAGGTTTCGGAAGAGACCTTCAGCCACGCGATCATCGCGATCGGCATCGTCCCCAACACCGAGAATATTGGGCTGGAGGCGCTCGGCGTCGAAACCGACCGCGGGCACATCAAGACCGACGGCTATGGCCGCACCAATGTCGACGGCATCTGGGCGATCGGCGACGTCACCGGCGCGCCGTGGCTCGCGCACAAGGCGAGCCATGAGGGCATCATCGCGGTCGAGAAGATCGCCGGCGGTTCGCCGCACCAGATGGACAAGGCCAACATCCCCGGCTGCACCTATTCTCGCCCGCAAGTCGCGTCGGTCGGCATGACCGAGGCGAAGGCCAAGGAAGCCGGCTACGAGCTGAAGGTCGGCAAGTTCCCCTTCATCGGCAACGGCAAGGCGATCGCGCTGGGTGAGGCTGAGGGCTTCGTGAAGACGGTGTTCGACGCGAAGACGGGCGAACTGCTCGGTGCGCACATGGTGGGCGCGGAAGTGACCGAGCTGATCCAGGGCTATGTCGTCGCGCGCCAGCTCGAGACGACGGAAGCCGAACTGATGGAGACGGTGTTCGCACATCCGACACTGTCCGAGATGATGCACGAGAGCGTGCTCGCCGCGTACGGTCGCGCGATCCATTACTGATCCTACTGCTTAATCCTCCCCACAAGGGGGAGGTGGCTGGCTCTTGCCAGACGGAGGGGGAGCAATGCGAAACGCGGGTTCCGTGTCCTCCCCCTCCGTCACCTTCGGCGCCACCTCCCCCTAGCGGGGGAGGAGCGGGCTATGCCGCCCTATTGATGAAACGGGAAAAGTCGAGCCGGACCAGTTCTAGCGGCCGTCGGCTGAGAACCTTTAAGTCTCGGCTACACGTGGCGATTGGCGCAGGCAGGGATGCCGGAGCGGTCTCAGGTTGTGGCGCGCTTCCGGAACACGGCGAATGTCCTCGATCCCAACCGTGACGAAAGGGCGAAAAAGTAATTGCGCGCCCCCTTCCTAAATCACGATGTTCAGCCATCCCGCGACCCGACCGACCGATCGCACCGGGCAAACTATCCCGTTTCGGCCCTATCGGTCTTGACCGCTGTGTCGGTGCCCCCGAAAGCGCGATCAGACCGCGCAGATCCCGTCGGAGGGGTCGCGCGGTCGAGAAGTCATCGGTGCGGGACCAGCGAATGTCGATCGAACCTGCTACCCGTCTCACCCAGCGCCACATCGCCATCGCCGCGACCGCGCTATGCATCACCTCGCTGGCGCTCTTCTGGCCGGGCACGGCGATGTACGACACCGTCGCACAATACCGCCAGGTCCTGTCGGGGGTCTACGACGACTGGCACCCGCCCGCGATGGCGCGCGTTTGGGCCTTGCTCGCATCGTTCGGGCCCGGCGCTACGCCGATGCTGGTTCTGCAACTCGTCACCTATTGGCTAGGCCTCGGGTTGATCGCAGCTACGCTGGCCCGGGCCGGGCGGTCTCGCGGTGCCGTCGCGATCCTCGCGATCGGGGTGCTTCCCCCCTTCCTCGGCTGGCAAGGCGTGGTGCTCAAGGACGCACAACTCGTCGGTGCACTGCTCGCAGCCGTCGGGATTATCGGTTGGTGGCGGCTCGCGCGGCGTCCGCTTCCCGGCGCGATGTGGATCCCGGTGGCGCTGCTGCTCGCCTACGCCGTGCTGGTCCGCGCCAACGCGGTGTTCATCGTCGTCCCACTGCTCGTGACGCTCGCGCCGCGTCCCAAGCACCTGCTCGCCAAGCTTTTGGTCGGCCTCATTGCCGTGGTCGTCGTCCTCGGCGTAGCGCCGGTCGTGAATCACAAGATGCTTCGTGCCCAGCACAGCGGGGTCGAGTCGACACAGGCGCTTTACGACATCGCCGGCATCGCCGCCCGGGCGCACGACAGCGACACTATCGGCCTCACCCGCGGAGAGACAGCAACGGTAATCGCGCGGCGTTGTGCCACGCCGTTCTTCTGGGATCCGCTCGGCGACGACGCGCATTGCGGGACGACGGTGGCGCGGTTGCGCACGCTGCCGACCGCGACGCTCTACGTCACGCTGGCGTCGGCGGCGCTGCATCATCCGATCGCCTATGCCGGGCACCGCCTCGCGCATCTGAACTCGACCGATCGCTGGCTGGTCCCCTTCCATTGGCCGAGCGCAGCGCCGCCCGCCGCGTCCGAGCCCAATACGCTCGGGCTCGGCGCCCCGGGCTCGCCCGCTCGCACTTGGGAGGCGCTGACTGCGGTGATCGTCGAGACGCCGTTTGGCTGGCCGATCGTCTGGATCGTCGTCGCGATCACCGCGCTGGTCGCGAGCCTGTCGCGCCCCCGCAATCCGGTACGCGATCTTGCCACCGCGTTGCTCGTGTCCGCGCTTGCGCTCGAGGCGAGCTTCGCGGCCCTGAGCATCGCGTCGGACCTACGCTATCACCTGTGGCCGATGATCGCGACCGCGGTCGCGACCGTCCTGCTGGCCGATCGGTTACCGCCGCCCCGGATCGTCATGGCGGGGGCGAGTGCGCTCGTCCTGGTCGTCGGCGGCGGGGTCGCGGCGCGCGTGCTGCTCCCCCAACCGCCGCAAACCTATGCCGGCATGCTCGGCTGAATTACCGCCGGCGGCGCAGTTTCCTCCGCGGATAGGGCGCCGCGTCGTAATATTCGGTGGTCGTCGTAGTGGTCGTCACCGGGACGGACTGAACGAGCACGGTCGTCGACCCGGCTGAATACGCGCTGCCGCTGGTCGTGGTTACCGTCGTCACGCCGTCGGGGGAGGTCCAGGTGCCACCCGGTGGCACGGTATACGCGCGGGGCTGACGATACCCGACAGCATTGGCCGGCGGTGGTGGCGAATAGTCGTTGGCATAGGCCGGCGATGAATAGTCGGCTGCGTAGGCGGGCGGTGGAGCATAGCCGGCGCCGTATCCCGAAACAGGCCGCGGTTTCGGTGGCAACGGCGGTGCGAGGCCACCGCGGTCTTCGGTCTTGTCGATCGCGTAGCCGGCCGCTGCGCCGACGCCTGCACCGATCAACGTCCCGCCGAGGCGATTGCCGCGACCGGCGATGACGTTGCCTGCGACGCCGCCGGCGACGGCACCGATCGCAGCACCACCCACGCCGGTATCGCGACGGGGGGCGGGGCGATCCTCATACGGCGCGACGTATCCACGGTCGTCGGGGCCCGCATAGACCGTGTCGTTCGCAGCATAGTCGCGCGGGCTGATCGACGCGTAGCCGCCACCGTCGGCGCGATCCCAGTCGATATCGCTGGCAGTGTCGTAGACCGAACCACGCGAGTCGATCAGCACCGCATCGTCGTAATAACGGGCCCAGTGATACCCCTGAGGCGGCTGCGCGAGACGGTAGTCCGACCAGTCGGCGACGTAGAACCTTGGCGCGTTCCAATAGCTCGGCACCGCCCAACCGCGGTGCGGCCGGCGATACCCGGCCCAGCCGCCGGGAGCGTTCGCACCACCCCACCAGCGCCCGCCGATCTTGCTGCCCCAGCGCGACGTGCGCGGGGCGCGGGCCGGTCGCGTCGGAGCCTGGACGACGGGCATCTGCGCGGCGAGCGGACCCGGACGGTTCGGGCGGGCCATCGGCGCCTGCATCGCGGCGTCGGGAGCCGGGTAGCTCGCGCCGGGACTCGGCCGCTGTGCATCCGCCGTGCCGCCTGCCAGCACTAGCCCCGCGCTCGCGATCAATAGCCTCCGCATACCCGTCTCCCTGGTTGGCCACCCGATCCAGCGCAAACGCCGGATATCTCAGGGCGTTGCTTACCAAGGGCACGGTGGAGTCGCCAGACGACGTGCTGTCCCGAAACGGGGCGCGTCGGACAGGGGTTAGCCTAGACGCCGACCGAGCAACGCCGCGAGCGCCTCGCAGCCGGTCGCGTCCTCCGCATCGAACCGCGCGAGTTCGGGGCTGTCGAGGTCTAGCACCGCTATCAGCGTTCCGTCCCTCATCACCGGCACTACCAGTTCGGAGCGACTTGCTGCGTCGCAGGCGATGTGGCCCGGGAACGCGTGAACGTCCTCTACCAGTTGCGTCGTCAGCGTCGCGGCGGCGGCACCACAGACACCTTTGCCGACGGGGATACGGATGCAGGCGACCTTGCCCTGGAACGGCCCAAGCACGAGTTCGCCTTCGACCAGCCGGTAGAAACCCGCCCAGTTAAGGTCGGGGAGATACTCCCAGACCAGCGCCGCCGCATTCGCCATGTTGGCGATCGGATCGGTCTCGTCCGTCGTTAGAGCGTCGAGCGCGGCGAGCAGGTCGCGATAGAGATCGGCCTTGGTGCCGGCGGAGATATCGAACTGGTACATCTGTCTTCCTTGATTGAGAGGCAGCTAACGCTCCCCCAAATCCGTCACCCAGCAAAAGCTGGGGTGACGCAGCGGCAATGTGGCGATCCTCCCCCGCCAGGGGGAGGTGGCGCCGCAGGCGACGGAGGGGGAGGACACGGAACATCCGACATCGCGGGCCTCCCCCTCCGTCTGGCTAGCGCCAGCCACCCCCCCCTGGCGGGGGAGGATTGCGAGGTCGTGCACTAGGCTGGCCGACGGACGTTAGCGAGACGCTCATAGGCATGGCCCGCTCAGTCGTCGCGGACCTTGCCCCGCCCCGCCTTGACCCCGCTGCGCACCTTCTTCGTATCGACCCGCCGTGCCTTGGCCGCCTTGGACGGCTTGGTCGCGCGGCGCGCTTTCGGAACGATCGTCGCCTCCTTGATCATCGCGACGAGGCGTTCGCGGACTTCCTGGCGGTTGAGCAGTTGCGAGCGTGAGCCCTCGCTGCGCAGCACCAGTACGCCGTCTCGCGTGAGGCGCGATCCGGCGAGCACGGCGATGCGGTTCTTCACCGCCAGCGGCAGGCCGGGCGAGAGGCCGACGTCGAAGCGCAGGATCACCGCGCTGTCGGTGGTGTTGACGTGCTGACCGCCGGGACCGCCCGAGCGCGTCGTGCTCTCGATCAGTTCGCTGTCGTCGATCGAGATCGATCGGGTGATCGGGATCGCGACCATCAGCCCCTGCCCTCAGCCCGATCAGTCGTCGGTGGAGTCGGGCGTCGTAACTTCGGCAACCGATGCAGCATTGGCAACCTGAGCAGCCTCGTCGGCGAACCCGGCCTTGGCGAACCGGTCGGGCAACGGCGCTTCGGCGAGCACGTCGGGCTTGCCGGGGCGCGGGACGATCAGCCGCTGCGCATGGAGCATCATGCCGAGCCCGTCCGCCTTGCCGTACACGCCGTCGCCGACCACCGGCGCACCGAGGCCGCTCGCGGCGTGGACGCGGATCTGGTGCGTGCGGCCGGTCTCGGGCAGGAACTCGACCAGCGAGCGGCCGTCCCTGATCTCGAGCACGCGCCACTTAGTGCGCGACTTCTTGCCGTCGGGGTCCTCGACCATGCGCCAGCCGGTCTCGGCCGTGCTGACCTTGCCGAGCGCCATCTCGATCAGGCCGGACGTGCCCTCGACGACGCCGTCGAGCAGCGCGACGTAGCGCTTCGAGACGAGGCCCTGCTCGAACGCCTGTTGCAACCGGGCGTGTGCCTTTGGGTTGCGCGACAGGAGCAGGCAGCCGCTCGTGTCGCGGTCGAGCCGGTGCACCGCCTTGGGCCAGCGCTGGAAGCCGAACTTCAGGCTTTCGAGATGATTTTCGAGGCTCAGCGAGCCGTCGCGGGGCGGATCGACCGGCAGCCCTGCGGGCTTGTCGATCACCAGGGCCTCGCCGTCGAGGAAGAGTACGCGTTCACCATGCATGCCGCCGCCCTTGCCATCATTAGCGCCTGCGTGCCAGAGCCAGCATCGATGTTGCACCGCACGCTGGCCCTCGCGCTCCTGTTCGCCCCCACGATTGCGGAAGCACAATTGTGCGAGGGACAGAGCGCAGCGATCGCGTCCGATGGCCGCGCGTTCGGGCATTTGCCGTACGGCGACGCGCCTGAGAGCGAGCTTGTGACGCTGCCGTCGGAGTATTCGGTCGGCAATCCGTGCGGGGTGCGCGCCGACATATTGCCCGACCTGTTGCGGCTGTTCGCGGCGGCGCAGGGTGACCCGTCGGTAATGGGCCAGCTCCGCGCCTTGTCGTGCCAGCGGTCGATCGCGCGCCAGCGCAGCGTCTTCTGTCGCGGCGAGACGAGCAGTCCGGCCGACCGCGCGATCTCGGTCGCGCCGCCGGGGTATAGCGAGCATTCGACCGGCTATGCCTTGGACTTCGCCGTGCGTCCGGCGAACGGGTGTCCGGATGCGGAGGCGTGCATGGCCGCCACCCCTGCCGCGCGCTGGCTGCGACTGAACGCGCCGCGGTTCGGGTTCGAGCAGAGCTTTCCCGGCGGAAACAAGCAGCATGTGAAGTGGGAGCCGTGGCATTGGCGGTGGGTTGGGGCGAGCGAGAGTGCGCTTGGGGCGGCGAAGGCTCGGTTCGTGTTCGCGCGGGCGCGGCTGGAGTATCCGGCTGATCCGGGGGTGTTGCCGCTGGTGGTGAAAGTTACCGTGCAACCGCCGGTGCCGGTGGCGCCGGTGGTGGTCGTACCGTCGAAAAAGAAGCGGCGGTAGAAGAAAGACCAGTTTGATCGGGGCTGCGTATTCCAGAAAGCACTACCACCCCGGCGGAGGCCGGGGCCCAGTTGGGGAACGGTGCTGACGATGGACAACGCTTCGTTATTGCCACCTTTCCAACTGGGCCCCGGCCTCCGCCGGGGTGGGAGCTCTCTTTGGGGAGGCGTTTGGGAGCAATGATCCGACTGGCCGCCCCGCCGTCACTCAGTGCAGTACCAGCCCACCAGGGCGCACTACGCCATCGCGCAGCGCATGATCGTACAGCAGCTCAGTCTCCAACTTCACCTGATGCGACAATCGATCGAGCATCGACTCCGCCTGAACCCCGAACGCTGCCCAATCCTTCGGCGAGATCGTCGGCAGCCAGCGACCGATGAACGCCTTCCAGTCAGAGCGGAGGATGTCGAGGTCCTCTTCCATCATCGCGATCGTATCGGCGGAGCAATGCGCCTCCATCGCGACGACGGTGCGGTCGATGACCTCGTCCTCGACACCGAGATGATCGGCGACCGTTACCGCCAGCTCGATCAGCTTGCGCGAAGCAATCGCGCTCTGCGTCTTCGATTGCCGCGCCAAACTCACCAGGTCGGCACACTGCCCGGCGATCTTCGCGTGATCATCGATCAGCCGAGTCCAATTTGCGCGATCCTGGTCGGATACCGTCCGCACTTCGATCTTGTCGTTCATGACGCCGCCTACTCCCCTGCGAATGTCACCCGGTAACTTCAGAATTACGCGTTACACCTCGTCATGGATGCAAATACCGTTGCACGAAGCTTGGTAGCTATAGTATTTCAGACAGTGCGACCGTGTTGAAACGACCGTTTTTCAGCCGCCCTTTGACATGACGCCACGGCGCGCCTATATCCGCATCTCACCACAGCATCCGGGAAATGACATGCCGTCGCGCAGCGTGTCGATCGTATTGGATACCGAGGTTTCATACGCTGAGAGCCGCCGCACCTGATGCGCGCGGCCTTTTTGCGTGAACGTGCGTCCCGCTTGGGGGTTCCCAAGCACGAAATTACGACTGATCCGTCAGTTTTTATAGGGCGAAACAAAACCTATGGCTTCCAAGGCGATCGAACACGGCACTGCAAAGCGCCGTATCCGCAAGGTTTTCGGCAACATCCACGAAGTCGTGCAGATGCCGAACCTGATCGAAGTCCAGCGCGAGAGCTACGAGCAGTTCCTGCGCTCCGACAAGTCGATCGGCCACGTCTCGGGTCTCGAGAAGACGCTGCGCAGCGTCTTCCCGATCCAGGATTTCGCCGGCACCGCCTATCTCGATTTCGACGATTACGTCCTTGAGCCGCCGAAGTTCGACGTCGAGGAATGCCGCCAGCGCGGGATCACCTACGCTGCGCCGATGCGCGTCACGCTGCGCCTGACCGCGTTCGAGGTCGATCCCGATACCGAGGCCAAGTCGGTCATCGATATCAAGGAGCAGGACGTGTACATGGGCGACATGCCGCTCATGACCGAGAACGGCACGTTCTTCATCAATGGCACCGAGCGCGTCATCGTCAGCCAGATGCACCGTTCGCCGGGCGTCCTGTTCGATCACGATCGCGGCAAGACGCACGCATCGGGCAAGTATCTGTTCGCGGCGCGCGTGATCCCGTATCGCGGTTCGTGGCTCGATTTCGAGTTCGACGCGAAGGACATCGTCAACGTCCGCATCGATCGCAAGCGCAAGCTGCCCGTCACGGCGCTGCTCTATGCGCTCGGCATGACGTCGGAAGAGATCCTCAACTATTTCTACAACCGCGTGACGTTCGTCCGCGGCCAGGGTGGCTGGATCGTTCCGTTCCAGGTCGAGAACTGGCGTGGCCAGAAGCCGATGTTCGACATCGTCGATGCGAAGACCGGCGAAGTCGTGTTCCCGAACGGCCAGAAGATCAGCCCGCGCGCTGCGAACAAGGCATTCAAGGACGGTCTCACCGACCTGCTGATCCCGACCGAGGAAATCTTCGGCCGCTATTCGGCGTACGACCTGATCGACGAGTCGACCGGCCGCATCTACATCGAAGCCGGTGACGAAGTGACCGCCGAGAACCTCGAACTGCTCGACCAGGCAGGCATCGAGCGTCTCGACCTGCTCGACATCGATCACGTCGCGACGGGTCCGTGGATCCGCAACACGCTCAAGGTCGACAAGGCCGAGGAGCGCGAGCAGGCCCTCAGCGACATCTACCGCGTGATGCGTCCCGGCGAGCCGCCGACGCTGGAGACGGCCGAGGCGCTGTTCTCGGGTCTGTTCTTCGATCCGGATCGCTACGACCTGTCGGCCGTCGGTCGCGTGAAGCTCAACATGCGTCTCGACCTTGACGTCGAGGACACCGTGACGACGCTGCGCACCAAGGACATTCTCGAGGTCATCAAGACTCTCGTGAACCTCAAGGACGGCAAGGGCGAAATCGACGATATCGACAACCTCGGTAACCGTCGTGTCCGTTCGGTCGGCGAGTTGCTCGAAAACCAGTACCGCGTCGGTCTGCTCCGCATGGAGCGCGCCGTGAAGGAGCGCATGTCGTCGGTCGACGTCTCGACCGTCATGCCGAACGACCTGATCAACGCGAAGCCTGCGGTTGCAGCGGTCCGCGAATTCTTCGGCTCGTCACAGCTGTCGCAGTTCATGGATCAGACCAACCCGCTGTCGGAAGTCACCCACAAGCGTCGCGTGTCGGCACTTGGACCAGGTGGTCTGACGCGTGAGCGCGCCGGCTTCGAAGTCCGCGACGTTCATCCGACGCATTACGGCCGCATCTGCCCGATCGAGACGCCGGAAGGCCCGAACATCGGTCTGATCAACTCGCTCGCCAGCTTCTCGCGGGTGAACAAGTACGGCTTCATTGAGACTCCGTACCGCAAGGTCGTCGACCACAAGGTCACCGACGACGTCGTGTACCTGTCGGCGATGGAAGAGGCCAAGCACACGATCGCGCAGGCCAACGCCGAGCTCGATTCGTCGAACGGCTTCGTCGAGGAGCTGGTGTCGTCGCGTCAGGCTGGCGAATTCCTGATGGCGCTGCCCGACAACATCACGTTGATGGACGTCAGCCCCAAGCAGCTCGTCTCGGTCGCCGCATCGCTCATTCCGTTCCTGGAAAACGATGACGCCAACCGCGCGCTGATGGGCTCGAACATGCAGCGTCAGGCCGTGCCGCTCGTCCAGGCCGAGGCGCCGTTCGTCGGCACCGGCATGGAAGAGACCGTGGCACGTGACTCCGGCGCCGCGATCTCGGCCAAGCGTGCGGGCATCGTCGACCAGGTCGACGCGGCGCGTATCGTGATCCGGGCGACCGGCGAGATCGATGCCGGCAAGTCGGGCGTCGACATCTATACGCTGATGAAGTTCCAGCGCTCGAACCAGTCGACCTGCATCAACCAGCGTCCGCTGGTGAAGGTGGGCGATGCGGTTCGTGCCGGCGACGTGCTCGCCGACGGTCCGTCGACCGAGTTCGGCGAGCTGGCGCTGGGTCGCAACAGCCTCGTCGCGTTCATGCCGTGGAACGGTTACAACTACGAGGATTCGATCCTGATCTCCGAGCGGATCGTGAAGGACGACGTGTTCACGTCGATCCATATCGACGAGTTCGAGGTGATGGCTCGCGACACGAAGCTCGGGCCTGAGGACATCACGCGCGACATCCCGAACGTCGGCGAGGAAGCACTTCGCAACCTCGACGAGGCGGGCATCGTCTACATCGGTGCAGAGGTCGAGCCGGGCGATATCCTCGCCGGCAAGATCACGCCGAAGGGTGAATCGCCGATGACGCCGGAGGAGAAGCTTCTTCGTGCGATCTTCGGCGAGAAGGCCAGCGACGTGCGCGATACGTCGCTTCGCCTGCCGCCGGGCGTGTCGGGTACGGTCGTCGACGTTCGCGTCTTCAACCGTCACGGCATCGACAAGGACGAGCGCGCGATGGCGATCGAGCGCGAGGAGATCGAGCGCCTGAAGAAGGATTCGGACGACGAGCGTTCGATCCTGAACCGTGCGACCTGGTCGCGTCTTCGCGAAATGCTGCTCGATCAGACCGCCACCTCGGCGCCGAAGGGCGTCAAGAAGGGCGTCGTGATCGACATGGATCTGCTCGACAGCGTCGACCGCCACGAGTGGTGGAAGTTCGCGGTCGCCGACGACAAGGTCCAGAGCGATCTGGAAGCGGTCAAGATCCAGTATGACGATGCCGCCAAGCTGATCACGGACAAGTTCCACGATCGTCGCGAGAAGCTGGAGCGCGGTGACGAGCTGTCGCCGGGCGTGCTGAAGATGGTCAAGGTGTTCGTCGCGGTGAAGCGCAAGCTGCAGCCGGGCGACAAGATGGCCGGCCGTCACGGCAACAAGGGCGTCATCAGCCGCATCCTGCCGGCCGAGGACATGCCGTTCCTCGCCGACGGTACGCCGGTCGATATCGTCCTCAACCCGCTGGGCGTGCCGTCGCGCATGAACGTCGGGCAGATCTTCGAGACGCATCTGGGCTGGGCCGCACGTGGCCTGGGCCAGTCGATCACCGCGGCTCTCGAGACGTGGCGTGAAGAGAATCCGGACGCCAAGCCGGGTGCGATGCCCGAGGCGGTCCGCGATCGCCTCAAGACGGTGTACGGCGAGCAGTATCACGCCGAGATCGACGCCCGCACGGGGGACGAGATCGTCGAGCTCGCCAAGAACCTGAAGGGCGGCGTGCCGATGGCGACGCCGGTGTTCGATGGTGCCCGCGAAGCCGACGTCTCGGCGATGCTGGCGCTGGCGGGCCTCGACACGTCGGGTCAGTCGGACCTGTTCGACGGCCGCACCGGCGATCAGTTCGATCGCAAGGTGACGGTGGGCTACATCTACATGCTGAAGCTCCACCATCTGGTCGACGACAAGATCCACGCACGGTCGATCGGGCCGTACTCGCTGGTCACGCAGCAGCCGCTGGGTGGTAAGGCGCAGTTCGGTGGGCAGCGCTTCGGCGAGATGGAGGTCTGGGCACTCCAGGCCTACGGCGCGGCGTATACCTTGCAGGAAATGCTGACGGTGAAGTCGGACGACGTGGTCGGACGCACCAAGGTCTACGAGGCGATCGTCAAGGGCGACGACACGTTCGAGGCCGGCATCCCGGAGAGCTTCAACGTTCTCGTCAAGGAAATGCGCTCGCTCGGCCTGAATGTGGACCTGAAGCAGTCGGAGCCCGGCTTCGACAGCGACGGCATCCAGATCGCGGCGGAGTAGTTCCTTTGCCCTCCCCTCCCGCTCGCGGGAGGGGACCGAGGGGTGGGCTCCCGGCCGGCATTGAAGCGCGACGTCGATGCCGGGCGCCCACCCCCTCCCAGCCTGAAGAGGCTGGGCCCCTCCCCCTCCCGCAAGCGGTAGGGGGGAAGATTTTTCCTAAGGACAGCTCATGAACGAGATGACCCCCTTCGCCAATCCGGTCGCCAAGACCGAGACGTTCGACCAGATCCAGATCGGCATTGCGTCCCCGGACAAGATCCGTTCGTGGTCGTTCGGCGAGATCAAGAAGCCCGAGACCATCAACTACCGCACGTTCAAGCCTGAGCGTGATGGCCTGTTCTGCGCGCGCATCTTCGGTCCGATCAAGGACTACGAGTGCCTGTGCGGCAAGTACAAGCGCATGAAGTACAAGGGCATCGTGTGCGAGAAGTGCGGCGTCGAGGTTACCGTCTCGAAGGTCCGCCGCGAGCGGATGGGCCATATCGAGCTCGCCGCCCCGGTCGCACACATCTGGTTCCTGAAGTCGCTGCCATCGCGCATCGGCCTGCTGCTCGACATGCAGCTGAAGCAGCTCGAGCGCGTGCTGTACTTCGAGGCGTACATCGTGATCGAGCCGGGCCTGACCCCGCTCGAGAAGTACCAGCTGATGACCGAGGACGAGCTCCTCGACGCGCAGGACCAGTATGGCGAGGACGCCTTCTCGGCCGGTATCGGTGCCGAAGCTGTCCGCATCATGCTCGAATCGCTCGACCTCGTCGGTGAGCGTACCGCGCTGCTCGAAGAGCTCGCGGTCACCAAGTCCGAGCTGAAGCCCAAGAAGATCATCAAGCGCCTGAAGGTCGTCGAGAGCTTTATCGATTCGGGCAACCGCCCCGAGTGGATGATCCTCGAGGTCGTGCCGGTCATCCCGCCCGAGCTGCGCCCGCTGGTGCCGCTGGACGGTGGTCGTTTCGCGACGTCGGATCTGAACGATCTGTATCGCCGCGTGATCAACCGCAACAATCGCCTCAAGCGCCTGATGGAGCTCCGCGCGCCGGACATCATCGTCCGCAACGAGAAGCGCATGCTTCAGGAGGCCGTCGACGCATTGTTCGACAATGGTCGCCGCGGTCGCACGATCACGGGCGCCAACAAGCGTCCGCTGAAGTCGCTGTCCGACATGCTCAAGGGCAAGCAGGGCCGCTTCCGTCAGAACCTTCTCGGCAAGCGCGTCGACTATTCGGGTCGGTCGGTCATCGTGACCGGGCCTGAGCTGAAGCTGCACCAGTGCGGCCTGCCGAAGAAGATGGCGCTCGAGCTGTTCAAGCCGTTCATCTACGCACGTCTCGATGCGAAGGGTCTGTCGATGACCCTGAAGCAGGCGAAGAAGTGGGTCGAGAAGGAGCGCAAGGAAGTCTGGGATATCCTGGACGAGGTGATCCGCGAGCATCCGGTCATGCTGAACCGTGCGCCGACGCTTCACCGTCTCGGCATCCAGGCGTTCGAGCCGGTATTGATCGAGGGCAAGGCGATCCAGCTTCACCCGCTGGTCTGCTCCGCGTTCAACGCCGATTTCGACGGCGATCAGATGGCCGTGCACGTCCCGCTGAGCCTCGAGGCCCAGCTCGAAGCGCGCGTCCTGATGATGTCGACGAACAACATCCTGTCGCCAGCTAACGGCAAGCCGATCATCGTTCCGTCGCAGGACATGGTGCTCGGTCTCTATTATCTGTCGATGATGAAGGAGAACGAGCCGGGCCAGGGGATGCTGCTCGGTGACATGGCCGAAGTGCACCAGGCGCTGAACGCTCAGGCGGTCACGCTGCACACCAAGGTCATCAGCCGCGTTCCGCAGACCGACGAGAAGGGGAAGCAGTACCTCAAGCGGTACGAGACGACCCCGGGCCGCATGCTGCTGGGCGAGTGCCTGCCGCACAGCCACAAGGTGCCGTTCGACACCGTCAACCGCCTCCTCACCAAGAAGGACGTGGGCGACGTGATCGACGAGGTTTATCGTCACACCGGCCAGAAGGAGACCGTGCTGTTCGCCGACGCGATCATGTCGCTCGGCTTCCGCCACGCGTTCCGCGCCGGCATCTCGTTCGGCAAGGACGACATGATCATTCCGGACGCCAAGGTTGGTCTCGTCGACGACACCAAGGCGCTCGTGAAGGACTTCGAGCAGCAGTATCAGGACGGTCTGATCACGCAGCAGGAGAAGTACAACAAGGTGATCGACGCCTGGAGCCGTTGCGGCGACCAGGTCGCGAACGCCATGATGGACGAGATCCGTGCGGTGAAGGTAGACGAGGAGACCGGCCGTGAAAAGCCGATCAACTCGATCTACATGATGGCCCACTCGGGTGCTCGTGGTTCGCAGGCGCAGATCAAGCAGCTTGCCGGTATGCGTGGCCTGATGGCCAAGCCGTCGGGCGAGATCATCGAAACGCCGATCATCTCGAACTTCAAGGAAGGCCTGACCGTCCTTGAGTACTTCAACTCGACCCACGGCGCTCGCAAGGGCCTCGCGGATACGGCGTTGAAGACGGCGAACTCGGGCTACCTGACGCGTCGTCTGGTCGACGTGTCGCAGGATTGCGTGATCATCGAACCGGATTGCGGCACGACCCGCGCGCTGGAGATGAAGGCCATTCTCCAGGGTGGTTCGACGATCGCAAGCCTCGGCGAGCGCATCCTCGGTCGTACGACCGCGGAGGACATCGTCGATCCGAAGACCGGCAAGGTCGTCATCCCGTCGGGCACGCTGCTCGACGAGCCGATGATCACGACGATCGAAGGCCTCGGTACGCAGTCGTGCAAGATCCGCAGCCCGCTGGTCTGCGAGTCGAAGATCGGCGTCTGCGGCAAGTGCTACGGGCGCGATCTCGCCCGCGGTACGCCGGTCAACATCGGTGAAGCTGTCGGCGTCATCGCCGCGCAGTCGATCGGTGAGCCGGGCACGCAGCTGACGATGCGTACGTTCCACATCGGTGGTGCGGCGCAGCTCAACGAAACGTCGAACCTCGAGGCTCACGCAGACGGTACGGTGCAGTTCCGCGATCTGCGTATCATCGTCGACCAGCGTGGCCGTCGCGTGGTGCTCAGCCGCTCGGGTGAAATCGCGATCGTCGACATGGACGGCCGCGAGCTCTCGGTCGACCGCATCCCGTACGGTGCGTACGTGCTGTTCGACGATGGTCACATCGTGTCGCGCGGCGATCGGATGGCCGAGTGGGATCCGTTCACCATGCCGGTGATCACGGAGAACCCGGGCACGATCAAGTATGTCGACCTGATCGAGGGCAAGACGCTCACCGAGCAGACCGACGAAGCCACGGGCATCGCCCAGCGCGTCGTGATCGAATATCGTGCGACGACCAAGTCGAAGGAGGATCTGCGTCCGCGCATGACCCTGCTCGACGAGACGTCGGGCGAGACCGGTCGATACATGTTGGCGATCGGCGCGACCTTGTCGGTCGAGGATGGCGCACAGGTGTTCGGCGGCGACGTCGTGGCCCGCGTCAGCCGCGAGAGCGCCAAGACGCGCGACATCACCGGTGGTCTGCCGCGTGTTGCCGAGCTGTTCGAGGCACGCATCCCCAAGGACTCGGCGATCATCGCCAAGATCTCGGGCCGCGTCGTGTTCGGCAAGGACTACAAGGCGAAGCGCAAGATCGGCATCCAGCCCGAGGATGGCGGCGACGTTGTCGAGTATCTGGTGCCGAAGTCGAAGGTCATCGACGTCCAGGAAGGCGATTACGTCAAGCGCGGCGACAACCTGATCGGCGGCTCGCCCGATCCGCACGACATCCTCGAGACGATGGGCATCGAACCCCTCGCCGAGTATCTCGTGTCGGAAATCCAGGAAGTCTATCGTCTCCAGGGCGTGAAGATCAACGACAAGCACATCGAGACGATCGTTCGTCAGATGCTGCAGAAGGTCGAGATCACCGACGGCGGCGACACCACGCTGCTGAAGGGCGAGCAGGTCGATCGCGAGGAAATGGACGCGACCAACGAGAAGCTCGAGAAGAAGCAGACCCGCGCACAGGGCAAGCCCATCCTGCTCGGCATCACCAAGGCGTCGCTGCAGACCCGCAGCTTCATCTCGGCGGCATCGTTCCAGGAGACCACCCGCGTCCTTACCGAGGCAGCGGTCCAGGGTAAGCAGGACATGCTGATGGGCCTGAAGGAGAACGTGATCGTCGGCCGGCTCATCCCGGCAGGCACCGGTGCAGGCCTCAACCGCCTGCGTGTCGTGGCCAACAGCCGCGACGCCGCGATGCGCGTCCAGCAGCGCAAGATGGCGGAGGTGTCGATCGTGGCACCGATGTCGGCTGCCGACGAGCATGCTGCCGAACTGGCACGTTCGCCGCGTGATGCAGGCGGCGCAGGAGAGGATCCGCTCGCAGCGGTCGTCACCTCGGGCACCGGCACCGACGCGGATGCCGGCGAGTATCTGAACGAGACCGAGTAATCGGTTTCGTCAGACGCCTCGGCGCTGACTAATGAAAAGGCCGCCGTCCGGGATACCGGGCGGCGGCCTTTTCCGTTTTGGAGCGGAAGCGCGTCTTCGCGGCCGATCGACGCTTAGCGTTTGCGGCCGATTGTTGAAGCGCGTTGTTCTGAAGTCATGTCGTCACCCCGGACCGGTTCGGTGATTATCCTCTCCACCATGTAACCGTCATTCCCGCGCAGGCGGGAACCCATACTGGCAAACCTAGCGATGAGATCGCCGGAGTCTGAGCATATGGGTCCCCGCCTCCGCGGGAATGACGATGGTTACATGTCGGGTGGGGATAACTGCCGACCAGTTCCTGGGTCCACGGCTCCGCTAACCAGCATCTTCGGAGTCTGCCGCACTCGATGTCGGAACCGGTCCGGCATGACAGGGGAAAGCTGGTCTGACGGTTCTGACTGACAGTTGGTCATGCCGCTGCGGACCAGCGCGGACAATTTCGCCGCAATAAATGAGTCGCATTCCCGCTGTACGGCTGCGGCGGGTGCTGTCGAAATTAGCGGCCGGGAAGGACAACACAGAGCCGATGCGAAAGATCGTCCTCGCCACGATCGGCTCGCTCGGCGACCTGCATCCCTTCATCGCGATCGGCCTCGCGCTGAAGGCGAGAGGGTTCGCGGTCGTGCTGGCGGTCCCTGCCGATCACGTCGCCAAGGTCGAAGCTGCGGGCCTCACCGGCATCGCGATCGTCGGCGGCTTCGATGCGCTGACCGAGACGTTGGGCATGCCGCCCGACCAGGTCGCAAAGCGGATCATGTCGGATCAGACCTATCTGATGAACCGAATCCTGATGCCGTGGCTAGCCAATAGCACGACGGCGCTGGACAACGCGATGGAGGGCGCGGTCGTACTGGTCGCCTCGCTGTTCGTGTTCGCCGCGCCGATAGTCGCGGAGACGCGCAGCGTGCCGCTGGTCAACGTTCTGCTCCAGCCGATGGCGACCTTCTCCGCCTATGCGCCGCCCCGCACACCCGACTTCGCGATGATGGCCCACGCACCGACCGGGCCGATCGGTCGCGCCTGGAACCGGTCGGTGTATCGGGTCATGCGCGGCGTCCTGCGACATCGGTATGGACGCCCCGTCGATGCGGTTCGCAGGTCACGCGGCCTGCCGCCGTCACGCCAGGCGTTGCTGCTCGAGACGCCCGTGAGCGCAGACCTTACCTTGTGCTGCTATTCGCCGGCCATTGCGCCGCGCCAGCCTGACCTGCCGGACATTGCGCGCGTCACCGGCTTTGCGATTTCGACAGCGATACCGGGGCGCCCGAAATGCTCGACCCAGCGCTAGAGGCGTTCCTCGCTGCCGGCCCACCGCCACTGGTCTTCACGCTAGGATCCTTTGCGACGTTTGCGCCAGGCGACTTCTACGTCACCGCAGCCTCGACCGCGCGAACACTCGGCCTGCGCGCGGTACTGCTGACCGGTAGCGACGATCAGGCAGCAGCGAGCGAACACGTGCATGTCTGCCGCTATGCGCCGCACTCGCTGCTGTTCCCGCGGGCATGTGCGGTCATCCATCACGGTGGCGCGGGCTCGACCGGCCAGGCGCTACGGGCCGGCAAGCCGCAACTTGTCGTCCCGCACATGGGCGATCAGTACGACAATGGGCACCGCATCCAATCGATCGGCGTCGGCAGGACGCTGTCGTCGAGGCACTTCACGATCGCGCATGCTGGTGCCGCGATCACCGCCATCCTGACCGACCGGATACGCGAGAAGGCCGCGCATGTCGGCGCGCAGGTTGCGCTGGAGAACGGTGCAGAGGCCGCCGCGGACGCGATCGCGGCGCTCGTCGATGAGCGCGGCTGACTTCGTCGACAGTTTTCAGTGACCATGGTGACAAAAAGATCATCGACGCCGGGCGTTGCCGTCGCGCCTTGGCGGGGCTAGGCGGACTGCCGATGCGGTCGGCGTACCATCCTTCGTCGATCGAGACACGCGGTTCGACCCGACGGCGCAGCGGCGCGTTCGTGCTGACCGTCATCGCGCATGTCCTTATTCTCCTGCTGCTGTTGCGACTGGCGCCCTCGGTTACCTCGAAACCCGAGGAGCGCCGCGAGCCGGTCACCTTCCAGATCGCCCCCGATCAGACTGCGCCTACTCCTCAGAAGCGGACGCCATCGCCGACCAAGGCAAAGCGTGCGAGCGGCGGTTCGCCGCAGCGCGCGGCACCTAGGGTCCCTTCCGCACAGGCGCCCCCTGCCCCGCCGACATCGCCGCCACCGCTGCCGATCAAGATGCTCGGCGGCATGGAGATGTTCGAAGCAGCGGATATTTCGAAGATGCCGTCGCACCCCGACGACCAGCTTGCCGGCGGTGACGGTGGCAGCGGGTCGGGCAAGGGCAAGGACAGCGGTGCAGCCTATGGCCCCGGCGAAGGTCCGGGTGGCGAGCGGCTGTACAAGGTCGAATGGTATCGCCGGCCGACCGATGCCGAACTCAACGGCTATTTGAAGAGCCCGCCGCCGCCGAACAGCTGGGCGAAGATCGCCTGCCGGATGATCGCGAACTACCAGGTCGAGAATTGCCGCGCGCTGAGCGAGTCGCCCGTCGGCTCTGGTCTGGCGCGCGCGATGCGCCAAGCCGCGTGGCAGTTCCGCGTCCGCCCCCCGCGGGTGGGTGGGAAGCAGATACTCGGCGGATGGGTGGAGATCGATATAGAGTTCAACTCCGGGAAAGCACCGGACTAGGCAAGCTGCTGATCCTCCCCCGCAAGGGGGAGGTGGCTGGCGCTTGCCAGACGGAGGGGGAGGTAAGGGACCACGTTGGCTGCGTGTTCCTCCCCCTCCGTCGCTTCGCGCCACCTCCCCCTGGCGGGGGAGGATCGAAAATCTCGTTAGACTTCACTCGTAATCGAGTGCTTGGCCTCAGGGGACAGCGTCCGCGCCAGCGTCTCGAACCGCCCACCCTCAACCCGGATTTCGTTGAACGCAGGCGGGCTGCCACGCGTGCGCTTCGACAGCGTGCCCGCACCGATCATGCGGATGATCCGACCCGCTCGCTCGACCGGCACGTCGAACGGATCGTGGACATGCCCCGACAGCACGGCATGCGCACCAGCCTCGGCCAGCGCCGTCAGCGCCTCGTCGCCATTGCGCGTCTTGGCGGTCCCGGTGGTGCCGCCCTCGATCAGCGGGTGATGCGCACCGATGAGGATCAAATTGCCCTTCGGTACGTCCGCGATCATCGCCAGCGCGCGCTTTAGCGAACCGGGGCTGACACGCCCCTTCGACCAGTTCCACCGCCACTGCGCGCGCGCCGTCGTCTTGAGCGGGACCACGGTTACGCCGGGAAGCTCCAACGGCTTCTCGATCATCTGCTCGACCGCTGCGTAGCGCTGGTACGGCGCGAAAAGCCGCCGGAACGGGTCCCAATAATAGGGGATGTCATGATTGCCGACCTCCAGCGTCACCGGCACGTCGAGCGACCGCAACCAGTCGCCGCCCTGCTGGAACTCGTCCTTCGTAGCGCGCATCGTCAGGTCGCCGGTCATGATGACCGCGTCCGGCTTCTCGTCCGCGACGCGTTCGGAGAACCAAGCGATCGCCGCCGGGTCCTCCGCACCGAAATGCACGTCGCTGACGTGGAACAGCTTCAATCCGGCACCCCCGATACCCCTCATGTCAGGCGAGTTCGGACAGCTTGGCCGGCTCGTGCATCGGACATCCGTTGAACTTGCCGCGGAAGTCCGCCGACTGCTTGTACGTATCCTTGCGCGTGCGGTTCACCCCGCCGAGCGGCTGATGCGCGGTGATGCCGTGCCAGATGCTGTACGACAGCGCGTCGTCGGTATGATCGGTGACGCCCTGCTCCCACGACAGCTGCGCCGGCACTTCGAGCGTCGCGACCGTCACGAACGGACTCGCCGCCTCGTCCCAGACCACCGACGCGTCCTCGATCGGCATCTTTTCGAGATCGGTGTTCAGCTGCACGCGGAACTCCCATTTGCCGCCATGCTCGACCAGTTCCTCGCGAACGACTTCGCGCAAAGCATCCGGACGTGCAGTAATGTCGACCAGATCGCCGGTCAGTCGCGTCAGTTCGGGCGATACCGGGAACAGCGCGACCTTCGCGATGTAGTCGCCAAAGCGGAACGGCGTCTGCGAGTAGTAGGTCTCGCCGAGCGGATGGACGGGCTTGGCACCGCCGAGCGTGGTCAGCGTCGCTGACTGGCCGCCGACTGCTTCGAGCGCGGACTCGACGACGCGGAAGGTGGCGGACATCGCCTTTTTCACACCTTCGAAGCGGTCGGTTGTCTTCGCGAGCAGCTTCAGGTTCTTGGCGAAGGCCTTCGGGTCGGAGGCCGAGAAGGCGGGACCGTTGACCATGATGAAGTCCTGCGTCGTGTCGCCTTCCGACCCCGGCAGGCGGGCACCGTCGACATCGAGGATCTTCAGCGCGAGACCACGCGGCAGGCTGATGCTGTCGTCGAGGATATCGCCGGCATTGGTCGAGATACGGATGATCGCCTCGTGGCGGCCGGGCGTTGCGAAGATACCCTGTGCGAGTTCGGGCGGCAAGTTGTCGGCGATCGTGAAGGTACCGCGCGCGATGCCGTGCGCCTTGGCATGGACCGAACGGACCGCGTGGCCATAGTCCTGCGACGTCGTCTCCAGGATGTCCTGGAACGAATCCTTCATGCCCTGCAGAGTCTCCTGCTCGTCGGGAGCGATCGTTTCGACGGACGGATCGAAACGGACGGGCTGGTTGCTGGGCATTGGGGTATCTCCGGTTAGTGCCTAGCCGTAACCCGTTGAGTCGGCAGACGTTCCGGTTCGTTGCCGCGAGCCGCCGTTGCAAAGCATGCGTTCGCGGTCGATGAGAGCGCGCGAAGGAGCCATCATGCACATCCCCACGATCACCGCGCCGACCGTCGCCATCGCCGGTACGTCCGATCCCTTCCCCGTCCGCCGGATCTTCTGCGTAGGCCAGAACTATGCCGACCATGCACGCGAGATGGGCTCCGACCCCGATCGGCAGGAGCCGTTCTTCTTTTCCAAGCCCGCCGACGCGGTTGTCGCAAACTGCAGCACCCTCCCCTTCCCGCCGCAGACCGAAGACCTGCATCACGAAGTCGAACTGGTGATCGCGCTCGGTGCGGGCGGCAAGGATATCGCGGTGGAGGATGCCGAAGCGACGATCTTCGGCGCAGGCGTCGGCATCGACCTTACGCGGCGCGATCTCCAGGCGGCGGCGAAGAAGGCCGGGCGCCCGTGGGACATGGCGAAGGGCTTCGATCACTCCGCCCCGGTCGGCGCGCTCACGCCGGGTGTGCCCGCCACCAAGGGCAGAATCGCGCTCGCGATCGACGGCGAGACGCGCCAGTCCGGCGACCTGTCGATGATGATCTGGAGCGTGCCCGAGATAATCGCGACTCTGTCAACGTTCGTCGAGCTGGCCCCTGGCGATTTGATTTTCACCGGCACCCCTGCCGGCGTCGGCCCGATCCGACGCGGACAGACCGTGCACGCGACGATCGACGGTTTCGAAACGCTTATGGTGACATTCGTCGACTGATCGTCCACGCTGCCGCCAATACCGATAACAGGCGGGGGTTGGATGACGAACACGATCGACACAGGGGCCGGGTTCTTGAGCAGGGCGCGAACCGTCGCCGCGCCAGGCTTCAACCGCTGGCTCGTGCCCCCCTGCGCGCTCGCGATCCACCTGTGCATCGGCATGGCGTACGGGTTCAGCGTGTTCTGGTTGCCGCTGTCGCGCGCGATCGGGATCACCGACCCGGTCGCCTGCCCCAACCTTACGCTGCTCGGCGCGCTGACCACCACGACCTGCGACTGGCGGGTCAGCGATCTCGTCTGGACGTACACGCTGTTCTTCGTCGTGCTCGGTGCCGCCGCCGCGATCTGGGGCGGCTGGCTCGAGCGCGCAGGCCCGCGGAAAGCCGGCGTCGTCGCCGCATTCTGCTGGTGCGGCGGCATGGGCATCGCGGCGATCGGCATCGCGACGCATCAACTCTGGCTGATCTGGCTCGGGTCGGGCGTCATCGGCGGAATCGGGCTCGGCCTTGGCTACATTTCGCCCGTTTCGACGCTGATCAAATGGTTTCCCGATCGGCGCGGCATGGCGACCGGGATGGCGATCATGGGCTTTGGCGGAGGCGCGATGATCGGCGGACCTCTCGCCGACCTGTTGATGAAGCATTTCGCGAGCTCCGCAGGCGTTGGCGTCTGGCAGACGTTCCTGGTGCTCGCCTGCGTCTATTTCGTGTTCATGATGGCTGGCGCGATCGGCTACCGCGTCCCCGCCGAGGGTTGGGCACCGGCGGGCTGGACCGCGCCAACATCGGCCAAGGCGTCGATTAGCCGCTTCAACGTCGCACTGTCGGACGCGCATCGCACGCCGCAATTCTGGCTGGTGTGGCTGGTGCTGTTCTTCAACGTCTCCGCGTCGATCGGGATCATCGGCATCGCCTCGCCGATGTTGCAGGAGCTGTTCGGCGGACGCCTGATCGACGCGCCGAGCGTGTTGTTCACGGCATTCGATGACGACCAGAAGAAGGCGGCCGCAGCAGTAGGCGCAGGCTTTGTCGGGGCGATCAGCCTGTTCAACATCGGCGGGCGGTTCTTCTGGGCGTGGCTGTCCGATCGGATCGGTCGCAAACCCCTGTTCGCGACGATCCTCGCGGCAGGCGCCGTGCTCTACGGTTTCGCCGCACCGGCACTGGCTGGCACCACGCTGGGACTGTTCATCCTGGTCTTCTGCATCCTCGCCTCGATGTACGGCGGCGGTTTCGCGACCGCGCCGGCGTATCTCGCCGACCTCTTTGGGACCAAATATGTCGGTGCAATCCACGGGCGGTTGTTGACCGCCTGGTCGACAGCCGGCGTGGTCGGGCCGTTGCTCGTCGCCAATATGCGTGACCGCGCGATCGCGGCGGGTGTGCCCCGCAGCGATATCTATCCGCCGATCTTCCTCGTGCTGGCGGCGATGCTGGTGGCCGGGTTCGTCGCGAACCTGTTCGTCCGGCCGGTCGCGGCGAAGTTCCACATGGCGGCAGATGACCGGCCGATCGCTGTCGACACTGTCGGCGGCGGTACGGCCGCTGCGGCCACCGGCACCTCGCCGATCGTCGTCTTTGCGTGGCTCGCGGTCGGGCTGCCGATCCTCTGGGGGATCTACATGACGCTGTCGAAGGCGTTGATCCTGCTCAAATAGAACGCAACCTATACGCGCCGGCATGGGTTGCTCTTGCTTAATCGACACAGGAGCACCCCATGGCCGACCGGCTCACGATGCAGGATCCGCGCACGCAATACCCGCAGCCCCCCTTCCCGCAACAGCCGCAGGCTGCACCGGGCATTGCGTCGAAGATGGATCCGAAGCCCGATCACGGCGAAACGAGCTACAAGGGTTCGGGTAAGCTCGCGGGGCGCAAAGCGCTTATCACCGGCGGCGACAGCGGGATCGGTCGTGCCGCTGCGATCGCCTATGCCCGCGAAGGCGCCGACGTCGCGATCGTTTATCTCCCCGCCGAAGAGGCCGACGCGAAGGAAGTCGTCGCGCTGATCGAGGCGGAAGGGCGCAAGGCGCTTGCGCTGCCGGGCGACGTGAAGGACGAGTCGTTCTGTCGTGCCGCAGTCCAGCAGACGGTCGACGCGTTCGGCGGTCTCGACGTGCTGGTGGTCAACGCCGGGCGCCAGCAGACACGGCCGACCGTCGCCGATATCTCGACCGACGATTTCGACCAGACAATGAAGACCAACGTTTATGCGCTGCACTGGTTCGTGCAGGCTGCCGTCCCGCACCTCCCCGTCGGCGCGGCGGTGGTCACGACGGCGTCGGTCCAGGGCTATGATCCTTCCGACAATCTGCTCGACTACGCGACCACCAAGGCGGCGATCGTCGCCTACACCAAGGGTCTAGCCAAGCAGCTGATTGAGAAGGGCATCCGCGCCAACGTCGTCGCGCCGGGCCCATTCTGGACGGTGCTTCAGCCCAGCGGCGGCCAACCACAGGAAACGCTCGAGACGTTCGGATCGAAGAGCCATTTCGGCCGTCCCGGCCAGCCGGTGGAGATCGCCCCGGTGTACGTGCTGCTAGCCTCGCAAGAGGGCAGCTACATCACCGGTGAAGTCTACGGCGTCACCGGCGGCGCTGGGGTAGCCTGACCCCCTAATCCTCCCCCGCCAGGGGGAGGTGGCTGGCCCTTGCCAGACGGAGGGGGAGGCAAGGATCACCGTCGTTGCGCGTTCCTCCCCCTCCGTCACCTGCGGTGCCACCTCCCCCTGGCGGGGGAGGATAGCCAAGAGCCCCACTCAATCTCGCTATTGCACATCGTTATCAAATCTGTACCTGTGCGCTGGTGACCGCCCAGCAGATCATACCTTTCGGCAAGACCGCTCCCCGCGCATGACACGCGGCACGATCAAGGCGTGGTATCTGGTCCACAAATGGACGAGCCTGATCTGCACGGCGTTCCTGCTGATGCTGTGCGTGACCGGCCTGCCGCTGATCTTCGACGAGGAGATCGACGGCTGGCTCGACCCGCCCGCGCCGATGGCGATGCTGCCGGCGGGCACGCCGTCGCTGCCGCTCGATACAATCCTCGCGCGTGCGGCGAAGGCAGCCCCCGGCGAGCTGCCGCTCTACATCAGCTTCGACGACGAGCGCCCGATCGTCTACGTCACGACCGGCCCGACACCGGATGCCGCGCCCGCGGCGATGCACTTCCTGGCGTTCGACGCGCGCACCGGTGCGAAGATGCCGCCCTATGTCCCAGGCGTGATGGCGTTCATCCTGAAACTCCACACCGACATGTTCCTCGGCTTCTGGGCGGAAATCTTCCTCGGCGTGATGGGTCTGCTATTCTTCGCCGCGATCGTCTCGGGCGTCGTGCTCTACGCCCCGTTCATGGCCAAGCTCGACTTCGGCACATTACGTCGCGGGCGTAGCAAGCGCTTGGGCTGGCTCGATCGCCACAATCTGCTCGGCATCGTCACGCTCGCTTGGGCGAGTGTCGTCGGCGTCACGGGCACGATCAACACCTTCGTCGTGCCGATCACCGGCATCTGGAAGGCGAACGGCCTCGCCGAGATCATCGCCAGCGAGGCACGCACGCCATTGCCGGCCCAGCGCGCCTCGGTCCAGGCCGCGCTCGACGTCGTGCAGCGCGAGGCACCCGAGATGAAGCCGCAGTTCATCGCCTTCCCCGGCGTCGTCTTCAGCAGCCACCATCACTACGCCGTCTTCCTGAAGGGCGCGACGCCGCTGACGTCAAAGATGTTGCTGCCCGGCTTCGTCAATGCCGCGACCGGACGGCTCGACGCAGTCGTGCCGATGCCTTGGTACATGCAGGCGATGCTGCTCGCACAGCCGCTGCACTTCGGGAATTACGGCGGCCTCGCAATGAAGATCATCTGGGCGATCTTCGACATATTGACGATCATCGTGCTCGGCAGCGGACTGTATCTTTGGCTGCGTCGGCGCGGCGGTCCCAGCGACCAGCGCGTCCGCGAAGTCGTGATGGCGGGAGAAATCGCATGACTCACAAGACCAACGGCCAGATCTTCGCCTTGCCGATCCTGCTTGGCGTGTCGACCGTCGCGGGGCTCGGCGCAGGCCTGATCGGTGACGGCGTCTGGGATGTCGGCGCAGGCCTGCTGCTCGCGCTGCCGCTGGTCGTGACCGGCCGCTATTGGGTCCGCCCGCCCGAACCGGTGCTGCGCCGCCAACAGCTCCGGACCGCACCGATACGGCGATAACGCGGAGCCGGCATGATACCGGCTCCGCGCTAATTTCGCGACAGTCAGGCGGACGGCATCAGGTCGCCGGGGTCGCCTGCCGGGCCGGTGCGGTAGTCGGCGCCCCGACCGGAGGAGCAACGGGTGCGGGCGCGACTGCACCGTTAGCCATTGGCGGCGGCGGGGGTGCCATGCCGGCAGGCGGCGGCGGTGGAGGAGCACCGGGGCCGCCCGGACCACCAGGGCCGCCGGGAGCACCAGGGCCATCGCGACCGGGGCCATCACGGCCCGGACCGTCACGGCCAGGACCGCCGGGACCATGCGGGCCGCGCGGCGGGCCGCCGACCGGACCCAGCGCGATGACCTTGCCGCCGGGTGCCACCAGGAACGAGGCATGGACGAAGCCGTCCTCGAACCGCCCCTGGATCGTCACCGGCTGGCCGGCCGCGACCAGATTGCTGCCGTCACCGTCGCGGCCGAGGTCGACGAGTGCGCGCCCCGTGCGGTCGGCCATCACGAACTTGTTGCCGTATGTCTCGGCGACGGTACCGCGGATCGTAACGATCCCGTCGGACTGGAGCGAACGGATCGCGGTCGGGGTGGCGGGCGCCATCGTCACGGTCGGACGAGTCGCGGCGACGGTAACGGCACCGGCGGCACCCCCGACGACGAGCAGGCCTGCCGCGGCAAGCGCGAGGCGGTTGCGGCGGAGATTGAAGCGCTTGTTCGGCGCGCTGTGGGAATGTTCGGTCATTGCGTCGTTCCTCTCATTGGTTGACGAATCACCGTCTAGGCGCACGCTGCCGACGTCCGCTGAACCAAGCCGTTCAGATTCCGTTGAGGTCTCGGACATAGGGACAAGCGCATGCGGGTATTACTAGTCGAGGACGATGCGGCGATCGCCGACGGGCTGGCGCGGGCGTTGCGCGCGGAGCATTTCGCGGTCGATGTCGCGAGCAACGGCGAGGATGGCGGCCATCTCGGCGCGACCGAACTCTACGACGCGGCGGTGCTCGATCTCGGCCTGCCGAAGCGCGACGGCTTGTCCGTATTGCGCGACTGGCGCGCGGCGGGACGCGACCTGCCCGTGCTGATCCTCACCGCCCGCGACGGCTGGTCCGAGAAGGTCGAGGGCTTCAAGGCGGGCGCCGACGATTATGTCGTGAAGCCGTTTCGGGTCGAGGAGGTGGTCATGCGACTCCGCGCGCTGGTGCGCCGCGCCGCCGGGCACGCAGCGTCGCGCGTGACCTGCGGGCCGCTGACGTTTGACGCGCAACTCGGCACGTTCGAGCGAGATGGCCTGCCGCTGAAACTCACCGCGTTCGAATGGCGCGTCCTGTCCGCGCTGATGTTGAGACGGGAAGTGGTGATCGAGCGCGCCGACCTGATCGAACGCGTCTACGAGGGCGACGCGGACGTGGACTCGAACTCCATCGAGGTGATCATCGGGCGGTTGCGGCGAAAGATCGGGCCGCAGATGATCGAGACGGTGCGGGGTCGTGGGTATCGGCTGACGGCGGATGGGTCGTGATTACGGTCGCGATAAGGGGCGTGCAAACCGTTCGCGGTCACAGACGCTTCACCCCGGCGGAGGCCGGGGCCCAATGGGGGACGGTTGGTAACGACGCGCTGTCCTTCACCATGGTAGCCTCTCCAACTGGGCCCCGGCCTTCGCCGGGGTGGTATGCGGTGGACGGGTCGGCCAGCACCAGAGCGCGACCGCGATGAAACGCTGCCACCTCATCCCCCGCTCCCTCTTCGGCCGCATGCTAGCGATCGCCGCACTGTCGACCGGCGTTGCGTTGCTGTTCGCCGGTGTCACGATCGGCCACGTCCTCGAACGCTTCGTCACGCGCGGGCTTGACGAGCGGCTCGACGCGCAGGTCGCGGTGTTGGCGCGCGCCGTTCGTCCCGACGGTTCGCTGGACCGCTCGCGCGCCATCGACCTGCCGGAGTTCGGCGACCCCGGTTCAGACTGGTCCTGGCATGTCCAAGGCCCGGCCGGTCGCGCCGATAGCGGCACGTCGCGCCCAATGCCGCCGGCCGCCGCCTTGCCAGCACGCCCGATCACGGCGCCCCCGCCCTCCGCACCGCGCGATTTCGGCCCCCCGCGTCCGCCCGGCCTCGGCGCCCCGGAAGGACCCGACGCCCCGGAAGGTCCCAACGAGCGACGCCCCCATCCCGGGGAGACGCGCGACCGCGGCGGCGAACGACTCCATTCGCGGACGCTGGACGTCACCACGCCGCGTGGCACCGTGACGATCACCGCAATCGGCCCGCGCCGGATCGTCGAGGAACCCCTGCGCGAGGCGATGATCCCGTTGCTCGGCTCGCTCGCGCTGCTCGGCGTCGGGCTTGCACTGGCGACGCTGGTACAGCTCCGTTTGGGCCTGCGTCCCTTGCGTGATCTCAGAACCTCGCTGGCGGCAGTGCGTGCCGGTACGGAGCGCCACGTCCCCGACGACCAGCCCGGCGAACTGCAACCGCTCGTCACCGAACTGAACGCGCTGATCGACCAGAACGCCGCTGGGCTTGCCAATGCCCGCCAGCATGTCGCGAACCTCGCCCACGGCTTGAAGACCCCCCTCGCCGCACTTTCGCTGAGACTCGCCGAAGCGGATGCCGGTGCCGACGTCCGCGACATGGTCGACCAGATCGACCGCCGGGTCCGCCATCACCTCGGTCGCGCGCGCGCCGACGCGACCGGGGGTGGACGCAACCAGACGGCGCTGGCCCCCGCCATCGCCGATCTCGTCGCAGTACTGCGCCGGATCCATGCCGATCGCCCGATGACGCTCGATATCGCGGTCCCGGACGACCTGGCGGTGCAGATCGACGCCCAGGATCTCGACGAGATGATCGGCAACCTGCTCGACAACGCCTGGCGTCACGCGCGCTCGGCGCTATCGATCAACGCCACCTTGGCCGATGGCGCCGTTATTCTGGAGATCGCCGACGACGGCGAAGGCCTGGACGGCACCGCGATGGCACAGGCCGTTCTGCCCGGCCGGCGCCTGGACGAACGCGGCGATGGCCACGGCTTCGGCCTGTCGATCACCCGCGAACTGGCCGAGCTGAACGGGGGAACGGTCACGCTCGACCGTTCCCCCGTGCTTGGTGGCCTGCTGGTCCGCCTGACGTTGCCGCAGCGCCGCTGATCTCCGGCTCACCCGGCTTCGCTCGTCCTAACCGCATTGGACGCCGCGCATTCCTTTGGCGAGATAGAACCGGTTACAGCGCCTGCACGACCACCGACGACGCCGCAGCCTTGGCCAGCGTATTGCGCAACGGCAACGTGAACGGTGCCGCCTCGATTTCGAACACATCGCCAACCTGCGTCGTGATCCCCTCGCTGAACGACAGCGTCGCCGTCCCGAAGAAATGGACGTGCACGTCGCCCGGACGCCGGAACAGGTCGTATTTGAAGTGATGCGCCTCGAGGTTCGCGATCGTGTGCGACATGTTCGCCTCGCCCGACAGGAACGGCTTCTCCCAAAGCAGCGCGCCGTCGCGGTGGATGCGGCTCATGCCCTCGACATGATCGGGGATCGGTCCGGTCAAGAGTTCGGGACCAAGTGCCGCCTGACGGAGCTTCGAATGCGCGAGCCAGAGGTAGTTGTGACGCTCGGTCACATGGTCGCTGAACTCGTTGGCGAGGCACAGGCCGAGCCGGAACGGCGTCCCGTCCGGACCGATCAGGTATATCCCGGCCAGTTCGGGTTCCTCGCCGCCGTCCTGCGCGAACGCCGGACTGGTCAGGGCGCCGCCGGGACCGATCAGGCCCGATCCGTCACCCTTGTAGAACCATTCGGGCTGTTGTCCGGTTTCGCCGGCGGCCGGCTTCCCGCCGGCAACGCCGTCGAGGAACATCCGCATCGAATCCGTCAGCGTCTCGGCGTTCTGAGCCGCGCGATGCATCTTGTCGCGCCCCTCCGCCGAGCCGAGGTGCGTGAGGCCAGTACCGGTCATAACGAGATGGGCGGGGTCGGTATGATCGATCGGCGATATCAGCCGACCGGCGGTGAGTTCGGCGACGATGTCGACGACTGCTCCGGTGCCGCAAGCCTGCACGGCCGCGGCAAGATCGGTACCGGCGGCGATCGCCCGCGTTGCGAGATCGCGAACGCTATTCACACCCAGCACGACGTTAGTGCCCTCGCTGGTGGCGGCGATTACCGACCGCGTGCCGTCGGCTGCGCGATGCTGCAATAGGCGCAATCCGGTCATCTTCTCTTCTCCTGCGTGCTCGCCGGCGTCATAGCCTATTACTCGGACTGATTACACCTCTGGCGGGTGGCGATCCTGCTTATTTATATGCGCCGCAGGTTGTCTGTACCGCCTAGCCCGCATCGTAATTGTCAGACCACGAGGACTGCCCATTTTGCGCGTCAGCCTAGCGGTTGCTCCGGCAGCGCGTTGGTGGTCCGCGACCCCCATAGTGCGTAGAACAGGACGTAGATCTCGCAGGCGGCGGTCAGTAGGAACGAATTCTGCAGCCCGTAGGTATCGGCGAGCCACCCTTGCACGATGACCAGCGCGCCGCCGGCAATCGCCATGATCAGAAGTCCCGAGCCCTCTTCGGTCAATGGCCCCAGGCCCTTGATGCCGAGCGTGAAGATCGTCGGGAACATGATCGAATGGAACAGGCCGACCGAGATG
This sequence comes from Sphingomonas sp. AP28, assembly GCF_056680455.1. Classification (NCBI taxonomy): domain Bacteria; kingdom Pseudomonadati; phylum Pseudomonadota; class Alphaproteobacteria; order Sphingomonadales; family Sphingomonadaceae; genus Sphingomonas; species Sphingomonas sp. AP28. Next base: position 3,423,734 of record NZ_CM155283.1, on the reverse strand, counting down.
AGCGCCCACATCGCGACATGACCGGTAGTGAACGTCGCGATCAGCATGACGACGCAGGCGCCGACGCTCGCGAACGCCAGCACGCGCTCGGCGGGAATCGTCCGCATCACGACGCTGCCGATCAGTCGACCGATCATCATGCCACCCCACAGGATGAACAGGTAATGCGACGCCTGCTCGTGCGTCAGGTTGCCGATGTTCGGTTGGCTGACGAAGTTGATGAACAGGTTGGCGACGCCGATCTCAGCTATCAGATAAATGAAGATCGCAGGAATGCCAAAGACCAGATTGCGGTGCGACCAGAGCGACTGGCCCTTGCGATCCGCCTTCGCCGACCGCTGCGTCGCAGACCCCATCGCCGGCAGCGGGAAGCGCGCGATCACGATCGCCAGCACGACCAGCACGGCCGCGACGATCAGATAAGGCAGCACCACCGATTGCGCATCGGCAATCCGCTCGGCCTGCGTCAGCACGGCAGTGGAACCGGCGGCGGCCGTGCCGGAGGTCGAACGCCCCAGGATCAGGTAGCCGCCGAACAATGGCGCTAGCGTCGCACCGGCCGAGTTGAATGCCTGGACTAGGTTCAGGCGCGACGACGCGGTCTCGGGCGGACCGACCACGGCCACGTAGGGGTTTGCCGCGACCTGCAGCAACGTGATGCCGCTCGCGATCACGAACAGCGCGACCAATGTGACGCCGTAGGACGGCAGTCGCGCCGCGGGCACCATCATCAATGCGCCGACCGCCATCAGGCCGAGCCCGACCACCATCGCGCGCTGATACCCGACACGCTCGATCAGCTTTGCCGATGGGATCGACGCGAAGAAATAGGCGATGAACCAGACGCTCTCGATCAGCGTCGTCTGCGTGTAGCTGAGGTCGAACACGCTTCGCAGGTGCGGCAGCAGCGTGTTGTTGATGACCGTGATGAAGCCCCACATGAAGAACAGGCTGGCGAGCAACGTGAGCGCGGATCGATAGCTCGGCGCGCCTCCCGCGGCCTGCACCGCCCCGGCGTCAACGGGCTTTTGCGTCTGTATCGGCATCGCCATAGTCGTTTCATCCTCCGTGCCCTGTCGGTGACTGCAACAGTCTTTTCCCGCAAGGCTTGCCCAGAAATATATTGTCCGACTATATAGCCACACAAGGCGCGTCAACGGCGTCGGACGAATAAGGACGGGAACCGGAATGCGCGCAATCACAAAGTCGGGGATCATCGTGGCAACCTTGCTGGCAGCGCTTTCGGCGCACGCAGCCGACGCGGCAGAGGCGAAGCGTACGCCTGCCGGTACGCTCAAGGACGGTACCGCGATCGAGGCCGTGACGCTCAGCAACGCGCATGGCGTCTCCGCGCGCATCCTATCATACGGCGCCACGCTGCAATCGCTGATGGGCCCGGACCGCAACGGCAAGATCGCCGACGTCATGCTCGGCTATGATGATCTTGCCTCCTACGTCGATCATCCCAATTTCTTCGGCGTGACGGTTGGCCGTTTCGCCAATCGCATCGCCGGTGGCCGATTCACGCTGGACGGCAAGGCGTACCAGTTGCCGCTCAACGACAAGGTCAATTCGCTGCACGGCGGCGGCAAGGGCTTCGACAAGGTCGCCTGGAAGATCGTCTCGGCGACGAACGGCCCGACCGCGACGCTCGTGCTGGGCTACCGCAGCCCGGACGGCGATTCCGGCTATCCCGGCAACCTCGACGTTACCGTCACCTACACGCTCGACGAGTCCGGCAACCTCGGCATCGCGTATGATGCGAAGACCGACAAGCCGACGATCGTCAACATGACCAACCACGGCATCTTCGATCTCGGCGGCGAAGGCTCGGCGATGGGCGCGTACGGCCACCGGCTGACGATCCCCGCCAGGGCGATCACGCCGGTCGACGACAAGCTGATCCCCACCGGTACGCTGCAGCCCGTCGCCGGCACGGTGTTCGATTTCCGAAACGGCCGCATCGTCGGCGAGGGCATCCGCGATGGTCGCGACCAGCAGATCCGCTACGGCCATGGCTATGACCACAATTTCGCGCTCGACAAGGGTCTGACCGCCAAGCCCGAACTGGCCGCGCGGCTGGAGGATCCTGTCTCGGGCCGCGTGCTCGAAGTCCTGACGACCGAGCCCGGTGTGCAGTTCTACACCGGCAATTTTCTCGACGGCACGTTCATCGGCAAGAAGGGCCATCTGTACCGGATGGGCGACGGCATCGCGCTGGAGCCGCAGAAATTCCCCGATGCGCCCAACAAGCCGAACTTCGTCTCCGCACGCGTCGATCCGGGCAAGCCGTATCATCACGCGATGATCTACCGCCTTTCCGTCGCCCGCTGAACCTCCGACTGTTCCCCAGGAAATCCCGATGACCGATATGCCCAAGCTGCGCAGCCGCGCGTGGTTCGACAACCCCGAGAACATCGACATGACCGCGCTCTATCTGGAGCGCTATCTGAACTTCGGGCTGAGCCTGGAGGAACTGCGCTCGGGCAAGCCGATCATCGGCATCGCGCAGACCGGCAGCGACCTGTCGCCGTGCAACCGCCACCATCTCGTGCTCGCCGAACGCCTGCGCGAGGGCATCCGCGAGGCGGGCGGCATCGCGCTCGAATTCCCGGTCCATCCGATCCAGGAAACCGGCAAGCGCCCGACCGCCGGGCTCGACCGCAACCTCGCGTACCTGGCGCTGGTCGAAGTGCTCTACGGCTACCCGCTCGACGGTGTCGTGCTGACGATCGGCTGCGACAAGACCACGCCCGCCTGCCTGATGGCCGCTGCCACCGTCAACATTCCGGCGATCGCGTTGTCGGTGGGTCCTATGCTCAACGGATGGCACAAGGGCGAGCGGACCGGCTCGGGGACGATCGTGTGGAAGGCACGCGAACTGCTCGCGACCGGCGCGATCGACGATGAGGGCTTCATCAAGCTCGTCGCGTCGTCGGCGCCCTCGACTGGCTATTGCAACACGATGGGCACCGCGACGACGATGAACTCGCTCGCCGAAGCCCTCGGCATGCAGCTGCCCGGCTCGGCCGCGATTCCCGCGCCGTACCGTGACCGCCAGGAGGTCGCGTACAAGACCGGCAAGCGGATCGTCGACATGGTTTCGGAAGATCTGAAGCCGTCGGACATCCTGACCAAGGAGGCGTTCCACAACGCGATCGTCGTCAATTCGGCGATCGGCGGCTCGACCAACGCGCCGATCCACCTCGCCGCGATCGCGCGCCACATCGGCGTCGACCTGCCGATCGACGACTGGCAGACGCACGGCCACAAGGTGCCGCTGATGGTCAACCTCCAGCCTGCCGGCGAGTATCTCGGCGAGGATTATTACCATGCCGGCGGCGTCCCCGCGGTGGTTGCCGAACTGATGAAGCAGGGCCTGATCCACGAAGACGCGATGACCGCGAACGGCAAGTCGATCGGTGACAATTGCCGGACCGCGACGATCGAAGACGAGCGCGTCATCCGCCCGTTCGCCACGCCGTTGCTGGAGGATGCCGGATTCATCGTGCTGCGCGGCAATCTGTTCGACTCGGCGATCATGAAGACCAGCGTGATTTCGCCAGAGTTCCGCGAGCGCTATCTGTCCAACCCGAACGATCTGGAGGCATTCGAGGGCCCGGCGGTCGTGTTCGACGGTCCCGAGGATTATCATCACCGGATCGACGATCCGTCGCTCGGGATCACCACCGACACATTGCTGTTCATGCGTGGCGCCGGGCCGATCGGCTATCCGGGTGCGGCCGAGGTCGTGAACATGCGGCCGCCGGCGTATCTGATCCGCGAAGGCGTCCACGCCCTCCCCTGCATCGGCGACGGTCGGCAGTCGGGGACGTCGGGGTCGCCCTCGATCCTCAACGCCTCGCCCGAAGCCGCGGCGATGGGTGGGCTTGCGTTGATCCGGACCGGCGACCGGGTTCGCATCGACCTGGCCAAGGGCAGCGCCAACGTGCTGATCTCCGACGAGGACCTTGCCGAGCGCCGCCGAGCGCTGACCGAGGCGGGTGGCTATGCCTATCCACGTTCGCAGACGCCTTGGCAGGAAATCCAGCGCGCGACCGTCGGCCAGATGGAAACCGGTGCGATCCTCGAAGGTGCCGAGAAGTATCAGCGGATCGCGCAGACGATGGGGCTACCGCGCGACAATCACTGAGACGGACTTGCGCGCCGCTCGATCAGGGCGGTGCGCAGGCATTGGCAGACGATCTCGTCGCGCTGGTTGATGAGGCGGTGCGTGAAGGTGACGATGCCCGCGTTCGGGCGCGACTTGCTGGGCTTCAGCTTGGTCACTTCGGTCTCGCAGCGCATCGTGTCGCCGATGAACACCGGCCTCGGGTGCACCAGCTTGTCGTAGCCCAGATTGGCGACGAGCGTGCCGAGTGTCGTCTCGCCGACCGACAGCCCGACCATCAGCGCGAAGGTGAAGGTGCCGTTGACGAGGATCCGGCCGAACTCGCTCGCCTTGGCTGCCTCGATATCGAGGTGGAGCGGCTGCGGGTTGTGCGTCATCGTCGAGAACAGGAGGTTGTCCGTCTCGGTCACGGTGCGGCGGATCTCGTGTTCGATCCGGTCGCCGATGCTCCAGTCGTCGAAATAGCGGCCGGCCATTAGCTATCCTTCTCGATGCGGACGAGCATGGTGCCCTCGGTCACCTGCCCGCCCTCGATGGCGTTGAGGTCCGCGACGATGCCGTCGAACGGCGCGGTCAGGGAGTGCTCCATCTTCATCGCCTCGAGCGTGACGAGCTTCTGGCCCTTGGTGACGGTATCGCCCGCCGCGACGTCGACCGCGATGATGCGGCCCGGCATCGGCGACAGGATTGCGCCGTCCGCTGCTCCGCCCGCTAGATTACCTCCGCTTCGTGCTGCGGAGAAGCGATGGGGCCACCCCTTTTCCACGATCAGTATCTCGTTACCGTTCGACCAGAGGAGTGAGCCGACGCCCAAGCGCGTCGATCCAATCCGAGCACTGCGTAGTTCGCCGTCCGCAAGCATCCAGATCAGGGGATTGGCGGGCGCATTCATTCGGAAACCGAGCATATCGGTCCAGACATCGTCCAGTTCGCCATCGTACTTGTGCGGCGCTATCGCGACGTCCGTTCCGCCTGCCTGTTTGAAAATGTTGATCGCACCCATCTCCAACAGCGGATCCGACATTTCGACACCAACGACCAATGACTCCAAGTGTTTCGCAATAAACCCGGTATCGATTGATGCATCGAAAACCTCAGGTCGGCGCAGCAGCGCCGCAAGAAATCCTGCATTGTTCTTTACCGGCCAAGTCAGCACTGAGTCGCAGGTGAACGCCAAACGCTCCATCGCCTCCGCACGCGTCGTGCCTTTAGCGATCAGCTTTGCGATCATTGGATCGTAGAAGGGCGAAACGGTATCCCTTGCCCGAACACCAGTTTCGATCCGCGCGACCGTATCGTCGAGATGAAAGTTATCCAACGTCCCGGTGCTTGGTAGAAAACCGGTCACTGGATCCTCGGCATAGAGCCGCGCTTCCATCGCCCAGCCGTCGATCGCCAGTTCGTCCTGTCGCTTGGGCAAGGGCTCGCGGGATGCGACGCGGAGTTGCCATTCGACGAGGTCCTGGCCGGTGATCTCTTCGGTGACCGGGTGCTCGACCTGCAACCGCGTGTTCATTTCCATGAACCAGATGCGGTCGGCGCGGAGGCCTTCGCTGGCGTCGGCGATGAACTCGATCGTGCCGGCGCCGACATAGTCGACCGCCTTGGCAGCCTTGACCGCGGCGGCGCAGATGGCTTCGCGGGTGGTAGCGTCCATGCCGGGTGCGGGGGCTTCCTCGATCACCTTCTGGTGGCGGCGCTGGAGCGAGCAGTCGCGTTCGAACAGATGGACGACGTTGCCGTGGCTGTCGCCGAAGACCTGCACCTCGATATGGCGCGGCGAGAGGATGTATTTCTCGATCAGCACGTCGGTGTTGCCGAACGACGATGCCGCCTCGCGCTGGCACGAGACGAGCGCGTCGGCGAAGTCGGCGGCGGTATCGACGCGGCGCATGCCCTTGCCGCCGCCGCCGGCGACCGCCTTGATGAGGACGGGGTAGCCGATCGCGTCGGCCTCCGCCTTCAGACGGTCGGGCGACTGGTCCTCACCGAGATAGCCCGGCGTAACGGGTACGCCGGCGGCGATCATGCGCTGTTTCGCGGCGTCCTTGAGGCCCATCGCGCGGATGCTGTCGGGGTTGGGACCGACCCAGATCAGCCCGGCGTCGAGCACGGCTTGGGCGAAATCGGCGTTCTCCGACAGGAAGCCGTAGCCGGGGTGGATAGCCTCGGCCCCGGTGTCGAGCGCGGCGGCGATGATGCGGTCGCCGACGAGGTAGCTTTCGCGTGCCGGGGACGCACCGATATGGACGGCTTCGTCGGCCTGACGGACGTGGAGCGCGTTCGCGTCAGCGTCCGAATAAACCGCTATCGTGCGGATGCCGAGTGCCCTTGCGGTGCGGATGATGCGGCAGGCGATCTCGCCGCGATTGGCGATCAGGAGGGACTCGATCATCGATTCGCTCCGCGGAAGTGCACAAAGTGCAGACGCTCCAGCGATGTGCACATCGGGCTCGAAAGCCGCTCGATGGCAGGAAGATCGGCGCAAAGGATCGACTGGTTCATCATGGTCATCCCGGCATAGGCCGATGCGGGCGGTGTAGGACAGGCCATGTCAGTTCGCGCAACCGGTGGCGCGCTTCGACCAGGTTAGGTTGGCGATCTTCCAGCGGCCGGCTTCGCGGACCATGTCGAAATGATCGGTGCCGCAGTGGGCGACCTTGCCATCGATCGTGAAGACATAGGGCGACCAGACCATCGCGATGTCGCCGTCGATGTCGACCGCGGGATCGGTGAGGCGTTCGGCGTAGCGCTCGGGGCCAGGCTTGATCGATGCGGCGAACTCGGGCCAGCTGGTGCGGCGGACCGAGCGCGTGCCGTCCGGCTTTTCCTCGACCGCGGTGGCGCCGCCGTCGGGGCGGACCTGCGCGAGGATGGCCTGCCCGTCGCGGGCGGCGAGCGCGGCGAAGAGCGCATCGATCGGGACCATGACGCCCGCCTCTTCGGTCATGGCCGCGGGCGGCAGGCCGGTGCCTTTGACGATCGGCTGGACCGGCGTAATCTGTCCGGCGGCGAGGAGAAGTGACAGCAGGATCATCGGGTTACATCCTGAATACGCCGAACGCTGGGCGTTCGGGGATGGGAGCGTTGAGCGTCGCGGCGAAGGCCAGGCCCAGCACGTCGCGGGTCTGGGCGGGATCGATGATGCCGTCGTCCCACAGCCGTGCGGTGGCGTACCAGGGGTTGCCCTCGTCCTCGTATTTCTGGCGTACGGGGGCCTTGAAGGCTTCGGCCTGCTCGGGCGTCCAGCTTTCCGCGTCGCGGTGGACGGTGGCGAGGACCGACGCTGCCTGTTCGCCGCCCATCACGCTGATCCGGCTGTTGGGCCAGGTGAACAGAAAGCGCGGCGAATAGGCGCGGCCGCACATGCCGTAATTACCCGCGCCAAAGCTGCCGCCGATCAGGACGGTGATCTTCGGGACGGTCGCGGTGGCGACGGCGGTTACGAGCTTGGCGCCGTGCTTGGCGATACCCTCCGCCTCGTACTTGCCACCGACCATGAAGCCGGAGATGTTCTGGAGGAACAGCAGCGGGATCTTTCGCTGGCACGCAAGCTCGATGAAATGCGCGCCCTTCTGCGCACTCTCGCTGAACAGCACGCCGTTGTTGGCGAGGATCGCGACCGGGATGCCCCAGATATGCGCGAACCCGCAGACGAGCGACGTGCCGTAGAGCGCCTTGAACTCGTGGAACTCGCTGCCGTCGACGAGGCGCGCGATCACTTCGTGGACGTCGTAGGGCGCGCGGACGTCGCTGGGGACGATGCCGTACAGCTCTTCGGGCGCGAACTTCGGCGCCTTAGGTTGCTGGAGGTTCACCGCGGTCTGCGCCTGCGGTTGCAGCGTCGAGACGATGTCGCGGACGATCGTCAGCGCGTGTTCGTCGTTCTCGGCGACGTGATCGACCACGCCCGAGCGGCGGCCATGCGTGTCGGCGCCGCCCAGTTCCTCGGCCGAGATGACCTCGCCGGTCGCGGCCTTCACCAGCGGCGGGCCGGCGAGGAAGATCGTCCCCTGCCCGCGGACGATGATCGTCTCGTCGGACATGGCGGGGACGTACGCGCCCCCCGCGGTGCAGCTGCCCATGACGCAGGCGATCTGCGGGATGCCTAGCGCCGACATGTTGGCCTGGTTGAAGAATATCCGGCCGAAGTGATCGCGGTCGGGGAACACTTCCGCTTGGTGCGGCAGGTTCGCGCCGCCGCTGTCGACTAGGTAGATGCAGGGGAGCCGGTTTTCCTGCGCGATTTCCTGGGCTCGGAGGTGTTTCTTGACGGTGAGCGGGTAGTAGGTGCCGCCCTTCACGGTCGCGTCGTTGCAGACGATCATGCACTGGCGACCGGAGACGCGGCCGATACCGATGATCAGGCCGGCGCCGGGGACCTCGTCGTCGTAGAGGCCGTTGGCGACGAGCTGGCCGATTTCGAGGAACGGCGAGCCGGGGTCGAGCAGGCGTTCGACGCGGTCGCGGGGGAGGAGTTTGCCGCGCGACGTGTGGCGCTCTCGGGACTTGGCGTTGCCGCCTAGCGCGGTGCGGGCGACGTCTTCGCGGAGGGTTTCGGCGAGGGCGCGGTTGTGGGTCGCGTTCGCGCGAAAGGTTTCGCTGTCGGGGGACAGCGCGGAGGTGAGGACGGGGGCGGTCATGCCAATCCTCCCCGGCACGGGGAGGGGGACCGTTCGTCCGCTTGGGCGAAGGGTGGAGGGGGGCTTCCGCCGACGTTGCGTGCGGGGTGAGCCCCCTCCACCGCTGCGCGGTCCCCCTCCCCGTTCCGGGGAGGATTTGCGGTGGCCATTACTGCGCCACCTTGGGAGCGGCTCCGATGAGTTCTCTGCCGATCAACATCCGCCGAATCTCGTTGGTCCCAGCGCCGATGTCGAGCAACTTCGCATCCCGCATGAACCGCTCGACCGGCCAGTCCTTGGTATACCCTGCCCCACCCAGCGCCTGGATCGACTCAAGCGACACCTTCACCGCGCTCTCGCTCGCCAGCAGGATGGCGCCGGCCGCATCGAACCGAGTCGTCTTGCCCGCATCGCACGATTTCGCCACCGCATAGACGTACGCGCGCGCCGAACTGAGCGCGACGTACATGTCGGCGACCTTCGCCTGGATCAGCTGGAACTGGCCGATCGCCGTCCCGAACTGCTTCCGCTCGCGCACGTACGGGATCACCACGTCGAGGCACGCCTGCATGATGCCGAGCTGGATCCCGGCCAGCACCGCACGTTCATAGTCGAGGCCCGACATCAGCACGCCGACGCCGCCATTCTCGGGGCCCATCACGTTCTCGAACGGGACCTCGCAATCGGTGAAGACGAGTTCGGCGGTGGGCGACCCGCGCATACCCATCTTGTCGATCTTCTGGCCGATCGCGAAGCCCGGCATGTCCTTCTCGATCAGGAACGCGGTGATCCCGCGCGAGCCTTCGCCGGTCTTCGCGTAGACGACCAAAGTGTCGGCATAGGCCGCGTTGGTGATCCAGAACTTCGTGCCGTTGAGGACATAGCCCGTGTCGGTCTTCACCGCCTTGAGCTTCATCGAGACGACGTCGGAGCCCGCGCCGGCTTCGGACATGGCGAGGCTGCCGACATGCTCGCCCGAGACGAGCTTCGGCAGATACTTGGCCTTCTGCTCGGGATTGCCCCAGCGACGGATCTGGTTGACGCACAGGTTCGAATGCGCGCCGTAACTGAGCCCGATCGACGCTGATGCGCGCGAGACTTCCTCGACCGCGACGACGTGCTCGAGATAGCCGAGGCCGAGGCCGCCAAACTCTTCCTCGACGGTGATGCCGTGCAATCCGAGTTCGCCCATTGCCGGCCACAACTCGCGCGGAAACCAGTCATCGGCGTCGATCTTCGCGGCCAGCGGCGCGATCTTGTCGGTGGCGAAGCGGTGCGTGCTCTCGCGAATCATGTCCGCGGATTCGCCGAGCGCGAAATCGAAATCGGGTATCATGCAGCCTCTCCAGACCTTGTGTTGCGACGATGATACTCGGTCGCGGCCCTCTAGAGAAATTGATACGACCGAACACATGCGATAGATCGGGTCTATGGTCGTACCGCTATGATCGAACGCTATGTGTTGCGCTATTTCCTGGCGGTCGTCGATCAGGGCAATTTCACGCGTGCCGCCGCGCAGTGCCGGATCTCGCAGCCGACGCTGTCGGTCGGGATCGCCAAGCTCGAGGCGTTGCTCGGGCAGACGCTGTTCCTGCGGACCAACCGGCGGATCGAACTTACCCCCTCGGGCACGCGGTTCGCGGTGCATGCGCGTCGGATCGAAGCCGAGTTCGCGGCTGCCGAGCGGGATTTGCAGGACACGGCTCCGACCAAGCTCGTCCGCCTCGGGATCGCGACAACGTTGCCGCCGTCCTGGATCGCTGCGGCATTAAGTAGGGCGCGACGCGCCTCCACCACCGAACGCCTCGAAGTCGTCGAGGGACGGAGTAGCGAACTCGTCGCGCTGCTCGATCGCGGGCGGATCGACGTGATGCTCGGCGCAATCGGCGACGATGCGCGCGGTCGCGTGCTGTTCGAGGAGGGTTTCGCGGTCGCGGTGGCGAACGACCACCGACTGGCCGGACGCGCCACGCTCGCGGTCGCCGACGTCGCCGAGGAAACGATGATCGTCCGCCGCCACTGCGAAGCGCTGGCCGAGACGAGCCGCTTCTTCACCGCCCGCGGCGTGCGGCCCTTCATGGCCGCCCGCACCGTCAGCGACGATCGCGCGCTGACCTATGTCCGTGCAGGGCTCGGGATGACGGTCATGCCACTGAGCTTTGCCAGCGAGGGCATCGCGATGATTCGGTTGACGGGCTTCGATCCGACGCGGCGCGTAGGCGTGCTGGTGGCGAACGATTCCGCCTCACGCATTGAAGGAAGCATGATGGTCGCGGCGATCGAGGAGACGTTCAGGGACCTGCACACGGCGGAAGCCGATGCCGACGATCTCATCTGACGCTCTGTAAAAAGCTGTCCCGGCGAACCGGTCATCAACGGAAATGGTGGAGCCGAGGGGGATCGAACCCCTGACCTTTCGCATGCCATGCGAACGCTCTCCCAGCTGAGCTACGGCCCCATTCCCGTTGGGAGGCGGGTCACTAACCGGACCCGCCCGGGTTGGCAAGCGGCGTAAATGCCGCCTGCCAAATTTATTCTACTTAACGCTCGTGCTCGTCCTGCGGCGTCTCGACGCCGAGGTCGTCGTCGCCGCCGAGATCGACTTCGTCGTCCGCCGACGGCTCTTCGTCCTCGCCGGTGATCGAGGCGATGTCCTCTTCCTCGTCACCCTCGAGATCCGCGTCGGGCTTCTTGGTGTCGGGCTTGGCGACCTCGAACGGCAGCGGCTGCTTCGACTTCAGGATGGGCTCGGGCTCCCACGCATACCCGCATTCGATGCAGGTCACGGGGTCGGCTTTTTCGAGGTCGTAGAAACGCGTCGCGCATTTCGGGCACGAACGCTTCGTGCCCCATTCCGGCTTGATCATGCCGATAGAACCTTTCGGATGAATGGATTGCGGGGGGATACCCTCGCAAAGTGGGCGCGCCTTGCCATAGCGCAAGGCCACTGTCAAAAGCCCGGCCCCATGGCACACCCCCTCCCCCAGCCGCTCGACGTCGTCGCGCGCGGTCCACTGACCGGTTCGATCGCGGTCCCCGGCGACAAGTCGATCAGCCACCGCGCGCTGATGTTCGCGAGCTTAGCTGTCGGCACCAGCCGGATCGAGGGGCTGTTGGAGGGCGAGGACGTGCTTGCCACCGCGGCTGCGATGCGCGCGATGGGGGCGACGATCGAGCGTGGCGAGGACGGCATCTGGACCGTAGACGGTGTTGGGGTGGGCGGGTTGCTCCAGCCCGAGACCGCGCTGGAGATGGGGAATTCGGGGACGTCGACGCGGTTGCTGATGGGCCTCGTGTCGAGCCATCCGATTACCTGTACCTTTACCGGCGACGCGTCGCTGTCGGGTCGGCCGATGGGGCGCGTGATCGAGCCGCTGTCGCAGATGGGGGCGGACATCACGTCGTCGCCGGGCGGGCGGCTGCCGCTGATGGTGCGCGGGATGTGTCCGGCGGTGCCGATCGAATACACGTTGCCGGTCGCGTCGGCGCAGGTGAAGTCGGCGATACTGCTCGCGGGGCTCAACACGCCGGGGATCACGCGGGTCATCGAGCCCGTCGCGACGCGCGATCATAGCGAGCGGATGCTGACGGGGTTCGGCGCGAAGCTGACTGTCGAGGAGACGAACCAGGGCCGTATCATTTCGATCACTGGCGAAGCCGAGCTGAAGCCGCAGGACATCGTCGTGCCGGGCGATCCTTCGTCGTCGGCGTTCTGGCTGGTCGCGGCGTCGATCGTGCCGGGGTCGGATATCGTCGTGCGTAACGTCGGGCTGAACCCGACGCGGATCGGGATCGTCACGGCTTTGCGGATGATGGGCGCGGATATTACCGAGCTCGACCCGCGCACCGTCGGTGGCGAGCCGGTCGCCGACCTGCGCGTCCGGCATGCCCCCCTGACTGCGATCGAGGTGCCGGCCGATCTCGCGCCGAGCATGATCGACGAATATCCGGTGCTGTTCGTCGCGGCAGCCTTCGCGACCGGCACGACGATCGCGCGCGGCGCGCATGAGTTGCGGGTCAAGGAATCGGACCGGATCACGACGATGCGGATCGCGCTCGAAGCCTGCGGCGTCGTTTGCGAAGAATATGAGGATGGCATGGCGATCACCGGGTCGGGCGGCGCGGCGATTCGCGGTGGCGCTCGGGTGGCCTCGAAACTCGACCACCGCATCGCAATGAGCATGGTCGTGGCTGGACTTGGCGCCGTTCAGGCCGTCACGATTGACGATGTATCGCCGGTGGCGACGAGCTATCCCGTGTTCTTCCGGTCGCTCGATGCGCTTACCGGCCGGGGGAATTAAGATGATCATCGCAGTCGACGGTCCGGCGGCATCGGGCAAGGGCACGATCGCGCGCGCCTTGGCCAAGCATTATGGGTTGCCGTATCTCGATACCGGGCTGTTGTACCGGGCCGTGGCGCTGAGCGTGGCGCGGATGGGGCTCGATCCGGAGACTGAGGCCGATGCGGTCGCGGCGTGCGATTTCGGCGATGCGCTGTTGAGCGATCCGGCGTTGCGCGACGATGATATCGGCGCGCTCGCGTCGGTGGTGTCGGCGCATCCGCTGGTGCGGGCGGCTCTGTTGCACCGGCAGAAGCGGTTTGCGGCGCAGGAGGGTGGCGCGATTCTGGACGGGCGCGACATCGGCACGGTGATTGCGCCGGATGCGGATGCGAAGTTGTTCGTGAAGGCTACGCCGAATATCCGGGCGCAGCGGCGGCATGCGGAGTTGCAGGCTCGGGGTGGGACTGCGAGCAAGGATCGTGTGCTGGCGGATATCCGGGCGCGGGATGCTCGGGATAGTGGGCGGTCTACGGCGCCGTTGGTGATGGCGGCGGATGCTGCGTTGCTGGATACTAGTTTTCTGTCGATCGAGGCTTCGGTGCAGCGGGCTGTTGCGTTGGTTGAGGCGCAGCGGGCGAAGAAGGCCGCTTCGGTTTAGGGCTTACGTCGTTCCAAAAAAGCTGCGCCACCCCGGCGGAGGCCGGGGCCCAGTTGGGGGACGTTGCTAACTGAGGGCAGCGCTAAGTTACTGCGACCTTTCCAACTGGGCCCCGGCCTTCGCCGGGGTGGTTGCCCTAGCGGTGAAGTAAACTTGTTTCCCCGCGAAGGCGGGGACCCAGACTGGGCTCCCGCCTTCGCGGGAGAACAAGTGAAGAGAGGGTGCCCCCTCCCCTAAAGCGCAGTAACCAGTGCCACCGCCCCGAACACCACCCCCGGAAAATTCGCCACGACGATCGGCCAGTCCCGCTTGTCCTTCAGAAACCCGTACCCGACCCACAGCGCGCAATTCACCATCGTCGCGAACGGCTGGACCACCGATCCCTTGTGACCGGAAAGGTTCAGCATGATCTGGTCGATGTACGACAGGTACATCACGATCGCCGTCACGGTGGCGACCCAGCCCAGCACGAGAATGCCGCGTTCGTTCAAATCTTCGCTCCTGTTGTGAGCGGCCCCTAACGAAGCAGCGGCGAACTTGCTCCGAGACCCGGTTTCGGCTATACGGAACCGTCCGGCGAGCGATGCTCGTGGAGGAAGGCGCGGAGACCCTCGAGTCTCACGCGCCGTTTTCGCATTCAGCGTCTACGTCCTCCGCAGCTTTGTGCCGTCCGGATGCTGCGCCGGCGTTCGGTCGTCGCGGCAACGAAGGCCAAGACCAGCGGACCCAACCGCTTGGCCGGAAACAGACTAGGATTACTGAATTCTATGGCAACCCAGGTAATGCCGACCCGCGACGATTTCGCGGCGATGCTGAACGAAACGCTCGGCGACGCCGACAGCTTCGAGGGCCGCGTGGTGCATGGCACCGTGACCGGCATCGAGAACGACATGGCCGTCATCGACGTCGGCTTGAAGTCGGAAGGCCGCGTGCCGCTTCGCGAATTCGCAGCGCCGGGCCAGAAGGCTGACCTCAAGGTCGGCGACGAAGTCGAAGTCTATGTTGACCGCGTCGAGAACGTCCACGGCGAAGCGATGCTCAGCCGCGATCGCGCCCGTCGCGAAGCCGCATGGGATAAGCTGGAAACCGAATTCTCCAAAACGACCCGCGTCGAAGGCGTGATCTTCGGCCGCGTGAAGGGTGGCTTCACCGTCGACCTGAACGGCGCCGTCGCGTTCCTGCCCGGTTCGCAGGTCGATATCCGCCCCGTGCGCGATGTCACCCCGCTGATGGATATCCCCCAGCCGTTCCAGATCCTGAAGATGGACCGCAAGCGCGGCAACATCGTCGTGTCGCGTCGCGCCGTTCTCGAAGAGACGCGCGCAGAGCAGCGTTCGGGCCTGATCCTCAGCCTGGCCGAGGGCCAGATCATCGACGGCGTCGTCAAGAACATCACCGATTACGGTGCGTTCGTTGATCTCGGCGGCATCGATGGCCTGCTGCACGTCACCGATCTCAGCTACAAGCGCGTCGGTCACCCGAGCGAAGTCCTGAACATCGGCGACACCGTCAAGGTGCAGATCATCCGCATCAACAAGGACACCCAGCGCATCAGCCTCGGCATGAAGCAGCTGGAGAGCGATCCCTGGGATGGCGCGATGGTCAAGTACCCGGTCGGCGCAAAGCTCACCGGCCGCGTCACGAACATCACCGAATATGGTGCGTTCGTCGAGCTGGAAGCAGGCATCGAAGGCCTCGTCCATGTCTCGGAAATGTCCTGGACCAAGAAGAACGTCCATCCGGGCAAGATCGTGTCGACCTCGCAGGAAGTCGACGTCATGGTCCTCGAAGTCGATTCCGAGAAGCGTCGCATCTCGCTCGGCCTCAAGCAGGCTCAGGCCAATCCCTGGGAGGCATTCGCTGCCGCTCATCCGATCGGTTCGACCGTCGAAGGCGAAGTCAAGAACGCGACCGAGTTCGGTCTGTTCATCGGCCTCGACAACGACGTCGACGGCATGGTCCACATGTCCGACATCGCATGGGGCGTTTCGGGCGAGGACGCGCTCAACCTGCATCGCAAGGGTGAGACCGTCGAGGCCGTCGTGCTCGACATCGACGCCGAGAAGGAGCGTATCTCGCTTGGCATGAAGCAGCTCGAGCGCGGCGGGCCATCGGCCGGCGGCATCGCAGCCGCAGGCGACAAGCTGAACAAGAACGCGATCGTTACCGTTACCGTTCTCGAAGTCCGCGACGCGGGCCTCGAAGTGCAGCAGGGCGACGATGGCGCGACTGGCTTCATCAAGCGCACGGATCTTGGTCGCGATCGCGACGAGCAGCGTCCGGAGCGTTTCCAGGTCGGCCAGAAGTTCGACGCAATGGTCACCGGTTTCGACCGTTCGAAGAAGCCCACCTTCTCGATCAAGGCGATGCAGATCTCCGAAGAGAAGCAGGCTGTCGCACAATATGGTTCGTCCGACTCGGGCGCGACGCTGGGCAACATCTTGGGCGAGGCTCTCAAGGCCCGCACGGACGCCGAGAAGAAGTAAGTGTTAAGAAAAGCCTAACGGCTTATCGATGAAAACGCCCGGCATGTCTCGAACATGTCGGGCTTTTTGTTGTCATATCCACTTTGGTTTTTGACTGTTCGGTAATAAGTGCTAATGCCTCGCAGGTTGACCTGTATCAATCCGCAAGTGTTTTTTAGATGGGCGGGGGCTCGAATGATCCGATCTGAACTGGTCCTTAAGATCGCTGAGGCGCATCCGGACCTACAGCCTAACGAAGTGGAGCTGATCGTCAGCACCTTCTTCGACGAGATATCCAAGCGACTGGCCGCCGACGGCCGGGTCGAGCTGCGCGGTTTCGGTGCATTCTCGACGCGTGCACGCGATGCACGGACCGGTCGCAACCCGCGTACCGGCGAAGTCGTCGAGGTCGAGGCCAAGCGCGTGCCCTATTTCAAGCCGGGCAAGGAAATGCGCTCGCGCCTGAATGTGTGAGCGGTACCACTGCGCGGGACCGTAGACAGTCGAAGAATATGCTGCCGGCCTGGCAAGATGGGTTGACGCTGCGCGCGACCTCGTCTTGTTGGGCGCGTGTGCGGACGTGGCGAAACCGGTAGACGCAGGAGACTTAAAATCTCCCTCCCTAGGAGTGCGGGTTCGAGTCCCGCCGTCCGCACCAATCCTGTCTACGTTATCGGCCCTGCCTGACTGCTCACCGGTCGGCGTTGCTGGGCTGCCGGTAATCAAGCGGCGCGATGTGGAAGCCAGGAACGCCGATCGCCAGCGTTCCGGCCTTTACGCCTTCGACAGCCAGCATCCCGGAACGACGACCTGCCGACCAGCGCTGTTCGATCGTGGGGCCTGAAAAGTCGAGCGCCTTGCCGGCGACTTCATCGGCCTGCTCGGTATAGGCGAGTCGGACCAGCGACAGCGCGAAGTCCTGGCGGCCGGCGTGCGCGGCTTGCCACCGTTCGATCGTGCGGCGGGATTGCGCGGCGAAGATCAGGTCCTGCATGCGGCTCGTCGCCTCGCCCAACGTCGTCGGGCGCGAACCGTGGAGCGGCAACAGGTCGACCGCGATGCAGAGTGTTGGTCGCGGTAGCGGTTCGCTGAGGACCGGATCGAGCGGCAAGTTCGCGGACAGGCCGCCATCGACCAGCCAGCGGCCGTCGATCTCCACCGGCGGGAAGGCGACCGGCAGCGCGGCGCTGGCGCGGATGTGTTCGGGTCCGACCTGCATGGCGGCACTGTCGAATACGACGTCGTCGCCGGTTTCGAGATCGACCGCGGTCGCGATGTACCTACACGGACCCACGTTGAGCCGCTCGAAATCGACCAGCGTTTCCAGCGTCGTGGCGAGCTGGTTGGTTTCAAAGATCGACGGCTGGCTGTCGGTCCACGGTGCCAAGGCGGAGAGCATGGGGCCGAAGACGCCGGCGCGACCGAGCGTTGCGGACCAGCCGACTGCGTTCGTGCGACGGCTGGTTTCGAGGGCACTCAACCACGGGAGCGTCGGTGCGCCGGACGGTGCGGGTCGCCAGAACGTTCGCAGCGTCTCGATCCGTCGATCGGGAGCGGAACCGGCGATCAGGGCCCCGTTGATCGCGCCGATCGAGGCGCCGATGATCCAGTCGGGTTGAAGGCCGTGCTGGTGCAGCGCTTCGTAGACGCCCGCTTCGAATGCGCCGAGCGCATTGCCGCCGCTGAGGACGAGCGCGATGTCGAAGTCGCGCGACGCCCCTGCCCCTTCGGCATCCGGTGTCACCGGCTGGTATCCTTCGGCCAGCTTAGGGCAACCGCGATTCCGGCTCCGACGACACCGAGCACCAAGATGGCGGGGTGGAGTTTCTGTGCCTGCAACACGGTGCTCGATTTCCGCGCGTGGACGTCCTGGCTGCCTCGCAGCGCATCGACGCGCGGCTCATAGAGGTTGTCGCGGCGCGCCGGGTCACCGGGATCTTCCGGTTTCTGCTGCGCGACGGTGCCGACCAGTTCCATGATCTTGTCGCTTAACCGTGGCGCGGCGCGCGAAAGGAGCGAGGACAGCAGCCCCCCGCCCCCGGCATACAGTGTGCGTCGCGGCGTTCCGCAGGCGAACAGCACCGCGTCGGCGACGACCGACGGTGCGTAGAGCGGCGGCGGCAGGCGCGGTGGCTGATCCATGAAGTTGCGCGCATGCTCGGGGAACGGCGTGTCGATCGCGCCGGGCTTGATGAGGGTGACGGAAATGTTGGCCCCCTCCTGCTCCAGTTCCATCCGCAACGTATCCGTTAGCGCCTGCACCGCATGCTTGGTCGCGCAATACGGGCCTTGCTCGACGATCGCGCGGTCGCTGAGGATCGAGCCGACGTTGATGATGGCCCCACCACGCGCGCGCAGATGTCGCGCGGCGACCAGAGATCCGTGCAGCACACCAAAATAGTTGACGTCGAATACGCGGCGGTGATCGGCGACCGGGACCTGCTCGAGCGTACCATACGTCCCTGCCCCGGCGTTGTTGACCCAGCTGTCGAAGCCGCCGAACGCCTCGACCGCGACGGCGGCGATCCGCTCGACCGCGGCCATGTCGCTGACGTCCGCGACGCAGATCGCTATGCGCCCGCCATCGGTCGACAGGCGATCACGCAGGGCCTGCAGCGCCGCTTCGTTACGCGCGGTCGCGACGACGGTGGCACCGCGCTTCACGGCCTCTTCGACGATCGCGAGACCGTTGCCGCTGGTTGCGCCGGTGACGACGATGATCTGATCGCGAAGGGGTTTCAGGGTGATGGCCATGTCGATCAGCGTCCCAGCGGCGAGGTTGCGTAGTCGGCGAGCAAGGCCGCCACGTCGTCGTAGATCGCGATCGCGCCTGCCGACTTGAGTTGTTCGTCCTTGAACTTGCCCGATCGGACCGCGACCGCGGCGATCCCGCATTTTGCCGCCGCCTCGATGTCATAGGGCGTGTCGCCGACGACGATCACCTCGGCGGGATCGATCCCCGGCAGCTTCTTGAGCGCGGTCGCGAAGATGTCGGGCGCGGGCTTGGTCTTCTCGACGTCGTCGCTGCTCGTCGTCGCGGCGATCAGGTCGCGTGCGTCGAGCAGGTCTATGTAATGGTCGAGTTCTGCCTCGGAGGCCGACGATGCCAGTACGACCTGCTGCCCGAGACCATGCGCGTGGGCCAGCAGGTCGTGCGCCTGCGCGAACGGCTTGGCGGTCTCCAGGTATTTCGCCTTGAAGATCGCGCCGTGCGTGTCGCCGAGCTTCTCCTGCTGCGCCTCGTCCGCGTCTGGCAGCAGCGTCGGCACCAGCATGTCGGTCCCCTTGCCGATCTGGTCGTGGATCACTTGGCGGTCGAACGACGCGCCGACGGTCGCGAACGCCTCCTCCCAGGCGAGGACGTGCATGTCGTTGGTGTCGACCAGCGTACCGTCGATATCGAAGAGAATGGCTTTGATCTGCATGAGGTTATCCCGGGCCTGAAATCGTGCACCCGCCCGTCGGAACGCCGCAGCGCCATTGGAGACGTAGCGGGCGAACGGCGTCGACATGGTGCGATGACGTCCTAACGGTCCACACTGCGAATTGGCCCCGGCGTCCGCAAACTTGGTAGGGCAATCGCCGTTGCGCAGAGGAAGCCGCAGCATCAATGTCGCAACCGCAACGATGTTGCAAAGCGATCAAGATCGACAAGTCCTTACGATCTATGGACTTTCATTGTGGTATCTGGATTTAGTTTAAGTTCATCGATATTGATCACAATCAACATGAAATTTTAACTGCGGATATTGGCGTGACGCAGGAACGATGACGCCACTTTGATCGCTATACTCCCCGGGATACGTTCACGCTGACGGCGACGACGCGGAAACGTCGCGGCCGAGACTTTGTGGCGACAGTGCATAGTGTTGAGGATGATCAGGCGGCGTTTGCGCCATTGCCGAGTCATGTCTGACGCGATGTCATGTCGTGCGTGAGCACTACGCTGTAATTCTATGACGGAGATCTTCTGATGCGCGCACTTGTTTGGCATGGAAAAGGCGATGTTCGGGTCGATACTGTTGCAGATCCCGAGATCAAGCATCCGCGCGATGCGATCATCAAGGTTACGGCCTGCGCGATCTGCGGGTCCGATCTGCATTTGCTCGACGGATACCAGCCGACGATGCAGGCGGGCGACATCCTGGGCCACGAGAATATGGGCGTCGTCGTCGCGCTCGGCTCCGAAGTCACCAATTTGAAGATCGGCGACCGCGTGGTCGTGCCGTTCACGATCAGTTGCGGCGATTGCTTCTTCTGCCGCAAGGGGCTGTTCTCGGCGTGCGAGCGGACCAATCCGAACGCAGAGATGGCGATCAAGGCGATGGGCCATTCGCCCGCCGGCCTGTTCGGGTTCAGTCACATGCTGGGCGGCTATTGCGGTGGTCAGGCCGAGTATCTGCGCGTGCCGATGGCCGATATCGGTCCGATCAAGGTGCCCGACAGCGTCACCGACGAGCAGGCGCTGTTCCTCTCCGACATCTTCCCGACCGGCTACATGGCCGCGGAGAATGCGCAGATCGAGCAGGGCGATACCGTCGCGATCTGGGGCTGCGGCCCGGTCGGTCAGTTCGCGATCCGCTCGGCACTGATGCTGGGTGCCGGCCGCGTGATCGCGATCGACGAGGTGCCCGAGCGTCTGGCGATGGCCGAGGCGGGTGGTGCGGAGACGATCAACTTCGCCGAGGTCGACAGCGTCTATGACGAGCTCCAGTTCCGCACCAAGGGCCGCGGTCCCGACAGCTGCATCGACGCGGTCGGCGCAGAGGCTTCGGGTCATGGCGCGATGGATGCGGTGATCGACAAGGTGAAGGCGGCGACGTTCCTCGCCACCGACCGCGTCCACGTGCTGCGCGAGGCGATCATGAGTTGCCGGATGGGCGGCACGGTGTCGATCCCCGGTGTCTATGTCGGGATGGGCGACAAGATCCCGATCGGCGCGATGATGAACAAGGGGCTGACGATCAAGACCGGCCAGACCCACGTCCAGGCCTATACCAAGCCGCTGCTCGCGCGCATCGAGGCTGGCGACATCGATCCGAGCTTCGTCGTGACGCACCCGGCCAGCCTTGAGGATGCACCCGAGATGTACCAGAAGTTCCGCGACAAGCAGGACGGCGTCATCAAGGTCGTGCTCCGGCCGTAACTCCGTCCCGGCCCGGTCCGCTCCGGATGAGCGGACCGGGCTGGTTTTTGATCCGCTACATTCAGAAGGACGTACCGATGAGTGACAAGGTTCATACTCCCGTTCCCGGCAATCCAGCGAGCAAGGGCGCCCCAGACGGCGTTTCCAACTCGCCCCGCGGCAAGGAGGGCGCCGACGTTCACGGTCGCAGCGAAGGCGGCGAAAGTGGCGGCGGGTCCTACCCCAATCCGCATGCCGGCAAGACCGAGACTAACACCGGTTTCATGGCGCATGGCGGCCAGACCGACATCGCCTATCACGGTGGCGGTCAGGCCGGCGAAGACGGTGGCAGTGCTGCGAACGGCGTTGCAGGCTCGGGCGGCGGTGACGGCACGACGATCGCCGCAAACCCCGATGCGGATCGCGAGCCCCATGCGATCGCTGACGGGGGTACGATCGAGGTCGTCGAGACGTCGGGCATCGCCGAAGCCGAGGCCAACGGCAAGATCGGTACCGATGCCGACTACGAGGACGAGCAAAAGCAGCCCGGCGCCGGCTAATATCGCCACGTTTCGATCCGCCTTCCCCGCAATTCAAAGCCAGCCGCCGCGCATCCCGCTCGGTGGAGTCATAAGGATGATCCCATGTCTGCACCCGAAGATCTCCAGGAAATCTACACCGACGAGCTGAAGGATTTGTGGTCCGCGAACGACCAGATGAAGAAGGTCCTCAAGAAGATCACGTCGAAGGCGAGCGACGCATCGCTGAAGGACATGCTGACCAAGTCGCAGGCGGATATCGAGACGCATACCGACCTGCTCAAGGAGCTAATCGCGTCGAACGACGAGAAGGTCTCGAAGGAGCATTGCAAGGGCATGGAAGGCCTCGTCGCCGAAGCCACCAAGCATATCCTTGAAGAAGGTCCCGAAAAGGGTCCGCTGCTCGATGTGATGATCATCGCACAGTATCAGCGGATGACGCATTACGGGATCGCCGGGTTCGGCACGGCGACGGCGTACGCGAAGGCGCTGGGTCTCAAGGACGACCATAAGAAGCTCAGCGCGGCCACCAAGGACATCTACGGTGGCGACGAATATATGACGAAGCTCGCCGAGACGACCGTCAACATCGACGCCGAAGACGAAGACGAGTGACCTCGAATGCCCGCCGGCATGCAGTCGGCGGGCATCCGCATCCCATAATTTGCCGGACGGAAGAGACGAGATCCATGACAACCTATCCGCTGAGTGAGCCAGCCACGATCTACCGCACCGACAAATCGGGTGGGGAGTGGAAGAGCGTTGCGCGCGGGTCCTTGGCCGACTGTGCCGACATTCTGGCCGGTTGGTCGTTGGAGGATCGCGCTACGGTCGAGATCGAGTTGGACGACATGGCACTGCGCTATGGATCGGACGAGATGGAGGAGCTTCTGAAGTTCCTGCGCGAGGAAGACGCCGATCGGAAGTCTCCCGCCGGATGACGCGTTAGCGGCTGTGCGGTCTTATTGGCCTCGGTGGACCGACCAGGTCGACGCGTGCGTGTCAGGCGGAAATGGATCGCTGCACGTGATCCGGCCTGGCGCATCGACGCGACCGGACACGCGACGCCGAAATCGGGGAGCCGTCGTTGTGGACACCGTGACGTCGTACCACCCGAAACTGTCGCGGAGAGGCCAGCGATAGCGTGTTTCGGCCAATGGTATCACCTTGGGCGGCATGCCGATCGCCGCAACGCTCGCCACCAGGCCATGATCGCGATGGCTGCCGGGCAGTCGCAGAACGAGATCGTCCGCGGTGGTGATCCACTGCATCCGGTACAGGTATGCGGGATCGTTTCCGCTACCAGCGAAATGGCGGTGGAAGCCGTTCGGGCCGAGCACCCACAGATCGTAAACGCCCGCGTCGTCGAACGGCCACCGCCCGTCCAACGCGTGCCCGGGCTCTACGGTGAAGCGGCGCGGCGTTAGCGCCAGAGCGGTGCGGTCGTAGACGTGGAACACCGCCGCCTGCGTCCCTTCCGTTTCAAAGCGCAGATGGAGCGCGCGAGCCGCGATCCTCTCGCTGACGGCCAAGGCATAGGGCAGTGGACGAGCGCGGCGGATGCCGGGTTCCTGCCATGGGTGCAGCGACCCGGCTGGCGCCTGTGGGCTTATCTGCTTGGGGATCGCTGCGGCCCGGACGGCATCGGGCCGCGGATCGGGCATCGCGGCGAACGGCGCAGGGTCGACGGCGGTAAAGTCGAACGCGGACGTCAGGTCGCCGCAGACCGCGCGGCGCCACGGTGCGATGTTGGGTTCGTGGAAGTCGAACCGGCGTTCGAGGAAGCGGATCACCGAGGTGTGATCGAACACCTGCGAGTTGACCCACCCGCCCCGGCTCCACGGCGAGACGACGTACATCGGCACGCGCGGGCCCAGCCCATACGCCCGGCCGCGATAGGCAGGAAGATCGAGCGCGGCATCGCTTTTGCTCGGGTGGAGGTGATAGCTGCCCTCGAGATCGACCGTCGATCCGCCGAGCAGCGTGCCGTCGGCGGCATGCGAGGGTGGCGCCGGCGGCGGGACGTGATCGAAGAAGCCGTCATTCTCGTCGAACATCACGAGCAGCACGGTTCGCGCCCAGACCTTGGGGTCGGCGGTCAGCGCGTCGAGTACGTCGGCGGTATAGGCGGCGCCTTGCGCGGCGCTCGATGGACCGGGATGCTCGGAGCCTTTCGCGGTGGCGATGACGTAGGACACTTGCGGCAGCCGCCCGCCGAGCACGTCCGCGCGCAACACGTCTAGGCCGCGGGTCGTCAGCGCGCGTTCTCGTAAGGCAGGATCCCCATCACCCCGGTGCGCATCGCGAAACGCTGCGAAGCCGACCAGCGGGTTGTCGGTGAAATTGTCGGCCATGTCCTGGTAGATGCGCCAGTCGACACCCTTCGCCTGCAACCGCTCGACCACCGTCGTCCAGCGATACGGATCGGCAGCGCCGCCGTCCGCGGGGAAACTGTCGTGCGAATTGCCGATCGCCGGACCACCCAGCGTGCCGCCGGGATCGTTGGTGCCGCTCCACAGGAACAGGCGGTTGGTGTTGGTGCCGGTCTGGACCGAGCAATGATACGCGTCGCAGACCGTGAACGCCTCCGCGAGCGCGAACTGGAACGGGATGTCCTCGCGACGATAATGCCCCATCGCGCGCTGGCTCTTGGCTTCGGGCCAATGCGCCATCCGACCGTCGTCCCACCCGCGTTGCGCATCGGGCCAGCTATGCGGCGTGCCCTCCATCCGCATCAGGTCGAAATTCGTCCGCGTGGCGAGGTGGAACGGCAGGACCGTCCGAGCACCGTTGGGGGCGGTTCGATCGCTTTGGTACCAGACCGGCGCCGGCTTCGTCGCATCGGCCGCCGACGGGACCGGTATCGGCAACCGGTCCGCAAACCCGCGGACGCCGCGCAACGACCCGAAATAATGGTCGAAGCCGCGATTCTCCTGCATCAGGATGACGACGTGCTCGACATCCATGATCGAGCCCGTCTTCACCTCGGGTGCGATCGCCGCCGCCCGCGCGATCGCCGCGGGAAACGCGGACAGCGTCGCACCGGACAGGCCGGCGGCGAGCAGCGTGCGACGAGAAACTTCTGTCATGGCCACGATCCGAATGATGACGCGCACGATCCGCAAACGCGTGGGATCGCACAAGATACTGTGCGCCTGCTCCGTATGCCCGATGCGTGTCATGTACGTGACACGAGGCGTCGCACGGGGCCGGGCCTCCGCACCGATGATGGGCGCGACGATCGCATCGCTCCGGTTGAGCCTGGGGACCCGCTGCCATATGCTGCGATCGCCATGCCGGGCGATCCCGACATTTCGCTCGATCGATCCGGCGATTGCCACGTACGATCCCTCGATTACGCCTTGGGTCTTACCGCGGCGGCGATCGACGACGACATGACGGTTCAGCCGAACGCGACGCCAACAACGGAGACGATTATGACCACCGCCTATGACACCAAGCTCGGGCTCTACATCGCCGGCGAATGGCTGAGCGGCGGCGGTCGCGAGACTCGCGACGTGCTGAACCCGGCGACCGGTGCGGGACAGGCGGCGTTGCCGCTCGCCAATGCCGCGGACCTCGATCGTGCGCTGGAGGCGACGCAGCGCGGCTTTATCGCATGGCGTGCGACCCCGCCGGAAAAGCGTGCCGCGATCCTGGTCCGGACCGCGCAACTGCTGCGCGAGCGCGGCGATCACATCGCGCGTATCGCTACGCTCGAGCAGGGCAAGATCCAGGCAGAGGCGAAGGGCGAGGTCGCGTTTGCCGCCGCGCTGCTCGATTTCCATGCCGCCGAGGGCTTGCGCGTCTATGGCCGCGTCCTGCCCCGCCCATCGGGAACGCGCAGCCTGGTCCTGCACCAGCCGGTCGGCCCGGTGGCGGCGTTCTGCGCGTGGAACTTCCCGATCATGAACGTCGTGCGCAAGATCGCGCCGGCAGTCGCGGCCGGTTGCTCGATCATCATCAAGCCATCCGAGGAAACCGCGGGTAGCGCGGTCGAGGTCATGCGCTGCTTCCAGGACGCGGGGTTGCCCGGTGATGTCGCTCAGTGCGTGTTCGGCGTGCCGGACATGGTGTCGCGCCACCTGCTCGCCTCGCCGATCACGCGGAAACTGAGCTTCACGGGGTCGGTGCCGGTCGGCAAGGCGCTGATGAAGCTGGCCGCCGATACGATGATGCGGACGACGATGGAACTGGGCGGGCACGGCCCGGTGCTGGTGTTCGACGATTGCGACCTGGAGAAGACGCTCGATACGCTGGTCGCGCACAAGTTTCGCAACGCCGGCCAGGTCTGCGTCGCGCCGACGCGGTTCCATGTGCAGGACGGCATCTACGACCGGTTTGCCGCCGGTTTCGCCGAGCGGACACGCGCGCTGAAGATCGGCGACGGCATGGATGCGGCGAGCCAGATGGGCCCGATGGCCAACGCCCGCCGTCCCGATGCGATCGCCGAGCTGGTCGGCGACGCGACCGGGCACGGCGCCAAGCTGCTCGCGGGTGGCGACTATGGCGGCCAGGGCGGGTTCTTCTTCCAACCGACCGTGCTGGCCGACGTCCCCCTGTCAGCGCGCGCGATGAACGAGGAGCCGTTCGGCCCGGTCGCGCTGCTCAGCCGGTTCGCGACGGACGAGGACGCGGTGACCGAAGCCAACCGCCTGCCGTTCGGGCTGGCGGCGTATTGCTTTACCGAGAATGGCCGTCGCCAGAACATGCTCGGCGACGCGATCGAGGCGGGGATGATCGCGATCAACAATGTCCGGCTCAGCTATCCCGACAGCCCGTTCGGCGGCGTGAAGGAGAGCGGGCATGGTTCCGAGGACGGTCCAGAGGGCATTGCCGCGCATCTGGTCACGAAGGCCGTGCATATCAGCTGACCGGATGGTGCAAGGCCTTCCGCGGACGGTCGGCCTTGCAAGCCGTTGCACTGGATACCGGGGCACGCCCCCGCCCGTTCGCTCAAGGCTATCCGCTGTCGGCACCGTCTACCGTTCAGGTTCGGCTCCCTAATCAGGGCGCGGCTTATGGTGACGGGGATGTGACGATGACGACGATCAAGGGAAGCATGCTGGTGTCGGTGCTCGGGCTAGCGTGCCTCGGAGCCTGCGCCTCGATCGGCACGAACGACCGGGCGAGTACGAGGCTATGCCGCGCCGATACCGCCGCGGCGCTCGTCGGGCAGGCCGCGCCTAGCGACACGGATATTCTTCGCCGGACGGGGAGCGCCGTGGTCCGTCGGCTCGCACCGGGCGATCCGATGACGCGCGATTATCGGCAAGAGCGCGTGACCGTCATCGTCGCGGACGGCCGGGTGGTTTCCGCATCCTGTGGTTGAGCGCGCAGTCTTGATTCGAGCGGCTATCTGGGCATTGGCCGGGACGTTCGTCACCGGTTGCACGGCGCATGTCCCGGTCGAAGGTCCGATAGCGCTCGGGCAGACCGCGTTCGTCGACGGACCGAAAGTGCGTGCGGACCGGGTCATCGAAGACAGTCGCTGCCCGGTTGATGTGCAGTGCGTCTGGGCGGGACGGCTCGTGGTGCGCGCGACCGTCATGGGCGGCGGCTGGTCCAGGCAGATCGATCTGACGCTCGGCATGCCCGTCAACGTCGCGGACGGCGCGCTGACCCTGGTCGCGGCCAGCCCGGTGCGGCGCGTGGATGCTCGTCCCGCAAAGGACAGCGCCTATCGCTTCACCTTCGAATTTCGAGGCGGCCGGTAACGTTGCGAGGCGTTTATCGGGTGGTACGCGGTGCCCTCTGCGTTGCCCCGCGGGACGTCCGGGCCTACACCGTCGAGGATGCTGACGTCGACGTTCCACCAGATTCTTTTGCTGCGATCGGACTCAGGCGGTCGGCCCGGTTTGCGACCGGGCGTTGAACGCAGGCGACGCTTGCGGCTTACGGCGAGCGTTGCGCTATTCGCCGGATGCGCGGGGCTGGCCGCGTGCGATCGGCGGCCGGATACCGGCGCGGTGGTCGTCAGTGCGATCGGCGGCGTCCCGCATGTCGCCGATGCAAGCCGGGTCGCGCTCGACACCCCTGCCCGCCTGCTGATGGATTCGACCGCGCAGGGGCTGGTGCGGTTCGATGCCGCGGGACAGATCGAGCCGGGGATCGCCGAGCGCTGGATCGTGATCGACGGCGGGATGAGCTACATCTTCCGCCTGCGCGAAGGCGACTGGGGCGACGGTACGCCGGTGACCGCCGAACAGGTGGTGACGATGCTCCGGCGACAGATCGGCGGCCCCGATACCGCACGGGCAGCAGCGGGTGCACGCAATCCGCTCGCCCCCTTCCTGACCGCGATCGACGAGATCGTCGTGATGACGCCGCAGGTGATCGAGGTGCGGCTGTCACGGCCCCGCCCCGACCTGCTCAAGCTGTTCGCGCAACCTGAACTCGCGTTGCTGCGGCTTCGACCGACCGGCGGGACCGGACCGTTCCGCGTGGCACATCGCGGTCGTGCACCGTTGCTGCGCCCGGCGTTCGATCCCGGCCAAGCCGATCCCGACGACCAGCGCGAGGCAAAGCCGCAGGAGGACGTCCGGCTGATCGGCGAGCGTGCGGCGCGGGCGATCGCGCGCTTCGCCAATCGCGACTCCGATCTGGTGAGCGGGGGCAGCTTCGTCGACTGGCCGTTGCTGGCGGCGACCAGTATCGCGCCGGCGAACATCCGCGTCGATCCGGCGGTGGGGCTGTTCGGACTGGCGATCGTCCGGCGCGACGGGTTCCTGGCCGATGCCGCCAACCGCGCCGCCGTGTCGGAGGCGATCGATCGGTCGGCGGTGACGGCGGCGGTCGCGCCGAACTGGGACGCGGCGGATCGCATCCTGCCGGATATCCTCGACTCCGCCTCGTTGCCGCAGGTGCCGGCATGGACGCTGCTGACGCAGGACGAACGTCGCGCCGCCGCGCGTCAGCGGGTCGCAGGCTGGAAGCAGCAGATTCCGGGACCGATCGAACTGCGGATCGCGCTTCCCACCGGGCCGGGGGCGACGTTGCTGTATGCGCAGGTCGCGGCGTCGCTGATGGCGATCGGGATCGTCCCCCGGCGGGTCGGGATCGACGACGCAGCCGAGCTGAAGCTGGTCGATGCGGTCGCGCCCTATGACAGCGCGCGCTGGTATCTGGCGGCGGCCTGCGTCGCGTGCGGCGATGCGGTACGAACGGCATTGGAAGCGGCACGCGAGGCGCCGACGCTCGCCGAACGCGGCGCGAGGATCGCCGCCGCCGATGCCGCGATGAACGAGGACGTGGCGTTCATTCCGTTGGCGCGGCCTCTGCGATGGTCGCTGGTCTCCACACGCCTCAGCCAATGGCAGGCGAATACGCGCGCGTGGCACCCGTTGAACCGGTTGCGCGCCGATACCAACTAGGGTCCATGAACCCGCGCACCACCCGCATCGCCCCCGGCGAGATCTTCCAGACGCTGCCGCTCGGCAAGGATGCGTTGTCGGTGCGCCGCCGCGTAGAGGCGATGGAGCGCGTGATGGAGGGGTTGTTCGTCATCCCCGGCACCAACCGCAAGGTCGGCATGGACGTAGTGCTCGACCTCATCCCGTTCGCCGGCAGCACGATCGCGGCGGCGGTCGGCGCGTGGATGGCCTGGGAAGCGCGCAACATCGGCATGTCGAAGATCCAGATGGCGCGGATGTTCGGCAATGTCGGGATCGACTGGGTGTTCGGGATGATCCCGTTCGTCGGCGCGATTCCGGATTTCTTCTTCCGCTCGAACACGCGCAATTTGCGGATTATCAAGCGTCATCTCGACAAGCATTATCCGTCGACGACGACGCTTCAGGGGTAAGACGCTCTATAGGGGTCGTTCCCACGGAGGCGGGAACCCATACTGGCTGACTGCACGAATGACCCCGAATATCAGCCGGTATGGATCCCCGCCTGCGAGGGGATGACTACCAAAGGCATAGATTAGGTCAGGCTATTACGGCCCGACGTCGGCATCACGCGCCGCCGGCTTGTAGCTCGCACTCGTTCCAAGCCCCAGCGCGACCGCGACGCGGTCGTTCCAGCCATAGGGATCGGCGCGGATGACGGGCTCGCCCGCATCGTCGAACAGCACGGTCTGGTACAGCAGACGCACCGGTATCTCCTTCGGCAACTTGACGAACGTCTCCTTGCCGGTCGCGCGAGCGGCATGCCACTGATCGGTCACGCCCTCGTCCTTTGCGAGCAGCTCGGCAAACCCGAGCGCATCCTCGACGCGGACGCAGCCATGGCTGCGCTGGCGCTGGATCTCGGCGAACAGCTGTTTCGCGGGCGTATCATGCAGATAGATCGCGTGCTCGTTGGACATGTCGAACTTGACGAGGCCCAGCGAGTTCTTCGGCCCCGACTGCTGGACCAGCCAGCCGTTCTTCCACGCCAGGTTGTTGGCGCGCAGATACCCGGCGCCCTTGCCCGCCGTCTCCTTCTTCTCAACCGAGCGCGGCACCGTCCAGGTCGGATTGGCGACGAGGCGGAAGATCGGCGACCCGAGCTGCGGCGTTTCCTTGTCGGGCTCGCCGACCACCACCTTGCGGCTGTCGACCAGTTTGCCGTCGCGCCAGTAGCTCAGCCGTGCCGCCGCGAGATTGACGTCGATCCGCGTGGTGGGCGCATTGCGATCGAGCCAGCGGAGCCGCTCCATGTTGACCGCGATCGCGCGTGCGCGGTCCGCGTCGGACAAATTGAGGATGCCGAGCGCCGCGCTGCCGATCATGCCGTCCGGCTTGATGCCATAATCGGCCTGCATCTTCTTGATCGCGAGGATCATCGCCGGGGTCAGGCGATCGCCTTGCGCCGCCGCCTTGTCGAGATAATCGAACACAACGAGCTGGTGCGCGATCGCAGGCACGCGCGGATCGGCTTCGCCCGGCTTGATCGGCTTGCCCGTGTCGGGGATCGCGGACGCCGGAGTCTGCTCCCATTTCGGCGTCGCGAGATAGGCCTTCGATAGGCGCGCGTAATTCTCGTCCTGCGGCGCCAGCCCGGCGAGCCACTTGCCGACATCGCCGGCTTGAAGCGCCGCGGCGAGCCCTCGCCCAAGATCGACCTGCGGGCGGGGTACGGTATAGACGTCGAACAACTTGGTCGGATCGGTCGCGCCCTGCGACAGCGCCTTGCCGTATGCCAACGCAGCCTTGGTCAACGCGTCGTCGCCGGCACCGGGTTGCGCACTCGCATCGAAGCTCATCCGGTCTAGGCCGTGAGCGCCGCGCGCCGCGATCGCCTTGCGCAACTGCCCGGCGGTGGTCGTGGTCCACCCGGTCGGGGCAGCCGCTGGAGCCGCCGCCGCCGCGGGCTGCTGCGTGTTCGAGGCGGTCGTCGTTTTCACCTCGCATGCCGAGAGTGCACACGTCATCGCCAGCAGCGATGCACCGATCAAACCAAGACGCACCAGCAATTCCCCCACAATCTGGACATACAACGCTCGGGTGTCGGTCTCCGCTCCACGACGGAGGAGCGGAGACGTAATTCTTCCACAAGATCGACCGCCCGTGCCTTTTGCATGTCACGTACCGTCATTCTGCAACCCGGATCGCGCCCGTCGCGTTATAGGGCCCACGCATGATCAAGGTCGCCAGCTACAATATCCACAAGGGCATCGGGCTCGACCGTCGGCGCAATCCCGAACGCGTGGTCGAGGTGCTGCGCGAGATCGATGCCGACGTGATCGCGCTCCAGGAAGCGGATCGGCGCTTCGGGGCTAAGGCCTGCGTGCTGCCGCATCACCTGCTGGAGGAGCATAGCGACTGGAAGCCGGTCGACTTCGGCCTGCGCGCGCTCAGCATGGGCTGGCACGGCAATGTCATCCTGGTGCGCAAGTCGGCGCGGGTCGTCGACAGCGAGCCGCTCCACCTCCCTTCGCTCGAGCCACGCGGGGCGGTGATGGCTGACGTCCAGTTCGCGGGCGGCATGTTGCGCGTGCTCGGCATGCATCTCGATCTGTCAGGGCTGTGGCGGCGCAAGCAGGCCGCCGCGATCATGAACCATGTCGATACCTGTGCGCAGGCGCATCCGACCGTGATGATGGGCGACCTCAACGAATGGAGCGCGGGCGCCGGGTGCCTGCGCGATTTCGGCCGCGACTATGCGTTCGCCGAGACAGGAGCGAGTTTCCATTCGCGGCGTGCGGTCGCTCGGCTCGACCGGATCATGGTGTCGTCGGACTTGAACGTGGTCGAGTGTGGCGTCCATGCCAGCCCGGCGGCACGGAAAGCCTCGGATCACTTGCCGATCTGGGCTATTCTGGAAACGAAGACACCGACGAACCGAGCCGGCGCCACCGGATAAACCCCGAGCGATCACACCCGAGCGATCGAGGCGGCATGAGGATGTAGAATGCGCGAGAAGGAACTGCGACTGGCGCTCGTCTGCTATGGCGGGATCAGCCTTGCGGTCTACATGCACGGCATCACCAAGGAGATCTGGCGCCTCGTCTGCGCCAGCCGCGCCTTCCACGACGGCGACACGCCGAAGGGCGGCAGCGAAGGCGTGTATCACGCGCTGCTCCAGGAGATCGAGGCGCATGGCGCGATCCGGGTCCGTGTCCTCGCCGACATCATCGCGGGCGCCAGCGCGGGCGGGATCAACGGCATCTTCCTCGCTCAGGCGATCGCGACCGGGCAGAGTCTCGACCCGCTCACCGACCTGTGGATGACGTCGGCGGACGTCGAGGCGCTGATCGATACCGAGGCGGCACCCAAATCACGCTTCTCGAAGGCATGGGCGATGCCGCTCGCGTGGATGGCCGCAGGGCGCAGCACCGACAAGGTCGACGCGCTCGACGATCCCACGCGGGAGGAGGTGCGGACCAAGCTGTCGCATTTCATCCGCTCGCGCTGGTTCGAGCCGCCGTTCGGGGGGAAGACCTTCACCAACCTGCTGCTCGATGCGTTCGACGCGATGGCGGCGAGCGAACGCGGACCCCGCCTGTTGCCGCCGGGCCAGCCGCTCGACCTGTTCGTGACGGTCACCGATTTCTCGGGGCACCCCGAGCGGTTGCAACTCAATTCGCCGTCGGAAGTTGTCGAGACCGAGCATCGTCTGGTGGTCGACTTCACCGACAATGGCGGTGCGTGCGATACGCTCGCGCCGCCTGCCGAACTGGCGTTCGCGGCGCGTGCGACGTCGAGCTTTCCCGGCGCGTTCCCACCGTTCACCGTCGCCGAACTGGACGGCGTGCTTAAGGATCGCACGATCGATTGGCCGGAACGTCCCGCGTTCCTCGCGCGCGTCCTGCCGCGGCATACGGCCGCCAACGCAGCGGAAAGCGCGGTGCTGATCGACGGATCGGTGCTCGCCAACGCGCCGTTCAGGCCCGCGCTCGATGCGCTCAAGGAACGGCCCGCGCGGCGCCAGATCGACCGGCGCTTCATCTACATAGACCCCTCGCCCGACATCAAGCTGCGGCTCAATCGCGGTGGCGGCACGCCTGGCTTCTTCCAGACGATCATCGGCGCGATCAGCGACATTCCCCGCCAGCAACCGATCCGCGACAATCTGGAGGCGATCGCCGAACGCTCCGCGCGGATCGACCGGATGCGCGGCATCCTCACCGCGATCCGTCCCGAGGTGGAGGCCGACGTCGAATCGTTGTTCGGCCACACATTGTTCCTCGGCCGGCCGACCGCGCCGCGGCTGATCGCGTGGCGGCGGCGTGCGCAAAAGGCGGCGGCAGCGAGCTCGGGCTATGGCTTCGTCGCGTACGGCCATTTGAAGCGCAGCGCGGTGATCGAGACGCTGGCGCTGCTGTTGTTCGATGCCGGGGAGCACCACCGGCCGCGGCGACTGGCGCAGATCCGGGCGGCGATCGTCACGCATGTCGCCGCCTCGGGGGCTGACCAGCTCGGTTCGGGCCATGCGGGCGGCGCCAGTGCGGCGTCGATCGCGTTCCTGCGGACCTTCGACATCGGCTTCCGTATCCGTCGGCTGCGTTTGATGGCGCGGCGTTTGTCGGAGGTTGAGACTGCGGCCGACGAGCCCGAGCTGGGGCCGATGCGCGACGCCATCTACGAATCGCTGTCGCCTTATCTCGATCGGTTGCGCGCCGAGATGCATGCCGGACTCCACGATGCGGTGCGGGCGATGCGCGGCGATGCGACCGCGGTGCTGGAGACGCTCGGTCGGACGTTCGACCTGGAGCGCCTCGATGCGGAGACCGACCAGCGGCTGGCGGAGGCGTTCGCCGCGCTCGCCAAGCCGACGCGGCGGACGCTGTTGCTGGCCTATCTCGGCTTCCCGTATTTCGACACCGCGACGCTGCCGCTGTTGCAGGGCGAAGGGCTCGACGAGTTCGATCCGATCAAGGTCGACCGGATCGCACCCGACGATGCGACCTCGATCCGCTCCGGCGGCGCCGAGGCGACGTTGAAGGGAATCCAGTTCGGCACGTTCGGCGCGTTCTTCAGCCGCGCCTACCGCGAGAACGACTATCTCTGGGGGCGGCTACACGGGTCGGAGCGGATGATCGACATCACCGTTTCGACGCTGCCCTCCACCGTGCGGATGAAACCCGGCCGGGTGGCGGCGATCAAGCGCGCCGCGTTCCTGGCGATCCTTGACGAGGAGGAGCCGAGGCTGACCGCGATCCTGCCGCTAATCGCGCAGCTACGGACGGAGATCGGCTAAAGCTGGCCAAAACGCCGATGTGGCGGTAGCTCTGCGTTTCCAACCGCGTTTCGGCGCGATCGGGGTATGATAAAGGGTCGCCGCATGCAGTTCCTGAAAATCCTGTTCTGGTGCCTGCTGGCGTTCATCGCCGCGGTCTTCACCATCAGCAACTGGAACGCCGTCCAGATCCAGCTCTGGGGCGGGCTGATCGCGGACGTGAACCTGCCGCTGCTGCTGTTCGTAACGTTCCTGATCGGGTTCGTGCCGACGATGCTCTACAATCATGCGATCCGGTGGCGGCTGCGCCAGCGGCTGTCGACGTGCGAGCGCGAGTTGCTGGACCTGCGCACGCCGCGGCCGGAACCGGTGGCGTTCGTGCCTGCCGAGACTCCGACAACGATCGCACCGACTGTTGCGCCGACCGCTACGCCGCCGGGGTCGCTCCTGTGAGCAACCGGATCTACGTTGCACTCGACACGCCCGACCTCGCCCGCGCCAAGGCGATGGCGACACGCGTCCGCCACCATGTCGGCGGGATCAAGCTGGGGCTCGAATTCTTCTGCGCGCACGGCCAGTCCGGCGTGCATGCGATGGCGGAACTCGGCCTGCCGATCTTCCTCGACCTCAAGCTGCACGACATTCCGAACACGGTGGCCAAGGCGGTGCAGGCCTTGGGCGCGCTGAAGCCGGCGATCCTGACTGTGCATGCGAGTGGCGGGCGGGCGATGCTCGAGGACGCGAAGGCTGCCGCCCCGCTCGGCACGAAGGTGATCGCGGTGACGATGCTGACCAGCCTCGACGCGACCGATCTCGCCGCGATTGGGGTCATCGGCAACGCGCACGACCAGGTTTCGCGGCTCACCGAACTCGCCTGCGAGGCGGGGGTCGACGGGATCGTGTGTTCCGGCGCGGAGGTTGCGGCGGCGAAGGCGATCTGGCCCAAGGGGTTCTTCGTGGTACCCGGCGTACGCCTGCCCGACGGCCAGATCGGCGACCAGAAGCGCGTCGTCACCCCGCGCCAGGCGATGGACGCCGGCGCCTCGATCCTGGTGGTCGGCCGCCCGATCACGCAAGCCGAAGACCCCGACATCGCCGCGCGCGCGATCGGCGCGACGCTTTAACCCAAGGGTTAACTTCATAATCCTCCCCCGCCAGGGGGAGGTGGCGCCGAAGGCGACGGAGGGGGAGGACACGGAACGTCGGTCATCCCTTCCCGCCCCCTCCGTCAGGCTGCGCCTGCCACCTCCCCCTTGCGGGGGAGGATCGTTGGACCTCCGCGATCCGTTTTAGGAAACCCCATGACCACCGCCAAGATCTGCGGCCTCTCCACTCCCGCCACGCTCGACGCCGCGATCAAGCACGGGGCGAGCCATGTCGGGTTCGTGTTCTTCCCCGCCTCCCCGCGCCACGTGACGTTCGCCAAAGCCGCCGAACTCGCCGCCCGCGTACCAGGGCACGTCGCGAAGGTCGGCGTGTTCGTCGATCCGGAGGACGACATGCTCGAACAGGCGGTCGGCTCGGCGGCGCTCGACGTGTTGCAACTCCACAAGGTGACGCCGGCACGCGCGGCCGCGATCCGCGCCAAGTTCGGGATCGAGACATGGGTCGCGGTCGCGGTTCGTACGCGCGGCGATCTCGATGCGGCGCACGGGTTCGTCGGAGTCGCCGACCGCATCCTGTACGATGCGAAGACTCCGGACTCGGCGGCGCTGCCCGGTGGGATGGGATTGCGGTTCGACTGGGACCTGCTCGACGGGTTCCGGCATCCACTGCCCTGGGCGCTGTCGGGCGGGCTCGATCCGGCCAATGTGGCAGAGGCCATCCGGCGGACTGGTGCGGAACTGGTCGACGTGTCCTCGGGCGTAGAAAGCGAACCGGGCACCAAGGACGAGTCCAAGATCGCGGCGTTCTTGAAAGCGGTAGCCGCGCGCTAGCACCACCCCGGCGAAGGCTGGGGCCCAATTGGGGGAGACCTTTCACAGTCCCTTCCCGCCGCCATTATGATCTTTCCAATTGGACCCCGGCCTCCGCCGGGGCGGTGCCCGATAAAACGGAAGGGGTGACAGCGATTTACGAAGTGCTAAACGCCCCTGCATGAACGCTCCAACCCTCGCCCCCAACTCCTACCGCGCCCAGCCCGACGAGCGCGGCCATTTCGGCGACTTCGGCGGCCGCTATGTCGCCGAGACGCTGATGCCGCTCGTCCTCGAACTCGACGAGGCCTATCGCGCCGCCAAGGCCGACCCCGCCTTCAAGGCGCAGTTCGACGATTTGCTCGAACATTATGTCGGCCGCCCCAGCCCGCTCTACTACGCCGAACGGCTGACCGAAGCGCTGCGCGAGTCCGCCCCCGAGGGCATGGGCGCGCAGGTCTGGTTCAAGCGCGACGAGCTGAATCACACCGGCGCGCACAAGATCAACAACTGCATCGGCCAGATCCTGCTCGCGATGCGGATGGGCAAGACGCGGATCATCGCCGAGACCGGCGCGGGCCAGCACGGCGTCGCCACCGCAACGGTCTGCGCGCGCTTCGGCCTGCCGTGCGTGATCTACATGGGCGCCAAGGACGTCGAGCGTCAGGCGCCCAACGTGTTCCGCATGAAGCTGCTCGGCGCCGAAGTCCGCCCGGTGACCAGCGGCGCGCACACGCTGAAGGACGCGATGAACGAGGGGATGCGCGACTGGGTCGCCAACGTCCACGACACCTTCTACATTATCGGCACCGCCGCCGGCCCGCACCCGTATCCCGAGATGGTCCGCGATTTCCAGAGCGTGATCGGCACCGAGGCGCGCGCACAGATGCTCGAGCGGACCGGTCGCCTGCCCGACATGCTGGTCGCGGCGATCGGTGGCGGCTCGAACGCGATCGGGCTGTTCCACCCGTTCCTCGACGATGCCGACGTGCAGATGCTCGGCGTCGAAGCAGCGGGCCACGGGCTCGACAAGCAGCATGCGGCGAGCCTTGCGGGCGGGTTCCCCGGCGTGCTCCACGGCAACAAGACCTATCTGTTGCAGGACGAGGACGGCCAGATCACCGAGGCACACTCGATCTCGGCCGGGCTCGACTACCCCGGCATCGGCCCCGAGCATGCCTGGCTGCGCGACATCGGCCGCGTCCAGTATGACAGCGCGACCGACACCGAAGCGCTCGACGCCTTCCAGCTGCTGTGCCGGACCGAGGGCATCATCCCCGCGCTGGAGCCAAGCCACGCGATCGCAACGGTGACGAAGAAGGCGCGCGAAATGCGGCAGGACCAGATCATCCTGGCCAACCTGTGCGGCCGCGGCGACAAGGACATCTTCACGGTGGCTGAAGCACTCGGGGTGGCGATATGATCGCCGCGTCCTTCCCCCCTCCCGCACGCGGGAGGGGCCGGGGGTGGGCTCGCGCTCACACCGGTCGCACGGTTGGTTCAAGCCACCCCCTCGCAAACCGCAACGCCAGCGGAGGCCGGGTGCCCACCCCCAGCCCCTCCCGCTTGCGGGAGGGGGGCAAGTGAGCCGCCTCGCCGTTACCTTCGCACGCACCGCCGCCGCTGGTCGCGCCGCGCTCGTTGCGTTCGTGACCGCGGGTGATCCGACAACCGAGGCTACCGGCTCGATCCTCGACGCGCTCGTCGCTGGCGGCGCGGACGCGATCGAGCTCGGCATGCCGTTCACCGATCCGATGGCCGACGGCCCCGCGATCCAGGCCGCGAACATCCGCAGCCTCGCGCAAGGTACGCGCACCGCGGACATCCTCGCCACGGCCACCGCGTTTCGCGCGCGGCATCCGGACGTGCCGCTGGTCCTGATGGGCTATGGCAACCCGATGCTCCGGCGCGGCGCGGACTGGTTCGCCGAAGCCGCCGCCAACGCCGGTGTCGACGGCGTGATCTGCGTCGACGTCCCGCCCGAGGAAGACGATGCGCTCGGCCCGCAGTTGCGTGCCGCCGGGATCGACCTGATCCGCCTAGCGACGCCCACCACCGATTCCGCCCGGCTGCCGACCGTGCTCGATGGTGCGAGCGGGTTCCTCTATTACGTCTCGGTCGCCGGCATCACCGGGCTCCAACAGGCACAGCAATCTTCGATCGAGGACGCCGTCGCCCGTTTAAAGGCACAGACCGACATCCCGATCGCGGTCGGCTTCGGCATCCGCACGCCCGACCAGGCCGCCAACGTCGCGCGCGTTGCGGACGGCGTCGTCGTCGGCTCCGCGATCGTCGAACTGGTCGCGCAACACGGTGCCGCTGCGGCCGAGCCGGTCCGCGCCTATATCAAGTCTCTCGCCGACGCCGTCGCGTCCGCACGGAAGGTCCCCGCATGAGCTGGCTCAACAGCGTCCGCAACGTCTTGCCCTTCGTCGCGAAGCGCGAGACGCCCGAAAATCTCTGGCACAAGTGCAAGGGTTGCGGGCAGATGGTCTTCACCAAGGAGCTCGAGGACAATCTCTATGTCTGCCCGAAATGCGATCACCACGACCGCATCGGGCCGAAGATCCGCTTCGCGCAGTTGTTCGACGAGGGTAGCTGCAGCGAACTGCCGGCGCCGAAGGTCCCTGAGGATCCGCTCAAGTTTCGCGACCAGAAGCGTTACACCGATCGCCTGAAGGCGGCACGGACGGACAACAGCGAGCAGGATGCGCTGATCAACGCACGCGGCGCGATCGACGGCCGCCGCGTCGTCGTCGGCGTGCAGGATTTCGGCTTCATGGGTGGATCGATGGGCCTCGCGGTTGGCGAAGCGTTTGTGCGCGGCGTCGAGGCGGCGATCGAGGACCGCGTGCCCTACGTGATCTTCACCGCATCGGGCGGCGCGCGCATGCAGGAAGGCATCCTAAGCCTGATGCAGATGCCGCGCAGCACCGTCGCGATCCAGATGCTGCACGATGCGGGACTGCCGTACATCGTCGTGCTGACTGATCCGACCTCGGGCGGCGTGATGGCCGCGTATGCCATGCTCGGCGATGTCCAGATCGCCGAGCCCAAGGCGACGCTGGCGTTCACCGGTCGCCGCGTGATCGAGAGCACCATCCGCGAGAAGCTGCCCGAGGATTTCCAGACGTCGGAATATTATCTCGAGCATGGGCTGATCGACATGGTCGTCCACCGCAAGGACCTGCGCGAGCAGCTCGGCACGGTGATCGGGTACCTCAGCGCGCGCGAAGCCGCGTAACGCACTACCTCTCCCCTTCGGGGAGAGGGTCGGGGTGAGGGGCGGCCAAGCAACGCTGCGCCCGGAACTGCCCCTCACCCCAGCCCTCTCCCCGGAGGGGAGAGGGAGCCTAGAAGAATGCCCGACCACGCGACGTCCTCGTCCCCCGCAGTGCAAGCCCAGCTTGACCGACTGACCGCCTTGTCGCCAGGCGCCGACATCCTCGGCCTCGAGCGCATCACCGCGCTCCTGAGCCGCCTAGGCGACCCCCACCTCAACCTCCCCCCGGTGTTCCACGTCGCGGGCACCAATGGGAAGGGTTCGACCTGCGCGTTCCTCCGCGCCGCGATCGAAGCCGCCGGTCACAGCGTGCACGTCTATTCCTCGCCCCACCTGGTCCGCTTCAACGAACGTATCCGCCTCGCGGGATCGCTGATCGAAGACGACCTGCTCGCAGCCTTGCTGTCGGAAGTGCTCGACCACGCCGCCGACCTCCAGGCGAGCTTCTTCGAAGTCACCACCGCAGCGGCCTTCCTCGCCTTCGCGCGCACGCCCGCCGCCGCGACGATCGTCGAGGTCGGTCTCGGCGGCAGGCTCGACGCGACCAACGTCATTCCCAACCCCGTCGTCACCGGTATCGCCGCGCTCGGCATCGATCACCAGTCGTTCCTCGGCGACACGCTGCTGGAGATCGCCGGCGAGAAGGCGGGCATCGCCAAGCCCGGCGTGCCGATGGTCACGATGGACTATCCCAAGGCCCTCCGCGCGAAGATCGCCGCGGTCGCCGATGTCGCTGGCGCACCGGTGTTCGCCCGCGGCACCGCCTGGACGAGCGAAACCGCACGCTCGACCGTCCGCTACGAGGATACCGGCTTTTCGGTCGTCACCAACCGCCCCCGCCTCGTCGGCGCGCACCAGTCGCGCAACCTCGCGCTCGCGATCGCGATGCTTCGTCACCAGGGCGCGCTGCACGTTCCCGAAGCAGCGATGCGCGCCGCGGCCGACTGGGCGCACTGGCCCGCGCGCATGCAGCGATTGTCGGACGGCCCGCTGCTCGCGCGATTGCCCGAGGGCAGCGAATTGTGGCTCGACGGCGCGCACAATCCCAACGCCGCGCAACCAGTCGCGCGCTCTCTGCGGACGCTCGCCAAGGGCCGCCCGGTAACGCTGATCCTGGGCATGCTCGCGAACAAGGATGCGGACGCCGTTATCCGCATCCTGTCGCCATCGGTCGGCCACGTCATCGCCATCCCCGTCCCCGGCCACGCCCATCACGCGCGCGAGGCACTTGCGACGCTCGTCCGATCATTCGGAAAGACCGCTGGAATAGCCGCCACGCCCAGTGAAGCGCTAGGCTCGATCGCCGCACAAACCGACCAGCCGCAACTCGTGCTGATCGCCGGCTCGCTCTACCTGGCCGGTGAAGTGCTCGCCGCAAACGACCAACCGCCGGACTGAGTCCTTATTGCTATTGACTATCAATAACTAACAGGCGACTTTGTGGGCACCACCACGGAGTCGCGTGAATGACCGATACCCGCCCCAATTCGACGACCAACTCGACGGCCGCCTCGACACAGACCATCGCCAGCGCGACCTCGCTGCTGCCCCACCCGCTACCGCCCTGTGAAAACGCGCGAATCGCCTTGTTCGCGATGCGGCGGATGGGCGCACACGGCCTCGCCGACGCCCGCGCTTCGCACACGATGTTCACTGCGTTCGGGCAAGGCTTCCGTCGCCCGCTGGTGCTGCTGAGGGCGCTGATGGCGGACCTTGCCGGTACCTCGGCAGGTACGATCGCGATCGCCCCGTGCTGCTGCGCGCGAATGACGCCGGCGGAATCGGCGATGCTGTCGGTGCTCGCGCGCGTCGAGACCGCGCCCGAGACCGCACGCTATCTGATGGCCGACCTGCTCGGCGTCCGCCGCATCGACGGCGTCCTCGCCAGCGCCGCGGCGGTCGCAGCGGCCTTCGCCGACGAGGGGCGCCCGATCACGGTGTAGCGGTGGAAGAGTCCGGCGTTTCGTCCGCCCGCGCCCGGCGGACGCTCTCGACCACGAACCCTTGCCGCCATAAGATCCACAACAGCACGAGGCCGGGGATCGCGACGACCATCGTCAGCATCCAGAACCCCGGCCACCCGAGCGCTGTGGCGGCATAGCCGGCGGGGGCTGCCAGCCACGTCCGCCCGACCGCGGCGAACGACGACAGCAGCGCGAACTGGGTCGCGGTGTAGGCGAGGTTCGACAACCCCGAGAGATACGTCACGAACACGGTCAGGCCGATCCCGCTGGTCACCTGCTCCGTCGCCACCGCGATCGTCAGCCACGTGTTCGAATGGCCATGCCACGCCAAGATCACGAAGGTGAAGTTGCTCAGCATCATCAGCACGCCCGACACGAACAGCGCGCGGCCGAGACCGAGCCACGCCATGAACGGCGCGCCGAGCGCGGTGCCGACGATCAGCCCCCAGAACCCGACCAGCTTGTTGATCGCGATGAATTCGGTGTCGCTGAACCCGAGCTCGACGATCATCGGGTTGAGCATCCCCTGCCCCATCGCGTCGCCGAGCTTGTAGATCAGCACGAACAGCAGGATCAGCACCGCACCGCGCCGCTGGAAGAATTCGCGGAACGGGCCGATAATGGTATCTTCGAGCCAGCGCCCGCCGGTCTCGTGCGGCTGCTTGGCCAGCACGTGATCGTGGAGGCCTCGCCCGGCCCAAAGAGCAGCGAGCGCGCCGGGAATGACGCAGAACGCGGTCAGGCCGTAGCCCAGTGCCCAGCCCAGCCCCAGGCCTTCGGACGAGGCGATCGCGATCGTGCCGACGCCCGCGGCCAAGTTGCCGAGACGGTAGCCGAACTGGTTGTTGGCCGTGCCATGCGGGAGTTCGTCCTCGGGCAGGATCTCGATACGATATGCGTCGATGACGATGTCTTGGGTCGCGCCGAGGAACGCGGTGACGATCGCCCAGAACGCGAAGACGCCGAGATGCTCTTGGGGCGCACTGAACCCGAGCATCCAGACCGATCCGAACAACAGCGCCTGTACCACGAACAGCCATGCGCGGCGCTGTCCGACCAGGCGAGTCAGCACCGGAATTTCGAACCGGTCGATGAACGGCGCCCACAGGAACTTCAGCGTGTACGGCGTGGTCAGGCCGATCGCGAACCCTATCGTCTTCTTGTCGATACCGACCTTCGACAGCCAATAGCCCATTGTCCCGAGCAGCAAGGCCAGCGGAAAGCCACTCGATATGCCGAGCAGCAACGCGGCGATCGGTCTCGGCCGGAGGTATGGGGCTAGCGTGGCGAGAACGGAGCTGCGTTCGACGGGATCGGGGGCTACAGTATCGGTGGACATTCGCCGACCATAGCGCGCTGTCCGGGCGAGGGAAGACGTTAGCCGACCAGCGTCACGCCGTCCGCGGAAACAACGTGAAGCCCGACGGCACGCGCGTCGGCTTGCCGCCACCGAGCATCGCCTCGATAGCCTCGATCGCGGCGATCAAGTCCCGCGGCATGTACGGCTTGGCCATGCAGCCGGCGGCGAGCGTGGTTGCCTCGACCGGGCAGCTTCCCGTCACGAACATTACCGGCACGCCGCGGGCCTGTGCCGCGCGTGCGACATCGATGCCGGAGCCGTCCGCTAGGTTCACGTCGACGAGCACCAGATCGATCACCGTGTCGCTCGCCAAGATCGGCAAAGCCTCCGCGACCCGGTCGATCGTCGCGACGATCGTGAACTTCGCGTCCGTCAGGAAATATTCGGTGTCGAACGCGACCAGCGGTTCGTCCTCGACCACCAAGAGCCGGACAATCTGCCGCTTCTTCTTCCCGAACAACATTGCCGACAGGCCCCCGGACGCGAACGAAAGGTCGTTACGCTCGCGAGTTCTAACGCACCGCCGCACGAACG
This sequence comes from Sphingomonas sp. AP28, assembly GCF_056680455.1. Classification (NCBI taxonomy): domain Bacteria; kingdom Pseudomonadati; phylum Pseudomonadota; class Alphaproteobacteria; order Sphingomonadales; family Sphingomonadaceae; genus Sphingomonas; species Sphingomonas sp. AP28. The sequence continues at coordinate 3,380,247 of NZ_CM155283.1, read as the reverse complement.
GTCGCAAATATTTTCGCGCTGGACGCCGATCCATAGTATCAGCCGCGCCATGACGACTTCAAAAGACGATAACCCGACTGCCAGCCCGTCGACCGACGCGCCTGCAACTCCTGCCACACCGGTCAAAGGCGACCGTATCGCCAAACTGCTCGCCCGCGCCGGGATCGCCTCGCGCCGCGATATCGAGCGGATGATCGCCGAGGGGCGCGTCGCGCTCAACGGCACCATTCTCGACACGCCCGCGACGATCCTCCGCAACCTGGCTGGCGTCACCGTCGACGGCGATCCGGTCGAGGCGCCGAGCGCTGCGCGGCTGTTCCTGTATCACAAGCCGACCGGGCTGCTCGTCACCGAGCGCGATCCCGCCGGCCGTACGACGATATACGACCGCCTGCCGCAGGATCTTCCGCGGCTGGTGCCGGTCGGCCGGCTCGATCTCAACACCGAAGGGCTGTTGCTGATGACCACCGATGGTGGCCTCAAGCGCCAGCTCGAACTGCCCGCGACCGGCGTCGAGCGTGCCTATCGTGCGCGTGCTTACGGCAACATCACGCAGCCGCAGCTTGAGGAATTGATCGAGGGGATCGAAATCGAAGGCGTGCGCTACGGCTCGATCAACGCCAATATCGAACGTCGGACCGGTGCGAACGTCTGGATCGAAATGATCCTGACCGAGGGAAAGAACCGCGAAGTCCGCCGCGTGCTCGAGCATCTCGGATTGCAGGTCTCGCGGCTGATCCGGACGCGTTATGGTCCGTTCGTGCTCGGCGACCTGCCGCCCGGGCAGATCGGCGAGGTGTTGCAGCACGACGTCGTCGCGTTCCAGAAGGAACTGGCCAAGGGTCGCCCCGAGGGTCCGGGCGCGCGCGCGAACATCGGGATCAGCGCGAGTGCCGGCGCGGGGGCGGGAATCGGTGCGCGGTCGAGCCAGCGGGGCAGCAATGCGCCGCGACCTGCTCCGACGATGCGACCGGCGCCGGGTGCGCGTCCGGTTTCGGGTGCGCGGCCTGCTGCTGGCGTGCGTGCGCCGGTTCGCAGTCCGTATTCGGCGCCTGCAAGCTCGGGCTTTTCGAGCGGCGCGGTACCGACCGATCGGCCTTTACGACCGGCACGTCCGGAGCGGATCCGTCCGACCGCGGCGATGCAGCGCGGCGACGTCAACGATCCCTGGGCGCGGCCTGATGTGCGGAATGCCGCTCGGCCGACGGGGACGCATCACGCCCGGCCGACAAGTGGCGAGACGTCCAAGCCGTATGTGCGGCAGGAGCGTGCGGATCGCGGCGAGGAACTGAGGACGAGCCCCAAGATCAAGCATTTCCGCGCCGCCAAGCCACCGCGGGAGCGCGCTGCGCCGTCGCGCGTCGGCGCGGGCGCTACGGTGCAGCGTCAGGAGCAACCGCGGGGCTTCCGTCCGCAGGCCGACGATTCGCGGGGACGCAGCACGCTCGACAAGCGCGCGGCGCGGAGTGCCAGCGGTCGTCCGGGTGCCGAGCCACGACCCGTGCGTTCGGAGGGTCCGGCGCGGCCTGAACGAGGGAGCCGTCCTACGGCACCGGGCAAGGGTCCGTCGGGAGGCCGCGGTCATCCGCCCCGTGCACCACGTGGAGGGAAGCGCTGATGCGGATCATCGCAGGACTGTACCGCGGCCGTCAGATCGCCGCGCCCAAGGGTGACACCACCCGTCCCACCGCCGACCGGATGCGCGAGACATTGTTCTCGATGCTGACCAGTCGGGTCGGAAGCTTCGAAGGGTTGGCGGTCGCCGATCTGTTCGCGGGCTCGGGTGCGCTCGGCATCGAGGCGCTCTCGCGTGGCGCGGCGACGTGCATGTTCGTCGAATCGGACAAACTGGCGGTCGATGCGCTGAAGGCGAACCTCGCCAAGCTCGAGATTCGTGGTGATGTCCGCGCGACGTCGGTGATGGCGCTCGGGCCCGCGCCGGCGCCGCTCGACGTGATCCTGATGGACCCGCCGTACAGCACCGGTGCCGGACTGGTCGCGCTCGACAAGCTGTCGCGACTGGGTTGGGTCGGGCCGGCGACGTGGATCAGCCTGGAGACGGCGAAGGCCGAGGTCGTCGAACTGGCCGGCTTCGAGGTCGACGCCACGCGGGTGCACGGCAAGGCGCGGCTGACGCTCTTGCGGCCAGTGTCCGCGTAAAGGCATGCTCTCCCGCAGAGGCGGGAGAGCATTCTATTTGTCGGTCGTGCGGCCGAGGATCAGCAGCCCGCCAAGGCTCAGCACCCCGGCCGCCATCAGATACCCGCCGACCAGCCACAACCCATGCGGGGCCAGTGCCTCCGCGACGATCGGCGCGAGCGCACCGCCCAGCACGCCGCCAAGATTGAACGTCATCGACACGCCGGTGTAGCGCACCCCCGCCGGAAACAGGCTCGGCAGCCAGCCACCGAGCGGCCCGTAGGCGAACCCCATCACGAACAGCGCGCCCGACAACCACAGCCACACCGTGAACAGCGATCCCGAGCCCAGCATCGGCCCCATCAGCGCGCCGACACCGATGCACCCGGCAAACCCGATCGCGAGCATTCGTGCTGCGGAATGCCGGTCCGCGAGCACGCTGGCCACGATCACGCCGCCTGCCAGGAACCAGATCGCGACGAGTTCGACGCCGAGGAACGCCTCGCGCGAATAGCCGAGCGTCTTGGTGCCGTAACCAAGAGCGAACGCGGTCGCGAGGTAGAATAGTGCGAAGCATGCGATGACGCCGAACGTGCCCGCCAGCGTCGCACGCAGGTGCTTCGTCAGCAGGGTCGCGATTGGTACCTTCGGGAGCGCTTCGGTCGCCTCGGCTTCGAGGAACGCCGGCGTTTCGGTCAGCTTCAGCCGCACCCACAGGCCGAGCCCCACGAGGATCGCGCTGAGCAGGAACGGAATGCGCCAGCCCCAGGCGATGAACTGCGCTTCGTCGAGCACGAGGCCGATGATCAGGAACAGCCCGTTCGCGGCTAGAAAGCCCACGGGAGCACCAAGCGGCGGGAACATGCCCCAGGTGTTCTTGCGGTGCGGCGGTGCGTTCTCGACCGCCAGCAACGCCGCCCCGCCCCATTCGCCGCCAAGGCCGAGCCCCTGCCCCAGCCGCATCAGGCACAGCAGCGCGGGGGCGATCCAGCCGACTTGCGCATAGGTCGGCAGGAACGCGATCCCGACGGTCGATCCGCCCATCAGCAACAGCGATGCGACGAGCGTGGACTTGCGCCCGATCCGATCGCCGAAATGCCCGAACACGATCGCGCCGACCGGGCGTGCGACGAAGGCCAGACCGAACGTGGCGTAGCTCAGCAGCAACTGCGCTGACGCGGACTGCCCCGAAAAGAACAGAGGACCGAACACCAGCGCGGCGGCGGTCGCGTAGATGTAGAAATCGTAGAACTCGACCGCGGTGCCGACCAGGCTGGCGGCGAGAATGCGGCGATGAGAGGCGAGCGTCGTCATGGGCACGGTCTCGCCGGGCAGGCGGTTCCGGTCAACCGATTGCGGCTTACAATCCTCCCCCGCCAGGGGGAGGTGGCGCGAAGCGACGGAGGGGGAGGACACGGAACCGAGGTTGCCCTTACCTCCCTCTCCGTCTGGCAAGCGCCAGCCACCTCCCCCTTGCGGGGAAGGATCAGACTGGGAGGACGATGCGGGCGACGAGGCCGGGGGCGTTGTCGGCGAGTTCGAAGTGGCCATCGTGGAGCCGCGCCACCGCTTCGATCAGCGCCATGCCCAGGCCGGCACCGGGCGTGGAGCGCGCGCTGTCGAGACGACCGAAGCGCTTCAGAGCCTGCGCGCGATCGGCGGCGGCGATGCCGGGGCCGCGGTCCTCGACCTGGATCGCGACGCCGTCGGTGCGGTGGACGATCCGCAGCGTGACCTCGCCACCGCCAGCACCATGACGGAGCGCGTTGTCGATCAGGTTGGTGATCGCTTGGCTGATGAGTTCGCGGTGCAACTTCATCGTTGGCGGGCGGTCGTCGATCGCGATCGTGAAGACGAGGCCGGCGTCTTCCGCGACGGGCGCGTAGAGTTCGCCGATCTCCTCCAGTAGGTTCGCAGGCGAGACCTCGATGAAGCGGTCTCGCGAGACCGAGCCCGACCGGCTGATCTCGATTACCATCGTCAGCATCCGCATCACCAGGTCGGTCTCGACCAGGAGGCCGCCCAGCGCCGCCTCCCGCGCGTCGGGATCGGCGATCAGAACCGCCTGCTCGGTCTTCGTGCGCAGGCGGGCGAGCGGCGAGCGGAGGTCGTGCGCGAGGCTGTCGGTGACGATCCGCAGTTCGGCCATCACGCCCTCTAGTTTGCCGAGCATTACGTTCAAGCGCGCGGCGAGCCGGTCGAACGCATCGCCGCCACCTGCGATCATGTCGACGCGGCGCGAGAGGTCGCCCTCGCCCGCCGCCTCGATCGCCTTGGCGATGCCGTCGAGCCGCCGACTGACGTAGCGGGTCAGGACGAGTCCCCCGATGACGCCGAGCGCAAGTGAGAGGAACACCGCGACCGCGAGCGCGCGTTCGATCGCGCGTTCCTCCGCCGCGATGAGGTCGAGATTACGGCCGGTGAGTAGCCAATAGCTGCCGAGCGGGTGCAGCGCATAGCCGGTCTCGCGCGCAGACCAGAGTTCGTCCGCGCCCAACCGTGCAATCCGGAAACGCGTGACGCGGAGGGGAACGGCGAGGCGTTCCGGCGCAATACCGACCACCGCCCTGCCCTTCGGGTCGATCACCGCCAGGACGAGGGACACGTCGCCTGGTACGACCGCGCTGTCGATCGCCTGACGGATCGCGGAAAGCCCGCCACCGCGCCAGACCGCGCGCAGGGCTTCCGACTGTTCGGTAGTCTCGCGCCGTATCGCATCGATCGCGTCGGCGCTGGTGGTCTTCCACACGAACCCGACCAGCGCGAGGTTGGAAACCAGCGCCAAAGCGATCGAGAGCAGCGCGATCCGGGCGGTAACCGAGAGGCGAATCACGCCCGCGGATCAGTTTTCAACGGCGAGCCGGTAGCCTGCGCCGCGAACCGTGTGGAGAATGGGCGTGGGAAAACCATCCTCGAGCTTGCGGCGGAGGCGACCGATATGCACGTCGACCACGTTCGAACCCGGGTCGAAATGATAGTTCCAGATCTTCTCGAGCATCATCGTGCGCGTCACCACCTGGCCGGCATGGCGGGCGAGGAACTCGAGCAGATTGAACTCGCGGGCGCCGAGCGGGATCGAGCGGCCGGCGCGCGATACGGCGCGAGCGAGCAGGTCGATCTCGAGATCGCCGACGGACAGCTTGGTCTTTTGCGGCTCTGTCGCGGCACGGTCGAAGCGGCGCAGCATGGCCTCGATCCGCGCGGAGAGCTCGGCGAACGAGAAGGGCTTGCACAGATAATCGTCGGCGCCGGCCTTGAGGCCATCGACGCGGTCGTCGACGGCGGCAAGCGCGGACAGGATTAGGACGGGCGTAGCGATACCGGCGGCACGAATCGCGCTGACCATCGACAAGCCGTCGAGGCCCGGCAACATGCGGTCCGCGATAATGAGGTCGAAGATGCCTTCGCTGGCGAGAAACAGGCCGTCGCGGCCGTCTGCACAGGCTTCGATTGCATGGCCGGCCTCAGCCAGGCCCTTGGCAAGATAGGCGGATGTCGAGGCGTCGTCCTCGACGATCAGGATCTTGCGGCTCAACGCGGTATCACCTTCCCTGCCACCGATTTCGGTCACCATCTCCTGCCCTTATAAACGGAAAGGCCGGCGGAAAGAACCCTTCCCGCCGGCCCCCACGGTACCCCCGGGAGTGACGGGCACCGATCTCTGGAAACTCATGCGACCGTTGCTGGCTACGTGGTCGTTCTAAGATCGGGCGGGGGTCAGGGCGATGACTGAGGGGTGACAATTTCGTCATGTTGATGGTTGTTCTGGGCCTGAGACGAAACAGCCTCAGTCAGCCGCCCCACTCCTACCCCGTCATCCCGGCGCACGCCGGGACCCATGGTTGCGGAGTGGGAAGTGGTAGCACGCTCTCGCTTGGTCCGCCGGATCCGTGGGTCCCGGCGTTCGCCGGGATGACGGAAAGGGTGTGAGGGTGGGGACCCAGATTGGGCCCCGCCCCCCCGGCGGAACACGCTTACCTTTTGTCTAGGATCGCAGCGATTGCGGCACCGACGTGCGCAATGTCGGCCATGCCGTCAACCCGGTGGACTAAGCCCCGTGCGTCGTAGATCGGCAGGATCGGTGCCGTCTTCGCGCGGTATTCGGCCATGCGGTTGTGGACCGTCTCAGCGTTGTCGTCGGGACGGCGCTTGAACTCCGTCGAGCCGCAGACGTCGCAGACGCCGGCAACGACCGGCTTCTTGTAGCGATCGTGATAGCCCGTACCGCACTTCGCGCACGTGTAGCGGCCGACGACGCGGTCGATCAGCGCGGCCTCATCGACGCCCAGTTCGATGACGTAGTCGAGCGTACGACCACGATCGGCGAGCAGACCGTCGAGCGCTTCGGACTGCGCGGCGGTGCGCGGATAGCCGTCGAAGATGACGCCGTTGGCCGTGTCCGGCTGGTCGAGACGCTCGCCGATGATGCCCGACACGATCTCGTCAGACACGAGACCGCCGGACTCCATCACGGATTTCGCCTGGAGGCCGACCGGCGTTCCGGCGGCAACCGCTGCACGCAGCATGTCGCCGGTCGAAAGCTGGACCATGCCGCGCTCGTTGACGAGCGTGGCGGCTTGGGTGCCCTTGCCGGCGCCAGGCGGTCCAAGAAGGATGATATTCACGAAACGCACTCCCCTCGTTCGTGCAGGATTTTTACCGCGTTAGACCCGCAGCTTAACGAAGTCGATTGCCCTTGAGCTTCGCCTTCTTGATCAGGTCGCCATACTGGTGCGCCAGCAGGTGCGACTGGATCTGCGTCACCGTGTCCATCGTCACGTTGACGACGATCAGCAGGCTCGTACCACCGAGGTAGAACGGGATCTGCAATGCGGTCACCAGATATTCGGGCAACAGGCAGATGATCGTCAGATACGCCGCACCGATGACGGTGATGCGCGTCAGCACGTAATCGAAGTAGTTCTCGGTGTTCTTGCCCGGGCGGATGCCGGGAATGAACCCGCCATTGCGCTTCAGGTTGTCGGCGGTTTCCTCGGGGTTGAAGACGACCGCGGTGTAGAAGAACGAGAAGAAGATGATGCCGGCGCCGTACAGCAGCATGTAAACAGGCGAACCATGCTGAAGGTACTGGTTGAGGGTGATGATGAAATCACCCCACTTCGACTCACCTGCAACGCGCTGACCGGCGAACTGCGAGATCGTCAGCGGCATCAGCAGCAGCGACGAGGCGAAGATCGGCGGGATCACGCCGGCGGTGTTGATCTTCAGCGGCAGATGGCTGCGATCGGCCTGCATGCCGCGCTGAGTCTGGCGCTTGGGATACTGGATCAGGATGCGGCGCTGCGCGCGCTCCATGAAGCAGATGAAGAGGATCAGCACGACCACCGCGACGACGATGCCGATCAGCTTGATCGGATCGAGCGAGCCCGAGCGGCCCCCTTCGAGCAGGTTGACGAGCGTGACGGGGAGATGCGCGACGATGCCGGCCATGATGATCAGCGAGACACCGTTGCCGATGCCGCGGCTGGTGATCTGCTCGCCGAGCCACATCAGGAACATCGTACCGCCGATCAGCGAGATCACCGCGGCAACGCGGAACATCATGCCGGGCTCGATGACTGCCTGGATGCCCTGTGCGGCGCCGAGCGTCTCAAGCCCGACGGCGATGAAATAGCCCTGCACCGCGGTCAGGCCGACGGTGCCGTAGCGTGTGTACTGGTTGAGGCGCTTGCGACCCGATTCGCCGTCCTTCTTGATGGCGGCGAGCGTCGGCGACAGCGACGTCGCGAGCTGCACCACGATCGAGGCGGTGATGTAGGGCATCACGCCGAGCGCGATCAGCGACATGCGGCTGAGCGAGCCACCCGAGAAGGTGTTGAAGAAGTCGAGCACGCCGCCCTGCGTCTGCTGCGAGAGCAGGCCGAGCGCGGTCGGATCGACACCCGGCAGCGGGACATAGCTGAGCAGGCGGAAAATGATCAGCGCACCGATCGTGAACCACAACCGCTTCTTGAGGTCGGTCGCCTTCGCGAATTTCGAAAGGCTGATGCTTTGCGCCATCTGGTCGGCTGCGGATGCCATGCGTGTGATCGTCCTGGAAACAAAGAAGGCGGGATGCGTTATGACCGCCCCCGCCGCTCATATAGGCGCACGGGCGCGCTTGTCTAATGGCTAGGTGGCCAAAGTGCCCACTCCGTTCGTCCTGAGTAGACGCTGAGCTTGTCGAAGTGGCGTATCGAAGGACCCGCTCGCTTGGGGCAAATCCTTCGATACGGGTCTTCGGCTTCGCTCAGCCCCTACTCAGGACGAACGGAATGAGGGTCGCCACCTACCCGTTCGTCCTGAGCGAAGTCGGAGGATAGTGCCCCGAGGGAAGCGCCCTTCGACTTAGCTAAGGGCGAACAGAAGAGAGGAGCACTCCGGGCAAACAAAAAGGGGGCGGGTGCATCAGCACCCGCCCCCTTCAGTCCGACTTAAGCCTTGAACGACGCCTTGTGCGCCGCACGCTCCTTGTACTTCACGCCCTTCTTAGCGGCAGCCTTCTCGGCTGCGGGGACGAAGTGGATCACCTCGACCTTGCCGCCGATCTTCTCGACCGCTTCGATCGCGCCCTTCGACGCGCCGTCGACGGTGAACGAGAGGACCGTGGTCAGCTCGCCCTTGGCGAGGAGGCGGACGCCGTCCTTGCCGCCGCGTGCCAGGCCTGCTGCCTTCAGCGCGTCGTGGTCGAGCGTGGCGTTAGCCTCGATCTTGCCGGCATCGACCGCGAGCTGGATCGCGCCGAGGTTGACCTCTGCGAAGTCCTTGCGGAAGATGTTGTTGAAGCCGCGCTTAGGCAGACGCATGTGCAGTGGCATCTGGCCGCCTTCGAAGCCGGCGATGGAGACGCCCTCACGGCTCTTCTGGCCCTTCTGGCCGCGGCCTGCGGTCTTGCCCTTGCCCGAGCCGATGCCGCGTCCGACGCGCATCTTGGACTTACGGGCACCTTCGTTATCGCGGAGTTCGTTAAGCTTCATGGTAATGCACTCGCTTTCGCTTGTTACGCGCTGGTTTGAAATCGCCGGGTTCGAATCCGGAAATGAGGAAGGGGGCCGTTAGCCCCCTTCCCGGTATTTGTCACTAGGTAGCGTGAAGGCTCAGCCTTCGACCGACACCATGTGCTGCACCTTGCGGATCATGCCGCGGACCTCTGGGCTGTCTTCCAGCTCGCGGATCTTGTGCATCTTGTTGAGACCGAGACCGATCAGCGTTGCACGCTGGTCCTTCTCGCGGCGGATCGGCGAACCGGTCTGCGTGATCTTGATGGTTGCCATGATCGCTTACTCCGTGATCGCAGCTGCATCGGCCTCGGCGGTCTTCGAACCACCATGGCCGAGCAGGTCGGCGATCTTCTTGCCGCGACGCTGTGCGACGGCCTTGGGCGAGGTCTGCTCGCCAAGGGCCTCGAACGTGGCGCGGATCATGTTGTAGGGGTTCGACGTGCCGACCGACTTGGTCACAACGTCCGCAACGCCCAGCGATTCGAAGACGGCGCGCATCGGGCCACCGGCGATGATGCCTGTACCCTGAGGCGCCGACCGCAGCGTGACCTTGCCGGCACCGAAGTGACCGTTGCCGTCATGATGCAGCGTGCGACCGTCCTTCAACGGAACGCGAACCATCTTCTTCTTGGCAGCAGCCGTCGCCTTCGAGATGGCTTCCGGTACTTCGCGTGCCTTGCCATGACCGAAGCCTGCACGACCCTTGCCGTCGCCGACCACGACGAGCGCTGCGAAGCCGAAGCGCTTACCGCCCTTGACCGTCTTCGAGACGCGGTTGATGTGCACCAGCTTCTCGATCAGCTCTTCGCCGCCATCGTCCGCACCGGGACGACCGCCACGATTGTCGCGACCGCGACCGCCGTCACGACCACCGCGGTTGCCACCTGGGCCACCGCTGCGGTTGCCGCCGGGGCCACCACGACCACCACCGCCGCCGCCACCGGGACCGCCGCGACCGCGACCGCCACCGTTGTTGCCCTGGTAGCCAGTGCTCTGCGGGACATTCTGAGCCGTGACGTCCTGTGCGGTCGTCTCGGGAGCGATTACTGCCGGCGTGTTGTTTTCGTCAGCCATGTCTTAGAACTCCAATCCGGCTTCGCGCGCGGCATCGGCAAGAGCCTTCACGCGACCGTGGTAGAGGAAGCCGCCGCGATCGAACACGACCTGGGTCACGCCCGCTGCCTTGGCAGCCTCGGCGACGCGCTTGCCGACCGAAGTCGCCGCGTCGATGTTGGCGCCGGACGTGCCGCGCACGTCCTTCTCCAGCGTCGAGGCCGATGCGACCGTCGTGCCGGCGGCATCGTCGATCACCTGGGCATAAATGTGCTTGCCCGAGCGATGCACCGACAACCGCGGACGGGTGCCTGCACGTGCGCGGAGCGCGGTACGGTTGCGGCGACGCCGCTTGGCGAAAAGAGAAAGTCCCTTGGTCATTACTTCTTCTTCCCTTCCTTGCGGAAGATGAACTCGCCGTCGTACTTGATACCCTTGCCCTTGTAAGGCTCGGGCTTGCGCCACTGACGAATTTCCGCGGCCAGCTGACCGACCATCTGCTTGTCCGAACCCGAGATCTCGATCGTCGTGTTGTCGGGGGTCTTGACTTCGATCCCCTCCGGCACGTCGATGTTGACGTCGTGGCTGTAGCCGAGCTGCAGCTTGAGGTTGCGACCCTGCGCGGCGGCACGATAGCCGACGCCGGTGATCAGCAGTTTCTTGGTGAAGCCTTCCGACACGCCGGTGACCAGGTTCTGCACCATGGTCCGCTGCATGCCCCAGAACGCGCGAGCGCGCTTGGTGTCGTTGGCCGGCTGCACCGAAATGCCGCCGTCTTCGATCGTGTAGCTGATCTCGTCGCGAAGCGGCATCTTAAGGGTACCCTTGGGGCCCTTCATCGTCAGCTGCTTGTTCTCGATGGTCGGCGTGATGCCTGCCGGTACGGTGACCGGCTTCTTACCAATGCGGCTCATCAGAACACCTCCGCGAGGACTTCGCCGCCAACGTTCTGCTCGCGTGCTTCGGAATCCGACAGCACGCCGCGGGGCGTCGAGACGATGGTGATGCCGAGGCCGTTACGGACGCGCGGGAGTTCCTGCGAGCCGGAATAGACGCGACGGCCGGGCTTCGAGACGCGCGCGACATGCTTGATCGCAGGCTGGCCCTCGAAATACTTCAGCTCGATGCGAAGGCCGGCCGCAGGGCCCATCTGCTCTTCGCTATAGCCACGGATATAGCCTTCGCGCTGCAAAACGTCGAGCACGCGGACCCGCAGCTTCGACGCCGGCGTGAGGACGGAGTCCTTCTTCGCGCGCTGGCCATTACGGATACGGGTGAGCAAATCACCCAGGGGATCGGTCACTGCCATGATTTAGTCCTTACCAGCTCGACTTCGTGACGCCGGGGATGAGGCCCTTGTTGGCCAGATCGCGCAGCTGAATACGGCAGAGCCGGAACTTGCGGTAATAGGCGCGCGGGCGACCGGTCAGCTCGCACCGGTTACGGATGCGGGTCGGGTTCGCGTTGCGCGGCAGTGCCGCCATCTTGAGGCGAGCGATCAGACGCTCACCATCGTCGAGCGTCTTGTCCGCTGCGATTGCCTTCAGTGCCGCGTACTTCGGGGCATACTGCTTGACCATGCGCTTGCGGCGCTCGTTCTTGTTGACTGAACTCAGTTTCGCCATCGACTTAAGTTCTTTCTTTCTTCTGCCCCCTCGCCCCTCCGGGGAGAGGGTCGGGGTGAGGGGCAGCCCAGCAGGACCGCGCCTCCAGTTTTCGGGCGGGGCGAGGGAGACTCACTCCCCCTCACCCCAACCCTCTCCCCGAGGGGAGAGGGAGTTACTTAAGCTGCCTTCTTCTCGTCGGCAGCGTCGTCTTCGATCGGGAACGGGAAACCGAACAGACGGAGAAGCTCGCGAGCCTCGTCGTCGGTCTTTGCGGTCGTCGTTACGATCACATCCATGCCGCGGACCTTGTCGACCCGGTCATAGCTGATTTCTGGGAACACGATCTGCTCCTTGATACCGCAGGCATAGTTGCCACGGCCATCGAAGCTCTTCGGGTTGAGGCCGCGGAAATCGCGGACGCGGGGAAGAGCAATCGTGATGAAACGGTCGAGAAACTCGTACATGCGCTCGCGGCGAAGGGTGACCTTCACGCCGATCGGCATGCCCTCACGCAGCTTGAACTGCGCGATCGACTTCTTGGCTTTCGTCACGACAGGCTTCTGGCCGGCGATCAGCTCCATTTCGGAAGCAGCCTGGTCGACCTTCTTCTTGTCCTGCGTGGCTTCGCCGACACCCATGTTCAGCACGATCTTGTCGAGCCGGGGGATCTCCATGACGTTCTTGTACCCGAACTTCTCGGTCATCGCCTTGATGATCGTCTCGTCGTACAGCTTGCGCATGCGCGCGACGTAGACGGCCTCGGTGCCGGCCTGCTCGCCCGTGTTCTGATCAACCATTGATCTTCTCCCCGGTCTTGACGGCGACGCGGACCTTCTTGCCGTCCTGCTCCTCGAAGCGGACGCGGGTCGGCTTGCCGTCGGCGGTCACGTGCGCGACCTTCGAAACGTGCATCGGTGCTTCCTTGCGGATCAGGCCACCCTGCGGGTCACCCTGAGTCGGCTTGGTGTGGCGCACGGCGATGTTGACGCCCGATACGACGACCTTGTCGGTCTTCGGCATGGAGACGGTGACTTCACCGGTCTTGCCCTTGTCCCTGCCGGACAGGACGATGACCTTGTCACCCTTCTTGATACGCTGCGACGCCATTACAGCACCTCCGGCGCAAGGCTGATGATCTTCATGTGCTTCTTGCCGCGCAGCTCGCGAACGACTGGGCCGAAGATACGGGTGCCGATCGGCTCCTCGTTCTTGTTGACCAGCACCGCGGCGTTGCCGTCGAAGCGGATGACCGTACCGTCTGCACGGCGGATATCCTTGGCGGTACGCACGATCACCGCGCGGTGAACGTCGCCCTTCTTCACACGGCCACGTGGCTGCGCTTCCTTGATGCTGACGACGATGATGTCGCCAACACCTGCAACACGACGCTTGGAACCCCCAAGCACCTTGATGCACTGCACCCGCTTCGCGCCGCTGTTGTCAGCGACGTCGAGATTGGACTGCATCTGGATCATGGATCCGTATCCCTTCTCTGTCTCTGGGGTCGATACCGACCGAACCCCGCCTAAAAAATCACCCCGCCACGGACGAACCGCAGCGGGGAGGAGCGGCCGCTTAGCCGTTCCAGTTTACGAAAACAAGAGCGCAGGAGGTTTCCCCCCTGCCCTCTTAACTCAAACCCGTCATCCCAGCGAAAGCTGGGGTATCCCTGTTCGAGCCGATCGCCCCTCACCACGAGATCCAAGCTTTCGCTCGGATGACGGGGTTTGGAGCGTACCAGTTCAGCCCTCGGCCGAAGCCCGTTCCGGCGTCGCGTGGGTGTTGACCCGCTCGATTACCTTCCAGGTCTTCAGCTTGGAGATCGGTGCGGTCTCTTCGATCCGCACGGTCTCCCCCTGCTTGAACTCGTTGCTCTCGTCATGAGCATGATACTTCTTCGAGCGACGGATGATCTTCCCGTAGAGCGGGTGCTTCACCTTACGCTCGACGTTCACGACCACCGTCTTGTCGCCCTTGTCGGACACGACCAGACCGGTCAGCACGCGCTTCGGCATGATACGTTCCTTACTTCGCGGCTTCAGCGCTGGTGCGCTGAGCCTGCAGGGTCTTGATGCGAGCGATGTCGCGGCGGACCTCACGAACGCGGCTCGGCTTTTCGAGCTGGTTCGTGGCGGCCTGGAAGCGCAGGTTGAACTGCTCGCGCTTCAGTTCGCCGAGCGACTCCGACAGCTGGTCGTCGCTCTTGGTCTTCATGTCGTCGATACGAGCCATGATCTTACTCGCCTCCCAGATGCGAGGTGTCACCCAGGCGGGCAACGACCTTTACCTTGATCGGCAGCTTCATGGCCGCCCGCTCGAACGCCTCGGCGGCGATCTTGCCGTCGACGCCGTCGAGCTCGAACAGGATCCGACCCGGCTTGACGCGAGCGGCCCAGTATTCCGGCGCGCCCTTGCCCTTACCCATGCGGACTTCGGCTGGCTTTCCCGAGACCGGAAGGTCTGGGAAGATGCGGATCCACAAACGCCCCTGGCGCTTCATGTGACGCGTGATCGCGCGGCGAGCCGCCTCGATCTGGCGTGCGGTGATCCGGTCGGGTTCCATCGCCTTCAGGCCGTAGGAGCCGAAATTGAGCGAGAAGCCACTCTTGGCGTCGCCCGAAATCTTGCCCTTGAAGGCCTTCCGGAACTTGGTCTTTTTTGGTTGCAGCATGTCTGTTCCTGCCCCTTAGCGACGATCGTCGCGCTGCGGCCGCACGCCGGAGGTCTGAGCCTCCATCATGATGCGGTCGTACGACGTCGGATCGTTGCCGAGAATCTCGCCCTTGAAGACCCAGACCTTCACGCCGCATACGCCATAAGACGTGTGCGCCGTAGCCTCGGCATAATCGATGTTCGCGCGCAGCGTGTGCAACGGAACCCGACCCTCACGATAGCTCTCCGACCGTGCGATCTCGGCGCCGCCAAGACGGCCACCGCAGTTCACCCGAATGCCCTCGGCACCGAGACGCATCGCCGACTGGACCGCACGCTTCATGGCGCGACGGAAGGCGATACGACGCTCGAGCTGATCGGCGATGCCCTGCGCGACGAGACGCGCATCGACTTCCGGCTTGCGGATCTCGACGATGTTCAGCGACACGGTCGACGACGTCATCTTGCCGATCGTCGAACGCAGCTTCTCGATGTCCGCACCCTTCTTGCCGATGATCACGCCGGGGCGTGCAGCGAAGATGGAGATGCGGGCCAGCTTGGCCGGACGCTCGATGACCACCTTGGAGATCGCGGCCTGCGGCAGCGTCTTCATGATGAATGCGCGGATCTTGAGATCCTCGAGCAGGAGCCGACCATAGTCGGCGCCTTCGGCGTACCAGCGGCTATCCCAGGTACGGTTGATCTGCAGACGCAGACCGATGGGGTTGCTCTTCTGACCCATTATGCTTCTTCCTGCTCGCGCACGACGATGCGCAGACGGCTGAATGGCTTGAGAATGCGGGTCGACTTGCCGCGGCCGCGGGTAGCGAAGCGCTTCATCGTGATCGACTTGCCGACCGAAGCCTCGGCGACGACGAGTGCGTCGACGTCGAGGTTATGGTTGTTCTCGGCGTTGGCGATGGCCGAGGCCAGCACCTTGCGCGCTTCGATCGCCATGCCCTTGGTCGAGAAGGCAAGGATGTTCATCGCATCGCCGACCTTCTTGCCACGGATCAGCGCAGCCACGAGGCCGAGCTTCTGCGCGGAACCACGGATCTGCGTACCGACCGAAAGCGCCTCGTTGTCCGCGACCTTGCGCGGGCTGACTTGCTTAGACATCAGCGCTTGCCCTTCTTGTCGGCGGAGTGGCCGGGGAAGTAGCGCGTGGGCGCGAACTCACCGAGCTTCATGCCGACCATGTCTTCGTTGACCGAGACGGGCACGAACTTGCGGCCGTTATAGACGTTGAACGTGAGACCCACGAACGACGGCAGGATCGTCGAGCGACGCGACCAGGTCTTGATCGGCGAACGCGCGTTGGTGTCCTGGGCGGTTTCTGCCTTCTTGAGCAGATGAAGGTCCACGAAGGGGCCCTTCCAGACTGAACGAGCCATGTTAGCCCTTCCTCTTCGTCGAATGACGCGACCGGATGATCATCTTGTCGGTCGACTTGTTATGACGCGTGCGCGCACCCTTGGTCGGCTTGCCCCAAGGCGTAACCGGATGACGGCCACCCGAGGTACGGCCTTCACCACCGCCATGCGGATGGTCGACCGGGTTCTTGGCGACGCCGCGCGTCAGAGGACGGATACCCATCCAGCGCGAACGGCCTGCCTTGCCCAGGTTCTGGTTCTGGTTGTCGGGGTTCGAGACCGCGCCAACCGTCGCCATGCAATCGCTACGGATGTAGCGCTGCTCGCCCGAGTTCAGGCGGACCATCACCATGCCCTTGTCGCGACCGACGACCTGCACGTACGTGCCGGCCGATCGGGCGATCTGGCCACCCTTCATCGGCTTCATCTCCACGTTGTGGACGATGGTGCCGACCGGCATCTGACCGAGTTCCATGGCATTGCCTGGCTTCACGTCGGTCTTCTTGGCCGCGAGGACCTTGTCGCCGACGGCCAGACGCTGTGGCGCCAGGATGTAGGCGAGCTCCTCGTCCGGGTACTTGACCAGGGCGATGAACGCGGTGCGGTTGGGATCATACTCGATCCGCTCGACGGTGCCTTCGACGTCCCACTTGCGACGCTTGAAGTCGATGTAGCGGTACTTCTGCTTGTGACCGCCGGCGATGCCGCGCGAGGTCACATGGCCCTTGTTGTTACGACCGCCGGTCTTGTGCTTACCTTCGGTCAGCGCCTTGACGGGGCGGCCCTTCCAGAGCGACGACTTGTCGACCAGGATGAGACCGCGGCGTGCCGGCGATGTCGGATTATAATGCTTGAGTGCCATGGCCTCAGATCCCCGTCGTCACGTCGATGGACTGACCGTCCTTCAACGTCACGATTGCCTTTTTCATGTCGGAGCGCGAGTAGTTCGTGCCCTTCCACTTCTTGGTCTTGCCCTTCTGGACGAGCGTGTTCACGCCGACGACGTTCACGTCGAACAGCGCCTCAACGGCCGCCTTGATCTCGGGCTTCGTGGCATCGTTCGATACCTTGAACACAACCGCGTTGAACTCCGACAGGGTCGTCGTCTTCTCGGTGATGTGCGGGGCGAGGATAACGTCGTAATGACGATTATCGATGCCCGCCTTCTGCTTCTTAGCCATGGAAGCGCGCCTCCAGCTTTTCGACAGCGGCGCGCGTCAGCACCAGCGTGTCATGCTTCAGGATGTCGTAAACGTTCGCGCCGGCAGCCGGCATCACGTTCACTTCGTACAGGTTGCCCGCAGCGAATGCGAAGCTGGTGTCGACCATGTCGCCGTCGATGACGAGCGCACGCTTGCCGAAGCCGAGCTTTGCGAGATCGCCCTGCAGCGTCTTGGTCTTGCCACCCTCGACAGCCAGGCTGTCCATGATGACTAGCGAACCCGCCTTGGCGTGGCTGCTGAGAGCCATCCGCAGACCGAGCGAGCGAACCTTCTTGTTCAGCGACGGGTTGAAGTCACGGACGCGTGCGCCGTGAGCCTTACCACCACCGATGAACACAGGTGCGCGACGATCGCCGTGACGAGCCGTACCGCCGCCCTTCTGGCGACCGAACTTCTTGCCGGTGCGAGCGACGTCTGCGCGCTCACGGGTGCCACGAGCCGTCTCGCGACGCTTCTCGAGCTGCCACGTGACGACACGGTGCAGGATGTCGGCGCGCGGATCGAGGCCGAAGACCTCGTCGTTGAGCTCGATGTCCGCTGCGTCAGTGCCGGCGAAAGATGAAACCTTGATCTTCACGCTCAGCCCTCCTGGCCGTCGGCTGCAGGTGCGTCGGTCGTTTCGGCCGGCGTGTCTGCTGCGGTGTTGCTGTTTGCGGTCTTGAGACCGGCGGGGAACGGTGCGTCGGCATGGCGCGCGACCTTCACCGAGTCCTTAACGAAGAGCCAGCCGCCCTTGGAGCCAGGAACCGAACCCTTGACGAACAGGAGACCACGCTCGACGTCCGTCGATACGATCTCGAGGTTCTGCTGGGTGCGATACTTGTCGCCCATGTGGCCGGCCATCTTCTTGTTCTTGAAGACCTTGCCCGGATCCTGGCGCTGACCGGTCGAACCGAGCGAACGGTGCGAGACCGAAACGCCGTGGGTCGCCCGCAGACCGCCGAAGCCCCAACGCTTCATGCCGCCCTGGAAGCCCTTACCCTGGGTCTTGCCCTGGATATCGACGATCTGACCTGCGACGTAATGGTCGGCCGAGATCTCGGCGCCGACGTCGAGCAGGCCGTCTGCGTTCACACGGAACTCATGGACGACAGCCTTGGGCTCCACTTCGGCCTTGCCGAAATGGCCGCGCTGCGGCTTTGCGACATTCTTCGACTTGGCGACACCTGCACCAAGCTGGACGGCAGTGTAGCCGTCACGATCCATTTCGCGAACGGAAACGACCTGATTGCCTTCGAGTGCCAGAACGGTGACCGGCACGTGCCGACCATCTTCCTGGAACAGGCGGGTCATCCCCATCTTCTTCGCGATCACGCCAGTACGCATGATCTTGTCCCTTCCTAGACAGAGGCCCCGTCGGACTATTCCTCGGGGGCTTGCGGACCATGTCCGGAGCGAGCTCCATGATGCGTCCACCTGACCCCATCCCCGGCAAAAGCCCTGAATGGAGTCGGTTCAACCCGGTAAATACGAAACGTGCCCCCGTCCCGGGCTGGTGTTTCTGCAAGTGCAAAAACGTAACGGGGGACGCTGCCCCGCCGGTTTACACCGACGGCGGTATCCCAATGTAGAACGGCGCGGGACCATTGCTGGTCGACCGCGCCGCGCCAGCCCTTAGGCGAGCTTGATCTCGACGTCAACGCCAGCGGCGAGGTCCAGCTTCATCAGCGCATCGACCGTCTGCGGCGTCGGCTGGACGATATCCAGCATACGCTTGTACGTGCGCACCTCGAACTGCTCGCGCGACTTCTTGTCGATGTGCGGGCCGCGGTTCACGGTGAATTTTTCGATGCGCGTCGGAAGGGGAATCGGACCGCGGATGAGCGCGCCGGTGCGGCGTGCGGTGTCGGCGATGTCGCCAGTGGCCTGATCGAGCACACGGTGATCGAACGCCTTCAGACGAATGCGGATATTGCTGTCCATAGTCCCTACCGATGCGAAAGAGCGGGCCCGTTTCCGGGCTCTTGCTGGTTGATGTTTAAACCGAAGGCGGGCCATTACGGGAGAGTCAGTTGAAATGCAACCGGGGGTTGCGGGTTTTCCGGCTCGGTTCGTCCGCCCGCCATGCTACCTATCAATCCTCCCCCGCCAGGGGGAGGTGGCACGCGAAGCGTGACGGAGGGGAGGCAAGCGAGGCGGCTCGAAGGATCTCTACACGACCACAGCAACGCCAAGCGCCTGCGAAAACAGATGAGCCCACCGGAGATAGCCCTCTGGCGGGCGCTAAGACGAAACGAAGAAGGCCTACGCTTCCGCAGACAACACGCCGCAGGCCCTTACGTCCTAGACTTCTACTGCGCCCCAGCCCGACTCGCGATCGAAGTCGACGGCGAAGCCCACAACCACGGCAACCGCCCCGAACGAGACGCAACCCGCGACGCTTGGCTGATCGCCCAAAACGTCCGCGTCCTCCGCTACCCAGCCCGCGAAATGCTAGCCAACCTCGACGACGTCGTCCGCCAGATCACGTCCATCGCACTCCAACGCCGAACCACCTTCGAGGGCTAATCGCCCCCTCCCCCTCCGACGCCTCCGACGCCACCTCCCCCTAGCGGGGGAGGATTTGCGAGTTCGTTACTACTCTTCCTGACTCCACCACGAATACCGACATTACACAGCCGATTGCCGTCAAGAATTCTGCAAAAGCAGTTCGGTATCAGAAATGGTCAAGCCGTTCAGTTGTACCAGGTAGAGGATACCGCCTAAATCCTTGTAGCTGAACTGACCTGGCCAACTCAAACGTACGCTAGCTACATTGCCCGACTTTTCGACCGGGGCCGCGCTCCACGAATGCGGCTGAGATGTAAGTTGCTTCAGCACCTTCGATAAGGTCGCTATTGGTCCGGACAACGTGAGCGCTTGCTTGGTTTGTGGCAAAGTAGCGTCGGCAAAATGCGCTTCTAGCGGGCGAGCCTCAGTCAACCCCACGCCCATTGGGATCCGTAGAGCAGCTAGCACTTTGAGAGTTAGGCTCCTCATTAAAACAGCCTGCACCTACACGCGGGTGTTTGCAATTGGGCGAGGGCAGATGCCACCAGTCAGTACCTAGCGGTTCGCGCTACCCAATCGCAACAACGACACGCTTAAGTGACTTGGTCGCTTTATCGGCGTGCGCGCCTTGGATTTCCCACGGCTTAAACTGCCCAATCCACTCGGCCATACCCAGCACACCCAAACACAAAAAAGCCCGGCCTCTCTCGCAGGAAGCCGGGCTCTTTTCGATCTACTCCCGAAGGAGAGGATGCTTACTTGTCGATCTGGCTGACGACGCCTGCACCGACGGTACGGCCGCCTTCGCGGATCGTGAAGCGCTGGCCCACGTCCATGGCGATCGGTGCGATCAGCTTGATGCCGAGCGACACGTTGTCGCCTGGCATGACCATCTCGGTGCCCTCAGGCAGCTCGACGGTGCCGGTCACGTCCGTCGTACGGAAGTAGAACTGCGGGCGGTAGTTGGCGAAGAACGGCGTGTGACGGCCACCCTCTTCCTTCGACAGCACGTACACTTCCGAGTTGAAGTCGGTGTGCGGCTTGATCGTGCCTGGCTTGCAGAGCACCTGGCCACGCTCGACTTCGTCGCGTGCAACGCCACGGATCAGCGCGCCGACGTTATCGCCAGCCTGGCCCTGGTCGAGCAGCTTGCGGAACATCTCGACGCCCGTGACCGTGGTCTTGCGGACGGTCGGGTGAATGCCGACGATCTCGACTTCCTCGCCAACCTTGACGATGCCGGTCTCGACGCGGCCGGTGACGACCGTACCACGACCCGAGATCGAGAACACGTCCTCGATCGGCATCATGAACGGCTTGTCGAGCGGACGCTCCGGCTGCGGGATGTACTCGTCGACAGCCTGCATCAGCTCGGTGACGGCGTCGGCACCCAGCTTCTGGTTCGAACCCGACAGTGCGCAGGTAGCCGAACCCTTGATGACGGGGATGTCGTCGCCCGGGAAGTCGTACGAGCTGAGCAGCTCGCGGATTTCCATCTCGACCAGCTCGAGGATTTCCTCGTCGTCAACCAGATCGACCTTGTTCATGAACACGACCATGGCAGGCACGCCGACCTGGCGTGCGAGCAGGATGTGCTCACGGGTCTGTGGCATCGGGCCATCGGTCGCCGAAACGACGAGGATCGCGCCGTCCATCTGGGCTGCGCCGGTGATCATGTTCTTCACATAATCGGCGTGGCCCGGGCAATCGACGTGCGCATAGTGACGGTTGGCCGTCTCGTACTCGACGTGTGCGGTCGAGATCGTGATGCCGCGCTCGCGCTCCTCGGGAGCCTTGTCGATGTTGGCGAAGTCGACGGCGGTACCGCCGGTCGTCTCTGCCAGAACCTTCGTGATCGCAGCGGTAAGCGACGTCTTGCCATGATCGACGTGACCGATGGTGCCGATGTTGAGATGCGGCTTGTTCCGCTCAAATTTTGCCTTGGCCATTGTTTCCTACCTTCTGATTCGTATTCCGGTGCCACCCCGGGAACCGCGCGAACGCGGCCCAATAGCGGCTGTTAAAGCGTTGCGCCAGCCCCTGCTTGGGGAGAGGCCGACGCGGAAGTGAATTCCGCGTCGTCGAACTTCGGTCGCTGACCGAAGCCGGCCCGCCTTTCGGCGTCTCCAAGCCAGGCTTCCCTGGCTCGGCGCGCCTCTGGCTTAGGCCAGCTTGGCCTTCACCTCGTCAGCAACGTTCTGCGGCACTTCGTCATAGTGCGAGAACTGCATCGAGTACTGCGCGCGACCCTGCGTGAACGAACGGAGCGAGTTCACGTAGCCGAACATGTTGGCCAGCGGGACCATCGCCTCGACCGTCTGCGCGTTGCCGCGGCTGTCGGTGCCCTGGATCTGGCCACGACGGCTGTTCATGTCGCCTATGACGTCGCCCAGGTAATCCTCCGGGGTGACGACCTCGACCTTCATGACCGGCTCGAGCAGCGTGATGCCCGACTTCTGTGCGACTTCGCGCATCGCGCCACGGGCACAGATTTCGAACGCCAGTGCCGACGAGTCGACGTCGTGATACGCGCCGTCATACAGCACGATCTCGAAATCGATGATCGGGAAGCCGACCAGCGAACCCGACGCAGCGGTTTCGCGGAAGCCCTTCTCGATCGCAGGCAGGTATTCCTTCGGAATGTTGCCGCCCTTGATCTCGTCCTTGAACGTGATGCCCGAACCGCGCTCGCCCGGCGTGACCTTGACCTTCACGCGACCGAACTGGCCGGTACCACCCGACTGCTTCTTGTGCGTGTAATCGACGTCGACCGGCTTCTTCAGATACTCGCGGTATGCGACCTGAGGAGCGCCGACGTTCGCCTCGACCTTGAACTCACGCTTCATGCGATCGACCAGGATCTCGAGATGGAGCTCGCCCATGCCCTTGATGATGGTCTGGCCCGACTCGGGGTCCGACGACACGCGGAACGAAGGATCCTCGCGTGCGAGACGATTGAGAGCGACGCCCATCTTCTCCTGGTCGGCCTTGGTCTTCGGCTCCACCGACAGCTCGATCACGGGCTCGGGGAATTCCATCCGCTCGAGGATGATCGGTGCGTTCATCGCGCAGAGCGTGTCACCGGTCGTGGTATCCTTGAGACCCGCGAGCGCGACGATGTCGCCAGCGAAAGCCTCCTGGATGTCCTCACGGCTGTTCGCATGCATAAGCAGCATACGGCCGACCTTTTCCTTCTTGTCCTTGACCGAGTTGGTGACCTGCGATGCGGTCTCCAGCTTGCCCGAGTAGATGCGGGCGAAGGTCAGCGTGCCGACGAACGGATCGTTCATGATCTTGAACGCCAGTGCCGAGAACGGAACGTCGTCCGAGGACGGACGCTCGTCCGGCGTCACGCCGTCGAGCTTCAGACCCTGGATCGCGGGAACGTCGAGCGGCGAAGGCAGATAGTCGACGACAGCGTCGAGCAAAGGCTGAACGCCCTTGTTCTTGAACGCCGAACCGCAAACGACGGGGACGAACGCCATGCTCAGCGTACCCTTGCGGATCAGCTTCTTGAGGTCGGCGACGCTCGGCTCGTTGCCTTCGAGATACGCCTCCATGAGGGCATCGTCCTGCTCGACAGCCATCTCGATCAGCTCGCTGCGATACTTCGCGGCCTTCTCGACCAGATCCTCAGGGATCTCGGCATATTCGAACTTCGCACCCAGGCTCTCTTCGAGCCAGATGATCGCGCGGTTCTCGACGAGATCAACGAGGCCCTTGAAGCCGCCTTCCATGCCGATCGGAAGATACAGCACGGCCGGACGCGCACCGAGACGATCGATGATCGAGTTCACGCAGAAGTAGAAATCGGCGCCGGTGCGGTCGAGCTTGTTGACGAAGCACATGCGCGGCACGCCGTACTTGTCGGCCTGACGCCACACGGTCTCGGACTGCGGCTCGACGCCGGCAACGCCGTCGAAGCACGCGACCGCGCCATCGAGCACACGAAGCGAACGCTCGACCTCGATCGTGAAGTCGACGTGGCCGGGCGTATCGATGATGTTGATAAGGTGCTCTTCGCCCTTACCTTCTTCGGCGCGCCACTTGCAGGTGGTCGCAGCCGACGTGATCGTGATCCCGCGCTCCTGCTCCTGCTCCATCCAATCCATCGTCGCCGTGCCTTCGTGCACTTCGCCGATCTTGTAGGACTTGCCGGTGTAATAGAGGATGCGCTCGGTCGTCGTCGTCTTACCGGCGTCGATGTGCGCCATGATGCCGATGTTGCGGTAACGGTCGAGCGGATGGCTGCGGGCCATGATCGTGCTTCCTTAAGGATATGGGGAGCCGAACGTGCCGGCTCCCCAATATATAGGTGTTTGTGTGACAGGCGGAAGACCGCCCGTCACACGGATAGCAATGCTAGGCTTCAAAGCCCGCTGTTACCAGCGGCAGGAAGCCCGCTGTTACCAGCGGTAGTGCGAGAATGCACGGTTGGCTTCCGCCATCCGGTGCGTATCTTCACGCTTCTTGACTGCGTTGCCACGGTTGTTGGCGGCATCCATCAGCTCACCCGACAGCCGCGCGGCCATCGTGTTCTCGCTGCGCGAACGCGCCGCACCGATCAGCCAGCGAATCGCAAGCGCCTGTGCACGCTCGGGACGAACCTCGACCGGCACCTGGTACGTTGCACCACCGACGCGGCGCGAACGGACTTCGATGCCCGGCTTCACGTTGTTCAGCGCATCGTGGAAAACACCGATCGGGTCACGCTTGGCGCGCTGCTCGACGGTTTCGAATGCACCGTACACGATCAGCTCTGCGACGGACTTCTTGCCGTCCAGCATGACGCTGTTCATGAACTTCGACAGAACCTCATCCCCGAACTTGGGATCAGGCAGGATGACCCGCTTTTCGGGACGACGACGACGTGCCATTTCAATTTCCTTGTAGACTTCAGCCGGTTCCGGAACACGTCCGGGGCTTACTAAGCTTCGTAACTTCCGAGGCGTGGATCCCGGATAAGATCGCCTAGAGCGATCTTTCCGGGATGATCATGCCCCCGGCATGATCACTTCGGACGCTTGGCGCCGTACTTGGAACGCGACTGACGCCGGTCCTTCACACCCTGTGTATCGAGCACGCCGCGCAGGACGTGGTAGCGAACACCGGGAAGATCGCGGACACGACCGCCACGGATCAGGACAACCGAATGCTCCTGAAGATTGTGGCCCTCGCCCGGGATGTAGCTGATGACCTCGCGCTGGTTGGTCAGGCGAACCTTGGCCACCTTGCGCAGAGCCGAGTTCGGCTTCTTCGGGGTCGTCGTGTAGACGCGCGTGCAAACGCCACGCTTCTGCGGATTTGCTTCCATCGCAGGGACCTTCGACTTGGCCTTCTGCGGATCGCGGCCCTTGCGGACCAGCTGGTTGATCGTCGGCATTGAAGCCTTCACCTTTCAAGTGGTTACTTTGCTGGAGCCATGAGGCGCCTGAGAATACAAAAAGGACCATAGGAACGCGGGAGCGCCCCTCAGGTCCTGGAATGCATCCAGCAATGTTCAAGCATGCCCGGCGGGAAACACTCCCGAAGAACAGGCCGCGCCTATAGGTCAGGAGTCGGTTGCGGTCAACGGGTTGAAATCGCTTTGAGTGAGGGTAGGCTCTTGAGTTCGGGAAGAGACGAACGCCCACATGACACCGTCGACGGTCCTTACTAATCCTCACCCGCCAGGGGGAGGTGGCACCGAAGGTGACGGAGGGGGAGGAGCTCGCAACGCCCGTTTCGCTTTCCTCCCCCTCCGTCTGGCAAGCGCCAGCCACCTCCCCCTGGCGGGGGAGGATCAAGAGGTTCCGGCTACCGCGAACGCGTCCCGAGCACCGCCAGCAGCGTCTTCTCGAATCGCGCAGGATCCTCGACCTGCGGCGAGTGACCCAGCCCCTCGAGCATAACCAGGTTCGCATTCGGCATCTGCCTCACCGCGCGCGGCGCGACCATCGGCACCGGCTCGAGGAACTTGCGCAAGTTCGCCGGCGCCTGCGCGCGACCGAACGCAGTCTTGTCCAGCGTCCCGACGATCAAAGTCGTCGACGGCGTGACCCGGTACAGCTCATGCGCGACCGGCTGCGTCTTGATCATTTCGCTCGTCTTGGCCTGCGCGAGCGCCACGGTGTCGCGCCCTGCCCCCTGGTACATGCCCGCCTGCATCCAGACCCAGCGATCATAGGACGGTTTCCACACGCCGTGATAATAGTTCTCGAGCTGATACGCCTTGATCGACGCGTAGCTCGTCTTCTTCTCGTTCGCCCAGAGCGTGTCGACGTCGGTATAGGGCACGCCCTCCTCGCCGCGATCCTTCAGGCCGAGCGGATTGACGAGCACCAGCTTCTCGACCGACGCCGGGTAGAGAATGGCGTACCGCATCGCGAGCATGCCGCCCATCGAGTGCCCGACGAACGTCGCCCGCGTGATGCCACGCGACTCGAGCAGCCGATTGGTGAACGTCGCCAGCATCTCGAAGCTATACTGTGCCGCGCGAGGCTTGGACGATTTGCAGAAGCCGATCTGGTCGGGGACGATCACCCGGTAGCCGACCTCGCTCAGCGCCCGCGCGGTGCTGCCCCAGGTCGCGCCGCAGAAGTTCTTGCCATGGAGCAGGACGACCGTGCGGCCATTGGGTCGCTGCGGCGCGATGTCCATGAACGCCATCTGCGCAGGACTGCCGACGATATCGACTTCCATCGTCTGGACAGGCCACGGATAGGTGAAGCGTTCGAGCTGCGGCCCCAGGTCCGGAACCTGCGGCACCGGCCCCGCCCCCATGAGCAACGCCGCGACCGGCAGCGCCAGCATCATCAATCCCGCCTTCATACGATTACGCTTTCCTACATCCCACGATACGGCGTACGGTTAACCGGCAAACACGGCCGCGTACAACGGATCATCCCGATGATCACGAATTGCATGCGAGACGCTTGCCCTTCCCGAAAACGCTGGGTAAGGGGCGCGTCCGTGTAGGAGTGTAGCTCAGTTGGTTAGAGCGTCGGTCTCCAAAACCGAAGGCCCTCGGTTCGAATCCGAGCACTCCTGCCACCCCCTTTAGATCCCGTCGTTTTGTTGCACCGTTTCCTGACGGTGCTTTGCCACGTCCGCAACGATTGCAGAAAACGCAATTAGTAATGCAATTTGCGCAATTGCGATTATTCGTGCTGCGATGCAAAACAATCAGGCCTTTCAGGCATCCTCTCCTAAAAACTTTCACGGCCGGTCTTGTACCGGCCTTTTTTTTCGCCCGCATTCGGCGTACACCTCAGGTGCCGTCGTCAAGCCGAACGATAAATAGAAACCGTGGGAGCGGAGCCGCCGGTCAAACCGGCACCGGCAAGACGATCGTGCGGGGGATAAGAGCGACCCAAGCGCTCTCCCCCGCCACTTCTTCCGGCCACCACCGTGCCACTTTCCGTCCGGCCTCCGCCCCTCTCCTGCCGCGCCCTTGCTTTCACCACGGGTGGAAGCTATCTGCCGCGCTTCCGACAGCGAGGACGGACCTGCCGCCGCGGCCCTTCACAGGGAGCGGCTAGTGGGTCTATGTCTCGCATCTCAGTTTCTCAATCAGCGGGTTCGAAGAACATCGTGGCGAAGACGTCCCCCCTCGAATTCATCCAGCAGGTCCGCAACGAGACCGCGAAGGTCACGTGGCCGACGCGTCGCGAGACGGTCATGACCGGCGTGATGGTGGTGATCATGACGACGATCCTCGCGCTGTTCTTCCTGGGCGTCGACTCGATCCTGCAAGCGATCGTCTCCGCCCTCCTCAAACTCGCTCAGTAAGCAAGGTTCCGTCATGGCGCGCTGGTACATCATTCACGCCTATTCGGGCTTCGAGGGCAAGGTCCGCGACTCGATCATGGCCGAGGCGACCCGGATGGGTCTCGAACAGCTCGTCGAGCAGATCGAAGTCCCGACCGAAACCACCACCGAAGCCCGTCGCGGCAAGAAGATCGCGGTCGAGCGCAAGTTCATGCCGGGCTACGTGCTCGCCAAGCTGAACATGAACGACGACGTGTATCACCTGGTGAAGAACACGCCGAAGGTGACGGGCTTCCTCGGCAGCATGGGCAAGCCGCAGGCGATCAGCGAGGCGGAAGCCACGCGGATGCTCAACAGCAAGGAAGAAGCCGCCGCTGCGCCCAAGCAGAAGGTCAAGGTCGACTACGAGATCGGCGACCAGGTCAAGGTCCTCGATGGCCCGTTCGCGACCTTCAACGGTCTCGTCGAAGAACTCGACTTCGACCGCAGCCGCGTCAAGGTTTCGGTATCGATCTTCGGGCGTGCGACGCCTGTCGAACTCGAATTCGAGCAGGTCGAAAGAAGCAAGTAAGGCCAAGCCGCACGCGATTAGCCCAAGGCTAATCGCGAGACGGCGCCAGCCCGGCTGGCGGGCCCAAGGCCCGGCCGACGACGCGGGATTTACTCGCGCGTCGCGTTACCGTTTAGTTCGTGTCGACACATAAGGCTTGTTTCCCCGCGAAGGCGGGGATCCAGACTGGGCTCCCGCCTTCGCGGGAGAACAAGGCAGGCGTAGTGATCGCCCTAGACCGTGCCTATGTCCGGTCGGGATAACTGCCAACCAATCGCGAGCCTCAAAACCGAACGCTATCGGCCACCACCCGAGCAGCAGCCGCGCTACGGTCGTAATAATACAAGCTCGGCGCCTCGTATGTCACCAGATACAGCTTCCCGCCAATCACCGCACCACGTGCTTCACCGCGCCGTTGCAGCGTCTCGTTCTGCTTCGCGAAGGTGTAGGTGAAGCGCACACCCTTGTTGCCGGCGAACTGGATCGGCGCGATCGTGTCGATCGCCATCGACGACGCGTCGCGCGCAATACGGTAGCTGTTCTCAAGCAGCACCGGGATGTCGGTGATCAGCATCGTCGCCGAGACCTTCGGCAAGGGCCTGTTCTTCTTGTCGACCTCGCGGAACAGCGGCCTGCCGGACTCGATGCCGCCATAGAAGCTCAGGTCGTTCAGTTCGTCGCCGTCCTGCGTCCAGGTTTCGGCATTGCGACCGGGGCGCTCGGACAGCTTGTTCCACTCTGCCCCCGGCTGCACGGTCATCGCCGACTTGGCGACGGCGATGCGCTGGCCGGCGGGGATGAGCTTGTTGCCGGCCGCGACGGGGGCTGCGAGCGACAGCGTCGCGACCGCGGCGAGCGAGGCGAGTTTCTTGGACATGGTCATCCTCCTTACGAGATCAGCGTGGCGATAAGCGCGGCGTCGGTCGCGGCCGGCTTGAGGCGGAGATAGGTCGCGAGCGCGGCCTGGCCTTCGGCAACCTGCTGGCTGCGGAGCAGCGACAGCCCGAGGCCGCGATACGCCTCGGGCGGCGCGTCGCCCTTGCCGATCGCCTCCTGGTAGAATTGCGCTGCGCTCACGAGATCGCGCGGATTGCCGCGCTCGCGATAGAGATCGCCACGGGCGCATAGCAGCTGCGTCGTCCAGCCAGTGCCCTCGGCCAGATTGGCGAGCAGGTACTCGCTACCGCCGAAATCGTTGAGCTTGATCTGGTCGTTGAGGAAGACCGGCAGCCACTTCGCCATCGCCGCCTGATGCGTGTCGACGACCGGCGGCTTGACGTCATGCGCCTCGATCGACGCGGCGCGGAGGTAGGTGGCGCGCGCGAGATCGGTCGGATGGGTGGCGAAGACGCCGGCGACGTATTTGTGTTGCGCCCTGCCCCTGCGACCGATCGCGGTCGCATCGGCCTCGCCCATGACGTGCTCCCAGACGTCGGCAGCGGCCGAAGACGGATATTGCGAGCGAGCAAGATACTGAAAGCCCGTCATGTCGGCCTCGCGTTCCTGATCGCGGCTGAAGGCGTATAGCTGGCCGACCACGGCGTATTGGAAGTCTGCGCTGTTGCGGACGAGGATCGACGCCCAGGCCATCAGGTCGGTGCCGGTGCGGTGGCTCTTGAAGTCCTTGAGCGAATGACGGAGTTCGAAATGGCCGAACTCGTGGCCGAGGATCGCGCCGAGTTCGGCTTCGCTGCGGACGCGGAGCAGCAGCCCGGTCCAGACGACCATCGCACCGTTGGGCGTCATGTACGCGTTGAATGCCGGCACCTCGTCGATATAGAGCCGGACCGATCGGCATCGGTCCTCGCCGACGGTCCGGCACAGGACACCCCGGACATAGGCATTGAGCGCCGGATCCTCGACCAGCGACCGGGAGTCGCGCTGCCGCCGCTCGCGCTCGTCCGCCTCCATCCATATGCCGCGCTCGTCAACCGTCGTGGGCGTGTAGGCTTGCGTGTAGGTTGGAAGCGGCGGGCGCTTGTCGGCGGCAAGCGCGGACGCGCCGGTCGCGGTCGCGAGCAGCAGCCCGACCATGAAACGCCGCATGTCAGTGTGCCGAGGCGATGGCGGAAGCGGCGGCGGGAGCGGGAGCGTCTGCAACGGCAGCGAGGGCTGCCGGAGCTTCGACCGGCTTGCCCGGGAAGCCCTCCAGCAACTGGCGCACCCGGTTGTCGGCGCCTTCGGCATCACGGACGTCGCCGCCCATCTGCCTGTCGGCGTTGAGCCAGACCAGTTCACCGGTGCGCAAGTCGACGAGTCCCGCATATCCGGTGTGGACGCCGGCCGTGATCGGGACACGCGCCATCGCCGCGAAGACCTGCAGCATCTTGCGGCCGGTCGAGCCGAAATGATCCTCCGTGGTGATGAACAGCGCATAGTCCGCGCGCTCGAGGCCGGGCAGCGTGCCGACGTCGGGTCCGAGGCCCCATTCGAACTGGTCCTTGCGCTTCTTGGTCGGCAGGCGGTTACCCTTGAAGAACTGATACTCGATCACCGACGACGCGACCGCACCGAACAGTTCCTGATATTCCGCGACCCTGGCCGAACTCGCGCCGACCGGCTCGGAATACCCGACGACGCTGTTGCCGAGACCGGTCTGCGCCTTGGCGAGCGCGGTGGCGATGTTCTCCTTCGCCTGATCGGTCCAGTCGGCGTTCGGCTCGTACATCCCGCCGGTCGACTGCGCGCCGACCCGGATCGACGGTCGCATCAGCACGATCCGCGCCGTGCCGGGCCTCAGGACGAAACCAGGCTTGAGCCCGGTCTTCTCCTGCGCAGACGCAGGCACGGTTGCCGAAACCGCGAGCAACAGCGCGACCAGTATCGCGCGAGACATAGTGATCATACCCACCCCTGTTCTCGGATGCCCCCATCCGATTCCTGCCGATACTAGAGGGGAACCGTCGATCGGCTTAGAATTATTCGGTTCAAAACGACCGGTTTCGGGCGTTCACGCGGCGCGCTCTTGCCGTGCGCGTCCCAAACAGGTCGACCTGCTTACCGGGCGCGCCAATTGATCGCCAACCCGACAGATATGCGGCAGTGAAGACGGGGATGACTTCGAAATTCTTCACTTGCGCCGCAATATCATTCAGTACCTGAAATATATTTCGGTCGCTGCCTCGGCGAACTCGGCCGCCAACTGTCATAGATTTGTTCATTATCATCAGGTTGCCTCTCGCCTCGGCTATTTACCAAAACGAAACCTCGTCTTTTCACATCTGATTAACCATCATCAGTTATTTTACACTAACATTTGTACGACAGTCCGAGTACAAGACGTTGCGTAGTTGCCGATGCATCCTGCGAATACGACGTCGGGCGCATCAGGTAAACTCTATGTACCCATCGACCAGCTTGACACGCATGCAACCGTATTCAGCGATCCGCCCACGGGAAATGACTGATGCCCCTGACGAACACGGCCCTTAATACATTGCACGAACGTAGCGATGACTTACGTTCAGGCATGGCTGGCGCTCGTCGGCACCCGGTTTTGATCGAGGCCGGACATCGTATCTTGTTTCTCGACACCCAAAATGCGGCTACCGACGGGGTTCGTCGTCAACTCGAAGAGATGGGCCACAAAACCGCATGGATCGGCATGGCCAGCGAAGAACACGCCGGCCTGGCGTTCCAACCGGACCTGATCGTGATGAATCCCGATGCCTCGATCGGCAATGATCACGCGTTCATCGCCTTGTTGGACAAAGAACAGTTTTCCGGGACGCTCACGCTGTTGCGACCGAGCGTGCATTTCGGGGATGCGATCGCTCTGGCGGAACAGTCCGGCATCGACAACGTCGACTGGCTCGATACGCCCTTTACCGCGCAGGACATCGCCGACCGCCTGCCCCATGTTGCGCGACAACCGCACGACGGCGACATCGGCGACCGCCACTTCCTGTCGTGGCTGATCCAGCAAGGCCGGTTGCTGCCCAATCTCACGCACGAATTCCATGAGAAGCGCAGCCTGCGCGACGAGGGTATCGCGGGATACGAAACGCTGACGCGGTTGCGCAACCGGCCTTCGCTCAATCCCGAGCATATCTTCGCACCCTCGACGATCCTCTCGCTGGAGATCGCGGCGACATCGCTGGCGATCGAAGCCGCGGCGCGCCTGCTCGCGGCGCTGGCCGCGGACGACAGGCCGGTGCCAATCGCGGTGAATTGCAGCGCCGCAGTGCTCGCGCATCCGGATTTCGTCGCTGCGCTGCCGATCCTGCTGCGGCGCCATAATGTCTTACCCGGAATGCTGGGGATCGAACTTACCGAGATCAGCTATTCGGGGCTCGATGGTCGCCTGCTGGAAAACATGCGCGAGCTTGGCGTGATGGGCATTCCCATCTCGCTCGACGATTTCGGCAAGGGCGCCACCAACTTCGATCGGATCTCCGACCTGCCGGTGTCGGAGGTCAAGATCGACCGGAAGATCTTCCAGAAGTGCCGCAAGGGCGAGTTCCCGCCGTCGCTGCTGAGGGAAATCATCGATTATTGCCGGAGCCGGTCGATCGGAACCGTCATCGAGGGCATCGAGACCGCCGACGATCTCGTCCTGGCAAAATCGCTCGGTGCCGATTGCGGGCAAGGCTTTTACTGGGGGAAACCCGTGCCGATTGAAGCGATCGTACCCCGTCATGGTGCCTGACAACGGGTTCGGCCGTCTCATCGGTCAGACGCTCGACGAGGCGGAACCCGCCGTCACCAGCGCGGTCGAGGGTGAGCGGCCATCGATGCGGCTGGAGCTTCGCGAAGTCGAGGGACTCGACCTTTCGCCACCGCTCTTCCTCGCGGGTGCATGGGCCTGGTTGTTGTTTCACGAAGCCGGCGGGTTGATCAGCTATTCCGACGGATATGCCACGCGGTCGGCCTGTTACGCGGCAGCCAAGCAGATTGCCTGGCCGGTCGACGTCTTCGAATAAGGCACGGTGGATCGCCCGGACGTAGCGAGCCTCGCAGCGGCGATGCGAACGCCGGTTGCTGCTCCCCACGTTTTCGGCTATGCGCGCCGGCTTCCACCTTCATTGATGGAATTTGCGGGAGGCTGTCGCGAGACGGCCGCCAATACCGCTAGGCTCACATAAAGAGAGTGACATGGCTAAAAAGATTACCGGATACATCAAGCTGCAGGTCCCTGCAGGCGAGGCAAAGCCCGCGCCGCCGATCGGGCCTGCGCTGGGTCAGCGCGGCGTGAACATCATGGAGTTCTGCAAGGCGTTCAACGCCGGCACGAGCGAACTGAAGAAGGGCATGCCGATCCCGACCGTCATCACGGTCTATGCGGATCGCTCGTTCTCGTTCGAGACCAAGACCCCGCCAGCATCGTACCTGATCAAGGAGGCCGCCGGTCTCAAGTCGGGTTCGAAGGAGCCGGGCAAGGTCGTCGCCGGCACGATCAAGCGCTCGCAGCTGAGCGAGATCGCCACGACGAAGATGAAGGACCTCAACGCCAACGATATCGACGCTGCGACGAAGATCATCGAAGGCAGCGCCCGCGCAATGGGCCTCGAAGTGGTGGAGGGCTGATATCATGGCTAAGCTGAGCAAGAAGCAGAAGGCCGTCACGGTCGACCTCGTCAAGCTGCACGGCATCGACGAGGCCATCGGCCTCGCGCGGTCGGGCGCCACGTCGAAGTTCGACGAGACGATCGAAGTCGCGCTGAACCTGGGCGTCGATCCGCGTCACGCAGACCAGATGGTCCGCGGCGTGGTGACGCTGCCCAAGGGCACCGGCAAGACCGTCCGCGTCGGCGTGTTCGCCCGCGGCGCGAAGGCTGAAGAGGCCCTCGCAGCAGGCGCAGACGTTGTCGGCGCCGAAGACCTGATGGAAATCATCCAGGGTGGCACGATCGATTTCGATCGCTGCATCGCGACCCCGGACATGATGGGCATCGTCGGTCGCCTCGGTAAGGTTCTGGGTCCCAAGGGCCTGATGCCGAACCCGAAGCTCGGCACGGTGACGATGAACGTCGCCGCCGCCGTCCAGGCAGCGAAGGGCGGCCAGATCGAATACCGCGTCGAAAAGGCCGGCATCATCCACTCGGGCATCGGCAAGGCGTCGTTCCCGGCGGAAGACCTGCGCGCGAACTTCGACGCACTGGTCGACGCAGTGGTCAAGGCCAAGCCGAGCGGCGCCAAGGGCAAGTACGTCCAGAAGGTCGCGATCTCGTCGACCATGGGTGCAGGCATCAAGGTCGACACGACCGAGGTTGCTGGGGCCTGAACCGCACGTGGCTAGCGCAAGCTAGCCACGAGACGGCGAAAGCGCGGCCGGCGCGGGCAACCGCGACCGACGAGGACGGGATTACTCCCGTCCCGCCGCTGAGAGATAGAAAAGGGCCGGGAGCGATCCCGGCCCTTTTTGCGTGCGGGCCATACCGGTCGTTCGGCGAAGATCACCCTACCCCCACTCCGTTATCCTGACGAAAGTCAGGGTTCAGGGTTACAAACGTCGCCCCTCTCGGCTCTGGATCCTGACTTTCGTCAGGATGACGGGGGTCGTGGAACTACGTGAATCGCGCGCCATTATGGTCCACGTCATGACGCATGATCGAAGCCTACTGTCACTGTGGCGCGGTAACGCTGGCCATCGACCTACCGCCGGAATGGGTCGCCGAGTGCAACTGCTCGATCTGTCGCAGCTACGGAGTCCTTTGGGCCTATTACCGGGCCAGCGAAGTACGCGTGGCGGCATCCGTTCCGATCGACGTCTATAGTTGGGGTGCCAAGACATTACGCTTCCACCGCTGCAGCGAATGCGGCTGCGTGATGCACTGGACGAAGGTCGACCCGGCGATCGACCGGATCGGCGTCAACGCCCGCCTGATGCCGCCCGACATCCTGGCGGCGGCCCGCATACGCCGGCTCGATGGCGCCGATACCGGGCTATACCTCGACGCCTGACCCTCTCCGCGATTGACTCCCCCGCCAGTTCCGCTAAGGCGCGGCTTCGTTCGGCGGGCTTGCTCGTCGAACTCCGTCCGAGACAGTGGGTGCAGCGGGTTTGCCGGTGCTTAATCTCCCACCTAGACGGGGAATGAGATTTTGTCGGCCCATCTGCGTGCCGCCCTCTCCCATGCCCCATCGACGAGACACCCCGGAAGCGCGGGCTTGTCTGCGCCTCCGGTTAGTAACCGGGTCCACTGCGCAAGCGGTGAACTCGTAAAACGTGGAGAATGGCATGGATCGTGATCAAAAGACCGCGGCCGTAGCCGAGCTGAACCGCACCTTTTCCGAGGTCGGCGTCGTCGTTGTCACGCGCAACCTCGGCCTGACCGTCGCACAGTCCACTGTGCTGCGGAACAAGATGCGCGACGCCGGCGCGACCTACAAGGTCTCGAAGAACAAGCTTGCCAAGATCGCAATGGACGGCACCGACTACAGCTCGCTGGGCGACATGCTCACGGGTCCGGTCGGTCTGGCCAGTTCCATCGATCCCGTCGCGGCCGCCAAGGTGGTCGTGGAATTCGCGAAGACGAACGACAAGTTCGAAATCGTGGGTGGGGCGATGGGCGCGACGACCCTCGACGTCGACGGTGTGAAGGCGCTCGCAACGCTGCCCTCGCTGGACGAACTGCGTGCCAAGATCGTTGGCCTCATCGTGGCACCCGCCACGAAGCTGGCAACGATCACGCAGGCTCCGGCAGCGCAGCTCGCGCGCGTGCTTTCCGCCTACGCGGAGAAGGAAGCCGCCTGATCTTGCAGGCCTTTCGTTACCTTTTTGAACTGATGGGGCACGAGCCCCGAGATGGAGATTTATCATGGCAGACCTGAACGCGCTCGTTGAGAGCCTGAGCGAACTGACCGTTCTCGAAGCAGCTGAGCTTTCGAAGCTGCTCGAAGAGAAGTGGGGCGTTTCGGCCGCAGCAGCGGTCGCAGCACCGGCAGCAGGCGGCGGCGCAGCCGCTCCTGCAGCAGAAGAGCAGACCGAATTCGACGTCATCCTGACCGGCGACGGTGGCAAGAAGATCAACGTCATCAAGGAAGTCCGTGCGATCACCGCGCTCGGCCTGACCGAAGCAAAGACGCTGGTCGAGTCGGCTCCCAAGGCCGTCAAGGAAGGCGTGTCGAAGGACGAGGCCGCCAAGATCAAGGCTCAGCTCGAAGCAGCTGGCGCGACCGTCGAGGTCAAGTAAGCCGCAGCGGGAAAGACGATTTAGCCAAGGCTAAATCGCAGTCCCGCAAGGCCGGCCGGCGGCATTCATGCCGACCGACGAAGCAGGGGCTTTGCCCCTGCTGGCCGCAGCTAATAAAAAGGGCGGCCCCAGCGATGGGGTCGCCCTTTTTCGTGTCTCGATACCTTGGCGGTTCCCGGCAAATGCCAGCGTCAGCAGGAGACACACTGACGGAGCGTATCTCGCTATTACGCCGACCTTTCCAACTGGGCCCCGGCCTTCGCCGGGGTGGTAAGGATGATCTTCAGGCGGTCTGGACCCCGTACAACGGCGCGTTCTCCGCCCGCTCCGCCCGCTCCACCACCGCATCCAGATCGCGCGGGTGCACGGTCCACCCCCTCCACTTCAGCCCGGTCTTCACCCCGACGAATACCGCCGATCCGCCTTCCCGCTCCGCGTCTTTCCGTACGATCGCTCATGTTGTTTCCCCCTCTGACGTGAAACTCAGGATGTCGCCCGGCTGGCAGTCGAGCGCTGTGCAGATCGCTTCCAGCGTCGAGAAGCGGATCGCCTTGGCCTTGCCGGTCTTGAGGATCGACAGGTTCGCCATCGTGATGTCGACCGCCTGCGAAAGCTCGGTCAGCGTCATGCCGCGTGCCGCAAGCATGCCGTCGAGCGTGACGATGACGGGCATCAGACGGTCATCGCCAGGTCGTCGCGCATGCTCGCACCCACGCGGAACACCCGGGCGAGCACGAACAGCATCACAACCCCGATCCAGCCGGTGAAGCCGGGCACCCATGTCGCGTGATCGACACCGAGCCGGTCGAGCGCGAGCACGATCCCACGGAAAGCGAGATCGAGCAGTTGTATGGCGAACAGCGCCCAGCCGATCCGTTGGAGACGATCGGCGTTGGCGACGACGAACGGGTCGCCCGCCCGCACCGTGGCCAGGATCGCGAGCAAGCGGCTGAACAGGTGATACACCGCAATGCAGGCGACGAGGCTTATGACGCCTGTGAGCCGCAGCAACGCAATGGTCTCGCCGACATAGCGGCCGTGATATTTGGTGGCGATCTGGGCGGTGAGCGCGTCACCGAAGACGAACGAGGCGACGATCGCGACCACGAACCCGACTGCGACCGCCCAGTTCAACCAGTTTGCGAACCGTACCAGTCCGCTGGCGACGACGAGAACACGATCCTGCATGCCGACCTCCGTTTATCGATAAACAATATGTATCGTTTATCGATAAACGTCAATCGTGGTGCGTCAGCCGTTGCTCGGGTCGTGACGGCAGCAGGTCAGCGTTCGAAGGTCGCCGCATGCGGCCGGGCCGCGACCGTGCTGTACATGCGGGCGGGGGCGTCGAGCCAGAACGGCGCGAGCTTGGGGGAGTCGACGCGTTCTACGCCTACCACCCAGGCGCGGGCGAACTGCGCGTCGTTGCCGACCGTTGCGTACAGGATGTTGGAAGCGAGCACGGGCACGAACATCGGGCGGTTGGCGGCGGTCATCGTGCGGATCGCCTCGCGCGCGATCGCGGCGACGGTGCGGATGGTGCGTGTTTCTCCCGCCGCCAGCGTGAACGGCGCCGCCGCGGGACGGAGGACCGGCGCCGCATTGAACGCGGCCAGATCCATGTCCTGGTCGGCATGCGCGGTCAGCAGCGCGATGCCGACGCGGATGCTCTCGGCCGGCGCGGTTCCGGTGTTGGTGACGATCATCTCACACTCGACGGTCGCGCTCAGCAAGTTGAGACCCGCGCGCAACGGACGAAGCTCGCAGGTCAGCCGAGCCCGGGCGGCAACGGGCGGCGTGGGCGGCACCTTGCCCCTTGGCTCGAGGAATTTGGGTGCGGCAGTCGGGACGATAGCTACGGGTGCGACCGTGGATGCGGTGGCAGGGGTGACGGGTGCCGGGGGTAGCACTGGTTCGGACACGCCCGGCTTGGCAGCGACCGGCTGGGGAGCGACCGGCTGGGGGACGACCGGCGGCGGAGTCGGCTCGACATAGGTTTCGGGTTCGACACTCTCGTACCGGTGGCTGCGTGGCTTGCGACGGAGCGCCCATAGCGCGCCGAGAACCACGACAATGGCGGTCAGCGAGAGCCACAGCGGCATCG
Source organism: Sphingomonas sp. AP28 (assembly GCF_056680455.1). NCBI lineage: Bacteria > Pseudomonadati > Pseudomonadota > Alphaproteobacteria > Sphingomonadales > Sphingomonadaceae > Sphingomonas > Sphingomonas sp. AP28. The sequence continues at coordinate 3,342,171 of NZ_CM155283.1, read as the reverse complement.
CACTGCCCTTTTCGGGTGCCGTCAGCGTGGATTCCGGGGTTTGGGCCGGCGTCGTTGCGGGCGTGGGCGCGGTCGGCTGCGGCGACACGTCGGAGGCCGGGGTCTGTGCTGGTAACTGGAGAGCAGGCTCCGGCGTCGGCGTTGCAGCGGGCGCTGGTTCGGCTGACGTCGACGGACGCGGTGGCTCGGCCGCCGGCGTGCGCGGCTGGGTCGCTGGTTCCGGCGCCGTCCGGGTGGCCGTCCGGGTGGCCGCCCGTTCGCGTGTCGGCGCCTCGGTCGTCGTGCGCTCGACGCCCGCCCGCGTCGTGGTCGCACGGTCCGTGGCGGGCTTTGCCGCAGCGCTCGACCGCGGAGTACGACGGGAAGCGGGCGTGGCGTTCGGCAGGACGATGGTCGGCGCGGCGGGCACCGGGATCGCGGTCGTGTCGGGAGTTGGCTGCGTACCGGGGGCCTGGAGCCGCTCCAGGCCGCGCACGGGTGCGGCCGGCTCGGTCTGCGCGGCCGCCGGGGTCGCGGCGGCGGCCAGGACGGTCATGGTGGCGAGCAGGGCGGCCAGCGCCCCGCGGTCGGTCGTCATCGTCGAAAATCCCCTGCGCGCGGTCGTCGCGGCGTTGTGGGCGGGGGAGGCTGAACGGGGTCCGACGGCAACCCGTGATGCGACGAGTTGCTTCTGGGCAGCGGTGAAGCGTGGCGAGGGTGTGAGCGGCCGGGCGCCGGTCGATGGCGATCCTCCCCCGCCAGGGCGCTCTACTTCGGGGCGATCACCACTGCCCCGCCCTTCATGACGAACGCGGGATGCTCCAACTGGCGCACGTCGGTCAGCGGATCGCCATCGACCGCGACGAGATCGCCGAACCGGCCCGGCTGGATCGCGCCGACGTCTGCGGTTCTGGCCAGCGCGATCGCGGCGCTGGAGGTGGCGGCCTGGATCGCCTCCAGCGGCGTCATGCCCCATTCGACCATCTTGGCGAACTGGAGCGCGTTGTTGCCGTTGGGGTAGACGCCGCCGTCGGTGCCGAACAGCATCTTTACCCCGGCGGCGTGCGCGGCGCGGAAGGTCTGGCGCTGCTTGAGGCCGACCTGGCGTTCCTTCTCCAGGCTTTCGGCGAACACGCCGTTCTTGGCACCCTCGGCGAGGATATAGTCGTCGTCGTAGATATCCATGTCGAACCACGCCCCGCTCGCCTTGGCCAGCTTGAACGATTCGGCGTCGGCGAGGCTGGCGTGTTCGATCGTGTCGACGCCGGCGCGCAGCGCATCGTTGATGCCTTCGCTGCCGTGCGCGTGGACCGCGACCTTCATCCCGAGCATGTGCGCCTCCTCGACGATCGCCTTGATCTCCGCGAGGCTGATCTGCTGCGCCCCGACGCTGTCGGTCTTCGAGAGGACGCCGCCGGTCATGCAGACCTTCACCACCTCCGCGCCATATTTGCGGATCGTCCGGACCGCGCCCCGAAACTCGTCGGGGGTGTTGGCGATCTGCGGATGCGGGACCTGGATCGAGGGCGGAAATTCGGTTGCGTCGCAGTGGCCGCCGGTCGCGCCGAGCGCGTAGGTGGCGGGGACGATGCGCGGGCCGGGGACGTAGCCGCGGTCGATACCCTGTTTCAGCGCGACGTCATCGTAGTTGGACGAGCCGACGTTGCGCACCGTGGTGAAGCCCGCGTCGAGCGTCTTGCGCGCGTTGGCGACGCCGACGACGGTCCAGAAATTGTCGGTGAATTCGAGTGAACGATAGCCGCTGAGCGTCGGGTCGCTCGTCAGGTGGACGTGCATGTCGATCAGGCCGGGGAGCAGCGTTCGCGGGCCGAGGTCGACGCGCTCGGCGCCAGCGGGAACGGCATCACCCTTGCGACCGACCGCGGTGATGCGACCATCGACGATCGTCACCTGCGGGTCGTCGATGCGCTTGCCCGCGAGCACGTCGATCATGTGCGCGGCGGTGACGACCACCGTCTTCGCGGCGGCATTGGTTGCGGTCGTCGCGAGTAGCGTCGCGATGAGAATGCGCGCGATCATGTAAGTCCCCTTCCCCGAGTCCTGTACTGTGTGCGGCAGCGTGAGCGATCGGGCAAGTGCGGCGTCTTGCCCTATTATCGACACTGGCGCAGGCCATTCGTGATGCTTCCGACGCCGAGATCGCCCGTGATGATGCTTCGATTTCTCCCGTTTTGCGCACTGGCCGTTTCGCTGGCGCCTGTCGTCGCAGGGGCCGATCCGGCGCCGTTCGACCTGACCGGGCCAAGCCTGCGCGTCCGCGTGACGCACGGAATGACGACGCTGCCGATCGCGCAGGTGCCAAAGCTCGCGACCGGTGACCGCGTGGCGATCGCCGCGGATCTTCCGACCGGCAAGAAGGACGATGGTGCGCGCTATCTGCTGGTCGCCGCGTTCCTGCGCGGTGCGACCGAGCCGCCGCCCAAATCCTGGTTCTCCAAGGCCGAAACGTGGAAGGCGAAGAAGAACGCGCTGGCGTTGACGGTACCGGACGGCGCGCGGCAACTGGTCGTGTTCCTCGTGCCGGAAAGCGGCGGGTTCGACGCGGTAATCTCGGCGGTGCGCAAACAGCCGGGGGCGTTCGTGCGCGCCGTCCAGGATCTCGACCAAGCGTCGCTCGATCGCGCGCGGCTCGATGCGTTCCTAGACGGGATCCATGCGCTGGAGCGGACGCGGCCGGAGCGTATCGAGGCGGTATCGCCCTTGCTGTCGCGCAGTCTCGCGATCAAGCTGAAAGCCGAGTGCCTCGATCTCGCGGCCGATCTCCAGGCCGCTTGCCTGACGCAGAACCGCGAATCCCTGCTGCTTACGGACGGCCAGAGCTCGACGCTGGCGGATACGCTGGTCGGGGCGCCGACCGATCTCGCGCTGCAACTGAGCGCGACGCCGCAGGGCGGGCTCGGCTATTACAGTCCGTATATCGGCGTGGTGCGCGATCTCGCGAAGATCTTCGGCGCGTTCCAGTCGACCCAGTTCCGCTACATCCCGGCCCTGGCGCGCGCGCGGGACGATCGGCTGGCGTTGCTGCTGAATGCGGCGCCGTCTTTCGCGAGCCCGAAATCGGTGATGGTCGTGGCGATGCCGGTGATCGAGACCGGGGCGCCCCAGACACCGACGATGCGGCGCGCGGAGGCCGACCGGCTGGTCTGCGCGGCCAAGCCCGACCTCGTGCTGCCGGTCGAGGGTGCGCCGCTGATCTATGCGACGAAGTTCGCGCACGACATGAGCTTGCGCGTGACGACCCCGCAGGGTGGCGTGGTCGAGTTGCCGGTGCAGGCCGATGCCGAGCGCGGCGGCTATGTGCTCGACCAGGTCGGGATGCGGACCGCGGGGCTGGGTAGCGTAACCGATGCGACGCTGCACGGGCGCTGGGGCTTCACGCCGTTCGACGGGCCGCGGTTCCGCCTGCAGGTGCCGCGCTCGGGTGGCTGGCAGATGGTCGATACCGATCCCGAGAATTTGGTGGTCGGGCGCGACAATCCGGTCACGCTGGCAGGGCCGACCCCGAGCTGCGTCGAGGCGGTGACGTTGCACAGCGACGCAGGGAGCGTGCCGCTGGCCTGGACCTCGACCGGCGACCGCATCGGCCTGACCCTGCCGCTGGCCAAGACGGTGCCGGGCAAGCTGACGCTGTCGGTCAAGCAGTTCGGAATCGAGGCGCCCGAGAAGATCGCGCTGGTCGCGCTGTCCGAAGCGGGAAGGATCGACGGGTTCACGCTGTATGCGGGCGACACCGCGGGAACGCTGGCGGGGACTCGGCTCGACCTGGTGGCGTCGATGACGGTCGATGGGATCGCGTTCAGGCCGGGCGACGTGGTTCGGGCGGACAAGGCGGACCGATTGGCGCTGAACGCTGCGACCGCGCCTGCGTTCGTGGCGGGTCAGACGAAGATGGCGCTCGTCACGCTGTCGGACGGGCGCAAACGCTCGGTGAAGTTCGCGGTCGCCCAGCCACGGCCCAAGGCGGCGCTGATCGCGAAAAGCATCGTCGCGCCGCCCTCCCCTGGGCTTCCGGTCGTGCTCGCGGGCGACACCGCGATCGCACAGGATGCCCGGCTGACCTTCTCGTTACGCGCCGACGGCACTAAGTTCGCAGCGAGCGACAGCGTCGAGATCGCGACGGCGGATGGCGCGATGACGACCAGCGTATCGTCGGGGCGTGGCCTTACCGTGCAGGACGACCGGATCGCGGTGGCGACGGTCGAGCCGGGCAAGGCGCTGGGCGTTTCGGCGCATGGGCCGCTGAAGTGGCGGCTGGTGCAAGACGGCGTCGCGGGGGATTGGGTGCCGTTGACGACCCTCGTCCGCGTACCGGGGCTGGCCGGGGTGACGTGTGCGGAGACCTGCACGTTGACGGGGAGCGACCTGTTCCTGCTGGATTCGGTGGCGGCGAATGCGGGATTTACGGACGCGGTGCGGGTGCCGGAAGGGTTTACCGGGGCTTCCTTGACCGTACCGAAACCGGTTGGTGGGATGCTGTTCCTGCGGTTGCGGGATAGTCCTGGCGTGATGGCCTCGGTCTCGCCCGGATCGTAGCCTTCGACGTCCAGCCTAAGGATAGTAATGACGGTTGCTGGCCCGTTTGCGGTGGCGACGGGCGGGCGATTGTCGCTATGGGGCGCGGATGACCGCATCGGATCTCCAGAGCCTGTTCGTCACCAACCTCGTCCGGTACAATAGTGGCGACCGGCGGCGGTGGCGGCTGATCGTCGGCGACGTTCGCGTCTACTCGACCGCGACGCACGCGCATTGCAACTGGGCGGTGACGCCGTCGGGCAGCGCGAGCGAGGTCGACGCGGTCGAGCGGCTGGCGGACCGGCTGCGCGAGGATCATCCTATCATCACCGCCGGCTGACGGCTTTTATCGACGCAGGCATCTACGCAGGAGCGACACATGGCGAAGCAATATTGGGCGCAGATCATCGAACTCGACGAGGAGATGACGGCCGCGACTATTCCGGGTGCGACCGATCACGAGGATGCGGCGGATTCGCTCGTGGCCGATTTCGTCGGTGCAATGGGCGGCGAGATCACCTCGGGCGCGGTGCGCGTCTGGGTGCAGGGCGGGGTCGAGAAGGTCTATGACTGGAAGGCCGACTTCACGATGCCCGACATGGACGAGATGGGCGACGAGGACGAGATGGAGGTCGAGGGCGAGATCGAGCTGACCGAGCGGGTTTGAGCGCGAATCGCATGTGACTAGACATGCCACCCCGGCGAAGGCCGGGGCCCAATTGGCAAGGTCGGCATAACGGAGCGCTGCCCCTCGTTAGCGACCTTCTCCCAATTGGGCCCCGGGTCTCGCCGGGGTGGACTCAGGGGACGGTTTGGCCCGCGGGGGCGAGTTCGTGCCAGGTGTGGTCGTCGTGGGCGAGGAGGGCGTCCGCCGCGGCGGGACCCAGCGTGCCGGCTTCATAGGGCTCGGGCATCTCCGAATCGTGCGCCCACAGGTCGAGGAACGGCTGAACCGCTGCCCAGCCTGCCTCGATCGCGTCGGCGCGCTGGAACAAGGTCTGGTCGCCGACGAACAGGTCGTAGATCAGCGACTCGTATCCCGTCAGGTGGCCGATGTCGAAGGCGTCGGCGTAGCGGAAATCCAGCGCGATCGGCGCGGTCGCCACTTCCAGGCCGGGCCGCTTGATATTGATGTCCATGCTCAACCCCTCGTCGGGCTGGATCTGGATGATCAGCCGGTTGGGCGGGAGCATGTCGGCGGCCGCGCCGGGGAACGACGCGAACGGGACCGGCTTGAAGGTGATCGCGATCTCCGTGTCGCGGCAGGTCATCGCCTTGCCGGTGCGCAGGTAGAACGGCACGCCCGCCCAGCGCCACGTGTCGACCATGAGCTTCAGCGCGACATACGTCTCGGTCCGGCTGTCGGGGGCGACATCGGGGCTGGCGGTGTAGGCTGGGACCTCGACCTCCTTCACCTTGCCCGCGGTATAGGCGCCGCGGACGCCGTTGCGTTTCGCCTTGCTCGGCGAATAGACGCGGACGGCCTTCAAGACCTTGCCCTTTTCGTTTCGGATCGCCTCAGCATCGAAGCTTGCGGGCGGCTCCATCGCGACCATCGCGAGCAACTGGAACAGGTGGTTGGGGACCATGTCGCGGAGCGCACCGGTGGCGTCGTAGAACTTGCCGCGGGTGCCGACGTCGACCGTCTCGGCGGCGGTGATCTGGACGTGCGCGATGCAGTCCGCATTCCAGACACGCTCGAGCATCATGTTGGCGAACCGCGCGGTCATGATGTTCTGGACGGTTTCCTTGCCGAGGAAATGATCGATCCGGTAGACTTGCGCTTCGCCGACCTTCGACAGGATTCGCGCGTTCAGGGCCTGTGCCGAAGCGAGATCGTGCCCGAACGGCTTTTCGATCGCGATCCGGCGGAAGGCGTGCGGGGCTTCCGCCATCAGCCCGTGGTCGGCGAGTTTATCGACAAGTTCGCCAAAGAACTTGGCGGGCACCGCGAAGTAGAAGGCGACGTTGCCCGTCACGCGTGCCTTAAGCTGGTCGTAGACGTCGTCCGTCGTGAAATCTCCCTGGAGATAGCCGACCCGGTCCTTGAGCCGCGCCCAGGCGTCGCCCTTCGCACCGGCGCCCTCGCCGCCCTTCGCGTCGAAACTGCCGAGCGCGTCGCGCAGCGACTGATCGTTCCCCTCGTCGATGCCGACGCCGAGAACGTGGAAATCATCGCCGACCAGCCCGAGCCGGGTCATGTTGATCAACGCGGGCATCAGCAAGCGACGGGTCAGATCACCGAAGGCGCCGAAGATCACGAGCGTCGTCGGCGGGGCGGGCTTGACGGACTTGCTCACGAATTCGCCTCGGACATGCATCGACCCTTTCTACGGTGGTTCCCTCAAACCGCGTAGCGCGTGCCGATGTTCCCCGCACGCCCTCACGTCGCCCCTTCAGGTCGCGGAGAGGATATTGTCGCCGAATGCGCGCGCGTCGACCTCCGCCCAGTCGAGTTCTTCCTGGAGGCGGCGATAGACGTCCTCCGCCACCTCCCCCTTGTCGCGCATCTCGTGCAACACGGCGCGCTGGCAGGCGATCATTTCCAGGTGGAGGACGTCGAATTCCGAGCTCGCTTGCGGATCGTCGGCCTCGGCGGTGACCTTGCCCGCCGCACCATAGCGGAAGCGGAGCGCATCGGCCGCCGCGCCCTGACGTGCCGGCAGTACCGCGAGACCGGCGTCAATCAGCCGCTTGCGCGCGGGTGCGATCTCGTCGGCGAGCCCGGTATCGGCGCCCAGATCGAGACGACGGATCAACGGCCCGAGCGTCAGCCCCTGCAGCACGAGCGTGCCGATCACCACGCCGAACGCGGCGAGCACGATCAGGTCGCGGCCTGGCACAGACCCCGGCAGCGCGAACGCGGTCGCCAGCGTCAGCAGCCCCCGCATGCCCGACCAGGACAGGATCATCGACGCATTCCAGGGAGGCGGCTTGGGCAGCCAGGACGGTGCGTAGCGGTTGGCGATCACGCCCTCGACGAACCGGACGAAGAACACCCACGCGACCCGCGTGACGAGCACGGTCGCGAGGACCGCGGCGGCGAACCCGATCGCCGGCCAGCGCTCGGCGGCGGGCAGGCCGACCAGCACGTCGCGTGATTGCAGCCCCATCAATGCGAACGCGATGATATTGAGGACGAGCACCGCCGCCGACCATACCGCAGCGCCCTGCAACCGGTCTCGCGCGGGCTGGCCGACCGGGCGGCGCTGCGACACGATCATCCCGAACGTGACGACGGCCAGCACCGGCGAAATGTGCAGCCGCTCGGCGAGCAACCATATCCCGAACGTCACTGCGAAATCGGCGAGGCTCGCGCCCAGCGTGCCCGCAAACAGCGGCGAGATGCGCAGATATACCCATGACGCGACGGCGCCGAACACGATGCCGCCCGGCACCGCCGCGGCGAGCGCGAGCGGCGTCACCGGCGTGTCGGAATGCGTCGCGAACGCCACCGCAAGCCCGAACAGCAGCAGCGCGGTCGCGTCGTTGAGCAGGCTCTCGCCCTGGAGCAGCAACAGGCCGCGGCGGGGAATGCCGACTTCGCCGAGCACCGCTTCCGAGGCAGCGGCATCGGGCGGCGCGACGATCGCCCCCAGCGCGAAAGCGGCGGCAAGCGGCAACCCACCCAGCGTCACGCCGACCAGCGCGACCGCCCCGGCAGTGACCAGCACGGCGAACACCGCCAGCGACAGCAGCGGAAACCAGTGCCGCCGCAAGGCGCGTGGACTGGTATAATAGGCGGCGTGCAACAGCGCCGGGGCAATGAACAACGCCAGCGCCAGATGCGGTTCCACCGTGATTTTCGGCGCGAACGGCAAGGCGGCAAAACCGATGCCGGCGGCCGCCAGCAACGTCGGATACGGGACGTTCAACTTGCGCGCGAGGACCAGCAGGACCAGCGCGGCCAGCAGGATGGCGTCGAGGCTTTCGAATAATTCCACAGGCACGCAACGGGTGGGAGAAGCGGACGGGCCCGCGCGACGGGCAGACCAAAAAAAACCACCCCGTGCATGTCGCACGGAGTGGCCTAGGTTCAGGGAGGAGGGACGCTAGAAGCGTCCCGTACGGCGCCGCGAAAGGGGGGGACACGATGCCGTACAGGATCTAAATGGGTGAGCCTCGTTTTGGTTCAACCCTTGTTGCACCGCACCCGCAATTTTTTTGAGGCGGTCGCGTTGGTTGGCTGTCAGCGACGCCCGAGCATCGGCGCGATCCGCGTCAGCACGGGATCGCGAAGAAGCAGATGATGGCGCAGTGCGGCGCCGATGTGCAGCACGACAAGCGCGAGCATCACCCAGCCGAGAACGCCGTGCGCGCTATGGCCGAAATGCCCGGTCGCCTTCGAGACAGGCAGATAGGGGATTTCGAAAAGACCGAAGATGCTAACCCCGCCAGGCTTGCCGCCGCCCGACACCATCATCCAGCCCGTCAGCGGCAGGCCGAGCATCAGGACGTAGAGTAAAGTGTGCGAGCCGTGCGCCAGAGCGCGCTCCCACATCGGCGTCCGGCTGGGGAGCGGCGGCGGCCGGTGGGCCAGCCGCCACGCAACGCGCGCGATGGTCAAAGCCAGCACCGCGAGGCCGATCGCCTGGTGGGCACCCATCCAGCTTCGCAGCGCCGGGACCGAATCGTGCAACAGCCCGACCGCAAGGTTGAGCAGGACCAGCAGCGCGATCGTCCAGTGAAACCAGATCGCGACGCTCGAGTAGCGATCCGGCCGATCCTGCGCTGCCATGGTCAATTCCTCCGGTCAGACTCAGACGTTGAACTGCGCCGGGGCGGGCATCTGCTGCTGCGGCGTCATGCCGAGCTGGGCCTGACGCGCGAAGATATCGCGCATCAGCGACAGCGAGAACAGGTGCGCATACAGCAGCGGCAACATGCCCGACTTGCTCATCTTGCGCAGCGCGTCGCCGCGCAGGTCGATCAGCTTTTCCTCGTTGATCATCTGGAAGCCGCGATAGACGAACGGCTGTTCGGCGCCGTCGGGCTGGATCGTGACTTCGCCGTCCATCAGCAGCTCGAGCTCGCGCAGCTCGTTCATGAAGTTCTGCGTGCGCGCACCGGCCTGTTCGAACGACTCGTTGAAGCCGAGGATGTTCTTGGTCAGCTCGGTCGGCTGGCCGTTCTCGAACAGTGCATCGCCGTCCTCGAAATCACCGATCGCCTGCGAGGTCGGGTCGAAGCAGAGCGACAGCTCCTGCGCATCGGGGTGCAGACGCGCGAGCATGTACGGGTAGCGGCGGACATACGCCGGCACGTAGAACGTGTTCTCGGTCAGCTTGCCGTCCTCGCCGACGAACACGTTGACGCCCTCGTTCAGGCCCATCAGCGCGAGCGGAATCGCGTCGTCACCGACCGAGAAGACGATCGGCATGTGACGCTGGACCAGCGGAAACTCGTCGACGGTGATCGGGATCGCATGCTGGCCGACCAGGAACGGCGCGCTGTCCTGCGGGCGGACCTTGTAGTTCGCGTGCGTGTCGCTCGAAAGCGGCTCGAGGCCATTATAGAAAAGCGGAAGCTGGGCGGTGCTGGCCATGTTACTCTCCGGATCGGTCGGTCGAAATGCCGGTGGCTCATGCCACCGATTGGGGCGAGGCTCTATGGTGCGCCGGGCGGGCGTGCAAGTGTGACGAGCTTGCCGGGGTTGAGGATGCCGAGCGGATCGAGCGCGGACTTGATCGCGCGGAGTGCTGTCATCCGTGCGGGCGAGGAGAGGCGCTCGAGTTCGTCGCGCTTCATCTGGCCGATGCCGTGCTCCGCCGAGATCGAGCCACCGGCCGCCGTCACGAGATCGCCGACGAAGCGGGTGACGACTGGCGCGTCCTCGGCATACCAGTGCGAAGGGTCGGTGCCGGGGGCGGCGCGGACGTGGAAATGGACGTTGCCGTCGCCGAGATGGCCGAAGCCGCTCGCGTGCGTGCCGGGGAAGCGCGCGTCACACGCCGCCGCTGCCTCGATCATGAACCGCGGCATCGTTTCGACGGGGATCGAAATGTCGTGCTGCGTTGCGGGGCCGAGCGCGCGTTCGGCGGCGGAGAGCGAGTCGCGCAGGAGCCAAAACGCGGCGGACTGGGCTTCGCTCGTGGCGATCGTAGCGTCTTCGATCGCGCCGTCCTCGATCGTTTTGCCGAGCAGGCGTTCGAGCAACGCGCTGGGAGACTCGCCTTCGGTGGTGGCCGAGGTCGCTTCGATCAGGAGGTGCCAGGGGTGGCGGCCGGCGAGCGGCGCGCGGGCGTTGAGGAGATGCGCGATGGCGGCGTCGAGCGACTCGGCAGGGAGGATCTCGAAGCTCTCGATCGCGTCCGTCTTCGCCTGCATCGTGCGCAGGAGTTTGAGTGCCGCCTGGGGCGAGCCGACGCCGACCCAGGCGGTGCCGCGCGCTGCGATTGCGGGGGCGAGACGCAATGTGGCGGCAGTGACGATCGCCAGCGTGCCTTCCGCGCCGATGAAAAGCTGGTCGAGATCGTAGCCGCGGTTGTCCTTCTTGAGCGCGGACAGGCCGTCGTAGATGCTGCCATCGGCGAGCACCGCCTCGACGCCGGCGACGAGGCCGCGCATGGTGCCGAACTTGAGCACCTGGGTGCCGCCGGCGTTGGTCGAGACGAGGCCACCGATCGTCGCGGTGCCGCGCGCGCCAAGCGTTAGTGGGAAGCGCCAGCCCTCCCCTTGCGCGGCGCCGTCGAGGTCGGCGAGGATCACGCCGGCCTCGGCGATCGCTAGACCGGCATCGGTATCAATGCTGCGAATGCGGTTAAGGCGACGCAGCGACAGGATCAGCGCGCTGCCGTCCGCGGGGGCGGTCGCGCCGCCAACCATCGATGTGTTGCCGCCTTGCGCGACCAGCGGCACGCGGTGCTCGGCGGCCGCCTTGACGATCAGCGCGACCTCGGCGGTGGATGTCGGCGCGAGCATTGCGGGCGCGGCGCCGTGGAAGCGGTCACGCCAGTCGTGCAGCCAGGGGTCGATGTCGGCGGGGTCGGTGACGATCGCCTTCGCGTCGAGCCGCGAGGCGAGCGATTCGAGCATCGCCGCCTGCGAAGGCGTCAGGATTGCTGACTGAATTTCGGCCATGTACGCGGCGCTAGACAAAATTCATCGCGCGTTCAACGATAGGCGCTAACGATTACGTCAGCATGATCCAGACACCATGATTCACCCCGCGATACCCGCCACCCTGCTCGCGCTCGCGGGTCCCTTTGCTGTGGCATTGCGCGATGTACCGTCGTCCGGGCAGTCTCCGGGATTCGAGCTTGATGGCATGCAGATCGCGCAGGTCTCGATCCACGAACGCATCATCATCCGTGTGCCCCGGATGAGCCGAGCCCCCGTTCGTAGCTACGCGCCGCCGACCGAGTGGAAGGAGCATAAGGGCCCCAAATGCATCGCGGTCGACGAGATCGCCGGCGCCATGCTCAACAAGGATGGCGCGGTCGACCTGGTGATGGACGACACGACGCGGCTACGCGCGCGGCTCGACGGCGACTGCAAGCCGCTCGATTATTATTCGGGTTTCTATCTGCGACCGGGCGCGGACGGGATGATCTGCAAGGACCGCGATGCGATCCGCATGCGATCGGGTGCACGCTGCGAGATCGAGGGGTTCAAGAGCTTGCGGGCGAAGAAGAAGTAGGTGGGTCGCTTCGGCGTCCGTCGACTGCCTGTTCGCCTGATTCTATCCAGATCCCGGAGCTCCCTAATTCCGATAAGCACCTCCCCGGCGAAGGCCGGGGTCCAGTTGGGTGACGTTGCCAACTCTGCGTTGCCCTTCGTTATTGCGACCTTTCCAACTGGGTCCCAGCCTCCGCCGGGGTGGTGCATCTGGCGAATAGATGCACCAGCACGTCGTTCAGAGTATGCGGACGCCACGGGTAATTGGTATTTTCCCGTCCAAGACCCCCTCCCCACCCTCACTTCACCGCGTTTCCTTGACATTTGTCGCTAAATCGGCGAGCGCCGGAACGCTTGAGGGCAGTGCATTTCACCCTCTATTTACCGGACATTTGCATGAGTTTTGCCGATCTCGGCCTCTCCGACGAACTGCTGAAGGCAGTCACCGACTCCGGCTACACCGAGCCGACCCCGATCCAGGCCGGTGCGATCCCGTCCGTGCTGATGATGCGCGACATCATCGGCATCGCCCAGACGGGCACGGGCAAGACCGCGTCGTTCGTGCTGCCGATGATCGACATTCTCGCGCATGGCCGCAGCCGCGCGCGGATGCCGCGCTCGCTGATCCTCGAGCCGACCCGCGAACTCGCCGCGCAGGTGGCGGAGAATTTCGAGAAATACGGGGTGAACTCAAACCTCTCGATGGCGCTGTTGATCGGTGGCGTATCGATGGGTGACCAGCTCGCCGCGCTGGAGAAAGGCGTCGACGTCCTGATCGCGACGCCGGGCCGGCTGATGGACCTGTTCGGGCGCGGCAAGATCATGCTCAACGGCTGTTCGATGCTGGTGATCGACGAGGCGGACCGGATGCTCGACATGGGCTTCATCCCCGACATCGAGGAAATCTGCACGAAGCTGCCGAAGCAGCGCCAGACGCTGTTGTTCTCGGCGACGATGCCGCCGCCGATCAAGAAGCTGGCGGACAAGTTCCTGACCAATCCCAAGACGATCGAGGTGTCGCGCCCGGCGTCGACCAACCTCAACATCAAGCAGTATCTGGTGCCGGTGCCGAGCCAGACCGCCAAGCGCGATACGCTGCGCCGCATTCTCGCGCAGGAAGAGGTGACCAACGCGATCATCTTCTGCAACCGCAAGACGACGGTGCGCGACCTCAACAAGGTGCTGAAGCAGGCGGGCTACAAGTCGGGCGAGATCCACGGCGACATGGAACAGCCGCAGCGGCTGGCCGAGCTGGAGCTGTTCAAGTCGGGCGCGGTGACGATCCTGGTCGCCTCGGACGTCGCGGCGCGCGGGCTCGACATCAAGGGCGTGTCGACGGTGTTCAACTATGACGCGCCTTGGCACCCAGACGACTATGTCCACCGGATCGGCCGGACGGGCCGCGCCGGGGCGACGGGGACGGCGTATACGTTCGTCGCGCCGGACGATGCCGAGAACATCGTCAATATCGAGAAGCTCACCGGGCAGACGATCGAGCGGCTGAAGGTTGCCGAGCCGAAGACGGCGGCAGTTACCGCTGCGACCGAAGACGATGGCACGACGCGGCGCGCACGGCCGCGTCGCGGCGCGCGGTCCGAGACGTTTACGCCAGTGCCGGTTGCGGCGGCGGCTGCCGAAGAGTCGGATCGGCCACGTACCCGGCGGGTGCCACGGGCGGATACGGTGGCCCCGGCAATCGTCGCCGAAGTGCTGGCTGCGGTGGAGCCGGTTGCGGCCGCCAAGCGTCCTCGCTGGGAGCGTACGCCGATCGACGAGCCTGTGCCCGCGGTGAAGCCGCGCGTTACGGAACCGGCACGGGTCGAGCCGGGGCAGGTCGAACCGGCGTATGTCGAACCGGTTCGCGCGGCGCCCGTACGGTTGGAGCCTGCGCGGTCGGAACCTGCGCTATCGGAGCCGGTACGGTCGGAACCAGTTCGCACGCAAGCTGTTCGTCCGGAAGCCGCGAAGGTCGAACCGCCACGGACGGAGCGCCTCCCTGCGGATCCAACCGGTGGTCGCCGCCAACCGATCGCCGAAACGCCGGTGGATGGCTGGAACGGACCATTCCCGAGCTTCCTGAATGCCGTGATCGGAGGATATGAATGATCTCGATACGCCGTCTCGCCGCGCTTGCCTTGCTTGCAACCGCCGTGGCCGCCCCCGCTGCGCCCCGCGCGAAAGTCGTGGCGCCGCACGTCAACACGACGAGCTTCGACAAGCTGCCGCAGCCCTTGCCGCTGCCATATAATGAGTCGGCGAACGCCAATGCACAGGTTGCGGCGGGGCGGGCGCGGGCACTGAAGACGCACAAGCGGTTGCTGATCGATCTCGGCGGCAACTGGTGCCTCGACTGCCGCCTGCTCGCGGGGACGATCGACCTGCCGGAGATGAAGCGCTTCGTGGACAGTAAGTTCGTGGTCGTGACGGTAGATGTCGGCCGCTTCGACAAGAACGGGCAGATTGCAGCAGGCTACGGCATCAAGGGCCGCCTTAAGGGCGTGCCCGCGGTGCTAGTGGTCGATCCGCGGACTAACAGGCTGTTAAATGCCGGGCATGAGACCGAATTGGCGGATGCTCGGTCGATGGGGCCGCAGGCCTTGGCCGACTGGCTGGCGAAGTGGGCAGCCTGATCCGGGTTTTGTAGAGGGCGGCTGGTTGCTGAGTACTGGTTTTGCTTGGAGTAGGCGTCGCCAGTCAGTTGCCTTAGCTAGCGAATTTAAAGTCCACGATTGCAATCGGTGACGTGCCCTCATCTATCGCCGCCTTCGCGTCTCTCCCTCTCCCCCCACGGGAAAGGGACGGGGCCGGCCGCCGCTTGACCTTGGGACGGGTGAGGGCACCGTTTGTCCGGATCATTGCTACCGGTCATGTTCGTGAGGCGGCCCCTCTTGCTCGCCGAGAGCAGCCAACGCCCCCTGCCCGTGAGACGCCGATCCGGTGCGCGCCAACGCCGCTGCGAACGCAACCGGTTCTGCCAGGAAGCTAAATTTCAACGCACCGTGCCGGCCCAAACCCGCCGTTATCCTGACGAAAGTCAGGATCCAGGGTACCGACAGCTCGCCTTCGTGGCTCTGGATCCTGACTTTCGTCAGGATGACGAGGTCAGGTATGACCGATCACACGCCGTCGGTCGACTTCAGGCTGCAGCCGCTATCAGCGCGTCGTCCAGCTCTCCTGCCCGCTTGTATGCCGAACGTTCGGTCAGGCGGGTAGCGTAGTCGGCGAAGGTTGGCCGCTTTGGTAGCCAGCCGAACTGCATGCCCCAGATGACCTGCGAACCGACATAGACGTCGGCAGCAGTGAGGCGGTCGCCGGCGATGTACGGGTGCGCCGCGACCGCCTGTTCCAGTACGTCGATCACGCGGTCGAGGCTGCCGTAGCCGACCATCCGTTGTTGCGCGGCATCGGGGACGACGCCCAATGCACGGTCGGCGGTGGCAGCTTCGACCGGGCCGGCGGCGTAGAAGAGCCAGCGGTAATAATCGGCGCGTTCGTCTTCGCGCGGCGCAAGGGCCGCGTCGGGGAAGGCCTCGGCGAGATAGGCGCAGATCGCGGCGCATTCGGTGATGGTCTTCCCGTTGTGGACCAGCGCGGGGACCTTCGCCATCGGGTTGATCGCGCGAAACGCCTCTGCCTTCATCGTTGTGTCGTAATCGAGGACGACCGTCTCATAGTCGGCGCCGACCTCTTCGAGCATCCAGCGGGCGATGCGGCCGCGCGACATCGGGTTGGTGTACAGGGTCAGGGTCACGCGATTCTCCTTGAGAACGGATCGTGAACGATGGTCTCATGGGGCGTGGGCAAGGTCAAGCGGCTGGCTGGCGGAGTAAGATTGTTCTCCCGCGAAGGCGGGAGCCCAGACTGGGCTCCCGCCTTCGCGGGAGAACAAGGAAGCGGGTCGCTAGGTTCGGGTACTAGCCCCGCCCCCCTTTACACCAACGCCTTGTCGAACAGCGCGAGCATGCGGGCCCAGGCCTTGTCCGCCTGGACCGGATTGTAGACCTTCGAGTCGGGCGGGCACCAGCCGTGCATCGTTCCGGCATAGACCTCGATCTCGGCGGGGAGTTTTGCGGCGGCAAACGCCGTGCGGAGCGTGTCCTTCTCGGTCGGCGCGCGGGCGTCGTCGTTGGCGGCGATCGCGATGAGGTATTGCGCCTTCATCTGCGGGATCAGCAAATGCGGGCTGTCGGGCTTGTCGGTGACGAAGCCGCCGCCGTGGAAGGTCGCGCCTGCACGGATCCGGTTCGCGACGGCTGCGGCGGTACGCATCACCATCGGGCCACCCATGCAATAGCCGGTGGTAGCCATGCCGCGCTTGCGATCGACCTGCGGTTGCGCGTCGAGGAAGACGGTGAAGGCTTTCGCGTCGCGAACCGTGCCTTCCGATGTGAGCGCTTCGCGGAAGGGGGCGATGCGGCTTTTGACTTCAGGTTGGTCGTAGGATTCGCCGGGCTTCAGGAATGGCGCCTTGGTCGAGCGGTAGAACTGGTTGACGACGAGCACCGCATAGCCCGATTGCGCGAGCCGGTCGGCCATCTGGCGGAAGGCGGGGCGCAGGCCCATAATGTCGGGCCAGACCAGCACGCCAGGATGCTTGCCGGTGGCAGGCGCGACGAAATAGGCGTCGGCCTTGCCGTCGGGCGTTGCGATCGACACGTCGCGACCCTTGATGACCGCAGCGTTCGCGGGCGCGGGGAGCAACATCGTCAGGCCCATCGCGCCGGTCATCACGCCGAACTGGCGGCGCGAAACGCCGGCCAGATAGGCTTCGTTATCGTCTGCGGTATGCTCGTCGCACATGGGCCTATCCTCTTGAATTCGGCCGCATGCTAACTCAGGCCGCGCGCCACCACCATACGCCATCTTGCGTGTCCCGGGTCGCTCGACCTTCGACTTCGAGGCGGCGGAGATGCGCGAGTGCCTCGCCGGTCGCCATGCCGAGCACATCGGGGCCGATCGCGCGGCGGAACAGGCGGCCGAAACAGTCGACCGCGCGGCGGGGCTCGGCGAGGAAGACGGCCAGTTCGTCGAGTCGTTCGCGGTGTTCGCGGTCCATCGCATCGAGACGGGTGTGGAAGCCGGTGAACGGGTCGCCGTGGCCCGGGAGGACGAGCAGGTCGGCGGGCAGCGTCTTGAGCTTGGCGATCGAGGCGAACCATTCGCCCAGCGGGTCGGCGTTCGGTTCGGTGACGCCGAGCGAGACGTTGGGGCTGATGCGGGGGAGGACCTGGTCGCCCGCGATCAGGATGCCGCCGACTTCGTCGTACAGGCACGCGTGTTCGGGGGAGTGGCCGGAGCCGGTGACGACGCGCCAGTCGCGCGTGCCGATGGTGAGCGTGTCGCCGTCCTCGATGCGGGTGTAGCTGAGCGGCAGCGGCGTGATGATCTTGCGGAAGCCGGCCCAGCCCTTGGCGGTGGCGTGGTCGATCTGTACGGCGTCCCAGCCTGCGCCCTGCCAGAAGGCGAGCATTTCGCGGGGAACGGAGTCGCGGGCGTCGGCGGCGAGCATGCGCGCGGTCAGCCATTCGGCGCGGGTCATGATCAGGGGGGCGGAATGGTGATCGCACATCCAGCCTGCCAGGCCGATATGGTCCGGGTGGAAGTGGGTGCCGATCATTCGGGTGATGCGCTTGCCGGCCTTGGGGCCGTTGAAGATGGCTTTCCAGGCGTTCCGGGCCTCGGCGGTGTTCATGCCGGTGTCGACCAGCGCTTCGCCGTCGGCGTCGGCGAGAAGCCAGCAGTTCACGTGGCGTAGCGGGCCGGGGATGTGGAGGCGAACCCACTCTATGCCGGGGGCGACCTGCATCGTTTCGCCCGGTGCGGGCTCCGCGCCACCAAACGGGTAGGTCAGCCCCTTGTGGCTAGTCGGCGCGAAATCTGTGCTGGGTGCAGTTGCCATCCGTTGCGGTTAGCAACTGGATGTGGCCGGAGATAGTGCTGTACGGCAGCGGACCTTCTCTCGATCCTCCCCCGCCAGGGGGAGGTGTCGCCGAAGGTGACGGAGGGGGAGGACACGGAGCAGAGGTTAGCGCGTGCCTCCCCCTCCGTCTGGCGAGTGCCAGCCACCTCCCCCTGGCGGGGGAGGATCAAATTGAATTACACGGATTCGCATGCTCTCCGTCACCCGGACGGGGACGGCACGTCTGAGATTCAGACGAAGGAAGCTTGTTTCCCCGCGAAGGCGGGGACCCAGACTGGGCTCCCGCCTTCGCGGGAGAACAACGACGCGCGGGCTGTCCTTAGACGCGGTCACAACTTGCCGGGTTGGCTAATCTCGCCAGCCGTATCACAGGAGGAGCGCGCGAGCCCACCCCCTGCCCCCTCCCGCTTGCGGGAGGGGAAAGACGGTCAGCGCTTGAAGGGGTCGTCGAACAGCGGCTTGACGGGGAGGACGCCGCCGTCTGCCACGAACTGGGCGTCCGCGGCCGCCTGGGTGCGCTCGGCGCGGAGCTGCTGGAGGAGCACTTCGCGATCGCCTTCGAGGCGCGTGTCGGTCGGGGCTTCCATGCCAGCTGCCTTCGCCGCCTTTGCCACCGCTGCGTCGAGTTCGCGCTGCGAGGTCAGGCCGAGCGTGACCGGGTCCTTCGGGGTGATGTTGGCGATGTTCCAGTGGCTGCGGTCGCGGATCGCAGCGATCGTCGTGCGCGTGGTGCCGATCAGCAGCGAGATCGCGCCGTCGGTGATCTCGGGGTGATTGCGGATGATCCACGAGATGCCGTCGGGCTTGTCCTGGCGCTTCGAGACCGGCGTATAACGCGGGCCCTTGGTGCGGCGAACCTGCTCGGGGCCCTTGATCATCTTGAGCTGGTAATCGGGATCGGCGGCGCCCTTGTCGATCTCTTCCTGCGTGACCTCATGCGCGCGCACGGGATCGCGGCCGGTCAGCTTGGTCGAGGTGGTGTCGTCGGCGATCGCCTGGATCTCGAGGATGTGCAGGCCGCAGAAATCCGCGATCTGCTCGAAGCTGAGCGCGGTATTGTCGACCATCCAGGCGGCGGTCGCGTGGGGCATGAGCGGCTGGGCCACGGCGGAAACTCCGTAAAAATAGAAAGGGCCGCCCCTTTCGGAGCGGCCTGACATGAGAGAGACTTAGTGCGCGCGGGAGCAACAGGCAAGCGAACAAGCTCAGGCGGCCATGAGCTTTCCTTCGAGAGGGACGAGCGCGTGGAGGAACTGGCGTGCGCTGGCGGGCCAGCTGTAGCGCGCGGCATAGGCGGCGCAGGTGACGCTGTCGCGGGTGAGCGCGGTGGCGATCGCGGTATCGAGCTCTTCGTGCATCGCGCCGACACGGTCGTCGAGGACGTCGATCGGGCCGGTGACCGGGTACGCCGCGACGGGGGTTCCGCAGGCCAGTGCTTCGATCATGACGAGGCCGAACGTGTCGGTGCGGCTCGGGAAGACGAGGACGTCGGCGGTGCGATAGGCGGCGGCGAGGTCGAGGCCGGAGCGCTGGCCGAGAAAGACGGCTTGCGGGAAGCGGCGGGCGAGCGTCGCACGGGCAGGGCCGTCGCCGACGACGACCTTGGTGCCGAGATGTGCGGAGGACAGGAACGCCTCGATGTTCTTCTCGACCGCGACGCGCCCGACATAGAGGAGGATCGGACCGGGCAGCGCCGCCATCTCGGGATCACGCGCGCCGTCGAGACCGAACTGCGCGAAGTCGACGCCCCTGCCCCATTCGCGGACCTGATGCAGGCCTTGGGCTGCGAGCGTTGCCGCGACCGAGGGCGTGGAGACCAGGATCGACTGGGCGGGGCGGTGAAACCAGCGGATGTAGCGCCAGATCCAGTCGGGGTTCGCGCCGGTACGGGCGGCGATATAGTCGGGGAACTGCGTGTCATACGCGCTGGTGAACGGGAGCGCGCGGGCCAGGCACCAGTTGCGGGCGGCGAGGCAGACTGGCCCTTCGGTGGCGAGATGGATCGCGTCGGCGCCGAATGCTGCCAGCATGCGGCCGACTGCGCCCGAGCGGGCGAAGGCGAGGCGGATCTCGGGGTAGGTCGGGCAGGGCATCGAGGCGAAGCGTTCGGGGGAGACTACCAGGACCTCATGGCCGATGGATTCGAGCTCGCGCTGGACCGACTGGAGGGTGCGGACGACGCCGTTGACTTGTGGGCTCCAGGCGTCCGTGACGATCGCGATACGCATCGTGTCTTCTCCGTTTTGCCCCTCTCCCATGGGGAGAGGGAGGGGCCCGGCCGGCGCAGCCGGGTGGGAGGGTGAGGGCACGCTTCAACTGGCGTTGCGGACTTGCCCTCACCCGCGCCGCTGACGCGGCTTGCCCTCTCCCCGGCGGGGGAGAGGGTTAGTTAAGCGGCTAAGGTGACGACCTTGTCCTTCTCGCGGGCGGCGATTTCGTCGCCCCAGTGGAGCAACTCCATGCGGCCGTCGAAATGCTCGACCAGCGCGGTGCAGCCTTCGACCCAATCGCCATCGTTGTAATAGGCGATGCCGGCGATCTCGCGCATTTCGGCGGTGTGGATGTGGCCGCAGACGACGCCTTCGACGCCGCGGACCCCGGCCGCGTGCGCGACGACTTCCTCGAAGTGCGAGATGAAGGCGACGGCGTTCTTGACCTTGGCCTTGGCGTGCTTCGACAGCGACCAATAGGGCATGCCCATCCGCCGGCGCGCGCCGTTGACCCACCGGTTGAGGCCCATCAGCATCGTGTAGGCGGCGTCACCGATATGCGCGACCCAGCGGTGTGCGAGCGTGATCGCGTCGAACTCGTCGCCGTGGAGGACCAGCAGGCGACGACCGTCCGCCGTCTCGTGGATCGCGTTGCGGCGGATCGAGATGCCCCCGAGGTCGAGCCCCGAATATTGCCGGAACACCTCGTCGTGGTTGCCGGGGATGTAGACGACGCGGGTGCCGCGCTTGGCGCGCTTGAGCAGGCGCCAGATCACGTCGTTATGCGCGGCGGGCCAGTAGAATTTCTTCTTGAGCCGCCAGCCGTCGATCATGTCGCCGACGAGGTACATCGTCTCGCTGTCGACGTGATCGAGGAAGTCGTTGAGCATCCCGGCATTGCAGCCGCGCGTGCCGAGATGGACGTCGGAGATCCAGATCGTGCGATACTGGCGGCGCTCGACGACCGGCTCGGGTACGGCGGGCCGGGAGTGGATGAAGTCGGCGATATCGGTGATATCGGCGCCAACGAAGCTAGATGCCGAAAACGTCGTAATGGCGTTCATGAGCCTGCCCCCGCAAAACTATCCTTGTCGAGAGTATTAGGCGAGTATTGTTACACGGTGGTCGCAGTCTGGTGACTGTTCCAAGTCATGGGCGAGGATAGATTGTTTCCCGCGAAGGCGGGAACCCAGACTGGGCTTCCGCCGTCGCGGGAGAACAAGTTTTGGGTCAGGTAGCACTTCGAGGCCCCCACCCCGGCGGAGGCCGGGGCCCAGTTGGAGAGGTTGCAGTAATTGGGCGCACCGCGTCCTTACTGAGTTCTCCCAACTGGGCCCCGGCCTTCGCTGGGGTGGTGCGGTGTGAGCGGTAGGCGTTTGCCCTCCCCTCACTCCATCGTCAGCACGATCTTTCCGACGTGGTCGCCTGCTTCCATCCTCGTATGCGCGGCGGGGGCATCCGCGAAGGCGAAGGTGCGGTCGATCACGGGCTTCAGCTTGCCGGCCTCGACGTGTGGCCACACCGTCCGTGCGAGTTCGTCCGCGACGAGCGACTTGAACGCGGTATCGCGGGGACGGAGCGTGGAGCCGGTCAGCGTCAGGCGGCGGCGCATGATTTCGAACAGGGGCACCGTCGCCATCATGCCGCCCTGGACAGCGATCGACACGTGGCGGCCGTCCTCCGCGAGGCATTGCAGGTTGCGGGGGACGTAGTCGCCACCGACCATGTCGAGCACCGCGGCGACGCCCTTGCCGCCGGTGATCTGCTTCACGCGCTCGACGAAATCCTCCGACTTGTAGTCGATCGCGTGCGTCGCGCCGAGGCTGAGCGCCGCCTCGCACTTGGCTTCCGAGCCCGCGGTGACGATGATGTCGATGCCGAATACGTTGCACAGCCCGATCGCCATCGTGCCGATGCCGCTGGTGCCGCCGTGGACGAGGACGGTGTCGCCTTCCATCGCGTAGGCGCGCTCGAACAGGTTGGTCCAGACGGTGAAGAGCGTCTCGGGCATCGCCGCCGCCTCGACCATCGTCAGCGCCTCGGGGACGGGTAAGCACTGGCCGAACGGCGCGACCGCATATTCCGCATACGCACCGCCCGAGATCAGCGCGCAGACGAGCTGGCCGACCTGTTCGTCGCCGACGCCGTCGCCGACCGCGACGATCGTGCCGGAGATCTCCATACCGAGGATCGACGGCGCACCCGGCGGCGGCGGATACTTGCCCTGGCGCTGCATCACCTCCGGTCGGTTGACCCCGGCGGCCGCCACCTTGACCAGCACCTCGCCCTGCCCCGGCTGCGGCACGGGACGGTCGACGAGGACCAGCACTTCGGGACCGCCGGGCTGTTCCGGATCGATCGCCTTCATCGCCTCGGGTACACGTAAGTTACTGGATTGGTTTTCGGGTATCGCGGTCATTGCTCGTCACGTCCCTTTAGATTTCCGCGCCTTATTGACATCACTCGGGTGCGGGTCAACGTTACAGAAACTATGGAACCGGACGACACCCCCTCCCGTCCCGACGATCTGCTCGACGCGCTCGTGCGACAGGACCTCGATCCGTTGTCGGTCGCCGAGCTCGATGCGCGGATCACCGTGCTGCAGGGCGAGATCGCGCGCTGCCAGCTGAAGAAGGACCGCGCGGTCAGTCACCGCGCCAGCGCCGACGACCTGTTCAGGCGGTGATCGCGCGGCCCGCCTCCACAAGCGTCGCATTTAGGCAGCGCAGGAACGGACGGGGCCGGGTTCAAGTGCTTGATGCGACCGATATCAGTTCCGACATAGTGGCAAAGGGCTCGCGTTCTCGCGGCCCGACAGGAGTATTGTAAATGCCATCATTTGCACCCGCCCTCGAGACCACGCTGCACAAGGCGCTCGAGGCGGCATCGTCCCGGCGTCACGAATATGCGACGCTGGAGCATCTGCTGCTCGCGCTGATCGACGACGAACATGCGTCGAAGGTCATGACCGCGTGCAACGTCGAAATCGGCGACCTTAAGAACACCGTCTCGCATTACCTCGACAGCGAACTCGACGCGCTGAAGGTCGATGCGGCGACCGACCCCTCGCCCACCAGCGGGTTCCAGCGCGTCGTCCAGCGCGCGATCCTGCACGTCCAGTCCTCGGGCCGCGATGAAGTGACCGGTGCCAACGTGCTCGTCGCCTTGTTCAGCGAGCGCGAGAGCTATGCCGTCTATTTCCTGCAACAGCAGGACATGAGCCGCCTCGATGCGGTCAGCTTCATCAGCCACGGTGTCGGCAAGGGCGGGCAGCAGGCGACCGAAGCATCCACGCCAAAGGGTGCGGACGACGAGAAGCCGGCCAAGGGACAGGAGAAGGGCAAGACGGAAAGCGCGCTCAAGCAATTCACGGTCGACCTCAACGAGAAGGCCAAGAACGGCAAGGTCGATCCCCTGATCGGGCGCGGGCCGGAGGTGGATCGCACGATCCAGATCCTGTGCCGCCGGTCGAAGAACAACCCGCTCTATGTCGGCGATCCCGGCGTCGGCAAGACCGCGATCGCGGAAGGCCTGGCGCGTAAGATCGTCGAGGGTGATGTGCCCGACGTACTGTTGCCTGCCGTGATCTATTCGCTCGACATGGGCGCGTTGCTGGCGGGTACGCGCTATCGTGGCGACTTCGAGGAGCGCTTGAAGGCGGTCGTCAACGAGCTCGAGAAGCTGCCTGATGCCGTGCTGTTCATCGACGAGATCCACACCGTGATCGGTGCGGGTGCGACGAGTGGTGGGGCGATGGATGCCTCGAATCTGCTCAAGCCGGCTTTGTCGGGCGGCACGATTCGATGCATCGGTTCGACGACGTACAAGGAGTTCCGCAACCACTTCGAGAAGGACCGCGCTCTGCTGCGGCGCTTCCAGAAGATCGACGTGAACGAGCCGACGATCGAGGATACCATCAAGATCCTCGCCGGCCTGCGCTCGGCGTTCGAGGATCACCACAACGTCAAGTACACGCCCGATGCGATCAAGTCGGCGGTCGAGCTGTCGGCGCGGTACATCAATGACCGCAAGCTGCCGGACAAGGCGATCGACGTTATCGACGAAGTCGGCGCGATGCAGATGCTGGTGCCGCCGAACAAGCGCAAGAAGACGATCACGCCGAAGGAGATCGAGCAGGTCATCGCGACGATGGCACGCATCCCGTCGAAGTCCGTGTCGACCGACGATAAGCTGGCGCTTGCCACGCTCGAGACGGATCTGAAGCGTGTGGTGTTCGGCCAGAATGCGGCGATCGAGAAACTGTCGTCGGCGATCAAGCTGGCGCGGGCGGGCTTGCGCGAGCCGGAGAAGCCGATCGGCAACTATCTGTTCACCGGGCCCACCGGTGTCGGCAAGACCGAGGTTGCCAAGCAGCTGTCGACGATCCTCGGCATTCCGCTCCAGCGGTTCGACATGTCCGAATATATGGAGCGGCATTCGGTCAGCCGTTTGATCGGTGCGCCTCCGGGCTATGTCGGGTTCGACCAGGGCGGTCTGCTGACCGATGCGATCGACCAGAACCCGCACTGCGTGCTTCTGCTCGACGAAATCGAGAAGGCGCATCCGGACCTGTTCAACATCCTGTTGCAGGTGATGGATAACGGGCGGCTGACTGACCAGCACGGCAAGTCGGTCGATTTCCGCAACGTCATCCTGATCATGACGACCAATGCGGGCGCCAGCGACATGGCGCGCGAGACGGTCGGCTTCGGCAACCTGACGCGCGAGGGCGAGGACGAGGTGGCCGTGACGAAGATGTTCACGCCGGAATTCCGCAACCGTCTCGATGCGGTGGTGCCGTTCGGGTATTTGCCGACCGAAGTGGTGGCACGCGTAGTGGACAAGTTCATCCTCCAGCTCGAACTCCAACTGGCGGATCGCGGCGTGCACATCGTCCTCGACGACGAGTCGAAGGCATGGCTCACCACCAAGGGCTATGACAAGCTGTACGGCGCACGGCCGATGGGTCGCCTGATCCAGGAGAAGATCAAGCAGCCGCTCGCCGAGGAACTGTTGTTCGGCAAGCTGGTCCATGGCGGCGAGGTGACGGTGAAGATGAAGGACGGCGCGCTGTCGTTCGAAATCGAAGCCGCCGCGCCGAAGAAGCCCAAGAAGAAGGGCAAGACCGAAACGGTCGACGCTAGCTGATGATTATCGACCCGGCCTGGGAATATCCTGGGCCGGGTTTGATACTAGTCTAGGTCACCAGCGCATTCGAACGGCACGTTGGATACCGTCATTTAGTTGCGAAGACGAGCTTTCTGCACTTGGTCATTACCGCTGCATTGGAACCTATTTATCCAAGATCTTCCGTGCCACGGAAAAATCTGACGTAAGCGCGACACTGATATGTCGTTATTATTTAGATAGTTAAGAGGACTATCCCGCATAATTCGACCCATAACGGGCTGAATAGGTCGCATCGACCAGTGACGCCGCCGCCTCTTTACCTTTAATTGGTGAAGGAGGCTTAGCGGTATTCGCATGACGTTCGGGTTTCGTATCACTTGGCTCATCGGCATCGTTGCGACGGCGTTGGCGATGTTCGGTGCTGCGCCAGCCGAGGCCCGGACCGGGCAACTGCTCGATGTCTGTATAATGCGCGCTACCCCGGGGTTCTCCGTACCTGCCTTGTTTCGGACGCCTTCGCGGTTCGACTGCACCACCCCCCAATCGGACTATGGCTCCGGCGATTTCTGGGTTCTGTCGCAGATTTTGCCGACGAACCTGACGCACATCCCTGATCTGCGTGCCCTGACCGCGAGCGTCTGGCAGGATCGCGTCACGCTTTTCGTCCTCTACGCGGACGGCGCGATCCGCCGTACCGGATTCACCAGTCGCACGTCCGGCCGTCATCTCATGATCGGCGCGACCCTGTCGCTGACGCTGCCGCCGCACGTTGCGCACCCCGTCCGCCTGCTTTGGCACGTCGAGGGTTCGGCGAATTTGCGTGGCGTCGTACTCGGGCCGACACTCGCAACGGCCGCGGAAGCCGCAAAGAGCGAGATCATCCTGTCGGCGCTATATGCAAGTTTTGGCGGGATGGCGATCGCATTGATCGTCTACAATCTCGCCTTGTGGGGTGCGCTTCGACAGTCGTTCCAGCCAGTCTACTGCCTGCTGGTGCTATGCTTGCTCGGGTACGCCTTTTCGTCGTCGGCCGCGCTGGGCCAGCTTGTGCCGTCGCTCGACAACAACGTCCGCTTGAAACTCAACGTATGCCTGCTGGCGATCTGCGCCGGCATGGTCCTGGTCTTCGCCCGCGCTTTCTTCGAGCGGGCGGTGTTCGATGGTTGGCCGCGCCCCGCCAGCAACGTGGCGCTCGCAACGCTCGCCACGGCCGGAATTGCGTTTGCGATCCTGGCGCCGTGGCATATCTACTGGCTCGATCGCTTACTGACGCTCAGCTACATTCCGCTGATCGCCTTGGTGCCGCCGGTGCTGTACCGAGCCTGGCGGGTCCGGAGCAGCTACCTTTGGATGTTCACGCTCGCCTGGGGCGCGCCCATCGTCTTTGCCAGCCTGCGGATCGCCGGTGCACTGGGGCTGATGTCGTGGAGTTTCTGGATCGATAATTCGACGATGATATCCATGATGCTGGAGGCGCTGCTATCCAGCCTGGCGATCGCGTACCGGATCCGGCTGCTCAGCGTCGAACGCGACGACGCGCGCGAACAGGAGATCGCGGCGCGGTTGCTGGCGGATACCGAACCCCTGACAGGGTTACTTAATCGTCGTGCGTTCCTGGATCGCGCGATCGGACGCACGGGCGATCAAATGCTGCTGATCGCCGACGTCGATCACTTCAAGCATGTCAACGAGACGATCGGCCACGATGGCGGCGACGAAGTCCTGCGGGTCGTAGCGCGGGTGTTGCGAAACGCCGTCCCGCTCGACGCTCTGGTCGCGAGGATCGGCGGAGAGGAGTTCGCCATCCTCATCGACGCGACGACGCCGGTCTTACCCGAGACGATCCTCGAACGATTGCGCGGCCAGCGCATGCCGTTCGACATGGCGATAACCGCCAGTATCGGCTGCTGCACGGGGCCGTTGCTGCGCGAATCCGACTGGAAAGCACTGTATCGCAGCGCCGACCGTGCGCTGTTCGCGGCCAAGGGCGCCGGGCGCGATCGGTCACGCGACGCTGGCATACTTCCGATTGCAGCATAAGGCCGTTGCGATTGCGAAACGGCAACGTGTCATCCATGATCGCACGCCTGGGAGATCGACGATGCGGAACCGGAAACTTGTGCTGGCAGCGGCGGGGCTTGCTCTCGTGACGCTTGCTGTGCGTCATCCGACCGCCGAGTTCAGGCTGATCACTCACGAAAAGAGCGATCCGTCGCCACACCGGATGCAGGCCGTCGTCGATTTCGGACTGGTCGGTGTCTCGGTGTTGTACACCTGGACCGTCAACCGCCTGCGGTAAGTGCGTGCCGCATATCCGGCGCCCTCTCGCGCGTCCTTGACCCTCGTCGCGTGCCTGCGCCATAGCGACGGACATGGACACGCCGATCGAAGACCTCGCGTTCGAGGATGCACTGAAGGAACTCGAGCTTATCGTCGGGAAGCTGGAAAGTGGCGACACGCCGCTTCAGCAGGCGATCGAGCTGTACGAGCGCGGCAACAAGCTGCGCCAGCGTTGCGCCGACCGGCTCGACGCGGCACAGGCGCGGATCGAGGCGATTCGGCTCGACGGCGACGGCAAGCCTGCCGGCGTCCGCCCGTTCGCGGCGGGCTGACGCGGTGAGCGGGATGCCCGTCACGCTTGATGCCGCGCTTGCCGAGGTCTCTGCGGAGATCGACCGGCAATTCGACCAGCTGCTGAGCATTCCGGACGATCCGCGTGGCGACCTGTACCGGGCGATGCGGCATGCGGCGATCGGCGGCGGCAAGCGGCTGCGTCCCTTGCTCGTGTTCGCGACCGCCAATCTGTTCGACGTGGCGCGGGACTGTTCGGCGCGGGCCGCGACCGCGATCGAGGCGATCCACGTCTATTCGCTGATCCACGACGATCTTCCGTCGATGGACGACGACGACATGCGCCGCGGCAAGCCGACCGTGCACAAGATGTTCGACGAGGCGACCGCGATCCTCGCAGGGGACTGCCTGCACGCGATGGCGTTCGAGATCCTCGCAGATCCCGCGACGCACGCCGACCCGTTCGTCCGCATCGAACTGGTCATGGACCTCGCGCGGGCGTCCGGGCCGAACGGCATGGCCGGTGGTCAGAAGATGGACATCGAGGCTGAGAACACGCGCTTCGACCTCAATACCGTGACCCGGTTGCAGCAGATGAAGACGGGCGCGCTGATCTCGGCGTCGGTCGAAGCTGGCGCGATTCTCGGGCGGTTGCCACCGGAAGGCCGCGTCGGCCTACGTGGCTACGCGCATGACCTTGGGCTCGCGTTCCAGATCGCCGACGACCTGCTCGATGCCGAGGGCGACGAGGCTGTCGTCGGCAAGTCGCTGCGCAAGGACGAGGTCGCTGGCAAGGAGACGTTCCTGTCGCTGCTCGGGCCCGAGCGCGCGCGCGAACAGGCGCGGATGCTGGTCGACCAGGCGGTCGCGCATCTCCATAGCTACGGCAAGGAAGCCGACCTGTTGCGGGATATCGCCCGTTTCGTGCTCGAACGCGACCGCTAGAACTACAACCGGGGAGATCGGCATGACGGCACGGATTGGGGTTTACCCGGGGACGTTCGATCCCGTCACGCTGGGGCATATGGACATCATCCGGCGCGGCGCGAAGCTGGTCGATCGGCTGGTGATCGGGGTCACGACCAATCCGTCCAAGTCGCCTATGTTCACGATCGAGGAACGGATGGCGACGGTGCGCCGCGAGGTCGCGGACGTCGACGGCGATATCGAGGTGGTGGCGTTCGATTCGCTGCTGATGGATTTTGCCGAGCGGCAGGGGGCGAAGGTGATCGTCCGGGGCCTGCGCGCGGTCGCCGACTTCGAATATGAATATCAGATGGCGGGGATGAACCAGCAGATCAATCCGCGCGTCGAGACGGTGTTCCTGATGGCTGATGTCGCGCTGCAGCCGATCGCGAGCCGGCTGGTGAAGGAGATCGCGCTTTACGGCGGAAATATCGCCAAGTTCGTGCCGGAATCAGTGCGTGCCGAAGTGGTAGCGCGGGTCGAGAAGATCGGCCGCAAGGGCAGCTGACCTTCTTCGCCCCTCCCTGGAAGGGAGGGGTTGGGGGTGGGTCGGGTTCCGCTTGGTTGCACGTTTGAGGCTCGAGCGAACCTACCCACCCCCGGCCCCTCCCTTTCAGGGAGGGGAGCAGCGATCCCCATCACGTTCAGATTGGCGCAAGCGGGGATTTGCTCTAAGTGGCGGCAGCCTGGTTGCGCCGGGCCTCTTTCGAGTGGGAATTTGATGCGCTTTTTCGTCGGAATGTTCGCGTTGCTCGGGTGCCTGGTCACGGTACCGGCTGGTGCAGCGCAGAAGAAGGAAGTCGTGGCGCCTGCCGTTCGCGCGACCCCGCCCCTGACCACGGATACGCAGAACCTGCTGCTGCTCGATCTGTCGACCGGCGGGCGCGTCACGATCTGGCTTCGGCCCGACGTCGCGCCGCTGATGGTCGAGCGGATCAAGACGCTCACCCGCCAGCATTTCTATGACGGCCTCGCGTTCCACCGCGTGATCGACGGCTTCATGGCGCAGGGCGGCGATCCCAAGGGCGACGGCACCGGTGGCTCGACGCTCCCCGACGTGAAGGCAGAGTTCAACTACCTCCCGCACGTCCGTGGTGCGGTGTCGGCGGCGCGGTCGGACAAGGAGGACAGCGCGAACAGCCAGTTCTTCATCGTCTTCCAGCCGCGTCTTAGCCTCGACAAGAAATACACCGTGTTCGGTCGCGTGCTCGACGGGATGCAGTATGTCGACGCGATCGAGCGCGGCGAGCCGCCGGCGAACCCGTCGCGGATCGTCCATGCCTATATCGCGGCGGACAATCCCCCGGCGTATATGGCTGGGCCGCCTGCCCCGGCGCTCGGTGCACCGGTGACGTTGCCGGGCACGGCTTCGGGCCCGAACGCGGCCAAGCCAAAGCTCGCGCCGGCCGCTCGCAAGGCGCCGGTAAAGAAGGCTCCTGCAAAGAAGTGACCCCCCGTTGAACGTCGACCTTTTCGACTTCGACCTGCCGACCGACAACATCGCGCTCCGCCCCGCGGCGCCGCGCGATGCCGCGCGGATGCTGGTACTCGAAGGTGACGCGACCCGCGATGCGGGCGTGTCGGACCTGCCATCGCTGCTGCGGCGTGGCGACATGCTCGTCTTCAACGATACGCGCGTGATCCCGGCGCAGCTCGACGGGCGGCGCGGCGATGCCAAGATCGGCGCGACCCTGCACAAGCGCGAGGGGCCAAGGCGGTGGCGCGCGTTCATTCGCAACGCGCGGCGATTGCGCGATGGCGATGTCATCGAGTTCGGCAACGGCGTCAGCGCAGCGGCAGTCGATTGCGAAGACGACGGGAGCTACGCGCTGGTGTTCGCGGGCGAGGAGCCGGTCGAACTGCTGCTGGAGCGCGCGGGCCATATGCCCCTGCCCCCGTATATCGCCGGCAAGCGGCCGACCGACGAACGCGATGCGGACGATTACCAGACGATGTTCGCGTCCGAGCCGGGCGCGGTCGCAGCGCCGACCGCGGCACTGCACTTCACGCCGGGGTTAATGGCGGCGCTCGAGGCGGCGGGGATCGAGCATGCGACGCTGACGCTGCATGTCGGCGCGGGGACGTTCCTCCCCGTGAAGGCGACCGACACCACCGAGCACAAGATGCACGCCGAATGGGGCCGGATCGATGCCGCCACCGCGGATCGGCTCAACGCGGTCCGCGCACGCGGTGGTCGCGTGATCGCGGTCGGGACGACGTCGCTGCGGCTGATCGAGAGCGCGACGGGCGAGGACGACGTGATCCGCCCATTCGACGGCGACACCGCGATCTTCATCACGCCGGGTTATCGGTTTCGCGGGATCGACGGCTTGATGACCAATTTCCATCTGCCACGCTCGACGTTGTTCATGCTCGTGTCGGCGCTGATGGGGCGGGAGCGGATGCAGGCGGCGTATGCGCATGCGATCGCCGGGAAGTATCGCTTCTACAGCTATGGCGACGCCTCGCTTCTGCTGCCATGACGGGCGGCATGCTGCTCGCTCTAGCTCTGCTCCAAGCCATTACCGCCGCGCCGCCGCCCGCTGGCACGCCGCAACCGCCCGCGACGATCTTCGCCGAGCCGGCCGCGCTGTTCATCGCCGCGTGCGATGCGAACGGTGATGGCCGCGTGACGCAGGCCGAACTGACCGCGGGCGTCGCGCGGAGCTATGCCACCGCCGAGGGTGCTGCGACCGGATCGATCGGGTACATCGCCTTTGCCGACTGGGCGCAGGCGTGGCTGGGTGATCGTAACGCGTTGCCGAGCCCGTTCGAAGTCGATCGCGATGGCGACAACCGGATCACGCTCGCCGAACTCCAGGCGCGGTTCGCACAGTTCTTCGCGAGGTTCGATCGCGACAAGGATGGCGTACTGACCCGCGCCGAACTCATCACCATCCGCGGCGCGCCGGCCGGCGATCGCTACGGCATCCGCAAGAAACGTTGATATGACTCGCCCCCGCTTCGACTTCACCATCTCCGCCACCGACGGCAAGGCGCGCACCGGCGTCATCGCAATGCAGCGCGGCAACATCCGCACGCCTGCGTTCATGCCGGTCGGCACCGCGGCCACCGTCAAGGGGATGAAGCCCGCCGACGTTGTCGGTGCGGGCGCGGACATCATCCTCGGCAACACGTATCACCTGATGCTGCGGCCGGGGGCCGAGCGGGTTGCGCGGCTGGGTGGTCTGCACGCGTTCTCGGGCTGGTCGAAGCCGATCCTCACCGATTCCGGCGGCTATCAGGTTATGAGCCTCGCGGACCTGACCAAGCGCTCCGAGGAAGGCGTCTCGTTCAAGTCGCACCTCGACGGCACGCGGCATCTGCTGAGTCCCGAGCGGTCAATCGAGATCCAGCGGCTGCTCGGTTCGAACATCGTCATGGCGTTCGACGAACTGGTGCCGACGACGTCGACGCGAGAAGTGCAGGCCGCGGCGATGGAGCGATCGATGCGTTGGGCGAAGCGGTCGCGCGCCGCGTTCGATGCAGGCGAAGAGCATGCCGAGAACAATGCGATCTTCGGGATTCAGCAGGGCGCGTTGAACGAGGGCTTCCGCAAGTCGTCGGCGGATGCGCTGATCGATATCGGCTTCGACGGCTATGCGGTCGGGGGGCTCGCGGTCGGCGAGGGCCAGGAGGCGATGTTCGGCTGCCTCGACTTCGCGCCGGACCAGTTGCCGGTCGACAAGCCGCGCTACCTGATGGGCGTCGGCAAGCCCGACGACATCGTCGGCGCAGTCGAGCGCGGGATCGACATGTTCGATTGCGTGATGCCCACGCGGTCCGGCCGCACCGGCCAGGCGTTCACGCGCACCGGCCCGATCAACATCCGTAATGCCAAGTTCGCCGAGGACATGGGGCCGCTCGATCCCGCCTGCCCCTGTCCGGTCTGCGCAACCTGGGGCCGGGCGTATCTGCATCATCTGGTACGGTCGGGCGAAATGCTTGGCGCAATGCTCATGACGGAGCATAACATCTGGTTCTACGAAACGCTGATGGCGGATCTGCGGGCGGCGATCGCCTCGGGCACGCTGACGCAGTTCGCGAATGATTTCCGGGCGATGTATGCCCGGAAGAGTGAAGGAGAGCCCAAGTGACCATCAAGATCGACAGCGATACCCCGAATGAAATCCTCGCCGCCGCGAAGGAGGCGAAGCTGCAGGCCGAAGCCGCCGCGCACAACGCCGCCGAGAAGGCCAAGAGCTGGCCGCTCGCGAAGATCGGCCTGGGCGTCGGCATCGGCTCCGCGGCGATCGCGGGCGCGGTGCTGTTCGCGAACCGCAACAAGTAAGGATCCCGATGCGCCTCCTCCGCTCCGCTTTGCTGCTGACCGCAGCTTCTTTCCCGGTAGCGGTGGGGGCGCAGACCGCACCTGCCCCGACGCAGGTTTCGGTAAAGCCGATCGCCTATACCGAGCGCACGCTGCCGAATGGCCTGCGGGTGTATGCGATCCGTGACACGGGCACGCCGAACGTGTCGGTGCAGGTGTGGTACGACGTCGGCTCGAAGGACGACCCCAAGGGCAAGTCCGGGTTCGCGCACATGTTCGAGCATCTGATGTTCAAGTCGACGCGCAACCTGGTGTCGGAGCAGATGGACCGGCTGACCGAGGATGTCGGCGGCTACAACAATGCGTCGACCAATGACGACTACACCAATTATTACGAGGTAATCCCGGCCAACCACCTCCAGCGTCTGCTGTTCGCGGAAGCCGATCGGATGGCGAGCCTCGTCGTTGAGCCCAAGAGCTTCGGCTCGGAGCGCGACGTGGTGAAGGAGGAACTGCGCCAGAGCACGCTATCGCGGCCGTATGGCAAGTTGTTCTCGCTCTATTATCCCGCACTTGCCTATACGACGCATCCCTATGCGCGTGGGACGATTGGCAGCCTGGAAAATCTGGAAGCCGCTGGGATCGACGACGTCCGGGCGTTCCATGCGACCTATTATCGGCCGGACAACGCGATCCTGGTGGTGTCTGGCAATTTCGATCCGGCGCAGTTGAACAGCTGGGTCGACCGGTATTTCGCGGAGATCAAGAAGCCGAGCGCAGCGATCCCGCGCGTGACGGTTGCCGAGCCTGCGCGGACCAAGGCCGTGACGCGCACGGTGTACGAGCCGAACACGCCGCTGCCTGCGGTGTTGGTCAGCTATCATGTGCCGGCGGACCGCGATGCGGATATCGCGGCGTTAACGGTGCTGAAGGCGGTGCTGGCGACGGGCGAGAGTTCGCGGCTGTACGAGAGCGTCGTGTACCGCGACCAGTTGGCGCAGTCGGCCGAGGCGTTCCTCGATACCAAGCAGGCGACGGGCAACATGGTCGTCTACGCGATCCTGGCGGGCGGCAAGACGGTCGAGGCGGGCGAGGCTGCACTGAAGCGCGAGATCGCCCGGTTTCGCGATGCACCGGTGACCACCGCCGAACTCGCGGAGGCGAAGAACGAGATCCTGACCCAGTCGATCCAGTCGCGCGAGACGGCCGAAGGCAAGGCAAGCACGCTGGCGTCTGCAGTGCTGGTCGACGGCGATCCGCAGGCGGCTGACAAGCAATTGGCGGCCATTGCGCGGGTGACGGCGGCGGATATCCAGCGGGTTGCGCGGAAATACCTCGGCGACAACCAGTCGGCGACGATCCGGTACATGCCACTCACCGCCAAGCCTGCGGGCGGTGTCGCGGATACGATCACGGTTGCGCCGACGGTGCAGGTCGCCGACCTGAAAGCGCCGGCGAACATCGAGATCGTGACGCCTGCGCCGGAAGGGCAGCGGGTCCAGCCGCCAGCGCCAAGCGCACCGGTATCGCCGACGATCCCTCAGCCGGTCGAAACGCGTCTAGCGAACGGCATGCGACTGGTGACGGTGGAGCGGCACGACCTGCCGATCGTCACGGCGTATCTGGTGACCGCGGGTGGCGCGGCGACCGATCCCGCGAACCGCGCTGGCGTCAGCAGCCTGTCGGCGGACCTGCTGACCAAGGGTACGAAGACGCGGTCGGCTACGCAGATCGCGCGTGCGGTCGAGGGACTTGGCGGGTCGATCGGCAGTTCGGCCGGCAGCGATGGCGCGGCGGTCGACGTGACGGTGAAGTCGGACCAGCTTGCGCCGGCGATGGCGATCCTCGCCGACGTCGCGATCAACCCGGCGTTTGCGCCCGAGGAGATCGAACGCGCGCGAACGCAGCAGGTCGACGCGGTGACTCTGGCGTTGAAGGATCCGGCGCAGGTCGCGGGTCTGGTTGCGGATCGTGCCGTGCTCGGGGCATCGCCGTATGGCGCGCCGAACGGGGGCACGCCGCTGTCGCTGAAGGCGATTACGCGGGCCGATATCACGGCGGCGTATGCGCGGAGTTTCCAGCCGGGCCAGGCAACGCTGATCATGGTCGGCGACATTACCGCGGCGCGCGCCAAGGCTTTGGCGGAGGCGCAGTTGGGTTCTTGGAAATCGACCAGCACGGCAACCGCGAGCGCGCCGCAGGTCACGTACCCGAAGCCGCGTGTGATCGTCGTCGACATGCCCGAAGCGGGTCAGGCCGGCGTCGTGGTTGCGCGTCCTGCGATCGCAAGGTCAGACGCACGCTATTATCCGCTCGCGGTCGGCAATACCGTCCTGGGCGGCGGCTTCTCGTCGCGGTTGAACCAGGAAATTCGGATCAAGCGCGGGCTGGCGTACGGCGCGGGCAGCGGACTTGATGCGGGAAAGACGCAGGGCACGGTCGCTGCGCGGACGCAGACCAAGAACCCGACCGCTG
Source organism: Sphingomonas sp. AP28 (assembly GCF_056680455.1). NCBI lineage: Bacteria > Pseudomonadati > Pseudomonadota > Alphaproteobacteria > Sphingomonadales > Sphingomonadaceae > Sphingomonas > Sphingomonas sp. AP28. Next base: position 3,306,500 of record NZ_CM155283.1, on the reverse strand, counting down.
CCGAAGTCGTGACGCTGATTGCCGCCGAGATGACGCGGATGGGAGCGTCTCCCGTGCCCGCCGCAGAGCTCGATACGCGCAAGGCCGTGCTCGTCGGCAATTTCGGGCGCGGGATCGAGACGACGTCGGGCGTTGCCGGGATTCTGGGCGCCTATGTCCAGAACGGCGTGCCGCTCGGCGAACTCCAGCGCTACACCGGTTCAGTGGGCGCCGTCGATCCGGCGGCGGTACAAGCCGCGGCGGTCGCGCTGCTCGATCCGAAGGCGGCGAGCATCGTCGTCGTCGGTGACGCCAAGCAGTTCATCGAACCGCTGCGCAAAGCCTATCCGAACGTCGAGGTCATTCCCGAGGCCGCGCTGAAGCTCGACACCGCAACCTTACGGTAAGCGCTTGCTGTTACGGTGACCGTCCGTCCCGTGGTGGGACGGACTGAATCCGCGCGCGATCGGTCCGGCCAGATCGGCTATGCCCGGCTCGACAGGCAAGTACGAGGAAAGCGATTGCGCGTTAGGTTGCAGACGGTTCGGTTGATGAAGCGCATCTGGGCGACGATGGTCGTCACGTTGTTGATCATAGGTGCCGGCATCTCTGCCCACGCTGCGCTCCGGGCGATGTCGGCGCGTGAAGCAGCGAACGACCGCGCGAGTGCCGCGTCTTCGGTAAAGGTTTCAGCCCTTGCCCCTGCGCTGGCCGAGCAGGAGATCGCCGCGCCTGCGGCGGGTGTTACTGGGACCATCGACCTGCCCGATCTGCCGATCCCGGCCGGTGCGACGCTCGACGCGGGCATTGTTCCCGCACGGCCCTTCTCGATGACGAGCGCATCGGCACTGGACCGCGACCGCGCGCTGCAATGCCTCACCGCGGCGATCTACTACGAAGCCGCATCCGAGCCCGATGCCGGCCAACAGGCGGTCGCGCAGGTCATCCTCAACCGCGCACGGCATCCTGCCTTCCCGGGAACGGTGTGCGGCGTGGTGTATCAGGGCTCGGAACATGCCGGCTGCCAGTTCAGCTTCGCATGCGACGGCGCGATGACGCGGTTGCCCGCGCGCGCCGCATGGGTTCGCGCCGCGCGCGCGGCCGGCATGGCTCTGGCCGGCTATGTCTACGCACCGGTCGGGTTGGCGACGCACTATCATACCTACGCCGTGACGCCTGCTTGGAACCGGAGCATGGTGATGACCGATGTCGTCGGTGCGCATTTCTTCCATCGGTGGAAGGGGTATTGGGGCACGTCTGCGGCTTTTAATCAGCGTTATGCTGGCGGCGAACCGGTGCCTGGGCCGCATATGTCCGTGCAACCGATTGCGCCGCCGACACCGCAGATGATCGCGGCTGCCACGGCCGGGGCCGTCTCCGTCCCGGTGCCGGCTACGGTGGTGGCGACCGTTGCGCAGGCCAAGCCCGCTACTCAGGCACCGGCAATACCAGCTGCTTCCGACATGCTGCCGCCAGAATCGCAGATCCTCGACCGGTGGAAGGATACGGGCAAGCCGCTGAAGTAAGTCGTCGCAACGGCTTCCACGGTACCGCGTCACCGGTGATCAGCGGTGCTCAGCGGTGCTCAGCGGATGCTTTCTAGCAGCCAACTGCTAGATGAAAAAGTTGGTTCGCGCGGAGGCGCAGAGGACGCGGAGGTGTTGCGCTCTGGATTAAGCTGCGGACAGAACATCTGATTTCGGGAACCTGCGGTTCAGCTAAAGCTCCGCGGTCTCTGCGCCTCTGCGCCTCTGCGCGAACCATTCTGGCTAAGACCACAAAGAAAAACCCGGGTGCATCGCTGCATCCGGGTTTCTCAAATCATCGCATCTCGGAGATCCGGCTTACTCAGCGGGGACCATCGACGGGGTGCCGATCATCATGCGCTCACCACCGGGAGGGGCAGCCTCACGCGCGGCGCGGAGGATCTGAGTGCGTTCGGCGCGCGAGGCCATGTCGTCCCAGGCCTTTTCGGCGCGGCGGCAGCGATCGCGGACGTTGTCGAGGAGGGCGGCATCGCCGTTGCGGCGCTCTTCATCAGCGCGGGCCCGGTAAAATTCTGGATTATCGGCCATGCTGGTGCGCTCCTGCGGGAAATTTTAAAGGGGTGATGCGGCGACCGTTATGGCCGCCGCATCGCAACCGAGATCAGGTTGGCGGACAATAATCCGCCAGCGAGATCAATCGGCTGGCTGGAGGTTCACGGCCGACTGCTTGCCACGCTTGTCGGGCTCGAGCTCGTAGGTGACGCGCTGGTTCTGGTTCAGCGTCGGCATGCCGGCGCGCTCAACCGCGGTGATGTGCACGAATGCATCGTTGCCGCCGCCATCCGGCGCGATGAAGCCATAGCCCTTGTCGGCGTTGAAAAACTTGACGGTTCCGGTGATAGCCATGAAGTGGCTCCTTCTTAGTAGAGAGTAACCCGACGTTCGGGCGACCCGTGCCGCGGAGCAGGGAAAGAAGGAGAAAGGTGCCGCAAAGCGCCAAGAACCGTCGATATGCGACTGTAGCTGAGCGCTATATGGGCCAAGACCGCCCGAATTGCAAATCTTGCCGGTAAAATGGGTCAAGAACTGCGTCGATTTACGCAGATATTATTTTCGCGCTAGCCGCTATCGACGACGAGAATTTAAAACGACCGGCGCCGATATTTCGACGCCGGTCGAGGGATTTAACGGCAGCGGGTGTTGTTGCTGGAGCGATCGACCGCACGCCCTGCGAGCGCGCCGCCGGCCGCACCGAGTACGGTACCGAGCAAGCCCGAACCGCCGGGGGCGATGACGTTGCCAAGCACGCCGCCCGCGACTCCGCCGACGATCAGGCCGGTGGTGCCGTCGTTGCGGCGGCAATAATACCGACCGTCATTGCCACGATAGACGCGGTCGTTGCGCGATAAGCGGCGCTCGCGATACCTCGCATCGTCGCGGTAATAGCGACCGGCATCATAGCCGCCGTATGCGGGATCGACGCGGTTATAGTCGTAGGAGCGATAGCGCGGGTCGACGCCGTAGCGGCTGCCTCCGTCGCCGACGCAGCCGGCAACCAGGGTAGAGGCGGCCAGCAGGCCCAGCATCGCAACGCGCATTTCGTGTCCTTTCAGTGGGTTGATACTGAAGGCGTAATGATCGGCGCCGGGGTTTGGTTGCCGGCGCCAAACCTGCATCAATCCTTGAGGTTGGCGGGCACGGTACCGCCGTTCTTCTCCAGCTCGCGCATCACGGCCTTGATCAGCCACATGTTCATCTCGGCGCTGCCGTCCTTCGCACCGGTATAGCCGAGCTCGGTGGCGAGCTCCTTGCGGTTGTCGAGGCTCGAATCGAGATCGAGCAGCTTCATCAGGTCGACGATCGAGGTGCGCCAGTTGAGATCCGAGCCCTTCTTCGAGGCGATGCCCGAGAGGACGGCCTCGACGTCGACAGCCTGGGCGGGTGCGGCGGGCGCGGCCTGCGGAGTCGGGGCGGCGGGCGTTGGTGCAGGCTGGGCGGCCGTGGTCTGCGGTGCGGGCGCGGGTGCCGGGGCGGGCGCAGCCTTCGGTGTGCCGAAATGGCCGCTGCCGAGCGGGCCGTGCTCACCGAAGATGGCGGACTTGATCTTGCTGAAGATGCTCATGGGGGTACTCCGTTGACTATGCGTATGGCGTCAGAACGCCCGGTGGCGGATTTGGGTGCAGCGTCCGCAGGCGTCGGCGCCAGATTGGGTGCGGTGTGCGATTGGCCGGGCGACTGGCTAGGCGACTGGCCGGTGTCAGCGCCGGATAAGGCGTCGTTACCGGGTTCGGGGTCAGGCTTTCTCGGGCGATCCGGATCGAAATTACGCGCCAGCGCAGCGACGCGCGCGATATCGGTAGCGGCGACCGCATCGACCTCGTCATCCTCGATGAGCCCGCAGCCCACCGCATAGCCGATGAACCAGCTGTCTCGGTCGGCGCCCTCGACGACGACGCGCTCGGCGGTCTCTCGGTCGTACGGCGCATCGAGGATGATCGCCTCCTCCCGCGAACATTCGCGGCTGTAACCGTCGTCGCCGAAAGTCCCGCCATTGCCTTCATCAAAATCGCTCAGCGGCGGGAAGCGGGTGCGCCAGGCACCGGTGAACTCGTCCCACCAGACCGGACATTCGCCGTCGGGTCCGCCCGGTTCGACGGCCGGAAGTGCAGAAAGTGCAGACGCTGGCGCAGGTTTTGGGGGCACAGGCCTCGGGGCGGGTTCGGGCGCGAGACTGAGCAGCCCGGCGGCCTCCGCGCGCGCCCATTGCTCGGCGGTCCAGCCGGCGCGGGCGGCGGGATCGAGATCGGCGACGTCGATCTCCGATGCGAGGCCGGCGTTGCTGCGCAGCCAGCGGTCCGCGCGGGCGAGCGCCACGATCGGCGCCATCCCCTCCCCTGCGTCGGACGATCGGACACGCTCGCCGAGAAACAGGCCGGCGCGGGCGGGCCCTGCATCGCGCTCGACGAGGTCGAGGAACGCGTCGAATTCGGTCGCGATCAGGCGTGCGGCGGCGTTGGTGTTCTCGCTTTCCTCGGCATGGCGATCGAGCCGGGCGAGCAGCGACATGGCGAGGCGGTTGTCGAAGCGGTGGCGTTCGATCACGTCGCCGTCGGGCTTCGTGAGACGCTCGATCTGGCCGACCATCGCGCGACAGAACAGCGCTTCGGCGATGATCGGCCGCGCGACGAGCTTGGCGGCGTCCCAGCCGAGCGCGAACGCCGCGCCCGCTGCGCGGCGGCGCAGGCTGTACGCGGCGCGCGGCGACAGGCCGACGCTGGCGGTCGCCTCGTCGACGGTGGCACCCTCGGCGATGCGTTCGAGAAAGCCGCGCTGGCGCTCGGGGGACCAGCCGTCGATGCGTTGGCGATTTTGCCGCGTGAAGGAGTCTATGGGCGGCGCGTCGACACCTTGATCCTGGAGAGCGGCGGTCACTTGCGCATGGTCCGGGCGAGCGCGGTCCAGCGGTCGCGGTTGGCGGCGATCTCGGGCGATACGGGGATGCGGGTGCCGATCCGGCCGGCGTCGACATGCGCTTGCCAGGCCATGACGTGGCGGACCGCGTCGGGGAGATGGTCGGGGATCGGGGGTTCGTAGCGCGGCCTGGGGGCGGGCACGGCGCGCTTGGCCAAGTGGCAGGGTCGCGGATCGGCCGGAGTGGGTGCGTTTGCCATGGTCGATCCTCGCCTGAGAGAGGACCGATCAGGTATGCCGGATCGGGGTGTGTAGGACAGCGGTTTTATGGGGTGGGTGCGGGGTGCCGCGATGGGTTGGAGCGGCTGCCTTGTTCCCCCGCGCACGCGGGGGCCCAGGAGCCACGAGTACTGTCCTGCTTGGTCCTGGGCTCCTGCGTCCGCAGGAGAACACTTGGGGAAATGACGGCCCCTCTCCCGTCATACCGGACCCTTCGGCTTTGCTCAGGAGAGCCTTGTTCCGGTATTCACCGTTCCGCACACCGCCGCTATCGAGTTCGCCGGACCGTGGGCCCCGGAACCAGTCCGGGGTGACGGAGCGCGGGTGGAGGCCTGAAAGCCGACGTAGACCGTCGGGCCTTACTTATCCTCCCCCGCCAGGGGGAGGTGGCACCGTAGGTGACGGAGGGGGAGGACACGCAACAGGGGTAGTCAACTCCCCCTCCGTCTGGCAGGCGCCAGCCACGTCCCCCTTGCGGGGGAGGATCAGGAAGGCACCTCAGCCGAGCGTCGAACCGCGATCCGCGGCGAACGACGGCGCCGGGCCGGTGGCGGGGCGGAGCGACTCGCGCTCGGCCTTGGTGGGGACCGCGGTGGGATCGGGGCGGAAGGCGTGCGGCGCGCGATCGGTCGCACCCGGGCGGGGCTTGTCGAGCGCGAGATCGGGCGCGGCATGCTCGGCGGGGTTCGCCCTCGACCGCAGGAACACCGCCAGCAACGCACCCCCGAGACCGATCGCCGCGGCCCCGATCGAAAGCGCATTGATGCCGAACGTCTTCGACTTGGGCTTCGGGGCGCGCTCGTGCGGGTGATGTGGGTGGGGCTTGGGCATGGGTTTGTCCGGTGCTGTTGATCTGGCAGGTTCAACGAGTTGGGGTAGTAGCCTGTTCCGCTGATGGGCTTGACGATAGTACCTGTCCGTCGCACCTTCTCACCATGACGCTCGCCGGCTTTCCCCGCATCTCGATAGACCCCGGCGTTTGCGGCGGTTGGCCCGTTGTCACGGGCACGCGTGTTCGGGTTACCGACGTTCTCGAAATGCTGGCGGGCGGCGCGACTATCTTGGAGATCGTTGCCGACTTTCCGTATCTTAGCGAAGCCGATGTGCAGGCGACATTGGGCTATGCAGCAGCGACGACCGATCATCCGGTGGTGCTGGCCGCCGAATGAAGTTCCTCGTCGATGCGCAGCTACCTCCGGCTTTGTGCAGGTGGTTGCGCGATCGGGGCGAGGACGCGACGCATGTTTCGGAGATCGAGATGCTTGCCGCGAGCGATCGGGCCATCGCCGCTCGTGCCGAGGCGGATGGATCGGTGCTGGTCAGCAAGGACGACGATTTCGGCCATCTCCGGCACCCGGACCGGTTCGTCCTGTTGTGGCTGCGCTGCGGCAATGCGTCCAACCGCGCGTTGCTCGCATGGCTAGAGCCACGATGGGATCAGGTCGCGGTGCTACTTCGGAACGGCGAACGGCTGGTGGAAGTTCGCTGAGAGGATAAGGTCTAGGACAAGAAAAGCCGCCGTGTCGCTTTATCCGTCCAGACGAGCGGCAGCGTCAATGCGGCTTGTGTTTGTCGAGGATTGCCTGCGCCAGCGCCATTACCTCAGCGTGTGGAATGCTAAGTATGTCCGACGTCATCGCACGCTCGACCTTGGCGCGGAACCACGCGTCATACGCGGCGGCGTCTTCGCTCGTCGCAAATTCGGACTCGAAGGTCGACAACTCATCCACCCTCTTGGTCTATCATATTAGATCAACAGGGAAAGGGATTGATTTTCACCAAGAATGTAGCGCGATCGATTTCGCATCATAATTTTCTAAATAACCAGCCGGATTATGCGATGCATATTTTAGGCAGTTTCTAAAAGGACCGATGTGTTTGATCTAAGGCATCGCGGCTATCAACTCATGATGATTTCAGCGTTCGATGTTGCAGCATTCGTTTTTTGCCGCCACGGAATAGCCGCTACAGTTAAAGCCAAACCCTTATCGGAGCTATCATGCAATCGAGATTGATTCGGATCGTTGCAGATGAAACACCAGACGCCTGGGGTGATTGGGCAACGGAAACCGCTCATGAGGGCTTGCGTCGCGGTTTCCTTGGCCGATTTACTCCGACTAGAAGTCAGATTAAATCGGCCGGGACTACGGTCGCCGCCACGGCAAGCGGAGTTTTTCGCTTGTTTAGCAAAAGCGGCTCGGAGCAGATCGAGGCATTAAACCGATCTCAGGCGGCGGATATGCACGACGCAGAGGGTAGTCAGCTAAGCGTCGGTTCGATTTATGCCGCGCATCCCCTTGTGCAGGGCACAATGGTCAAAGCTGATGCGCTTCATTCGTATATTATCAAAGAACAACGCGCACAAATAATCAGATACTTCCGAACTGCTGTCGCCCTCAAGAGTCTCACTATCGAAGTTATATCCGACAACAGTGGAAAGTATTACGCTGGCGGCGGATGGAAAATTGCCACCGCAGGCGCTGGCAAAAGTCAAAGTAGCGAGCAACGCCACTGGTTCACTGCGACTTACAGTACCCCCCGCAAAGAGGACTCAAAAGAGACCGATCTTCTTTTTTGGATGCCTTATTTCGACGAAATTATCGCAGCAACAAAAGATGCAACCGGCGGCACCATCGAAAGTATCACTACGCTCAACACGGCTTTTGGAATATCTGCGGAAGCAGCATCCATTGCTAACATAGACGCAAACTGGATATCAAACCAAAGCTTTATAATCAAAGCGGAGTACGTCTGACATCCGGCCACAAATACGTATTTAGATGGCTTGCTTGACCACCCGCTTCTCTAGCAAAGGCGCCAGATACTTCCCCGTAAAGCTGCCCTTCGCCTTCGCCACCTTCTCCGGCGTGCCTTCGGCGACGATCTCGCCGCCCTTGACGCCGCCCTCCGGCCCCAGGTCGAGGACCCAGTCGGCGGTCTTGATGACGTCGAGATTGTGTTCGATCACGACGACCGTGTTGCCTTGCTCGACCAGCGCGTGGAGGACTTCCAACAGCTTCCGCACGTCCTCGAAATGGAGCCCGGTGGTGGGTTCGTCGAGGATGTAGAGCGTGTTGCCGGTGGCGCGGCGCGAGAGTTCCTTGGCGAGCTTGACGCGTTGCGCTTCGCCGCCCGAGAGCGTCGTCGCCTGCTGGCCGACCTTGACGTAGCCGAGGCCGACCTCGACCAGCATCGCCATCTTGTCGCGGATCGGGGGGACCGCCTTGAAGAACTCGGCGGCGTCCTCGACCGTCATGTCGAGCACGTCGGCGATCGAATGACCCTTGAACTTCACCTCGAGCGTCTCGCGATTGTAGCGCGCGCCGTGGCAGACGTCGCAGGTGACGTAGACGTCGGGGAGGAAGTGCATCTCGATCTTGAGCACGCCGTCGCCCTGGCACGCCTCGCAGCGGCCGCCCTTGACGTTGAAGCTGAAGCGGCCGGGCTTGTAGCCGCGCGCCTGCGATTCGGGCAGGCCGGCGAACCAGTCGCGGATCTGCGTGAAGCTGCCGGTGTAGGTGGCGGGGTTGCTGCGCGGGGTGCGGCCGATCGGCGACTGGTCGATGTCGATGACCTTGTCGAGATACTGGAGGCCGGTGATCTTGTCGTGCTTGCCCTGGACGATGCGCGCGCCGTTCAGCTCGCGTGCGGCGGCGGCGTAGAGCGTGTCGATCGTGAAGCTCGACTTGCCCGAGCCGGAGACGCCGGTGATGCAGGTGAAGGTGCCGAGCGGCAGGCTGGCGGTGACGCCGCGCAGGTTGTTGGCGACCGCGTTGTGGACGGTGAGCTTCTTGCCGTTGCCCTTGCGCCGCGTGGTTGGGACCGGCACCTCGCGCGTGCCGTTGAGATAGTCGGCGGTGATGCTGCCCTTCGACTTGAGGATCTGCTTCAGCGTGCCCTGCGCGACGACCTGGCCGCCGCGGACGCCGGCGCCGGGGCCCATGTCGATGATGTAGTCGGCGGTGCGGATCGCGTCCTCGTCATGCTCGACGACGAGCACGGTGTTGCCGAGATCGCGCAGACGGCGGAGCGTCTTGAGGAGCATGTCGTTGTCGCGCTGGTGCAGGCCGATCGAGGGCTCGTCGAGGACGTAGAGCACGCCCGACAGGCCGCTGCCGATCTGCGACGCGAGGCGGATGCGCTGGCTTTCGCCACCTGACAGTGTGCCGCTGGTGCGTTCGAGGTTGAGGTAATCCAGGCCGACATTGTTGAGGAAGCCCAGACGCTCGACGATCTCCTTGAGGATGCGTTCGGCGATCGCGTTCTGCTGGTCGCCGAGGTGCTGCGGCATGTCGGTGAAGAACTGGAGCGCGTCGACCACCGAGAGATGCGTGGCGTAGGAGATGTCCTTCATCGCGATCTTGACCGCGAGCGCCTCGGGTTTCAGGCGCGCGCCGCCGCAGACTTCGCAGGGGGCGGCGGACTGGTACTTGCTGAGTTCCTCGCGCATCCAGGCGGAGTCGGTCTGGAGCATGCGGCGGTTGAGGTTGCCGATGACGCCCTCGAACGGCTTGGAGACGTCGTACTTCTTCTTGCCGTCGATGAAGGTGAGCGTGACGGGCTTGCCCTTCGAGCCGTGCAGGATGGTGCTCTGGACCTCGGGCGGGAGGTCGGACCAGGGCGTCTCGATGTCGAACTTGAACTCGCGCGCGAGGCTGCCGAGGACCTGCATGTAATAGGGCGACGGCGGATTGGATTTCGCCCAGGGGACGACCGCGCCCTTCTTGATGCTGAGCATGTGGTTGGGGACGACGAGGTCTTCGTCGAACAGCAGCTTCTCGCCGAGGCCGTCGCAGGCCGGGCACGCGCCTTGGGGGGCGTTGAACGAGAACAAGCGGGGCTCGATCTCGGAGATGGTGAAGCCGCTGACCGGGCAGGCGAACTTCTCGCTGAACACGATGCGGCCGTCGGGGGCGTTGTTGCCGAGGATTTCGGACTTGGGGGTGTGCGGTTCGACCGGGTCTGCGGGGTCGACATAGGCTAGGCCGTCGGCGAGTTTCAGGGCGGTTTCGAACGACTCCGCGAGGCGCGTGGCGATCTCGCCGCCTACCACCAAGCGGTCGACGACGACTTCGATGTCGTGCTTGTACTTCTTGTCGAGCGCGGGGGCTTCGTCGATGTCGTGGATCGTGCCGTCGATGCGGACGCGCGCGAAGCCCGCCTTCTGCCACTCGGCGAGTTCCTTGCGGTACTCGCCCTTGCGGCCGCGGACGACGGGGGCGAGCAGGTAGAGGCGCGTGCCCTCGGGGAGCGCCATGACGCGGTCGACCATCTGCGACACGGTCTGCGCCGCAATGGGCTCGCCGGTCGCGGGCGAGTACGGGATACCGACGCGCGCCCAGAGCAGGCGCATGTAATCGTAGATTTCGGTGACGGTGGCGACGGTCGAGCGCGGGTTGCGCGACGTCGTCTTCTGCTCGATCGAAATCGCGGGCGAGAGGCCCTCGATGTGGTCGACGTCGGGCTTCTGCATCAGTTCGAGGAACTGGCGGGCATAGGCGGAGAGGCTCTCGACGTAGCGGCGCTGGCCCTCGGCGTAGATCGTGTCGAAGGCGAGGCTCGACTTGCCCGAGCCCGAGAGGCCGGTGATCACCGTGAGCGTGTCGCGGGGGATGTCGATGTCGACGTCCTTGAGGTTGTGCTCGCGCGCGCCGCGTACGGAAATCTTGGTCAGCATGAGGCGGTCTGTTCCATATTTGTTCGGGTGCGGCAAGCCTTGTGCGGCGCCGTCAGGTCGAGTGCAGAGATGGGTAACGCGGGTGCCGAACGAAAGGGGGCATTGTGGCACGGGCCGACGATACTTACATGGTGTATTGGACAGGCAATACAGTATCGGAGTGTGTGATGGGCAAGAAGAAGGACGAGCGAAAGCGGCGCGAGCGCGAGGCCGAGATGGCGGCGGCTCAGGGGCACTCGGGTGCTGAGCATGAGGGCCATGCGCATGACGCGCACAAGCATGACGGGCATAAGCATGAGGGCCGGAAGCACGAGGGGCGCAAGCATGATGGCGGCGCGCCGTTCGCCGGGATCGCTGCGACGATCGCGCGGCAGATGGGGACGCCGGTCGGGCGGCAGATGATCGCGGCGGGGCTGATGGCTGCGGCGACGGCGATCTCGAAGCATGACGCGAAGTCAAGCGCCCGGCCGACGCCGCCGACGCCACCGACGCCCCCTGCCCCACCTTCCCCTGACTCGTCATCGGCACAGGCTGAGCCTGCAGCGTCGAAGGTCGAGCCGGACGTGGCGGCCGAGACGACGAAGCCGCAAGGCAATGGTCCGTTTGCCGGGGATACGCCGGAGCCGCCGCGGAGCGAGGCGAACGTGCTGCCGCCGGAGTTCGCCAAGGTGCTGGACTCGGTCACGGTGGGGCTGGAGCGGTTGTTCGTCGGGTTCGGCAAGCCGACCGCGAAGAAGGACCCGCCTGCCGCTTGAGTGTGCAGGGCCGCGACGCCGCGGGCGGCGTCGCGATCCGGTCGGGCGGCTCAGGCGGCCTTGATGTAAACCGCAGGCTGGCGGCGATCGCCTTTCGCCAGATACATGGCGCGGTCGGCCGCGGCGATGAGGTCGACGATCGGGGTGTCGGATTCGCCCTCGACGACGCCGATGCTGACGCCGAGCGTGCCATGGGTCGACGTTCGCGGCGCCATGGTCTGCGCGAACCGGGTGGCGATGCGATTGCCGATCATGCTGGCCTGCTCGGTCGGCACATCGGGCAGCACGCAGACGAATTCGTCGCCGCCCCAGCGGACGAGGTAGCCTTGCCGGCCCAGGGCTTCTTGGGTGATCTCGGCGAAGGTGCGGAGCGCAGCGTCGCCGGCGGCGTGGCCTAGCGTGTCGTTGAGCGCCTTGAAGCGATCGAGATCCAGCATCATCAGCGTCAGGGTGCGCGGCGCAAGACGGCCCGTGAAGGTCTGCGCGATGCGGTCCAGGCCGGCGCGGTTGAACGCGCCGGTGAGCCAGTCGCGCTCCATCTGATCGAGCAGCAGGTTCTGGCCGCGCTCGGCCTGGAGGATCAGCAGCGAGAAGGCGCGGAAGATGATGAAGGCGATCTGCCCCGCCGCGAGCCATGCGCCGAAGTCATCGTGACGGCCGGTCAGTTGCGTGCCGATGCGGTCGCCGTAAGCCAGCCAGGCGCGACCGAGGAACATCGGCACGGTGACCGCGAACAGCGCGGCGACGATCCAGCCGGTCTGTAGCGACTCCCGGCGTGCGAGACGGATGGCGACGATCACCACGACGAGGTCGAACCCGGCGCGGATGACGCTGAGATAGGCGACGCGGAGGTGGAAATGCGCCGGGTCGTGGGTGAACCACAGGGGCAGGCCGACGATCGCGGCGATCGCCAGCAGGGACGTCAGGCGCGCGTCGGGGCGGCTGAACTTCACGACCGCGCCGGCAATCAGCGCATAGCCCATCACCACCGCGGGGTTGCCGATGCTGGGCGCCCAGGGGAGACCGATCCGATCATTGAGCACCGCCATCAGCGCGCCGCACCCGGCGATCAGGTGGCCGGCGCCCCATAGCCCTGCCCACGATCCGAACCGACCAGTCGCGAGGGGGATGAGGTGAATGAACCCGGCGATCAGCATGCCGAAGCCTGCGACGACGTAGAGAGTAGAGAGATCGAGCGCCACGGAGACCTTCTTGTTCGTTCGTTGCGCGGTTTAATAGGTTGGCTTTGCTAAGGATTGGTTCCGGTTGGGGGGGCGGGGGCGGAAGTTTCCGGGTTTTGGTTTTGGGTGGGTTGGGGGTGGCGCGACGAGGGGCCGGGTAGCGTCGAGGTGATGAGCGATGCGGAAGGCGGATGTGGTGGCTGTGCCAAGGATGTTTCCCCGCGAAGGCAGGGACCCAGACTGGGCTTTCGCCTTCGCGGGAGAACAAGAAGGCGGGCGGTATCGTTTGGGCGGGGTGGTTCTGACTTGACCGGCGTTGTCGGGCGTTTCGTGCACGCCACCCCAATTGCGCTCAGTTGTTGCGTTCCCTCCCCCTGTCATCCCGGCGGACGCCGGGACCCATGGTCGCGGACCGGGTCATGATGGGGGGATATCACTGGGTCCGCCGTAACCGTGGGTCCCGGCGTTCGCCGGGATGACGGGAGGGGTGTGTGGGTGGGTGAGTTTGAGGGGGGCGGAGCTTAGGGCTTGGACTGGGTGATGCGGTCAAGGACCTTGCAGATCGTCTGCTCGGGGTGGCCCACGCTGCCACTTGGTCGCGCCCCTCCCTTCTACCCTCCTACCCTTCTACCCTCCTACCCCTCCCCCGTCATCCCGGCGGACGCCGGGACCCATGGTCGCGGACTGGATGGTGATGGGAGAATATCACTGGGTCCACCGTGACCGTGGGTCCCGGCGTTCGCCGGGATGACGGAAGGGGTGGGTTGGGTTTTGCGGGTGGACGGGGCGTGGGCGAACTGGCGAACTGGCGAACTGGCGAACTGGCGAACTCGGGCAACATCCATTCCCCGATCGAACTCAACCTTTGCCCCCCTGCCTGCGCCTTCGCCGCCCTCGCGCTGCACCTTCAACTCTCGCGCTGCAACGCAGAGAGGGCGCCGGTGGATTGCCACTGACGCCCTATCGATCTTACTTCGGATGTGAAGCCCTGCTTGGCCGGACAGGGGCAAAGCCCCTGTCGTCGGACGGCGCTGGAGCGCCGCCGGCCGGGCAAACCCTTTCGATTCACATCTAGCTATTGCTAGATGTGAATGGGCTTGCCCTGCACCGCCATCGCCGCTTCCTTGATCGCCTCGGCATGCGTGGGGTGCGCGTGGCAGGTGTAGGCGATGTCCTCGCTGGTCGCGCCGAATTCCATCGCGATGGCGGCTTCGGCGATCAGCGTTCCCGCCAGCGACGAGACGATCCAGACGCCGAGGACGCGGTCTGTCTTGGCGTCGGCGATGATCTTCACGAAGCCGTCGGTGTCGCGGTTGGTCTTGGCGCGGCTGTTCGCGGCGAACGGGAACTTGCCGACCTTGATCTCGGTCTTGTCGCGCGCGGCTTCCTCGGTGAGGCCGACGCCGGCGATCTCGGGCATCGTGTAGACGACGCTCGGGATGACGTCCTCGTTGACGATGCCAGTCTGGCCGGCAATGTTTTCCGCGACCGCGACGCCTTCGTCCTCGGCCTTGTGCGCGAGCATCAGCCCGGGGATGCAGTCGCCGATCGCCCAGACGCCGTCGACCTTCGTGCGGAACGAGTGGTCGGTCTCGATCTGGCCGCGCTTGTTGAGTTCGAGGCCGATGGCTTCGAGGTTGAGGCCGTCGACGTTCGCTTTCCGGCCGATCGAGACGAGCACCGCGTCGGCGGTCAGCGTCTCTGACGCGCCCCCAGCAGCGGGCTCGACGGTGACGGTCGCGACGCCGTCCGCGACGGTCACGCCGGTGACCTTGGTCGAGAGCTTGAGCTCCATGCCCTGCTTCTTGAAGAGCTTGGCGGTCTCGCGGCGGACTTCGCCGTCGAAGCCGGGGAGGATCTGGTCGACGAACTCGACGACCGTGACCTTCGCGCCGAGACGACGCCAGACGCTGCCCAGTTCGAGGCCGATCACGCCGCCGCCGATGACGACCATGTGCTCGGGGACCTTGGGGATCTCGAGCGCGCCGGTGCTGTCGACGACGGTCTTCTGGTCGACCGTGACGCCGGGGAGCGGCATGACCGACGAACCGGTGGCGATGACGATGTTCTTCGCGGTGACCTTGTGGCCGGCGATCTCGACGGTGTGCGCGTCCTGGAATGCGGCCTTGCCCTTGAGCCAGGTGACCTTGTTCTTCTTGAACAGGAATTCGACGCCGCCGGTCAGTTCCTTGACGGCCTTGGCCTTCTCGGCGTGCATCTGGTCGAGGTTCAGCGTGACGCCCTGGAAGTCGATGCCGAACTTCGTCATGTGGCCGCCCTTGGCCTCCTCGTAAATCTCGGAGGCGTGGAGCAGCGCCTTGGACGGAATGCAGCCGACGTTGAGGCAGGTGCCGCCGAGCGTCTCGCGGGACTCGGCGCAAGCGGTGCGCAGGCCGAGCTGCGCTGCACGGATCGCCGCGACGTAACCGCCGGGGCCCGCACCGATCACGAGGACGTCATAGTCGTAGTCAGCCATGTTATGCTCCACGTGTTTTCCTGCGAACGCAGGAATCCAGGGTTATCGAGGGCGACGTTCTTGACCCTGGGTTCCTGCGTTCGCAGGAAAACAGAAATCAGAAGAGCGTCTCGTACAAATCCTTCCAGTGCGGGTTGGTCTGTTCGATCAGGTCGATCTTCCAGGCCCGCTTCCATTTCTTCATCTGCAACTCGCGTTGCCGTGCAGATTGTATGTCGTCACTCGCCTCGAACCACACAAGGAGGATGCAGCCATGCTCCTTGGAGAAGCCGTCGATCAGGCGGTTGCGGTGTTGGTAGGCTCTGGCGAGCAGGTCGCTGGTGACGCCGAGGTAGAGCGTTCCGTTGCGGCTGCTCGCCATGAGGTAGACGAAACCGGGCCTCATGTTTTCCTGCGCATGCAGGAATCCAGGGTTACGGAGGGTGGTGTCCGTGACCCTGGGCTCCTGCGTTCGCAGGAGAACGAGGAGCCGTCGTGGGTCAGAGGTCGATCAGGATGCGCGTTGGGTCCTCGATAGCATTTTTCAGCGCGACGAGGAACGTCACGGCTTCGCGGCCGTCGATCAGGCGGTGGTCGTAGCTGAGCGCGAGGTACATCATCGGGCGGATGACGATCTGGCCGTTGACGACGACCGGGCGCTCCTCGATGCGGTGAAGGCCGAGCACGGCGGACTGCGGCGGGTTGATGATCGGGGTCGACATCAGCGAGCCGAACACGCCGCCGTTCGAGATCGTGAAGGTGCCGCCCTTCATCTCGTCCATCTTGAGCGCGCCTTCCTTCGCGCGCTTGCCGAAGTCGCCGATCGTCTTCTCGATCGTCGCGACCGACATCTGGTCGGCATCGCGGATCACGGGGACGACGAGGCCGCCCGGCGACGAGACCGCGACCGAGATGTCGGCGTAATCGTGATAGACGATGTCGTCGCCATCGATCGACGCGTTGACCGACGGGATGTCGCGCAGCGCCATCGTCGCGGCCTTCACGAAGAAGCCCATGAAGCCCAACCGGACGCCGTGCTTCTTCTCGAACAGGTCCTTGTACTTGGCGCGCGCCTCGATCACCGCGGTCATGTCGACGTCGTTGAACGTCGTCAGCATCGCGGCGGTGTTCTGCGCTTCCTTGAGGCGCTTGGCGATCGTCTGGCGGAGGCGCGTCATGCGCACGCGTTCCTCGCCGCGCCCCGATGCGGCGGCGGGGGCTGCTGCCGGAGCAGGTGCTGCGGCGGGGGCAGGCGCTGGCTTGCTCGATGCAGCGGCGGTCACGTCTTCCTTGGTGATGCGACCGTCGCGGCCGGTGCCCTTAACGGTGCCGGGATCGACGCCGTGCTCGAGCACCGCGCGGCGGACCGACGGGGAGAGAGCTGCGGGCGAGTCGCTGGTGCCGGCGCCGGGCTGGTCGCCGTACCCTGCGCCGGACTCGTCCTTGGCGGGTGCGGACGGCGTTGCGGTCGCGGCGGGCTCGGGAGCCTTGGCCGGAGCAGCGGCGGCGCCGTCACCGGAGTCGATCGTGGCGAGCATCGCGCCGACCTGCACGGTGTCGCCGACGGCGACCGCGTGCTGGCCCATGACGCCGGCGACCGGCGACGGGACCTCGACCGAGACCTTGTCGGTCTCGAGGCTGGCGATCGGCTCGTCGACCGCGACGGGATCGCCGGGCTGCTTCAGCCACTCGCCGAGGGTGGCTTCGGTGATCGATTCACCCAGGACGGGGACGGTGACTTCGGTTGCCATGTTTGCTTCTACCTTTTGTGCTCCTGCGGACGCAGGGGCCTAGGGTTACTCTGCCGCACCCTGGGTTCCTGCTTTCGCAGGAAAACAGGGAGCGGGTTCATCAGTTTGCGCGGGTGCGGCGGATTTCGTCGCGGACGGAGTGGCCGAGCGCGTCGGCGACGAGCGCGCCCTGTTCGGCCTGGTGACGCTTCATCAGGCCGGTCGCGGGCGAGGCCGAGGCGTTGCGCCCGGCGTAGCGCGCGCGCTTCACGCGGGAGTCGACCGTTGCCAGCGCCTCCTCGATCAGCGGCTCGACGAAGAACCAATAGCCGTTGTTCTTCGGCTCTTCCTGCGCCCAGACGATCTCTTCCAGGTTCGGCATCCGTGCGACGCGCTCGGCGATCGGGTTGCCGGGGAAGGGATAGAGCTGTTCGACGCGAACGATCTGCGTGTCGGTGTCACCCGCCGCATCGCGTGCCTCGATCAGGTCGTACGCGACCTTACCGGTGCACAGGACCAGACGCTTCGTATCGACGTCGGCAGCCGGATTGGTATCCGACAACAGACGGCGGAAGTGGCTGTCGCCCTGGAAATCCTCCGCGTTAGACACCGCCAGCTTGTGCCGGAGCAACGACTTCGGCGTCATCACGATCAGCGGCTTGCGGAAGTTGCGATGCATCTGCCGGCGGAGCAGGTGGAAATAGTTCGCCGGGCTGGTGCAGTTCGCGACCTGGATGTTGTCGTCGGCGCAAGACTGGAGGAAGCGCTCGGGACGTGCCGAGCTATGCTCAGGCCCCTGCCCTTCATAGCCATGCGGGAGCAGCATCACGAGGCCGTTGGCGCGGAGCCACTTCGATTCGCCGGACGTGATGAACTGATCGATCATGATCTGCGCGCCGTTGACGAAATCGCCGAACTGCGCCTCCCAGAGGACCAGCGTCTTCGGGTCGGCGAGCGCGTAGCCATATTCGAACCCGAGCACGCCGTATTCGCTGAGCGGGCTGTCGAGCACTTCGAAACGGCCGTGCTCGATCTCCTGCAACGGCACGTACTTGTGCTCGTCAGTCTGGTCGACCCACACAGCGTGGCGCTGCGAGAAGGTGCCGCGGCCCGAATCCTGGCCCGACAGACGGACGCCATAGCCTTCCGAGAGCAGGCCGCCGAAGGCGAGCGCCTCGCCTGTCGCCCAGTCGAAGCCCTTGCCCGACTTGAACATCTCGCGCTTGGCATCGATCACGCGGTTGAGCGTCTTGTGGATCTTCACGCTGTCCGGGATCGTCGTCAGCGTGCGGCCGAGCGAGTCGAACAGCTTCGTGCTGAGGCCGGTCTCGACGTTGCGACGGGCAGAACCGCCATCGGTCGGCGCGCTGAGGCCGGTCCAGCGACCGCCGAACCAGTCCGCCTTGTTGGGCTTGTACGACGAACCGGCTTCGAACTCCCCCTCGAGGCGGAGCGTGAACTGCTTCACGTTCTCGTCGATCCAGGGCTGGTCGATCACGCCTTCCTTGATCAGGCGATCGCCGTACACCGACGAAACGCCGGGGTGCTTGCGGATGATGTCGTACATCAGCGGCTGCGTGAAGGACGGCTCGTCGCCCTCGTTGTGACCGAAGCGGCGATAGCACCACATGTCGATGACGATGTCGCGGTGGAACTTCTGGCGGAATTCCATGGCCATCTTGGTCGCGAAGGTGACCGCCTCGGGATCGTCGCCATTGACGTGGAAGACCGGCGCCTGGACGCCCTTGGCGACATCCGACGGGTAGGGCGACGAGCGCGCGAACTGCGGCGAGGTCGTGAAGCCGACCTGGTTGTTGATGATGAAGTGGACGCAGCCGCCGGTGTTGTAGCCGCGGATGCCGGAGAAGCCGAGGCACTCCCAGACGATCCCCTGCCCCGCGAACGCGGCGTCGCCGTGGATCAGCACGGGCAAGCTCGCGACGTGGTCCTTGAGGTCGTTGTTGAGCGTCTGGATCGCGCGCGTCTTGCCGAGCACGACGGGGTCGGCCGCTTCGAGATGCGACGGGTTGGCGACCAGGCTCATGTGAACCTTGTGGCCGTCGAACTCGCGATCGGTGCTGGTGCCGAGGTGATACTTCACGTCGCCCGAGCCGCCGATGTCGTCGGGATTGGCCGAACCACCGGCGAATTCATGGAAGATCACGCGCAGCGGCTTGGCCATCACGTTGGCGAGCACGTTGAGGCGACCACGATGCGCCATGCCGATGACGAGCTCGCGCACGCCCATCTGGCCGCCATATTTGATCACGCTCTCAAGCGCGGGGATCATCGATTCGCCGCCGTCGAGCCCGAAGCGCTTCGTGCCGACATACTTCTTGCCGAGGAATTTCTCCCACTGCTCGGCCTGGATCACCTTGGTGAGGATCGCCTTCTTGCCGTCGGTGGAAAATTCGATCGCCTTGTCCTGGCCCTCCATGCGCTCCTGGAGGAAGCGGCGCTCCTCGACGTCGGAGATGTGCATGTATTCGAGGCCGACATTGCCGCAGTAATTCTTGCGCAACGTGTCGACGAGCTCGCGGATCGAGACCCATTCGAAGCCCATCGTGCCGCCGAGATAGACCTTCCGGTCGATGTCGGCGTCGGAGAAGCCGTGATATTCGGTCTTCAGATCCTCGGGCATCTCGCGCTTCGAGAGGCCGAGCGGATCGAGGTTGGCGGCGAGGTGACCACGGACGCGGTAGGTGCGGACGAGCAGCTGCGCGCGGATCGCATCGGCCGCGGCCTTGGCGATCTCTTCCTTCGATACGGGAGCGGGCGCCGCTGCGGCGGGGGCTGGTTTCCCCTTTGCGGGCTTGGGCGCGGGCTCCATCTGGGTCGGATCGAGCGCTGCGGTCAGGTCGTCCGTGGTGGTGAGCGGCCAGCGGGCGCTCTCCCAGCTCGGGCCCTGCGCGGAGCCTTCAAGACCCTCGAAGAACGCGCGCCAACCGGATTCGACCGAGGCCGGGTCCGCGTTGAACTTGGCGTAGAGCGTCTCCACGAACGCCGGGCTGACGCCGGCTGCGATATCGCTGAAATCCTGGCCTTCGTAGCCCATCGTTCTCGTCCTCAGTGTCCCTCTCCCCGCGGGGGAGAGGGAGGGGCCCACTCGCACTTGCGGGTGGGAGGGTGAGGGCACGGGCGGTCACGTGCCCTCACCCTTCCGCTGCCAAGAGGCAGCTCCTTCCCTCTCCCCGAACGGGAGAGGGGTAGTCAGCTCAACCCTTCAACACGCTCAGCAGCGTCTCGCCGAGCAGGCTGGGGCTTTCCGAGACCTTGATCCCGGCAGCTTCCATCGCCGCGATCTTGCTCTCCGCGTCGCCCTTGCCGCCCGACACGATCGCGCCGGCATGGCCCATGCGACGGCCCGGAGGCGCCGTACGACCGGCGATGAAGCCTGCCATCGGCTTCGACCGACCGCGCTTGGCTTCGTCGCGGAGGAACTGTGCCGCCTGCTCTTCGGCGTCGCCGCCGATTTCGCCGATCATGATGATCGACTGGGTCTCGTCGTCGGCGAGGAACAGCTCGAGCACGTCGATGAAGTTCGTGCCGTTGACCGGATCGCCACCGAT
Organism: Sphingomonas sp. AP28; assembly: GCF_056680455.1. NCBI lineage: Bacteria > Pseudomonadati > Pseudomonadota > Alphaproteobacteria > Sphingomonadales > Sphingomonadaceae > Sphingomonas > Sphingomonas sp. AP28. Next base: position 3,285,977 of record NZ_CM155283.1, on the reverse strand, counting down.
GCCGACTGCGGTCGTCTGACCGAGGCCTGCGTTCGACGTCTGGAAGACCGCCTCATAGGTAAGTGTGCCTGAACGGCTGACAACGCCGACCGAGCCCTTCTTGAAGATCGAACCGGGCATGATGCCGATCTTGCACTCGCCGGGGGTCAGCACGCCGGGGCAGTTCGGGCCGATGAGCCGCGACTTGGAGCCCGACAGCGCGCGCTTGACCTTGACCATGTCGAGCACCGGAATGCCCTCGGTGATCGCGACGATCAGCTCGATCTCGGCGTCGATCGCCTCGAGAATTGAGTCGGCGGCGAAGGGGGGCGGCACGTAGATGACCGACGCGGTCGCGCCGGTCATCGCCTTGGCTTCGGCGACGGTGTTGTAGACGGGGAGGTCGAGGTGAGTCGTGCCGCCCTTGCCGGGCGTGACGCCGCCAACCATCTGCGTGCCGTATTCCAGCGCCATCTTGGTGTGGAAGCTGCCGGTTTCGCCGGTCATGCCCTGGGTGATGACCTTGGTGTTCTTGTCGACGAGGATGCTCATCTAGTGCTCCTTGTGTCCCCGTTGGGGAACAGGATTAAAACAGTGACTCGAACAGGTCGTTCCAGTCGGGGTTCATTCGTTCGATCTCGGACAGTTTCCACTGCCGGTTCCACTTCTTCATCTGAAGTTCGCGCAGGCGCGCGTTGTCCAGACCGTCATGCACTTCATACCAAACTAGAAGTTTGCAGTGGTGCGTTTTCGTGAAACCGATGATCAGGCCGTTACGATGCTGGTAGGATCGTGCGGCGAGGTCGCTGGTGACACCGAGATATATCGTTCCGTTGCGCCGGCTCGCCATCATGTAGACGTAGCCGGCTGTGTTCACCGTCCGCTTCCTTGTTTCCCCGCGAAGGCGGGGACCCAGTCTGGGCACCCGCCTTCGCGGGTGAACAAGGAGGCAGGGCGGGAAGTCACCTTAGTTAAGCGAACCATCGATGCCCTTGCAGGCGACGATCAGCTCCTTGACCGCATCGACCGACACGGTGAGGTTCTGCTTGGCTTCGTCGTCCAGCTTGATCTCGACGATCTTCTCGACGCCGCCCGCACCGATCACCACCGGCACGCCGACGTACAGATCGGTAAGGCCGTACTCGCCCGAGACATAGGCCGCGGCCGGCAGCACGCGCTTCTGGTCGTACAGATACGCCTCGGCCATCGCGATGCCGCTGGTCGCCGGCGCGTAGTACGCCGAGCCCGTCTTCAGCAGCGCGACGATCTCGCCGCCGCCGCCGCGGGTGCGCTTGACGATCGCGTCGATCTTTTCCTGGCTCGACATGCCCATCGCGATGAGATCGGGAACCGGGATGCCCGACACGGTCGAGTAGCTGATGACCGGGACCATCGTGTCGCCGTGGCCGCCGAGCACGAAGCTGGTGACGTCCTTGACCGAGACCTTGAACTCGTCGGCGAGGAAGTGGCTGAAGCGTGCGGAGTCGAGCACGCCAGCCATGCCGACGACCATGTGGTGCGGCAGGCCCGAGAATTCGCGGAGCGCCCACACCATGGCGTCGAGCGGGTTGGTGATGCAGATCACGAACGCGTCGGGGGCGTTCGCCTTGATGCCCTCGCCGACGGCCTTCATGACCTTCAGGTTGATGCCGAGCAGGTCGTCGCGGCTCATGCCGGGCTTGCGCGCGACACCGGCGGTGACGATGATGACGTCCGCGCCGGCGATGTCGGCGTAGTCGTTCGATCCGGTGATCTGCGAGTCGAAGCCTTCGACCGGGCCGCATTGCGACAGGTCGAGCGCCTTGCCCTGGGGGATGCCCTCGGCGACGTCGAACAGGACGATATCGCCAAGGCCCTTGAGTGCTGCGAGGTGCGCGAGCGTACCGCCGATGTTACCGGCGCCGATCAGCGCGATCTTCTTGCGAGCCATTCCAATCCGTCTCCGTCTGATGTGCGGGGTGATTGGTGACGCCGGTTACGCGCATTATCCCGCTACGGCAACCGCTAAAAGGACAAAAGCAGGCCGTTATTGAGATTCGTTCGCATGTGCAATAAGCTTAGAGGTGGCCTTCGGCGAGATAGTCCTCGGAGCGCATCTCTTCGAGGCGGCTGATCGTGCGGTCGAATTCGAACCTGCCGTCGCCGCTTTCGTAGAGGTCGCCGGGTTGCGCATCGGCGGCGGCGAGGAGCTTGACCTTGTGCTCGTACAGCGCGTCGATCAGCGCGACGAAGCGCGCCGCCTCGTTGCGGTTCTCGGGGCCGAGCTTGGGGATGCCGACGAGGATGACGGTGTGAAATTTCCGCGCGATGGCGAGGTAGTCGGCCACGCCCCTCGCCTCGCCGCACAGCTTCTTGAAGCTGAACACGGCAACGCCCTTGAGCGATTTGGGCACCCGGAGCGTGCGGCCCTGCACCACGAGGTCTTCAGCGGGGACGTGCTCGCTGTCGTCGGTCGAGAAGTCGGTGAGGCGGAAGAATGCGGCGGAGAGTTGCGCGGTCGCCTCGGGGCCGTTGGGGACGAGCCATGTGTCCTGGCTGCCGAGCCGGTCGCGGCGATAGTCGACCGGGCCGTTGAGCGGGAGCACGTCGAGGCGGTGCTCGATGGTCGCGATGAAGGGCAGGAAATGCTCGCGGTTGAGGCCGTTCTTGTAGAGATCGGCGGGCGGGCGGTTGGACGTGGTGACGATCGTCACGCCGGAATCGAGCAGCGACGTCACCAGCCGCGACAGGATCATCGCGTCGGGGCTGTTGGTGACCATCATCTCGTCGAACGCGAGCAGGCGCGTCTCGTCGGCGATCGCGGTGGCGACGGGGACGATCGGGTCGCCGACTTCCTTGCGGCGCTCGGCGGCGATGCGCGCGTGGACCTCGAGCATGAACTCGCCGAAGTGGACGCGGCGCTTCTTCTCGACGGGGGCGTTCGCGAAGAACAGGTCCATCAGCATGGACTTGCCGCGGCCGACGCCGCCCCAGAGGTAGACGCCGCGGGGGTCGGCTTTTTTGGAGAAGCGGGCGAAGAAGCCGGTGGATTTGGGGGTGGCGAGTTCGGTCGCGAGGGTGTTGAGGCGGGCGGCGGCGGCGGCCTGTTCCGGGTCGGAGCGGAGTTCGCCGGAGGCTACGAGTGCCTCATAGGCTTCGAGTACCGTCATTTCCGTTCCCCCGCGCAGGCGGGGGCCCAGGCCCCCAGGCGTTGTATGTGTGGCTCCTGGACTCCCGCGTGCGCGGGAGAACAGAGAAATGCCGGTGCTATCTGGCAGTCGGCTTGCGGATCGTGGCCGAGAAGGCGGCGATCTTGGTTTCGTCGTCCCCTTGCACCACGAGGCCCCGGAGGAACAAGAGGCGGCCGGTTTCCTTGAGCACCTCGACCTGCGCCTCGATCGGCTCGCCGACGCGGCCGCCGCCGATGAATTGGGTGTTGAGATCGAGCGTGACCGCGGCGCCGGCGGTGATGAGGCCGAAGCCTCTGGCGGCGGCGAACAGCGCGACGTCGATGAATGCGAGCAGCGCGCCGCCGTGGACGTTGTTCTGGAGGTTGGAGTGGCGGTGCTCGGGGGTGATGCGGACGCGGACGGTGTGGCCGTAGACGCGGTAGAGCATGGGGCCGAGCAGGGTGTTGAAGCGGGTCGGGTCGGAGAGCGACCAGCTGCGCCAGCCCGGGTTGGCGGGGTCTTCGGCTTCGAGGAAATGGGGGGTGATCAACAACCTGTCCTTCGATACGCCGCTTCGACAAGCTCAGCAGCTACTCAGGACGAACGGAAATTTATACCCCCCGTTCGTCCTGAGTAGGGACTGAGCGAAGTCGAAGGCCCGTATCGAAGGGATCAGATGACCCGTTCGACTTCCATCTTCTTGATCTCGGCGATCGCCTTGGCGGGATTGAGACCCTTGGGGCAGGCGTTCGCGCAGTTCATGATCGTGTGGCAGCGATACAGGCGGAACGGATCTTCCAACTCGTCGAGGCGCTCGCCGGTCATCTCGTCACGGCTGTCGGCGAGCCAGCGATAGGCCTGCAACAGGATCGCCGGGCCCAGGAACTTGTCGCTGTTCCACCAGTAGCTCGGGCACGAGGTCGAGCAGCACGCGCACAGGATGCACTCGTACAGGCCGTCAAGCTTCGATCGATCTTCCGGCGACTGAAGGCGCTCCTTGCCCGAGGGCGGCGGGGTGACGGTCTGCAGCCACGGCTTGATCGACGAGTACTGCGCGTAGAAATGCGTGAAGTCGGGGACCAGATCCTTGATCACGTCCATGTGCGGCAGCGGCGTGATCTGGACCTCGCCCTTGCAATCCTCGATCGCGGTCGTGCAGGCGAGGCCGTTCTTGCCGTTGATGTTCATCGAGCACGAGCCGCAGATACCCTCGCGGCAAGAGCGACGGAAGGTGAGCGAGGAATCCTGCTCGCTCTTCATCTTGATCAGCGCGTCGAGCACCATCGGGCCGGTGTCGTCGAGATCGAGCGCGAACGTGTCGTAGCGCGGGTTCTCGCCGCTGTCGGGATCGTAGCGGTAGACCTTGAACGATTTCAGACGCTTGCTGTCCCCCGAACCCTGGCTGGTCGAGGCGTGCTTGACGCCCTTCTTGACGACGCTGTTTTTCGGGAGCGAGAATTCGGCCATTGCGAGCGGTCCGTCCGTGGTGTGATTATAGGTTGTCAGAGCCGATACATGACAGGGGCCCTCCCCGCAAATCCTTAGCTTCGCGGGTGCAACATGCGTCACACCCGCGGTCGCGTTACCTGCGCGTGCCGGGTCAGATGATGTCGAGGACGAGGCCGAGGTCGCGGGCTTCCTCGGCTTCGATGTACCAGTTGGAGGGGGCTTTCTTCTTCAGCTCCTCGAGCGATACCTTCGAACCCTCGACGATCGCACGGAAGCCTTCCTCCTGGATATTGATCGAATCCTCGATCTCGTGGAGCTTGGCCTTGAGCGCGTATGACAGCGTGTTGAGCGGGCCGTTGAGTTCGATCGTGCTCTGCATCTGGCGCTCGTGGATCATGATGCGGCTGTTGCGGGTGAGGAAGCGGCTATCGACCGGGAAGGCGGACATGAACGTCGCGCCGGCGGAGTAAACCGCGACCTTGCCGAGGAAGAGCGTCTCGCGGCCGGTATATTCGCGGAGCAGGCGGATGTTGTCGCCCATCGCGCGGGCGACTTCGGGGTCGCCGCCGAGCGTGGTGATCGAGACGACCAGCGGGCCTTCGGTGGGGGCGGCGACGAGTTGCGACTTGAAGTTGTCGTACATCGCGTCGTCGACGGGGCCGTGGAGGTGAATGTGGGGGGCGGCCAGCAGCGGGTAGTTGCGGGCGTTCGAGGCGGGGGATGTGTCGGTCATGCCGCGGCAAACTTTTGCGGGGGCGGCGGGTTCCGGGAGTATTGCGGCATATCAGCACGGCGATTTGGTCCGACCTGTTCGACGTGCTATATACTGGTCATGATCGAGACCATATTTGCCGGCGCGACGGTGAGCATCAGCGACCTGAAGAAGAACCCCTCCGGAGTCATCGAGGCTGCTGGCGGATTTCCAGTGGCTGTGCTCAATCGGAATACGCCCGCCGCGTATCTCGTGCCGGCGGCGGCTTGGGAAGAGTTGATGGACCGGTTGGAGGACGTCGAACTGGCAGACCTGGTGCGGGCGCGTGCCGACGAGGTGCCGGTCGCGGTGTCGCTTGGCGACCTATAGTCTCGCTTTCCTGCCCAGTGCGCTACGGGAATGGGAGAAGCTTGGCGCCAATGTTCGCGAGCAGTTCAAGGCGAAACTTACGGAGCGGTTGGGCGAGCCGCATATCGCGAGTGCGCGGCTGGGCGGGATGACCGGGTGCTACAAGATCAAGCTGCGGGCCGCGGGGTATCGACTTGTGTACCGGGTCGATGACGGCCTGGTGACGGTGATCGTCGTGGCCGTCGGGCGGCGGGATCGGAATCTGGTGTACAAGATTGCGGCTGGGCGGGTGGAGCGGTAGCATGTCTGTCTCGGTCGCCGGTTCTCCTGCGAACGCAGGAGTCTAGGGTAACGGAGCGCGGCGTTTGAGATCCTGGGCTCCTGCGTTCGCAGGAGAACGGGACTTTAGAACAACGCTTAGTTTGCCTGCTTGGCCGAGCGCTTGTATTGGAAGATCCAGCCTACCAAGCCGCCTGGGACTCCGCCTACCAGCGAGAAGAGCGCGTAGAAGGTGATCGCGATCTTTTGGGGTTCTTCGCCGACACCGCGGGGTTCGATGCCGAAGACGTAGATCGCGGTCAGGATCGCGACGACCACCGGCCATAGGAAGCCGGCGATCATCGGTTGGAAGCGCGTCAGGAGCCCCACCGCGACGGGCACGAGGAACCCGATCGCGATGATGGCCCAGGTCATTAATATACCCGCTTCTTGGGCTTGATGTAGTCGATGTCGTCGGTAAGCGTGTAGTCGTGGACCGGGCGGAAATCGATCTTGGTCTCGCCGCCCTTGCCGCCCCAGCCGTTGAAGGTGGTGATGGTGTGCTTCATCCAGTTCGCGTCGTCGCGCTCTGGGAAATCCTCGTGCATGTGCGCGCCGCGCGACTCGGTGCGGTTCGCCGCCGAGTTCATCGTCACGACCGCCTGGCCGATCAAATTGTCGAGCTCCATCGTCTCGACCAGATCGGTGTTCCAGATCATGCTGCGATCCTTCACGGCGACGTCGGTCATCCGGCTGTAGATCCCGGCCATCTTCTCGACGCCCTGGTTGAGCAGTTCGGTGTCGCGGAACACCGCGCAATGCTTCTGCATGGTCTGCTGCATGTCGAGACGGATCTGCGCGGTTGGCGAACCCCCCGACGCATTGCGGAAATGGTCGAGACGCGTCAGCGCGAGGTCTTCCGACCCCTTGGGCAGCGGCGCGTGCGCCGTACCGGGCTTCAGCGTGTCCTTGATCCGCAGGCCGGTCGCGCGGCCGAACACCACGAGATCGATCAGGCTGTTCGAGCCCAGACGGTTGGCGCCGTGGACCGAGACGCAGGCTGCCTCGCCAACCGCGAACAGGCCGGGGACGACCGCGTCGGGGTTGCCGTCGACGAGGTTGACGACCTCGCCGTGGAAGTTGGTCGGGATTCCGCCCATGTTGTAGTGCACGGTCGGCGTGACGGGCAGCGGCTGGCGCGTGAGATCGACGCCGGCGAAGACCTTGCCGGTCTCGGTGATGCCCGGCAGGCGCTCGGCGAGCACCTTGGGATCGATGTGATCGAGATGCAGGAAGATGTGGTCGCCGTTCTTGCCGACGCCGCGGCCTTCGCGCATTTCGAGCGCCATCGAGCGGCTGACGACGTCGCGCGAGGCTAGGTCCTTCGCCGACGGGGCATAGCGCTCCATGAAGCGCTCGCCCTCGGAGTTGGTCAGGTACCCGCCCTCACCGCGTGCGCCCTCGGTGATGAGCACGCCCGCGCCGTAGATGCCGGTCGGGTGGAACTGGACGAACTCCATGTCCTGGAGCGGCAGGCCGGCGCGGAGCACCATCGCGTTGCCGTCGCCGGTGCAGGTGTGCGCCGAGGTCGCCGAGAAATAGACGCGGCCATAGCCGCCGGTGGCGAGCACGGTCTGGTGGCTGCGGAAGCGGTGGATCGAGCCGTCTTCCATGCACAGCGCGATGACGCCGCGGCAGACGCCGTTTTCCATGATCAGGTCGAGCGCGAAATACTCGACGAAGAAGTCCGTGTTGTACTTCAGGCTCTGCTGATACAGCGCGTGGAGCATCGCGTGGCCGGTGCGATCGGCGGCGGCGGCGGTGCGTTGGACCGGGGGCCCCTCGCCCATGTTCTGCATGTGGCCGCCGAACGGACGCTGATAGATCGTGCCGTTCTCGTTACGGCTGAACGGCATGCCGGCATGTTCGAGCTCGTAGACCGCCTGCGGAGCCTCGCGGCAGAGATACTCGATCGCGTCCTGGTCGCCGAGCCAGTCGGAACCCTTGACGGTGTCGAACATGTGCCAGGTCCAGTGATCCGGCGAGTTGTTGCCAAGGCTGGCGGCGATGCCGCCCTGTGCGGCGACGGTATGCGAGCGGGTCGGGAAGACCTTGGTGATGCACGCGGTCTTCAGGCCGCTCTCGGCGATGCCCATCGTCGCGCGCAGGCCGGACCCGCCGGCACCGACGACGACGGCGTCATAGGTATGATCGATGATCTTGTACGCAGCAGACATCAGGCGGGGGCTCCGGCGAAGGCGACCTTCAGGATCGCGAACAGGGCGATACCGCCCAGCGTGAAGGTGAACAGGTTGAGCAGGATCATCGCCACGACGCGGCTTTCGCCGTGCTGGTAATCCTCGATCACGACCTGGAGACCCATACGGAAATGGTAGAATACCGACAGGATCAGCAGCGCCATCGGCACCGCCGCCCAGGCGGACTGCAGCCAGAGGTGGACGGCGGCGTAATCATAGCCGGGCATCCGCGCGACCGAGATCATCAGCCACGCCATCAGGAACAGGTTCGAACCGGCGGTCAGGCGCTGCTGCCACCAGTGGCTCGCACCGTGCTTGGCGCTGCCGAGACCGCGGACGCGACCGATGGGAGTACCGGTACCCATTACTTGATCCCCATGTAGAGCCAGAACACGATCGTCAGCGCTACCGATGCGACCATCGTCGCCAGCGCGCCCATCTTGTTCCGCTTCAGTTCGTAGCCGGCGCCGATATCGAGCACCATGTGGCGGATGCCCGTCATCATGTGCTGGAACAGCGACAACGTCAGGCCGACCGCGATGACGTAGCCGAGGATGTTGAGACGGCCGGTGTCGGTAGTGAACACGTCGACGAAGGTCGCATAGGCCTGATCGCCCGCGGCGATCGCGGCGAGCCACCATACGAGCAGCAGGCTGCCGACGGTCGCCATCCCGCTGCCGGTCGCGCGGTGCAGGATCGAGACCAGCATGTGCGGCCCCCATTTATAGACCTGCAGATGGGGAGAAAGCGGGCGTGCCGGGTTGCGCGATGCCAAGGGCGGAGTCCTCGAACCAGAAGATGACGAACCAAAAACAACTTGGTCCAGAATATAGATATCGGCGACCTATTAGCCACCGCGTGCTGCGATGCAACCCATTGGGGCCGATCCGATAACCCATGACACCACCCGCGGCACCATGCACAAGTAGCCCACACCGTCGGGGCCGAAACGATCGAGGATGCGCGCCACATCGCATCGATCCCTAACCCGGCCTTAAGATATGACGTGTAGCGCTGGTCCGGTACACCCGATCCGGAGTCCTTCGCCTTGACCACCAACGACCTGCCGACGCCCGGCGCGACCGCGGCCTCCGTCGACCTTGCGGCACGGCTGCGGGTGTTCGATTTCGACGGCACGCTGACGAGCGCGAGCCGCCAAGTCTGGGCCGCGCTCGCGCCCGAGATCACGCACGTGTCGAAAGCGTTCTGGGAGCAGTGGCTGCAATGCTTTCCCGACGAACGGATCTGGGCGCCGCACGAAACCGACCAGATGATCGAGATCGGTTGCACGTTCCTGCGCAATCGCTTCCTGGACACGAGCGGGCGGGCCTGGATCGAGTCGATCGAGCGGTCGGTCGCGACGGCGTATGTCGCCGACGTCTCGCCGATGGCGCTGCTGTCGATGATCAGCGCGAGCGACCGGGCGGCGCTGGACGTGCTGATGCGGCGGGTCGATCGGTCGGACCCCAAGCTGCCGGTCTATATCGATACGCTGATGCGGCTGTCGGCGCTGGAAGGCGAAATCACGGTCGCGATCTATAATTGTTATCGGACGCACACGGCACAGGTCGCGCGCGATACGCTGGCGGCGGAGTTCCGCGACGGCATCGCGGCGATGGTCGAGACCGCGACCGACGAGGGCCATATGCTGCGCGAGCAGGCGATGCGGAGTTCCGCGTCGACTCGCGCGGTGCTCGGCAAGGCGAGCGAAGTCGCAGCGGCCGCCGAGCAATCCGCGGTGGCGATGCGCGAAGCCGCGCAGACCGCCGCCGGCCTGATCCGCGCGATCGAGGACGCACGAACCGAAGTGGAGGCCGCGGCCGAGATCGCCAATCGGGCATCGGCGCAGGCTGGCCAGGCGGTCGGCATGTCGGAAACGCTGAGCGATCATGCGAAGTCGATCGAGTCGATCCTGGGGCTGATCCGCGACATTGCCGGGCAGACCAACCTGCTCGCGCTGAACGCGACGATCGAGGCGGCGCGCGCGGGCGATGCCGGGCGCGGCTTCGCGGTGGTGGCGCAGGAGGTGAAGAGCCTCGCCAACCAGACCGCGCGGGCGACCGACGACATCGCTGCGAAGATCGCCGCGATCCAGTCGGCAACGCGCTCGACGGTCGAGACGAATGCGTCGATCAAGTCGACGGTGGCGGAGGTGCAGGAAAGCGCCGACCGCATCCGTTACGCGATGGAGGCACAGGCGCAGACGGTGACCGCGATCACCGCGGCGGTGGACGAGACCGCGCTAGCGGCGGATTCGATGTCCAACACGATCGCCGCGATCCGCGAGGATACCGAGACGGTGGCGACCGAGATCGACGGGGTGGGTCGCGGGTTCGACGTGCTCGACGGGCGACTCAGCAATTTGAAGAACAGCGCGGGCGATTTCGTCGCGAAGGTTGCGGCGTAAGTGTTCGCTGTGGTTCGGGGTGCGGGATTGGCGTGACGGGGCGGCGTGGCGCGCGCTAGAGGTGCGGCATGACCATTCTTCTTACAGGCTCCAGCCGCGGTATCGGCGCGGCCATTCATGCGGCGCTGACCGATGCGGGCGCGTCCGTCATCGGACACGGGACAGCTAGCGGCATCCCGGCTGACTTTAGCGATCCTGCGGGGCCGACTGCGTTGTGGAACGCGGCGCTGGAACAGGCTGGCGGCGCGATCGATGTGTTGATCAACAATGCTGGCGTGTTCGAGGCGGCACCGCTCGCCGATGGCGACTGGACCGCGCAGTGGGAGCGGACGATGCGGATCAACCTGACCGCTTCGGCCGAGCTTTGCCGGTTGGCGGTGCTGCATTGGCAGGCGCGCGGATTTGGTGGTCGGATCGTCAATATCGCGAGCCGGGCGGCGTATCGCGGGGATTCGCCGGCGCATTGGCATTATGCCGCGTCGAAGGCGGGAATGGTGGCGATGACCAAGACGATCGCCCGGGGATATGCTCGAGAGGGGATCCTCGCGTTTGCGGTGTGCCCGGGGTTCACGATGACCGGTATGGCGGGGGACTATTTGTCGAGCCGGGGAGGCGATGCGTTGCTGGCGGACATTCCGCTCGGACGGGTGGCGGCACCTGACGAGATCGCGGCGGCGGCTAAGTTTTTGGCGTTGGAGGCGCCGGCTTCGATGACGGGGTCGGTGATCGACGTGAACGGGGCGAGCTATGTCCGATAGTTGGAAGCTCACCCTCCCCTGCACGCGCGCGGAGGCGGAGGCGATCGACGCGAGCGATGATCTGACGATCGATGGCGTGTTGATGACGACCGAAGAGATTGAGGACGACGTCGAGTCGTGGCGGCTCGATGCGTATTTCGAGCATGAGCCGGCGGCCGACACGGTCGCGGCGGTGCGGGCTCTGGTGCCGAGTGCGGCGGGGGCCGAGATTGCGGTCGAGCGGTTGGGCGATGCAGACTGGGTTACGATGAGCCAGGCCGGCCTGGAGCCTTTGTCGGTCGGGCGGTTCTTCGTGCACACGGGTGCGCATGCGGGCGCGGTGCCGGCGGACAAGCGGGCGTTCCTGATCGAGGCTAGCCGGGCGTTCGGGACCGGTCATCACGAGACGACCAGCGGATGTCTGGCGATGCTCGACGGGTTGGCCGATGCGACGTTTGCGAACGTGATCGATATCGGGACCGGGACGGGGTTGCTGGCGTTTGCGGCGGCGCATCTTTGGCCTGGGGCCAGGGTGATGGGGACGGATATCGATCCGGTCTCGATCGATGTGACGGCGGAGAATGCTGCGCTCAACGGGGTCGAGGGGATCGATCTGGTTGTGGCGGATGGTGCGCTGGACGATGCGATCGTGGTTCGCGCGCCGTATGATCTGGTGATCGCGAATATTCTGGCGGGGCCGCTGGTGTCTATGGCGCCGGAGATCGCTTCGATTTCGGATGCGGGGGCGGCGATCGTGCTGGCCGGGTTGCTGGAGACGCAGCGGGCTGGGGTCGTGGCGGCGTATGAGGCTTGTGGGTGTTCGCTGGAGGCTGTCGACCGGCGGGGGGATTGGAGTGTGCTTCGGTTGCGCGCTGGAGCGGCGCGGTTTGTGGCGGAGGGGCCGTTCGATCCCAAGGGGCGCGATGGGTGGGCGCTGGATATTTGAGGGCTGCGGATTGCTGAGAGCTGCCCTGCCCCGAAGAAGGTTGTTCCCCCGCGAAGGCGGGGGTCCAGTCTGGGCCCCCGCCTTCGCGGGGGAACATCCTTTGGGAGGGTTGCGCTCACCCCGCACATCACACCACCCCGGCGGAGGCCGGGGCCCAGTTGGGTGAAGCTTTAAGATAGAACCGCACCGCTATCCCAACTGGGCCCCGGCCTTCGCCGGGGTGGTGGCTTCTAGAGGATGCTTATGCGGTCTCGGTTGACGCCTTCGACGTCGCGTACTCCTGCGTGCCCTCGGTAATCACCACATCCCCCGGTTCGATCCGCGCGACGGGGATATCCGGGAGTGCCTTCAGCTCTTCGTACAACGGCGCGAAGTCCGTCTCGACCGTCAACCGCAGCAACTCCTCGAAGCTTGGGATGACGAAGTAGTTCTGCTGGAAATCGTCGATCCGGTATTCGGTCCGCATCACCCGGGCGAGGTCGAGCGCGATCCGGTTGGGGCTCGGGTCGTCCAAGGCAAATCGCGTTTCCGCGTAGCTGGAGACGATCCCGGAGCCGTAGATGCGCAGGCCTTCGGGTTCCGCGATCAGGCCGAACTCGACCGTGTACCAGTAGAGGCGTCCGAGATATTTCAGCGCGTCCAACCCCAAAGCGCGCTGGCCACCGCGGCCATAGGCGGCGAGGTAGTCGGCGAACACCGGGTCAGCGAGCATCGGGACGTGGCCGAAGACGTCGTGGAAGACGTCGGGTTCCTGGAGATAGTCGAGTTGATCGGGGCGGCGGATGAAGTTGCCCGCGACGAACCGGCGGTTGGCCATGTGGTCGAAGAACACGTCGTCGGGGACGAGGCCGGGGACCGCGACGACCGACCAGCCGGTAAGCTTGGTCAGGCGTTCGGAGAGTTCCTCGAAATCGGGGATGCCGGGCTTCGAGAGCTTCAGCACGTCGAGCCCGCGCAGCCAGGCGTTCGACGCGCGGCCGGGGAGCAGTTTCGACTGGCGCGCGAACAGCGTGTCCCAGGTCGCGTGATCCTCCGCGGTGTAATCCGCCCAGTTCTGCGGGATCGTCCAGTCGGGCGCGCCTTCGGGCGGGGTGCTCAGCACATGTGTGTCATTGGCCATGCGGCTGGTCTAGCATGACGGAATGAAGACGGAAACGCGTTGGGTTAAGTCGATTTTATGGGCGGTCGCCGCAGTGTTTGGGGTGATTGCGAGCTATGCGGTGGCGGGGCTGGTCGGCGGATCGATCCCGAGCAATCGTGACTGGCGGGCGCCGGCCGAGGGCGTGCATATCTTCGTCGAGAGCAACGGCGTGCATACCGGGATCATCGTGCCGAAGGTGGCCGCTGGGGTGGACTGGCGCGGGGTGGCTCGGGCGGAGGATCTGCGCGATCCGCGCTATGGGGCGTTCGATCATGAGTCGTTCGGGTGGGGGGAGAAGACCTTTTATCTGGAGACGCCGACCTGGGCGGACGTGAAGCTGCGAACCGTGGTTGCTTCGGCTGTCGGGAGTGATCGGACGTTGATGCATGTCGATCATCTGCCGAGGCCGCGCGCGGGGGATGGGGCTCGGGAGATCGTCTTATCGCCGGCGCAGTATCGGCGGTTGGCGGCGTATATCCGGGCGAGCTTTCGCGATGGGGGTGCGCGGTATCGAGGGTATGCCGGGTATGACGCGTTTTACGAGGCTAACGGGCGGTATAGCGCGGTGCGGACGTGTAATGCGTGGACGGGGGATGCGCTTCGGTTTGCGGGGGTTCGGGTTGGATGGTGGACGCCGTTTCCGGTTACTGTGATGGGGTGGTTTTAGGGGCTGTCGCGAACCTCACAGCTTGTTCTCCCGCTGCTTTGTTCTCCCGCGAAGGCGGGAGTCAGACTGGGCTCCCGCCTTCGCGGGAGAACAAGGAAGTCAGGGCGACCTGAACTAGCCACTACCCCGGCGAAGGCCGGGGCCCAGTTGGGAGGCAGCGGTAACAGCGCGTAGTCCGTCGTTAGCGACGTCCCCCAACTGGGCCCCGGCCTTCGCCGGGGTGGCGGTAGTTTTGGTGGTATGGGGATGCCCCTCAGTTTCCTGCGCGGTAGCCTTGGTACTGGCCGCATTCCGAGCGCCTCGGGTCCTTCTTGCAGCGCTTCGCCAGTTCCTTGCGCTGCTTGCCCTCTTCGGCTTCCTGCTTGCGCATCTTCTTGCCGTAGTTGCGGTCCGATTCTTCCTGGCTGGTCGTGCTCCAGTCGACTGCCTTGCCGGCGACCTGGAACGGTGCCTTCACGATCGAGGTTGCGGTGCTGATGCAGCCACTTACGAGGAACGGCAGCACCGCGAGTACGGGAAGAACCTTACGCATTTACTTTACTCCTGCACGCGCGGTTCCCTGGGCTCGGTCGCGCGCTTGGGCCCCGTATAGCGGAAAGTCGGTGAAGAAACCGTCGATACCTTGTGCAAGGCCTGCGTCGATCTCCGCAGCGATGTCGCCGTGTGCCGCGGGGTCGGTGCCGCGGCGGAAGCGGGTGGGTTCGAAGTAGTTTTCGGCGCGGTAGGTCCAGGGGTGGACCCGCAGGCCGGCCGCGTGCGCATCGGCGACCAGCGTGGTCGGGGTCGCGTCGGTCCAGAGCATGCTCTTGTTCGGGCCGATGCCGTAGGCGTAGGCGGCGACCGCCTTCAGGCCCTCGGGCGTGATCATCGCCTTGTAGCTCGGCTGCGCGCCGTCGGCGGGACCGCCCTCCCCGTCCATGAGCTGGATCAGGCGGATTTTGGTCATCTTGTGGAGGCGCTGGAGGTTGGCGACCTCGAACGACTGGATGAACACCGGCGCTTTGGCTGAGTCCCAGCCGGCCTCGCGCAGTTCGGCGACCAGTTTGGCGTCGGTCGAGTGGCCGATCTTGGCGAAATAGGTCGGGTGCTTGGTCTCGGGATAGATGCCGATCGTCCGGCCCGTCTCGGTCGTGCGGCGCTTGGCGAGCGCGATGATCTCGGCAAGCGTGGGGATCTGGAACTGGCCGTCATAGGCGGTGTTCGCGGGGCGGAGCTTGGGCAGCCGCTCCTTCGCGCGCAGCGTCTTCAGTTCTGCGAGCGTGAAGTCCTCGACGAACCAGCCGGTCATCGTCTGGCCGTCGATCGTCTTGGTGGTCTTGCGCGCGGCGAACTCGGGATGGTCGGCGACGTTGGTCGTCTCCGCGATATTGTTCTCGTGCCGCGCGACGAGGACGTCGTCCTTGGTCGGCACCAGATCGGGCTCGATGAAGTCCGCGCCCTGGTCGATCGCGAGCTCATACGCCGCCAGCGTATGCTCGGGCCGGAGCCCGCTTGCGCCACGATGCGCAATGACGATCGGGGGCGACAATCGGGGAGAAGCTGGCGTCATCGCCGCAGCTTGCCCGCTTGCCGCGACGAGCGCCAGCGCACCGATGTGTGAGAGCTTGTCGCAATAGGAAACGATCGGTCGCATCGGCGTTGAGTCCTCGAAATCCGTACATTCCCGGCACATTCAACCAGGGGCACCGCCATGCATTTCACGATCAATGGTCAATCATATGACGCTGAGCCCGATATTCGTACGTCGGTGCTCGACCTGTGCCGCGAGCATCTCGGGCTGACGGGGTCGAAGAAGGGCTGCGACCATGGCCAGTGCGGCGCGTGCACGGTGCTGATCAACGGGCGCCGCATCAATTCCTGCCTGACGCTCGCGGTGATGCACCAGGACGACGAGATCACGACGATCGAGGGCATCGGCCAGCCGGGCAATCTCCACGCCTTGCAGGACGCGTTCGTGCGGCATGACGGATACCAGTGCGGCTATTGCACGCCGGGGCAGATCTGTTCGGCGGTCGGCATGCTCGACGAGGTCAAGAAGGGCTGGGCCAGCCATGCGTCGGGCGACCTGACCGATCCGAAGTTCGACGACGCCGAGATTTCCGAGCGGATGAGCGGCAATCTGTGCCGTTGCGCCGCGTATCCGAACATCGTCGATGCGATCCGCGAAGTCGGTGGTGCCGAGCCCGCAGGCCGGACCGCGGACGAGAAGGACGCCGCGATGGAAGCCAACGCGCGCGGGGAGCTGGTGGCATGAAGACCTTCACCTACGAGAAGGCCGCTACGCCCGAGGCTGCGGTCAAGGATATCGATACGGCGGGCGCGAAGTTCATCGCGGGCGGTACCAACCTGCTCGACCTGATGAAGTTGCAGGTCGAGACGCCGGACAAGCTGGTCGACATCTCGCGGCTCGATCTCGCGAAGATCGAGGAACGCGAGGATGGCGGGCTGACGATTGGTGCGCTGGTGCCGAACAGCGATCTCGCCGCTGATCGCCGCGTCGTCGCCAAGTACGAGGTGCTGAGCCGCGCATTGCTCGCCGGGGCCTCGGGGCAGTTGCGCAACAAGGCGTCGACCGGAGGCAATTTGCTCCAGCGGACGCGGTGCTATTATTTCTATGATACCGCGGCGGCGTGCAACAAGCGCGAGCCGGGCAGCGGCTGTTCGGCGATTGGTGGCTTCAACCGCATTCTTGCCGTGCTGGGGACGAGCGAGCATTGCATCGCGACGCACCCGAGCGACATGGCGGTGGCGATGCGTGCGCTCGACGCGACGATCGTGACGTTGAAGGCGGATGGCGATCGTCGGCGGATCTCGATCCACGACTTCTATCGCCTGCCGGGCGACACGCCGCAGATCGAGAACGCGCTCGAAGCGGGTGAACTGATCACGCACATCGAGCTGCCGGCACCGGTCAAGGGCAAGCAGGAATATCGCAAGGTGCGCGATCGTGCATCGTATGCGTTCGCGCTCGTTTCGGTGGCGGCGATCGTCGACGTGCAGGACGGCGTGATCGCGTCGGCCTCGCTCGCGTTCGGCGGGCTCGGCCCGATGCCTTGGCGCAACCCGGCGGTCGAGGCGGCTCTGGTCGGCAAGGCGCCGTCCGATGCCGTGTTCGAGGCGGCGGCGACCGCGCTGCTGGCCGACGCCAAGGGCTATGGCTCGAACGACTTCAAGATCCCCCTCGCCCGTCGCACGCTGATCGCGACGCTGCGCAACGTCACGGGAGCATAAGCATGTTTGGTCTTGGCACTACGAACAGCCTGACGATGGACAAGCCGCATCCGGACAGTCTTCTGGATACGGGCGTCCAGGGCGTCATCGGCAAGCCGCTCGACCGGATCGACGGTCCGCTGAAGGTCACCGGCACGGCGACCTATGCCGCGGAATACCAGTTCGCCAACATGGCGTACGGCGTGCTGGTCGGCACGAAGATCTCGGCGGGCAAGGTCGTTTCGATCGACGTCGATGCCGTGAAGGCGATCCCCGGCGTGATCGACGTCGTCACCGATTTCGACCAGTTCATCCGCGTCTCTGCGCAGGGCGGCGCGACCGACGCCCCGACGCAGGGCGTGAAGGACATCGCGTTCTTCGGCCAGATCGTCGCGATCGTGCTCGCCGAGAGCTTCGAAGTCGCGCGCGATGCCGCGGCGCGGCTGCCTATCGAATATGACGAAGCCGAGGGTCAGTACGACTTCGCCGCGCACCGCGACGAGACGCGGACGCCGCCGGACGACGCGACGCCTGCGCACTTCAAGCAGGGCGACGTCGACAAGGCGATGGCCGAGGCGGCGGTGACGATCGATTCGACCTATGTCACGCCGAGCCAGAATTCGGCGGCGATGGAGCCGCATGCCTCGACCGCGGTATGGGAAGAGGACGGTTCGCTGTCGCTGTACGGCGCGTACCAGATGCCGACGTCGGACGCGCAGCAGCTGGCGAAGTCGCTGGGGCTGTCCGAGAAGAAGGTGCGTATCATCGCGCGCTATATCGGCGGCGGGTTCGGATCGAAGCTCGGCATCGCACCCGAGAGCGTCGCGGCGGCGATCGCGGCGAAGCAGCTTGGCCGTCCGGTCAAGGCGGTGATGTCGCGGCCGCAGGTGTTCGAGGCAACCGTGCGGCGGTCGAATACCGAGCAGCGCGTGCGGCTGGCGGCGGATGCGGACGGCAAGCTGTCGGCGATCGGTCACGAGACGCTGACATCGAACCAGCCGACCGAGGATTATTTCGAGCCGGCCGGGATCGGCACGCATCTGCTGTACGGCGGTGAGAACCGGCTGATCACGCATGAGGTGGTCGATGTGAACTTCGTGCTGTCGGGTTCGATGCGCGCGCCGGGCGAAGCCGTCGGGATGCTCGCGCTGGAAGGCGCGATGGACGAGCTGGCCGAGAAGCTCCAGATGGATCCGATCGAGCTGCGCAAGCGCAACGATCCGAAGATCGACCCCGAAAAGGACGTACCCTATTCGTCGCGCAACCTGACGCGTGCGCTCGACGAGGGTGCGAAGAAGTTCGGTTGGGACAAGCGCCAGAAGGCCGGCACGCGGCGCGAGGGCGAGTGGCTGATCGGCATGGGCGTCGCTTCGGCGGTGCGCGGCAACATGATGATGGAATCGTCCGCCAAGGTCGAGATCCACCCGGACGGCTCGGCGACGGTGTCGTCGGCGATGACCGATATAGGCACCGGCAGCTACACGATCCTGGCACAGATCGCGTCGGAGATCCTCGGGATTCCGGTCGAGAACATCACGATGTCGCTGGGTGATACCAACGATCCTCCGGCGGCGGGTTCGGGCGGTTCGTGGGGTGCGGCGTCGTCCGGGACCGCGGTGTATCTCGCGTGCGAGATGCTGCGCGGGAAGCTCGCCAAGGCGGCGGGCGTCGACGAGGACGGCCTGACGCTCAAGGACGGCAACGCGATCGGCGACAACCGCTCGACGCCGATCGGCGAGCTGGTCGGCAAGGGTCTCGAGGCTACCGGGCACATCAAGCCGGGCAAGCAGGAGAAGGAGACGTCGCAGGCTGGGTTCGGTGCGCATTTCGCCGAGGTCGCGGTCAACGTGATCACTGGCGAGACGCGGGTGCGGCGGATGCTCGGGTCGTTCGCGGCGGGGCGCGTGCTCAATGCGAAGACCGCGCGGTCGCAGTGCCTCGGCGGGATGACCTTCGGGATCGGCACCGCGCTGACCGAGGACCTCGTCCACGACACGCGGACCGGCAAGCTGGTGAACCACGATCTCGGCGAATATCACGTGCCGGCCAATGCGGACGTACCGCAGATGGATGTCCACTTCGTCGACGAGCGCGACATCCATGCGAACCCGATCCATGCGAAGGGGATCGGTGAGCTGGGAATCTCGGGTGCGGGTGCTGCGGTGGCGAACGCGGTGTTTAATGCGACCGGCATCCGGGTGCGCGAGTTCCCGATTACGCTGGACAAGTTGCTGGATCAGTTGCCGGCTGTTTGAGGGCTGACGATACCATAGACAGGTACCACCCCGGCGAAGGCCGGGGCCCAGTTGGGGGACTAAGATAACGAAGGATCGTCCTCCGTTATCGAGACCTTTCCAACTGGGCCCCGGCCTTCGCCGGGGTGGCGGCGAGGTAGAGGGCGTCTCACTCTCAACCCTCGTCAAACGTCCCCGCCCTACCCATATCCTTCCCTCCACCCGAGGACCGCAGAATGAACGAACACGTGATGGATGCGGCGTTTCGGCCGGGTGGGCTCGACCGCGCGAAGCAGGGCGTCCTCGGGCTTGGGCTCGACCGGATCGAGGGGCCGGCTAAGGTCACCGGCGTTGCGGATTATGCGTATGAGGGCACACCCGACGGCATCGCCTATGCCGCGATCGTCGGCACGCCAGTTGGCAGCGGGCGCATCCTCGGCATCGACGTGAGTGCCGCCGAGACGTTGCCTGGCGTCATTGCTGTCATCCATAACGACGCGCGCATGCCTGCCGGCGAGTCCAACTCGCGCGCGATGCCGCTGTTCGATACCGACGTCATTCTCCACCTCGGCCAGCCGGTCGCGATCGTCGTCGCGGAGGACCAGGCGATCGCGCGCGATGCCGCGGCGCTGGTCGTGGTTCGCACCGAGGCGGGCGAGGATCGGTTCGACGTCGAGGCGCAGCCGGTCGATACCGCTCCGAAGATCGGCTTCCTGCCGCCGATCGACAACGGCGATCTCGACGCGGTGATGGCGGACGCGGTGATGGCGGACGCGGCGGTGACGTTCGACCGGACCTACACGACCCCCGTGCATTTCCCCGCCGCGCTGGAGCCTCATGCCACCACCGCGTGGTGGGAGGGCGACAAGCTCACCGTGCGGTCGAGCAACCAGGTGATCGGCGGCGCGCGCAAGACGATCGCGAAAGCGCTTAAGATCGATGCGGACAAGGTGCGCGTGCTGGCGCCGTATGTCGGCGGCGGGTTCGGGGGCAAGACCGGTGTGGGTCCGGAAACGATCCTCGCGGCGATCGCGGCGGAGGTCGTTGGGCGGCCGGTGAAGGTCGCCCTCCCCCGTCGCCAGACTGCGTATATGGTGCATCACCGCTCGCACACGACGCAGCGCATCCGCATTGCCGCCGACGAGCACGGCGTCATCCTCGGCATGGGGCATGAGAGCGTCGTCGCACAGAACGACGATGGCGAGTTTCTCGAGCCGGTGCCGTTCGGGACGCTGCCGCTGTACCGGGGCGACGCGCGGCGCTTCAAGACCGACCTTGTCCGCGTCGACCTGCCGGCGAGCGGTGCGGTGCGTGCGCCGGGCGAGGCGGTCGGGACGTTCGGCGTCGAGTGCGCGATGGACGAGCTGGCCGAGCAGCTCGGGATCGACCCGATCGAGCTGCGGCGGCGCAACGAGCCCGAGACCGATCCGGTAAGCGGCAAACCGTTCTCCACGCGGCGGATGCTTGATTGCTACACGCAAGGTGCCAAGCGGTTCGGATGGCCGGACACGGTGCCGGCGCCGGGGTCGGTGCGCGACGGCGAGTGGCTGGTCGGGATCGGCATGGCGGCGAGCCTGCGCGGCAATTTCACCGTCGAGGCGCAGGCGCGCGTGCGGCTGGAGGCGGATGGCCGCGCGACGGTCGAGTGCGACATGACCGACATCGGCACGGGGACGTACACCATCCTCGCGCAGACCGCCGGCGAGATGCTTGGGCTGCCGGTCGCCGAGGTCAATGTGCGGCTCGGCGATACCGACTTCCCGCCGAGCGCGGGGTCGGGCGGGTCGTTCGGCGCGGGCAGCGCATGTTCGGCGGTGGTGCTGGCATGCGAGGATATCCTTGGCGAACTGGCGTTGCGGATGAACGCTGCGCCAGAGGAACTGAGCCTGCACGACGGCTGCGTGAGCGCGGGCGGACGATCGGTGAAGCTTGCCGATCTGGTGCGCGGTGAGCCGATCGTGGCGATGGGCAAGACCAGGCCGGGTGCCGAGAGTAAGCGCACCAGCCAGGCGAGCCACGGCGCGCACTTCGTCGAGGTCGCGGTGAATGCGGTGACGGGCGAGACGCGCGTGCGGCGGATGCTGGGCGTGTTCGACGTCGGCCGCGTGCTCAATCGCAAGACCGCGACGAGCCAGATTACGGGCGGGATGGCGTGGGGGATCGCCTATGCCCTCAGCGAAGAGGGCATCGTTGATACGCGGACCGGGGCGTTCGTGAACCCCGATTTCGGCGAGTATCATGTCGCGGTGAATGCCGACATTCCGCAGCTCGAAGTGCATTTCATCGAGGACATCGACGATTCCGCGAACCCGGTTGGGGCGAAGGGCGTTGGGGAGCTCGGGATTTCCGGCGCGGGGGCTGCGGTGGCGAATGCGATCTACAACGCGACGGGGGTGCGAGTTCGGGACTTTCCGGTGACGCTCGACAAGCTGCTGGCTGGACTACCCTCCCTATAAGAGCTGTTCCCCCGCGCAGGCGGGGGGCCAGGATACCAAACGGAGCGTTCGTGGCTCCTGGGCTCCCGCCTTCGCGGGAGAACGAGAAGAGAGACAACATGGCCGAAAACGATAGCGTGCTCGCTGCTGCGAAGACCTGGAAGGGCGAGAAGATGGCGATCGCCACGGTCGTCTCGACCTGGGGATCCGCGCCTCGGCCCAAGGGGAGCCATATGCTCGTCCATGCCGATGGGCGGTTCGAGGGATCCGTCTCCGGCGGCTGCGTCGAGAGCGATATTCTCGCTACCGCCGCCGAGGTGATCGCGGGGGCGCCGTTCCAGGTGCGCAACTACGGCGTGGCGGATGCGGCGGCGTGGGAGGTCGGGCTGCCGTGCGGCGGCGAGATCGCGGTAATGGTGCAGCCGGTGTCGGCCGAGGGGTTCGATCCGGAACTGTTCGACCGGATCGCCGATGCGCGCGACCAGGGCGATGCGCTGACCGTGACGACCGATCTCGCGACCGGACACAGCGACGCGCGCCCGCTGGAGACCGGCGAGGTGTTCGTCAACCGCTACGATCCACCGCGCCGGTTGCTGATCGTCGGCGCGGTGCAGATCGCGCAGGCCTTGGCGGGCCTCGCGCGTGAGCTCGGGATCGAAACCGTCGTGATCGATCCGCGGGCGCGGTTCCTGACCGAGGAGCGGTTTCCGGGCGTGACGCTCGACGACCGCTGGCCGGACGAGGCGATTGCCGCGCTCCGCCCCGGTCCGTCGACCGCTGTCGTGACGCTGAGCCACGACATCAAGATCGACGACCCGGCGCTGATCGCGGCGCTCGCGTCCGATGCCGCGTATGTCGGCGCGCTCGGCAGCCGCAAGAGCCACGCGGCGCGGCGCGAGCGGCTTGCTTCGGAGGGCGTTACGGCGGAGAACATCGACCGGATCGACGCGCCGGTCGGGCTCGACATCGGTGCGATCGGACCCTCGGAAATCGCGCTATCGGTGGCCGCGGCGATGATAGGAGCGTTCAATGATCGCCGCTGAAAACGTCTTCCTCATCCTCCTCGCGGCCGGGCGCTCGGAGCGGTTCGGCATCCCCAACAAGCTCGAGGTGCCGTTCCTCAACAAGCCGCTCGGGATGCACGTCGTTACCGCGTTCGAGAACATTCCGTTCAAGCGCCGGCTGGTGGTCACCGATGGCTGCAAGCTCGACTTCATCAGCCATCATTTCGAGGTGGTGCATAACGACGATCCGTCGTCGGGGATGTCGCAGTCGGTGAAGCTCGGCGTGCAGTGCGCCAAGGACGAGGGCGCGGAGGCGGTGCTGATCGCGCTGGCGGACATGCCGCGCGTGACCGCGGCGCATATCTACCGGATGCTCGATGCCGCCGACAGCGCCGACGCGGTGGTCGCGTCGAGCGATGGCGAGAAGCCGAGCCCCCCTGCCCTGTTCGGGCGCGAGCGGTTCGATTTCCTGCTGACGCTTGACGGCGATGCCGGCGCGCGCGATCTGGTGCAGGCGGGGCGGCACGTCGTCACCGCGCCGGCCGAACTGATCGATATCGACACGCCCGAGGATCTCGACCGGCTGCAGGCGCTGGTCCGTGATCCCGAGGCGGCGATCACTCGTGCCTTAACGCGTCGATAGGGTTCATCGCCGCGGCACGCCGTGCGGGGAAATAGCCGAAGACGACGCCGATCACTGCGGAGATCGCGAACGCGAAGATGTTGATCTCGGGCACGAACAGCCACTGAACCTTGATCAGCGGCGCGATGATCGCGATCGCGGCCTGCGCGACGATCAGCCCGATGACACCGCCGAGGCACGACAGCGCGATGGCTTCAACGAGGAACTGCAGCAGCACCTCGCGCGCGACCGCGCCGATCGCGAGGCGGATGCCGATCTCGCGCGTGCGCTCGGTCACCGACACCAGCATGATATTCATGATGCCGATCCCGCCGACCACCAGGCTGATCCCGGCTACCGCGGCGACGATGCCCGTGAGCAGGGTCGTGGTACCGGTTAGCGTGTCCGAAATCTGCTTGGTGTCGAAGATGTTGAAGTCGTCGGGCTTGTCGCCGGTGATGGTGCGACGTTCGCGGAGCAGGTCGGTGATCCCGGCCTGGACGGTGCTGGTCGAGAAACGCTCGTCGACGCCGACCAGCATCAGGCGGATATCGCGGTTGCCGGTGAAGCGCCGCTGGACCGCCTTGATCGGCATGACCACGGTGTCGTCCTGATCGCCGCCGAACCCGGCCTGGCCGCGCGTGGTCAGCACGCCGATCACGTCGCAGCTGATCGGTCCGATACGGAACCGGTGGCCGACCGGATCGCCGCCGGGGAACAGGTTTTTCGAGACGGTATTGCCGATGATGCAGACCGCGGCACCGGCGCTTTCCTCGACCGGCGTCCAGCGGCGGCCCGCGGCGAGCGGCCATGGCTGGACCTGGAAGATGGCGTCGGTGGTGCCGTTGATCGTGGTCGACCAGTTGGCGCCTTCGTAGATCGCGGTGGCAGTGGCGCTGGCTTGCGGCGCGACCGCGGTGACGCCGGCGATCTGGTTGGCGATCGCGGCGACGTCCTCGGGCTTGAAGTCGGGCGGACGCGGGCCCCCGCCGCCACGACCGAAGCCCTGGCCGGGGCGGACTTGCAGGATGTTGGTGCCGAGCGTGGAGATCGACTGCTGGACGGCGGCGGTGGTCGCCTTGCCGAGCGTGACCATCGTCACGACCGCGCCGACGCCGATGACGATGCCGAGGATGGTGAGGAACGACCGCAGGAGGTGGCGGCGGATCGAGCGGAGCGCGAGGACGAGGGTGGTGCCGAACATTAGCTTTCTTCCCCGCGCGAGACTTCTGCTCCCCCGCCCGCTTGCGGGAGGGGGTTGGGGGGTGGGCTCGCGGGTTCGGCAAACGCAGCGGTCGAAGCGCGCGCCGGAGCTACGGCTGGCGTTGCGTTCGAGGTGAGCGCGTGCCCACCCCCGGCCCCTCCCGCTTGCGGGAGGGGGGAAGAAAGGGCGCTCACGAGTCCACCCTCTCACCTTGGCGGTGCTGGCTTTCGATGCGTTCTACCAGGCCATCCTTGAAGTGGACCACCGTCCTGGCGAAGGCGGCCATGTCGGGTTCGTGCGTGACCATCAGGACCGTGATGTTCTTTTCCGCGTTCAACCGCGTGAGCAGCTGCATGATCTCGACCGAGCGTTCGCTGTCGAGATTGCCGGTGGGCTCGTCGGCGAGCAGCACGTCGGGACTCGTGACCAACGCGCGGGCGATCGCGACGCGCTGTTGCTGGCCGCCGGACAGTTCGGCCGGGGTGTGGTCCCACCAGTCCGCGAGGCCGACGGTGTCGAGGCTCGCCATCGCGGCATCCCTACGCGCGCGCTTTTCGTCGCCGCGGTAGAGCAAGGGGAGTTCGACATTCTCCAGCGCGGAGGTGCGCGAAAGGAGGTTAAAGCCCTGGAACACGAAGCCGAGATATTTTCGGCGGAGCAGCGCGCGCTGGTCGCGGTCGAGCGTCTCGACGTGGTGGCCGCGGAACAGGAAGGTGCCGTCGCTGGGCACGTCGAGACAGCCGAGGATGTTCATCGTCGTCGACTTGCCTGACCCCGACGGCCCCATCACCGCGACGAAATCGCCGGCCGCGATGTCGAGGTCGACGCCCTTGAGCGCCTGGAACATCGTCGCGCCCTGCCCGTACGTCTTGGTGACGCCGCGCAGGGAGATGAGCGGTTCGGCGGTGAGCGGCGCGTTACTGGCCACCGCCCCCACCCTTGCTGGCGCCGCCTGAGCGGCGTGGGCCGCCGCTGCGCTTGGCATCGTCGCCGCCGCTCGCCAACTGGCCGGTAATGACCTGCGCGCCGGGTTGGAGATTGCCCGACAGGACTTCGGTCATCGTGCCGTTGGTGTCGCCGGTGGTGATCTGCACGGGCTGCGGCGTGCCGTCCGCGCCCTTGACGTAGATCGTCTGCTGCGCGCCGCGAGCGACCGTCGCGGTGCGCTCCGCACCACCGCCACGGCGCGGACGGAAGGTCAGCGAGCCGGCGATACCGCCGCCTGCATCGCCGGACGCCGCGGTCGGCTTGAAGCGCAACGCGGCGTTGGGGACGAGCAGGACGTTGCGCTTGTCCGACGTGACGATGTCCGCGGTCGCGGTCATGCCGGGGCGCAGCGTCAGCGACTGATTGCCCACCGTCAGGTCGGCCGCGTACGAGACGACCTGCCCGGTGGTCGAGGTCGCGGTGGTCGAGGTCGACGAGGTGGCCGAACTGACCGTCAGGTTCGAACCGAGATCGACGCGGCTGATCGTCGCGGGGAAGGTCTGGCCTGGGAACGCATCGACGGTGAAGCTGGCCTTCTGGCCGATCTTGACCTCGCCCACGTCGGCTTCGTCGATCGCGACCTCGAGCTTCATCTTGGTGAGGTCTTCGGCGATCACGAACAGCGTCGGGGTGTTGAACGAGGACGCGACGGTCTGGCCGGGATCGATCTGGCGCGCGAGCACGACGCCGGTGACGGGCGAGCGGATGATTGCACGCGCCCGCTGCGTCTGGTTCTGCGCGAGGAGCGCGCGGCTGGCGACGACGTTGGCTTCGGCGACCTTCTGCGCCGCGACGGCGCGCGCGTAATCGGCGCGACCGGTCTGGAGCTCGGTCTTCGACGGCACGCGACCGCCCGACAGGCGCGAGACCTCTTCGAGGCGATTCAACTGCGCGCGCGATTCGGCGACGGTGGCCTGTGCCTGCGCCACCTGCGCCTGGTTCGCCGCGAGCTGGGCGCTGGTCTGGCGGATCTGGTCGTCGAGCTGTTCGGGGTCGATCAGCGCGAGCGGCTGGCCCGCCGTGACGCGGTCGTTGACGTCGACGACGACCTTGGTGACGAGGCCCGACAGCTGCGAGCCGACCGTGACCTGCGTGGTCGGGGCGAGCTTGCCGGTTGCCGAAACGCTGACGGTCAGGTTGCCGCGCTGGGCCGCCTGCGTCGAATATTGCGTCTGCTCCTTCGCGCCGAAGCACTTGGCGAGCAGGAGGCACAGCAGGACCACGCCGACCGCGATCACGACCCACTTTACGTAGCGTTTCCAGGGGGCCTGCGGCTTCACGCCGAGGAAGTCGTCGATCGATGCGTCGGCCATCAGCGTGCCTCTGGATTGGATATGGGCGCTTGCGGGATCACGGTGGAGTCCCAGCCGCCGCCGAGTGCGGCATAGAGTGCGATCAACGCGGTGGCCGCGTCGGCGCGCGCCTGCGTGGCGCCGTTGCGCGCGGACAGGAGCGCGGTTTCCTGCTGGTTGAGCGTGGTGAAGTCGGTGAGGCCGGTGCGGTACTGGCTGCGGCTGAGGATCGCGGAATTGTTCGACGCGTCGAGCGCGATCGCGAACTGTCGCTCGCGTTCCTGCGCGGTCTGGAGCGCGACGACGGCGTTCTCGACATCTTCGAGCGCGGTGAGGACGGTGGACTTGTAGAGCGCGAGCGCGCCGTCGGCGGCGGCTTCGCTCGTGCGGACCTGGCTTCGCAACCGCCCGCCGTTGAAGATCGCCTGGGTCAGGCCGGCGAAGAGGCTGCCGGTGATCGCGTCGCCGATGTTGCCGATCGAGGTCGCGTTGGTGTTCAGGTTGCCGGTGATCGCGAGCGCGGGATAGAGCTGCGCCTTGGCGACGCCGATCCGCGCGGTGGCGGCGGCGAGCGCGCGTTCGGCGGAGCGAATGTCGGGACGCTGGCGCAACGTGTCGCCGGGAATGCCGACGCCGACCGCGGCGGGACCGGTCGGGATCGCCTTCACGGGCGCCATCATCGCCCGGAGCGCGCCGGGCGCCTGCGCGGTCAGCACGCCGATACGCGCGA
This sequence comes from Sphingomonas sp. AP28, assembly GCF_056680455.1. NCBI lineage: Bacteria > Pseudomonadati > Pseudomonadota > Alphaproteobacteria > Sphingomonadales > Sphingomonadaceae > Sphingomonas > Sphingomonas sp. AP28. The sequence continues at coordinate 3,258,208 of NZ_CM155283.1, read as the reverse complement.
CGGCAGCGGCATATTGCTGGTCGAGGCTCGGGATCGTCGCGGCGGTCTGCGCGCGCTGGGCCCGCGCCTGTTCGGCGTCGACGCTGGAGACGAGCCCGGCCTGGACGCGGAAGCCGGCGATCTCGAGATTGTCGTCCTGGATCGCGAGCGAGGCGCGGGCGTTGGCGAGTTGCTGCTGGTACGAGCGGGCGAGCACGTAGTTGCGCGCGACCTCGCTTTCGACCGAGATCAGCACGGTGGCGTAGTCGTAGCCCGACGCGGCATAGTCGGCGCGGCTGGCCTCGACGGTGCGGCGGATCTCGCCGAAGACGCCGACCTGATAGCTGGCGCTGGCGCCGAGCGTGAAGCTGTTGGCACCGCCGCCGCCGGTATCGACGACCGTGCCGTCTGGGAGCGTGAACGAGCGCCCGCCGCCACGGACGTTCTCGTTGCGCTGATACCCCGCCGAGCCGTTGACCGTCGGAAGCAGCGACGCACGGTTCTGGAGCAGGCTTTCGCGGGCCTGGCGGAGGCGGGCGACGGATTGCGCGATGTCGAGGTTGGCGGCGGCGGCCTGCTCGACGAGCTGGCCGAGGACGGGGTCGTCGAACTTCTGCCACCAGCGGGTGAGGTCTTCGGGGCTGGTGACGGGGGTGACCGAATAGGCGTCGGGGACGCCCAGCTCTGCCGCTGCCTTGGGTTGGTAGTCCGGGCCGACGGTGCAGCCGGCTAGCAGGACGGCCGCGGAGACGGGTGCGATGAGGAGGGCGCGGACGCGGGACATGGACGGCAGGCATGACCAAGCGGCTGGGGCTAGTCCAGCGGTTTTGTGTCGCGAGGTGTCGCAGGTGGGGTGGATTGGAGGGGTGTGGCTTCATCTAGCGCCGGCGCCGCGGACTTGCTCGGCTGCTATCCCGATGGGATGTGTGTGCGCTGTTTAGCGTGGGCCACCCCCCGCTACTTGTTCTCCCGCGAAGGCGGGAGCCCAGTCTGGGTCCCCGCCTTCGCGGGGAAACAAGGTTTGCAGGCCTGAAATGGAGTGAGATGTGCATCCTTTAGCACCTCCTCGGCGGAGGCCGGGGCCCAGTTGGAACGTCTGAGGTGATATCGCGCAACATGCTTCATTGCCGTCCCCCAACTGGGCCCCGGCCTTCGCCGGGGTGGTAGGATGCGATGGGAAAATCAGGGTCCGCCTCTTTCTTGTTCCCCTGCGGAGGCGGGGGGCCAGGGTTACGGGCGCTGCGCTGCTGGATCCTGGGCTCCCGCGTTCGCGGGAGAACAGGAAGGGTGGTCGCGCTAATCAAGCCCACCGCCCCCTCACCCATCCCAAAATTCGAACCGCACCCGTTCCAATTTTGCAGTGCAGCGGAACGGAGCGGTGGCGCTAGGGGTTCAGGGATGATGCTAGCCGAACGCCAGCCCGCGACTGATATCCTCGCGCCGCCCCCCACCTTGCCCTACGCCGTGCCCGACGCCGTGAGCCTTTTCTTCGATTTCGACGGGACGCTGGTTGATCTTGCCGCGACGCCGGATGCGGTCGTGGTGAGCCAGGTCCTGCTCGATACGCTCGATACGCTCGCCGAGCGCTTCCCCGGTCGCGTCGCGATCATCAGCGGGCGCTCGATCGCGCAGCTCGACGCGATGCTCGGCCGCCACGCGCATTTGTTCGCGGTCGCGGGCAGCCACGGCGCCGAGACACGCACGCCCGACGACGGCCACGTCGCCGCCAAGCGCCCTGCCTCGCTCGAAGCCGCCTCCGACTCGTTCCGTAACTTCGCCGACGCCAACGGCCTCGTCTACGAAGCCAAGAGCCTTGGCGCCGGGTTGCACTACCGGATGGCGCCGGACTTCGAACCCGCCGCGGTTCGCCTCGCCGAAGACCTCGCCGTCACCCACGGCCTCACGCTTCAGCGCGGCAAGATGATGGTCGAGCTGCGCACCCCCGGCGACAAGGGTGCAGCGCTTCGCAAACTGATCGATGCCCCGGCGATGGCGGGCAGCGTGCCGTATTTCTTCGGCGACGACGTTACCGACGAGGACGGGTTCGAGGCCGCGCGCGACCTTGGCGGGGCGGGCGTGCTGATCGGCGAGCAACGGCCTACCGCCGCCACCTACCGCCTGAACGACGTTGCCGCACTTCGCGACTGGATTGCTGCCATATTGAAAACACCCACGTTGGAAACACGATGACCGCACCCACCCAAAAAGCCGACATGAACCTGTGGCCGATCGGCAATTGCCAGGTCTCCGCGCTGATCGACAGGACCGGCACGTTCGTCTGGGGCTGCGTGCCTCGCGTCGATGGCGACCCGGCGTTCTGCGCGCTGCTCGGTGGCGATGCGCCCAAGACCGGGTTCTGGGCGATCGAACTGGAGGGCGGGGCGAAAACCACGCAGGCCTATATTCGCAACACGCCGATTCTGGTGACGCGGCACGAGGACGAGGCGGGCAACGCGGTCGAGGTGATCGATTTCTGCCCGCGCTTCGTGCGCGAAGGCCGCACCTATCGCCCGACCAGCTTCGTCCGGATCGTCAAGCCCGTGGCTGGCTCGCCGCGCATTCGCGTTCGGATGCGGGTCGCGACGAACTGGGGGAAGCCGACCGAGCACACGCAGGGTTCGAACCACATCCGTTTCCTGATGGACGACCAGACGCTGCGGCTGACCACCGATGCGCCGGTCGGGCATATCGTCGGCGAGAACTGGTTCCGGCTCGAGCGCCAGATGCACCTGTTCCTCGGCCCCGACGAGAGCTTCGCGGGCGTGCTGCACGAGGCCGCCGAGGCGATGCTGTCGCGGACCAAGGACGAGTGGCGCCACTGGGTGCGCGGACTCGCGACGCCGGTCGAGTGGCAGGACGTCGTCATCCGCGCCGCGATCACGCTGAAGCTGTGCCAGCACGAGGAGACCGGTGCGATCGTCGCCGCGCTCACCACCTCGATCCCCGAGCATGAGGGGTCGGAGCGCAACTGGGACTATCGCTACTGCTGGATCCGCGACGCCTATTATACCGTGCAGGCGCTGAACCGGCTGGGTGCGCTCGACGTGCTCGAAGGCTATCTCGAATATCTGCGCAACATCGTCGACGCATCGAAGGGGGGGCACGTCCAGCCGCTCTACGGCGTCGGCGGCGAGGCGACGCTGATCGAGCGGATCGAGAGCGACCTGCCCGGCTATCGCGGCATGGGTCCGGTGCGTGTCGGAAACCAGGCGTACGAGCAGATCCAGCACGACGCGTACGGCCAGATCATCCTGTCCGACGTCCAGGCGTTCTTCGACAAGCGGCTGTTCCGGATGTCGAGCGAGGAGGACTTCAAGAGCCTCGAGCTGGTCGGCGACCGTGCGTGGGAGACGTACGACAAGCCCGACGCGGGGCTTTGGGAATTGCGGACCAAGGCGCACGTCCACACCTATTCGGCGGCGATGTGCTGGGCGGCGTGCGACCGGCTGGCCAATGCTGCGGAGGTTCTCGGGCTCGAGGATCGCCGGACGTTCTGGGAGGAGCGCGCCAACACGATCCGTACGACGATCGAGCAATCGGCGTGGCGCGAGGATACGCAGCGTATCTCGGCGACGTTCGGTGGCGATGATCTTGATGCGAGCCTGATCCAGCTGCTCGACCTGCGCTTCTTCGCGCCCGACGATCCGCGGTTCCAGTCGACGCTGAAGGCGGTCGAAGAGGGTCTCAGGCGCGGCAGCCACATGCTGCGCTATGCGACCGAGGATGATTTCGGCCTGCCGCACACCGCGTTCAACGTCTGCACCTTCTGGCTGATCGAGGCATTGCATGCGACCGGCCGCACTGCCGACGCACGCGCGCTGTTCTGCGAGATGGTCGCGCGGCGGACACCTGCCGGGCTGCTGTCGGAGGATATCGACCCGAACACCGGGGAGCTGTGGGGCAATTATCCGCAAACCTATTCGCTGGTGGGGCTGATCAACTGCGCGGTCCTGCTCAGCAAGCCGTGGAGTGCCGTCCGATGAGCCGCCTCGTCGTCATCTCGAACCGCGTCCAGTCGGTCGATGCGCCTTCGGGCAACCAGGGTGGCCTTGCCGTCGCGTTGCTCGCGGCACTCCGCGAAAAGGGCGGCGTGTGGTTCGGCTGGTCGGGCTCGACCACCGAGACCTTTACCGGCCACATCAATTTCCAGCAGGGCAAGGGCGTCACTACCGCGACGATCGACCTCGAAGAGCAGGATTTCGACGAATATTATAACGGCTATGCGAACCGGACCTTATGGCCGCTGTTCCATTACCGGATCGACCTGACCGAGTTCGAGCGCGACTTCTCGAGCGGCTATGCTCGCGTAAACAAGCGGTTCGCGGAGACGGTGCTGCCGTTGATCGAACCCGAGGATCTGGTGTGGGTCCACGATTACCACCACGTCCCGCTCGGCCAGGAACTGCGCAAGCTCGGCGTCGAGAACAAGATCGGGTTCTTCCTCCATATCCCGTGGCCGCCGATGGCGATGCTACTGTCGCTGCCGAGCCATCGCGCGCTCGTCGAATCGATGTTCGCGTACGACGTGGTCGGGTTCCAGACGCAGGACTGGCTCGACAGCTTCCTGCATTACGTCACCAGCCAGCTGGACGGCGTGGTCGGCGAAGATGGCTGGGTGACGGTCGGTGACCGCACGATCAAGGCGATCACGACGCCGATCGGGATCGAGACCGCGGACTTCGAGAAGTCGGCGAACAGCGACGCCGCGCGGCATGCCAAGGAGCGGATGTACATGTCCGCGACCGGGCGCAGCCTCATCGTCGGGGTCGACCGGCTCGATTATTCGAAGGGTCTCGCCGAGCGGTTTGCTGGGTACGAGCGCTTCCTCGGGTCGCATCCGGATCGGCGTGGGCTGGTCTACATGCTCCAGATCGCGCCGCCTTCGCGCGAGAAGGTCGACACGTACCAGGAGATCCGCGCGAACCTCGATTCGATGTCGGGGCGGATCAACGGCGAATATTCGGACATCGACTGGACGCCGATCCGCTACGTCAACCAGGGTTTTCCGCGGGATGTGCTGGCCGGGATCTACCGCGCGGCGCGCGTCGGGTTGGTGACGCCGTTGCGCGATGGGATGAACCTGGTCGCGAAGGAATATGTCGCGGCGCAGGATCCCGAGGATCCGGGCGTGCTGGTGCTGTCCCACTTCGCGGGCGCGGCGACGCAGCTGAAGGACGCGGTGCTGGTCAATCCGTACAGCCCCGAGGAAATGTCCGACGCGATCGACCGGGCGCTGAAGATGCCTCTCGCCGAGCGGAAAGCGCGGTGGGAGAAGCTGATCGACAACGTGCGGAAGGAGGACGTTATGTGGTGGTGCGAGCTGTTTATTACGGCGCTCGAGGCGGTGCCGGAGCACGTCGAGGCCTGACGTCTTGGCGCCTTGAATAGGGGGGAGCCTAACTTCTTGCCCCCCTCCCTGGAAGGGAGGGGTTGGGGGGTGGGTCGGCCAGTTTCAGCCAATACGCCTGAGAATTTGCGGAAGCCAACCCACCCCCGGCCCCTCCCTTCCAGGGAGGGGGGAAGTTAGGCTCGACCCACCGGGTCCGGCGCCATCAGCAGGCGGTTGCGGGGGATAGCCTCAGGCATTTCCTCGCGGATATACTTCAGCAACGCCTCGCGCACGTCACACCGCAGGTCGAACGCGATCGCGGCGTCCTTGGCGGTCATCAGCCCACGCAGTTCGATGCAGTCGGTCTTCACGTCGGTCACCTGGAGGTTGTAGAACCTCTTGTCCCAGCGCGGGTTCGACGTGACGATCTCGCCCAGTTTCTCGCGCAGCTGCGGCACGTCTGCGGACGGATCGAGATACCAGAACACCGAGCCCATCAGCTGGCTCGTCTCGCGCGTCCAGTTCTGGAAGCTCTGTTCGAGGAACTTCGACACCGGCACGACAAGGCGGCGTTCGTCCCAGATCTTGATGACCACGAATGTCAGGTTGATCTGCTCGACCCGCCCCCATTCGCCGTCGACGATCAGCACGTCGTCGATCCGGATCGGCTCGGTGAACGCCATCTGCACGCCCGCGATCAGGTTCTTCAGCGCCGGCTGTGCGGCGGCACCGACGACGAGGCCGGCGATACCGGCCGACGCCATCAGCGTGACGCCGATCGAGCGAATGCCTGGGACGCTGAGCAACATCAGGCAGACGCTGACGAAGATGATGAAAAACGTGCCTATCCGCCCAAGGATCGCCGCCCGCGTGCGCTTGCGGCGGGCGCGGAGATTGTCCTCGACCGAGATGTCCGCGCGGATCTCGATGACGTCCTGAAATGCGCGGAGCGCCGCGACCGCGAGCCAGCCGAGCAACCCGGGGACGAGGAAGCCGAGCAGCTGTTTCCACAAATCCTCGATGTCGTTGTCCATCGGCAGGATCCGCGAGACGAACGCGACCGCGACCGAGACGAACACCGCGCGCAGCGGGCGGCGCACGCGGGCAAGAACGAGGCCGTCGGTCTTGGCGGTCGAGCGACGCTGGGCGTGGCCGCCGATCCGCATCGTCAGCCAATGCGCGACCAGCGCGACGAGGACGGCCGCCGAGACGACGGCGACGCTCTCCAGCCAGACCCATTCGGGGGGTATGTGGAGCGATCTGAACATGCGCATTTGAGCGCAACGGCCGGGTGGGCATGCGAGTTCCGCTGCAGTGCAGCATGATCGCGCGATACATGGCAGCTTTTTTCCTGCCACACTTCGTGCGTAAGTCCGCGCCCATGAAGGCCATCATCCTTGCTGCCGGTCACGGATCACGGCTGCTGCCGTTGACGCTGACGACGCCGAAATGCCTCGTGCAGGTCGGTGGCCGCGCGATCTTGGATCATCAGCTGGATGCGGTGGCGGATGCCGGGTTCGAGGGGGCGGTGATCGTCGGCGGCTACCGGATCGAGCAGGTCGCGGCGCATCTGGCGGCGCGCGAAGGCGGCGTACCCACCGAACTCGTGTTCAACCCGTTCTGGGCGATCGCCAACAGCATCGGTAGCGTGTGGGCATCGCGCGGATTTCTCGAAGAGCCGTTTGCATTGATGAACGGCGACACGCTGTTCGATGCGGCGATTTTGCGCGCCGCGCTTGCCGATTCCGGATCGGGTGTGAAACTGGTCATCGAGCCGCTGGTGACGCCGGGGCTCGATGACATGCTGGTCGAGGCGGACGGCGACGCTGTCGTCGCGGTCGGCAAGCATCTGGTCGGGCACCAGGCGACCGATCGATCGCTCGGGCTGATCGTCTCGACCGGCGGCGGCGTCTATGCCGAGGCGTTGCGCGCGGTGATCGGCGAGGACGACGGCATCCACGCCTATCATCACGCGGTCGTCCGCCGCGTCGCGGAGACCGTCGGCGTCCGCGCGGTGCGAATCGGGAGCGATGTCCGCTGGCAGGAGATCGACCGGCCGGAAGACATCGCGCTGTGGCAGCATGACCATGACGCGCCTGCGGGCGGCGCTTCGGGGTCATGACGCGGAAAGTCGCGTTCCTGTTTCTCGGCGAGACGCTGCTGATTCCGCATCTGTATCCGATCGTCGAGGCGCTCGCTGCGAAGTCGGACGTGCCGATCGAGCTTTGGGTGAGCACGTCGGTGCACGAGACGTTGCTGACGCGGTGGACGGCGCGCTTCCCTAATGTGCGGGTCCGGCGAGCACCGGGGTTTCGCGCGGTTGCCGACGATGGGACCGGGCGCAATCCGGTGCTGCCGGCGAAGATGCCGATGCTGGTGCGACTGCTTCCCTATCTGCGCAGCGCGGCGGTCGTCGTGTGTGCCGAGCAGACGAGCCTGTGGCTGCCGCGGCTGTTCCCGATGCGCGCGAAGTTCGTGAAGACGTCGCACGGAGTCGGCTCGATGAGCGCGCGCGACGATCGGCGGCGGCGGGCGGCGGCGTTGACTCTGGTGCCGAGCGAACTGGAGCGGCAGACCTATCTCGACCGCGAGTTTGCGCCCGAGCGGTTCGTCGCGACCGGCTATGTAAAGGCTGACTTCACGCACCGGACGCACGCCGCGCCGCCGTTCGCGGATATGCGGCCGGTCGTGCTGTATACGCCGCACTGGCAGGAGCATCGCTCGTCGTGGTGGCGCTGGGGGGCGGAGGTGGTGCGGCGGATCGTCGCGGACGGGCGCTACAATCTGATCTTCGCGCCGCACCAGCGACTGGTCGAGCGCGCGCCCGAGGTGGCGGAATTGATGCGCGAGATCGAGGGGTTGCCGCATGTGCACTGCGACATCGACGGGTTCGCGATGGTCGATGGAAGCTATACCGGCGTGGCGGACGTGTATCTGGGCGACACGTCGAGCCAGGTGATCGAATTCCTGATGCGGCCGCGGCCTTGCGTGTTCCTCAATGCGGGGGGTGCCGCCTGGGAGGGCGATCCGAACTACGCGATGTGGGCTTGTGGGGAGGTGGTTGGCGACGTTGCGGATGTCGTGGCGGCGGTGGATCGCTCGGCTTTGCGGCATGCGGAGTATGCGGCGGTTCAGGCGGAGTTTGCCGGGCGGTCGCTGGGGGCGGTCGAGGGTGGCGCGGCGAGAGCGGCGGGAGAGATTGTTCGAGTGTTGGGGGCCACGCCCATTCGATAACTGCACCGCCCCGGCGGAGGCCGGGGCCCAGTTGGGGGACTTCGCTAACGACGGACTGCGCGCAGTTACTCCGGACATTCCAACTGGGCCCCGGCCTCCGCCGGGGTGGTGGACTTGGGTAGCGCCCTCTCCTTCGCCGTACACTCTCGCCCCACCCCCCTCTCGCTTTCACGACCAGATCGGGTAACGGGTGCGGCATGGTAGATTCGACAGCCCCTACGCCAGCGCTCCGGACCGTCCGGGCGAACGACACGCTGCTCTGGGGCATGACCAATGCCGAGCGGATCCGGCGGATCGGCGTCGCGCAGGGTCTGGCCACCGATGGCGACGGCGACACCGGGCCGGTGATCCTCGCCAACCTCGCCTATGCGTTCGACCCGATGTGGATCGCGTATCTGAAGACGCGGCCGGGTACCGTCGTGACTCGTACCGGCGTGCCCGTGCTCGCGCATGTCCGGGATGCCGACGAGCGCGCGCGGATGACCGCGGCGATGCTCGGCGAGGCGCCGCTGGTGACCGGGCTGACGGTGATCGCCGCCGAAACCGAGGAAGGCATCTTCAACGAGGCGTTGCGCAAGCGCGAACGCCCGTTCGCCGAATTGCTGACCCCCGCCGCGGTGCCGGCGATCGAGCGGGCGAGCTATGTCGGCGCGTACAAGGGCGTCACCGACCTGCTGACCAAGTATCTGTGGCCGGAATGGGCGCTGGCGATCACACGGGTCTGCGCGCGCGCCGGGATCACGCCCAACCAGGTGACTGCGCTCGGATCGGTGCTGTGCATCGTCGCGACGGTAGCGTTCTGGTATGGCTCGTTCTGGACCGGGCTCGGCACCGGGTTGTTCTTCATGGTGCTCGACACCGTCGATGGGAAGCTCGCGCGGTGCACGATCACCTCGTCGAAGCTGGGGAATGCGTGGGACCACGGGGTCGATCTGGTGCATCCCCCGTTCTGGTGGTGGGCCTGGGCAGCCGGCTGCGCGCCGTACGGGCGGCCACTCGAGGACGGCGTGTTCTGGGCGGTGATCGGGACGATGCTGTTCGGCTATGTCGCGCAGCGGCTGATCGAGGGGGCGTTCATCGTCCGGTTCGGGATGCACATCCATGTGTGGGAGCGGTTCGACAGCTGGTTCCGGCTGATCACCGCGCGGCGCAATCCGAACATGGTGATTTTGTTCGCGGGGCTGGTGGTGACACGGCCGGATTGGGGGATCGTCGGGGTGGCGGCGTGGACCGCGATCTCGTTGGTGGTGCATCTAGTGCGGCTGCTGCAGGCGATGGTGCGCAAGGCCAAGGGTGAGACGCTGACGAGTTGGATGGCTTGAGGGCATTGTCGTCATCCTGACGAAAGTCAGGACCCAGGGTGACAAAGGTGGACGTCCGTTGCTCTGGGTCCTGACTTTCGTCAGGATGACGGTGAGTGATTGGTGCCCTGTTCTCCTGCGAACGCAGGAGTCCAGGATTACGAGGGGTGGCATTTGTAACCCTGGGCTCCTGCGTTCGCAGGAGAACAGGGTCAGAAAGTGGTGACAGCCAAGGCTTTGGGCCGTCCGATCCACCAGAGGCAGTAGATCGCCAGCGCGTACAGGAAGCGGCTATGGTCGCGCTTGCCCGCGCGGTGATCGGCGAACACCTTGTCGACCGCGCCAGCGCGCCAGATGCTTTGCTCGCGGACGCCGCTGGCGCGCCAGAGTTGCTCGGCATACGCGCCGAAATCGCCGGCGAACCACGCCGCCAGCGGCATCTGGAAGCCCTGTTTCCGCCGGTCGAGTATCCCTTCGGGCAGCCACGGCGCGATGGCCTGGCGGATCACGTATTTGCCGATCTTGCCGTGCAGCTTCATGTTGGCAGGCATCGACAAGGCCAAGTCGACCATCCCCTGCCCCAGCATCGGCACGCGCACTTCGAGCGAATGCGCCATGCTCGCGCGGTCGACCTTGGTCAGCATCGCGCCGGGCAGATTGAGCGCCAAGTCGGCGAGGCCGAACTGTTCGAGTGTGTCGGTCGAGATCGCGTCGGGATCGGGGAAGTATTCCGCGACCAGTGCGGCGATCCCGCGTTCTTCCTCGGCAATGAACTCGGCGGAGAATATCTCGCGGCGGAAGGCTTCGTTGGTGATCTGCGTCTTGGCGAAGAACCGCGCGATGCCGTTCGGGAGTGCGGCGCTGCCGGTGGTCTTCCGCCAGCGTTGCAACACGGCGTTCGCATGGCGTGAGGGCAAGGTCGGGACAGCATCCAGCGCACGCGCCAAGCGACGCAACGGCGCGGGCAGCGCCCCGATCCGGCGTTCGGTCGCGTGGCGCTTGTAGCCGAAGAACAGTTCGTCGCCGCCATCGCCCGACAGCGCGACCTTGACCTCCTGCGCGGCGATCTGGCTGACGTACCAGGTCGGCACCGCGGAGGGATCGGCAAACGGCTCGTCATAGCAATGCTGGACCTCGGGGAGCATCGCCTGCGCATCCGCCAGTTCCAGGGTGCGCGTGACGTGGTGGCAGCCGAGATGCCGCGCGATCGCCTCGGCATGCGGCGATTCGTCGAAGCGCGGGTCGGGGAAGCCGATCGTGAAGGTGCGCACGGGCCGATCCGAGACCCGCGCCATCGCCGCGACCACCGCGGACGAATCCACCCCGCCGGACAGGAATGCGCCGACATCGACATCCGCGACCATCTGCTTGCCGATCGTGTCGAGCCATTCGTCGCGGAAGCGCTCGATCCAATCCGCCTCGGACCGGGTTTCAGAAGGATGATAGGCGGGCGTCCAATAGGCGCGCATCGTCGGCGTGCCGCTCGCCTCGACGGTCATCACATGGCCTGGCGGCAGCGTGCGGACCTGCGCGTAGATCGAGCGCGGGGTGCGGACATGGCCGAAGCTGAAATAATCGTGGAGTGCACGCCGATCGACGTCGAACGCCATGCCGGGGAGCAACGTCAGCGTCTTCAGTTCTGAGCCGAACGCGAACCCGGCGGCCTGGTCGGTGTAGTAGAGCGGCTTGATCCCGATCGGGTCGCGCGCCAGCGTCAGGCGGCGGGCGTGCGTATCCCATACCGCGACCGCGAACATCCCGTCGAGCCTTGCCCAGACGTCGTCGCCCCAGCGTTCGTAGCCGGCGAGGATGACTTCGGTATCGCCCGCACTCTCGAACACGCGGCCGAGCGCCTGCAACTCGCGGCGCAATTCGCGGAAATTATAGATCTCGCCGTTGAAGACGAGCGCATAGCGGTGGTCGGGCGAATGGAACGGCTGGTGCCCGCCCTCGATGTCGATGATGCTCAGCCGGCGCATGCCGAAGCCGAAATCGCCATCGGTCATAACGCCCTGGTCGTCGGGTCCGCGGTGCAGGATCGTATCGCACTGCGCGGTAATGAGGCGGGGCGAGACGACATCGCCACCTCGTGCGTAAAGGCCGGCAATTCCGCAGATGACGAACGATCCCTCGCATGACGGCAGCACCGCCGCCCGATCGCGCGGTCTAGGAGCCGACCGCCGCTTTGTCACCTCCGGGGCACCCTAGTACCGCCGGGCATCTTGCCGCCCTCGCCATCGCGCTCTAGGGGCCGGTCGCAGATGGTTCAGGACCCCGCGCCCATTCCGGTTACCACCGGCTCGACCGGGATTTTCCGGGCGGCGGCGCGCAACCTCGGCTGGCTGCTTGCCAGTCGCAGCGTGCTGGCGATCCTGTCGCTGTTCTATCTCGGATTTGCGACGCGCACGCTGGGCGTGGTCGATTTCGGCCGGTTCGCGCTGATCTCGGGTGCGGCGCAGGCGCTGGCGACCTTCGTCGGCTTCCAGACGTGGCAGATCATCGTTCAATACGGCGTCGAGCCGATCCAGCACGGCGACACGCCACGGCTCGCGCGGCTGCTGCGGTTGTCGGCGATCCTCGACATGTGCAGCGCACTGGTCGGCGCCGCGCTGACCGTGGCGATCCTGTTCGCGTGGAGCGACGGGTTCGGCATCCCACCCGACCTGATGCGCGACACGCTGATGTTCGCGGTGGTGCAGCTGATCACGATCCGCTCGACCCCGCTGGGCATCCTGCGGCTGCGCGACAAATTCTCGTTGTCGGCGGTGGCGGACAGCATGACGCCGATCATGCGCTTCGTCGGTGCGGGCGCGGCGATGATCTTCGAACCGACGATCCGTGGCTTCATGCTCGCCTGGGCGGTCGCCGAGATCGTCACCGCCGCGACCTATTGGATCATGGTCGCGAAAAGCGGTGACCTGCGCCTGCTCGCGAGCGGCCGGGGCAGCTGGCAACAGGTACGCGATGAAAATCCCGGCATCGTCCGCTTTTCGCTCAGCACCAACGCGAGTGCGACACTGGGCCTGTCGAGCAAGCAGATCCCGCTGCTGCTGGTCGGTGCGTCGATCGGCCCGGCGGCGGCGGGTGCGTTCCGGCTAGCCACGCAACTTGCGCAAGCGCTGGCGAAACTGTCGCAAATGCTGTCGCGCGCCGCCTTCCCGGAGATCGTCCGCGCGGTGCGGACTGCCGAGCCGTCGCGCCTGCGCCGTATCCTGATCCGGACGATGCTGGCCAGCACGGCGGCGGCCCTCGTCATCCTCGCCATCGTCGCGCTGGTCGGCGAACCGATCCTGAAGGTCGTCGGCGGCAAGTCGTTCGTCGGCGCGTATCCGGTGCTGTTGTGGCTCGCGGCCGCCGGGTGCTTCGACCTCGCCACCGTCAGCCTCGACACGGTGATGACCGCACTGCACCGCGCCGGCACGGTGTTCGCGATTCGCGCGGTCGGGGTGTTGTTGCTGTTCGTCACCGCGTTCGCGCTGATGCCGACCTATGATTCGACCGGAGTCGCAGCCGCGGTCGCGGTCGGTTCGGTTGCGGTGGCGATCCTGCTCGGGTTCGCCGCTGCGCGGATGACGCGTACGCCCTCCGGGCCGCAGGCGGTCGACGGAGCGTAGCGCGCGAACGACGAACGCCCCGTTCGCGTCGCAAATGTCATCTGTGCGCCGCGCTCCGGCCATCTTTTCCGCGCTTAAGTTCTGTCATGAAGACTGTGGTTTCCCTTAGCCTGGGCGCGGCGGCGCTGCTGATGCCCGTCTCAGCGCAGGCTGCCGAGGCGTGCGAAGGCACGCCCGGCGGCGGCAACGCCAAGCTGATCGTCGAGGCGACGGCGATGCACAACGCCGTCGGCGAGGTCGCGTTCACGGTCTATCCCGATGACAAGAAACGGTTTTGGCGAAGGGCGGCAAGCTGGTACGGGCGCGCGTGGCGGCAAGCAGCCCTCGCGCGTGCTTCTGGCTGAAGCCCGGCCATTATGCGGTCGCGCAATATCACGACGAGAACAGCGACCATGATTTCAACCGGACGTTGTTCGCGCCGAAAGAGGGATTCGGCTTTTCCAACGATGCGCCGACCTCGATCGGGCTGCCATCTTTCGATGCGGCGCGCACGGCCTTGGCCCCATCCGGGACCGTCGTGCGTATGAAAATGCGGTATCGCCGGTGATCCCAAATCCGCTGGTTGCAGCGGAACGGAAATCTTCCTGACACAAATTTGTAGCGGTTATGTACCGCGACGGGTATCTTATATCGTGGCCGATGCTGTTTCGAACTTCCATGCCTTTGGCGGGCACCCTCTTTCGCCACCGGCGCCGCCGGCGTGGCTGCCCGAAGGCATGTTCGATCCGTCGGCATCCGAGCGGTACGGCGTGAGTCCGCGCGACGCGGCGGCGAAGATCCGTACCGGCATCATCTGCAACCCGAAAAGCCACCGCAACCGCAGCAGCGTCGAGGCGACCAAGCCGTTCCTGTCGGGGACCGTGCTGGCCGTGACGCCGCGCACGCAGGCCGAACTCGCCGAGGTGCTGACCGATTTCGCGCGCCACGGCATCGAGTTGCTGGTGATCGACGGCGGCGACGGCACGATCCGCGACGTGATGACCGCCGCCGCGCGAGTCTGGACCGGTGCTGCGCCGCGCGTGGCGATCGTGCCGTCGGGCAAGACCAACGCGCTCGCGCTCGATCTCGGGATTCCCGACGACTGGACGCTCGACCAGGCGCTGACCGCGGCGCGCGCCGGCAACGTCAAGATCCGCAGCCCGATCGAGGTCGTCCGCAAGGATACCGGTGCGCGGCTGCACGGCTTCCTGCTGGGTGCGGGCGCGTTCGTCGATGCGACCGCGTTGGCGCAGCGCACCCACCGCGCGGGCGCCTTCAACGGCGTCGCGGTCGGTCTCGCACTGTGCTGGGCGATCCTCCAGACCCTGTTCGGGGGCGCGAACAGTTCGTGGCGCGCGGGCAACCGGATGCGGATCCGCTTCCAGTCCCGCGGTGACGAGGGCGTCCATGCCGCGGGTAGGAATGCCGAAAGCGATCGCGCACGATACATTCTGCTCGCCTCAACTCTGAAGCGGATGCCGATCGGAATTCGACCCTTTGGCGTGCCGCGTGCCGGACTGAAGACATTGCTGGTCGATGCGCCGCCGCGCTGGCTCGCCGCCGCGACGCCGCTGATCGTCGCCGGTTCGCCGGCCGCGTGGCTCGATCGCGCTGGGTATCACCGGATCGATTCGCCGAGCTTCGACCTGTCGATGGACTCGGGCTTCATCCTCGACGGCGAAGTCTATCCGGGCGGCGACCTGACCATCCGCGAGGCACGCGGGCTGCGTTTCGTCGTTCCGTGATCACGCTCGGCGACGTCGTCCGCCGCCAGTTGCACGTCCCGACCATCGCCGCCGTCCGCGACGTCGCGGCGATACTTGCAGGGGACGCGCCCGAGACCGCGGCGGTGCTGTTCTACGGTTCCAACCTGCGCACCGGCGAGACCGAGGGCGTGCTCGACTTCTACGTGCTGACCGCCGGCCCGCCCGAGCGCGGCCTGTGGCCGACCGTCAGCTACCGCGAGTTCGACCTCCACGGCGAGACGTTGCGCGCGAAGATCGCGACGATGCGGCTGGCGACGTTCGCCAAGGCGGCCGCTGCGCAGACGCTCGACACGACGATCTGGACGCGTTTCGTCCAACCCTCCGCGCTTGTCTGGGTCCGCGATCCGGCAACCGCGAACCGGGTAGCCATGGCGATCGGCGATGCGGCGAAGTCCGCCGCACGCTTTGCCGCGGCGCTCGGGCCGGAGTCGGGTACCGCCGACGATTATTGGCGGGCGCTGTTCCGCCAGACCTATGCCGCCGAACTTCGTGTCGAGCGCAAGGGCCGCGAGGGTCAGATCCTCGGCTTCGATCCGGGTCGCTATGCTGAGCTCCTGCCGCTCGCCTGGACCGCCGACGGGATCGCCTATCGCGATGAAGCCGGCATGCTGAAACCCGACCTGTCGCCAGCGCGTCGAAACGCGTTGCTGCGCGCGTGGGGCCGTCGCCGTCGTGCGGGCAAGCCGCTCAACGTCGCACGACTGGTGCGGGCGGCGTTCACCTTCGAAGGGGCTGCGCGCTACGGCGTGTGGAAGGTCGAGCGGCATACCGGCGTCGCGGTGCCGCTGACCCCGTGGCGTGAGAAGCATCCGATCCTCGCCGCGCCGGGCGTGTTCTGGCGGGTCTGGCGGGCGCGTGCGCAAACCGGGCCGAAAACGGTATGAGCGCGGATGGTCGAGGCTTCAACGCGCTGATCCTCGCCGGCTCACGCGGCGGCGTTGATCCGGTCGCGGCCTATGCGGGCGTGTCGCACAAGGCGCTGATCGTGCTCGACGGCGAGACGTTGCTGGCCCGCGTCGCGCAGGCTTTGCGAGAAGCTGGCGCGCGCACGATCGCGGTATCGGTGTCGGACGACGCGGTCCGTGCCGCGGCAAATGCGCTCGGCCTCATCGTGCTCGACGCGGCATCCGGTCCGAGCCGCAGCGTCCGCGACGGAATCGAAGCGCTCGGCGCGCCCTTATTGGTCACGACCGCCGATCACGCGCTGTTGCAGCCCGAATGGGTCACGCGTTTCCTCGCCGACGTCCCCGCACAGGCCGATGTCGGTGCCCTGCTCGCACGTCAGGACGTCATCGAAGCCGCTGCGCCGGGCACGCGCCGCACTTATTTGCGCTTTGCCGACGGGGCGTGGTCGGGGTGCAACCTGTTCTACTTCGCAACGCCGCGCTCGGTCGCCGCACTCGATCTCTGGGCGCAGGTCGAGGCGGACCGCAAGCGGCCATGGCGGATCGTCCGCCGGCTCGGGATCGGCACGTTGATTCGGTATCTGTCGGGTCGCCTGACGCTGGTCGCGGCGATCGCGCATCTCGGTCGCCTTGCCGGTCTCGACGCCGCGGCGGTCGCCGGCCCGTTCGGCCTGGCCGCGGTCGACGTCGACAAGCCCGTCGATCTCGAGCTGGTTCGGACGCTCGTCGAGAAGACCTGAGCCGCCAACCGCCTGCGCCAATTCCGCGAAGAATTAGCTCGGCCTGCCGTTCGCCCCTGTTTCCGAAGGCCGGGTTGGTGCAAAGCGCCGCGCATGCAAACGCTCGCGCCCCAACCCGCCTCATCCGCCATCACGACGACCTCGATCGGCATCTATGGTAGCGCCGGACGCATGGGCCGCGCGATCGTCGAGGCGATCGAGGCGGCCGGCGCATCGCTCGCCGGCGGCGTCGACGCGCGCGAGGATCCGAACCCGCTCGCCCGGATCGCCGACGTGCTGGTCGATTTCTCGACGCCCTCCGCAGTCGAGGCGCATCTCGCCGCCGCGCGCGCCGCTGGTACCGCTATCGTCATCGGCACGACCGGCCTGTCGCCGCAGCACCAGTCGATGATCGACGAGGCGGCCAAGGACATCGCGATCCTGCAGACCGGCAACACCTCGCTCGGTGTCACGTTGCTCGGTATCCTCGTCCGCGAGGCCGCCGCGAGGCTCGGCCCCGACTGGGACGTCGAGATCGTCGAGATGCACCACAAGCACAAGGTCGACGCGCCGTCGGGTACCGCGCTCCTGCTCGGCGATGCGGCAGCGAAGGGCCGCGGCACGACGCTCGCCGAACTCCGCGTCGACAGCCGCGCGGGGCTCGTCGGCGCGCGCACCGAAGGCACGATCGGCTTTGCATCACTGCGCGGCGGATCGGTGATCGGCGACCACAGCGTGATCTTCGCCGGCGAAGGCGAGCGGATCGAACTCAACCACCGCGGCGACGATCGCTCGATCTTCGCGCGCGGTGCGGTGCGTGCGGCGATCTGGCTCGCCGGGCAGCCTGCCGGACGCTACCGGATGGGCGACGTGCTCGGGCTGTAAGGCTGTGAAGAAGGCCGACGTCATCGAGTTCTACGCGCGTCTGGCGGAAGCCGACCCGCACCCCGAGACGGAGCTGGAATTCGTCAATCCGTACACGCTGGTCGTTGCGGTCGCCCTGTCGGCGCAGGCGACCGACGTCGGCGTGAACAAGGCGACGCGCGCGCTGTTCCGCGAGGTCGACACGCCTGCAAAGATGGTCGCGCTCGGGCTCGACGAGTTAAAGCGCCACATCAAGACGATCGGGCTCTACAACACCAAGGCGAAGAACGTCATCGCGCTCTCGCAGATGCTGATCGACGACTATGGCGGCGAGGTGCCCAGCGATCGCGCCGCACTCGAGCGCCTGCCCGGCGTCGGTCGCAAGACCGCGAATGTGGTCCTAAACGTCGCGTTCGGTGCGGAGACGTTCGCCGTCGACACGCACATCTTCCGCGTCGGCAACCGTACCGGCCTCGCCCGCGGCAAGACCCCGTTCGCGGTCGAACTGAAGCTCGACAAGGCGACCCCGCAACCGTTCCGCCTGCACGCGCATCACTGGCTGATCCTGCACGGCCGCTACGTGTGCAAGGCGCGGACGCCCGAATGCTGGCGCTGCATCGTCAGCGATCTGTGCGCGTACAAACCCAAGACCCCACCGCCTAAGAGCCGAGCGCTTGCAGGCGCGGCTCCCCAGACAGACCCCGATCCGGCAACCGGCGAGGCCTGATCGCGAAAACGTCTGGCGCACCCCGGTTTGCTTTGCTAGGCGGACCGTCCGGCACCCGTAGCTCAGCTGGATAGAGCGCTGCCCTCCGAAGGCAGAGGCCACTGGTTCGAATCCAGTCGGGTGCACCAAACTCCATTTAGATTTTCTGCCGCCGAAGCGGCGTGCGCTGGCTGACCTTTGGGTATGTCCGAGGATGCGTTGCCAGGATCGCTGCTTGGCGCGTAGCGTGGTGCGTTGGCGAGTGGCCATATGGCTTGTCGGCAGGCTTGGCTCGGCCGCGTGTTCTGCGACGCCATTTCGGTCTGCGCGGCAATACTGCCCGGCTCCGTATTGCCGCGAGCTTGGGCTCGGCGGGCCATGTATCGGGCGGATATTCCTGTGGGTACCACCTGTGTGAGCGCGGGCGCGCCAGCCGACGGCGTGGCGTTGCCGCCATGGGACCTTCCACCGCATCGCACGCTTCCCTGCCGCATGATCGATGCCGGACGTGGCGCGACGGGCTTGCCGCCCTGTCTACAGCGCGCGTCTAGAGACGCTTCAACCGGACCAGTGCCGCGTCGAGTGCCGAGAGGAACGCCGAACGGTCGGTCTTCGAAAACGGCGCGGGGCCGCCGATGATGTCGCCGCCCGCGCGCAGGTCGGCCATGATCGCGCGGGTGGCGATCGCGCCGCCAATCGAGCTGGTGGTGAAGGGCTTGCCGGTGTTGGCCAGCACGGTCGCGCCCGCCTTCACGCAGCGATCGGCGAGCAGGATGTCGGCGGTGATCACGACCGACTTCGCATCGACCTGTTCGGCGATCCAGTCGTCGGCGGCGTCGAAGCCGTCACTGACGACAACGCGCGAGATCAGCGGGTGGACGGGGATGCGGAAATGGCTGTTCGCGACGATCGTCACGGGGACTTCGTGGCGCCACGCGACCTTGTAGATCTCGTCCTTCACCGGGCATGCGTCGGCGTCGACGAGGATGCGGAGGGTTGAGGCATCAGCCATTCAAATCCTCCCCCGCCAGGGGGAGGTGGCAGGCGTAGCCTGACGGAGGGGGAGGCATCCACCACATCTGTCGCGTATCCTCCCCCTCCGTCACCTTCGGCGACACCTCCCCCTTGCGGGGGAGGATCACGTTAGCTCAGCTACGCTCGCGATTACCGCGGTACGGGGGCTTCCGCGCAGGAGCCGGACCGCCACGCGGGGCCGCACGGTGCAGCGTCGAGCGGGGACCGCTCGCATTGCTGCGACCACCGCCACCGCCATCATGCCGCGCACCGCTCTCGGGCGCACCCTGCATTGCCTCGATCGCCACGCCGCTCTCCTCCTCGCCAGCCTGCGCCGTACGCTCGATCGCCGCCGAGAAGCGCGAGGCCACAGCGCGCGGAATCTCGAACGCCGTCTCGTTCGGCCCGATGCGGATCGCACCGATCTCGGACTTGGTGATGTGCCCGCGACGGCAGATCAGCGGCAGGATCCAGCGCGGATCGGCGTTCTGGCGACGACCGATGTCCATGCGGAACCAGACGGTGTCCTCGAAGCCCGCGCGCGGACCCTGCGAACGCTCGTCCTGAGTCGGCTGCTTGCTCTGGTCGATCAGATCCTCGGCCTGCGGCATCGTCGAACGGTGCATGTGCACCAGCGCGGCGGCGATATCCTCCGGGGTCTTCTCGGCCATCAGGCGGACGGCGAGTGCGCGATCCTCCTCCTCGACCTCGACCGGCTGCAACAGCATGCCGATCAGCCGCTCGTGATCGCTCTTGCGGATGTCCTCGGCGGTCGGGGCGTTGACCCACTCCGCGTTGATCTTCGCACCACGGAGCATCATCTCGACGCGACGGCGACGCGGGAACGGCACGATCAGGACGGCGGTGCCCTTCTTGCCCGCACGACCGGTACGGCCCGAGCGATGCTGGAGCGTCTCGGCATCGCGCGGCAGTTCGACGTGTACGACGAGGCTCAGCGTCGGCAGATCGATGCCGCGAGCCGCGACGTCGGTCGCGACGCAGACGCGCGCACGACGGTCACGCAAAGCCTGAAGCGCCGCGTTACGCTCGTTCTGCGAATGCTCGCCCGACAGCGCGACGGCGGCAAAGCCACGCTCGACCAGGCTGGCATGCAGGTGACGCACATTGTCACGCGTGGCGCAGAACAGCATCGCCGTCTCCGCCTCGTGGAAGCGCAGCAGGTTGATCACCGCATGCTCGATCTCGGACGGCGAGACCGTGACGGCCTGGTACGAAATGTCGCCATGACCGCGATCCTCGCCGACGGTCGAAATCCGCAGCGCATCCTTCTGGTAGCGCTTGGCAAGCGCGACGATCGGCCGCGGCATCGTCGCCGAGAACAGCAACGTGCGACGTGCTTCAGGCGACGCATCGAGGATCTGCTCGAGGTCCTCGCGGAAACCCATGTCGAGCATCTCGTCGGCCTCGTCGAGCACCGCGACCTTCAGGGCCGACAGGTCGAGCGCGCCACGCTCGAGGTGATCGCGCAGACGGCCCGGCGTGCCGACGACGATATGCGCGCCGTGCGCGAGCGAACGACGCTCCTTCGAAGCGTCCATCCCGCCGACGCAGGTCGAGATGCGCGCACCGGCCTTGGCATAGAGCCACATCAGCTCGCGGCTGACCTGGAGCGCCAACTCGCGAGTCGGTGCGATGCAGAGGACGAGCGGCTTGTGCGGTGCGGGCAGGCGCTGGACGCCGTCCTCGCCGGCTTCACCGAGCAGTTCGCCGGCCATCGCCAGGCCGAACGCCACGGTCTTGCCCGAGCCGGTCTGCGCAGACACGACGAGATCGCGACCGATCGCATTGTCCTCGATCACATGAGCCTGGACGGGGGTGAGCGCGGTATAGCCACGTGCTTCGAGCGCCTCGGAAAGAAGCGACGGAATATTTGTAAAAGGCATGTACGTCCTAATTGGTGGCCGGCTTACGCAACGGCAAGGCACTGGCGTGGTGGTCCCTACAGGACTTGACCCGCGGCCCACCCGCTCGCCCATGCCCATTGGAAGTTGTAGCCGCCGAGCCACCCTGTGACATCGACCGCTTCGCCGACTGCATACAGCATTGGTACGCGTTTGGCTTGCATTGTTTGCGAAGAGAGTTCCGCGGTGCTGATTCCGCCCGCGGTGACCTCGGCCTTGGCATAGCCTTCTGAGCCGTTTGGCGTGAATTGCCAATGACTTAGCGCGCGTTCGGCGTCCTGGAGCTTGCGGTCGGTGAGCGTGGAAATCTCGCTCGTCATGCCCAATCGCTCGCTCAAAGTCTCCGCGAGTCGGTCGGGAAGTGTGCTGCCGAGCAGTTTCCGCAGAGTCGCGCGCGGCGTGGTACGCTTGGCGGCGGGCAGCCAGCCGGACTCGCGATCGGGCAGGAAATCGATCCCGACAGGCTGGCCGTTGCGCCAATAGGACGAAACTTGGAGGATCGCGGGGCCCGACAAACCGCGGTGTGTGAACAGAGCTGCCTCACGGAATGCGGTCTTGCCGGCGGTGGCGACGACTTCGGCGGCGACTCCGGATAGTTCGCGGAACAGTGTCTCGTCACCGCCCAGCGTCAGCGGGACGAGTGCGGGGCGCGGTTCGACGACCTTCAACCCGAACTGCCGCGCGAGGTCATAGGCGAACCCGGTCGCGCCCATTTTCGGGATCGATGGGCCGCCGGTTGCGATGACGAGCGCGGGTGCGGTGACAGTGCGGCCGTCGAGCGACACGCGATAGCGGCCGTCTGCGTGGTCGACTCCGGTGACCGCGCGGCCGAGCGACAGGTCGACGCGGCCCTTGTCGCATTCGTCGAGCAGCATCCCGACGATCTGCTTGGCGGAGCCGTCGCAGAAGAGTTGGCCTAGCGTTTTCTCGTGCCACGCTATTCCGTAGGACTCGACGAGTGCGAGGAAGTCTTGCGCGGTGTAGCGACCGAGCGCGGACTTGGCGAAATGCGGGTTGGCGGAGATGTAGCGGTCGGCGGCGGTGTGGACGTTGGTGAAATTGCATCGTCCGCCGCCGGAGATCAGGATCTTCTTGCCCGCTTGGTCGGCGTGATCGACGAGCAGGATTTTTCGGCCACGCTGGCCGGCGACGGCGGCGCACATGAGGCCGGCGGCGCCTGCACCGAGGATGATCGCGTCGTATTCGGACAAGTGTCGCTCCGTGCGGCGTGGTTGGGCGAGCCGCTAGTCAAGAATGTTTCCCCGCGAAGGCGGGGACCCAGACTGGGCTCCCGCCTTCGCGGGAGAACAAGAAGGGATGGTCGCTGTAGCGTGTTCGAGGTGTGCCACAAAGGTGGTGAGGCGTTCGTAAGTTTACGAAACAATATGCCATATAGCCCACCCCGGCGAAGGCCGGGGCCCAGTTGGGGGCCGGCAGTGGCGCAAGTTGCGCCTCGTTACAACGACCTTTCCAACTGGGCCCCGGCCTCCGCCGGGGTGGCGGCACGTGATATGGTAGCGTGTGAAAGAGCAACAATCTCCGATGGCGCCGTGGAACATAGCGGAGCGAGCGCCCCCTTCACTCCCTCTTCCCTCCGGGGAGAGGGTCGGGGTGAGGGGCAGCCAAGCAATGCACCGCCAAGAACAGCCCCTCACCCAACCCTCTCCCCGGAGGGGAGAGGGCTAAGCATCCACAAACTACCGCAGCTTGGCGATATTCAGCGAGTCTTCCTTCGCCCGAACCTTCACCGACTCCTCGCTCCGGGTCAGCGCCTTGGCGATCGCCTTCAACGCCATGCCCTTCTTGGCGAGCGTGTGCAGCTTCTGGATCTCGTCCTGCGTCCACGCCTGACGATGCCGTTCGAATTTCGCTTCAGCCATCAGCCGTCATCCTTGTCGATCTCCAGAACCTCGATCGCGTCCGGCTTGTCCGCAAACGCGACCGTCTCGCCAACCGCAGCCCCCATCAGCACCCGCGCCAATGGTGCCGAGAACGCCAGCCGGTCCTCGCCGGGCTCGGCCTCGTCACCACCGACGATCGCGATCACGCGCTCAACCCCGTTCATCCGAACACGAACGCGCGATCCGATCCCGACTTCATCATCCTCGGGCGAAGGCGCGAGTTCGGCCGTCGTCTGGCGCGTGTGCCAATACCGCAGGTCGCGCAGCAACAGCTTACGCGCCTCCTCGTCCGTCTCCGCCGCAACCGCCGCCTCGATCTCGGTCACCCGCTCGCCAAGCAACCGCAGCCCCCGCGCCGTGACCAGATTGGGCCCCGGCGCGATCGGCTGTTCGAACTTGGGTTCGAGATGTTCCTCGTCACTCTCGCGACGAAAGGCGACGCTCATGGCTTCACTTCAGGCACGCGACGATCCCGGCGATCGCCGCCAGCGTACCGTCGACGTTCTTCACCTTCACGACGTCCAGCCCAAGCTGCTCCGCCGGATAATCATTCCCGCCCGGGAAGATCGCGTCGCCGATGAACATCATCTTGTCGAGCGCAATGCCGCTCGCCTCGTTGAGCTTCTTCAGACCATACGCCTTGTCGACACCCTCACGCGTGATGTCGATCGAGGTCGCGCCGCCCATGTTGATCGACAACCCCGGCAGGCGCTTCTGCAAGTCCGCCTGAATCACCTTCCGCTTGGCGAAATCGGGATCCCAGCTGTGCTTGGCGTCGATCGGCGCTTCCTGGCCGAGTGCCGAGAACGTGATCTGACTGCCCCGATCCTCGATCCGCTCGCCCCAGGTCTTCTCCGGCACGAAACCGGTCGCTTCCAGAGACTCGTCGAACGCCTTCAGGATCTTCTGCTTCTCGTCGTCCTCGAACAGCTCGGCATACACCGCGCGCCATTCGCCATCGAACCGGTACAGCTTGGTCCCCGTCGTCGGCATCAGCCACAGCTTGGTGCGATCGGCCCGCTCGGGCAGGCGCGACGCGACCTGCTTCTCGAACTGCGGCCAGTCGCCGCCCGAGATCACCGCGACATGCGCGACGTCGAGCAGGTTCGCCAACGCCTCGCCCATCGGCTCCTGCAAGGACTGCTTGCTCTCGGCCAGCGTTCCATCGAGGTCGAAGGCAACCAACTCTTTCATGCGGAAACTCCAGTAAGTATAAACGTGTCGATCGCGTGCGCGACGCCGTCGGCATCGTTCGCGCTGGTAATCTCGTGCGCGACGTCGCGGACGGCTTGCGGTGCGTTGCCCATCGCGATCGCCAGCTTGGCGCGCTTGAGCATCGCGATGTCGTTGGCCTGATCGCCGATCGCCGCGGTCTCGGTCAACGAGATGCCGAACGCGTCCGCCAGTTCCTCGATCCCGCTGCCCTTGTTGCCAGCGACAGGCGTGATGTCGAGATAATAGGTCTGCGACTGGACGATCGTCGCCTTTGTATCGAACTTGGCGGCGACCTTGGCGTGCAGGTCGCGCAACAGGTCCTCGTCATCGCTGACGAAGGTTACCTTGTCCGCCTTGGCGAGCAGGTCGGTAAAGTCGGAGACGATCACCGGGTCCTGCGCGGAAGCCTTCTTCTCGCTGCCGACATGCCCGCCCTGGTCGGTGCTGGCGTACCAGACGTCGTCCGCGAAGAACCACGTGTCGACCGGCGCATCGCCGATGATCTCCATCGCACCGCGCACGACGTCGACGTCGATCATGTGGTGCTCGATCACGGTGCCGTCGCGCTTGAAGACGATGCCGCCGTTGAAAGCGCCCATTGGCTCGTCGATGCCGAGCAATTCCGCGATCGGCATCATCCCCGAGCGCGGCCGTGCGCTGATGATCGTGAAGCCGAGGCCAGCAGCCTTCAACCGCTTGACCGCATCGACGGTCGCGGGTGTGACCTTCTTCTCCTTGTCGACGAGCGTGCCGTCGACATCGGAGACCAGCAGCTTGATACCAGAACTCACCTGGGCGCTCACTGGGGCATCTCGACATGACCGCCAAAGCCATAGCGCATCGCCGACAACAGCTTGTCGCCGAACGTATGGTCCACGCGGCTGCGATAGCGCGCATACAGCGCGGCGCTCAGCACGTTGGCCGGCACCTTCTCTTCCATTGCCGCATCGATCGTCCACTGGCCCTCGCCCGAATCCGCGACGCTGCCGCTGAAGCCTTCGAGCGTGCCGTCCTTTGCCAGCGCGATCGCCGACAGGTCGAGCAGCCACGACGAGATCACGCTGCCGCGGCGCCAGACTTCGGCGACGTCGGTCAGGTTGATATCGAAGCGCTCTTCCTCGACGACATGCTCGCCCGACTTGCCCTTGAGGATGTCGAAGCCCTCGGCATAGGCCTGCATCAGGCCGTATTCGATGCCGTTATGGACCATCTTGACGAAGTGCCCGGCGCCCGAGGGGCCTGCGTGGATATAGCCCTTCTCCGCGCGCGGATCGGCTTGCCCTTCGACGCGACCCGGCGTGCGGACGATCGTTCCCATGCCCGGCGCGAGCGTCTCGAAGATCGGATCGAGCAGGTCGACCGTTTCCTTGTCGCCGCCGATCATCATGCAATAGCCGCGCTCCAGCCCCCACACGCCGCCCGACGTGCCGACGTCGACATAGTGGATGCCCTTTTCGGCCAGTTCCTTCGCGCGGCGGACGTCGTCCTTGTAGAAGCTGTTGCCGCCGTCGATGATGATATCGCCCGAGTTCGACTTCGCGGCGATCGCCTGGACGGTGCTCTCGGTCGGCTCGCCTGCGGGGACCATGACCCACCAGATCGCCGGGGTGTCGAGCTTGGCATGCATGTCGTCGAGCGAGTCCGCGCTGATCGCGCCATCGGCGGCGAGCTTCTTCACGGCTTCGGCATCGCGGTCGAACGCGACGACCTCATGGCCGTTCTTCATCAACCGGCGCGCGATATTGCCGCCCATCCGGCCGAGGCCGATCAGTCCGATCTTCATGGGGAATTCCTTGCTTACCCCCTCTCCCCGCCGGGGAGAGGGTTGGGGTGAAGGGCAGTTGGGGAGGGCAGCGCTCGTGGCGCCCCTCACCCCAGCCCTCTCCCCAAAGGGAGAGGGAGCAGAAGTTTACGCCGTCGCGGGCTGCTTCTTGGCGATCGAGCCAAGCAGGTCGTCGAACGCCTTTACGAACGAGGCGACGCCCTCCTCGACCAGCTTGCCGGTCACGCCATTGAGGTCGAGACCCAAGCGCTCGGCTTCGGCGAGCGTGTGCTTGGCGCCCTCGACGTCCTGCGTGATCGTCTCCGCTGCAGTGCCGTGGTCGCGGAACGCGTCCATCGTCTTCGGCGGCATCGTGTTGACGGTGTCCTTGCCGATCAGCGTGTCGATGTAGAGCGTATCGGGATAGCTCGGATCCTTCACGCCGGTCGACGCCCACAGCAGGCGCTGCGGCTGCGCACCCTTGGCGGCAAGCGCCTGCCAGCGATCCGACTTCAGGAAGTCGAGATACCATTGATACGCCATCTTCGCGTTGGCGATCGCGACTTTGCCGCGCACTGCCTTCAGCGCCTCGGCTTCGGCATCGCCCTTCTCCAGACGCGCATCGATCTCTTTGTCGATCGACGAGTCGATCCGGCTGACGAAGAAGCTCGCCACGCTGGCGATCTTGTCGATCGGCTGCCCCTGCTTGACGCGCTCTTCCAAACCCGCAGCATACGCCTCCGCAACGCGGATGTAGGCGTCGAGCGCGAACAGCAGCGTGACGTTGACGTTGATCCCGCTCGCGATCGTCGACGAGATCGCCGGACCGCCCGCGAGCGTCCCCGGGATCTTGATCATCAGGTTCGGCCGATCGACCATCCCCCAAAGCTTCTTCGCCTCGGCGATCGTCGCGTCGGTATCGTCCGAGATATACGGCGACACCTCGAGGCTGACATAGCCATCCTTCGCGTCGAGCTTGTCATAGACCGGCTTCAACGTCTCCGCCGCCGCCTTGATATCCTGGATCGCCAGATGCTCGTAGCGGTCGATCGTCGCCGCGCCGGCATGCTGCTTGTCGTACTCGGCGAGCGTCGAATCATAGGCATCGCCATGACCCATCGCCTTTTCGAAGATCGACGGGTTCGACGTGACGCCGGTCAGCCCATCCTCGTCGACCAGCTTCTGGAGACCGCCGGCCTCCAGGAACTTCCGGTCGACGAAATCGAGCCATACCGCTTGGCCGAAGCCTTCGAGATCGTTGAGCGCACCCATCACTTGGTCTCCATCACTTGGCGGGCGACCTTGACGACATTGTCGACGGTGAACCCGAACTTGTCCTGCAGCTTGGCGAGCGGTGCCGAAGCCCCGAAGGTCGACATCGTCACGGTCGCGCCGTCGAGGCCGACATAGCGGTCCCAACCGATCGACCCGGCCATCTCGACCGCAACGCGCGCCCGCACTTCGCGGGGCAACACGCTTTCCTTGTACGCGGCGTCCTGCAGTTCGTAGCGATACCAGCTCGGCATCGACACGACCCGGCTCTTCACGCCGTCCGCCGTCAGCTTCTCGTGCGCCTCGACGACCAGCGACACTTCGCTGCCCGTCGCGATCAGGATCACGTCGGGAGTGCCGTCGCTGTCAGCCAGCACATAGCCGCCTTTCTCGAGCCCGTCGGCACTCGCATACTTGGTCCGGTCGAGCGTCGGCAGGGCCTGGCGCGACATGATCAGCGCGGCTGGCGTGCTGGCGTCCTTCAGGACAGCCTTCCACGCCGCGACGACTTCGTTCGCGTCGCTCGGACGGATCGTGTCGAGGCCGGGGATCGCGCGCAGCGTGGCGAGATGCTCGATCGGCTGGTGCGTCGGGCCGTCCTCGCCGACACCGATCGAGTCGTGCGTGAACACCCAGATCGCGCCGACCTCCATGATCGCGGACAGGCGCACCGGCGCGCGCATGTAATCGGCGAACACCAGAAAGGTGGAGCCGTACGAACGCAAATGCGACAGCGCCATGCCGTTGACGATCGCGCCCATCCCATGTTCGCGGATGCCGAAGTGGAAGTTCCGGCCGGCGTAGTTCTCCGCCTCGAACGAGGGCTGACCCTTGATGTCGGTCTTGGTCGACGGCGCGAGATCGGCCGAACCACCGATCAGCCACGGCACCTTGGCCGCGATCGCGTTGAGCACCTTGCCGCCCGAGTCACGGCTGGCGACGCCCTTGGCATCCGCCTCGAAGGTCGGGATATCGGCATCCCAGCCCTCGGGCAGCTCGTCCTTGAGCAACAGGTCGAGCTCGGCGGACAGCTCGGGATAGGCGCCGCGATACTTGTCGGTCAGTGCGACCCACTCGTCACGTAGCTTGGCGCCACGGTCGGCGATCGCTCCGTTGAAATGCTCGATCACGCCGTCGGGCACGTAGAACGACTTGTCCTCGGGCCAGCCATAGGCCTGCTTGGTGAGGCGGATATTCTCCTCGCCAAGCGGCTCGCCGTGCGCCTTCTCGCTGCCCGCCTTGGGGCTGCCGTAACCGATCACCGAATGCACGACGATGAAGGTCGGCTTGTCGTTGGTCGCCTTGAACGTCTCGATCGCGCGGCTCAGCGCGGCGGTGTCGTTCGCGTCGTCGATGTGGATGACGTTCCAGCCATACGCATCGAAGCGCAGACCGACATCCTCGTCGAACGCGAGATCGGTCGCGCCTTCGATCGAGATGTGGTTGCTGTCGTAGATCCAGCACAGATTGCTGAGCTTGAGGTGGCCGGCGAGGCTCGCGGCCTCGGCCGAGACGCCTTCCATCATGTCGCCGTCGCCGCAGATCGTGTAGACGTCATGGTCGAACAGCGTGAAGCCGTCCTTGTTGTAGCGCGCCGCGAGCCAACGCTCGGCGATCGCCATGCCGACCGAATTGCCGCAACCCTGGCCGAGCGGCCCCGTCGTGGTCTCTACGCCGGTGGTGTGACGGTATTCCGGGTGACCCGGCGTCTTCGACGACAGCTGGCGGAACTGCTCGATATCGGCGAGGCTGACGGCTTCCTTGCCGGTCTTGTTACCCTCGGCGTCGATCTCTTCGATCTTGGCGAGGTGGATCAGCGAATAGAGCAACATCGACGCATGGCCGACCGACAGCACGAAGCGGTCGCGGTTGGGCCAGTCAGCGTGCTTAGGATCGTAGCGCAGGAACTTCGACCAGAGCGTGTAGCCGACCGGCGCGAGCGCCATCGGCGTGCCGGGGTGGCCCGAATTGGCCTTCTGCACCGCGTCCATCGACAGCGTGCGGATGGTATCGATCGCCAGACGCTCGGGGGAGCCGTCCTCGTGCAGCATAGGGTCCGCCTTGGTGGGGGCGGTTGCGGTATCGGTCATGGAAGAAGCCTCGCTCTAGACGGTGACCGAACGCCGCGCATCCGATCTGGTTGCCAACATAGGATGCCTTTAGTCGGATGCATCCATCCGTTCCAGTCGCGTAACGATGCCATTCGTAGCAATATACGCGGCGTCGACCTCGTCGAGGAACAGGCCGTGGCCTAGAATGCCGGGGATCGCAGAGAGCGTGGCGGCGGTTGCGCGGGGGTCATCGAGAATTGCGAAGTGGCAGTCGATGACGAGATTGCCTTGGTCGGTCCGGTAGTTGTCGCGGATGACGGGCACGCCGCCGATGTCGGTGAGCACGCGCATGACGTAGGCGCTGGCGAAGGGGAGCACCTCGACCGGCAGCTTGGCCGCGCCGATCCGGTCGACTCGCTTGGAGCCGTCGGCGATCACGACCATCCGTGCCGAGCTTGCGGCGACGATCTTCTCCCGCAGCATCGCCCCGCCTGCGCCCTTGATGGCGAAACACCGCGAGTCGATCTCGTCCGCGCCGTCTATCGTGAGGTCGACTTGGGCGATGGTGGCGAAGTCGAGGATCTCGATGCCCAGTTCGCGGGCAAGTCTGCCGGAGGCTTCGGAGGTGACGACGGCGTGGATTTGCAGGCCTTGGGCCACGCGATCGCCGAGCGCCTGGATTGCAAACGCCGCGGTAGATCCGGTGCCGAGTCCCACGAGCATCCCCTCCCGAACTTCCGCCACGGCAGCAACCGCCGCGGCCTTCTTGTCGTCATCGATCGAAGCCATCAGCCCACCCTTCTGTCATGCCGGGCTCGTTCCGGCATCCACGCTTGAACACATCCCAGAGGATTTAGTTTGGAGGACCCGCACAAGAAGCACCACCCCGGCGGAGGCCGGGGCCCAGTAGGAAAGGTCGCAGTAACGACGGACCGCGCTCCGTTAGCAAGGTCGCCCAACTGGGCCCCGGCCTCCGCCGGGGTGGTGTAATAGCGCAAGGGCTATGCGGTGGTTCTCAATCGCGGTGGCTGCATGGTGGTGAGTGTGAGTGCGGGAACACACTCCTCCTTGTTCTCCCGCGAAGGCGGGAGCCCAGCCTGGGTCCCCGCCTTCGCGGGGAAACAATCCTCCTTGCTTGACGCGCTTCCCCCCCAAACGATCAAACAGGTTACTCTTTCTTCCCTATTTCTCACCCGCGCTTTTCAACTGACATAC
This sequence comes from Sphingomonas sp. AP28, assembly GCF_056680455.1. Lineage (NCBI taxonomy): Bacteria > Pseudomonadati > Pseudomonadota > Alphaproteobacteria > Sphingomonadales > Sphingomonadaceae > Sphingomonas > Sphingomonas sp. AP28. Next base: position 3,227,460 of record NZ_CM155283.1, on the reverse strand, counting down.
TTCTGGTACATCCTCGTGGTTTAGGCCGACCAACAGCTGCCACCACCGATCGCGAGCGGATACCAAACTTGATAGCCACACGATTTTCCACGCGACGGTGCGCCATCCTGCTGGTGCCCGCACTGGCGCTCGCCGCCTGCTCCGGCGGCGATGACAAGGCCCAAGGCAAAGCCGGCCGCGGTGGCCAGCCGGGCCAGGGCACGCCGACCGTCGGCTATGTCGTCGTCCAGCCGACCAGCGTCGCGATGACCACCGAACTGAGCGGCCGCACCACCGCGTTCGAAAGCTCGGACGTCCGCCCCCAGGTCACCGGCATCATCCGCCGCCGCTTCTTCACCGAGGGTACGCTCGTCAAGAAGGGCCAGCCGCTCTACGAGATCGACCCGCGTCTCTATCGCGCCGCCGCCAACGAAGCGCAGGCCAACCTGCAAAGCGCACGCGCCAACCAGCAGGCGCAGACCATCCTCGCACAGCGCTACAAGCCGCTCGCCGAGATGGAGGCGATCAGCAAGCAGGATTATACCAACGCGGTCGCCACCTCGCGCCAGGCCACCGCCTCGGTCGCGCAGACGCGCGCCGCGCTGGAAACCGCGCAGATCAATCTCAAGTTCACCACCGTCCCCGCACCGATCACCGGTCGCATCGGCCGGTCGCTGTTCACCGTCGGTGCGCTTGTCTCGGCGACGCAGACCGATCCGCTCGCGCAGATCCAGCGGCTCGACCCGATGTTCGTCGACATCCAGCAATCCTCGGGCGACCTGCTCGCGCTCCGCCGCTCGCTCGGCCAGAACGGCATCGTCGCCACCCGCGCCGAAGTCCGCCTGACGCTCGAGGACGGCAGCGAATATGGCGCGACCGGCACCGTCGAGTTCGCCGAAGCTCTGGTCAACACCGAGACCGGCACCGTGACGCTGCGCGCACGCTTCCCCAATCCACAGGGGCTGCTCCTCCCCGGCATGTTCGTCCAGGCCAAGTTCGCGCAGGCGATCAACCAGCGCGCGTTCCTCGTCCCGCAGGCGGGCGTGTCGCGCGATGCGAAGGGCAATGCGACGGTCTATGTCGTCGATGCGAACAACAAGGCGGTACAGAAGAAGATCAAGGCGGACCGCACGCAGGGCGCGTTCTGGGTGGTCACCAGCGGGCTCAACCCCGGCGACAAGATCATCACGCAAGGGTTGTCGAAGATCGCGCCGAACCAAGGCGTGAAGCCGGTGCCTGAAAACACCGCGCAAAAGATCGAAGCGCCCAAGGACGACTCCTCAGGGGGCCAGTCCAGCCAGAAAAAGGCCGGCTAAGCCCTTATGTTATCCCGTGTCTTCATCGATCGCCCGATCTTCGCCTGGGTGCTCGCGATCATCGTGATGCTTGGCGGCATCGGCGCGATCATGAGCCTGCCGATCGCGCAGTACCCCGACGTCGCGCCGCCGCAGGTGACCGTCCGCGCGTCCTTCCCCGGCGCGAACGCGCAGACGATCCAGAACAGCGTCACGCAGGTCGTCGAGCAGTCGCTGACGGGTATCGACGGGCTGATCTATTTCAGCTCGTCCTCGTCGTCGCGCGGCTCGGTGAACATCACTGTGACGTTCGAGAAGGGCACCGATCCCGACATCGCGCAGGTCCAGGTCCAGAACCAGGTCCAGCAGACGCTGTCCCGCCTGCCGCAACAGGTCCAGCAGCAGGGCCTCGTTGTCCGCAAATCGAATCCGGACAACCTCCTGATCGTCGGCGTCTATGACGAGACCGACAAGCTGACCAACCAGGACGTCTCGGACTATCTCGTCTCGAACCTGCAGGACCCGCTCGGCCGTATTCCCGGCATCGGCGACAGCAACGTGTTCGGCGCGCAATACGCGATGCGGATCTGGCTGAACCCCAACAAGCTCGCCAGCTACCAGCTGATCCCGAGCGACGTGACGACCGCGATCCAGGCGCAGAACACCGAAGTCGCCGCCGGCGAACTCGGCGGGCAACCCCAGCCCGACACGCAGATGCTGAACGCGACCGTCACCGCCCAGTCGCGTCTCCAGACGCCCGAGCAGTTCGCCAACATCATCCTGAAGACCACCAACGACAGCGCCGTGGTCAAGCTGCGCGATGTCGCCCGGATCGAGCTTGGCGCGGAGAACTACAACGCGCGCAGCCGCGTCAACGCGCATCCCGGCGCGGGTATCGCGGTGCTGCTCGCGCCGGGCGCCGACGCGCTCAAGACCGCCGAACTGGTCAAGGCGTTCGTCGCCAAGTCCGCCAAGAGCTTCCCGCCCGGCCTCAAATTCGCCTACGCCAACGACACCACCGACTTCATCAAGCTGTCGATCGACGAGGTCGTCAAGACGCTGATCGAGGCCGTCATCCTCGTCGTCATCGTCATGTTCGTGTTCCTGCAAAGCTGGCGCGCGACGCTGATCCCGACGATCGCGGTCCCGGTCGTGCTGCTCGGCACGTTCGGCGTGTTCTATCTCGCCGGCTTCTCGATCAACACGTTGACGCTGTTCGGGCTGGTGCTCGCGATCGGCCTACTGGTCGACGACGCGATCGTCGTGGTCGAGAACGTCGAGCGCCTGATGGAGGAAAATCCCGAGATGACGCCTCGGGAGGCGACGATCGAGTCGATGAACGAGATCACCGTCGCATTGGTCGCGATCGCGCTGGTGCTGTCTGCGGTGTTCCTGCCGATGGCGTTCTTCGGCGGCTCGACCGGCGTGATCTACCGCCAGTTCTCGCTGACGATGGTGTCGGCGATGGTCCTGTCGGTGCTGGTCGCGCTGATCCTCTCGCCCGCCCTCACCGCGACGCTGCTCAAGCAGAAGAAGAAGGACGCCGACGGCAACACCGAGAAGAGCTGGGGCGAACGTAAATTCCCGAAAGTAGCGCATTTCTTCACGCGCGCTGGCGACAAGTTCAACAGCGGGTTCGAAAAGGGCACGCAGAAATACACCAGTGCCGTGCAGTCGGTGATCGACCGCAAATGGCTGTTCCTGCTGATCTACGCGGTGATCGTCGCGGTGCTCGCGGTGCTGTTCCTGCGGCTGCCGACGGGCTTCCTGCCGACCGAGGACCAGGGCTCGGGCATCGTCCAGTTCCAGCTTCCCGCGGGCGCCACGCAAGGCCGCACCTTCGCGCTGCAGAAGCAGATCGAGCAGTATTACTTCACGCAGGAAAAGGCGAACGTCCGCACGATGTTCACCGTCAGCGGTGGCGGCGGTGGCGGCGCGAGCGGCCAGAACACGGGGCAAGGCTTCGTCTCGTTCGCGCCGTGGGAAGACCGTCACGGCAAGGAAAATACCGCCGAAGCGATCACCGGGCGCGCCTCGAAGGCATTCGCAGGCTTCCGCGACGCGCAGGTCTACTCGCTGGTGCCACCGGCGGTCCGCGGTCTTGGTTCGTCGAACGGCTTCACGATGGAGCTGCAGAACGCCGCCGGGCTCAGCCAGGTCGAGTTCAACGCCGCGCGCGACAAGCTGCTCGCGCTCGCACGCGCCGACTCGTCGCTGACCGCGATCCGTCTGACCGAACTGCCCGACGTCGCCACGTTGCGCGTCGATGCCGACCAGCAGAAGCTGTCCACGCTCGGCCTCACGCAGGCGAACGTGAACTCGACGCTGTCGACCGCCTGGGGTGGTCAGTACGTCAACGACTTCATCGACCGCGGCCGCGTCAAGCGCGTCTATGTCCAGGGCGACGCGCAGTTCCGCGCGCAGCCGTCCGACCTCAGCCAGTGGTTCGTGCGCGGTTCGAACGGCCAGATGGCGCCGTTCTCGTCGTTCGCGAAGACCAGTTGGGGCCAGGCACCGACGACGCTGTCGCGGTTCAACGGGATAGCCTCGTACGAGATCCAGGGGTCGGGCGCGCCCGGCGTCAGTTCGGGCGACGCGATGAACCGAATCGCCGAGCTTGCTGGGCAGATCCCCGGCACCTCGGTGGCATGGTCGGGCCTGTCGTATCAGGAACGCCTGTCCTCGGGTCAGGCACCGATCCTCTACGGCCTGTCGCTGCTGGTCGTGTTCCTGTGCCTCGCCGCGCTGTACGAAAGCTGGTCGATCCCGATCGCGGTGCTCCTCGTGATCCCGTTGGGCCTCGTCGGCGCGATCCTCGCGGTGACGCTGAGGGGCCTCATCAACGACGTGTATCTCCAGATCGGCCTGCTGACGACGATGGGCCTGGCGGCGAAGAACGCGATCCTGATGATCGAGTTCGCCGAGCAGGAGGAGAAGAAGGGCAAGCGAGTCATCGAGGCGGCCCTGTCCGCGGCGAAGATCCGGTTGCGCCCGATCCTGATGACCTCGTTCGCGTTCATCCTCGGCGTGTTGCCGCTCGCACTGTCGACCGGCGCCGGTGCGAACAGCCGTATCGCGATCGGGACGGCAGTGGTCGGCGGCATGCTGACCGCAACGATCCTCGCGATCTTCTACATCCCGCTGTTCTTCGTCCTCGTCCGCCGTGGCGCGCGCGACGGCATCGCCAAGCTGCGGGGCAAGCCGACCGGTCATCAGGGTGGCCACCACGATACCGGTGGCGATCACAACGAACCATTGGGTCCGCCCGAACCACAGGGCCCTCACCGGCCGGAGCCCGCATGATGCGCTCGCTAGTCCTGATCCTCGCCGCCTCGACCGCACTCGCCGGCTGCTCGCTCGCGCCGAAATACGCGCGGACCGAACTCCCGGTGCCGCCCTCGCTCCCGGTCGGCGACGCGTATCTGCGCCAGTCCGAGGCGGCGCTGCCCGCGATCACCTACCGCGACGTCTTCAGGGACCCGCGGCTCCAGCAGATCATCGTCCAGGCGCTCGCCAACAACCGCGATCTCCGCGTCGCCGCCGCCAACATCGCGTCGACCCGCGCGCAATACCGCATCCAGCGCGCCGACCTTTTGCCGCAGGTCGATGCCAGCGGCCGGTACAGCTATTCGGGCGGCGGCAGGGGTACCCGCAACACCGTTACGAGCGGCGGAACGGGCGGTAATACGGGGACCGGAACGGGCACCGGAAATACTGGAACGGGTACCGGTACGGGCGGCGTCGGTTCGGGCGGAACAGGTACCAGCACCGGATCGGTCGTCAGTTCGTCGAGCTCTAACAGCGCCTTCTCGGTCGACCTCGGCACGACCGCGTTCGAGCTCGACCTGTTCGGCCGCATTCGCTCGCTCACCAGCGCCGCGCTCGATCGCTATTTCGCGACCGAAGCCGCCGCGCGCGCCACCCGCCTGACGCTGGTCGGCGACATCGCGGATGCGTGGCTTACCTATGCGTCGGACCAGAGCCTGCTCAAGATTGCGCAGGACACGGTGACGAGTTCGCAACGCAGCGTCACGCTGACCAACGCGCGGCTGCGCGGCGGCGTCGCCCCGCGTACCGATCTCCGCCAGGCGCAGCAGATCCTGTTCACCGCGCAGTCCGACCTTGCGCAGCAACGCACCGCGCTCGCGCAGGACGTCAACGCGCTGCAACTGCTCGTCGGCGCGCCGGTCGATGCCAGCCTGCTGCCCGCGTCGATCGAGCAGGCTTTGCCGACCGTCGCCACGCTGCCGGCCGGGCTCGACAGCGGCATCCTCCTGCGCCGTCCCGACGTCGTCGAATCCGAATACCAGCTCCGCGCCACCAATGCCGAGATCGGCGCAGCGCGCGCGGAACTGTTCCCGAAGATCTCGCTCACCGGCATCCTCGGGTTCGCCAGCACGTCGCTCACCTCGCTGTTCAGCGGCGGCGCGTTCAACTATTCGGTCGCGCCCTCGGTCAGCTACCCGATCTTCCGCGCCGGCGCCGGGATCGCCGGCGTCGCCTATTCGAAGGCGCAACGCGACGCCGCGCTCGCGACCTATGAGAAGACGATCCAGACCGCGTTCCAGGAAACCGCCGATGCGCTCGCACGCCAGGGCACGATCGCCGACCAGTTGAAGGCGAACCAGAATTTCTCGGAAGCGGCCCTCGATACATACCGCTTGTCCGACGCGCGCTATCGCGGCGGGATCGACACCTTCCTCAATTCGCTCGACGCGCAACGCTCGCTCTACACCGCACAGCGCAACCTGGTCGCGACGCAACTCGTCGGGGCTAGCAACCGCGTGACGCTGTACCGGGTCCTCGGCGGCGATTCGACGTTGGAGGCCACCGCGGGCGGGCCGCAGCCCGTGACGATGAGCGGTGCACCGCGCGCGGAGACGAACTGACGCGGCGCGGGGATCTAGCGCGGGCGATGCGGCGTCCGGTCCCTCCACCAATGTAACGCACTGATCGAACCGAGATTTTTTCGGCCGCCGCCAATCTTACCATATCAGCAAGATATTCCAGTCAGAACGGCTGGATGTACGCCCCCCTCCCCGTCGCGGATCGCCGCGCGCGCGATCGATCGCCAGCCCCCGCCGTGTTCGGGCTACGCGAGGACCCGCGCGAACAGGTTGTCGAACTGCTCGATCGCAAGCTCGCGCAGGTCGCCGAAACCTGGCCGATCGCGGTCGCCACGCAGATGGTCGGCTGCGTCCTCCTCGTCGCGCTTGCGCTGATCGCGCCGCCCGCCGCCGGTCTTGCCACCATCGTCGCGTCGATCGGCATCCATGCCGCGATCCTCGCTGTGATGTCCGCAGGCCTGTTCGGCGTGTTGCGCCTGCCGGGACTGCGCGAATGGCCCGCCTACAAGCGCAACCGCGCGCTCACCGCCGGTGTCGCAGGTGTCGCCGCGCTATCTCTGTCGCTGTTGTGGACCGTCGAGCGTGTACCGTCGGGATCGCTGCAACTCGCCTGCAGCATCGCGGTGCTGGGCATGATCGCGGTCACCGCGGTCAGCGTCCACGCGGTCCGCGCCGCGACGCTCGGCCTCGGCGCCGGGATCGTCGTGATGCTCGCGGTATGTGCGGGGATCGGCGTGCCGCTGGTGGTCGCGATCCTGTTCCTCGGTTGCCTGGGGGTCGTCGCGCACCGTCTCGCACGGATCGACGTCGCGCAGGAGCTAAACCGTGCCGAGGACGCCAACGAGGGCCGCCTGGCAATCCGCATGATCGCCGAATTCGAGGACCAGGGTACCGGCTGGTTCTGGGAAGCCGATCGCCAGGGTCGGCTGACCTATCTGTCCGCCAAGGTCACGACCGAGCTCGGCCTCGCAAATGATCCGGTCGGGCAATCGGTCACCGACCTGTTCCGCATGGACAACGACGTGCCCGGCACCGAGCGGACGCTTGCCTTCCACATCGCCTCGCGTACGTCGTTCACCGACTATTCGGTGTGCGCCGCGACCTCGCTCGAATGCCAACGGTGGTGGTCGATCTCGGGGCGGCCGGTGGTCGACGATCTCGGCCGCTTCCAGGGGTTCATCGGCTCGGGCCGCGACCTCACCGAACAGCGCAAGTCGGAGGCGGAGATCACGCGGCTGGCGCTGTTCGACGGGCTCACCGGGCTGGCGAACCGCCAGCGGATGCGCTCGTCGCTCGACAAGACGCTCGCGCAGAAGACCGGGCCCTACCGCGCGACGTCGCTGTTCCTGATGGATCTCGATCGGTTCAAGGCGGTCAACGATACGCTGGGCCACCAGGCGGGCGACACGCTGTTGAAGCAGGTCGCGCAACGGCTCCAGCGCGGGATCGCGGACGCGGGGCTGGTCGGGCGGCTGGGTGGCGACGAGTTCCAGGTCGTGCTGCCCGGCATCGACAACCGCGAGACGCTGGCCGCGTTGTCTCGCGAAGTCATCGCCTCGCTGTCCGAACCCTATTTCATCAGCGGGACGTCGGTCACGATCGGCTGCTCGATCGGCATCGCGATCGCCCCCGACGACGGCGACGATGCCGAGACGCTGGTCCGCAACGCCGATCTCGCACTTTACGCGGCAAAGGCCGACGGCCGCGGCGTCCATCGCTTCTATTCGGACGACATGCTGACCGGCGCGCGCACGCGGAAACTGCTCGAGGACGATCTGCGCGCGGCGATCTCCGACGGCGCGTTCCACCTCTGCTACCAGCCGATCGTCAGCACGAAATCGTCTCAGATCGTCGGCTACGAAGCGCTGATCCGCTGGAACCATCCGACGCGCGGGCTCGTCTCGCCCGCCGACTTCATCCCGGTCGCGGAGGAATGCGGGCTGATCGAGGCGATCGGCGAATGGGTGTTGCGGACCGCGTGCCTGGAGGCGGCGCGCTGGCCCGGCTCGGTCCGCGTCGCGGTCAACGTGTCGCCGATCCAGTTCGCCAACCCTGCCCTGCCTTCGCTCGTCACCAGCGCGCTCGCGCAGTCGGGGATCGCCGCAGGGCGCCTCGAACTAGAGATCACGGAAGGCGTGTTCCTCGACGAGACGCGCTCGTCCGAACAGATGTTCCGGGCACTGAAGGGGCTCGGCGTGCGGCTTGCGCTCGACGATTTCGGTACCGGCTATTCGTCGCTGGGCTATTTGCGCAACGCACCGTTCGACAAGATCAAGATCGACCAGTCGTTCGTCCGCGGTGCCGCCGAGCCGGGCAACCGCAACGCCGCGATCATCAAGGCGATCGTCACGCTCGCCGACACGCTCGGGATGGAGACGACCGCCGAAGGCGTCGAGGTGCAGGACGAGATCGACCTGATCCGCGACCTCGGGTGCAGCCATATCCAGGGTTATGTCTATGGCCGCCCGGTCCGTGCGGACGAGGCGTTGCGGCAGGTGGGGGTCGACAACGGCACCGCCGCCGCGAGCGGCTTCAAGGTGAGCCGCGCACCGCGCACCAAGATGCTGCGCTCCGCCCGCATCGCGATCGACGGGGTTCGCGGCGACGTCCGCATCCGCGACATCTCGACGTCGGGCGCAATGCTCGACGGACTCCGGATCGACGGCAACCCCGATGGCGTCGAGATGCAGATCGAACTGGTCGAGGACCAGATGTTCGGCGCCCGCATCCGCTGGGCCCGCGCCGGCAAGGCGGGCATCGAGTTTCACGAAGCGTTCAATCTGGAACGTCTGAACCAGGGGCATTCCGCGCGTCTTCGCCGGACTGGGTGAGTTAGGCGAGAACAATAAAAGTCCACCACCCCGGCGGAGGCCGGGGCCCAGTTGGGAAACGTGGATTGGCGAACGCCGTCTTTCGTTATTACGACCTTCCCAACTGGGCCCCGGCCTCCGCCGGGGTGGGTCAACGTAAGGGACCGAGCGTAAGAATCCCCGCTCAACGCCGGCCTGCGCAAAGGCCCGGAAGTCCCCCATTCCCGGGAACCAACCGCCGCCTCCCACCGTCTCACCCTCATGGTACATCGCGCCCCGATCAAAGCCCTCGCGTTCGACGTGTTCGGCACCGTGGTCGACTGGCGTTCGGGCATCGCACGCGACGCCGCACCCGTGCTCGCGCGCCTCGGCCGCACCGATATCGACCCGAACCGCTTCGCCGACGGCTGGCGCAAACGCTATCAGCCCGCGCTCGAGGAGGTCCGCAGCGGACGACGACCGTTCGTCATCCTCGACACGCTCCACCGCGAGGCACTCGAAGACCTGCTTCGTCACTACGGCATCGACCCGGCCACGCTGGACGAAAACACGCTCACCGACCTGACCCACGCCTGGCACCGGCTCGATCCCTGGCCCGACTCGGTCAAGGGCCTCACCCGCCTCAAGACGCGGTATCCGATCGTTACGCTCAGCAACGGCAACATCGCACTGATGCTGGAGATGGCACGCCGCGGTGGCCTGCCCTGGGATGCGATTCTCGGGGCGGAAGTCATCCGAGTCTACAAGCCGCTCCCGGAATCCTACCTCGCCACCGCGCGGTTTCTTGGCATCGCGCCTGGCGAACTCTGCCTCGTCGCCGCGCACCACAGCGACCTCGCCGCGGCGCGCGCCGCTGGCCTGCAGACCGCCTATGTCGACCGCCCGCACGAATATGGCGGCCGGCCCGCGCCCGACGCGGATGCCGTCCAGGAGTGGGACCATAGCGTCGACAGCCTGACGCGCCTAGCGGACGAACTGTGCCGATGACCCGCCGACCTGCCCGCGAACCGGTGGAAACGCGCGACGCGTCCCCGTATCGACCGCCCGTATCGAACGCGCACCGGCGTAAAATTCGGCCCGGCGTGCGACCCGGCAGGAATTTGGGATGACCACACAGACGGCCGAGGCCGATTTCCTGACCGGCGGCGGCGAGATGGCCGAGATGATCCGCGCGCATGACTGGTCGACGTCGCCGCTGGGGCCGATCGAGCACTGGCCGCAGTCGCTGCGCTCGATCGTCTCGCTGATGCTCGCCTCGGAATTGGCGATGTGCCTCGCCTGGGGCCCCGAGCTCGGCTTCCTTTACAACGACCATTACGCGCGCATCATGCACGACAAGCACCCGCAGGCGCTCGGCCAGCGGTTCGCCGACGTGTGGGCGGATGTCTGGGACGATATCAGCCCCCTGGTCGACAAGGCATTGGCGGGCGAAGCGTCGTTCTTTGAGAACCTGCCGCTCGTCACCGACCGCAAGGGCTATGCCGAGCATGCCTGGTTCACCTTCTCCTACTCGCCCGTCCGCGACGAAAGCGGCGCGATCGCGGGCATGTTCTGCTCGACCTACGAGAGCACCGAGCGCGTCGTGACCGAACGCGCGCTGCGCGACGAGCGCGAGCGGATGAGCCAGATGTTCGCGCAGGCGCCGACCTTCATGGCGATGCTGCGCGGGCCCGAACACCGGGTCGAGTTGACCAACCCCGGCTACGACAAGCTGATCGGCCACCGCGAGGTACTCGGCCGCACCGTTGCGGAGGCGTTGCCCGACGCGGTCGAACAGGGGTTTGTCGACCTGCTCGATCGTGTGTTCGCGAGCGGCGATGCGTTCACCGCGAGCGGGATGCTTTATGCGGTTCAGGCGGAGCCTGGCGGCGCGGTCCACGATCGCTACGTCGATTTCGTCTTCCAGCCGATCCGAGACGCAACCGGGACGGTGGTCGGCATTTTCGTCGAGGGCGCCGACGTGACCGATCGCAAGCGGCTCGAACGCGATCTGCAATCGCTCAACGCCGACCTCGAACAGCGCGTGCGCGACCGCACCCAGGAACTGATCGAGGCGCAGGAGGCCCTCCGCCAGGCACAGAAGATGGAGGCGGTCGGGCAACTCACCGGCGGCATCGCACACGACTTCAACAACCTGCTCCAGGGCATCACCGGCAGCCTGGAGATCGTCCAGCGCCGCGTCGCACAAGGGCGGGTAAGCGAACTCGATCGCTTCATCACCGGCGCGACCACCGCCGCCAACCGCGCCGCCTCGCTCACCCACCGCCTGCTGGCGTTCTCGCGCCGCCAGCCACTCGATCCGCGCCCGGTCAAGGTCAATCCGCTGTTCGCGTCGCTCGAAGACCTGCTCCGCCGCACCACGGGTGAGCAGATCGAACTCGAGTTGGTGCTCGGCGCCGGCCTGTGGACGACATTGTGCGATCCCAACCAGCTCGAGAACTCGCTGCTGAACCTCGTCATCAACGCGCGCGACGCGATGCCGCATGGGGGCAAGCTCACGATCGAGACCTGCAACGCGCAGCTCGACGACCATTTCGCCGCCAGTCAGCGCGACGTCCGGCCCGGCCATTACGTCTGCATCTGCGTGTCCGACACCGGCACCGGCATGTCCGCCGACACCATCGCGAAGGCATTCGAGCCGTTCTTCACGACCAAGCCGATCGGCCAGGGTACCGGGCTCGGCCTGTCGATGATCTACGGCTTCGCGCGCCAGTCCGAAGGCTATGCGAGGATCTATAGCGAGCTCGGCCAGGGCACGACGATCAAGCTGTATTTGCCGCGCCATTACGGCGACGCGGAGCAGGACGAGGCGCTGCCCGGCCTGACGCAGGAGCATGTCACCGATGCTGGCGAGATCGTGCTGGTGGTCGAGGACGATTCGGTCGTCCGCGCGCTGATCGTCGAGGTGCTGGGCGAATTGGGCTATCAGGCGGTCGAGGCGCATGACGGCCCTGCCGGGCTTGAGCGCCTGCGCACGATGGAGCGCGTCGACCTGCTCGTCACCGACATCGGCCTGCCCGGCCTGAACGGGCGGCAGGTCGCCGATGCGGGTCGTGCGCTGCGTCCAGGGCTCCGCGTGCTGTTCATGACAGGCTATGCGGAGAATGCTGCGCTGGCGTCGGGTTTTCTGGAGCCTGGGATGTCGATGATCACCAAGCCGTTTGCGATGGAGGCGTTGGCGACGCAGATCCGGACGATGATCGAGGGGTAAGGCGGACAGAACGCGCCAACCAACCGCCACCATTCCCGCCAACCGCCACCACCCCGGCGGAGGCCGGGACCCAGTTGGAAAGGTCGCAGTAACGACACGCATCGCTCAGTTGGCAACGTCCCCCAACTGGGCCCCGGCATTCGCCGGGGTGGTGAGGTTTTGGCGAGGTGGTGCTCCCGTTTTGGAAGTGGAAGAACGCCCTATCCCGTTCCCCCGCGAAGGCGGGGGTCCAGGAATCGAGCAGGACGACGTTCGTGGCTCCTGGGCCCCCGCCTTCGCGGGGGAACTAGAGCGGTCCCCCCATATCTAGCCCCACTCCCACACCTCCCTCCGAAGCAACATTTGCCATCTTCCCCGCCGAAATAATTTTTCGTTCCCGCTTCGCCCCCTTGCGCTTCACGAACCCCGCAGAAGTCCACGCGTCGCGAATATCCCGCCCGGCCGACCCGCACGCGAACGCGACGAACCGAGCCCCCGACCACCCCCACACCCCCTTGCGTCTCTTCGCGCTTTGGCACAATCTCTTGGGGTTGCGTTCGGGGGCGGACCCAATCGCTGGTAGAACAACCCTCGCATAGCTATATGCGATATGACCGTAAGCGCGCCTTCCACCGCCGCGATGGTCACTTTTTGTTCTCCCGTTAGGGGCCGTCCGATGGTAGCATGGCGACATGACGCCGATTCGAACGAATACAGAACACTAGGAGCGGTTTCGATGGATTTCAGAGACAGCAGCCGGGATAGCGACATGACCACAGACACGATCGAACAGACCACCGCCACGCCCGCCGCCGAGGCTCCGAAGGCCCCACGCCAAGCGCAGGACAGCCACTCCGTGCGCGCACAGATCTACCCGGTCGAGGTCGATCACAGCCGCGACGCGCTCCTGACCGAATTCGGCAAGGACACGCTGAAGGATCGCTATCTGCTCCCGGGCGAGAGCTACCAGGACCTGTTCGTCCGCGTTGCATCGGCCTACGCCGATGACGCCGGCCACGCGCAGCGCCTGTACGACGCGATCTCGAAGCTCTGGTTCATGCCCGCCACGCCCGTTCTCTCGAACGGCGGCACCGGCCGCGGCCTGCCGATCTCGTGCTACCTCAACTCGGTCCCCGACAGCCTCGGCGGGATCGTCGACACCTGGAACGAGAATGTCTGGCTCGCCTCGCGCGGCGGCGGCATCGGCACCTATTGGGGCAACGTCCGCGGCATCGGCGAGCCGGTCGGCCTCAACGGCAAGACCAGCGGCATCATCCCGTTCGTCCGCGTCATGGATTCGCTGACGCTCGCGATCAGTCAGGGCTCGCTGCGCCGTGGTTCGGCCGCCGTGTACCTCGACGTCTCGCACCCCGAGATCGAGGAATTCCTCGAGATCCGCAAACCCTCGGGCGATTTCAACCGCAAGGCGCTCAACCTCCACCACGGCGTGCTGATCACCGACGACTTCATGGAAGCCGTCCGCAACGGCGAGGAATGGCATCTCCGCTCGCCGAAGGACCAGGCGATCCGCGCCACCGTCGACGCGCGCTCGCTGTTCCAGAAGCTCGTCGAGACCCGCCTCCAGACCGGCGAGCCGTACATCGTCTTCGCCGATCACGTGAACAAGGCGATGCCCAAGCATCACCGCGAGCTCGGCCTCAAGGTCTCGACCTCGAACCTGTGCTCCGAGATCACGCTGCCGACCGGCAAGGATCACCTCGGCAACGAGCGGACCGCGGTATGCTGCCTGTCGTCGCTGAACCTCGAGACATGGGATCAGTGGAAGGACGAGAAGGGCCTGATCGAGGACGTCATGCGCTTCCTCGACAACGTCCTGCAGGACTACATCGACCGCCACGAGCCGGGCATGGAACGCGCTGCCTACAGCGCGGGCCGCGAACGCTCGGTCGGTCTCGGCGTGATGGGCTTCCACAGCTTCCTCCAGGCACGCGGCATCCCGTTCGAGGGTGCGATGGCGAAGTCGTGGAACCTGCGCATGTTCAAGCACATCAGCAGCCAGGCCAACGAAGCCTCGATGCAGCTCGCGATCGAGCGCGGCCCCTGCCCCGATGCCGCCGATGTCGGCGCAATGGAGCGGTTCAGCTGCAAGATGGCGATCGCGCCGACCGCGTCGATCTCGATCATCTGCGGCGGCACATCGGCGTGCATCGAGCCGATCCCGGCGAACATCTACACGCACAAGACGCTCTCGGGCAGCTTCTCGATCAAGAATCCGTATCTCGAAAAGATGCTGAGCGAGAAGTCGAAGAACAGCGATGCCGTCTGGAACTCGATCCTCGAGCAGGGCGGTTCGGTCCAGCATCTCGACTTCCTCTCGGTCGAGGAAAAGGACTGCTACAAGACGTCGTTCGAGATCGACCAGCGCTGGCTGCTCGAACTCGCCGCGGATCGCACGCCCTATATCGACCAGGCGCAGTCGCTGAACCTGTTCATCCCCGCGGACGTCGAGAAGTGGGACCTGCTCATGCTCCACTTCCGCGCGTGGGAGCTCGGCATCAAGTCGCTCTATTACCTGCGTTCGAAGTCGGTCCAGCGCGCGGGCTTCGCCGGCGGCGTCGAGGCCGACAACACCATCGACCTGCGCCAGATCGACGTCGAGTCGAAGGATTACGATGAGTGCCTTGCCTGCCAGTAAGGCCTCTCGGCGTTCAAGCGTGACCCCGGCCCGTGCATCACGGACCGGGGCGCGCCTGACGCAAAAAACCCCGGCCCGCACGAAGCGGACCGGGGCTCGGACTGGCTATGCGGCGCGTGTCGAACGCACCGCGTTCGCGTCAGGCCTCTTCTTCGAACGTCACCGCCACGTCGGCGTTGGCGGAAAGCCGGACCTTGCCGTCCTCGATATCCGCGACCAGCCCGAGCGAGATGAAGTGATGATGCCCTTCATGGCTGCCCGTGCCCTCGACGACCTGCGCGCCCGAGTCCTTCTTGGTCAGCTTGATGCGGTTGCCTTCGACCTTGTCGACGGTGCCGACATGGACGCCGTCCGCGCCGATGACTTCGGCATGTTCCTGGATCTTGGTTGCATCGACCATGGTCGTTCTCCTGTGTTGGGTTCGGGTGCTGAACGCGCGCCGGGCGAGTTGGTCGCATGACGTATGGTTCAGCTATCATGTTCGTGGTCGCGGGCGTGCTCGGAATCGTCGGCACCGCGATGCTGCTCCGTTTGCGCAGCCCGAGCATCACCGAGCAACAGACCTACGCGTTCCGCATGATCGGCATCATGCTCACCTCGGGCGCGATCGTCCTCGCGATGTCCGCCGCCGCGATGTGGCAGTGGAGCACCGAGACATGAGGCACGCGACCTGATCTCACCAGTTTCCCGATATAAAACCCATCTTCCGAAAGGCCTACCATGTCCCTCCTTCACGCCTCCAAGCAGTACAAGCCGTTCGAATACCCCTGGGCATTCGAGTTCTGGAAGCGCCAGCAGCAGCTCCACTGGCTCCCCGAGGAAGTGCCCTTGGGCGAGGATTGCCGCGATTGGGCGCAGAAGCTCAGCGATCACGAGCGCAACCTGCTCACGCAGATCTTCCGCTTCTTCACGCAGGCCGACGTCGAGGTGCAGGATTGCTACCACGAGAAATACGGCCGCGTGTTCAAGCCGACCGAGATCAAGATGATGCTGACCTCGTTCAGCAACATGGAGACGGTCCACATCGCCGCCTACAGCCATCTGCTCGACACCATCGGCATGCCCGAGAGCGAGTACGGCGCCTTTCTCGAATATGCCGAGATGAAGGAAAAGCATGACTACATGCAGCAGTTCACCGTCGACAACGACGAGGACATCGCGCGCACGCTGGCCATGTTCGGCGGCTTCACCGAGGGCGTCCAGCTGTTCGCGTCGTTCGCGATGCTGATGAACTTCCCGCGCTTCAACAAGATGAAGGGCATGGGCCAGATCGTCACCTGGTCGATCCGCGACGAGAGCCTCCACTGCGAGGGCATCATCAAGATGTTCCACACCTTCTGTCAGGAGCGCCAGTGCCTGACCAAGGCGGTCAAGGACGACATCGCCGACGTCTGCCAGACGACGATCCGCCTCGAGGACAATTTCATCGACCTCGCCTTCGAGATGGGCCCGGTCAACGGCATGACCCCCAAGGAGATCAAGAAGTACATCCGCTTCATCGCCGACTGGCGCATGACTCAGCTCGGCCTGAAGCCGATCTACATGATCGACGAGCACCCGCTGCCCTGGCTCGCCCCGATGCTCAACGGCGTCGAGCACGCCAACTTCTTCGAACAGCGCGCAACGGAGTATTCGAAGGCCGCGACCAAGGGCCAGTGGAACGACGTCTGGGACTCGTTCGACAAGCGCCAGACCGCAAAGAAGGGGCCGATCGCGAATGTGGACCTGAGTGAAGTTCGGGACATGTTCAGTGATGCACAAGTAGCAGCTGAATAAAATACACAGTGCTCTTGCAAAATGGTTAGGTAACAGCCAATTAAGAATTGCTCTCCAGATAGCTGGGGAGGGAAGAGGTAATCTCCGTCAACCAATTCCACACAGGACTTGCACGACCGTGAGTACCGCCGCGACGATCTCGATGATCCGAGCGACGATGCACAAGGTGCCTACTTCATCATTATAGCGCATCGCGTAATTTGCGACGTCTGAATTGGAGGCTTCTTGCACAAGGCAGCCACAAGAGGGGGCGGAATAAGTTGGATCCGGGAGAGACATTGGTGGACGCGTTACCTGCGCTCTCCCAGACTTGCTAGCTGATGAAACGTCGCGACAAGCAAGACGGATGGTTCTCCGTACGCGGGTACCCACATCTAGATCGCCCGCTGTCTTTCGCTAGTGCAAAGGCGCTAGTGACGAGTCCTGAGCGCGTAGCTCGGCATAGCTTTTTACCGTTATTAAGCTACACTGACAAAAATCGCCAGTTCAGGACGGATAACTCCGACCGAACGATTCCAAAAAAGCTCAGGCCTCGTATATTTAAAGATAAAGAACGTAAAATAAAATATGCATCGCATGCCGATGCCTCGATATTTTCGTTTTATGCTATGAAGCTTCAAGAATTTTACGAGTCTTGGCTGCAAAAGCACAACCTTCAAGATAGTGTTATTGGCTATCGCTCCGGCCTAGGCTCAAATGTCGACATGGCGGCGGAAGCATTTTCGGAAGCGGCTTCGCGCGGCACTGTCACCGCGCTGTGCTTTGATATTTCCAACTTCTTCCCATCGATATCGCACAGTGAGCTAAAAAACACATTGGAATTGGTGACAAATCAAAGGCCTTTACCATTGGATTGGTATAAGGTTTTTCGATCCTGTACAAAATTCTCCCATGTAGATCTTGAAGATCTAAGCAAACTCCTGGGGTTTTCGCTAGATCCTTCTCCCCGACCGCTAGTTGACGATCTGCCAATGTCGATGAAGTTAATCAGAAGATCTGATTTACTGAAGACCAACAATTCTAAGGTTGAGATCCCTCAAGGCACACCAATATCTGCAGTGATGGCCAATGTGTCCATGGCAAGTTTTGATATTAAAGTATCATCTTGGGCGCTAAACAATAGCGCCTTCTATCGTAGATACTCTGATGACATACTTTTACTCGTTTCGCCCGACCTAGAAGAATCAGCCATAACCGTAATCACTACGGCGGCAGGTGAAACAGGTGAAGGGCTTGAGATAAACCCTGACAAAACAGAAATAAGTCGATTCAAACGCGATGCCGGGCAAATTCACGTCGATAGACCGATGACATACCTTGGTTTCACGTTCGACGGCCAAGCTGTTACAATCCGGGCTAGAACTTTATCGCGTTACTATCGTAGAATGACTTACGCTGCGAGAGGTACGGTAAAAGGTGCTGGCAAGGCTGGACAACCCGCGTCTAAAGCATTCCGCCGAACTATCTATCGCGACCTGACGCACTTAGGGTCCGCCAATTTCTACCAATACGCAAAACGGGCCGATTCTAAATTCCACCAATCGAGTGTGAAACGCCAGCTGCGTCGTCATTTCAGAATTCTAATTCGCAAGCTTGAAAACAGAGGCCGGTAACGATCACCTCTAGATTGGCGATGGCATCGTCCGTCCAGACTATGCGCAACTAATCGCCGACGCGGGGGCGGGGGCGGGGTAGAGGCTGCGGCGAACTCCATGACGATAGCCAGCGCTTCACTGCATCGTGACTGATCAACCGTCCGCTGTGCACGGCTGCATCTGCACGCGCATCGGCCTCAGCCTCCGCAGCGGGATCGCTCGTATCGAACAGGGCATCATCGCGGGCCATCGGTTGAGGAATACACCTCGATGGCAATCACGACCAGCGGCAACTCACGCACATCCACACCAAGGCGAGCGCTTGCCGCCGCCATAGCGGCGCAAGTCCGGGGCGGACCAGTATCGCCCCCAGCGACACCCCGCCCCTCTCAACGATACGCAGTTTGCGGCCTTAGCGATCGACGTCGCGCTTGATCTGGGTCAGCGTGAGGGAGCCGGCGTTGAGCAGCGGCTGCATCTTCAGCGTCGCCGCCTGCCCCAGCCGTGCTTGGCGGGCGCAGCGCGGCGGGTGGGTCTCGGCGTGTTGATGTCGGCGATGCGGATCTTGGTGCCCGCCATCCAGAACGTGTCGCCGTCGACCATGCAGTCGATCCGCTTGGCGTGACCGCAGATCGTGATGCGTGCGGAGACCGCCTTGCCGTCCGACAGTGCGGAGGCGGCCACCGCCGCCGTCGACGTCGCACTGGCAACACTCGCCGCGGCCGAAGTTCCTCGCCGATCCCACGTACGAACTCCACACGACCACACATTACCCCATACTCTCAACCGCCGCGGAGCAGGCGCATCACCAGTGTTCGGATACGCCCGTGATTCTCCTTCGACGCGCCGAGCACGCCGTGGCGTTCGGGCGGGAGGAATGCGAGCGGGTGGCCGTCGGGGCGGAACACGTAATGATCGAACCACGCGCGCCACGCTGCGCGCTCGGCCGGCGGGCGTTCGGCGATCGTCAGCAGCGATAGCAGCATGGCGGTGTAGGGCTGGTCCGGGCCTGCGCTGAACCCGTCCCACCAGAAATTGACCAGGACGTTGACGTCGCCGACCGCCTCGACCTGATGCCACCAGAGTTTCGGCACGTAGAGCGCATCGCCGGGCTCCAGTTCGACGACCAGCGCGCGGTCGCGGGCGTTTTCGAAGCGGGGGAAGCGCGGGTCGCCGGGCTCGCTGCCGACCGCAAGGCTGATCGGCTGGCCGGCGAGCGTGTGGTCGATCGGTCCGACATACAGGTCGCGGATCGCGTCGGGCGGGAACAGCGTGAAGCGCCGCCGCCCCGCCGCGACGCACGCGACGTTGTCCATCGTGTCGTAATGACAGGCGACCGTCGAGGCGTGGCCGACCCAGAACCGGGGGCGCACCGCGGGCGGTACGAACGGCAGGCGGGTCGTCTCCTCGATACCGGGGAAATACGTCTCCGCGGTCATCGACCCCATGTACATGCTGGTCCGGCCGGGGTCCGCCGCACTGTCGAGAATCCGCGTCAGCGCCTCGCCGAACGGCACGGAGCTGCGGTCGAAATTGAACCCGGCAAGCGTCGCGTCGTAATTGTACCGCGCGCCGATCTCGGGCTTGCCGACGAACACTTCCGCGAGCTTGCCGATGTCGAAACGGCGAAGCTGCGCCACCACGCCGTCCAGCGCAGCACCCGGCGTCGTCGCGCCCGACAGCATCGGCCAATCCCGCGCCGCGCCGCGCAGCACCGCCGGCTCACACCGCGCCATTACCTCGGCCTGGAAAGTTTCCGGATCGCGCAACGCGTCGGCGGGCGGTTCGAATATCATCAGCCGACGTCCGCCAGCCGGTCGTTGCGGATCCGGCCGAGCGTCCGCAGATGGCGGATCGACCCGGCCTGCGCATAGGCGAGTTGCAGGTCGCCGCGGCGAAACAAGTCGAGCACCGCGGCATCGGGCAATGCGTGCAGCGCGTCGAGGCTGATCGTGTAGAGCCCTTCGAGCGTCAGATGTTCGCCGTCGTCGAAGCTCATCGTCACGTCGATCGGCTCGAGCAGGCGATGCGCGAGAAAACGCTCGATCAGCGCATCGGTCTCGGGAATGCCCGACTGGAGGACGTGCAGCGCCTGCTGAATGCGCTTGAGTGGTAGCGCTGCCTCACCGTTCATGTCGAACAAAAGCTGGCCGTCTGGCTCCGCAAAGACACCGTGTTCGCGGTCGACGACCAGTTGCCCGTCGGTGATGTAGAAGCCCTGGCGTTCGAGGTCGGCGGGCCGGTAGTCGGGCAACGCCCCCTTCACCGCCATCAGGTTGCGGCCCGGCTCCAGGCCCATCACGACACCGGCGTAGAAGGCGCCGGTTTCCGGGTGTTTCGTGAACAGAATCGCATAATAGGGGGCAGCCTGGAGAAATTCGTCCGCGACGATCTGCGCGAATTGCCGCTCGCCATCGTGCGCGCGCGACACGCGCAACGCCGCGTGCTGCGCATGGTTCAGCATCTCCCAGATCGGCATCCATCTCTCTCCCTATAGTCTTCTTGACCGAGAGATCGCACATGGCGCCCCGGTTGCAAAGCCTCGCCGCGACCACTCATACAAATGCTTGCATTGATTGTTAGCCTGACTATTGTGAGCGCTACCGTCGATGACCGAAACGGTGCGGAAACGCGCATGAGTCGATCGTCGAACCAACTTTGTCGTGAACGCCTCTCAGAAGAAGGGCGGTACGGCGCCGCATGAGGGGATGTTTGACCGTGACCACCAATACGCGCGCTCTCGGCTTTCGAGGACTGGCCCACCCATCGAGCGCACTCGCCTGCGCGACCAGCGTGCTGGCGATGATGTGGTCGCTCCCGGCGATGGCGCAGGATCAGGGCAATCTGCAGAACAGCACGACCGCTCGCCCGGCCGCGCCACAGCCAGCGGTGCCGGCGACCGCGAACACGACGACCGCGTCGGAGGCCGGACAGCCACAGGACGCCGCGACCGCGCCGGACGTGTCGCAGGGCAATACGGTCCAGGGCGGCGCGGCACAGAGCGACGACATCATCGTCACCGGCCTGCGCGGTTCGCTCCAGCGCAACCTCGACCTGAAGCGCACCTCGTCGGGCGTGGTCGACGTGATCTCGGCCGAGGACATCGGCAAGTTCCCGGATTCGAACGTCGCGGCGTCGCTGCAGCGCCTGCCGGGCGTCTCGATCCAGCGCTCGGGTTCGCGCGGCGAGCCGACCGGCATCACGGTTCGCGGCTTCGGCGGCGATTTCAACACGACGCTGTACGATGGCCGCCGCATCTCGACCGCGACCGGCGGACGACAGATCGATTTCAGCACCGTCGGCGTCGATTTCATCGGCCAGCTGAGCGTGTTCAAGACGCCGGACGTGACGCTTGCTTCGAGCTCGATCGGTGCAACGGTCAACATCCAGTTCCCCAAGCCGTTCGATCATCCCGGCTTCCGCCTTGCCGCCACCGGCTCGGGGTCGATCCAGGATCGCTCGGGCAAGATCGTACCGACGACCGGCCTGCTCATCAGCAGCACGAATGCGGACGAGACGTTCGGCGTATTGGCCGACGCGATCTACACGCGCCGCGATACCGAGACCAATCGCGTCTACGTGTCGGGCTGGCCGGGCGGTAACTTCGCCCCTTGCCAGCTGACCGGGAACGCCGGTGCCGCGACCTGCGCGCCGACCAGCAATGCGGCGTCGCCAGCCTACGCCAACCCCAACAACCGACAGAACCTGCCCGGCTGGTTCCCGCAGCAATATGGTGCGGAACAGCAGCGCGTGAAGGACGAGCGCGTCGATGCGCGCGTAGCATTCCAGTATCACCCGACCGACGACCTGATGGTTACGCTGGACAACAATTT
Organism: Sphingomonas sp. AP28; assembly: GCF_056680455.1. Classification (NCBI taxonomy): domain Bacteria; kingdom Pseudomonadati; phylum Pseudomonadota; class Alphaproteobacteria; order Sphingomonadales; family Sphingomonadaceae; genus Sphingomonas; species Sphingomonas sp. AP28. The sequence goes on along the minus strand of NZ_CM155283.1, from coordinate 3,205,479 downwards.
CTCGCGCCAGACGATCAACCAGGACAATTACGCGTTCGGCGTGTGGTTCAGCCAGGGCGATCTGCGCAACGTCACGCTCGACAAGAACGGCACGGCGGTCGACTTCACGCAGGCCGGTAGCCCGACCGATTTCACCGCGGCGGAAAACAAGCAGATCCTGCAGACCAACCAGACCGGCCTGAACGTCAAGTACGACGCGACAGAACATCTGACGCTGGAAGCAGACGGCTCCTACGCGAAGAGCTGGCTCAATCCCGGCAACGTGATCGGCAGCAAGAATGGCGACATCGGGTACGGCAACACGCTGGGCAACGTCCTGCGCTTCAAGGTCGACGGCAAGAGCAGCGACGCCTTCCCGACGATCAGCAACTTCGGACCCGCTGGCAACGGCGCTCGCTGGGCCGACCAGTCGGTGATCGGTACACACGTCACCGTCAACCAGACGCAAAAGAATACCGACGAGCTCATCCAGTTCCGCGGCAACGCCACGTGGAAGCAGGATGACCTGACGATCAAGGCCGGCGGCCAATATTACCAGGACACGTTCAACTTCCGCAATCAGAGCACGTTCACCAACAATTTCTGGCAGGCCTATGCGGGCTATGGCGGTCCATCCGGACGGACGACGGGCATCTCGCCGGTCCCTGCGAACATCTACCAGGGCTCGATCAGCCTCGATAACTTCATCCCGGGCTTCAACGGCAGCCTGCCACCATCGGTGTTCGTGTTCAGCCCGACCGCGTATCAGAACTACTTGACGAGCCTCGGCAATCCATACGCCAAGAACATTCCGGGCTTCAATTATCCAAGCCCGACGAGCGGCGACGGTCTGCTCGGCTTCCGTGGCGCGTTCGACGAGGCGGTCGATCCGGGCAGCGTTCTGAACGTACGCGAGCGGACCTGGTCGCTATACTTCAACGTGAACTTCAAGGCCGACATCGGCGACATGCCGTTCACGTTCAACGCGGGCGTTCGCAACGAGACGACGAACCTGCGCGCGACCGGGCAGGGCCGCCTGCCGACCTCGATCACGACGAGCACCGCGGATCCGTCGTTGCTCGGTATCCCGACCTACACAGCGATCGTGCCGAACGTAGCGAACAGCTCGTATTCGTATCTGTTGCCCAGCATCGATGCGAAGCTCGAAATCACCAACACGTTGCTGTTGCGCTTCGACGCATCGCGCACGTTGACCCGGCCGAGCCTCAGCGTGCTCAACCCGGTGCTGAACGTCGGCAATGGTCAGCGCGTCGGCGCGCTGACGGCCAGCGGCGGCAACCCGAATTTGAAGCCGTATCTCGCGGACAATTTCGACGTCGCCGCCGAATGGTATTATCAGCGCAACTCGTATCTGTCGGTCGACTTCTTCCTGAAGAACGTCAGCAACTTCATCATCGGCGGCGTGACGCGGCAGTCGATCAACGGGCTCGTTGACCCGACAACGGGCACCTTGGCGAGCTTTGCCGTATCGCAGCAGGTCAACGGACCCAACGCGACCGTCCGCGGCGTCGAGCTGGCGTGGCAGCAGGTGTTCGGCAGCTCGGGCTTCGGGTTCCAGGCCAACGCGACGTTCGTCAACACCAACCGGCCGTATGACGACAAGAACATCTCGCAGACCGGCTTTGCGGTCACGGGACTGGCGAATTCGGCGAACTTCGTCGGCTTCTACGACAAGGGTGGGTTCCAGTTCCGGACCGCGCTCAACTGGCGCGACAAGTATCTGCTCCAGTTCGGCCAGAACCAGAACACCGGTGCGTTCGGGTCCGAACCGACCTTCGTCGACCAGAGCTTCCAGGTCGATCTTTCGACGAGCTACGACATCAACAAGCAGTTCAGCGTCTTTGCCGAAGCGCTGAACGTCAACAACAACCAGCAGAGCACGCACGGTCGGTACGACAACCAGTTGCTCGACGTGTTCGACTATGGTCGCCGCTACACCGCGGGCGTTCGCTTCCGCTTCTGATCCCCCTCCCCCTGGCGGAGCACGACCTGTTCGTGCTCCGCCTTTTTTGACTATGCTGCGCCATGCATGAGATTCAGAACATCGTTATCGTCGGCGGCGGCACCGCAGGGTGGCTGACCGCGGGCGTGATCGCGGCCAAGCACCAGGCACGACGCCAGCACGGCTTCACCGTGACGCTGGTGGAATCGCCCAACGTGCCGACGATCGGCGTGGGCGAAGGCACGTGGCCGACGCTGCGCTCGACGCTGAAGAAGATGGGCGTGTCGGAAACCGAATTGTTCCGGCAATGCGACGCCTCGTTCAAGCAGGGCGCACGGTTCAATCGCTGGACCACCGGTGCGCCGGACGACGGCTATTATCACCCGCTGATGCTACCGCAGCATTTCGGCCAGGTGAACCTCGCGCCGCACTGGCTGGCGGACGAGGGCAGCGCGACGTTCTGCGACGCGGTGACGCCGCAAGGCCGGATCTGCGACGAAGGGCTCGGCCCCAAGACGATCGTGACGCCCGAATATGACGGCCATGCGAACTACGCCTATCACCTCGACGCGGGAAAATTCTCGCATTTCCTCCAGCGGCATTGCTGCGACACGCTCGGCGTCCGCCATGTGAAGGCCGACGTTACCGAGGTGCATCTCGACGAGAGCGGCGACATCGCCAGCCTCGATACCGAACAGGGCATGTCGATCGCGGGCGACCTGTTCGTCGATTGCACCGGGTTCGCCGCGCTGCTGATCGGCGGCGCGATGAAGGTGCCGTTCCGCAGTTGCACCGACATATTGTTCTGCGACACCGCGCTGGCGATGCAGGTGCCCTATGACCTGCCCGACGCACCGATCGCGAGCCACACGATCTCGACCGCGCAGTCCGCTGGCTGGATCTGGGACATTGGCCTGCCGACGCGGCGCGGAGTCGGTCATGTCTTCTCCAGCAACCACATCAGCGCGGACGCCGCCGAGCAGGAATTGCGCGATTATATCGGCCCCGCGGCGCGCGACCTGACCGCGCGTCGACTGGCGATCCGTGCCGGTCACCGCGAACAATTCTGGGTGCGCAACTGCGTCGCGGTCGGGCTCGCCGCGGGCTTCCTCGAGCCGCTGGAAGCCTCCGCGATCGTCCTGATCGAGCTGTCCGCGAAGATGATCGCCGAGCAGATGCCGGCCTGTCGCGAAGTGATGGACGTCGTCGCGCACCGCTTCAACGACACGGCGCATTACCGCTGGGGCCGGATCATCGACTTCCTCAAGCTGCATTATGCGCTGACCAAGCGGACCGACACCGCGTTCTGGCGCGACAATGTCCGGCCGGAGTCGATCCCCGACCGGCTGGCGGGCCTGATGGAACTCTGGCGGTTCCAGTCGCCCTGGGTCCATGACGAATTCGATCGCGCCGAGGAGGTCTTCCCGTCGGCGAGCTATCAATATGTGCTGTACGGCATGGGCGCGCGGACCGCGGTGATGCCGGGGTCGATCGACGACGATGTCGCGCTGGCTCGGCGCGCGCGGCACGACAACCAGGTGCAGACTCAGCGGCTGGTGAACAGCCTGCCGGGGCACCGCGATCTCATCGACAAGATCAAGCGGCACGGGCTTCAGGCAATCTAGCCGTCAGGGGAACAGACTATGCGGACCGTCACAGCGTGCCTGGCCATGGGCGCAATCCTGGCCACCGGCGCGACCGCCGCGTCGGCGGCTCCGCGCCTCGACGGCGTCATGGGCGATCACGCGGTCATCCAGCGCGGGCAGCCGATCGTGCTGACCGGACAGGCCGCGGCGGGCGAAACCGTGATGATCACGCTGGCGGGGCGCAGCGTCACCGCCAAGGCCGCGCGCGACGGCAGCTTTTCGGCGAGCCTGCCGGCCCTCCCCGCCGGCGGTCCGTACGACCTGACGATCGCGGCGCCGAGCGGTGCGGCCGTCCTGCGCGATATCCTGGTCGGCGACGTGTTCCTCTGTTCGGGGCAGAGCAACATGGAACTCCGCGTCGAGCAGGGACAGAGCCTGTTTCCCGACGCGCACCCGGAGGTCGACGATAAGCTCCGCCTGCTGACGATCGCCAAAGTCTCCGCCGCCGCACCGGTCGCGCGATTTGCCGAACAGCCCCGCTGGACGGTGTCCGGCCCGACGACCGCGCCAAGCTTCTCGGCCGCCTGTTTCTACATGGTCCAGGCGCTGCGCCGGACGTCGGGCGTACCGATCGGCGCGGTGCATTCGAGCTGGGGCGGGTCGCGGATCAGCGCGTGGATGAGCGATCCTGCGCTGCGCCAGGCCGGGCTCGGCGCCCCCGCCGACCTGCTCGCGCTCTATGCCCGCGATCCCGCCGCCGCCAACCGGCAGGCATCGACGATCTGGGAAAGCTGGTGGCGCGACGGCTCGGGCGACGCCGCCGGCCGCGAGCCGTGGCAGCCTGATGCCGCGCTCGACTGGCATCCGGTGCCCGCGATGACCAATTTCGAGACCTGGGGCGTGCCCGAACTCGCCAATTACAACGGCATGATCTGGTACCAGCACGAGGTCCAGCTGACTGCCGAGCAGGCACGGGGCCCCGCGACGCTGGTGCTGGGCATGGTCGACGACGCTGACCGCAGCTGGGTCAACGGCGTAGGTGTCGGCGGCAGCAGCCTCGCGTCGCAATCGCGGGTCTACGCGCTGCCCGCGGGCAGCCTTAAGGCCGGGCGCAACGTCATCACCGTCAACGACGACGACGTCTATGCCTATGGCGGGATGACCGGCCCGGCGGATTCGATGCGGCTGTCGTTCGCCGACGGGACCAGCGTGCCGCTCGGTACCGGCTGGCGCTATGCGATCGCCAAGCGGCTCGCTGGCGCCGCCCCGCGCGTGCCGTGGGACGACATCAACGGCGCGGGCACGCTCTACAACGCGATGATCGCGCCGCTCGGTGCTACGAAGTTCGCCGGGATGGCCTGGTACCAGGGCGAGTCCGACACCGGCATCCCCGGTTACGACCGCCGGATGACCGCGTTGATCGCCGACTGGCGCCACCGCTTCGGCACGCCCGAGACCGGGTTCGGCATCGTCCAGCTCGCCAATTACGGCAGCCCGGCGATCGCGCCGAGTGAGAGCGGCTGGGGCGACGTCCGCGATGCGCAGCGACGCGTCGCGGCGGCGGATCCGCATGCCGGCATCGCCGTCGCGCTCGACCTCGGCGACGCGCTCGACATCCATCCCGGCGAGAAGCACGAGGTCGGGCAAAGGCTCGCCCGCGTGATGCGCGCCGCAGTCTACGGCGAGAAAATCGCGCCGTCCGGCCCTGCCGTCGCCGATGCGCGGCGTAGTGCGGATGGCGGCGTCACGGTGCGGTTCAGCGGTGTGACGGGCGCGTTGCATGCCCGCAGTGCAGCACAGGCGATCGGCTTCGAACTGTGCGGCGCCGCGGTCGGCACTTGCCGCTACGCTGCGGGCAAGGTCGTGGGGTCCGAGGTTATGCTGCCCGGCGACGGTCAACCCGTCACACGCGTCCGCTATGCGTGGGCCGACGCCCCGGCGACCAACCTCGCCGACGACGCACCGCTGCCCGTCGGCACGTTCGAAGTGCCGGTCCTGCCGGCGCGGTAAGCTCTGAACGGGTGCGAAGAACAAGAACGGCCGCCACAGCGCGCCGCAACGGGAGAGACTGACGATGCGCATGACCATGAAGGCGAAAGCCCTGGCGACGGCCGGGCTCGCGCTCGCATTCTCCCCGGCGATCGCGCGCGAGCCGGCCGCTGCACCGAGCCAGCGAACCACCGCCGACCCCGCCGAGCAGATGGCGCGGACGATGGTGTCGCGGATGACGCTCGACGAAAAACTGCCGCAGTTGCTCAACGTCGCGCCCGCGATCCCTCGGCTCGGCGTGCCCGCATATAACTGGTGGACGGAATCGCTGCACGGCGCGCTGGGGCCGCTCGCGACCACCAACTTCCCCGAACCGATCGGCCTCGCTGCAAGCTTCGACGCGCCGATCGTCCATGACGTCGCGGGCGCGATCAGCGCGGAGGTGCGCGGGCTGCACACGCTCAGCCGCGAGACCGGCAGGAACGGGCATATCGGCACCGGGCTCGACACCTGGTCGCCCAACATCAACATCTTCCGCGATCCGCGCTGGGGCCGCGGGCAGGAGACCTATGGCGAGGATCCGTTCCTGACCGCGACGATGGGCGTCGCGTTCGTGACCGGGATGCAGGGCCCCAACCCCGATCGCCCGCAAGTGATCGCCACGCCCAAGCACTTCGCGGTCCACAGCGGGCCCGAGGGCACGCGCCACCAGGCCAACGTCTACATCTCCGCGCACGACCTAGAGGACACCTACCTCCCCGCCTTCCGCGCGGCTCTCGTCGACGGGCACGCAGGCTCGGTGATGTGCGCCTACAACCGCATCGACGGCCAGCCGGCCTGCGCCAGCGACCTGTTGCTCAAGGAGCACTTACGCGGCGCGTGGGGCTTCAAGGGCTATGTCGTGTCCGATTGCGACGCGGTGAAGGACATCGCCGACAACCATAAATACGCCCCCGACAGCGCCGCCGCGGTCGCCGCCGCGATGCGCGCGGGCGTCGACAACGAGTGCAACGGCGAGACGCTGGGCGATACCGCAGGCCTGGAGACCCGGTACCGCGAGGCGCTAAGCCGCGACCTGATCACCGAGGCGGACGTCGACCAGAGCCTCGTCCGACTGTTCACCGCGCGATACCGCAACGGCGATCTGCCCGGACTCGCCGGCGCCCCCAAGGCGTTGCCAACCAGCGTCGTCGGTGCCCCCGAGCATCGGCGACTGGCGCTGGCTGCGGCCGAGCGATCGATGGTGCTGCTGAAGAACGACGGTATCCTGCCGCTCAAGCCCGGCGTGAAGCTAGCCGTGATCGGCCCGCTCGGCGATGCGACGCGCGTGCTGCGCGGCAATTATTCATCGCCGCTATCGGGCCAGCCGGTATCGGTTCTGGAGGGGCTGAAGACCGCGCTCGGTGCAAGCCAGGTCACGCTCTTGCCGTTCGGCGAGTCCGTCACGGACGGCGACCGCGTACCGACATCCGCGCTGCTGACCCCCGACGGCAAGCCCGGCCTGCTCGCGCGCTACTATAATCCGACGACGCCGATGCCCGCGCAATATGCCCGCGGCACGCGCGAGAAGCTCGTCGCCGCCGCCAAGTATCAGGCGCAGCCGGTGGTCACGCGCATCGAGCCCGACGTCGGCGATCGCAACCTCGATCTGGCGCGTGTCACCGACGTCCACCACACCGAATGGACCGGCTTCCTGGTGCCCCCCGAAAGCGGCACCTACCGCGTCGGCCTGTCGGGATCGGGCGGCACGCTGACGCTCGACGGCAAGATGATCTCCGACCGGCGCAAGGCGCGCTGGAACGACCTGCCCGGCATGACGACCCTGAAACTCGAGGGCGGCAGGCGTTATGCGATCCACGCCGAGGGCAGCGGGATCGACCTGGTGTGGAAGCGCGTGTCGGATGCGCCGTCCGCCGAGCTTCGTCGCGCCGCCGCTGGCGCCGACGTGCTGGTCGCGGTGGTCGGCCTCACCTCCGACCTGGAGGCAGAGGAAACAGGCGTGACGGTGCCGGGCTTCTCGGGCGGCGACAAGACCACGCTCGACCTCCCCGCGGACCAGATTGCGATGCTCGAACAGGCCAAGGCTACCGGCAAGCCGATCGTGCTCGTCACGATGAACGGCAGCCCGATCAACCTCGCCTGGGCGAAGGACAATGCCGCCGCCGTGCTGGAGGCCTGGTATCCGGGCGAGACCGGGGGCACCGCTGCGGCGAACATCCTGACCGGCCGCACCAACCCGTCGGGCCGCCTGCCGCTCACCTTCTATCGCAGCGTCGGCGACCTGCCGCCGTTCGGCGATTACGCGATGAAGGGCCGCACCTATCGCTATTTCGCGGGCACGCCGGTCTATCCGTTCGGCCACGGGCTCAGCTACACGAAGTTCGGCTATGCGCCGCTGACCGTCACGCCCGCCCGCGGCGGCCCCGGGAACGGCCTGCGCGTCACCACGCGACTGACCAACCAGGGCGATCGACCCGGCGAGGAGGTCGCGCAACTCTATCTCGACTTCCCCGATCGGCCCGGCACCCCGCGGATCGCGCTGCGCGGGTTCCAGCGCGTTGCCCTCCGCCCCGGCGAAGCGCGCAGCCTGACGTTCGACCTGTCGCCGCGCGATCTGAGTTCGGTGGCGCTCGACGGCGCGCGCTCGGTTGCCGCCGGCACCTACCGCGTGACGGTCGGCGCGGGGCAGCCCGGCATGGGGGTCGCAGGGCAGACGGCGAGCTTCACGGCGCGCCAGTCGGCGGAGCTGCCGAAGTGAGCCGCGTACGGACACTCGCGACGCTCGGCACCGCGCTGGTCGCGCTCTGCACGCCGATCGCGGTACTGGCGGATCCGCTGACCCCGACCGGCAAATGGAGCGCGAATACGGATGGCTCGGCCCCGGTACCGCCGATGGGCTGGAGTTCGTGGAACGCCTTCAACAGCGACGTCGACGAGGAGAAGGTGCTCGCCTCGGCGCAGGCGCTGATCGACACCAAGTTACGCGACATCGGCTATCGCTACGTCAATATCGACGATGGCTGGTGGCTGAAGCGTCGCCAGCCCGACGGCCGGCTGCTGATCCGTACCAGCCACTTCCCGTCCGCCGCGACCAGCGCGGACACGAGCTTCCGCCCGTTCACCGACCGGCTCCACGCGATGGGCCTCAAGGTCGGCATCTATTCGGACATCGGCCGCAACAGCTGCGGCCAGATCTACACCCCCGATTTCAAGAACCAGCCCGAGGGCAGCGTCGCCGAGCGCGAGGTCGGGCTGTACGGCCATGTCGAGCAGGACATCGCGCTGTTCTTCGCCGAATGGAACTTCGATTTCCTGAAGGTCGACGGCTGCGGCGCGCGCGGCCTGCCAGTGGACGCACCGCGCGTGAAGTCCGGCCTGTACCGCGCGTTGACGCCCCTCGTCGACATGCAGTCGCTCGGCGGAACGGACATCGCCGGCATCCGCCGCCTCTACGAACAGGTTCGCACGGCTCTGCGCACGCACGCCGGCGACCGCGCGTACGTCTATTCGCTATGCCTGTGGGGCGCGGGCGACGTGCGCGCCTGGGGCAAGGACGTCGGCAACACCTCGCGCACGAGCGACGACATCCAGCCGGTCTGGCCGCGGATGCTGACCAACCTCGACACCGTCACGCACCGCGCGCTCTATGCGCATCCGGGATCGTGGAACGACCCCGACATGCTGTTCGTCGGCACCGGCGATTTCGACGCGGCGCACAGCGCGGAGGCACGCTCGCACTTCGCATTGTGGGCGATGCTCAATGCGCCGCTGATCATCGGCTACGACTTGCGCAAGCTTACACCGGACCTGCTCGCGATCTTCGGCAACGCGGATATCGTCGCGCTGAACCAGGATTCGGCGGGCAACCAGGCAGTGCTGGCCTATGACTCGTCGGAGGTGCAGACCTTCGTCAAGACGCTCGCGGACGGCAGCAAGGGCGTTGCGCTGTTCAACCGAACCGCCTCGCCCGCCAAGGCCGTGCTGACCGCCGAGCAACTCAAGATGCTGCCGACCGCCGACGTGCGCCTGAAGGACCTCTGGACCAAGAAGGAGCAGAGCTTCCGCAAGGAGATCGCGGTGACGCTCGAGCCGCACGAGACGCTGATCTTCCGCGCGACCGGCACGCGGCGGTTGCCCGGCGGACTATACCTTTCGGAGCAGACCGGACGCGTCAATCCGGCGACCGACGGCGTGGTCGTGCCGCAGCCGGATCCGACGATCTACCAGTCGATCACGCCGTGGACGGGCACGCGCGGCGGCGGCGAGCACCCGCAATATGGCGGCTGGGGAGGCGCCGAAGCCGACCGCGCACCATACGGCAAGCTCTTGCGCGTGGCCGGCACCGACTCCGACACGGGGATCGGCGTACTGGCGAACTCCCGCCTCGAAGTCCGCAACCAGGGCTACGCGCGGTTCGCGGCCAAGGTGGGCATCAACGATTCCGGCCAGCCGCGGTCGGGCACGACGGTGTTCGAAATCTGGGGCAACGGTCGCCTCCTCGCCAAGTCCCGCCCAATGGGGTTCGGCGAGGCCGCGGTACCGCTTGAGGCGAACGTGACAGGTGTGCGGATCGTCGAACTGGTGGCGCGGGGGAGCGGTGTGGCGAATGCCGGGACGCCGCAACCTGCGACATGGGCGGACGCGGCGCTCTACAAATAGCGATGGGAGAAGCCCCCCCTGGAGGCAGGCCCCCCTCCCCGTTCGCCCTGAGCGTAGTCGAAGGGTACCCCACCACCAGCGTACACGCCCGTTGAGAGAGGTGCTTCGACTTCGCTCAGCACGAACGGGAGTTAACGCACCCGCGCCGGCGCCCCCGGCGGCAACGCCGACAGCGTGAACCGGTCGACATCCAGCCACCCCCGGCTCTCCGCCGGCGCATAGCAGAACAGCGCAAGCTGCTCGCCCTGGAACGTCCCCGTCCGCCACGCGAACGCGAGCGGGAAGTCGCCGCCGAGCCCGGTCCAGCGCCGTCCGTCCACACTATACGCCACGCGCGCGCGGTCGGTCGTGAAGTCCATGTCGGTCCGCAACCACAGCGCCTCGGTCCGCGGCAACGGCGCGGTGGCGCCAACCTCCGTCCGGGCACCGGCGACCAAGTCTTCGGTCACCTCCATCGCCAGCGTCGCCTTGCCGCCCGCCGCGCCCTGCACCGTGATATTCCCGCTGAACTGCCCGAACGTCCCGAACCCGCAGCGATCGCCCGGTGCCAGATGGCGGATGTCGAGCTTCACCTCGGCCCGGCTTGCCGGCCCCTGCCCCTTCTGCACCAGCGTATTGCGCGCGCTCCAGAACCCGCTCGCGACCGTCGGCTTCAACCGCAACCAACCCGGCCGCTCGGACAAAGACCAGCGCGAAGGCTCGGGATTGTGGTTCCACTGCCACTGCAACCCGAGCGTCCGCTTCCCGAAATCGTCCGACGTCGCCGGCTCCGCGAACGCCCCACCAAGGATCGGTTTCGCCGCACGCCGCGGCACGCGACCGGGTGCCTCGCGCGTGCCCCATACCGGCCAGTCGTCCTGCCAGAACACCGGGCTGAGGTTCGTCATCCGTCCGATCGCACCGCTATCCTCCATCACGAAGCCGAACCAGCGGCCATCGGGCAGGTCGACCAGCGCACCCTGATGCCCGCCCGTCTTGTCGTCGATCTGGTCGCGCGTTTCCCACGGCCCGAACAGGCTGCGCGACCGCGACACGGTCAGCCCCAGCCGCGGCGGCAGCGCGTTGAAGAGGTAGTAATACGCACCGCGCCGAATGACCTTCGACCCCTCCGCGCCCTTGATATAATGCACCTTCTGCGACGCGGTGACGTGCGCCAGCTGCTTGTCGAGCGTCAGCAGCGTGATCGTACCGTCCGCGGTACTCGCGGTCGCCAGGTACGCGCGCCCGTCGGGCTCGATGAACAGCCCCGGATCGAACGCCTCGCGCTCCAGTTCGTGATAGCGCCACGGCCCGCGCACGTCCTTCGCGTACCAGATCCGCGTCTTCTGCCCGACCGGCGTGTTGGCCAGATAATAGGTGCCGGCGTGGTAACGCAACGACGAGGCGTAGAGCCCGTGCCGGTACGCGTTGCCGCCCTTCAGATCGTATTCGGGCTTGCCCTCCAGCCGATCGACTAGGTGCGAGGCAAGCGTCCAGTTGATCAGGTCGCGACTGTGCAGGATTGTGATGCCCGGCGTGTTCGCGAACGTCGTTGTTGCGAAATAATAGTCGCTGCCGACGCGGATGATGTCGGGATCGGGATAATCCGCGAACAGCACGGGATTGCGGAAGCTCCCGTCGCCCTGGTCCGATCGCCACACCTGCGCCGACGCGGCGGTCGCCAGCAGCCCCAGCGCGACCGCCACCGCTATCCTCATTTGCCGAACGCCAGTGCGCGCGAGAAGAACGGCATCATCACGTCCTGCACGCGGCCGGCGACGCCGCTGGTATGATCGCCCGGATACACCTCGAAGCTGTTCGCGATCCCGTAGCTGTCGAGCGCGGCGTGGAGCTTGCCGGCATCGTCCTTCAGCCCGTCGCGGTCGCCGACGTCGATCCCGATCGCCGCATAACGCCGCAGATTGCCGACATATTGATCGAGCATCGCCAGCGGCGCATTGGCCGCCCAGCGCGCGATCACGTCGGGCTGCGGCACGCCGTCCTTGACCGGGAGATCAAGGTACAGCGGCGGCGCCTTGGGGTTGGGCGACCATGCAGCAGCCGTCGCGAGTTGTGCGCGCTGCCCCCATGACAGGGTCGCGCTGTCCGCGGGCGAACGCAGCGCGCGGATCGCCGTCTCGGTCGCCGCATCGGGCGTGCCGAGCGCGCGCGTCGAGAGGCAGCACGGGCTCATCATGTAGAGCGCGCCGAACACATCGGGATGCTTCATGCCGATCCGCGCGGTGCCGTAGCCACCCATCGAATGCCCCGCGAGCCCGCGGCTGCGGCGGTCCGCGATCGTCCGGTAATGGCCGTCGACATAGCCGACGAGGTCGCGCGCGACGAACGTCTCGAAATCGCCGACCGTCACCGAACTCGAATAGAAGGAGCCGTTATGCGCGGTCTTGCTGTCGGGGATCACGACGATCATCTCGCGCGCGCCCTTCGCGAACGCGCCCTCGATCGTCTGCGGCACGTGGATTTCGCCGATCCACTGCTCCGCGCCGATCGAATAGCCGTGCAGCGCGTAGACGACCGGATAGCGCCGCGTCGGATTGGCGCGGTAGCTCGGCGGCAGGACCACCAGCACCGCGCGGTCGGGGCTCTCGCCTTCGAGATTGCCCTCGATCGCGGGCGAGTGGACCGTGATCCGCTCGATCGTGACCGGCTTCGCACCGGCAACCGGCGGCGGTCCGGGCGTCTTGACCTGCGCCGAAGCGGGGCCGGTCGACAGCATCGCCAGCGCGGTGCCGAGTGCGACAAGAAGCTTGTTCACGGACATCCCCTTTTGCTTGTTCACGCGCACCTAGAACTCGACCAGCGCGACGCCTTGGCGCGGCAAGGACAGGCCGAGCCTGCCGTTCTTCAGGCGTACATCTTCCGGCACCAGCATCGACGCACGCTTGAGCGCCGCGATCTGCGCGACCGTCGGCTTGGCCGGCGAGCCCATCGCCTGCCATGCGCCGAATGCGTTGGCGTGCGCGGGATCGACTCGCCACATTCGCCCGACCGCGGCGGGCGACACGCCGGCAACGCGGAGGTCGATCCGCGCCTCGGGACCCGCCACGTCGTCGTCGTGATAGTGCCAGAGCAGGACCGCGACCCGCCTGTCTGCACCACGCGTCGCGATCACGCCCACATCGGCCGGACCGCGCACGCCGTCGCGCAGCACCGCGTCTAGCGGTACCTGCCCGTCGCTGGACGCCGCGACGCTGTCAGGCCCTAACCGCGCGAACAGGCGGAACACGTTCATCACCGCAAGATCGACACCGTTGGTGGCAAGCTGGCGATACCCGGCAAACCAGGGCTGCCCGACGAAGGTGTACGACCAGGACAGTGCGCCCTCCAGCCGGGTTCCGCGCCGCCGCGCCAGTTCCCACAGCCGCGCATAGCTCGCCGCGGTGTAGCTCGCGTAGAGCGGCCCGTTGCGATACGCGTTGGCCGGGCCCGGGCACGCCGCGCACCCTTCCGGATCGTTCTCGCCGATCACCACCGACTTCCCGGCGAGCGCGGGTACCGCGGCGAACTTGCCGAACGCCTCGTCGGCGGTGCGCAACTGGTTGGCGATTCCCATGCGGACATGGCCGTCGACCAGCACCGGCTGACCCTTGGCGTGGAAGGACAGGAAGTCGGTCGGCGTGCCGGTGCGCCCGGTCGCGTAGTTGGTGCCGGTCGCGACGTGCTTCAGGAACCCGTCCATGAAGCTGCCCCCGGATCCGGCAAGATCGGGTCCGCCGACCCGCGCCGTCGGCAGCGCGCGGCGGATCGCATCCACTGTGACGTCGTGCAGCCGGTAGAATTCCTCGGGACCCGCGCTCCAGTAAAAGCTGAGGTTCGGCTCGTTCCAGGTCTGGAAATACCAGCGCTCTACCTCGGCACGGCCGTATCGCTCGACGTTGTGCTGCGTCCAGCGATAGACGAGGTCCGCCCAACGGCGCTGATCACGCGGCGGATAGGTCCAGCCGGCGGTCTTGCCCTTGTCGTCGATCCCCGGCGCCCAGGGCAGGCGATACGGCGTCCCCTTAGGGGCGGCACTGAGCGCTTCGGGCATGAAGCCGATTTCGAGATACGGGTGGATGCCGGCCGCGCGATAGGTGTCGATGATCCGGTCGACGATCGTCCAGTCGTATACCGGCTTGCCGTCGCGCTCGGTATAGGCGTTCGTGCTGCCCCATTTGAAATCGGGCGTACCGTCGCCGGTGGTGAGCAAATTGTGCGCGCGGAAATAGACTGTGTCGGGGCGCAACTTGCCCAGCTCGACAAGCAGTCGCCGGCCTTCCGGCACGGTCGCGTAATTGGGTTCGTCCGCGCCGAAAAAGCGCCAGATCGGCGGCAATGACGCCGTGACGCTCGCGGCGTCGACGGTGACATGCACGATCCTGTCCGGCGCGCCCTGCGACGATGCCGACATGAGCGACGCCAGCAGACAGGTCGCACCGACAAGCGCACGCCGGAGCATCATGCGCGTACGAGCCCGTTACCGCGCAACCTGACGGTCTTGCCCGGTGTCATCGTAACCTCGACACGCCGCGTGCCGAGCCGGATCACGCGGCGCCCGGGAATCTCACCGCGCACCACCGCCTCGACCAGTTCACCGCCCTGCCAACGCAGATCGACCGAACACCGCCCCCGCGCCCGCAACCCTGTCACGGACCCCGCAGGCCACGCCCCCGGCAGCGCGGGAAGCAGCAGGATCTCGTCGCCACGGCTCTGCATCAGCATTTCTGCGATCGCCCGCGTGCCCCCGAAATTGCCGTCGATCTGGAACGGCGGATGCGCGTCGAACAGATTGGGATAGGTCCGCTCGGGCCCCAGCAGGAACGCCAGGATACGGTGCGCGTGATCGCCGTCGCGCAGCCGCGCCCACAGGTTCGCACGCCACGCGGTCGCCCAGCCAGTCGATTCATCGCCGCGCAGTTCGAGCGACCGCCGCGCCGCCTGTGCCAGCGCAGGCGTGCGGTCGAGATCGATCTGGTCGCTCGGGAACAGGCCATACAGATGCGAGACATGGCGGTGATGAGGCTCGGGCGCCGCCGCGTCCCAGTCGCGCTGCCATTCCTGAAGCTGCCCCTGCGCGCCGATATGATCGGGCGCCAAGCGCGCGCGCGCCGCCGCGACTTCGGCCGCAAACGGCGCATCGACCTTGAGCAAGGCCGCTGCCTGCCCTACCTGGTCGAACAGGTCGCGGAGGATCTGCATGTCCATCGCCGGCCCCGCGCAGATCGACGCGCCCGCGGGATGGATGTTCTCGGGCGACAGCGACGGATTGGTCACCAGTGCGCCGGTCACCGGATCGGTCTGCAGCGTATCGAGGAAGAACAACGCCGCCCCGCGCATCAGCGGATAGACCGAGCGCAGATAGTCGAGGTCGCGCCCGTAGTCATAGCGATCCCACAAATGCGTGCACAGCCACGCGCCACCGGTCGGCCACAGCCCCCATTGCGCCCCGTCGATCGGCGCCGTCGCGCGCCACAGATCGGTGTTGTGATGACACACCCACCCGCGCGCACCGTACATCGTCCGCGCCGTCCGCTCACCCGTGATCGCCAGTTCGCACACCATCTGCACCAGCGGCGCGGTGCACTCGGCCAGCGCGGTCACCTCCGCCGGCCAATAGTTCATCTCGGTGTTGATATTGACGGTGTATTTGGATTCCCACGGCGGCTTGATCGCGTCGTTCCAGATACCCTGCAAGTTCGCCGGCTGCGTCCCCGGTCGCGACGACGCGATCAGCAGGTAGCGGCCATAGTCGAAATACAGCGTCGCCAGTGCCGGATCGTCGCCGGCGCGGTTGGCGCGGACGCGCTCGTCGGTCGGCTTGTCCGCCGCCGCCGTGCGCCCTAGATTGAGCGTCACACGGCGGAACAGCGCACGATGCGCGGCGCATGTCTCTGCGCGGATCCGCTCGACCCCACGCCGGCTGGCACGATCGAGCGTGGCGAGCGTCGCGGCTTCCGGGTTGCCGCTCACATCGTCGAACCGGCGATAGCTGGTCGCCATCGCCACCAGCACGGTGACCGCGCGTGCTCCCGTGATGCGAACCCGGTTGCCCTCCTTCGAGACGACACCACCCACCGTCGAAACCCGCGCGCGCGCCGCGAACCGCAACCGGCCTGTAATCCCCACCCGCTCGCCATTATGCCCGGCCAGCGTCACCGTCGCGCCGTCGACCGAGACGCTCGCGCCAAGCTGCGGCGACTGGAGGCCCACCAGCAGGTCGAACGGCATATCCCCAACAAGGTGCACCGCAATCACCTGATCCCCGGGCGACGCGAACACGTCGCGGCGAAACCATGTGCCGCCCATCGTGAAACTGGTGGTCGCGACTGCCGCGTCGAGATCGAGCTGCCGGACATAGTCGCCGACCGCCCCCGACACGCCGGGCATCTCCAGCAGCAGGTCGCCGACCGGCTGATACGCCATCTGCGTCTTGGGCAATCCCATGACCTGCGCATTGGCAAGCGCCTGCGCCTCGGCGAACTTGCCCGCGTCGATCAACCGCCGCACCTCGGGGAGTGCTGCATGCGCCGCCGGGTTGACCGGGTCATACGGCCCGCCGGTCCACAGCGTATCCTCGTTCAGCTGCAGCCGCTCGCTGGCGGTCCCGCCGAACACCATCGCGCCGAGCCGGCCATTGCCGATCGGCAACGCCTCGGTCCAGGCGACCGCGGGCTGCCGATACCAGAGCCGCGGACCATCTGCCGGTGCCGCCGCCCAAGCCTGACTCGGTCCGGCACCGGGTCCGGCAAGCGCAGCGACGGCGACCGCCGCCGCGCCTTCCAGCATGTCGCGACGCGTGGGTTCGACGGTCATCGCCCGATCAGCGGAGATCGAGGACCAGCACCGACTTCGCCGGTACGGTGAGCGTCAGAGTACCCCCCGTCACCTGCGCGCCCGTGAACGGCTGCGGCACGACCGTATCCGGCGCGTCGAAGCTGTTATGCGCGTCCATCGCGGTGCCGGTAATGATCCGCCCGCTCGCCTGCGTCGCCTGCAATCCGGCGAGTGCGACCGACACCGGCATTGCGCGGTTCGGGTCGAGGTTGACCAGCGCGACATGCACCTGCCCCGCCGCATCGCGCACCGCCGACGCACTGACCGCAGGCACCGCCACCTCGTCCTTGTGGTACCAGGGCGAGGTCACCTGGATCGGCAACGAAGTCGCGCCCTGCCACGGCTTGTAGAGGTCGAACACCCAATAGGTCGGCGTCTTGACCATCTTCGCGCCGTCGGTGAGCAGCATCGCCTGCAACACGTTCACCATCTGCGCGATCGCCGCCATCCGGACCCGATCGGCATGATGCGCGAAGATGTTGAGGTTGAGCCCGGCGACGACCGCATCGCGCAGTGAATTCTGCTGCTCGAGGAACCCGGGATTGCTGCCCGGCGTCGGATCGTACCACGTGCCCCATTCGTCGACCGCGAGCATCACGCGCTTGGCCGGATCGTACTTGTCCATGATCGCCGAATGCTTGGTGATGAACTCCTCCATCTCCAGCGTGTGCGACATGGTGGACGCCCATTCGCGCT
This sequence comes from Sphingomonas sp. AP28, assembly GCF_056680455.1. Classification (NCBI taxonomy): domain Bacteria; kingdom Pseudomonadati; phylum Pseudomonadota; class Alphaproteobacteria; order Sphingomonadales; family Sphingomonadaceae; genus Sphingomonas; species Sphingomonas sp. AP28. The sequence continues at coordinate 3,187,794 of NZ_CM155283.1, read as the reverse complement.
CGGGAAAGCCGATCGCCGCGCCCTTGTCCTTCCAGTCCTTGTCGCGCGGCCGCGTGTAGTAATGCAGCCCCAGCCCATCGATGTTCTTGCCGGCGATCCGCATCATCGCCTCGGTCCACTCATAGTTCGAGTCGCTCGGGCCGCTCGCGATCTTGAGCATCGGGCCGTTCGCGGACTTGGCGAATTGCGCATAGCGGTTGGTCAGGTCGGCGGCATATTCGGCGCGCATGTTGCCACCGCAGCCCCACAGCTCGTTGCCGATGCCGAGATACTGGATCTTCCACGGCGCGGCGTGGCCGTTGCGCTCGCGCTCCTTGGCCAGCACGGTCGTGCCTTTCGCGGCGGTCATATACTCGACCCATTGCGCAGTCTCGGACGGCGGTGCGCTGCCGACGTTGGCGGAGACGTAGGTGCTGGCACCGAGACGGTCCATCAACCCGAAATACTCGTGCGTACCGAACGCGTTGTCCTCGTTGACGCCGCCCCAGTTGGTGTTGACCTTGGTCGGGCGCGCCTTGGTTGCACCGATCCCGTCACGCCAATGATATTCGTCGCCGAAACACCCGCCGGGCCAGCGCACCATCGGCACGTTGATCGCCTTCAGCGCGTCCAGCACGTCGCGACGATAGCCGCCGTCGTTCGGGATACGCGAGCCCTTGCCGACCCAGATCCCGCCATAGATCCCGTGGCCGAGATGCTCGGCGAACTGTCCGAACACGTCGCGGTGGACGACCGCACCCGGCTTGTCCGCCTGCAACGTCGCCGTCACGGTCGGTGCCGCGGCATCCTGCGCAACCGCCGGCGTCGCGAGGCCGGCCCCCGCCAGCATGAGCGGCGCGAACGTCAGCGCCGTGAGCGCGCGCTTGAGGCCGCGCGTCTGGCCGGAACCCGACTGTGAAGTGCGGTGCGTGAACAGGTTCATACTCTCCCTTTCGGCCACCATGAGGCAGCCCCATCTTTTCGATACTTGTAGGAGTAGTTCAATCTCGGCCGGCGTCAACGTTGGCCGGGATCGACTACGGCCGCTTAAAGGTCCAGCGCCCGGCGGGGCTGGCCGGATCGAACTTGGCGAGCGTCGGCGTGCTCGCGCCGATCGCGACGAGTGACAGACCCTCACGACCGCCAGGGACAGGTTTCGGCATGATCCGGTAGGTGCCGTCCGTGAGTTGATCAATCCGCCACAACTGCTCGGTCGCGCCGGAGAACGCGGGCACCGTCTCGACCTCGCCTTGCGCGTTGGCCGCCAGTACGCGCGCGGTCCCGGCGATCGTGATCGTGTAATAGGGCGCACCGAAATACCCGCCGCCGCCCGGCGCTGGCGCAATCGTCCACAATTGGTGCGGGCGGTTCATATAGTCGGCGAGATCGACGCGGATGCGGCCCTGCGGCCAGCCCGCCGAATCCTGCGCCAAAGACTGGTCGGGGATCGGCCCGACCGGATCGGTCGGCTTGGCCATGAAGGCGCGGCGCGGGTCGAACGCGATCCTGACGACATCGGTCGCGAGGCCGAGCGCGTAGCCGCTGCGTTCGGAGGCGACTTCATAGGTGCCGGGAACGAGGTTCTCCCCCGCGACCGGCCAGCCGTCGGTCCAGCGGAGCGGCTCGATCCCCAGCACGCTGCGGCCGCTGCGATCCATGTCCGCCTCGTAGTGCATCGAGAATTTCTCGACCCCGCCATCGAGCTCGATCAGCCCGAAATGACCGGGGCCGATGTTGCGACCGCGTGCACTGACGACCAGCTTGCCGCCGCCGCGCAGCAGCGGCGTCCCCATGTGATCGACATACGGCCCGAGCGAACTGCGCGATCGGCCGACGCGGATATGGTAGGTCGAATTGGGCCCGTCGCAGCACGTCCCGTGCGTCCCGAGCAAATAATACCAGCCGTCGCGGTGCATCATTGCGGTTGCTTCCATGTCGATCGCGACGTCGACCGGCTGGTTGCCCGCCACCCGTAAGCCCGTCTTGGGATCGAGTTCGATGATGCGGATCGGCCCGAAATAGGTGCCGTAAGTTAGCCACAAATGGCCGTCGACGTACAGGAATGCAGGGTCGATCGCGTCGGCGGTCTCCACCCCGTCGCTCGACGCGACCACGCCGACGTCGTGATATTCGAAGCGCGGCGATTTCGGATCGAGCGACAGCGTCCACATTATCTTGACCTGGCTCGCATGCCCGCCGGACATGCCGCCGCCCCCGACCGCATAGGCGACGTAATAGCGGTCGCCGATCTTGATCACGTCGGGCGCGACGCCGCCGCCGGGACGCTGGGGGCCGCTGCGCCACGTCCAGCCGTCGTCTGAGACCAGGCCTCCGCCGCGCGTGCCGAACGTGTAGTATTTGCCGTCGGACTCGGTCGCCGTCGAGGGATCGTGGATGAACGTCTCGCACTGCAACTGCGCGGCGGCGGGCGATGCTCCGGCGGCAAGGATCGCGGATAGCCCGAAAACGGCGGCGGCAAGACGCGTCATGAGGGTCTCCATGCTAGCGGACATCGGTCTTGAGGTCGGTGATCGGCCGGCCGGTCTCGTCGACGAAGCGGACGCAGAAGTCGCTCAGGCCGGGGCCGTTGATCACCGCGCCGCGCAGGACGTTGCGGCCCTTACGCAGCGTAACGCGGTCCGACAGCACGTCGTCCATCACCATCCGGCGATCGTTGAACAGCCCGGCCGCCTCCTTGCCGTTCAGCCACCAGATCGACGCCGAGTTCGACCCGACCGCCAGCCGCACGTCGCGCATCTCGCGCGGGCTGTCGACGATCGTCACCGCCCAGAAGATCACGCCGTAGGTCGGCTTGCCGAGGCTCTTGGCGAAGCTGAACAGCTTGACGTCGAACGCGCCGGAATCGAGCGCGTGCCAGCGTAGCGGTTGCGCCGCTTTCACGACCTGGCCGTCGCGCGGGATCGCGGTGAACTGGCCTGGGAAATACTGCGTTATCAGCGCCTGCCGGACATAGGTGGCGGTGAAGCCCGTATTGCTGCGGTTGGGCTTGTCGATCGGCTCGAGCAACAGCCAGCGACGCAGGAACCCATCGCTGTCGGGTGTCGTGGCGCCTTGCGTCACCGGCTGGAAATACGGCGCGAGACCGGTCGCCGGTGCCAGCGCCGCATCCTGCCCGTTCGCGCCGGACGACAGCCCGGCCAGCGCACCCATCGCCAGCAGCGGCGCGGCGCGCAGCCCGATCGCCCGAACCCTCGTGAAGCGCGTCATTCCCGTCTCCCCCTGCATCAATGTCATCGCCGTACGAGCATGCCGTTGGCGTCGAGCCAGTGCATGAAATCCTCGAACCAACCGGTGCTGGTCGTGCCCTTCTTGCCCAGCCCGAAGCCGTGCCCGCCTGCCTGGTAAAGGTGGAACTCGACCGACTTGCCCGCCTTCTGCCAGGACTCGATCAGGCCGAATCCCTTGTTGGCGAACAGCGGGTCGTTGGCGGCGAGCACCGCGAACAGCGGCGGGGCGTCGGCCGGCACCTTCACCGCCTCCATCGATCCATAGATCGGCGCGATGAAGGCGAGATGCGTGTCGGGCGCGGCCAGTGCGGTCGCCATCGTCGTCATCGCCCCCGCTGAGAAGCCCACCATGCCGACACGGGCGGGGTCGACCTTCCACTCGGTCGCGCGCGTCCGCACCAGGGCAACCGCGGCTCGCGCATCGGCGATCTGGTCGCCGAGGCCAGCGATCGCCTCATCCGGGCTCATCCGGCGTTGCGGCTGCGCGGCGCCCGCGAACATGGCCGTGACCGATCGCTCGAACCCGCCCATGTCCGCCGGCGTCGGCTTCAACCGATATTTCAGCACGAACGCCGCGATACCGCGGTCGGCGAGCGCCTTCGCCACGCGCCAGCCTTCATTCTCCATCGACAGCATCAGGAAACCGCCGCCGGGCGCGACGATCACCGCCGCTCCGGTCGCCTTGGCCGGATCGGGCAGGAACGGCGTCAGCGTCGCGGACGTGACGTTGCGCGTCATCGCGACGCCGTACTGCCTGAACCATGCCTCTGGAGCGACCTGCCCCTTCACGCCGCCGGTGTTGAGCGGAATCGCGGTCGGCTCGGCCGGAGCCGCCGTCGCGGTCATCCGCGCGTCCTGCGCCAACACCGGCGTCGCCAGTGCCAATGCGCTTGCCAACAACCCAAATCCGATCAACCAACGCATCGTCTTCTCCCCCACATTGTCCGTCACACCACGCTCACGACAGCAGGATACGCCGTGCGACCCCCTCGGGATCGTCGACCATGCGGCTCGTCGTATCGAACACCATCGTCTGGCAGCGCAGCGGATCGGTCGGCGTCCAGCTCAAGCCCGGCTGGCTCGGATTGCCGGTCCGCGCGAAGTTCGCCCACGCGGTCGACATGGTCCGTGCGACGCGCTGTGCTTCCGGCGCGTTGCCGGTGCCCTGGTCGCAGAGTGCGGTGTTGTCGAAGCAGAAGGCGAGATCGGCGGTGTGCCACGCACCAGCCACGCCGCCGAGTTGCGGCGACTGCCACTGGAACAGATATTGGTACACGGGCGCGCCGCGCTGCGCGTGTTTCAGGCGGACCATGTCCTGCACGCGATTGCGGTTCTGCAGGCCTTGCACGCCGTACGCCAGCGTCCGCACCGCCTTTTCGGGATGCGCCTGCTTCATCGCAGCGATCAGCCGGCCCGCCTTGTCGGCGCCCATCTGCGTGGCGAGATCGGTCCGCCACTGCGCCTCGCTCGGGTTGTAGCCCCAGCGCATGCCCTCCTCGCTGACGTTGCCGATCATCACCGGCACGTCGCGCGACACTTCCGGCGCAATGTCCGAGTATGAGCGGACGTCGATCACCTTGCCGTCGAGAGTCGGGTTCCAGCCCACGCGCGGTGTCAGCGAAGGCCCCATCGGCCCGCGCGGGCCATTGATCTCGGTCGCGACCTTGTTGCCGGCCTCGAACAGCGGCTTCCACGCGATGCGCTGGAGCGCGCCCAGATCCTTCGGCCCGATGTTCAGTTCGCGCAGCACGCGCCGCGAGAAGTCGCGCGACTGCTCGGCAGTCGGCAGCGAGCCACCGCCACCCGATTGCACCGCGGCACGGTGGATCAGCCCTTTGCTGCTCGCCATCCCCAGCATCGTCGTCACCTTCGACCCGCCGCCCGACTGACCGTAGATCATGACCTTGTCCGGGTCACCGCCGAACCGCGCGATGTTCTCCTGCACCCATCGCAATGCCGCGACGCAATCGGTCATGCTGACGTTGACCGACGTGTCGTACGCGGCGCCGCCGACCTCGGTCAGGTCGAGGAACCCGAGCACGTTGAGCCGGTGGTTGATCGACACCTGCACCACGTCGTGATGCCGCGCCATCTGCGCGCCGTCGTGCGAGGCCAGTTCGTACGACGATCCGAACGCGAAACCGCCGCCGTGGAAATACACCATCACCGGCCGCTTGCCCGACAGCGACGGCGTCCAGACGTTCAGCTTCAGCATGTCCTCGCCAATGAACCCGTCGGTCCATTGCTGGAGGAACGTGTGCTCTACGGCACTAAAGTCGTGGAGCGTCTGCGGGCAGTTTGCGCCGTAGGACAGCGTGTCGCGCGTTTCGGTCCAGCGCTGCGGCGGCTTGGCGGGCAGCCAGCGGTTTTCGCCGCCGGTATCCGCACCGTAAGGCACGCCCTTGAAAATGTAGACTCCGTCCGAGACATAGCCGCGGACCGGACCGTATTGCGTCCGCGCGATCGCCGATTGCGGCGTCGAGCAGGTGCCGGTGCGCGATGCGGACGATCCGGGTGCAGCACGCGCGCGACCGATAGCGGGCAGCATCAGCCCCGCCCCTGTGGCAATCGATGCAAGCATCGCACGACGACGATCGACGGTTGGCCCGGTCATCCTCTTCTCCCTATCGGTTGCGTGCAGCCTGTTCTCCGACGTCCCGAAACCGGAACCGTCGCGTGCCCTTTGCAACCTTGTATGAGTATTAGGGTGATACCGCTATCCTGTCCATATGAGAACAGCGGCAGCGGGTGGCGTATGTGATTGTTAGCGCTATAGTCGGGGGAATAGCAGGCGAATCCAACGCCGCATGACGATACCGGAGAGGAAAAACCATGGCGGCCAAATCCGCATTCTGCCTGATCGCGACCCTGCTCGCGAGCGCCGCACCCGCGATCGCTCAGACAAGCCCGCGCACCGCGTCGACCGACCTGACGCTCAACGCCGCCGGCTATTACGAGGCGCCGGCCGCCAACGTCCTCGTATTCTCCAACTGGTATGACGGCCTGTTCGCCGATTCGAAGATCAGCGGCGTGGAAATCATCCAGCAGGGCGAACGCATCGCCACCAACGGCGACGTCCGCCTTTCTTCCACGCCGGGCCAATGGGACGCGATCGGGCGCCTCGTCGACCGCAAGATCGACGCCGCAACCGGCGCGATCACCGTCACGCTCGAATATCCCGACTATAAATGGCGCTACCGCGTGCGCTCGGAAAAGCGCGGCGGCGCGGTCGCCGTGTCGGTTATCCTCGACCAGCCTGTGCCGGCCGCGCTCGCGGGCAAGGCCGGGTTCAATCTCGAATTCCTTCCCGCCGCCTATTTCCACCACAGCTATATGGCGGACGGCGTCAGCGGTGCGTTCCCGATCTACCCAGCCGATGCGATGATCCAGACGCCGCAGCGCAATGCGGCAAGCGGTCGCGCGGAGGGCCCCGGCGCCGAACCGACCGCGATCGCCAAGGGCAGTCGCTTCGTGCTCTCACCCGAGGATCCGGCACGCCGCGTGACGATCCGCTCGACCGCCGAAGTGCAGTTGTTCGACGGTCGCAACCAGGCGCAGAATGGCTGGTTCGTGCTCCGCTCGCTGTTGCCGGCCGGACGCACCGGCACTGTCCTCGAATGGACGATCCAACCGAACAGCGTACCTGGCTGGCTTCGCCCCCCGGTGATCGCGCATTCGCAGCTCGGCTATACGCCCGACGCGCGGAAGGTCGCGACGATCGAACTCGATCGCAACGATCGCCGCACGCTGCCCGCGCGCCTGCTCCGCGTCGGCGAGGACGGCAGCATGACGCCGGTGCCGACCGCGCCCGCCAAGCGCTGGGGCGAGTATCTGCGCTACAGCTATCTACAACTCGATTTCAGCGCGGTCCGCCAGCCCGGCACCTACGTGCTCGACTATGGCACCACGCGCACCGCACCGTTCCGGATCGCCGCCGACGCCTATGCCGGCGCATGGCACCCGACGCTCGACGTCTATTTCCCGGTCGCGATGGACCATATGTTCGTCAACGAGGGCTACCGCGTCTGGCACGGCGACGCGCACCGCGACGACGCGCGGCAGGCGCCGACCGGCCACGAGCATATCGATCTCTATGCGCAGGGGCCGACCACCGACACGAAGTTCAAGTCGGGCGAGCACATCCCCGGCCTCGCGGTCGGCGGATGGTTCGATGCGGGCGACTATGACATCCGCACCCAGTCGCAATATCAGGTGATCCGCTCGCTGGTCGACAGCTGGGAGCGCTGGCACCCGATGCGCGACACGACCGCGATCGACTGGACGCGGCGCAAGACCGAGATCCACGTGCCCGACGGCACGCCCGATCTCGTCCAGCAGATCCGCCACGGCACATTGCAACTCGTCGCGCAGTTCGATGCGGTCGGCCACGCGATCCACGGCATCGTCGAGCCCGACGTCGCGCAATACACGCACCTCGGCGACGCCTCGACCAAGACCGACGGACTGGTCTACGATCCCGCGCTGAAGCTCGGCGAGGAGAAGGGAGGCCGCAGCGGGACGCCCGACGATCGCTGGGCGTTCACGACCAAGGCCTCCGCACTAAACTACGGCTCGATCGCAGGGCTCGCCGCCGCATCGCGCGCGCTTGCCGAGGCCGATCCGGCACTGTCGAAGAAGGCGCTCGGGATCGCGACGCGGACCTGGGAGGAGGAACAGTCGCACGCGCCCGATCTGTACCAGCACGGCAACACCACCGGGGGGCCGCTCGACGCCGAGCGCTTCTCCGCCGCGGTCGAGTTGCTCCGCACGACCCGCGATCCGCGCTACGTCGCGGCAGTCCAGTCGCTGTGGCCGGCGATGGAAAAGACGTTCGCCTTCAATTTGCGCGATGCGGTGGCGGCGATCCCGTTCATGGCGCCGGCCTATCGCGCGGCGATGATCCCGGCGGTGCGCGCTTATGCTGCCTCCGCCGAGACCGCGGCGAAGGCCAACCCGTTCGGCGTGCCGATCACCACCGGCGGTTGGGCGGGCAGCGGCACCGTGCTCGGCTATGCGATGAACGCGTACACGCTGCACAAGGCGTTCCCGGAGATCATGCCCGCTGACGCCGTGTTCCGCGGGCTCGAGTTCCTGGTCGGCAACCACCCCGCGTCGGACGTGTCGTTCGTCTCCGCCGTCGGCACCGTCTCGAAGGAAGTCGCCTACGGCAACAACCGCGCCGACTTCTCGTTCATCGCCGGCGGCGTGGTGCCGGGCGTGCTCATCATCAAGCCGGACTTCCCCGAGAACCATGAAGACTGGCCGTTTTTCTGGGGCGAGAACGAATACGTCATCCCCGAAGGCGCGATGTGGATCGAACTCGCGCAAGCCGCGCAGGAGCTCGCCGCAGGGACTGCATCGAAACCAGCGCAGACAGCCAGCGCAACCAAGTGAGAGCCGCCATGAAAATCCAGAAATTCGCACTGCTCGCCGGTTTCGCGCTCGGAACGCCGGCCTTCGCCAGCGACGCACCGCGGTTCAGCAGCTTCAGCTATGACGGTCATACGCAGGAGAAGGTCAGCGTCGGGCCCAATCAATATCGCAACCCGATCCTGTCGGGCTATTATCCCGACCCGTCGGTGACGCGCGTCGGCGACGACTATTACCTCGTCCTCTCCTCGTTCGCGCACTACCCCGGCCTGCCCATCTTCAAGTCGAAGGACCTGGTGAACTGGACGCAGATCGGCAATGCGATCGACCGGCCGGAGCAGCTCGACTTCATCGGCATGCGCACGTCGCAGGCGGTGTTCGCGCCCGACATCTCGTATCACGACGGCGTCTTCTACATCGTCAACACGTGCGTCGAGTGCAAAGGCAACTTCGTCATTACCGCGAAGGACCCGGGGGGACCGTGGTCTAACCCGACATGGCTGCCGTTCGAGGGCATCGACCCGTCGATCTACTGGGAAGGCGACAAGGCGTATATCGTCAACAACCGCGCCCCCGCCGAGCCACCGCGCTACGACGGCCACCGCGCGATCTGGATCCAGGAATATGACTGGCGCGCGGGGAAAATGGTCGGAGAGAGCACGCAGTTGATCAACGGCGGCGTCGACATCACCAAGAAGCCGGTCTGGATCGAAGGACCGCACATCTTCCGCAAGGACGGCTATTATTACCTGACCGCGGCAGAAGGCGGCACCAGCGTCAACCACTCGCAGGTCGCGCTGCGCTCCAAGTCGCTGCGCGGACCTTACGTCCCGTTCGCGGGCAATCCGATCCTGACGCAGCGCGATCTCGACCCTGCGCGACCCAACCCGGTCACGTCGACCGGCCATGCCAAGCTCGTCCAGACCCAGAACGGCGACTGGTACGCGACCTTCCTCGGCGTGCGGCCGTACGAGGGCGACCATTACAACATCGGCCGCGAGACGTTCTTGTTACCGGTAACATGGAAGGACGGCTGGCCGATCATCCTGCCAAAGGGCCAGCCGGTCCCGTTCGTCGGCACGAAACCCAGGCTGCCCGCGAGCCCGCCCAGCCGCATCCCGACCAGCGGCGACTTCGGCTATGTCGACAGCTTCGACGGCAGCAAACTGGCGATGCAATGGGTCGGCGTACGCACGCCCAAGACGCCCTTCTACCGGCTCGACCACGGCGACCTGATCCTCGACCGCGGCGGACGCATCGGCGATCTTTCCAAGGTGCCGTCGTTCGTCGGACGCCGCCAGCAGCATCATGTCGCGACGATGTCGACGACGGTCCGCTTCACGCCCGACACCGATGGCGATCGCGCAGGCCTGGTCGCGATGCAGAGTGACGCGAACTATGTGTTCTTCGGCATCACCCGGATTGAGGGCAAGCCTGTCGTCGCGCTCTACACCACCGACAAGGGCAAGGAACAACTGGTCGCCTCCGCACCCGTCACCGGCACGGGCCCCGTCACGCTGACGATCCGCGCGAACGGCGGCACGATGGCGTTCGACTATGATGGCGCCGGCGGCAAGAAGACTCTCGCACGCGACGTCGACGCGCGCATCCTCAGCACCAAGACCGCAGGCGGCTTCGTCGGCACGCTGGTCGGTCCCTATGCGTGGAGAAAGTGCGCCGAGTAGGTTCACATGAGACCCAGGTCGTGTCGACAGTCGTCCGCGAGGCGTGCTAAGAGTTGACACGTTTCGTACGGTAGCGCTACCGAAGCACATAGACGTTCGACACCACAGCAGATGGTGAACATTAGGAAGGACCACGCACCGATGCGTTTTAGCCTCGCGCCCACGCTCGTCATTGCCGCACTTGCCGCAACGGGGACAATCGCCGTTGCCCAGACCGCTGGGACAAACGCCCCGTCGAAAACCACATCCGCCGGCAATGAACCGCGCAGCCCCGACGGCAAGCGCTATCTGTCACAGCCTTTGGTCAACAGCATCTACACCGCCGATCCGTCGGCGCACGTCTTCGGCGGCAAGATCTACGTCTATCCGAGCCACGACATCGACGTGAAGATCCCGGATGACGACCTCGGCAACCAATATGCGATGCGCGACTATCGCGTCCTGAGCATGGACCGCATCGGCGGCCCGGTGAAGGTCAACGGCGTTGCGCTCGACGTGAAGGACGTGCCCTGGGCGTCGCAGCAGATGTGGGCCCCCGATGCCGCCTACAAGAACGGCACCTATTACCTGTACTTCCCGGCGCGCGACAAACAGCTCGACAAGAATGGCCTCGGCACGTTCCGCATCGGCGTCGCCACGTCGAAGAGCCCGGTCGGTCCGTTCAAAGCCGATCCCAAGCCGATCGCCGGCAGCTTCTCGATGGACCCCGCCGTGTTCACCGACGCGAACGGCGCCAGCTACATGTATTTCGGCGGCATCTGGGGCGGCCAGCTCCAGCGCTGGAAGGACGGCAAGTTCGACGCCAACGGCTCGGATACCGATCTCGGCAAGGACGATCAGCCCGCGCTGTCGGGCAAGATCGCCAAGCTCAACCCCGACATGAAGAGCTTCGCCGAGACGCCGCGCGACGTCCAGATCCTCGACGAAGCCGGCAAGCCCGTGCTCGGCGGCGACCATGAGCGCCGCTTTTTCGAGGCGTCGTGGGTCTTCACGCGCGGCGGCAAATATTACTACACCTACTCGACCGGCGACACGCACTTCCTGAACTACGCGACCGGCGACAACCCGTACGGCCCGTTCACCTATCGCGGCCATATCCTCAAGCCGGTACAGGGCTGGACCAGCCACCATTCGATCGTCGAGTGGAACAAGAAATGGTGGCTGTTCTATGCGGATACGCAGATGAGCAACAAGAACCACCTGCGCAACGTCAAGGTTACCGAACTCAAGTTCGCGCCCGACGGCTCGATCCCGACCATCGATCCGTTCGTCAACTGATGTTCCTTGGAATCGATATCGGCACCTCGGGTGTCAAGGCCGTGGTGCTCGACCAGCATGGCAGCGTGGTGGGCCAGGGTACCGCCGCGCTGACCGTGCAGCGGCCGCATCCGCTCTGGTCCGAACAGGATCCGGATGCGTGGTGGAAGGCGACGATCGCCGCGGTGCAGGCGATCGACCCAAGCGTCCGCCGCTCGGTGCGTGGTGTCGGGCTTGCCGGCCAGATGCATGGTGCCACCTTGCTCGACGCCGACGACAAGCCGCTGCGGCCCGCGATCCTGTGGAACGATGGGCGTTGCTTTGCCGAATGCGAGACACTGGAGCGCGCCGTTCCCGATCTGCGCACGATCTCGGGCAACATCGCGATGCCGGGCTTCACCGCACCAAAGCTGCTGTGGGTCCGCGAGCATGAGCCGGAGGTCTTCGCGAAGATTGCGACGGTATTGCTGCCCAAGGACTATGTCCGGTTGCTGATGACCGGCGACAAGGCATCGGACCTGTCGGATAGCGCGGGCACCTTGTGGCTCGACGTCGGCGGCCGCTGCTGGAGCGACGAGATCCTCACCGCCTGCGGGCTGACGCAGGCGCAGATGCCATCGCTGTACGAGGGCACGGAGATCACCGGCACGCTTACCGCCGAGGTCGCCGAACTCTGGGGCATGCCGCAGGTGCCGGTTGCGGCAGGCGGCAGCGACAATGCGGCGGGCGCGGTCGGCGTCGGCGTCGTCAAAGATGGCGATGCGCTGCTGTCGCTCGGCACGTCGGGTGTCATCTTCGTCGCGACCAACGACTTCCGCCCCAATCCGGCGCGTGCGGTCCACGCCTTCTGTCATGCGCTTCCCGGCATGTGGCACCAGATGTCGGTCCATCTGTCGGCGGCGTCGTGCATCGACTGGGTCGCGCGGATCACCGGTGCCGCCGGTGCCGCCGACCTGTTCGCGCGCGCCGAGGCAGCGGGCCCCGCCAGTGGCCCCGAGATCTTCCTCCCCTACCTCTCGGGCGAACGCACGCCGCACAACGACCCGGAGGTGCGCGGCGCGTTCCTCCGTCTCGACAACGATACCGACGCCGGCCGCCTGTCGCAGGCGGTGCTGGAAGGCGTGGCGTTCGCGCTCGCCGACGGTCTCGACGTGTTGCGTGAGGCCGGCACGACGGTCGAGCGCCTCGCGGTGATCGGCGGCGGTGCCCGCTCGCGCTATTGGGGCCAGGTGATCGCCGCGGCGATGGAGGTCGAGCTCGTCTATCTCCAGGGCGGCGAGGTCGGCCCCGCGCTCGGTGCCGCCCGCCTTGCCCAGCTCGGCGTCGACGGCGGCGACCCCGCCGAGATCTGCGTCGCGCCTCCCGTCTCGCACACCATCGTCCCCGACCCTGCCCTCGTCTCGGCGCTCGCCGAGAAGAAGGCCGCGTTCCGCCAAGCCTATTCCCGCATCACCCCCAAATCGTAGGAAGCTTTGATGTCCGACTTCTTCGCCGATATCCCCCAGATCAAATATGAGGGCCCCGACAGCACCAACGAGCTGGCGTACCGCTTCTACGACAAGGACAAGATGGTCCTCGGCAAGCGCATGGAGGATCACCTCCGCTTCGCCGCATGCTTCTGGCACACCTTCTGCTGGCCCGGCTCCGACGTGTTCGGCGGCGGCACGTTCGATCGCCCGTGGCACCGCCGCGCCAACGACAGCGCCGCCGCGGCGATGAAGCGCGAGGTCGCGTTCGAGTTCTTCAAGACGCTCGACGTGCCCTATTACTGCTTCCACGACGTCGACGTTATGGCCGACGCCGCCAACATCACCGAGCACCGCAAGTTCTTCGCTGAAGCGGTCGATCATCTCGAACAGCTCCAGGCTGCATCGGGCCGGAAACTCCTCTGGGGCACCGCCAACCTGTTCAGCCACCCGCGCTTCGCCGCTGGCGGCGCGACCAACCCCGATCCGGAAGTGTTCGCGTTCGGCGCGATGCAGGTCCGTGACGCGCTCGAAGCAACGCATCGTCTCGGAGGCCAGAACTACGTGCTGTGGGGCGGTCGCGAGGGCTACGAAACGCTGCTCAACACCGACATGAAGCGCGAACTCGACAATTTCGGCCGCTTCCTGAGCCTGGTCGTCGAGCACAAGCACAAGATCGGCTTCACCGGCACGATCCTGATCGAGCCGAAGCCGTTCGAGCCGACCAAGCACCAGTACGACTTCGACACCGCGACGGTGTACGGCTTCCTCAAGCGCTACGGCCTGGAGAACGAGGTCAAGGTCAACATCGAGGCGAACCACGCGACGCTCGCCAGCCACACGTTCGAGCATGAGATCGCGACTGCTGCGGCGCTCGGCATCTTCGGCTCGATCGACGCCAATCGCGGCGATCCGCAGAACGGCTGGGATACCGATCAATTCCCGAACTCGGTCGAGGAACTGACGCTCGCCAATCTCGAGATCATCCGCGCCGGCGGGTTCACCACCGGCGGCTTCAACTTCGATGCCAAGGTGCGGCGCCAGAGCATGGACCCGGCGGATCTGTTCTACGGTCATGTCGGCGCGATCGACGTCGTCGCGAAGGGGCTGCTCAATGCCGCCAAGCTGATCGAGGACGGTCGTATCGATGCGATCAAGACCAAGCGCTATGCCGGCTGGGACGGTGAGTTCGGTGGCGCGATCGGCGGGCTAGACCTCGCCGGCATCGCGGATCTCGCGATCCAGCGCGGCATCGATCCCAAGCCGGTCTCGGGCCAGCAGGAGCGGATCGAGAACCTCATCAACCGCGTCCTCTGATCGACTACCGCCCGATCCTGCGCCACGGCGCGGGGTCGGGCACTTTCCTACACCGTGGGAATGTCCCTCGGCTGACGGCCACACGGCATCGATACGCCGAAGACGATGCACGATACGGTCAATGTCGAGAACCGCGTGCCGGTCCACAATAGCGTGATCGACCGCAGCGACGCCCCGCCCAAGGCCTTGCACCCCCGACGATCCCCGCCGCCATCACGTGCCGCGCAATGCTACCATGCTTCGATTTCGGCCCGAATACGGACCTTGCGAGCTTCAGGACCCGAAATCTCTTATCGTCTCGCGATTGTCACGCGGCTATCACCTTGGCGATGGGAGCTTACCAATGACGAACATCAACCCCGACCAGACGAGCCCGCCGTCGGATATCCCCAGCGCATCGGACCCTGCGTCGCCCTCGGATTCCGCCACGCCCTCGGATGCCGTACTCACGGACACCACGTCTGCTCCTAGACTGCCGCGGGGCACGGGGCGACGCTTGCACGGCGCGATCGCGCACAAGCTCGGCACCGCGATCCTGTCGGGCGAGTATCTGCCGGGCGACACATTGTCGGGCGAAGTTGCATTCTCGGAAGCGCTCGACGTGTCGCGCAGTGCCTACCGCGAGGCCGTACAGGTGTTGATGGCGAAGGGATTGGTCGAAAGTCGACCGAAAACCGGTACCCGCGTGCTGCCGCGCAGCCGCTGGAACCTGCTCGATCCCGACGTGCTCGCCTGGGCCTTCGCCGGCGAACCCGACATCGCCTTCGTCCGCGGACTGTTCGAGTTGCGCGGGATCGTCGAGCCCGCCGCCGCCGCGCTGGCCGCCGAACGTCGCGATCGAGCCGACCTGACGGTGATGAAGGAGTCGCTGGCCGCGATGCGCCGCCACACGCTGGCCACCGAAGCCGGCCGTGCCGCGGACCGCGAGTTCCACAACGCGGTATTGCAGGCGACCCGCAACGATGCGCTCGTCGTACTGAGCGCCAGCATCGGCGCAGCGGTAAGCTGGACGACTCAGTTCAAGCAACGCACCCGCTCGCTGCCGCGCAACCCGATCCCCGATCATGTCCGCGTGTACGAGGCAATCGCCGCGAGCGACCCCGCCGCCGCCAACGCCGCGATGCGCAAGCTGGTGGACCTGGCGCTCGACGATACGCAGCTGGCGATGACGCGGTAGGCTTGGTTCCTACGCGGCGCTCCGGCCATGCGCGATACCCTTTTCCAGCCCGCGCAGTTCCGCCAGCCCGCGCAGCCGGCCGATCAGCGAATAGCCAGGGTTGGTGCGCTTGTTGAGATCGTCCACCATCTGGTGTCCGTGATCGGGGCGCACCGGCAGAGACCGCCCGGTGCGCGCCTGCAACGCGACCAGCTCGGTCATGATCGCGGGCATGTTCGCATCGCCCTCCAGATGCGCCGCCTCGTGAAACGCGCCACCCGGTTCGCGCTGCACCGATCGCAGATGCACGAAGCCGATGCGTTCGCCGAGCCGACGAACCATCCCCGGCAGGTCGTTGTCCGCGCGGACGCCGAACGATCCGCTGCAGAAACACAGGCCATTGGCGGCCGATGGCACCGCGGCGAACAACGCGCTGGCGTCCGCCTCGGTGCTGACCACGCGCGGCAGGCCGAAGATCGGGAACGGCGGATCGTCGGGGTGCACCACCAGCCGGATGCCCTCCGCCTCGGCGACCGGACACACCGCCTCCAGGAACGCGACATGGTTCGCACGCAGCCGCGCTGCGTCGATGTCGGCATAGGTCTCGATCTGTTCGAGCAACTGCGGCGAACTGAAGCTCTCCTCGCTACCGGGCAGCCCGGCGATGATCGTCCGCTCCAGCGTCGCGCGCGCGGCATCGTCCATCGCCGCGAACCGCTCGGCCGCACCCGCGACGACATCGGGCGCATAATCCCGCTCGGCACCGGGGCGGCGCAGGATGTGGATGTCGTAGGCGGCCAGCGCGTGCAACTCGAACCGCAGCGCCCGCGCACCGTCCGGCAACGCCCAGCGCAGGTCGGTCCGCGTCCAGTCGAGCAACGGCATGAAATTATAGGTCACCACCTCGATGCCCTGCCCCGCCAGATTCCGCAGGCTGGCGACATAGGCCTCGATCAGCCGATCCCAGTCGCCCGAACGCCGCTTCAGATCCTCGACCACGGGCAGGCTCTCGACCACTTTCCAGTCGAGCCCGGCGTCCTCGATCATCACGCGACGCGCGGCGATGGCGTCGACGGTCCAGACGTCGCCATTGGCGACCTCGTGCAGCGCCGTGACGATCCCGGTCGCGCCGGCCTGGCGGATGGCGTCGAGCGGCACCGGGTCGTTCGGGCCAAACCAGCGCATGGTCTGGGTCATCTTCATCGGCCGCTCATCCCCCTTTTCTCATGGCGGTGCAGCCACATGCTCTCACTGTCGATAGCAACGATCGAATTGGTCTGACAACCTATAAGCGCTTGATCGCCGGATGGATCAGATCGTCGGGGCGCCGCCGTAACGCTGGCGAGTCGTCGCAAGCGCCAGACGGGCCTGTTCCATCGCCATCTCCTCGGTCTGGAACAGGAGGTGGTCCATCACCGACGTCAGGTGCGCGCGCATCGCGCCCCGCGCTGCCGCCGCATCGCGCGCGCGCAAAGCATCAACGATTGCAGCATGTTCGGCGACGACCGGCCGCACCTTGGCGTTGCGCGCCTTGGCATGGAGAAGCGCGCATTCGGGCGACGTCGAGCGCAAATGCCACAAATCCTCGATCGTCCGAACCACGCCCGAATTCCGCGTCGCCTTGGCGATCGCCATGTGGAAGTCGCGATCGGCGATCTCGGTGACTTCGGTCAGCAAGTTTTCGGTCGTCATCGCCTCGACCAGTCCGTCGAGCAAGTCGATCTCGGCATCGGTGATCTGGACCGCTGCGAGCGCTGCCGCCTCACCCTCGAACATGATCCGCGCTTCGGTCAGTTCGAACGCGGTAATCGCGAAACCAGGCTCCTCGCCCTGCCCCGGCAGCCGGCAGACATACGCCCCGGAGCCGACACGGACTTCGATAAAACCCTGCACCTCCAAGGCGATGAGGGCTTCACGCACCGCCGGGCGACTGGCGCCGTAGTCGATCGCCAGCTCGCGCTCGGCGGGCAGCCGATCGCCGATCGCATAGGTGCCCGCGACCAGTTCCTCGAACAGCCGCCGCGCCAGACGCTGGTACAAGCGATCGTTCGCGGGAGCGTCGTATTTTCCGACCGCGAACAGCGCGTTCTGGGAGGCGGGCTTTGCCACTGGACTTACCAATCTAATGTCTGTGTATTGATGCTACTACGTCGCCCTTCCCAAGGAAACTGGCATCGTCGAATACCCTAAGGGATAGGCGCGCGGCGCGTTCCGTCAGGCGACGGGAACCGCGCCGAGATAGGACATCGGTACCGGGATGGTAGCCAGTACCAGCTTCTGGAGCACCATATTGTCGTCCAGCCGCCAGATCTTGATGATATGTCGGCCCGTAGCGACGTCGCCAACGCCTGTCGACAATCGTACGCCATTGTCACGCACCGCATTCGCCCAGCGTACCTTGCCAATATTGTCCGTATCGCCTCCGGTAGGCTCGAGCACCGCACGCAGGACCTGAACCATACCGCCGTTGATCGACACGCCGATGCGCGATCCGTCATGACCGAACGTGTCGAGCGTCGGCACGAGGTACAGCGTCACCGTTGCCGGTCCCGCCTTCGCCACGGTGACGTCGTATTCCAGACAGATGCCGTCACTCGCCAGCGTTGCCGGTCGACCCTGCGGCATCGCGATCACTGCACCTGCCGTCCGACCCAGATGCGGTATCGTCGTCCAGCGCAGCCCCTTGCCGTCGCGTGCGCGACTGAATGCGGGTGCTTCGAGGGCGACGATGCCGGCCTGTGTCGCGGGCGTAGGGACGAAGACCGGTTGCTGCCGACGCTTTGCCTCGGGCGTATCGGCGCCGACCCGGACGATACTCGGCATGGTCTGTTTGGTGGGATCGTTCCAGATGACATAGCTCATATGGACCTGCGCCATCATGCCGTCCCACTTGCCGCCGTTGATACTGTGATACCGCTGCGTCAGTTCGCCGTCGCGGCGGAAAGTGGTTTCGACCTGATCGGCAAAATAATTGGCGCGGGCGTCGTTCTTCGACGCCAGCAGCCGGTTCCACGCGGTGCCGTAATACAACCGGTACAGGTTCGCGACGGCTGC
The DNA here is from genome assembly GCF_056680455.1 of Sphingomonas sp. AP28. Lineage (NCBI taxonomy): Bacteria > Pseudomonadati > Pseudomonadota > Alphaproteobacteria > Sphingomonadales > Sphingomonadaceae > Sphingomonas > Sphingomonas sp. AP28. The sequence continues at coordinate 3,169,262 of NZ_CM155283.1, read as the reverse complement.
CACGGGAAACTCGACCAACTGGTAATAGGCGTCACGCTGATCCGGCCGCAGCGTGGTGCGAACCGTGATCATCCGTGCCTCCAGCGCGTCCCACCCTTCAACCATCGCGCCGAACTCGCCGCCATCGAGGCCCTTGGGGGTGACTCTGCCTAGCGGGAAGCTGTCCTGATCGATCAACTCCGGCTTTCGGCGTGCGACATACTGGCTGTACTGCGTGACGATCTCGCCGATCGCCCGCGACTGGTCCGGGCCGAACGTCGCCGTCGCCCATGCGCGCGGATAGTCGGCAACCGCAGCCGGGGTCATCGCATCCGGGTTCCAGGCCTGCGCTAGGAAGAAGCCCAGCGGATATTCCATCGGCTTGATATCGCCGACGTTGACGATCCAGATCTGCGCCGCACCATGCCGGTACGCGAGGTCCATCTGCTGCCAGGTCTTCTCGATCTGGTTGGTGTTGATCCACTTGTAGTTGCGCGGGGCGCCGACGTAATCGAAGTGATAATAGATGCCGTACCCACCTTTGCGCGGTAGTGCGGCGGGATCGGGCAGGCGACGGATCTGACCCCAATTATCGTCCGAGAACAACAACGTGACGTCGTCCGGCACCTTCATGCCGTGATCGTAATAGTCCTGCACTTCCTTGTAGAGCGCCCAGACCTGCGGCGTCTCGGTCGCCGGTTTGCCGGTCACGTCGGCGATGATCTTGCGCTGGTCGGCGACGACGCGTTCGAGCAGCCCGGTCGCGGTGCCCTCGGCCATCGCCTCGTCGCCATCACCGCGCATGCCGACGGTCACGACGGAGTCGTAATGCTGGCCGCCGCCCTTCGTCATCATCCGCTCGATCCCGCCGCGCCAGAATTTACGCAGGTTGGCGCCGTTCTTGTCGTAATCCCATGCGCCACCGGTCACGCCCTTGTCCTCGTGACGATGCCATTCGGCCTGCGCGCGCAGCAGCGGCTCGTGGTGCGAATTGCCCATCACGACGCCCATCGCGTCGGCCAGCACCATGCTCGCGGGGTCGTCGTCTGCGAACGCCTTGCCCCACATGGCGGGCCACAGATAATTGCCCTTCATCCGCAGCAGCAGTTCGAAGACGTGCACGTACATCGCCGAATTGACGCCACCGAACGCCTTCTTCGCCCAGCCGCTGAGGCAAGGATCCTCGTCGTTGATGAAGAACCCGCGATAGCGGACCTTGGGCTGGTCGCGCCGCGAGCCCGCAGGGATCAGCACGTCGCGCTGGCGACGGACGGGCACGTCCGCGAACCAGTTCCACGGCGAAACGCCGATCCGCTCGGATACGTCATAGGTGCCGAACACCGCGCCCCGCCGGTCCGACCCGACGATTACCAGCGCGCGCGAGACGCCCGGCATCGGGTCGTCGACCACGATTTGCCGAAACGCTTCCCATTCGCCGTGCAGGTCGGCGGCCGCGATCTTGCCCGCCGCCACGAGACCATCGATGACGGCGCTGTGGCCGAGAACGCCAATGATAACCACCGGCCCCTGCACAACGCCGCTCGCGCCATCGGTCAGGCGCGCAGCTGCGCCGCTGACCCTCTCCAAATCGGCCGCAAAATTGGTGGCGACATGCCGGACCGCACTGTCGGCGTCGGCGTCGATCATGACTGCCGCCGGAATGCCCTTTTCGATCAAGGCAAACGCGGTCCGCGGGTCGGGCGCCGCATGTGCCTCGACAGCGAGCAAGGGCAGCGTCGCGAGCGCAGCGCCACATGCGGCACCGCCCATCAGCGTACGGCGTGATACGGCCTGTGACATCGTCGTCTCTCCTGTTGTGAGCAGGCGGACAGCCCCAGCTGAAACCCGCTGGCTGCGCTTGGCGGACCTCGCGTCGGTTATCCGTAGCCCGACCGCGCGCGCGTCGGGTCTTCGCGCGAAATCTCGCCGGCCTGCGCCATTATCGTCGAACCGATCTTGCCGGATCATCGGTCGGCTTGTGCGATCGTAGACCCGGTCGGGACCACGTCTTGAGGTAAATACCGACGGTGCGGTCGCATCACGACCGCACCGTCGGGTCTACTAGAAGGTCCCGCGCAGACCGACCAGGAACTGACGACCCGGCTTGTACTGCGTGAAAGTCGCGTTCTCGAACTGGAAGTACGACCGCAACGTCGCATTGGTGAAGTTCGCGACATTGACCGTCAGCTGAGGCGCCCCGGCAAAACCGAAGATCTTGTCGAGATCGAACGACGACGAGAAGTCGTAGGTCGTATAGTCCGTACCGAACAATGCCGCTGCCGGAATGCCGTTCTGCGCCGCACCGCTGTTCTGCGAACCCTCGCGCGAGGTAGTCGACACCCGCAGCATCACGCCATGCTTTTCGTAATAGCCCGTGATGTTGTAAGTAAACGGCGCCACGCCGAACGCGGTTGCCGCCCCCTTGCTGGTCTGGTCGACGACCGTCGCATTGGCGTTGAAGCCGAACCCGGTGATGCCGATAGTCTTGGTCAGGAAGTCGAGTGGCTGGACCCACTGGAATTCGAGCCCGTTGATGGTCAGCTTGTCCGCCACGTTGACCTGCGACGTGACCTGAACCTGAGCCGTGCCGGGGCCACCACGCGAGTTGATCGCGATCTGCTGCGTCGGGTTCAGCGTGTCGTAGGTGATCCCGTATTGCGACAGGTTCGAGAACGGAACCGTGCTGATCGCGGTGTTCGTGAAGCCCTTGATCGACTTGCGGAACGCATTGAAGCTGACCACGCCTTCGCGGCCGGTATAATATTCGAAGCCCAGATCGATGTTCGTCGACATGTACGGCTCGAGCGCCGGGTTGCCGATCGACGCCTGGTCCGCCGATGGTGCGCCGAAGTTCACGCCCGGCAGCTGCGCCGACGGATCGGGACGCGTCATGGTACGCGATCCGGCGACGCGGACCACCGCGTGCTCGCTGACGTCGTAGGCGAAGGTCGCTGCGGGCAGCCACTTCGAATAGACGTTGCGCGTCGACACGATGCTGACGAGGTTCGGATAGCGGCTACCGTCCGGCAACGCGACGCCGGTCGCTGTCGTATTGCGCGGATCGGGCAACGAGACGCGACCCGTGATCGTCTGGATCGTGTTGACGTAGCGCACGCCGACGTTGAACCGCAGCATGTTGCCGCCAAGGTCCTGCTCGCCGTTCACCGTGGCGAACGCGGACTTCACCACTTCGCGAATGCCGCCGCCGCTTGCGCCCGTGGTGGACGCGCCGCTTTCCGGCGAATTGTCGTGGTAGAAGTCATAGTTGGTCGCAGCCGCGAACTTCGGCCAGTCGACCGTCACGAAACCGGCCGGCCCTGGTGTCAGGTAGCTTGGGGCCGCCGAGTTGGGAACGAGCGAGCCACCATACGTCACCGGGCCGGTCATGCCCGCGGTCGATCCGGTGCCGAACCCCGGATAGGTCGGGTAGCCGGCCGGGATAACGCCCGGCGCATTGCGGCCTTCGCAGGGCGGCTGCGAATTCGGCGAGGCGACGAACACGCTGGGATTATTGCCGCAAACCGCGTTCTGGTACGCCTGGCTATTGTCGTTGCTGCTGATCCGGCGCGACACGTCGTCGAACGCGCCGCCGATCTTCAGGTTGAGGGCCGGCTTGCCCCAGGTCAGGTCGCCGCGTGCGCCCTTGCTCTTGTTGAGCCGGCGTTCGTCGGAGATGTTGACGCGGCTGCCGGGATTCCAGCCGAAATTCGCCGGATCGTTCAGGTCCAGTGCGCTCTGGATCGTCGGGATGCCGCTGCCGTCGTTGGAATAGGTCACGGTGTTGCCGACACCCAGCGGGGTCGTCAGGCCGACCGACGGGTTCTCGCGGTGGAAGGTCGAGCGCGCGTAATTGCCCTGCAGGTTCAGCTTGAGCGTGTCGGAGATTTCCCACTCGCCGCCGGGGTTGATGCTGAAGAGCTTCGTCGTCTCGGTGTACGGGCGGAATTCGTTGAAGAACTGCGCGTTGGCGAACGTCCCGCCGGTGACGACGCAGCCGATCGTGCAGTCGGCCTTGTCGAACGTCAGGTTGGTCGGGATGATCGCGCCGTTGCGGACGATCCACGCCATGTTCTCGCGCGTCAGGTCGTTCTTCTTGTAACCGTACAGGCCATCCACGTAGAAATGCAGCGTATCGGACGGCTGCCATTCGGCACTGACGATCGCGTTGATACGGTCCCGCGGACCGCGAATGCTGGTCGAACGCCCAAGCCGCGGCAGCAATGCGTTGTCGATCTGCTGGATCGTCGCACCTGGGTTGTTCGCGAGCAGGAACGCGCTGGTGATCGGCGTACCGGCTACCAGCCCCGCACCGGCGCCGACAGGCACCACGGCCGGGATCGTCCAGTTGCCGCCACCCGTCGTGTTGCAGCCCGAAGCCGCGCCGCACTGCGCCGCCGTCAGCGCCGGATTGGTATAGCCAATCGTCTCGAACCCGCGCGTGTCGGTGAACAGGCGCTGGGCGGACACGCCTGCGAGGATACCGACCTTGTCACCGCGCCAGCTGCCGATCAGCGAGCCGCGAGCACCGATCCGGTCCTCGGGCGACTGCTTCGTACCCTGCACGTTATACGCCAGGAACGAGGTCGCGCGATCGAACGGCCGTGCCGAACGGAGGTCGATGTTACCCGCCGCACCACCTTCGAGCAGGTCCGCGGTATAGCTCTTGTTGACCGTCAGCTTGGTGAACAGATCGGTCGGGAAGAAGCTGAGATCGACCGAGCGATCGGTACCCTGCGCATCGGTCGCGCCGGACGACGCCACCGCGATCGTTGCGCCGTTGAGCGTGACGTTCGTGAAGTTCGATCCCAGGCCGCGGATCGCGACGTTCGTGCCTTCGCCGGTCACGTCGCGCGTGATGGTGATGCCGGGGATGCGGTTGAAGGATTCTGCGATGTTGGTGTCGGGGAACTTGCCGATGTCCTCGGCGAAGATCGAATCCGTGAAACCGGTCGCTGCGCGCTTGGCGTTCGTCGACTTGGCGAGGCTCGAACGATAGCCGGTGACGACGATGTCGCCGCTATCGGCCGCATCGATCGTGCCGGGGGTCTGGTCGGAGTCCGGCAGGGCCGCTGCTGGCGATGCGGCGGGCGCGGTCGGCCCGGCGGCGGCGGGCGCGGCACCTTGCGACGCCGCGGGTGCAGGGTCCTGCGTCGGCGGAATGGTTTGCGCCGCTGCAACGGTGGCCGACAGCGCTACCATCGTCGTCGCGCACAAGAGCGCAGCGCGCGTAAGACGAGGGGCCATTTTGAAAGGCGTCATGTTCAGGATCCTCTTGGAACCTCGCTGTCCGACTGGCGGCAGGAAGCGTCTCGTTGTTATGAATGCTTGAAGAAAGTCAGACGCCGGGCGCTAGGTACTGCGCGACGTACTCCACCGGCTCAGCCAACTGGCCGACGGGCATGCGACATCAATAGCGTTAAAAGCCATCCCCATTCCTCGTCACGCCCGTCTATGCGGGTCCGTTGATAGCGCTATCTCACCGCTATTGGTCGACGAGTCAAGGCGGTTCGGTTAGGCCAATACTACGCGGTCGGCTCTACCGGTTCTCATCAAAGGCCGAGCGTCACGTATTTCTTGGCGGCGCGCTGAGCGGTATGTCAGAGTGTCGAACCATATCAATGGACCGTAGAAGCGTCGGAAAATCGAGTTTGGAGGTCGACGGTCGATGGACGACGCGTCTTGCCGAAGCTCAGTCCAGTCGAGGCAAAGCCGTCGATCGGTCTTTATTATATAGCGGTATCATGCGCTCGTCGCTCGTGCCGACCAGTCGCGAGCGCCAGTCGCTGCGTCCTCGCGATGCCGCATCCACCGAGGCTCTTGATCGGATGCCCCGGGGGCCCATGCGATCGACTCGACGTCTTGAACATCGTGTTGCCGTCGCCATCCGGACCGACCGACTTTTCACGGACAACTTTGCGCTCCAGGGTCTACCGACCGACCTTCACGCCGGGCCGGCTCTTGAGGCGATGCGTACCGCCCAGGTGATCTCGGTAATCTCGATCCGAGATCATGCAAACGGTCTTCGCTCGGACGAGCGGTTCACTCGTTACCAAGCCACGACCAACGTGGCCGGGGGCGTAGATCGTCAGTCGGACGAAAACAGGACACGCTGGAACAACGCGAACATCCACTCGGTCGCCTGCGCGAACAGCGCCGGATCGTACCTTGGCCCCTCGTCGCGGAGAAACGCGTGCGCAGCGTTGACCTCATGCCATTCGTACCGCGCACCGACCTTTTCCAGGCGCTGGCGGATGAGCGCCCGGCCGGCGAACGGTACATGTGGATCTGCGCGACCGAAAACGAACAGCGCTTCGGCCTTCAGGTCCGTCATCCGCGCTAAACTGTCGTCGGCCTTGCCGAGCCCGAGCGAACCCGAATGGATATCGGTCGGATAGAAGCACGCCGCTGCCAACACGCGCGGGTCGAGCGCCGCACGATATGCCAGATGCCCGCCGAGACACACGCCGACCGTCGCCAGACTCCCCGTGCAAGCCGAATGCCCGGCGAGGAAATCCAGTCCGGCAATGGCATCGACATCGAACGCCGCAACCGGCTTGGCAATCTTCAGCGCGTTTCCGCGCTCGGTACCGGCGGTATCGTAAGCCAGCACGGTCCCGGGCGCCTCATGCTCATGATACACTTCGGGGACCGCGACACAGTATCCGTGCCCCGCGATATACGCGGCCAGCCGCCGGATCGGCGCCGTCACCTGATAGATCTCCGAGAACAGCAACACCCCCGGGAACCGCCCTTCGATCGCCGGCCGAAACAGATGGACCCGCATCACGCCACCGTCGGCCGAGAGCAGGTCGACGAATTCGTCGTTGGAGATGATCATGGCAAAGTATCCGAATTAAGCTGCCTCGCAACGCTACCGCATCGCCGAGGCTCGTCCACCGAAAATCCCGGGTACGCCACCTTTGCGTGCGGCCCGTAGGCGCACTCCACGGCTACGGGTTCCAGCATACGCGCGCGTCCGCCTTGACCCCGCTCTCTTCGACCAGCACGCTCGCCGTCATCGCCGCCCGCGCAGATCGCGGCTTCGCGACCGCCCGAGTGGGGCTTGCGCGTCGCCGGCGCGTGCAGGACCTGACGTGTGGCGCCAGCGCGGGACGGCTCGAACAGACCAGCGACGACGTGGCCGTCTTTGGCAGTTCGATACTGCTGAACGTCTTCCACGGTGGCGGATGGGGGGTCGGCGTCGCCGACGCGCCGCGCGACCAGACGGAAGCGCTGAGTCGGGTAATGTTGCTCGATGCCGATCACGACATACCGATCGCGCAAGCCGAGGCGGCAAATGCGGATGCTTCGAGTGCGCGGATGGGGATACAGTCTCAATAGCGTCGCTCAGAGATACAGTCGCCGAGTTCAAAGCTCCGGTCGAACCCGGCAGCGGCGATATCGCGGTGCACGCCAAATCGCGCAGCTTCTCGATGATGCTATTACGTCGCTGTCAGGTTAAGCGCTTGTAAGGCCAGCCTCGAATTCGGACGCTGAGCCAACGCTTCGGCTGCCAAAGACGATACCGTTCTGCCCTTAGCGGCCATCAACCTACGGCTCGCCACGGTTCTTGGGACCGTTCGGCTGCAGGGGCTCAATCTGTTCACCTGTCAGCCAGCAAAGATCATTGCTCTGCGCGCTCTTCGCCGACCTCAGTCAAATCGCCGCGCACAAATCAACAAGCCCCAACCTTAGCACGCCCTTACCGCGACAACAGTTCCTACGATACGTTCCCTGAATTTTATCGGGCGCTTGAATCCGTCAGCACTTCCTGCGCCACCTCAGCAACAGGCTTTGCTCCAAAGCGACGTGCCCAACGCCTACCCCAATTTCGGCCTGGTACTTCGACGAAGCGATACACCGGTTCCTGCACAATGAATGTGACGGGGATCGTCAAAAGCATCAGAACACCAAGACGAGTTCCACCCAACCATCCATTGCTGGTGGCCACGGTGCCGATCACCATGATAACAGACCAATGGAAAAGATAGGTCGAGTAGGAGCGTTCAGCGACGAATTGAACAAACCGAGTTTCCAAAAAGAACGACATTAGCTTGATATGGTACCGATCGATTCCGGTCGCGCAACGATCTTCTCTTAGGATGAAGCTGAATACGACCATCCAAACCGCTATCGCCGGCGCCCCCATCCAAAACACAGTAAATCCTAATCCCAAACCGGTTGCGGCAACGAAAGTTACCCGCCCAGCCAGCGAAGGGGCAGCATAACGGCAAGCGATACCGATCAAGAAAAATTTAGCAGCACCGACAAGGATACTTGGCCGATCCCATAAAGGTTTAAACTCAAGATGATATACCGCAAAACACGCCATTACGGCAACAACCAGCCATACGGACCTGGACTTGTTGCCACATAGCCAGATTGCTAGCGGCGCGATTAGATAAAACTGCCACTCCAGAGAAACACTCCAACCTGGCGGACTAAACACATATTCCGAGTTTGGAACAATTGTGTTCGGTATCAGACCATGTAGCATGGTGATGTGAGCGACTACATGTATCGGAAAATAACTGACTAGCGAGCGGTAATCTGAACCGTGCAACGGCTCAAACCAAGCCGGCGCTGCCCAGCGATTGCCGACCCTGTAAACCAAACCTCCAACGATGCACGCAACAAAGAACGCAGGAAACAGACGCATGAATCTCGGGATAATGTAGCTGAAGTAAGGTCCTGGCCGCTCAACTAAAAGATGCGTGATTACAAACCCGCTGATGATGATGAAGACGTTAACAGCCTCCCCGCCTATATCGAGTTTGATCCATGCTTCCCCGCCGCCGGCCGACGACGATTGCTGGATGATGTGCGTAATAACCACCACCCACGCCATCCATGCGCGGAGACCATCAATGGCAATGAAGCGAGGCATGGCGGCCCTGGGTACGATCGGTTCAGGCACGAGCGGAACCTTAGCATTTGAAAGTACGATCAAGATTGGCTTAAGTTGCCTTCTACCACCAGCCCAAAAAATCGATGTGGAGACTCAAAATTGTCCCGTATTTGGTCGGGAAACGGCATCTTGAATTGATATAAGCCATCTAACCCTTCTTGGTTAACCGGGGTTGCAACCCTTGTAACAATTTTGCTCATATCGAGCCTCAGCTTCGAAGCCAGTGTGCGACGTCTCCGCCTTCGCGTTATTGGCGGCAAAAAATTTTGTAGACATTAAAACGGCTCGAATGTGGGATATTGTTAGCTAGCTTATCCTACTGTAATCGCATGCGCATCGAATCCCGTCCTACCAACGTCGCCGACCCTGCAGTCAGCGACCCGCTGATCCAAACTGCACGCGGGCCCCTCGTTTTATTATTTTACGATGGCTACGAGTGGCGTGCACGCGAAGGATTTCGTGGAAGGAACCTTGCCCAAGTTCGAAGATTGGCACGATATCTCTACCGCAGCGCACGCCGAAAGCAGGTAAGGACGGGATTTTACACTGCTTTTGTTGCGTTGCGCACTTCCTTAGAGCGATACGGTTGCGATGTAAGAGTAAATGATTTTGCTACTGCGTCGGCGATGCCTGACTACCCAATTGGTATCGCCGGATATCCAAGTGTTTTGAACGCAGTACAACTCGTCAATCCAAAGGTATTCGGACCAGGAGATTACGGGCCTCCCGAAGCGGCACGATCAGTAGCGGCAGATCCCCACATCAAGCTGCTGATCCAGCCATCTGATTGGTTCCGCGATTATTATCGGCCGAGCTGTGGTGAAAAGGTGGTTACTTGGTTTGCGGGGATAGATACGCGTCGATGGCGTGAAGCCTCGGCAGCCGAAAAGTCTGTCGATGTTCTAATTTACGATAAGATACGATGGCATCGGGAAACGCAGGTTCCGGCGATCGTCAATCGACTTACCGCGCATCTCGACGCACTCGGACTATCTTATCGCATTCTTCGGTACGGTCATCATCATCAGCGGGCGTTTGCGGACGGACTAAAATCAGCGCGATCGCTTGCGTTTCTGTGCGAACACGAGACGCAGGGCCTTGCCTACCAGGAAGCCCTCGCATCGGGCGTCCCCGTTTTCGCGTGGGATGAAGGGAAGTTCGTAGATCCGCAATTGAGCCGCGATGCCTCGACGGATCTTACCGTCAGTTCCGTTCCCTATTTTGACCAGAGATGCGGAGTAAAGTTCAAGCTTAGTGAAATGGAGTCGCGGTTTACCGATTTCTGGGGTCGACTCGCTCATTTCGCCCCTCGAGCGTACGTCGAAGACACGCTGTCCCTTGATCGCTCCGCCGAGCTTTATTTGGATCTGTATAAGCGAGCCGGAGCGGCTCGCTAGTTTCACAGGCGCCGGTGTTCCCTCAGCGCACGTCGTGCCTCACGAGGAGCGGCCCGGCGATATGCCGCCTCACCGTTCAAACCTGGCGCCTCTAGGGTCAGGATTCGTTGATCAAAGCCAGACGATGACAGTGGCAGCTAGGGCGATGACGGCAAAAAACCGTCGGACACCTGTCGTAGCTGGTCGCAACGCGGCGCCAGTCCTTCAGCCGTCCGAACATGATCTCGATACGGCTACGGCGCCTGTAGCGGCGTTTGTCGTATTTGATGGTCTCGAGCCGAGACCTCCGACCTGGGATGCATGGCTGGATGCCCTTGGCCTGCAAGGCATCCTGAACCAGTCGGCGTCGTAGCCGCGGTCGCCGAGCAGCCATTGCGCGTTGGGCAGATCGTCGAGCAATGCGGCCGCACCGGTGTGGTCGCTGACCTGTCCGGCGGTCATGAAGAAGCTGAGCGGACGGCCGTTTGCGTCGGTCACGGCATGGAGCTTTGTGTTCATGCCACCTTTGGTGCGACCAATCAGGCGCCCGAGATCCCCTTTTTAACCCGCAGGCTCGATGCCGTGCGGTGCGCCTTCAGATACGTCGCGTCGATCATGACGGTCTTTGGGTCGGCATCAGCGGCAGCCAGACCCTCCATCATGCGGAGGACCACACCCATCTCACCCCACCGTTTCCAGCGATTGTAGAGCGTCTTGTGCGGGCCGTAGTCGATGGGCGCATCACGCCAGCGCAGCCCATTGCGGTTCACGAAAACGATGCCGCTCAACACCTGCCGGCCGTCAACTCGCGGCTTGCTATGGCTCTTTGGGAAATATGGCCGCAGGCGCGCCATCTGCTCGTCCGTTAGCCAGTACAGGTCGCTCATCCTCAGTCTCCTCACGGAGCCTGAATCAGATCGCGCCTCTCACATCAATGGGTCCTGACCCTCGTCTTCGAACACGAATTGCGTAGTCGACCTGACGGTTCAAAGCCCTACAAGGATGGTGTCGACGCTCTGAGGTTTTGATGTCCGATCGCCTGCTGGTCCTACTGCAATACATCCTGCCTAAGCAGCGCCTCACCGCGCTGGCAGGCCGGATCGCCAGAGCGCATGGGGGTGCGATAACAACCCGGCTAATCCGCTGGTTTGTCGGTAAATATTCCGTCGATATGAACGAAGCCGCGGATGCGGACATTCGGAGTTACAAGAGCTTCAACGAATTCTTCACCCGTCCCCTCAAAGCGGGGTCACGCCCAATCGCGGCTGCCGACTTTGTCTGTCCGGTCGACGGCGCAATCAGCCAGTTCGGCTCGATTGATGACCATCACATGCTACAAGCAAAGGGGCATCGGTTCACCACGACGCAGCTTGTTGGCGGCGACGCCGCACTGGCCAATCAGTTTCGCCACGGCAGCTTCGCAAACCTGTACCTGTCCCCCAAAGACTACCACCGCCTGCACATGCCCTGCGATGGCAGGCTTACGCGCATGATCTACGTGCCGGGTACGCTCTTTTCAGTAAACCCTGTCACAGCACGCGGTGTACCGAACCTGTTTGCGCGCAACGAGCGAATAGTTTGCGTCTTTGAATCGGTAGAGCATGGCCCGTTCGTCATGGTGCTGGTTGGCGCCACTATAGTTGGAAGCATGGCGACTGTATGGCACGGTGTCGTCAATCCAAAGCGCACGAACAGGTCGTCGGAGTGGGCATATTCCGACCAGAACATCGTGCTAAAAAAGGGTGAGGAAATGGGCCGCTTTCTCCTGGGCTCAACGATCGTGATGTTGTGGAAACGAGGCGCGATTGCGTTCAACGAAGACTGGGCGCCGGAACGGACTGTGCGCCTGGGCGAACTGATGGGGCAGCGCGCAACCTGAGCGTCCTGCGTCGAGCGAAAGACTCAGTCACGGACTCTTGGGATTAGTCGTCGCCTTCACGCCTTCGGACGCCCGTTCAACCCCTTATTGACAAGCTAGGTCTCCAGAAAAACCGGCAATACCTACGCGACCTCTCGTAAGATTGCAGGTCCGGATTGAACGTACTCGGGCGATCAGCTTTACCCCCATTATGCGAGGGAACCGTCGTCCACCGTTGATACGGTACGAAAAGTATCCGGCCATGCACGCGCTCTAGACGCGATCCCTTAGCCGCCAAACGTAACCGTGTCGGCGGCGCTGGCTGAGGCAAAGATGTCGCGGTGCCCAGCAAAATGCATCACCCCGCGATAGTGTCTATTGCCGCCCGTTACAGTGGTGTTACCGATCGACGACGAATCCGGGTCACACGGATCGACGCAGGAGGATGTTCGAAGCCCAAGGGGGGACCATCCATGATTCGCTTGCCCGTTCGTACCGCTGCCATCGCCCGGCTGCTCGCCGCCACTGCGCCCTTGTTCGTCTTCGCCACGCCCGCCCTCGCGCAGGAGCAGGTACAGGCGGGGCAAGCGGCCGGCGATACGGCGACCGACCAAGGCGTCGGCGAGATCGTCGTCACCGCGACCCGCCGCCGGGAATCGTCGAAGGACGTGCCGCTCGCAGTCACCGCGATCAGCGGCGAGAAGCTCGACGTGCTCAATTCGAGCGGCCTCGACATCCGCTTCCTCGCCGGCCGCACGCCTAGCCTGCAAGTCGAATCCTCGTTCGGCCGCACCTTCCCGCGCTTCTACATCCGCGGCCTCGGCAACACCGATTTCGATCCCAATGCCGCGCAGCCTGTGTCGGTCGTGTACGACGACGTCGCGCTAGAAAACCCGATGCTGAAGTCGTTCCCGGTCTTCGATCTGCAAAGCGTCGAAGTGCTGCGCGGGCCGCAGGGTACCTTGTTCGGGCGCAACACGCCGGCCGGCGTCGTGAAGATCGATTCCGCCAAGCCGAACCAGGACAAGGTCTCGGGCTATGCGACCGGATCCTGGGCGACCTACAACACGATCAACGGCGAGGCGGCGCTCAACTTGCCGATCGGCAACGGCTTCGCGTTTCGCGCATCGGGGATCATTCAGTCGCGCGACGACTGGGTCACCAACGATTCGACGACAGGCAACGCCGATCGCAAGCTAGAAGGCTACCGCGACGTCGCCGGCCGCTTCCAGCTCGGCTATACCAGCAGCGATTTCAACGCGTTGCTGAACGTCCATGTCCGCGACCTGACCGGCTCGCCGCGCATCTTCCGCGCCGGGCTGTTCAAGCCGGGCACCAACGACTTCAACACTGGCTTCGACCCCAAGCACGTCACGCTCGACGGCTATACCAGCCAGAGCCTGACGCAATGGGGCACCAACCTGCGGCTGGACTATCACCTCGACGGCATCGGCACCTTCTACTCGGTCACCGGCTACGAGCAGGCCAAGGTCGAGAGCACCGGCGATGTCGACGGTGGCAACAACTACACGTTCCTCGGCGGGACGATCGGCGCGATCGGCGTCGGGCTGTTCCCGTCGAACACGGGTGGCCTGACCAAGCCCAAGGAGTTCAGCCAAGAACTGCGCTACGCCAGCGAGGACATGAACGGCATCCGCCTTCAGGGTGGTCTGTATTATTTCCACCAGACGCTGCGGTACCACCAGTATGACTATGCCTTCGGAGGCACTGGATCGCGCGCGACCGATCTCGACCAGGATATCTACCACGACAACCGCAACGAGAATTACGGCGCGTTCGCCTCGATCGAGGCCAAGCCCGTCGACTTGCTGACGCTCCGCGCGGGCGTCCGCTATTCGCACGACTATCGCAACGACCTCGTCACAGCACCGATCCCCGGCACCGGGATCAGCGACACGTTGCCCGCCCGCGCGGTCGTCCGTGGCTCGAACGTGACCTGGGACGCGAGCGCGACCTATGAGCTGACGCCTGCGATCAACGTCTATTCCCGGCTCGCGACCGGCTATCAGGGCCCAGCCATCCAGGACCGCGTGACGTTCGGCAGCGTCCAGAGCACCGCGCCCAAGCAGACCACGTTCTCGGGCGAGAGCGGCTTCAAGGGCACGCTGCTCGACCGGAAAGTGAACTTCTCGCTCGACGCCTATTGGTACAGCACCAAGGATCTGCAGATCACCGCGGTCGGCGGCAGCAGCAATTCGGCCCGACTGCTCAGTGCAAACAAGGCGATCGGCTACGGCGTCGAGGGCGAGTTCGAGGCGCGTCCGCTTCCCGAACTGACGCTGACCGCGAGCGGCAGCTACAACTTCACCGAGATCCGCGATCGCGGCATCGGTGTAGGCGTGTGCGCGACCTGCACCGTGCTCGATCCGATCGTCAACGGGTTCGCGGTGATCGACGGCAACGATCTTCCCCAGGCACCGCGCTGGATCGCCAACTGGACCGCGCGCTACGGCATCCCGCTTGCGAACGGCGGCGAGGTCTATGCCTATACCGACTGGGTCTATCGCAGCCGCATCAACTTCTTCCTGTACGAAGCGGTCGAGTTCACCGGCAAGTCGTCGCTCGAAGGTGGGCTCAAGGTCGGTTATAAATCGCCGCAGGGGTATGAGATCGGCGCATTCGTCCGCAACATCACCAACCAGTATCGCAGCATCAGCGCGATCGACTTCAACAACCTGACCGGCATGATAAACGAGCCGCGGATCATCGGCGGTCAGTTCAAGATCACACTTTAAGACAAGACGCCGAACTGAGCGACCGACAGACAATATGGTGCGTAAGCGAGCCAGAGGGCCGTCGACTGATGTAACACCGCGGTAAGCGGGTGCTCTAGCTCTAGCTCTAGCTCTAGCTCTAGCTCTAGCTCGGGCCCCAGCCTTGGCGTCCGCTCTTGAGCAGACACGCCCTTTCTCCAAACCTTCCGACCAGACCCATACCCGACCGTTCCGATCAGATAGCGTTTTTCCAAAACTTACCGTCTCTTCGTTTTGGATTGGCTGAGCCAGACAACGAAGCGGTGACAGTTTTCATGTCACCGCTTCGTCCGGATCAAAAGCCGAAGGCGAGCGCGATCCGGAACACGCTGTCGTCGCCGCGGTCACCGATCGATCCCGAATAGCCCGAGGTGATCGTAATGGCCTGCGTCGGCATCCAGGCGAGATCGAGCGCCACCATTGCCGCATCGCGCGACAGCGTGGTGCCGGTCACCGAGAACGGCACGCTGGCGCCAACAAAGCGAAGCCGCGCATCAGGGCTCGCGTTGCCGAACGCGTGCTGCCAGCCGATCCGCGACCGAGCGCTCAGCCCTTCGGCGATCGGCGTCTGCCCGCGGATACCCAGCGTCGAGAGCGTGAAGCTTTCCTTGCGCGCCTCGCCCGACAGCGCCGCGCTGCCCCCGGTCTCCGTGAAGGCGTCGGTGTGGACGCGGTACGCCTCGATGCCTGCGAACGGCTCGACCGTGCCGCCGAACATCGCATGCGGCAGGCCGATCTCGGCGAACCCGTGCAGCACGTCGCCGTCATAGTTCGACGTCAGCCGTGCGGCATAGCCAGGGAAAACGACGCCGCGCGTCAGGTCGGTCTTCGTCCAGGCATAGCCTGCTCCGGTGCGCAGCACGACCGGGCCCAGCATCCCACCGGCATAGGCGAGCGCGTGCGTGCTCTCGACCTTGCCGAAGCTGTCGCGCGCGTCGATCCCGACCTTCGTGCGGGTGTAGCCGCCGGCGATCCCCACCCGCGCCTGGTCGTCAAGCGCGATGTCGACGCCGCCCACGCCGCCCCAGCCATGACGCTCGGCCGACGCAGTGCCGGTGGCGCCATCGTCCTCGCCGCTATGCCCGAGCGCCTGTGCCCAGATCCCCGAACCGGTTGTCGGCGACAGCAGCCGCGAGCGCACCGCGTCCTCGGCACCCTGCGCGTCCTTCAGCATCGTCGTGCGCAGCGACGCATGCGCTTCACCCGACAGCGCATCGAGCCCGGCGCGGACCGCATCGTCGCTCGGGATCAGCGTCAACGCGGCATAAGCGGCATTGCCGACGCCGAGTGCCGCCAGAGCCGGGGCGACCGCAGCCTGGTTCCGCGTCGCTGCAATCGACGGCAACGATGCCGCGGTGCGGGCGACGTCGACGAAGACGCCGGTCCCGGTCTGCGCCAGGCGGAACTCGGTCCCGCCGCTGGCGGTCTGGACCAGCGTGTAGGCGCCGCTGACGCCACCCGTCGCGGTCAACAGCGTGTAGCGTTGGCCGATGCCGTAAGTCCCGGTGCCGCGCGTTACCGCCAACTGCGCGCCACTCGCGATAGTCGCGGTGCCGCCGACCGTGATACGATCTGATAAGCCGGCTGCGGTAGTCTCCGCTGCGTAGATCGATCCGCTGGCCTGAGCAAAATTGCCGGTGACCGCGATCGTCCCGACGCCGGTACCCGGAGCGACGGTACCGCCGCTGGCTACGGTCAGCGCCGCGATCGTCCCGGTCCCGCCGAGCGTCGCGCCATTCGCTACGGTGACCGCAGAGGGCAGCGACCCAGCGAGAACCAGACGGCCGGCGTTGACGGCGGTCGATCCGGTGAAGCCGGTCTGGCTGCCAATGATGAGCGCACCCGCGCCCGTCTTGATCAACGCGCCCGTGCCCGACAGCGTGCCGACGACGCTGCCATCGGTCGCCTGCTGAAAAACGAGCGTGCCAGCATTCGCTATTCCGCCGGTCAGCGTCATGGTGTTGCCGGTAAGCGTCGCCGGTGCGGCTATCGTTATGCCGTTCGCAAAGGTCGATGGCGCGGTTAGCGTCCAGTTGCCCGTATTGACCGCCAACGTCTCGAAATTCACCGCGCCCGCAAAGCTGCCCGCGCCGGTGCCGCCCAGGTTGATCCGATCGTTGCCCGCGCCGCCATCGACGGTCCCGCTGATCACCGATCCGCCCTCGATGTTGAGAGTGTCGTTGCCGTCGCCCATGTCGATCGCCCCGGCCGTGCCACCGGTGATCGTGCCCGACGTCGTTATCGTGTCTGCGAAATTACCGACGAACTGGATCGCGCGGCCGGTGGTGGCGCGGATCGTGCCCGTATTCGTGATCGTCGTCGCGCCGTCGGCGACACCGCCGATATTGGTGTCGTGGTTGATCAAAATCGCGTTGCCCGCGCCGAAGATCGTGCCCGAGTTGACGATCGTACCGCCGCCCATCGCGATACCCTCGGCACTGTTCGTGCGGCCCCCCGAATCGACGCCGGTCGCGCTCAGCCCTTGGATCGTGCCGCTGTTGGTGACCGTTCCGATAAAGTCGATATCGACGCCGTCGCCGTCGCCGTTGGTGGCGATGCCGTCCCATTGGCCGGTGATCGTCCCGCGGTTGACGACCGTACCGGTGCCATCCGAACCGATGCCCGATCCATTGCGACCGGTGATCGCGCCGTCATTGGTGACGTTGACGTCGACGTCACTGGTGATGCCATGGCGCAACCCCGAGATCACGCCCGTCGTCTGATTGATGACGATGCCAGACTTTTGCTGCCAGTCGATACCATCGTAATTGTTGTTGGCGGCGCCGTCCGAGCGGATGAGTCCGGCATTGGTGACGATTGCCCTCTGCCCCGGCCGAATGCCGTCCTGTCCGACCGAACTGAGCGTCGCGCCCGCAAAATTGTTGATGATCACCGTCGCGCCGCCTGCGACCGCGTCGAAATCGAGCGCTTGGCCGCCGTTCGTGGTACGGATCGTGCCGAAATTGTCGATCCGGATGGTACCACTAGTCGGCGCCACGTTGATCCGGAACGCGTCGTCCTGCGATTCGATCAGCGCGCCCACATTGTTGACCAACGTCACGGTCCGCGCGTCATTCGCTCCCGACGCGTTGATCGCGCGACCGCCATTCGCAGTCGTTCGGATGATGCCCGAATTGGTGATTCGCAGGTCCGTGGAACTCGTCGACCAGTTGATCGCCGGGTTCGTCGTCGCCGTCAGCGTGCCGTTCGCCTGGACGGTTGCGGTATCGGTGCCCCCCACGGTCTTCGGAGCCGTATCGGTCGTACCCGACGCGACGACAATCCTCTGCTGCGCCTGCGCCGGAGCACTCGCCAGAACGACAGCGCCGAGTGCGCATGTCAGAGCCTGGGCGCTAACGCCCCACCGAAAAGACGACATGAATTAATTCCCCCGAGACAACCCATCATGGTTGAGGATCGGGGCGTTAGCGGTCGAGTTTGATAGTTATATGACAACATCTGTTCCCCGGGACAGACGGCATTCGATCGCATTCTCATGCAATGAAGCCTCGTGCGCCCCGTCGCTTAGTGCGGCCAAAAGACGACACGCAAGTCGCAACCACGCACGCCGGCCGGCCCCATAGCACGAGGCCGCTGCGCGGCAGTGGTGGTGGTGGTGATGTAGCGCAGCCTTGCTGAGGTTTGGTCCTGGGCGCATCCGATGGGCAGCACCGCCGATCAGGACGTCTGGCGCCGGCCGTCCCGCCCGGGGCCGAGCAGTCGAAAATCAAAAAACTCATAGGTGAGCATCCGCGGCCCGCGGCTTCATGCTTCTGAGGACATCGTACACCTCTCGGTGCCCGATTTCCTCCGCACCAGTGGACGTTTGGAGCAGCTCGAGCGTATCTCCAAACCAGACGTTCGTTCAGGTGTTGTCCAAAGCGTGGAATCGGCCGGTGTCAGTCATCACCGTCGGCGTACAAGCTCCAGTCAAAGAGACGCCTCAACCGATGTTAGGCCACTATCCGATCAGCGCTATACGTTGCCGACATCGAACGCAGAAAGCGCAAGGGCATCTCGCCGGGTCGGATGGAGAAGGTAAGTATGGAAACGGTGGGCTTCGGCGGCGGGTGTCATTGGTGCACCGAAGGCGTGTTCCAAATCCTGCGCGGTGTTGCCGAGGTCCAACAAGGCTTCCTGCAATCGACCGCACCCGACGATGCCTGGGCCGAAGGAGTGGTGGTCCGCTTTGATCCTGCTATCATTTCGCTCGACATTCTGATCGAGGTCCATCTGCGCAACCATTCGGCAAACAGCAACTATACGCCGAACGGGCGTTATCGCAGCGCAGTCTATGTTGGAGATGCCGACCAGAAGCATCGGACGGACACGGCGATCACCCGGCTTGGGAAGGAAGTTGACACCGCTACGCGGACGAAGGTGCTGCCGCTCGTCGGGTTCCGGTCATCGGAAGAGCGCTATCGCGACTATTACCGTACCGATCCGACCCGACCGTTTTGCCGACGCTACATCGAACCCAAACTGGTTGCGATCCGGCGTGACTTCGCCCGACATGTCCTGTCCGAGGGCGACGAAGCGCGATAGATATTCCGACGGCTGTCATGCCATCGCGCGACGGCGACCCCTGCTATTCAACGGCCCCCGCCCCGAATTTATGGCGAACTTGTCAGGACGGCCTGCTCGCCAGCCAACAGCATTTGTCAGGCCGGCATCGGCGGCTTTGCCGAAGATGCGGAAGACACTTATCTCGGCCGTTTGGCTGCTTTCCTTGCCAGCGTTATTGTCGATAGCGCATGCTGCCGTTGCTCGTCGAGGGCGGGCAGGACCCGATCGCCGGACATAGATCGGTTGGCTGCTTCGCGACTTCAGCCACTTCAGATGAATCCTTTCCGAAAGCGTCAGCGCAAACTTAACGCGTCGTGTCGCGTTGACTGAAAGGTGGGGTGCTCAGCGGGGAAGAGTCAGACTAAACTGGATGCAACGTCCTTGGCCATTACTCGGACCCGCCTCGTTTGAGCCTCATCATCACGCTGTTATCGCGCATCTAGCTAATGCTATGCACCAGAATACGGGAATGGCGGTAGCTCAAGTAACGAGCTACCGCCATTCTCTCTTTATCAGAACTTGAAGTTCGCACCTGCGCGGAACGTCCGTCCGATCAGGCCGGCATAATGCCACGTGGTGAGGAAGTTCGGCGAGCTGGCATACGACGCCGGTGCGATCGGGGCGCGGGCGCCGAGGATGTTGCCGACGTTACCGAAGAACGAGAAGTCGTCGTTCACCGCGACGGTCGCATTGAGATCGACGTTGATGAAGCTGTTCACGTAGCAGAACCGATCGACCGGCACACCGGCCTGCGACGATTTGTAGAGACTGTTGGCGCACGACGTGTCCAGGCTGCCCTGGTCGGTTGCGACAGCCTTGATCCGGCCGACATAATAGGCCGTTGCGGTCAGCGAGAACTTGCCGGCCGCGATCGTGTTCTGCCAGTTGCCACGCCAGTTCGGCGTGCCGTTGCCCGACGACAGATCATACGGGCCCATCGTGCCAGCGAACTTCTGGACGCCCTGCGCCGTGTGACGATCATACTGGATGATATAGGTCGCCTCGACCCGGCTGGTGAAGCGGATGCCCTCACCAAGCGGGATCCGCGCGGTCCCCGAGAAGTCGAGGCCCGACGTCTTGTCAAAGTTCACGTTTACGAACGGCGCGTTGATGATCAGCAGGCGGGGCAGCGCGTTCGGGAAGGCCGGATCGACGCCGTCGACCGTGTTGACCGAATAGCCCTGCCCAACCGCTGCCACCGCGGCGGTTGCTGCAGCTAGGTTCGACTGCCGGTAGTAGGCGACGATCGCATCGCCCGCGAGCGGACCGTTGGCGATCAGGTTCGACTTCTTGACGTTGTAATAGTCGACCGTCGCGCTGAACCACGATGTCGGCTCGACGATGATACCGCCGGTGAAGCTGCGCGACGTTTCTGGCTTCAGATCTGGATTGCCGACGAAACCGCGACCAACCGAATAGTTGAGGTTGTACGGGTTGCCGCCCGTGACGCAGGTGTTGGTCGCCGTCGCCGAGCCGCCATGTGCCGCACAGAAATTGCCCGGAGGCTGCGTGTTGACGAAGCCGGCATATTGCGACCGCGGACCGGACTCTGCGAACGTCGGTGCACGGAAGCCCTGCGAATAGGTCCCGCGAACCGCGAACTGGCGGATCGGCGTGAACTTGAAGCCGACCTTCGGCGAGAAGCGACCAAAGCCTTCCGAATAGTGATCGTAACGACCCGAACCGTTGATCTCGAGGATGTCGAGCACGGGCGCCTGGATCTCGAAATAACCGGCCGAGACGGTGTGCTTGCCGAACGCCGACGAGGTCGTGAGACCGTAGGTGTCGAGCAAGGCATTCTGGTTGTTGTTGACCAGCGATTCACGCCGCACCTGGCCGCCGACCGCGACCATCAGCGGGCCGCCGGGAAGGTCGAACAGCTTCTTGGTGATCGCCGCATCCAGCGAGTACATTTCCGAATTCGACGGCGTGATCTTGTCGGGCGAAACGAAGTCGCGGACCGCCTGCGAGTTCAGCGTCGGATCGACGAAGTTATACGCACCGGTGTTGATCGCGTTGAGCGTGTTGGCGATGTTCAGATAGCCACGCTGGACGATCTCCAGATTGTCGCGGGCGTAAACGCCGTCGACCTTCCAGGTCCAATCATCGCCGACCGTGCCGTGCAGACCACCGGCGAAGCGGTACACTTCGTTGGTACGGTCGCTGCCGGCGTCGATGTCGCCGAACGAATAATAGATGCGTGCTGCGCCCGCTGCAGGGGTGTTGGCGTTGGCAACGGCATAGGGGTTGTTGGGATTGAGCTGGCGGCCCGGCGCGCCGGGAACCGCGCAATTGATACCCGCGGTGCAGATATAGACCGGCAGGACGATGCCCGGGTTGCTCGATGCGAGCGACGGTGCGCCGCCATAAGGCTGAGTGTTGCGCAACGCGCGCGGCGCGTTGTTGATGCTGACATAGCTATTCGAATAGCTGCCGGTCAGGTAGCCTTCGACGTTGTCGGCCAGACGCACGCTGATGCGGCCGTTGATGGAATATTTGCGCTGGAACGGCGCGAGCTGGAAATATTCGTCTTCCAGATTGTGCTTGCAGCCGACACCGTTGGCGACGCCGGTCTGCGTGAACGTGCCCCGCGCACAATTGCCGAGATTGAGCGTCGTATAGTTGGCGTTGGCGATCGCCGTGCCGCCGCTCAACGGGTTGTTGAGGTTGGATTGCGTCGTGCGCACCACGACCGCGTTGGGGGTCGCGGTGGTCAGCGAATTGTCGGCGCCGTTATTGTCGTTGCCGCCAATCGAGGTCAGATCGCGGTTGTTGTACGGGAAGCCACGGCTGTGGTTGCTGACGCGACCGTCCTGCTGGAATTCGCCGTTCAGATAGACGTTGAAGCCCTTGTCGGCGTAATCGCCATAGCCGATCGTGAGGTTGGCACGCTGGCGCGCTGCATCGCCGTGGCTGCTGGCGCCGGCCTCGACCGTGCCGGCAATGCCGGTGAACTGCTTCTTGAGGATAAGGTTGACCACGCCGCCGATCGCGTCGGCACCATAGGTCGACGACGCGCCGTCCTTCAGGACTTCGACGCGCTCGATCAGGCTGAACGGGATCGAGTTGAGATCGACGTAGGAGTTGTGGCCATCGTCGTTGATCGGAAAGTTGGCTGAACGCAGGCCGTCGACCAGCACCAGCGTCGACGATACGCCAAGCCCGCGCAGCGATACGGCAACGCCGCCAGCCGAGAAACCGCTCTGGAAGCCCACGCCGATCGAACCACCGCTATCAGCCGAGACCGAACGGATCGCTTCAGCGGCTGTCGTGATGCCAGCCTTGGCCAGGCTGTCCGCAGTCAGCACGGTGACTGGCGACGGCGTTTCGGTATTGGTCCGGCGGAACAGTGATCCGGTGACGACAATGTCGTTTGCTTCGGGCTCAGCTGCTGGCTTGGTCAGCGCGACGCCGGGCTCTGCCGGTGCGGTCTGTGCGAATGCGGCGGTGCTTAGGCTTAGCAGGATGGCAAGCGGCGCAGCGCCGGCACACAGACGGCTAACGTTAACGCGATTGAACGAGCGCATGCAGTTCTTCCCCCAACTTTTACGATTGTCGTGATCGGCTCCACTGAGCCGCGACGCCCCCCCCGGGTGTCTGACGCGTTGTCACCTGCCTGACGACATTGCCATTGTAAAACGGCTTCGGCCGTGATTGAAACTTTGTTGTGCAGTGTCGTAATTACGCAACAAATGACGGACGCGCGTCATGAGGGATGGGTCATGAAATGTCGAAGCCGCTGCTTGCGGCGTTAGATTGTGGTTTTGGAGCACCGCTGGCGCGCTGATGCACGTGTCGCCGATGGTTCTCGGACGATGGCCTAAGCTGATAGCAATACCGCCAATGCCATGAGGAACCGTTACGGACGTTGCGGGAGATTGGACTATTCCCACTCACAAGCTTGACGTCTCGCCCCCCCGGAGCTGGCCCATGTCTAATTGTTCAGGATCAGCTTGCTACCTGTCGTCTCGAGACGTCCTCACCGGTAACTCGGGGACGCGGAGCATCGCGAGCGCCGCAAGGATCATCACGGCGGCGGCGAAGGCCATCGTCCAGATCGGTTCCGTCGGGAAGAACGCCTTCAGCACCGACCCCATCAGCGTCGCGACCAGCAACTGCGGGAGGACGATGAAGATGTTGAACAATCCCATGTAGATCCCGAGCTTGGCCTGCGGCAGGCTGGAGGCGAGGATCGCGTAGGGCATGGCTAGGATCGAGGCCCAGGCGATGCCGACGCCGACTTCGCTGACGATCAGCAACGCCGGATCGCGCACCATGAGGAAGCTCGCAAATCCCGCGGCGCCGCACAGCAGGCAGGCGATATGCGTTTTGACTCGGCCGATCCTTCTGGCCAATCGTGGCAGTATCAGTAACGCGACTAGCGCGGCGACGGCGTTGTAGACTGCGAACAGCACACCGACCCAATCGCTGCCCGCGTTGTAGGCGGCGCTCGTGGCATCGCTTGAGCCGTACATGTACTGGGCCACGACCGGCGTGGTGAAGATCCACATGATGAACAGCGCGGACCAGCTGAAGAACTGGACGAGTGCGAGGCGCTTCATGACGCTGGGCATCGCGGCGAAGTCGCCGACGATCTGGCTCAGCGCGTTGTCGCCATTGCCGCCGCGCGCAAGGACGATGGCCGCGAGGCTGGCACCGCCATAGGCGACGAGCAGGCCGCCGAGCAGGTACACTTCCTTCTGCAACGCCAGTTCGGGTACCGCGACGACGACCGCGATCCCGGCGACGATCCAGGCGATGCTGGTCGCGAAACCGCGGCTGGCAAGCGCGCGGACCGGAAAGCTGTGTGCTTCATCGCGGTCGGACTCGGCGAACGATGCCATCTGTTCGGGACTGTATTCGCGCGTGTTGCCGACCGTCCACAGGACTGCGAGCAGCAATGCCGCGCCGCCGAACCAGAAGCTGTAGCGCACGGTGTCGGGAACGCCCGCCAGCGCATCGCCCGACACGCCGAGATGCGCGAGCACGAACGGAAATATCGAGCCGACGACGGCGCCCGTGCCGATGAACGCGGTCTGGAGCGCGTAGCCTGCGGTGTGCTGATCCTTGCGCAACATGTCGCCGACGAACACGCGGAACGGCTCCATCGAGACGTTGACGGAAGCGTCGAGCACCCAGAGCGTCAGCGCGGCGAGCCACAGCATCTTCGCCTCGGGCATCACGAACAGCGCCAGCGCGGCGAGTACGGCACCGGCGAAGAAATACGGGCGGCGACGGCCGAAGCGAGTCCAGGTGCGATCGCTGTAATGGCCGATGATCGGCTGGACGAGCAGACCGGTCAGCGGCGCCGCGACCCACAGATAGGAAAGGTCGTCGAGCGATCCGCCAAGCGTCTGGAAGATCCGGCTCATATTGGCGTTCTGTAGCGCGAAGCCGATCTGGATGCCGAAAAAGCCGAAGCTGATGTTCCACAGGCCGGCAAAGCCCTGGACTGGTTTCTCGGTCAAAACGCGGCTCTCCTGATCGGTCGCCGCTTGTGTGCGTGGCGATCTGACGGACCGGCTTGACCTCAAGCGACCGGCAAAACAACTATGCATACGAATACCTTGCCCCGCCGCGCCGCCCGGCCGCATGAAGGCCGGCATGACCCAACCGCCGAAAACCACGCTTCACCTCCAAGGCGAGGAGCAGCGCCCGCTGATCGCGATCGACGATTTCTGGCCCGATCCTGACGCGCTGCGCGAGGACGCGGCGAGCCTGCGGATGGCACCGATCGGTCCGCATTATCCCGGCGTCCGCGCCGAGGTGCCGCCGCGTCTCGCCGAGACGATGCGACGCCGGATCGCGCCATTGTTGGCGAAGCATTTCGGGCTCGATCCGGCGCCGGGGGTGTCCGAAGCCTATTATTCGCTCGTTACCACGGCGCCTGGCGATCTCGCGCCGATCCAGCGATTGCCGCATTTCGACGGCGTGGAGCGGGGACGGATCGCCGTGCTGCTATTCCTCGGCCATGGCGAACAGGGTGGCACTGCGTTCTACCGCCAGCGATCGACAGCGTTCGAGACCGTCGACGCGTCGCGCCTCGGTCGGTTCAGGGCGGAACTGGAAGCGGGCGTGCAGGCGCACGGCATGCCCGAGGCGTCCTACATCGCGGGCGACACGGCGTTGTACGAACGTATTGCGGTCCAGCCGGCGCGCTTCAACCGGGCGCTCGTCTATGCAGGGAATACGCTGCACTGTGCGTATCTGCCGCCTGAGGTGACGCTCAGCACGGACCCGCTGGCCGGGCGGCTGACGCTAAACCTGTTCCTGTTCGACGACTGAGCCAAGCTGCGTGACGGGATAGTGAGCCTGCGTCATTCAAGACCCGCCCCCCCCCCGGCGAAGGCCGGTGCCCAGTTGGGAAGCACTGAGTAAGGGATCGCCGTCTTCATCCGCGCCGTTTCCCAACTGGACCCCGGCCTTCGCCGGGGAGGTGGTGATGGTCGGCTTAACGGCTGTTTTGTACCACCCACCCGTCGCCTGTGGCGCTACCACCCCGACGCGGCAGAGGGTTGTTGTCGCTACGCCCCGCTGCTCGCGCGGATCACCAGGCGGGTCGGCAAGGGCGGGTCGTCGGACACTTCGCCGCGCAGTTTCGCGAGCAGCGTACGTACCAGCGCCTCCCCTGCCCGGCGCGCGTCCTGCGTCACGGTTGTCAGCGGCGGGTTGGTGAGTTGCGCGGAGGCGATGTCGTCGAAGCCGACGATCGCGACGTCGTCGGGGATCGCTCGCCCCGCCGCCGCCAGCGCGCGCATCGCGCCGATCGCGATGCTGTCGCTGGCGGCGAAGATCGCGTCATACGCCGCGCCGCGCCGCGCGAGTTCGGCGACCGCGTCCTGCCCAGCCTCTTCGGTGGTGATCGCATCGACCTGCAACGCATCGTCCACCGTCAGCCCCGCCGCCTCCAGTGCGTCGCGATATCCGCGATACCGGTCCTCGAGTTCGGGATAGCGTCCATCCGCGGTGCCTAGGAACGCGATCCGGCGCCGCCCTTGCGCGATGAGGTGTGCGGTCGCCGCCTCGCCGCCACCACGGTTGTCCGAGCCGACCGTGATCCCGGCTGGCCCCGTACCGACTGCACCCCAGCGAACCACCTTGGTTCCTTGTTCGGTAAGGTGATCGAGGCGGGCGCGGTATGCTTCGTAATCGCCGTAGCCGAGCAGGATGATACCGTCCGCCTTGCGGCTGTCCTGGTAATCGACGTGCCAGTCGCCCGACAATTGCTGGAACGAGATCAGCAGGTCGTAGCCGGCACGGGCACAAGCGTGCGTGATCGAGCCCAGCATCGACAGGAAGAACGGGTTGATCGTCGACTCGTCTTCCGCTGGTTCCTCGAAGAACAGCAGCGCGAGCGTGTTCGCCGACTGACTGCGCAGCGACGATGCGTGCTTGTCGACGGCGTAGTGCAGGCTTTGCGCGATCGCCTCGATCCGCTGGCGGGTCTGCGCGTTGACCGATTTCGCTCCGCGCAGCGCCCGCGACACGGTCGGCTGCGACACGCCGGCCAGTTGCGCGATGTCGAACGATGTCGGACGCCTACCCATCACCCGCGCCCTAGCCCGCGCCAATGTCGGCGGGCGTGGTCCGGAAGATACACGGTCTGCATGAACCAGTGAATACGTATGCCCGTCCCTTTTGCAACGCCTCCACCCGAAATATAGCCGTGTTGCGACACCCGACGCGTCAGCACGACGTCGGGGATACCAAAACAAGCAATTGAGGATGCGCGGGATTATTCTCGCCTGAAGGGGATTTCATGAGCCAGTCTATTCCGTGCCGCCTGCGCGTCGCGTCCGGCATTTCCGTGCATGGCCGCCTCGCGCTGCACGTCAGCGCGACCGCGCTCGCCGCTGCTCTGATGCTGCCGGGCCAGGCTGCGTTCGCGCAAGCGACGCCCGGTACCGCGAATGCCAATCCGACCGCACCCGCGCAGATCGACGCGGTGCCGACCGTCGCCGCACCGACGCCGCAGCCCGCCGATGCCGTGCCGCCCGCACCGCAAGAAGATGCCGCTGGCGGTGACGAGATCGTCGTCACCGGTATCCGCGCCGGCCTGGAATCCTCCGCCAAGATCAAGCGCCAGTCTGTGCTGATCGTCGACTCGATCTCGGCCGAAGACGTCGGCAAGCTGCCCGACGTGTCGATCGCGGACTCGCTCGCTCGCCTGCCCGGCGTGACCGCGCAGCGCCTCGAAGGCCGCGACCAGCGCCTGTCGATCCGTGGTCTCGGCCCCGATTTCTCGACCACGCTGCTCAACGGCCGCGAACAGGTGACGACCGGCGACAACCGCGGCGTCGAGTTCGACCAGTATCCGTCCGAGTTCTTCAAGACCGTCAACGTCTACAAGTCGGCTGATGCCTCGCTGATCGCCGCAGGCGTCGCCGGCACCGTCGACCTGCGCATGCTGCGTCCGCTCGACCAGGCGCACCGCATCATCGCGGTCAGCGCGCGTGCGCAGATGAACGGCATCGACAAGCTGAACCCGGATGGCGATCGCTACGGCTATCGCGCGTCGGCGACCTATGTCGACAAGTTCGCCAACGACACGCTCGGCATCGCGATCGGCGTATCCGCGACGCAGACGCCGTCGCAGGACGAGCGCTACAACGCGTGGGGCTATAGCGGCGCCGGCACCGCGGCCAGCCCGTTCCTGCTCAACGGCGCCAAGCCCTATGTCCAGTCTAACGAGCTGAAGCGGTACGGCGGCGTCGCGACGATCGAGTGGCAGCCGTCCGACAGCTTCCATTCGACGTTCGACGCGCTGTATTCGCACTTTGAGGAAACGCAGATCCTGCGCGGCATCGAATTCCCGCTCGCAGGGCAGTTGACGACACCGACCTCGCCTGGCGGAACGACCGCTACCGGCGTGACAATTGCCGACGGCTTCGCGACCAGCGCGACGTTCGGCAACGTCTTCGCGGTGCAGCGCAACGACTATAACCAGCGCAAGGCGGACAATTTCTCGTTCGGCTGGAACAACGACCTCAAGCTGACCGAGTCGGTTCACCTCAACGTCGATGCGAGCTGGAGCCGTGCGAAGCGCACCGACTTCCTGCTCGAGACCAACACCGGCACCGGCTTCGCCAAGAGCGGCGTCGCCGACACCGTCACCGTCAAGCAGAACGGCAACGGCACCTACACCTTCTCGCCGACGCTGGATTACACCAACACCAACATCTTCAAGCTGACCGATCCGCAGGGTTGGGGCAACAACGGCACGCAGCAGGTCGTCCAGTCGGGCTTCCTCAACCGGCCAAGCTTCAAGGACGATCTGAAGTCGCTCCGCGCGAGCCTGAACGGCGAGTTCTCGGACAGCGTCGTCAAGGGCTGGGAAGCCGGCGGCAACTATAGCCAGCGCAAGAAGACCAGCGCCTACACGTCGTATTTCCTGTGCCCGACCGGCGGCGGCACCAACTGCACCGTGGCGAGCGGCTCGCCGCTGAGCGGCAACGTTCCCAGCGAGGCGCTGCTCGGCAAGAACGTGGCGCTCGATTATCTCGGCATCCCGCAGATGCTGACGCTCGATCCGCTGTATCTCTACAATAATTCGCTCAACGCGGCATTCGATGGCCGTCCGTCCGCGCTGGTGCGCGACAATATCGTGCTCGAGAAGGTCTGGACCGGCTATGCCAAGGTCACGATCGACGGCCTGGTCGGCGACAAGCCGCTCAAGGGATCGATCGGTGCGCAGGTGGTGCATTCGGACCAGAGCTCGACCGGCCAGATCGCCAGCGTCGTCGGCGGCGCGGTGACGATCGCACCGGTGAAGCAGTCTCTGAAATACACCAACTTCCTGCCCTCGGCGACGATGTCGGTCGAACTGATCCCGCTGGGCTTCGTCAAGGTCGGCGCCTCGCAGACGATGGTGCGTCCGCGTCTCGACCAGGAACGCGTCACGCAGGACGTCGCGATCAACCTGACCAACATCGGCCAGACGCCCGCCGGCCTGTTCCCGGTGTTCACGTCGACCGGCGGCAACGTCAACCTGAAGCCATATCAGTCGACCAACATCGATCTGTCGTTCGAGAAGTATTTCAACGGTGGCGGCTATGTCGCGCTGTCGGGCTATTTCAAGCACCTCACCGACTTCGTCGATCCGAACAATTCGCTGCCCTACGACTTCTCGGCGTTGCTGCCGGCGCTGACCGCGGCGCAGCAGGCGCAGGTGATCGCCGCCGGACAGACGATCGGCAACGTGTCGTCGCCCGCCAATACCGGTCGCGGCGAGGTGCTCGGCGTCGAGGGCACGGTGTCGCTGCCGTTCAAGGCGATCACGTCGGCGCTCGACGGCTTCGGCATCTTCGCGAGCGGCAACTACACGCAGTCGACGATCAAGTACGGCAGCAACCCGACCGAGGCGATCACCCTGCCCGGCCTGTCCAAGTGGACCGGCAGCGGCACGATCTATTTCGAGAAATGGGGCTTCCAGGCGCGGGCGAACTATCGCTACCGCTCCAGCTTCCTCGCCGAAGTCGCCGGCCTGTCCGCCAACCCGACCTATCGCACCGCGCGATCGGAGGGGATCCTGGATGCGCAGATCGGGTACGAGTTCCAGAGCGGTCCGCTCGCGAACTTCGCGATCCTGGCACAGGCGAAGAACCTGACCGACCGACCGTTCGTGACCTACCAGAACGACGATCCGCGCCAGGTGATCGACTATCAGCGCTATGGTCGCGACTACTATGTCGGCATTACGTATAAGTTCTGATGTCGATGGCGGGGCGGTTGACGCCGCCCCGCATTTGCCCCGCAGTGGCGGCACCTGACGGTTTCGAAGCGGGGACGCGGACAATGGCCAATCACCCTTTGCGTATCGTGATCGCCGGTGGCGGTACCGCCGGCTGGATGGCGGCGGCGACGTTCGCGCGGTTCCTGGAGACGGGATACGAGATCGACCTGATCGAGTCCGATGCGATCGGCACTGTCGGGGTCGGCGAGGCGACGATCCCGCAGATCCATCTGTTCAACGATGCACTCGGGCTTGACGAGGATGCGTTCCTCCGAGCGACCGGCGGCACGTTCAAGCTCGGCATCGAATTCGTCGACTGGTTCAAGCAGGGCCATCGCTACATGCACGCGTTCGGCGATGTCGGCCGCGACGTCGGCCTGTTGCCGTTCCACCAATATTGGCTGCGCGCGCGTTCGCTCGGGCTGGCCGGCGATCTCGGCGCCTATTCGCTCAACACGCATGCCGCGCTCGCCGAGCGAATGCAGCGGGGGCCTGCTCGTACCGCGCGGACGCTGCCGTCGATGCCGTACGCCTATCATTTCGATGCGGGGCTCTACGCGCGTTACCTGCGACGCTACTCGGAAACACGCGACGTCAACCGGATCGAAGGCAAGATCGTCCAGGTCACCCGCGACCGCGAGAGCGGCGACGTCTCCGGCCTCGTGCTGGAGAACGGCACCACCGTCACCGCCGACCTGTATATCGACTGCACCGGCTTTTGCGGGCTGCTGATCGAGGAGGCGCTCGGCACCGGGTACGAGGACTGGACGCACTGGCTCCCTTGCGACCGCGCGATCGCAGTGCCGTCGGCGCGCAGCGAAAAGTTCACCCCGTACACGCGCTCGACCGCGCATGCCGCCGGCTGGCAGTGGCGGATCCCGTTGCAGCACCGCACGGGTAACGGCGTCGTCTTCTCCAGCGCGCATATGAGCGAGGACGAGGCGACCGCGACGTTGCTGGCCGGGCTCGACACGCCGGCGATGGCCGATCCGCGGACGATCGCCTTCCGCACGGGTCGTCGCAAGCGGATGTGGAACCGCAACGTCGTCGCGCTCGGGCTTGCCGCCGGGTTCATGGAACCGCTCGAATCCACCAGCATCCACCTGATTCAGTCAGCGATCGCGCGATTGCTCAAGCTGTTGCCGGGCCGCGTCATCGCTGAGGCCGACCGCACCGAGTTCAACCGCCAGAGCGACTTCGAATACGAACGCATCCGCGACTTCATCATCCTGCACTACAAGGCGACGGCGCGCGACGACACGCCGTTCTGGCGCCAGTGCCGCGACATGGCCATTCCCGACACGCTCGCCGCGAAGATCGACCTGTGGCGCGGCAACGGCCACATCGTCCGTGAGCATGAGGAGCTGTTCACCGAAGTCGGCTGGCTTCAGGTGCTGGCGGGACAAGGCATCATGCCGGCGGGTCACCACCCGCTGGCCGACGCGATATCGACGAGCGACCTGGGGGAATTCATGGACACGATCGACAAGCTCAACGCGCGCGAGGCGGGCCAGATGCAGGACCACGCGGCGTTCGTCGCGCAGCATTGTGCGTCACCGGCAGGGCTCGGCGCATGAGCATCACCGCCGCCATCCTGCTCGCGCTGTCCGGCGCGGCCGCCGTGCCGCCCGCCGACTACCGCGCGCGCGCGCCACAGGACGAGGTCATCTATTTCGTCCTGCCCGACCGGTTCGAGAATGCCGACCCGAGCAACGATCGCGGCGGGATCGCGGGCGATCGGCTCAAGACCGGCTATGATCCGACCGCGAAGGGCTTCTATCACGGCGGCGACCTGAAGGGCCTGACCAGGCGGCTCGACTATATCCAGCATCTCGGCGCGACCGCGATCTGGCTCGGGCCGATCTTCAAGAACAAGGCGGTGCAGGGGTCGCCGGGCCACGAGTCCGCAGGGTATCACGGCTATTGGATCACCGACTTCACGCAGGTCGACCCGCATCTCGGCACCAATGCGGACATGACCGCGTTCGTCGACGCGGCGCACGCGCGCGGGATGAAGGTGTATATGGACATCATCATCAACCACACTGCCGACGTGATCCAATACCGCGAATGCGCGGTCGGCATGCCCTGCCCGTACCGCAATCGCGCGACCTATCCGTACCAGCGCAAGGGCGGTGTCGGCGGCAAGGCGATCAATCCGGGGTTCGTCGGCGACGGCGTGCAGACCGCGGCGAACTTCGCCAGGCTGACCGACACGACCTATGCCTACACGCTGTACGTGCCGGCCGCCGAACGCAATGTGAAGGTGCCGGCGTGGCTCAACGACCCGATCTATTACCATAATCGCGGCGACACGACTTTCATGAACGAGAGCTCGACAATGGGCGATTTCTCGGGACTCGACGACGTAATGACGGAGAACCCGCGTGTCGTGTCTGGCATGATCGACATCTTCGGATCGTGGATCGACCGGTTCAAGGTCGACGGCTTCCGCATCGATACCGCGCGCCACGTGAACCCCGAATTCTGGGCACAGTTCGTGCCCGCGATGCTGACGCGGGCGCAGGCGAACGGCATCCCCAACTTCCACATCTTCGGCGAGGTCTCCGACCACGAGGTCCGCCCGGCGGTGCTCGCGCAGCACACGATCGTCGACAAGCTACCCGCGGTGCTCGACTTCGCATTCCGCCAGGCGGTGGTCGAGACGGTCGCGGGCACGCGCGGGACCGATGCGTTCGAGGCGCTGTTCGACGGCGACGTTCTGTATGCGAAGGGCGCCGACACCGCAGCGATCCTGCCGACCTTCACCGGCAACCACGACGACGGGCGTTTCGCGACGTTCGTACGGAAGGCGTTCCCGCAGGCATCCGACGAGGAGGTGCTGAAGCGAGTCCTGCTGTCGAACGCGATGCTGCTGACCTTGCGCGGTGTGCCGACGATCTATTCGGGCGACGAACAGGGCTTCGTCGGCGACGGCAACGACCAGGACGCGCGCGAGGATATGTTCGCGTCGAAGGTCGCGATCTACAACGACAACCGCTTGCTCGGCACGACCAAGACGACCGCGACCGAGAGCTTCGGCGGGACCAATCCGCTGTTCCGCGAGATCGCCGAACTGGCGAAGGTGCGCGTCACGCATCCGGCGCTGACCCGCGGCCGGACGGTCATTCGCAGCCGTAGCGAAACGCCGGGACTGCTCGCCGTCTCGCGCTTCGATCCGACGACGGGTGCGGAAACCCTGATCGCGTTCAACACGTCGGCCAAGCCGCTCACGCAGGCGGTGCAGGTCGAGACCGGTTCCACCCGCTTCACTACGCTCGCCGGCAAATGCGCGCCTCGCGCTGCCGCCCCCGGCAGTGTCACACTAACCCTGCCCGCGTTCGGCTATGCCGTCTGCGCCGCGGAGACACGTTGATGCCTGCACGATTGCCTGAGCCCGTTGCCGACCTTCCTTGGTGGAAGGGTGCGACGATCTACCAGATCTATCCCCGTAGTTTCGCGGACTCGAACGACGACGGGATCGGCGACCTGCCGGGCATTACCGCGCATCTCGACTATGTCGCCAGCCTCGGGGTCGACGCGGTGTGGCTGTCGCCGTTCTTCACCTCGCCGATGAAGGATTTCGGCTACGACGTGTCGGACTACCGCGACGTCGATCCGATCTTCGGCACGCTCGCCGATTTCGACGCGCTGATCGCGCGCGCGCATGCGCTCGGGCTCAAGATCATCATCGATCAGGTCTATTCGCACACTTCGGAGGAGCATGACTGGTTCTGCCGGAGCCGCGCGTCGCGCAGCGGCGACAAGGCGGACTGGTATGTCTGGGCGGATGCCAAGCCCGACGGCACGCCGCCGTCGAACTGGCAGTCGGTGTTCGGCGGCCCCGCCTGGACCTGGGATGCCAGGCGCGGGCAATATTACATGCACAATTTCCTCAAGGACCAGCCGCAGCTCAACGGGCATAATCCCGCGGTGCAGGACGAGTTGATCGCGACGGCGCGGTTCTGGCTGGATCGCGGCGTCGACGGCTTCCGCCTCGATGCGATCAACTTCGCGATGCACGACCCGGCGCTGACCGACAATCCGCCCGCGCCGGCGACCAATCGCGCGCGCACGCGGTCGTTCGATTTCCAGCAGAAGCTGCACAACCAGAGCCATCCGGACATCGTCGGGTTCATCGAGCGGATCCGCGCGCTGCTCGACGAATACGGCGCCGGGTTCACCGTCGCCGAAGTCGGCGGCGACGACAGCGACCGCGAAATGAAGCTGTTCACCGGCGGCAACGGCCGGCTCAACAGCGCGTACGGCTTCGACTTCCTGTACGCGGACCGGCTGACGCCCGAACTGATCGTCGATGCGGTCGGCAACTGGCCCGATACGCCGGGTCTCGGCTGGCCGAGCTGGGCGTTCGAGAACCACGACGCACCGCGCGCGGTATCGCGCTGGACCACGCCCGACCAGCGCGAGGCATTCGCGCGGATGAAGATCCTGCTGCTCGTCGCGCTGCGCGGGAACATCTTCCTGTATCAAGGCGAGGAACTCGGTCTCACACAGGTCGACATCGCGTTCGACGACCTCCTCGATCCGGAGGCGATCGCGAACTGGCCGTTGACGTTGTCCCGGGATGGCGCACGCACGCCGATGCCGTGGATCGGTAAGGCGCCCGATCTCGGGTTCGGCAGCACCGAGCCTTGGCTGCCGTTCGGCGAGGATCACCGCGCGATCGCGGTCGACGCGCAGGAGGCGGACGCCACATCGCTGCTGCATTGGACGCGGGCGCTGATCGCCGCGCGGAAAGCGCATCCCGCGCTGCGGCTGGGGAGCCTGCGGATCGTGCACAGCGACGATGCGGTGATCGCGTTCGAGCGGGAGTCCGGCGCCGAGACGCTGCTCTGCGTGTTCAATCTCGGCGACGACGCGCGTGGCTGGCCGACCGGCATCGCCATCGACGGCGACATGCTGTTCGCGACCGACGGCGCCGACGCGACGACGCTGCCGCCGCTGTCCGGGCTGGTGCTGCGACGGTGATCGACGGGCTCGGCCAGCACATCGTCATCCTCGGCGGGGGCACCGCCGGGTGGATGACCGCGTGCCTGATCGCGCATCGCTGGCGGGATCGCGGTGTCCGCGTGACGTTGGTCGAAAGCCCCGAGATCGGCATCGTCGGCGTCGGTGAAGGATCGACACCGCAGTTGAAACACTTCTTCGACACGCTCGGCATTGCCGAAGCCGAATGGATGCCGGCGTGCGACGCGACCTACAAGCTCGGGATCGGCTTCGAGGGCTGGTCCGACCGTGAAGGGTACGAGCGCTACTTCCACCCGTTCCCCACCGCGCTCGACGGCCACACCGCGCCGCAGTTCTTCTATAACGCGCGGGCACGCCGCACCGGACGTGATGTCGACGCGCATCCCGACCAGTTCCTGCTCCCTGCCCGCCTCGCCGCTGCAAACTCCGCGCCGCAGCCTGCCGCAAACTTCCCGTTCGAGGTCAGCTACGGCTATCATTTCGACGCGTACAAGGTCGGCGCGTTCCTCGCTGCGCACGCAACCGAGACGCTGGGCGTCGTTCACCTCCAGCGCCGGATCGCCAGCGTCGAACGCAAGCAGACGGCCGACATTGCCGCGCTGATCGATACCGACGGCGAGCGTATCGCGGGCGATTTCTTCGTCGATGCCAGCGGGTTTCGCAGCACGATCTTCGGTGCGCTGGACGTGCCGTTCGTCAGCTACGCCGACGCACTGTTCAACGACCGCGCGGTAGTGATGCCGACCGCGCATACCCCCGACGCGGCGATCCCCAGCCAGACGCGCGCGACCGCGTTGTCGGCCGGCTGGGCGTGGCACATCCCGCTGACCAGTCGAAACGGCAACGGCTATGTCTATTCCAGCCGCCACCTGACCGAAGCGCAGGCAGAAGCAGAACTGCGCGCACATATCGGCGTCGACACCGGAGAAGCGCGCCACCTCAAGATGCGCGTCGGCCGCGTTCGCGATAGCTGGTCGCACAACGCGGTCGCGGTCGGGCTGGCACAAGGCTTTCTCGAACCGCTCGAAGCAACAGCGCTCCATCTCGTCATCGCCACTGCCGAAGCGTTCCTAGACATGGTCGACCAGGGCGGCGCGACCGAAGCAGCCCGCACCGCGTTCAACACGCGCATCGCCGCGCGCTACGACGGCGTCCGCGACTACATCGTCGCGCATTACCGCTTGAACCAGCGCCACGACGATCCGACCGGCTATTGGGCGGAAGCGCGCGGCCTGGACGCCCTGTCCGACGACCTGAAGATGTTGATGTCGACCTGGTTCACCGGCGCCGACATGGTCGCGGCGATCGATCGCGCCGGGCTCGCGCGTTATTATTCGGCGATCAGCTGGCACTGCCTGTTCGCCGGCTACGGCACCTTTCCCGATGCCGCGCGGCTGATCCCGCCCGGCGCCGACATCGATCCCATCGATCTGCCGAAGATCGACGACTTCCTGACCCGTTGCGCATCGAATTTCGGGTCGCACGCCTCTCGCCTCCGCGCCGCAGCGGACCACAAGGATACCGTATGAAACGCATCGCCCTCCTGCTCGCCGCCACCGCTGGCGTGTGCAGCGTGCCCGTCCAGGCGCAGACGACCACGCTTGCCGCCCCCACGCTCCTCCCGCGCAATGATGGCGTCGAGGTTCGTGCGGGCGCGACGACCATGCGGATTACCGCGATGACCGACGGGCTCGTCCGCGTGCGCGTCGCCAAGAACGGCGCGTTCGCCGAGGATGCGAGCTGGGCGGTGACGGCGGCCACCCGCAAGCAGACCGCCAAGGTGAGCGCAGCCCTAGACGGCTTCACCACCGCCAGCGTTCGCGTCCGCGTCGGTGCCGGCGGCGCGATCACCTTCGAGACACTCGACGGAAAGGTCATCTCTGCGGACGCCGCGCCCGTCGCGACCGACGGCAAGGCGTTCGCGATCGCCAAGACGCTGCCGATCGCTGAGCATTTCTACGGTCTCGGCGACAAGACTCAAGGGCTCGACCGCCGCGGGCACGGCTTCGTCGACTGGAACACCGATGCGTTCGGGTTCAGCAGCGCGGACGACCCGATCTACAAGTCGATACCCTTCTTCATCGGTACCGGCGGTGCAGGCGGCAGCTACGGCATCCTGCTCGACAACACGTATCGCACTTGGTTCGACTTCGGCCACCGCGATGCCGAGACGCTCTCGTTCGGCGGCCCCGACGGCCCGATCGACTATTACTTCATCGCCGGCCCATCGATGGCGGAGGTCACGCGGCGCTATGCCGACCTGACCGGCCACGCTCCGCTCGCACCGAAATGGGCGCTTGGCTACCAGCAGTCGCGCTACAGCTATGGCAGCGCCGACGAAGTCCGCCAGATCGCCGCGCGCCTGCGCAGCGACCGCGTGCCGACCGACGTGATCTGGCTCGACATCGGCTATCAGGATCGCAACCGCCCCTTCACCACCGACGCCAAGACCTTCCCCGACCTACCCAAGCTCACCACCGAGATGAAGGCGGACGGCATAAAGCTGGTCGCGATCACAGACCTCCACATCGCCGCGGTCGAGCAGGGTTATGCGCCGTACCAGAGCGGGATGAAGGCCGACGCGTTCATCAAGAACGCTGATGGCAGCCCCTATGTCGCGCCGGTCTGGCCCGGCCCGTCGGTGTTCCCCGACTTCACCAAGACCGCGGCAAGGACGTGGTGGGGACAGCAGTATAAGGGGTTCCTCGATGCCGGAATCGCAGGGTTCTGGAACGACATGAACGAGCCAGCGATCTTCGAGACGCCGACCAAGACGATGCCGCTCGACACGCGCCACCGCATCGACAGCGACGATTTCGCGGCCCGCATCACCGATCACCGCGAGGCGCACAACGTCTACGGCATGCAGAATACGCGCGCGACGTATGACGGCCTGCTCAAGCTGCGCCCCGACGAGCGCCCGTTCGTGATGACGCGCGCGAGTTATGCGGGCGGGCAGCGCTATGCGGTCACCTGGACCGGCGATAACAGCGCGACCTGGGATCACCTGAAGCTGTCGGTACAGCAGATCATCAACCTCGGCCTGTCCGGCTTCGGCTACAGCGCCGCCGACGTCAGCGGCTTCGCAGGCGGCCCGAGCCCCGATCTGCTCACGCGCTGGACCGAGATCGGCGCGTTCACGCCGGTGTTTCGCAACCATTCGGCGACCGGCACGCCGCGCGTGGAGCCCTGGGTCGACGGCCCCGACCATCTCGCGATCCGGCGCCGCTTCATCGAGGAGCGCTACCGGTTGATGCCGTATTTCTACGCGCTGGCGGACCAGAACGCGCGGTTCGGCGATCCGATCATGCGCCCGGTATTCTACGATTATCCCGCCGCCGCGACTGCGTCGTGCGACCAGTCGATG
Organism: Sphingomonas sp. AP28; assembly: GCF_056680455.1. NCBI lineage: Bacteria > Pseudomonadati > Pseudomonadota > Alphaproteobacteria > Sphingomonadales > Sphingomonadaceae > Sphingomonas > Sphingomonas sp. AP28. The sequence goes on along the minus strand of NZ_CM155283.1, from coordinate 3,130,713 downwards.
GCGTTCACGCTCGGCAAGTCGCTGCTGATCGCGCCGCCGCCCAAGCCGGAGTCCCCGCAGACCTACGACGTCTGCCTCCCCGCTGGCGGCTGGTATGATTACTGGACCGGACAGCGCGTCGGCACGCCCGAGCCCGCCGCCGCCGGCCCGATCCAGTCGGCGACCCAAGCGGTACCGACCGCGCGCACGCTCGGCGACCGCGTGACCGAAACGCCGCGCCTCGATCGCCTGCCGGTGTTCGTCCGCGCCGGCACGATCCTGCCCCGCCAGCCCTTGGTCCAGAGCACGAGCGAAACGCCGAACGGTCCGCTGCGGCTCGACGTCTATCCCGGCGCGGATTGCGTGGGTACGCTCTACGAGGACGACGGCCGCACGCTGGCGTACACCCGCCGCGGCTATTTCCGCCAGACGGTGCGCTGCACGATCACGCCGACTGGCCTGTCGATCGACTTCGCCAAGCCCGAGGGTGACTTCAAGCCGTGGTGGAAAACCATCGCGATCACGATCCACGGTTGGGATGGCGCCAGCACCGCGAGGGTGAAGGGTAAGCAGACCGAGGTCGTTCAAGACAAGGCTGCCGGAACGTCGACCTTGGTCGTTCCAGCAACGAAAATTGCCGGCGCGCTACTGGTCGAAGGGCGGCAGGTGTCGATCGGACCCGTACCGAAAACCATTCCGCAGTGATTTGTACGTACGGAAGCTGAGGCAGGTGCGGTGGTGACGGTCAGGTATCGCCGGCACGTGATGCAATAGCGCCACCTATTACGCCTGGAAGGCCAAGTTTGGTGGGCTGCAGGTGTCTGATGCGAAGCGGCTGCGGGCGCCCGAGGAGAACCCCCGGCTCAAGCGGCTGCTGGCGGACACAATGCTGGACAATCCTGTCCTGAGCCTGTCGAAGGGGCAGGTCTGGTGGACCTGCTGTCAAAAATTGGTGACGCCCGCCGCGAAGCGGCAGGCGGTCGTGCACCTCCTGACGATGCTGGGGATGAGCAAGCGCCGGGCGTATATGGTCGTCGGAGCGGATCGCACGAGCATGCGGTATCGCTCGAGTCGGGCAGATGGTGGCGACCTTCCGTCGCGCCTATGCGAGCTGGCGGCAGCGCCGACGGTTCGGCTATCGGCGGTTACACATCCTGCTGCGGCGGGGCGGCATTACGATCAACCGCAATAAGACACAGCAGCTCTACCGCGAGGAAGGTCTGACAGTGCGTCGCCGGGAAGGGACGAAAGCGCGCCGTCGGCGTGCGGGCGCCGGCCCGGGTGTCGGCGCTACCCGACCAGCGCTGGAGCCTGGACCCTTCGACAAGCTCAGGAGAGCCTTCGTGCACGATCAGATGATTACGGGGCGGCGGTTCCGCATCCTCAACATCGTCGACGACGTGACGCCCGAATGCTTGCGGGCGGTGCTCGACACGTCGATCTCGGGCAAGCGGGTAGTGCGCGAGCCGGGCGATCTGGTCGCCGATCGCGGCGCGCCCAGGATGATACTGACTTCGAACGCAGTCCTCGCATAGTCGGGCGAGAGGCCCGTCGAATGGCATTATATCGCACCAGGCAAGCCGACGCAGAACGGGTTCGCCGAAAGCTTGTACGGTTATCTACGCGACGAACTGCTCAACGAGACGCTGTTCTTCACGGTCCGCCAGGCGTGTTCGATCCTCGCGCGCTGGGTCGATCATTACAACACCGAACGGCCACACTCCTCGCGCGGCTACGCCACACCAGCGGCGTTCGCCGCCGATCTTGAAAAGCAACGGGCAGGCTTAAACTCGGCCGTTGCTTCACTCTTGCTCCCACGCGACAACAACGGTCGATCTCTGGTTGCCGCTGAATGAAAGGCGGCGGCCACGTCAGTTTCCTCAAGCCTTATGGATGCCTTTGCTCGACCTGCGCGGGCCGCCCCATAACCATCAAGGTGAGCAAGGAGTCCAGATCTGATGCTCTATATCACTGAACCCATCTGCGGTGCCTGCCGCCTCAGGCGTCAGCCTGAAAGTCCGCTGGCAAACGTCAACGTCTGCCGAAAGCCAAACCGAAAGTCGGCAACGCGGTGGACAAGGTCCGATGTTCTCAGAATCATTCAATGAAGACAACGAAGGCTGGCGGAGACGGAGGGATTCGAACCCTCGGTACCAGTAAACCCGGTACGGCGGTTTAGCAAACCGCTGGTTTCAGCCACTCACCCACGTCTCCGGCTGCAGCAGATGCGGGGCTATAGCGAGGGTCGGTGCGGGGGGCAACGCCTGTAATGGGTCCGGCTCGCGAATTCCGGTATTCCCGTCCTGGCGGTCCGAGGTCGCTGCCTGCGCTTCGGTACGATAGCGGGCATTCCCGTCATTCACCCCGAATTCGCCCAAATTCGACACGCCCGCCCGCTTCGTTCATTGCGCGGCAAGGCCGACGTTGGTTAACCTAGGCTGCGACGGGCATTCGGATGGTCACTCTACCATGATGACGGCCCTGGTATTTTTGGGGATCGATCGACATGCGTAGCGTCTGGCTTGGCCTGGGTGCCCTTGCGGCAGCCGTTTGCGGCGGCACCGCGTCCGCGCAGGTCCGCACGATCGATCCCAACCAGGCAATCGACGGCGATCTCGCGCCGCGCGCCTATCAGGCCCCCTCGCGTCCGCAGGCCAGTACGCAGCCATCGCGTCCGGCCGCGGCGGACCCTGCCTATCCCGACCCCGCCTATCCGGAGACGCCGGCTCAGGATTCCACACCCGCGCCTCCCGTCACGACGACCACCACCCGCCCCCCGGAAACGCGTGCCGAGGCGACGATGCAGGCCGCCGATACCTATGAGCGCGACGACCTGCTCGCGGCCGGCGAGGGCGTCTTCGGCAAGGGCGCCGCCGGACTGGGCGGGCTGCTCGAGAAGATCCTCAAGGACCAGGGCCAACCCAATGCATACATCGCCGGGCGCGAGGCCTCGGGCGCGTTCATCCTCGGCGTCCGCTACGGCTCGGGGATCATGAGCCACAAGGTCGAGGGGCAGCAGCCGGTCTACTGGACCGGTCCTTCGGTCGGCTTCGACGTCGGCGGCGACGCGAACAAGGTCTTCGTGCTGGTCTACAACCTTTACGACACCGAAGAACTCTACAAGCGCTTCCCCGCGGTCGAGGGCCGTCTGTACCTGGTCGGCGGTTTCGCCGCGACCTATCTCCGCCGCGGCAACGTCGTCCTGATCCCGATCCGCCTCGGCGTCGGCTGGCGCGCGGGCGTGAACGTCGGATATATGAACATCACGCACAAAAGCAGATGGTTGCCGTTTTAGGCGCAGTCGGGCAGCCGGCCACGCCCGGCTGACTCCGACGAGCCCGGCCGGCGGGGCAAGGCCCCGTCCGACGACGTGGGCTTTGCCCACGGCGCGCGCGCCAGACACAAAGTCGCTCATGCCCCCGCGCTAAACCCAGCGCCCAAAAGTTGACGCCCCCACCAGGCACGCTACCCCCAACACATGGCAAAACCCGACCGCCTCACCCGTCTAGACGCCCAGCGCGAAGACCTCGAAACCGACTACCGCGAAACGCTCGTCGCCGCGCTCGAGAAGACCGCCGCCGGCTCGCTGGGACTGTTCGACCGCACCCCGGACCGCCGCGTCCGCGCCGCGATCGCGCCGACGATCGACGCGCTCACCGAGATGGGCGGCGACATCGATTCGATGCGCGACCGCCTGATGCTCGAACCCTTCGCCCTCCACCGCGACTTCTTCGCCGCCAGAGGCCCGGTCAGCGCCAGTGCGGTCGGCGAACAGAAGGAGGCGCGGCTTTGGCTAGAGCGGCTAAAGGCTTCTCCGTCCTAACGAAAGCCACGAGCACGGACGAAGCGCGCTACCCCTCGAACCGCCACCCGACGTCGGTCCCCGCGAGAAACGGCACCACCGCCGTCTCCCCCGCGCCAACCGAAGCCGGCACCTCGACGTCGCCGCGCACCAACGTCACCGTCCCCTCGTTCAATGGCAACCCATAGAACCGCGCGCCATGCTCGGAGGCAAACCCCTCGAACTTGTCGAGCGCGCCCTCCTCGTCGAACACGCGCAAATACGCCTCTAGCGCGAACGGCGCGTTGAAGATCCCGGCGCACCCACATCCGGACTCCTTCGCCCCGACGACATGCGGCGCGCTATCGGTGCCCAGGAAAAACCGCGGCGATCCCGACACCGCCGCTGCCCGCACTGCTAGCCGATGCGTTTCGCGCTTCAGTACCGGCAGGCAGTACGCATGCGGCCTCAGGCCCCCGTCGAACAGCGCGTTGCGGTTGATCAACAGGTGCTGTGGCGTGATCGTCGCGGCGATCGGATGATCCGCCTCCGCCACGAACGCCGCCGCCTCCGCGGTCGTGATATGCTCCAGCACGATCTTCAGTCCGGGATAATCGCGCGCCAACGGAGTCAGCACGCGCTCGACGAACACCGCCTCGCGGTCGAAGATGTCGATCGACTTGTCGGTCACCTCGCCGTGGATCAGGAGCGGCATGCCGATCCGCTGCAACGTCTCGAGCACCGCGGTCAGCGCGCGGATATCGGTGACGCCGTGCGCTGAATTGGTCGTCGCATGCGCGGGGTACAGCTTGCACGCGGCGAACACGCCCTCGGCGTAACCGCGCTCCAGTTCGGCCGGGTCCGTGCCGTCGGTGAGGTAGCACGTCATCAGCGGCGTGAAATCGACGCCCCTATCTTTACCGCCCGCGATCGCGGCCATGATCCGTCCCCGATATGCCTTGGCCGCGTCGATCGAGGTCACCGGCGGAGTCAGGTTCGGCATGATGATCGCGCGTGCGAACTGCCGCGCGGTATAGCCCGCGACCGCCTCCAGCATCGCGCTATCGCGCAGGTGGACGTGCCAGTCATCGGGGCGGCGGATCGTGAGGCGGTCGGTCATGCCGCCTTCCTATCGGCGTGCGTGCCTCGACGCCAGACGGACCACCCCGGGTTTTCATCGCATCGACCCACGCGCACTCCGGGTGAAACCATCGCTTGGTTGGAATCCTTCCCACGCGCACTAGGTGACAGTCATGGACAATGAACTTCCCGGAACGATGCTCGCCGACCGCAGCGTGATCCGCGTCACCGGCGATGACGTGCGCGGCTTCCTGCAGGGCCTCGTCACCGCCGACACCAGTTTGCTAACGCCCGACGCACCCGCCTGGGCCGCGCTACTCTCGCCGCAAGGCAAGGTGTTGTTCGACTTCATCCTGTGGGCCGACGGCACCGACGTGCTGATCGACGTCGAGGCCGCGCAAGCCGACGCGTTGACGAAGCGCCTCTCGATCTACCGCCTGCGCCGCGCGATCACGCTCGTCCTCGACGATCTCGCCGTCCATTGGGCCCCCGAAGGCGACCGCGGCGTCTCCGACCCTCGGCTCGTGGATCTGGGCCGTCGCTGGCTCGCACCGCCAGCCGAGCCGGCAACCGGCTGGCACGCGCACCGCCTGTCGCTCGGCGTGACCGAGGGCGTCGGCGAACTCGGCGCAGGCGAGACGTTATGGCTCGAATGCAACGCGCGTGAGTTAAACGGCGTCAGCTTCACCAAGGGATGTTACGTCGGCCAGGAAAACACCGCGCGGATGCACCACCGCTCGAAGGTCAACCGCCGCCTCGTCGTCGCGCCGTTCACCGAGCCCAGCACGCGAACCCGCGTCACCTATTCCGAACTCGGCCTGATGGTCGAACACCGCCGCATCGAGTCGCTGGGCGATGCGATAGTTCCGCCCTGGCTGGCGACGGCGCTCGCAGAGACGCCCACCGACTAACCCGGTCAGGGATGCGCACGCGCCCATTCGGCTGCGTCCGCGACCTGCTCGGATGATGGCGTCAGGCCCGTATACAGCACGAACTGCTGCAACGCCTGTAACGTGGCCACCTGCGCTCCGGTGATGCAGCGCTTACCCGCCCCGATTGCCGCGCGCAGAAACGGAGTCTCGACCGGATATTGCACCACGTCGAACGCGGTGGTGCAGGCCGCGATCATGTCCTGCGGAAAGGCCAACACATCGGCATCGTGCCCGGTCATCCCGCGCGGCGTGGCGTTGACGAGCAACGCCGCCTCGCCCATCGGTTCTGCCGCCCAGGCAAACCCATAGCGATCCGCGATCGCGTGTCCGGCCGCCTCGTTCCGGGCGACGACGATGCCTTCGCGAAAACCGCTGTCCGCTAGCGCCGCCACGACCGCCTTCGCCATGCCGCCGGATCCCTGCACGCAGAACGGCGTCGCTCGATCGAGGTCGTCGACCAGATCGACGACCGCACCGTAATCCGTGTTGTACCCGGTGAGCACGCCGTCGTCGTTGACGATCGTATTCACGCTGTCGATCGCGCTGGCCGACTGCGCCAACCCGTCGAGCAGCGGGATCACCGCTTCCTTGAACGGCATCGAAACCGCGCACCCGCGAATGCTGAGTGCCCTGATTCCGCTGATCGCCGCTTCCAGGTCGGTGGTCGAGAAAGACTTGTAGATGAAGTCGAGCCCGGTCAGCTCGTAGAGCCGGTTATGAAACCGCGACCCGAAATTCCCCGGTCGCGCCGACAACGACATGCAAAGCCGCGTGTCCCGTCCGATCAGCGGTTTCATCGACATCTCCTCGTTCACTCAGCCCCAGTATAGCGTCGATACGCCAGGGTGAAGGCGCGAGCGTCGCAACGACGCTCCCACACGGTATCCAGCCAGAAGATATGTTCACGCGAAGGCGCAAAGGCGCGAAGCTGTCGGACTCCGGGCGAGACACTACGTCCTGACGGCTCAGGCGCGAAAGCACTGAAAAGATTCAAGAAGCAGGGTAACCCCACCCCCCGCAAAACCCTCTTCGCGCCTTTGCGCCTTCGCGGGAACATATCGACGTTCCGCTCAGGCTTTGCCGTATCGAGCAGAAGGTTTGTTCGCGCGGAGGCGCGGAGATGAATCGCACCGGGAAAGCGCATCTGCGTGAGCGGCCTAGGATCATCGGCTTCGCCAAAAGCAGGATTGGCTGATAACACGACCGCCTGCTCCGGCACTTACTCTCCGCGCCTCCGCGCCTCCGCGCGAACAAAATCGACGCTCGCGCAATCCACGAACCCTCGCGACTGGCCGCTGCGCCGAATGCACAAAAGAAAAGGGAGGCCAGCTTGCGCCGACCTCCCCGATCTTCATTCCGTAACCGACTCGAAAGCCGGTTGGCGAAAGTCTTACTGGCCCGAACCCGGACCGTAGGTAACTTCCACGCGACGGTTCTGCACTTCGCGAACGCCATCGGCGGTCTCGACGCGCGGACGGCTCTCGCCGAATGCTTCCGTCGAAATGACGCTGTCCGGGATGGCATGCGAAGACAGGTATGCCTTCACGCCATCTGCGCGGCGCTGCGACAGACCGACGTTGTACGATGCCGAACCCGACTTATCGGCGTGACCTGCCAGCATGACCTGTGCGTTGCCGCACGACTGGTACTGCGTGACGGCGTTGTCGAGGATCGACGCTGCCTCAGGCGTGATGTCCGACTTGTCCCATTCGAAGAACACGATGAACGGACCAGGCGAGCAGACGACTTCGACCGGCGCGGGCGGCGGAGGAGGAGCGACTGGCTCAGGCGGCGGCGGCGGCGGCGGCGGCGGCGGAGCAGCAGGCTCGCCGAAGTTGTACGTCACACCACCAAGGATGCTGTGCGAACGATAGCGACCGTCGAACACGCGGTTCGAAACGTCGACCAGCTTGACGTTCTCGGCGTTGAAGAAACGATACTTCAGCGTCGCGTCGATGTGGTCGGTCAGCGGTGCGCGGATACCGGCCAGGCCCTGATACGCGAACACGGTGTCCGAGTCGTTCAGGAAGTCGCCGTTGTTGTTGAGAGCGTACTGCGCCTTGACGCGAGCAACACCAACACCACCGCCGACGAAGCCCTGGATGCCATCGTCCGGACCGAAGTCCAGAAGGCCGTTCAGCATGAAGCTGAGGGCCGACGAGGAACCACCAGCATAGTCAACGTTGCCAGGTGCTGCATTCGCACGAGTGCCCGCACGGGTGAAGAAAGGCGTGGTCGTCGACGACGAGTAGCCGTCCACGGTTGCCTTACGATAGCCGACTTCGGTTTCGAGGCGGAAACCGCCAAAGTCGTAGCCCATCACGGCATCGACATCGTAACCATAGTCATGATCGACAGAACCGGCCCTGTTCAACGAGCCGATATCATAGTCGATGTCTTCAACGATCATCGCACCGCCTTCGACGCCAACGTACCACGACTTGTCGCGGGCGAGGGCGGGAGTGGCAAGTGCGGTGGAGGCGAGTGCCAGAACGACGGCAAGCTTCCGCATATAAATCCCCTTTCATGAGTGTCACACGGACATCGCAAACTCCCTATCCTCGGGCTTGTTTCCACGCAAGCTGACAAAAGTTAGAAGTGTTGCTGGAACGACACAGTTTTTGCGGTGCCTTAGACCGAAATCAGTTCGTGACCCCGTAATGCGGCCAATATGGCACCAATCGCCGTTCTCGACTGAACATCGATCAAGCTTCCGCCGGCCGGATCCGGAACCGCGCCGCGCCGTGCGCCGACCACGTCGACCCTGCCGATTAAGACTCGGCTCCCGGCCAGTACCCCCAGCGCCCATGTCCCCGCGCCGAACCGCGCGGGCTGTCCATCGGCGATGCTCCACACCGCCATCCCCTCGCGCGGCGCCAGGAACCGCCACCCGCTCGCCGTCCACCCGGCGACAGACCGCGCCTGCCCGGCCCAGCCGCCGGTCGGTGCGGTCCCGACGATCCACGCGCTGCCCGCAGTCGGCGCGACCGGCGGCACGTTGGTTCCAATCGCCGTCACGCTCGCCTGCACCGCGAGATCCAGCAACGTCAGCGCCTCGTTATGCGTCGTTTCCTTCTGCGCCTGGCCAGGCTGCAGCAACGGCAATGCCAGACGCGCGGTGCGGTCGTCGCTCATAATTCGTTCCTCCGTTGGTGAATCACGCCGATACGATCAGGGGCGATACGATCAGGGGCGGTACGATCAGGGTCGGTACGATCAGGTTAGCGGCCAGCGACTCGCCGAACACGCCGCGCTGCCGGACCGAGACGCTCACAGCCCCGACGCGATCCGCCGCCGTCACCGACACGAGAGGGTCCGCCACATCGACATCGCGCGAGGTTGCGTCGGCGGTGACCGTCACGCGGTACGCCTCGACTTCCTCGGCCAGCGGCGCATCGACCCCGTCGGTCCAGCGCCACCCCGCCCGGCTCCGCCGCGTCCAGCGCACCGTCGCGCTGCCATCGACCTCACTCGCAAACCACAGATGCACAGGCGATGGCGGCACCACCGAAGCCCCGCGCATCACGCACCGCGTCTCGACCGGCATATCGTCGCCGATCCCGGACGCGATCACCCGAACCTCGCGCCCAAGCACCGTCACCGGCAAGTCGAACGCGCGCGCCGCCTCCGCCTCCAGCACCACGAACCGATCCCCGACCACCTGCGCACCCGTCGAAGCCTCGGTCCCCCGCCGTCCACGCAACAACCGGCTCAGCCGCCACCGCGCCCCACCCATCGGTTCCGCCCGTCCGAACTGCACCAGTTCGTCGCCCAGCAACGCAAGGTTCACCCCGCGATCGAGCGCCGCTGCATCCGCATCCCCCAATTCCATGTCCGCATGCGCGAGGACCACCTCGAACACCCCCCTCTGGTCGATCAACGTCGCGGGCGCTCCCGGCGCCACCACCGCGATCGTCCCGAGCACCCCGGGCGCGGCGGTCGCGCCAGCCGCCACCCAGCTTACCCCGTCATCGAGACTGTGGAGAAGAGCCGCCTGCCGCCACGCCGCCCCCGTACCCGCCGCGACCACCGTCATCCGCGGCGCGGTCAACGGCGTATCGTCCAGCCCCGGAACCTCGAACGCGTGCACGATCGTCCCGCCGATCATCGCATCCACCGCCGCCGACACCCGGCCACTCGTCGCAGTGGCCGGCAGCGACGGCGTCACCAGAGGCACCAGCCCCAGCGTCGTCACCATCCCCTCGATACTCACGTCGGCCACCCGCCAGACGCCGCCCTCCCCCGAAACCGTCACGCAAGCCCCCGGCGCAATCGCCATCGCCCCGAACCCGGCCGCGATCGTCCGCCGCACCCGTCCAGCCTCCGCCCGCGCAAGAATAGCCTCCGCGATAGTCTTCGCCGCCCCCGCCTCCAGCACCGCCGGCACCTCGACCGATACGTCACGCATACCAGCCCCAGGCCGCCGCGCCCGCTGCACGCCCGCCTGGTAATCCCGCGCCGCGTCGTAATAGCCGACCGTCACCGTCCGCGGCACGGTCTCGATCGCCGCGACGGCCCGAGCCCGCCGCACGCCCTTCCCCTCGTCCGCAAACCCCTCGTCCGCCACGACAACGGTCGCCCCCGCGACATCGCGCATCACCAGCGCAGCCCCCGAAGGCGCAAACCAGGCCCCGCCAGCCTGCCCCAGCATCTCCAGCACCGCCCGAACGCTACCGCCCGACGCCGCAAACCCACCCACCGCCAGCGCCGCCGTCCCCGAAACCTCCCCCGCCAACGCCTTCGCGATCGCCGACACCCGCACGACGCCTTCGTCGGCAATCACCTCGAACGTCAGCGAAGGAATCCGATTGCCGAAGTCCGCCAGCTGCAACATCTCGAACACCGCATAGGCCGCGCCCCGATACGCCGGTGTCGCCGCCCCCTCGGCCGACGCGATCAACGGATCGACCGCCTGGTCCTCCCCCCCAAGGTGCAGCCGGAACCCGGTCGCCGTCTTGAAGTCCCCAGCCGCGCCCCGCAGCAATTTCCCCTCGGCCCAGATCCGCCCGACGCCAAAGATAGCGCGAGCCGACAACAGCACCGCAAACGACGCCGCATAGGAATAGGTCGAGACGCCAGGCTGCCCCTTCCCCGCCCGAGACGAAGCCCGGCTCTCGATCAGATCGGTCGCCCAGATCACCGTCCCCGCCACGCGCATCGTCCCGAACAGCTTCGGAATCTGCGCCTCATAAGACGACGTCTGCACCGCCAGCTCGACCAGCCGCGGCCCCTCCCGCCGCTTCGGCCCGAACAGTGCATGATCCACCGACTGCCCGATCAACGCACCGATCGCGCCCCCGATCGGCCCGCCCACCGCGCTCCCCACGGCCGTCAATACCAAGGTCGCCATGTCACACCCCCATCCGCCACACACCGATCAAGGGCCAAGGCGGCATCCCCGGCCGCTCCACCACGCGCCGCAAGCTCGCATCCGCATGCACGAACCCGCCTGCCGTCCTGATCCCCAGATGAATCTGCCCCGGCCCCGCCACCATCAGCAGCACGTCGCCCGCATCGGCGTCGACGACCCGCACCAGCACCTGATCGAGCAAACCCCAATCGCCACCGCGCAGCGCGTACCCGCTCGGAACCGCGCCGGAATATCCGCCAGCCCGCAAAGCCAGCGCGACCAGCCCGACACAATCGAGCCCATCCGCCCCCCGCCCATGCAACCGGAACCGCGTCCCCACCGCGGCAACCGCAGCCGCCGCAACCGCGCTCAAGCCCCCGGATATCGCGTCAGCAGGTCGATCCCCGGCAGATACGGCTCCGCGCGAAAGTTCACCGCATTCCCGAACCGCCCCGCGCAGGTGGCCAAGCTCTTGTCACACCCCTCGACGACCTCGACCAGAACCCCCGCCTCGACCACGAACGTCGGCACCGCCCGCAACGTCACCGCCACCCCGGCCCCACGAGCGATCGCGTTCTCCAACCCGCAATTCGCCCCCCCGAACCATCGCAACAGCCCACCCCCAAGCCCTTCCGCGCCGGAGTCCAACGTAACCACCGCCTCCTCGCAAGCGACAACCCGAGCAAACCGCCGCCGCCCCGCCATCGCCACCCGGCACCGCCGATCCCCCAGCTCCGCCCGACACTCCGGCGACGTCTCCTCCACCACCGGCCGATCCAGCGCCGCACTCGCCCCCCGCAGCTCGGCCGTGAACCCGGCGTCCCCCAGCTCGACCGCCCCGATGATCCCCTCCCCCAACTCGACCCGCGAAACCGGATCGGTCCAGTCCACCGCAAACAGCACCACCCGAGCCCCATCCCAGCGCCCGCTCAACAGATCCCGCTCCCCGATCGCGGCAGACGTCAAAGCCCCCGCGACATCCATAGTATCCGCCTCAAGCCCCTCACTCTTTTGGATAGCCGAAGGCGTCATCCCCGGCGCAGCCCGGTGCACCAGCCCGTCCACCACCAGGTCCCGGTCATGCGCGGTCAACCCCACCGCCACCCCATCCCGCCGCTCGATCCGCCAGCACAAGGCGATCGTCGCCAACTCAGCATCCAGAAACATGAGCGTCTCCTCCGAAAGCATACCCTCGCCCCTCCGGGGAGAGGGAGGGGCCCGCGCGCCCTTGCGCGTGGGAGGGAGAGGGGAGTGAGGCTAGGAGCACAAGTCCCAACCACCCCTCACCCTCCCGTCGCAAGCGCTCTTCCTTCCCTCTCCCCATCGGGGAGAAGGCCTAAGCCTCCCGAACCTCGACCAACGGCACACTCGCCGCCACCCCAGCCAGGAACGTAGCCCGAGCCACACTCAACCGATCCTCCGAAAACCGAACCGGCACGTCGAACGCAAACCCCGCCGTCACCACCGCCCCGAGAGCAGGCGCCACGTCCAGCGCCACCCACCCCCCGGCCTCCACCAGAAACGCCGAAGTCCCAACACCCCCCACAGCCACCGAAACACTCCCCGCAACCGGCCGCGTAATCCGCCGCTCGGCAGCACCGTACGACTTCACCAAGGCAAACCGCCGCGTGAGATCGTCCCCAACCCCAACGACCTCCCCGACAGCATCGAAATCGAAAGGATCTCGCAACCTAAACCCCCGCGCCGCGCCCATTCGCGCCCGAAAGAACGCGAGCAGCACGCCGATATCCGCCTCGCTCCGCAACCCCGGCCCCACGTCATACGACGTCCGAGCCTCCGCCCAGGCCGCATTCCGGGCCTCCCGCCCCCCCGAACTCGTCAGGATGGCAGTAGAAAACCCTGGCGCCACCTCGGCCTCGCGCCCCAGCTCCAATGGAAACAGCACGTCATCAAACGCGTCCACGGCCTCGTCTCCCCCGTCAGTATCAAAATGCACGAACCCATCCCGCATCACCTGCGGCAGCGCCCACAGGAACGTCTCCGCCGCCCCCCGCGCCCGAGCCACCTCGGCGGCGGCCTCGATCAGCCCCCACTCCGCCGCCTGTTCAGGCCGCAGCACGAACCCGGATAAATAGTGCTGCCTCTCGACCGGATACCCCAGCCGCGCGAACGCCACCGCCACACCCTCGGCCGACGACGCAGAATCGCCCGCCGTTACCCAGTCGTAATCCTCCAGCTGCAGCACATCGAAGGCGGGACTAGCCCACCCCACCGGCATGTTCGCCCGCTTCGCCTCCGGCGCCTTCGCATCGAGCACGGTCGGCAGGTACGTCAGCAGATGCGAGACACAGCCCGGCGCTTCGGCCTTAGCAGCCGCCACCAGCGCCGCAGTGGACGCCGCCAGGCAAAACCCCGCCGCATCCAGCGTAACGATCTGCGCAGGCGTCTTCGACCGCCGGATGTTCGCCATCGCCACCGGCGCAAATGCCGCAACCGCGCTCGCATCATAGAAGCACGGCCGTCCATCCGGCATCACCCACCACCACGGTTCGCCCACCTGGAACTTCGCCGCCAACCCCGCCACGACCGCAATCCCGACAAAAGCCCGAGCGACCGCCTGGAGATACCCCATAGCCCCGCCATGCGCCGGCGACAGTAACGTCGAAGGCGGCTCCCACCCCGTCAGCGCCGGCGCCCCATCGGCAGCCCGCTGCTTCCAGTCGTTCCAGCAATGCGCATCGAACAGCTCGTAGCTCAGCGACCAGATCACGTCATAGCCAAGCGCCTTCGCGCGTGCGGCGAAGTCCCGATGCCAAGCCGCACAGGCAACGTTCAAGACGCCCCCCGCCGCGGAAACGTAAAGCCCACCCCCAACCCCCTCGAGCCGGAAATAATGGCTCATGCCCACATAGTGGACGATGCTCTCCCGATACCCGAGATGCAGCGCATTCCGCAGCAACCGCGCCGGCGTCAGATTATAGCTGTCGTCATACCCACCAGCGATCCGAACCCCGTGCTCCGGCACCACCGCATCGCCGATCGCCAACACCGACCCCGGCCCCTCGCAGACGAGATCGGTCCACTCGACCCACCCCTCGCGCGGTGCGGCCAGCGGCGCATCGACCTCGGTATAGTCCGGCGGCACAACCGACACGAACATCCGGTCGATATCCCCCGCCCACACCGGATCGCTATCCTCGGGCAGCTCATACCCGCCCACGATCGCGCCAAAATCGAGCGAAACGACCGCATCCCCCGGCGTCCCCACCGCATAATTCCACAACCGTACATACCACGCACGCGCCACGCCCGCCGCATCGCGTCCCTCGATCGTCAGGGTCGGGCCGTTAATGGCATCCAACGCCATCACCCCCGAAGACCGCCACCGAAACCGCAGCCGACAGTCCCGAAAATCCCGCGACGTCTCATACTTCAGCAGCGGATGATCGAACCGATCCACCGCCTCCCAGATCACCCCGGCGAGGTCATCAGCCCTATAAAAAACCGCATCCACCCGCAGGGACGCAGGGCCGGTAGTCACAACCGAAGCCATCATCGGCCGCGGAAAATCCACCGTCCAGAACCGAGCATCGAACCGAGAAACAAGCCCCTCGACCTGCACAGTCCGCCCCGAGCAAAGCCAATGCGCCATAACATCCTCCTCTTTCCCTCGCCCCTCCGGGGAGAGGGAGGGGCCCGCGTGCCCTTGCGGGTGGGAGGGAGAGGGGCGTGAGGCTAGGAACCCAAATCCCAACCACCCCTCACCCTCCCGTCGCAAGAGCTCCTCCTTCCCTCTCCCCGACGGGGAGAGGGACAAGGTCACTCCACCGCCAAAGCGGCCTTCACAGCCCGAGCTACCTGCCGTCCCGACTGCGCCAACACCCCCGGCGCACTCCCCCCGGCAGCATTCACCGTAATAACCACCCGCACCTCCCGAACCCCGCCCCCACCAGAACCGGTCTCAACCCGCCCGCTGGAGGTAGGCACGAAAACCTCCGCCCCCCGCTCCCCCACGACATAAGCCCGCCCCGGCGACACCGGCCCACCAGTCGCCCGCCCCGGCAACCCACCGACCAGCCCAGCAAGCGCCCCACTCAAACCCCCACCACTCAACACCGACTGCACCCCAGCCTTCAGCGCCGCCGAAGCAATCGCATCCAGCGCCGACAGAGCCACCCCCTTCAGTTCCTCGAACCCCAATTTCCCCGACCGCACCGCGCGCAACAGCCCCGCCTCCAACCGAAGCGCAGCCCGCTCCGCCCCAGCGCCGAGCACACCCTCCAACTCCCCCCGCATCGCCTCCACATCACGCGAAAACCCGGTCGTATCCGCCCGCACGCTCACCAGCGCCGCATCAAGATCATCCATCAGGAAAAGCCCCCCTCAACCGCGCGATCGTCGAAGCATCCGGCGGCGCGGTAACGTCCCCCACCAAAGCCCCTACAACCCCCGCCAACTCCGCCGGCGTAGCGCGCCAGAACACCTCCGGCGCCCACCCCAGCACCGCGCCAGCAAAGCCAGCCAACCGCGCCGCAGTGTCGGAAAACGTCACTTCCCCGCCAGGATCTGCCGCAACAGCCCCCGCAACACCGGCGTCACCGCCGCCAGCCCCGCCTCAACGACCGCCTCCCCCAACCGCTCCCGAGTAACCCCCTCGGGACACTCGCGCAGGCAATGCCAGAACAGCCCCACCATCTCCCCGATCCCAAGCTTCCCCTCCGCCGCGCGCTCGACGAGCGCAAACAAAGGCCCCAACTCCCCCTCGGCCGCAACCAAAGCCGCAAAGCTAGGCCGCAGCACAAGCACCTCTCCCCCAACTCGAAGAGATCCTTCCCCCCGAACCGAATTCGCCAAATCACCCATCAGAAGTCTCCGAAAAGAGAACCCTCGCCCCTCCGGGGAGAGGGAGGGGCCCGCGTGCCCTTGCGCGTGGGAGGGAGAGGGGAGTGAGGCACGGAACCCCCGCCCCAAGACCCCTCACCCTCCCGTCGCCAAGCAGCTCCTCCTTCCCTCTCCCCGCAGGGGAGAGGGAAAGCCGCTAACCCACAACAACAGCCCCGGAACTCTCCAGGCTAAGCGTATAAGACCGCTCCCCATTGAAATCCCCGGCATAGTCCAGCCGAGACACCAGGAACTTCCCCGTCATCGTATCCCCGCCTTCGAACGCCAGCCGATAATCATCGCGCACGCCGGTCAGCGCGCTAGCTTTCACCCGCAACTCCGCCACCGACCCGGTAAAGACCCCAGCCCCCGACACCGAAACACTCCGAACCCCAGCCCCAGACAGCAACTGCCGCCACCCCCCGGAATCCTTCGTGGTGACAACGATAGCCTCCCCATTCACCGACATCTGCGTCGTCCGCAGCCCGGCCACCGTCGCATAGACCACCGGCACCGCCCCGTTCCCCACCTTCAGCAGGAACGCACTCCCCTTCTCCACCGCCATGTCCGTCTCCCCCAAAACCGTGCCACTCAGCTCTCGCGGTACATCCGCACCAGAAACTCCGACGTCCCCCGCCACCGATCCCCGACCCGCAGCACCCGAGACCGCACCAGCGCCAGCCGAACCACCCGCCACCCCTCACCCAGATCGGGCGGCAGCGCCTCCAACCCCTCCTCCGCCACCGCCAACAGAGCGCGCGCCCGAACCGGCCGCTCCCCCCCATCGAACAGCGTCAAGAGAACGCGCCCCTCCCGCCCGACCCAGGTCTTCGTGCTCCAGTCCGACAGCACCGGCTCGTCAACCACCGCATAAGGCAGCCCACCCCGAACCGGCGGCGCATCGAACACGCTCACGTCCAGCACCGCATTCAGCCGAGCCACGATCGCCGCCTGCAAGACCACCCGCCCACTCACGAATGCACCTCAAGACCCAACCGCATCCGCCGATAAGGCCGCCACAAAGCCGCCACCGCCGCCGGCGGCGCCACATCGCTCTCCCGGTGATCAAAGAGGTGCGCGACCAGCATCGCCACCCCCTGCGCGATCGGCGCCGGCACCGCCTCGAAGCTCAAGGCCAGCCCAGCCGAATACGCCACAGCCACCCGCCCCGCAGACCCGGCGGCAAGAACCCGAACCCACCCGACCCCATCCGCATCGATATCGACCGCATACGCCCCGACCGCCAACACGAACGGCGCCCCCTCGCCAGGCAACCCGGTCAGCCCGGAAATCACGGTGACGGGCGCGACCAACAACCGCCGCCACCCCGCCGCACTGGTCACCACATCCTCGAACGGCCGAACGATCACCGCCGCCCCCAGAAAAGCCTCCCCCAACAGCAACGCCGTCGACGCCAACCGCGCCAGCACGACATCCTCCCCCGTCTCCACCCGCAACAAAGCCCTAGCCGCGACGACCACCTCAGCGATCACCCCGGCAGAAATCGCCGACCCCGTCATAACGATGTCTCCAAAACTTCCCTCGCCCCTCCGGGGAGAGGGAGGGGCCCGCGCGCCCTTGCGCGTGGGAGGGAGAGGGGAGTGAGGCTAGGAACCCCCGCCCCAACTCCCCCTCACCCTCCCGTCGCAAGCGCTCCTCCTTCCCTCTCCCCAACGGGGAGAGGGAACAGCTCAAGCCACCGAGAACTTCATCAGCTTGATCGCCTCGGAGTTCGTCACGCACCCACCGACCCGCTTGGTCGCGTAGAAGTTCACGAACGGCTTGTTCGAATATGGATCACGCAGGATCCCCGTCTCCGTCCGCTCAGCAATGATGTACCCCGCGCGGAAATTCCCGAACGCGATCGCCAGAGCATTCGCCGCGATGTCCGGCATGTCTTCGGCCTCCACCACCGGATACCCGAGCAGCGTAGCCGGCACCCCCGCCGCCAGCGAAGGCGCCCAGACGAACGCCCCATCCGTCGTCTTGAACTTCCGGATCCGCGCCAGCGTCGCCGCATTCATCACGAAGCTGGCCCCCTGCCGATAAGGCCCGCGCAAGGACTGAACCAGATCGATCAACCGCTCCTGCGGATTCGCCGAAAAGTCCCCAGCCGTACCTGATGCGAGATACTGCAAAGTTCCAAAAGCCCGCACGCCGTCGGCGGTCGCCGCGGTAGCCGACGTCAGAAACCCCTTCGGCCGCGACACACCGGAACCCGACACGAAAGCCGCCCCCTCGGCCTTAGCAAACTCCATCGCGATCTCGCCCGCCAGCCATTCCTCGACATCGAAAGCAGCATCATCGAGCATCGCCTGGCTAGCCGAAGGATTGGCATACAGCTCCCCCGTAGGCGGCGCGATCTCGACGAACACCGGCGAAGCCGTCTCCGGCCGAGCCGCATTCTCCGCCGCCCAACCGGACGGCGTACCGCCCGTCGTCACCAGCTTCCGATACCCAGCCGAGCCAACCTTCACCACGTTCGCAATCGCCCTGATCGGCGAAATCCCCTTCAGCAAAGTATCGATCTGAGCAATCGATCTCCCGCGGCACCGCAAACCCGCCGGCGTCCCCCGTGACCCCGGTAAAAGCCTTCATCTCCAACGTAGCGCCAGTCCGAACGAACCCCGCAAACGCCGCATTCTGCGCCAAGGGGGAAGCCCCCGCCAAAACCGGCCGGTCAACAACACTCATGTCCATCTCCTCGCATGAAACGAAAAAAGGCGCCCCGCAGGACGCCTCATGAAACTCTCTGAAAACCCTCGCCCCTCCGGGGAGAGGGAGGGGCCCGCGCGCTCTTGCGCGTGGGAGGGTGAGGGGAGTGAGGCTAGGAACGCCTGCGCCAAAGCCCCTCACCCTTCCGTCGCCAAGCGGCTCCTCCCTCCCTCTCCCCGACAGGGAGAGGGAAACCGCTAAGGCACCACCTCAACCCGAGCCAAAGCCTGCATAGGCACAGCCACCAGACTAACCTCGACCAGCTCCACCCGAAACAACTCCCGCCGAACCCCCTGCCGCACGGACGTCGCCCGATACCCAACCGACAACCCAGCCACCGCCCCTGCCCGCACCAGCCGAGCCAGCTCCAGATCCACAACCACCCCCTCGACCCGCAACCCCCGCGCGTCCTCCGCCACGACGGACAAAGACCCAACCGCCTCCCCACGATGCTGCCACAACAAAGGCACCACCCCGGCCCTAGCAAAAGCCCCCCGCCGCACCACATCCCCCGCCCGATCGACAACATCGAACACCGCCGCATACCCGGCAAACGCCACACTCACTTCAACCACGCAGCAAACCCCAGTTTCACCGCCAGCCCCGCCAGCATCAGCGCCATCGCCAGCCGAGCGATCCACCCGACAACCGCCTTCCAAACCGACCGCTTCGCATCCCGCCAAGCCGCCAGCAGCTCGCGCAACTCCGCCACATCCTCCCGAGCCCGCTCGTCACTCAAAGCCACCCGCGCCAAAGCCCGAGCTGCCCCCAACTCCCCCGCCTCCTCCACTATCGCCCGCAGCGTCACCAGGTCGACACCGCGTTCAGCCCCCTGCCGCATCAACTGCGCCAAAACCGCCCCATCCATCACGCCACCTCCGCTATGTCCAAGAGAGCCCGCTTCTCGCCATCGCTAAGAAAGCCAGCCCCGCTCACCATCCCCCAAAGCCGCTCGCGATCCTCCGCCAGCGCCGGCACCCGGTCGAGATCGACCGAGAGCGTCGCCCCCTCGAACCATCCGGCCAACCCCTGCGCGATCCCCGTCAGCACCGAGCACGCCAACGGCAGCACCCCCAGCCGCCACAAAGCCCGGTTAGCCTCGCGGTAATTCGCATAGGAATTATCCCCCGGCAGCCCGAGCAGCATCGGCGGCACCCCGAACGCCAGCGCGATCTCCCGCGCCGCCGCCGCCTTGGTGCCCACGAAATCCATATCCGCCGGCGACAAGCTCAACGCCTGCCACCTGAGGCCCCCCTCCAGCAGCATTGGCCGCCCCGCATTCCCCGACCCCGAGAACGAAGCCTCCAGCTCCTTCCGCAACCGCTCGAACTGCTCGGTCGACAGCACCGCGCCATCCTTCGGATCGTACATCAGCGCCCCCGAAGGCCGTGCCGCGTTGTCCAGCAGCGCCTTGTTCCACCGCGCCGCCGCATTGTGGATCGCCACCGCACTCGACGCGGCGCCCAGGCACCCCAACCCATAATGGTCGTCGACCGGATTGAAGCTCTTCAGGTGGATCACCTCCGGCCGCACCGGATCCGCGTGCAGCCGCGTAACCCGCTCCCCCACCCGATACCGATAGGCGGCCGGCCACCCGCCGGCATCCGCCTCCACCGTCACCCGCTCGGGCCGAAGCGCAAACAGCTCGGCCGCACCCCCGTCGACGTCGCGCAAGACCTGCACATACGCATTCCCATGCAACAGCAACTGCGCCGCCACCGTCTCGACCAGCGGTTGCCCCCCCGACCGCGCCGTCACCAGCGCCACCAGTGCCGGATCCGACGCCAGCAAAGGCGCGCTCCCCACGGACTCCACCACCAGCTTCACCGCCCGCTGGACGATCGCATTCCCCAGATACCCCGCCCGCACCTGCGCCTCATAGGAGTGCGGCACATCCTCGAACGCCCCCTGAAACCCCGGCGCGCTGAGCGCCCGCGACAACACCGGCCGCGACTCATCGCGCCCGGATTTCCACCCGAACAATTTCATGATGTTCTCCTGAATTTCCCTCGCCCCTACGGGGAGAGGGAGGGGCCCGCGCGCCCTTGCGCGTGGGAGGGAGAGGGGCGTGAGGCTAAGGACGCCAATCCCAACCACCACGCCTCACCTTCCCGTCGCAAGCGCTCTTCCTTCCCTCTCCCCGCCGGGAGAGGGCCAAACGCCTAAAGCACCCGCACAGAAACCCGCGCCCGAGGCCCCAGCATCACCTCCGTCATCGCCCAAACAAGAGCATCAGCCCGATCCGGCGACCGCCCCGGCCCCTCATACCCCCCGCCCGCGATCAGCCCGCAAAGCTCGTCCTCCAACCCCGGAAAAGCCCCCACATGCCAAGCCCGCCCACACTCATATAAAGCCGCCACAGGCTCGGCCCGCGCCACCTTCCCCAGCGACGCATGCACCAGCTTCACCGGCATCGCGCGGTCGGCGCCAGAGAGAACACTCCCCACCATCTTCCCCCCCTGGTTCGCCTCCGCAATCACCCGGTCCGCGCCATGCCGCGCCGCGCACTCGGCCACCGCCCGAGCCCACCCCTCGGGAGAAGCACCAGAAACACTGGCGTCCTCCAAGACATACCCGAACCCATCGACCCCAAGCGCAACCACCACGATCCCGCAGGCATCCCCCGGCCCGCCGGAAACACTTCCCGCCGGAGGATCCACGCCCACCACGACGCGCGTCAGCTCCGGCGCAAAAGCCACCCGCCGGGACTCCACCAGCGCCCGCGTCCACAAGGCACCAGCAACATCCTCGATCAGCTCGCCATCCAGCTCCTGCCGCCCCATCCGCGTCCCCGCATACGTGGCGGTCATCGCCTCCACGAAACTCACCGGCAGATGCGGATTGTCGCGCGTCCGCCCGCGCGTTTCGACCAGTCCCGGCAACGCCATCACCCGCCGCATCAACGCGACCGGCCGCGGCGTCGTCGTCACCAGCACGCGCGGCACCGTACCCAACCGCAAGCCCATCATCAGATTGTCCCAGGTCGGATCGCCGTAGCGCCACTTCGCCAGTTCGTCGCACCACGCCCAGCCATGCTCGGGCCCACGCAACGCTTCCGGCGCCTCCGCCGAATACGCATAGGCCTTCGCGCCATTGCCGAAATGCACTTCGCCGACCGCACTGCGCCACGTCAGCGCCTCGTTGTCGTGCGCCACCGCGATCAGTCCGCTCTCGCCCTGCACCATCACGCGCCGCACATCGTCGATCGTCGCGCCAACCAGCGCGATCCGCGCGGTCGGATCGTCGCGCGCGATCTGGCTCACCCACTCCGCGCCCGCCCGCGTCTTGCCAAACCCGCGTCCCGCCCGGATCAGCCAGATCCGCCAGTCACCCTCGGGCGGATATTGCCCGTCATGCGCCCAATGCCGCCACCGATCGCGCAGCTCCTTGCGTTGACCGACCGACAGCTTCCGCATGATCCCGGCACGGTGCACCACCGGCAGGTCGGCCAGCTCCGCCACCAGGTCGCGTTCGACCGTAGCGACCGGCGACGGGTCGACCGCTTCCGGATCGCCTTCGCCGCTTCCCGAGCGCGTCAAGAGGCGAGCGCCTGGCGCCGCGCCAGCGAATCCAGCAGCTTCAGCAATGCGGCATCGGTCTCCACCGACGTCGCCCGACAGGTCTGGCTGGATTGGCGGCCCCGCGCCTCGCGCGCGCGATGCTGGTTCAGCATAGCCAGCGCGAACTGGATCGCCGTCACGCTCGACAGCTTGATCAGCCCCGCACCGGGCACCGCAGCCCCGCCCCAGGTGTTTTCATCGCCCACGTCTTCGACGGCACCAGCGTCGCCGACCGCCGCCGTCTCGTTGCCGGGCGCATCCAGACCCCCATCGCTCGCGTCGCCGTCGTCGTCACCCTGCCCGCCAAGACGCTCATCATCATCGCGATCCAGAGAGGCGAGCGACGTCGCCAACAGCAGTTCCTCCAACCGGTCATACCCGCGCGACAACGCCGCCTGCCATGCTGCGGCAAACGCAGGATCGTGCGAGCGGCGGTGATAGGCTCCGCCGAGCGACATCCCCACCACGACGACAGACGTGGTCACGTTGCCAGTCATCGCCAATTCCTCGAGAAACGTGGCTTGCCGCTCGAGTGTCCATTCCTTCGCCCGGGGTTTCCGGGCCACAAGAACCCGGTTTTTCCCACCCGTGATGACCATCCTGCCGACCTTCGCGTTCCCGGCTGCCTTGCTCTTGATCCCCATGCCGCGCCCCCGCTTGCCTGCACCCCACCGCCAAACGCAGAAAGCCGGCGACGACAAAGGCTCCTGCCCCGATCGTCCCGGCTTCCCGAGAGCCAGACCGTCCGGCCCGACTCGCTAGTTTTCGATGTTCCCGTTATGTGCCAGATGAGCGTGACGATGTCAAGATAATTAACCCGTTTGGTTATCTGCCAGCGAGTGGATCGACCATAGGCACGACACGATCGACCGCGGCCGCCCCCCATTCACCCAACACGCTCTGATCGCCTTCGTCCGCCAACCGACGTCCGCGCTCGCTGCCCCAGCGCGCGCTATCCAGTCGCCGCAATGCCCATATCGCCGCGCCCCGGACGACCGGCGAGTCGTCGCCCAACAGTCCGACGACGGCTTCGACGAGGCCAGGATCGCTACTGTTCCCCGCCGCCATCAAGGCATTGCGGATCATCTTGGCACGACCGATGCGCTTGATCGGCGAGCCCGCGAACACCGTGCGGAAGCTAGCATCGTCCAGTGCCAGAATGTCGACGAGTTCCGGCGCGACCAACTCCGCGCGAGGATGAAACGCCAGGTTCGCGTTGGCCGCGGCGGCGAACTTGTTCCAGGGGCACACCGCCAGGCAGTCGTCGCAGCCGTAGATGCGGTTGCCGATCGCGGCACGGAACTCGTGCGGGATCGGCCCGGCATGCTCGATCGTGAGGTACGAGATGCAGCGACGGGCATCGAGTTGGTAAGGCCGCGGGAACGCCGCGGTCGGGCATGCGGTCTGGCACGCGTCGCAACTGCCGCAGGTGTCGACGCCGCCGCGGTCCGGTTCCAGATCGAGCGTCGTGTAGATCGCGCCGAGGAACAGCCAGCTGCCATGCTCGCGGCTGACGAGATTGGTGTGCTTGCCCTGCCAGCCGAGCCCCGCGGCTTCGGCGAGCGGCTTTTCCATCACCGGCGCGGTGTCGACGAACACCTTCAGGTCGAACGGCGGCAGATCGCGCCCCGCTTCCGCCGCCAGCCACCGCCCAAGCGCCTTCAACTGCCGCTTCACGACATCGTGATAGTCCGGCCCCTGCGCATAGACCGAGATCCGCCCCACCCCGCCCTCGTCCGCGAGCCGGAGCGGATCGTCCTTCGGAGCATAACTCATGCCGAGCGCGATGACGCTGCGAACCTCGGGCCACAGGCCGGCGGGACTCTCGCGGTGGTGCTTGCGCTCCTCCATCCAGATCATGTCGCCGTGGCGCCCATCCGCCAGCCATTGGTGGAGCCGTTCGCCCGCGCGCGGCGCCGCCCCCGCATGCGCGATCCCGCATGCGACGAAGCCCAGTTCCACCGCTTTGGCCTTCAGCCTGTGTTCCAGCTTGTCTTGCGCCACGTCCGCCCGCTACCACGACGCCACCCTCGGGAGGAAGATTGCGCGTGAACGATGAATGGGCGGTCACCGCGAACGGGATCGTGAAGCGGTTCGGCGAACGGCGCGTGGTCGACGGGGTGGACATGATGGTGCCGCGCGGCTCGGTGTACGGCGTGCTCGGGCCCAACGGTGCGGGCAAGACGACGACGCTGCGCATGCTGCTCGGGATCATCGAACCCGACGAGGGCTCGCGCACGCTGCTCGGCTACGACAATCCGCGCGATGCAAGCGACCGGGTCGGCTATCTGCCCGAGGAGCGCGGACTGTATCCGGCGATGAAGGCGCGCGAAGCGATCGCGTTCCTGGGCGCCCTGCGTGGGCTCGACTGGAAGACCGGGCGCGAGCGTGCCGTGGTGCTGATGGAAGCCGCGGGGCTCGGTCATGCGGTCGACGAGAAGATCCGGAAGCTGTCGAAGGGCATGGCGCAATTGGTGCAATTGCTCGGCTCGGTGGTGCACCAGCCCGATTTGCTGGTGCTCGACGAGCCTTTCTCGGGGCTCGATCCGGTCAACCAGGAGCGGCTCGAGAAGCTGATCCTCAACGAGCGCGACCGCGGCGCGACGATCCTGTTCTCGACCCATATCATGAGCCACGCCGAACGGCTGTGCGACCGGCTGGCGATCATCGCGGGGGGGAAGCGGCGCTTCGAGGGCACCGTGGCGGACGCTCGGGGTATATTGCCGCAGCGTGTCCACTACACGCCGCATCGCCCCGATCCTGCGATCCGCGGCGTGCTGCCGGTGGATGCGGTAGCGGACGGGGACAGCTGGCGGTTCGAGCTTCCGAACGAAGGAATCGAGAGCTTGCTCGTGAGACTGATCGACGCGGGATACGGGATTTCGGGGCTGTCGATCGAGCGGCCCGGCTTGCACGAGGCGTTCGTGAGGATCGTTGGGCAGCATGCCGACGTCGCGAAGGAGGACGCGGCATGAGCCGTTTCCGTCGCACCCTCCGCCAGACCTTCACGATCGCGCGACGCGACTTCATCGCCACGGTGTTCACGCCGATCTTCCTGCTGTTCCTGTTCGCGCCCCTGATCATGGGATCGTTCGGCGCGATCGGCGGACTGGGCGCGGCGAGCGTCACTGATGGTGCCCAGGACAAGACGCGGATCGTCGCGATCGTCCCCGCCACCACTGCGCGGCCGATCGACGAGTCCGACGAGCGCCTGCGCGGCATGTTCCGCAGCGACGAAGCGCCCCCCGAACTGTCGATCGTTGCGCCGACCGCCGATCCAGCCGCCCAGGCGCGCGCGGCGTTCGAGACCAAGGACGTCGACGCCTCCGCAGTGCTGTACGGCCCGCTCGACGCGCCGCAGATCCTTTACGGACCGCGCGGCAAACGCTCGGCCGATTACCTCGGGCTGCTCGCACAGACGACGCTCGCCGCGCAGCAGCTCGGCGGCACGCTGCCGACGATCGCCGCGACCAAGACGCAGATCACGCGCTCGACCACCTCGGTCAGTGGGCAGCACCAATCCGCCTTCTTCGCGGTGTTCGGGATCTTCTTCCTGACGCTGTTCCTGTCGGGCCAGGTCGTCGGCACGATGGCCGAGGAGCGCAACAACAAGGTGATCGAGGTGCTCGCCGCCGCGGTGCCCTTGGAGTCCGTGTTCTTCGGCAAGCTGATCGGGATGTTCGGCGTCGCGGTGCTGTTCGTCGCGTTCTGGGGCACCGTCGTCACGCAGATCACGTCGCTGATGCCCGCCGCCGCCGCGGTGGCGCTGGGCGACCTGACGCCCGCGGTCGGCGCACCGATGTTCGCACTGCTGTTCGCCGCATATTTCAGCATGGCGTACCTCCTGCTCGGCTCGGTATTCCTCGGGGTCGGGGCGCAGGCGACGACGATGCGCGAGATCCAGATGCTGTCGCTGCCGATCACGATCCTGCAGGTAGCGATGTTCGGGCTGTCCTCCGCGGCGGTCTCCCACCCCGGCAGCTGGCTCGCCACCGCCGCCGAACTGTTCCCGCTGTCGTCGCCATTCGCAATGGCCGGCCGCGCGGCGAATTCACCGGAGCTGTGGCCGCACGTCGCGGCGCTGGCGTGGCAGGCTTTGTGGGTAACGATCTTCATCACCGTTGGCGCCCGTCTTTTCCGCCGCGGCGTCCTACAATCGGGCAGCGCCCGGCCGTTCTGGCGGCGCAAGGCTAAGGCAGTCGCTTAACTGTTCTCCTGCGAACGCAGGAGCCCAGGGTAACGAACGCCATCCCTCGCGATCCTGGACTCCTGCGTTCGCAGGAGAACGGAGCCTATTGACATAAGTGTCAGCAAAGCCTCTCCTGCGGCAAAATACGGGAGAGAAACGATGGCGACTCTGGTAAGAGACGTGGCGCAACAGACGGTCGATCCACTCGACGTGAGCCGCTCCGAACTCTACCGCGACGACCTCTGGCAGGCGCCATTCGCGCAACTCCGCGCCGAGGCCCCCGTCCACTATGTCGAGCAGTCCGACTACGGCCCCTATTGGTCGGTCTCCTCCTACAAGGGCATCGTCGAGGTCGAATCCCTCCCCGACCTCTACTCCTCCGAGGCCGGCGGGATCACGATTGCCGATTTCGTCGCAGAGCGCGACGTCCGCATGCCGATGTTCATCGCGCGCGATCGCCCGGTACATACCGGGCAGCGCCGCACGGTCGCGCCCGCCTTCACGCCGAGCGAGATGACCCGGATGTCGGGCGATATCCGGCGGCGGACCGCCGACATGCTCGACAGCCTGCCATGGAACACGCCGTTCGACTGGGTCGATACCGTCGCGATCGAACTCACCACGCAGATGCTCGCGATCCTGTTCGACTTTCCCTGGGCGGACCGGCGGAAACTGACGCTGTGGTCGGACTGGGCGGGCGATATCGAGATCGTCAAGAACGAGGAACTCCGCGGCCAGCGGCTCGCGCACATGTTCGAATGCGGGTCGTATTTCAAAGGCTTGTGGGACGCGAAGATCGATAAGGATCCGACGCCCGACCTGATCTCGATGATGATCCACTCGGATGCGATGAGCCACATGGATCACAACGAGTTCATCGGGAACCTCATCCTGCTGATCGTCGGCGGCAACGACACGACGCGCAATTCGATGTCGGCGCTCGCCTATGGCCTCGACAAGTTTCCGGAGTCGCGCGCGAAGCTGGAGGCGGACCCGACGCTGATCCCCAATGCGGTGAGCGAGATCCTGCGCTGGCAGACCCCGCTCGCGCACATGCGCCGCACCGCGACGGCGGACGCGGAGTTGATGGGGCAGCAGATCAAGGCCGGCGACAAGCTCGCCCTCTGGTACATCTCGGCGAACCGCGACGAGAGCGTGTTCGGCGACGATGCGGACGCCATCGTGGTGGATCGCCCGAACGCGCGGCGGCATCTGGCATTCGGCCACGGCATTCACCGCTGCGTCGGCGCACGGCTGGCCGAAATGCAGATCGCGATCCTGCTAGAGGAGATGGCCGCGCGACGGATGCGGATCAACGTGCTCGCCGAACCGACGCGCGTCGCTGCGTGCTTCGTCCACGGCTATCGCACGCTACCGGTGGAAATCAGTAAATACTGAGGCTTGGCGTAACCTTATCGGGTGGTTCGGCCGTACCTATATCCGAACCATGGAGACGAACATGACCCAGGACCGCCGCGCTTTCCTTACGCTAGCCGGAGCAGGCGTCGCCGGCTTCGCGCTCTGGGGCTGCACGTCGCAACCCGCGCAGGCCGCCGAGCGGTTCGAGGTGACGCTGACCGACGCGCAGTGGCGCAAAAAACTGTCCCCCGACGCGTACAACACGCTGCGCAAGGAAGCGACGGAAGTGCCCTATTCCAGTCCGCTCAACGGCGAGCATCGCGCGGGGATCTTTTCCTGCGCCGGGTGTGCGTTGCCGAACTTCTCGTCGAAGACCAAGTTCGAAAGCGGCACCGGCTGGCCGAGCTTCTGGCAGCCCTTGCCGAATGCGGTGCGGACCCGGGTGGATTCGACGATGGGGATGGCGCGGACGGAAGTGCATTGTCGCCGCTGCGGCGGGCATCTCGGCCACGTGTTCGACGACGGCCCGAAGCCGACGGGCAAGCGCTATTGCATGAATGGCGACGCGCTGACGTTCAAGCCGGCGTAACCGGCGGCGCGGCGTTCGTACCGCGCAATGACGAAGACAAGATACGGTCAGTCGCTGATGGTCCAACCCAGCTTCGGCTGGTTTCCGCGGATCGGTTGTGCGGCCTTGAGCGTCGTCTGGAAATCCGTCGCCGGTCGTGCGGGAGCGCTTGCTCGCATCGGCATCGTCATGCGCGTCGGCATCATGCTCCTAGATGGCATCATGCTCCTCGGTGGCATGGTGCTGCGCGGTGGCAGGGGCACCAGCGCAAACGTCGGCGCGGCCGGTGTCGATCGCGATGGCGTGGCCGATGCGGCACCGATACCGAAACCCGAAACGAAGACGGACCGCCCGTACTCGTCGACGTGATCGGCGATCGGTACGCCGGGTTGCGTACCGTCAGGACCGCCGAGGATCCGGAGTAGTTCGCCCACATCGGCGGTGTAGCAACTCCGGCGGCGCTTCGATCGGCACGTGGCAGGGTCTGCGGGGCTGCGGCTGGGTCGTGCATAGAGGTCCGCCGTGCCTAGGCCGGGCGTTCTGCGCTCCCACCCGCCGAGCAACTCGACGTAGGGATACCCCAGGTCACGCGCCATTTCGGCGGCGCGGTACATTGCGAGGTCGATCGCTTCGCCGCGATGCGTCGTGACCGACACGCGCCAGGAGCCGTCCTTCTCGACGCTGTCCTTGTAACCGAATTTGTAGCCGATCGGGCCCCAGCGCTTCATCGGACCATAATAGGGGGCGTCCGCGGCATGGGCTGCGATCGGTGTCGCTGCGGAGAACAGCGCCGCAGGTAGGAGCAAGCAAAACCAGTATCGCATCGTCGTTCCCCTCGGGATGCGACGGACGTAGCGCGATCGGGTTAACGTTGCGTAGCCTCGGGGCTAGAGCATCGGCGTAGCGCCGAAAGGATTACTGCGCCTCGTTCACCAGCGTGAAGATGCCGCGGGGGTCGGTCGGACCATGCTGGATCGTCGCAAGCTGCGCAGCATTGGCGCGCTGCGTAGCGGAGACGGTGTGGGTCGCACTGGCCATCTGGAACGAAGGCTGCGTAGGCGCATCAAGCATGTCGCCAGCAGGCGCGTGGCCCGAATAGATGAAACCCTTTGTCGGATAGGCCGAGGTGCCAAGGTCGCCCTGCGGGCCGTACCAGACCTTGACCATGCTCCAGTCACCGGCGGGCGAGACGTCAACCGCGCGAACGTTGGTCTCGATCGCGCCGGGGCGCGACCAGTTGGCGTGGGTAAGGAGGACTTCACGGTCGCTGACCACCTTCGAGACCATTGCGACATGGCCGACGCGCATCCGCGAGGTCGGCGAGAAGGCGAGGACCGAGCCGGCCTTCGGGGTGTGGCCGCGCTCGTAGCGACCCTCGGCCTGGCTCCACCAGGTGTTGGCGTTGCCGCGGATTTCGATCCCCGAAACCGAGCGGGCGAACGTCACGCACTGCCAGAACTGAGCCGCAGCAGGGGTGGCCGTCATCAGGCCGCACGATACCACCAGCGCAAAACGCGCTGCTAACGCCTTGAAATTCATCGAGACCCCCCGGCCAAAACCCGTTTGTCGCATTCTGGCTACGGGAGGTTCGATTTAATTGGAACCCGTGCGGGAACCATATCCGACGAAACGTGTTACCGCGCCGACCAACGCCCCGGATGGGCGCTCAAGGCGGCTCAGTTCATGAGTTTCCAACCGGTTATGCGGTCCACCGTGACCTGCGTGACCGCATGATAGCCCGGCCGCGCCTTGCCGTAGATCTCCATCGCCAGCTTGTGGCCCCAGTCGCCCGAGTCCATCATCTGCTGGAACAGCGGCGCGACGAAT
This sequence comes from Sphingomonas sp. AP28, assembly GCF_056680455.1. NCBI lineage: Bacteria > Pseudomonadati > Pseudomonadota > Alphaproteobacteria > Sphingomonadales > Sphingomonadaceae > Sphingomonas > Sphingomonas sp. AP28. The sequence goes on along the minus strand of NZ_CM155283.1, from coordinate 3,100,531 downwards.
TTACGCCGACCCTGCGAGGTCAGGAACTGCTCGGCCGACGCATCGGCAGGCGCATAGTGATTGGCGAGCGCGAGTTGCAGCCAGGCGAAGCGGATCTCGGCATTGCCGGTGGTGTTCCAACCGAACGCGGTATCGAGCGTCTTCAACCGCTCGGCCGGGAGTTTGCGCGGCAATTGCGTGATGAACCGCGTGATCTCCTGCGTTGTAGCCTTGCCGGGCACGCCCGAGACGGGACCGCCGGCCGCATACGCCTTGGCCGCCGCATCGACCGCGGGGAACGCGGCGGACGTCACGTGCACCGCGTTCCCCGGGATGCCGGGGCTGTAGACCCACGCGTCGACGCCGATCGTCTTGGCTTCGGCGGGAGTCAGCAGCTTCGATTTGAGGTCGGCGAGAAAGCCGGCGCTGGTCTGCGGCTGGAAGGCGTGGCGGTCGAAATAGCTGCGGAGATACGCGTCCCACCGGGCACGGCCGACCTGTTTCTCGATCGTGCGGAGGAAGGCGGCGCCCTTGTCGTAGGCGATCTGCGTCATGCCGTCGTCGGGATCGCGCGATGCGTCGAGATCGAGGTGGAGTTGCGTGTCCTTCGCGGCGGGGCCACCGGCCTCCTTCACCGCGGCGAGCATGTCGGTCCAGGCGAGGTCGGCCTCCATGTCCGCGCGGCGCTTGCCGTAGAGCGCTTCCATGATCCGGTTCTCGAAATAGCTGGTGAAGCCTTCGTTGAGCCAGAAATCGTCCCATGTCGCGTTCGTCACGAGATTGCCCGACCAGCTGTGCGCGAGTTCGTGCGCGATCAGCGAGACGAGGCTGCGGTCGCCGGCGATCGCGGTCGGCGTGGCGAAGGTGAGCGTCGGGTTCTCCATGCCGCCGAACGGGAACGACGGCGGCAGGACCAGCACGTCGTAGCGGCCCCAGCGATACGGGCCGTACAGCCCTTCGGCGGCGGCGACGAACTTCTCGAGCTCGCCGAACTCGTACGCGGCCTTGGGGAGCGTCGCGGGTTCGGCCCAGATGCCGGTGCGGGGGCCGGTCGACTTGAACGCGATGTCGCCGACCGCGAGCGCGATGAGGTAGGGCGCGACGGGCTTGTCCATCTTGTACTGGAACGTGCAACGATCCGCGACACAGGTCTTGCCGGCAGCGTCCGCGACGCGGTCGCCGCTCATCACTGCGGTCAGCTGCTTGGGAGCGGCAATCTTCGCTTCCCAGGTCTGGCGGATGCCCGGCGAATCCTGCGTCGGGATCCAGCTGCGGTTGAGGATCGCCTCACCCTGGCTGAACAGGAACGGCTGCGTCTTGCCCGCGGTCTGCGCAGGGGTCAGCCATTGCAGCGCCTTCGCGTCGGGCGACGAGGCATAGGCGATGCGGATCTTCTTCGCGCCGTTGAGCGTGACGGTCAGTGGCGCGCCGTGGACCTTGTCGACCGCGCCTACCGAGTAGGGGAGCGGCTTGCCGTTCGCGTCAGTGATGTTGACGATCTTCAGGCCGTTGTCGTCGAGCACGACCTGTTTCGCGCCCGGTTTCGCCAGGATGTCGAGCGTCGCGATGCCGCGCATGACGTGGGTGTCGAAGTCGGCGGCGAGATCGAGCGCGACATGCGTGACGCGCGCCTCGGCGGGGCGGGCATAGCTGTGCGGGTCGTGCGCGTCGGGGGTGGTGAGGATTGGTGCGATCGTCTGCGCGACGGCGGGGGATGCTAGGACGAGACCAAGGGCGGTGGCTAGAGCGGGGATGCGCATGGGAACTCCGATGTCGCCGTTCCAAGGGGAAGGCCAAGCATCGGTCCTACCGCCTTGCCACCCTCGCTGGAAGAGCAGCGGTCACCGTCCTGCTCCCCCCCCTGGAAGGGAGGGGTTGGGGGTGGGTCGGTCTGTTAGCTGACGGAACGCTGCCCAAGCGGCCGACCCACCCCCGGCCCCTCCCTTCCAGGGAGGGGAGAAGTATCAGCGGTCGGCAGCCGGTGTGGCCAGCCGCGCCAGCCTTGCCTCATGCTCCACCCGCCCGAAGGGAAACCGCGAGAAGAAGTACGCCGAGACGCACGCCAGCACGATGTAGAGGCCGGCGTAGATCAGCGTCAGCCGGTCGATCGTGGCGACCGGTACCGTCCCCGGCATGGCCTTGGCCGGGAACCCCGCCACCGCGAGGATCATACCGGCGAAGAAAATCCCGATCCCGCTCGTGCATTTCTGGACGAAGAACGAGCCCGCGAAGAACACGCCTTCGGATCGCCTGCCGGTCTTCGCCTCAGAATCCTCGACAACGTCGGCCATCATCGACGCGCCGAGGATGAACCCGGTGACGTTCGACGCGGTGCCCAGGATGAAGAACCCGAACAGCATCGGCAGCAGCGTGGGCTCGCCGACGTCGGGAAACACGCCGAGCATCCGCAGCCAATAGGGCGACGTGTTGAGCGCCGCGCCGAGCAGCACCGCGCCCATCGCTGCCTTGGGCTTGCTCCCCGTCCTGCCGAGCCGGGGCGCGGCGAGGAACGCGAGGAACACGCCCGAGAACAACGCGATCGTCAAATAGACGAACACCGGCCCCTTGAAGCCCCACACATAGGTGTAGAGGTAGTTCGACATCGCGTAACTGATGCCCTGGATCGTGTACGCGCAGACGCCGGCCGCCATCAGGATCGCGAACGCGCGGTTCTTCACGGTCTGGCGGAGTTCGGCGAAGGACTCGCGCAGGGTCTGCTTGGCGATCGGCGGGTTCGGCAGATGCCTGATCTCGTGATGCGTGCCGAGCGCGGAGACGAGGATCGCAACGCCGATGAAGATCGCCCCCGCCAACGCGAAGCCGCCGTATCCGGCGCGATTGAGCAGCCCGTTCGGGAACGCCGCGGTAGGCGCGAGGAAATACTGGTACGCCGACAACAGCATCAGCAATCCGCCGACCCAGCCGAACAGGTACCGATACGCCATGATCCGCGTCCGCTCGTCATACCCCGAGGTGAGTTCGGGCGTCAGCGCGACCGAGGGGACCTCATAGCAACTCACTGCACTGCGCACGATCACCGCCATCGCGAACAGCCAGACCAGCGTCTGCGGCTCGGACATCACCGAAGGCGGGTTCCACAGCAGCAGCCAGCCGACCATGATCGGCAGCGCAGACGCGTACATCCACGGATGCCGCCGCCCCCAACGCGTCCGCGTGCGATCGGAGAAAAAGCCCACCGCCGGATCGACGAACGCATCGATCAGCAACGCCATCATGATGACGAGGCCGACGGTCGCGGACGGCAGCCCGACGACCTGGTTGTAGAACAACAGCAGGAACGTGCCGAACCCGGCATCCTTCACTCCGTACGCGACCGCGCCGAAGCCGTAGCTTGCCATCGTGCCGTTGGAGAGGCGGCGGGCGGGTGCGCTCATGACGCGGCGGTCATTTCAGCTTGTCGAGCATGGCGAACAGCGAGGGTTGCGCGGGGTCCCAGCTCGGGCGCGTGCCGATCGTCATGCCGCCGTCGACGAGGATGTGCGTGCCGGTGATGAAGCTCGCGTCGTCGCTGGCGAGGAACGCGACCGCGGCAGCGATGTCCTCGCCGGTGCCGGGGCGGCGGATCGGCTGTGCGTCGGCGGCAATATGCGCGATCATCGCGTCCGCCTGCGTCGTCTTGGCGGCGTCGAGTTCGAGCGTGCGCGTGAAGATGTTGGTGACGATGAAGCCGGGCACGACGGCGTTCACGCGGATCTTGTGCTGCGCGAGATCCGCGGCGGCCTGCTTGGTGAGGTGGAGTACGCCGGCCTTGGCGGTGGAATAGGCGGTCGGCGCATAGCCAGTGCCAAGCGCGGATACCGACGAGGTGTTGACGATCGCGCCGCCGCCGCGCTTGGCCATCAGCGGTGCTGCGTAGCGGATGCCGAGCGCGACCGAGCGGAGGAGGAGTGCCTGGGTTCGGTCCCAATCCTCCGGACTGATCTCGCCGATCGGGTCGCGCGAGCCGCCTGCGCCGGCGTTGTTGAACAAGATGTCGAGCCCGCCCGCATCGTCGGCGGTCTGCATCAGCGCTTCGATACCGCCCGCTTGGAGCACGTCGGTACGCTGGAACATTATGCGGCCGCCGGATGCGTCGGCGATCGCGTGGCCGCCGGCTTCGTCGATGTCGCCGATCAGCACGGTGGCGCCTTCGTCGGCGAGTCGGAGTGCGGTCGCTCGGCCGATGCCGGACGCGCCGCCGGTCACGACGGCACGCTTGCCTGAAAACCTCACACGCTCTCTCCTAGCTTTTGGCGAGCATAGTACGGGCTTTGCACTCGTCAATGACGGCTGGTTCGAAAAACGGGTTTGCGGCGGGCGGCGCTCGGCGATACCAAGCGGGCAAACATTCGGAGGACGCGTGATGGATACGACCAACCTGTTCCGGCTCGACGGCCGCATCGCGCTGATCACCGGCGGCAGCCGCGGGATCGGCAAGATGATCGCCGTCGGCTTCATCGCGCAGGGGGCCAAGGTGTATATCTCGTCGCGGAAAGCCGATGTGTGCGAGGCGGCGGCCGCGGAACTCGGGCCGAACTGCATCGCGTTGCCGCAGGACGTCTCGACCGTGGCGGGGTGCAAGGCGCTCGCCGCGCAGTTCGCCGAGCATGAGTCGCAGCTCGATATCCTCGTGAACAACGCGGGCGCGGCATGGGGCGTGCCGTTCGAGGAGTTTTCCGAGGTCGGCTGGGACAAGGTCATGGACCTGAACGTCAAATCGCCGTTCTTCCTCACCCAGGCGCTGCATGCGGCGTTGAAGGCCTCGGGCTCGCGCGCGAAGCCGGCGAAGGTGATCAACATCACGTCGATCGACGGCCAGCGGCTGAACCCGTGGGAGACGTACAGCTATCACGCGTCGAAGTCGGCGCTGATCTACCTGACGAAGCGGATGGCGGCGCGGCTGGTGACGGACTCGATCAACGTCACCTCGATCGCACCGGGGGCGTTCGCGAGCGACATGAACAAGGCGGCGCGGGATCATGGCGATGCGGTGGCGCAGGGGATTCCGGCGAAGCGCGTCGGGGTGGACGAGGATATGGCGGGCGCGGCGATCTACCTTGCGAGCCGCGCGGGGGATTATGTGATCGGGGAGACGATCACGGTGGACGGCGGGCTGGTGCACGCTTCGCTGGGCACAAGCATCGACGCCTGACTTCTGATTCCCTCGCCCCTCCGGGGAGAGGGAGGGAGGAGCACTTGCGACGGAAGGGAGAGGGGCGTTGGGATCAGCCGTCCCGAGCCCCACTCCCCTCTCCCTTCCCACGGCAAGTGCCGCGGGCCCCTTCCCTCTCCCCGTAGGGGCGAGGGAGTTTGGCTACTGGGCGACTGCGGGCGGTCGCGATCCGACGCCGGGCAGGTCCCAGCGGTCCATCGTGATCGCCGAACAGGCATACGTTGCGCGGTTCATGATGCTGGCGGGGCGCAATGCTGCACCGAGCGCAGGCTGCGACGCCGTCAGCGTCCGGCGCGCATCCTCGATATGCGAGGCGTAGGCGAGCGTGCTCACGGTATCGCCGGTCTTCAGCTTTGCATCCACGACGGGAACGAAATCGCCGAGATACACGACCGCACCGGGATCGACGTGAAAGGTCGGCGCGCCGAAGCAGTAGCTGGTCGTCGCAACCTTGGCGACGACCGCGGTCGAGGCAATCACGTAATCGCCCGGCGTGACCTTGAGGACCTGCACCTCGTACGGCGCCTTGCGATCGGCACTTCCCGCAGCGACCTCATAGATGGTCTTGTCGCCGGTCTTCTTCCAGTCCTTGCGGCGGTACAGCAGGTCGCGGCCGGCGACGTCGTACCGCGCCAACTGGACGAGCGCGGAGCGACCGGCGCTGACTGCGTCGGGTCGGCGAAACGCCAGGACGACCGCCGCCTCTCCGGGGCCGAGCACGAACGGTGCCTTCGGATCGACCTTCTTGCCGAGGAACACCGAGCCGGGGCCAAAGACCGGTGCATCGAGATTGAAGACGGGATCGACCGGCTGGGTGAAGCTGGCGCGCTCGGTGACTTTGCCGTCGACCTGCGCGGCGCCGACGATCCCGTTGAAATAGCTCGAGCGCTGATCGTCGGTCATCGTCTTCAGCCGTGTCGCGGTGGCCGCCGGCACCTCGACCATCCGCCAGCCGTCGATCAGCAGGCAGTTGCGCCGGTTCGCGCGCCGCTGCTGCCCCTCCGCGATCGCACCCGCCAGCAGACCGCCCAAGCCCCCGCCGATCCCTGCCGCAACCGGCGAGACGAGCGCCGGGTTGTACGAATAGGGGATCGATCCCGATGGCGTCCGCGATCCGCGCGCGATCAGGCGGCAGCGTTGCCAGGCGGCGTCATAGTCCGCGCGCGTGGCGCCGGGGCGGTTGTAGAAATGATCGTCGCTGAGGTCGCGCGCCGAATCCTTGGCGATCTCCTCGGGCGTGTCCCGCGGATCGACGGCGGGCGATTGCGGGACGGGCGCTGGCTTTGTGCCGCCATAGGGCACCGGCATCATCGCCTGCGCCTGAACCACATTTGCCGCCAGACACGTCGCCAGCGCGCACGCGACCACCCGTTTCCCCGTCATCCTGCCCCCCCGTTTCTATCGGTTCGACGGATCATAATAACGGATGGTCCGGCCGCAAGACGGAAATTGCGGTCCGAGGGGGCGCCGGTTTCTACCGGGCGATACCCCCCGCCGCCAGCACGGCCAGCGTCACGAGTTCGCTCGCCGTCGACGTCATCGGCGCGACCTGGACCGGCTTTTCCATGCCGATCAGCATCGGGCCGATCACCGAATCCCCGCCCAGTTCGCGCAACAGCTTCGCCGAGATATGCGCGGACTGGAGCCCCGGCATGATCAGCACGTTCGCCGGGCCTGAGAGGCGCGCGAAGGGGTAGTTCGCCAGCTGCTTCGGGTTCAGCGCGACATCCGGCGCCATCTCGCCTTCATACTCGAAGCCCACCTTCCGGCCGTCGAGCACCGTCACCGCATCGCGGATATTGTCGAGCCATTCGCCCTTCGGATTGCCGAAGTTCGAGTAGCTGAGGAATGCGACGCGGGGTTCGTGGCCCATCCGCCGCGCGACTGCCGCGGTCTGTTCGGCGAAGTCTGCCAGTTGCTGCGCGGTCGGGCGTTCGTTGACGGTGGTGTCGGCGATGAACACGGTGTGGCTCTTGCCGATGAGCAGGTGGATGCCGAACGGCGTCTTCCCCGCCGCCGGGTCGATCACGCGATAAATCTGGCGCATCGTCTCGCCATAGGTGCGCGTGATGCCGGTGATCATCGCGTCGCCTTCGCCGAGCTGGAGCAGCAGCGCGCCGAAGATGTTGCGGTCCTGATTGACCATGCGCTCGCAATCGCGGCGCAGGTATCCGCGACGCTGGAGCCGCGAATACAGGAAGTCGACCATCCGCGGGACGAGCGGCGAGACGCGGCTGTTATGGAGTTCGAAGCTCTCGGGATCGGTGACGCCCAGCGCGCGCAACCGGTCGGGCACGTCGTCGCGACCGACGAGGACAGGCGTACCATAGCCGCCTTCCTTGAACGCGATAGCAGCGCGGAGGACGACCTCTTCCTCGCCCTCCGCGAAGATCACGCGCTTGGGATGCGCGCGGGCGCCCTCGTACGCCATCGAAAGGACCGAGGTGGTCGGGTTGAGGCGTGCGCGGAGAGAATGACGATACGCTTCGATATCGAGGATCGGCTTGGTCGCGACGCCCGAGGCCATCGCCGCCTTGGCGACCGCGACAGGGACGACTTCCATCAGCCGCGGATCGAACGGCGCGGGGATGATGTACGCCGGGCCGAAGCTGTGGCTTACACCGTATGCCGCGGCAACCTCCTCGGGCACGCGTTCGCGCGCGAGTTCGGCGATCGCGTTGGCGGCGGCGATCTTCATCGCGTCGTTGATACCAGTCGCGCGGACGTCCAGCGCACCGCGGAAGATGAACGGGAAACCGAGTACGTTGTTGACCTGGTTTGGATAATCCGAGCGCCCGGTCGCGACGATCGCATCGGGACGCGCGGCCATCGCCAGTTCGGGGCGGATCTCCGGCTCGGGATTGGCCATCGCGAAGATGATCGGCGCGGGGGCCATGTCCTTGACCATCTCCGGCGTCAGCGAGCCCGCCGCCGAGAGCCCCAGGAACACGTCGGCCCCGACCAGCGCCTCGGTCAGCGTGCGCGTTTCGGTGATCGCGGCGTGGGCGGACTTCCACTGGTCGACGCCCTCGCGCCCCTGGTAGATCACGCCTTTGCGATCGCAGAGGATGACGTTGTCGCCGCGCACACCCATCGCTTTCACGAGTTCGGTGCAGGCGATCGCCGCGGCGCCGGCGCCGTTGACGACGATCTTGACCTCGGACAGCTTGCGCCCGGTGAGCAGGCACGCGTTGATCAGCCCGGCGGCGGTGATGATCGCGGTGCCGTGCTGGTCGTCATGGAAGACCGGAATGTTCATCCGCTCGCGCAGGGCCTGCTCGATGATGAAGCATTCGGGCGCCTTGATGTCCTCGAGGTTGATCCCGCCGAACGTCGGCTCCATCAGCTCGACCGCGTCGATGAAGCGGTTCACGTCCTCGGTCTTCAGCTCGATATCGATCGCGTCGACGTCGGCGAAGCGCTTGAAGAGGACCGCCTTGCCTTCCATCACCGGCTTGCTAGCGAGCGGCCCGAGATTGCCCATGCCGAGGATCGCGGTGCCGTTCGAGATCACCGCGACGAGGTTCCCCTTCGCGGTATAATCGTAGACGGTCGCGGGATCGTCATAGATCGCCTGCACCGGCACCGCGACGCCAGGCGAATAGGCAAGCGCGAGATCGCGCTGCGTCGCCATCGGCTTCGACGCGATGATCTCGATCTTCCCCGGACGGCCTTCCGAGTGGAAGAGCAAGGCTTCGCGTTCGGAGAATTGCAGCGTTTCGTCGGACATGGGCGGGGCCTCTCTCTGTGGCCTGTGTCTTTACGCAGACGATGCCGCTTCGTCACCCCGGACACTTCGCCCATGTTCTCCAGCGAACGCAGGAGCCCAGGATCAAGCAGCACTGTCCCCTCGAACCCTGGCCTCCTGCGTGCGCAGGAGAACGGCAGCGGATGACGAACCCACAAACTCCCGCTAGATCGACGCCGATGTCGCACCCCGCCCCTACCCCCATGATGACGCAGTATCTCGGCCTGAAGGCGGAGGCGCAGGATTGCTTGCTGTTCTACCGGATGGGCGATTTCTTCGAATTGTTCATGGACGACGCGCGGATCGCGGCGGGGGTGCTCGACATCGCGCTGACTGCGCGCGGCGAGCATGAGGGCAAGCCGATCCCGATGTGCGGCGTACCGGTGCACGCCGCGACGGTGTACCTGCAACGGCTGATCAAGGCCGGCCACCGCGTGGCGATCGCCGAGCAGGTCGAGAGCCCGGCGGAGGCGAAGGCGCGCGGTGGATCGAAGGCGCTCGTCGCCCGCGCGATCGTCCGGGTCGTGACCGCGGGCACGCTGACCGAGGAGGCGCTGCTCGACGCGCGGAGCGACAATTGGTGCGTGGCGATCGGCGAGGCGGGCGGATCGGTGGCGATCGCCGCGGCGGACGTGTCGACCGGGCGGTTCGAGATCGTCGAGGTTGCGGGCGACGCGGTCGAGGCGGAACTCGCGCGGCTTGGCGCGGCCGAGGTTGTCGCGTCAGAGGCGAGCCAGTTCGAGGAAGCCGCGACCACGCTGCGGCCGAAAATCGATTTCGACAGCGGCGCGGGCGAGGCTCGGCTGAAGCGACTGTACGGCGTGGCGACGCTCGACGGATTCGGACAGTTCGGCCGTGCGGGGCTCGCCGCAGCCGGAGGCCTTGTCGCGTATCTGGAGCATAATGCGAAGGGCACGATGCCCTTCCTGCGCCCCCCGCGGATCGGCCGAGCGACGGAGACGATGGCGATCGACGCGGCTACCCGCGAAAGCCTCGAACTCACCTGCACCACCGGCGGCGTGCGCAAAGGCAGCCTTCTCGACGCGGTCGACCGGACCGTGACGGGAGCCGGCGCGCGGTTGCTCGGCGCGGATCTCGGCGCACCATTGATGGACAAGGCGGCGATCGATGCGCGGCTCGATCTGGTGCGGCTGTTCCAAGACGACCAGGCAGCGCGCGAGCGGTTGCGGTCGACCTTGCGCGCGCTGCCTGACATCGGCCGCGCGCTCGGGAGGCTGGCGGCAGGGCGTGGCGGCCCGCGCGATCTCGGGCAGTTGCGCGATGGGCTCGACGGCGCATGGAGCCTCGGCGAGCGGATGGATGCGATCGTCGATCCGCCGGTGCTCCTCCGGGACATCGCGCCGCGGTTGCGCGGGCACGGCGCGCTGATCGACCTGCTCAAGCGTGCGCTGGTGCCGTCGCCACCGATCGAGGCATCGGACGGCGGCTATATCGCGGCGGGCTACGACGCCGCGCTCGACGACCTGCGCGATGCAGGCGCGGGCGGGCGGCGGGCGATTGCAGCGCTGGAAGCAGAGTTCCGCACCGCGACCGGCGTCACCGCGCTGAAGATCCGGCATAACGGCGTGCTCGGCTATCATGTCGAGGTGCCGGCGCGGGCGGCGGACCCGTTGATGAAGCCCGAGAGCGGCTTCACGCATCGCCAGACGCTCGCGGGCGTCGTCCGGTTCAATACCCCTGCCCTGCACGACGTCGCGGCGAAGGTGTCGCAGGCCGGCGCGCATGCGCTGGCGGCGGAGGCGGCGCATCTCGAGGAACTCACCGCACAAGCCCTCGCCGGTCGCGAGGCGATTGCGGCAACCGCCGATGCGCTCGCGCGGCTCGACGTCGCGGCGGGACTGGCGGAGCGCGCCGCGGAAGGCGCTTGGGCGCGGCCTTCGCTGGTCGATCACGCATGCTTCGAGATCGAGGGCGGACGGCATCCGGTGGTCGAGGCGGCGGTGGCGAAGTCGGGCGATCGGTTCGTCGCCAACGACTGCAATCTGTCGGAAAGCTCGCGACTGTGGCTCGTCACCGGCCCGAACATGGGCGGTAAGTCGACCTTCCTCCGCCAGAACGCATTGATCGCGGTCCTCGCGCAGGCCGGATCGTACGTCCCCGCAACCAAGGCCACCTTGGGCCTAGTCGACCGGCTATTCAGCCGCGTCGGTGCGTCGGACAACCTCGCCCGCGGCCGCTCCACCTTCATGGTCGAGATGGTCGAGACCGCGGCGATTCTTGCGCAGGCGACGCCGCGGTCGTTCGTGATCCTCGACGAGGTCGGCCGCGGCACCTCGACCTATGACGGCCTCGCGATCGCCTGGGCGGTGGTCGAGGCGATCCACGAGGACAATCGCTGCCGCTGCCTGTTCGCGACACATTATCATGAGCTGACGCGGCTGGCGGAGCGGTGCGAGGCGCTGTCGCTGCACCACGTCCGTGCGCGTGAGTGGAAGGGGGAGCTGGTGCTGCTCCACGAGCTTGCCGACGGGCCGGCGGATCGGAGTTACGGGCTGGCGGTCGCGCGACTGGCGGGGATGTCGCCGGTGACGGTGGCGCGCGCGAAGGCGGTGCTGGCGAAGCTCGAGGCCGGACGCGCGAAGACGGGTGGGCTAGCGGCCGGGCTCGACGACCTGCCGCTGTTCGCCGCCGCCGCGCAGATCGAGGAGGCAGCGTGCGACGTGCTGCGCGACGATCTGGCGAAACTCGACATCGACGCGATGAGCCCTCGCGATGCGCTGGACGCGCTGTACCGGTTGAAGGCGCTCGCGAACGAGGGCTGAGCGCTTCCCCCGTCATGCCGGGCCCTTCCGCCTCGCTCAGGAGAACCTCGTTCTGGCATCCACCGTTCCGCACATTCGAGGGAATTGCGTGCGCGGGACGGTGGCCCCCGGCCTCCACCGGGTGACGGAGCGGTTTGGTGGCAGGGAAGCTGCTCCCCTCCCTGGAAGGGAGGGGTTGGGGGTGGGTCGGGTTCCGCATGTTCTAGCGGTTGCGACATAAACCGGCCGACCCACCCCCTGCCCCTCCCTTTCAGGGAGGGGAGACCGTTGCGTGATTGGCGACCTGTGAGAATGTCTCTCACGTCCTAGTATCTCACGATACGGCAATGCTAGGCGGCGGCCGGATTTAGCGGAGTGCTGAGCGTTGGGCGGACATCATCACGGACATGACCATGAGCATGGTCACTCACACGGCGGCGGCCACGGCCACTCGCACGGCGGCCATAGCCACGCCCCGGCCTCGTTCGACCGCGCGTTCGCGATCGGCATCGGCCTCAACATCGTCTTCGTCGTCGTCGAGGCGATCGTCGGCCTGCGTATCGACTCGGTCGCGCTGCTCGCCGACGCCGGTCACAATCTGTGCGACGTGCTTGGTCTCGTCGTCGCGTGGGGCGGCACGATGCTCGCGCGCACCGCACCGACCAAGCGCTACACCTACGGGCTGAAGGGCTCGACGATCCTCGCCGCGCTGGCCAACGCGCTGCTGCTGCTGGTCGCACTCGGCGCGATCGTGCTGGAGGCGTCGCAGCGCTTCTCCGACCCCGCCCCGACCGCCGGCCTCACCGTGTCGATGGTCGCGGGCATAGGCATCGCCGTCAACGCGTTCACCGCGTGGATGTTCGCGCGCGGTCGCAAGGGCGACGTCAATATCCGCGGTGCCTACCTCCACATGGCCGCCGACGCGCTGGTGTCCGCGGGCGTGGTGATCGCGGGAATCGTGATCTGGCGCACCGGCCTCACCTGGATCGATCCCGCGGTGAGCATCGTCATCGCGATCCTCATTTTCTGGCAGACCTGGGGCCTGCTCCGCGAGACCGTCGAGATGTCGCTGTCCGCCGTCCCCCGCGGCATCGAGTTCGACCATGTCGACGAGGCGCTGTGCGGCCTGCCCGGCGTCACCGGGATCCACGATCTCCACATCTGGCCGATGAGCACCACCGAACCCGTGCTGACCGCACACCTGGTAATGCCCGCCGGCCACCCCGGCGACCGGTTCCTGAGCGACGCCAGGGCGATGCTGCACGACGAATTCGGCATCGGCCACGCGACGTTGCAGGTCGAGACCGGCAACGGCCACGACTGCTCGATGGCCAGCCCCGATAAGGTCTGACGCGCGTCAGATGAAGTGGAAGTCGGCCTTCGCGCGGCTGGTTTCGCCTTCCAACGCCTGGTCGCGGTAGGGCCCATCGCGGTCCACCCAGTGCAGGAAGAGATGCGCCGACCAGCCGTTCGGGTTGGGCGTCATCCGGCCGTGGCGGTGGTGTACGCCCTGGTACAGGACCGCATCGCCGACCTCCATCGCGATCGCCGCATATGGCTCCGCGCCGAAGTCGTCGGTAACGCGTGCGCTCGGCTCGGTCCGCACCTTGCCGACCTCCAGATCCCAGGGCGCACCGTCGCTGTAATCGAGCGTCAGCGACAGGCTGTGCTCGCACGCCTGGCGGTCCGAATGCACCATGCAGACGTCGCCCTCGCGGTAGATCCGGAAATAATCATAGGTCGGCAACAGGTCGCGCCCGACGAGCTGGCTGACGATCGGCGTCAGGCCCCACAGGAACTGCAGCATCGGCGGATATTGCCGGCCATAAACCTCGAACGCAGCACGTTTCAGCAGATTGGGATGCTGCGTGACCTTGCTCAGATCGACCCGGTCCAGCGCCAGATCCTGCTTCAGCCGGCGCAGGAAGGCGTCGGTCACCTCGACCGGTATCAGTCCGCGAAGATGTGCGAACCCGTTGTCACGATAGTTGCCGTCGACCTTCATGGCTCGATTGCTATCGGCCGGTGCAAACCGGTGCAAGCCCTCGGCCAGCCGCACGAGAGTCGAAGAATGAACTTTTACGGAGTGGCGCAAGTTACACCGGCATAGATCAGGAGACTATCCCATGAAGAAGCATCTTATCGCAGCGTTGATGTCGGTCGCCGTCGCAGCGCCGGCCATGCTGCCGACCGCCGCGACCGCGCAGCGTTACGACGATCGCCGCGACAACAACGACCGTCGCGATCGTGACGATCGCCGGTACGACAACGACCGCCGTGGCAACGATCGCAACTGGCGTGGCGACGACCGCAACTGGGATCCGTCGAACAGCTATCGTGACGGCAAGTATCGCGAGCGCCGCCTTAGCCGCAACGACCGCATCTATCGTGGTCGCGACGGCCGCGCCTATTGCAAGCGCAACGATGGCACGACCGGTCTCGTGATCGGCGCGCTCGGTGGCGGCGCGCTGGCGAACCTGATCGGTGGCGGCACGCTCGGTACGCTGGCGGGTGCCGGTGGCGGCGCCTTGCTCGGCCGCTCGGTCGACCGCGGCAACGTGAAGTGCCGCTGAGCTTCAGCCGAAGCTAGCCAATGACGAAGCGGCGGCCGAGCGATCGGCCGCCGTTTTCGTATCTACAGCATGCCGTAGAGCAAAGTGCCGTTCAGCCCGATGATCACCGCGGCGATCACCCAGGCGAGGATCTTGAGCCACGCCGAGCTCACGAGGTCGCCCATGATCGTGCGGTCGCCGGTGAACTTGACGAGCGGCACGACCGCGAACGGAAGTTGCAAGCTGAGCACGACCTGACTCAATACCAGCAGCTTCGTCGCCCCCGCATCGCCCGACGCGCCGACCACGAACACCGCCGGCACGATCGCCAGCAGCCGCGTCACCAGCCGCCGCGCCCAGACCGGCATACGCAGGTTGAGGAACCCTTCCATCACGATCTGGCCGGCAAGCGTTCCCGTCACCGTCGAGTTCTGACCCGACGCGAGTAGCGCGACCGCGAACAGCACGCTGGCCGCGCCCATGCCGAGCATCGGAGCGAGCAGCTGGTACGCCTGGTCGATCTCCGCGACATCGGTCCGGCCAGCAACGTGGAAGGTCGCCGCCGCGAGGATCAGGATCGCCGCGTTGATGAAGAAGGCGAGCCCCAGCGCGACGGTGCCGTCGATCGTCGCCATCGTGATCGCGTCGCGCTTGCCCGCGGTGTCTTTAGCGAAGGCACGGGTCTGGACGATCGACGAATGGAGGTACAGGTTATGCGGCATCACGGTCGCGCCGAGGATGCCGATCGCGATGTAGAGCATCGCCGGGTTGGTGACGATCTGCGTCGTCGGGACGAGCCCGCCGAGCACGCCCGCCCATTCGGGCCGCGCGAGGAACAGCTCGAAGACGAAGCACCCCGCGATGATCACCAGCAACGCGACGACGAACGCCTCCAGCTTGCGGAACCCGAAGCGTTGCAGCGCGAGGATCAGGAACACGTCGAGCGCGGTGAGGACGACGCCGTAGACCAGCGGCAGCCCGAACAGCAGCTTCAGCGCGATCGCGGTGCCGAGCACTTCGGCAAGGTCGCAGGCGATGATCGCGATCTCGCACAGGAACCACAGCGCGACCGAGACCGGCTTCGAATAATGCGCGCGACAGGCTTGCGCGAGGTCTAGCCCGGCGACGATGCCGAGGCGCGCGGAGAGCGCCTGGAGGACCATCGCCATGAGGTTCGACAGCAGCACGACCGACAGCAACGTGTAGCCGAACGCAGAGCCGCCGGCGATGTCGGTCGCCCAGTTGCCGGGGTCCATATAACCGACCGCGACGAGATAGCCTGGGCCGACGAACGCGAACAGGCGGCGCCAGAAGGACGCGCCTTCGGGGACGACGACGGTGCGGTGGCTCTCGGCGAGCGAGTTGGCGAAGCCGGACGCGGGGAGATTGGGGGCTGACATCGGGGGGTGCTTTGCCGGAACGAGGGAGAGGGGACAAGGCGTGGCTGGCAAGTCGGGTGACAATGCGTTCACCTCCGGCCCGTCACTCCAGTGATAACTGGGGTGTTCCGGTTGGCGGGTGTAGCCATTCGAATGGAGAGATGCCGGCTTTCGCTGAGCCGACGTGTGCGCGGGTACGTAACGAGTATATGGGAACGTTCTCCCCTCCCTGGAAGGGAGGGGCTGGGAGTGGGGCGGCCCGCTTGAGCCACCAATGTCCGAACATGTGGAAACCGACCCACCCCCGCCCCCTCCCTTCCAGGGAGGGGAGCAAGGAGGTCAGATCACCTTCATGTCCGCCTGATAATGATGCCAAGCGAAGATCGCCGCAGCACCGCGGTGCGGGCGCCAAGCGTCTGCCACCTCGCGCGTCAGTTTCTCGCTCGGCCGGGTCTCGTGGCCCAGTATCCGCCCAACCTCGATCTGGATCGCTAGGTCGCCCGCCGGCCAGATGTCCGTCCGCCCTTCCGCGAACAGCAGGTAGATCTCCGCCGACCAGCGACCGATCCCCTTCACGCGGACCAAAGCGGCGATCGCCTCCTCGTCGTCCTCGGGCAGGTTGGTCAGGTCGAGCCGGCCGCTCGTCACCTCGTCGGCGAGGCTGCGGGCATAGCCGAGCTTCTGGCGGGAGAGGCCGGCGCTCTTCAGCAACTCATCGCTGGCGGCGGCGATTTTCGCCGGGTCGCCTGCGCCACCGACTACCGCGTCGAGCTTGTTCCAGACCGCCGCGGCCGAGGCGACGCTCACCTGCTGACCGACGATCGTCCGCAGCAACGTCGCGAAGCCGCGCTCGCTGATCCGCGGCGCAGGGTGGCCCGCATTGCCGACCGCGACCGCGAACGCTGGCTCGATTTCGCACAACGCCGCCATCGCGGTTTCGAGTTGCTCTGCGCTCAGGCCCATGATGCTTGATCCCTGGCTCGCGCAACGGCATGAACGCACGAAGATTTTTCGGAGAATGACATGCCCAAGCTTATCGTCGTGACGCGCGAAGGGGAAGAACGCGAGATCATCGGCGAGGCGGGCCTATCGGTGATGGAAGTCATCCGCGACGCCGGGATCGACGAGATCCTGGCGCTGTGCGGCGGCTGCTGCTCGTGCGCCACCTGCCACGTCCATGTCGACCCGGACTTTGCGGCCAAACTGAAGCCGATGGGGCCGGACGAGGATGACCTGCTCGATTCGACGAGTGATCGGGATGAGTTTTCACGTCTGTCGTGCCAGATCGAACTGACTGAAGGACTCGATGGCCTGAAGGTCCGGATCGCCGAAGAGGACTAACTGTCCCTGCCCCTCGCCCCTCCGGGGAGAGGGAGGGAGGCGCGCTTGCGCCGGAAGGGAGAGGGGTGTTGGGATGAACCGTCCCGAGCCTCACTCCCCTCTCCCTTCCCACCGCAAGGGCGGCGGGCCCCTTCCCTCTCCCCGTAGGGGCGAGGGAGTTCAGGTTACCGCGTGGTGATGGCGTAGAGCGCGATCGCCGCAGCGTTCGACACGTTGAGGCTTTCCACCTTCTCCGAGATCGGCAGTTTCGCCAGCTCGTCGCAATGCTGCTCGGTATTCTGGCGCATGCCCTCGCCTTCCGCGCCGAGCACGATCGCGATCCGCTGCGTGCCCATCGCTTCCGACAGCGTCTGCGTCGCGTGACCCGTCAGCCCGATCCGCCAGAATCCCGCCGCCGCAATCTCCTCCAGAGCGCGCGCGAGGTTCACCACACGAATCCAGGGCACGCTCTCGAGCGCACCCGAAGCTGCCCGAGCGATCGTCCCCGATTCCGGCGGCGCATTGCGATCCGGCGTGATGATCCCCAGCGCATCGAACGCCGCCGCCGAGCGCAGGATCGCGCCGACGTTATGCGGATCGGTCACGCCGTCGAGGATCACCAGCGGGCGGTTGTCGTCCTTGCCGTGCTCGAGCAGGTCGGCGAGCCACATGTCCTCGAGCGGCTCGACCTCGATCACCACGCCCTGGTGCGGCGCATCGCCCGGCACCAGCCGCGCCAAGTCCATCGCCTCGGCATAGGTCACCGGCACGTCGGCGGGCAGGTCGAACCCGGCCAGCGCCTCGCGCGTGCCGAGGATTTTGCGCACCGTGCGCTCCGGATTGGCAAGCGCAGCGCCCACCGCATGCTTGCCCCAGAAGCGGGGGCGGCCTGCCGGTGCCTTGCTCGGCCTGTGTCCCTTGCGTGCCATATTCGCTCTCTATCGTGTCTGTGTATGCCGCGTCCTTGTCGGCATTCCGCTCCCGCGGCAACTATGAACCACGAAACTTCGCAAAACCCGCGTTGACAGGCGGGGCGCGCTTCGCCATTGAGCCGCCTCGCTTGAAAGAGCGGCGCTTGCAAAAGCGGCCTGGACAGGTGGCCGAGTGGTTAAAGGCAGCAGACTGTAAATCTGCCGGAGTTTCTCCTACGTAGGTTCGAACCCTACCCTGTCCACCACCGCCCCAGCGCGGTGATGGATCATCCCAAATTTAAAGCACTGATCGGCAAGCTTCTTTTCCGTAACGGGAAGGAAGTCCGCGTGACATCGGCTCGCGGGAGGCTAGGATCGCCGCGACCGTAACGATTTCGGAAACCGCGTGACCTCAGATCCTGCCGTACAGCCGCCCGTTCAAGCACCCGTCATCCAGGATCTGGCCGACTCGATCCTAGACACGCTGGTCCACCGCATCGGCAAGGATGCGCAGGCCGCTCGCCCCCACGACTGGCTCGCCGCGACGATCCTGACGGTCCGCAACGACATCGTCGAACGCTGGATGGCGTCGACCAAGGCGGCGCACGCGGCCGGCGCCAAGCGCGTCTATTATCTTAGCCTCGAATTCCTGATCGGCCGGCTGCTGCGCGACGCGGTGACCAATTTGCAGCGCAACGACGAGGTCACGCAGGCGCTGAAGCTCCACGGCGTCGACCTCGCCGAACTGGAAGAGATCGAGCCCGACGCGGCGCTCGGCAATGGCGGCCTCGGCCGCCTCGCCGCGTGCTTCATGGAGAGCATGGCGAGCCTCGCGCTGCCCGCCTATGGCTACGGCATCCGCTATGTGAACGGCATGTTCCGCCAGCGGATTGACGATGGCTGGCAGGTCGAGATGCCCGAGAACTGGCTCGCGCACGGCAACCCCTGGGAATTTGAACGCCGCGAGAGCGCCTATTTCGTCGGCTTCGGCGGCGAAGTGACGGTCGCAGATAACGGTCAGGTCCATTGGAGTCCGTCCGAGGCGGTCGAGGCCACTGCCGTCGATACCCCCGTGGTCGGCTGGCGCGGCAAGCACGTCAACACGCTCCGCCTGTGGACCGCCCGCGCGTTCGATCCGATCAAGCTCGACCGCTTCAACGCCGGCGACTTCACCGGCGCGCTCGCCGACCAGTTGCGCGCAGAAACGCTGACACGCGTCCTCTACCCCAACGACTCCACCGCCGCAGGCCAGGAACTCCGCCTTCGACAGGAGTATTTCTTCTCGTCCGCGTCGATCCAGGACATCGTCCGCCGCCACATCCAGTATTTCGGCGACATCCGCACGCTGCCCGACAAGGCCGCGATCCAGCTCAACGACACGCACCCCGCGGTGTCGATCGCCGAACTCATGCGGCTGCTGATCGACCATCACGAATTCGCGTTCGACGAAGCGTGGAAGATCACGCGCGCCACCTTCGGCTACACCAACCACACGCTGCTCCCCGAGGCGCTGGAGAGCTGGCCGCTGCCGCTGTTTGAGCGCCTGCTCCCCCGCCACATGCAGATCGTCTACGCGATCAACGCCAAGCTGCTGCGGGAAGCGCGCGGTACGGAAGGTATAGACGACCGCGCGATCGCCGCGATCAGCCTGATCGACGAGGGCGGAGAGCGGCGCGTGCGGATGGCGAACCTCGCCTTTGCCGGCTCGCACAGCGTCAACGGCGTCGCCGCGCTGCATACGCAGCTGATGAAGAAGACGGTCTTCGCCGATCTTCACAAACTCTACCCGACGCGGATCAACAACAAGACCAACGGCATCACGCCGCGTCGCTGGCTCCAGCAATGCAACCCCGGCCTGACCGCGCTGATCCGCGATGCGATCGGCGACGGCTTCCTCGACGATGCCGAAAAGCTCGTCGATCTGGATGTTTTCGCGGACGATTCCGGTTTCAGGGAGCGCTTTGCGAGCGTGAAGCGTTCGAACAAGGTGGCACTGGCTAATCATATCAAGGAGACGATGGGGCTCCGCATCGACCCCGACGCGATGTTCGACGTCCAGATCAAGCGCATCCACGAGTATAAGCGCCAGCTGCTCAACATCATCGAGACGGTCGCGCTCTACGACCAGATCCGCAGCCATCCCGAGCGGGACTGGACGCCCCGCGTGAAGCTGTTCGCGGGCAAGGCGGCGTCGAGCTATCACAACGCGAAGCTCGTCATCAAACTGGCGAACGACGTCGCGCGCCGGATCAACGCAGACCCTTCCGTCGGTGGCCTGCTCAAGGTCGCGTTCCTGCCCAATTACAACGTGTCGCTGGCGGAGAAGATCATCCCCGCCGCCGATCTCAGCGAACAGATCTCGACCGCCGGACTCGAGGCGTCGGGCACCGGCAACATGAAGTTCGCGATGAACGGCGCGCTGACGATCGGCACGCTCGACGGCGCGAATATCGAGATCAAGGACCGCGTCGGCGACGACAACATCTTCATCTTCGGCATGACCGCGGACGAGGTCGAGGCGAAGCGCGCCAACGGCTATGATCCGCGCAGTGTCATCGATGGTTCGAACGAACTCCGCCAGGCGGTGTCGGCGATCGCGTCCGGCGTGTTCTCCCCCGACGACAAGACGCGTTACGCCGGGCTGATGGGCGGGCTGTACGATGGCGACTGGTTCATGCTTGCCGCCGATTTCGACAGTTACGCCGCTGCGCAGCGCGCCGTCGACACGCGCTGGAACGACCGCGACGCCTGGGTCGCCTCGACCGTCCGCAACGTCGCCCGCGTCGGCTGGTTCTCGTCCGATCGCACGATCCGCGAATATGCGCGGGAAATCTGGACGGTGATGTGAAGCCACCCGAAGGTGCCATCGTTGCCCTCCTCGAAGGGCGTCACGACGATCCGTTCTCGCTGCTCGGCGTCCACAGCGGCCCGACCGGCGTGTTCGCACGCGTCTGGCTGCCCGGCGCGGACACGGCGGAGGCGCACGCACTCGACGGCACCGCGCTCGGCACCCTCCCCCGCATCGACGATCGCGGCCTGTTCGAAGGCCCGATCGACGGCACGCAACAGCCGGTGAAATACCATGCGGAGGCGGGCGACACGTCGTGGTGGGTCACCGACCCCTACAGCTTCGGCCCCGTACTCGGCCCGATCGACGATCTGCTGATGGCGGAGGGCACGCACCGTCGTCTCCACGACAAGATGGGCGCGCACCTGATCGAGCATGAGGGCGCACACGGCGTCCACTTCGCGCTCTGGGCTCCCAATGCGCAGCGTGTGTCGGTGGTCGGCGACTTCAACGACTGGGACGGCCGCCGCCACGCGATGCGCAAGCGCGGCGACGTCGGCGTGTGGGAGATCTTCATCCCCGACATCGCCGAATACCGCGCCTACAAGTTCGAGATCGTAGGCCCCGACGGCCACCTACAACCGCTCAAGGCCGACCCGTTCGCGTTCGCGTCCGAACTCCGCCCCGCCAACGCCTCGATCACGCGAAAACTCGCGCACGATTGGGCCGACACCGATCACCGCAAGCATTGGGCATCGGTCGATCCGCATCGGGTGCCGATCAGCATATATGAGGTCCACGCCGGATCATGGGACCGCGACGCCGACGGCTGGTTCCTGACTTGGGACGCACTCGCCGATCGCCTGATCCCGTACGTGGTCGAGATGGGCTTCACGCACATCGAATTCCTGCCGATCAGCGAACACCCGTACGACCCGAGCTGGGGCTACCAGACCACCGGCCTCTACGCGCCCTCCGCGCGCTTCGGCGACGTCGAAGGGTTCGCGCGGTTCGTCGATGGCGCGCATCTCGCCGGGATCGGCGTGCTGCTCGACTGGGTACCCGCGCATTTCCCGACCGACGCGTTCGGCCTCGCCAAGTTCGACGGCACCGCGCTCTACGAACACGAGGATCCGCGGCTTGGCTTCCACCCCGATTGGAACACCGCGATCTACAATTTCGGGCGGCGCGAAGTCGCGTCCTTCCTCGTCAACAACGCGCTGTTCTGGGCCGAGCGCTATCATATCGACGGGCTGCGCGTGGATGCCGTCGCGTCGATGCTGTACCGCGATTATTCGCGCAAGGCCGGCGAATGGATCCCCAACGAAGACGGTGGCCGCGAGAATTGGGAGGCCGTCGCGTTCCTCCGCGACATGAACCGCGAGATCTACGGCCAGCATCCCGGCGTCTTCACGATCGCCGAGGAATCGACCTCGTGGCCGGGCGTCTCCGCGCCGGTGAGCGACGACGGCAAGAGCGGTGGACTCGGCTTCGGGTTCAAGTGGAACATGGGCTTCATGCACGACACGCTCCAGTACATGGCGCGCGATCCGCTGCACCGGAAGCATCATCACGGCGAGATCAATTTCGGGCTGGTGTACGCGTTCAGCGAGAATTTCGTCCTGCCCTTGAGCCATGACGAAGTGGTCCACGGCAAGGGCTCGCTGCTCACCAAGATGCCCGGCGACGACTGGCAGCAATTTGCCAACCTGCGTGCCTATTACGCGTTCATGTGGGGCTATCCGGGCAAAAAGCTGCTCTTCATGGGACAGGAATTCGCGCAGCGTCGCGAATGGTCGGAGGCGCGCGCGCTCGACTGGGACCTGCGCAACGCGCGCAGTCATGAGGGCATCCGCAACCTCGTCCGCGACCTCAACACCGTCTACCGCGAGAAGCCTGCGTTGCACGCGCGCGACTGCGAGGCGGAGGGCTTCGAGTGGCTGGTCGCCGATGATGCCGCCAATTCGGTGTTCGCGTGGTTGCGCAAGGCCCCCGGCGCGAAGCCGATCGCGATCGTCGCGAACATGACGCCGATCGCCCGCGCACCCTACCGCGTGCCGCTACCGCTCGATGGTCGCTGGTGCGAGATCATCAACAGCGACGCGCACGACTATTGGGGCAGCGGGCTCGGCAATCTCGGCGGCGTCGTCGCGAAGGACGGCGCGGCCTGGGTCACGCTGCCGCCGCTGGCGACGATCATGCTCGAATATGAAGGATAGTCCGTCATGCCGGGCTCGTTCCGGCATCCACCGTTCCGCGACCTCAACGGCTCGAGAGCATGCGGAACGGTGGCCCCGGAACAAGTCCGGGGTGACGGGGAGTTATAACGACGAACACGACGGATAACGGGAGAGACTGACATGGTGGAACGGCGGGGACAGCCATTGGCGCGCGACGCGATGGCGTATGTGCTGGCCGGCGGCCGCGGCAGTCGCCTGATGGAGCTGACCGATACGCGCGCGAAACCCGCGGTGTATTTCGGCGGCAAGGCGCGGATCATCGATTTCGCGCTGTCCAACGCGATCAACTCGGGCATCCGCCGGATCGGCGTCGCGACGCAGTACAAGGCGCATTCGCTGATCCGCCATCTGCAGAGCGGCTGGAACTTCCTGCGTTCGGAACGCAACGAGAGCTTCGACATCCTGCCCGCCTCGCAGCGCATCAGCGAGTTCCAATGGTACGAGGGCACCGCCGACGCGGTCTACCAGAACATCGACATCATCGAGAGCCACGCGCCCGAATACATGGTCATCCTGGCGGGCGACCACATCTACAAGATGGATTACGAGCTGATCCTGCAACAGCATTGCGAGACCGGCGCGGACGTCACGATCGCCTGCCTCGAAGTGCCGCGGATGGAAGCGGTCGGCTTCGGCGTGATGGCCGTGGATGAGCACGACAACGTGACCGCGTTCGTCGAGAAACCCGCCGATCCGCCCGCGATCCCCAGCAACCCGGACATCGCGCTGGCATCGATGGGGATCTACGTCTTCACGACCAAGCTGCTGTTCGAGGAGCTTCGTCGCGACGCCGCAACCCCCGGATCGTCGCGCGATTTCGGCAAGGACATCATCCCGTACCTCGTGAAAAACGGCAAGGCGGTCGCGCATCGCTTCTCAGACAGCTGCGTCCGCTCGGGGCTCGAGGTCGAGGCCTATTGGCGCGATGTCGGCACGGTCGACGCCTATTGGGAGGCGAACATTGACCTCACCGATGTCGTGCCCAAGCTCGACCTCTACGACCGCAGCTGGCCGCTCTGGACCTATTCCGAGGTCACGCCACCCGCGAAGTTCGTCCACGCCGACGACGGCCGCCGCGGCGAGGCGGTGTCGAGCCTCGTGTCGGGCGACTGTATCATCTCCGGCTCCTCGATCCACCGTAGCCTGATCTTCACCGGCACCCGCGCGCACAGCTACTCGATGCTCGATCAAGCGGTGATCCTCCCGCACTGCGTGATCGGCCGCGGCGCGCGCCTGTCGAAGGTGGTCGTCGATCGCGGCGTAGAAATCCCCGACGGCTTGGTCGTTGGCGAAGACGCAGAATCCGACGCCCAACGCTTCCGCCGCACCGACAACGGCGTGGTGCTCGTAACCAAATCCATGATCGACCGGCTGACCGCGTGATGCGCTTGGCGATACCTGCCCCCCTCCCTGAAAGGGAGGGGTTGGGGGTGGGTCGGCCCGTTGCCAGTCGGCTCGCACGCCCCACACCGACCCACCCCCGGCCCCTCCCTTCCAGGGAGGGGAGCAGCTACCCCATACCAGCCGGAGCGCCCCGATGATGCGCGTCCTCTCCGTCGCCTCCGAAGCCTACCCCCTCATAAAAACCGGCGGTCTTGCGGACGTCGTCGGCGCGCTCCCGGCCGCGCTCGCGCCGCATAACGTCGCGCTGAGCACGTTCCTCCCCGGCTACCCCGCGCTCGCCGCCGTCACCAAGCGCGCGAAGGTCGTCCACCGCTACACCGACCTACTCGGCACCGAAGCCCGTATCCTGAAGACGAAGATCGGCGAGCACGCACTGCTGGTCCTCGACGCCCCCGCATTGTTCGCCCGAGGCGGCGGCCCGTACGGCGACGCGACCAGCGCGGACTGGTCCGACAACTGGCGCCGCTTCGCCGCGTTCAGCCGCGCCGCCGCCGATCTCGCTTCGGGCACGGTCCCCGGCTACGACTTCGACATCCTCCACGCACACGACTGGCAGGCGGCAATGGCCCCCGCCTATCTGCGCTACGCGCCTGGCCCCGGCGCGCCCGCCAAGACGGTCGTCACGATCCACAACATCGCGTTCCAGGGACGCTACGGCCACGACATCTTCGCCGACCTCGCGCTCCCCGACGAAGCCTTCGCGCTCGACGGCGTCGAATATTACGGCGGCGTCGGTTTCCTGAAAGCCGGTCTCGAAGCCGCCGACGCAATCACCACCGTCAGCCCGACCTACGCCGCCGAAATCCGCCGCGGCGAATTCGGCATGGGCCTCGAAGGCCTCATCAACGACCGCGCCGGCCGCGTTACCGGGATCGTCAACGGCATCGACCCCGCCGTCTGGAACCCGGAGACCGATGCGTCCCTCCCCGCCCGCTACACCGCGCGAACGCTAGCCCGCCGCCGGACCAACAAACGCGCGATCGAAACCCTGTTCGGCCTCGACGCCGGCGAAGGCCCGATCTTCACCGTCATCAGCCGCCTCACCTGGCAAAAGGGCATGGACGTCCTCGCCGGCGTTCTCGACGAACTCGTCGCGCTCGGCGGTCGTCTTGCGCTGCTCGGCTCGGGCGACACCGCCCTGGAACTCGCCTTCCTCGCCGCTGCCGAACGCCACCCCGGCCGGATCGGCGTCCGCATCGGCTATGACGAGCCCGCCTCGCACCTGCTCCAAGGCGGCGCCGACGCGATCCTGATCCCGTCGCGGTTCGAACCCTGCGGCCTGACGCAACTCTACGGCCTCGCCTACGGCTGCATCCCGGTTGTCGCGCGGACCGGCGGCCTCGCCGACACCGTGATCGACGCCAACGAAGCCGCGATCGCCGCTGGCGTCGCCACCGGCGTCCAGCACGACGGCGTCACGCCCGAAGCGCTCAGCCACGCGCTGCGCCGAACGATAGCCCTCTATGCACGCCCCGATCGCTGGTCCATGTTGCAGCGCAACGCGATGCGCGCGGACTTCTCGTGGGACGAGAGCGGCCGCCGCTACGCAGACCTTTACGCCAAGCTCCTGGAGCCCGCATGATCCGCACCGTTTCGACCACGCCGTACACCGACCAGAAGCCCGGCACGTCGGGCCTGCGCAAGAAGGTGAAGGTCTTCCAGCAGCCGAACTATGCCGAGAACTTCGTCCAGAGCGTGTTCGACGTGGTGGCGGACAAGGCCGGCGCGACGCTGGTGATCGGTGGCGACGGCCGCTTCCTCAACCGCGAGGTCATCCAGGTCGCAATCCGCATGGCGACGGCCAACGGCTTTGGTCGCGTGATCGTCGGCCGCGGCGGCATCCTCTCGACCCCGGCGGCCAGCCACATGATCCGCAAGCGTGGCGCGATCGGCGGCCTCGTCCTCTCTGCCAGCCACAACCCCGGCGGTCCCGACGAGGATTTCGGGATCAAGTACAACATCGCCAACGGCGGTCCCGCCACTGAGTCCGTGACCGACGCGATCAACGCACGCACGCTCGAGATCGACCGCTGGCTGACCGTCGATGCCGACGATATCGACCTCGACACCGGCGGCGAGATCATGGTCGGCGATATGCCGGTCGAGATCGTAGACCCGGTCGAGGACTACGCCGCGCTCGTGGAAACACTGTTCGACTTCGACGCCATCCGCGCGGCGAAACTAACGATGGCGTTCGACGCGATGAGCGCCGTCACCGGGCCCTACGCCACCGAGATCCTCGAACGGCGCCTTGGCTTCGCGCCCGGCACCGTCCGCAATGGCGAGCCCCTGCCCGATTTCGGCGGCCACCACCCCGATCCCAACCTCGTCCACGCGCACGAATTGTACGAGACGATGATGGCCCCCGACGCGCCCGATTTCGGCGCAGCGTCGGACGGCGACGGTGACCGCAACCTCATCATCGGCAAGCACCGCTTCGTCACCCCCTCGGACAGCCTCGCGATGCTGGCCGCCAACGCACACCTCGCACCCGGTTACGCAGCCGGCCTCAAGGGCATCGCCCGGTCGATGCCGACCAGCGCCGCCGCCGATCGCGTGGCCGAAGAGCTCGGCATCCCCGCCTACGAGACCCCGACCGGCTGGAAGTTCTTCGGCAATCTGCTCGACGCCGGCATGGCGACGATCTGCGGCGAGGAAAGCGCGGGCACCGGCTCCGACCATGTCCGCGAGAAGGACGGCCTGTGGGCAGTCCTCCTGTGGCTCAACATCCTCGCCGTCCGCGGCGACAGCGTCGACACGATCGCCCGCGATCACTGGGCGAAGTTCGGCCGCAACTATTACGCCCGCCACGATTACGAAGGCGTCGAGACCCCACGCGCCGACGCCCTGATGGCCGCCCTGCGCGCCAGCCTCGCCACCCTCCCCGGCCAGCAGTTCGGCGACCTCACCGTCGAGACCGCGGACGAGTTCGCCTATACCGACCCGACCGACGGCTCGATCAGCCGCAACCAGGGCGTCCGCATCCTGTTCGAAGGCGGCAGCCGCGTGGTGTTCCGCCTCTCGGGCACCGGCACCACCGGCGCGACGCTCCGCGTATACCTCGAACGCTACGAACCCGTCGGCGGCGACCTCGACCGCGATACCGGCGAGATGCTCGCCAGCATCGTCGCTGCCGCGGAGTCGATAGCCGGCATCGCGCAGCACACCGGCCGCACCGCTCCCGACGTCGTCACCTGATCCGCAACGGCCGATAGCATGACGACCAGACGCCGCCGCAGCGCGCTCTACATGCCCGCCTCGAACGCCCGCGCCATCGCCAAGGCGCGGGCACTCGATTGCGACGTCGTCATCCTCGACCTGGAAGACGCCGTCGCCCCCGACGAAAAGGCCGCAGCACGGGATCGCGTCATCGAGGCGGTCCGCGAAGGCGGCTTCGGCGAGCGCGAACTGGTCGTACGGGTCAACGGCCTCGACACCCCCTGGTATGCCGACGACATCGCCGCGATCCGCGCAACCGGCGTCGCCGCGGTGCTTGTCCCCAAGGTCTCGTCGGTCGCCGACCTGCTCACGGCCCGCGCATCGCTCGGCGAAAACGGCCCCCCGATCTGGGCAATGATCGAGACCTGCGCCGCCATCCTAGCCCTCCCCGCCCTATCCGCAGCAGCAGCCGAAACGCGCCTCACCGCACTGGTCGCCGGCACCAACGATCTCGCCAAGGAGATGCGCTGCCGGCTCGGCGCCGATCGCATGCCGCTGATCCCTGCTCTCACCGCAACGATCATGGCCGCCCGTGCTGCGGGAATCGTCGCACTCGACGGCGTCTGCAACGCCCTCGACGACCCGCCCCGCTTCGCCGCGGAGTGCGCGCAAGGTGCAACGCTCGGGTTCGACGGCAAGACGCTGATCCACCCCTCCCAGATCGACGCCGCCAACGCCGGTTTTGGCCCGACCGAAGAGGAATTGGCATGGGCCCGCAAGGTCGTGGCGGCGTTCGCGCAACCGGAGAATGCCGACAAGGGCGCCATCCGGTTCGACGGCCAGATGGTGGAACGTTTGCACCTTGCCGAGGCGGAAGCCACGCTCGCACGCTGAGGCGCTAACAACACGTACCCAAACACCGTCCGTCATCCTGACGAAAGTCAGGATCCAGAGCCATGAAGCGCACCACAAGTAACCCTGCATCCTGACTTTCGTCAGGATGACAGATGCGTCGATGACGAACTCCGGCTTTACCCAGCCTTCTTCCGCCGGGTCTCCCAACCCTTCTTCGCAGCCGCAGACTTCGCCGCCGCGCTACGCCCAGCCGCCTGCTTCCCGCCCTCATGCGAAGACGCATGCGTATCGGGCTTGCCACGACCCGAGCCGGACAGATTACCCCCGCCCGAATCCTTGTTCACCGCAGCCCAAGCCCGTGCCTCGGCTTCCTTTTCGGGAACGCCGCGCTCTTCATAGCCGTCCGCGATATGCGCGGCCTTGCGCTTCTGCTTGTCGGTGTACGCGCTCTTGTCGCCCTGTGGCATCGTCGCTCTCCTCGTCAGAGAGCGTCAACGCTCAGGCCGACACCGCGTTCAGAACGAAGGGGCGTTCAGAACGAAGGGGCGTTCACCGACCGATCCAGTCCGCCACCTGCGTCGCGACCTGGTTCGCCGCCTGGTTGATCCCGGCGGCAGCCGAGGGCGCGTCGATCGCCGAGACCGGCACGCGCGCCTCGAAGCGATGCTTCTCGACCGTCGTCTTGCCGACGCGGGTGAGCGACGCATCGAACGTCACGACCGCCTCGCGCGTCGTCGCATCGAGCCCGAACGACCGCAGTTCGCCACCGAGCAACCCGCCGGGATCGCCGATCGACTGCGCCGTCGACAGCACCACCAGCCCGGTACGCGCTGCAACCGTGTCCGATACCAGCCGCGAGAACAGCCGCGCCGGGGGCTCGGCCCACTGCGCGTCGGTCACGTACGCGATCGAGGTCGGCGTTGCCTGCACCGGCACGCGCGCCGTCGCCAGCGACTGCGGCACGACCGGGACCTGGATCGTAATCGACTTCGCGGTCGCCGAATCCTGGTTCTGGCCGACCGGCACCGACGATGCACTCGTCAGCGTCAGCAATGTGGGGGGCGGTTTCGCGCCGAAGCTGATGCACCCGGCAAGTGGCAGCATCGCGATCAGGATGAGCGGTGTCTTCATGGCGTGCCTCACTTACCCTTGTAATCCGGGAGCTTCTGCTGCCCGATCAGCGAACTCGCACCCTGCTGGTCGACCTTCTCGGCGACCGACGACAGCGCCGCGGCGGTCGTGCGGAGGTCGCGGACCAGACGGTTGGCCTCGGGGATCGTCGTCTTGGAGAAGGCCTGCAAGCCTGGCCGTGCATCGCCGATCGCGGCGTTCAACGTCTCCGCGCTCTGCTGTGCAGACGTAATCGCCTTGTTCAGGTTCGCCATCGCCGGCTTCACGTCCTCGGACAGCACGCCGTTGGTGGTCTTGGCGAGCACGCCGAACTGCTGCGCGGCATCGCCCGCCTGCTGGATCGCAACCCGGGTCTGCGCGAGCGTCGCGGCAATCTCGGGCCCGCGATCGGCGAGTGCATCCGTCAGGCGATTGGTGTTCTCGAGGATACCCGCGATCGATGCCTGGTTACGGTCGGTCAGCAAGCCCGTAAGGCGCTCGGTCAGCGTCGACAGGCGCTCGAGCAACTGCGGTGCCGAGTTCAGGATCGCGCCGAGGCCGCCCTGCTTAGTCGGGATGACCGGGACGCCATACGGGCAAGGCTGCCCGTTGACGTCGGGGCAAGCGACCGCCGGTGCACCTTTGCGCGCACCGTCGAGCGAGACCTGGCTCACGCCCGTGAAGCCGACGCCAGAGATCGACGCGGTCGTACCCTGCAGCACCGGCGTCTCGTCGTTGACGCTGATCCGGACGCGGACGAACTGCGGATCATTCTTCCACAGCGAAATCGTCTTCACCTGCCCCGACGGCACGCCGGAGAACACGACGGCGGAGCCGCGCGCGAGCCCGTCGACCGACTGGCGGAAGAAGATGTCGTATTCCTTCTCTTCCTTGCCGCCGATCCGCGCGATCCACACGGTGAACAGCGCCAGCAGGGCCAGCAGGATCAGCACGACGGCGCCGACTAGGACGTGGTTCGAACGGGTTTCCATCAGCGCGTCCTTGCTTCTTTCTCGGCGTATGTCGCGTCGGCGTCGTCCGGCGCGGACTGCTTGGACTGGACTTCGGTCGGATGTTGGGCCGCTTGCTCGTCGGCGCGCTCGTGCGCCTCCTGAGTCGCGACCGCGGCACGGCCGCGTGGCCCCTTGAAATACTCTTCGATCCACGGGTGATCGAGCGCGATCAGTTCGTCGATCGTGCCGACCGCGATGACCTTCTTGTCGGCCAGCACCGCGACCCGGTCGCAGATCGCATACAGCGTATCGAGATCGTGCGTAATCAAGAACACCGTCAGCCCCAGCGTCTTCTGCAACGACTGCGTCAGCCCGTCGAACGCCGCCGCACCGATCGGATCGAGCCCCGCGGTCGGCTCGTCGAGGAACAGCAGTTCGGGATCGAGCGCCAGCGCGCGAGCAAGACCGGCACGCTTCTTCATGCCGCCCGACAGCTCGGCGGGAAACTTGTTCGCGGCATCGGCGGGCAGGCCCGTCATCACCACCTTGTACGACGCGATCTCCGCGAGCAGCGCGGGCGACAGGTCCGGATAGAATTCGCGCAACGGCACTTCGACGTTCTCGGCCACGGTCAGCGTCGAGAACAGCGCACCACCCTGGAACAGCACGCCCCAGCGCTTGCGGATCTCGGTCGCCTCGGTTTCCTCGCGGCCGATATTGGGCTCGCCGAACACCGTGATCTCACCCGCGACCGGCGTCTGCAGCCCGATGATCGAGCGCATCAGCACCGACTTGCCGGTACCCGACCCGCCGACCACGCCGAGGATCTCGCCGCGCCGCACGTCGAGGTCTAGCCCCTCGTGCACCACCGAATCGCCGAACGCGTTCTTCAGCCCCTTCACGGAGATGATGAAATCGTCTGTCGTGTTATCCGTCTTGCGGGGCATCAGTCCCAACCCAACCAGGTGAAGAACACCGCGAAGAACGCGTCGAGCACGATCACCAGGAAGATCCCCTGGACCACCGCCGAGGTAGTGCGCAGCCCGACCTGCTCGGCGTCCGATTCGACCTGCATCCCCTGGAAACAGCCCGCGATCGCAATGATCGCGCCGAACACCGGTGCCTTGATCAGCGAGATATAGAGATCGGTGATCGGCACGACTTCGCGGATTCGCGCGATGAACGTCACCGGCGGAATGCCGAGCTGGACCCAGCACAGCAGCCCGCCGCCGATGATCGCGATCACCGACGCATAGAAACCGAGCAGCGGCATCATGACGATCGCAGCCAGCACGCGGGGCAGCACCAGCGCCTCCATCGGCGACACGCCGATCGTCCGCATCGCGTCGATCTCTTCGGTGAGCTTCATCGTGCCCAGCTGCGCCGCGAACGCCGAGCCCGAGCGCCCCGCGACCATGATCGCGGTCATCAGCAGGCCGAGTTCGCGGATCGTCAGGCGACCGACGAGGTTGATCGTGAACACTTCCGCACCGAACTGTCGCAGCTGGACCGCGCCCTGTTGCGCGATGACCATGCCGATCAGGAAGCTCATCAGCCCGACGATGCCGAGCGCGGCGACGCCGACGACCTCGAACCGCTGGACCACGGCGTTGAACCGGAACCGCTGCGGGTGGCGGATGACGCTGCCGAACGCGATCGTCGTCGCGCCGAGAAACCCGAGCAGGCCGAGCATCGTCTTGCCCGACAGCACGACCGCGTCGCCGATCTCGCCGACCACGCGGGAGACCGCGCCGACCTTCACGGGCCTCGCGGCGACCGGCTGGTCGGAGGCGACGACCTGGTCGAACAGCGCCTGGTCGTTCTCGTCGAGCCCATCGATCGTCGCATCGTTGCGCGCCGCGAACCGGTGGACGACCCAAGCGCCGATCGTGTCGATCCGGTCGACGCCACTGAGGTCGACATGCTTCACCGACGCCGCGTCGATCGCCTCGAGCCGATCGGGCAGATTACCGATCTTCGCGAGCGACAGATCGCCGGTAAAGCGAAGCGTGCCGGTATCGGCACCGTCCTGCTGGAAATCGGCCATCGCGCTCATCGGGCGCACCTTTGCGGCAAAGTGACTGGATCGGCAAGATGAATGCGGCGTAAGCGACGACGATGATCGAAATGCCTTCCGCCCCCCCCACCGTCCGTATCGCGATCTACGACATGGACAAGACGATCACGCATGCGCCGACCTGGACGCCGTTCCTGCTCCACACCGCGATGAAAGGCGGCGCACCGTGGCGGCTGGCGCTCGTCCCGTTCGCCGGAGTCGCAGCACTCGGCTATGTCGGCAAGCTGATCAGCCGCGGCCGGCTCAAATACCTGATGCAGCGAATGATGCTCGGCAAGCGCATGACGCCCGCCGAAGAACGCCGCGCGGCCGAAGCCTTCGCCGACCGCGTCATGCGCGACGGCGTCTTCGCCAGCGCCCGCGCGCAGATCGAGGCCGACCGCGCCGCCGGCTACCGGCTGGTCATGGCGACCGCATCGTACCGATTCTACGTCGAGGCGATCGCCCGGCGACTGGGCTTCGACGCGGTGATCGGCACCGAGAGCGTGCGCGACCGCGACGGCGTACTGCTCGCCGGCATCGAAGGCGAGAATTGCTACGGCCCGGCCAAACTGCGGATGATCCAGGCCTGGATGGACCGCGAAGGCATCCCCCGAGACCACGCCCACATCCGCTTCTATTCCGACCACGTCTCGGACGCCCCGACCTTCGAATGGGCCGACGAACCCTTCGCGGTGAACGCGCATGGGCCTTTGCGGCTGCTGGCGAAGGCCAAGGGTTGGGCAATGCCGGATTGGGAGCGGTAGCCTTCGCGCGGCCACTGCCCAGTGAACGAACCCTGCGGTTACCGTTGCGCGATTGCGCACCTTCACTGGGTGTGTGCACCATGCATGATGGCACGTCTCTTATTCGCGGTACTGTTACTCTGTGTTGGCGGTTGCTCGCCGCATGTCCGCTCGGAGCAAACCGTGATCATGGACATGATAGAGCCACAAATTAGCCTTCCGAAAGGGGCAAGGCCGCTGAAAACATATGCGCGCGCCTATGCACCTTCGTCGAACGAGCGCGTGAGTGCGCTGTATTTTCGCCCCGACGCATCATTGTCCTCATGCGCTGGAGCCAAAGCCGGCGGACCGACAAACGGCCAGATCGCCCTACTTTGCCCCCCGCCCGACGGGTTCAAAGCCGGTGAACGGCGCTGGTTGACCAACTCTCGATTGTTGCCGAGCGTTTCGGACGGCGGCTGCGCATTCATAGACGTTGAGTTCGACATCCCTTCAACGAAAATAATCTCTGCGCAATGTCACGGGTCTGGTTGAACGCCAGCGTTCCTCTCCATCTCGGCCATTCAGATGTCACCCGGAACCGGACATTCTCGTTTGTGGCCACGTGGAGGAAACCGACCTACGGGCGAGGCGTACCCCGTTCTACCCACCAAGCGTAAAATAGAATTCCTCCACCGACGACGACACTAATGGCTGCCAATTGAAGCGCCTCGATGCGTTCGGTCGCTGTAGCAAAAATGGATGCGGCGCCGAGCGCCAGTCCCGCGACAACCATAATCCAACCTGCCAATGCGTCGGGCCAACGTGGGCGAGGATCGATCTTCTCTATCAGCAGATGCGCACTGGGAAGGTCAACCTCTAGTGCCTTTCGAATAGTCCGGTTCAGAATTGCGTGCGATAGCAAGCGGCGGACCTGTGCCACGAACATGAGCATGAGCGCCAAGACGCCGAGCGGTATGACTGCATCCAACATTCCCTCTGAATAGGGGCAGCGCCGTCCACTCCGCAACCTGCGTATGCCAGGCGCTAGACGTCCGCTTTCTTCTCCAGAGCGGCCATTCCGCTATCGCCCACTTGCGGACACCGCTGCTCCTCGATCATTGCCTCAAAGCTGCCGCTCGTTCAGTACTATTCTGTACTGTGCAACATGCTGCCTGGGGGACGAATGAGGAAGATCAGACGCATATGCGCCCTCGCATTATCGATAGCTGGGAACGTAGCAGTCGGAAGCGCGGCAGCCTCGCGTGATGGTGAAGCCCTACATGTGTTTTCTGGGGTGAAAGGCGCGATGGCCTACACGGTCGACAGAACGGGGGCGAACCTGCCGCAGACCTATTCGCCTTGGGAATTCTTAAAAACCATCTCGACTAGTGGTCCGACGTTCAAAGCTGGAGCAGATAAAGCCGCGCTCAAGGAAGTGCGGGCAAACGGCTTTGCAGTCCGCATCTTCTCAATAACATTCGAGTGACGCGCGCTCTTCGCGCTCGATCAAGTGGGCGGTCCGTAGTCGCCCACTTGCGGACATTCCTTAATTCCCGGAGGATGCCGGATGAACAGCAGCGATAAGGTAAACGTAGGGACGGTCGAGCGCTTGGCGCGATGGGCACTGTGGCCCGCATTATTCCTAACCGTGGTGTGTATTGCGATGCTCTATGCGGGAATACCAGACAAGACATGGCAATGGTTTTTGCCTGTGTACCTGCTTGTGGGGACGCCAATCGTAGTGGGGTCGTTCGTAAGCGACTTCGAGGGTTTGCGAAGTATTTTGCGTTCTCGGAAGGGCAATGGCGACGACCGTTGGTAATGTCCGCGATCCTTCCCATTTCGGCCATTCCGCTTCCGCCCAAACTACGACATTCAAGCACATCGGGATAATTTCAAAAGCGGTCGGTAATTCAGCTAGCCGCTTATTGCCTATGGAGTGGTCCGGCGCAGGTCGGGAACGAACACAACCGGCCGGGTATGGATACTGTATATCGCGTTACCGTTTGAATCGATCGAGAACGGGTCTGCCCGGCGAAGCATCTCTGCATAACGAAGCTGAATTCGATCGAGTTTGACCTGTAACTGAGCGCGATGTTCGGGGGTTAGGGTTCCTCCGTCAATAGCCTGCATCTCGAGCGCTTCGGTACGAAGTGCCGCCAGGCGGGTACTGTGCGTCGTGTCCGCTGAAACAGTGAGCGGCGTTGGCATGTAGAGAATGCCAATCGCTGGATTGGGAGGACGTGCATCCACATCCCGATTCGGTAAGACGGTGAGGGCGTTTGACGCTACAGCAGCGGCGAGCAGAATGGGAAGCATCGGGTCCTCCGGTTATCGTCAATCGTTGAACATCAGCGACATCATTCGTACACAACGCGCCGAAGTGTCAAATTGCTGCCAGCGCCGGCGTTTGTCGGGCAATTTTGTTAACTGGCCCTCTACTCTCTGCACTGGGATCGGAGCGGCCACCCCCCGGACGCTCTGTATAGTACGCGGTTGCTCACAAATCGGTGATCCACAACGTCCGCTTTACAGTATATCGGCCCGAAAGCCGCCCGTCCGCTATCCTGCCCATGCCGGCCATTCCGCTTACGCCCAATAGCGGACATTCAGGGATGCAGGCTTACCCCGTCGTCCGGGAACCGGTTAGCGACTTCGTTAAAGTGCTCGCTGTCCGCGAAGCCACCGTCCAAATCGTATAGATACAGCGTAACGGGGCATCGCTGCTGGTTGGCCCAAGCTACTGCATCCCGCACGGAAACAGCTTCCAGCGCATCATAGTCTACGGTCAACGACGGATCGCTTTCCGGGGCTTGGTCAGCGTCGTCACAACTGTTGTCGTGCTCTACAGCTTCAACAATCGCATTCACTTCGCGCCAGCGGTAAGGACGGGTGCGCCTGTCTATGACGTTCCACAGCATGGCTGGTTTGTAGCGCTTTACCGCTGGGACGCAACGTACGCTTTCCTTCCCGACCCGGACATTGCCGAAATTCGATCCCAACGCGAACGCCGCTGCCGCCTTGATCGCCGTTCCCTTTTAGGAAGCGCGGGATCGACAGATGCCCGATCGCGGACACTGCCCGAAGCAAGCATCCCGATTGCGGACATTCGCTTTAGAAGATAGCCTCGATCAGTGCTCACCTTAATCGCCTTCATCGCTCAGGACTACGTCCTTCGGGATCTGCAAAAGTCGCCCGTTGCTGCGCACGGTCCCTTCAAATTAGAACGCGAAGACTGTATCGCGCGTGATCCCCCCGTGGCAGTATTGCACTACGCGCCCTGTAGGCCGATGGCTCGATTACTTTGGTCATCTGCCGATGGTCAAATACTGGTCAAGTATGAGGATGATGGCGGATGGTTGGGCAGGTATCTTTTATTTCCAACTGCGCCGGATAGGCCAAATTCATGCGGGCTTGCAGGCTTTACCGCTTACCAAACTAAACCCGGTTCAAACGGGGACTGGCAGAATAGTGGTAAAGCATTTGTCTCGACACTTGAGAAGTGCAGTCGGTTGACCTCCTTGCAGATCGCCTCCTACAAAAACGAGTTTTTGGAAGCGGCACCTTATTACGGCGAAGCCGCCATGAGCCTGCGTTCCTTGGCGGTATCTATGTTCGGAAATCTGCGAAGATGCACCGCGCAGAAAGAAGTAACAAAAAACAATCCGATGAATGGCTTCACTTGCGTTCGCCAGGAAGGGCCGTCGAGCTAACACAGTGTCCCAGGCATTCGAACGCCGCTAAGCCCGCTAGCCTCTCCGACCAGCACATTCTCGTTAAACCATCATTTTCGGGAAAGGCCGCAGCGCTAAGCGACGTTCGCTAACGCTATCTGCCTTCCCAATAGCGGACAGTCCGCTTTCCTTCCCATTCGGGCCATTCCGCTTACACCCATACCTTGCCGATCGCGGACATTCTCGCGCTTCCCGATTGCGGACGATCGTTCAGCAAGGCAGCATGTCTCAATGACCAACCGTACGATCCGAATGGCTTCCATAGTCCTTTCAGCGGCCGTGTTGACGACTGGGGGTATGCTCCACGCGAACAGGCCGGTGCCCGAGTGGCAGGGGTTTTCGAAACGCTCGCTGGATGCCACCGCAAGGTGCGCCATGCGCGTGCTTAGCCGATATGGTCGCGTCGTCAGCGATAGGGGCGCAAAACCGGAAGCCGGTTCAATCCGTCTTATGCTCCACTCCCTGAAACACTCAGGTCGTTCCGCTCCGCTTCTCACTGCCTATTTTGACGGGGACGCCACATTCAGTTCGGCATTCATGGACGCAGTAGATCGGCGTACAGCCAGTAAGGTATGGCAGGGGTTCCAGCAGCAGTGCGGATTATCGGGGGTACGATAATCGTCGATTCAGTCTAAAAGCAGCCAGTCCGCTGTCCTTCCCAATCCGGACGTCAAGTCGTTCGGTTGTGTGCGGTTGCCGCGATCGCGCTTATGGCATTGCGGTAGTGGACGATCGCCCGGTCGATCAACTCCGCCGAGAGTAGCGGCGAGGTAACGCACGCCAACAGAACGCAATCGCGGGCTGACCGTTTCGCCGAGGTGGCTCGCTCGCGATAGGCGTCGGATACGGACAGCGCGGGACTATCAAGGGCGGTCGTTCCGGCTGACGGGGCGGTTGTATCAATGAGCATCGCACCGGTGTCGGCGTTTACGCTTAACAAAGCACTGATACCCGAGCCAAATCGCTACGAATGCGTGATAATTAACGGCGATCAGCATGATTTACGCCCGAAAGCGGCCCTCCCGCTTTCCCTTCCCCTCTCGCCATTCGAAGTCGACAATCGACGTCCGACCGTCACGTTCTTCGGTAGCTAAGCCTACCAAGTTTCGCACTAAGATGGCCGCCACCTGTCGGTATTCGAACGGACCTGCCGATCCGCGTGGGATCGAAACGGTCGTACGCCGTCCCCATCACAACAGCACATCGACGCTGTGGATCACCAGCCCGACCAGCCCGCCGACGATCGTGCCGTTCACGCGGATATATTGCAAGTCGCGGCCGACGGCGTTTTCCAGGCGGCGGGTGATCGTGTCGGCGTCCCAGCTGCGGACCGTTTCCGAGACCAGCTTGACGATGCCGTCGCCGTAGTCCGCCGCCGCGCCGACCGCCGCACGCCGCACGAACCGGTTGATCGTCCGCGACATGCGCGGATCATGCTGCAACGTCTCGCCGAGCTGGCGCAGGATGTCGCCGAGCTTGCCGGCCATCGCCCGCTCGGGATCGCGCGCGATCGCCAGAAGCGCGCCGCGCGCCTGCTCCCACAGCCCGTCGAGCCAGCGCTGCATCGCCGGATTGTCGAGCAGGTCGTTCTTCATCGTCTCGACGCGCTCGCGCATCCGGCGGTCATATTGCAGGTCCCAGGCGAGCCGATCGAGCCCCTCCTCCGCCTTCAGGCGCAGCGGATGCTCGGGGTCCTCCGCCATCTCCGCGAGCAGCCTGTCGAAGCCGCTGATGAGCTTGTCCGCGACGGTCGTGTCGAGCCCGGTCCAGCGCAGGATCGAGCCGGCCTTGTCGTGGACCATCGCGCGGACGAGGTGGTCGTTCGCGGCCAGCGTCTTCGCCGCCCAGCGGATCGCGCTTTCGAGCAGCGGCGCGTGGCGGCGCTCGGCGATCGCGGCCTTGAGCAACTGGCCGAGGATCGGCGACACCTCCGTCGCGCGCAGGCGGGCGCCGATCCCGGCCTTGACCATCCCGCCGAGCCGCGCCGGATCGAGACCTTCCAGCACTTGCGCGACCAGCTTCGATGCGCCCTGGCGAAAGCGCCCCCCTGCCCCCTCGGGCGGATCGGTCAGCCAGCGGGCAATCGCGCCCGCCACGTCGAGGCGGCGAGTACGCCTTGCGATGACGACGGGGATCAGGAAATTCGCGCGGAGGAACTGCGCGAGCGTGTCGCCGATACGATCCTTGTTGCGCGGCACGATGGCGGTGTGCGGGATCGGCAGGCCGAGCGGATGGCGGAACAGCGCGGTCACCGCGAACCAGTCCGCGAGGCCGCCGACCATCGCCGCCTCGGCGAACGCGCGGACGAACGCGAAGGCGGGGTGGACGGGGACAAGCGCGCGGCTGACGAAGAACGTCGCGGCCATGAACACGAGCAGCCCGGTCGCGACGATCCGCATGCGGACGAGAGCGGGCGGCGTTGCTTCGCTCGCCGGGCGCGTGCGGATTGAAACTGTCATGCCCGAAACAATCCCCCAGCGCGGGGATAGTTCACGACCGGGGCGGACGATCCGGCTTTCGCCCGACCTGCGCTCGATTCAGGTGCGCTCGACTGGTGAAATTTGGCCACCCCCGCGCGTGATTGGCTGGGTTCCGAGCGGTCCGCGCTAGACTGCCACCCGGCTTGCGACCGATGCCGGCATGACCGGCCCACGCTCAACCGCCGCGTGATGGACTTGCCCGCGCTCGGCCAGACGGCTCGCGCTGGTAACGTTCGTGCCGTATTCCTTGACGCCAGGCCGACGCGCAATGCTTTTGACCCGCCCGCGCTCGACTGGCCCATGCTCGACCGGGCCGCACTCAACCGACCCATGCTCGACCGCCCGGCTTTCGATTGGCTCCAGCATGACCGGCCCACGCTCAACCGGCACACGCTCGACCTACCCATGCTCAACCAGACGGCCCGTGCAGGCGCCGTTCGTGCCGTATTCCGCGACGCCCCGCCATCGCGCGGAACTCCGGCGTCGCTCAACACGAGGGGTGCGATGGCGTCACTCGGCTGGCTGTGTGCCATCGCCGAGCTTGGGGGTTGCCGGTCCGAGCCGTGGCCCCGACGGTCCGGCGAGCCCGATCACTTCGCTGCCGTCGTCGCCGGGGCGATAGGTGAGCAGGCTGCGGCCGAGGCGTGGGCCGATATACCGCTCGATCCCGACTGCGAGGCTGAACGCCGCGGGGACGATCAACAGCGTCAGGATGGTCGACAGGACGAGCCCGCCGATCACGACGATGCCCATCGGCGCACGCCACGATCCGTCGCCGCCGAGCGACAGCGCGGTCGGGATCATGCCCGCGACCATCGCGACCGTGGTCATCACGATCGGCTGCGCGCGCTTGTGGCCGGCATCGACCACCGCGGTCCACACGTCGACGCCCTTGCCCATCTCCTCCAGCGCGAAGTCGATCAGCAGGATCGAGTTCTTCGCAACGATCCCCAGCAACATGAGAATGCCGATAAACACCGGCATCGACACCGGATTGCCCGTCGCCCACAACGCGAGCAGTCCGCCCAGCGGCGCCAGCAACAGCGACCCCATGTTGACGAACGGCGGCAGCGCACGGCGATACAGCAGCACCAGCACCGCGAACACCAGGAACGTCCCCGCGATCACCGCCAGGATGAAGTTGTTGATCATCTCCGCCTGGAACTTCGACTGCCCCAGCACGAGTTTGTTCACGCCGGTCGGCAGGTTCGCCATAGTCGGCAACGCATCGATCTGCTTCTGCGCGACGCCTGACACGATACCCGGAGCGAGATCCGCGCCGATCGTCAGCTGACGCTGTTGATTGACGCGGTCGATCTTGGTCGGGCCCGAGCCGAGCGTGATCTCCGCCACTAGGTTGAGCGGCACCGAACCACCCGACGCTGTCGCCACCGGCAGGTTCTGGATCGTCGAGAGCTCGCTACGCGCGCCCTGATCGAGTGCCACGCGGATCGGGATCTGGCGATCGGACAGCGAGAAGCGCGCCGAGTTCTGGTCGATGTCGCCGAGCGTTGCGATCCGGATCGCCGACGACAGTGCCTGCGTCGTCACGCCGAGATTGGCGGCAAGATCGAAGCGAGGCTTGATGACGATTTCGGGGCGCTGCATGTTGCCCGCGACACGCGGCGCGACCAGCGTCGGCAGGCGCGACATCTCGGTCACGATCTTCTGCGCGGTCGCATCGAGCAGCTTGGGATCGTCGCCACCCAGCGTCACGCTCATGTCGCGCGTGCTGCCGCCCCAGCCATTCTGCGACCGGAACGAGACGCGCGCATCAGGGATCGCCGCGAGCTGGGGTGCGAGGCTGCGCTCGAACTCCGTGCTCTTCATTTTCCGATCGTCCTTGAGCGTCGCGGTGACGCGGCCGGCATTGACCGAACCGTTGGCACCGCTGCGCGCGTAGACGGACTGGACGTCGGGCTGCGATCCGATCAGCGCCGCGACCTTGGTCACCACGGCTTCGGTCTGCGCCAGCGTCGTGCCCGGCACCATGTCGATGACCGCCATCGAGGTATCGTTGTCCTGCGCGGGCTGGAACGTCATCGGCAGGACCGCGAACATCACGATCGTCATCAGGAACGCGAACAGGCCAAGCCCGAGCACCCAGAAGCGGTGATCGCGGAAACGGCTGGTCAGGCGGTGGAAGCCGCCGCGTGCCGCCGAGGCCTTCGCCTTGCCGGTCTCCAGCGTCCATTTCAGCGTCGCCATATAACCGTCCATCAGGACGCCCTCGCCGTGGACGGCGGGGCCGGCGGACTTGAGGAAATACGCCGCGAGCATCGGCGTGACGAGGCGCGCGACCGCAAGGCTCATCAGCACCGAGGCAACCACCGTCAGGCCGAAATTTTTGAAGAACTGCCCCGAGATACCCGGCATCAGGCCGACCGGGAGGAACACCGCGACGATCGCCATCGTCGTCGCCAGCACGGCGAGACCGATCTCGTCGGCGGCGTCGATCGAGGCCTGATAGGCGGACTTGCCCATGCGCATGTGCCGGACGATGTTCTCGATCTCGACGATCGCGTCGTCGACCAGCACGCCCGCGACCAGGCTGAGCGCGAGCAACGTCATCTGGTTCAGGTTGAAGCCGAGCAGATCCATGAACCAGAAGGCCGGGATCGCCGACAGCGGGATCGCCAGCGACGAGATCACCGTGGCGCGCCAGTCGCGCAGGAACAGGAACACCACGATCACCGCGAGCACCGCGCCCTCAATCATCGCGTGGATCGCGCTCTCATACTGCATCTCGGTGTATTTTACGCTGTTCGAGCGCAGCACGAAATGCACGTTCGGGTTGCGCTTCTCCATCGCCGCGAGCTTCTTCACCGCCTCGTTGAAGACGGTGACGTCGGACGAACCCTTGGAACGCTGGAAGTCGAAGCTGATCGTCTGACGGCCGTCGATCGCGGCACGGCTGCGCTGTTCGGCGTAGAGATCGCGGACCTGCGCGATGTCGGCCAACCGGACCGTGCGGCCGTTGCCGACGCTGATCTGGGTCTGCGCGAGGGCGACCGCGTCCTTCGCGTTGCCGAGCACGCGAACCGACTGCTCGGACCCGGCGATCTCGGCGCGGCCACCCGCCGCGTTCAGATTGACCTGGCGGAGCTGCGCGTTGACCTGGCTCGCGGTCAGCCCCTGGCTTTGCAGCTTAAGCGGGTCGAGGATGATACGGATCTCGCGACTGACGCCGCCGTTGCGGTTGACCGCGGCCATGCCCGGGACCGACAGCAACTCCTTCGCGACGTTGTTGTCGATGTACCAGCTCAGCTGTTCGACCGTCATGTCCTTGGCGATCACGGAATAGCTGGCGAGATCGTTGTCGGTGGTGTTCGCACGGAACACCTGCGGCTCGAGGATACCCTCGGGCAGATCGCTGCGGATCTGCGCGATCGCGTCGCGGACGTCGGTGACGGCGCGGTCGATCGGCGTGCCGATGCTGAGCTGGACGACGGTCTGCGACTGGCCCTCGGTCACGGTCGAGGTGATCTCATCGATGCCCTGGAGCGAACGCACCGCGGCCTCGACCCGCTGCGTGACCTGCGTCTCGAGTTCGGTCGGCGCGGCGCCCGGCTGGTTGATGACGACGATCGCGATCGGGAAGTCGATGTCCGGATCGTTGTTCACGTCCATCCGCATGAAGCTGACGATGCCCGCCAGCGTCAGCGCGATGAACAGCACGATCGGCGGCACCGGGTTGCGGATCGCCCAGGCCGAGATGTTGCGAAAGTTCATGAGCTCAGCTCGCTTTCTTCGTGACCGGCTTCACCTTTTGCCCCGGCGCCAGGAACCCGCCTGCAGACAACACTACGCGTTCGGTTCCGTCGAGTCCGCTGAGAATCGTCACGCCCGCATCGGAGACCTGGCCGATCTTGATATCGCGGCGCACGGCCTTGTCGTCGGCGCCGATGATATAGACGAAGCTGCCCTTCTCGTCGCTCTGCAGCGCCGAGTCGGGGAGCAGCGGTGCCTGGGTCGCGCCACCGACGATCGTCGCCGCGGCGAAACCGCCCGGCCGCAGCGCGGGGTCATAGGCGACCGCGATCCGCGCAATGCCCTGCCGGCTCTGCGGGTCGATGACCGGCGAGACCTGCCACACCTGGCCCGGGAAGCCCTGAGTCGTGCCGACCGGAACGACGGTCGCGCGGGCGCCCGCATGGAGCCCGGCGAGATCCGCTTCGCTCAACTGCGCACGCATTTCCATCTGGCCGTCCGCGGCCATGCGGAACAGCACGCCGGTACTCGCGCCCACGACCTGACCCGATTCGACGCCGCGCGTCAGCACAAGGCCAGCGGCGGGCGCACGGATATCGAGCCGGCCGTTGCGGGCACGCGCCTCACCCAGAGTCGCCTGCGCTACCTTCACGCGTGCGGCTGCGGCGTCGCGCGTCGCGGCCTTGCGCTGGAGATCGGCCTTGGAAATGAAGCCGCGATCGACAAGCTGCTTGGCGCGATCGAGTTCGGCCTGCGCGATCGTTTCGTCGGAGCGCGCGACGCTGACAGAGGCGGCGAGCGAGGCGGCGGTCTCGGTCTGGACCGAGCGATCGACCGTCGCGAGCACCTGACCTGCGGCGACCCACTGGCCCGGCTCGACCAGCACGCGCGTGATCATCCCGCCCTCGCCTGCGACGCCGACCGGCATTTCGCGACGCGCGGCGATCGTGCCGGTCGCGGAAATCGTGCGGTCGACGGTCTTGCGCCCCGGCACCACGACCGAGACGGTCGGCACCTGCTCGACGACCGGACCGGCAGCGGCCTCCTTCTTGCCGCCCTTGAACGCGAAGACGGCGCCGATGATCGCCAGCACGACGACGACCGCGATGATGATGTTGCGGCGGCGGTGCGACGGTGCGGTGTAATCGGGGAGCACGAGCTGGTCTTCGGTCTCGCCACCGTCAATCTGGCCGACGGTCTTCGTCTCGTAGTTCATGCGCGTCACAATCCCAATTTCGACCGGTCTTGTCTCGACCCGCTTCGCCATTCACCGGCTGTGTTATATGAATAAGTCACCGTGCTCAAGCCCCTCGACGAGCGCAGGATGCAGACATGCTTCGATTTCGATCTATTCGCAATGCGGTTCGCAGAG
This sequence comes from Sphingomonas sp. AP28, assembly GCF_056680455.1. NCBI lineage: Bacteria > Pseudomonadati > Pseudomonadota > Alphaproteobacteria > Sphingomonadales > Sphingomonadaceae > Sphingomonas > Sphingomonas sp. AP28. The sequence continues at coordinate 3,056,117 of NZ_CM155283.1, read as the reverse complement.
TTTGAAAGACGTTCAGCTTGTGTTGAGCCGATCCGGGCGACACGCACGGACAGTTCAACGGGAGACACCATCATGAAGACCGCATCGTTCCTGACCATCCTGGCGAGCGCCACCGCGATTCTTCCCGCCGCCGCCAATGCCCAGGCCGCCCCGACCACGGTCGAGCCGATGGTACCCGCCGCCGGGACCGTGCTGGACGTGACCGCCGAGGGTCGCACGACGCGCGTACCCGATCTCGCGACGATTCGCGCCGGTGTAGTGGCGCAGTCCCCGACCGCCGCCGCGGCGCTCACCGACAATGCGCAACGGATGGCAAAGGTGCTGGACGCGCTCAAGCGGGCGGGCGTCGCACCGCGTGACGTCGCCACTTCGAACGTCCAACTGTCGCCACAATATCGCTACGCAGACAACCAGCCGCCGGTTATCACCGGGTATCAGGCGACCAACACCGTCTCGATCCGCTTCCGCGACGTCGCCAAGTCTGGGTCGATCCTCGACGCGCTGGTGGCGCAGGGTGCGAACCAGATCGACGGGCCGAACTTGACGATCGACAAGCCCGACGCGGCGCTCGACGAGGCACGGACCGACGCGATCGCGCAGGCAAAGCGTCGCGCGGATCTGTATGCCAAGGCGGCGGGGCTGCGCGTGTCGCGGATCGTCTCGATCGCGGAATCGGGCCAGGATACGGGGGGGGCGCCGCAGCCTATGTTCATGGCGCGTGCGGCGATGGCCAAGGACAGCACGCAGATCGCACCCGGCGAGAAGGACGTAACTGTCACGCTGTCAGTACGCTTCCTGCTGAACTGACGCTCTCTACGATCCTCCCCCGCCAGGGGGAGGTGGCTGGCACTTGCCAGACGGAGGGGGAGGTCAGCGATAACGACGGTTGCGCGCTCCTCCCCCTCCGTCACCTTCGGCGACACCTCCCCCTGGCGGGGGAGGATTACAGCGCCGCTTGATCTCCACACACGGAAAAGGGCCGCCCGGTTGCCCGGACGGCCCTTTACCTTCGCGTGACGAGGCGAAGCTTAGCGGACGCTACCGCGACGCACGAGGTTCACGATCGCGAGCAGGATAATCGCACCCAGCAGCGACACGATGAACGAGGTCAGCGTCAGCGGCTGATTGTTGATCGAACCACCCGACAGGATCAGGCCACCGATAAACGCGCCGACGATGCCGACGATGATGTTCAGGAAGATGCCCTGCTGCGCGTCAGTGCGCATGATCATGCTAGCGATCCAGCCGATGACGCCGCCGATGATCAGCCAAAGAATGAGACCCATGATATTTTCCCTCCGTTGAACCCGTATCCGGGCGATGGCGGAAAGACGAGCGAACGGCGTTTTTTGTTCCGCTCGCGTTTTGAGTTTTGCCCCTCAATACTTTTGTTGGCGCTCGTACAATGACTTATAGTGCTGAATTCGTGTCACGCGCAGGCCGGGCATACCCGACCGATCGATCGCACGCTGCCAACCGGCGAACTCCTCGACCGTCAGGCCGTAGCGTGCACAGACATCGTCGACGCTCAGCAGTCCGCCATTCACCGCGGCGACGACCTCGGCCTTGCGCCGCACGACCCAGCGCGTGGTGCTGGGCGGTGGCAGGCTGTCCAGCGTCAGCTGCTCGCCCAATGGCCCGATGACCTTGCCGGGACGAATTTTCTGGTTCTCGATCATTTGAAACCTCTGATCGGGGCGGGGGGCCCCCTCTCGATATGCTCGTTCGACCTGTAATCGCAGGTCTTGAAGATCGGCTGAAACGCCGCGGTAAACAGCATCTTCATTCCTCCTTCCAACGGGTCAACGCCGCGGCCATCGGCCCGTTGAATGCACCGTGGAGCGGCGCAAACAACTTCGGATCGATCGTGGCGCGAGCAAATCCCGCCTGCACCGCCGCTGTCGGGCTCGCTGCCTGTCGGGCGGCGATACCGACGATCAGGACGGCCAGGTCACCCGGAAGAACGGTGACCTCTGCGTCGCGATCGAAACGGGGAAAACTCAGGTCCAACGGGTCACTCGCTTCATTCTCGGAAGCCCCTGTCTAGGGCAAGGGGATGAAGACTGCGTAAAACACCCGCCACGCAGTGGCCGATTTGTTGCATTGCGACGTTCGCCGGTCGCATTTTTCCCTCGCTTCGGCCTGATCGAGGTTAATCGACGCATCTTTTTGCAACGCGGCACCTCCGCGCTTATGTAGCGCCGCATGGATCAGACCGATTTTCAGCTCGGGGCCAGTGCCGGTGCGGGCATGGCCGGAAAGCGCATCGTCGTGGCAATGTCGGGCGGCGTCGACAGTTCGGTCGTCGCCGCGCTCGCGCATGCCACCGGCGCCGAGACCATCGGCGTGACGCTCCAGCTCTACGATCACGGCGAGGCGGTCGGCCGCGCAGGCTCGTGCTGCGCGGGTCGCGATATCCGCGATGCGCGCGCGGTCTGCGACCGGCTGGGGATCGCGCATTACGTGTTCGATCACGAAACCAGCTTCCGTGAGCAGGTCGTCGACAAGTTCGCCGACGAGTATCTGGCCGGTCGCACGCCGATCCCGTGTGTCCAGTGCAACATGGGGCCGAAATTCACCGACCTGCTGAAGCTCGCGCGCGATCTCGGCGCAGACTGCTTGGCGACCGGGCATTATGTCCGACGAGTCGAGGGCGCGGATGGGGCTGAACTGCACCGTGGCGCCGATCCGGCACGCGACCAAAGCTACTTCCTTTTCGCGACCACGCAAGCGCAGCTCGACTATCTGCGCTTTCCGCTGGGTGGCCTACCCAAGGCGCGAGTCCGCGAGATCGCCGCCGAACTCGGCCTCGGCGTCGCGGCCAAGCCTGACAGCCAGGACATCTGCTTCGTTCCCGACGGCGACTACGCCGGTCTCGTCAAAAAACTGCGCCCAGAAGCGGCGGAGACGGCAGGCGACATAGTCGATCTCGGCGGCGCGAAACTCGGCGAACATCGCGGGCTGATCCACTTCACCGTCGGCCAGCGCCGCGGGCTGGAGATCGGCGGCAGTCCCGAGCCGCTCTATGTCATACGAGTCGAGCCTGCCACGAAGCGAGTCGTCGTCGGGCCCCGCCGCGCACTCGCCGTCGAGGCGGCGCGGATGACCGACATCAACTGGCTTGGCGGCGATTTCACCGGGCCCGTGACGGCCAAGGTACGCTCAATGGCAAAGCCCGTCCCTGCCCGTCTAGTCGGCGACCGAATCGTGTTCGATGCGCCCGAATACGGCGTCGCGCCCGGCCAGGCGGCGGTGCTGTATGCGGGCGAGCGCGTGCTCGGCGGCGGCTGGATCGCGGAGACCGAGGCGGCACTCGTCGCCGCCTGACGCGTTCAGGGCGAATGGATATCGAAGATCTACGCCGCCAGATGGAAGCCGCCGCCGCGGCGATGGATTTCGAGACTGCGGGCAAGTTGCGCGATCAGATCAGCGTGCTGCGCGGCGGCGGCGAGGTGGCAGACACCGCGGGACTGACTCGCCAGCAGCCCGGCGCGATGGGTCTCGGCACCAGCCAACAACGCATGACCCCGCCGCCGGGTTGGGTAAAACCGAAGAAGCCCGATCCGATGACCAAGGGGCGGAAGCGGTAGCCGTGCTGATCGCCCTTCAGGACGACCTCTGGAGAAGAGCGCCACCCCGGCGGAGGCCGGGGCCCAGTTGGGAAACCAGAGTTGGCGGAAGCTGCGCGTTGTTACTGCGACTTTGCCAACTGGACCCCGGCCTTCGCCGGGCGGTAGCTACTAAAGCGGGCCAAGACATCAAGGCAGCAGAAACGTGCCTTCGATCGTCGTCACGCACGATCCACCCAGCACCACGCGGTCGCCATCAAGACGGCACGTCAGCTTCCCGCCGCGCGAACTCGCCTGAAAGGCCGTAAAGCTGTTCCCCAAGGTCGGTGCCCAATACGGCACCATCACCGCATGCGCCGAGCCCGTCACCGGATCCTCATTGATCGCGTAATACGGCGTGAACACGCGGCTGACGATGTCGGTCGCCTCCCCCCGCGCCGCGACGATCGCGACGATCGGGAACTTCGCCAGCGCCGCGAAGTCGGGCTTGAGGTCACGCACGATGGCCTCGTCCTCGACGATCACTAGCGCATAGCCCTTCTCGTGCCACAGGGTCTCGACAGGCCCGGCGATGTTGAGTGCCGCTACGATCTCCGGGATCGCCTTCGGGCTCGGCCCCCACGCAGGCAACTCCAGCGTATAGCCGCCATCCGCCCGCGCGACCTCGAGCATCCCCGCCTGCCGCGTGCGGAACCGCACCCGGTCGAGCGCGGTGTCCGACGACAGCACGAAGTGCCCGCTCGCCAGCGTCGCATGACCGCACAGCGCGACCTCCGCGCCCGGCGTAAACCAGCGCAGGTCGAAATCCACGCCCTCGTCATCCGATGCGACGATGAACGCAGTCTCGCTCAGGTTGTTCTCCTGCGCGATGTTCAGCAGCACGGCGTCGTCGAGCCACGCCGACAGCGGCATCACCGCAGCCTGGTTGCCGCCGAAGGGCGTGTCGGAAAACGCATCGATCTGCGCGAACGGTATTCTCATGCCTAAATCCTCAAACCCGCTTGCCGAACCAATGCGGCGTCACGTCCGCCTCGACCAGCGGATTGTCGGTGTCGACATGCCCCTCGGGATCGAGATGGATCAGCACCTCGACCTTGGGGAACGCGGTGCGCAGATTGCGCTCGACCGCCTCGACGATGTCGTGCGCATGTTCCACGGTCAGGTCACGTGCCACCTCCATGTGGAACTGCGCGAAATCGTGGCTGCCAGAGCGGCGCGTGCGGAAATCATGGATTCCCCGAATGCCAGGCTGGCGCGCGGCAACATCGAGGAATTGCGCGCGGAAATCCTCAGGCCATTCCTTGTCCATCAGCTGGTCGATCGCGTTCGACGACGCCTGGAACGCGCCCCAGGCGAGCCAAAGCGCGATGACGATGCCGAAGATCGGATCCGCGCCGCTCCACCCGACATATTGATCGAGCACCAGCGCGACGATCACCGAGCCGTTGAGCAGCACGTCCGACTGGTAATGGACGTTGTCCGCCAGGATCGCGACCGAGCCGGTCTGGCGGATGATCTTGCGCTGATAGGCGAGCAGGAACACCGTCGCCGCGATCGCGATCACCGACACGCCGATGCCGAACTCAGCGCCCGTGGTCGGCTGCGGATCGCCGAACGCGAGGATCGCGCGCCAGGCGATGCCGACCGCCGACGCGGTGATCAGCATGACCTGGAACAGCGCCGCGAGCGCCTCCGCCTTGCCGTGGCCGAAGCGGTGGTCGTGATCCGCCGGCGTCGCCGCCAGCCGCACGCCGTACAGCGTGACCAGCGACGCGAGCAGGTCGAGCGCGGTATCGGCGAGCGAACCGAGCATCGCCACCGAGCCCGTCGACCACGCCGCGAAGCCCTTCAGCAGCAGCAGGAAACACGCCATCGCGACGCTGGCGAGCGCCGCGCGGGTTGCGAGGGGTATGACCCTGCGACGTTCGTCCTGAGTCATGGGAACAACAGCCCTTCGTTCCAGTTGCCGTCTTCGCGAACGAACAACCGGCGTTCGTGGAGACGATGCGCGCGATCCTGCCAGAACTCGATCCGCGTCGGCGTGACACGGTAGCCGCCCCAATGCGGCGGCCTTGGCACGTCCTGGCCTTCGAACTTCGCGGTCATTTCCGCAAAGCGCTGCTCGAACGTCTCGCGGCTATCGAGCGGTCGCGACTGCTCCGACGCACAGGCCCCTAGCCGCGAATCACGACCACGCGAGGCGAAATAGGCGTCCGACTCTTCGTCCGTCGCCCATGACACCGGCCCCTCGATGCGGATCTGCCGGCGCAGCGACTTCCAGTGGAACAGCAGCGCACCCTGCGGATTGGCCGCCAGTTCGCTCGCCTTGCGGCTTTCGCGGTTGGTGTAGATCACGAAGCCATCGGGGCCGTGCCCCTTCAACAGCACCATGCGCACCGATGGCCGCCCCTCGGCATCGGCCGTCGCGAGCGCGACCGCGTTCGGGTCGTTCGGCTCGGACTGCTTGGCTTCGGCGTACCAGCTGTCGAACAGCGTGAAGGGATCGTCTGACATGCCGCGCGCCATAGCGGGATTTGGCGCGGAACGAAACTTTGGAACGACTCTACCGTGCCGATGATTGACCCAGGTAATCGAATCGTTTCCGCAACGAAGGAACATCCAGGGTGGCAGCGCGCGCGTATTGGCAGGGGCAGATCCGTCTCGCCCTCGTCTCGATCCCGGTCGAGATCTATTCCGCGACCAAGTCCGGCGCGGCGGTGTCGTTCAAGCAGATCCACGAGCCGTCGGGCCAGCCGATCCATTACGACAAGGTCGTCACCGGCGTCGGCCCGGTCGATGCCGACGAGATCATGAAGGGCTACGAGGTCTCGAAGGGCGAATACGTCCTGCTCGAACAGGACGAGATCGATGCGGTGAAGCTCGAATCGAAGAAGACGCTGGAGCTGACGCAGTTCGTCGATGCAAGCGAGATCGACGTGCTCTATTACGAGAAGCCGTATTTCGTCGTGCCGGCGGATGACCTCGCGGAGGAGGCGTTCATCGTGCTGCGTGAGGCATTGAAGCGGACGAAGAAGGTCGGGCTCGGGCAGCTCGCGATGCGCGGGCGCGAATATGTCGTGAGCCTGAAGCCGTGCGGGCGCGGGATGGTGCTAGAGACGCTGCGCTATGCCGATGAGGTGCACAAAGCGCAGGGCTATTTCCGCGAGATCCCGGACGACAAGCCGTCCGAGGAATTGCTCGAACTCGCCGAAGCGCTGATCGAGAAGCGTAGCGCGGACTTCCATCCGCAGGAGTTCCACGATCGGTATGTCGACGCGCTGAAGGATTTGATCGAACGCAAGCGCAAGTCGAACGGGAAGAAGATCATCGAGGACAAGGACACCGGCGGAAAGACCGGCTCGAACGTGGTCGATCTGATGGCGGCGTTGAAGAAGTCGATGGCAGCGAAGGAGCCGGCCAAGGCTGCGGAGAAGAAGACGCCAGCCAAGAAGGCGCCTGCGAAGGCCGCTGCAACCAAGCCCGCCGCGGCAAAGAAACGTGCATAACCCTATTCTCCTCCCCTCCCGCGAGCGGGAGGGGTCGGGGGTGGGCTCGCGCTCTCCTCGAACGGAGCGGTTGGCGATGGCGCGAGCCCACCCCCAGCCCCTCCCGCCTGCGGGAGGTGAGTAGATGGTCGACGATCCCCTCGCCCTCTACAATGCCAAGCGGAACTTCACCAAAACCGCCGAACCCGCGGGCACGCTGGACCCCGGCAACGGCAATTCGTTCATGGTCCAGAAGCACGACGCGACCCGCCTCCACTGGGACTTCCGCCTCGAAATTGACGGCGTCCTCAAAAGCTGGGCAGTCACCCGCGGCCCCAGTCTCGACCCCAACGAGAAGCGCCTCGCCGTCCGCACCGAGGACCACCCGCTCAGCTACGCCACCTTCGAAGGTACCATTCCCGCGGGCGAGTATGGCGGCGGTACGGTGATGCTGTGGGACCGTGGCACCTGGTCGCCGATCAAGGGCAAGTCGGCCAAGGATCTCGACAAGGGCCACCTCCACTTCGTCCTCGATGGCGAACGGATGAAGGGCGAATGGCTGCTCATCCGCCTGAAGCCCCGCGCGAAAGAGAAGCGCGAGAACTGGCTGCTGCGGAAGATCGACGATGCGGCAGCGGGCGGCACCGACACGCTCGTCGAAGAAGCGCTGACGAGCGTCTCGACCGGCCGCACGATGATCGAGATCGAAGAGGGCAAATCCTCCCCGGTACGGGGAGGGGGACCAGCGAAGCTGGTGGAGGGGGCGGGCCGCAAGAGCACCGCCAGCCGCAAAACTAACGCCAGCGACAAGCCCTCCTCCACCACCGCGAAAGGTCGCGGCGGTCCCCCTCCCCGTGCCGGGGAGGAATTTCGGGACCTCCAACTCTGCACCCTCGTCGACGCCGTCCCCACCGGCTCCGCCTGGCTCCACGAGGTAAAATACGACGGCTACCGCGCGCTGATCTCCGTCACCGACGGCAATGCGAAAGTCTTCACCCGCACCGGCCTCGACTGGACCGACAAGTTCGCCGCGATCGCCGACGCCGCCGCCAACCTCCCCGTAAAATCCGCCCTGATCGACGGCGAGATCGTCGCGTTCAAGAACGGCCACCCCGACTTCTCGACCTTAAAGGACGCCATCTCCACCGGCGGCGACATGACGCTGTTCGCGTTCGACCTGCTCGCGCTCGACGGCGAAGACCTGACCGGTCTCTCCAACCTCGACCGCAAGGCGAGGCTGCAACCGCTGATCCCCGAGGACGAGGACCGTCTCCGCTATTCCGACCACGTCATCGGCGCGGGCGAGCAACTGTTCGAGACGATGTGCCGCGAGGGCCTCGAAGGCATCGTCTCGAAACGCGCCGACGCGCCCTATGCCGGCAAGCGGACCAAGGCGTGGCTCAAGGTCAAATGCACGCACCGCCAGGAGTTCGTGATCGTCGGCTGGCTGCCGTCGGACAAGAAACGCGGGTTCAAGTCGCTGCTGCTCGGCGTGCGCGAGGGCAAGGGCTATCGGTATGCGGGTAAGGTCGGCACCGGGTTCGACCAGGCGTTGATGGACGAAATTCGCGACAAGCTCGACGCACTTGATCGCAAGACCCCGACGGTCGAGGCCCCCAAGGCGGCGGTCCGCGGCGCGAAATGGGTGACGCCGAAACTGGTCGCGGAGGTCGCCTTTGCCGAAGTCACCCCCGACGGCGTGCTCCGCCATTCGAGCTTCATCGGCCTGCGCGAGGACAAGGCGGCGAAGGACGTCGTTGCCGAGACGCCCGCGCCGCTGCCGGATGTGGAGGAAGCCGCGGCTCCCGCGACCAGCATCAAGGTCAGCAGCCGGGACCGCGTGATCTTCGACCAGTCGGACGTCACCAAGGGCGATCTCGCGGACTATTACGTCGCGGTCTCGGGGATCATGCTGCCGGTCGCGGGAAACCGCCCGATCAGCCTCGTCCGCTGCCCGCAAGGTCGATCACGTGCGTGCTTCTTCCAGAAACACGATGCCGGAAGCTTCGGCGACGCTGTCCACAAGGTACCTATCCGCGAGAAGGACGGCTCGACCGAAGACTATCTGTACGTCGACGACGCCGACGGGCTGGTCGCCTGCGTGCAGATGGGCACGATCGAGTTCCACGGCTGGGGATCGTCGAATGCGTCCTTGAAGAAGCCGGACCGCCTCGTGTTCGATCTTGATCCCGACGAGGGGCTCGATTTCGGCGACACGAAGAAGGCTGCCGAGCATCTGAAGAACCAGTTGGCCGAGCTGGGCCTCGTCAGCTTCCCGATGCTGTCCGGTGGCAAGGGCGTCCACGTGGTCGTGCCGCTAACCCCGGAGGCGGAATGGCCGGCGGTGAAGGACTTCGCCGATCGCTTCGCGCGGGCGATGGCGGGGGCGGATCCCGAGCGATTCGTTGCGACGATGGCGAAGGCCAAGCGCAAGGGGCGGATCTTCATCGACTGGCTGCGGAACCAGCGCGGGGCAACCGCGGTGATGCCGTATTCTGCGCGAGCTCGCGCTGGGGCGCCGGTGGCGGCACCGGTGTCTTGGACCGAGTTGCGCGATATCGACACGGCCGCGCGCTGGGGTGTGCGGGATGGCGCGGAGTTGATCGAGCGGGCCGGGTCGCGGGCGCTGGCGGGTTGGGGTGTAGCGGATCAGGTTTTGCCAGATTTGTGAGCGGCCCCCTTCACTAGCACCACCCCGGCGAAGGCCGGGGCCCAGTTGAGGAACGCTGCCTTCGGAGGGCAGCGCTCCGTTACGACCACCTTTCCAACTGGGCCCCGGCCTTCGCCGGGGGGGCGACTTAGCGGGCGATCAACGTTATTTCTTACTGCTCCCCCGCGAACGCGGGGGTCCAGGGTAACTGCACGCAGCGCTTGGGATTCCTGGACCCCCGCGTTCGCGAGGGAACGGAAGTTAAGACGCCCCCTTACCGACAATTTATGTTGCACCGCCGCGTCGAAAGGTGAAAAACCGCCGCCTGTATTCGGGGGCTTGAGGCATTGAACACGGCGGACACGGCGACGCACACCGCGCCCCTTTTCGACGCGATGATCCATGCCGAGCGCTGGATCGCCGACTATTGCGCGCGCACCCCCGGCGCCGACGTGCTCTGCGAAGATGCAGACCCCGCCTGGGCGGCGATGTTCGCCGAACTCGCGATGGTCGCCTCGGACGACCTCGGCCACATCCGTGAACGCGTCCAGCGGCATGCGGTCGACATTGGCACCGGCTTCCGCATCGCCGACGAACCCGACGAGCGCCCCTGGCCCGTCTCGCCCGTCCCTCTCTTGATCGAGGCCGGCGAATGGGCCGGGATCGAGCGCGGCGTGATCCAGCGCGCGACGCTGATGGAGACGGTGATCGCCGACCTCTACGGCGAGGGCAGACTGGTCGCCGACGGCCATATCCCCGCCGCGCTCGTCACCGGCAGCCCGTTCTTCCTGCGGCCGATGGTCGGGCTCGACCCGCCCGGCGGACGCCATCTCGATTTCATCGCGATCGATCTCGGTCGCGGGCCGGCCGGTGAGTGGCGCGTCCTCGCCGATCACCTCCGCGCACCCGCCGGCGCCGGCTACGCGCTGGAGAACCGGATCGCGGTCAGCCGTACGCTCGGCGGGTTGCAGGACCGGCTCAACGTCCAGCGTCACGCGCCGTTCTTCGCAGCCTTCCGCGCCGGAATCGCGGCGATGTGCAAGCGGACCGACCCGCGGATCGGGCTGCTCACGCCTGGCCGGTTCAACCCGAGCTATCCCGAGCAGGCGCATCTCGCGCGGTATCTGGGGCTGTTGCTGGTCGAGGGTGCCGATCTCGCCGCGCTCGAGGACAAGGTGTATGTCCGCACGATTGGCGGGCTCAAGCGGATCGATGCGCTATGGCGGCGGCTCGACCCACGGCTGCTCGATCCACTGGCGTTCGACACGCATTCGCAGATCGGGGTGCCGGGGCTTATCGACGCCTACGCGGCCGGCAACGTCGTGCTGTCGAACGCGCCGGGCTCAGCGGTGCTGGAGGCGCCGGCGTTCTCGGCGTTCCTGCCGCAGCTAGCGAAGTCGCTGCTCGGGGAAGACCTGCTACTCCCCAATATCGCGACGTGGTGGTGCGGGCAGGACGGCGCGCGGGCGCAGGTCGAGGCGAATTTCGATCGCCTGCTGATCGGTCCGGCGTTCCACTCGCGTCCGCTCGGCATGACCGGTGCACCGACCGCAGGCGCCGATATCACTGGCGAGGAGCGGGCGCGTCTGCTCGCCGACATGGCGAACAGGCCGCAGGATTATGTCGGGCAGGAACTGGTCCAGCTCTCGACCATGCCGGTCGTGGTCGGCGATGCACTCGTCCCCCGCCCCTTCACCCTGCGCGTTTTCGCGGCGCGCGGTGGCGACGGCGAATGGACCGTCCTCCCCGGTGGGTTCGCGCGGATCGGCGAGCATCCCGATGCGCGGGCGGCGGTGATGGGCGAAGGCATCTGGTCCGCTGATGTGTGCATCTATGGTGCCGAACCGGTCGCGCCCGTGTCGCTGCTGACCGCCGCGGACTCGCTCCAGGTGCGACGCAATCCGGGGACGTTGCCGAGCCGGGTGGCGGACAATTTCTACTGGCTGGGGCGCTATCTGGAGCGCGGCGAAGCGCTGCTCGGCGCGATCCGGGTAATGCTCGGCAATTCGATCGACGTGGACGGCGGCGCTGTGCTGTCGCCCACCACGGTCGGCAAGCTGGTCGGGCTGATCGTAGGGGCGGGCAGCGCGCCGCACCCGCCGTCGCTGCGCCGCGCCGACCTGACCGCGCTCGCCCGCACCGCGATGGAAGACGAACGCTGGCAGTCGATCCTGACGCTCAACCGCCACGCGCGCGAGATCGGCGAAGGCTCGCGCGATCGGTTGTCGGCGGACATGGTGCGGCTGCTCGAGGCGCCCTTCCCGACGCATCGCGGGATGCTGGAGCGGGCCGGCTCGCTGCAACGGCGCTATGCGGCGATCGCGGGGCTATCGGCCGAGCATATGGGGCGGACCGCGGCGTGGCGCTTTCACGATCTTGGGCGGCGGATCGAGCGGGCGATGGCGATGGCGCGTGCGATCCGGTTGTTCGGGATGCCGGGCGCGTCGCCGGACGATCTGTCGGTGCTGCTCGACCTTGCCGACAGCCAGATCAGTTATCGGCAGCGCTATCCGACCGGGATCGCGCGCGTGCCGGTGATGGATCTGGTGGCGCTCGATCCGGGCAATCCTCGGTCGTTGGCGTTTTCGGCGGAGCGGATCGCGGCACGGTTGGCGGAGCTGCCGGTGCTGAGCGACGACGAGATGGCGGAGCCGCAACAGGCTCAAGCGACCGGGCTGCAGGCGATAGTGATGACCGCGACCGCGGCGGAGCTCGATGCGGAGACGCTGGGGGATATCGAGCGGCGTCTCGGCGCGGTGTCGGATGCGCTGGCGCGGCGGTATTTCCTGCAGGGTGCGGAGCCGTTGCGGACTAGCGGGCTGACGTTGGCGTGAGGGACGTGACGCTGCAAATCCTCCCCGGTACGGGGAGGGGGACCATGCAGCGCATGGTGGAGGGGGCTCTCCACCAGCGCACCGTTCGTGGCGCCCCCCCTCCACCACGAGCAAGCTGGCGGTCCCCCTCCCCGTGCCGGGGAGGATTTTGATGATCTACGATATCCGCCACGTTACGACGTTCGATTACGGCGCGAGCGTGAAGTTTGCGCGGTGCAATCTGCGGTTGAAGCCGATCGACTGGCCAGGGCAGCATCTGGATAGCTATGCGCTGTCAGTGCATCCGGCCGGGCGTACCAGCGCGGCGCGGGCGGAGGCGGGGCTGGCCAACGTGACGCGGCTAGTGGTCGACAGCCCGGTTCGCCACCTGACGATCGAGAGCCGGTCGCGGATGACGGTGGACCGCCTCGTGCCCGTGCCCGACGCCAGCGATCCGACGCTGGGCGAGATCGCGGCGATGGCGCGGGCGAGCACCGATCTGTCCGCGGCTAGCCCTGCGAACTACATCTATCCCTCACCACTGATCCCGCTCGATCAGGCAATCGCCGACTATTGCGCGGTCGATCTCGACCCTTCGCGGGGAGCGCTGGAGGCCGGGATCGCGCTCGCGCGGCGGATCCAAGTGGAGTTCGAATTCGATGCCGACGCGACGCTCGTCGATACGCCGCCGCACGAGGCGTTCCTCCAGCGCAAGGGCGTGTGCCAGGATTTCGCGCAGATCATGATCACCGGCTTGCGCGCGGCTGGCCTGCCCGCCGCGTATGCGTCGGGGTATATCCGGACGATCCCACCCGAGGGTCAGCCACGGCTGGTCGGGGCGGATGCGACGCATGCCTGGGTGTTGCTGTGGTGCGGGCCGGTGCGCGGCTGGGTTGGCGTCGATCCGACCAACGGGATCTGGATGGCGAGCGATCACATCGTGATGGCGGTCGGGCGGGACTATGCCGAGATCGCGCCGGTGGATGGGGTGGTGCTCGGGTCGGGGGCGCAGAACATGGATGTTAGTGTCGATGTCGCGCCGTTGGATGAGACAGTTCAGGCGTAAAATTCCGGAATCTGCTCTCCCGCGAAGGCGGGAGTCCAGGGCCACGAACGTGATCCATTGTTACCCTGGGCTCCCGCTTTCGCGGGAGAACACGGTGGGTCTGGAGTGTAGCGGTCTTACTTCTCGTCGTGCGGGTTCGGATACGAACCGCCGCCACTCTCGCCGCTCTTGTCCTTGGCCGGCGCGTTGTTGACGCCGTCCTTTTCCTTCGCGCCGTCGTCGTTCTTCGGCACGCCCTGCATCGGTTGTTTGTCGGTCATGATCGTTCCTCTCGTGCAACCAAACACCCCGCGCGCAATTGCGTTGCGCTGCGCACCGCCCCACATAGACGCGCAAGGTATAATGGGGACGTAAGTGGCCGATCCGTACAAGACTCTGGGTGTAGCGCGCGACGCGACCGAAGCCGACATCAAGAAGGCGTACCGCAAGCTCGCAAAGGAGCTTCATCCCGATCGCAACAAAGACAATCCGAAGGCATCGGAGCGGTTCAGCACGGTCACCAACGCGTATGACCTGCTGAACGACAAGGACAAGCGTGCGCGGTTCGATCGCGGCGAGATCGACGGCGACGGCAACCCCGCGTCGCCATTCGGCTTTGGCGGCGGCGGCGGGCGGCCGCAGCCCGGCGGCGGCTTCCGCAGCGAAGGCTATGAAAGCGGCGCCGGTGGGGCCGATATGAGCGACATCTTCGAAGGGCTGTTCGGCGGCGCGCAGCGTGGCGGCGGCGGCGGATTCTCCGGCGGCTTCAGTCGGCGCCCGCAGCCCAAGGGCGAGAATGCCGCGTATCGCCTGCAAGTCCCGTTTGTCGAGGCGGCGACTCTGGAGCCGCAGCGCGTGACGCTCGCAGACGGCAAGACGCTCGACCTCAAGCTCCCCGCCGGAGTCGAGACTGGCACGCAGATGAAGCTGGCGGGCAAGGGCGAGCAGGGTCCGGGCGGCGCTGGCGATGCGATCCTGACGATCGAGGTCCAGCCTCACAAGTTCTTCACGCGCGACGGCGACGACGTCCGCCTCGACCTGCCGATCACGCTCGCCGAGGCCGTTCTGGGCGGCTCGATCAAGGCACCGACGGTCGACAAGCCGGTGATGCTGACCATCCCCAAGGGCACGACCTCGGGCAAGACGCTGCGCCTCAAAGGCAAGGGTTTTCACAAGAAGGGCGGCACGCGGGGCGACCAGTTGGTCACTCTCATGATCGACATTCCCGCCAGCGATGCGGCGCTAACCGCGTTCGTCGAAAGCTGGGACGGTCGTGAGGCGGGGAACCCGCGGGGGGCCATGGGCGTCTGAACCCGTTGTGAATGACAATACTCTGACGCCCGAAGCGCGCGCGCACGATCATGGTGCGACGCGCACCCGTATCAATCGTGGCATGGCGAAGGTCAGGCCAGGCAGTTACGCGTTCGAAATCGTCAAGCGGGCAGCCGTCGGCGTGTTCAACGACGGCTTCATCCACGCGGGGAACCTCGCCTACCTCGCGTTGATGACAGTGTTCCCGTTCTTCATCGTCGCGGCCGCGATCCTGTCGATCTTCGGCCAGAGCGTCGAGACGGTGCGCGCGGTCGAGTCTTTCCTGAACGTCCTGCCGCCCAACGTCGGCGATCTGTTGCGCAAGCCGATCGCCGACGTGCTCGCCGCACGGACCGGGTCGCTGCTATGGCTAGGCGCGCTGGTCGGACTGTGGACGGTTGGCAGCTTCGTCGAGACGATCCGCGACATCTTCCACCGCGCCTACGGGATCAAGGCAACCGCGCCGTTCTGGAAATCGCGGCTGGGATCGTCCGCGGTGATCATCCTGTCGGTGGTGATCGCGCTGCTGTCGTTCCTGGTGCAGGGCATCCTGACCGCCGCCGAGCAGTTCATCTATCGCCTGCTGCCCTTCGCACAGGACGCAGCCGGCTGGGTCGGTCTCTCGCGACTGATCCCCGGCCTGCTCATGTTCGGCGCGCTGTACCTGCTGTTCTATTCGGTGACGCCGTCGCGCTATCGCTATTCGAAGTGCCGCAAATGGCCGGGGGCGCTGTTCACCACCGCCTGGTGGGTCAGCGCAACCGCGTTGCTGCCGGTGATCCTGTCGCGTCTCGGTGGTTACGACCTCACCTATGGCAGCCTGGCGGGCGTCGTCATCATGCTGTTATTTTTCTATGTCATCGGGCTCGGTCTCGTATTCGGCGCGCATCTCAACGCAGCACTGGCGGAACCACCCGAAACAACGCTAGAGCAGCCTGCTACGGATATGCAGGTATAGGCGGGGACGGCGTGAACGGTTTGATGGCGGGCAAGCGTGGGCTGATCATGGGCTTGGCGAACGACAAGTCGCTGGCCTGGGGGATCGCCAAGAAGCTGTCCGAGGCGGGCGCCGAGCTCGCGTTCAGCTACCAGGGCGAGACGATGGAGAAGCGCGTCCGCCCGCTCGCCGAGCAATTGGGCGTGGCGCGGCTGTTCGATTGCGACGTGTCGGACATGGGTGCGCTCGATGCGACCTTCGACAAGCTCGCCGAGGAATGGCCGACGATCGACTTCGTCGTCCACGCGATCGGCTTTTCGGACAAGAACGAGCTGCGCGGGCGGTTCGTTGATACCAGCCTCGACAATTTCCTGATGACGATGAACATCTCGGTGTATTCGTTCGTCGCGGTGGCGCAGCGTGCGGCCAAGATGATGACCGAGGGCGGTTCGATGCTGACGCTCAGCTATTACGGCGCGGAGAAGGTCATTCCGCATTACAATGTGATGGGCGTCGCGAAGGCGGCGCTGGAGACGAGCGTGCAGTATCTCGCGGTGGATCTCGGCCGCGACAACATCCGCGTTAACGCGATCTCGGCGGGTCCGATCAAGACATTGGCCGCTAGTGGGATCGGCGATTTCCGCCTGATCCTGAAGTGGAACGAGCTGAACTCGCCGCTGAAGCGCAACGTAACGATCGACGATGTCGGCGGCGCTGGGCTGTACCTGCTGAGCGACCTTGCCTCGGGCGTGACCGGCGAGACTCACCACGTAGACGCCGGTTACAACGTGATCGGCATGAAGGCCGAAGACGCCCCCGATATCGCGCTAGTCTAAGCCCCTCTCCCCCTCCGGGGAGAGGGAGGGGCCCATGCAAAGCATGGGAGGGTGAGGGCAAGGTGAGACAACACGACGGCACCGAGGCACTGGACCGAGCCCGAGGTTTGCGTCGGAACGCGACCGAAGCGGAGGACCGGCTATGGTACCGTCTCCGCAGCCGCCGCCTCGGCAACTTCAAGTTCCGCCGTCAAGTCTGGACCGGGCCCTTCATCGCCGACTTCCTCTGCATGGACGCCATGCTGGTCGTCGAGGTAGACGGCAGCCAACATATCGGGGACGTCACTTATGACGACGACCGAACCGCCTTCCTCGCGACCAAGGGATATCGTGTGATCCGTGTCTGGAACAACGACGTGATGCAGCGGATGGATGGCGTGCTTGCCGCGATCCTTGATGGACTCACGCGCGTGCCCTCACCCTCCCATGCTTCGCACGGGCCCCTCCCTCTCCCCGTTGGGGAGAGGGGCAAGTGAGCTTCAATACGTTTGGACGGCTGTTCCGCTTCACTACCTGGGGCGAGTCGCATGGGCCTGCGCTGGGGGCGATCGTCGACGGGTGCCCTCCCGGCATTCCGCTGACCGAAGCTGACATCCAACCTTGGCTCGACAAGCGCCGCCCCGGCACCTCGCGCTTCACGACGCAGCGGCGCGAGCCCGACACCGTCCGCATCCTCTCGGGCGTGTTCGAGGGGCGGACGACGGGGACGCCGATCAGCCTGATGATCGAGAATGTCGACCAGCGTTCGAAGGACTATTCGGACGTCGCTAAGGCGTATCGTCCCGGCCACGCCGACTATGCCTATGACGCGAAATACGGGTTCCGCGATTTTCGTGGTGGCGGGCGGTCGTCGGCGCGCGAGACCGCAGCGCGCGTTGCCGCCGGTGCGGTAGCGCGGCTCGTCGTCCCGCAGGTCCGCGTCCGCGCGTGGGTCGAGGCGATCGGTGGCGACGCGATCGATCCGGCCAACTTCGACGATGCGCAGATCGACCAGAACCCGTTCTTCTGCCCGGACGCCGAGGCAGCGCTCCGCTGGGAAGCGCTCGTCGACGCTGCTCGCAAATCAGGCTCGTCGCTCGGTGCGGTGATCGCATGCGAGGCGACCGGCGTGCCCGCAGGCTGGGGGGCGCCGCTCTATGCCAAGCTCGATTCCGAACTCGCCTCCGCCTGCATGAGCATCAACGCGGTCAAGGGCATCGAGATCGGCGACGGGTTCGCTGCCGCCGCACTGTCGGGCGAAGCGAATGCCGACCCGATGCGCCCGGGCGTCGACGGTCCGGAGTTCCTTGCCAACCATGCGGGCGGGATCGCCGGCGGGATCGCGACAGGCCAGCCCATCACCTTGCGCGTCGCGTTCAAGCCGACCAGCTCGATCCTCACCCCGGTCGAGACGATCAGCCCGACCGGCGAGGCCGCGACGATCGCCACCAAGGGGCGTCACGACCCGTGCGTGGGCATACGCGGCGTGCCCGTGGTCGAGGCGATGGTCGCTCTCGTGCTGGCCGACCAAGCACTGCTGCATCGAGGCCAGTGCGGCTGACGTCGGAACATAAGCAGGACTGAAGCGCTTGCTCTTCAATAACATAGGAGAGCAAAATGCGTATTCTGACTTCGATCGCAGCGGCAGCGTTGATCATCCCGGGCGTGGCACTGGCGCAGACGAGCACCGGCGGCTCGATGGGCGGAACCACGGGTGGCACGATGAGCGGCGGCACCATGGGCGGTTCGGCCGCAGGCAGCACGACCGGCGGCATGTCGACCGGCACGATGAACCAGGCCAACCCCTCGACCAGCACCCGTTCGACGACGACGACCCGCACGCAGCGTGGCACCAAAGCTCGCAGCCGTACGCGCGGCACGACGTCGGGCACCATGAGCGGCACCGGCACGACGGGCAGCACGATGTCGGGCACGACCGGTAGCACGATGGGCGCCGACACGATGGGCGGCACGACTGGTACCATGGGCACCACCGGCACGATGGGCGGCTCGACCGGAACCATGGGCACCACGGGCACGATGGGTGGCACGACCACCGGCACGATGGGTTCGACCACGGGCGGGACGACCGGCACGACGACGCCGCGCTGATCCGTCACCACCACGGTAAATGAAAAGCCGGGCGAGCGATCGCCCGGCTTTTTTTTCGCTCGGCTCAGTCCGAGAACGGATCGCGGACGAGGATCGTGTCGGCACGCTGCGGACTGGTCGACACCAACGTCACGGGGCAGCGGATCAGCTCCTCGATCCGGCGGATATACTTGATCGCCTGTGCCGGCAGGTCGGCCCAGCTCCGCGCACCGGCAGTCGTCTCCTGCCAGCCTTCCATCGTCTCATAGATCGGCTCGACCAGCGCCTGGTCCGCCGCATGCGCCGGGAAATAATCAAGCGTCTCGCCGCGCAACTTGTAGCCGGTGCAAATCGAGACGGTGTCGAACCCGTCGAGCACGTCGATCTTGGTCAGCGCGATCCCGGTGATCCCACCGACCGCTGCCGCCTGCCGCACCAGCACCGCGTCGAACCAGCCGCAGCGACGTTTCCGCCCGGTGACGGTGCCGAACTCATGACCACGGACGCCCAAGCGCTCGCCCGTCTCGTTCTCGAGCTCGGTCGGGAAAGGCCCCGAACCAACGCGTGTCGTGTAAGCCTTGGCAATCCCGAGCACGAAGCCGACCGCCGATGGCCCGAGGCCGGAACCGCCGGCCGCTGCGCCCGCTATGGTGTTCGACGAGGTGACGAACGGATAGGTGCCGTGATCGACGTCGAGCAGCACGCCCTGCGCGCCCTCGAACAGGATCCGCTTGCCGGCCGAACGCGCAGCGTTGAGATCGCGCCACACGGGCTTAGCGAACGGCAGCACGAAGCCGGCGATCTCGCGCAGTTCCGCGATCAGGCGCGCGCGGTCGATCGGCGGCTCGCCGAAGCCGGCGCGCAGCGCGTCGTGATGCGCGGTGAGGCGGTCGAGCTGCGGGCCGAGATCGTCGAGATGCGCGAGATCGCAAACCCGGATCGCGCGGCGACCGACCTTGTCCTCATACGCCGGCCCGATGCCGCGGCGGGTCGTGCCGATCTTGCCAGCGCCGCTCGCGTCCTCGCGCAGACCATCGAGGTCGCGGTGGAACGGCAGGATCAGCGCGCAGGTATCGGCGATCCGCAGAGTCTCCGGCGTCGCGACGACGCCCTGAGCGCCCAACCGCGCGATCTCGTCCTTCAACGCCCAGGGATCGAGCACCACGCCGTTGCCGATGAACGACGGCGTACCGCGGACGATGCCCGACGGGAGCAGCGACAATTTGTACACGTTGTCGCCGACGACCAGCGTGTGGCCGGCATTGTGGCCGCCCTGAAACCGCACGACCATGTCGGCGCGCTCGGCGAGCCAGTCGACGATCTTGCCCTTGCCTTCGTCGCCCCATTGCGCGCCGATGACTGCTACGTTGGCCAAACTCTATCTCCTGAGGATTACGCGAAGCGCCTACAGCGCGCGGGGCTCGCCTGCTACCCATAGATGCGTGCAGACTTGTGCTTCGGGGGTGTCGCCGGCGTCCAATGCGGCGACGGCGACCCAGCCTTGTGCGCGCATCGCTGCGCCTTCGCCGGCGGGGGTACCGAACGGGAGGAAGAGACGGCGGCGGTCGACGGTGGCGACGCGCTCGACGAGCGCATCGGCGAACAGCGAGAAGCCCGTCGCAGCTTCCTCGGCGCCGTTCTCGTGGACGATGGTGTAAGTGCCACCGCGACCGACTTCGCGTGCGCTGCCGTCGGCGAAGAGCGAGAAGCCGAGCCACGTCTGGTATTCGAAGCCATGCCGCTCGGTCGGGTCGAGCGTCAGCGCGACGCGGCCGTCGAGTGCTTCGGCGATGCGCGCGAGACCGTCGAGGCGCGAAGCCAGCGCACCGGTCGTGTCGAAGGTGCGGAGGCGCTCCATCGCCTGGTCGAACGGCCCAGCGGCTTCGATCAGCGGCAGATAAGCGGGCGCGAGTGCGGCGACGGCGCCGGCGTCCTTCGCGTCAAGGCGATCGCGCAAGGTGGCGATCTGCTCGGCGGCGACGGGGAGCGGGCCGGCGGCCAGCGTCGGCACGAGGTCAGGCAGCGTGAAGTCGATCGACGCGCCGGTGACATCGGCGGCGGCGATCATGTCGACCGCGACCGCGACCAGTTCTTGCGCGGCGGCAACCGAGTCGAGCCCGATGAGTTCGCAGCCGATCTGCCGAGTCTCACGCGCGGGCGCGAGCTGCGACGCGCGCAGTTTAAGCACGGAGCCAGCATAGCTCAGCCGAACCGGCCGAGGGTGATGCGCCATCCGAGTGGCAGCGATCCGCGCGACCTGTGCGGTGATGTCCGGCCGGATCGCGAGCGTGCGCTGCGACACCGGATCGACGAAGCGCACTGCGTCGTGCAGCCCACCAGCCTTCAGCCGCATCTCGAGCCCGTCGGCGAATTCGGCGAGCGGTGGATCGACGCGCTCGTAGCCGTGGAGGCGCGCGGCTTCGAGCACGCGCGCTTCCAGCGCCGCTGCCGAATCGGCGAACGGCGGGAGGCGATCTCGGAAACCTTCGGGGAGGAGTGCGGTCATCGTGTCAGGTCCACGCGTGTGACAAGTGCATCGCCCAACACCTGCAAAACGCCTTCGAGATTGGTCATCACATCGGTATTGGCGAAACGGATCACCCGATATCCCTGCTCTTCCAGCCACGCCGTCCTGCGGGCGTCGCGTGCTTGGTCGGTGTGCGTATCGCCGTCAAGCTCGACGACCAGCATGTGCGAACGCGCGACGAGATCGGCGATGAATGGGCCGATCACGACCTGGCGGGTGAACTTCACCCCTTGGAAGCGCTTGGCGCGAACTTCGTACCAGAACCGCATTTCCGGCGCGGTCTGCTCGGACCGCATGACCTTCGCGCGGCCTAGCATCATGTCGTCTGTCTTGGTCACTGCTCCCTCTCCCCTTTGGGGAGAGGGCCGGGGAGAGGGGCACCCCAAACGCCATCTCTTGGTATTGCCCCTCTCCCCTACCCTCTCCCCAAGGGGAGAGGGAGTCTTGTTAGAAGTTGAGGCCCATTGCGGTCTTCACGCCTGGCAGCGCGCGGACCTTGGTCAGCAGGTCGGGCGTCACGGCTTCGTCGACCGACAGGAGCAACACCGCCTCGCCGCCCGCCGAACGACGCCCGAGATGGAACGTCCCGATGTTCACCCCAGCCTCGCCAAGCGCAGTCCCAAGACGACCGATGAACCCAGGCGCATCCTCGTTGACGACGTAGAGCATCGGTCCCGCCAGATCGGCCTCGATCTTAATCCCCAGCAGCTCGACCAACCGCGGCGCCGAATCGCCGAACAGCGTACCCGCCACCGACCGCTCGCCATCCTCGGTCTTCACCGCGACGCGCAGCAGGGTGTGGTAATCCGCCTCACGCTCGGTGCGAACCTCACGCACCTCAAGACCACGCTCACGCGCCAGTACCGGTGCGTTGACCATGTTGACGGTCGCGGTCTGCGTCTGGAGATAGCCCGCCAGCACCGCACTCACGATCGGCTTGGCGTTCAGATCCGCCGCCGCGCCCTCGGTATGCACCGAAATCCGCGACACCGCGCCCGTCGTCAGCTGCCCGACCAGCGACCCGAGCTTCTCCGCCAGCGCCATGTACGGCTTCAGCTTCGGGGCTTCCTCGGCCGACAGCGACGGCATGTTGAGCGCATTCGTAACGCCGCCCGACATCAGGAAATCGGCCATCTGCTCGGCGACCTGGATCGCGACGTTGACCTGCGCCTCGGTGGTCGACGCGCCGAGATGCGGCGTGCTGACGAAGTTCGGCGTGTTGAACAAAGGCGACGCCTTGGCGGGCTCCTCGACGAACACGTCGAGCGCGGCGCCGCCGACCTGCCCCGAATCAAGCGCCGCCTTCAGCGCGACCTCGTCGATCAGGCCACCGCGCGCGCAGTTGATGATGCGCACGCCCTTCTTGGTCTTGGCGAGCGCCTCGGCCGAGAGGATGTTGCGCGTCTGGTCGGTCAGCGGCGTGTGCAGCGTGATGAAGTCGGCGCGCGCGAGCAGTTCGTCGAGCGTAACCTTCTCGACGCCGATCTCGATCGCGCGCTCGGGCGTCAGGAATGGATCGAACGCGACGACCTTCATCTTGAGGCCACGCGCACGGTCCGCGACGATCGAGCCGATATTGCCCGCACCGATCAGGCCGAGCGTCTTCGACGTCAGCTCGACGCCCATGAAGCGGTTCTTCTCCCACTTGCCGGCCTGCGTGGAAGCGTCCGCTTCCGGGAGTTGCCGGGCGAGTGCGAACATCAGTGCGATCGCGTGCTCGGCGGTGGTGATCGAGTTGCCGAACGGGGTGTTCATCACGACGACGCCCTTGGCCGACGCGGCGGGGATGTCGACGTTATCGACACCGATCCCGGCGCGGCCGACGACCTTCAGGTTGGTCGCGTGCTCGAGGATTTCCTTGGTCACCTTGGTCGAGCTGCGGATCGCGAGGCCGTCATACTCGCCGATGATCGCGATCAGTTCAGCAGGCGTCTTGCCGGTGATCTCGTCGACCTCGACGCCGCGCTCGCGGAAAATCTGGGCCGCACGGGGATCCATTTTGTCGGAGATAAGGACTTTTGGCATGGGATTGCTCCTGGGAATTCGGGGAATTGGGGTGCGTCCCTATTCCAACTCCCCCGTCATCCCGGCGGAAGCCGGGACCCACGGTTGCGGTCCGCTTCATGAGCGGATGCTCCGTGTCCATGGGTCCCGGCGTGCGCCGGGATGACGGAATGGGGGTGGTTGTTGGAAGGAGGGCGTAAAAGACGCGGTAGCTAGTTAGGCCGCCTTGGCGGTCGCGTAGGCCCAGTCGAGCCAGGGGCCGAGTGCCTCAATATCGGCGGTGTCGACGGTCGCGCCGCACCAGATCCGCAAGCCCGGAGGCGCGTCGCGGTAGCCCGCCACGTCATACGCAGCCCCCGCCTTCTCCAGCGCCGAGGCCATCGCCTTGATCAACGCCTCGTCCGCACCCTCGACCGTGAGGCACACGCTGGTCTTCGACCGCGTCGCGGGATCGACCGCCAGATGCCCGAGCCAATCGCGCTCAGCGACGATCTTGTCCAAGGCCGCCGCATTCGCATCCGACCGCTTGATCAAGCCGTCCTCACCAAGCGACTTAGCCCATTCGAGACTGAAGATCGCATCTTCGACGGCCAGCATCGACGGCGTGTTGATCGTCTCGCCCTTGAACACACCCTCGGTCAGCTTGCCCTTAGAGACGAGACGAAACACCTTCGGCAACGGCCATGCCGGCGTGTAGCTCTCAAGCCGCTCGACCGCGCGAGGCCCGAGGATCAGCACGCCGTGCGCGCCCTCGCCGCCGAGCACCTTCTGCCACGAGAAGGTGGCCACATCGATCTTCGTCCAGTCGATATCGTACGCGAACACGCCGCTGGTCGCATCGGCGAACGAGAGCCCCTCGCGGTCGTCCGGGATCCAGTCCGCGTTCGGCACGCGCACACCGCTGGTGGTGCCGTTCCAGGTGAACAGCACGTCGTTCGACCAGTCGATCGCGTCGAGGTCGGGCAGCTGGCCGTAATCGGCGCGCACCACCGTGGGGTCGATCTTCAGCTGCTTGACCGCATCCGTGACCCAGCCCTCCCCGAAACTTTCCCACGCCAGCGCGGTGACCGGCTTGGCGCCGAGCATCGTCCACATCGCCATCTCGTACGCGCCGGTGTCGGAGCCGGGGACGATGCCGATGCGGTGCGTATCAGGGAGCTTGAGCAGTTCGCGCATCAGGTCGATGCTGTACTGGAGGCGGGTCTTGCCGATCTTTGAGCGATGCGAGCGACCGAGCGAATCGGTGGCGAGCTTGTCCGCGGACCAACCCGGAGGTTTCGCGCAGGGACCGGAGCTGAAAAATGGACGTGCCGGCTTCGTCGTCGGCTGGTCGAGCGCACCTGTAGCGGGTGCGTAGGTCGTATCAGTCATGTATCTCTCCTCACAGAGAGCACGCGCGGCGTTGGGACCGCGTGGCCCGACGCCGGCCCTAACGGCGTTCGCGGGGCTGTCAACAGCAACAAGAACAGTTGTTTCGTTTCGCTACCGTCACTAGTCTTGATATTTTCCGGGGGATGACATGCACGTGTCTACTAATGCTGCCAGCGCAGCACGCGCACGATTATTACCCCAGACACCCGTCAGGCGTTCGTGATCGGTCCAGCATATAGTCCGGTTACCGACGGTCGCGAGCCACTGGTCGACACCACACGCCTCGTGCGGATCGCAACGGCCCTGATCTGGACGTGGCTCGCGACCGACGTGGCGCTCGGCCTGTCCGCGCTCTACACGATCGACGTGCTGGGCGGCCTTGGCGACGCGATCGCGCCGGCCGGGTCGTCCGAAGGTCTGGAGCAGGTCCTCACTGCGACCGGCGTGCTCAATGTCCTGACGGTCGCCGCAGCCGGCATTGCGGTGCTGCGCTGGATCTATCTCACCAGCCGCAACGCGCACGCCCTCGGTGCAGCGATGGCAGTCACGCCGGGCTGGGCGGTCGGCTGGTTCTTCGTGCCCGTCGCCAATCTCTGGAAACCATTCCAGGCGGTCAGCGAGACATGGCAGGTCTCCGCCGATCCACACGCGCCCGAGGCCGTGCCCATTCCCCCTGTGCTGCGGATCTGGTGGGGCTGCTGGATCGCATCGTCGATCATCTCCAACATCGACTTTCGCCTGTCCATGCACGCCGAGACTGCCGAGCAGTTGATCACCGCCTCCTGGTTCACGGTCGCCGCGGTGCCGGTCGACATCGCGCTGACGATCGCCCTGACGACGATCATGCGCCGCCTGTCGCAGATGCAGCGCGATAGGGCTGGCGACATCCGGCAAGCTCAGCCACAGGTCGTCGAGGATGCGACGGTCGAATAATCTCTGGTGTCGCACTTTAGCGGCGATCGCCCTCGTCGCGCTCGCCGGTTGCGGACGTGCCGATCGTCCCAGCGCGCCGACGAAGACCCGCCCCAATCTCTCCGTCCCGAGCAACCGCGAGACCGCGCAGTGCCTCGCCGACCTGCGCGAACTCCACGTGTCGTTCCAGGTCCTGCCCGACCGGGAGACCGGCCCCGGTTGCGGCCTGAACGGCACGGTGAAGCTGGTCGATATCGGCGTGCCGGTCGCCAACCTCACTGCGGTCCGCTGCGGCGCGGCGCGCGCGTTCATCGGCTGGACGCGTAACGCGGTCGCGCCCGCCGCGTACCAGATGCTCGGCAGCGAACTCGCGCGGATCGACAGCATGGGGAGTTATGCGTGCCGCAACGTCGTCGGCTCCGCCCGCAACGCCAGCCGCCGCTCGGGCCACGCGATCGCCAACGCGATCGACGTCGGCGGCTTCGTGCTGAAGGACGGGCGGCGGATCACGGTACTCAACGACTGGAATTCGTCCAACCTGCAGGTCCGGCAATTCCTCCAGACGATCCGCGCATCGGCCTGCAAGCGGTTCGGCACGGTGCTCAGCCCCGACTACAACGCCGCGCACCGCAATCACCTCCACCTCGAAGACGACCGCGCGGGGTTTTGCCGCTGATGTTCTCCTGCGAACGCAGGAGTCCAGAGTTCCGAGCGCAGTCTTCCGTGACCCTGGATTCCTGCGTTCGCAGGAAAACCCTAGTCTAGCCCTGCGCTTACCTTTCCTCTAATCGCGCTTGAATGACCGATACACGAGTACCCACGCGCGTTTTCCCTAACGCCAGTCAGGATGCCGAGTCCGCCCGCGACTCCGTTTCCACCCCCCAGACGCAGCACCCGCATTACCGGCTCGCCTTCCAGGACATGGACTTCCTGTTGCGCGAAGACCTGCGGCCGGTGCGGTTCCAGCTCGAACTGCTGAAGACCGAACTCGTCCTCGACGAAGCCAAGATCGGCTCGACGTTCGTGTTCTACGGCTCCGCGCGCATTCCCGAGCCGTCCAAGGCGCAGGCTTTGCTGAAGCTTGCGACCGACGAGAAGTCCAAGAAGATCGCCGAGCGGCTGGTCGAGAAGTCGAAATATTACGACGTCGCACGTGAGCTGGCGGCCAAGGTCAGCGTGCTGCCGCGCGACGAGCGTGGCTGGCGGCAGTTCGTGGTGTGTTCGGGCGGCGGCCCGTCGATCATGGAAGCCGCCAACCGCGGCGCGGACGACGTCGGCGCCGAGTCGATCGGGCTGAATATCGTCCTGCCGCACGAGCAGGCGCCAAACCCGTACGTGACGCCGTCGCTGTCGGTGCAGTTCCACTATTTCGCGCTGCGGAAAATGCACTTCCTGCTGCATGCGCGGGCTCTGGCCGCGTTTCCGGGCGGGTTCGGGACGTTCGACGAACTGTTCGAGCTACTGACGCTGATCCAGACGGGCAAGATCCAGCCGATACCCGTTCTGCTATTCGGGCGCCAGTTCTGGGAGCGGGTCGTGAACTTCGACGCGCTGGTCGAGGAGGGCGTCGTCAGCGAGAAGGACCTGGGGATCTTCCGCTACGTCGAGACCGCGGACGAGGCCTGGGACGCGGTGCAGTCGTTCTATCGTGATCGGGCGGAGAAGGACGCTGCCGAGGGCTGAGCTTTCTCGCAGTTCCAACTACCACCCATTCCGTCATCCCGGCGCACGCCGGGACCCATGGACACGGAGCGTCCGTTTATGACGCTGACCGCAACCGTGGGTCCCGGCTTCCGCCGGGATGACGGAGTGGAGCGGGATCGGACCGTACACGGCGCCCCTAATCTTGGAACAACCCTCCCGCGCGATTGGCAGGGTGAATCCAGGCCGATCATCCCGGCCTGGAACCATTACTTCTCCGAGCGGGCGCCCTTGCGGGCTGCTTCCGGATCCACCGAAGGCGCACCCGAAGCGGGGGTTCCGGTGTTCGCGATATCCGCAGTCGGCGCGCCCTTCGTAGCCGCAGCCTCCGCCGCATTCGCCGTCGCAGGCTGATCCTTAGCCGCAGCATCCTTGCCAGCCGCCGGCGCAGCGCCAGCCGCAGGGGCCGCCGGCAGCGGCACGTTCGAGCCCTGCTGGTTGAGATACAGGATCACGTTCGCCCGGTCCTGCGCGTTGCCGAGGCCCGCAAACGTCATCTTCGTCCCCGGCGCGAACTTGCGCGGGCTGGTCAACCACGCGTTCATCTTGTCGAAGTCCCACTTGCCGCCGATACCGGCCAGCGCCGACGAGAAGGCGAAGCCGTTCTTGCCCTTGGCGATTTCCTCGCCGACGGTGCCGTACAGGTTCGGGCCGACGCCGTTCGCGCCGCCCTGGTTGATGGTGTGGCAGGCGGCGCACTTCTTGAACACTTCGGCGCCCTTGGCGGCGTCGGCGGTCGGCAGCAGCGAGGCGATCGGCACGTCGGCGGCGGCACCCTCGCCGCCCTCGGCGACCACGCCCTCAATCGCATAGCCCATCTTCTCGGGGCGCTCGCCGTGGAACATCATCCCGCCGACGATCGACAGCCCGAGCGCCGCACCACAGCCTGCGAGCACCCAGCCGGCGATCGTATTGGTCCGATTGTCCATCTTGTGCATCCGCCCTGTTCTGTTTGGGATAGCCATAGAAAACGCGGGCGCGCACCGCAAGCCGCGCTTGAAGGGCGAGTGTATGGCGGGCGGCGGCGCTTTACGCGGCTTGAACACGCAGGCAGCGCGCTTTAGGCGCTCGGCGCATGGAAAACTTCGCCGCACCCGCCCGCCCGATCGTCGCGCGGATGACCGACGCCGCCGCCGCCGAGCCCGCGCGCGCCGTCGCGTTCCAGGGCGCACCAGGCGCGAACAGCCACGTCGCCGCGGTCGAGGCGTTCCCCGACGGCCTGCCCCTGCCCTGTTTCGATTTCTCCGATGCAATCGACGCGGTGAAGGACGGCCGCGCCGATTGCGCGATCATCCCGATCGAGAATTCGCTGCATGGCCGCGTCGCCGACATCCACTTCCTGCTCCCCGAATCGGGGCTCGTCATCACCGGCGAGCATTTCCTGCCGATCCGCCATGCGCTGATGGCATGCGGCCCGCGCGACGGCATCCGCAAGGCGATGAGCCATCCGCAGGCGCTCGGCCAATGCCGCCATTGGCTGAAGGCGCAC
The DNA here is from genome assembly GCF_056680455.1 of Sphingomonas sp. AP28. Taxonomy (NCBI): domain Bacteria; kingdom Pseudomonadati; phylum Pseudomonadota; class Alphaproteobacteria; order Sphingomonadales; family Sphingomonadaceae; genus Sphingomonas; species Sphingomonas sp. AP28. Next base: position 3,027,397 of record NZ_CM155283.1, on the reverse strand, counting down.
GGGATCGAGCCGGTGAGCTATCCCGATACCGCGGGCGCGGCGGCAGTGGTGGCTGAGTTGGGCGACCCCGAGATCGCCGCACTCGCACCGCCCGCTGCTGCGGCGCTGTATGGTCTCGAACTGCTCGCGACCGACATCGCCGATGCGGACCACAACACGACGCGGTTCGTTGTGCTGGCGCGCGGCGGCAAGCCTCCCGCGGCGCAGGAACCGATCGGTGGCGAATGGATGACGACGCTGATCTTCGAAGTGCGGAACGTCCCCGCCGCGTTGTACAAGGCGGTCGGCGGCTTCGCGACCAACGGCGTGAACATCACCAAGCTCGAAAGCTACCAGCGCAACGGCAGCTTCTCCGCGACGGAATTCTACGCGGACGTGGTCGGCAAGCCGGGCGACGCGAACCTCGACCATGCGCTGGAGGAACTCGGGTTCCATTCGAAATGGCTGCGCGTGCTGGGGACGTATCGGCAGGCACGCTCGCGGGGCTGACCTTACTTGCCCCCCTCCCTGGAAGGGAGGGGTTGGGGGTGGGTCGGGTTCCGCGCATCCGGACCGTTGGGGCTCGAGCCGGCCTACCCACCCCCGGCCCCTCCCTTCCAGGGAGGGGGGAAGCTCAGTTCGCCGCAGGCAACCTCAACCGCACCAGCAACCCACCAAGATCCTCGCTCTCCTCGAGAGCAACCGTCCCCTCGTAAATCTCCGCCACATCGCGCACGATCGCGAGCCCCAGCCCCGTCCCCGGCTTGCCCGTATCCAGCCGCACACCCCGATCGAAGATACGCACCCGCTCCTCTTCCGGAATACCGACGCCGTCGTCCTCCACCAGGAACTCGACGAAGCCCGACTGCGCGCCGACCGTCACGAACACGCTGCCGCCACCATATTTCGCAGCGTTCTCGATCAGGTTACCGAGCATCTCGTCGAGATCCTGCCGCTCGACATGCACCTGCAACCCGCGAGGCCCGGTCACGTCGATCCGAACATGCCGGTACAGCCGGCCGACTGCACGCTCCACCGACTCCAGGCTCGGCCACACATCCGCACGACTATGCGCGGATCCACGCCGCCCGACCGCCCGGGCGCGCGCGAGGTGGTGGTCGACCTGCCGCCGCATCGTCCGCGCCTCTCGGATGACCGTGTCGGCCAGATCGTCCGACTGCGCCGTCGCCGCGTTCATGATCACCGTCAGCGGCGTCTTCAACGCATGCGCAAGGTTGCCGGCATGCCGCCGAGCCTCCTCCGCCTGTCGCTCGTTATGCTCGATCAGCGCGTTGAGTTCTTCGACCATCGGCGCGACCTCGACCGGCATCGCGCTCGACACGCGGTTCGACTGGCCCGCCCGCATCCGCGCAATCTCCTCGCGCACCCGCCGCAGCGGCCACAGCCCGTAGAACGTCTGCAGCGCCGCCATCACGATCAGCCCGAGCGCGAGCAACGCAAAGCTGCGCACCAGCGTCCGCCGCAACGTCGTGATCTGCGCATCGAGCGCGTCGGTGCTCTGCGCGACCTGAAACCGCCAATGCACTTTTGAACCAGGGATGACGGCATCGCGTTCGACGATCTTCAGTTTCTCGTCCGGAAACTGGAGACTATCGTAGAAATGAGCACTGCGATCGTCGTGAATACCGCCGAACGCAAGCTTCCGGTCCCAAAGCGAACGCGACAGAAGATCGTCCTGGCCCTTGGCGGAAACTTGATAATACAGCCCGGAATACGGCTCCAAAAAACGCTGATCTGCCACGGCATCTCGCGTGAAGAGAACTTCGCCTTCGGGTCCAATCTCGGCTGAGTTCAACAGCGAGCGCAGGACATATTCGAGCTGGTCCTCAAAACTGCGCGTCACCGCCTGCGACAGCACGCGGTCCAACGCAAACCCGCCGCCGCTGAGCAAGACGAGGATCCAAATCGTCGCGATCAGGATCATGCGTCGCGACAGTGAACCCTTGACTGCGGCGGGCACGCGAAGCGGCGCCTCAGCGTTGAGGGAAGCGGGGGTCGGCGCGCTGTCCATCGTCAGCCGATCAGGCGTCCGGATCTTCGAGGCTGTAGCCGAGGCCGCGAATCGTCGTGATCACGTCCTGGCCGAGCTTCTTGCGAATGCGCGTCACGAACACTTCGATCGTGTTCGAATCGCGATCGAAATCCTGGTCGTAGATATGCTCGATCAGCTCGGTCCGGCTGACGACCTTGCCCTTGTGATGGAGCAGATAGCTCAGCAGCTTGTATTCCTGCGCGGTAAGCTTCACCGGCTCGCCGGCGCGCGTCACCTTGCCGCTGCGCGTGTCGAGGCGGATGTCGCCCGCAGTCAGCTCGGACGAGGCATTGCCACTCGCGCGACGGATCAGCGCACGCAACCGAGCGATCAGCTCCTCGCTCTGGAACGGCTTAGCGACGTAATCGTCCGCCCCTGCATCGAGCCCTGCAACCTTGTCCGACCAGCTGTCGCGCGCGGTGAGCACCAGCACGGGCATCGTCTTGCCCTCCTTGCGCCAGCGGTCGAGTACCGTCAGCCCGTCGATTTCCGGCAGGCCGAGATCGAGCACGACCGCGTCGTAATTCTCGGTCGAACCAAGGAAATGCCCTTCCTCGCCATCGACCGCGAGATCGATCGCATAGCCCGCCCCCTCAAGGGTGTTCTTCAGTTGCTGGCCGAGATTCGGCTCGTCCTCGACGATCAGAACGCGCATGATTATCCTCTCGATTGGGGTTTTCAGCGACCCGTGCGGCCGACGATCTGGCCGTTACGGCCATCGACGTCGACCCAGATGACGGTTCCATCGCGCAGGAATTTCAGCGTGTAAATGGCGCTGCCCGAATCATAGTCGGAGCCGAGATACTGCGCGCCCCGCATCGTCGGGATCACACGCGACTCGATCTCGCGCAAAGACGGCGCTCCGGTCTTGCGCGCCTGCAACGCCGACATCTGGTCGCTGCGGCGCTGCGGGGGTTCGCCCGCCAGCATGGGTGCGGCACCCATCAGGAACGGCGCAGCGGCCAGGGTTGCCAGCAAGGTTGCAGGGAAAAGCAGCATCTTCATGGCGGTGGCATAGGCCTCCCGCATTGAACAGCCTGTGAATGATCGCGACAGGCCGCCGACAGCACGAAGCCCGCGCGGTGTAACTTGCCTGCATCACTTCGCGCCCCTACGTGGCGCGAACATGGCAGCACCAATCTTAGCATACGAAGGCCTCGGACTCGTCCAGGGCTCGGGATGGCTCTTTCGCAATCTCGACATCCATATCGGACCGCGCGACCGGCTCGCGCTGATCGGCCGTAACGGCGCCGGCAAGACGACCTTGCTGAAGTTGCTCGGCGGCAGCGTCCAGGCGGACGAGGGACGCCGGACGATCGTCCCCGGCACCCGCGTCGTCATCCTGGAGCAGGAGCCCGACCTGCGCGGCTTCGCCACGCTGCGCGATTACGTGATGGCGGGCGACGATGCGCCGGTGAACTACGAGGCGGATTCGATCGCCGACCAGCTCGGCATCGACCTGTCGCGCGAAGCGGCTTCCGCATCCGGCGGCGAGCGGCGCCGCGCGGCAATCGTCCGCGCGCTGTCGCAGGACCCCGACGTGCTGCTGCTCGACGAGCCGACCAACCATCTCGACATCGGCGCGATCGAATGGATCGAGGACTGGCTCAAGCGCTTCCGCGGCGCGTTCGTCGTGATCAGCCATGACCGGACCTTCCTGACGCGGCTCACCAAGCAGACGCTGTGGCTCGATCGCGGCGCAATCCGGCGTGCGGAGATCGGCTTCGGCGGGTTCGAGGCGTGGACCGAGCAGGTCTATGCCGAGGAACAGCGCCAGGCCGAGAAGCTCGATGCGCGGCTGAAGCTGGAGGAGCATTGGCTGCTTCGCGGCGTCACCGGGCGGCGCAAGCGCAACCAGGGGCGTCTCACCAAGCTGCACGAGATGCGCGCCGAACGCGCCTCGATGATCGGACCGCAGGGCTCGGCGAACCTCACTACCGCGAGCGACGACACCAAGTCGAAGGTCGTGATCGACGCGAAGAACGTCACCAAGGTCTACGGCGACCGTACGATCATCGGCGACCTGACGCTCCGTGTAACGCGGGGCGACCGCATCGGCATCGTAGGCCGTAACGGCGCAGGCAAGTCGACCTTGCTCAAGCTGCTGACCGGCGAGATCCAGCCCGACAGCGGCACGATCAAGCTCGCGCAGACCCTGGACGCGGTGGTGATCGACCAGCAGCGCAGCCTGATGGCACCCGAGAAGACGGTCCGCGAAGTCGTCGTCGATGGCGGCGAATGGATCGACGTGCTCGGCGTGCGCAAGCACATCCACGGGTATCTGAAGGACTTCCTGTTCGACCCCAACATGGTCGACGCGAAGATCGGCTCGCTGTCGGGTGGAGAACGCTCGCGACTCCTGTTGGCGCGCGAGTTCGCCAAGCCCTCCAACCTGCTGGTGCTCGACGAGCCGACCAACGATCTCGATCTCGAGACGCTGGACCTGTTGCAGGAGGTGATTGGCGATTACGACGGCACCGTACTGATCGTCAGCCATGATCGCGACTTCCTCGACCGGACCGTGACGATCACGCTTGGGCTCGACGGCTCGGGCACCGTGGATGTCGTCGCAGGCGGCTACGAGGACTGGGAAAAGCGTCGAGTCTCGACGACCACCGGCAAACGTGCGTCGAAGAAGGTCTCGGCGACTGCTCCCGCCGTCGCTGCCGCCCCCCGCGCGAAGCTGACTTACAAGGACCAGCGCGACTACGACATGCTGCCCAAGCGGATCGAGGAACTCGACGCGCAGATGGCGGCTGATGCGATCAAGCTTGCCAAGCCCGATCTCTACATGCGGGACAATGCCACGTTCGCGAAGCTGACCAAGGCCATGGACGCTGCACGCGCTGAAAAGGAAGCTGCAGAGCTACGCTGGCTCGAGCTTGCAGAAATGGTTGAGGGCACGTCTTGAACTCGATTTAGCTGGACCTTTTTATCTTTGAGCAATACGGGAACTACCGACTAATTGCTGCGTTGCGGCAGTTCTGTTTGTTTATTCCGGAGATGTATATGAAGCTCAAGGCCCTTACCGGCGGCGCACTTGCCGTTGCAATGATGACCACCTCGGTTGCAGCGTCGGCTGCTCCTGCCAGCCTGTCGGTTGCGAACGCACGCGTTGGCTCGGCAACGTCCGGCAAGAACGAGCTCGCAGGCGGCGGCGGCATCTTCGCCCTCCTGATCGCAGCTGGCGTTGTCGCGATCGGCGTTGTCGCGATCGTCAAGGACGACAATTCGGACAGCAACTGATGTTGCCGGGCCGGCGCTTCGGCGTCGGCCCACCGTTTTGAAGGTTACAACGCCTTGCCAGCGCGACCGGCTAGATCGACTATATATTGCCACGCGACGCGGCCCGAGCGGCTGCCCCGACGTGTAGCCCAACCGATGGCCTCGCCCGGTTCGAACTTCAGATCATGTGTCGCCGCATAGGCCGCAACGATCGCCAGATATCCTTCTTGATCAAGCGCATGAAAGCCTAGGTTCAGGCCGAAGCGGTCCGACAGCGCCAGATGATCGTCCGCCGAATCGCGCGGATTGATTGCACTTTCCTGTTCGGCGATGTCGCGCGGTGCCAGATGCCGTCGATTGGCGGTAACCAGCAGCCGCACATTGGCTGGCCGAGGTTCCGCCCCACCCTCCAGCATCGATCGAAGCGCACGCGCCTCTGCCGGGACGTCGAACCCGAGGTCGTCGACGAATACGACGAATGCGCGCCTCACCTGCGTTAACGCCGCGAACAGCGTCGGCAGTCCGGCAAGTTCGGTGACCTCGACCAACGCGATATCGCCGCCTGAATCCTGCACGTCCGCTACCGCACTTTTGACGAGTGCCGACTTGCCGGTTCCCCGCGCACCCCACAGCAGGACGTCCTGCGCGGCATGCCCCGCCGCGAGATGCCGCAGATTGGCCAGCAGCGATGCCTTCTGTCGATCGACACCGATCAGCATATCCAACGGCAACGGTGCAAAACCCCGGGCCGGCTGCAGCCCCCCACCACGCCACACATAGGCAGGGTGCGCGCGCGGATCGGCGGCCGGCGGCGGGGGTGGCGACAGGCGTTCAAGCGCGGCGGCGATGCGGTCCAGCGGATCGGTCATGCGCGGCTTCTGACGACCCGCTTCCGAGGAGGCAAGAGTTCTAGCGGCAGGGCAAGCGGCATTCAGCCAAGCTGGCGGCGATGGCTCGCGATCGCCGCATCGCCCGGGGCGAGCCGGACCGCCTTGTCGAGCAGTTGGCGTGCGCCTTCGCTGTTCCCGTCCGCCGCCAGCGCGACACCATAGGCATCCGCCGCTGCCGCATTCATCGGTGACAGCATATACGCGGCCTTGCCGTAGCGCACCGCGATGGCCCCGTCGTCGCTGCCGGCATAGGCGAGGGCGAGATCGATCAATATCCCGCCGTCGCGATTGCCAACCCGGCGCCGCACGCCTTCCAGCGTTTCGATCGCCTTGTCCCAGTCTCCCGACGCGACCTGCCAATGACCCAGCAGGCGCAATCCGGTGAGGCTTTGTGGGTTCTGCGACAGATACAGCGCCAGCGAGGCCGCAGCGTCCTGTGCGCGCCCGGCCCGCCCCAGCGCATCGACCAGCCGCAACATCGTCGGCTCGTCGAACGACAGATCCGCCGCCCGTGCATAGACCTGGGCAGCCTCGGCGTACCGTCCCGCCACGACGAGCGAATCACCGAGCGCCAGCTGCGCCGCCGGTGCGCCCGGCCCCGCCACGACAAGCGCACGCGCCCGAGCGATCGCACCGGCGGTATCCCCCCGCGCAACTTGGGCGCGGATCACACCCAACATATAAGTCGGGTCGCTCGACGCCGCATCGGCGTCGGCCAGCAGCGCACCGACCGAATCGTCGGTGGCGAAAATCGCAGCGGGCGCTGTCCGCCCCCCCGCCGCCCGATCGAGGAACTGCGCGGCGGTCTGTGGATCCTCGGTCGCCTCGAACGCCCGCGCGATCACCGACAGCGAATAGCGGTCGGCATCGCCACGCAGCGCGATTGGCCGGAGGACGTCAAGCGCCGCCTGCGCGTCCCCCGACCGGAGCAACGCCGCACCGAGCAATCGGCGCGCGGTCACATTGAGCGGCTGGATCGCGACCAACTGTCGCCACGTGACCGCCGCCTGTTCGAACTTGCCCTGCGCATAGTCGAGACTGCCCGACAGCAACATCGCACCCGCCAAACCGGCAACCGCGCCACCGGTTCGCTGCAGTAGCCCGCGCGCCAGGTCGATGCGTCCTGCGCGCGCGGCCAATACCGCCTGAAGGTACAACGCCTGCGGGCTGCCCGGCCGCGCCAACAGCGCGCGATGCGTCGCCGCCAGCATGTCGGCATTCCGCCCCGCCTCGCCCAGCGTCGCCGCATATTCGATCAGCGCGGGGTGATAATAGGCGTCGCGCTGCAACGCTGCCTCGAACCACGGTAGCGCGGCAACGAGCCCGTAGCGGCTGCGAATGACCTCCCCCTGCAACGTCAGCGCCGAAGGTTCGCCCCGCGCCAGCGTCACCGCGCGGGCAGCAGCGACCAATGCGCCGCCCACATCGCCCGTCGTCAATCGGATGCGGCCAAGATCCGTCCACGCCGCGCCATCGTTCGGCACCTGCTCCACCAGCGCCCGAAGCACCGCCTGCGCCTCCACCGGCTTGCCTTGCGACGCCAGCGCGCGCGCCTGGATTCGCGCGGCGTAACCGGCATACCGCGGTTGCGCCTGCGCCGCCTCGTCGATCGCGCCATCTGGGTCGCCCTGCAGCAATCGCGCATGTGCCTGAAGCTGATGCAGGCGATCCGCGGGCAACCCCGCGTCGGTCGCCCGCGCCAGTTCCGCCTCCGCCGCAAGTCCGTCGCCGAGTTCGAGATACGCGCGCGCCAGCACCGCATGCGCGATCCCCAGCGTCGGGGCAGCTTTGATCGCGGCCTGCGCGTTGGTCCGCGCGGCACTGTAGTTCCCCGCCGCCAGCGTCGTCAGGCTGTCGGCCAGCGACCGTCGCGCATCTGGTTTCGGCGGACGTGTCGCGAGCGCGATCGCGACTCCCACGATCAGCAGGCACAGGACGCCGATCGCGACCAGCCGCGTATAGCGGGCGGCGACGATTCTGCGCACGTCGAGGCGCCGACGCCTGCCCCGACGCAGCAACGGATACCGATGCGTGCGCGTCGCCGCGGATCCGGTCTCAAGCATGGAGATCATAGCTTTTCAGGAGGTCGTACAGGGTCGGACGGCTGATCCCGAGCAACCGTGATGCGCCCGAGATATTGCCGTCGGCGCGCGCCAGCGCCTGGCGGATCGCTTTCCGGTCGGCGAGTTCGCGGGCGGCACGCAGGTTGAGCGCGGCGGCCTCCTCGCCCTTGCCGTCGAGGTCGAGATCGGCCGCCGTGACGAGCTTGCCGTCGGCCATGATGACCGCGCGCTTGATCCGGTTCTCCAGCTCGCGGACGTTGCCAGGCCAGCCCCAGCCGTCGATCGCGGCACGCGCATCGGGGGCCAGGCCGGTGACGACGGGGTTCATCGTCCGAGCATAGCGCGTGACGAAGTGCCGCGCGAGCAGCACCGCGTCGCCGGTCCGCGCGGCCAATGCCGGTATCCGCACGACGATCTCCGCGAGCCGGTAATACAGGTCCTCGCGGAACCGCCCGTCCGCGACCATCGCGTCGACGTTCTGGTGAGTCGCGCAGACGATGCGCGTATCGACCGGGATCGCTTTCCGGCCGCCGACCCGCTCGATCACGCGCTCCTGAAGGAACCGCAACAGCTTTACCTGGAGCGTGAGCGGCACGTCGCCGATCTCGTCGAGGAACAGCGTCCCGCCCGCGGCCTGCTCGATCTTGCCCTCGGTGGTCTTCACCGCGCCGGTGAACGCACCCTTCTCATGACCGAACAGCTCGCTTTCCAGCAAAGTTTCCGGAATCGCCGCGCAGTTGATCGCGACAAAATTCCCCCGTGACCGCGGTGACGCATCGTGCAACCCGCGCGCCAGCAGTTCCTTGCCGGTGCCGCTCGCCCCGAGCAGCATCACCGAGACATTGGCGGGCGCGACCCGCTCCAGCATGCGGGTCACCACCGCCATCTCGGGCGAAGCGCTGATCAACCCGCCGAACCCGCCCGCGTCGATCCGCGCGGCAAGCCTGCGGTTTTCGGTCTCCAGCGCATGGACATGGAACGCGCGGCTGACGATCATACCAAGCGCGTCGATGTCGATCGGCTTGGCGTAGAAGTCCCAGGCACCGTCAGCGATGGCCTGCAACGCACTTTCGCGCGCGCCGTGCCCGGAGGCGACGATCACCTTGGTATCCGGCTTCATCGCGAGGATGTCGCGCAGCGTGGCAAACCCTTCGGTGACGCCGTCCGGATCGGGCGGCAGGCCGAGGTCCAGCGTGACGACCGCGGGCTCATGCGCGCGCACCGCATCTAGCGCCTGCGCACGGTCGCTCGCCACGACGATCTCATAGCCCTCATACGCCCAGCGCAATTGTCGCTGCAGACCGAGGTCGTCCTCGACGATCAGCAGGACGGGACGCTCGTTATCGCTCACGCCGCTACCTCCAACGCCGCGACCGCGGGCAGGAGAATGCGGAAGCGCGTGCCCTCTCCCTCCCGGCTGACGATGTCGAGCGATCCGCCCATCGCATGCACCAGTTGCCGCGCCTCGAACGCGCCGATCCCGAACCCCGCGGGCTTGGACGACACGAACGGCTTGAACAGCTGATCGCGCACGAAGCCCGGCGTCATACCGCAACCATGGTCGATCACGTCGATCGCCACCTGATCGCCGACGCTGTCGACCGCCAGCAGGACTGGCGCATCCGCACCACTAGCCTCGACCGCATTCTGGACCAGCTGCCCCAGCACCTGTTCGAGGCGCACCGCGTGCCCGAGCGCCCAAGCCGGACCGCCCTGCGCGACGATCGGGTGCTGCGCCTTGCGGCCGGTCGCGACTCGCTCGACGATCGCGGCGACGTCGAGCGGCTGCAACGGTTCGCCGCGGACCGGTCCGTGCTGCGAAAGGCGCGCGAGCAGTACGTTCATGCGATCGGACGAGTCCTTCAGGGTAGCGACCATGTCGACGCGGAAGTCGGGGTTGTCGGCATGCCGCTCGGCGTTGCGGGCGACCAGCGTCAACTGGCTGACGAGGTTCTTGATATCGTGCAGGATGAACGCGAACCGGCGGTTGAACTCGTCAAACCGCGCCGCATCCGCCAGCGCCGCATGCGCGCGATCCTCGGCAAGGTAACTCGCCGCCTGCCGACCCGCGACTCGGAGCAAGTCAAAATCCTCCCAGTCGAGCGCCCGGTCGACCGGCGGGCGCGCCAGCACGATCGCGCCAACCAGCGTCCCGCCGTGCACCAGAGGCACGATCGCCCACGCCTCGGGACAGTCGCGGAGCCAGTCCGGAACGCTCGCCACGTCGTCGCCAGGCGCAGTGCCTGCACGGACGCGGTCCAGTTCGACGATCCGCGCGTCTTGCGCGAGATACCGCGCCAATGTCTCGTCGCGCGGACCATCGGCGACTCCAACCCAGTTCCATGTCGCACCCGGACCCAGCGACGCCCCATCGGGCACCAGCAACAGCCCCCCAGGCGAGTCGGTCAGGTCCGCGATCGACTTCACCACGCGACAATCGAGCGACTCCGCGCCGGAATCGGGTCGACCTAGCGTATCGGTGAAGCGCTGCCACTCCGCACGATAGTCATAGCGGTGGCGAAACAAATGCTTGGCCACCTTCACCTTAGCCCATGCCCGCAACCAGGGCGTCGACAGCAGCGCCACCACCATCGCCGTCGCACCGAACACGATCGCCGTCTGCGCCACCCGCGCATAGGGACCGGCAAGGCTGGCGACGATGGCGGTCGCAAGCGCGGTGATGCCCGCGTAGAGGACCAGCGCGATCGCCGACAAGGCGCGCACCGCGATCGGTCGCGACAAGGCGAGCGTCCACTCGCCGCTGCGATGCACGCCGACGACGAGCAGAGCCGCGACACCGATCATCACGACGCCCCGCGCGACGAACGCGATCGGCGCTGCCACCGTCGAGGCATAGGCCAAGGCCGCCACCAGCAGGTCGACGCCCCACATCGCCGCAAGCGACAGCATCACGAGCCGGACGCCGCCCCGCGATGTCGGCGCGGCCTGATACAGGTGATGCGTAAGTACGAGCGCGCTCACCGCCCCCATCATGCCGAGCATCGCGCGGGCGGACGCGACTGCGGCGAACGCCTCGTCATGCACCACGGCCATTTCCACGAACGCGAGCAGTGCCGCCGCTCCGGCAAGCGTCATCACCACCAGATACACCGCGTCCAGCGCCCGGTTGCCCGTACGATCGCGCCGCACCATTGCCAGCATGAACCCGAGCCAAGCGACATCGCGAACGCTGGCCGCGACGCGAGTCGCGATGTCCTGCGCCCCGATCCCCGCGACCGCGAGCGCCCAAAGACTCGTCGCGATCAGCCCCGCCAGCAACGCGCGATGCGGCCAATGCCCGCTCGGCCGCCGCATCTGCCCGAGCGCCACCGCGCCGAACAGCAACGCGGCAAGCGCATGGCTCCACAGGACCAAGGTCGTGATCACGCGCGGTCAGCTACAAAAATCACCGCGCGCCCGCCGGCCACAACACCACGCGGAGAGTCTGCAACAGGATCAGCATGTCGAGGAACGGCGAATAATTCTTCGCGTAATACAAATCGTATTCCAGCTTGTGCCGCGCATCCTCGATAGACGCGCCATACGGATAATTGATCTGCGCCCAGCCCGTGATCCCGGGCTTCACCATGTGCCGCTCGGCATAGAATGGCAGTTGCTCCTCGAGCTGCTGGACGAACTGCGGCCGCTCCGGACGGGGGCCGACGAAGCTCATCTCGCCCTTCAGCACGGTCCAGGTCTGCGGCAGCTCGTCGATCCGAACCTTCCGGATGAACCGACCGATACGCGTGATCCGCGGATCGTCCTCCGCCGCCCAGACCGCCTTGCCCGCGACCTCCGCATCCTGCCGCATCGACCGCAGCTTCAGGATGTCGAACCCCTCGTGATAAAGCCCGACACGACGCTGCCGATAGAAAGCGGGACCCTTCGATTCGAGCTTGATCGCGACCGCGGTGATCAGGATGATCGGCAGCGTGACGATCAGCAGCAGCCCGCTGGCGACGATGTCGAACGCGCGCTTGAATACGCTCGACAGCATCCGGCTGGAGGCGAACCCGTCCGAGAAGATCAGCCAGGACGGATTGACGCTCTTCAGGTCGATTCGCCCCGTCTCGCGTTCGAGGAAGCTCGATATCTCGCTCACCTGCACGCCGGTGGTGCGAACCCGGAGCAGATCCTTCATCGGCAGCGCGTTGCGGCGTTCGTCGAGCGCCAGCACGACCTCGCTCGCATTCTGATCGACGATATGCGCGGCGAGATTGGGGATGTCGGCGCGCGGCATCGCGCCTTTGACGACGGGGTCCGCCTCGCCCATCAGGACGAAGCCCGCGACGACGAAGTTCACGCCGGGCTGTTCGGCCAGCATCTCGATCCGCGCGGCACGCGTGCCCGCGCCGAGCACGACGATCCGTCGCTTGAACGTCTCGCCCCCGAGCGTCTTGCCGAGCAAGGCGCGAACCGCAACCATCAGCACCGTCGCGATCACCGTCGCGTACAGCAGGTTCGATCGCCACAGCGCGAGCGGGGGGACGAGGAAGAAGATCAGCGACAGGAACATCACGCCGAGCGACAGCGCCACCGCCAGCCGCGCGGCGGCAAAGCGCAGCGACAGGAACGACGCGACGCCGTACGCCCCGACCGCGACCAACGCGACCTGCAACGCGAGCGCGAACGTCAGCAACTGTGCGATTCGCGTATGGATCGGGGCCACGACCATGCCGATCTGGTGCGCGCGGATGATCCAACCGATCTCCGCCGACGCGATCAACAGCACCGCATCGACAAGGCCGAGCAGGAGGACCGCATAGGGTACGTAATGCTTGAAGAGCCGTATCATCGTTCGCTATCCCGACGCACCAATGTAAACGCTTCCGACACCTGATCGCTACGTTTCGCAGTAAAACACCAAAAAAGCCTGAAGACGGCCTGCCAATCCGATCATTCGGCGATTGGCGCGCGAAATTGCCGCGTTATAGCTCGGCGCCAGCAGGAGGCATCATGACCGCACGTAAGATCGTTCCCGTTATTCTGTCAGGCGGTTCGGGCACGCGCCTCTGGCCGATGTCGCGCCCCGAAATGCCCAAGCAGATGCTGGCGCTGACGGCGGACGAGACGATGCTGCAACTGACCGCGGGTCGCGCGTTCGGCGATCGCTTCGCCGCGCCGATCGTGGTCGCCAATGCCCGTCACGCCGACCTGGTCGAGCAGCAGCTGGCCGAGGCCGGCGCAACGCCGCAGGCACTGATCCTCGAGCCGATCGGCCGCAACACCGCGCCCGCCATCGCGCTCGCCGCGATCGCTGCGGGCGGTGGCGGCGACGCACTGCTGGTGATGCCGTCCGACCACGTCATCGGCGACGTTCCGGCCTTCCACGCCGCGATCGAGGCGGCGATGCCGCTCGTCACGCAAGGCTGGCTCGTCACGTTCGGTATCGCGCCGGACGCACCCGAGACCGGTTATGGCTGGATCCAGATCGGCGACGAGCTCCAGCCCGGCGTCAATCGCGTCGCGCGCTTCGTCGAGAAGCCCCCGCTCGACAAGGCGCAGTCGATGCTGGCGAGCGGCGATCATGCCTGGAACGGCGGCATCTTCCTGTTCCTCGCCGACGCCTATCTCGAAGCACTCGCGCAGTTCGATCCGGGCATCCTGACCGCCACGCAGGAGGCGATGGACAAGGCGCGTACCGAAGGAACTCGCATATACCCCGACGCGGTCGCCTTCGCCGCCTCGCCGGACGATTCGATCGATTACGCGGTGATGGAAAAGGCCGACCGGGTCGCGGTCGTGCCGGTCGCGATGGGCTGGAACGACGTCGGCAGCTGGGATGCGCTCCACGCGATCAGCGACACCGACGACGACGGCAACGCGCACCGCAGCCACGGCGACGGCGATGTGCTCGCGATCGATACGAAGAACTGCTTCGTCCGCAGCGACGGCGTCCGCATCTCGCTGGTCGGGGTCGAGGACCTGATCGTCGTCGCCAGCGGCAACGACATCCTGATCATGCCACGCGGCCGCAGCCAGGAAGTGAAGAAGCTGATCGAGGCGATGAAGAACGCAGTGCCGAAGAGCTGAGAACCGGAAACGGGCATCGGTCCGGTCGCGCGCCGGACCGATCGGACTACGGTTTTTTGCGGGTCTTCGGCACCTGAGACAGCCGCGTCAGCAGCGTCGGGATGTCCTCGGTGATCATCGTGTCGGTCGGCGTCTGCCAGGACGAGCGCAGCGTTTCGCCGACATCGTGCAATCGTGCGCCGGCTTCACGCCTGGATGTCTCGTTTCGCACGTCTACCTCACCTACGCATACACCCGACGGCATCCTTCGGGGGGTAAGGACACCGCCGGGCTCTCGGGTCAAACCGACGATACGCGCTGCGGTTCCGGCGGTTTCGCCATGGCCGACTGTTCCGCGCCGGTTCTTGTCGCAGACGCGCCGGGATCCTGGGTCGGGAAGCGCTGGCGGTCCGCGTGGCGATCGGCTTAGATGCGCGAAAGTTCACGGGAGAGTTCGTCATGGATCGTCGTCAGTTCCTCGCGTCGGGGGGTGTGGCCGCACTCGCCACCACGCTGCTGCCGTCGTCGGCCTTCGCGCAGTCGAGCGGCGACACCGCGCTCAACGCCGATTTCGAGCGGATATTCCAGCGCAGCGTGGCGCGGTCGCCCGAACTCGCGACGTCGCTGGGTCTCGACAAGGGGCCTCTCGCATTGCTGAAGGGGCAACTGTCGCCACGCACACCCGACAAGCGCGCACGCGACATCGCCGAGACGAAGGCGGCGCTCACCAGCCTGGCGCGCTATGACGGCGCGGGCCTGTCGCCTGCCGCCAAGCTGAACCTCGAAGTCGTGCGCTAGTCGCTCGCCACACAGATCGCCGCGCCCGAGAAATTCGGCATGGACAGCCCGATCCGCCCCTACCGGATCTTCCAGCAGGGCGGCGCCTATTTTCAGGTCCCGGACTTCCTCAACACCGCCCATACGATCAACGCGACGCCCGATGCCGAGGCGTATCTGTCGCGGCTCGACCAATTCGGCACGGTCCTGGATCAGGAAAGTGCGATGCAGCAGGCGGAGGCGGCACGCGGCCTGCTCGCGCCCGGTTGGTCGCTCGACCTGACGCTCGGCCAGATGCGCAAACTACGGAGCCAGCCGGCGGCCACGTCGAGCATCGTCCAGTCGCTGGTCAAGCGCGCCGCCGCCAAGGGCCTCACCGGCGACTGGCAGGCGCGCGCCGCCAAGATTGTCGACAGCAAGGTGTATCCCGCGCTCGACCGCCAGATCGCGCTGATCGAGCGATTGAAGCCGACCACCAAGCCCGGCGACGGCATCTGGCGCGTTCCCAACGGCGACGCGATCTACGCGATGGCGCTGAACCAGGCGACCACCACGACGATGAGCCCGGACGAGGTCCACCGCATCGGCCTGGCGCAGGTGGCGGAAATCACCGCGCAGCTCGACACGATCCTGAAGTCGCAAGGCTTCGCGACCGGTACCGTCGGCGAACGGCTCGCCAAGCTGAACGTGACGCCGGACCAGCTCTACGCGAACACCGCGGAAGGGCGCACCGAGCTGATCGCCGGCCTGAACGACGGCATCAAGGCGATGTACGCGAAGCTGCCCCAGGCGTTCTCCGAAGTGCCGACCCAGCCGCTCGAAATCCGTGCGGTCCCGGTCGAGATCCAGGACGGGGCATCGAACGGCTATTACAACCGCGCCTCACTCGATGGCAGCCGTCCGGCGATCTACTTCGTCAATCTGAAGGACGTCGGCGACTGGCCGAAATACACGCTGCCGTCGCTCACCTATCACGAGGGCGTGCCGGGACATCACCTCCAGATCAGCCTCGCGCAGGAATCGAAGGACATCCCGACGCTGCGCAAGATCGGCTTCTTCTCGGCCTATTCGGAAGGCTGGGCGTTGTATGCGGAGCAACTCGCCGACGAACTCGGTGCCTATGCGTCGCCGCTGGAGCGCGCCGGGTATCTCCAGTCGTTCCTGTTCCGCGCGACGCGACTGGTGGTCGATACCGGCATCCACGCGAAACGCTGGAGCCGCGAGAAGGCGACCGATTACATGGTCGCGACGACAGGCTTCGCGCGGCCGCGCACGCAGCGCGAGGTGGAACGCTACTGCACGCAGGCAGGCCAGGCGTGCAGCTACAAGGTCGGCCACATGGCATGGACGCGCGCACGGATGAAGGCGAAGGCCGCATTGGGCGACACATTCGACCTGAAGCAGTTCCACGATATCCTGAAGGAAGGGGCGATGCCGCTCACGATCTTGGAACGCCGCGTGGACGAACGGATCGCAGCGGTTCGCGGGCGGGCGTAAAACGGCGTGAAGGCCGCGATCATCGGGATGGCGGCGGTGCTGTCGGGGGCCGGTGCTCGCGACGATCCCCCGCGGCCATCCCCGTCGGACGCCATTCTCGAGGCCGAACTGATCGACGCGCACGCCCCCTACCCGCAGGCGCACGCCTCGACGATCGTGCAACTCGCCGACGGCAGCCTGATGGCCGCCTGGTTCGCGGGATCGGGCGAAGGCGATGCCGACGTCCGCATCTGGACGTCGCGCAGCAACGGCGGCGCGGGCGGCGAATGGACTGCCCCCAAGCCGGTAGCGTCGGGTGTCGGCCCCCACGGTCGCCGCCTTCCCACCTGGAACCCGGTCCTGTTCCAGCCCGCCCCCGGCGATCTCCGCCTGTTCTACAAGGTCGGGCCGAACCCGCGCGCATGGTGGGGCATGGTGATCCGCTCGACCGACGACGGCCGGAGCTGGAGCAAGCCGGAACGCCTGCCCGACGGCGTCCTGGGGCCGATCAAGAACAAGCCCGTCGTGCTCCGCGACGGCAGCTGGCTTGCACCGTCGAGCCGCGAGGAAGGCACCGCGGAGGCCAATTACTGGTCGCTCCGCATGGAACTTAGCACCGATCGCGGCGCGCACTGGACGGTCGAGCCGCCGATCGCCTCGCCGATGCATATCGAGGCGATCCAGCCCAGCGTGCTGTCCTATCCCGACGGGCGGCTCGAACTGATCGCCCGTACCCGCCAGGGCGCACTCGCGATGAGCTGGTCGAAGGATACCGGTCGGACCTGGTCGCCGCTCGCCGCGATCGACCTTCCCAACCCGAACGCGGGCACCGATGCGGTGACGCTGCGCGATGGGCGACAGCTGATCGTGTACAACCACGCCGGTCATTGGCCCGACCGTCCGGGCGACGGACCGCGCTGGCCGCTCAATCTCGCTTTGTCCGACGATGGCGTGCGGTGGCATCCGGTGCTGACGCTGGAGAGCGAGCCGCTGCCCGACGGCTATGCCTATCCCGCGGTGGTCCAGACGCGCGACGGGCTCGTCCGGATCACCTACACCTATGATCGCAAGCACATCAAATACGTCGTGGTAGACCCGCGCCTGCTGCACTGATGGGGGGCGGCGTTTAACACCGCACCCCAAACATTCAGATGCCGATCACTTGCCGCTCGCGCCGAGCGTCTGCGCGGCCACGCGGACCGTTGCCGTCTGCACGATATCCGCCGCCGACGTCGCCAGCATGACCTTGTAGTCGCCAGCGGCGATCTTCCACCCGCCGCTGGCGACGTCGAACGTCGCGAGCAGCCGCGGATCGATCGTCACCGATACCGTCTGGCTCTTGCCGGGTGCCAGATCGACCTTGCGGAACCCGCCCAGCCGCTTGGGCGCTTCCCAGCCCGCACCCGACACATAGATCTGCGCAACCGCCTTGCCCTGCACCGCACCCGTATTCTGGACGGTAAAGTCCGCCTTGACGCCCTTGCCGGCGGGCGCCGCGGTCAGGCCGGTCATCGCGAAGTTCGTGTAGGAAAGGCCGTAGCCGAACGGGAACAGCGGTTTGGCGCCGGTCTTGTCGAACCACTTATAACCGACCGCGGCGCCCTCGATGTCGTAATTGCCCATCGGATGCGAATCGCGGTCGAGCTTGGGATCGCCTTCGAGCTTCGGGCGCGGGATCTGCGCGAGCGACGCCGGGAAGGTCGCGGGCAGATGCCCCGACGGGTTTACCTCGCCGGTCAGCACGCGCGCAATCGCCTCGCCGCCAGCCGTACCCGGATACCACGCCTCCAGCACCGCGCCGACCTTACTGAGCCACGGCATCACCACCGGCCCGCCCGTTTCGAGCACGACAACCGTCTTCGCGTTCGCCCCCGCGACCGCGTCGATCAGCGCGTTCTGGCCAGCCGGCAGGTTCAGGTCGGGCACGTCGAACGACTCCCCGGTCCACTGCTCGCCGAACACGATGACGACGTCCGCGTTCCGCGCCGCCGCGGCGGCCGCCTTGACGTCCTTGCCGTCGAGATACGTCACGCTCGCGCCGGTCCGCGCCTGCAGCGCCTTCATCGGTGACGACGCGTGATAGGTCTTGGGCCCCGGGAACCCGCTCGGGAACTCGTCCGCCACGATCAAACCGTTGGCCGGGGCATTGTGCGAATAGACCTGGCTCGAACCGCCACCCGACAACACGCCGACATCGGCATGCGCGCCGATCAAAAGGATCGACTTGGCCGACTTGGCGATCGGTAGCAGCCCGGCGGTGTTCTTGAGCAGGACGATGCCCTCTTCCGCATCCGCGCGAGTCACCGCAGCATGCGCGGCATAGTCGATCCTGGTCGCCTGGTCGCCGCTCACGACCGTGTCGAACGCGCCCACGGAGAACATCCCCCACAGCACGCGACGCGCCATGTCGGTCGCGCGCGCTTCGCTGACATGGCCGTTGTTGACTGCCTCGCGCAGCGCATCCGCGAAGTACGCCGAGCGATCGAACGCCCAGCCGGACTGCTGGTCGAGCCCGGCATTGGCCGCCTCGCTGGTCGAGTGCGTCGCGCCCCAGTCGGACATCACATAGCCCTTGAAGCCCCAATCACGTTTCAGGACTTTGTTGAGCAACCAGTCGTTCTCGCACGCATAATGGCCGTTCACGCGGTTGTACGAGCACATCACCGAGCCGGGCTGGCCGACCTCGTTGGCGATCTCGAACGCGAGCAGGTCGGACTGGCGCGCAGCCTGTTCGCCGATCTTGTGATCGATGTTGTTGCGGTTCGTCTCCTGCCCGTTGAACGCGTAATGCTTCATCGTCGACACGACGTGCTGCGACTGGATCCCCTTGATCTCGTGCCCGGTAATGACGCCCGCCAGCAACGGATCCTCACCGCCATATTCGAAATTGCGGCCGTTCCGCGGCTCGCGCGTCAGGTTCATCCCGCCCGCAAGCTGCACGTTGAAGCCCGACAGGAACGCCTCGTTGCCGATCATCGCGCCGCCGGCCTGCGCCAGCTCGGGATTCCAGGTCGCCGCGGTAGCGATCCCCGACGGCAGCGAGGTACGCAGCCGCGGCGTCGGCCCGCGCTGGCTGGCGACACCGACGCCGGCATCCGTCTGCCACTGGCTGGGGATACCGAGCCGCGGGATGCCGGGCACGATCCCGGCGGACGCGGGCAAGCCGTCCTTCGGGTAGACCCAGTTCTTGACCGGCGTCTTGAGCCAGTCGGCATTGGTCGCAAAGTATCCGAAGGTGAGTTGCAGCTTCTCGTCGAGCGTCATCTCTTTCAGCAGGAGGTCGACACGCGCATCGGCGCCCAGCGCGGTGTTCATCCACGGCCGCGCCTTGGGAGCCTCGGTCCGCGCCGCCGCCGCACCGGGTGCGTTGTTGGTCGTCTGCGCCACGGCGGGCGCTGCGATCGCCAGCACCGATCCCGCGAGCAAGCGGACGAACAGGGCGCGGGAACGGAATGCGGTCATGGGCTTCACTTTCACGAGAATCTAGTATGCCGTGTGTGCCGCGTTCGTCGCGTTACCGCAACCAGCCGTCGCACGCCGCGTGTACGCTCACGCCTGGCCAAAGCCACCCCCGCCGGGGGTCCCTATAACGAACACGTCACCCGCGTGCATGTCGACTTTGGCCGTCGAGCCGAGCCGTTCGACGCTGCCATCCGCGCGCTCGACCGTCGCCGAGCCGAGCCCGCCACTGTCACCGCCGGCCATCCCAAACGGCGGGATGCGGCGGCGGTTGGCGAGGATGCAGGCGGTCATGTCCTCGAGGAAGCGCACGCGCCGCGTCGCCCCGTCGCCGCCGTGGTATGCGCCCGCGCCGCCCGAGCCGGCGCGGATCGAGAACTCTTCGAGCAATACCGGGAAGCGCGTCTCGAAGATTTCCGGGTCGGTGAGCCGGCTGTTGGTCATGTGCGTCTGGATCACCGACGCGCCGTCGAAGCCGGGACCCGCACCTGCTCCCCCCGCGATCGTCTCGTAATATTGGTGCGTGTCGTTGCCGAAGGTGAAGTTGTTCATCGTCCCCTGACTCGCCGCGATCGCACCGAGCGCACCGAACAGCGCGTCGGTGACGACCTGGCTGGTTTCGACGTTGCCCGCGACGACCGCGGCCGGATAGCGCGGGTTGAGCATCGAGCCTTCGGGCACGCGGATCGTCACACCGCGCAGGCAGCCGTCGTTGAGCGGTACCGCCTCGTCGATCAGCGCGCGGACGACGTAGAGAACGGCCGCGCGGACGATCGAGACGGGGGCATTGAAGTTGGTCGGGCGCTGGTCGCTGGTACCGGCGAAGTCGACCTCCATCGTCGCAGCCTCGCGATTGACGCGGACTGCCACGCGCACGACTGCGCCGTCGTCCATCTCGTAGGCAAACGCGCCGTCATCGAGCGTTGCTATCAGGCGCCGGACGGCGGCGTCGGCATTGGCCTGGACGTGTTCCATGTAGGCCGCGACGACGTCGGTGCCGTACTCATCGGCCAGTCGCGCGAGCCCTGCCGCCCCGCGCGTGCAGGCTGCCAACTGTGCGGCGAGATCGGCAATGTTCTGGTCGATGTTGCGCGCCGGATAGGGCCCGCCAGCGAACACAGCGCGCAGTTCGGCTTCGAGGAACCGCCCTTCGTCGACCACCAGCACGTCGTCGAGCAGCACGCCTTCTTCCTCGACCGACCGGCTCTCGGGGGGCATCGATCCTGGGGTAATCCCGCCGACGTCCGCGTGATGCCCGCGGGCCGCTACGAAGAACGCGGGCGCATCGCCGTCATCTGCAAAGACCGGCATGATGACAGTGATGTCGGGCAGGTGCGTGCCGCCACGATACGGCGCATTGAGTGCGTAGGCGTCACCGCGGCGGATACCGCGGCCGTCTGCACCGCCGCCCCGCGCGTCGATGATCGTGCGGATGCTCTCGCCCATCGAGCCCAGATGGACCGGGATGTGCGGGGCGTTGGCGACGAGGTTGCCGTGCGCGTCGAACAGCGCGCAACTGAAGTCGAGGCGCTCGCGAATGTTGACCGAGGCGGCGGAGCGCTGGAGCGCGGCGCCCATCTCCTCGGCGATGCTCATGAACAGACCGGCGAATATCGCCAGTCGGACCGGGTCGGTCTCGGTGCCTATGCTCGCGCCGACACGGGGGGCGATGCGGTCGAGGATCAGATTGCCGATCGGATCGACGCGCGCGCGCCAGCCGGGCTCGACGATGGTGGTCGAGACGCTGTCGAGGATCAGCGCGGGGCCGTCGATGGCGTGACCGGCGGGCAGGCCTTCGCGCGCTAGGACGGGCGTGTCGTGCCATACACCGGCCATATAGACGGGGGCGACGGACAGGGGCGCGGCTGGCTCTTCGGGGAGCGCGACGAGCGCGGCGGCAATCGGCGGACTCTCGGCGATGGCTTCGGCAACGATACGGTCGGCGATCAGCGGTGCTTCGCTGGCAAAGCCGAACTGCACGATATGCGCGGCGTCGAACGCGACGATCATTGCTGCCGGGTCGTCGAGATCGAGTTCGATAGTGTGGTCGGTCTGGCCTCGCCGCAGATGCACGCGGAGTTCGATCCGAACGTCGTCCGCCGTGACGCCCTGGGCTACCAGTGCTTCGCGCGCAGCCTCCGCTAGCCCCTCCAACGCTTTGACGATCTCAGCGTAATTCGTGAACGTTGCGCCCGAGGTCGCCTCGCGCAGAACCCGGCGATCGGCCAACCCCATCCCATACGCCGACAGCACACCGGCCAGCGGGTGGATCATCACGCGGTCCATCGCCAGCGCATCCGCGACCAGGCACGCATGCTGCCCCCCGGCTCCACCGAAGCACGCCAGCGTATAGCGCGTCACGTCATGCCCGCGCGCGACGGAAATCGTCCGGATCGCATTCGCCATATTCGCCACCGCGACCGCGACGAACCCTTCGGCGGCGACTTGCGGATCGAGCGGCAACTCCGCGAACCGGGCCGCCACCGCTTCGGCATCGAGGGGCTGGTCTCCTGCCGGTCCGAACAGCGCTGGGAAGAATTCAGGGCGCACTTTTCCGAGCATCACGTTGCAGTCGGTGACGGTCAGCGGCCCACCGCGGCGGTAACACGCCGGCCCCGGCACCGCACCCGCGCTCTCGGGGCCGACGATCAGTCGCTCGCCGTCGAACCGGCAGATCGAACCGCCGCCCGCCGCGACGGTGTGGATCCGCAGCATTGGCGCGCGGATGCGGGCGCCGGCGATCAGCGTCTCGGTGTCGCGTTCGTACGTGCCGGCGTAGTGCGAGACGTCGGTCGAGGTGCCCCCCATGTCGAAACCGATGATGTGCGCGAACCCGGCCTCGCGCGCGGTCGCGGCCATGCCGACGATACCGCCCGCCGGCCCCGACAGGATCGCGTCCTTGCCGCGAAAGCCTGCGCCGTCGACCAGTCCGCCCGACGACTGCATGAACAATGCACCCTGCCCCAGCGCCTCACTAAGTCCCGCGACATAGCGATCGACGACCGGCGACAGATACGCATCGACGACGGTCGTATCACCGCGCCCAATCAGCTTGATCAGAGGTGCGACGCGGTGGCTGACCGAAATCTGCGTGAAGCCGATCTCGGCCGCGATTGCCGCCAGCGCCTCCTCGTGCGCCGTGAAGCGATAGCCGTGCACAAGAACAATCGCGACGGCGCGCAGTCCGCTATCAAAAGCAGCCTGCAAGCCCGCGCGCGCCGCGTCGACGTCGAGCGGCCGGAGCACGTCGCCCTCCGCGCCGACCCGCTCGTCGATCTCCACCACATGCGCGAACAGCGGCGGTGGGCGGTTCACGTCGCGCGCGAAAATATCGGACCGCTCCTGGTGCCCGATCAGCAGCGCATCGCCAAATCCGCAGGTGATCGCGAGACACGTCGGCTCGCCCTTGCGCTCGAGCAGCGCGTTGGTCGCGACCGTAGTCCCGATCCGCAGTTCGAGCGGCACGTCCGCCCCCTCGGTCAGTCGCCGAATCGCCTCGACCGCGGCATCATCATAGCGCTCGGGATCTTCCGACAGCAACTTGGCGGTGACGATCCGTCCGTCGGGTTGCCGCGCGACGACATCGGTGAACGTGCCGCCGCGATCGATCCAGAACTGCCATGTGGTCATCGGTTACTCAGCCCAGAAATTGCGTCATCCGCCCCGCCGCCCCGGTCCACGCGACCCCGCGATCGCCGAGCCATGAATTGTCGTAATAGGTGCAGCCATAGCGATCGCCGCCATCGCACAACAGCGTGACGATGCTGCCCGTCTCACCCGCTGCCGCCATCTCCTCGACGATCTGCGCGCACGCCCAGAGGTTGGTCCCGGTCGAGCCACCGACGCGCCGGCCGAGCCGCTCGGACAGCGCCCGCATCGCGCCGATGCTGTCGGCGTCCTCGACCGCGATCATCCGGTCGATCACGCTCGGCACGAAGCTCGGCTCGACGCGCGGCCGTCCGATCCCCTCGATCCGCGACGCGCACCCTTCCGGCAACGCGACCACCGATCGGTCCTCGAAATGCCGGTGGAAGACCGAGTGGACCGGGTCCGCGACGCACAGTTTGGTGTCGTGACGGCAATAGCGGATGAAGCGCCCGATCGTCGCCGACGTGCCCCCGGTCCCCGCGCCGCAGACGATCCAGGACGGGCACGGATGCTCCTCCTCAGCCATCTGCGCGAAGATGCTTTCGGCGATGTTGTTGTTGCCGCGCCAGTCGGTCGCGCGCTCGGCATAGGTGAACTGGTCGAGATAATGCCCGCTGGTTTCGGCCGCGAGGCGGTGCGAGACCGCATAGACGGTGCGCGGGTCGTCGACCATGTGGATCTCGCCGCCGTGAAAGCGGATCGCGTCAAGCTTGGGCTTGGCGGTCGTCGCGGGGACCACCGCAATGAAGCGCAGCCCGAGCATTTTCGCGAAATACGCCTCCGACACCGCGGTCGACCCCGAGGAGGATTCGATCACCGTCGTCTCCGGCCCGATCCATTCGTTGCACAGCGCGTACAGGAACAGCGACCGCGCGAGCCGGTGCTTGAGGCTGCCGGTCGGGTGCGAACTCTCGTCCTTCAGGTACAGCACGATGCCGGGGTAACGCGGCAGGTCGACGCGGATCAGGTGCGTGTCGGCGGACCGGTTATAGTCCGCCTCGATCCGCCGCACCGCCTCCGACAACCAGCGCCGGTCGACGCGCTTCGTCACCCTTGCAGCCCGTGACGGACCAGCATCGCGGTCGGCTCGGGGTCACGCCCACGGAACGCACGGAAGCTGTCCGCCGCGGGTCGCGTGGCACCGCGCGCGAGCACTTCCTCGCGGAACCGGTCGCCGGTCTTGCGATCGACGAGGCCGGCTTCCGCGAACGCCTCGAAGCCATCCGCCGCCAGTAATTCGGCATAGAGATAGCTGTAATATCCCGAGGCGTATCCGCCTGCGAAAATGTGGCTGAACGCGTGCGGGAAGCGGTGCCATGCGGGCGGGCGGATCACCGCCACCTCGTCGCGCACCGCCTCGATCACCTCGATCGGATCGCTGCCCATCGTGCCGAGATGCAGCAGCAGGTCGAACAGCGCGAACTCGACCTGGCGCAGGATGAACATCCCCGCTTGGAAATGCCGCGCCTTCACCATCCGCTCGAACAGGTCGGCGGGGAGCTTCTCGCCGGTCTTGTAGTGGCCGGACATGCCGGTCAGCACGTCCTTGTCCCAGGCAAAATCCTCCATCAGCTGGCTCGGCAGCTCGATCGCGTCCCATTCGAAGCCATTGGTGCCGGCGATGCTCGGTCGGTTCACCTTAGTGAAGAGCAGGTGGATGCAATGCCCGGTCTCGTGCAGCAGCGTCGTCACGTCGTTGTGGCTCAGCAGCGACGGCGTCTCGCCGCCATCAGGCGCAAAGTTGCAAACGAGATACGCGACCGGCACCGTCACGGTGTTGCCGTCGTGCAACCGCGGCCGCGCCTGCGCCATCCACGCGCCGCCACGCTTGCCGGTGCGCGCATGCAGGTCGAGATACAGCCCGGCGAACACCGTCCCGCTTTCGTCGACCACGTCGAAGAACCGCGCATCGTCGTGATACAGCGACACGTCGTCACGCTCGACCAGCTTGATCCCGAACAGCCGCTGCATCAGCGTCTGCCAGCCCTCCATCACGCGCTCGACCGGGAAATACGCCTTCACCACCTGCGCATCGACCGCATAGCGATCCTGCCGCAACCGGTTCGACGCGAAACCCGCATCCCACGGCTCGAAATCGGCGATCCCAAGCTGTTCGGCGGCAAACGTCTTCAGCTCGGCCAAGTCACGCTCCGCCGCCGGCTTAGCACGGCGCGCCAGATCGCGCAGGAACGCGATCACCTCGGCGCCATTCGGCGCCATCTTGGTCTCCAGCGACCAGGCGACCGGATCGGTGAAGCCGAGCAGCTTCGCGCCCTCGTGCCGCAGTTCGAGGATACGCGCGATCCGCGCGCTGTTGTCGAACTCGCCAGCGTTCGGCCCCTGGTCCGACGCGCGCGTCGCGAACGCGCGGTACATGCGCGCGCGCAGGTCGCGGTTCTCGGCGAAGGTCAGCACCGCGTTGACGCTCGGCTGTTGCAGCGTGACCAACCAGCCCGCCTGCCCCTTCGCCTTGGCGGCATCCGCGAACATCGCCTTGTCCGCATCCGAGATCCCGGCGAGATCCGCCTCGTCCGTCACCAGTTCCGACCACGCATCGGTCGCATCGAGCACCGCGCTACCAAACTCGTTCGACAGCCCCGAAAGCTCGACCGAAATCTCGCTGAACCGATCGCGCGCCTCGGGCTCCAGCGCCACGCCCGACAGCGTGAAGTCGCGGATCGCCTGCTCGACCGCGACCCGGTCTTCGACGGCCAGGTCGGCGAACTCGGGCGACACGCTCAGCGCCACGAACACCTCGTACAAATCGCGGTTCTGCCCGACCTTCATGTCGTTTTCGACGAGCCGCTTCTGCCCTTCCGAATACGCCGCGCGCAGTTCAGGCGTGTCCGCCACCCCGTGCAGATGCGACACCGCCGACCAGATCGCGCCGATCTCGGTATTCGCGCGCTCGTACGGCAGCCACGCGCCCGCGAAATCGGTCGGCCGCGCGGTCGTCAGCGCCTCGACCATCGCTTCATGCCGCGCGATCGACTCGTCCAGCGCAGGCGCAATCTGGTCGGGCGACAGTTCGGCGAAACGGGGCAGCGACAGCGTATCGAGAAGCGGGTTCGTCGGGGCAGTCATGGGAAATCCTTCAGCATTCAACGACGTTGACGGCCAGGCCACCAAGCGACGTCTCCTTATATTGCGAGCGCATGTCCTCACCGGTCTGGCGCATCGTCTCGATCACCGCATCGAGGCTGACGATATGGCGACCGTCCCCCCGCAGCGCCAGATACGCCGCGTTGATCGCCTTGATCGCACCCATCGTGTTGCGCTCGATGCACGGGATCTGGACCAGTCCACCGATCGGATCGCAGGTCAGGCCGAGATTGTGCTCCATGCCGATCTCGGCCGCATTCTCGATCTGTTCGTTGGTCCCGCCAAGCGCCGCGACCAGCGCGCCGGCCGCCATCGAGCACGCGACGCCAACCTCGCCCTGGCACCCCATCTCCGCCGCCGAGATCGACGCGCGTTTCTTGTAGAGGAAGCCGATCGCCGCCGCGGTCAGCAGGAAGTCGTGTGCGCCCTTCGCCGTCGGGTCCTTGGTGAAGGTCTCGTAGAACCGCAGCACCGCCGGCAACACACCCGCCGCGCCATTGGTCGGCGCGGTCACGACACGGCCACCCGCGGCGTTCTCCTCGTTCACCGCGAGCGCATACAGGCTGACCCACTCGAACACCGCGGAGGGGTCGGCCGCGGTATCACGCGCCTGCAACCCCTCGAACAACGCCTTCGCGCGCCGCGGCACCTTCAGCCCGCCCGGCAGGATACCGCCCTGCCGACACCCGCGATCGATCGACGCGAACATCGCACCCCGGACAGCATCGAGGAACGCGTCGGTCTCACTCTCCGGCCGCCAAGCGATCTCGTTCTCGCGGACGATGTCGGCGATCGTCATCCCCGTCGCGTCCCCGGTCGCGAGCAGTTCCGCCCCCGACGAGAACGGCCTAGGCAACAGGATGTTGGCCTTGACCGGCCCCGACCCCGCCTCGACGATCGCGCCGCCGCCAATCGAGAAATAGGTCCGCTCGACACTGCGCCCGTCGCCAAACGAGGCGGTGAAGGTCACCGCGTTGGGATGCCCCGGCAGGAAGGTCTTCGAATGAAACAGAAGGTGCTGGCTCTCCTCGAACCCGATTTCTACCCGCTCGGCCAGGATCAGCCGACCGCTAGACCGGATCGCTGCCAGCCGCACCGGGATCAGGTCCGGATCGATCGTCTCCGGCTGTGCACCGCTCAGGCCCAACATCACCGCACTGTCGGTCGCATGCCCCCGCCCGGTCAGCGCCAGCGAACCATAAAGGTCGACGCGCACCGCCACCGGCTGCTCGTCCGCGACCAGGTCGGCGAACAACCACGCAGCACGCATCGGCCCGACGGTATGCGAACTCGATGGCCCGATCCCGATCGTGAACAGGTCGAGGATGCTGATCGCCTGGTGGCAATCGGGGCGAGCGCGGGTCTGCTCGTCCGGGCGATCAAAGGTCAGCGGAGTCATGCATCGCCGTTACGAGACTATACCCCGCGCCGTCCATCCGAAGCTGACGCAGCGCCTATTCCCCCGCCCATTCCTTGAGCAGCGTGTAAGCGATCGCATAGGGCGGCGGCGCGACGAACGGCCCCTCCTCCCCACGCAACACCGCGCGCACCATTTCGCGCGGTACCCACATCGCATCCTCGAGTTCGTTCACGTCGAGCGTGATCGCATCGTCCTCCGCCTCCGCAACGCACGCCATCATCAACGAAGACGGAAACGGCCAGGGCTGGCTCGCGACATAGCGCACCTTGCCGACCCGAACGCCAGATTCCTCGAGGATCTCGCGCGCGACGGCTTCCTCGATCGACTCGGCCGGCTCGACGAAACCAGCCAAGGCGGAATACCGCCCCGGCGGCCACCCCTTGCCGCGCCCGAGCAGCGCACGCCCGTCATGCTCGGCGATCATGATCACCACCGGATCGACGCGCGGGAAATGCTCGGTCCCGCAGTTCGGGCATTTCCGCGCCCACCCGGCCCGGAACACCTCGGTCGGCGATCCGCATTTCGCACAGAAGCCGTGCCGGACATGCCAGTCGATCACACTCCGCGCACCAGCGTACGTCGCCGCCTCACCGGGCGCGAGCGCAGCGAGCACCGCCATCAGCGCAGGTGACCGCATCGCCGGCGCGTTGTCGACGCGCATGCCCGCCAGCAGCGCCGCGAAATGCGGCCGCCCGGTCTCGTCGAGCCCGAGCAGGATCGGCTCGGCATCGTCCGGCATGTCCGCCATCGACGTCCAGGCCAGGTGTCCGTCGTCGGTCGTGCCCGGCAGCAGCCCGTCGAGCACCAGCAACCGCGCGCGCCAGTCGCGCTGCGCCGCTGCCAGCCCCTCCGGATCGTGCCGCAGCGCATCGGACCGGTCGAGCGTCCCACCGGTAAACCCAGGTGCGTCCATCACACTCATCGGCGCAACCTCGCCGCATCCTGCATCAGCGCCGCGACCACCTGCTGGCGGAGCGGTATCCGGTCCGCCGGGAAGTAATTGACCATCACGTTGCCGCGCGAATGCTTCGACGGATCGACCCATGCGATCGTGCCCGCCGCACCACCCCAGGCATAGGTGCCCTTACCCGGTCCGTTCGGCGTATCCGCGAGCACCACGGAACCGCCCGCGCCGAAGCCCATGTTGCTCCCCTGCGTTCCCCCGGTGCCGCCGCCAACTCCGCCGAACACGACGCCCGCAGGCAGCAGGTTCGACGTCGCCAGCGCGATCGTCTCGGACTTCATCACGCGCACGCCGTCGAGCATGCCGCCGTCCTGGATCATGTGCAGAAACCGGTCGTAATCGCGCGCCGACATCACGAGGCCGGCACCGCCATACGGAAAGCTCGGCTTCTGCAGGAACACCGAGTTTGCTGCCGGATCGAGCGGCGTCCGCGTGTCGCCGACGAACGCATAGTTGGTCGCCAGCCGCCCGACCTCGCTCTGCGGCACCTGCCAGAAGCTCGACCGCATCTTGAGCGGATCGAACAGCCGAGTCTGAACGAACCGCTCGAAGCTCATGCCGCTCGCAACCTCGATAACGCGCCCCATCACGTCGAGCCCGATCGAATAGCTCCACTTCGTCCCCGGCTCGGCGATCAACGGCAGCGTCGCGACGCGGTTGGCGAACTCCTCGAGCGATTTCGGCCGCACGGGCCGCATCTTCTCTTCCATCGCCGCGCTGACCGACAGTGGTAGGATGCCGAGCCGCTCATATTCCTTGAGCAATGGCCCCTTGGTGACGATCGTGTAGCCGAGCCCCGCGGTGTGCGTCAGCAAATTGCGGATCGTGATCGGCCGCACGGCGGGCCGCGTCGCGAGCGACGTGTCGGGGCTGGTCGCGACCTTCATGTCCTTGAACGCCGGGATATATTTGCTGACCGGATCGTCGAGGTCGAGCTTGCCGTCCTCGACCAGCATCATCGCCGACATGCCGGTGATCGGCTTCGACATCGAATAGACGCGCCACAGCGAATCGGGGCCGGCGGCGGGTGCATTCGGGGCGTCGCTTATCTTCCCCGCCGACGGGAACAGCGTGGGACCGTCGCCGGCGCCGAACGCACCGACGATCCCCGGCATCTTGTCCTGCGCGACATAGCTGTCGAACAGCGCGGACGTGGCAGGCAGCAGCGCGTTGACCGGGATCGTCATCCGCGGCGTCGGCCGAGCCTGCGGGCTCACCTGCGGACGCGGCTGCGCCTGCTGGGCATAGGCCGTGGCGGCGGCCAGCGCGGCAAGTCCGCCCGTCGAAATCCAGTGCACCAGTTTCATGCAGCTCTCCGTATGGCCCCGTTCCGAATGGCTTTGCCGGCCTTGGCGAAAACGGTCGGGAGGCCGGCGGTATCCAGCTCGTCGATCGGCCACCATTCGCTTGCCGTTGGAACGCGCGGTTGATGCGCCTCGACCGTCGCCACCGCAAGCGTCAGTTGCAGATCGAAATGCGTAAATCCATGCGCGACGGTGACGTCCAGCATCCGCCATTCCGCCTGCGCCGGTGCATCCTCGAAACCGGGGGGAACATCACCCCAAGGCCCGGTCGGAAACGCCCGCATCCCGCCCAGCAGACCCTTGTCCGGCCGCCGCACCAGCAACACCTGCCCATCGCGCTCCAGCCAGAAGATCGTCCCGTAGCGCTGAGGCTTGGCCGCCTTCTTCGCCTTCACCGGCAACCGCTCGGGCGCACCCTGCTTGAAGCCCTCGCAAAATTCACGGATCGGACACAACAGGCACTTCGGCGCGCGCGACGTGCAGGTCCCCGACCCCAGATCCATCATCGCCTGCGCGAAATCGCCCGCCCGAGCATCCGGCGTGATCGAGTCCGCCGCCACCCGAATCGCAGGACGCGCCGCGGGCAAAGGCGTCTGAATCGCGAACAGCCGCGCAACCACCCGCTCGACATTCGCGTCGACCACCACCGCCCGCTCGCCAAACGCGATCGCCGCCACTGCCGCCGCGGTATACGCACCCAGCCCCGGCAGCGCGCGCAGCTCCACCTCGGTCCCCGGAAACACGCCGTCATGCTCCGCGACGACAGCCTTCGCCGCCTTCACCAGATTGCGCGCCCGAGCATAATAGCCAAGCCCCGCCCAGGCCGCCATCACATCGGCATCATCCGCCGCCGCCAGACTAGCGAAATCCGGCCACCGCGCGGTCCACGCGAGGAACCGCGGCGTCACGGCCGCCACAGTCGTCTGCTGCAACATCACCTCGGATAGCCACACCCGGTACGGATCGACCACCTCGCCCGGCTTCGCGCGCCACGGCAAGTCGCGGCGATGCGCGTCATACCAGTCGAGCAGGGCCCCGGAGACCGAAGAGCGCTTGGCGTTCACGCGTCGCCTATGGCATGGGTTCGCAGATGAGCAAGCCGCCCGTTTCTGTGCCTAAATCTGCGACGCCCAAGCCGGCGACCAAGCGCATTAAAGGCAGGACCGACCCCGACGCCCCGCGCGAGAACCGCTCACGCGCGGTCGCCGAGCTGTTGCCCGCGATCGGCGGCGCGGCATTCCGGCGATTCGGCTTCGTCCAGTCGTCGATCGTCAGCCGCTGGCCCGAGATCGTCGGCGCGAAACTGGCGGGCGCGAGCATCCCCGAATCGATCCGTTTCCCGGTCGGCAAGAAACAGGACGGCGTCCTCACCCTTACCGTCCGCGGCGCGCACGCACCGATGATGCAGCACATCGCGCCCGAGATCATCGAGCGCGTGAACCGCTTCTTCGGTTACGCCGCGATCGTTAAGGTCGCGATCCGCCAGGGCGAGGTCCCCGCCCCCGTGCCGCGCAAAGCCCCGCCTTCGATCCGCCCGGTCCCCGTCGATCTCGGTATGAGCCTGAAGGGCATCGCCGATCCGGAACTGCGCGCCGTCCTCGAATCCCTCGCCGCCGGCGTCGCCTCGACGCACGGCCTTCCCAGGATCAACTGATGCGCGTCCTCTTTGCCGTCTTCGCCCTCTTCCTGCTGACCGGCGCCGCGCCGAAACGCGACTGGTCGCAGACCGCGCGCATCCTCCCCTCGGGCGCGTACCTGATCGGCAACCCCGCCGCGCGCGTGAAGCTCGTCGAATACGCCAGCTACACCTGCTCGCACTGCGCCGACTTCTCGGTGAAGTCCGAACCCGTGCTGAAGCGCCAGATGATCGCATCGGGCTCGACCAGCCTCGAATTTCGTCACTTCATCCGCGACCGGCTCGACCTGTCGGCGGCCATGCTCGCGCGCTGCACCGGCCCGATGGGCTTCTCCGCCACCTCGTCCGCGATCTTCGCCGCACAGCCGCAATGGCTGGAGCGCGGGATCGAATACCAGCAGGGCAACGCCGCGCGCCTGAACATGTACCCGGCCGCCGCCCAGATCCGCGCCAACGCCGACGGCTCCGGCCTGACCGCGTTCGTCAAGGCACGCGGTCTGTCGGACGCGGCGATCAACGCGTGCTTCGCCAACCAGCCCGAGATCGACCGCATCGTCAAACTGACCGCCGACGCGCCGAAGGAGATCGATTCCACCCCGACCTTCTACCTCAACGGCAAGATCGTCCCCCATGTCGGCTGGGAACAGCTCGAACCCGCGCTCCGCAAGGCAGGCGCCCGCTAATTCACGTGATCCACTGGAGTAACCCGATGAAGTTCCTGACCACGCTCGCCGTCCTGCCGCTCGCGCTCGCCGCCTGCTCGAAGAACGATTCGACCGGTAACGTCGACCAGCCCGCCGCCGCGCCGGTAGCAGCCGCCGCAGCCCCCGCCGGCCAGAACTGGACCGAGACTGTCGTGAAGACGCCCGAGGGTTACCTGATGGGCAACCCCAACGCACCGATCAAGCTCGTCGAATACGGCGCACGCTCGTGCCCGACCTGTGGTGCGTTCGGTCGCGAGGCGTACAAGCCGCTGACCGAAAAATACGTCTCGACCGGGAAAGTCAGCTTCGAATTCCGCGACTTCCTCGTCCACGGCGCGCCCGACGTGGCGCTGACTTTGCTCGGCCAGTGCGGCGGCGTCGCGCCGTTCTTCCCGATCCTCGAGCAGATGTACGGCAACCAGATCGCCTTCCTCGACAAGCTCCAGGCGATGACCCCCGACCAGCAAAAGGCGCTCGCCAACCAGCCGCCGACGGTCGTCGCGACCAAGCTCGCCGAGCAGATGGGCGCGATCGATTTCGTCAAGCAGCGCGGGATCCCGGAAGCGAAGGCGCGCGCGTGCCTCGCGGATCAGAAGCAGCTCGAAGTGATGGCCAAGCCGACCGAGAACGCGATGCAGGCGGGGACGGTAACGGGCACGCCGACGTTCCTGATCAACGACAAGAAGCTCGATCAGGTCGTGAGCTGGGATCAGATGGAGAAGGCGCTGAAGGCGGCTGGGGCGTAAGCTAACCGCTCCACAAGTAACTACCACCCCGGCGAAGGCCGGGGCCCAATTGGGGGACGTCGCTGATCAACGCTGCGTTCCGTTACTGCCACCTCTCCAACTGGGCCCCGGCCTCCGCCGGGGAGGTGGAGTTCGGCCTAACGGCAGCTCCTCCTTGTTCTCCCGCGAAGGCGGGAGCCCAGTCTGGGTCCCCGCCTTCGCGGGGAAACAAGGTTTAGGGTTCCGTTCGCG
Organism: Sphingomonas sp. AP28; assembly: GCF_056680455.1. Taxonomy (NCBI): domain Bacteria; kingdom Pseudomonadati; phylum Pseudomonadota; class Alphaproteobacteria; order Sphingomonadales; family Sphingomonadaceae; genus Sphingomonas; species Sphingomonas sp. AP28. The sequence goes on along the minus strand of NZ_CM155283.1, from coordinate 2,993,708 downwards.
ATAGGATCCAACATCAGTCGTCGGGGGGCGCAAGAATGCAGATCAAGCGCCTCCGCATCACCGGCTTCAAGAGTTTCGTCGACCCCGCCGACCTTCGCATCGAACCCGGCCTCACCGGCGTCGTCGGCCCCAACGGCTGCGGCAAGTCCAACCTCCTCGAAGCGCTCCGCTGGACTATGGGCGAGGCCAGCGCGAAATCCCTGCGCGGCGCCGGCATGGAAGACGTTATCTTCGCCGGCACCGCGACCCGCCCCCCGCGCGACTTCGCCGAAGTCTCGATCCTCGCCGAAATAGCCGGCGACGAGCGCGAGATCGTCCGCCGGATCGAACGCGGCGCCGGCTCCGCCTACCGGATCGACGGCCGCGACGTCCGCGCGAAAGACGTCGGCCTGCTCTTCGCCGACGCCGCCACCGGCGCGCACTCCCCCGCGCTCGTCAGCCAGGGGAAGATCGGCGCGGTCATCGCCGCCAAACCCGCCGACCGCCGCGCGATGCTCGAGGAAGCCGCCGGGATCGCCGGCCTCCACGTCCGGCGGAAAGACGCCGAGGGAAAACTCCGCGCCACCGAAGCCAATCTCGCCAAGCTCGACGAGATCATCGCCGATCAGGACGCCCGCGCCGCCACGCTGAAGCGCCAGGCCCGCGCCGCCGAACGCTACCGCCTCATCTCCGTCCAGATCCGCGTCGCCGAAGCGCGCACGCTCTTCGCCCGATGGCGCGAAGCCGCCACCGCAGCCGACGCCGCCAAAGCCGAAGCCACCGCTGCCGAAACCCGCGTCCACGCCACCGCCGAAGCCGAGCGCGCAGCCGCCGCCAACCAGCATCGCGCGATCGAAGCCGTCGCCACCGCCCGCACCGCAGCGCTCGCCGCGCGCGACCTCGTCGGCGATCTCGCCCACCGCCTCGCCGCGCTCAGGACCGAAAAGGCCAGCGTCGAGCGCAGGATCGCCGACCTCACCGACGCCCGCGCCCGCATTGCCGACGACCGCGCCCGCGAAGGATCGCTCGCCAGCGACGCCGCCGCCGCGCTCGCCCGCCTCGCCGACGAGGCCAAGACGCTCGACACTGCGATCGCCGACGCCACCGCCGCGATTCCCGATCTCGACGCCGCACTCGCCGAAACCGAACGCAGCGCCCGCGACGCCGAAGTGGCGCTCGCCCAGGCGCTCGCCACGCAAGCCCGCGACGCCGCCGAAGTCCGTGTCGCCAGCGCAGCGCTCGCCGCCGCCCGCACCCGCGCAGACCGCGCCGATCGCGACGCCGCGCAGATCGCCGCCGCCCTTCGCGCCCTCGGCGACCCCGCCCCGCTAGCCGCAGAGCGCGAGACCGCCGCCGAAGCCCGACGCGCTGCAACCGCCGCAGCAGAGTCCGCCCGCCAGGCCATCACCCAGGCAGACACCGACGAAGCCACCGCGACCAGCGCGCGAGACGCCGCCGAAACCACCCGCGCCACCGCTCGCGCAGACCTCGCCGCGATCGACAGCGAAGTGACCGCGCTTACCAAGGCAACGCAGCGCAGCGGTCGCGACCGGCTGCTCGACCATGTCTCGGCCAACACCGGCTACGAACGCGCGCTAGCCGCCGCGCTCGGCGACGATCTCGACACCGGCCTCGATGCATGGGCAGGCGCCGAGCCCCGCGAAGACGACCCCGCTCCGCCCACCGACGCCGAACCGCTGGCAGAGCATGTCGACGCGCCCCCCGCCCTCGCCCGCAGGCTCGCGCAGGTCTTCGTCGTCGACACCGACGGCCAGCAACACCTCGCCGTCGGCCAGCGCATCGTCACCCGAGACGGCCAACTCCGCCGCTGGGACGGCTTCACCGCAACCGGCACCGGCGCGGCCGCCGCCGAACGCCTCGTCCGCCGCAACCGCCTCGCCGCGCTCCAGGCTGCCCGCCCCGCTGCGGCCAAGGCGCTGGACGACGCCGAACAAACCCGCGCCGCGATCGACGAGCGCATCGCCCAAGCCCGAGGCCAGGCGCAAACCGCCCGCGCCGCCCTGCAACGCGCCGAGACCGCCGCGCGCGACGCCCTCCGCCAGGAAGACCGCGCCGCCGCCGCGCTCGAACGCCTCGCCACCCAGCTCGCAGACCTCGACATCCGCGCGCACCGCATCGCCGACGACGTCGCCGACGCGCACGCCGACCGCATCCGCGCCGAAGCCGCGATGGCCGCCGTCCCCGACGGCACCGCCAACGCGCGTCAGGTCGCCAAGCTCCAATACGACGCCGAACGCGCCCGCACCACCGTCGCACAGGCCCGTGCCGATCGCACCACGCTCGACCGCAGCATCGCCACCTACCGCGAACGCCTGTCCGCCGCGCAAGCCGACACCCGAAGCTGGCGCGCGCGCGCCGGTGAAGCCGCCAAGCGCATCGCCGCCATGGACGCGCGCGAAACGACGCTCGGCACCGACCTCGCCGCGATCGCCGCTCGCCCCGCCGCGCTAGACGCTGAAATCGAGACGCTCGACGCCGAACACCAGGAAGCGCGCACAACCGCCGACGCGCTCCTTGCCACCGAACGCACCGCGGAGACCGCCGCCCGCACCGCCGACGACGCCCACCGCGCCGCCACCGAAGCGCTCGCCGTCGCCCGCGAGGCCCGCGCCGGGGCGATCGCCCGCGTCGAGAACCACGAAGCGCGCCGCCTCGATCTCGGCCGCCTCTCAGGCGAGCGCTTCCAATGCCCCGCCCCCGTCCTCCCCGAACGTCTCGGCTTCGCGGTCGCCGACGTCCGCGCGCCAGCCGAAGAGTCCGCCACACACGATCGCCTCACTACCGACCGAGAACGGATCGGCCCGGTCAACCTCGTCGCCGAGGCCGAACTCGCCGAACTCGAAGAGTCCGCGCGGGGCAACGCGGTCGAGCGCGACGAACTCGGGCAAGCCGTCAACCGCCTGCGCGGCTCGATCGGCACGCTCAACCGCGAAGGCCGCCAGCGCCTGCTTGCCGCGTTCGAGGCGGTCAACGGCCATTTCCAGCGGCTCTTCACCACGCTGTTCGACGGCGGCAGCGCACATCTCGAACTGATCGACTCCGACGACCCGCTCGAAGCCGGCCTCGAAATCATGGCGCAACCACCCGGCAAGCGCCTCCAGTCGCTAACGCTGCTATCGGGCGGCGAGCAGGCGCTGACCGCGGTCGCGTTGATCTTCGGCCTGTTCCTCACCAATCCCGCGCCGATCTGCGTCCTCGACGAGGTCGACGCGCCGCTCGACGATGCGAATATCGAGCGTTTCTGCGACCTGCTCGACCGCATGTCGCGCGACACCGACACGCGCTACCTCGTCGTCACGCACAACGCCGTCACGATGAGCCGCATGCACCGCCTGTTCGGCGTGACGATGATCGAACGCGGTGTCAGCCGTCTCGTCTCGGTCGACCTGCAAGCCGCGACCGGACTCATTGCAACGGCGTAGGGAGACAATCCACGTTCGCGACGTTGACCCTCGATGTTCCTCGACGAATCCAGCATCTGGCCGCGCAAGGAGGACCTGCCTCCCCGCAAGCCCGTGTATCGGCACGAGAAGGCGCTCACCCGCCTGATCTTCGTCTATCTCTTCCTGTTGCTGCTCCTGCCCGTGAGCCTCGGCGGCATGGTCGACCTGATCCGCTATCTGTTCGACTGACTTTCGGGTGTCCTACACAACCCGATCCTGCCACCGTCGTGAATCCGCAATCGTGCTCGTCTGGGCTTAAGTGCAGACATCGGAAAAATGCTCCCAGCGTCTGCACTTTGTGCACTTCCGGCATCGGGGCCGACCCGAAAGTCGGCCAGTACAACGACATAGCGACAAGTTGATCTCCATCACTCGACACCTCTTTTCGCGGAACGTAAGACGAACGAATGGCCCAACTCGACACCCGTGAAAAGCTCGAGATCCTCGCCGATGCAGCCAAATACGACGCGTCCTGCGCGTCGTCGGGTACGACCAAGCGCAATTCGAAGGACGGCAAGGGGCTCGGCTCGACCGAAGGCATGGGCATTTGCCACGCCTATGCGCCAGACGGCCGCTGCATCTCGCTGCTGAAGATCCTGCTGACCAACAGCTGCATCTTCGACTGCCATTACTGCATCAACCGCAAGAGCTCGAACGTGCGGCGTGCGCGGTTCACAGCGAAGGAAGTCGTCGATCTCACGATCGCCTTCTATAAGCGCAACTACATCGAGGGCCTGTTCCTCTCCTCCGGCATCATCGCCTCATCGAACTACACGATGGAGCAGATGGTCGAGGTCGCGCGCTCGTTGCGCGAGGATCACCATTTCCGCGGCTACATCCACCTCAAGACGATCCCCGACGCCGATCCCGAACTCGTCCACCAGGCCGGGCTGTACGCGGACCGCGTCTCGATCAATGTCGAGCTGCCGACAGCGAACGGTCTGAAGCGTCTAGCCCCCGAGAAAGACGGCGTCCGCATCGAGACCGCGATGGCGGAGGTGAAGGCCTCGATCATCGACGGCAAGGACGCCAAGGCCAAGTACAAGTCCGCGCCGAAGTTTGCCCCGGCTGGCCAATCGACGCAGATGATCGTTGGAGCGGATGCCGCGACGGACGGCGATATCGTCCGGAAGGCATCGACCTTGTACGACCGCTTCGGCCTTCGCCGCGTGTATTATTCGGCGTTCAGCCCGATCCCGGATGCGAGCGCAGTGTTGCCGCTGCAACGCCCGCCGCTGATGCGAGAGCACCGATTATACCAGTCCGACTGGTTGATGCGCTTCTACGAGTTCCAGCCGCACGAGGTGGTAGCCGCCGCCAACGACGCGACCGGGATGCTACCGCTCGACATCGACCCCAAGCTCGCCTGGGCGCTCAAATTTCGCGAATCTTTCCCGGTAGACGTCAACCGCGCCCCCCGCGAAATGCTCCTCCGCGTCCCCGGATTGGGCGTGAAGGCAGTCAACGGCATCCTCACCAGCCGCCGCTGGCGCCGCCTGCACCTCGCCGATATCGCACGGTTGACGGTATCCGTCGCCAAGCTCCGCCCCTTCATCATCGCCGAGGATTGGCGCCCGGTAGCTTTAGCGGACAAAGCCGAACTCCGCCCCATGGTCGCCCCAAAACCCAAGCAGATGGAAATGTTCGCGTGAGCCCCGCGCACGACCTGCTCCCCTCCCTGAAAGGGAGGGGTTGGGGGTGGGTCGGCCCGAGGCTCACACAGCATTCCCTCGAAAGCAACCAGCCCCCTCCCTTCCAGGGAAGGAGGTAAAGGTGCGCGTCGTAACCCTCTCCGAACCCGACGACTTCGACGGCTGGCGAGACGCCGCGCGTGGCCTGATCGCCGAAGACGTCCCCCCCGACGACGTCGTCTGGCAAGTCGGCGACGAACCCGTCGATCTGTTCGCAACCGTAGCCGAACCAGCCCCCGCCCCACCCCCAGGCGCGTTCTCCGTCCCCCGCGCCTTCATCGACCTAGCCCGTAGCGCGATCCTCGGCAGCGATCCCGAACGCTTCGCCCTGCTCTACACGCTGCTTTTCCGCCTCCGCCGCGAACAAAAACTGATCGAGGACCGCGCAGACCCGCTCGTCCGCCGCCTCGACCGGATCGCCAAGGACGTCCGCCGCGACATCCACAAGATGCGCGCGTTCCTGCGTTTCCGCGAGGTCGAGGAAGACGGCACGACGCGCTTCGTCGCGTGGTTCGAGCCCGACCATCACATCGTCCGCGCCAACGCAGCCTTCTTCGTCAACCGCTTCGCCAGCATGCGCTGGTCGATCCTGACGCCCGAAGTCTCGATCCACTGGGATGGCAAGGCGCTCAGCGAAGGCCCCGGTGCGAGCAAGGCGGATGCCCCCGACGGCGATCCGACCGAGGAGGTCTGGAAGACCTATTACGCCAGCATCTTCAACCCGGCGCGCGTGAAGATCGGCGCGATGCTAAAGGAAATGCCGAAGAAGTACTGGAAAAACATGCCCGAGACCGCGCTGGTGCCGGGCCTGTTGGCGGCGGCACAGGCGCGGGAGAGCGGCATGATCCAGAGAGCGCGCGACACGGTCGGCGGCAACAGCCAGATCGCATGGGAGGCCCTACGCGACGAGGCGTCGGGCTGCACCCGCTGCCCGCTGTACAAACCGGCAACGCAAACCGTGTTCGGTGAAGGGCCGGTCGATGCGCCGCTCATGTTCGTCGGCGAGCAACCAGGCGATCAGGAGGATATCGCAGGACGCCCGTTCGTAGGCCCTGCCGGCCAGATGTTCGACAAGGCGATGGCGGAGGCGGGCGTCGACCGTTCGCGCGCCTACGTCACCAACGCGGTAAAGCACTTCAAGTTCGAACAACGCGGCAAACGGCGCATCCACGCCAAGCCCGGCGCCGGCGAGATCGACGCCTGCCGCTGGTGGATCGAGCAGGAGCAGATGTTGATCAAGCCGAAGGTAACGGTTGCGCTGGGCGCGACCGCAGCGCGATCGCTGTTCGGCAAGGTCATGACGATCGGCCGAGAACGCGGCCGTGCGTTGCAATTGCCGGATGGCGGCGAGGCCTGGATCACGGTGCATCCTAGCTACCTGCTGCGATTGCCGGATCCCGAACAGGCTGCCGAGGAATATGCGCGGTTTGTCGAGGACCTGCGCGTTGTAGGCGGGCGTATAGGCTGATCTTTCCCGGTACGGGGAGAGTTACCACGCAGCTGGTGGAGGGGGCTAACCGCGAGCGTAATTACGATGGAGAATCCCTTCGACTCGGCCACATCGCGTCTTCGTCCCCCTCCCCAATACGGGGAAAATTACATGCTGCTCGGCTCCGGACCCAAGCGTCCTGCTGCATCGTCGAGCGCTTCAATTGCAGCCATGTCTTCGTCGTCCAAGGTCAGGTCCAAAGAAGCGTGATTGTCGGCAAGATGCTCGGCATCCGACGCCTTCGGTATGACAGAGAAGCCGTTAGCCAAATGCCACGCCAGGATAATTTGTGCCGCGCTTCGCCCATGCTTGCCGGCAATCCTAACGATGGCCTCGTCCTGTAACAGAGTCTTCCCCTGCCCCAACGGGCTCCAGCTCTGCGTCACTATCCCATGCGCCTCGTGATACTTTCGCTGTTCGCGCTGCTGGAAGTTCGGATGCAGTTCGATCTGGTTGACCGCCGGCGTCACGCCGGTCGCCGCGACGATTGCGTCGATATGCTCGGGCAGGAAGTTCGACACGCCGATCGACTTGGTCTTCCCAGCATCCCGCAACGCAATCATAGCCTTCCACGCATCGACAAACTTGTCTTCACTCGGCACTGGCCAGTGCATCAGGTAAAGATCAACCGCCTCGACACCGAGCAAGGCGAGACTTTCGTCCATTGCGGCTTCGGCATCGCCCTGCCGGTCGTTCCACAGCTTGGTCGTCAGGAACGCATCCGAACCCTTGTACCCATCGCCGACGCCGCGCTCGTTCTCGTAGATGGCGGCGGTATCGACAAGCCGGAAGCCGATATCCAGTCCCGAGCGGACGATCGCCGCAACCTGGCTATCCGGGATTTGCCACGTGCCCATGCCGAGCTGGGGCATCGTGCGGCCGTCGTTGAGTGTAAGATCTGTCATGCCGCATCAGCGAACGACGCGCTGGGCGGTTCCGATGCGCCAGTTCGGTTTTGGGCTTCCCTTCGTCGCCCCGTTCGCGCAATCGACCGAGCCATGTTCGAAAAGATTCTGGCCGTGCTGGCCACCTTCACGATCGGCGTCATTTCGTCGGGTGGCTATGTCGGCATCGCGTTGCTGATGGCGATCGAGAGCGCATGCATCCCGCTGCCATCCGAGATCATCATGCCGTTCGCCGGCTACCTCGTCTCGACCGGGCGTTTCGACCTGTACCTCGCCGCGACAGCCGGTGCGATTGGGTGCAATCTCGGCTCGATCGTCGCGTACGAGATTGGCAAGCGCGGCGGGCGCCCGATGGCCGAACGCTGGGGCCGCTACTTGCTGATCGGACCGGGCGAGCTCGATGCCGCGGATCGGTTCTTCGCGCGCTGGGGCTCGATGGCGGTACTGATCGGCCGCTTGCTGCCGGTGATCCGTTCCTTCATCGCCTTCCCCGCCGGCGTCGCGCGAATGAAGCTGGTGCCGTTCCATGTCTACACCTTCGTCGGGTCGTGGCCGTGGTGCTTCGGGCTCGCCTGGGTCGGCATGAAGCTCGGCGACAAATGGGATAGCGATCCCCGCGTCAAGGCTGCGTTCCACAGCGCCGACCTGCTGATCGGCGTCGTCCTGATCGCGCTGGTCTGCTTCTACATTTGGCACCGAGTCCGCGGGCTGAAGCGTCACCCTTAAGTGCCTCGTACGTAACCGCGAGGCTTAGCCAGCGCGAAGATCCTCGTCGCGGGTGGGGTTAGGTTGCGAGGTTCTCCGCTTGACCGCTGCAAGGATGTCAGCACCGACCTTGTCGGGCGCGCTGTCGAATTTCGGCTGCCCCGGGGTAATCTTTGAGACCGGTTATACCGCTTAGGCATGCCCTCGAGGCAACCGGGGACCGACGTGCGCCCCTCTCTGTAAGGAAGGGCGGAAGTAGGGCGCAATCGCTTATAACGGCGTTATGGGAGGACGGGTACTTCCGCCGCGCGCGTCTTGTTTTCCAAACGCGACTCGCGAACACGCTGGCCAAAGCAGCCGGTGGCGCCGCCCGCGCCGACCGCGGAGCAGCTGCCGATCGTGTTGACGCCCGACCCTGCGTCCATCGTGCCCTGTGCCTTCGTGGCCCAGCTTGCGTTCTCGGGCGTGACGACGAACTCGCGGAGCTCCTTGGGGACGCGGTATTGCTCCTGCGCGCTGCGACGAACGCAGACGACGATTTCTTCACCGTTCGCATTTGTTGGGCAGCGTTCGTTGCCGAACAGCGTCAGGACGCCGTTGATCGGCGCGTTGCGCGAGACCTGCGGGGGCGCAACGACTGGCTTCGGCTTGACGGTCGCGCCAGGAAGCGCGGGAGCCTTTGCCGGCAGCTGTGCCAGCGTCGGCCCCGTATTGGCACTCGAAGTTGGTTGCGCCGTCTGTGCGACCGCGGGTCCGGCGACAAGCAACGCCGCCGCAAAAAGCATCTTCATACGCATCACTCCCACAATCCGTATTCTCTTGTCACTGTCGGATCTCAGATCCGCTTGGCGGTAGCGATCGCGACCTTGCAGCCCAGCCGGATCACCGCGCTCAGCACAGGGTAACCCGGCGTTTCCTCGGCACCCGCGGCGATCGCGGTGTTCTTGTGCTCGAGTTCCTCGGCCTGGAAATCGAGGATCGCTGCGGATAGCTCAGGGTCGCTGGCGCCAAGCTGAACGAGTTGTTCCTCGTAATGCTTGTCGATCTCAGTCTCGACCGCCGCGGTGCATGCCATCGCCGCGCGCGGGCTGATCGCCGCCGTCACCGCGCCGAGCGCAAAGCCTGCAACCTTCCAGATCGGTTGCAGTACCGTCGGCCGCACACGGCGCTCGACGATCATCTTGTCAAAGAACGCGCGATGGCGTTCTTCCTGCTGCGCCATGTGATGGATCGATCGCGACGCCGGGTGGCGGTCACCGAGCACGGCCAGCTGCCCTGCGTATATTCGGATCGCACCAAATTCGCCTGCCTGATCGACCCGTATCATCGATTCGACATCGCGCTTCGCCCGGCCTCTGGCGTCGCCCGGCTTCCAGCCGCTCATCTCGTCTTCCTCATGAGTGCGAATATGGTGAACGCACCGACGAGGGAAAAGATGGCGTTGAACCCGGCAAGCGAAATACCTAGCAATTTCCATTGCGGCGAGTCGCAGCGCACCATCGGCGCATTCATGATCGCGGCGAGGCGTTCGGCCGCGGTGGTGCCGGCCATCGAAACGGTCGTCGTGCAGGCGGTGAAGCCGTTCCACCAGTGATATTCGACGCCAGCGTGCGCCACGCCGATCAGCCCGCTGAGCCCGATCAGCAGCCCGGCGATGATAACGAGCGACGCGCGAAGCGATCGTCCGGGGACAAAGAACGCCGCCCCGGCGATCAGCACCGCGGAGTAATGCGGCCAGCGTTGCCAGTGGCACATCTCGCATGGGTACAGCCCGCCGAGATATTGCGAGCCGAGCGCGCCGAGCAGCAGGAACGCCGGCAGCAACAGCGCGATGGCGCGCGCAATCTCTTCGTTCTTCGTCATGCCAAGACCGCGACGCACGCTCACTTGAGGGGCGCCTTGGTTGCATCGGTAGGATCGGGCTTGATCGGCCGTGGCTTGGTCGCAGCAGCAACCTGCACCGGGCCGCCGAGGCGCGCGACGGTCTTCAGCGCGTAATAGAGCTGGAAGTCGTCAATGCCCTGCTTCTTCAGCTGGTCGGGCGTCTGCGAGAAGCGCGGATCGGTCTTGGTATCCTCCTCGAGCACCGCGTTGTCGGCCTTCACCTCGTTGATCAGATGCTTGCGCAGGTCGGCCTCGCGGAACACCGGGCGCGACTTGTAGTCGGGATCGGTGAGTTGCGGCACCTTGACGTCGGGCTCGATCCCGCCCTCCTGCACCGACCGGCCGGACGGCGTGAAGTAGCGCGCGGTGGTCAAGCGGAGCGCGGTCTGGGGCCCGAGCGGAAGCACGGTCTGGACCGAGCCCTTGCCGAAGCTGCGTTCGCCCATGATCAGCGCGCGGTGGTGATCCTGCAGCGCACCGGCGACGATCTCGGACGCGGACGCGGTGCCGGGATCGGTGAGGACGACGACCGGCAGCCCATGTGCGTCGTCGCCGGGCTTGGCGTAATAGCGCTCGATATCGGTCTTCTCGCGACCGCGCTGCGAGACGATCTCGCCGTGATCGAGGAACGCGTCGCTGACTTCGATCGCCTGCGTCAGCAAGCCGCCGCCATTCTCGCGAAGGTCGACGACATAGCCAAGCGGACGGTGGCCGAGCGACTTGTCGATCGCCATGATCGCCGCGCGGGTGTCGGCGCCGGTGTTCTCGCTGAAGGTGTTGATGTTGATATAGCCGACGTCGCCGCGGACTTCCCACTTCACCGGCTTCTGGACGATGATCTCGCGCATCATCGTCACGTCGAGCGGCTTGTCGCGGCCGGGACGGACGAGGCCGAGCGTAATCTTGCTGCCGGGCTTGCCGCGCATCTTGCCGACCGCCTCGTCGAGCGAATCGCCGTAGATCAGCTTGCCGTCGATATGCGTGATGTAGTCGCCGGATTTGACGCCTGCGCGGGCCGCGGGCGAGTCTTCCTGCGGGGCGACGACCTTGATCGCGCCGTCCTCCATCTGCACTGTCAGACCGAGACCTCCGTAATTGCCTTCGGTCATGATCCGCAGGTTCTCGTAGTCGAGCGCGTCGACGTAGCTCGAGTGCGGATCGAGGCTGGCGAGCATGCCCTGGATCGCGCCCTTGATCAGCGTCTTGTCATCGACCTTGTCGACATATTCCGCCTTCACGCGGTTGAACACGTCAAGGAACTGGTCGAACTCGCGGTACGTGTCGGTGTCGACCGCCGCCATCGCCGAGGTGGCAAGCGGGATCAGCGTCAACGCGCCGACGATCGCCGTGGCGGTAAGCATAGGGGTACGCAGTATAGGACGAGGCATCGATGGTCCTGCAACCTGAGAAATGACGTGTCGTACGGTCGTGAAGTGCGTCGTAGCGGTATCCCGCGCGCGGAGCAAAGCCGGGTTGGTGTTAATGGCGGCTGACTGGGGGCCTTCGTCGTTGACGGTTGCTTTCGAGCTGATCGTCCTTGGCGGGGGAGGATTGAAAGCCACCTGCCCAAGGGAATGGTCGATCAGCGCTGCCCTATCAATGCGGCAGCATCGACGGGGCGGCCTTGGCGACGGAGCTCGACGGTGATGCGCGGGTCTTCGCCGGCAGCAGTTCCGATCGGCGTACCTATCGCGACACGGTCGCCGGGTTTCACGATGGTCCTGGCAAGACCCGTGACGAGGCTGGTCCAGCCATCGGCGTGGTCGATGATGACGATCGTGCCGTAGTCGCGGAAGCGACGTGCGTAGCGGATCGTACCGGCGGCAGGTGCAACGACGCGCGCGCGGGGCGCGGTGGCGAAGGTCAGGCCGCGCGATCGGATCCCCGAGTCCGATACCTCGTCGAAACCAGTGACGATCCTCCCCGATACCGGTGTCCGATACACGCCGCGTGGTGGCGCCGGCGGTGTGATGCCGGGCGCGATTGGCCGTGGAACAGGTCCGGCGAGCGCAACAAGGGCCGCGGCGGTCGCCTCGGCATCGATCGTCGCCGCCATACCGTCGACCAGATCACGCGCGCGCTCGCCGAGCGCCAGCGCGCGGTCGGATTCGCTGAGCGCACCGCGGCCCAGCGCCTGGCTGCGCTGGCGATGGCGCGCCTCGAGGGTGGCGAGCGCGATGCGGTCGTTCTCCAGGCGCGCGCGACCATTCGAGAGCGCCTTGGCGGCGAGCGTGGCACTGGCTTGCAGGCGACGCGTCGCGGCGAGTTCGATGCGAACGGCGTCGGTCCGCTGGCGGACGACAGGGAGCGTGCTGCCGAGGACCGCGCGGACATGGACGAGGTCGCCGACCGACCCCGGTTGCGCGACTGCGACGATCGTCGGTCGCCGGGCAAGCGACTCCAGCGCTGCCAGCAGCCGCGCAACGGGCGCCTGGGCGCGACCGAGCTTAGCGCGCTGATCGGCTAGCAACCGGTCGACGAGTGCCACTCGGGCGCTGGCGGTGGCCAGGTTCGCTTCGGCGGCGATAACTTGGGCGGCCTGCGCTTGCTCTTCGCGGCGCGCTTTATCTGCGGCGTTGCGTTCCCGGGTCGCAGCGGCGGCAAGCGTGACGGCGCGGGCGGTGGCGATCGCGGCATCGCGCTTCGCCAGGACCAGACGCTGCTGTTCGTTCGCGAGTTCCGACGCTTTGGGTTGCGCGGTTACCCCGGCCGCTACGCATGGCGCCACAACCAGCAACGCCGCAACGAGACCCCTCCCCATCCTCACGGCATCACCCTTCGCGGTGATAGGGATGGTTGGCAAGGATGCTGGTCGCGCGGAAGAGTTGCTCGGCGAGCATCGCGCGGGCGAGCAGATGCGGCCATGTCGCGCGGCCGAACGAGAACAGCAGATCCGCCTCGTCGCGCGCCGCGTCGTCGAAGCCGTCGGCAGCGCCGATCATGAACCGCGCCTCGCGGATGCCGTCGTCGCGCCACCGCTCGAGGTGTCGCGCGAACTGTGTCGATGAAAGCGTCTCGCCCTTCTCGTCGAGCAGGATGCGCCTGGTCTGCTCGCCGACCAGCGGGATCCTGCCGCCGGTATCGGGCAACTCGCTGACCTTGGTCGGCCAGACGATCCGCTTCAGATAGCGGTCGACGAGATCGGCCTCGGGCGAGCGCCCGATCCGACCACGGGCGACGATGTGGAGCAGCATCGCCGCCGTCCCGACGTGCTTTAGTCTTCGTCGATGAAGGTCGGCACGGGTGGCGGCGCCGGCGCGTCGCCGAATGCCCACATCCGCTCCAGATTGTAGAAGCTGCGGACCTCGGGGCGGAAAAGGTGCACGATGACGTCGGTCGCGTCGATCAGCACCCAGTCGGCGGTCGGCAGGCCTTCGATCTTCACCGGGCGCTTGAACTCGGCCTTGATCCGCTCAGCCAGCTTCTGCGCCATTGAGGCGACCTGGCGGGTCGAACGACCGCTGGCGATCACCATGTAATCGGCGATGCTGGTCTTGCCCGCGAGCGGGATCGAGATGGTCTCGACCGCCTGGTCGTCGTCGAGCGACGCGAGGATCAGGCGATGCAGCGCCTCAACCTCTTCGGGGTCGGTCGCGCGAGGGGCAGTAGGGGAAGTGGCCAAGTCAGCTCCTGGGTAAGACTACCGGACCAGCAACGCGCTGAGCCCAGTCGGGATTTTCGGCGCGCAGGCCGGTTGCGGAGGTCGGGTCGGGTCGGAAGCGCAACAGCACGAGGGCCGGCAATCTCCACGTCGTCCAGCTCTTCGCATGGTCTGTGCGCCGTTGGAAGCGCCGCAGCCAACCCATCGCGGGGGCCGCGAGGGCGCGCCCGTCATATCCCGGACGCGCGATTACCGCAATCGGAACCTCGCGAGCGATCTGCCGCCAGTTCTTCCACCGGTGGAAGTCGGCAAGATTGTCCGCCCCCATCAACCAGATGAAGCGAATTTTTGGGTAACGGCGCTTAAGCTTGCGGATCGTGTCGAGCGTGTAGCGCGTGTGCAGCCGCGTCTCGATATCGGTTGCGCGGATCGGCGTGCGGCGGGCCATCCGTCGCGCCGAGGCGAAGCGCGCGGGGAGCGGCGCCATGTCGTTGGCCGCGTCCTTGAGCGGGTTGCCGGGAGACACCAGCCACCACGCCTCGTCGAGCGCAAGCGCGTCGATCGCCGCCAACGTGATGCCACGATGCCCGCGGTGCGCGGGATTGAACGACCCGCCGAGGATACCGACATGGGTCAAGACTCGATGAACCAATTCTCACGTTCATGATGCACCCGAACGACCTGCCCCACATTGCCGACTATGCGATATCGAATGAGATAGGGCGTATTGAACACGCGCAGGATACGGTAGCCGCCGCTATGCGGGCGTCCCCCTCGCGGAAAATTCTTGAGAAACCTGCACCTGAAGCGGATAGCGACCAATATCCGCAGCGCCCATTCGGGATCGGCTTCGGCAGTCAGCCAGTCATCGATACCTCGCAAATCGTCCAGCGCCGGCGTCGGCCAGTCTATCCGCATCGTGATTTGTGGCGCTCGATCATCTGATCGAGTTCCGCCATTACCACCTCGTGCGGCACGACATCGCCCCGATCCGCGGCATCGATGCCGACCTGAATGAAAGCGTGGTAGTCCGCTTCGCTTTCGGCGACCCGCCTGATCACCTCGGCTGCGAACTCGGCACCCGTGATACCTTTCGACGCTGCCAAGCTGTCGACGATTGCCATCGTGTCGGTGTCGAGTTCTGCCGTAATTCGCATAGAAGCGCCCATAACCGAACGCTACTCCTTCAAAGCCACGGCATCAACCGCGCACCTGGCCGGTGCCACGGCCGATCCATTTGTAGGTGGTGAGGCCTTCGAGCGCGACCGGGCCGCGGGCGTGGAGGCGGCCGGTGGCGATACCGATCTCCGCGCCGAGGCCGAACTCGCCGCCGTCGGCGAACTGGGTGGACGCGTTCCAGAGAACGATCGCACTGTCGATTGAGGTCAGGAAGCGCTCGGCAACGGCGGCGTCTTCGGCGACGATCGCATCGGTGTGGTGCGAGCCGTGGCGGGCGATATGCGCGATCGCCGCGTCGATGCCGTCGACGATCGCGACCGAGGCAATCGCGTTGAGATATTCGGTGTCCCAGTCGGCGGCGTCGGCGGCGGCGATCTCGGGAACGAGCACGCGCGCGCTTGCGTCTCCACGGACTTTACAGCCCGTTGCTGCGAGACTTTGGATTAAGGTGGCTGACTCCGCGTAATCCCGATCGATCAGCAGCGTTTCCATCGAACCGCAGACGCCGGTGCGGCGCATCTTCGCGTCGACGACGACCGCCGCCGCCATCGCAGGATTTGCCGACGCGTCGACATAGACATGGTTGATGCCGTCGAGATGCGCGAGGACAGGCACGCGGGCTTCGTCCTGCACGCGCGCCACGAGGCTCTTGCCGCCGCGGGGGATGATCAGGTCGATCGCCCCGTCAGCCTTGAGCATGGCGCCGACCGCCGCGCGATCGGTGGTCGGCACGAGTTGTACCGCCTCCACGGGCACGCCACCCGCTTTCAGTCCCTCGACCAGCGCTGCATGGATCGCACGGTTGCTCCTCACCGCCTCGGACCCGCCGCGCAGGATCGCTGCGTTGCCGGCCATCACGCACAACGCCGCAGCGTCCGCGGTGACGTTGGGGCGGCTTTCGTAGATAATGCCGATGACGCCGATCGGCACACGGACGCGCGAGAGCTTCAGGCCGTTCGGACGCTCGCTGGAGTCGATCACCTGCCCGACGGGATCGGCGAGCGCCGCTACCGCCGCTACGCCGTCCGCCATCGCCGCGACCCGCGCCTCGTCAAGCCGCAACCGGTCCAGCAGCGCGCCCGACAGACCTGCCTCGGCTGCGCGCGTCATATCTTCGACATTCGCCGCAACGATCGTCGCCGATGCTGCCCGGATCGACCTGGCCGCCGATGCCAGCGCCGCGGCCTTCCGCGTGGACGGCATCGACGCCAGCACCAACGCAGCAGATCGCGCGCGGCGGCCCATTTCGGCGATCAGTTCGGTCGGATTCTCTGCGTCGGCCATGCCGCACGCACTACCATGCGAAGCCTCTCGCGCCAACGTCGCGAACTCGTTACGCTGCCGATATTGCAGGGGGACGCATGACTGGGGATATCGGAGCAGCGGCGGATATCGCCACGGGGACAGTCGTCGGGCGCGCGTTCGAACCAAGCGCGGGTGAGGCACAGGTTGCGCAAACCGGCCACGGTCCGGACGGCGCGCTGTGCCTCAATTGCGGGACGCGGTTGTTAGGCGAGCACTGCCATGCCTGCGGCCAATCGGCGCATGTCCACCGCTCGCTCGGCGGGATCGGGCATGAGATTGCTCATGGGGTTTTCCATTTCGAAGGCAAGATATGGCGGACCTTGCCGCTGCTTGTGCTGCATCCGGGTGCGCTCACGCGGCGGTACGTCAATGGCGAGCGGGCGCGGTTCGTGTCGCCGCTGGCGCTGTTCCTGTTCACCGTCTTCCTGATGTTCGCGACGATCGGCGCGGTCGGCGGGGAAATGACGAAGGACTTCATCCGGGACGATCGCACCGGCAAGACGTCCGACTATGCACACGAGGCCGCCAGGGCTCGCCTCGCGCTGAACAATGTCGAGGCGCAGCAGGAGGTTGCGAAGCGTGCGCCCGCCAAATATTCGAGTGAACAGCTTGCCACGCTCGATCGGCAGGCGAGCACGCTGCGTACTACTGTCCGTGCGCTCGGGGTCGCGGCCGATATGCAGAATGGCGGCGCCAACGGTACGCTGGTCGACCTAGGCGATTTCAAGACCGGCTGGGAACGGCTGGACCACGGCATCGCCAAGGCGAACGGCAATCCGGGCCTTATGTTCTACAAGCTGCAGACCAGCGCGTATAAATACAGCTGGGGCCTGATTCCGTTATCCGTGCCGTTCATGGCGCTTCTTTTCCTCTGGCGACGCCAACATCACCTCTACGACCACGCGATCTTCGTGACCTATTCGCTCGCGTTCATGATGCTGCTGACGATCGTGTTGATCATCGCGGGCGTGATCGGCGTCGCAGAGGGCTGGATCGTGATGGCCGCGATGTGCGTGCCGCCAGTCCATATGTTCGCGCAGCTTCGTGGGGCTTACGAGTTGCGGAAGTGGTCGGCGGCTTGGCGAACGGTGGCGCTGTTGACGTTCGCGTTCACGGTCTTGCTCGCGTTTACCGTGCTGTTGTTGCTGCATGGGCTGACGGACTGAACGTTATCAGGCGGGTTTTGCCAACCCCCGTTCGTGCTGAGCGAGGTCGAAGCACCTGCGTGCGGGGCATGTCCTTCGACTTCGCTCAGGGCGAACGGATGAAAGAAGACCTGCTCAACCTCCCCCAGATACCTCAGCGGCAGGGGTAGAGGTTCGCCAGGACGCGGGCGTAGCCGTCCTTGAGGGGGCGCTTCTGGTAGCTGGCGGGGAGTTCGTTGAGGCCGTCGAGCATGTCCATGATGCCGACGGACTCGCCTTCCGGAACGCAGGCGATCGGTGGCTTGCCGGCGGCGGCGCGGGCGGCGCGTTCTGCCTTCAACTGATTGGTTGCGGCCTTGGCTTCGGCCTTCAGTGCAGGAAGGTCGGGGGACATGAGCGCCATCGGGCCCTGGTCACGCAACGCGTTGGCGCGGGCCAGGAAGGTGCCGACGGTCATCGCCGCGCTCGCCGGCATTGCCGCGCCGACCATAAGTAGCGCTGCGGTCACAGCCTTGGAACGCGAATACGACATGGGCGGCCTTTCCGAGAAAAGACCGCCCATAGAGCTACTTAGGTGACTGCCCGGTGAACCGGATCACGCCCCCAAAGGGGTTGGCGTACCGAATGGTCCCGACGGACGACGGGTCTTGGGGATCGACGTCCCCGCACGCGGGACGGTCGACGCCTTCGCGCCCGGATCCGGACGATCGAGATCCTCGCCGGCGATCAGCCTCTTGATCTCGTCACCGGTCAGCGTCTCGAACTCGAGCAACGCGCCGGCCACGGTGTGAAGCTGGTCGACGTGATCGCTCAGCACCTGCTTGGCGCGGTCGAGACCACCTTCGACGATCCGCTTGATCTCGTCGTCGATCAACTGCGCGGTCTGGTTCGACATGCGCGACGGACGGCTTGACGAGTAACCGAGGAAGGATTCGCCCTCGGGCTCACCGTATTCCAGCGGGCCGACCTTGTCCGACATGCCCCAACGCGTGACCATGTCGCGGGCCAGACCCGTGGCGTACTGAATGTCGCCCGAGGCTCCGCTCGAAACCTTGTCGTAGCCGAAGATGACTTCCTCAGCGACGCGGCCGCCCATCGAGACCGCGAGGTTCGCGTACATCTTGTCGCGGTGATAGCTGTACGAGTCGCGCTCGGGCAGACGCATGACCATGCCCAGCGCGCGACCGCGCGGGATGATCGTCGCCTTATGGATCGGATCCGATGCCGCCTCGTGCATCGCGACGACGGCGTGGCCGGCCTCATGATACGCGGTCATCCGCTTCTCGTCGTCGGTCATGACCATGCTGCGACGCTCTGCGCCCATCATGACCTTGTCCTTGGCCTCCTCGAACTCGGCCATCGCCACCAGACGCTTGCCCTTGCGCGCCGCATGCAGCGCCGCTTCGTTGACGAGGTTGGCGAGATCGGCACCCGAGAAGCCGGGCGTACCGCGTGCGATGACGCGTGCATCGACGTCGGGCGCGAGCGGCACCTTCTTCATGTGGACTTCGAGGATCTTGATACGACCCTCGATATCCGGCCGCGGTACCGTGACCTGGCGATCAAACCGGCCCGGACGAAGCAACGCGGGGTCGAGCACGTCGGGACGGTTGGTGGCGGCGATGATGATGATGCCTTCGTTCGCCTCGAAGCCGTCCATTTCGACCAGCAACTGGTTCAGCGTCTGCTCACGCTCGTCATTGCCGTTGCCGAGACCGGCACCGCGATGACGACCGACTGCGTCGATCTCGTCGATGAAGACGATGCACGGTGCGGACTTCTTCGCCTGCTCGAACATGTCGCGGACACGGCTCGCACCGACACCGACGAACATCTCGACGAAATCGGAACCCGAGATCGTGAAGAACGGCACGCCAGCCTCACCCGCGATTGCGCGGGCGAGCAACGTCTTGCCGGTACCGGGCGAACCGACCAGCAGCGCGCCCTTGGGGATCTTGCCACCAAGACGCGCGAACTTGGTCGGGTCCTTCAGGAACTCGACGATCTCCTCAAGCTCTTCGCGAGCCTCGTCGATGCCAGCGACGTCCTGGAAGGTGACCTTGCCTTCCTTCTGCGTCAGCATCTTGGCACGCGACTTGCCGAAGCCCATCGCACCGGAACCCGAGTTCTTCTGCATCTGCTTCAACACGAAGAACGCGATGCCGAGGAACAGCAGGAACGGCAGCGACTGATACAGGAGCAGCGCAAGCATCGACGGGCCCTCTTCGGGCTTCGCGCTAATCGAGACGCCCTTCTCGCGCAGCTTCGGCACGAGCGTCGAATCCGGGATGGGGTACGACTTGAACTTCTCGCCCGAGGACAACGTCCCCGAGATGATATCGCGCGAGATGTTGACGTCCTTGACGGTGCCCTCGTCGACCTTGTCGAGGAACGCCGAATACGCGATCGTATTGCCACCCGACGCCGCGGTGCGGCCGTCGAACATGGTCACGAACAGCGCCAGCGCGAGCAGGATGCCGACCCATATCAACAGGCTCTTCATCCAAGGATTGCCGCCGCCGTTCTCGGGGCCGCCGTTTCCGGGGCCCTGGGGCTTCTGACCGCGGTTGTCGTTGTCGCTCATGGGTGCACGATACCTTTCAGCGCACAAGATAAGCGCCCGCAGGTTAATGGCAATGGAACAACGCGCGACTTGCGTTGATCAGTGTGAACGGACCGGCACGTTACGCAGTTCTGCGCGGTGGGGCTTCGCGGAACCGCCAGACGTCGCCGCGGACGCTGGCGATGATCCCGGCCTGCGTGGTGCGCTTGCCGGTCATCAGCGAGTCGAGCAGGCTTTCGATATTGGCCGCCTCGGTCCATTCGGGCGCGACGATGCCGGCGTCTTTGCGGACCGTGCCGATCGCGCGGCGCGCGAGGCGGCGGAGGATTTCGCGGGGCAGCTTCTCGACCGCGAGCTTCACCTCGCCGCCACCGACCTTGGCGCGTTCGGTCCAGATCCACTCGACCATCGCGCGGACGTCGGTGTCGGTCTCGGCAAGCGCGGCGGCGGCGCGCGCGAGGTTGGGCGTGCCGAGCCATTCGTTCTGGTCGAGCAACCGACGGAAGCGGGTGCGATCGTGGCGGTCGTCGTGGTTCGAGGGGTCGTCGAAGAACGGCACTTCGGCGCGACGGACGATCGCACGGAGCTCGGCGCGGCGCCAGTCGAGCAAGGGGCGGATGACCGTGACGCCGTGGACTTCGGTGCGGGCGCGGACACCGGCGAGGCCGGCTAAACCCGACCCGCGCGCGGCGCGCATGAGGAAGGTCTCGGCCTGATCGTCGGCGTGGTGGCCGGTGACGAGCGCCCCTGCCCCGATCGCACGGACGTGGTCGGTGAGGAGGGCGTAGCGCGTGGTGCGCGCCTGCGCCTGGATGCTCGCGCCGGTGATCGGTTCGCTGGGGGCGAGCGTGGCGTGTGGAATGCCGAGCGCTGCGCAATGCGCGGCGACCATGGCGGACTCCTCCACCGCTTCGGGACGAAGGCGGTGGTCGATGCTGGCGACCGTGAAGCCGGGCGGCAGGGCTTCGTGCGCGAGGGTGAGCATCGCCATGCTGTCGGGGCCGCCGGAGACGGCGAACAGCGGGTTGACGATGTCGCTGGCGAGGCGCGCGAAGGCGGCGGCGAAGCGGCGTCCTTCTTCGGTCATGCGGCGAGCGTCATCATCGTAAAAAGTCCACCCCGGCGTTGGCCGGGACCCAGTTGGGAAACGTTGCTGATCGAGCGCTGCGATCCGTTACTGCGACCTTTCCAACTGGGCCCCGGCCTCCGCCGGGGTGGGGCCGGTTCGCGAGGTGCAGACACGAACAGGCGGTCACGCTTAACCATAAAGATATCGCTTACTTGCACTTCGCCGCGCTGCGCCCAGCGGCAACCTGCCCCTTCATCGCCGACGCCATCTTCGCGCCGTAGACGTCGTTCAGCTCGTCATACACCTTGCAGGCATCCGCCGGCTTGCTGAGCTTGGTCAGCGCCTGCCCCAGATACAGCAAGCTGTCCGGCGCGCGCTCCCCCTCGGGCATCTTCTTGTAATTGTCGTAGAACGCCATCGACGCGAGGCTCGGCTTGCCCTCGTCGAGATACGACCGGCCGAGCAGGTTCTGCGCGTAGCTGGCACGCTTGCTCTTCGGGTATTCGGCGACGACCTTCTTCAGCTGGGCCTCAGCCTGCGGGTATTGCTTGGCCGCCCAGAGGCGATAGCCGTACATATACTCGTCCTCCGCCGGATCGCCGGTCGAGGGCTTCTCGACCGAGACCCTGGTCGGTGTCGCCGCGCCGGGCTTGCTCGCCGCTTCAGGGCGCGCGGTCGGGCGCGAGGGGCCGCTCGACTGGTCATCGGATTCGATCGGGCCGCCAGTCCCCGCACCCGTCGCGATCGGTGCGGGACCGGTCTCGAGCGTCTTCAGCCGCGCGTCGTTCGAGCGGCGGTAATTGTCGAACGCGTCCTGCAACTGGCGCGTGCGGTTCTGGTTCTGCTCGATCTGCTCGGTGAGCGAGGTCATCTGCTGTTCGAGCGACGTGACGCGCTGGTTCACGTCGGCGAGCGCGCTGGTCGCGGGTGAGCCGGGCCCGGGGCCCTGCTCGCTCTGCGGCGCGCGGACTTCGGGCTGGAGCATCTGGCCCGCACCGCCCGGGAAGACTTTCCGCTGGACCGCGCGCATTTCGCTCTCAAGCTTGCCGACGCGACCCTCGACGTTTTGTGCCTGTACGGCAGCGGGCAACAGCGCCGCGAGGCAGACGCCGACCAGAATTGACTTACGCATGGGTCACACCCCCCGGTGATTGGTTAATCGTCCGGGTATAGCTGCACTACCCATCCTGTCGCCAGCCTTAAGACCCTGGCGCCGGTCTGCCGCCATTATGGATTGGGCGTTGCCGTAGCGGCAGGCGGCGGGTTGGCGGCGGCGTCGAGGTTGGCGCGCTGCGTCTCGCTCAGCCGACGACGTGGCGTACGCGGGCGGTTGGCGGTACGCGATCGCTCGGACGACCGCGTCGACGTCGGCGTCGCTTCGGTCGCGGCAGGCGTCGTCTGAGGCTCGGGCGTGCCGGCGATCCGCGCGGCAATCGCCGGCGCCCCCACGGACACGTCCTTGATCGCGCGCTCGCCGGTGCCGAGCGCAGGGGCAGCGGCGCCGTTAAGCGTCACCGCCAGCTTGTCCGCGCGACCGATGTTGATCTTCGGATCCTTGGCGTCCTTCGGCACGTCGAACTTCTCACCGGGCTTCATCGTGCCTAGGTACAGCGTCTTGTTGTCGGCATCGTAGACGCGCATCCATACCTCGTCCGAGGCGGTCAGCGTGACCTGCCCGTTGGCAGGCGTGGCCGGCGCAGGGACCGGTTGCGCGGTCTGCGCGGCGGGGTTCGGCGCGGTCTCGGCGATCGGCGTCGTGGTCGAGGCGTTGTTCGAACCGCGGAACATGTCGGTTCCGTACCAGAGCCCGACCAGCACCAGCATCGCGATCGCGATCCCCAGCGCGACGATCGCGAGCCCGCGCGAGGGCACGCGCGACGGATCGGTCATCTCGTAGAGTTCGTATTCGGGCTTCTTGCTGCCCAGCTTGGCGACGTCACTACGGACGATGTTCGCGATCTGCACCTCGTCGATGCCCATCGCGCGTGCATAGGCGCGGCTGAACCCGACCGCGTAGGTCGAGGACGGCAGCGTCGAATAATCGGATGCCTCGATCGCTTCGAGGTGACGCAACGGCACGCGGGTACGCGTCGCGATATCCGCGACGGTCAGGCCCTGCGCCTCGCGCGCCTTGCGGAGAATGTCGCCAGCACGCTCTGGTTGAGCCGGTGCTGCGTTCTGGCCGGTTTCGACCTCGTCCATTCTTATCTCCGAGCGCGGGCGCGTAGCGTTGCCCGCCATGGCACCCGTCTTTCAGAGGCCCTTAGCCGTGTCAACGCACCGAACGTCTTAACCGCAGCTTTCCCCGGATCAGACGATTTCGACGCCGTTCTCGGTCGCCCAGGTCGTCAGCGCACCGCGCATGTCGCGCGGCGGGTTGGCCAGCAGTCCTGCCATGTATGCGGTGAGCGCGGCGCGATCGAGCGAGCGAGTCATCGCCTTGATCGGGCCGACCGCGGCGGGGGTGATCGACAGCCGCTCGATGCCGAGCCCGATCAGCGCCATTGCCTCCAGCGGACGCCCACCCATCTCACCGCAGACCGCCAGATCGACCGAGGCATCGCGGACCGGCGCGACCAGCCGTGCGATGAAGCGGAGGATCGACGGGCTGAGCCAGTCGTAGCGCTCGGCGAGCTTTGGATTCGCGCGATCGGCGGCGAACAGGAACTGCGTCAGGTCGTTAGTGCCGATCGACAGGAACTCGATCTTCGGCAGCAGGATGTCGAGCATTTCGGCGAGCGCCGGCACCTCCAGCATCGCGCCGTAGCGGATCGCCAGCGGCATCTTCCGCCCGCGTCCTTCGAGCCAGGTCCGCTGTGCCTCGAACAGCGCGCGCGCCTCGTCGAACTCCCACGGCTCGCTGACCATCGGGAACATCACGTTGAGCGTGCGACCGGCGGCGGCTTCTAGGAGGGCGCGCGCCTGGACCTTCATCAACCCGTCGCGCTCCAGGCCGAGGCGCAGCGCGCGCCAGCCCATTGCCGGGTTCTCTTCGTCGGAATCTTCCTTGTTGAGATACGGCAGCGCCTTGTCGCCGCCGATATCGACGGTGCGGAAGATCACCGGGCGATCGCCGGCCGCGTCGAGGACTTCGCGGTAGAGCCGCTGCTGACGCTCGCGCTGCGGCAGCGTAGCGGAGACGAGGAACTGGAATTCGGTGCGGAACAGGCCGATGCCGTCCGCGCCGGTCACGTCGAGCGCGGCGACGTCGTCGCGCAGGCCTGCGTTGACCATTAGGGTCAGCCGATGGCCGTCCTTGGTGATCGGGGGCACGTCACGCAAAGCCGCGAACGCCGCCTTGCGCTTCTGGCGCATCGCGAGCCGCGCTTCGAACGCTTCCTCCATTGCCGCCGAGGGTCGGGCGAAGACGTTGCTTTCCGCGCTGTCGAGCAACAGCATGTCGCCCTCCGCCACGAGGCGGCGGATGTCGCGCACGCGGCCGAGTACGGGTACGCCCATCGCGCGCGCGACGATCGTGACGTGCGCGGTGAGCGAGCCTTCTTCGAGGATCACGCCCTTCAGCCGGCGCTTGTCATATTCGAGCAGTTCGGCCGGACCGAGGTTGCGCGCGATGAGGATGGTGTCCTGGCGAAGGCCCATTTGCGCGGCGGTGCCCATCTGGCCCGAGACGATGCGGAGCAGCCGGTTCGACAGATCCTCCAGATCGTGCATCCGGTCGGCGAGCAGCGGATCGTCGATCTGGCGCATGCGCTGGCGGGTGCGTTGCTGGACGCGTTCGATCGCCGCCTCTGCGGTCAGG
Source organism: Sphingomonas sp. AP28 (assembly GCF_056680455.1). Classification (NCBI taxonomy): domain Bacteria; kingdom Pseudomonadati; phylum Pseudomonadota; class Alphaproteobacteria; order Sphingomonadales; family Sphingomonadaceae; genus Sphingomonas; species Sphingomonas sp. AP28. The sequence continues at coordinate 2,968,969 of NZ_CM155283.1, read as the reverse complement.
CCGGAGTCGATCGCCTCGTTGATGCGGCGCGCCCAGCCCTCGTCGTACGCGAACATCTTGTAGGTCTGGAGCACTTCGACGTGCTCGCCGCCGACCCCGAATTCCGCCTCGCGCGTCATCCGGTCGATGCCTTCGCGCATCTTGTCGAACGCCGCGTAGACGCGGTGGCGCTCGGCATCGGTGTCCTCGGCAACGGTGTGCTCGATGTGGATGCGCGGCTGGTGGTAGACCGCAAAGCCTGCGCCCATGCCGTCGACGAGCTTCTGGCCGGGGATGCGCATCGCCGCGGTCGACTGCGGCCGGTCCGCGCCGCCGCCAGTGGTGTCGATCAGACCTGCGTTGGCGATCAGTTCGGAGAGCACCATCGCGACCGTCTGCAACGCCTCGATCTCGACGTCGGCATATCGGCGACGGTCGGTGTGCTGGACGGCCAGGACGCCCACGGAGCGTTCGCGGCGGATGATCGGCACGCCGGCGAAACTGTGGAAGCGGTCCTCGCCGGTCTCGGGCTTGTAGGCGAAGTCGGGGTGGCTTGCGGCTTCGTCGAGGTTGAGCACTTCGACATCCTCGGCAATGGTGCCGACGAGGCCTTCGCCGAGCGCGAGCTTGGTGACGTGAACGGCAGCCTGATCGAGGCCGCGGGTCGCGAACAGTTCGAGCACGCCTTCGCGCAACAGGTAGATCGAGCAGACTTCGCTGTCGATCGCGGTGGCGATGATGCCGACGACGGCGTTCAGCTTGGCTTGCGCGGAGGTGCGCGACGCCATCACGTCGTGAAGGCTGGTGAGGATTTCGCGGGCGGAGGCGGCGGCCGAAAGGGGCATTCGCGTTGGCTATCAGATGAAACGCTTGGGTGCCACGCAACAAAAGCAGTGTTGGGGTGAAGTTCGATCGATCTGGCGGTGTGGATTCTTACAAGTGTTTGTTGATTATGGCTTCTCCCCTCCCTGGAAGGGAGGGGTTGGGGGTGGGTCGGCTCGTTTGAGCCACCGCGGTCTCGGTATGCGGAAGCCGACCCACCCCCTGCCCCTCCCTTTCAGGGAGGGGTGAGAAGTCAGGTGTCGAACAGGCCGTCCTGGCTTCCGGCTGGTGGGTTCAGACCCAGATGCTTCCAGCCGCCTGCGTTCAGGAACCGACCACGAGCGGTGCGCGCGATCAGGCCCAACTGGATCAGATACGGCTCGATCACTTCCTCGATCGTGTCACGCGGCTCGCTGAGGCCTGCCGCAAGGGTCTCCACGCCGACTGGGCCACCGCGGTAGATGTCGGCGATCATCATCAGATAGCGGCGGTCCATCGCATCGAGCCCGAGCGAATCGACCTCCAGCCGGTTGAGCGCTGCATCCGCAGCCCGCGCGTCGACCGTCTCGTGTCCAGCGACATTGGCGAAATCACGCACGCGTCGCAGCAGACGCCCGGCGATGCGCGGCGTCCCGCGGGCGCGGCGCGCGATCTCCATCGCGCCGTCCTTGGCGATCCCCAGTCCGAGCAACCCCGCCGCGCGCGTGACGACGCGCTCCAGCTCCTCGACCGTGTAGAATTGCAGCCGCACCGGGATGCCGAAGCGATCGCGCAGCGGCGTCGTCAGCAACCCCTGCCGCGTCGTCGCGCCGATCAGCGTGAACCGCGGCAGGTCGATCCGCACCGATCGCGCGCTCGGCCCCTCGCCGATCATCAGGTCGAGCGCACGGTCTTCCATCGCGGGGTAGAGCACCTCTTCGACCGCGGGCTGCAACCGGTGGATCTCGTCGATGAACAGCACGTCGCCATCCTCGAGATTGGTGAGCAGCGCAGCGAGATCGCCCGACTTGGCGATCACCGGGCCCGAGGTGGCGCGGAAGCCCACCCCCATCTCGCGCGCGACGATCTGCGCGAGCGTCGTTTTACCGAGCCCCGGCGGGCCGAAGAACAGCACGTGATCGAGCGCATCGCCACGCGATTTTGCGGCCTGGATGAAGATGCGCAAATTCTCGCGTGCGGCCTTCTGCCCGACGAATTCGTCGAGCGTCTTCGGGCGCAGCGCGGCGTCGACGTCTTCGGGACGCTTGGCGGCAGTCAGGATGCGGTCTGTATCGGTCACACCCTGCGATAGCGCGCTCGCGGTGAAGGGGGCAAGGCGGCTATAAGTGTAGGATGACCAACGAAACCTCGCATCCCGATTTGTATCTGCTGGGCGGAGTCTCGGCCAAGCTGGAGGCGACGCTCGCCGAGCGCTTTACGCTGCACCGCAAGGATCCGCCGGCGACGACGCGCGCGATCGTCGGTGGCGGGAGCAGCGTGGTGGATGCGGCGCTGCTCGATCGCCTTCCCGCGCTGGAGATCATCGCGATCCACGGCGTCGGTTACAACGGGATCGACCTTGCCGCGACCAAGGCACGCGGCATCGCTGTGACGACGACGCCGGACGTGCTGACCGACGACGTCGCGGACCTTGCGATCGGGCTTATGCTGGCGGTGCAGCGGCGGATCGTCGCGAACGACCGTGCGGTGCGGGACGGCGGGTGGCAGGTCGATCTCGCGCGCCGGGCTAGCGGGCGGCGGATCGGGATCTTCGGGCTGGGCCGGATCGGCAAGGCCATCGCGAGGCGTGCTGCGCCGTTTGCGAGGGAGCTCCATTATACCGCGCGCTCCGCCAAGCCGGATTTCGCGGGCGTGTTCCATGCCGACATCGCTTCGCTTGCGGCGGCGTGCGATGTGCTGATCGTTGCCGCACCCGGGGGTGACGCGACGTCGCATATCGTGGACGCGGATGTTCTCGGGGCGCTTGGCGAGGACGGTATTTTCGTCAACATCGCTCGGGGTAGTCTGGTCGACGAACCGGCGCTGGTGGCGGCGCTTCAGAACGGGACGATCGCTGGGGCGGGGCTCGATGTGTTCGCCGACGAACCTGCGGTTCCCGACGCGCTCAAGGCGCTGGATCAGGTTGTCCTGTCACCGCATCAGGGTAGCGCGACGGTCGATGGGCGGGCGGCGATGGCGGCGTTGGTGGTTGCGAACCTCGATGCGCATTTTGCCGGACGACCGCTGCCGACTGCACTCTGAGACGGGGACTTTTGGGAAACTAAGTCCCCCTTTCGGTTCGCCTTGAACGAAGTCGAAGGGTGTGCCCCAAGAGAAGGTGCTTCGACTTCGCTCAGCACGAACGGAAGGTGGGAGCGAGCGGAGGGTTAAGAGCGGACTGAACGAGTCCGAACCCTACGACTTCGACGCCTTGCGCAGCGCCAGCCGGACCAGCGCGTCGAGTGAGGCCCCCGGCCCCAGCTCCTCGTCCGCTGCGGCCACCGCGACGCTCGCCTCGTTCGGGCGGAACCCGAGGTTGAGTAGCGCCGACACCGCATCCGCGGACGCGCCGGGCGCAGCGTTGACTACCGCCGGTCCGAGACCAAGCGCGATGCCGCCGACCTTGTCCTTCAATTCCATTACGATACGCTGGGCGAGCTTGGGTCCGACGCCGTTGGCGCGCGCGACCATCGCTTTGTCGCCACTGGCGATCGCACGGCTCAAATCGACCGGCTCCAGCGCCGACAGGATCGCCAGCGCAACGCGGGCACCGACCCCCTGCACGCCAGTCAGCAACCGGAACCAGTCGCGCTCGTCCGCGCTGGAGAACCCCACGAGCCGCTGGAAATCCTCGCCCACCAGCAATTCGGTGAACACGGTACAAGCCTCACCTATCGGGCCTAAGGCCGACAGCGTGCGCGCCGAGGCGCCGACCAGATAGCCGACGCCGCCGACGTCGATCACGGCATGGTCGATGCCGGTCGAGTCCAGCCGTCCTTTGAGATGCACGATCATTGGATCAGGCGGTAGAACATCGACGGCGCGACGTCATCCCGTCAAAATACCGGCTTCCCGGCTCGATCGACGCGCACGCCGGTCAGGCGTTCGGTTGCGGACGACCCTGCTCGCCCGTCGGACGGTTCTGGACGGGCGCAGCGGCCTTCGCGGCTTCGTGCAGCGCCTGGGTCGGCGCGCCGATCACCATCGCGCGGGCACGCAGGCTGGCGCGCAGGAATACGGTGTCGGACGCGATGAAGCGGCGCGGGGTCGTGCCGAGAAACGTGCCGGCATCGCGGAGGAAATGCGAGGCGTCGAAATAGCTGCTGTCGATCTTTGAATAGTCCGCCATGCCGTCCGTCCGGATCAGGCTGATGAACGATCGCAGGAACCGCGCGCGCCTCAGCAACAGCTTTGGCGGCATGCCGAAGTGGCGCGTTGCCATGCGCCGCAGTTCATGCGTCGGGATGTCGAGACGGTCGGCGACCTCTTTCATCTCGATCACGCCGTCGGTGACGGTCAACGCGGTGAACGCGCGGATCAGATCCTCGCGCGGGTGCGGACGGGTGAAAAACGCGCCGAACACCGCATCGAGCAACGGCTTGATCATCGTGTCGTCGTCGAGCGCGTCGAGCCCTTCGACCAGCCGCGCGGAGAGATCCGACCTCAGCGCCGAACTGAGCGGCACGACGCGGTTGTGGAACTCGCCCGCCGACCGCGCGGTGAGCCGCGACCAGCCGAGCGCGCTGAGGCCAATGCCCACGGCGATCCCGCCACGCGTCTCGGTCCGGAAGGCGCGGCTGGTCGGGCCGTAGAAGCTCGCACGATCGAGCGGGCCGAAGCGATGGTTGCCGACCGACACGGTCAGCGGCCCGGCGTCGACCAGCACGGAGATCATCGCCGGTGCCGGCAGATACCAGTTGAGCATCGGCGTACGGTCGTTCGAGGCGTAGATCGCATACCCCGTCAAATACTCGGACAGCGCGGGATCGGGCAGATCGTACCGCATCGTCATGCCCGCGGGCATCGCAAACGCCGAGGCCGGAACATTGTTGCTGTTCGTTCCACCTCGTACGTGTTCGACAAGCATCGCGCCGCCCTTAATCTAAATTAATCTTCATGAGCGCGCTGCCACAGCGGTACGGGCTTGGCTATCAAAACTTGATTGATATATACTTTAGGCAGATAGGCTACGATCTCGTCCAAAATGAACCGAATTTGTCCGAGTGGATATTGGCGTGATCTGGGTTCTTCTCACGCGATAAACAATGCTACGGGCGCTCGACCCGAAAGACCCCGTCATCCGTTGGTTGGGCTATGCCAGAAACTCAGGTACCCATACCACTACGACGCGCCAGAGCGGCAGCGCTTGCGACGTGATGGGCATGGGTAATGGCGACCGCCAACGCGTCCGCGGCATCGGGGCCGGCGAGTTTCGCACCCGGTAGCAGCACCGCCATCATCGCCTGGATCTGCTTCTTGTCCGCGCCGCCAGTGCCGACGACGCCTTTCTTGACCGTCGACGGGTGGTATTCGCCGATATGCAGCCCAGCGCCCGCCGCCGCGAGCAGGACGACACCGCGTGCTTGGCCGAGCTTCAGCGTCGACTGCGCGTTGGTGTTGCCTAGCACTTCCTCGACCGCCGCGCCGTCGGGGCGCTCGGTGCGGATGACGTCGATCAGCGCGTTGTAGAGCGCGGTGAGGCGGCGGGGGAGCGCCATCGACGGATCGGTCTTGATCTGGCCGTTGGCGATATGGCTCAGGCGGTTGCCGTCCGCACGGATGACTCCCCAGCCTGTGGTGCCGAGGCCGGGGTCTAGTCCGAGGATGATCACGAGAAAGGAGAAGGTTGGTTCGCGCGGAGACGCGGAGACGCGGAGGGGGTGCGTTCTTGGCGATCGTCTCGCGTCAGCGGGACTTTCAGTTCTCCGGGCCGGCCGGCAGAAATGAGGCCGCTGGCGCGGAGGACATCGCCGCGAAGCACAACTCTCCGCGTCTCCGCGTCTCCGCGTGAACCAACCTTCTTCATCTCAACTGAGCGTTTCCATGATCTCGTCGGAGATTTCGTAATTGCCCCAGACGGTCTGCACGTCGTCGTCGTCGTCGAGCGCGTCGATCAGCTTGAACAGCGTCGCCGCATCGTCCGCACCGACCGCGACCATCACCTGCGGACGCCAGGCGAGCTTCGCGCCTTCGGCCTCGCCGAGCTTGGCTTCCAAGGCCTTGGCCACTTCGTGCAGGTCGCCCTGCGCGGTCCAGACTTCATGGCCGTCCTCGCTCGACGTAACGTCCTCGGCGCCAGCCTCCAACGCCGCTTCGAACACCGTGTCGGCATCGCCTGCGCTCGCCGGATACGAGATCAGCCCGACCCGGTCGAACGCGTGGCTGACCGAACCGCCCGCGCCGAGGTTGCCGCCGTTCTTGCCGACCGCGACACGCACGTTGGTCGCGGTGCGGTTGCGGTTGTCGGTCAGCGCCTCGATGATCAGCGACACGCCGCCGGGGCCGAAGCCCTCGTAGCGGATTTCTTCGTAATTCTCCGCATCGCCGCGGCTCGCCTTGTCGATCGAGCGCTGGATGTTCTCCTTGGGCAGCGACGCCGCCTTGGCCGCGTTGACCGCCGCGCGCAGGCGTGGATTCATGTCGACATCGGGCAGGCCCATCTTGGCCGCGACCGTGATTTCCCGGCTGAGCTTGCTGAACGCCGACGAGCGCTTCTTGTCCTGCGCGCCCTTGCGGTACATGATATTCTTGTATTTGGAATGGCCTGCCATCGGTGCCTCTTTAGCTGATGGCCCCGCTCTTAGGCGTCAGGCGCGGATTTCGCCAGACCGTCGGTTCCCAAGCCCGCAAGGGCGTCGATCTTCGCCTCGATCGCGTCGAGCCGGGCGAGCACCAGATGATCGATCTTGTGATGCACGCGCAAAATGTCGAGCTCGGCGCGCAGGTTGGTCTCGTAGTCGAGGCTCGCCGCGAGCCGGTCCTTCGCCGATTGCCGGTTCTGGCTCATCATGATCACCGGCGCCTGGATCGCGGCCACGGTCGACAGCAGCAGGTTGAGGAAGATGTAGGGATACGGATCGAACGCCCGCCCGAAATGCGCGAGGATGTCCGAATTCAGCAGCATCCAGCCGATCAGCACCGCGCTGAACGCGATGATGAACCCCCATGACCCGCCAATCGCCGCGACGCGGTCCGACAGCCGCTCGCCGAACGTCGATTGCTCGTCCGAGACGTCGGCGGCGTCACGGCTGACGGTGGTCCCCGCCTCGATGCCGGCGAGAACGCGGCGCTCCTCGTCGTCGAGGTCGCCCGGCGCCTTGCCGAGCAGTCGCTGCGAAAGGTCGGCGAGCAGGGATTGTTTCGTGGCCATGAGTCGCGCCCTAGCCGGGATTGCGGATTATGCCAGCGCGCAAAGCCCCCGCTTGCGACGGAAGCGACAAAGACTCCTTGCTCCCATGCGCCCGCACCTGCCAAACGCGCGGCATGACGGTTAGCGTGAATATGGGCACCGACGGCAATGGTACTGCCGTCGGCGTCGACCTGGAGGAACTACTCGCCACCCGCCTGTTGGTGCAGGGCAATTCGGGCTCGGGGAAATCGCATCTGCTGCGCCGCTTGCTCGAGCGATCGGCGGGGCATGTCCAGCAGATCGTGATCGATCCGGAAGGTGACTTCGTGACGCTCGCCGGACCGCATGGTCATGTAGTGATCGAGGCGGGCGACTACAGCGAACGCGAGATTTCGCGGATTGCTACGCGGTTGCGCGAACACCGGACATCCGCCGTGCTGAGCCTTGAGGGGCTTGAGGTCGAGGGCCAGATGCGCTGCGCCGCGTCGTTCCTGTCCGCGCTGTTCGATGCACCACGCGAGCATTGGTACCCGGTGCTGGTGGTGGTCGACGAAGCGCAGATGTTCGCACCGGTGACCGGTGGCGAAGTGTCAGAAGAGGTACGCCGCGCGTCGCTGGCGGCAATGACCAACCTGATGTGCCGCGGCCGTAAACGCGGCCTCGCCGGGGTGATCGCGACCCAGCGCCTGGCGAAGCTGGCGAAGAACGTCGCGGCGGAAGCGTCGAACTTCCTGATGGGCCGCACTTTCCTCGATATCGACATGGCGCGTGCGGCGGATCTGCTCGGCATGGAACGGCGCCAGGCCGAAGCGATTCGCGATCTCCAGCGCGGCACGTTCATGGCGCTCGGTCCGGCGGTGTCGCGGCGTCCGATCACCGTGAAGATCGGCGACGTCGCGACGTCTGCGCGGAGCGGCAGCCCGAAGCTCACCCCCCTCCCCAGCGCCGCGCCGATGGACCTGCAGGACCTGCTGTCCGAACCGGTGGTCGATGCCCCCGAACTCGGCCTGATGTTCGATTCGCGCCCGCGTCGCGTGCCGGCGGAGGAACTGCTCGACGGCATCGCCCGCCCGCCCGAACCGCGCACCGCCGCGCCGCCGCCGCCTGAGAAGACCGACGACGAGGTCGAGGCGGTCTACGCCGACGTCTTCCGCGCGATCGTCGAGGATCCGGAGTCGACGCTGCGTCCGCCATCGGTGCTGTTCCAGGATTTCCAGGTGCGCTGCCGGATGGGGGGCCTCGCCAAGCCGCCGCTCGACCTGCCCGGCTTCGTGCGGCGGCTGAGCTGCGCCCGCGCCGGTATTTTCGACATGACGGACGAGGCGTGGACGGCGGCACTCGACGTGGCGAGCGGCCTGCCCGACGACATGCTCGGCGCGTTCCTTTTGGTGGCCCGCGCGGCACGTGAAGGCGAGCCTTGCCCGTCTGACGCGCGCATCGCAGCGACGTATGGTACGAGTTCGCTTGGCCGGGTGAAGCGGCTGATCGGCTACATAGAGAGCCGCGAACTGATCGTCTGCCGCACCGATCTGGCCGGCAAACGCTCGATCACAATCCCAGGGCTGGGCTGGACGACGCTGCCGGCGGAGGCGGCGTAGGTCGTCATCCGCGGATCGGGGTGAACTGCAACGACACGAACTGCCAGTCGCCCTTGATCCGTCGCGCGACAAAGCCGGCCCGCAGCGCGCGCGTCTGCATCTGACCGTCCTTGCCGGGCATGGTGTAGGCGATCCGCATCGTGACGACGCCGATCGTGCCGGCGGGCCGCGCGACGGTTTCGGTGATCGTCATCGGCGGTGCCGCCGATTTCTTGTCGGCTGCGTAGAACCCGATCACGCGCTCGCGGGAATCGACCTCACCGACGGGCGATACTTCCTGGTATTCGGGCGCCATCATCGCGATCATCGCCGCCTGATCGAACTGGTTGCGGACCCGGACGAACGCCTCGGCACGCTGACCGAGTTTTTGGGTGTCGACCTCAACCGATTGCGCCGCGACAGGAACACTAACCAATGATGCCGCCGCAATCCCCAGAAATACCCGCATTCTTGCCCCCCGATGCAATGTTGCATAACGGCAATACACCTAAGCTTCAGGTGCAGCAATAACGCTGCCGGTTGCCGAACCTAGAATGCGAACGCGATGGCGAGACCTGCGACGACGCCGACTTGTACCATCGCGATGAGCTGGAGCCGACCGACGAATGGTTGCTTCCGTGTCTTGTGCCGGTAGCGATTGCGCGCCCAGAACGCGCCCGGGCTGCCGCCAAGTGCCGCGAACCAGAGCAAGCGGGATTCAGGAATGCGCCACGCGCCAGTCGATGATCGCCGCTTGTCGAGCGCGAACGCGGCGACCGTGATGACGTTGACCAGCACCAGCAAGAGGACGGCCGTGATGACGGCAAGCGCACTATTCGGCGCGGTCAACGGTCCTCGCAACGGATCCGCATTTTAACCATGCGAACCTCTGCACGCTCGCCCGCATTCGCGCGCATCTTGACCATGTGATCTTTCACACCAATCTGGAATTCCGCCGGCCCGGTGACAGTGCATACCATCCCGTTGGCGATGCTGGCACACGCATCGACATATTGGCGTGCGTTAGTGATGACCGAGTCTTCAGCCGGACCGAGCCCCATCGAAACATAGCTCGATCCACCGAACAGCGCGGTACCCAGGCCGCCGAGCGTCTTCAGCTCCCATGCGGCGTGGCCGTCGGACGGTTTCGCCGTTTTCATACCGAGCTCGGTCGCGATCCGCTGGCAGAAGCTGGCGTTGGCCGCCCCCTCATCCGACTGGGCGGGGGCGGCCATAGTGGCCAGCGCGAGGGCGGCGAGGAAACGGATGTTCATAGCCGGACACTAATCCACAACCGATGACAGTTTTGTTAAGCACGTCAAAACCGACGCGTTTGGCCGTCTCACCGCCCTGGCGAAACTCAGATCATCCCCAACGCCTGGAGATACACCTCGAGGATCGCTTCCTCCTCCTGATATTCTTCCTTCTTCTTCTTCCGGATCGACAGGATTTTCCGGATCGCCTTGGGGTCGTAACCGCGGCCCTTGGCTTCGGCCATCACGTCCTTGATGTCGTCCGAGATACCCTTCTTCTCTTCTTCGAGACGCTCGGCGCGCTCGATCAGCAGGCGCAGTTCGTCCGCTGCGACCGCGCCGCCGCCCATGCCGTGTTGCCGTTCGTCAGACATCGAAAATTCCCCACTCGCCAGCGCCCACGCGCCGGTCAAAAGCCAATCAAGATACAAGCCCGCACCGGTGATCGCCGTCCGGAGACGTCCTGAATCATGCCGAATTGGGTGCGGGCCAGCGTCTAGGCGTTTACCGTGTTCGGCTCAAGCGACCCTTCGGGGGATCGTCGCGAATCAATTGCGGCCGTTCTCAGACCACTGCGTTCTTCGCGACGCTCGCCTTCATCCGTTCGAGCTGCTTGGGCGTCGCGTCGCCCTGGTGGTGCGCCTTCCACTCCGCGTACGGCATCCCGTACACCGTCTCCCGCGCCGCATCCTTCGACAGGCCGCCCGCCTCTTCCACCCAGTCGGACAGGCAATTGCGGCAGAAACCGGCGAGCCCCATCAGGTCGACGTTCTGCGCGTCCTCGCGGTGGCGGAGATGACGGATCAGGCGGCGAAAGGCCTGTGCCGCTACGGCATCGTCCAAAGTATCGAGGCGATCGGGGTTCATTACTATGCTCCGTGGTTGATCCCGCGGAGATAGGGTTTAAGGCCCGTCGCGGCAAAGACCTCCCCCAGGAAACGCACCGCATGACCCACGCCATTGCTCCCCGTTTGCGAAAAGTCCGCATCCTCGCGACGCTAGGCCCTGCCAGCAGCACGCCCGAGATGATCGCGACGCTGTTCCGCACCGGCGCCGACGCGTTCCGAATCAACATGAGCCACGGCGACCAGCAGTCGAAGATCGCCGTGATCCAGGCGATTCGCGCGCTGGAAAAGGACTATGGTCGTCCGTCGACCATTCTTGCCGATCTCCAGGGGCCGAAGCTGCGTGTCGGCAAGTTCGACGGCGGCCGTACCGTGCTCGAAACCGGCTCGACCTTCGTGCTCGATCGCGACCCGACGCCGGGCGACGCGACGCGGGTCGAACTGCCGCATGACGAGATCTTCGCGGCGATCGAGCCGGGCGCGCGCCTGCTGCTCGACGACGGCAAGCTCGTGCTGCGCGTCGTGTCGCATAGCCCGCGCGAGATCACGACGCGGGTCGAGGTCGGCGGCGCGCTGTCGAACAGCAAGGGGCTGAACGTCCCCGACGTCGTGCTGCCGATGGCGGCGCTGACCGAGAAGGATCGCAGCGATCTCGACTTCGCGGTCGACCAGGGCGTCGACTGGATCGCGCTCTCGTTCGTCCAGCGCCCGGAAGATCTCTGGGAGGCGCGCAAACTGATCGGCGGCAAGGCAGCGCTGATGGCGAAGATCGAGAAGCCGGCGGCGATCGAGCGGCTCGAGGAGATCGTCGAGGCCTGCGACGGCGTGATGGTCGCGCGCGGCGATCTCGGCGTCGAACTGCCGCCGCAGCAGGTGCCGCCGTTGCAGAAGCGCATCGTCGAGGTCTCGCGGCGGATGGGCCGCCCGGTGGTCGTGGCGACGCAGATGCTCGAATCGATGATCACGTCGCCCTCGCCGACGCGCGCCGAAGTGTCGGACGTCGCGACTGCGGTGTATGACGGCGCGGATGCGATCATGCTGTCGGCAGAGAGCGCGGCGGGTGCGTGGCCGATGGAATCGGTGGCGATGATGGATGCGATCGGCGTATCGGTCGAGGGCGATCCCGAACACGGCGACCGCATGCACTTCACCGTGATGAAGCCCGATCCGACGACCGCGGATGCGCTCGCGGAGGCCGCGAAGAACATCGCTGCGACGGTGTCGGCGGTGGCGATCATTTGCTTCACGACCTCGGGTTCGACCGCGCGCCGGATTGCGCGCGAGCGACCGTCGGTGCCGCTGCTGGTGCTGACTCCGAGCCAGGAAACGGCGCGCCGGCTCGGGCTGCTGTGGGGGACGCACGCGGTGCACACGCGCGACGTCGAGTCGTTCGAGGACATGGTCGCCAAGTCGAAGCGGATGGCGCTGCGCCACGGCATGGCGAAGGCGGGCGACCGGGTCATCGTCCTCGCTGGCGTGCCATTCCGGACGCCTGGGTCGACGAATGTGCTGCATGTGGTTCGGATCGTGGGCGATGAGCTGAAGGGGCATCATTCGCAGGTTTGAGTTGGGGGGGGCTTGAACTGGCGGCGCGCGCGACTTGCCGGTCGTTGCCATGCAAGCACAGCCCGGTGATGGGGAAAGTGGACCCCGCCCCAACTGTTCCCCCGCGAAGGCGGGGGTCCAGGGTACCGGTGCGCTACGGTATTCCGCTGGGCCCCCGCGTCCGCGAGGGAACGGTCTTGGTGGAGGTACGTCCGCCTCGTATCAGCACTGCATTAGGCTGGGGCACCAACGAACGCCACCCATGCCCGTCATGCCGGACCGTTCTGGCACCCACCGTTCCGCATGCTGCGCGCGCTTTGCAGGCCAACCGTTCCGATTGAGAACGCGAACCGGCAGCGCGCTATCATACTACCAGCAACCACCCCGGCGGAGGCCGGGGCCCAGTTTGGGGACGTTGCTAACTGAGGTCGGCGCTCCATTGTCTCGACCTTTCCAACTCGGCCCCGGCCTTCGCCCGGGTGGGGCTGTGCAGGGGTTAGTGCCTGCATCGGGGCTAGCGCTCCGCGCCTGAATACGCGATGCCGCGCAGACGGACCGCGCGGGAGGGCGAAGGCAATGACATTACGCGAGAAGATCGGCTGGGGCGCCCTCGCGCTGCTCGCAGCCTGCGCGCTGGCAGTCGTCGCGTTCGAGCGCGGCGAGCATGTCAACGCGTTGTGGATCGTCACCGCCGCGGTCTCGGTCCAGCTGATCGCGTACCGCTTCTACGCGCGCTACATCGCCCGCCACGTCATGCAGCTCGATCCATCGCGGCAAACCCCCGCCCTTCGCCGAGCCGACGGCCTCGACTACGTCGCGACCGATCGCAACGTCCTATTCGGCCACCATTTCGCTGCGATCGCCGGCGCCGGCCCCCTCGTCGGCCCGGTGCTCGCCGCGCAGATGGGCTATCTTCCCGGCACGCTCTGGATCCTCGCCGGCGTCGTGCTCGCCGGCGCGGTGCAGGACTTCATGATCCTGTTCATCTCGATGCGCCGCGACGGGCGGTCGCTCGGCGAACTGATCCGCATGGAGATGGGCGCGATCCCCGGCGTGATCGCGCTGATCGGTGCGTTCGCGATCATGGTGATCATCCTCGCCGTGCTTGCGCTGATCGTGGTGCGTGCGCTCGCGGGCAGTCCATGGGGACTGTTCACCGTCGCCGCGACGATCCCTCTGGCGTTCCTGATGGGTATCTACACGCGCTGGATCCGACCCGGAAAGGTCGGCGAAGTCTCCGTTCTCGGCGTCATCGGGCTCCTCGCCGCGATCGTCTATGGCGGTACCGTCGCCGCCTCGCCGACGCTCGCGCCGCTGTTCACGCTGACCCCGGTGCAGCTCTGCGTGCTGATGGTGGGATACGGCGCGGTCGCCTCCGTACTGCCGGTATGGCTGCTGCTGGCACCGCGCGATTATTTGTCGACCTTCCTCAAGATCGGCGCGATCGTCGCGCTGGCGATCGGCATCGCGGTCGTCGCGCCGCCGCTGCGGATGCCTGCGCTCACCCCGTTCATCGACGGCAGCGGCCCGGTCTGGTCCGGCGGGCTCTTCCCGTTCCTGTTCATCACGATAGCGTGCGGCGCGGTGTCGGGCTTCCACGCGCTGATCGCGAGCGGCACCACGCCGAAGCTGATCGCCAGCGAAGGCGATGCGCAGTTCATCGGCTATGGCGCGATGCTGATGGAGAGCTTCGTCGCGATCATGGCGCTGGTCGGCGCGTCGATCCTTGATCCGGGCGTGTATTTCGCGATGAACAGCCCGGCGGCGGTGGTCGGCACCGACTTCGCGTCGGCTGCGACTGCGGTCACCTCGATGGGCTTCCCAATCACGCCGGAAGTCCTGGCCCAGACCGCGAAGGACGTCGGCGAGACGACGATCGTCTCGCGGACGGGCGGCGCACCGACGCTGGCGGTGGCGATGTCGGAGATCTTCAGCCACCTCGTCGGCGGGCAGGCGATGAAGGCGTTCTGGTATCACTTCGCGATCCTGTTCGAGGCGCTGTTCATCCTCACCGCGGTCGATGCGGGGACTCGTGCCGGGCGGTTCATGCTGCAGGATCTGATCGGGCTCGCGGTGCCCTCGTTCCGCAATGCCTCGGCGATCGTGCCGGGGCTGATCGCGACCGCACTCTGCGTGATCGCGTGGGGGTTCTTCCTGTACCAGGGCGTTACCGATCCCTTGGGCGGCGTGAACACCTTGTGGCCGCTGTTCGGTATCTCGAACCAGATGCTGGCGGCGGTCGCGCTGGTGCTGGCGACGGTCGTGCTGTTCCGGATGAAGCGGCAGCGCTACGCCTGGGTGACGATCCTGCCCGCCGCGTGGTTGTGCCTGTGCACGATCACCGCCGGGCTGATGAAGCTGTTCGCGAGCGATCCGAAAGTGGGCTTCCTGGCGCACGCATCGAAGTTTGCAGAGGCAGCGGCACGCGGTGAATTGCTCGCGCCGGCCAAGACGATGGCGGAGATGCAGCGGATCGTGCTCAACGACCGGATCGATGCTGGGCTGTGCGCGCTGTTCCTCGCGGTGGTGCTGTCGATCGTGTTCTTCGGCATCCGTACCTGTCTGGCGGCGCTGAAGATCGACCGGCCGACGGTGACCGAAGTCCCGCCGCAGTTGGTGGCCGCAGAATGATCCGCGCACTCTACGCCAAGGCGCGCGAGACCGCGCTGCTGATGGTCGGCGTGCCGTCTTACACAGCCTACGTCCAGCACATGGCCGAGCGGCATCCGGATCACGCGCCGATGGACGAGCGCGCGTTCTTCCGCGATCGGCAGGAGGCGCGATACGGCAGCAAGGGCGGGGGACGCTGCTGTTGACCGACGTGCTTTCGACTGTCGCGCGACTCCGGGCGGCGACGGCGAGTGATCACGACGCGGTCGATGCGGGTTTCGGGCGCTACGACCTGACCGATGCAGACGATTACCGCGCGTTTTTGATCGCGCATGCCAGGGCATTGCCGGCGGTCGAGGCATGGCTGGCCGCCATTCCGGGGCTGGCGGCGGTCCGGTCGCGAGGGGCGGCCCTGGCCGAGGATCTTGCCGCGCTGGGCGAAGACATGCCTGCGCCAATGGTGTTCGACGTTCCGGCGAGCACGGCCGCCGGCTGGGGCGCGATGTATGTGGTCGAGGGCTCGCGGCTCGGCGGCATCATGCTGTCGCGGTCGGTGCCCGACGGGATGCCCTCGGCCTATCTCGGCGCGAAACATCTGTCGGGCGAGTGGCGCGCGTTGCTGGCCGCGATCGACGGTGAGCCCGCCGACGAGACCTGGGTCGAGCAGGCCATCGTCGGCGCCAGGGCGGCGTTCGAGCTGTATCGGCGCGCGCCTGCCTGAACTCACCACCTGATCTTAGCGCAGGAGTTTCGGCGCTTCCTTGCGGATCATGTCCTGCACCTTGCTCGCGAACAGGCCGAGGATGCCCGGCAGGTCGACGATCGCGTGGACGTTGGTCTCGAACACCGTGACCGCGCTCGTGATGGTCTGGCCCATCACCTGGATGGTGAAGTGCAGCGTGTCGCCGTCCCAGCGATGGTCGGTCACCGAGCCTCCAGGGATGCTGGCGCTGATCTTGTCGATCCCGCCGTCGAGCCGCGCGCGGACCGCCGCCTTGCCGAGCTGGTGGGGGACGTCGACGGTGATGGGGTTGGCCATGGAAAGTCCTTAAGTCGCGAAAAGCATGTCGTCGTGGGCGAACGCCTTGAACTCGAGTGCGTTGCCGCTGGGATCGAGAAAGAACATCGTCGCCTGTTCGCCGGGTTGGCCCTTGAAGCGGATGTACGGTGCGATCCCGAACTGGACGCCGGCGGCGGTGACGCGTTCGGACAGCGCGGTCCAGTCGTCCATCGTAAGGACGACGCCGAAATGGGGGACCGGGACGGCGTGGCCGTCGACCGCGTTCTCGACCGCGACGGGTTTGGCGGCAGGATCGAGGTGCGCGACGATCTGGTGGCCGAACAGGTCGAAGTCGATCCACTGATCGCTGGAGCGGCCTTCGCGACAGCCGAGCGTGGCGCCGTAGAAGTTGCGGGCTGCGTCGAGGTCGTGGACCGGGAAGGCTAGGTGGAAGGGGCGTAGGGTCATTTGGGGAAGATAGGTCGGGAAGGTAGGTTCGTCGAGCCGGGGGATTGCGTGGGTGCTTTCACCTACCGGGACGGTGGCCATCTCTTGTTCTCCCGCGAAGGCGGGAGTCCAGTCTGGGCTCCCGCCTTCGCGGGAGAACAAGCTTTGGGCAGGTGTGCTCACAACTCTACACCACCCCGGCGAAGGCCGGGGCCCAATTGGGGAACGTTGCTAACGGAAGGCAGCGTGTCGTTACTCCCACCTTTCCAATTGGGCCCCGGCCTTCGCCGGGGTGGTGCTAGCCGCCGGGAGGCGCTCTTCATCCCCCCGCCCCATCACACCGAAAACATTGCCCGGTCCCTTCCGCCACGCCATAGCGCGAGCGTGAACCGTTACCCTGCTCTCGCCTGCCTCGTCCTCGGTGCGCTTGCCGCGACCGGGTTTGCTCCGCTCGATCTGTGGCCGCTGACGCTGATCGCGTTCGCGCTGTGGATGAGGATCGTCCACGACGCGCCGACGTTGCGCGCGGCACTGTGGCGTGGGTGGGTGTTCGGGCTCGGTCATTTCACCGTGAACAACAACTGGTTCCAGCATGCGTTCGACTTTCAGGACGCGATGCCGCCGGTGCTCGGGTATTTTGCGGCGGTCGGCCTCGCGATCTACCTCGCGGTCTACCCGATGCTCGCCGCGGCGCTCGCCTGGCGGATCGCGCGACGGCCCGGTACACCCGATGCGACGTTCGTGCTGGTCTTCGCCGCTGCCTGGATCACGACGGAGTGGCTCCGCGCAACGCTGTTCACCGGTTACGCCTGGGACCCGCTGAGCGTCGTCTGGCTCCCCGCGATCGGCGTCGCGCGGCTGTCTGCGTGGATCGGGACCTATGCCCTGTCGGGTGTGACGATCCTCGCTGCGGGCGCGCTGCTGATGCTCGCGGTACGCCGTTGGACACTGCCAGCCGTCGCGCTTCCAGCGCTCGGCCTCGCCGCATTGTCCGCACTCTGGACGAATGCGCCGCCGCCCGCTCCCGGCACGCCCCTGGTCCGCGTGATCCAGCCCGATATTGGCCAGGAAGACCGCAGCGAGACCGATGGCGAGCGCGTCCTTACCGCGCTCGAAAAGCTGTCCGGCCAAGGCGGCGCAACCCCGCGCCTAGTCGTCTGGCCCGAGGGCGTCGTCCGCGACTATGTCGAGGACGGTTACCCGTTCTACGCGTACGGCTGGTCGAGCCCGCTCTACCTCCGCCGCCGCATGGCGCGTCTGCTGGGGCCCGAGGACATTCTGCTGATCGGCGGCACCGCATTAGAGTTCAATGCCAAGGATCAGATCTCGGGCGCGGCGAACTCGGTGTTCGCACTCGACGCGCAAGCACGACTCCGCGGCCGCTACGACAAGGCGCACCTCGTGCCGTACGGCGAGTATCTCCCGATGCCGTGGCTCCTGAAGCCGCTCGGCCTTGCGCGCCTTGTCCCCGGCGACATCGACTTCACCTCGGGCAAGGGCCCTGCGAACCTGACGCTGCCGGGCTTCGGCTCGATCGGCATGCAGATCTGCTACGAGATCATCTTCTCCGGTGAGGTCGTCGACCGCGCGCATCGCCCGCGCATCCTGTTCAATCCTTCGAACGACGCGTGGTTCGGCAAATGGGGTCCGCCGCAGCATCTTGCCCAAGCGCGGATGCGGGCGATTGAGGAAGGCTTGCCGATTCTTCGTGCCACCCCGACCGGCATCTCCGCGATCATCGCCGCCGATGGCCGCCTTCTCGCGACCGTTCCGCACGAGACTGCCGGCGCGATCGAGCAGCCGATGCCGTCCGCCCTGCCTCCCACGCTGTTCTCACGCGTCGGCAATGCGATGGCGGCGATCGTTGCAGCACTCATGCTTGCCAGCGCGGTTGCTCTCCGCCGCCGCCATCGTTAGAAGGTCATATAAAGCTTTCCTTATATGACGCTCAACCGGCAGTTTTGTCGGCGGGCATGACAAAGAGGCCCTTATGCGCAAGTCCTTCCTGTTCACGTCCGAATCGGTCTCCGAAGGCCATCCCGACAAGGTCGCCGACCAGATCAGCGACACGATCGTCGACCTGTTCCTCGCCAAGGACCCGCAGGCGCGGATCGCCTGCGAGACGCTGACGACCACGCAGCTCGTCGTCCTGGCCGGTGAAATCCGCGGCAAGGGCATCTACGAGAACGACCAGTGGGCCGATGGCGTGCTCGAAGAGATCGAGGCGGCGGTTCGCAACACGGTCAAGGAAATCGGCTACGCGCAGACCGGCTTCCACTGGGAGACGTTCCGCTTCGAGAACAACCTCCACGGCCAGTCCGCGCACATCGCGATGGGCGTCGACGAGAGCGGCAACAAGGACGAGGGCGCCGGCGACCAAGGCATCATGTTCGGCTACGCGACCGACGAGACCCCAGGCCTGATGCCGGCGACGCTGTATTACAGCCACAAGATCCTCGCCAAGATGGCCGAAGACCGCCATTCGGGCGCCGCGCCGTTCCTTGAGCCCGACGCCAAGAGCCAGGTCACGCTGTCGTACGAGAACGAAGTGCCGGTCGGCGCGACCGCCCTTGTCGTCTCGACCCAGCACGCTCCGGGCTACTGCGAGAAGGGCGACAACGCCGATCCCGCCAAGTACGCCGTACTGCGCGATTACGTGATGGGCGTGTTCAAGGACGTGCTGCCCGACGGCTTCATCACCGACGAGACCGCGATCTACATCAACCCGACCGGCCAGTTCGAGATCGGTGGCCCCGATGGCGACGCTGGCGTCACCGGCCGCAAGATCATCGTCGACACCTACGGCGGCGCGGCCCCGCATGGCGGCGGCGCATTCTCGGGGAAGGATCCGACGAAGGTCGATCGCTCGGCAGCGTATGTGGCGCGGTATCTGGCGAAGAACGTCGTCGCTGCGGGCCTTGCGCGTCGTTGCACGATCCAGCTGAGCTATGCGATCGGCATCGCCGAGCCGCTGTCGGTGTATGTCGACACGCATGGCACCGGCACCGTCGAGGAAGCCAGGCTCGAGGCGGTCCTGCCGAAGCTCGTTCGCCTGACGCCGAAGGGCATTCGCGAGCACCTCAAGCTTAACGCGCCGATCTACAAGAAGACCGCAGCCTATGGGCATTTCGGTCGTGAGCCCGACGGTGACACGTTCACTTGGGAGAAGACCGACCTGGTCGACGCGCTGAAGGCTGCTGTTGCCTGATAGAGGCGCCTTTGGGGTTACGAAAAAGCCTCCCGCGGACCAGTCCTCGGGAGGCTTTTTTTTAGCTGATCTTCCAGTCCCTCGCCCCGCCGGGGAGAGGGAGGGAGGAGCCGCTTGGCGACGGAAGGGTGAGGGGTTTAGGGGAGAGGGTTATCGAGGACGTGTCGCGACCCGAACGACCGGTCGCTCGCGCCATCCTTTGACAACGCTCAGCAGCTACTCGGGACGAACGGGGGAAACTTGGGCATGCCGCTGCTCGGTGAGGATCTGCCACGCCGTCAGGAACAGCGCCGCGACTAGCGGGCCGACGACGATACCGCTGAGCCCGACGACCTCGATTCCGCCCAGCGTCGTGACCAACACAATATAATCCGGAATCCCCGTATCGCGCCCGACCAGGATCGGCCGCAGGATGTTGTCGGCCAGACCGATCACCACCACGCCCGAGACGATCACGACCACGCCCTGCCAGATCGCTCCCGTCGCCAGCAGGTACACTGCAACCGGCACCCACACGATCGCAGGCCCGAGCGCGGGCAGCAGCGACGTCAGCGCCATCAGCAGGCCCCAGAGCAGGGCAGCCGGCACGCCGACGATCCAGAACGTCAGGCCGCCCAGCGCACCCTGGACGAGCCCGACGATCACCGATCCCTTGATCGTCGCACGCACCACCGCGACGAACTTGTCGACCAGCTTCACAGCCACCGAATGCTCGAACGGCAATGCGCGACGGATCGCAGGTCCCACCTTGTCACCGTCGCGGAGCAGGAAGAACGTTACGTACAGGCCGACGCCGAACGACAGCAGGAACGCAGCGGCGTTACGGCCGATCGATAGCGCCTGCCCGGCGATCGAGCGGACGCTGTTGCCGAGGATGTTGGACACCCGCGACTGTGCCTGTTCGAAGCTGTTAAGCCCGGCCTTGTCGAGCGCACCCTGGATCCGGTTCGGCATTGCGTCGTGGATCTGCTGGAAATACGCACCGAAGTTGATCTGGCCGTTCTGCAGCTTCGCATAGACCGAGGCGGACTGGTCGATCATCAGGCTGCCGATGAACAGCGTCGGGATGATCACGGCGACGAAGATGATTAGCAACGTCAGCGCGGCGGCGAGATTGCGGCGGTCGGGCCAGCGCTTGAGCAGCCACTGGTACAGCGACTGGAACAGGATCGCCGCGAGTGCGCTCCACAACAGCGCCGCCGCGAACGACGACACGACCACGCACAACGCGATCGTGATCGCCACCAGGAAGGTGATGAAGCCCCCCGTTTCCAGTCGACGCCTGTCGATCATTGCCGTGTCCCCCGTGATAATAGCGACCGATCGAGCCGGTCCTTTCAAAACGTCAAAACCGCCCTCCGGTGTGTACCGGAAGGCGGCCAAGACGCCGGCGCTGGTGTGCGCCTACAAGATCAACGGAGCTTTTCGCTGCCGTTGACCAGTGCATCCTTCTGCGCCTGCGGCATCGCCTGCGCGTTCACGTCGGCATCGTCGATCGCGTCCGACTGGCGGTCGCCGTCCTTGCGGACGGCCTTAGCCTGCTCTTCGAGATTGTCGGCAGTCGCTTCGAGTGCGTCGGCACGGTTGTCCGCGGCCTTCTCGACCTGGCTGCCGAGCTTGTCATCGCCCTTGCCGCCGCAGGCTGCGAGCGACACGGCCATGGCGGCGAGCGTGACGGCGATGGAAAGCTTCTTCATGGGGATAGTCCGTTCTGGTTACGATGCGGTGGCAACCGTCACGCGGGCGTAACGGTTCCGCTATCCCCTTGCCGATCCTTACAAATATTGATTTCGCCGCAATCTGTGGTCAACGGGTAACACTCGGTCGCGTCGAACCGCTCAGGCCTTGGCATGCTCGATCAGCAATGGTGCCTTGGTCGCCACGGCCGTCTCGACCGCGGGCGCGACCCGGTCGAAGACCGCGCTGACGAGCGCTTCGGCGATCCACCCGACCGCCGCACCGACGACGAGATCGGAGAGGTAATGCTTCCCGTTCACCGGTTGCGCCGCCGCGACGGCGCCAGAGATCAACGCCGCCGGACCGCCAGCGCCCGTGATGTCGCGCGACGCGGCACGCGCGACCGCAACCGCACCCGCGGTGTGGCCAGACGGGAACGACGTCTGGTCGTGATCGTCGCTCTTGCCGGGCTCGAACCGCGCCTTGCCGTCCTCAATCGCTTTTTCGGGGCGGGTGCGGTCGACCGATGCCTTGATCGCCGACTTGACGAAGGTCGCCGCCGCATGCGCCGCCAGCATCCGCACGCCGCCACGGATCACGTCCGGCCTGCGCGCGATCAGACCGATCACGACCGTGCCGATCGACGTCGCCACCAGCTGCGGCTGGTCGCCGATCTCGGCGAGGAACCCGGTCGCCTTGACCAGCGGTTCGTCGCGGTGCTCGGCAGCCTTGTGCGTCGCCTTGCGGTCCGCCTTCTCGACGGCCTTTGCGGCGTCCTTGGTCTTGCCCATCAATTTTCGCCCTGTCCGTCCATTTCACCGCGCACCTGTGCATGCGCGAGCAAGGCGAACAACCCCGCACCGCCCAGCAAGTTGCCGAGGATCGCCGGGACCATGAGGCCGCCGAACGCCTGAGCGACGCCGACCTTACCCGAAAACACCAGCAGCCACGCCTCCACCGATCCGACGATCGAATGGCTGAACGCGGCGATCGCGACGACGTAGGTGATCGCGACGATCACGAGGAACGACTGTTCGCGCGCATTCGGCAGCGACCAGGCGAGGATCGCGATCATGAACCCGGCCGGGATCGCGTTGACGAACGTCGCGCCGGGCGAGAGTTCGGTGATCGCCATCGACACCTCGATCATCGCGGTACGAAGCTCGCTGCCGCCGAGCAGGCCGGCCGCGATCATCCCGCCGGCCAGCGCCGTCCCGATGAGGTTGGCACCCAGCACGACACTCCAGAGCCGCAAGGTGCGCCGCAATGCCCAGCCCGACGGCTTGGTCACCAACGGCAACATCGCGGTGATCGTGCTCTCCGTGAACAACTGCATCCGCCCCAGGATCACGACCAGGAAGCCGATCGGATAGCCAAGCGAGACGATGATCGTCCGCCACGGCGTATCGGGCAGCGCGTGGTGCAGCGCGCCTTCCGCGATCAGCGAACTGGCGATCGCCATGCCCGCGGCGAGCCCGGAGAAGAACAGCGACGACACCGGTCGATCGAGTTCTTCCTCGCCCTCCTCGCGAACCGCCTTGTGCAGGTCCTGCGCATCGGCGGCCTTGAGATCCTCGACGTCTTCGCCGGGCGGATTGGAAGCGTTATCGACCATTACGAGAGTGCAACGGTCCGCGTCGCGCTTTGCTCCGGCGCAATCGCCCGCTAGAGCGCGCGGCGATGAACGATCCTTCTGTTATCCGCCGCCTCTATGGCCGTCGCCAAGGCCACAAGCTGCGCCTGGGCCAAGCCGCGCTCGTCGAGGAAACGCTCGCCGACCTCTCGGTGCCCGAGGAAGGGCCAATCGATGCGATGACGTTGTTCGGCGAGGACCGCCCCTTGCACATCGAGATCGGCTTCGGCGCGGGCGAGCATCTGGCGGGACAGGCCGCGATGAACCCCGACGTCGGCTTCATCGGCTGCGAACCGTTCCTCAACGGCGTCGTCGGCGCGCTGGCGCACATCCGCGACGGCGAGCTGACCAACGTCCGGCTGCACATGGGCGATGCGCTGGAGGTGATCGAGCGGCTGCCCGACGCGAGCCTCGACCGGCTGTACCTGCTGCACCCCGATCCCTGGCGGAAGGCGCGCCACGCCAAGCGCCGCATGGTCAACCACGGCCCGCTCGACACGATCGCCGCCAAGCTGAAACCCGGCGCGGAGTTCCGGCTCGGCACCGACGATCCGACCTATTGCCGGTGGTCGATGATGATCATGAACGCCCGCCGCGATTTCGAATGGCAGGCGAAGACGCCGCACGACTTCCTGACGCGCCCGGACGACTGGCCCGAGACGCGGTACGAGCGCAAGGCGCGGCGGCAGGGTCACGAGGTCTGGTATTACCGCTACCTGCGGGTCTGACCCCGCGGCGGCGATCCGGCAGTCAGGTCGTGACGCCGCCGCCGATCGCGCGGACGGTGTCGACCGCGATCTGTAGCCGCGTACTTTGCACTTCGAGCAACAGGCGTTGCGCGTCGAGCGCCGCGGTCAGCGCAGACAGACCCTTCGATTGCAGCGCCTGCGGTTCGAGGTCGATGTGCACCTGGCGCTGTTGCCCGCCCGATGGGTACGGGATCCCCGCGCCCCGGCGGTGACGAGGCCGGGGCGGATCTGGTTCACCGCGGTGTCGAACAGCTTGCCCTCGGACAGCCCGACCCTCGACAGCGCGAACTGCGGGATCGGCATTGGTCGAGCTCTAAAGTTGAGGATAAGCGGCGGGGTGACGCCCGGTGGCAACTGGCGCAGCACCGTCTGCGACACCGGCATGACCTGCGCGGCAGCAGTGCGGGTGTTGGCACTGGGCTGGAAATAGATCTTCGTGACGCCGATCCCGGGCATCGACCGGCTCTCGATATGGTCGATGTCGTTTACGGTGGCCGACAGCGCGCGCTCGTACAAGGGATGGAGCGGGTAACGGGAATCGAACCCGTGTATTCAGCTTGGAAGGCTGCTGTACTACCATTGTACTATACCCGCATGCTATTGAAACCGATGGGTTTCCAAGCAGGCTCCCGGTAGTGTTCCGACACGAGAGCGGTGCGGCGATAGCGCGGGCGGGTGATCGGTGCAAGCCGCTAGCCGCCGCGGGACGTCACATAGCGGTCGACGACCGGCGCCTGTCCTGTGCTAGGTCGTCGCGTCAATCCTGAACCGGAGCGCCGCCATCGTCGGGCCAAGTGTCATCATCGCGATCCTGACCTATGGCGCGTTGCTGTTCGGGATCGCCTGGATCGTCGACCGGCGCGGGCTGTCGACACGGCTCCAGCGGATCGCCTATCCGCTGTCGCTGGCGGTGTATTGCAGCAGCTGGACGTTCTTCGGCGGGGTCGGCACGGCGGCGACGCGGGGGTGGGATTACCTCGCCATCTATCTCGGGCCGGCGCTGGTGTTCCTGCTTGCGCCGAAGTTTCTCGCGCGGCTGGTAAGGCTGGCACGCGAGGAAGGGTCGAGCTCGATCTCGGACTTCATCTCCGCGCGCTACGGACGCAGCCGCGGGACCGCGGCGATCGTGGCGGGGACGGCGCTGCTCGCGTCGGTGCCGTATATCGCGCTCCAGCTTCGATCGGTCACGCTGAGTTTCGGCGCCATCGCGGGCGTCAGGAGTTCGGCGGAGGTCGGCACGTTCGTCGCGTTGCTGCTGGCGGTGTTCGCGATCGTGTTCGGCGCGCGGCGGTATGAAGTTGCGGGGCGCAACCCCGGCGTCGTCGCGGCGATCGCGGCGGAGTCGCTGATCAAGCTGTTGTGCTTCGTCGTACTCGGGATGGTGACGGTGGCGCTGCTGGCCGACGTGCCGGCGGAGATACTGGCGCCGCCGATGGCGCGGCTTCGGTCCGGCTTCACCTGGGGGGCGCTGACGTCCGATTTCTGGGTTCGTACCTTGTTGTCGGCGCTCGCGATCCTGTGCCTGCCGCGGCAATTTTATGTCGGGGTGATCGAAGCGCAGGGTCCGGACTCGATCGCCCGAGCGCGCGGGCCGTTCATCACGTACATGGTGGTGATCTCGCTCCTCGTGCTGCCGCTGGCGCTCGCGGGGATGACGCTGTTGCCGGATGGTGCAGAGCCCGATCTGTACGTGCTGGCGGTGCCGCTGCAGCAGGGCGCGCATCTCGTCGCGCTGCTGGCGTTTCTAGGCGGGTTTTCGGCGGCGACGGCGATGGTGGTGGTCGAGACGATCGCGCTGTCGACGATGGCGACCAACGATTTGCTCGCGCCGTTGCTGCTCCGGCGGCATGGCGAGGCGGGCGAGGGCGAACTCGGGCGGCGGATGCTGCGCGTTAGGCGGGTGATTATCGCTGCGATCGTCGCGGTTGCGCTGGTGTATGGGCGGAGTCTTGGCGCGGACCTGCCGCTGGCATCGATCGGGCTGATCGCGTTCGCCGGGGTCGCTCAGTTCGCGCCTGCATTGATTGCAAGCGTTGGGTGGAACTTCGCCAACCATACCGCGGCGCGCGCGGGACTGGTCGGGGGCGTGATCGTCTGGATCTATTGCCTGTTGCTGCCGTCGATCGGTGAAGGCGTCGGGCCGGCATTGGCGCAATTTACGCGGGGTTGGCTCGATCCCGATGCGTTGCTCGGCTGGCGGATCGGCTCGCCGTTGGTCAACGGCACGGTGTGGAGCCTCGGCGTCAACGTCGCGCTGATGGTCGGTCTGCATTTGCGCGAGCGCCACCGTGGGAATGCCGCGCTCGATCACGTCACGACGTTGGGCGAATTGCGGATGCTGGTTGCGCGGTTCGTCGGCGATGGCGAGGCGGAGGCGATCGGGGTAACGTCGCCCGATTTGCGCGCGCCGATCGACGGGCCCGCGGCGCGCACCGCCGAGCGGCTGATCGCAGGCGTGATCGGCGCACCGTCCGCGCGGAAAATCGTCGCGTCGAGCATCGCCGGGTCGGCGATCGACGTCAGCGACGTGGTACGGCTGCTCGACCAGCGTGGGCGCTCGCTGCGGTTCTCGCGCACGTTGCTGTCGGCGACGCTGGAGACGATCGATCCTGGGGTCAGCGTGATCGATGCGGACCTGAGGCTGGTCGCGTGGAATCCGCGCTATGTCGAGATGTTCGACTATCCCGAGGGCTATGTCGTGGTCGGGCGCTCGATCGCCGACCTGATCCGCTACAATGCCGAGCGCGAGGGGGTGGACGATATCGCCGCGCATGTCAGTCGGCGGGTGGCGCACCTTGCGCGCGGGACGCCGCATAGTTTCGAGCGGCAGCGGCCGTCGGGGCGGTGGATCAAGATGGTCGGGCGGCCGATGCCGGGCGGCGGGTACGTGCAGAGTTTCACCGACATCACCGCGGAGAAGGAGGCGCAGGCCGATCTCGAGGCGCGGGTCGTCGCGCGGACGCAGGACCTCGCGCGGTCGAACCACATGCTCGGCGAGGCGCGCGCGATCGCCGAGACCGCGACGCGCGACAAGACGCGGTTCCTGGCGGCGGCGAGCCATGACCTGTTGCAGCCTTTGCATGCGGCGCGGCTGTTCTGCGCGGCGCTCGACGAGGGAAAGGCGCCGCATCAAGGTGAGCTGGTACGCGCGATCGATGGCGCGATCGGCTCGGCGGACACGTTGCTGCGCGCGTTGCTCGACGTGTCGCGGCTCGATGCGGGGGGCGTCGTGCCAAAGGTCGAGCGGTTTGCGCTGGGGGCGTTGATCGACGAGCTGGCGGTGCAGTTCCGGCCGTTGGCGGGCGAGCGCGGGCTGGTGCTGGCGGCGCATCCGGGGGCGTTCAGCGTGGCGACCGATCGGTCGTTGCTGCGGTCGATCCTGCAGAA
The DNA here is from genome assembly GCF_056680455.1 of Sphingomonas sp. AP28. Classification (NCBI taxonomy): domain Bacteria; kingdom Pseudomonadati; phylum Pseudomonadota; class Alphaproteobacteria; order Sphingomonadales; family Sphingomonadaceae; genus Sphingomonas; species Sphingomonas sp. AP28. The sequence goes on along the minus strand of NZ_CM155283.1, from coordinate 2,941,909 downwards.
CTTCCTGTCGAACGCGGTGCGCTATTCGGCGGATGGACGGATCTGGATCGGGGCGCGGCGCAGAGGTGATGACGTGCTGATCGAGGTGCGCGATGCTGGGCCAGGGATTGCGGCTGGGGATCGCGAGCGGATCTTCGAGGAGTTCGAGCGGCTGGAGAGTAAGGGGAGTGCGGGCGGCGGCGTCGGGCTCGGGCTGGCGATCGTTCGGCGGATCGCGCGGTTGCTCGGGTCGGCGGTCGAGTTGCGGTCGGACTTGGGGCGGGGGACGACGTTTGCGGTGCGGGTGCCGCTTGCGCCTGCCGGGTTGGATGTCGTGTTGCCGACGCCTCTGGCGAGCCGCGCGCTGGTGCCGGGGTTGCGGGTGCTGTGTCTCGACAATGATGCGACGATCCTGGCGGCGCTCGATGCGGCGTTGCGCGCCAGGCGGTGCGTGCCGTTGCTGGCGGCGACGATCGCCGAGGCGATGGAACTGGCGGCGGACGAGGAGCCGGATGTGGCGTTGGTCGACTTTCATCTGGACGAGGCGGAGGACGGACTCGACGTCGTTGTGCGGTTGCGGGCGATGGTGCCGGCGCCGGCGATTGCGCTGGTGACGGCGGATCGCGCGGTGGCGGAGGATCCGCGGTGTGCGGGGCTAGTCGTGTTGACTAAGCCGGTGGTGCCGGCGGATTTGTGGCGATTTATCGAGGATGCGTCTGCGGCGGCGGCGCGTGGGAGTTGAGCCTCCCCCGCAAGGGGGAGGTGGCAGGCGCTTGCCTGACGGGGGGGGAAAGAGGGAACTGCTGTTGCGCGTTCCTCCCCCTCCGCCGCCTCCGGCGCCACCTCCCCCTTGCAGGGGAGGATCAAGCCACGGACACAAGCCGTCATCCTGACGAACGTCAGGATCCAGAGCCACGATCGGGGTGGGTGGTATCCTGGGTCCTGACTTTCGTCAGGATGACGTTGGGGTAGTAGGTGGCGCGCGATTAGTCGGCGAAGTGGATGTCCATTGCTCTTGCCGCAAGGACAGCCTGCGTACGGTTCTGCACCCCAAGTTTCCGCAGGATCGCGGTCATGTGACCCTTCACAGTGCCTTCCGAAATGCCGAGGTCGAAGGCGACTTGCTTGTTCAGGCGGCCGGCCAAGACGCCGAGCAGGACTTTGAGTTCGGTTGGGGTGAGGCTTGCGACACGCGTCGCCATGTCATCTACGGAGGCACCTTCGATCGGCGCGTCGCGTTCGCCGGCGAGGGCTCGGGCTACGGCGGTTTCGAGCGTGGTCAGGTCGGCGGTCTTGGAGACGAAGCCGATCGCACCATAGGCACGCGCACGCGGTGCCGCCTCGGCTTCGTCGGCCGAGGAGATCACCATGATCGGCGTGTCGGGACGTTCGGCGTGGAGCAGCGCGACACCGGCAAAGCCTTCCGAGCCCGGCATGCGCAGGTCGAGCAGGATCAGGTCGAGCCGCGCCGCCCCCCGCACCGCGTCGACCGCCTCGCAGAGTTGCCCCGCCTCGATCACCACCGCGTCGGGCGCGGCGCGGCTGACCGCCAGTTTGAGCGCCTGGCGGAACAGCGGGTGATCGTCGGCGATGAGAATCGTGCGCGTCATGCCGGTACGGGGATAGCCTCCTCGCGCCCGGCGATCAGCGCGTCGACCACCGCGGGATCGGCGAGCGTCGAGGTGTCGCCGAGCTGGTCGAGCTGGTTCTCCGCGATCTTCCGCAGGATGCGGCGCATGATCTTCCCAGAGCGCGTCTTCGGGAGCGCGGGCGCGAACTGGAGGATGTCGGGCGTCGCGATCGGGCCGATCTCGCGACGGACCCACTGGACGAGTTCCTTGCGCAAATCCTCGCTCGGTTCGGCGTTCGCGTTGAGCGTGACGTACGCGTAGATGCCCTGGCCCTTCACGTCGTGCGGCATGCCGACGACCGCGGCCTCGGCGACCTTCGAATGCGCGACGAGCGCGCTCTCGACCTCGGCGGTGCCCATCCGGTGGCCGCTGACGTTGATGACGTCGTCGACGCGGCCGGTGATCCAGTAATAGCCGTCCTCGTCGCGGCGGCAGCCGTCACCGGTGAAATACTTGCCGGGATAGGTCGAGAAATACGTCTGGAAGAAGCGCTCGTGATCGTTCCACACGGTGCGCATCTGGCCGGGCCAGCTGTCGGCGATGACGAGATTGCCCTCGACCGCGCCCTCCAGCACCTTGCCGTCCGCATCAACCAGTTCGGGCAGCACGCCGAACAGGGGTTTCGTCGCGCTGCCGGGTTTCAGCGCGGTGGCGCCCGGCAGTGGCGAGATCATATGGCCACCTGTCTCGGTCTGCCACCAGGTGTCGACGATCGGGCAGCGACCGTCGCCGACGACGTTGTGATACCAGTTCCACGCCTCCGGATTGATCGGTTCGCCGACCGAGCCGAGCAGCCGGAGCGACTTGCGGCTCGTGCGCGTCACCCAGTCGTCGCCCTCGCGCATCAGCGACCGGAGTGCGGTCGGTGCGGTGTAGAGGATGTTGACCTGGTATTTGTCGACGATCTGCCAGAACCGGCTGTGATCGGGGTAGTTCGGCACGCCCTCGAACATTACGGTCGTCGCGCCGTTGGCGAGTGCGCCGTACAGCGAATAGGTGTGGCCGGTAACCCAGCCGACATCCGCCGCGCACCAGAAGATCTCGCCGGGCCGGTAGTTGAAGACGTATTCGTGCGTCATCGACGCCCACACCAGATACCCGCCGGTCGAGTGCAACACGCCCTTGGGCTGGCCGGTCGAGCCGCTGGTGTAGAGGATGAACAGCGGGTCCTCGGCGTTCATCGGCTCGGGTGCGCAGTCGGTCGACTGGCCCTCGACGCAGTCCGCATACCAGCAGTCGCGGCCTTCGGTCATGGTGACCTTGCCGCCGGTGCGGCGGACGACGATGACGGTCTCGACCGCGAGATCGCCGTGGTCGAGCGCGGCGTCGACATTGGCCTTCAACGGCACGGTCTTGCCACCGCGCAGCCCTTCGTCGGCGGTGATGACGATGCGGCTGTCGCAGTCATGGATGCGGTTGCACAGGCTTTCGGGCGAAAAGCCGCCGAACACCACCGAATGGATCGCGCCGATCCGCGCGCAGGCGAGCATCGCGAACGCCGCCTCGGGGATCATCGGCAGGTAGATCGTGACGCGGTCGCCCTTCTTGACGCCCTTCGCCTTCAGCGCGTTGCCGAGTTTCGCCACCTCATTGCGCAGCTCGGCATAGCTGATCTTGCGGTCGCCGGCGGGGTCGTCGCCTTCCCACAGTATCGCGGTCGCGTCGGGGCGCGCGTCGGCGTGGCGATCGACGCAGTTCGCGGCGACGTTGAGCTGGCCGTCCTCGAACCAGCGGATGTGGAAGTCGCTCTCGTCGAACGACGTGTCCTTGATCTTCGTCGGGGCGACGATCCAGTCGAGCCGCTTGGCCTCCTTCGCCCAGAACGCGTCGGGATCGGTCGCGGCCTCGGCATACATCCGGTCATAGGCGGCGGCGTCGATCAGGGCATCCTTCGCCCATTCCGCGGGGACGGGATAGCTTGCCTCGGTCATCTGGCTCTCCTTTTGCCGCGCTGTACGCGGTCGTGTCGGCACGATCATCCCGCACCAAAGTAAGGGGTGGACCGGGGGACGCAATACGCCATGATGACGACGCTAATTCCACGCGTAAGACCAGTGGAAAAGTGCGGAGACGGGGATGACATTCATGGCGTTCAAGAAACGGCTGGCCTTGACGGCCCTGCTCGCGGGCACCGCGCTGGTACCCGGCGTGGTGCAAGCGCAGACTGCGCGTGAGGTCGAGCTCGAGACTCGGCTGAAGGCGCTGGAAGCGGCGGTGCAGGACCTGCGCGGCGAGCTGAACGCAGCGCGGGCGACGGCTGCGGCCGCGCCACGACCTGCCGCTCCGGCGACGTCGACCGCCGCACCGACCGCGGTCGCGTCCGCGCCGAACGACCTGCATCCGACGGCCCCCGTCGGGCCGACTGCGCCGACCGCGCTTGCCGAAGCGAAAGCACCCGCCGCAGCGTCGACCGACGGGTTCAAGGTCGCGGGGACGACGGTCAAGCTCAACGGCTTCATCAAGACCTGGGCATCGGTCAGTCGCTACAGCGGCGGCAACATCGCGCCGGAATCGGTCGGTCGCGACTTCTATTTCCCGAGCATGATCCCGGTCGGCGGTCGCAACGAGGGCAACAGCCTGGAATCGCACGCCAAGCAGACGCGGATCGTGCTGGCGACGGACACGCCGGTGGCGGGACACAGCCTGAAGGGTCTGCTGGAAGTCGATTTCCAGGTCGTGCCGGGATCGCAGGGTAACCAGCGCGTCGTCAGCGGCTACAACCCCGGCCTGCGTCGCGCGTTCTTCACCTACGACAACTGGCTGTTCGGTCAGGAATGGACGACGTTCCAGTATATCGGCGCACTGCCCGAAACGACCGACTTCATCGGGCCGTCGGAAGGCAGCGTGTTCGTTCGGCAGGCTCAGATACGGTATACACGCAAGTTGAGCGATACGCTGACGGTGTCGGTCGCGGCCGAGAACCCAGAGACCGCGTCGACCGGCCTGACCTCTGCCGCGATCGTCGAGAATGCGGACGATCGCCTGCCCGACGTCGCGGCTCGGCTGAACTACAAGACCGCGTTCGGCGAGTTCTCGCTGGCGGGGTTGGCGCGCAAGCTGACGATCGACACCGGACCGCTGAACGAGAGTGCGACCGGCTGGGGCGTGTCGTTCGCGGGCAAGGTGCCGCTCGACGTGTCCGGCCGTTCCGACATCCGCTTCATGGTGACGCATGGCGACGGGATCGGCCGGTATGTCGGCCTGAACCTGGCGCCCGACGCCGTCTTCGCAGCGGTGCCGGGAGCGGAATTGCGGACGCCCAGCCTTTCCGCTGGATTCGCCGCGCTGAAACTCGGCTGGACCGACAAGCTGCGCTCGACCTTCATCGGCAGCGTCCAGTCGATCGATTATCCGACCGGCGGCGAACCGATCGGCGCCAGCGCTTCGGCGTGGAGCACGTCTGCCAACCTGTTCTTCTCGCCGATCAAGGCCATAGATCTGGGTGTCGAGTTCCGCCACGCGGAACGGCGGCTGGTCGACGGGCAGGTCGGCAAGCTCGACCGCGGCGAACTCGCCGCACGCTACTCGTTCTAAAACATAATTGCTCCACCTGAGAGGACACTGCCATGGCGACTACAACAGGGGATGCTTCGCCCCTCGGGCATGTGAAGCAGAGCCAGCCGCTCATCATCATCGCATCCTCCTTGGGTGCGGTGTTCGAATGGTACGATTTCTATCTCTACGGCCTGCTGGCGACGATCATCACCGCGCAGTTCTTCTCGGGCGTCAACGAAACCACCGGGTTCATCTTTGCGCTCGCGGCGTTTGCGGCCGGGTTCGCGGTGCGGCCGTTCGGCGCGCTGGTGTTCGGGCGGATCGGCGATGTCGTCGGGCGCAAGAACACGTTCCTCGTCACGATGGCGATCATGGGCCTGTCGACGTTCCTGGTCGGTCTGCTCCCCAGCTACGCGTCGGTCGGCGTCGCCGCGCCGATCGCGCTGGTCGTGCTGCGCCTGCTGCAGGGCCTCGCGCTCGGCGGCGAATATGGCGGCGCCGCGACCTATGTCGCCGAGCACGCGCCCGACAAGAAGCGCGGGCTGTTCACCAGCTTCATCCAGACCACAGCCTCGCTCGGCCTGTTCGCCGCGCTGCTGATCGTCATCGGCGTGCGGACGCTGGTCGGTGAGGAGGCGTTCGCGGCATGGGGCTGGCGTATCCCGTTTATCGTCTCGATCGCGCTGCTCGCGGTGTCGCTCTGGATCCGCATGCAGCTCGAAGAGAGCCCGGTGTTCCAGAAGATGAAGGACGAGGGCAAGACCTCGAAGGCGCCGCTGACCGAAGCGTTCGGGCAGTGGAGCAACCTCAAGGTCGTGCTGATCGCGCTGTTCGGTGCGGTCGTCGGCCAGGGCGTCATCTTCTACACCAGCCAGTTCTACGCGCTGTTCTTCCTCGAGAAGAACCTGCGCGTCGACGGACCGACCACCAACATCCTGATCGCGATCGCGCTGTTGATCGCCACGCCTGCGTTCATCTTCTTCGGTTGGCTGTCGGACAAGATCGGGCGGAAATACATCATCCTGACGGGCTGCGCGCTCGCTGCGCTGACGTACATGCCGCTGTTCCACGCGCTGTCGAAGGCCGCCAACCCGGCGCTCTATGCGGCACAGGCCAATTCGCCGGTGAGCGTCGTCGCTAATCCCGACGAATGTTCGGTGCAGTTCGATCCGGTCGGCAAGAACAAGTTCGACAAGAGCTCATGCGACATCGCCAAGGCGTATCTGGCGAAGGCCGGCATCTCTTACGCGAACGTGATCGCACCCGCGGGCACCGTCGCGCAGATCCACATCGGCGGCACGACCATCCCGGTCGTCAACCCCGCGGTCGTGTCGGGTCCTGACAAGGCGGCGGCGATCAAGGCGTTCGGTGCGGAAGTGAAGACTGCCCTGACCTCGGTCCGCTACCCCGAAAAGGCGGACCCGGCACAGATCAACAAGCCGATGGTGATCGCGATCCTCGTCCTGCTCGTGCTGTACGTGACGATGGTCTACGGGCCGATCGCCGCGCTGTTGGTCGAGCTGTTCCCGACGCGGATCCGCTACACTTCCATGTCGTTGCCTTATCATATCGGCAATGGCTGGTTCGGCGGGTTCCTGCCGACCGCGGCGTTCGCGATGGTCGCGGCGACGGGGGATATTTACTACGGCCTCTGGTATCCGATCGTTGCCTGCGCGGTGACGGTGCTGGTCGGGCTGGTATTCCTGCCCGAGACGTTCCGTCGGTCGCTGCACGGCTAGGGTCTTCGGCCTTTGGTTGAACGACGAAGGGGTCGGTTTGGTTGAACCCAAACCGACCCCTTCGCTATTCCGACGCTGTCACACCCGCCGCCCGATACGCTGGCGGCAAGGATCGTGACGGCATCGTTCAGTAGGTCGACGCGTTTGTCGAAGATACCGAACCATAGCGGCCACGCTCGGCAACGACTTCGTCGCGCGTGTATGCGGGCGCTGCCTCGTCGAAGCGCGTCCAGCCGTCCTGGCGATACGCTGCACCGCGGGTCGTCGCGTCGACCGAGCGATGACGATCGAGAACCGCTTCGGCCTCGGTGGCGAGACTGTCGTCGACGCGTGCGCTGAGCAACGTGCCGCCGCGACGGACGCCTTCCGAATAGACATGCGCTTCGTCATCGGTGTGACCGGCGTCCTTCAATGCGCCGACGATCGTGCCGGTTGCGGCACCGCCTGCGGCACCGATACCGGCACCGACGACGGTGGACGCGAGCCAGCCGGCGGCGACGATCGGCCCCAGGCCCGGGATCGCTAGTAGGCCGAGACCGGCGAGCAGGCCACCGACGCCACCGACGGCTGCACCGGTCGAGACACCGCGGCTTACATCGCCACGATCGTTGACGTCGTCCAGCGACGTGTCGTGATCGCCGTGCGCGCCATCGGCGTTGTTCGCGACGATGCTGATCGAGTCATGTGGCACGCCGAGACGCTCGAGATCGTTCAGGGCGGACTTCGCATCCGAATAGTCGTCGAACAGGCGGGTAAGGGTCTTGGTCATCGTTTCTCTCCTGAAAAAATGGATCAGCGTGCGGTCACGTTGCCCTTGTAGTCGAGTCCGACATTGACCTTCTTGCCGGCCTTGGTCGCGCTGCCGCGCCAGACGCCGTCCTTGTCCTTCGCCAGGCGCGAGACCGACTGGTAGCCGGCCTTGGTCAGGCGACCGCGAGCCTGGTCCTCGGAGAAGGAGTTGGCGCCCTTGGCCGGGGCCGCGACATGGGCGGCATCGTTGTTCTTGACGGCCGGGTTGTGCGCGCCGGCATGCGTTGCGGTCTGCGCGACGGCGCTGGAGGCCAGCAGCATTGCGCCGCATGCCATGAATGCTCGAACGGTCATGATACTCTCCTGAGTTTCTGGTTTTGGAAACGGGGGCGTTCGCCGAGTGGGAGGCGGCATTTGAGCCACGCCGCCTCCCGGTCGCATCAGCGAACCGTACCGCGACGAAACATGTTGACGATCGCGAGCAGGATCACCGCGCCGACCAGCGAGATCAGGATCGACTGGATGTTGAGCGCGCCGTCCATGATCGATGCGCCACCGATCAGCGGCGTGATCAGGAAGCCGGCCAGCAACGCGCCGACGATGCCGACGACGATGTTGAGAAAGATGCCCTGCTGCGCATCGGTGCGCATGATCATGCTGGCGACCCAACCGATGAGCCCGCCGACGACGAGAAGAATGATGAGGTTCATGATGAGGCTCCTGGACGATGATGGTACTGGGTTATGGTACAGGGGGCTCAACATTCGGGGCCGCCGATCCGTTCAGTTTCGACGCCGCGCCAGAATTTTACGATTGGTGCTCACATACCGGTCGTATTGGTATAAATGTAGCGCCGGGCACGGAACCGCAGCCCCCTTTTGGTCGCTGGACAGGCATGACCAAGACCAACGGAAAGCCGCTCCACGCCCCGACGCTGCATCACCTGGAACAGCTCATGACCGGGTTGCTCGAAGGGGTGATCCTGATGGATCCGACCGGCATGATCCTCAGCGCGAACCCGGCGGCGTTGAAGATGCACGGCGTGAAGGCGTTGGCCGAGCTGGGCGAGACCGCGGACGATTACGCGGCGCGCTTCAGGCTGCGGTACCGTGACGGTCGCAAGCTGCCGCGCCGCGAGTATCCGTTGATGCGGCTGCTCGCCGGTGAAAGCTTCCCCGATCTGATAGTCGAGGTCTCGTCACCGGATGCGGACGAGCCGCGCTGGGTGCATCAGGTCCGCGACATCGTCATGGACGAGGATGGCGGCGATCCCGATTGCCTGGGGATGGTCATCAACGACGTCTCCGAACGGTTCGACGCGGAGGACCGGTTCCAAGCGATGTTCCATGCGAACCCCGCCCCTGCCCTCATCATGCGGGTCGCCGACCAGCGCTATGTCCTGGTCAACCAGGGGTTCCTCGATCTCTCCGGCTACGACCGCGACCAGATCGTCGGCAAGACGCTGTTCGATCTCGACTTCCTCGCCGAGGTCGAGCGCAAGCCGTTCGTCAAGGAACGCGTGGCGGCCGGCAAGACCGTCCCACAACTGGAGGCGGAACTACCACTCGCTGGGGGCGACAAGACGCTGGTCATCCTCGCCGGCCAGCCGATCGAACTCGCCAACGAAGACTGCCTGCTGTTCACCTTCGCCGACCTCGAACCCCGGCGTCGCGCGCAACTCGCGTTGCAGGCGAGCGAACGGCATTTCGCGTCGGTGTTCGAGATGGCCCCCGTCGCGATGGTCATCACCAAGGGTGACGAGAACCGCATCGTGCAGGTGAACGCGGCGTTCAAGAGCCTCACCGGCTATACCGATCACGCGGTCGTCGACCGGATCGCCGACGATCTCCAGCTATGGAACGACGCCGCGCAGCGAGTGGAGCTGGAAACCGAGATCCGTGAGCGGAACGGCATCCGCGGCCACGATGTCCGCCTGCTGCACAAGAACGGCGAGACGCTGGACTGCCTCGTCTCCGCCGAACGGATCAGCGTCGACGGCACGCCCTGCGTCCTGTGGCTGTACCAGGACATCACGGCGCGCCGCCGCGGCGAACTCGAACTCGTCGAAGCGATCGACGCGGTGATGAAGGACGCCAACTGGCTGAGCCGGTCGATCATGGACAAGCTGGCGACGCTGCGAAATCCACGCGCCAGCTCGGGTGCCACGCCCCCCACCACCGAACTCAGCAAGCGCGAGCGCGAGGTGCTCGAACTGATCTGCCAGGACCTCGACGATGCGGCGATCGCCACCCGGCTCGACCTGTCGCGCAACACGGTGCGCAACCATGTCGCACGGCTTTACGCCAAGATCGGCGTCAACCGGCGCAGTGCCGCGATCGTGTGGGCGCACGAACGCGGCGTCGGGGCGTAACGCGTATCAGGCCTTGTGGTGCGCGTGGAACAGCTTGCCGCCTTCGACCACGTACACCACCGCCAGCACGCCCAGTCCGATCGCCAGATAACCGATCGCGAGCGGATAGGTCGTGCCATTGTACGACTGGCCGATGAGCGACCCGACGATCACCGCGCCGACGCTGGTGATGAACCCCTGGATCGACGATGCGGTGCCGGCGATGTGCCCGACCGGCTCCATCGCCATCGCGCCAAAATTGGAGCCGCAAAGGCCGATGCACGTCATGCTCAGCGCCTGGAACAGCATGTAGGTCCACAGCGACTCGGACCCCGCGGCGATCACGCCGATGTGGACCACCGACAGCGCGATCAGCCCCAGCACCGCGGCCTGCGATATGAGGCGCGTGCCGAGGCGCTCGACCAGCCGGCTGTTGGCGAACGACGCGCACCCCATCGAAAACGCGCAGACCGCGAACAGGATCGTGAACCGCTCGCCGGCGTGGAACTCGTCGACGAAGATCTGCTGCGCGGACGAGACGAAGGCGATGATCCCGCCGAACGTCATCGACGCGGCGACCGCATAGCCTGCCGAATAGCGGTTGGTCAGCGTCAGCGTGTACGCTTGGCGGAGCGACGCGAACGACAGTGGCGAGCGGCGCTCGATCGGCAGCGATTCCCGCAGCCGCGTCACCGACCACGCGAGGACGAACGCCGCAAAACCGGCCAGCGCGTAGAAGATGAACCGCCACGGACCGAACTGGAGCAGCACCTGGCCCAGGCTGGGCGCCATGATCGGCACGAGGAAGAAGATCATCTGCGCCACGGACAACGTGCGCGCCATCTGGCGACCCGAATACCGATCCCGCACGATCGCGACCGCGAGCACGCGCGTCGATGCGGACATCAGCCCCTGCAGAACGCGCGCGCCGAGCAACGCCGCGAACGTCTGCGATCCAGCCGCGAAAATGCTTGCCGCGACGAATCCCGTGAGCGTGACGAGCAGGATGATCCGGCGGCCGTAGCGATCGGCGAGCGGCCCGTAGACGAGCTGCCCGGCGCCGAAGCCGAGCATGTACGCCGTGATGATCCACTGGCGGTGATTCGCGGTGGCGATGCCAAGCTGGTGGCCGATATCGGCGAGCGCGGGCAGCATCAGGTCGACGCCGAGCGCGTTGACCGCCATCAACGCGGCGATGAAGGCGACGAACTCGCCTGGACGCATCGATGGGGCAGCAATTTTGTCGTTCATCGACGTCGCTTAGGACTGTCCCGGCTGGAACGCCATGCCCGAGCGCGGGACTCGATCGCGATGACGGAAAGGCGATGGCGACTGATCGAACGACGAGGATGCCGTCGATCAGTCGCCGATGCGCTTACGGCTTCTTGAACTTGTAGACGAACTGGTCGGTCGTGCCGCGGATCGCGGGGTCGAATACCGGCTTGGTGTGATCGTCGGCCGCATTGCGCAGTGCGGTGGACTCGCCAACGAACTTGAACCCCGCCGCCTGGACCTGCGCCTTCACCGTGGCCGGGTCGATCCGGTGCCGCGTCTCGGTTCCGCCCAGGCCGCTGCCGGGGGCATCCGCATGATCGATCACGACGTAGATGCCGCCGCGCTTGAGCATGTTGAACACTGCCTTGTCGAACGCCTTCAACGCGCCCTCGCCGCCGCCGTTGTTGGCGATGTCGTGGTAGTTCTGCACGGTCCAGAACAGGTCGACCGGCTTGGGCGAGGTCGGCAGGTTGGTGGTCTGGACGACGGCGGTGACGTTGGCGAGGTTGCGCGCCTGAAGTGCCGGCAACGTCTTCTCAGCGTATTTCGCGCTGGCTGCCGGCCACACTGCGTAGACATGGCCCTTGGGTCCGACGACGCCGGTGAAGATCCGGGTCCAGTATCCCGCACCCGGCAGGTAATCGACGACGACGTTGCCCGGCCGCACGCCGGAGAAGGCAAGGACGTCGGCGGCCTTGCGGCGGGCATCGTCACCTTGCTGATCGGCGCGCGCCGGATCGGCAAGCGCGCTGGTGACCGCGGGGCTGACCTTCTGCGCTTGCGCCGTCGGCGCGCCCGCCGCGATCGTCATCGCTACCGCAACGCTCGTCCAGATCGTCTTCATCATCCGTCTCCCACCGTCCGGACGACAATGCCGGCTCGGTGGGGAGGATCGGCCGGAAGCTGGCGCTAGTCCAGATCGTTTTCACTGATGACGACGATCTCCTGGTCGGGATCGCGCGCCAGTGCGACGACGCCGAGCTCCGCGATCTCTTCGGCGTGCTGCTTGAAGATCGCCACGGCGTCGCCTTCGGGCGATACCGTACTCAGCGCTTCGAGCACGTCGTACTGGACCGCGAACTGATAGCGTTCCTCGCTCACTTCGGCCTCGAACTCGACCTGGCGCAGGTCGCTATTGTCCTCGAGGGTCTTGGTGTCGATGTTCAAACGGTCTTCGGCCATATCTTCGCTCCTGCTATGCGCCGACAACAGTCCAGGGGCGGAATAGAGCCATTCCGCCCCTGAAAAGTGCGGTTGCCTAAAGCCCGATCTGGAGGTTGGCGCGCAGCGACAGCGCGACGCGGCCCTGTTGCTGCTCGGCGTTGAACTCGCCGCCCATCCGGAAGATGCCATTGCCGCCGACGCCGCGCAGCTTGCCGACCCAGCCGCTAGTGCGCTTGTCGGGGGTCAGCGTGAACGACTGGCCGCCTTCGAACGACGCGGTGGTCGCGCCCAGGCCGCCGCCGACGATCTGGCGACGGCCGCCCTCGGCTTCGACGCGGAACCAGCCATTCTCGAACTTGGGTCCGCCGAAGTTCAGCCCGAGTGCGCCGCTGCCGGTGACCGCCAGCTCGTCGCTGGTCCGCGACCGCACGACCAGGTCGATCGCCTTGCCGCCGCCGGTCTCGCTATAGCCGTCCTCCTTGAGCTTGTAGTAATCGATCGCGAGCACCGGGCGGAAGGTGAGCATGCCGGTGCCGGCCTCGTACGACAGGCCGCCGGATGCCGCGTACAGCGTGCCGTCCCAGTTGCCCTTCGAAGTCCGCGAGACCACTTCGCTGCCGATCGCGCCGGCGAACTGCCGGACACCGTCGAATTTCACCTTGGCGCCCGACGCGCGCGCATTGGCCTGCAAGCCGCCCCAATGCCCGCGCCAGTATCCGGCTAGTTCATACTGGTCCGAATTTACTTCATTATCCGTGCCGTCGTCCGCGTCCTGCCCGTGGAGATAGGCAATCGAGGTCCCGAAATTGCCTACGCCCGTCTTGTATTCGGCGCCCGCCGAAACGCCCCAGCCGCTGATGTCATAGCCCGCGGTATCGGCGACGCTTTTCGATGTGCCCCATGCGACCTGCGTTACCCAATAGCCCCACTTTCCCTCGTCCTTGAACGGGCCGTGCGGGTCGGCGAGCACGCGCGCGGTCGCGCGCGAGCCCATCGTCACCGCCTCGAACGTACCGCCGGCATGGTCGGGCAGCATCTGGCGGACCGAGCCGCGGAACGCGTCGGCCTCAGTGATGTTGAGAAACGCCCCGCCGACTTTCGCATCGTTGCCGAGCGCCTTGTAGATCGCGTCATAGGCCGAGGCCTGCGAACGGTTGAGCCCGAGCTCGGTCGACGATTTGCGAGCGACGTCGACGGCCAAGTCGTTGCCCGTGCCGGTCGCGATGCTGCCCTTGTAGAGGAACGGGAGCAACGTCGTGGTCGCGGTAAGGTTGGCGGCACCCGTCAAGGTGCCGGCGCGAAGGACGGTGTAGCGGCCTTCCGCGTCGACGACGCTGGTGAGCTTCAGGGCAAGCTTCGAATCCTTGTCGAACGATGCCGTGCCGGCGACCTGGATCATCGTGCTGGTGCCGCCGGCCTTGTCGAGCGTCACGGCGAGGATACCGCCGCCAGCGACCGATAGCGACGCGATCGACGCGGCCTTTGTGATGTCGAGCGTGCCGCCGTTGACCGCGACCGCGAGGCCGCCTGAATTGGCGAGCGTGCCGGAGAAGCGCGAGGTGCCGCCGAGCGTCAGCGTGTCGGCACCGCCACCGAAGTCCGCCGCGCCGCTGAACACTGAAGTCCCGGCGAGCGTGAGCGCGTCGTTGCCCGCACCGAACACTGCGCCGCCGTTGAAATTGGCGTCGCCCGATAGCGCGAGGCGGTTGTTGCCGCTGCCGAAGCGCGCGGTGCCGGCCACCGTGCCGTCTGCGACGTCGAACACGTCGTTGCCGCTGCCGAAGCGGACGTCGCCGACGATCGCGGGCGCCGCGATGCCGGTCGCGACTGCGGTCTGGCGAACAATCGTACCGGTGGTGTTAGCCGAGAGGTCGATCGCGACGTTGCGCTCGGAGGTGGCGAGCGCGCCCGATGCGCCGATCCCGCCGCTGTTCTCGACCAATGTGACGGTGCCCGATCGATCGAGGATCGCGATCGCCGTGCCGTCGGCGGCTTGTGCGGCAGCCTTGATGGTGCCGCTGTTGCGGATCGTCGCGACGGATGCGCCGGTATCGACCAGGACCGCCGTCGAGCGCGATGCGGTCGTACCGCCGCCTGCCGCGGAGATCGTGCCGGCATTGCGGATCTCAGGCGTGGACGCACCCGTGCCGAGCTTCAATGCCGTCGCACTTGCGCCGTTCGCTACGGCAGCGACCGTGCCGTTGATGCCGATCCCGCCTGCGATCGTCACCGCACCGCCAAGGCCGCCGATCGCCAGGCCGTTGCCCTCGACGCCGCCATAGACGCCGCTGCCCGCGATGCCGCCGTCAACGATCAGGCCGAACCCGGTTCCGGTCCCCGCGACAGCACCGATCGCGATGGCACGCGTGGCCGACCCGATCTGCACCGCCGGCGCTGCGCCGAACGAGGTAATCGCCGCCGAGCCTTCGGTGGCGTCGGGAAGACCGTCCTTGTCCTCGTCGGTATCGGTCGTGCTCGCGTCCTTCGGCGGGATCGCGAAGATGATCCCGCCCGAGACGTTGCCCGCGACGACCAGCGCGGATCCGCCCTGCAACAGGTCGTCGGCGTCGAGCTTGGTCGTATCGGCAGGCGCCGTCGCATAGCGATAGCCGGTCGAGCCGAGCGCGCCCTGCACCACGAGCGCGCCTGCGATGTCGCCATCGACGCGCGCGGCGACCGCGCCCTGTCCGATCGCCGCGATCGTGCCCGCGAGCCGGACGTTGCCGGTGACGTCGGCGATCCGCACGCCGGTCGATCCGTTGCCGGTGACAGAGGTCTGGCCGTCGTGCGTGAAGGCGCCGGTCAGCGGCCCGCCCAGCCAGATGCCGGCGGAGTTGTTGCCCTTCACGGTGATCGCGCCGCTGTTGACGATCGCGCCGGTGTACGCGCCCGCGGTGCGGATGCCGGTGCGTCCGGTGCCCGCCGCGAACGGGCCGTCGAGGTCGCCGTCCTTGTCGGTGTCGGTCGCGACATAGCTTTCGTCGATGATGATCTTGCCGGTCGCGGCGTTGGTAATGCCGCCGCCGGTACCTGCGTTGGCGAGGATGCCGGTCGATCCGTCGGCGTTGGTGACCTGGATCGTGCCTTCGTTCGTGACCGAGTTGACGCTGTCGATGGTGACCGCAGTGCCGGTGGTCGGCGTCACCGAACCAGCGGCGGCGATGCGGATATTGTCGGGGGCGCCGGCCTTGATCGTCGAGGTCCGCACCGTGTCGGTCCGCTTGGTATCGATCACGGTCTGCGCCTGGGCGCCCGTCGTTACCGCGAACAGGCAGGTGGTGGTCAGCAGGAGACGACGCATACGGAACCCTTTTCGATGTGTTTTCGAGAAGAGGACGGAGACGCGGCTCGCGAACCTTAACGTTGATGCAGCATGGCGCGGCACCAGGACCGCGGCGGCGCGTTATCGGCCCAACATCTTCAGGGAAACGCCAGCATGATCACCACCATCGCCGAACTCGACCGCATCCGCGACGACAGCAAGCGCCTCGTCACGACGCGGTCGATGATGTCGGCGGGCGCGGCGGTCGTGCCGATCCCCGGCGCGGACATCGTCGCGGACATCGGCCTGCTCACCAAGCTGCTGCCCGAGATCAGCAAGCGTTTCGGGCTCGATCACGACCAGGTGCAGAAGCTCGAGCCGCAGCTTGCGCAGCAGGCGCTGGTGATGGCGTCGAGTCTCGGCAACACGATGATCGGCCGGATGGTGACCAAGCGCATCGTCGTCGCGCTCCTCCGCCGCGTCGGCGCCCGCATCGCGGTTGGGTCGATGGCGAAGTTCGTGCCTTTTGCGGGCTCGGCGGTGGCGGCGACGATCAGCTTCGGCGCGATGAAGCTGGTTGGCAATTCGCACGTTGAGGATTGCTACAAGACCGCGCTGGCGTTGCTGCCGGCGGATCAGCGCGCGCTGGTGAACGCGAAGGGGTAAGCGTCGGGACCTTCTAGCTCCCCTCCCTGAAAGGGAGGGGCTGGGGGTGGGTCGGCCCGCTCGGGCCACCACCGTTCGAACACGCGGAAGCCGACCCACCCCCTACCCCTCCCTTTCAGGGAGGGGAGAAAGTCAGAAAGCGGCATCCAGTCCGATGCGGATCGTCCTCGGGCGTTGCGGAGTGATTTGGCCACTCCCGACTTGGAACGGTGTCCCCAGCGCGAACCGGTTGCCGACGCTGTCGGTCAGGTTCGTTACCCCGAGCGTCACGCCCAACGCAGGTCGCCCGACTCGCGCGGTGAGCGCCGTGTCGAGATAATCCCCCTGCTCCTCGCCCAGTACCGGGCCGACACCCAACCGCGAACGCCCGACATAGCGCGCCCAACCATACACGCGCAGTTCCAGACCTCGCCCGACATCACGTCGGTAGTCCGCGCCCAGCCGGCCGGCGTAGCGTGCGATATTCGGCACCTGGCTCATCCGCGCGAGCGCCACGAACAGGGCCGCGCTCGGTTCGGTCACGCGGCTGTCGTTATAGGTGAAGCCCGCATCGAGCGTCAGCCCCGCGACCAGCTTCCACCCGCCCGCCGCGCTGAACGTCCAGATCCGCCCGTCGCCGATGTTGGCGGTACTCGGCAGGCCGGTGGCGTCGATGAAGTCGGCCTGGATATCCTGCCAGATCGTGTGCGACACGCTCGCCGTCAGGTACGCGCGATCGACACCGGCGAGCCCGAAGCGCATGCCGGTCTCCAGCGTCCGCACGCGATCATTCTCGAACCGCCGGACGAAATCGCTCTCGATTGCCAGCCCGCCAGGTCGAAAACCCTGCTGGTATCGCCCGTACAACGACACCTTCGGCAACACTGCCGCGATCAGCGAGGCGGACGGCAGCACGCTCGTCTCGATCCGGTCGGCCGTCACGCGCGCACGGGCGAGCGCGACCGTTTCCAATCGTGCCGGTGCGATGTCCTCGCCGGTCCCCGCGAGCGACGCCCGCGTGACCCGCGCGCCGGCGGTGGCGGTCAGGCCGCGCACCAGTTGCACGCTGCCCTCGCCGTACAGCGTCGCTTCGTCGATGCTGTTGGTCACCCCGGTCACCGGCGCGGGCGCATCGACCGGGCCGAGCGAGCGCGACAACCGCGTGCGATTGTGCGTGAAACTGCCGCCGACCACCCAGCCGAACCCGTTGCGCATCGGCCGCCATACCCGCGTCTCGTTCGCGATCATGTCGGTCGCATTGCGCTGCGCGAACACGCGCGGACTGCCCGCGGCTGCCGTTGGGGGACTGCCGAATGCCGGCCAGTTGGTAATCGGTAGCGTCGGATCGATTGCTGGCAGGGTCGCGTCGTACCGTTCGGTCAGCGTCTGGCTGACGATCCCGGTCGAGGATTTGACCTTCACCCCGCCGATCGCGCCCGAGACGACGACCTGCCCCATCGTGTAATCCGCGGAGAACCCCTGCGCGATGGCGCTCGACCGGGTCAGCCGCGGCGCGTCGCGGTCGGCATATTGGCTATCGTCGCCCTTGGTCCACTGCCCGATCCCGCCGAGATCGACCGTCCAGCCATTCCCCGCATCGAGCCGCAGCGCCGCCCGGCCCCCACCGATCCGCGTCCGGTTGACGTCGCGGCGGTCGAGCACCGGATTGTCGATATACCCACCCTCGCTGACGCCGTAGCCGACGACGCGCAGCGCCACGCGCTCGCCGAGCGGCACGTTCAGCGTCGCGCCCAAATCCGCGCCCGGATCGCCGTGCCACGTCGCGGAGAGGCCGCCCGCAATCGACGCCGACACCGCGCCCAGTTCGGGTGCGTTCGGCACCGTGCGGATGATGCCGCCAAGCGAGCCTGCGCCGTACAGCGTACCCTGCGGCCCCTCGAGCACCTCGACCGAGGCGATATCGTAGAGCCGCAGGTCGGGATCGGGCGCATTGTAGCTCAGCCGCAGGTCGCCGAGATACTGGCCGACGGTAGTCTGGGTCGGCCCGGTAAAGCTGGAATCGGCGATGCCGCGGATGAACAGCTTGTTGCGGCCGGCGCCCAGATGCGTCGACGATACGCTCGCTAGCCGCGCGAGGATCGCCTCGGTCCCGCCCGCACCGCCGAGCGCGAGATCGACTCCATCGAGCAACGCGACCTGCCCTGCGAAATCGCGTAACCGGACGTCGCGCTTGCTGCCGGTGACGACGATGTCCGCGCCCTGGACCGCGGGTGGCACGGCGATCGGAACGACTTTCGGCCGCTTCACCCGAACGACGCGGGGCGTGCAGGCAGTCAGCCGCCATCCGACCGCACCCGCTGCGACGACATCGGCATTCGCCGCAGTCGCCAGCCGGTCCAGAGCCTCGCGTGCAGTCATCCGACCGCGTACCGCGGGCACGCGCCGCGCCCAAAGCCCTGGATCCCCGACGACGATACTCGTCCCCGACTGACGCCCGAGCGCCAGCACCGCGTCCCCAAGACGCCCCGCCGGCAAGTCGACCGCCCCCTGCCCCGCCTGCGCAGGAGCGGCGACGGCGAGCACCGCGACGACCAGACATCCGCGCATCTTCACGAGCGGGAGGACATCACCCAGTGACCGCCACGCTTGCGAATCGCCACCCCAAGCAACGGCGCGGCGAGCCGTGGATCACCGGACAGCTTGGCGGTCGCGATGCTGCCGCTGAACGCGCGCTTCGCAACGCCCGGATCGGCGCGCAGGTCGACGCCGAGCGCGCGCGACAGGTCGTCCGCGACCTCCGCCAGCGTCGCGCCTTCATACGCCAGCACGCTGTCACGCCACGATCCGACGCTGGCGACATCGACCGCGGTCACGGTCGCCTTGCCGTCGCGCACGACCAGCCCCTGCCCCTTCACGAGCCGGATGCCGTCCTGTCCCGGATTATAGTCGACCGCGCCCTCCGACACCGCGACACGCGTTTCACCGCGCCCGCGCTTCACGTCGAACGCGGTGCCGACATCGACCAGACGCGCGCCGCCGACGCTCACCTCGAACGGATCGCTGTCATCGTGCCGAACGACAAACATTGCCTCGCCGCGCTCTAAGGTCGCGATCCGCTGATCGTCGCGATCGAGCATCAGCCGCGTCGCACCACCCATCGCGATCGTGCTGCCATCGGCAAGCCGAACCGTCCGCATCGTCCCCGCCGCCGTCTCGACCGCGTAAGGATGCGCGCGCGTCTCGATCGACTCATACCCGGCGAACAGTGCGAGCGAAGCGGCGATCGCTCCACCAGCCCATACCGGCCAGCGCCGCCGTGAAGGCTGCATCCCGATCGGCGCGGCCTGCACGGGCGGCACCGTCGCCGCCATCTCCTCGATATCCATCGACATGGCATGATACGCCGCCGCATGGCGCGGGTCCGCCTCCAGCCAGGCGTGGAACGCCGGCCAGTCGTCGAACGCATCGCCGCCGGTCCGGACGACCCAGTCCAGCGCGCGCGCTTCGATA
This sequence comes from Sphingomonas sp. AP28, assembly GCF_056680455.1. NCBI lineage: Bacteria > Pseudomonadati > Pseudomonadota > Alphaproteobacteria > Sphingomonadales > Sphingomonadaceae > Sphingomonas > Sphingomonas sp. AP28. Next base: position 2,922,148 of record NZ_CM155283.1, on the reverse strand, counting down.
TCGTCATGCTCCGCCATCATGGCCTCCTATAGCCGAAGACGGAGACGTTGCGATCAAGCCTCATCGTAACGTCGCTTCGCATCGATCATCGCGCGATACGCCTTGCGAAGATCGCCCTCGACGGTGCTGAGGCTCACCCCGAACTCGGCCGCCACGGCGCGCTGCTCGACGCCGTCGATCCGGTGACGTCGGAAGATCCGCGCCGCCCGGTCGCCGACCGACTGCAACGCCGATTCCGCCAGTGCCGCCTGCTCGCGTGCGATCACGACGCGTTCGGCGGAGGGCTCCTCGGAGCGGTCGAGCGACGGTCCCCCCGTCGCCTCGGTCCATTCGCGATCGCGCTTCTCGGCCTGCCGCACCGCGCGGTGGCGATCGAGCATCAGGTTGTTCGCCATCCGGTAGAGATACGACAGCGGCGACGCGATCGGCCCGGTAGGGGCAGTCTGGATCCGTACCCACAGCTCTTGCAGCAAATCCTCCGCATCGCCCGCGCCGAGCGAGCGGATGAACCGCAGCAGCGTATCTCGATTTGCTAGGAAAACGGCCTCAAGGCCCGAGGAGTCCATGTCATGCCCGTGTCGATAGGCCGCCGATCGGCGCTCGGCGGCACCGTGTTCCCGGCGGGACGTACAGCGCTTGGCGGGGAGACACAATCAGCGCGCCCCGTACCGGGTTACTGGTGCAACAGCGTCCAGCCCTGCGGCAGGTAGTCGGTCGACATATAGTAGTAGAACAGGCACGTCCCATCGCGACGATAGGTGCCGCCCTTGACGAGGCCGAGCGCGGTGCTGCCCTCGAACACCGGCGCGCCGCTGTCGCCGGCCTTGCACGTCGGCCCCTCGACCGCGACCCAGGTCGGCAGGCACGCGCCACCGCAAAGATCGCCCGCCGGCGCGAAATCGACCATCGCGATCACCGCACAGCTATAGCCGGTACGCTCGCCGCGATGGCACACGAAGTCACCGGCGCGCGTGCTCGTGCGGTAGCGCCACGTCGCGACGGGCCGCGCGACCGTCTTGGCGGTATCCGCGTAGAACAAAGGTGCGTAGCTGACGTCAGGTGCGGTCGCGACGTTGACCTGTACGTCCTGATACCCCCAGCCCCATTGCCCGACGAACGCCAGCGGCCATTCCTCGCGACTGCCGTCCGAAGGGCGCTTGCCGACATAGGATAGCGCATCCGGGCAATGCGCCGCGGTGACCACGCCATTGCGCAGCCCGTCGGACACGACGAAGCCGGTCGTGCAGGCGTAGCGCTTGCCGTCGACCGTCCCGACCACGCGCCCGCCGCCCTCGATCGCGCCGCTATCGACCGGGGCGGGTATGAGCATGGGGACCGGAGCGACCTGATCCTGCGCCATGTCCGCGGGCGGCTTATCAACGGCTTCGATCCGCACCGGAACGCCGGTCATCGTCGCGGTCCGGGCGCGCAGCGCGCCATCGCGGTCGAGATCGGCATCACCCGATGCGATCATCACTACCAGTTCGCCTGTCCTCTGATCGACGCCGAGCCCGGGCGGGTGCGGGAGGGACTCGCGAATCTTCGCCTGATACGCCGTGATCGCGGCGAGCACCGCCTCGCGCGTTGCAGGTGCGCCGGTCCGAAAGACGATCGGCACAACCATTCCACCCGCCATCACCGACTGGTCGGCTACCGGATCGGTGCCGGTCAGCAGCACGACGATGCGGTAATTCGGCTGATGCTCGATCGCGACCCCGGCCCAGCGATCCTTGTAGGTTTCGCGCAGCGCGTCGGTCGTCGGCACGGTGGCGCCCTGCGCACGCATCCGCCGCAGCGCCTCGTCGAACGGCACGCCGAACCGGGTCGCATACTCTCCCGCATCCTGCATCAGCGCGTCGACCGGCAGTTGCACCTGCGCCGCCGATGCTGGCCCCGCCCCGAGTGCAAGCAGCGCCGCCGCCAGAAACCACCGAACAGACATAGTGAACATGAACGACGAAATCCTGGGCGCGCGGGTCTTCTGAGGCGTCATACCCCCATGATCTGAACCGGTGCTTTCACGCAAGCGATCGAGGTGATTGCGCGCGATCTCGCAAGCGTCCTATCAAGCACGCCATGAAGATCATGCTCTCCGCCAGCCTCGCCGTGCTCGCCTTTGCGAGTGCCCCTGCCGCTGCCCGGCAACTCACCATCGACGACGTGACGATGCTCAGCCGCGTCGGTGCGCCGACCGCGTCGCAGGATGGGCATTGGCTCGTCTGGGCGCAGCGCGAGACCGATCTCGCGGCGGACAAGGGGCGCTACGATCTCTGGCGGCTCGACCTGACCACGCCGGGCGCGACGCCGGTGAAGCTGCTCGCCGATCCGCAGGTCAACGAGAACGACCCGCAGATCGTCGGTTCGACCGTGTATTTCACGTCCGACAAGGGCGGCGAGGATGCGATCTGGTCGGTGCCGGTAACGGGCGGCACCCCGCGAAAGCTGACCAGCTTCAAGGGCGGGTTCAGCGGCTTCAAGGTTGCGCCGACCGGCGACAAGCTGCTCGTCTGGGCGGATCGCAAGCCGGGTGCGCCGAGCCTCGAGCCGGCGATGGTGAAGAAGGATCCTAACGCGGGTGCCGGCCGGACCTACGACCAGCTGTTCGTGCGGCATTGGGATACGTGGGCGGACGGCACGCGCTCGCAGCTGTTCGTGTTGCCGCTGACCGCCGCAGGCGCGACCGGAAACGGCGTTCCACTGGTCGGCGCGTTGGTTGGCGATACTCCGTCCAAGCCCAATGGCGGCGGTGAGGAAATTTCGTGGAGTCCGGACGGCCGCACCGTCTATTTCGCGCTGCGCGAAGCCGGCCGGATCGAAGCGCTGTCGACCAATCTCGACATCTTCTCGGTGCCCGCGGACGGCTCGGCGGCACCGGTCAACCTGACCGCGACGAACAAGGCGACGGACAACCTCCCGACCGTATCGCCCGATGGCCGCACGCTCGCATATTTCGCGATGCGTCGGCCGGGGTTCGAGGCGGATCGCCAGGTGCTGACGCTGCGCGATATCGCCAGCGGCAAGACGGTGTCGCTGACCGAGCGCTGGGACCGATCGGTCGGCTCGATCGCGTGGGCGCCGGACTCGAAGTCGCTTTACGTGACGGCGGACGATACGCAGGAGACGCCGCTGTTCCGTGTCGATGCGACGAGCGGCGCGGTGACGCGGCTGACGCAGGAGGGTCACGTCAGCGCGGTCGCGATCACGTCGCGGGGGCCTGTGGTGGCGATCGACAGCCTCACCGCACCCGCCGATTTCTTTCGGGTGGGCACCGGCGCACCGCTGCGGCTGACGCAGGTCAACGCCGCAAGGCTCGCCGGGATCGACATGCCGACCGTTACGCGGTTCAACTTCAAGGGCGCGAACGCCGACACCGTCTGGGGCTATGCGGTGAAGCCCTACGGGTCGAACGGGAAGGTCCCGATCGCGTACATGGTCCATGGCGGCCCGCAGGGATCGAGCAACAACAGCTGGTCGTATCGCTGGAATCCCGCGGTGTTCGCGGGCGCGGGCTACGGCCTGGTCGCGGTCGATTTTCATGGGTCGACCGGCTACGGGCAGGGCTTCACCGACGCGATCAGCAACAACTGGGGCGGCTGGCCGCTCGAGGATCTGCAAAAGGGTCTAAAGGCCGCGACCGACAAGTTGGCGTGGCTCGATGCCGACAATGCGTGCGCGCTCGGTGCGTCGTACGGCGGCTACATGATGAACTGGATCGAGGGGCAGTGGCCCGATCGCTTCAAGTGCATCGTCCAGCATGACGGCGTGTTCGATGCGCGCGCGATGGCGTACGAGACCGAGGAGCTCTGGTTCGACGAATGGGAGCATGGCGGGAAAGCCTATTACGAGGACCCGCAGGCGTTCGAGAAATGGAACCCGGTCAATTATGTGGCGAAGTGGAAGACGCCGATGCTGGTGATCACCGGCGAGAAGGACTTCCGCATTCCGTACACACAGGGGCTGGCGACGTTCACCGCGTTGCAGCGGCGTGGGATCCCGTCGCGGTTGCTGGTGAACCCGGGCGAGAACCACTGGGTGCTGAAGCCGAAGAACTCGCGGCAATGGTATGGGGAAGTGTTGGGCTGGATGGGGAAGTGGACGGCTAAGTAGGGGCTGCCTCTTTCCCTCCGAAGCTGCCACACCGGCGGATGAGCACCACCCCGGCGAAGGCCGGGGCCCAATTGGAAAGGTCGCAGTAACGACGGGCTGTCCATCGTTACCTCCGTTCCCCAATTGGGCCCCGGCCTTCGCCGGGGTGGTGTTTTATGGTGGTGGTAGCGTCTTACAACCGACCGCGACGTGTTTCCCCGCGAAGGCGGGGACCCAGACTGGGCTCCCGCCTTCGCGGGAGAACAAGGTAGGGTGGACAACGCTCCCGGTCAGTGCGCCTTCGGCTTCTTCACCGCATGCAAGCCCAGCGCGATCACGCCACCCAGGATCAACCCGACGATCCCCGAGAAGAACGCATTCATCACCCAGTTCACCGCGCCCTTGGCGAACGGCACCGCATGCGAAGCCGCCTCAGCCGTATCGTGGATCCAGTGCGGCAGCGTCGTGAGCCCGAACTCCTCGATCCCGTGAACGATGATCTGCCCGCCGACCCACACCATCGCCGCCGTCCCGATCACCGACAGTGCCGACATCACGATCGGCATGCCTTTCACCAGCCCACGTCCGATCGCCTGCACGACCGCGCTGCCGCGCTGTGCAAGATGCAGCCCGATATCGTCCATCTTCACGATCAGCGCGACCACGCCGTAGACGCCGATCGTGATGACGATCCCGACCAGCGCCAGCACGATCGCCTGCTCCCAGATCGGCTTGGTCGCGACATCCGACAGCGCGATCACCATGATCTCGGCGGACAGGATGAAGTCGGTGCGGATCGCGCCCGAGACCTTCTGTGCCTCAAGCGTCGCTGCGTCGACCGGCTCGGCGACGACCTCCTCGACATGGCCGCCGCCGAACGCCTCGAGGATCTTCTCCGCGCCCTCGAAGCACAAATAGGTGCCGCCGATCATCAGCAACGGCGTCAGCAGCCACGGTGCGAACGCGCTGAGTGCCAGCGCTGCCGGCAGGATGAAGACCAGTTTGTTGCGGAACGATCCCAGCGCGATCTTGCCGATCATCGGCAGTTCGCGCTTCGGCTCGAACCCGACCATGTAGCGCGGCGTGACGGCGGCATCGTCGACCACCACGCCGATTGCCTTGCTGCCCGCCTTGCCGGTGGTCGCGGCGATATCGTCGAGGCTGGCGGCGGCGAGCTTGGTGATCCCGGCAATGTCGTCGAGCAGTGCGACCAATCCTGTCGGCATCGATGGTGTCCTTCGCGTAAGTATCGGCGCTCGGTAACGTGACAGGATTGTCATGCAACGGCTTTCGCACTTGCGGTAGTGCGTGGCGGGCGGAATGGTTGCAGCCGACGCGACCCAAGCGACAGGACGGATCATGACCCCCTTCCCGAACGACGACTTCATCACGAACCTGCCCAAGGCGGAACTGCACCTCCATATCGAGGGCAGCCTCGAGCCCGAGCTCATGTTCGCGCTGGCCGAACGCAACAAGGTCGCGATCCCGTTCAAGATCGTCGAGGACGTCCGCGCGGCGTACAGTTTCACCAATCTCCAGACCTTCCTCGACATCTACTACGCGGGTGCCGCGGTGCTGCAGACCGAGGAGGATTTCCGCGATCTGGCGGTCGCCTATTTCGACCGCGTCGCGCAGGACGGCGTCGTCCATGCCGAGATCTTCTTCGATCCGCAGACGCACACGCATCGCGGCATACCCTTCGATGTGGTCGCACGCGGGCTGTTCGCGGGGATCGACGAGGCGCAGGCGAAGCACGGCATGTCGGTCGGGCTGATCATGAGCTTCCTGCGCCATCTTGACGAGGAAGACGCGTTCAAGACGTTCGCGCAGGCGGAGCCGTGGCTCGACCAGTTCATCGGCGTCGGGCTCGATTCGTCCGAGGTCGGCCATCCGCCCTCGAAGTTCGCGCGCGTGTTCGCGGCGTCGGCGGATGCCGGGCTGATGCTGTGCGCGCATGCCGGCGAGGAGGGCCCGCCCGCCTATATCCACGAGGCGCTCGATATTCTTCAAGTCGACCGGATCGACCACGGCAACCGCGCGCTGGAGGATCCGGCCTTGGTCGCGCGCCTCGCACGCGATGCGATGACGCTCACCGTGTGCCCGTTGTCGAACGTAGCGCTGCGCAACGTCGACCGGCTGGAGAACCATCCGATCGACCGGATGCTCGATTTCGGCCTGCGCGCGACGATCCATTCGGACGATCCGGCCTATTTCGGCGGCTATATCGGCGAAAATTTCCGGCAGACGGCGCGAGCTAAGAACTTGTCGCGCGAGCAGGTCGTGACGCTCGCGCGCAACAGCTTCCTTGGCAGTTTCCTGGATGACGACGCGCTCAGCGGTCATCTCGCGACGCTCGACGCCTATGTGAAGGCGCATCCATGATCGGGCGGTTCCTCTCCGTCTTCGAGCCGTTCATCCTGATGCTGCTCGGGACGGTCGTCCTGGCGAGCCTGTTGCCGGCACGCGGCGAGATGGCGACGATCGTCGGCTACGCGGCGGATATCGGCATCGTCCTGCTGTTCTTCCTCCACGGCGCGAAGCTGTCGCGCGAGGCAATCTGGGCGGGGCTCCGCAACTGGAAGCTGCATCTCGCGGTGCTGGCCATCATCTTCGTCGCGTTCCCGCTGTTCGGGCTCGGGCTGACCGCGTTGCCGTTCGTGACCGGGCCGCTCGCCGCCGGGCTGTTGTTCCTGACGCTGCTCCCCTCGACCGTGCAGTCCTCGATCGCCTTCACCGCGATTGCGCGCGGCAATGTCGCGGCGGCGGTGTGCAGCGCGTCGTTCTCGAATCTGCTCGGTATCCTCGTCACGCCGGCGCTGGTCGCGCTGCTGATGAACACTTCGGGCAGCGGGGGGATCTCGATCGAGAGTATCGAGGCGATCGTGCTACAACTGCTGGTTCCGTTCGTCGCAGGACATCTGTTGCGGCCGTGGATCGGTGCGTGGGTGACGCGCAACAAGGGCCTGCTGACGGTGGTCGATCGCGGTTCGATCCTGCTGGTCGTCTACAGCGCGTTCGGTGCAGCGGTGGTCGAGGGTCTCTGGACCAAATTGTCGATCGGCGACCTGATCCTGATCGGACTGTTGTGCGCCGCGCTGCTCGCCTTCGTGCTCGGGCTGACGTTTGCCGTCGCACGGCTGATGAAACTCCCCCGCAAGGATGCGATCGTGCTGCAATTCTGCGGCTCGAAGAAGAGTCTCGCGTCGGGCGTGCCGATGGCGGGCGTGCTGTTCCCGCCCGCGCAGGTCGGCGTGATCCTGCTGCCCGTCATGCTGTTCCACCAGTTGCAGCTGATCGCCTGCGCCGTAATCGCGCGGCGCTATGCCGAGTCCGCGCCAAGCGATACTGCTTCAGATTAATATCGTAACCCGCTGCGGGTATTTGCTTTGTTCCGCCGGGGGCTGCATGATTGAGACTCGATAGGAGAGTTTCGGGTAGATGAACGCGTCGAGCGATATTGCCGGTTCCACCGATGGCGTGGGGCTGGACCTCAATGCGTGCGACCGCGAGCCGATCCACATTCCCGGTGCGATCCAGCCGCATGGCCTGCTGCTCGTCGCCGATGTGGCCAGTCTGACCGTCGTGGCGGGTGCGGGCGATCTGGAGACTCGCCTGACTCCCGACTGGCTCGGCCGCGACCTGTCGGCGCTGTTGGCGCAGGACATCGATGCGACACTCACCGCCAATGACACGGTCGCCGGCGTGGCACTTGCCGGACTGCCGGTAGCGGGCCTGACCGAACGGTTCGACGTCACCCTTCACCGCACCGCGGAGCATGTGCTGGTCGAACTCGAACTTGTCGAAGGTGAGCCGGTCACCGCGGCCGGCATGCTCGGCCGTCTCAACGCGATGGCGATGACGTTCGAGCGCGCGAGCAACCTTCAGGCGTTGTGCGAGCGCGCCGCGACCGCGTTCCGCCAGTTGACGGGTTTCGACCGCGTCATGGTCTATCGCTTCCTCGACGACGAGGCGGGTCGCGTGATGGCGGAGGACAAGGCGACGGGGCTCGGTACGTTCCTCAACCACCATTTCCCCGCGTCGGACATTCCGAAACAGGCTCGCGCGCTGTACGTGCGCAACCGGACGCGAACGATCCCGACGATCGATTACGCGCCCGCGGTGCTCCGCCCCGCCGGGTTCGAGACGCTCGACCTGAGCGACGTGGCGCTGCGCAGCGTGTCGCCGATCCATCTGCGGTATCTCGCCAACATGGGCGTGGCGGCGTCGGCCTCGATCTCGATCGTCAAGGACGGGCTGCTCTGGGGCCTGATCGCCTGCCATCACGGCTCGTCGAAGGGCCTCACGCCCGACATCCGTGCGGCGTCGGCGACTTTGGCCGGCGGGCTCGCGCGCCAGATTCGCGCAAAGGAAGAGGCGGAGACGTACCGCGAGCGGCTGCGGCTGCGTGCGGCGGAGGATGCGGTCATCCCCAAGCTCGCGACCGAGCCGGCCCCGCGCAGTATCGTTGCTGCGTTGCGCGACGATCTCCGACGGATGCTCGACGGCGACGGTTTCGCCTATGTCGAGGGCTCGATCGTCGACACCGACGGGCCGTGTCCCGGCAAGGACGACATTCTCGATCTTGCCGCATGGGCACGCACGCGGGGCGTGATCGAGCCGTTCACGACGCATGAACTGTCGGCACTGTTGCCCCGCGCCGAAGCTTACCGTGCGCAGGCGAGCGGCCTGCTCGCGCTGCCGCTGGTCGACGAGGGAGCGGTGCTGTTGTGGTTCCGGGCCGAGCAGATCGAAGAGGTCGAATGGGCGGGCAATCCGCACAAGGCGGTGTCGGTCGATCCCAACGCCGTGCTGACGCCGCGCACGTCGTTCGAATCGTGGACGCAGGCAGTCAGCGGTCGATCGCGGCGCTGGACGCGGGAAGAGATCGAGGCCGCTCACCGCCTGCGCCGCGCGTTCCACGACGCGCATATCAACCAGCGCCTGCGCCTGCTCAACGCCGACCTGCAACGGACGCTGGCCGACAAGGATGCATTGATCGCGCAGAAGGACGTCCTGATGAAGGAGGTCAATCACCGCGTACAGAACAGCCTGCAACTGGTCGCGGCGTTCCTGTCCTTGCAGGCGAAGTCGTCCGACGACGCGAAGGTGAAGGAGCATCTCGCCGAGGCGCAGGCCAGGCTCGCCGCGGTCGCGCTGGTGCATCGCCGGCTGTACCGCGACGACCAGGTCGAGTCGGTCGACCTGTCGCGCTACATCGAGGAACTCGCGGGCGACATGCAGACGTCGCTGGGCGAGGACTGGGCGGCGCAGATGACGCTCGATCTCGCCCCCGTGCTCGTCGCCACCGATCGCGCGGTGAACATCGGGCTGGTGCTGACCGAACTCGTCATCAACGCGAGCAAATACGCCTATCGCGGCGATGCCGGCCCGATCCACATCATCCTCGAACAACATCGCAACCGACTGCGCCTGATCGTCGCGGACCAGGGCGTCGGCAAATCGGGCACGCGGATCGGCTTCGGCAGCCGGATGATGAACGCCATCGTCGCCGGGCTGTCGGGCACGATCGAGCAGGACGACAACATGCCCGGCTTGCGCGTGATCCTGACGGCGCCGGTCGACGACGTCCGCTGATCACCAGTTGAAGCGGAGCGATCCGACGACGGTGCGCGATGCGCCGAAGTAACAGCTGTTGACGAAGAAGCAGCTCGCGATGTGGCGCTTGTCGAACAGGTTGGCGACGTTCGCGGTCAGGCTCAGGCCCTTGAGCGACTCGTGGAACTTGCCGAGATCGTAGCCGAGCACCGCATCGACCAGCACATAGCCCGGCGACTGGAACCGCGTGGTGAGCGTCTGGTTCGCCTCCACCCGGGTCGCGGTGCCGTCGGACTTGCCGACATACCGCACGCCGCCGCCGATGTTGAACCCGGACAGCGCGCCGCCGCCGGCGCGTGACAGGTCGTAGTTGACGAAGCTCGACGCGCTCCACTTGGATATGCCGAGCGGCTTGGTGCCCGTGACGCCGCTCAGCTGATCGCCGGTGCCGACGACCGGCGTACCTCTCGTGACTTCGGGGACGGTATAGGTGCCGGCGACCGTGACGGTCAGGCCCGGGGTGATCTCCCCTCGCCCGTCGAGTTCGATGCCGCGCACCGCGACCTCGCCGATCTGGATAGAGAAGTTCGGGTTGGCGGGATCGGTCGTCGGCACGTTCTGGCGGCGCAGGTCGAACGCGGACAGCGTGAACAGTGCGTTGGTGCCGCGTGGCTGGTACTTCAGCCCTGCCTCGTACTGGCGCCCGGTGACCGGCACGAACGATGCGCCGTCGAAGCCTGTGCCGGTCTGCGGCTCGAAGCTTTCCGAATAGCTGACGAACGGCGCAAGGCCGAACTTCGTCTCGTACAGCGCGCCGAGGCGGCCGGTGAACGCGGTCTGGTGGAGCCGCGTCATGCCGCTAGCCGCCCCTGCCGCGGCGTTGCGGTTCACCGTCGTCTGGTCGTACCAGTCGTAGCGGCCGCTCGCGATCAGTTGCAGCCCACCGATCGCGATCTGGTCCTGCACATAGGCGCCGACCTGGTCGATCTTGCGGAAACTGCGCGTCTGGGTGAGCGGGAAGTTCGGCTGCACGCCGCCATAAACGGGCGCGAACAGGTTCAGGTTCGGGATGCTGGTTGCCGGATTACCCGTGACGCCGGTGTTGAACTGCTGGTCGTTGTTACCCTGGTTGTTCTGCCAGTCGACGCCCGCGAGCAGCGTATGCTGCAACGGCCCGGTCGCGAATTTCGCGGTCGCGTGGTTGTCGATCGTGATCGTTCGGAACGACTCGTCCGACCCGCCGCCGCCGCGCACGATCGTCGAGAAATCGGTGTTGCGATTGGCGCCCGTGCCGGTCGTCGCGAATGCCGAGAGATAGATCTGGCGATAATGGAGATCGACGTCGAGATAGCGCGCGCTGGTCGCCCAGCTCAGCTTGTCGTTGAAGTCGTGGCGGAACAGCAGCGTGGCCGATTTCTGCTTGCGATCGAACGCCTCGTACGCCGGCTCGCTTACGTTGAAGTCGGTCGCAAACTGGCCGAACGGGTTGGTGAGCGCGGAGCCGTAGACGGGCACGCCGCTATACGAAGCAGACTCCGGATCGCGCTGGTAATTGAGGATCAGCGTCACGCTCGTCGCCTCGTCCGGCGCGAAAGTCAGCATCGGCCGCGCATAATAGCGCCGGTTGCCGGTCATCGCGACGAACCCGTCCGATCGCTCCGCGCCGGCGATGACGCGGAACAGCCACTTGTGGTCCTTGTCGAGCGGCTGGTTCACGTCGATCGCGCTACGCAACAGGTTGAAATTGCCACCCGCCAGCTCGATCCGACCGCCGGACTCCGCATAGGGGACCTTGCTGGTCAGGTTGACGAGGCCGCCCGGCGTCGAGTTGCCATAGAGGACCGACGCCGGCCCCTTGATCACGTCGACGCGCTCGACGAGGTGAAAGTCGATCTGCGGCGTGGAATAGACGCCGCCGAGCAGCCGCATCCCGTCCATATATTGGCCGGGCGCGAAGCCGCGGACGTAGAGCTGGTCGTAGCGGGTGGCGACGTTGCCGCGCTGGTTGGGCGAGACGCCCGCGACATAGCCGAGCGCCTGGTTGATCGACAGCGCGTTGCGGAGCGTCAGTTCCTTCTCGTCGATGCTGGTGATGACCTGCGGCGTGCGGATCAGCGGCGTCTCGGTCTTGGTGCCGGTGCTGCCGGTCTTGCGGATACGCTCGCCGTTGACGACGATCTCGTCCTTGCGCGTCTGGATATCATCCTCCGCCATCGCGGGTTCGACCGCGTCAACGACTGCCGGGGCAGGCACATGCTCTGCCGCGAATGCAGGCACTGCGATGCTGCCCAACGCCGTCCCCAACAGCATCCCGACCATGAAACGTCCCCGCATAAGCGCTACCCACTTTGATATTGATAATGACTCGCAAAGCCCGCTAAAGGCGGTTTGGAAGCGCGGCAAGGAAAAATGACAAAATGTTCATGCACGGCCGGATCCTGAAAGCCGGCCCTTTTCCCTCGGGCCGAAGAGTGCGCCCGTTCGTCTGGAGGATGGCGCTACGCAGCGTGACGGCGCTGGTCGGCGGCTATGTAGCGGCGGCGGTGCTGGCGACGTTGATTGCCTGTCTGTTGCCCATCGCGCGCGTCGAAGCGACGAGCTGGGGCATGATCCTGTCGTTCCCGATCTATACCGGAATCGCCTTGTGGTGCTTTCACGAACACCGGCTTTTGCGAGTAGCGGCCGCAGTGTGGGGGATCGCGACCTTTGGCGGCGGATTGCTCTGGCTGCTCGGCGTTCGTCCATGACCTCGGCGGTCGGAACTACGCTGCGCCAGAGCATGGCGTGGATCCACGGCTGGCTGGGGTTGCTGGCGGGATGGATCCTGTTCGCGATGTTCCTGACCGGCACCGCGAGCTATTTCCGGCCCGAGATCACGCAGTGGATGCAGCCGGAATTCCGCGCGACGCCTGTGTCGACCGCGCACGCCGCACAGACTGCGGTCACGCATCTGCAACGCGTCGGCGCGGACGACCTGCAATGGTATATCTACCTTCCCGATGCGCGGACTGCGGTCACGCGGATCTTCGAACAGCGCAAGCCGGACCCCAAGGCCGCCAAGCGTCGCGCGCCGGAGATCGTGCTCGATCCCGCGACCGGTGACGACGTGCACGCCCGCGAGACCCGCGGCGGGGAGCATTTCTATCGCTTCCATTTCCAGCTGCAATTGCCGCATCCCTGGGGACGCTGGCTGGCCGGGCTGTGCGCGATGTTCATGCTCGGCGCGATCGTGTCGGGCGTCATCACGCACAAGCGCATCTTCGCCGACTTCTTCACGCTGCGCTGGAACAAGGGGCAGCGTAGCTGGCTCGACGCGCACAATGTGTCCGCGGTGCTGGCGCTGCCCTATCACGCGATGATCACCTATACCGGGCTGATCACGCTGGTGGCGATGTACATGCCGTGGCCGGTCGTCGCGAACTACGCGAAGCCCGCCGATTTCGCGCAAGCCGCGTTCGGCACGCCGTCCGAGCGCGAGGCGACGGGTACGCCGGCTCCGCTGGTCGCGATCGGCCCGCTGGTCGCGGATGCTGAGCGGCGCTTCGGTGCGTCCGTGGCGACGGTCGTGGTGCGCAACCCTAACGATGCCGCGAGCACCGTCACGCTGTACCGTCATTCGAGCGCGTCGCTCAACGGAAGCGGGCCGTCGGTCACCTATGCGGGCAGTGACGGACGGTTCCTGGAGGGCGCCGCCGATGTCGGGCCCGCGCTCGCCACTGCGGGCGTGATGCTGGGACTGCACGTCGCGCAATTCGCGGGCCCGGCGTTGCGCTGGGCGTATTTCGTGCTGGGGCTGACCGGCGCGGCGATGGTTGGCACCGGGCTGCTGCTGTGGACCGCCAAGCGTCGCAAGCCGGGCGCGGTGCCGTTCTTCGGACTGAAGCTGGTCGAGCGGCTGAACATCGGCGTCATCGCCGGCCTGCCGATCGGGATGGCCGCCTACCTTCTTGCCAACCGCCTGATCCCCGCCGACGTCGCGAACCGCGCCGATACCGAAGTCGCGACGATGTTCTGGGTATGGGGCGGCGTTGCGCTCCTGCAATTGCTGCGACCGGCGCGCCGCGCGTGGACCGAGGGGTTCGCGATCGGCTCCGTCACCTTCGCAGCTATCCCGGTGGCCGATACGCTCACCACATCGCGTGGGCTGCCCGGATCGATGCTGTCCGGCGACACGCTATTCGCAGCATTCGACTTCGCCATGCTCGCGGTCGCCGCTTTGCTCGCGCTCGGTGCATGGCGGTCGGCCCGAAGCAAACCCGCCGCAAAGATCCGCAAAACACTCCCGGAGACCGTTCATGCTTGAAGCTACGATGCTGTGCTTCTTCGGCTGGCTGCTGCTGGCGGCGACTGCGTTCAAGTATCGCCGCGACCTCGGTATCGTTGCGCCGTCCGCTATCCGCGCCCTGCGCATTGTCGCGTCACTCGTGCTCGCGGTGGCGCTGTTCCACTGTGGCGCGCCGCTGACCGGCGAGCGGTTCGTGCGGTTCCTTGGCGCGGCGTCGATCGCTGGCGTCGCACTGGTGATGCTGCTGTCGTTCAAGCCGGTCGAGACGATGCAGCCGGTCCGTATCGCGCTGAAGGTCGCGCGCGCTCGGCGTTGACGGACACGGATCGGAACGGGCGTCATCCGCTGACGTTTCAGGGAGATGGCGTCCCGTCGGCGCATCCTCCCGAGAAGGACATCATCGTGCGCCGAACCAAAATTTCCGCTCGCCTCGGCACGATCGCCCTCGCGGCATCGGCCCTCACCGCCGGATCCGCTACCGCGCAGACGATCGCGCTGACCGGTGTCCGGTTGATCGACGGGCGCGGCGGCGCACCCGTGGACGATGCAACGGTGGTGATCGCGAACGGACGGATCGTCGCTGCGGGCAAGGTCGCGGTGCCGGCGGGCGCGGAACGGCGCGATTATCGGGGGCGCACCGTGTTGCCCGGCTTCGTCTCGGACCATAGCCATGTCGGCCAGGTGAGCGGCACCGAGACGGGTGCTAAGAACTACACGCGCGCCAACATCGTCGCGCAGCTCGCCCAGTATCGCCGCTACGGCGTGACAACGGTGACGGCGCTCGGCAACAACGGTCCGGCGTTCGTCGGGATACGCGCCGACGCGCATGCCGGACGGATCGACGGCGCGGACCTATTCGGCGTGATGCAGGGGATCGGCGTTCCCAACGGCGCGCCACCGCAGGCGATGCTGAAGGTCGGGCCCGACCAGCTGTTCCGCCCCTCGACGCCCGAGGAAGCCCGCAAGGCGGTCGCGATGATGGCCGCGGAGAAGACTGACCTCGTAAAGTTGTGGCTCGATGATTTCGGCGGCAGCGTGCCGGTCAAGATGACCCCTGCCGTCTACCGCGCGGTGATCGCCGAGGCGCATGCGCGCGGGCTGCGCGTGGCGGCGCATATCCACGATCTCGCGGATGCGGAGGCGATCGTCGCGGCGGGCGCGGACATCATCGCGCACGGTATCCGCGACACGCCGGTGCCCCCTGCGTTCGTCGCGACGCTGCGGGCGAAGGGCGTCTGGTACATTCCGACGTTGCAGCTCGACGAGGCGACGTTCGCCTGGGCCGATCGCGCGCCGTGGACGCAGATGCCGTTCGCCCGCGCCGCGCTGTCGCCTGCCCTTGCGCAACAAGTCGACGATCCGGCGTGGCGGGCGAAGATTCTCGCCGATCCGAAGACGGCAGACGCGCGGAAGTCGCTGGCGATGAACCTGCGTAACCTGAAGACGCTG
Source organism: Sphingomonas sp. AP28 (assembly GCF_056680455.1). Classification (NCBI taxonomy): domain Bacteria; kingdom Pseudomonadati; phylum Pseudomonadota; class Alphaproteobacteria; order Sphingomonadales; family Sphingomonadaceae; genus Sphingomonas; species Sphingomonas sp. AP28. Next base: position 2,906,772 of record NZ_CM155283.1, on the reverse strand, counting down.
TACGACGCCGGCGTGAAGATCGGGTTCGGCACGGACAGCGGCGCCAACGCGGTGCGCGTGCCGGGCATCGCTGAACACCGCGAGCTGGCACTGATGGTCGAGGCGGGGCTGACGCCCGAGCAAGCCTTGCGGGTCGCCACGGCTGCGGGCGCGGACCTGCTCGGATTGCGCGATCGCGGCCTGATCGTGGCCGGAACGCGCGCCGATTTGCTGGTCGTCGATGGCGATCCCACCCGCTCGATCGCCGACGTCGACAAGGTCGTAGAAACCTGGGTCGCAGGACACGCTGCGCCATTTTAATACGACGGAGAGCAACTTCAGCAGCAAAAAACACGTGTGAAAAGCGTTGGTTACAAGAGCCTGCGGGAACGTAAACCCGATCACGCGGTTCTAAGCGGCGAGTGGGGGCACTCGAAACAGGATACCATACCGCATGACCAACCGCTCATCGCGCACCCTGATGGCGCTCGCCACCGCGACCTTGATCACGACATCGGGTATCGCCCTGACGAGCGGCGCGATTGCGCAGTCCGCACGGTCGGTCGATGCGCCACCACCGCCGCCGCCCGCACCGACCGCGACCCAGCCGGCAAAGGCCGCGCCCGACATGCAGGTCGTGCTCGACCAGCTCGCCGCGCTCGGTGGCAAGCCGATCGAGACGCTCACGCCAGCCGTCGCGCGGATGCAGCCGTCGGCAGCCGATGGCGCCAAGCAGGTCATGATCAAGCATGGCCTGTCGGCAACGCCTGACGCGACCGTGACGACGCGCGACGTGCCCTATGGCAGCGACGCGAACCAGTTCGCCCGGATCTACAAGCCTGCGTCGCTCGCCAACGCCAAGAACCTGCCGGTCGTCGTCTATTATCACGGCGGCGGCTGGGTGATCGCAACGGTCGACACCTACGACGCGGCACCACGTTTGCTCGCCAAACAGGTCGGTGCGATCGTCGTGTCGGTCGAGTATCGCCATGCACCGGAGTTCAAGTTCCCGGCACAGCATGACGACGCAGCAGCCGCCTATCGCTGGACGCTGCAGAATGCGGCAAGCTGGGGTGGCGATCCGCGCAAGATCGCGGTCGCAGGCGAGAGTGCCGGCGGCAATCTGGCGGTCGCGACGGCGATCTACGCGCGCGACAACCGGCTGACCACGCCGCTGCACATCGTATCGGTCTACCCGATCGCGAACAGCAGCATGACGCTGCCGTCGCGGATCGATTCGGCGAACGCGAAGCCGCTGAACGGCGCGATGCTCAAGTGGTTCGGCTATTATTACCAGACCAATCCCGCCGATGCGCAGGACCCGCGGCTGAACCTCGTGAAGGCAAACCTGCGCGGCCTGCCGCCGACGACGATCATCAACGCGCAGATCGATCCGCTTCGCTCCGATGGCGAGACGCTGGCAGCGGCGATGCGGGCGGCGGGTGATAAGGTTGAGCAGCGTACTTTCCCGGGTGTGACGCACGAGTTCTTCGGCATGGGCATGGTCGTGCGCGGCGCACAGGACGCGAACATGCTGGCGATCGCCCGAATAAAGGCTGCGTTCGCCGCCAAGCCAAGGCGTTGATCTAGGTGGGCCGAGGTGGCGTTAAATCACCTCGGCCATTTTCGACAATATTCCGGTCCGCGCGGGTTATCCGACGATGCGAGGTGCCGCACAGCGTACTTGGGGAATGTGTATCGCCAAGTAATTTCGAACGCTGAACTCTATGATCCAATCGGGCGGCGGCATCCTTCCGATAATAGGCGTTATCCAGTCTCTGCCCATCTGTGAGCTGTTAAATGCAGCTACTCCTCGGCAATCAGTTGCGAGCAATCATTTTCTTTTTTTGTTGATCATAACCCCGAATTACCCATGACGAGTCAACGGTTTACGATATAATATCGTCTCAGTTCACAATTTAATTACAGATTATGCCAATATTTGATATCCCATCTATCCGAAGTGGGGCTGATAGATGAACGTTCAAGTTATGGTTACTAGTGTATTACTAGTTGCCGCCATCGTGGTCGCAGTACGATGGCAGCGAAAGCTTGCGCGTACTAAACGATATGGGGCGCGACGGCATCGGCATCGCAAACCAACCAGGCGCGACAATTGGGTAGCGAAAGTGCTGCGAGACAACCCCGCACGACGCATGATTGAGCGACGTCACTACAGATCGCCGGGCAAGACGGACCAGACGCTGTAGCCCTGACGTTGCGGCCGACGAGGACCGAAGACTTTGATAAGTTTTCGGAGACCTGGTCAGCTCCGGCGGTCTTTTATCTTTCGCGCGTCGCAGCGAAGCGGATCTTGGCGTAGCGCTCGGCGATGTAGTTCACTTCCCAGGCGCTCTTGGCGAGGAAGACGGGGTTGCCGTCGCGGTCCTTGGCCATCGCGCCGCGGTTGATCTCGGCGAAGGTCTTCAGTTCGAGCGGATCTTCCGCCGAGATCCAGCGTGCGGTCTCGTACGGCGCCGGCTCGAGTCCCGCCGCGACCTTGTACTCCGCATCCAGCCGCGAGAGCAGCACTTCGAGTTGAAGCTGGCCGACGACGCCGATGATCCAGTTCGAGCCGATGTCGGGGTAGAACACCTGCGTGACCCCCTCCTCGGCCATGTCGTCGAGGGCCTTGCGCAACTGCTTGGTCTTGGTGAAGTCCTTGAGCACGACGCGGCGCAGGATTTCCGGCGCGAAGTTCGGCAGGCCGGTGAAGCGGATCGCGGCCTTCTCGCTGAGCGTGTCGCCGACCCGGAGCGTGCCGTGGTTGGGGATGCCGATGATGTCGCCGGGGAATGCCTCGTCCGCGAGTTCGCGGTTCTGTGCGAAGAACAGGATGGGAGAGTGCACTGCGATCGGCTTGCCGTGGCCGGTGGGCGTAAGCTTCATGCCGCGCTTGAACACGCCCGAGCATAGCCGCATGAACGCGATGCGGTCGCGGTGGTTGGGGTCCATGTTGGCCTGCACCTTGAACACGAAGCCGGTGACTTCGGGCTCGTCCGGAGACACGGGCGCAGGCTCGGCTGGCTGCGCGCGTGGTGGCGGGGCGTAGTCGGCGAGTGCGGCGATCAGTTCGGCGACGCCGAAGTCCTTGAGCGCCGAGCCGAAATAGACTGGGGTCAGGTTGCCTGCGCGATAGGCTTCGGGGTCGAAACTCGAATAGCCGCCCTGTGCGAGTTCGGCTTCGTCGTTCAGGCGGATCATCGCTTCGGGGCTGAGGATTTTGGCGAGTTCGGGATCGTCGATGCCGGTGAACGGGATCGCCTTGCCCATGAATTCGCGGCTGTCGCCCTCGGGGCGGCTCAGCGTGTTGGCGTAGAGATCGTAGACGCCCTCGAACTCGCCGCCCATGCCGACCGGCCAGCTCATCGGACACACGTCGAGCTGGAGCATCTCGGCCACCTCGTCGAGCAGCGAGAACGGATCGCGGCCCTCGCGGTCGACCTTGTTGACGAAGGTGATGATCGGCACGTTGCGCAGGCGGCAGACCTCGAACAGCTTCCGCGTCTGCGGCTCGATGCCCTTGGCGGCGTCGATCACCATGACCGCCGAGTCGACCGCGGTTAGCGTGCGATACGTGTCCTCGGAGAAGTCTTCGTGGCCCGGCGTATCGAGCAGGTTGAAGGTGATCCCCTGGCGCTCGAACGTCATCACCGACGAGGTGACCGAGATGCCGCGCTGCTGCTCGATCTTCATCCAGTCGGAGCGCGCGCGACGCGTCTGGCCGCGCGCCTTCACCTCGCCGGCGAGATGGATCGCACCGCCGAAGTAGAGGAGCTTCTCGGTCAGCGTGGTCTTGCCGGCGTCGGGATGCGAGATGATCGCGAAGGTGCGGCGGGGAAATTGGGTCATGGCGTGGGTCCGGTGAGCCGAGTCGTCGGACTTGGCTGGGAAAAGAAGGTTAGGCCGGGTTAGGCCAAGCTGCAGCCCGCGCGCGGTGCGGCGGGATGCAGTGGGAAAACGCGGCGGGCTTGGCGCCGCTCTTGGCAGATGTAGGGCGTGGAGGACAGAGGGCGCTTGGGGCGAGGTGTTGTGACAGGACCCCGTCTGCTCCCCAAACGCAACGCTCTCCCCTCCCTGAAAGGGAGGGGTTGGGGGTGGGTCGGTCGGCTTTGGCCGCAACCGTGCCATGATGCGGAAACCGACCCACCCCCTGCCCCTCCCTTCCAGGGAGGGGAGTCCGTCAGTGCTCGGCTGCCAGCGTCACGCTCATGCTGATGCGCTTCGTACCCCCCGCATCGATTTCGAACACACCGGGCTTGTCACGATAATCGCCGGTATAGCCTTCGGGGTCGGCGATGCCGTGCCAGGGCTCGACGCAGACATAGGCCGCGCCGGGTTTTGTCCAGATGCCGAGCTTGGGGGTGTCGGGGAAGGCGATCTTCAATTGCGGGCCGGTCTTAGCGCCATAGGTGACGGCGTCGGAATGGATCGGGTCCCAGACCAGCGCATCCTTGGCGAACAGCTCGTCGCGCAGGGCGATGACGCGGTCCTCGACCGGCGAGGGGCGCTCGTCGACGGCGATCTGGCCGTCGGGGCTGATCGCCTTCAGCTTGCCGGGTTCGTCCGCGTCGAACGTGATGCGGTGATCGGCGCGGGGTTCGCCGTAGGGGAGCGGCCAGGCGAAGGCGGGGTGAAAGCCGAAGCTTGCCGGCATCGCCGCGTCGGTGCGGTTGTGGATGTGCGCCTTCAGCGTGAGCGTCGCGCCGTCCAACGTGAAGACGATGTCGAGCGCGAACGCGAACGGGTAGGCCTTCCGGGTTTCCTCGCTGTCGGTGAGGCGGAAAGTGGCGGAGTTTTCCGACTGCGCGACGACGTCGAACGTCGAATGGCGCGCGAAGCCGTGCTTCTGCATCGGGTAGGCCTGGCCATCGAGGCGGATGACGCCTTCGTTGACGACACCGACGACGGGGAAGAGGATTGGGGCGTGACCGGTCCAGAAGGCCGGGTCGGCGTTGGTCATCAGTTCGCCGCCGTCGGCGTCGTGGAGATGGGTGAGTTCGGCACCGTGCGGGTTGATCTGCGCGGTGAGGTGATCGTTGGCGATCGTGATCAGGTCGGTCATGGGATTCCTTCCGTGAGCTTCAAACGCGCGAGGTCTCAAAACGCTCACCTCACTCCACCCCGGCGAAGGCCGGGGCCCAATTGGGGGACGTTGCCAACGACGCGCATCGCTCCGTTATACCGGCCTTACCACTTGGGCCCCGGCCTCCGCCGGGGTGGTATTAGTACGCCAGCGCGTGCCCTCACCCTCGCCGCCTTCGGCGTCTCTCCCTCTCCCCTGCGGGGAGAGGGAAGGGGCCCGCGGCCGCTTGGCCGTGGGAGGGGTGAGGGCACGTTTGGTCATCCACGCGCTTAGACGCGCAAGCTCGCGCCTTGTTTTGCGGCCGCTGCGACCACCTTGTCGGCGATCGCCTTGATCTCTTCGTCGGTGAAGCTCTTGGCGGTCGGTTGCAGGACGATCTCGACTGCGACCGACTTGTGGCCGTCCTCGACCCCTGCCCCGGTGAACACGTCGAACACGCGGGCCGAGACGATCGCGACCTTGTCCGCCCCCTTGACCGCGCGGACCAACGTGTCGGTCGCGAGCGCCGCCGGCACGAGGAACGCGAAGTCGCGGCGGACGGCTTGCAGCGCCGGCGGCGTGTAGGCCGGGCGCGCGAAGCCGGTCGCGCGCTTGGGGGGAATCGCGTCAAGGTAGACTTCTACCGCGGCGACGGCGCCGTCGAGGTCGAAGGCCTTCAGGACGGAGGGGTGGAGCATGCCGAAGCTTGCCAGCACCGTCTTCGGCCCGAGGCGGAGCGTACCCGACTGGCCGGGGTGCCATGCGTCGCCGGCCTCCCCCATCACTTGCAGGTTATCGACGGGCGCGCCCGAGGCGGCGAGAAGCGCCAGAGCTTCGGCCTTCGCGTCATAAGCGTCGAAGGTCGCCGCTTTCCCATCGCGCCAGCCACGGGGGCGGCGGTCGCCCGCGAGGACTACGCCGAGTGTCGCGCGTTCGGCGTCGGCCAGATAGCGGCGGCCGATCTCGAACAGGCGGACGCTCTGCTGGCCACGCTTGAGGTTACGCCCCGTCGCTGCGAGCAGGCCGGGGAGCAGCGACGGACGCATGACTTTCAGGTCTTCGCTGATCGGGTTGGCAAGCGTCCAGGCACCGCCGCCGAAGGGGGCTGCTTCGGCTTCGGAGAGGAAGCTCCACGTTACCGCCTCGTCGAGCCCTCGGGCCGCCGCCGCGCGACGCGCCCTACGTTCCAGTTTCTGCTCGGGCGTAGCGGTCGGCTTGGCGACGCCGGGCATGCGCGGGAGCGGCGTCGAGGGGATCGAGTCGATGCCCTCAATGCGGACGACTTCCTCGACGAGGTCGGCGGGGCCGTCGACATCGCGGCGCCAGGTCGGGATCGTGACCGGCCATTTGCCTTCGATCGTCGAGAACAGCGCGTCGCTGAACGCGTCGGCGGACTGGATCGCGCCGATCGTGAAGCCGAGCGACAACAAGGTTCGCGCCTGGCGTTCGGGGGCGACGTGGAGGCCACCGAGCTCTGCGCTGAGGCGCGGGTCGTAGTGCATCACGCGGGGTTCGAGCGGGGGTTGGCCAGAGCGCGTGACGTCGCTCGCCGTGCCGCCGCAGATGTGGAGGACGAGTGCGGTGGCGATCGCGAGGCCGTCTTCGAGGAACGCCGGATCGACGCCGCGTTCGAAGCGGCTGCGCGCGTCGGAGGTGAGCGTCAGCTTCTGCCCGGTGCGGGCGATATGGTCGGGATCGAAATACGCGCATTCGATCAGCACGTCGGTGGTGCCCGCGGAGACGCCCGAATGCTCGCCGCCCATGATGCCGCCGATGTCGTGCACGGCCGTGTCGTCGGCGATGACGGTCATGGTCGCGTCGAGCGTGTAGGTCTTGCCGTTGAGCGCGACGACCTGTTCGCCGTCCTTGGCCTTCCGCGCGACGAGGCCGCCGGAGAGTTTGGCGCGGTCGTAGACGTGCAACGGGCGGCCGAGGTCGATCATCAGATAGTTGGTGATGTCGACGAGCGCGGAAATCGGTTTCTGGCCGATCGCGATGAGGCTGCGGCGCATCCATTCGGGGGACTCGCCGTTGGTTACGCCGGTTACGGTTTGGGCGAAGAAGGCGGGGCAGCCCTCCGGATCGAGCGTTGCGACATCGGGTCCGGATCCAGCCGTTGCTCCGCCATTGCCGCGACGGTGGGGATCGAGTTCGCCGTCTGCCCCTGCCGCACCTTGGGTCCCGGCGTCCGCCGGGATGACGGAGGGGGTGGGAATGGTCAGTGGCGTCAACGTGCCGAGGCCGGCGGCGGCGAGATCTCGGGCGATGCCGCGGACGCCCATGCAGTCCTGGCGGTTGGGCGTGATCGCCACGTCGATGACCGGGTCGGTGAGGCCGGCATAGTCGGGGTACGGCGTGCCGATCGGCGCGTCGGCGGGCAGTTCGATGATGCCGTCATGATCCTCGCCGAGTTCCAGTTCGCGCGTCGAGCACATCATGCCGTTCGATTCGACGCCGCGGATGCTGGCGAGCTTCAGCGTCACGTCGAGCCCGGGGACGTAGGCGCCGGGCGCGCCGAACACGCCGACCAGGCCGGCGCGTGCGTTGGGGGCGCCGCAAACGACCTGGAGGGGTCCGTTACCGGCATCGACCGACAGGATCTGGAGCTTGTCGGCCTGTGGATGGCGTTCGGCGCTGAGCACTTTGGCGATCTTGAACGCGGCGAGCTTCTCACCGGGGTTCTCGACGCCTTCGACTTCGAGGCCGATGCGGGTCAGCGCCTCGACGATCTGGTCGAGCGTGGCGCTGGTTTCGAGGTGCTGCTTGAGCCAGCTTAGGGTGAACTTCATGCGCCGACTCCGCCGGACAAGGTGGGGACGTCGAGGCTCGAAAAGCCGTAATGCTTGAGCCAGCGGATATCGCCGTCGAAGAACGGGCGGAGGTCGTCCATGCCGTATTTGAGCATCGCGAGGCGGTCGATGCCGCAGCCGAACGCGAAGCCCTGCCATTCGTCGGGGTCGAGCCCGCAGGCTTCGATGACCTTGCGGTGGACCATGCCCGAGCCGAGGATTTCCAGCCAGCCATCGGGCTCGGCGCCGCCGACGACGCGCTTGCCCTTCACCAGCGTGTAGCCGACGTCGATCTCGACCGACGGCTCGGTGAACGGGAAGTAGCTGGGGCGCAGGCGAAGGACGATGTCGTCGCGCTCGAAGAACGCCTTCACGAAGGTTTCGAGCGTCCACTTCAGATGGCCGAGCGTGATGCCCTTGTCGATCACAAGGCCCTCGACCTGATGGAACATCGGCGTGTGCGTCGCGTCGGAGTCCGAGCGGTAGGTGCGGCCGGGGGCGATGATGCGGATCGGCGGCTTTTGCGCCAACATCGTGCGGATCTGGACCGGGGACGTGTGCGTGCGGAGGAGCGAGAAGGTCGTCTTCTCGTCGGCGGTGCCAGCGGCCTTCGCGTCGATCCCCTGCTGGAGGTAGAAGGTGTCGTGCATCGCGCGCGCAGGATGCGTCTCGGGGATGTTGAGCGCGGTGAAATTGTGCCAGTCGGTCTCGATCTCGGGACCGGTCGCGACCGCGAAACCAAGATCGGCGAAGATCTCGGCGAGTTCGTCCATGACCTGGCTGACCGGGTGGATCGTGCCGGCGGGCGTGGCGTCGGCGGGCAGCGTCATGTCGAGCGTTTCGCTGGCAAGACGCGCGTCGAGCGCGGCGCGTTCGAGCGTGGCTTTCCGCTCGGCGATGCCGTTGGCGACGGCTTCGCGAAGGCCCTGGATAAGCGGGCCTTGGACGAGGCGCTCGTCCGGGGTCATCTTGCCGAGCGTCTTCAGCAGCGCGGTGATCGTACCCTGCTTGCCGAGCGCCTCGACCCGACACGCGTCGAGCGCATCGAGCCCGGATGCGGCGGCGATCGCCGTCAGCATGTGGTCGCGCATCTGGTTCAGGTCTTGCGTCACGTCATACTCCCAGGGCGGGTTCGGTCAGGCGGGGCAGCCCGAGGCCGATACCCAGATCGTCCCAATTTTCGTTGCGCGCTTCGATCAGGTCGATCTTCCACGCTCTTCGCCACTCCTTTAGCCGCTTCTCGCGTACGATCGCGGCCTCCATCGTGTCGAACATCTCGTAATAGGCGAGACGCTTGATGCCGTACCGGCGAGTGAAGCCGGGGATCAACCCCTCTCGGTGCTGAACCAGCCTTGCGAGCAAGTTTGAGGTGACGCCAATGTAGAGCGTGCCGTGGCGGCGGGAGTGGAGGATGTAGACGCAGGGCTGGAAGGTTTCGCGCATTTCGTGCTCCCCTTGTGCCCGCGTGGCGGATCATTTTGATCCATCATCAACACTCCTGTCATCCCGGCGGACGCCGGGACCCACGGTAGCGGGCCGGGTGATGGTAGCACGTTATTGCCGGCTCCGCCGTAACCGTGGGTCCCGGCGTTCGCCGGGATGACGGATAGGGGTTAGGCGGAACGGAGGTTAGGGATCGAGGATTGAGTTTGCGGTTGCGGTTTGCATGGCGAAACCTCGCGTTCCACCAGCGCTCAAACACTTCACGCCCCCAAACGCAGAAAGGGCGCCGGTGGTCTCCCACCGACGCCCTTCTAAACCTCACCTCAGTCGCGGATTACGCGGCTTGGGGGAGAGCCGCCTTCACCTGGGCGACGATGGCGCTGAATGCAGCGCCCTCGTGCATGGCGATGTCGGCCAGGACCTTCCGGTCGAGTTCGATCCCTGCAAGCTTCACGCCGTGCATGAACTGCGAGTACGTCAGACCCTCGGCGCGGACGCCGGCGTTGATGCGCTGGATCCAGAGGCCGCGGAACGTGCGCTTCTTAACCTTGCGGTCGCGATAAGCGTACTGTCCGGCCTTCTCGACGGCCTGACGGGCGATGCGGATGGTGTTCTTGCGACGGCCATAATAGCCCTTCGCCTGAACCAAAATACGCTTGTGCTTGGCGCGGGTGGTAACACCCCGTTTTACGCGTGCCATTGTCTAATTCCTTCTCAGCTCAACGCAGGCCGTAAGGCGCCCAGGCCTTCACTGCTGCTGTATCGGCCTTCGACAGCAGCTTGGTGCCGCGGTTCTGACGGATGTACTTGCCGTTGTGATGCGCCAGACGGTGACGCTTGCCGGCGACGCCGTGCTTGAGCAGGCCGGTGGCGGTGAGCTTGAAGCGTTTCTTGACGCCGCTCTTGGTCTTCAGCTTGGGCATTTTTATCCTTTCGGTTACGAAGGAGGACGCTGAAATCGCCGCGGCAGCCCACACTGGCCGGGCGATTCGTAGAACGCGTTCCCTTCGAGGAAGCGGGCCGCATAGACGCAATGATCCGCCATATCAACCGTTGTGGAACTGACGCGGCTGTCGTGCGATAGGCGAAACATGGACGACAGCCCGACGCAGCCGATCGAGACCCCTTCCGCGACCCCGGAAGCAGCCTCTGCGCAAAAACGTCGCAAGCGGCGGATACTGCGCAACATCCTGCTCGGGATCGTCGCGGTCCTCGTCGCGATCTGGATGGTGCTGTACATCACCAAGGGGCGCTTCCTGAAGCACCCGTTCGAGCGCGTCGTCGGCTCGCTCACCCACCGTACGCTGACCGTGCGCGGCGATTTCCAGCTTTATTTCGCGCCGTTCCGCATCAAGCTGTACGCGGAGAACTTCACGCTCTCGAACCCCGACTGGGCGAGCAAGCCGAATCTGTTCCAGGCGGACAAGCTCGACACGCGGATCGCGCCGCTGTCGCTGCTCTTCGGCAAGCGACGCTTGTACTGGCTCGATCTCGTCAACGGCGCGGTCGACCTCGAGTGGAACGCGGCGCATTCGGCGAATACCTGGACGTTCTCGAACAAGAAGGGTGGCAAGCCGCTCGAATTCCCGCGGATCGATGTTGCCACGGTCACGGGCACGACGGTGCGCTATCTCGATCCCCGAATGCGCGTGCTGGCGGACCTCAAGGTCGCCGATATCCGCTCGGTCGACGCGACGATCGGCCGCGCGGTCGGGCTGACCGGCAAGGGGCGGCTGCGCGAGACGCCGTTCACGCTGACCGCGCAGTTGCTGTCGCCGGACGCGACCGCCAATCGCGGGCAGAACAAGCTGGTCGCGCGGGCGCGGGCGGCGGGGAACATCATCGACGTCGCAGGCACGCTACCGAGCATCGCCGATGTCGAGAACGTGCCGCTCGCCGTCACGGCACGCGGCGCAAACCTGTCGACGCTGCTGGGCGTGATCGACGTCGCGATCCCGAACACGCGGACCTACAAACTGCGCGCGCAACTCATCAAGCAGGGCGACGAATACGCCTTCACACACCTGCGCGGCTTTGCGGGCCGGACCGATCTCGCGGGCAAGCTGACAATTACCAACGGCGCGCGCATCCATCTCGATTCGGTGCTCACGACTAAGAGCCTCGACATCATCGATGCGGCCCCATTCATCGGCTTCAATCCTGACATCGTTGAGTCGAAGGGCGCGGTGGCGGCCGCTGCCGCGACGGGCGCCGCGCCGCAACGGCTGCTGCCCGACGGGAACCTGCCGGTTGCGACGATGCAGATCTTCGATGCGGACCTGAAATGGACGATCGGGGTGGTGAAGTCGCGCAACCTGCCGATCTCCAACATTGACCTGACGCTCGATCTGGAGCGTGGGCGGCTGGCGCTGTCGCCGCTGACCTTCTCGATGGCGCGCGGCAACGTGGCCTCGGACGTCATCTTCGACACGCGCGCACGGCCGAGCGCGGTGTCCTACGACATCCGCCTCGCGCCGACGCCACTGGGCCGGCTGCTCAAGGGCTATGGCCTGACCGAGGCCGGGACGACCGGGACCGTCAAGGGTCGCATCAAGCTTGATGGCCGGGGCGACTCGATCCACGATTCGCTGGCGTCGTCGCGTGGCCGGATCGCGTTCGTGTTGCCGTCGGGCGCGCTTTCGGTGCGCAACGTGCAGTTGGCTGAACTCGACATCGGCACGTTCGCGCAGCGGATGTTCCAGGGGAAGCTCGACGAGCCGGTACAGATCAATTGCGGACTGATCGGCTTTACCGTGCGCGGCGGTGTCGCGGCGGCGGACCCGATCCTGATCGACACGCGCAAGAACGTGATCGTAGGTCGTGGCGGTTTCAGCTTCCGCAACGAGGCGGTGGATCTGGCGTTTCGGGCGGATTCGAAGAAGTTCAGCCTGTTTGCCGGGCAATCGCCGGTTAGTGTCGGCGGTTTGTTCGCGGCGCCAAAGCTCAACGTGATCTCGAAGGACCTGCTCGCGCGGGTCGGCAGCGGGCTCGGGCTGGCGCTGGTGGCGACGCCGGTCGCGGGGATTCTGGCGTTCGTCGATGTCGGCGATGCGAAGTCTACCGCGTGCGGGCCGGTGCTCTCCGGGGCTACGGCGGCGGCGCAGCGGACCACCAAGGGCCAGCCGCGCGATGACGTGGGGCATGGGACGACCGCCAAGGCCGAGGACGGGAAGACGAATGCTGCGGAGAAGAAGGGGCAGCGGAAGAAGTTCCTGGGGATCTTCTGAGGGGCGGCGAGGATAGTACGCCCCTCTCCTAGCTTGCCCGTCTTGGCGTCAGGCGAGCGCCGGTTCCGATGGTTGGGCTTGTGCAGGCGGCGGCTAGCGTTGTGTGTCCATGGATCCCGGCGTCCGCCGGGATGACGGACCGGGTGTGATCAGGGCTTGGTGGTGAACATACGGGCCGGTTGCTGTCTGTGGCCAGTTGCTGTCTGTGGCCGGTTGCTGTCTGTGGCCGGTAGTCGCACGTAGGTGTGAAGTCGATGCGCTGTTCAAGCTTGATCGCAGCGTTCGAGCTGGATAGCGGCCTGGCCACGACGCGGCCATCGCTGAGCACTCACTCCTCACCACACCAACCCCGTCACCCCGGCGGACGCAGGGGCCCCTGGTTGTGTCAGCTCAGACAGCTAGCGCTCCGTGTCCGTGGGTCCCGGCGTCCGCCGGGATGACGGAGGGGGATGGTGATGTAGGGCTTTGCGGTTTGCGAGACTGCTGTTGTGCCCTTCCACTTGCGGCATTGGGAAGCGCCAATCGCGTGCCGGACGCCAGTACGTACGTCCTGCCCCCCCTAGCCCCTCCCGCACGCGGGAGGGGAACCTTTATCCATGGTCATGGCCGTCATGCGCATCGTGATCGTGGCCATCCTGCAAGCGGTGCATCGCCTCCAGCACGTCGTCCATCCGCGCCGGGTCGCCGATCGCCAGCACATGACCTTCGCTGTCTGCGGTCAGCGGGTCGCCGTTCCAGTCGCACATGCGCCCGCCCGCGCCTTCGACTACCGGCACCAGCGCGGCGAAGTCGTAGAGCTTGAGACCCGATTCGCAGACCACATCGAGATGGCCGCTCGCGAGCAGGCCGTAATTGTAGCAGTCGCCACCATAGACAGGCCCCTGCCGCGGGTTGCCGCCCGAGATCGCAGCGACCAGTGCCAAGTAGTGCGGCACGTCGACCTCGTCGAACAGATGCGGGCTGGTTGTGGCGATCGTCGACCCCGCTAGTTCGCGGCAGGTGCGGGTGCGGACAGGTACGCCGTTCAAAGTGGTCGGACGCCGCGCTACACCGACCCAGCGTTCACGCTGGATCGGCTGGTCGATGATCCCCAGCACCGGCCAGCCATCCTCGACCAGCGCGATAAGCGTCCCGAAGATCGCGCGGCCGACGGTGAAGCTGCGCGTGCCGTCGATCGGGTCGAGCACCCATTTGCGGTTGGTGACGCCCGGCTTCTCGCCAAACTCCTCGCCGACGATGCCGTCGCCCGAGCGTTCGGCGTCGAGCAGCCGGCGCATCGCGGTCTCGGCCTCGCGGTCGGCGCGGGTGACGGGGGACTGGTCGTCCTTGATCTCGACGCCGTGCTCATGGCGGAAATAGGGTCGGATGACGTGGCCCGCGGCATCCGCGAGGCGGTGCGCGAGATCGATATCGGCTTGGGTTACTGGCATATTTCCAGCCTATCGAGCGCGAGCGTCACGGGCAATGGACGGATCGATCACGCCAGCGTAGGTCATTGCGATCTAAACGGAGTATCATCCATGCGCCTCGTCTCGACACTTGCCACTGCCGCTGCCCTCCTCGTCGCGGCGCCTGCGCTGGCGGCACTCGCGCCCGGCGCCAAGGCTCCGGATTTCACCACGCGCGGCGCGATCGCCGGCAAGGTGTTCACCGTCCACCTCGCCGATCAGCTGAAGAAGGGCCCGGTCGTGCTCTACTTCTTCCCGGCGGCCTATACCGGCGGCTGCAACGCCGAGGCACATGCGTTTGCAGAGGCCATCCCGGCGTTCACCAAGGCGGGTGCGACCGTGATCGGCATGTCGGCCGACAATGTCGAGACGCTCAGCAAGTTCTCGGCCGAGAAGTGCGCGGGTAAGTTCGCGGTCGCCAGCGCCGGGCCGAACGTGGTCAAGGGCTATGACGTCGCGCTCGGCAAGCAGATGGCAGGGCGCGACATCACCAAGCGCACCAGCTACGTCATCGCCAAGGACGGCCGCATCGCGTTCGTTCACGACGAGATGAACCCCGAGGCACATGTCTCGACGACGCTTGCCGCAGTCCAGAAGCTGACGGGCAAGTAAGGATCGATACCGGACCGGCAAATACCTGCCGGTCCGGTGACATTATGATAACGCTTTCGGGTCTATCGCCTCTGTAGGGACGCGGGGGATAAGATGCGCGGTGTCAAAATAGCGGGTTCGTTGTCGCATTCGGAACCGAATGCCGCGCTTTTCGAGCGAATCGGACTGTTCCTGGACGAGCACAAACTCAGTCCAGACCCCGCTCATTACGCGTTCGCGTTCGCGGTGCTGTCGGCCCCCGACGGCGGGCTCGCAGAGGCAGTCGCGCGGGTCACACGCAACGGCGTCCGGTTGACCCGGTCGGATATCGAGCAGCTTGGCGGAACGGTCGTGGATGGACCTCCGCTCGCACTCCCGCGTCGCGCCGGCGAAAAGGAACGAGCCGCGGCGGATACGACGCCGGATACCGCCGTGGCGTTGGTGATCGAAACGCAACAGCAGGTCGACGGCTTCGCGCAGATCGTCCGGACGATACGCGAAGAGACGCACGGTTTCGGACGCGACCTGGCCGACAGTGCGGCGGCGATCACCCAACTGGCCGAAATCGATGGCGTTGCCGAGATCACGAGCACAATGATCAAGCGTATCCACGACAGCGAAGTCCGCTTGGCGGCGGCAACGGCGGAAACGGATTCGCTGCGGTCGAAATTGGCCGAAGCGCGCGACACGGCACGGCGCGACGTGTTGACCGGCCTGCCCAATCGACGCGCGTTCGAGGAAGCTTTCGCGGCACGCGACCAGGATGCCGGACCCTATTGCATCGCGTTGTGCGACATCGATCGGTTCAAGCGCGTCAACGACGTGCATGGCCACGCGGTCGGCGATCGCGTGCTCGTCGCGATCGGGCAGGCGATGGCCGTAGCCTGTGCGCCGCACCTCGTCGTGCGGCACGGCGGCGAGGAGTTCGCGATGCTGTTAGGTGGCGTAGACCTGGTCGATGCCGCGGCAATACTCGACTCGGTTCGCGCGACCGTCGCTGGCAAACGCTTTCGCAATCGCGAGACCGACACCGCACTCGGCATCATCACCGTATCAGCCGGCGTTACCGCCGTGCAGGCAGGCGAAGCGGTCGACACCGCGTTGCAACGTGCCGATCGCCTGCTCTATACCGCCAAGTCGGACGGCCGCGATCGGGTTTGCACAGGCTGATCCCGGTAATTGGCGTAATTCGCGACCGAGACATGGTGAGTTTCCCCAACTCGATTACCCTCAAATAAGATTATCCTGGATCTTCAAGAGGTTAAGAAACTGGCACGCGCCATGCAGATCAATCGATATCGGCAGCCGGATGGTCCGGCGCCCGGCCATCGAAGGACTATCTCATGTCGATCCGTTTCGAAACCGCTCAGCGTATTGCCTTCTCGCTCGTCGGCGCACTGTTCTTCGCAGCCGTCGCAGTCGGTACCGCCGTCCCGATCATCCCCATCGCCTGAGCGGGACACCCATCACCATGAACCGTAGCATCCTCATCGGCCTCATCGCCTTTTCGACCACCATCCTGCTGATCGCGACACAGACCGGCGACGTCCTCGCCTGACCGACGAGGCGCCTCTCGGGCATCGAGATCAGGCGGGCGTAGCCATTCCGACCGGCCCCACGGGGGCTTCTTCCTCACGCGAATAAGTCCCGATCAGCAGGCCCGCCGCCAGCACTTGGCCCGTGATGGCCTCGATCACCGCCGAGCGCCCCGGCGTGGTGCCAACCTCCCCTGCCCCCGCACCGATTGCAAAGACCTGGAATGCATAGCGATGCTCGCCGTGACCGCTGGGCGGATCGGGTAGCAACCAGCCTTCGCGCAAATAGGAATTACGACCGACATCAACGGTACCAACGCCTTCTCCGTCCGCGGTAATGGCGCCTTCCGCCAGATGACCCGCATCGGCTTCCAGACCCCAGACGATCGCGTGGACCAGAGGTTGTGGGGCCGGAGCATCGGCATCCTCGACGATCAGGACCATGCGCTCAGTCCCGACCGGCGGTTCGCTCCAGACGAGCGGCGGCGATACCCCTTCCCCATCCGCGGTGAAGCGAGGCGGCAGCCGAGCCTCATGCGCGAATGCCGGGCTGGTCAGATCGAGCGTCTCGAAATCCTCACCGAGTTGGACGATCGCAAGCTTGTCGGTGCCGGCACGCAGGCCGCTCATCGCGTGGCCAAGCCAAGCGGGGATGTGTTCGAGCATGACTTATCCTTCCGATGGGCAGGTTTCGGCACGACGCACAGGCGCCGCACCATCATACCAGTCGCTCTGCGGGCCCATCTTCGCAGCATCATGGTAGCAGACCTGCGTCTTGCCGCGCTTCGGGTCGACGATCACCGTCCAGTTGTGATCGCCGCAATTATGCTCTTCGCATCCCCAGGATGCGACCCGGTCGCCCATCTTGAAAACCGGCGTGGCAGGCCCCGATCGACCGCGGATCATCTCGCGCAGCTTCGCATCGCCGACCGCGTTGACGAGACCCGTCGCGACGTCGGTGCGGTCGTAGAAATCGACGCCACCGACGGCATCGTGCGGGTATTTGCCGACGTACGCGGTGACCGGCGTCGTCTGCGCCTGACCGGCGATGGGTGTAGGCGCGCGCGTTTCGGGCGGCGTGAAACCGCTGGGCGATGCGGTCTTCGTCGGGTCGTCGTTCTGTCCGCATCCGCCGGTGATGAGCGGCAGCACGAACGCCGCGACCGCGATTGCCCTCTTCATGATAGCACCATCGTCATCGCCTGATCTCCTGAACCCCCTGTGCAACGCATCGACGGGTATCGCGGTTGCGAAGACGACGGGGCACGACCATCTCGATCCTATGGCTCATGATCTCGACCGTTTCGTAATCGCGCAGGACGGTGTCTATTCGGAAGCGCTTGCCGAGTTGCGGCGGGGTGCGAAACGCAGTCACTGGATCTGGTTCATCTTTCCACAGATTGCCGGACTGGGGCAAAGTCCGATGGCCAGAACCTATGCGATCGCCTCCGCCGACGAGGCACGCGCCTATCTTGCGCATGAGATACTTGGGCCGCGCCTGATCGAGGTCACGCGCGCCGTGACTGCCGCAGAGGGCTCCGCAGAAACGATCCTGGGCGGGATCGATGCGGTGAAACTGCGGTCGTCGATGACGCTGTTCGCCGCGGTCGCAGACGATCCGGCACCGTATCGCGCGGCACTCGACCGGTTCTATGGTGGCAAGGGCGACCAGGCGACGCTGGACCTGCTTGCGGCGCACCCGCGATAAGACGGCCCGCGATAAGACGGCCCGCGATAAGACGGGTGTATCGTCGGCGAAAGGTGTAGCATTAAGCGGGGCCTTCCGCCCCATGAGGTATGGTCATGGCCAAGAGCCAGAAGAAATCCAGCAAGGAAGTGCGCAAGCCCAAGGCCGAAAAGGCACCCAAGGCGAACGCGTCCAACCCGACCACCAAGGGCAAGCCGGTCGAGATGACGACGCTGAACTGAGCGGTCGAACCGGGTGTGACCCCGGTAAGATCTCCGACCAAGTAATGACGGGGTGGCGCCCGTCGATCGGGTCGGTTTCACGGACTGTTATCAGCCCGCCGTGGCATGACCCGAATCTCGTCAGCCGGCCGCGGCGATCTGGCGTAGCGCCTGTTCGAAGACCTCGACCGGTTGGCCGCCAGAGATCAGATGCCGGTCGTTGATCACGATCGCCGGCACCGCGTTGATCCCGCGCGCGCGCCAGAGTGCCTCGGCCGCGCGGACCTCGTCGGCATAGCGGCCCGATCGCAGCACATCCCCGGCGGCGACCGGGTCGAGCCCGGCCTTCTGCGCGGCATCGATCAGCACTTCGTGATCGCCGGGGTCGGCATTGTCGGTAAAATTGGCCGTGAACAGCGCGTGCTTGAGCGCCGCTTGCCCTCCCTCGATCTGCGCCCAGTGCAACAGGCGGTGCGCGTCGAACGTGTTATAGATCCGGCTCGCTTCGGTCATCACCATCGTGAATCCCAAGTCGCGCGCGCGGTCGACGATCATTGCGCGATTGGCCGCCGACTGCTCGGCGTCGATCCGTATTTCTCCGCGATATGCTCGCCGATATTCTGGCCGCCAGCGGGCATCGCCGGATTGAGTTCGAACGGCTGGAAGACGATCTCCGCGTTGAGCGCATCTTCGGCGCGGACCAGAGCCTCCTCCAGCGCGCGCAGGCCGATGATGCACCACGGGCAGGCGATGTCCGAGACGAAGTCGATCTTGAGATGGGCGGTCATTTCAGTCTCCGGGATGCGTGCTTAGCGGTAGATTGCAGCGGTGGAGTCGGCAACCATGGGGTCTTCGGATGGGCAGGTTGCGTGCCTACATGCCGTCGATGGGAAACCCGACTTTGGATCTCTTCGGAACACCGCGCCTCCCCGGGCTCGCGTACCGCGACGCACTGCTCGACCAAGACGAGGAGGCGATGCTGATCGCCCGGATCGACGAACAGGATCTGGCGCCGTTCCAGTTCCAGGGGTGGCTGGGCAAGCGGCTGACCAAGTCGTTCGGTTGGCATTATGATTTCGACACCAGCCAGTTCGGTGCGACCGATCCGTTGCCCGACTGGCTGCTACCGATCCGCGCGCGCGCCGCTGCATTCGCCAAGCTGCCTGAGGAGGCGCTCGTCCAGGCGTTGCTGATCCGGTACGATCCGGGGGCCGGAATAGGCTGGCACCGCGACCGGCCGGTGTTCGAGCATGTCGTCGGCATTTCGCTCGGCGTGCCGACGACGATGCGGTTCCGGCGGCGCAAGGCGGGCGGTTTCGACCGGGCCGCCGTACCGCTGGCACCGCGGTCCGTGTACCATCTCAGCGGCGAGGCGCGCCACGACTGGGAGCACAGCATCGCCGAGATGGAGGTGACGCGCTGGTCGATCACCTTCCGCAGCTTCACCGCCAGCGAACGGCAGGACCGGCGCTGACGGTCGAAACTCAGACGTCGAGGTTGGCGACGTTGAGCGCGTTGTCCTGGATGAACTCGCGGCGGGGTTCGACGACTTCGCCCATGAGCTGGGTGAAGATCTCGTTCGCGCTCTCGGCGTTGACCGCGGTGACACGGAGCATCGAGCGGACCGACGGGTCGAGCGTGGTTTCCCAGAGCTGCTCCGCATTCATCTCGCCAAGGCCCTTGTAGCGCTGGATCGCGAGGCCCTTGCGCCCCGCGGTCAGGATCGCGTCGAGCAGGTGGCTCGGCCGCGAGACCTGCGTCGAGCCGCGTGCGGCGACGGCCGTGACCGAGCCGATCACGCCGGCCTCGGGCTCTGCACCCTCTTCGGCCTCGGGCTCCTCGGCCTGCGACGCCTTGCTGGCGGGGACGAGATTCGACGTGCGCGCATAGCTCTCGGCGTGCTCGCCCGACAGCGCGTGGAGTTTGCGCGCCTCGGCCGACACCAGGAAGCTGGCCTCGATGATGTGGTGATCGGTGACCCCGCGCCATGCGCGCTGGAAGTGGATGCCGCCGTCTTCGGTCAACACCGCGGTCCAGCGGGCATCGCCGTCGTCGAGTTCGAGACGACGGGTAACGATCTCCAGACGCGAGGTGCGGTCTTCGACCGACGCCTCGGGATCGAACACGCCGCCGAGCGCGAGTGCCTCGATCATCCCGGCGTCGTAGCGCTTGGGGACGTAGCGCATCAGCGTCCGCATCCGGCGCGCGTGATCGACCAGATCCTTCAGGTCGCGACCCGAACGACCGCCGCCGGGACCGTCGAGCACCATCGTGTTGACGCCCGCATCGACCAGATACTCGTCGAGCGCCGCGTCGTCCTTGAGGTACACCTCCGACCGGCCCTTGGTCGCTTTGTAGAGCGGCGGCTGGGCGATGTAGAGGTACCCGCCCTCGATGATCTTGGGCATGTGACGGTAGAACAGCGTCAGCAACAGCGTGCGGATGTGCGCGCCGTCGACGTCTGCGTCGGTCATGATGACGATCTTGTGGTAGCGCAGCTTGTCCGCATTGAAGTCATCGCGGATGCCGGTGCCCATCGCGGTGATGAGCGTGCCGATCTCGCGGCTCGACAGCATCCGGTCTTCGCGCGCGCGCTCGGTGTTGAGGATCTTGCCGCGCAACGGCAGGATCGCCTGGAAATGGCGATCGCGGCCCTGTTTTGCCGAGCCGCCTGCCGAGTCACCCTCGACCAGGAACAGCTCGGACTTGGCGGGATCGCGCTCCTGGCAGTCGGCGAGCTTGCCGGGCAGCGAGGCGATGTCCATCACGCCTTTCCGACGCGTCAGTTCGCGGGCGCGCTTGGCGGCTTCGCGGGCGGCGGCGGCGTCGATGATCTTCGCGACGATCGCTTTCCCGTGCGCCGGGTTTTCCTCAAGCCACTCGGCCATCTTGTCGGCCATCAAGCTTTCCAAAGGCTGGCGGACTTCGGACGAGACGAGCTTGTCCTTGGTCTGGCTGCTGAACTTCGGATCGGGCAGCTTGACCGAGACGATCGCGGTCAGGCCTTCGCGCATGTCCTCGCCGGTGAGCTGGACCTTCTCCTTCTTCAACATCCCCGATTTCTCGGCATAATTGTTGAGCGTGCGGGTCAGCGCGGCGCGGAACGCGGCCATGTGCGTGCCGCCGTCGCGCTGCGGGATGTTGTTCGTGAAGGCGAGGACGTTCTCGTAATACGAGTCGTTCCACTGGAGCGCGACGTCCATCGTGACGTCGTCGCGTGTGCCGCTGATCGCGACCGGCTCTGGCATCAACGGCACCTTCGCGCGGTCGAGATACTTCACGAACGCGGCGATCCCGCCCTCGTAATAGAGCTCGACGGTCTTCATCTCCTCGTGCCGCGCGTCGGAGAGGAACAGGCGGACGCCCGAGTTGAGGAACGCGAGTTCGCGATACCGGTGTTCGAGCTTGTCGAAGTCAAAATCGGTGATCTTGAAGGTGGCCGGCGACGGGAAGAAGGTCACGCGAGTACCTTTTTGACCCTCCGTAGCGGGTCCGACGACCTTCAATGGCGCGACCGCGTCACCGAACGCGAAGCGCATGTAATGCTCTTCGCCGTTGCGCCAGATCGTCAGGTCGAGCCATTCGCTGAGCGCGTTGACGACCGAGACGCCGACGCCGTGCAGGCCGCCCGAGACCTTGTACGCGTTCTCGTCGTTGGTGTTCTCGAACTTACCGCCGGCGTGGAGCTGGGTCATGATGACCTCGGCTGCGGACACGCCTTCCTCGGTGTGGATGCCGGTCGGGATACCACGGCCGTTGTCGGTGACGCTGACCGAACCGTCGGCGTTGAGGACGATATCGATCCGGTCGCAATGCCCGGCGAGCGCCTCGTCGATCGCGTTGTCGCTGACCTCGAACACCATGTGGTGGAGGCCGGAACCGTCGTCGGTGTCGCCGATGTACATGCCGGGGCGTTTGCGGACCGCGTCGAGGCCCTTCAGGACCTTGATCGAGTCCGCGCCATAGTCGCCCATGTTCGGGAGGTTGGGATTGTTGGTTTCGGGGTTGGATGCCATGCCGAGTATATAGGCATTCGGGGGCCGAAACGGAAGCGAAATGGCCTGTAGGAGTGAGGCGTGCCGCGCCGGAAGTGCACGAAGTGCAGACGCTGGGAGCGTTTTGCGGCGCGTGTGCACTTCGAGGGCCGGGCAGGCTGGTTTCGAGGGGGTTGGGATCGCCATGCGGGGATGGTGACAGCTTGCGCGCGTGTAGGACAGCGGTTCGGGCGATCCCCCCGCGGAGAAGCCACCACCCCGGCGGAGGCCGGGGCCCAGGTGGAAAGGTTGCAGTAACGAGGTGCCGCGCTTCGTTAGCGAGGCCCCCCAACTGGGCCCCGGCCTTCGCCGGGGTGGTACAGCTTGGGTCGGGCTTGTCCCACTCCCCTCGGGGAGAGGGAGGGAGGAGCCGCAGGCGACGGGAGGGTGAGGGGGAGTTGGGATCAGCCTCGCGAGCCTCACTCCCCTCTCCCTTCCCACCGCAAGGGCCGCGGGCCCCTTCCCTCTCCCCGGAGGGGCGAGGGAGTCCGTTGCGTCAGAACCGGTCGGCGCGCTGGCCTAGCAGGGTCACTTCGACGCGGCGGTTGAGGCGCATGCCGGCCGGCGTTGCGTTCGTCGCAACCGGGTCGTGCTCGCCGTGGCCGACGACGCTGAAACGGGCGCGGACGACGTCCATGTCGTCGAACGCCTGGCGGACGCTCGCTGCGCGACGCTCGGACAAGTCCTGGTTATGCGCGTCCGTCCCGCGCGAGTCCGTGAAGCCGTCGATCGCAACCCGGACACCGGGGTTGCCGCGCAGGTAGCGCGCGAGCGGCCGCAGCTTCTCGATCGCGCCGGGACGCAACACGTCGCTGTCGGTACGGAACAGCACGTCCTCCTGCAGCGTCAGCGTCGCGCCGCGCGGGGTCTGGCGGAAGCCGTAGTTGCGCATCGCGCCGCGGTCCCAGGTCGTGGTGGTCTCGACGATCGTCGTCGTGCCGCGGTCACCGCGATAGCCGCTCGGATCGCGGCCATACGCATCCCAGTCGAACCGGTCGCGGCGGGGGCCGGCGATCCGCGCGAATTCGCGGTTGGCGTCGTCGGCTTCGCGGCGGCTGATCCGCCCGTCGCCGTTCGCGTCGAAGTTCGGCATCACGAATGCGATGCCGCGCCGCGTATTGCGCAGTTCGGGGAACAGGATCGGGACGCCGGCGCCTTCGAGGCGATAGCCGGGGCGCGACCAGGGGGCGCGGCTCATGTCGTACCGGCCGCCGTCGCGGGCCTGCGCGAACGCCGGAGCGGTGGTTGCTGCGATCAGCATCAAGCCGAGGGCGGTGCGCGTAAACTTCCGGGTCATTGCTCTCTCTCCGTATCTTCGATGGACGGAGCTCTGCCCGCGCCCGCTTGAACGCGCGGTGACGTCGGTCGACAGCGCGCGTTCAGCCTAACGCCCGACCGCGATCCGCGTTGCCTGTGCGCCGATCGCGTCGAACAGCGCGTCTTCGGTGCCGGTCATCCACACCTGGCCGCGGCCTGCGAGGCGGGCGAACAGCGCCGCGCGGCGGGATGGGTCGAGGTGTGCGGCGACCTCGTCGAGGAGCAGGACGGGGGGCTGGCCGGTGCGTTCGGCGACGAGGTCGGCGTGGGCGAGGACGATGCCAAGGAGGAGCGCCTTCTGCTCGCCGGTCGAGGCGAGCGACGCGGCGCGGTCCTTGTCGAGGTGCGTGACGATGAGGTCGACTCGGTGCGGGCCGCTGAGCGTGCGCCCGGCAGCGGCGTCGCGCGCGCGGCCCTGGGCAAGGTCGGATTGCAGGCGCGTGGTGTCGCCAGCCCAGCCTTCGAGTGTCAGGCCGGCGCGGGGGAACGGGCCGTCGTCCTGATGCGCAAGCCTCGTACCGAGCAGGGTAACGGTCTCGCGTCGGGCCGCGTCGACCGCGGCGCCGTGCTCGGCCATCTGCGCTTCGAGTGCGGAGAGCCAGTCGCCGTCGGGGCGGCCTTCGTCGGCAAGCAGGCGGTTTCGCGCGCGCATCGCGGCGTCATAGCGGGCGGCGTGGTGGGCATGGCTCGGGGCGAGCGCGAGCGTGAGGCGGTCGAGGAAGCCGCGGCGCTCGCCGGCTGGCGCGACGAAGAGACGGTCCATCGCGGGGGTGAGCCACAGGATCGTGAGCCATTCGGCGAGCGCGTTGGCAGTAGTGGTGGCGCCCTGGATGCGGACGATGCGGCGTTCCGGGGCAGAGGCGAGCGTGCCGGTTGCGACGTCGACTTCGCCAACTGCGGGCGCCTCGCCCGGCTGCATCTCGTCCTCTTCTAACTCCCCTCCCGCTTGCGGGAGGGGTCGGGGGAGGGGCGCGTTTTCCTCGGGAGCGGACGCCAGTACGTACGTCGCGCCCTCCCCTAACCCCTCCCGCAAGCGGGAGGGGAATTCTGTTGCGCTCTTCTGCGAGCGCTCTGGAAACAGAGTGGCCGCTACGCCGAATCCGCCTGCCCCGCCTTGTCGCGCCATCTCGCCGAGTGCGGCTCTCCGCAGCCCACGGCCGGGCGCTAGCAGCGACACCGCCTCCAGGATATTCGTCTTGCCCGCGCCGTTCTCACCAGTCAGCACGACGAACCCTGGTCCCGGCGCCAGCGTCAGGTCGGCATGATTGCGAAAATCGGTAAGGACGAGGCGCGAGAGCATTGCCTCGGCCTTAGAGCAGTTTCGAAACCGATTGCATCGCCCTTTTCCGTCCGCCCTGAGCGAAGTCGAAGGCGCGGTTCAAGCGCCGGTACTTCGACTTCGCTCAGCACGAACGGGTAAGGGACCGATCCGATCACATCTGCGCTAGCGACACGTCCAGTCCGCTATCGAGCATCACGTCAGGCGGCGATCCGCTCCGGCGCGATCGCGGCTGCTGCGGTCGCGGCCTTCTGCGTGCTGAGATACGATGCGAGCGCCGGTCCGAGTTCGCGCTGCGCTCGCAGATACGCGACGGGCGTGACGATCCCTAGCCGTTCGCGCGCGGCCTCCAGCGGTTCGTGGAGCAGTTCGAGATAATCTTCGCCCGATACCCACTTCGCCTTGCGACCGTTACGATAGCCTTCCCAGACCGCCTTCGCGAACAGCTTGCTGCCGGTGACTCGCATGCTCTTCAATGCCGCCGCGGAGCCGATCAGCGCCCAGCCGAGCCCGCCAACCTGCGCGTAACTGAACGCGACGAGTGCCGCTTCGCCCATGCTTTCATCCGCCTTGTAGCCGGTCAGCACGTGCCAGATGTCGTGCGTGTCGCGCACCCGCCGGCCGAACCATGCATAGGGATGCGCCAGGTCGTCCTCGGACGGCACGAGCCGCGAGACCTCGACCAGCCCGTCCGCGGAATAGCCCGTCGTCTCGAGGAAATTGCGATACGCCGCCCCGACCGTGCCGGGCGCAAAGCTCGCGACGAACGCGGGGTCGGAGAAACGCTGCGCCAGTTCGACGCGGTCATAGGCGATCCGCCCGCCCTGCTCGGAAGCGATCAGCCGCGCGTAGTTCATCGGCGCATTGCCGACGTTCAGCGCGCGCATGATCCGGAACACCTGCGTCGTGTCGTCGCCGTTGGCGAGCAATTTCTTGATCGCATCGAACGCCGTACGCCAATCGCGACGACCGGTCGTACCGGGAAACGGAGGAAGCTTCGCCATCGAGTCGACTCCTTACTGACATTACTGTTAGTATCAGGTTCGACGGTGGGTTCAAACAAAAAAGGCCATCCCGCAGGATGGCCTTTCGATGACTGCGGCTTCACATGCTTGGTATCGCAATATGTGAAGCCGGCTGCCTGTTTCCAGACAGTCTCCAAGCCCGATACTTTCGCAGAGCGGGAACACTGAAACAGGTGGGCTGTCAAACCCGGTTTGTCAAGGAATCAAGTCCGAGTCCGAAAAGCATGGCTGTCCGAATATCCTGCAACTGTTCGCTAGATACGCGTCCCGTCAGCCACTTTCGCGCGGCCCCACCAGATGTTCTCGAGCCTTTGAACCGATCCAGCCGGTCCAGCGACACGGTCGTGATGATATCGCACTTCGCCCACATGGCGATGCTATCGAACGGCGGTGGAAGAGCCTCCGATAACTCGATCCTGCAGTGATAATTCTCGGTCATCCGAGGTGCCGTCGTGCTGAGCGGTATGATCGTCGCCAATCGTCCGCGTCGTCGCAACCGTGGGCCGACGATAATCACGGGCCGGGCCTTCCGCATCTCGGGTGAGATCACCACGTCCTCATAGCGGCACATGACGATCTCACCCGGTTCCGGATGATAGAGAAGCCCCATGCTGAGCGTTAAACGCGCATCGGCATCAGCACGTACAGCGCGGGCGACTTGTCGTTCTCGCGGATCAGCGTTGGGGCGGCGGCATCCGCCAAGTGCACCTCGACCATGTCGCCGTCGATCTGTGCGAGGATGTCCATCAGATAGCGGCTGTTGAAGCCGATCTCGAAAGGGAGCGCGACGTAATCGCCGGGGACTTCCTCCGCGGCGGTGCCGTTCTCGGGCGATGTGACCGACAACGTGATCTTGTCACGATCGAGCGCCATCTTCACCGCCCGCGTTTTCTCCGTCGCGATCGTGGAGACTCGGTCGACGCCTTCCATGAAGCTTTTCGGATCGATCTTGAGGATCTTGTCGTTGCCGGTCGGGATCACGCGGCTGTAGTCGGGGAAGGTGCCGTCGATCAGCTTCGAGGTCAGGATCGCCTGGCCGAGGTCGAAGCGGATCTTGGTCGGCGACAGCGAGACGCCGACCGAACCGTCGACCTCGTCGAGCAGTTTCCGAAGTTCGCCGATGCATTTGCGCGGCACGATCACGTCGGGCATCGATTCGGCGCCCTCGGGACGCGGCAGCGTGACGCGCGCGAGACGGTGGCCGTCGGTGGCGGCGGCCTTCAGCACCGGGTTCGAGCTGTCGCCATCCGCCACGTGGAGGAAGATGCCATTGAGATAATAGCGCGTCTCTTCGGTCGAGATCGCGAAGCGCGTCTTGTCGATGATCTGCTTGAGCGTCTCGGCGGGCAGTTCGAACTGGGTCGGCAGTTCGCCCTCGGCGATCACCGGGAAATCGTCGCGCGGCAGCGTGCCGAGCGAGAAGCGTGCGCGGCCTGCGACGATGCTCATCCGGCCTTCCGACGCGGCGAGCTGGACCTGCGAGCCCTCGGGGAGCTTGCGCGCGATGTCGAACAGCGTGTGCGCGGACACGGTGGTCGCGCCGGGCTGGTCGACGGCGGCTGCGATCGATTCGTTGATCTGGAGATCAAGGTCGGTCGCCATCAGCTTGAGCGTGCCCTCGGCAGTCGCCTCGATCAGCACGTTCGACAGGATGGGGATGGTGTTGCGCCGCTCCACCACGGACTGGACATGGCTCAGCCCCTTGAGGAGCGTTGCGCGTTCGATCGTCGCCTTCATCGTAATTCCCCCCGCCACCGCAGCCGGACTCGGGGCTGGGGGCAATCCGCAGATGGCTTACCCAACAACAAAGGGTCGGAGCAAGCGCCCCGACCCTTCTTTGATCACGGTAAACGTCGCGTTAAAGCGATCAGAAGCGGAAGCCGTAGCTCGCCACGACCTGATGACGGTCGGTATCGACGTCGAAGCGGCTGCTGGTGCCGCCGGTCGCATAGTCGATGTTGCCGCGCTCATAGTTCGAATACCGATATTCGAGCTTGGCATAGCTGTTCGGGCCCATCGCGTGCTCGGCGCCTGCACCGACGCGCCAGCCGCCGAGCTTGAAGTTGGTGTCGGTGGTCTGGCTGGTGCTGCCGGCGAGCACGCTCAGCTTCGAGTTGGTGTAGCCGCCCTTGACGTACAGCATCGTCGTCGGTGCGACGACATAGCCTGCACGAGCGCCGACATAGATGTCGCGGCCCTGCTTGACGCGGCCATAGCCGAAGTCGCTGGTGTAATCGTTGCGGTCGCTCTTCGCGGTCGAACCCGTCAGTTCGGCTTCGGCACCGAGCACGATGTTGTCCGAGGTCGCGATATCGTAGCCGATGCCGCCGCCGTACAGCAGGCCGTCGATCTTCTGGTCGTCGCGCCCGTTATTATTGGACACGCTGCTGCCGGCGCCGGTGTGATCGTAGCCGAGCGTGGCCTCGACGCGGGGGCCGGTGAAGGTCGGGTTAGTCTGCGCGAGGGCGGGGGCGGCTACTGCGGTGGTGGCGAGCAGCGAGACGGCGATGAGCGTACGCATTGGGGTTACTCCTTACTGATCTGGCGCCCCATTACGCGGGGCGGACCGCTCCAATGGACTAACCGCGCAGGCGTTGCATGAACCCCAGATAAACGCGGAAATCCGTTGCTTTTGCGCCACAGGGGGTTGAAACGCGGGCCATGATTCCAAGCCAACGGCAGGGTGAAAGCGACGCCCGATCAACCGATATTCTGGCCCCGCGGAAAGGTCGCGATTTCGTCGCGCGACACGGCGAAACCGTGTTCAATGCGGCGCACCGGCTGCAGGGGGATGCCGCGCATACGCCGTTGACGCGCGCTGGCTTTGCGCAGGCGGACGAGCTTGGGCGGGCGTTGCGAGAAGAGCTGGGGGCGAAGCCGGCGCTGACGCTGTGGTCCTCCCCGACCGGCCGCGCGTTACAGACGCTGGCGGTGATCTGCGAGCATCTGGAACTGGACTGGCATGATGCGCGGACCGATCCGCGGCTGGTGGAGATCGACATGGGGTCGTGGGGCGGCCGCTATTATGCGGACGTTATCGACGAGGTCGGGCCGGTGATGCTGCCGGGTGGGACGCTGAAGCCTTCGCAGGACGGCGAGACCTATGCGGAGATCGCGGCACGAGTCGGCGGGTGGCTGGCGGATACGGCGGCGGATCCGGGCGACCGGTTGGTGATCATGCACGGGATTTCGAGTCGGGTGATGCTCGGCGTGATGACCGGGGCGGCGGTCGATCCAGTGCTCGGTGCGCCGGTTGCGAAGGGGTTGCCGCAGGGGTCGGTTACGCTCGTCGAGAATGGACGCGCTACGGTGCCGCATCTGGGTACGGGATTTGCTCCGGCGTGAAATTCGCGTGGGTCGAAGGTCTCTCATCGGGTTCAAGCACTTCTGCTCCCCTCCCTGGAAGGGAGGGGTTGGGGGTGGGTCGGTTTCCCTGTGTTCGAACCGCTGGGGCTCGATCGGGCCTACCCACCCCCCGCCCCGCCCTTCCAGGGAGGGGGGTTCTCTGGCGTTTGGTTTTGGCGGTGGGGGTGTTTGCGATTGCTGCTCCGGTAGCGGCGCGTGACACGGTCGGCGTCTACCATGGGTGGGGTGCGTTCCGGGACGCTACGCCAGCGCGGTGTTACGCGATTGCGCGGCCGGTGATGGCGGGGGGGCGTGCTTCGGGGTTTGCCAGCGTCGCGACATGGCCGAAACGGGGTTTGCGCGCGTCCTTGTATGTGCGGCTGAGTCGCGAGCGGGATCGGTCGGCGGGGGTGACGCTGACCATCGGCGAGCGGCGATTTGCGCTGGTGGCGAATGGGTTGGATGCGTGGGCTGGTGACGCGCCTAGCGATCGCGCGATCGTCGCGGCGATGCGGTCGGGGCGGAGTATGAGTGTGGAGGCGGTTGGTGTTGGGGGGCGGCCGTTCGTCGATGCCTATGCGCTGCCGGGCGCGGCGACGGCGATCGATGCGGCTGTGTTGGCGTGCAGCGGGGGGTGACGGTTTGCGGAGCGTACCCCAATCCGATGGTACCACCCCGGCGGAGGCCGGGGCCCAGTTGGAGAGGTGGTCATAACTACGGGCTGAGCGTCACCATCTTCGTCCCCCAACTGGGCCCCGGCCTTCGCCGGGGTGGTGCCTGTCTCCTGAGAGACGGCTGAGCGATTCCGCCCTCGTCCAGCAGCCAGTAGAAAAATCACGAAAATTCCGCTAAGGGCCGCCCCATGCAGACCGCCGCGAACCTCATGCCTATTCCCGGGCACATCGACCCCGTGCCCGTTCCCCGCAGCTTCGTGCCGCGTAGCGATGGGCGGATCGACCTGCTCGGGCTGTCGCTCGCCGATCTGCGGATGGCGCTGGAGACGTCGCAGCTTGAGGAGAAGCAGGCCAAGCTGCGCGCGAAGCAATTGTGGCACTGGATCTACAATCGGGGCGCGACCGAGTTCTCGGCGATGACCGATATCTCGAAGACGATGCACCCGTGGCTGGAGCAGCGCTTCGTGATCAGTCGGCCCAACGTGGTCGAGGCGCAGGTGTCGACCGACGGTACGCGGAAATGGCTGCTGCGCTCCGACGATGCGCAGGATTACGAGATGGTGTTCATCCCCGACGCGGATCGCGGCACGTTGTGCGTGTCGAGCCAGGTCGGCTGCACGCTGAACTGCACGTTCTGCCACACCGGCACGATGCGGCTGGTACGCAATCTGACGCCCGCCGAGATCGTCGGCCAGGTCATGCTCGCGCGCGACTCGCTCGGCGAATGGCCGAGCCAGCCCGAGGGGCGGATGCTTACCAACATCGTGATGATGGGCATGGGCGAGCCGCTGTATAATTTCGAGAATGTCCGCGATGCGTTGAAGCTGGTGATGGACGGCGCTGGCCTTGCGCTCAGTCGCCGACGGATCACGTTGTCGACGTCGGGCGTGGTGCCGATGATGGCGCGCGCGGGGGCCGAGATCGGCGTGAACCTGGCGGTGTCGCTGCACGCGGTGACCAAGGAAGTGCGCGATGAGATCGTGCCGCTCAACCGCAAATACGGCATCGAGGAATTGCTGCAGGCGTGCGCGGACTATCCGGGCACGAACAACGCGCGACGGATCACGTTCGAATATGTGATGCTGAAGGACAAGAACGACTCTGACGACGACGCGCGCGAACTCGTGCGGTTGCTGCGGAAGTACGAGCTGCCGGCGAAGGTGAACCTCATTCCGTTCAATCCGTGGCCGGGTGCGCAATACGAGTGCTCGACGCCCGAGCGGATCAAGTCGTTCTCGAGCATCGTGTTCGGCGCGGGCATCTCGGCACCGGTGCGGACGCCGCGCGGGCGCGACATCGATGCGGCGTGCGGGCAGCTGAAGACCGCGTCGGAGAAGAAGAGCCGCGCACAGATCGATCGCGAGGCCGCTGCCGAGGCTGATGCCGCCTTTGTCTGATCTGGGTTCGCTGGGATTGGCGGCGGGGGCGGGAATGCTGGGCGGCGCGATGAACGCGCTGGCGGGCGGTGGCAGCTTCGCGACGATGCCGTCGCTGATCGCGCTCGGCCTGCCCTCGCCGATCGCCAATGCGACCAGCAACGTCGCGGTCCAGCCGGCGGCGATGGCGAGCGCGTGGGCCTATCGGGCGGATCTCGGGCCGGTCGGCGGCGTCGGTATCCGGACGCTGGCGGGGATCACGTTCGTCGGCGGGCTGGTCGGCAGCCTGCTGTTATTCTTCACCCCGGCGACCGCGTTCGACGTGATCGTGCCTTGGCTTCTGCTGATGGCGACGCTCGCGATCGCGTTCGGCAAGCCCGCGTCGACCTGGCTGCACGCACGCGTCGCGATCGGGTCGCGCTCGCTGATCGCCGCGCAGACGTTGCTGGGGATCTATGGCGGCTATTTTGGGGGTGGCGTCGGGATGATGCTGACCGCCGCCTGGGGGTTATTGTCCGGTGCTTCGCCCGCCAAGCTCGCCGCGCCGCGCACGCTGATGCTGGCGACCGCGAACGCCGCCGCGACGATCGTGTTCGCGGCAACGGGCATGGTCGCGTGGACATTGTGCCTGCCGATGATGGCGGGCGGCGTGGTCGGCGGGTATTTCGGCGCGCGGTTCGGACGGAAGCTGCCCGACGGCGTGATCCGCGCCTGGACGCTGTTCGTGACCGCGACGACGACGATCGTGTTCTTCTACCGCGCCTATTCCTGAAGCCCGGTCTTCGCGGCGAGCCATTTCGCCGCGGCCTCCGGCGTTTCCTTGTCGGCATCGCGGTCGACCCGGTAGTTCGCGGCGCGCATCGCCTCGACCGGAATGCGGCCGACCATCGGCTTCAGCGCGGCGAGGAACTTGGCGTCCCCTGCCCGCTTCGGCGCCACCATCAGGATCGCGTCGTAGCCCGGGATCGCACGCCGCGGGTCGGTGAGCACGGTAAGCCCGTCCGCGGCGATCCGGCCATCGGACGAGAAGGCGGAGATGACGTCGACATTGCCGCTCTCCAGTGCGCGGTACATGAAGGTCGGGCTGTACGGCGTCGTCTTGGCGAAGCGGAGCGGATAGGCGCGCTTCACCGCGGCCCATTCGGGACGTTCGAGGAATTCGAGATCGCTGCCTAGCGTCATGCCCGGCGCGGCCTTCACCAGATCGTCGAGGCTGGCGATGCCTTTGGACTTCGCCGCGTCGCCCTTCATCGCGAAGGCGTAGGCATTCTCGAACCCGAGCGATCCGACCAGGCCGACATGATGCTCGCACCTCGCCCAGTCGGCGATCGCGGCGACCATCGCCGGGCGTTCGGGGACGTCGTTGCGCTTCATCTCGTTCGCCCAGATCGTCCCGGCGTAATCGACATAGACGTCGATATCGCCGCCGGAGAGCGCGCCGAAGACCACCGCCGAGCCGAGGCCATCGCGATATTCGACGGTGTAGCCGGCATGTTCGAGCCGGTCGCCGATCAGCCGCGCGAGGATATATTGTTCGGCGAAGTTCTTTGCGCCCACGACGACCGTGCGGTCTGCGCCACTTTTGGGCCAGAGCGGGGCGGTCGCCGCCGCGGTGCCCAAGACCAGCACCACCGCGCTCGCGATCCAAAGCCAGCGGCGGCGCGCGCGGATGCCGTATTCGATCGCTCCGATCAGCGCGTCCACTGCCAGCGCAAGCGCGGCCGCCGAGACGCAACCGGCGAGCACCAACGCCCAGTTCTGCGTCTGCAACCCCGCGAAGATCATGTCGCCGAGGCTCGGCTGGCCGACCGTCGTCGACAGCGTCGCCGCGCCGATCGTCCAGACCGCCGCGGTGCGAATGCCGGCGATCAGCACGGGCGCAACCAGAGGTGCCTCGACCAGCCGCAGTTTCTGCGCGGGCGTCATGCCGACCGCGTCCGCCGCCTGGATCACCGCGGGATCGATGCCGTGCAACCCCGCCACCGCATTTCGCAGGATCGGCAGCAGCGCGTACAGCGTCAGCGCGATCAGCGACGGGAGGAAGCCGAGCGCGGGGATGCCGCCGCCGACCAGCGCGGAGAGGCTGAGCAGCAGCGGATAGAACAAGGCGAGCAGCGCGAGGCTCGGGATGGTCTGGACGAGACTCGCGAAACCGAGCGACACGCGCGCCACAGTCGCGTTGCGCGCGGACCAGATGCCGAGCGGCAGGCTGATCGCGATGCCGAGCAGCAGCGCCGCCGCGGAGAGCAGGACGTGGTTGGCGAGCAGCGGCGGCACGCGGCCGAGCGCGTCGAGGAAAGCGCTCATGCGCCCCCCCTCATGAGACTAGCGCCTGCAAGCGTTCGGCCTGTGCGCGCGGCACCTGCACCAATGCCTGCGCGTCGTCGCCACCCTTGCCGGCGACGAGATCGGCGGGCGTGGCGTCGGCGACGATCCGTCCCGCCTTCATCACCAGCACGCGGTCGGCAAGCAGCAGCGCCTCCGCCATGTCGTGCGTGACGAGGATCGTGGTCAGCCCGAGCCGGTCGTGGAGTTCGCGGATCCGCGTGCCGAGCGCATCGCGCGTGACCGGGTCGAGCGCGCCGAACGCCTCGTCGAGCAACAGCAGTTTCGCGCCGGGTGCGAGCGCGCGGGCGATGCCGACGCGCTGGCGCTGGCCGCCCGAGAGTGCGTCGGGCATGCGGCCCGCAATGTCGCGGGGCAGGTCGACGAGGTCGAGCAGTTCGCCGACCTTCGCCTCGTCCGTGCGGCCAGCGATGCGCAGGCCGATGGCGATGTTCTCGGCGATCGTCATGTGCGAGAACAGGCCGATATTCTGGAAGACGTAGCCGATCCGACGGCGCAGTTCGGGCGCGGGCTCGGCGGCGACGTCGGCACCGTCGATCGTCACGCGGCCTTCGCTCGGCTCGACCAAGCGGTTGAGCGTCTTCAGCAGCGTCGACTTGCCCGAACCGGACGTGCCGACGAGCGCGACGAAACTGCCGCGTGCGATCTCCAGCGAAACGCCGTCGACGGCGATCGTCGTGCCCCCAGCGCCTGGGTATCTCTTGGTGACGCGTTCGAAAGCGAGCGCTGGGGAATTGTCTGGCATCTGCGCGCAGGATGCGGGAAACATACCGGAAAATCAAATGGAGAGGGTATGAGCCAGCAGGGCATTTTCATCACCGGCGGCGGATCGGGGATTGGCCGCGCCACCGCGATATTGTTCGCGCGGAAAGGCTGGCGCGTCGGGCTCGCCGACGTCAACGTCGCAGGGCTAGCCGAGACCGCCGCATTGCTGCCCGCGGGGATGGTCAGCACCTACCCGATGGACGTGCGCGACCGCGATGCGTGGGTGGCGTCGCTCGATGCGTTCGTCGCGACCACCGGCGGGCGGCTCGACGTGCTGTTCAACAATGCCGGGATCGGATCGGGCGGGCCACTCGCGGAGACCGACTTCGCCGAAATCGACCGGGTGATCGCGATCAACCTGGTCGGCGCGCTGAACGGGGCGCGGATCGGCCATGCGTATCTGAAGCGGACGCCGGGATCGTGCCTGCTCAACACCGCGTCGGCGTCGGCGATCTATGGCTCGGCGGGGCTCGCGCCCTATTCCGCGACCAAGTTCGGGGTGCGCGCGATCACCGAGGCGCTCGATGGCGAATGGGCGGCGGACGGGATCAAGGTGCGCTCGATCGTGCCGAGCTTCATCGACACGCCGCTGCTCGACTCCGCCGCGGGAAACACGAACCACTCGATCCGCGAGACGGTGACGGGTGCGGGGCTGGAGCTGACCGGCGTGGACAAGGTCGCGGAGGCGGCTTGGGCGGCGGTGCACGGCGACAAGGTGCACACTTTCGTGGGGAAGACCGCGCACCGGATGGCGTTCGCCGCGCGGTGGATGCCGGGTGCGCTGC
The DNA here is from genome assembly GCF_056680455.1 of Sphingomonas sp. AP28. NCBI lineage: Bacteria > Pseudomonadati > Pseudomonadota > Alphaproteobacteria > Sphingomonadales > Sphingomonadaceae > Sphingomonas > Sphingomonas sp. AP28. The sequence goes on along the minus strand of NZ_CM155283.1, from coordinate 2,871,841 downwards.
GCAAGCGGATGCGGCGGGATATGCGGAAGGGCTGAACCCGCTTTAATCCTCCCCCGCCAGGGGGAGGTGGCTGGCACTTGCCAGACGGAGGGGGCGGTACGGGATGACCGAGGTTCCGTGTCCTCCCCCTCCGTCACCTTCGGTGCCACCTCCCCCTGGCGGGGGAGGATCGTTTTACCTCAGGCGTCGCCGACGATCGCGTCGATCGCTTCGGCCATTTCGATATCGCGCGGTGACAGGCCGCCTGCGTCGTGCGTGGTCAGCAGGATTTCGACGCGGTTCCAGACGTTCTTCCACTCCGGGTGGTGGTTCGCGCGCTCGGCGATCAACGCGACCTGCGTCATGAAGCCGAACGCCTCGACGAAATCGGCGAACACGATCGTCCGCGTGATCGCGTCGCGCGCATCGTCGTAATCCCATTCGTCGAGCCCATCGAGCGCCTCGGCCCGCTCGGTATCGTTCAGTGCTTCGATCATCGGGCTCTCCCTTGCCGCAACAGTTCGCCGACGCGTATGGCTGGCGGCATGAGCGGGCAAGCGACAATATCCGGGGAGGCCCCCGACGCCGACACGATCGAGGCGATCGCGCGGGCGACGATCGCCAGGCTACCGGTGCAGTTCGCCGAACATCTCGGCGACATCGTCTTCGCGGTCGAGGAGTTTGCCGACGACGAGACGCTGGCGGCGCTGGGCCTCGAACACCCGCTCGACCTGTCGGGACTGTATCACGGCCGCCCGCTCGGCGAGAAATCGTCGATGGACTCAGGGACGATGCCCGACCGCATCGTGTTGTACCGCCGCGCGATCCTGGAAGAATGGATCGAGACCGGGGTGCGCCTAGACGACCTCGTCGCGCATGTGACGATCCACGAGATCGGCCATCATTTCGGCCTGAGCGACGACGACATGCGCGCGCTGGAGGATAGCGCGACGTGAGTCTCGCGTTTCGCGACGTGGCGTGCGTACGAGGCGGAAGATTGCTATTCTCGGGCGTCTCGTTCGACCTCGGGCGGGGCGATGCGGCGATCGTCACCGGCCCCAATGGCGTCGGAAAATCGAGCCTGATCCGCATCGCCGCCGGCCTGCTCGCGCCGTTCGAGGGCAACGTGGCGTGTGACGCGGACAAGGCGCTGCTGACCGAGGCGAGCGCGCTCGACTCAGACCGCACGCTGACCGCTGCGCTTCGTTTCTGGGCCACGTTGGACAATGCGCCAGCCCCTGATACCCGGATCGCGCAAGCGCTGTCCGCCCTCGATCTGGATGTGCTCGCGGACATTCCGGTCCGCCTGCTGTCGACCGGGCAACGCCGCCGCGCGTCGATCGCACGCGTTGCCGCCAGCGGGGCGCCTGTCTGGCTGCTCGACGAACCCGCCAACGGGCTCGACACGGTGTCGATCGCTCGACTGGAAACGCTGATCGCCGAGCACCGCGCCACTGGCGGCATCGCGCTGGTCGCCACGCACCTGTCGCTAGCGATCCCCCACGCGCAGGAAATCGCGTTGTGATCGCGCTGATCCGCCGCGATCTGCGCCGCAGCGTGTCGAGCGGTGGCGCGACATTGGTGGTCGCGTTCTTCCTGCTGGTGGCGACGCTGTTCCCGTTCGCGATCGGCCCCGACGCGGCGTTGCTCGCGCGGATCGGCGGCGGGGTGATCTGGACCGCGGCATTGCTAGCGGCCCTGTTGCCGGTCGAACGCCTCGTCGGTCCCGATCTGGAGGCAGGCGTGTTCGACCAGTTCGTCGTCCGCAGAATGTCGCTCGCGCTGGTCGCACTGGCGAAGACGATCGCTCACTGGCTGAGCTTCGGCCCCCCGCTGATGCTCGCCTCGGTGATCGCCGCCGGCCTGCTCAACCTGTCGACCGACACGCTGCTCCGCGTCGAGATCGGCCTGCTGATCGGCACGCCTGGCCTTGCCGCGCTCGCGGTTGCCACCAGCGCACTGGTCGCGGGGGTGCGCGGCGGCGGGGCAGTGACGGGCCTCGTGATGCTGCCGCTCGCGGTCCCGTTGCTGATCTTCGGTGCGGGATCGCTCGATCCGGCCGGCGGCGCGGGCGCGGTCAAGCTGCTCGCCGCGGTCAGCCTCGTGCTCGTCGCGGGCGCGCCGTTCCTGGCGGCGGCGGCGATCCGCGCGGGCATGGACTGAGGGGTGAGCATGACGGACGAGCAAGCCGGCCCCATACGCGTCGGGCTGATCGGATACGGGTTCTCGGGCAAGACCTTCCATGCCCCGTTGATAGCGTCGGTCGCGGGGCTCGAACTTCGCGCGGTGTCGTCCAGCGATGCCGGGAAGGTGCAGGCGGACTTTCCGGGGATGGCGGTCCACGCCGATCCGCACGCGCTGATCGCGGCCGAGGACATAGACCTCGTCGTGATCGCCACGCCGAACGAGACGCATGCGCCACTCGCGCGAGCAGCGATCGCGGCGGGGAAGCATGTCGTGATCGACAAGCCGTTCACGCTCGATCTCGATGAGGGACGCGGGCTTGTAGCACTGGCGAAAGATCGGGGCGTGCTGCTGTCCGTCTTCCACAACCGCCGCTGGGACAGCGATTTTATCACCGTGCGCACCGCGATCGACGACGGTATGGTCGGCGACGTCACGCATTTCGAGTCGCATTTCGATCGGTTCCGGCCGGACGTCCGCGATCGCTGGCGCGAGCGATCGGGGCCGGGCAGCGGTGTCTGGTATGATCTCGGTCCACATCTAGTCGATCAGGCGTTGCTGTTGTTTGGCCTGCCGGACACGGTCCAGGCATCGATCGCGACACAGCGCCCGGGTGCGATGACCGACGATTGGGCACATGTCGTCCTGTCCTATGGCGAGCGCCGCGTGATCCTCCAGGCGAGCATGCTGGTGGCGGGCGGCGTCGACCGCTTCACCGTGCACGGCACCGCTGGCAGCATGACGAAGCGATTTGCCGATCGACAGGAGGCGCAACTTCTAAGCGGAATGCGGCCGGGCGACGCGAACTGGGGCGAGGATCCCGATCCGCTCGTGATCCACGTCGCCAACGGGCAACGCGAACAGCGCGCTATACCCGGCGACCAGCGTCTTTATTACCGTGGAATCGCGGCGGCGGTTCGGGGAGCCGCGAAAAACCCGGTCGCGCCGATCGAAGCGCTGGCGGTCATAGCCGTCGTCGAGGCGGCGTTCCTGTCCGCAAAGACCGGCACGACGACGGCATTGGCGCTGACCGATCGCGAGCGGGACGCCGCAGCCCGCGCGCTATCGTCCGCGACTGTACAAATCTGAACGATCCGTCCCGGCGCCGCGCGGGTATCGAATGCGTCGCTTGCGTAGCACCTCCGGTCGGTTGCCGATCCGGATCTTCTCTGACAGGATTGCGACGTGCCCGACCCCCTTCACCACGGCCTGTCACGAGATAGCGCCAGCCAAGCCGCACCGGTTCGCGTGCGGCACGGTAGAGCCACTCCAGCCCGGTCGCCTGCATCCAGCTCGGCGCGCGCGATACGCCGCCGCCATAATGATCGAACAGCCCGCCACAGGTCCGGATCCACGCGACCCCGCCGAGCAGGTGCCGGTTGTCGAGCGCGAACCGTTCCTGCGCGGGACTGCCCATGCCGATCCACAACACGTCGGCGCCGGACGCGCGGACCTTCGCGCAGATGTCCGGGATCGCGTCGGGCGAGAAGAACCCGTGGCGCGTGCCGACGACCTTGAGGCCGGGAAAGCGGCTGCGGAGATGTTGCGCGGCGCGGGCCGCGACGCCCGGGCGCGAACCGAGGAAGAAGAAGCGGATGTCGTCGCGCGCGGCGATGGTGGCCGCATCGAGCAGAAAATCGGTGGTGGCAATGCGCTCCTCGAGCGGTTCGCGACACAACAGCCGGCTGGCGAATACGAGCGGCATGCCGTCGGCATCGACGATGTCCGCGCCGTCGATCACGCGTCGATACGCCGCGTCGCGGTTATAGGCGGCGATCACGCTGCCATTGGCCGAGGTGACGATGCGCGGCTCCGCCAGGGTTCCGGCGCGCGCACGCACCGTGTCCGCAAGCATCAATGCCGCGAGTTCGCCGCGCCGCAGCCGGGCGATCTTCATCCCGCCGATCGTCACGGTCCGCACGCGGTCGTCGTTGCCACCGCCAGCGCCGTCACCAGCGCCAGCGCCGTTACCAGCGCCGTTACCAGCGGACGCATCGACGGCATGCGCCCCAGTCCTGTGATGATCGCGTGCAAACAGCGGCTCGCCTCCCCATACGGATTCACAAGACCGCAAATATCTGACCTGTATTGATGATGCTATGCGCCGACCTGCCAAGCGATGGCAACCCCGCGACCATAATTACCGACGCTACGGTGCAAGTCGATACACGTCGTATACTTCATCGCCAGACGCAGTCCGGAGCGTCGCAATCTTCGTAGTCGCCGCGCGAAACTTGGCGATGTCGTCCGGATCGAGGATCAGCGGCCCGAACGTGCCGCGATCGATCACTGCGCGCTGCCTTACATCGTCGAGCGAGGCGGAGAGCAGGATCACGACCGGCCTGTGCGTGGCCGTGGCGAGGCGCCGCGCGGTTGCGAGTAGGCGCCCCGGTGACATCGGTGCGGTCTCGGCGAGCGTCATCGGTACCAGCGCCGTGAACCGGTCGCGGCGTACGGACCAGGTCGGGTTGGCGCCGTAATAAGCGATACTCTCGATCAGGAAGTCCGGGTCGGCGATCACGACCGACCGGGACAGGCCGTTGGTCGCGAGCAGATCGACGAGCGCCTTCGCCTCGCCCTGTGGTTGCGCCTTCGCCGCCTGGACGACGGCGCGCGCGGTCGCGGGAAGCTGTGCGGCGAGCAAGGCGAGGAAGGCGATGCGGCCGATCCGCTCTGCGCGACGGGCGAATACCGTGTCACGCCAGCCGCCAAACCCCTTCGCCGCCAGCCAGTGCAGCACGACGAAGAACACGATCAGCAACGCATCGTGGCGGTAATGACCCGGGTAGACGAACACGAACAGCAGTTGCAGTCCACCCAGCGCCGCGATCGCCGCGACAAGCGCGGCGGGGCGGCGCGCGAAGGCGGCGACGCTGCCGGTGACGAGCGATGCCGCGAGGATCGTGACCGGCAGGCTCGCGTTGAAATTGCCGAAGATCCGCTGGAACTCGACGCCGGGTATGAGATGGAGCAGCGTCTGGCCGAGGCTCCGGTGCACGGCGGCGGGGGCGTCCTCAACCGAGGGATAGACCGACGCGAACGCGAGCAACGCCCCTGCTGCGGCGACGATCATCGCGGTGAGCCATTGCCGCTTCGCCCGGCTCCAGCCCCACCCCTCCCGCGCGCCCAGATCACCGAGCCAGAAAATTCCGAACGCTCCGGCGAGCACGACCGAATGGACGTTGGCGTTGCACAACAGGAACAACAGGCCGCCCTGAATGAGCCAGTAATACCGGCCCCGCGCCCGGACCTGCGGATAGGTCCACGCGAGCAGCAACAGCAGCAGCATCGCGATCCCGTAGTTCCGCGCCATCACGACATAGTCGAACGTCGCGAACCCGCCGAACGAGGTCAGCATCATCACCGGCAGGGACAGGCGGGCGACGAACACGAGGATCGCCGCGGCCACGATGCCGATCGCCAGCGCGAGGCCCGGCAGGACGAGGTTCGTCCCCAGCAGATCGGTCCCGAACCGCAGCAGTACGTGCCAGAGCAGCGGATGCCCGTAACCGCGCGCCGCCGCCGGCATCTCTAGGATCGATGTCCCCTGCGTCGCGAGGCTGAGCGCGCGCACCTCGTCGCGCCACATCACGTGATGCGCGACCAGGAACGCCACGAGCGCGAGCCACGCGACGAAGATCAGGAGGCGTAGCGGCAAGCGACTGCTCGGCGGTCGTCTGGCGCTATCCCCGGCGGGAAACAGCTCGTCCACCAACTTCCACCATCGCGCCGAGCCGATCGCGCGAGCCATCAGCGGCGCGACAACCGGGCCGGCCTCCGCACCAGCCGGGCCATCCGCCCGCGCAACGCATGATGCGCGCCGGGACTCGCATCGGATTCGCGATAGGTGATCGCGACCGCGATGAGCAGGAACACCTCGACTAGCGACGCCGCGTTCAGCAACGTGGATTCGGCCAGATTATGCCCTGCGCAGAAGATGATGACCGCCAGCAGAAGCGACCGCCGCGGCTTGTCGATCGACTGGCTGAGCAGCAACCGCAGCAACGGCCAGACGATCATCACGACGATCGCCAACAGCATCCCCGGCAGGCCGATCGTGACGAGCAGGTCGAGGAAGCCGTTATGGCCATGCGCGGCATAGACCGCGACCCATCCGCTGGTGAGCGTCCAGATCGGACTGTCCGCGCCGATCTGCCAGAACGAACTGAAGCCCGCGCCGGTCCAGAGATGCTCGCCGGCATATTCGAACAGCAGCGGCCAGATCGCGCCGCGCCCCGTCAACGCGCCGGGATCGTTGACGAAGTTGCTCAACGCCGTGAGATTCACGAACAGGATCTGCAAGGCCAGTCCGACGACCATCGCCAGGCATATCCCGAACGCAAAACGGTGGCTGGCGTCATAGGGCCGGATCGCGAAGCCCATCGCCAGCGCAAGGACGAGCGATATCTCTGACGTGCTCGAATGCGTGTAATACAGGAATATGCCGGCGGCGGCGACGACCAGGGCCGAGACGATCCGGGGGAACTGCCGGTTGTCGAACACGAAGAACAGCACGGTGAACGCGCACGCCGCCCCTGCGACGTTCTTGTGCGGAATGATGCCGCGCCAGTCACCGACCACCGACGATTCCTCGCCGAACACTTCGGAATGAATGCCGTAGGGCGTCAGGAACACCATCAGGTAGTTGACGACCAGCACTGCGATCAAGGCGTAGCGGACGAGTTTCAACGCGCGCTCGGGACCGAGATCGTTGATTTGCCGGAACGTGACCCAGACCACGAGTGCTGTCAGCGTGATGCGCCGGAACGAGATGAACGGTGCGATCGCCCAGCTTATCGAGAGGAAGCAATAGGCCAGCAACACCGCGAGCCCGACGGGGACGCAGAACAGCTGCCGCTTGCTCGGCATGCCGCTGCCGACCAGGAGCATCAGGAATATGACGACGTGCAGCGCCTGGTTTACCGCATCGCCCTGGCCGATCGCACCGCGAAACGCCCATTCCTGGAATGCCGACGTGCCGACCAGCACGAGCCCTAGAAACACCACGAAACAGGCGTTGGCGATGACGTAGCGACGACGAGTATGCAATCGCGCCGCGCGTTGCAGGGGCGTGATCGGCCCCGATGCGGGTCGTCGCGCTACGTTGATCGCCGTCGCCATGGCCCCTTCCTACCGTGTCAACGCCGTGGAAACCAGTACGGCTTCGTAACGATCCATCATTCGCGCGTTCGACGCCTCGCTGCCGAGCCGAGCAGCAAGGTTCGCCCAATACGACCGGCGCACCGGATCGTCCCGCAATTCCCGGAGCGCGGTCGCCAGCACCGCCGGATCCTCAAGCGGCACGACGATCCCGCACCGCGTTCCGTCGCGTGCGGTGATGCCCTCGACCTGCACCGGCACGTCCGACACGACCAGCGGCAGGCCGAGCCGCGCGGCCTCGATCAGCGCGAGGCTGTGCCCCTCGTAGCGGCTGACTTGGACGAAGACGTCGGCGGACGCAGCCTTGGCGAGCGCGGCGTCGCGCGGGATCAGGCCGGCGAAGGTCACGCGGTCGCCGAGGTCGAGGTCCGCGACGAGCGTGCGCAACACCGCCTCGTCCCCGCCGCCGCCGACGATCTCCAGATCCGCGCCCGGCGTTTCAGCCATCGCGCGTATCAGCATCGGATAGTTCTTCTGGTGTGACAGCCGCCCCAGCGCGACGACGCGCAACCGGTCGCCCGCCGCCTTTGCCCGAGGCAAGGCGTCGAGGACCCGTTCGACCCGCTCCGACAGTGCGTTGTGGATCGTGAGCGTCCGCGCACGATAGGTGGCGGGCTTGTGCGCCAGCGTCGCGCCGACCGCGTCCGACACGCTGATAATCCCGGCGACACACGACAGGCTGCCGGTCCAGCCGTCGATCCGGTCGAGCAGGCGGTTATGCGTGTCGGTCGGCGAATGATGCGACAGGAACACGCGCGTCTGCACGCGCGCGATCGTCACCGCGAGCGGCAGCAGCACGTTGGCGGCAGGCATCGCCGACACGACCGCGGCGGGTCGCTCGCGGCGCAGATAGCGGACCAGCGCGGCGAACGTGCGGACCGCGCCTAGCACCGATCGCGGGCGGGCGTCGGCAATGTGGTGCCAGACCGCCATGTCGACGCCTTCGCCCTCCGCATCGGCCGGCGGATAGAGGACGAAGCGCTTCACCGGATGGCCGCGTGCGATCAGTCCCTCGGCGATGTCGTCCCAGAGTTCGCGCAAGCCCCCGGCCGTCGAATGCGTCATCGTAAAATGGATAGCGCCGGTTCGAGCCGTCATGCCGGCCCGTCCAGCGCCGCGACGGTATGCGCCGACAGCCAGGCGCGATCCTCGGCATCGTCACGCACCCAGCGATCGATCATCTCGCCCCATTTGACCGGGTTCTGCATCCGGTGCCACGCCGCCGCCGACCCTTGCGACACCCGCGCATACAGCGCCGGATCGGTCATCAGCCGCGCGATCGCATCCGCCAACGCGCGTGGCTTGCCGGCGGCGAACACCAGCGCGCTCTCGCCGTCCTCCAGATGCCCGTCGAACATCGGATGATCCGACGCGATCACCGGCGTGCGCGAGGCGAGCCCCTCGAACAGCGTCAGCGGCAGGCCTTCGGGGAAGTTGTGACGGCTGGGCACGATCACCGCATCGGCGTCTTGCATCATCGCCGGGATCGCGCCGTTCGGGACGAGCCCGAGGAACCGGACACGGTCGGCGACGCCGAGGCGTGTCGCGAGCGCCGCGAACTTGTCCGTTGCGCCCAGGCCCGCGACGTCGAGCCGAACGTCGAGGCGGTCCTTCAGCAACGCCACCGCGCGGACCATGTCGCCGACGCCCTTCTTCGCGCTGATCGAGCCGACGAACAGCAGCGTGAAGGGCGGTTCCGACGCATGCGCCTTGCTGGCCTGAGTCTCGGGCGTGCGATCGTGCGGGAAATCCCACGCCAGAACCTTGTCCGCCCGCACCCCGATCCCCACCAGCGCCCGCGCGGCATTGGCCCCGTGATTGGCGACCAGAGTCACGCGGGGATCGTCGAGCAGCTTCGGCAACCGCCGGAACCTGACCCAGCGATAATAGGGATTGGCGAACGAATCGGCCATGATCACGCCCAGCCGGACATCGTGCTCCAGTCCCCAGCTGATCAAATGCAGCATCGGCCCGAACACGATCAGGTGGGTCGGCGCGAACCGCTCGATCAACTCCAGCACCGGTGCGGGATCCTGGTCCGGGTTGGTGTCCGCGCCGATCACCGTCACACCGCTGTCGAGCGTCTCCCAATAGGACGGCGCGAGCGAGCACAGGAACCCGACCGCCTCGTGCTCTGCCCGCCACGCGGCAAGCTGGCCGAGGACGTAGCCGTGACCGTAATAGGTCTCGCCACCGGTGGCGCGACGCAGGCGATCGGCCTCCCGATAGTCGCCGGCATAATGGACGATCAGCAGGCGGGTCATCCGATCCTCCCCAGCCCCGCCACCAGCCCCGCGAGCGGCGTGCCGAACCCGAGCTGCCAGCGGACCGCGAGCATCACCGCGAACACCGCGCAGGCCGCCCCGATCGCGAGCGCATCCTGCCGCCAGAAGCTCATCCGCACGCGGTGCAGCCCGACCGCGATATAGCCATATTGCAACAACTCGGTGACCGCGACCGCGACGACCGCGCCGGGAAAGCCCGCGAGCCGGTGGCCGATCGGCAGCAATATGGCGAGCGTCGCCAGCCGCATCATGTTGGCGACGCTCGCATAAAAGGGCCGCCCCGCGCTGAGCAGCAACGCCTCGTTGAGGTTGGACAATACCGCGAACACCGCGCCGCCGAGCAGCACCGACAGCATCCAGCTCGCTGCCTGGTAACGCGGATCGTAGATCAGCAGGATCAGGCCGTCCGCCACCGACGCCGCCAGCGCGAGCGCTGCGCAGACGCCGAGCGTGAACACCGCGCGCGAGCCGGCGATCGCCGCCATCTGCCCCGCCCGGTCGCCTTCGGAAACGCTGGCAAGCGCGGGGAAGATGATCTGATAGCTCATTCGCCGCGCGAGCGTCGTCGGCAGCTCGGCGATCGCGCGCGCGATGCCGTAGATCCCGAGCAGCGCGAGCGGCGCGACCCGGCCGAGATACAGCCGGTCGAGATTGGTCGCGGCGTACATCACGAGCGACGTGATCGCGATCCACTTGCCGAAATGGATGATCCGTCGGACCACGTCGCGGTCGAACCGGAGGCGCTGGCCGGGATCGGGCAGCAGATAGCTCAGCGCCGAGCGGATCGCGACCGCGAGGACGAGGCCGATGACCGGCGCCCAGACCGAGCGCAGCCAGGCCGCCAGTGCGACCTGCACCGCGAACGCCAGCGCCTCGCACGACAGTTCGAACAGGTTGCGGCGGCGGACCTCCATCTGCTTGACCAGCACGAAGATCGCGGTCGAGTGCGCGCCACCGATCATCGGCGACAGCGCCGCGACCAGGAAGATGCGGACGTCGATGCCGTAGGCGTGCGCGAGGAACGGCGCGGCGATCAGGAAAACCAGGCTCAACAGCACGCCGCGCAGCAGTTGCAGCGTCCAGGCGGTGTCGCGGAACTCGCGGTCGAGCCCGTCGCGGTGGTGGATGATGTTCTGCTCGATCCCGACATCGGTCAGCAATTCGACGCCGAGGCGGATCGCGTTGACCACCACCATCACGCCGAGGATCTCCGGCGCGAGCAAATAGGCAAGGACGATGTTGAGCCCGAACTTCAGCCCGGCGGACACGACGAAGGTCCCCGCAGTCCAGACGAACTTGCCGAGATAGCCGGACGCGGTGCTCATCGCCCCGGCGCGGACAGGTCGCGCGCGGCAACCGGCGCACCGGCGGGGCGGCGCGCGCGGACGAGCCCCTGGAGCATGCCGATCGCGATCACGTTCCACGTCACCAGTGAGTAGATCCCGACCCGCAGGCTCCGCCGGCGCATCGTCAGGAACGCCAAGGGCAGCAGCAGGATCGCGAGCAAGGCGATACCCTGCCCCATCGCGAGCGCGACGAGCATCGCCAGCCACCAGCCATAGACGATCACGCTGTAGCGCAACTGGGCGAACCCGCGCAGGACCTGCGACCAGTGCGGGCGGCCCCAGGCGGCGCGGATCACTTCGCCCGGGCCGCCGGCATAGCCGGTGCGCAACCGTCGCCACATCAACTGGTAGCCGCCGGTCGCGTGGCCGTGATGCTCGACCGCGGGCACGTCGATCCGCGCCAGCCGCCAGCCGTCTGCGCGCAACCGGGCGCCGAGCTCGTATTCCTCGAACGCGTGGAGGTTGCGGTCGGCGAAATGTCCGACGCCTTGCACGGCGGCGACGCGGTACAGCCCGCCGCAATCGAGCCGGTCGACATCGCCCGCCACCGCGCTTTCCTTAACGCGATCGTTACGCGCGCGGAGTTCGAACTCGATGCTGTCGGTGTTGACCTCGCGCACCCGGCCTCCGACCGCGGCGTGGCGAGGGTTCGCCTCGAGGAACGCGATGCCTGCTTCGAGGAAATGCGGGTCGAGGACCATGTCGCCGTCGAGCAGGTAGAAATAGTCGACGCCGGGGGTCTCGGACGCAGCCTGGAATGCGAGCTGTGCCCCCGTGCCACAGGACCGCTCGGCAGGATCGACAAGTTGCGCGATCCGTGTGCCGGGATGTGCCTGCGCCAACGCTATCGTGGCGTCGGACGAGCCGCTGTCCGCGAGCACGACCAGTCCGCCGCCGACGCGGTCGAGCGCGACGCGCGCGCTGCCGATCGCAGCGTCGATATGCGCCGCCTCGTTCAGCGCCTTGATCCCGACCGCGACAGTCACTGTGGCCCCGTACCCCCGACAGCGCGATAGCGTGCCAGATACGCCGACGCCATCGCCGCCGGACTGAAGCGCCGCGCAAGATCCTCGCCGTAGCGTGCCGCGGTCACGCGCGCGGTCGCCGGATCGTCGATGACCTTCGCCAGTTGCGCGCCGATCCCCGCGATGTCGGCGACCGCGGCCTTGAACGGATAGTCGGCCGGGATCGCCTCATCGAGGCCTGGAGCATCGGTCGTGACCAGCGCGATGCCCGCCATCAGCACTTCGAGCGGAAGCAGCGCAAACCCCTCGAACCGCGACGGCAGCAGGACCGCGTCATACTGGGACAGGCGTTGGGACAAGCGCTCGATCGGTGCGGTCATCCTGACGTCCCAGCCCGCCAAGCCCTCCGCGATTCCCTGCGCCACCAAGTCTCGAAACGCGCCTGAGCCGGCTATCGTGACCACGACATCGCGGCGCTGAGTGCGGGCATGAGCCTCTCGGAGGATGGCAGGCAACAGGTCGGCGCCCTTCTGGTGAACAAGCCGCCCCGCGAACAGCAGTCGGACCGGCCCCGCAGCCCTTTCGATCGGAGACGCCGTCGGTGGCGACACGCCATTATAGATGACGTCGGCGAGCGGACGGCACCTGCGTGTGACGATCGCCGCGTCGGCGTTGGCGGCGTTGCGCGACACCGCCACCGCGTCGCCCTTGGCCAGCCGTTGCGTCACCCACCGCCCGATGCCGCCCCAGGCGATCCACAATTCGCTGTTATGCACAGTCCGGAGCAACGGCGTGCGGCGGACGCGGCGCGAGATCAGCCCTGCCACTGCCAGCGTCAGCTCCGGTATCTCTGTGTGGACATGGATCAGGTCGGGTCGCTGCTCGGCCACTGCCCGTGCGAGCGACCGCGCCGCAAAGACCACGCCGCCCGACTTGAAGCCGCGTGCCGTGCCGAACCGGAACGGCACGTGCCAGCGGTCCAGCCGCTCGGCCATGTCCTGCCCGACCCCGCTTAGCGGCGACTGGCGCAGCACCGCGAACAGCGAGAACGCGACCCGGTCGCGCAAGGCATCGATCAACCCCAGCGCGACGTTCTCTGCGCCGCCCATGTCGAGATGCGTGATGACGTGCATCACCCGGAGCCGCGGCGCATCGGCGGGTCGCGCAGGCTCGTCGTTCGTACCCGTCACCCGATGATCCGCCCCCGCCGTCGTCTCCGCGTAGCAACGCCCGGCGGGCGCGTCCATGCGGACCCTAGCCGCGTACCCCCACCCGCTATAGACCGACGGCGCAATTGGGGGCGTCGGTATAGGTGAGCGAGAGCATAGCGACAGGATCGGCCGCGCGCGTGGGCACGCCGACGTCGACGCGGCAGGACGAACGCGCGCTTCGCTATCGGTCGGATATCGACGGACTACGGGCGCTCGCGATCCTGCCCATCCTGCTGCTGCACTGCGGCGTGACGAAGTTGCGGGGCGGGTTCGTCGGGGTCGACATCTTCTTCGTGATCTCCGGCTTCCTGATCACTGCGATCATGGTGCGTGACATCGCCGAGGAACGCTTCTCGATCGCGCGCTTCTATCGCCACCGGATCGTCCGCATCCTGCCGGCGCTGCTCGTGATGATGACGGTCACGCTAGCGCTCGGCTGCGTGCTGCTACTGCCCAACCAGTTGCGCGACCTCGGACGCAGCGCGGCGGCGACCAGCGTGTTCGGGTCGAACGTCTATTTCTACCTGACCTCGGACTATTTCGCGGCGGCGTCCGACGCCAAGCCGCTCGTCCACACCTGGTCGCTGGCGGTCGAGGAGCAATTCTATCTGCTCTACCCGGTGTTGCTGTGGTCGCTCCGGAGGCTATCGCGCCAACGTCTCGCGCAGGTGATCGCCGGCCTCGCACTCGTCTCGTTCGCGATCGGCGGGTGGCTGGCGACGACCTACCCTTCCGCCGCGTTCTTCCTGCTGCCCGCACGAATCTGGGAATTGTCGCTTGGCGCGCTGGTCGCGCTCGGCGCCGTACCGATAATCGCGAACCGATCGATCCGCGCGGCCCTGTGCATCCTCGCCATCGCAGTGATCGCCGCGAGTTGCATCGCAATCAGCAGCGGCTGGCCGTTTCCCGTTCCTTTCGCGCTGCCCCCCGCTGTCGCTGCCGCAGTGCTGCTGGCGTACGGCGGAGAGGGTCCGACAGCACGACTGCTCGGGGCATGGCCACTGCGCGCAATCGGCCTCATCTCCTATTCGGCCTATCTCTGGCATCGCCCGATCATCGCCTTCTACCAGATCCGCCACGGCTCGACGCTCGCCCCGGTCGAGACCGTCGGGCTACTCTGCGCTTCGCTCGGCGCGGCATGGCTGAGCTTTGCGCTGGTCGAGCGCCCGGCGAGCCGGCGCTGGCGCAGCGGATCGGGACTAGTCCCGCATGCCATCGCGGTCGTGCTGCTCGCGGCGATGGCGATCACTGGGCTGACGATCGCCGCGCAGGCCGACCACATTCGCCCGCTCTCGCCGCGCCAGGCGCTCGCCGCCAACTATCTTGGCTGGGACTCGACGGACGCGGGCAAACGGCAGTTCAGTACGGATCGGTGCTTCGTCCTGCCGACCGGCCACGGCTTCTTGCCCGATTGCCTGCGGTTGTCGGCGACCAAGCCCAACATCGCGCTGTTCGGCGACAGCCACGGCGCGCACTTCTCGCAAGCGCTGCGCGCGCTGCTACCGGACGCGAACGTCATCCAGGTTACCGCGGCAGGGTGTCGACCACTGCTGCACGGGAAGGGCCTGCCGACCTGTCGCAACACTATGGACGCCGCGTTCGGGACGTTGGATTTCGCGCGGATCGATACGGTTATCTTGTCCGCACGATGGCTCGACTTCGAACAGCCGGCGTTGCTCGACACGATCCGCTGGCTGCGAGCGCGGGGCACACGCGTCCTCGTGATCGGGCCCTCGGTGGAATACGACGCGGACCTGCCTGCGTTGATCGTGCGATCGGACGCGGACGGCAACCCGACGCTCGCGGACGGGTTTCGCCTGTCCGACCGTATCGCGCTCGATAGCGAGATGGCGGGGCCAATTCGCGCAACTGGCGCAGATTACGCTTCGGCGATCGACACAGAGTGCAGCGGCACGACCTGCCGCCTGACCACCGCCGATGGCACGCCGCTACACTTCGATCATTCGCACTTCACACCGGCCGGCGCACGGGCTGCGCTGGCGACAATCCTCGCACGTCACCCGGTCATTCGCCGGCGGTAAGTACCGGGCGATGCTTCCGCTTGCGACGGCGAAGTTCGCGCATCACGTCGTCGCCCGCCTGCTTGACTGGTGCGGTCCGCCTGTCGTCCATCGTGCAATAATGCGCGAGCGCGACTGCGAAGAAGAAGATCGTGCTGACGATGCCGTCGCGCTCGAACAGGCCGCTCTCGGTGATGTTGTGGCCGATGCAGAACATCAGCATCGCCGAGATCAACGCCCCCCGCCCCTTCGCGACGTCCGCGCTCGCGAGCAGCCTCCCCAATGGCCAGACCGCCATCGCGAAGACCATCAGCAGTACGCCGGGAATACCGACCGTCACGAGTTGGTCGATATACCCCGAATGGCCGACGGTGATCTTGGTGACATAGCCCTGGCCGTACTCGAAGATCGGGCTGCTGGCCTCGATGTTCCAGAACGATCCGAAGCCCGCGCCGAGCAGAGGATGATCGCTGGCATAGTTCAGCAGCGCGCCCCAGATCTGGCCACGCCCGGTAAATGCCTTTGGCTGGAGGAAGTTGGACTGGACCATGTCGGCATAGGCGCTGGTCAGGAACCAGAAGACCGATCCGACGATCATCAGGATCGGGATGATGTAGCGGCGCAGGCGGATGCTCACCGTCTCGAACACGATGCCGCCGATCGAGGCCAGCACCAGCATGCCGCCCGAGGTCTTCGACTGCGACCGGAACAGGAAATACCCGGCGACGAGGATCGCGAACAGGCGGATCGTCGGTCGGATCCGCTTGGCATCGAACAGGAACATGATGATGCACAGCGCACACACCGCACCGGCGAAGTTCTTGTGCCCGAGGAAGCCGCGCCAATTGCCGATCAGCGCGGTCGCCATGTCTTCGCCGGTCATGTGGACGCCGATCATCGGATCGAGCGCGACGACGATATAGGAGATCAGGATCGTCGCGAGCAGCGTGTAGCGGAGCAGGTCGACGTTCAGTTGATACCCGCCGTGCCGGACGAGGCTGAACACCATCCAGGCGACCAGCGTCGTCAGGAACACGCGCCGGAACGCGGTACCCGGATCGAGCGCCCAGGATACGCTGATCCAGCACCATGCGAGTGCCAGCAGCATCGGCCAGGTGAACGCGACCAGCGACTTCGAACTCGCCGAGGGGCGGATCGCGAAGATCGTGCCGGCAAGGATCGCAAGATAGCCGATCTGTCGTACGGCGTTCCCGTCGCCGCCATTGCCGCCCTCGACATTGGTCATCACCGGGCCGAGCATCACCAGTGAGATCAGCGCGACGATCGCGATCCGCAGCGGCATCAGTCGATCGCCGACGCTCTGCAGCATGGGAGCGTCGCCCCCTGCCTCTCCCTTGCCAAGCTTCGCAAGCCAATCGCTGCCCGAATAGGCGTCGGATTTCAGCTTTGCGGCCCCGCTTATGCTGCCGGAACGGTTCGCACGTTCGGATCGGTTCGCGCCGTCGGGACCTGAAAGCATGCAGAAACCCTCTCGATAGGATGCATCGCAGCTTCGGCGTGTTCCCGACAGGTTGCACGATAGCTGACGGGGCGGGCGACGATAGACGCGTGATCGTCGACCGAGTTCTACCTGTCGCGACGATAAGCGTCCAGCGATCAGACGCCCGCGATATCTAAGTCGTACTTGATTTGTTCACCGTCGAAGACTTTGATTTGAAGCAGTCGAAATGAACCGATCTTGGCACATGAACGCTTCCAATGTCGATTTTTACAATTTATTGGGCTGAAAACGTCTTTGGATGGTTGAACCCGATGTCGCACGCCGTTACGGGGTCCGCAGACAATGGAGTATACTATGGCCGAAGATACCACCGACCTGAATGCCGTCGAGCTGGCAACAGAACTGACGATCGCATGGCTCGGCAACCCGAATACCCGGAGTTCGGCTGATGACGTTCCCGCGTTTCTCGGCAAGATGCATGAGACCGTCTCGACGTTGCTCGGTACCACGACCGAAGCTGCTCCAGTCGAAGCTGCGGCCGAATACACGCCTGCCGTAACGGCACGCAAATCGCTCGCGTCGAAGGATCACATCATCTCGATGATCGACGGCAAGTCGTACAAGACCTTGCGCCGTCACCTCGCGACGCACGGCATGACGCCGGCCGAGTACCGCGAACGTTATGGCCTGAAGCCCGATTACCCGATGGTCGCCGAGAACTACTCGGAGAGCCGTCGCGCGATGGCGAAGAAGATCGGCCTCGGACGCAAGCCCGGCCCGCGCAAGACCGAATCGGCGCCTGCCCAGCAGACGACGCGCAAGCGCAAGACGGACACTGCCGCCGCCGCTGAATAAGCGACGCAGACGGTAGCGACAAAAAGGACCGGCGCCTCGCGGCACCGGTCCTTTTTTATTGTGCGTACCGTGAGAACGCGGCGGCGTTACTTGGCGAATAGCCCACGCCTGTAGAGCAACGTGATCGCAACGCGGCGGTTGCGCGGATCTGCGGGGTCCTTGACGATCAACGGTTCGCGGTCGGCGACGCCTTCGATCCGCTCGAACCGCTGCTCCGGTGTGCCACCCGACAACAGCCGCCGGCGCGTCGCCTCGGCGCGGCCTGACGAGAGCATCCAGTTGTTCATCGCGCGTGGGTCGCCATACGGCACGCTGTCGGTATGGCCGCGGATCATGATCGGGTTCTGCATGCCTTGTACCGATCCCGCGATCATCCCGATCAACGCCGACGCTTCCGGATCGAGCGCGGTCGTGCCGAGCGCGAACATCGAATAGTCCGCGTCGTCGACCAGATCGATCCGCATGCCGTCCTGCGTCGGCACGAAGCGGACATGGTTCTGCAGCCGCGACAGTTTCGCATTGCCCGACATCTCGCCGAGCACGCGCCGACGCAGCGCCTGGAAGTTCTTCTGGTCTTCCTTGGTGAGCGCTTCGCGACTCTTCAGCGAGCCCTTGGGCCCCGTCCCTGCCGATGGTCCACCCTTCCCCGCATCGGGAATAGCCAGCTGCGCCATGCTTGTCTGGCCCGGCTTCGGCCCGATGCGATTCTTGTCGAGGATCGATTCGCCACCGAACAGCCCCCCGCCGCCGATCCCGAGCGACCGCGTGTTTAGGATGGTCGGCGCGAAGTAATCGGCGATGCCCTTGCGCTGTTTCTCGGTGGTCGCGCCGACGATCCACAGCAGCAGGAAGAACGCCATCATCGCGGTTACGAAATCGGCGTACGCGACTTTCCACGCGCCGCCGTGATGGCCGCCATGCCCCTCGATATAGATCTTCTTGACGATGACCTTGGGCGGCTGGTTCGTCCCGTGAGGCGCGCGCGCGGCCACGACGTTACTTGCCCCTCAGCCCGTCGAAGACTTCGGCGAAGCCCGGCTGGTTCTTGTGCGCGATGCCCGAGCGCGCGGCCTCGATCACCAGCGGCTGCGGGTGGCCGTGCAGCGAGGCGATGATGATCTGCTTCACGACGTCATAGATCGACGCGTCGGCATCGAGCACCTGCTTCAACCGGTTCGCGAGCGGCGCGACGATGCCGTACGCCAGCAGCACGCCCATGAACGTGCCGACCAGCGCCGAGCCGATCATCGCGCCCAGGATCGACGGCGGCTTGTCGATCGACCCCATCGTCTTCACCACGCCGAGCACCGCGGCGACGATGCCCAGCGCTGGCAGTGCGTCGGCGAGGCTCGCGAGCGTGCCGTGCGCGGCCTCCTCCTCGTGATGATGCGTCTTGATCGAGTGGTCCATCACCTCCTCGACCGCGTGCACGTCGAGCGTCCCCGACGACACCACGACCAGGCGCAGCGTATCGGCGATCAAATTGACGAGCGCCTTGTCCTTGAGAAGCTTCGGGTACTCCGCGAACACCGCGGAGGACTGCGGATCCTCGACATGCGGCTCGAGCGCGATCGGCCCGTCCATCCGCAGCATCTTCATCAGCTTGCTGACGAGGAAGATGACGTCGAGATAGTCCTGCTTCTTGTACTTCGGCCCCTTGAAGACCTTCCCCAGGCCAGCGCCGAGGCCCTTCAGCTCCTTGCCCGAATTGCCGATGATCAGCGCGCCGGCGGCGGCACCGCCGATGATCAGCATCTCGTGCGGGATCGCCTCCATGACGGGGCCGAGCGCGCCGCCGGTGAACGCGAATCCGCCAAACACCATGACGAGCAGGACGACGATGCCGATGACCGGAAACATGGTGTTCGAATTCCCCCAGGGCCGACAGCGGCACTTGCGTCGCCACAGAATTAACCGCCTTTGGTAGCCAACCGGTTACCAAGACGACGTCGCGCGCGATTAAATTCGGATCAGCGCAGATAATCGAACAGCGACAGCGCGGAGAGCTTCGAGAAGCTCGCCTGCGTCGCCGACAGGATCGTCATCGTCTTCTGCAACTCGACCACCGTCGTGGTGATGTCGGTATCTTCCAGCCCCGACCGGGTCGCCTCGCGGTCGGCAGCGACATCGGTCAGCCGCGACATTTCCATATCGACGCGCGCGGCACGCGCACCGAGCGAAGCCTGCACCGCCGACACCTGATCCGACGCGGCGCTGATGTCGGCGAGCGACGTATCGAGCGAACTCGCCTTGAAGTCGTCCGACTGCAGCGCGGTCGCGATCGCCGAGAGCATCGCCAGCGTATTGGTACCGCCCTCGATGCTGCCATCCGGCCTCGCCTTGCCGCCGACGGTGAAGATGCGCGCGGCGGTTTCGTTCGCCTGGACGGTCTGGCCGTCGCCGATCGGGATGCCCGAGACCGGCTTCGAGGCGAGCGCGTAGCTGCCGCCCGCAGCCACCGCGGGCGCGCCGTCGGCACCACCGAACAGCGCCTGTCCACGCGCGTCCTTGGCGTTGGCGAGGTTGGTCAGCGTCGCGACGAGGCCGGCGATCTGTTCGCCGATCGCCTTGCGGTTGGCGGCGTTCAGCGTGCCGGTCTTCGCCTGCGTCACCAGCTCGGTCGCGCTCTGCAACTGGTCGCTGATCGCGGAGAGGCTGGTGTCGCCCTGCTTCAATACCGATTCGGCGGTGCCGAGATTGGCGGCATAGGCCTTGTCGTCGACGATATCGCGCTTGATCCCGGCGAGCCGCTGATACGCGGCGCTGTCCGACGAGGGCGCCGACAGCTTGGTCCCGGTCGAGATCTGGTTCTGCAACGACTCCGCCTTGGCACCGAGCGATGTCATCGACGCCGAAGCGCGGTCGTAGAACAGGCGAGTCGCGATCTGCATGGGCGTTACCGTAGATCGAGGATGGTCTGGAACGTGTCGCGCGCGGTCTGGATGACGCGGCTCGACGCCTGATAGGCCTGCTGGAAGCGCAGCAGGTCGACCGCTTCGCTATCGAGATCGACGCCCGACGAGGACGCGAGTGCGCTGACCGCACCGTCGCGGATTGCGGCCTGCGCATCGGCGACGACCTTGCGCTGTTCGAGCGCGGCGGCGTTGCCGGCGATCAGCGTCGTGGTGCGCGTTTCGAAGCCACCGCTGGTGCGGACTCCCTGCAACGCGGAGAGATTGGACGCATCGCGCTTGCCGCCGGTCGCGCTCGCCGCAGCGATCCCGCGCCCGTCGGCGAGTGCAACCGAGATGTCGGTCGGCGTAGTGCCGGTCGCGAACATCGCCGCCCCCGCATTGCCGTCGAGGTCGCGACCCTGCGCCTGCACCGCGTTGATCTTGCTCGTGAAGTCGGTAGCGATCGCATTGAGCGAACCACGCGCCGCGGCGATCCGCTGCGCCCCTTCCGCGAGCCCGGCAAGCGCTCCACCCGTCGGCGACAGCGCAGACGTGACGTTGCCGCGCGTGACGGCGAACTGGACCGCACCCTCGTCGTTGCGCGCATAGGACGCCTGCGCGCTCTCGCCGCCCGCGACGAAGACCGAGCCCGCCGCGCCGCCGAGCCGGACGGTCGTCCGCCCGAGATCGTCGAACGACGTGGTGATGTCGGTGATCGTGCTCATCTGTTCGAGCATCTGGTCGCGCTGGTCGGCGAGTTGCGCCGCAGTCGACGATCCCGGCGCGGTGCGCGCGATGCCGTCGTTGATCTTGGCAAGCGCGGTGCCGAGCGCATTGAGCGACTGCACCGCCTGCGATGCGGTCGAATCGAGATCGGCCGCCGCGGTATCGAGCGCCGCGCCGGTCGCGGTGAACGCCGCCGCCGCCGTGCCGGCCGATTCGAGCATCACAGCACGCGCCGGCTCCGAGGTCGGATCGGCGGCGAGTTTCTGCGCGGATGTGAAGAAGCTGGTGAGGCGGTCGCCGAGCTGGTTGTTGCCCAGCGCCGTCTCGATCCGGTTCATCCAGGTGACGCCGGCTTCGGTCTTGGCGAGATCGGTGCCCGCCGAGCGGACCGCCTGAGACCGGTATGCATCGGCGCTGCGGCCGATCCCCGTGACCGTGACGCCATTGCTGCTGACCGACTTTTGCGCGTTCAGCCCGCCATTGACCGACGACACTTCGGACAGCGTCGTCGTCCGCCGGGTATAGCCCGCATTGCCGGTGTTCGCGATGTTCTCCGACACCGTGGACAGCGCGGTCTGGTACGCGCGCACGCCCGAGGCGCCGATCGAAAGGAGATCGCTCATGGCGGCGAGTCTGCCGCGCCCTGGTTAAGATCGGATTGAGATTTCGCGAGAAAATCGGTCATCGCTTTGCCGATGCCGAGCGGCGTGTGCTCGGCCATCGACTTCGCGATCAGCCCGTCCTGCATGTCGGTGAAGGTGTCGATCGCCTTCGAATCGAACAGCGGGTCGGCGAGTTTCGCCTGGCGCATGCTCTTCAGCATCATGCCGGTGAAGACCGCCTCGAACTTCTCGCCCGCCTTGTCGAGGTTGTCCTTCGACTTGAGGCGGCTGGTGTCGGTCGAGATCCCGGTCGTGGGCGCGGCTGCGGGTGCGTTGAGCGGGCTCACAGGACGATCAACTCGGCCTTGAGCGCGCCGGCTTCCTTCAGCGCCTCGAGGATCGCGACCAGATCGGCCGGCGATGCGCCGATCGCGTTGACCGCCTTGACGATGTCGGCGAGCTTGGGGCCGGGCGCCAGCAGGAACATAGGACGACGCTCCTCCTCGACGGCGACGCGGCTGTTCGGGGTGATCGCGGTCTGGCCCTGGCTGAACGGCGCGGGCTGGCTGACCTGTGGCTTCTCGTCGATCCGCACCGTCATCTTGCCGTGCGTGATCGCCGCCGGGCCGACCCGGACCGCCGAGTTGATGACGACGGTGCCGGTGCGTGCGTTGACGATCACCTTGGCGGACGGTTCGGCGGAGACCACGTCGAGATTCTCGATCGTCGACATCAGCGTCGCGCGGACGTCGGCGCCGATCGGCGCGCGGACCGCGACGGAGACCGCGTCGATCGCCTGCGCGCTGCCGAAGCCAAGCTTCGAGTTGATCGCACCGGCGACGTTCTGCGCGGTGGTGAAATCGGCACGCGCAAGGTTGAAGGTGAGCGTCGGTGCGCTGTCGAACCCCGTCGCGACCGCGCGTTCGACGGTGGCACCCTCGGGGATACGTCCGGTCGAGGGCACGTTGACGACGATCTTCGACCCGTCCGCGCCTTCCGCGCCGAGCCCGCCGACCGCGAGGTTGCCCTGCGCCATCGCATAGATCTGGTTATCGGCACCGAGCAGCGGCGTCATGATGAGGCTGCCACCGCGGAGGCTCTTCGCCTTGCCCATCGATGCGACGGTGATGTCGAGGCGCTGGCCGGGCTTGGCGAACGGCGGCAGCTCGGCGGTGATCATCACGACCGCCGCGTTCTTCATGCCGGGGTTCGCCGATGGCGGCAGCTGCAGGCCGAAGCGCGACGCGACCGCCTTCAACGACTGGACGGTGTATTCGAGATTGTCGTCGCCCGTGCCTGGCAGGCCGACGACGATGCCGTAGCCGGTCAGCTGGTTCGAACGGATCCCCTGGAACCCGCCCAGATCCTTGATCCGGTCGGCCGAGGCCGGCGCGGCGATCAGGAGCGAGGCCAGGAGGGTGGTGAGGAGACCTGCGAAAGTACGAAACACGGTCTTTAGTCCTTTACCGTTCGTGCTGAGTAGCGACCGAGTAGGCGCGCAGCGGCGTATCGAGGGTGCGTATCGAAGCATGAGTTCCGCGCGCCAACCTGTCCTTCGATACGAGCCCTCGATACGCGCCTTCGGCACTACTCGGTCTCTACTCAGGACGAACGGGTTGGCGCTGACACGCGTGCCCTCACCCTTCGCCGCCTTCGGCGTCTCTCCCTCTCCCCTGGGGGGAGAGGGAAGGGGCCCGGCCGGCGCTTGCCGGGTGGGAAGGGTGAGGGCACGGGTCAACGAACGCATCAGAACGGGCTGACGACGGAGAAGAAGCGGCTGAGCCACCCCTGGCGGCCGGCGCGGGCGACGTCGCCCTTGCCGGTGTACGAGATCTGCGCGTCGGCTACCCGCGTCGACAGCACGCGGTTATCGCGGTCGACGTCGGCAGTGCGGACCAGGCCCTTGATCTTCAGGAACTCGTCGCCGCGGTTGAGCGTGACTCGCTTCTGCCCCTGCACCAGCATCGTGCCGTTCGGATAGACCTCGGCGACCGTGACGCTGACTTCGCCCGACAGCGAGTTCGCCTGGTCGGCCGCGCCTGTCCCGTTGAACGTCCGACCGCCGCTAAGCGTCGCATCGGTCTTGTTGAACAGGTTGAGCAGGCCGGTGGTCGGCGGCGTGATCGTACCCGATCCATTGCTGTCGAGTTTCGAGCCAGACGACTTCGACGCAGCAGTGCGCTCGACCAGCACGATCGTCAGCGGATCGCCGACTTTGCGCGCGCGCCAGCCTTCGTATAGCGCGGCATAACCGTCCTGCGCCTGGAAGATCGAGCCGGTCGCGACGACCGGTACCGGCTGGACCGGCAAGGGCCGCGCGACCGAGAAATCCTCGGGCGGCGCCTTCTTGCCGAACAGGCTGGCATCTGCGGACGATGCAGCGAGGATCGCGGCGAGGACGGCAAGCGAAGTTGAAGCGGTGCGCATCACAGGTTCTGGTTGACGTATTTGAGCATGTCGTCGGTCGCCGAGATCATCTTCGAATTGACCTCGTACGCGCGCTGGGTCTCGATCATGTCGACCAGCTCCTCGACGACGTTGACGTTCGACGCCTCGAGCATGCCCTGCTTGATGCCGCCGCGCCCGTCCTGCCCGGCGACGCCGACATTGGCTGCGCCACTGGCTGCGGTCTCGACGAGATAATTGTCACCGGTCGCCTGGAGCCCTGCCCCGTTCGGGAAGCTGGCGACCTGGATCTGGCCGATCTGCGACGCCTCGGTCTGGCCGGGAACGGTCGCCGACACGGTGCCGTCGCGGCCGATCGTGATCCCGGTCGTCCCCTCGGGCACGGTGATGCCTGGTTGCACCTGATAGCCTTCGCTGGTGACCAGCAGGCCCTCGGCGGAGCGCGAGAAATTGCCGGCGCGGGTGTAGCCGAGCGTGCCGCCGGGCATCTGCACCTGGAAATAACCGTCGCCGTCGAGTGCGAGATCGAGGCTGTTGCCGGTCGTCTGCATCGCGCCCTGCGTGTCGATCCGCGCGGTGCCCTGGATCCGCACGCCGGTGCCGAGGTTGAGCCCGGTGGCGTATTTCGTCTCGGCGGTGCTCTGCGCGCCGGGCGTCGTGACGGTCTGGTAGGCGAGCGTCTCGAACGCCGCACGGTCCTTCTTGAAGCCCGTGGTGTTCACGTTGGCGAGATTGTTCGAGATGACGCGCATGCGCATGTCCTGGGCGTCGAGCCCGGTGCGCGCGATATGCATGGCTGCGGATGACATTCGTCTGTTCCTTCTAGCTCGGCAGGCGCATCAGCGATGCACCGCTCTCGTCGATTTCCTTGGCGGATTTCATCATGTTGGCCTGGACTTCGTAGCTGCGCTGGTTCTCGATCATGTCGACCAGCGCCTGCGTCATGTTGACGTTCGATCCTTCGATCGCGCCGCCCTGAACCTTCGCGTCCATGTCCTCGGGCAGCGCCCCGCCGCCGCGTACGCGCAGCAGATTGTCGAGGCCCTTGACCGTGTCCGACCCCTTGGTGTCGGCGAGCTTGAGCTTGTCGATCACCTGCGTATCCTTGGCGTCGCCGCCCTGCGGCACGATCGAGATCGTCCCATCGGCCGAGATCGTCAGCGACTGGTAGGGTGGCAGGGTGATCGGCCCCCCCGAGCCGATCACCGGATGCCCGTCGCCGGTCTGCAGCACGCCCGACGGCGCGACCTCCAGGTCACCGCGGCGGGTGTACGCTTCCGATCCGTCCGACGCCTGCACCGCGAGCCATGCCGTCGTGCCGGTGATCGCGACGTCCAATGGACGCCCGGTCAGCTGGATCGCGCCCGGCGAACGATCGGCATCCGTCACCTCTTCCGAGGTCGGCGCGCGCGCCTCGATCGTCGAGCCGTCGCCCTTCAGGTTGAGCCGGTCGAACACCACGCGATCGGCGCGGAAACCGGTGGTCGACGCGTTCGCCATGTTGTTGGCGATCGCCGCCTGCGCCGCCATGTGCGCGCGCAGGCCCGTCGCCGCGGTGTAGACCAGCTTGTCCATTCAGGGTCCCCTGCTCGCTCGTGCTTAGCTGCGGATGTTGAAGATGGTTTCGGAGATCTGGTTGGCGGTATCCAAGGCCTTCGAGTTCGCCTGGAAATTGCGCTGTGCCGCGATCAGGTTGACCAGCTCCTCGGTGATGTCGACGTTCGATCCCTCGATCGTTCCCGACATCAGCTTGCCGAAGCCGTTGGTGTCGGCCGAGCCGAGCTTCGCCGAGCCGGAAATGCCCGTCGACTGCCAATAGCTGCTGCCGAGCTGGCGCAGGCCTTCGGG
Source organism: Sphingomonas sp. AP28 (assembly GCF_056680455.1). Classification (NCBI taxonomy): domain Bacteria; kingdom Pseudomonadati; phylum Pseudomonadota; class Alphaproteobacteria; order Sphingomonadales; family Sphingomonadaceae; genus Sphingomonas; species Sphingomonas sp. AP28. The sequence continues at coordinate 2,845,897 of NZ_CM155283.1, read as the reverse complement.
GTTGGAGAAGTTCGCGAGCATCACCTGCCCCAGCACCTGCGTGTCGCCATTCGAGAAGCTCGCATTGACGAGCCCCTTCTCATCGACCGTCACGCCCTGGATCTGGCCGACCGCCTTGCCGTCCTGCGTCCGCGAGGCGACGTTGAACGCGCTCGACAGCTGCGTCGTGCCGCTGCCGAAGGTGAAGGCGATCGCCTGCGGATCGGTCGAGTTCGCGGTGGTGAACTGGTCGAACTTGATCGCGGCGGTCGGCGCGGTCATCTTGCCGGTCGGGTCGAACGTCATCGACGTCGCGGCGGTGCCGTTCGTCGTCAGCTCCTTGTCGCCGACGAAGCTGTGGACTTCCCAGGTGCTGTTCGCGTTGGTGGTCGTCGGTGCCGATGTCCGCTTGAAATAGTTGGTCAGCGTCATCGCATTGCCACTGGCATCGTACACCGTGGTCTGCGCGGACTGGTTGTAGCTCGACGGATCGAACCGGTCGAACGTCGCCGTCGTCGGCAGCGCCGAATTGGCGTTGAGGTTGAGGGTCATAGTAACCGCCGAAGTCGGCACCGGCGTCCCACTCGTCTCGGGCAGGCGCAGGCTGATCGCGGAATCGGAGCCGGTCGCGACCACCGCGCCCGAGCCGTCGACCGGGAACACCTGTAGATGCGAGCCCTGCGAATCAACGACGTAGCGGTTCGAGTCGACCAGGAAGCCGCCGTTGCGCGTATAGTTGATCGAGGCGGATTCGATGCTCGGCTTGACCGCGAAGAAGCCGTCGCCCGACACCGCAAGATCAAGGCTGTTAGAGGTCTGGATCAGGCTGCCTTGCGCGAACTGCTGGCGATTGGCCTGGACGATCGCGCCCGAACCGATCTGCTGCGACGGCGCGACCGACACGCTCGAGGCGATCACGTCGGCGAATTCGGTGCGGCTCTTCTTGAAGCCGTTGGTCGCGACGTTCGCGAGGTTGTGCGAGATCGTCGACATCTCGGCTTGCGAGGCCTGAAGACCCGAGAGCGAAGTGTAGAAGGACATGGCGATTTAGCTCCTGGAAACTCTGGGTTCAGCCGATCTGGCGGACGGCGCTGGCGGGGATTTCGCCGAGGCCGGGAAGCGTGAGGATGGCGGCGCCGGTGGTGGTCGACACCGACTGGACGGGTGACCAGACCAGGCCGGTCGCGCCGACCGTGGTGCCGGCGTTCTGCGCGGCGACCTGGACGGTGAACGGGCCGTTGCCGGTTGCCGCACCGGCGGCGTCCTTGCCGTCCCAGTCGTAGCCGATCGTGCCCTTGGCCTGCTTGCCGAGCGACATGGTCTTGAGGACCGCGCCGTTCGCGTCGCTGATCGTGACGTTGACGTCGGTCGCGGCGCCGGCCAGCTCGACCGACCCGGCGATGCCGCCGGTTGCGCGGCCATAAGCGGTACTGCCCGGGGTCAGGACGGTCTTGCCGACATAGCCGAGCGCCTCGCCGGTGCTGGTGACGCCCAGCTTGTCGGCGATCGCCTTCATCGTCGTGTTCATCTCGGAAATGCCCGAGGTGGTCGAGATCTGCGCCATCTGCGCAACCATCTGGGTGTTGTCGACCGGGTTGAACGGGTCCTGGTTCTGCATCTGCGCGGTCATCAGCTTCAGGAAGTCGGACTGGCCGAGCGATGTCGAAGACTTGGTCGTGGTGGTCGCCGCGGCGGTCGAAGTGCGCGTTATGCCGAGGTTGGACAGCGTGGTATCGAAGGAGGTTGCCATGATCAGCGGCCTAATTTGAGGGTATCGATGATGAGCGACTTGGCCGTGTTCATCACTTCGATGTTGTTCTGGTAGCTGCGCGCGGTCTCCATCATGTCGACCATCTCGCGGGTTTCATCGACCGCCGCCTCGAAGATGTTGCCATCCTTGTCGGCCATCGGATTGTCGGGGTCGTAGCGCTTGGTCGGCGCGTCACCGGCCGTGACCACGCGCTCGACGTCGACCGTCGACATGCCGCTGGCGGCGTCGAAGCTTGTGCGGAACACCGGCTTCATCGTCTTGTACGCGGTCTCGGCAGAGCCAGTCGTGCCGCCGGCATTGGCGAGGTTCGACGCGGTCGTGTTCATCCGGACGAGCTGCGCGGACATCGCGCGGCCGGCGACCTGGAAGATCGTCATGGGCTGGTTGGACAAGTCTTATTCCCCCTTCAGCGCGCGAGTGATCTGGCCGATCCGCCCGTTCAGGAACGACAGCGTCGTCTGATACTGGACGGCGTTCTCGGCGAACGCGGTCTGCTCCTGGCTCAGCTCGACGGTGTTGCCGTCCATCGAGGTCTGCGTCGGGATGCGGTATTTGGTCGCGGCATTGGTGCTGCCGTCGTTCTCGACCGAGGCGAGCGCCGACCGGAAGTCGATGTCGCGCGCCTTGAAGCCGGGCGTCGAGGCGTTGGCGATGTTCGACGCCAGCACACCCATGCGCTGCGACCGCACCTCGAGTGCCGCCCCGTGAACTCCGAAAAGCGTGTCGCCTGACACAAGCCCGTCTCCTGGCGCATCCATTGCGCATCGGGACATAAGCAATGGGCGTGCCAGTTTTGGATGCGAGGGTGGCCGATGGTGCTTTGCCGGGTGGCGGCAAGGTGGGCGGCAAGCGGTTGCCGGTGTTGCAGGGGTGGGCGGCAAAGGGGTTGCCGGTTGGTGCGGTGGCTTGTTGAAAGCGGCAAACCGCACTGCCGGCCTGCAAGACCACTATGTTTCCCCGCGAAGGCGGGGACCCAGCCTGGACTCCCGCCTTCGCGGGAGAACAAGGAAGTGAGTGCCGACGGTCTCATATTGCCGCCACCCCGGCGAAGGCCGGGGCCCGGTTGGAAAGGTCGCAGTAACGAAGCGCAACCTTCAGTTAGCGGTGTCACCCAGCTGGGCCCCGGCCTTCGCCGGGGTGGCGGTTGAGTGCCAAAAGCATCGCCCTTCTTCCCCCCTCCCTCGTGAAGGGAGGGGTCGGGGGTGGGGGGGCCGCTTGGCAAGGGCACTGCATGCCAACGAACCCACCCACCCCTAGCCCCTCCCTTCACGAGGGAGGGGAACAGAAGAGTGAGCCCCAGGCATGACGAAAGGCGGCGCGCCCTCCCAATTGGCCCACCCCTTGCATCACCCCACGCACATGATCACGCTTGCCCAACTCCTCGACCCCGCAGCGCTCGCCATCGTCGGTGGCGGAACGGCGCTCGCCGTCGTCCTCCGCACCCCCCTCCGCGACCTCGGCCGAGCCCTCGCCGCCGTGACCACGCTCGGCCGCGGTCGGTTCGACGCCGATCCGCTGCTGCTACAGATCACCGCCCTCGCCCGCATCGCCAAGCGCCACGGCGTGATGGCACTCGATCGCTCGGTCATTACCGACGCCGACGTCGCCGCCGGCATCGCCGCAATCGTGGATGGCGCCGCCGCAACCGATGTAGCGACGATCGTCCAGCACCGCCGCCGAGCACGTATCGAGCGCCACGTCGCCGCCGCCGACGTCTGGGCCGGTGCCGCAGAAGTCGCCCCGGCGATGGGCATGATCGGCACGCTGATCGGCCTCGCGCAGATGTTCGCGACGATGAGCGATCCCGGCGCGATCGGCGGGGCGATGGCGGTCGCACTGCTCGCGACGTTGTACGGCGCGCTGTTCGCCAACCTGCTTTTCATGCCGATCGCCAACCGCCTCCGCGCGCAAGGACGGAACGAGGCGTTTGAACGCGCCCGGATCGAAGCGCCACTGGTAGCTCTTGCCGAACGCGAGACTCCGCGCGGCTACGTCGCACCCAGTTCGCCGCCGACGCTGGCTACCGTCGCGTGAACGCCAGCGAATATCCCGACGCGCCGACCGGCAAACCGCTCTGGCTGATCACGCTCGCCGACCTCGCCTTGTTGCTGGTCGGCTTCCTCGTACTTCTCCAAGCCACGCAGCATGTTGATGGCGCCGGCATGACCAAGGGTGATCTCGCCAAGGGCATCCGCGAGGGCTTCGGCGCTAACGATGCCGACCCCGCGCCGATGCCCGTCGCCGCCGCCGGCATCCTAGATTTCGCGCCCGGCTCGGCGATCCTGCCGACCACGCCGAGCGCCGTCGTCGCCTGGGCTCGGGAAGCAGCGCGTGATCCTCGCGTGATGCTCACCGTCACCGGCTCCACCGACGGCACGCCCGCCGATATCGACCGCGCGACCGGCAGCGCCGCGATCCTTGCCGCCGACCGCGCGCGGACCGTCGCCGCCGCGCTCGCCGCGGTCGCGCCGGCTCGCGTCCAGATCGTGACCGCCACCAAACCCGGCCGTCGTGCCGCCATCGTCTCCGTCGCCTTCGTCGGAGAACCCGCAACGGGCCAAATTCAGAGGACCGCTCAATGATCATCCCGTTCCTGCTCATGGCCGCGAACTTCCAGGATACCGCCACGCTCGACGCCTCGGTCGCCGCCTTTACCGGCCGTCCGACGGGTGCCGAGGGCGGCGCGCGCACGCCGGTCGACGCGCGGCTGCGGCTCGCGACCTGCCCGACGGTCTCGCTGTCGTGGCGCTCCGAACAGCATGATGCGGTCGTCGTGTCCTGCGCCGGGCCTGCGTGGCGGATCTTCGTGCCGGTCATCCGTCCGGCGAACGCACCCGCCGCGATCGCCGCTTCCTTCGTGCCAGCCGCGAAGGCCGCGCCGGTCATCAAGCGCGGGGATCCGATCGTGATCGAGGCGGGTACCGAAGGCTTCTCGATCAGCCGCGAAGGCGTCGCGATGGGCGATGCCGCTCCCGGCGGCCGCTTTATGGTGAAGGTCGACGACACCCGGACGCCGGTGCAGGCGATCGCGGTCGACGCTGGTCGCGCGACGCTCCCCGGCTGGTCGAACTGAGCCTGGCCGAACAAAATTCGGCAGACCGTTTAATTTTGCTAAAGGTTTTTACCGTGCGGCCGTTTCTCCAGATGTCAGCGCAAACCAGAGGATGCGGACATGGTGGACTCGATTGGCGCGAAGCCGTCTGTAGCAGGAGATCGGTTCGTCGCGCGCATTGCCGCGGCGACACCGGCGACGGGCATTCAGACGCCGGACCAGAATGCGGTCCAGCCGTCTTCATTTAAGGCGCCGGGCCAAAAATCGACTTCCGTGCTGCCCGAGTCGATCGCGCTGGCCAAGTCGATGGCGTCGTCGCCGCCGATCAACGCCTCGCGCGTCGCCGAGATCAAGAAGGCGATCGCCAGCGGCACCTTTCCGATTCTTCCCGCCACCATCGCCGATCGCCTGATGGCGCTCCGCTTGGACTGGATTTCCAATGAAAAGGCGTGATGCCCTCATCCGCGTGATCGACGCGCTGCACGCCGAGATCGCCGCGTTGAAATCAAACGACGTCGCCAGCCTGGAGCGTGCGACGGCCGACAAGCTGGCGGGAATCGAACAGGTCGCGTTGCTCGGCACTGGGCCTGCAGGGACCGAAATCCGCGAGCTGGCGGACGAAGCGAACCGGCTCAACGAGACCTGCCGGATCTATACGAACTTGATGGCGGCAAATGTTCGCCGCCGCCTGCAAACGCTGACCGGAGACGGTGCCGTTGCCGGCTATCGGCCGGGTCTGCGCGCGGCGTACGCCTGACTTCTGCGCCCCTCCCTTTTAACCTCCGTCATCCTGACGAAAGTCAGGATCCAGAGTAACAGAGGGTTGGACTACGTGGCTCTGGATCCTGACTTTCGTCAGGATGACGGTAGTGGGACCGGCAACCCCAGAAACTGGCACGACCCTTGCTGAGCATCCCCTGAACTAGGGGCACCGCACACGGGCATGACCGTCAATCCTATCACTACCGGCCGGATCCAGTCCGCGATCGCGCTTGCGAGCAGCAAGACGGGCGTGGATTTTGACTATCTGCTGGGCCAGGCGAAGCTCGAGAGCGGGCTGAACGCCAATGCCAAGGCCGGCACGTCGAGCGCATCCGGCCTCTATCAGTTCATCGAACAGAGCTGGCTGTCCGTCGTAAAGAAGCATGGCGCCGAGCACGGCATGGCGTGGGCCGCGAACAGCATCGGCCAGTCGTCGAGCGGCCGCCTCTCGGTCGGCGATGCCGGCACCAAGGCGGCGATACTGGCGCTGCGCAACGATCCCAATGCCGCCTCGCTGATGGCCGCCGAATACGCGTCGGACAACAAGGCGTCGCTCGAAGGCACGCTGAACCGCCCGGCGTCGGGGACCGACCTCTATATGGCGCACTTCATGGGGCTCGGTGGCGCGACCAAGTTCCTCAAGACGATGCAGGCCAACCCGCAGGCGAGCGGCGCCGCGCTCTTCCCCGCCGCGGCACGCGCGAACCACAACGTCTTCTACGACTCCAACAACCAGCCGCGCACGCTGTCCGCCATCTACGACCGGTTCGCCGACAAGCTCGGCGGTGCCGCCGCCGGGGCGAGCGCGACCGCGACACCCGCCAACTACGCCGCGCAGGCACTCGACGTGAACGGCAGCACCGTCATCACCGGCAGCAACGAAAGCGCCGACGACGCGCTCGCTTGGGCGACTACCGCGATGGGCAGGTTCACCGGCAAGACGACGCAGGCCGCCGCCAGCATCCTGCGCCCGACGCCCGACACCGCGCGCCTCGCCTACATGATGCTCGCAAGGTTGGGCGGCTAAGCCATGAACCGCATCCTCTCCAACGCCAGGGCGTCGGTCCTGCCGCTCGCGATCCTGCTGCTCGTGCTCGTCATGGTCGTGCCGATCCCGGCGTTCATGCTCGACATCTTCTTCGTGGCGAACATCGCGATCAGCCTGGCCGTGCTGATGGTCGCGCTCAACGCACAGAAGCCGCTCGATTTCTCCGCCTTCCCGACCGTGCTGCTGTTCGCCACCCTGTTCCGCCTCGGCCTCAACGTCGCCTCCACCCGCATCGTGCTCGTCCACGGCCACGAGGGCGAGAGCGCGGCGGGGCATGTCATCGAGGCGTTCGGGACGTTCCTGATCGGCGGCGATTACGTCGTCGGCATCTTCGTCTTCGCGATCCTGATGATCATCAACATGATCGTCGTCACCAAGGGCGCCGGCCGCGTATCCGAAGTCAGCGCACGCTTCACGCTCGACGCGCTGCCCGGCAAGCAGATGGCGATCGACGCCGACCTCAACGCCGGCCTCATCACCCCCGACGAAGCCAAGGCGCGCCGCGTCGAAGTCTCGACCGAGGCCGATTTCTACGGCTCGATGGACGGCTCGTCGAAGTTCGTGAAGGGCGATGCGGTCGCGGCGATGCTGATCCTCGCCGCCAACATCATCGGCGGCCTGATCCTCGGCCCCGTCAGCCACGGCATGACGATCGCGGATGCCGCGCACAATTACATCCTGCTCGCGATCGGCGACGCGCTCGTCGCGCAGCTGCCGAGCCTGATGCTGTCGATCGCCGCCGCCTCGATCGTCACGCGCGTCACCTCCGACAAGGACCTTGCCGGCCAGATCGGCGGCCAGTTCGGTAGCCCCCGCACCTGGACGCCAGTCGCGGTCATCCTCGCGCTGCTCGGCATCCTGCCCGGCATGCCGCATATGGTTATCCTGCCGGCCGCGGCGATCGCCGGGTTCGCCGCGTGGAAGCTGCGCCAGATCGAGCGCCGCCCCGCCCCCGTCGTGGTCCTCCCCGTCGAGACGATCGACCAGTCGAAGATCGGCTGGGAGGAAGTTACGGATGGCATGCAGGTCAATCTCGACATCGGCTACGGCCTGGTGCCGCTCGCCGACGAACGCCGCGGCTCGCCGCTGATGGGCCGGATCACCGGCGTCCGTCGTCAGTTGTCGAAGGAACTCGGCTTCGTCGTGCCGCAGGTCCGCGTCCGCGACGACATCAACCTCGCGCCGTACGTCTACCGCATCCTCGTCAACGGCGTCGTCGTCGGCGAAGACACCGTGTCGCCCGACGAGATGCTCGCGCTCGATACGGGCCAGGCGTTCGGCGACCTGTTCGGCAAGAAGGTCAAGGATCCCACCTTCGGGCTCGACGCGACCTGGGTCGATGCGGGCGACGCCGATGCCGCGACCGGTGCGGGCTATCTCGTCGTCGATCCCGGCACGGTGATGGCGACGCATCTCAACCACCTGCTCGGCCAGAACGCGTCCGAGCTGCTCGGTCAGGACGAAGTACAGGCGCTGCTCGACGGCCTCAAGGAACGCGCCGCGCAGCTGGTCGCAGCACTCGCACCGCTGCCGATCACGACGCTGACGCAGGTCCTGAAAGGCCTGCTCGCGGAGAACGTGCCGCTCAAGGAATTCCGTCGAATCGCCGGCGCGATCGCGGTCGCGGCGCAGCGCACGCAGGACGCCGAGGAGATCATCGAGACGATCCGTCCCGAGCTCGGCGCGCTCATCATCCAGAAACTGTGCGGCGTGCGCGAACCGCTGCGCGTCATGACGTTGGAGGGTCAATTGGAAGGTCTGCTCGGCCAGGCGATGCGCGCCGATCAATCGCGCCGCCATGTTATCGAACCCGATCTCGGCCGCCGCATCGTCGAGGCGCTGCAACGCGCCGCCGAACCGCTGATCGCCGAAGCGAAACCGTTCGCGCTGGTCGTCCAGCCGACCATCCGCATCGCGATCCGCAAGCTGGTGCGGACGTGCCTGCCCGATACGCCGGTCATGTCGTTCTTCGAAGTGCCCGAGGAGAAGGCGGTCGAAGTCGTCGCGGTCATCGGCGCCTCGCAACAGGCGCTCGCGGCATGAGCGCGCTTCCGATGCGTGGTGCGTTCGAAGACGCCCAGCCTTTGACGTACCGGCCACACCAGCGCCCCGGCGGCGAAGCGGACCAGCTCGTCAAACAGCACCTCCCGCTGGTCCGCCGGATCGCGTGGCATGTCCATGGCAGCATGAGCAGCAACGTCGAGGTCGAGGACCTGATCCAGGTCGGCCTGGTCGCGCTGGTCGAGGCCGCCGCGAATTTCGACGAACGCGGCATGCCGTTCAAGACCTACCTGATCACGCGCCTGCGCGGCAGCATGATCGACGAACTCCGGCGCCAGGCAACGAGCACGCGCGGCGCGATGCGTCGCCGTCGCCAGTACGCAAACGCCATCTCGACGCTGACCGCCCGCACGGGCAAGGCTCCCGGAGAAGACATGATCGCAGAGCATATCGGCGTCACGATTGAGAAACTTCGCACCGACTACGTCACCGCCGACTCGATCCGCTTCGACTCGATCGACGACATGTATGCCGACGACCTCCCCTGGTTCGCCGACGACACGCCGGATGCGTTCGAGCAACTCGCCGACAGCGACATGCGCGAGGCCTTGATCAAGGCGATCACCGCGCTCCCCGAACGCGAGGCGCAGGTGATCCAGCTCTACTATGTCGAGGAACTCAACCTCGAGGAGATTGGCGAAGTATTCGGCGTCGGCTCGGCACGCGTCTGCCAGATCAAGGCATCGGCGCATGCAAAGCTCAAGAAGGCGCTCGCCCGCCAGGTCTAGCGTCAGGGCGAGGTCGCATAGGACGACACCTCGATCAAATTGCCGTCCGGGTCGCGCATATAGACCGACCGGATCGGCCCCTGCGCACCACTCTTGATGACGGGTCCGACCTCGATCTCGACCCCACACGCCCTGACATGTGCCACAACCGCGTCCGGTGCAGAGCTGGTCAGGAAGCACAGATCCTGGCTACCCGCGCACGGCTTCACGCCGGTAAACCATTCGTGCTGCGATACGTCGGTCGGCCGCAGATTGATCTTGTTCCGCCCGAACGTCATGCTGGTACGCAACGCTCCGCTATCCGACGGGGTATCGACGCGTATCATGCCCAGAACCTGCCCATACCATTTTGCCGACACGTCGACGTCTCTCACGTTGAAGACGAGGTGGTCGATTGCGTCCAGGATCACGATCCATTCTCCAGCATGATTAGCTGGGTGAGAGAACGCAGGAGCCCGGCGTTCGCGCCATGCAGGCCGTCGAATCTCGGCATTCGAATTCTGGTCAGCGCGGTGGGGTAATCCGCGATAGCTGGGGCGCACCATGGCCCTGTCCCATCACCAGTCTCACGCCAAACATAAAAACCCCGGTGGCTTGCGCCACCGGGGTTTCCTCCGCCCCCGCTCCTTGCGAAGCGATGCGGGTCCGATCGGCACCGACACCCTTAGGGGGGCGGCGCCGGTGCCGGTCTGGATTACTGAAGCAGCTTCAGGACGCTCTGCTGGCTCTGGTTCGCCTGGCTCAGCATCGCGGTCGATGCCTGGCTTAGGATCTGGGCCTTGGCAAGCGCGGTCGTTTCGGCCGAGAAATCGGTGTCCTCGATACGGCTCTTGGCATCCGACAGGTTCGTCGAGGTCGTGGTCAGGTTGTTGACCGTCACCTGGAGGCGGTTCTGCACGGCACCCAAACCACCGCGGCCGGCGGTGACCTTGTCGAGCGCCTGGTCGATCAGCGCCATGGCGTCCGACGCCGACTGCTGCGACGTGATGTTGAGCGACTTGTCGGTCGTATCGCTGATGTTGAGCGCAGCAAGGGTCGACGCTTCAGCCTTGACCGAAATCTTCGTGTTGTCCGACGAGTCGAAGGTTACCGTGCCCTTTTGCTCGATACCGGTTGTAAGCGAAGCAGTGATCGGGGCACCCTGCGTATCGTTAGCGCCCGTGAAAACAGCAGCGTTCGCCGTCTGCAGCTTGATGTTTTCACCTGCGGCCGCGGTCAGCGTCAGCTTGCCAGCAGCGAACGTAGCGACGATGCCGGTCTGCTTGCCTGACGCGGAAAGAGCCGCGTTGATGGCAGTCGCGGCGTCGTTGCCGGCGCTGCCGTCTGCGATCGTAACGTTCACCCCTGCAACGCTGATCGCTGCAGCGGCGCCCGCAGGTGCGGTGTAGGCAATATCGACCTTGTTCGTCGCGGTAGCGGTGACGTTGCCGGTCGACAGCGCAACCGCGGCTTCCTTGGCGGTCGTCGTCGCGGTCACGTCGGTGCCGTTGAAAGCAGCCGTCTGGCCCCCGGACAGCTTGTTCAGATTGAACGAAGCGCCGTCTGCGATGGCCCCGGTCGTCTGCGTGATGCCGAGCGCCTTCGTCGTGGTGTTGGCCATCGTCATCGTGATCTTCTCGTCACTGTTCGTGCCGGTCTGCAGCTTGATGGTACCCGCAGAACCGTCGAGCAGCTTGACGCCGTTGAAGCTGGTCGTGTTCGAGATGTTCGAGACTTCCGCCGTCAGCTGGTCCATTTCGGCCTGAAGCGACTTGCGATCCGACACCTGCAGCGTGCCCGTTGCCGACTGCGTGGCGAGTTCCTTCATGCGCTGAAGCATGTTGGTGACCTCACCCAGCGCGCCTTCGGCGGTCTGCGCCATCGAAATGCCGTCGTTCGCGTTGCGAATGGCGACGCCCATGCTCTTGACCTGGCTGGTCATCCGGCTGGCGATGGCGAGACCGGCGGCGTCGTCCTTGGCCGAGTTGATCCGCTTGCCGGTCGACAGGCGCTCCATCGACGTCGACAGAGCGCTGCTGGCAGCGTTTGAGGCATTGGCCGCGCGCAGCGACGTGATGTTGGTTCCGATGACAGTCATTGCGAAATCTCCGTAAATGTTCCGACGATCCGCGCCGCCCCCATGGCGAAAACCCCGTGCCGTCGAAGTGAGTAACGGCCGCCCCGAACCGAGCTTTAGGAAAAAATTCGGCTCTCGCGCGTGCGCGGGCATGTGCGTGGTGGGCGCGGCTACGTGTACGCACGAACGCGCCCGGAAATATTCTGCCGTTCCCCGGCACCGTTTAACCGCACGTTTACCACCCCTGGGGCATCTGACGAATCGTCCAAGGGGAACAGCATGCGTTCGATTTTTCCATCAGCTGCAGTTACTTCGCGTAAATACGCGCTCGTCTCGTCGCTGCGTGCGCAGGGCTTTGGCGTGGGATCGTTCGAAACCGGCCAGCCCGGCGCGAACGACCTGTTTCTCGTCGCGGACGGCGAAGGCATCACCGCCCCTGCCTGCACCGTGGTGATCGGTTGCGAAGGGCGCAAAGTGACCCCGTCGCGCGATGGCTCTCCCGCACGGATCAGCTTTGCCGCCGAGGATACCGCGGTCGGCAACGGTTTTGCGCGTGCCCTAATCGGTGGCGCCGACATGCCGACCGCCGCCGACCCGGAATCGCTTGCGCTGCTCGCCTTGGCTGAGCGCGTTGCCGCTGCCGACATCACCGTGCTGATCAACGGCCCGACCGGCACCGGAAAAGAAGTCCTCGCCCGCGCCATCCACAACGGCTCCGCCCGCAAGGACAAGCCGTTCATCGCGATCAACTGCGCTGCGCTCCCCGAATCGATGCTCGAAGCTTTGCTGTTCGGTCACCAGAAGGGCGCGTTCACCGGCGCGTCGTCGGGCGGCGACGGGTTCTTCCGCGCGGCGAACGGCGGCACGATCTTGTTGGACGAAATCGCCGAGATGCCGCTGCAATTGCAGGCGAAACTGCTGCGCGTGTTGCAGGAGCGCGAAGTCGTGCCGCTCGGTGCGTCGGTGCCGCAGCCGATCGACGTTCGCGTCATCGCCTGCGCCAACCGAGATCTTCACGCCGAAGTCGCTGCTGGCCGGTTCCGCGCCGATCTCTATTACCGCCTCGCCGTGTTCCCGCTCGCGACCAAGTCGCTGGCCGAGCGCCCGCAGGACATCCCCGCGCTCGCGGCGACGCTGATCCTGCGTCATGCCGGCAACCGCAACGCCATTCCCTGGCCGAGCCACGCAGCGATCGAGCAGCTGATGCTGCACGACTGGCCGGGCAACGTCCGCGAGCTGGAGAACGTGATCCAGCGCGCGCTGCTGTTCTGCGGCGGCGATACGATCGAGGCGAACCACATTGTGTTCGACCGCCCGGTGACGATGACGTTCCAGCGTACCGCGGTGGTGACGCCGATCGCACCGGTCGCACCGCCTGCGGAGCCAGAGACGCTCGGCAACATCGTCCAAATGAGCGAGTTCGCGGCGATCCGCGAGACTCTCAAGGCATGCAACGGCAGCCGGATCGAGACCGCGAAACGCCTCGGCATTTCCGAACGCACGCTGCGCTACCGCCTCGCCAAGGCGCGCGAACAGGGTGACGACATCGGCAGCGTCCATAACTGGGCGGCCTCGGCATGAGCGGCGTCTCAGGCATTGGCGGCGGCGCGATGAGCGTCGACCGCGTGATGGCGCTGCGCTCGCAGATACTCGAGCGCAACCAGGCGCTTTCGCGTGCTGGGGCGGCGGGGAACGTCTCGCCGACCGAGACGGTCAAGCCGACCAGCTTTGCAGACTCGATGGAAACCGCGCTGAAGAGCGTCAACGACGGCCAGACCCAGGCTGCCAAGCTCAGCGAAAGCTATGAGCGCGGCGAGACGGTCGACATCGCGAAAGTGATGCTCGCCCGCCAGCAGGCGTCGGTCGGGTTCGAGGCGACGTTGCAGGTCCGTAACAAGCTGCTGTCCGCCTACAAGGATATCATGAGCATGCCGGTCTGACATGAGCACCGCACTCATCCCCACATCATCCGGCGGCACCGAACGGTTCGCCAATCCCCTCCAGCAGATCAAGGGCGCGTTCGCGCAGCCCGCGGTCCGTCGCTCGTTGCCGATGGCGCTGATGGTCGGCCTCATTGCGGCCGCCGCGCTCGCGTGGATGAGCCTGTCGACGCCGACGCAGAAGACGCTGTTCAGCGGCCTACCCGATTCCGACAAGGCTGCGGTCACGTCCGCGCTGACGACGGCCAACATCAAGAGCCATATCGACGAGGGCACCGGCGCGCTGACCGTCGGCGAGGACGATTACAGCCGCGCCAAGATGCTGCTCGCCGGCCAAGGCCTGCCCAAAGCAGCGCCAGGCGGTTACGCGATCCTCGACCAGCTACCGATGGGCGTGTCGCGCGCCGTGGAAGGCGAACGCCTCCGCCAGGCGCGTGAATCCGAGATGGCGAAGTCGATCGAGGAGATCGACGCGGTCGCCGAGGCGCGCGTGCATCTCGCGATGCCCGAAGCCTCCGTGTTCGTCCGCGACAACGCCGCGCCCTCCGCCTCGGTGATCCTGAAGCTTCAGGGCGGCCGTTCGCTGAGCGATGCGCAGGTCAGCTCGATCATCAACCTCGTCGCCTCGTCGGTTCCGGGGATGAAGCCCGAGGCGGTGACGATCGTCGACCAGATGGGCGCACTGCTCACCAAGGGCGGCGGCAATGACGGCGCGGGTGCGGCCAGCGACGCGCGGATCGATATCCAGCGCCGCGTCGAGGACAAGTATCGCACCCAGCTGATCGCCCTGCTCACACCGCTCGTAGGCGCGGGCAATTTCACCGCGGAGGTGCAGGCCGACGTCAATCTGGACGAGAGCCAGGCGACGCGCGAAAGCTATGAGAAGCAGGGCGTATTGCGCGCCGAGACGGGTAACTGGACCGGTAACCAGAAGGACGGTGCTGGCGCTGCTCCCGGCGGTATTCCGGGCGCACTGAGCAACACGCCGCCTGCTGCCAGCACCTTGTCGGCGCCACAAGCCGCGACCGGCAATCCCGGCACAGTGCAGCCGGTTGCCGGAGGTGCGGCCCCCGACGCGATGAAGCAGTCCGACCAGTATCAGCGCGCCTACGACCTCGGCCGCGAAGTGTCGGTCACGCGCGCAACGCCGGGTGGGGTCAAGCGCTTGTCGGTCGCCGTCCTGCTCCGCGATCCCGAAAAGGGCCGCCGCACCGCGATGGAGATCAACCAGATCAGCGATCTCGTGAAGAGTGCGGTCGGCTTCGACCAGGCGCGCAACGACAACGTCACGGTCATCAGCCGCAAGTTCGCGGGCGCCACCGATGCCGCCGCCGGCCCCGCGTGGTACGACAATGCGTGGCTGCCGGTACTCGCGCGCAACGGGACGGCAATCCTGATCGCGCTGCTGGTGCTGTTGCTCGGCGTCCGCCCGATCGCCAAGGCGCTGATGAAGAAGCGCGACGATGCCGGCACGCGTCCTGCACTAGGTCAGCCGATCGGCGCGGCGAGCGGCGACGGCATGGCGGTCGCAGCCCCCGTGAGCCTCGACCAGCTCGAGAACACACGCGGCTATGACGACCGGATCGGTGCGGTGCGCGGCTTCACCCGCGACAATCCCACGCGCGCAGCCCTGGCGGTGCGCGACATGATCAAGGCCGACGGGAAGTGAGCGAAGTCGCGATCAGGACTTATACCGGCGTCGAGCGCGCCGCGGTGCTGATGATGCTCGTCGGCGAGGAGGAGGCCGCGGCCATCCTTCAGAAGCTCGAGCCCGAAGAAGTCCGCCAGCTCGGTGCAGCGATGTTCAAGGTCGCCGACGTGTCGGAGCAGGAAGTCGAGGACGTGCTCGACGATTTCGTCGGTCGCGCCCGCGAGCGCACCGCGATCGGCTTCGACCCGCGCCCGCAGATCGAGGCGGTGATGAACCGCGCGCTCGGCCCCGAGAAAGCCGAGAGCGTGCTCGCCCGGATCACGCCTGCCGAGGCGGCCTGCGAACTCGAACTGCTCGACTGGCTCGACGCGCCCGAGATCGCAGCGATGATCGAGAAGGAACATCCGCAGATCGCCGCCGTGCTGATCGCCAATCTCGACGCGGCGATCGGCGGCCAGGTACTCGAGCTGCTGCCCGACGCGGTCCAGCCCGACATCCTCCACCGCATCGCACGGCTGGGGCCGATCACGCCCGAGGCGGTCGATACGCTGCGCACGCTGCTCGCCAATCGCACCAGCACGCCGTCGTCCGGCGCCGGCGTCACGCTCGGCGGCACCCGCGAGGCGGCCAAGATCCTGTCCGGCGCGCGCAAGGCGACCGAACAGCGCGTCATGCCGAAGCTGTTCAAGATCGACCGCGAAGTGGCGAAGGCGATCGAGGAGGCGATGTTCGTCTTCGATAACCTGCTCGCGCTCGACGACAAGAACCTGGGTACGCTGATCCGCAACGTCGACAGCGAGATCCTGACCAAGTCCTTGAAGGGCGTCGACGAGACGATCCGCAACCGTTTCCTCGGCTGCATGTCGGCGCGTGCCGCCGATGGTATCCGCGACGAGATGGAAGCGCGCGGGCCGATGAAGCTCGTCGAAGTGCTCGAAGCGCAGAAGGCGATGATCGCGATCGCGCGCGGGCTGGCGAAGGACGGCACGATCCAGATGGGCGGGGGGGAAGACGATTATGTCTAACGGCTTCACCGCGGGCTTCGCGTCGCGCCACACCACGACGGCGAACGTCCTGGCGAGCGCATTCGCACCGCCGTCGGGGTTCGCAGCGGCGGACATTCGCGAACGCGCGACGGTGCGTCCCGCGAACTTCGCGTCTCCGAACTTCTCTTCGGAGCCAAGCACCCCACGCCACTTCAGCCCGGCCGACAAGGACGCGAACCCGACCGCCGGCTGGGATCCGCTCGATCCGGTCAGCGAATCGTCGTTCATCGATCCACTCGCCGACGCGCACGCCGCCGGCTATGCGGAGGGCCTCGCTGCCGCGGCTGCCGCCGCACAGGAGACTGCCGCACGCGACGGCGCTCTGCTCGGCGATCTCGCCGACGTGCTCGGTGGCGATCGGTTCGACCGCGACCGGATCGCCACGCAACTCCGCCAGACCGTCCTCTTCCTGGTCGCCAAGCTGGTCGGCGACGTCGGCATCGCGCCCGATGTCCTCGCCGGTAGGATCGAGACCGCCGCCGAACTCCTGTCGGATGCCGCCGAATCCGCGTTGCTCCGCGTTCATCCAGACGACGTCGCGTTGCTCGAAGGCCGCCTGCCCAAATCGATCTTCGCAGCCGGCGATCCGAACGTCGCACGCGGCAGCTTCGTGCTCGAAAGCGCCTCGACGATCGTCGAGGATGGTCCGGAATTGTGGCTGGACCAGCTCGCGCAGGCGATCGACCGCGTGCCGGTGCCTCGCTGATGCTGAACCGATTCACGGCCGACTATCTCGAAACCCTGTCCAACGCCGACTTCGTCGCCAAGCCAAAGGTGTCCGGCCGCCTCGCCTCGTTCGACGGGCTGCTCATGGAAGCGGTCGGCCTCACGCTGCCCGTCGGCACTGTCTGCCAAGTCGGCGAAGGCGCGGCGAGCGTCGAGGCCGAAGTCATCGGCTTCCGCAACGGCCGGACGTTGATGATGAACCTCGGCGGCCCCGCGGCCCTTCTTCCGCGCGCACCGGTCAAGCCGATCGGCGCGCCGGGCGAGGCCGAAGTCGGTGCGGCCATGCTTGGTCGCGTCGTCGATGGCGCCGGCAAGCCGATCGACGGCCTCGGCCCGATCCGCGGCGCCGGGCGCTGGCCGCTCGCGGGCAAGCTCCAGTCGCCGCTCGATCGTGGCCGCGTGCTCGAACCGCTCGACGTCGGCGTGCGCGCGATCAACGGCCTGCTGACGATTGGCCAAGGCCAGCGCGTCGGCATCATGGCGGGCTCGGGTGTCGGCAAGTCGGTGCTGCTTGGCATGATCGTCCGCGCGGCGCAGGCCGACGTGATCGTGATCGGCCTGATCGGCGAACGTTCACGCGAAGTCGCCGACTTCCTTGAAACCAAGGTGGCAGGCGCAGCGCGCAAGCGCTCGGTGGTCGTGGCCGTCCCCGCCAACCACTCCCCCGTCCTCCGTATCCGCGGCGCGCTACGGTCACATGCGATCGCCGAATCCTTCCGCGATGAAGGCAAGAAGGTCCTCCTGATCATGGATTCGCTGACCCGCGTAGCCCATGCCGGTCGCGAGATCGGCCTCGCGCTCGGCGAGCCAGCGTCCGCGCGCGGATATCCACCCAGCGCTATCGCGATGCTGCCCAATCTCATCGAACGTGCGGGCGTCGACGTCCACACCGGCGGCTCGATCACCGCGATCTATACGGTGCTCGCGGACGGCGACGACGGCAACGATCCGGTGGTCGACTCGGCCCGCTCGATCCTCGACGGCCACATCGTCCTCAACCGCCACCTCGCCGAGCGCGGCGTCTATCCCGCGATCGACATCGGTCCGTCGGTCAGTCGCGTGATGACCGACATCGTGCCCGCGCACCACGCCAAGGCCGCACGGACGCTTCGTCGTCACCTCGCCACCTACGAGGAAAACCGCGATCTCGTCCTGATGGGCGCATACCGCCACGGCGCCGATCCCGCGATCGACGCGGCGATCGCGTGCCATCCGGCGGTCATGGAATATATCCGTCAGGACGCCGATGAGAACGTCTCGCTGAACGACGCGGTTGCTGAGTTGACCGGCGTGTTCGGCGGCTGAGATGGCGGATGCACGCGGCAAGACGCTGGCACGCATCCACCGCGTCCGCACGCTCCAGCTCGGCCTGACCCGCGCCGACGAAGCGCGTGCGCACGACAAGTTCGCCAGCGAACAGGCGTTGTCGGGCCGTATCGCGCTGCTTGCCGAAGCGGTCGCGCCGGTCCACGAAACGCAGGTCGCCGTGTCGCTCGGCGCCGCCGCGCACTACCGCGACCGCTTGCAACAATCCGCCAACGCCGCCGTCGAGCGGGTGCAGGCCGCTGGATATCACGTCGAACGCGCCGCCGAGGCAACGCGCGCCGCCAAGCGCGACCAGAGCGCAGTCGAGAAGCTGCTCGCGCGCGTCGACGCCGATGCGGTGCTGAAGGCCATTCGCGCGATGGAAGACGCGCCGGCGTTCCGGAGAGTTCGGCACGATCCTTGCTGAGTAAGGGCCAGACGCCTGAACGCGAGTGCCAGAATGATCCAGACTGCCGTCCTTTCCCGTGCCGTTCCCCTGCATCCGCGCGCATCATCGGCGAACGCTGCGGGCGAAACGGGAGATTTCGCGGAGGCTTTCGCACAAGCCGGCGACGGAGCGGAGCTAGAAACGTCTCCGCCTGTCACCGAGGACGATACCCGGCAGGACGACGCCGCGACCGGCAATGCGTTGCCGCTTCCGCAGATCGCGCCAGATCCTGCGTTCGTGTGGCAGCCGATCGTTGTGCCCTCGCCTGCGCCCTCTCCGACGACGGTCCAAAACTTGAACGTCACGGCTGGAAACGCGTCGAGCGTTGAACGTCTGCCGACCACTGTGCCGCCGTCCAACGCACCAGGTCTTGCGACAATTTCTAGTATGGCGACGGTCGTAGGCAATGCGACGAGCGGGCGGCCACCCGTCGCGGCGGCCTCTCTGCTCGCTACACCCCACCCCGCTCCATCGTTGACCGCGTCTTCTCTACCCGCGCCGTCCCTGCCGGCTTCGTCCTTACCTCACACGGCTCTGCAGCAGTCCTTCGCTTCCCCGCCCGTTGCACCATTGCCTGCGCCACTGCATCCGTCCGGCGCCCCTATCGAGCGCCTAGCTGCTGCCATCGTGGCTGTGATACCGCCCGTGTCGGCCGCGGCTCGGCGTCCCGCGCCGACGCAGATCGACATCCTACCTACCGATATCTCGCGGTGGACTATACCGGCCACGCCAGTCGCACTCGCCGTCTTCCAACCGGATATCGTCCAGCCACAGCCCGGTACGGTCGCCTCGGCTGCGATGGTGTTCGGCGCGGCGATCCAGGCCGCGACGAAGACGCGCGAGGAGCCCGACACGCCCACTCCAGCCTATACGCCGCTGACCCCGGTCGGCGCGACCACGGCGCACGAGATCAAGATTGCCGATGCGCAGCAGGCACCACTGGACATGCGCCAGGAGCGCTGGCCGCACGCGATGATCGAGCGGATCGAGATGTTGCGCGACGCCGCCGATGCGGTCGACACGCGCATCCGCCTCGTTCCCGATGCGCTCGGCGCGATCGACGTTTCGGTGAAGACGGAGGGCGACACCGTGCGCGTGCACTTCAACGCCGAGCAGACTGCGACGCGAACCTTGCTGGCGGATGCGCAACCGCGGCTCGCCGAACTCGCAGAAGCGCGCGGGTTGAAGCTTTCGCAAGGGTCGCTCGGTGAGGGTAGCGCGCATCAGCAGCGCGCGCCCGCGACGCCACGAACCCCGAATCGCCCCGCGCCGGTCTCGACCGTGATCGCGGACACGCCCGACGACATTCGAATCGCTTGATCCAGAGGACCACGAACCATGAGCGACAAAAAAGATAATCCCGACGCCGCCGCGCCCAAGAAGAAGGGCAAGATGAAGACGATCCTGATCGGCGGCGTCGCACTGATGGTGCTGGTCGGCGGTGGCGTCGGTGCGGGCGTCTATGCGTCCAATGCCGGGCTGCTTGGCGGTGGTGGTCACTCAGCCGAAGCCGAGGACGGCAAGCCCAAGCTCGTGCCCAAAAGCGAACAGAAGCACGCGACCGAAGGCGGTGAAGGCGGTGGTCATGGCGGCGACGAAGCAGCGCCCGAAAACCACGGCATGAAGCCCCCCGCAGGGCAGGGCGGCGACAAATATGCCTCGACCTACTACCCGATGGAGAAGGATTTCACCTCGAATCTCCAGGACTCGGTGCACTTCGTCCAGGTCGGCATCGCGGTCGCCACGCCGTACGACGACACCGTCATCACCAACCTGAAAACTAACGACATCGCGGTCCGTTCGGCGATCCTGATGGCGCTCGGCGATACCACCGAGGAGCAGGTGATGAGCAGCGACGGCAAGCGTCAGTTGCAGGTCCGGTTGGCGAAAGCGATCAACGATACGCTCAAGCAGAAGGAAGGCTTCGGCGGCATCGGTAACGTTTACTTTACCAGTTTCGTTGTTCAGTGAGGCATGGTTAACGAGGCCTCAGCAAAGACACGCGAGCGACGCGACAGGGACCGCTCCGGCGCGCCCAAGGACGGCGTGCTGCATCAGGGCGTGCTCGGCGGGGCCAAGCTCAATCCGTTCGGCGACCTGCATTCGTTGCAGCATCTCTCGGCGCGATTTGCGCGCGGCCTGCGCGGCGTGTTCGAGCCGTTGCTCCGCCAGGAAGTCCGCTGCTGGGCCGAGCCGCTGGTGGTCCAGCGCTTCACCGATTACCGCGCCGAGCGCAGCGATGCGCTGACCGCGTGGCTGCCGCTGATCATGACGCCGGGCATGGCGCAGGCGCTGTGCATCATGGACGGCAAGTTCGTGCTCGAGATGCTCGACATGTTCTTCGGCGGCACCGGTGCCGCGCCGCATACGTTGCCGACCGAGTTCTCGCCCGCCGCCGAGGCGATGGTCGCGCGGATCGGCCAGATGATCGCCGCGCCGCTGAAGACCGCGTGGGAGCCGATGGCACGGTTCGACTTCCTGCCGACCCGCGTCGAGGTGAACCCGGCGATGATCGCCGATCTCGATGGCGAGGACGCGATGATCGTCACGCGCTTCGGCATCGCGGCAGGCACCGCGAAGCCTGTGTTCCTTGATCTGGTCTACCCCGTCTCTGCGCTGAAACCGCATGCGCCGTCCCTTACCGCGAAGGTCGTCGGCAAGTCGGCCGAGCCCGATCCGGCGTGGCGCACCGAACTGACGCGGGCGGCGATGAACGTGCGCTTCCCGATCCGCTCGGTACTCGCCGAGCCGGTCGTCAAGCTGACCATGCTGATGGACCTCAAGCCCGGCGACGTGATCCCGATCACCATCTCGGGCGACGTGCCGGTGATGGTCGGCAACAACCGGCTCGGCTGCGGCACAGTCGGCACATCGAACGGCTTCGCCGCCATCCAACTCACCTCGATTACCAGTTTCGACGAAGGATTTGCAGCATGAACGACATGACCGGAGGCTTCCCAGTCGACGCCGCCGTGGCCGCCAATTTCCGGCTGCTCCAGGATGTCGACGTCAAGCTGACCGTCGAGATCGGCTCGACCAGCCTGACCTTGCGCGAGTTGCTGGCGCTAGGCGAATCCAGCGTGATCGAGCTCGATCGCC
This sequence comes from Sphingomonas sp. AP28, assembly GCF_056680455.1. NCBI lineage: Bacteria > Pseudomonadati > Pseudomonadota > Alphaproteobacteria > Sphingomonadales > Sphingomonadaceae > Sphingomonas > Sphingomonas sp. AP28. The sequence continues at coordinate 2,824,225 of NZ_CM155283.1, read as the reverse complement.
AGGCCAACGAGCTGCTCGACGTATTCGTCAACGGCACGCTGATCGGGCGCGGCGAAGTGGTGACGGTCGGCGAGCGCTTCGGCGTGCGGATGACCGAGCTCGTGTCGCCAGACAAGCGCGGCTGACCCCGATGCTCTGGACCTATATCCTCAAGCTCGTCATCCTGCTCCCGCTGGTGTGCGGACTGATGTTCGGGTGCCTGTACCTGTGGCGCAAGTTCGAGAGCCGGATCCCGGGCAAACCCTCGACGCGGCTGATCGGCGTCAAGGAAACGATGATGATCTCGCCGGGCCTGCGCCTCGCGGTGATCGATTTCGAAGGCCGTCGGCTGCTGGTTTCGGTCGGCCGTGGCGGCGTGCACCTGATCGACAAGGTCGACGCATGAGCGCGGTCGCTCGTCCGACGGTGACGCGGAAAGGCTCGGGTCCGTCGCTCTTCCTCGCTCCCAAACCCTCCCTGTTTTCCCGCGAACGCGGGAATCCAGGAGCCACCAACGGGGCGCTCCGTAATCCTGGATCCCCGCGTTCGCGGGGAAACAGTTTAGTGTGGATAGGGCTCGCACTGCTGCTCGCCCTCTTCCTCGCAATGCCCGCCTTCGCGCAAGGCGTCCCCGCCCCGACCAACCCCGCCGTCGGCGACGCGGTCGATCGCGCGCTCGGCCAGCTCGGCGGACAGGCTGCGGGCAATACCGGCCAGAGCGGCTCGCTCTCGCTCAGCCTGCAAGTCCTCATCATCATGGGGCTGCTCACGGTCCTGCCGGGCATCCTGCTGATGATGACCAGCTTCACGCGGATCATCATCGTGCTCGCGATCCTGCGCCAGGCGCTCGGGCTGCAACAGACGCCGCCGAACCAGGTGCTGCTCGGGCTGTCGCTGTTCCTGAGCTTCTTCATCATGGCGCCGACGATCAGCCAGATCAACACGACCGCGATCCAGCCCTATGCCGCCGGGCAGCTCCCCGGCACGCAGATGATCACGACAGCCGGCGTCCCGCTGCATGCGTTCATGGTCAAGCAGACGCGGATCAAGGACGTCACTATGTTTGCGCAGATCGCGAAATCCGGCCCCTATGCGACGCCGACCGACATCCCCTTCTCGGTGCTGCTGCCGGCGTTCGTCACGTCCGAGCTGAAGACCGCGTTTCAGATCGGCTTCCTGATCTTCCTGCCGTTCATCGTCATCGATCTGGTCGTAGCGACCGTGCTGATGTCGCTCGGCATGGCGATGCTGTCGCCGACGATCATCTCGATGCCGTTCAAGTTGCTGCTGTTCGTGCTGGTCGATGGGTGGGCGCTGACGATGGGCAGCCTCGCCAACTCGTTTGCGACCTGAGAGCATGGACGCGCAATATTTCCTGACCGTCGCCAACCAGACGATGTGGGTGCTGGCGCTTGCCAGTGCGCCGATCCTGATCCCGGCGCTGCTGGCGGGACTGATCCTTGGGATGATCCAGGCGGCGACGTCGATCAACGAGCAGACGTTATCGTTCGTGCCCAAGCTGGTCGTGGTCGCGGTGTCGATCCTCATCTTCGGGAGCCTGATCCTGGGGCTGCTGAGCGATTTCACGATCGGGATCTTCGAGCGCATTCCGGACTTGGTGAAGTGACCGCACTTGCTGCTCCCCTTCCGCTTGCGGGAGGGGTCGGGGGAGGGGTGTGCCCCACCGACCGGACGCCGGTACGTACGTCGCGCCCTCCCCTAACCCCTCCCGCAAGCGGGAGGGGAACTTACTGATGCTGGGCTTCGGGCTGTCGATCGAGCCGCAGTTGTGGGCGCTGGTATTCGTGATGATCCGCATCGGTGCGACGTTCATCGCCGCGCCGGTGTTTGGCAATGTCTCGGTCCCGCTCACCGTGCGCGTCACGCTGTCTGGCGCGATTGGGTTCCTCGTGCTTGCCGCGCACCCTATCGTCCCGCCGCAGAACATCTTCGCGGTCACCACGATCCTCTCCGCCGCCGCCGAGGCACTCGTCGGCCTTGCGCTCGGCTTCGTGCTTCAGATCGCGTTCGCCGCGCCGATGATCGCGGCCGAGGTGATCGGCGGCGCGATGGGGCTCGGTTTCGCGTCCTCGGTCGATCCGCAGAACGGCAAGTCCTCCCCCGCGCTCGGCCAGTTCTTCTCGATCATGCTGACGCTGCTGTTCCTGTCGGTCGACGGCCACCTGATCCTGATCGACCTGCTCGTGAAGAGCTACGACGTGCTCCCCCCCGGCGCCGCGTGGATCGGCGTCGAGCGGCTGAAGGCGATCGCGTTCTTCGGGGGCTATGCGTTCCTCGCCGGACTGCTGCTTGCGCTCCCGGTCGGCTTCCTGCTGCTCTGCCTCAATATCGTCGTCGGCATGTTGAGCCGCGCCGCGCCCTCGCTCAACCTGTTTGCGGTCGGCCTTCCCGCCAGCCTCGCGGTCGGCGTCGTCACGCTGGCGATCGCGTTCCCGACGATGGGCGATTACATGCTCGTCATCGTCCGCGAAGGCCTCGCCGCAACCGAAAACCTGGTTCTTGGCTGATGTCTGAGGATTCGGGCGAAAAGACAGAAGCACCAACCGCCAAGCGCAAGAAGGATGCGGTCGAGAAGGGCGACATCCTCAAATCGCGCGATTTCGCGACCGCTTTGAGCATGCTCGCCGGGGTCGCCTGGCTGATCTACGCAGGGCCGACTTTAATCACCGCGTGCAAGGCGATCATGAGCTCGAGCTTCCAGTTCACCCACGCCGACGTCGAGGATTTCTCCCCCTGGCGGCCGCTGATGGAAGCAGGCGGCAAGCTCGCGCCCTCGCTCGTCACGCTGTTCATCGTCAGCATCGGCGCCGCGATCCTCAGCCAGGCGGGGCTCGGCTCGCTCGGCTTCAACGGCGGCTTGCTCGCGCCCAAATACAGCCGCGTCGACCCGGCGGCAGGACTCAAGCGAATTTTCGGAGCGAACGGCTGGATCGAGCTCGGCAAGTCGTTGCTGAAGGTGATCCTGCTCGGCACGATCGGCGGTTGGATGCTGTGGAACGCCGCCCATTCGACGATGGGGCTCGCCTCGTCCGCCGATCTCAACCAGGCACTGTCGACGCTTGGCGGGATCTTCAAGGGCATCCTGATCGCGATGGCGTTCGGGCTGTGCGCGATCGCCGGCATCGATCTGCCGATCCAGATCATCCGCCGGCTGGGCAAGATGCGGATGTCGAAGCAGGAGGTGAAAGACGAGCACAAGTCGACCGAGGGCAATGGCGAGGCGAAGGGCCAGATGCGCGCCAAGATGCGGGCGATGGCGAGCGGCGGCCTGCGCAAATCGGTCGCGGAGGCACATGTCGTTCTTACCAACCCGACGCACTTCGCGGTGGCGCTGCGCTATGATCGCGGCAAGGACCAGGTGCCGGTGGTGGTCGCCAAGGGCCGCGGCGCGACCGCACTAGCGATCCGCGAACTCGCTGGCGAAGGCCGCGTGCCGATCCTCGAATATCCGACGCTTGCGCGTGCGGTCTATTACACGAGCAAGGAGGGGCAAGAGGTCCGCGACGACCTGTACACGGCGATCGCGACCGTGCTGGCGTTCGTGTTCGGGCTGAACGCGGCGGCGGGCGGGACCACGCCGGGAGTCCAGCCCTTCGTCACCGTGCCGAAGGATGCGCGTTTCGACGAAAACGGCATGAAACAGGCCTAAACATTCGCGCCGCATGGCCGTTCTAACAGACGAGCGCGCACGTGCAGGGATTTCACGATGGTAACTTCGACCACCAGCACGACCGCCACGCCGACACCGACACCCACTCCTACCGCGCAAAATGCCGTCAACGACGCGACCCAGGCACTGCTGAAGGGGCTGAGCGCGGGCTCCGGCGTCGATACCGGCACGTTGGTCACCTCGCTCGTCTCCGCGCAGTTCGCCGCGCGGACGGCCGCGTTGAAGACCAAGTCCGACACGATCACCGCGCAGATCTCGGGCGTCGGTACGCTCAAGAGCACGATGACCGGCTTTTCGACCGCGCTCGCCAATCTGGTGAAAGGCGGCAGCCTGCAGACCCAGCCGGCCAGCTCGAACGCTGCAATCCTGTCGGCCACCGCGCAGTCGGGTGCCAAATTGTCGGGGCTGTCGTCCAGCATCACGGTGACGCGCCTCGCCGCGGGACAAGTTGCGCGGACGACGACACCGGTCGCCGCGGCGGATCGCACCAAATCGCTGGACACCGGTGCGCTAACGCTGACCATCGGCGGCAAGGACACGGCGATCGACGTCGGCGACGGCAGCATCGACGCGATCGCCGCAGGTATTAACGCGTCTAAGACCGGCGTCACCGCCTCGGTCGTGACCGACGCGAACGGCGGCGCGTATCTCTCGGTCAAGGGCGCGACCGGCAGCGCCAACGCCTTCACGCTTAAGGGAGAGAAGGGCGACGCGCTCGACATCGGCGGCAGCACGGCGACGAAGACCAGCCTCGTCTCCACCGCGCAGAACGCACAGCTGACCGTCGACGGGATCGCCGTCGAGCGCCCGGGCAACACCGTCAGCGACCTGGTGACCGGCGTGACGCTCCAGCTCAACGGCATATCCACCGTCCCCGTTTCGCTTACCAGCACGCCCCCGACCGACGCGCTGACGCAAGCGGTCAACGATGTCGTCACGACCTATAACGAGGTCCTGAAGACAATCACAGAACAGACCGATCCGATCACCGGCAACCTTCGCGCGGATCCCGCCGCGAAATCGCTGCTGCGGTCGTTGCAGGCCCTAGTGTCGAAGCCGCTGGTCGGTGGCGCGATCGCCGGACTTCCGCGGTCGCTGTCGGAGATCGGCGTCGCCACCAACACCGATGGGACTCTGCGGGTCGATTCGGCGCTACTCGCCAAACAGCTTGCGGCGAACCCCGACACCGTCGAGGCGATGTTCGCGCCGTCGGGCACCAACGCGCTCGGCCTGTCCGCGACGTTGACGGCGCTGACCACCAGCGCGACCAGCACGGTGACCGGTCTCGGCGCATCGACCGTGCGCTACACCGCGGCGGAGGCCGATGTCGCCAAGCAGCAGGACAAGGTCACCGACCAGTCCGCGCAGCTGACCACGCGCCTGACGCAGCAATATGCGAGCATGAATTCGCGCGTGTCGGCGTATAAATCGACGCAGACCTTCCTCACCAACCAGATTGCCGCGTGGAACAAGGATTCGTGACCTACGCCAGCACGTTGATGCGCGACCCGTTCGCGACCTATCGCCAGATCGACGCGGTCGGCCAGACCGCTACGGCGGACGGCCCTGCACTCGTCCAATTGCTCTACAAGGAACTGGTCGCCGCGCTGCGCGCTGCCGCATGGGCCTGCGAAAAGCGCAAGTTCGCGATCAAGAGCGAGCGGATCACGCGCGCCACCGCGATCCTGTTCGCACTCGAAGCGGGACTCGACTTCGAGAAAGGCGGCCAGGTCTCGGAAACGCTCGCGCGACTATATGGCGGCGCGCGGAAAACCGTGATCAACGCCTCGCTCGGCCACGACCCACAGCCGTTCCGCGACTCCGCCGACATGCTCGACGAGATCGCGCAAGCGTGGCGGACCGCCAGCGCCGCGTAAACGCTACCGCTTGAACCAGTGGCGCATGGAGAAATACGCCACGACGCCGACCGCGATCAGCACGCAGGCTCCGGCGATCGCATCGAACGCCCACGGCTCCTCGGCATAGGGCAGGCCCTTCACGTTCATGCCGTACAGGCCGGTCAGGAACGTGAGCGGCAGGAACACCATCGCCGCGATCGAGATGATCAGCGAGCGGTTGTCGATCTGTTCGGCGCGCAGGTCGGTCAGCGTCTCGTGGATCAGCGCCGAGCGTTCGCGGATCGATTCTAGCTCTTCCGCCATCCGCGCGGCGCGGTCCGCCGCCGCCGCCAGATGCAACCGGTCATCGTCGGCCAGCCAGTCGCCGGGTAGCGCCGCCAGCTTCTCCAGCGCGGCGCGTTGCGGACTTAGGAAGCGTTTGTAGCCGATAGCCGCGACGCGCACCTTGCTGACCGCGCGGCGCAGTTCGAACACGCGGTTGGCGTCGAGCTGCTCCTCGCAATCGTCGAGTTCGTCGCCGAGCGTCGCCACGTCGGGATCGAGATCGGTGGTGATCGCGGTGGCGAACGCGGCGATCAGGTCGCCCGGATCGCGCACCTCGTGGCGCTCGACCATCTTCTCGACCTCGGCGACCGCGATCAGCGGCTTCCGCGTGACCGAATAGACGCGGCCCTTCACCGCCCAGATCCGCACCGACGCGAGCAGGTCGGAGGTGTCGAGCTCCTCCTTCGATCGCCCGCGCAAATTGAGGAACGCCCCGTCGCCGACCGCCTCGCAGCGTGGCCGGGTCTCGGTCGCGGTGAGCGCATCGACGACATAGTCGAGCAGCTTGGCCTCGTCGCGCAGCCACGCCTGCGCATGCTCCGCCGTGGTCGACAAATGCACCCAGACGAGGTCGGCCGCGCAGGTGAGCGCTTCCTTGACGTCGACGCGCGTCGCTTTTCCGTCGACGATCCGGAATGCGAAACCGCTCATCGCGCCATCTCGACTTCGACCGACAGGCCGGTGCCTGGATCGGCGGGCATCGCCTCGCACAGCCGCGCGGCGTCGGCACGCGCACGGTCGAGGATCGCCGCAGGGACATCAGCGCCGTGATAGATTCGGTCGGCGCTGGCAAGCGCGCGAGCCTGGCGGAGCGTCAGGTCCTCGGGATCGTCGGACAGGAGAACGAGTGTTATAGCCACGTCGCGCTTTGCAGCGGGCTCGGCTGTCGGGGCCAGCCATGCGTCCACATCGTGTGTCGGCGACAGCGGATCGAGCAGACCGCCCGCTCCCATCGCCGAAGCCAGCGCACGGCGACGCTCCCCCATATCGGGCCAGCGCTTTCGCAAGGCCCCCCGCGCAGCCTGCAACGCCAGCGCGAGCTTGCCGAGATCGGCAGGGATCAGTGCCTCCAGACGCTGGCGCAACGCCGCCGCCAACCCGGCCGAAACACCGCTCGTACCGATTGCGATAAGCACCGGCGCGCGATCGACGATGGCGGGCAGCGTGAAGTCGCACAACGCGGAACGGTCGACCGCGTTGACCAGGATGCCGCGCGCCTTCAGCCGTGCGACCGCCGCCAGCGCTTCGTCCTCGTCGTCGATCGCGACGATCGCGAGCGAAGCGCTAGCATCCTCGCCAACGACGTCCGCGCCTGCACGATCGAGCAACCGCCGTTTCGCGTCCGCCGCCTCGCCTTCGCCGAGCAGGATCACCGGGCGCCCTGCCAGCCTCACGAACAGCGGCAGGCTCTGGAGTATCACCGCTTGAGCCATTCCGGCACGCGCTCGGCAGCCAGGATCGTCTCGGGGTGGATGCGGTCGGCGACCACCGCGAACCGGTCGCCATCGACCAGCACCTCGGGCACCAAAGCGCGGCTGTTGTAGGTCGAGGCCATCGTCGCGCCATACGCGCCCGCAGTGCGGAAGATGCCGAGATCGCCCGACTTCACCGCATCGATATCGCGGCCCATCGCGAACGTGTCGCCGGTCTCGCACACCGGTCCGGCGATGTTGGCGGTCATCCGCTCGCCGGTCGGCGCGACCGCGACGAAGTCGTGATACGCGTCGTACATCGCGACGCGCGCGAGGTCGTTCATCGCCGCATCGACGATGACGTACGGGTTCACGACGCCGGGCTTTACCCAGATCACCTCGGTCAGCAGCACGCCGGCATTGCCCGCGATCACCCGCCCGGGCTCGAACATCAGTTCGACGTCCCAGTCGGCGGTTGCGCGCGCGACCATCGCGCCATAGTCGGCCGGGCTCGGCAGCACGTCGCCAGGCTTGTACGGCACGCCGAGCCCGCCGCCGAGATCGACGCGGCTGATCGTGTGACCGGCAGCACGCAGCTCCTCGACCAGTTCGCCGATCCGCGCATAGGCGGCCTCCAAAGGCGCGAGGTCGGCGAGCTGGCTGCCGATGTGGATCGCGACACCGCGCAGGTCGAGCCCGTCGTGCTTCGACAGGCGGTCGAACATCGCCACAGCCTGGTCGATCGCGACGCCGAACTTGTTCTCTTTGCGCCCGGTCGAAATCTTAGCGTGTGTGCCAGCATCGACGTCGGGGTTCACGCGCAGCACCGCCGGCGCGCGTTGGCCGCGGGCGTGGGCGAGCGCGGCGAGGACTTCGCCCTCTTCCTCCAGCTCCAGATTGAACTGGCCGATCCCAGCGTCGAGCGCCTGCGCCAGTTCGCGCCGCGTCTTGCCGACGCCCGAGAACACGATGTCCGATGCCGGGATTCCCGCCGCCAGCGCGCGCTGCATCTCGCCCGCGGAGACGACGTCGGCGCCGTATCCCTCGTCGGCGAGCACGCGCAGCACCGCGACGTTGGGGTTGGCCTTGATCGCATAGGCTAGATGGATGCGCCCCGCGCCCTTCAGCGCGTCGCGAAACACCTGTGCGTGACGGCGGAAGGTGGCAGTCGAATAGACATAGACGGGCGTGCCGACGGCTTCGGCGATCGCCGGCAGGGCGACGTCCTCGGCGTGCATGACACCGTCACGATAGGCGAAATGATCCATGATTCAGGTCTTCAATTCGGCGGCGGCAGGTCGAACTCGTCGCTGCGCCGCGGCTGGGATGTGGTGAGCAGCTCGTCGCTGCGCTGCGGGCGTTGCTGCGTCGTGGGGGTCAGCAACTGCTCTGGAGTCGGCGGCGTTTTCGCACCGTACGGCGCGATCGGGAGCGTCTTGCCCTCCGCGGGCACGAGTCCGTCCGCTGCGCCGCAACCCGACAGGGCCAGTGCCAATCCCACGATGCCGAAAAGCCGTTTCATGCTACCTCCCCCCGCGCCGTACGGATCGCAGCGCGCACATTGTCCGGCGCAGTGCCGCCGAAGCTGGTCCGGCTGGCGACCGACGCATCGACCGAGAGCACGCCGTACACGCGTTCGTCGATCCGCGCATCGATTGCCTTCAGGTCCTCGATCGGCAGCGCGTCGAGCGCGACCTTGCGCTCTTCCGCAAGCTTCACCGCGCGCCCTGTCACATGATGCGCCTCGCGGAACGGGAGCCCCGCCTCGCGCACCAGCCAGTCTGCGAGATCGGTCGCGGTCGCAAACCCGCTCTCCGCCAGCCCGCGCATCCGGTCGGTGCGGAACGTCGCGCTCTCGACCATGCCCGTCATCGCCGCGATCGACAGCGCGAGCAGGTCATGCGCCTCGAACACCGGTGGCTTGTCGTCCTGCATGTCCTTCGAATAGGCGAGCGGCAGGCCCTTCATCGTCACCATGAGCGCAGTCATGCAGCCGAGGATGCGTCCGGCATGCCCGCGCACCAGCTCGGCCGCATCGGGATTGCGCTTCTGTGGCATAATCGAGCTGCCAGTCGACCATTGATCGCTCAGCGCGACGAACCCGAACGGCTGCGACGCCCACAGCACGAACTCCTCGGCGAGCCGCGAGAGGTGGAGCGAGGTCTGCGTCGCGGCGGTCAGATACTCGATCGCGAAATCGCGGTCGCTGACGCCGTCGAGCGAATTGGTCATCGGCCCATCGAAGCCGAGCGCCTCGGCGGTCATCGCGCGGTCGATCGGAAAGCCTGTGCCGGCAAGTGCGGCCGAGCCGAGAGGCGATCGGTTCATCCTTGTGCGGGCATCGGCGAACCGCCCGACATCGCGCGAAATCATCGCGTGATACGCCATCAGGTGATGGCCGAGCGTCACCGGCTGCGCGGACTGCAAATGCGTAAAGCCGGGCATCACGCTCGCCGCATGTTCTTCCGCCCGGGCAAGCAACGCCGCCTGGAACCCGGCGAGCGCCGCCAGCGCCTGGTCGATCGCATCGCGCACCCAGAGGCGAAAATCGGTCGCGACTTGGTCGTTTCGCGACCGCGCAGTGTGCAGCCGTCCCGCGACCGGGCCGATCGCATCCGCCAGTCGCGCCTCGGTCTGCATGTGGATATCCTCGAGGACCAGATCCTCCTCGACGCCGTGTTGGGCATAATGCACCGCCACCGTGTCGAGCCCCGCCGCGATCGTCGCCGCATCCTCCGCCGACACGATGCCCTGCTTGCCGAGCATCGCGACATGCGCCTTCGATCCGGCAATATCCTGCTGCCAGAGGCGCTTGTCGAAGGGAATGGAGGCGTTTATCTCGCGCATGACCGCTGCCGGCCCTTCGGCAAACCGCCCGCCCCACATCGAATTGGAACCGTCCATGTTCTCGCGTCCTGTGTTCAATTCGCTACCTATCGCCGCCGTCATGGGGATGGGCCTGCTGGTCGCCGGCTGCGATAGGAAATCGACCGCGCCGGAGCAAGCAAACGTCGCCGCCGCGAACACCGTATCCGCCGATGAGGTCGCGGCAGGCCCTGCTCCCGACGAAGCGACCGGCCCGACGGTCAGCGCCGAAAAGCTCGATCGCAGCCACAAGGGCGAGACCGGGCCAACCGTCGCCTTCACCGCCCCCGATGGCAAGCCGGTCACGCTCGCCTCGTTCAAGGGCAAGCCATTGTTGCTCAACATGTGGGCGACCTGGTGCGCGCCGTGCGTCGCCGAGATGCCGACGCTTGATGCCGCCGCCAGATCGCTCGCCGGCAAGGTACAGGTGCTCGCCGTCAGCCAGGACATGCAGGGGGCTGAGAAGGTCGCGCCGTTCTTTGCCGAGAAGAAGTTCACGACGCTGACGCCGTATCTCGATCCGAAGCTGGGCCTGAGCCTTGCCTACCAGGCGAACCTCCCGACGACGATCCTCTACGATTCGGCTGGCAAGGAGGTGTGGCGGATGACCGGAGGCTATGAATGGAACACGCCGGCCGCCGCCAAGCTGATCGCCGAGGCATCGTAGCGCGGTATTTCGGAACCGCGAGCCGGAACGGGGTGTGCCGACCCGCCTTGGTGACGAGCCAAAGGTTGATGGCGAGCCGGCACCCTGCCCTAACGCGTCGGACGCGGCCCGCGGGGTAAACAATATCGAATTCGGTCGGAAATAGGGTGAACCGAGGATCCACTACCCCGGCGCATCCGGTCCACGGGGACATCGGGTGGCAAACTACCAGTATCGGCTGCCCGGCACGCCCATGAACGGGCCGGCGATATCCGACGTGATCCAGCCGCCGTAAAACTCGCCGGGCTGCGGGATGACGCGTTCGCCATCGACGAAGCAGCCGTCGAACGGCGCCGCGTAGAAGGCGACATGATCGCGCAAGGCGGCAAAACCGCGCGTCGGCGATGGATAGCTCCACGCGATGTCGTGGAAGACCTCGCCTGCGATCTCGACATCATAATAGACCGCGTTGCCTTTCCATTCGCAGAACGATTGCCGAGAAGACCGCCGCAGCGCCGCCATCAGTATGTCCGACGGCGGAATGTAATAGCTCGGGGGATGGCTCGTCTCGATGGTCCGAACGCTGTGCAGCGTGTTGGCGAGCACGACGCCGCGATGCTCGATCCGAACGTGGCGACCACTCGGCTGCGCGATCGCCGGGCGTGGATAATCCCAGACGCTTTCCTGGCCCGGTCGCGCGATATCGGGCGTGACGGGCCTCACCCCGTGTTCTCCATCTTCCGGGCAAAGGATTGCAGCCGGGGCCGAACACGCAGAAACGCACCGTAAACCCGCTCCAGACCAGCAAGCACGACCGGGTTGCGCGCCGCCAATCCAAGCGGTCGCAGCACCGGGATGGCGCGCCACATTGCCGCAAACGCCGCTGCGCCGGACAGCATCCGGTCACCCTCGCGGGCATGAAACCGTGCCAGCATCGCGCTCCGGTCGATCGGACAACTCGTGTTGCCGTTGCTCGCGTCGACGAAATCGATCGCGCCCCGTCGATCGAGACGACGCATCAGCGCGATCTCGCGTCGACACAGCGGACACCCGCCGTCATGCCAGACCGTCAGGCGGTTCATGCCTCGTCCGAGCCGTCGGACCGGTTCCGCTCCCAGATGCGCTCGGCCAGCAAGGTCGCGAACCCAAGCCACGCAACGAAGGGCACCGCGGTCGCGGCCGCCGTGCGATCGACCTTGGCCGCCGCCCCGACATAGGCAACGCCGCTCGCGATCATCGCGCCGGATACGACCGCGCTCGGCCCCAGTGCCTTGCGCCGGAAGAACAACTCGGTCCAGCCGCCAACCATGCCGGTATTGACCAGCCATAAGCCGACGGCAACGTTCCGCCGGGTATCCGCGGGACGGCGCAGCAGGCGATAGCCACCGACTGCGAGCCCGGTCTCGAGCATCGGCCATACCGCACCGAACGCGGCATCCGGCGGTGTGTAGCTCGGCTTGTCGAGCCGTTTGTACCAACGTCTGATACCGGGATGCGAGGGGTCGGGTGCGTTGCGGCGTCCCAGCACCGCACTCGCGCCGAGCACGGCTGCGACGACCGCCAACGCAGCAGGACGGGACAGACCGCCGCTGCGCTCGTCCGTGATCGCACCGTTTGGTTTCTGGGTCATGCTCGCCGTCCTCGTCTCGGGGCCCATCGCCCGCTGTCCCCACAGCGAAGCAGCGCCCGCGACGTTCCGTGGTCATGGCGGCGATCGTGACGGTCGGCGTATCGCGACACCGATGCGCGACGCCTTCGGTCCGATCTCGGCGTGCTCTATGCGGCGAATTTCTGGGCAGGAAGCGGTCGATATCGCGGGCGACGGCAAACATGTCGCCGCTTTCGCAGGTCGGCCCTGCAATGTTCGCGACCATCCGCTTGCCGCCCGGAGCGACGGCCTCGAAGCGGTGGAACGCATCGTACAGCGCCGGTCGGGCCAAGTCGTTCATCGCGGCATCGACGATGACGAAGAGATAGTCCGCCCCCGGCTTTACCCAGGTCACTCGTATCATCACAATGCCGGCAAGCCCCGCAACGGCCCGGCCCGGCTCGAACGTCAGCGCGACATCTCAGCCGCGCGTGACCTTCGCGACCATCGCAGCATAGGCGTCGAGCGTCGGGACCACGTCATCGACGAGGTAGGGAAGCTCAGGCCGCCGCAAAGATCGACCCGTGTTGTGCCGTGACCCCGCGCGCGTAGTTCACGCACCAGCGAACCGATGCGATTGTCCGCGACTTGCAACGGCGCAGTCCGGCGCGCTTGCAGGCAGCAGTGTCGGGGGCAGCATGCTCTACGGCTCCGGTCTGCGCACCGATCAGACCCTGCCGGATGGCAGCACGGTTCCCAATGGCGGCAAGCTGTCGCCCTATGCGCAGGTCAACCTCACCGCGAACCATCATTTCAGCGGACCGGGGATCGACATACGGTTCGACGTCATCAACCTCGCCGACCACAAATACGAAATCCGCGATGGCGGCGGGGTCGGCGTCGGCGCGCCGCAATACGGCCCGCGCCGCGGCGTGTTCTTTGGTATCAGCAAGGCGTTCGGCTAGATCGCAAGCCGTGGAGGTCTGTGTCGTGAGGACGGCGCCCCCCCCTATACGCGGTCTCGTGGCTACCCCTTGATCTGTTCTTCATGCGCGAGGTGGAGCGCGACTAGCCGCGCCAACAGCGGGGCCGGGAACAGCTGACCGATCAGCGCCTCGAGGTTGGACAGGCTGCGTGCAAGCGGCGTCAGCGGTACGATGTCGCCGAACCCCGTGGTCGTGATCGTCGTCAGGCTGAAATAGGTGAACGCCGCATTCGACGCGGTCGCGACGTGCGGATCGAAGCCGGACCCGCCGAACGCGCCGGACGCGTGCATCTCGATCGCCCCATAGGCGATGGCGAATAGCGACGAGACGTTGAGATACAGCAGCACGGCGCCGCGAACGCGGCGCGGGGTGACGCGCCCGGCCGCGAAGACATGCCGCGCGACCACGGCCGTCACCGCACCGTTAAACAGGAACGCGATCGTCGCGATGACCTCATGCTGTTCGATCGCGTCGAGGTGATGCGCACTCACCAGGATCCTGCACAGCAATGGCCATGCGGTCAGCAGCACGATCGACAGGATCAGTAGAAGCTGCAGCAGGCGATGCCGGGTAAGACCCGTGATGCAGATCGCGGCAAGGCCAGATGACAGATGTCGAGCAGCGTCCGTCCACATGCCGTGCCCTGCGCCAGCGGCACGACGATGAACAGCGTGATGCCCTGCAGCACCAGCAGCGCGGACAGACTATGATCGACGCGCCAGTTGTGTACCTCCTCCAGATCGCTCCACCAAGCGACGTCGTACGGACGATCTGCAGCGTTCATGGCCTCGATACTCTGCCGGAGAATTTTGGCTGTTACGGCGATCCGCCTGAATACCCGCTGACGGGAGATCACCAGGCGGCGCACCCCCGGCGCAAGCGCAAATTGGCGATGTGTGCCGCAGCCAGCACGATGCTGCCGGATACAGTCACGGCGATCTCCACTCTTCCTTCGGAGACCGCAAACGCGCCGAGCGTCATCAGGGTCAGTCCGATGACGCCGAGCAACAACGGCCAACGCGCGGCATGGCGCGCGTGTCCGCCGAGCAGCGCGATCACAGCCACTGGCACGGCGAACACCAGCACCCAGCGGTGGAAGCTCTCGGGTACCCCGACGACCGCCGACAGCGCGGGTGCTGCTGCGAGCAGGAGCGGTAGCGCGAGGCAGTGGATCATGCAGGCGGCAGATCCGGTCATTGCGATGCGGTCGAGCCAGTCGATCCCGCGGTCACGTACGTTTATCATCTTGTCATCGCCATATTTGGCACTCTAATGATACATTATATCATATCTGGCAAGGTGGATCGATGCGCGACGATACAAGAAAGCTTTTGCCGGTGACGGTGCTCCGGATTCCTCGGCGCGGGGAAAACCACGCTGCGCAACCACATCCTCGCCAACCGCGAGGGGCGGCGGGTGGCCCTGATCGTCAACGACATATCCGAGGTGAACATCGACGCGGACCTGGTGCGCAGTGGCGACACCCTGTCGCGCGGCGAGGACACGCTGGTCGAGATGACCAATGGCTGCATCTGTTGCACGTTGCGCTAGGATCTGCTCGTCGAGGTGCGCGCGTTGGCCGAGGCCGGGCGGTTCGACTGCCTGGTGATCGAGAGTACCGGCATTTCCGAGCCCTTGCCGGTTGCCGCGACCTTCGCGTTCAAGGACGGGGAGGACGCAAGCCTGTCGCACGTCGCGCGGCTCGGCACGATGGTGACGGTGGTCGACGCCGCGAACCTGCTGCGCGACTATGCGTGCGCCGATTTCCTGGTCGACCGCGGCGAAGCGCTCGGCGACGACGATCGCCGCAGCCTGGTCGGGTTGCTGGTCGAGCAGATCGAGTTTGCGGACGTCATCGTCCTCAACAAGGCCGATCTCGTCGAGGACGAGCAACTGGCCACCGTGCGCAAGCTCGTTGCCTCGCTCAACGCCGATGCGCGGATCATCGAGGCACGGCACGGCTGCGTTTCGCTCGGCGCGGTGCTGAATACCGTGCTGTTCGACGACGAGAAGGCTGAGTTGCACCCACTCTGGGCCAAGGAACTGTACGGCTATGCCGATCACCGTCCCGAGAGCGAGGAATACGGCGTCGAAAGCTTCGTCTAACGGGCTCGCGCGCCGTTCGACCCGCTGAAATTTCACGATGTTCGCGCGAGGCGGCTGGCCAGGGGTAATCCGCGCGAAAGGCCGATTCTGGTTCGCGACGGATTTTAGCGGAGATCGAGCCTGTGGCAGTTCCGGATCAGCGCGCTTCGTTCACGCTGGGAAGGCCATCCATCCGCATGACTGCGCATTGGTCCCCTATCGCGCGACGCGACCAACGTACGACGCGCGCTGATCCAGAACGATGTTGAGAATTCCCTTGGGCGTGGTGCCGTTCACAGTAGCTCGACCCGTAAACCCGGTTGCATCATACGTGCCCGTGCGATTGATACGCATCCAATCGCCCTTCTTCTGCGGGCAACTCAGCGTCTGCGTATAGCGGCCGCCGACGACATGCTGGCTGTCGATCCGGCATTGTGCTTTCGGGTCGGGCGCCAGAAGCGTCTCGATACCCTGTCCGCTCGACAGACGCTTGCGCTCCGCCTTCGACTTGCCCTTCATCATCCGGACCAAGAACCCGGGCACACCCGGTACGGTGATGTCCACGACCTTGGACGTCACGTCCCAATCGCCCGGCTGCATGACCTGCGCAGCAGCGGTATCCGATAAGGTTGCAAGTGCGAGCAGCAGATATTTGATCATGTTCAATCGTTTACGGACCTGTGCCGGATACGCAACCGACTGCCGAACCTGAGGGAGTGCCACGCTAGCCCATGCGGGGGGCAACCAAAGTTTCGGTGGAAGCCGCGCGTAGGCTTTGCAGTTGGCGTCGCACTGGTCATTCGCACAGCCGGGCGCGACCGTGATCCTCGAGGTAGCATGATGCCCGCGAGCGTCAGGTGATCGAGCGCACCGGTTCCGCGCGCCGTCCGATTCGATCGTCTCATCGTGGCTCATCGTGGCTCATCGCGAGATACCCGTGACCGACGAGCCGGCCGCGCCTTATGGCCGCTCGGCCGCGGCTATTCGTTCACCTCACAAAAACCGAGCTTAGGACGAAATAAAATCGGCAGGTGCGTCGGGGGTCTGGGGTGTCGATGATCGTCTAGTCGTGATCGCACGTGCCGCTTCGGCGACGTCGCGCGCAACCAGCGTCGGCTGTGGAACGCCGTCCAGGACGAGAGGCGCATTCATGCCGCGGGTGACCAGGGCGCCCTTCCATCCGAACGACTGCGCACCGATCGTGTCCCATGTATGCGCCGCGATCAGCCAGGTAGCGTCTGGCGTGGATCCCATGGTCTCCTGTACCAGCTGATAGGTTGCCGGCGTCGGCTTGAAGCGCTGTACGGCATCAACCGTAAACCGCTGGTCGAACAGCGATCCCAAACCTGCCCTGTCGAGCGGATCCGGCCCCGCACTCTTCGGCGAGTTGGTCAGCGTGACGATCGAAAATCCGGCGTCCTTCAGCACGCTCAGACCCTCGGCGACATCGGCGTGTACCGGCATGTCCGTCATCAGCGTACCAAGCTTGCGAACATGGTCGTCCGTAACCGCGACACCGTGGATCTCGCCGAGCATGCGCAATACGCTACCGCCCAACTTGCCAAATGGGACATAAGGCCCGGCAAGCGACAGCGTTTCCGAGTAGAGGATTACCTGTGCGAACCATTCCCGCATTCGACCGGCAACCGCGAAAATGTCGGTGAACAGCGGTTCAAGAAACTCGATGTCCAGTAGCGTTTCGTTGACGTCGAACACGATCAGCGGTCGATTATTCATTCGCGCGTCTCCAGGCATCTGTTCGAGCGTGATGGCGCATGTCCAACGATCGGAGCAGGTGCCCTGATCCATGGTCCGTCATCGATGTGCCCTTGCTCACGTTCTGAACCTCGAGGCCCGTCCAGGCTAGGCCGGAATGCCGGTACCCGCTCTTTCATGGCGACGAACTGAAGCCTTTCGTATCGCCGGCACCTCGGGACGCTGCGACCGCTGCGACTTATAAGTGCCTGTCTTCGTGGCACGAATAGCGAAGCTTGGCGTTGGGCCGCGGCAGGCCGAGTGCGTCGACCGCCGGAGAACAGGAAGAGTAATGTCGGGCAAGGTCGTCATCGTAACGGGAGCGTCGCAAGGTTTGGGAGAGGGCATCGCCAGCGGCTACCGCGAGCGCGGCTGGCGCGTCGTCGGCGTATCGCGCAGCATCGCCGACGCGGACGAGCCACACTGGCTAACTGTGGCAGGCGATGTCGGCAACCCGGCGACTGCCGAGGCGGTGGTCGCCCGAACGCTCGACCGGTTCGGTCGGATCGACACGCTGATCAACAACGCCGGTGTATTCATCGGCGAGGCATTCACCGACTATACCGACGATCAGTATCGAAGGATCGTCGCGACCAACCTAGACGGTTTCTTCCATATGACCCGGCACGCCGTGCCAGCGATGTTGCGCGGTGATGGCGGTCATATCGTCCAGATCGTCACAACGTTGGCCGAACACGCCAACGCCGAGTTTCCCTCGGTATTGGCATCGCTGACCAAGGGTGGTCTCGCCGCTGCAACGCGCAGTCTGGCAATCGAATACGCGGCGCGCGGTATCCGAGCCAATGCCGTGTCACCAGGAATCGTAGCGACGCCAATGCATCCTGTCGAAACGCGCGCTGGCCTCGGCCGTTACCACCCCATTGGCCGGATGGGCACGGTCGCCGACGTGGTGCAGGCCATCCTGTACCTCGAGGACGCCAAGTTCGTGACCGGTGAGATACTGCATGTCGACGGCGGTCAGGTTGCGGGGCATTAAATCGCCGCAGGCGCGCTTTTTGTGGCTGGAGATAGTCGACAGAGCGACAACGGTTGACCCGACCCGACCCGATCGCGTGAGTCCTGATACACTCTAGGCTGCCCTTATACTGCAAGCGTCGCGGTATAACTCAACGGACGTGGTTGGCGAGCACCACGTCGAGAAGACCAGGAAAGCGCTGGTCGAAATCCGAACGTCGCAGCGTGTTGATCATCTCTCGCCCAGCCTGGGTCGTCTCGATCAACCCCGCGGCGCGGAGCAGTTTGAGGTGATTGGACAGCGTGCTTTTGGGAATGGAGTCACACGGCGCTGCGCCCGTGCAACTCAGGCGCTCCGTAGCGGCTAAGCGGGCAACCATGCCCAACCGATTGGGATCGGCCAGCGCGTGAAGCGCGAGATCGAGTGGAACGTCGTCCAGCCTGGGATGCGTGAAGCGGGGCATGGCGCACATATAGGGAGATCGTATCGATTTAATAGTTCGGTAATGTTGAACTATTGAAGCGTCGGCTTATGTTTCGTCATGCCGGCAGCGCACGACGGCGTGATCGTGGGCCAAACTTTTGGAGAATCAGCATGTCACTTCAGGGCAAAAACGCGCTCGTCACTGGCGGATCGCGCGGCATCGGCGCGGCGATCGCCAAGCGCCTCGCAGCGGACGGTGCGGTCGTCGCGATCACCTATGCCGGCAACAAAGCGGCCGCAGACGCTACAGTGGCGGCGATCGAGAGCGCTGGCGGCGCTGCCTTCGCATTCCAGGCCGACGCCGCCGACCCTGCATCGCAGCGCGCAGGCGTCGAACAGGCCGCGACTGCGCTCGGTGCGATCGACATTCTCGTCCATAATGCCGGCGTCGCGGAGTTCTCTGCTGTCGCCGATGATACTGATGAAACCTTCGATCGCCAGTTCGGCGTCAATGTGAAGGGCATCCATGTTGGTACGCGAGCCGCATTACCACATATGAACGATGGAGGGCGGATCATCCTGATAGGCAGCGTCTCGGGCGAACTCGCCTTCCCGGCGACCGCGGTCTACAGCGCGACCAAGGCAGCCGTGGCGGCGTTGGCACGGGGCTGGGCTAAAGATCTCGCATCGCGCAACATCCTGGTAAACACGGTGCAACCGGGGCCCATCGACACGGATATGAATCCGGCCGATGGGGAATTCGCTCAGCAGATGATCGGATTCATACCGCTTCGCCGCTACGGCAAGGTCGGCGAGATCGCGGGCGCGGTCTCGTTCCTTGCCGGACCCGATGCGAGCTATATCACGGGCACTACACTGAACATCGACGGAGGGGCGGCCGCCTGAAGGTAGCGATCGGCCCCTCCGCCGAATTCGGAGGGGCTGATCGCGTTCAGGGCGTCAGGCAGGCACCCTGATGCAGTCATGCGACGCAAGACAACCCGTTCCTTAAAACATACGCGTGCCCTTTGCCCCTGCCGCCATGGCAATGGTGGGCGTTCCAAAAAGCGGGGCGGCAACGACCTGCCGGCGATCATCGTACGCAAGCAGGAGGCCGAGACCTTCGCGGCAATGATCCGCTCGGCGGTCGCACAACTGTCGTCGGAATGCGATCGCCGACCGCTTGTGCCGGGCATCGCTTTCCATCCCTACATCATGGGACAGGCGCACCGCGTACCGCCACTCGCGCGCGTCCCGACCGACCTGCGCGAGGCGGAACGATCCGCGTATCTGGTGGACGACCGCCGATGAAACAGCCGGTCACGTCGAAGCGAACGACCTGGCAATATGAGCCAGAGCCGATGAAGGCCCAGCGTTACGCCGAGCTTCATTCGACCATGATGTTTTAGCCACTTGCCCAGCTGAACGGAGAATGGTGGGCGGCACAGACTTACTCGTCGCCATCGAGTCGACGAGGTGTAGCGCCACCCCTTGCCTAAGCACCCTCGCGCTTCGCCCCGACGATCATCCGGCGTGCGATCTTGCGCACGGCCTCGTCGTCCTTGTCCGCACTGTCCGCCGGATCGCCGAGATGATCGAGACTGGCCTCCAGGAAGTCGAGGAGACCGGGGTGGCGCGACTCGACATACTCCATCAGTTTGAACAGCAGATGCTCGGTTGCGATTTCGCGGCGGCGAATTTTTACGGTTTCGTCCATCAGATCCTCCCTCTCATGCGCCCCAACGCCTTGGCGTGGCCGATGGATGCGCGAGGAACGCATAGAGAGTATGGATACCCTTGTTCCGAGTCCGAGCAGAGACAGATGGTCGGCCTCTGGACGCGCGACGACGCGGTGCAGGATCATATCGATAGCAGATTGGCCGACGCGATGCTTGGCGCCCGCGTTACCTGCTAAAGCTACGCGGCTCGAAAATTTCGCACATAATTAAACATCTTAGGCCACTGGGTTTCGCTGAGGAGCTTCTGATCGTGTCACCAACAAACGTAGATTTTGAAACGGTCGGCCTGCAGGTCCTTGAGGACATGGACGCTGCCGAACGCGATACCCTGCCGTTTGGCGTGGTAGGCTTTGCCCCGGACACCATCGTGGAGGTCTATAACGCGACCGAGGCCCGCATGTCTGGGCTGGATCCGGCCACCGTCGTCGGCGTTCCCTTTTTCGACGCCGTCGCGCAGTGCATGAACAACTTCATGGTGGCACAGCGGTTCGAAGACGAACCGGAGCTGGACGACATCGTCCCGTACGTCCTGACCCTGCGCATGCGGCCAACCAAGGTCCGGTTGCGACTGCTCGCGACCGCGGGAATGATGCGACGCTACATCCTCATCGAACGCTGAAAGCTGGTTGGATGACCGAAACCTCGGGCGAGGAGGAACTCCTCGAATTTCTATATGCCTGTCCGATTGGGCTGATCGAGTGCAACGCCGCGGGTGAGATCGGCTTGATGAACCCACACGCTATGCAGCACTTGCTGCCGCTGGCGGGGCCACGGGGCGTGAGCAACCTGTTTGCGGCATTCGAACGCCATGCGCCGGAACTCCGGAGCATGGCCGAGACTTTCGCAGCGGTCACCGGACGCATCTGCGACGGCCATCGCATCTTCGTCGACCTGGGACCGGGTAGGCGCGGCGCCACGCCGAAGGTTCTCGCCTGTTCGCTGGTCAAGCTCGGCGCCGACCGATTCATGGCGACGCTGGGCGATGTCAGCCAGCAAGTTCTCCAGGAGAACCGCCTGCGCCAGGCAGATACCTGGTTCGCCACGCTGTTGGATGACGTCAACGGCTATGCAGCACTGACGATCACGCCAGAGGGCGAAATAGAGGCGGCCGACACCTGCTTTGCCCGGCAGACCGGGTATGAGCCCGCCGACGTCACCGGCCACAATCTCGCCGACGTCCTCAGCACGGATCTTCCAGGCGGTGATCTGCGGCTCGACGAGCAACTGTCGATCGCCGTCCGCGAGGGATGGCATCTTCAGGAGGGTTGGCAGCAACGCGCAGACGGCGAACGCTATTGGTGCCAGCGTCTCGTCGTTGCTCGCTCGGCGCACGACAACGCCACGCTGCCAAAATTTTCCGTCATCATGCGCGATGTGCCACGACGCGAGGCCGCGACCGAAGATGTGCGCCGGCTACTGACGTGCGACCATTTGACCGGGGCCGCAAACCGACGGCATTTCAGTCAGGCAATGGCCAGAGAACAAGAAAGCTGGCGGGAACTTCGCCAATCGCTGTCGCTCGTCGTGCTCGATCTCGATCACTTCAAGGCGGTCAACGACACATACGGCCACCCTGTCGGCGATACGCTGCTCTGCCGGGTCACCGAAGCCTGCAGCGCGTTGCTGCCGCCACGCGGCGTCTTCGCGCGGCTGGGGGGGGAGGAATTTGGCGCCCTGCTGCCGCGATACGACCATGATCAAGCCATGGAACTTGCCGAGCGGCTTCGCGAAGCGATCGCCGCCGTCGTCGTCGAGGTTCCATCGGGCAGCTTGCGGGTAACGGCCAGCCTGGCCTGCGCAACCCTCGACGAGACCGAAGGATCGATCGATGCCCTCATCGCGCTGGCCGACAAACGTCTCTATTCCGCAAAGCACGCGGGACGGAACAGGGTCTTCGCCGCGGAGACCAGGGCCGCGTGACGAGGCCCGGCTTCGGACGGGCCGCCGCGCACCGGATTGCGTGCGCGGTCGTGGCCGCAGAAGTGCAGCGCTTGCGAGACGGCCCCCTACCCTGGCGGCCGCCGGGTGAATGGCCCGAAGAAATGTCCATCGCCGACGGGGGCTTGGGGCTGGATTCGCTCGAGCAGCTCGGCGCGCTCGGTGCTCTGGCCGAGACCTTCGGGCTCGATGACACCATGCTGGGTCGGGAAATGCCGCAAACGGTCGGCCACTGGATCGACTGGGTTATGGCGGGGCATGAGGCGAACGATGGTACGATAACCGTGATGACCTCCGGATCGACCGGGACCGCGCGACCATGCGGTCATCCCCTCGGCGTCTTGCTCGACGAAGCCGAATTTCTATCGCGCCGCTTTGCCGACCGAAGACGCGTGGTCTCGCTGGTACCGGCCAACCATCTCTATGGAATGATCTGGACCGCGCTGTTGCCAGACACCCTCGGCGTGCCCGTCGTGGTGCGTAGGGTGGGCGCCGCGCTCGATCTCGCCGCCGGCGATCTCGTCGTTGCCGTACCCCATCAATGGCACGCAATATCGCGGATGACGCGGCGGTTTCCAGCGGACATCATCGGCGTCAGTTCGGCAGGTGTCCTCGACGATGCCCAGGCAGTTGACCTCCTCGAGGCGGGGCTCGCGCAAATGATCGACGTCTACGGCTCGTCGGAGACCGGAGCCATCGCGTCGCGCAACGCGCCCGACACCATGTACGATCTGCTACCTCGCTGGAACCTGATCCCGAACGGCGGTGACGATTGGCATCTCACGGATTGCCGTGGCATCCCAATCGAACTGCCCGACCTGATCGAGCGAAACGGAGAGCGATCACTGCGACCGGTCGGCCGGCGCGATGGTGCGGTGAAGATTGCCGGCCTCAATATCTGGCCGAACTCCGTCGCCGAGGTTTTGCGGCATGCCGACGGCGTTGCCGAGGTCGCGGTGCGACTCCACGCGAACGGCAGGTTGAAGGCGTTTGTCGTGCCGGAAACAGGACGCGATACAAGCGATCTGGCTTCCCATCTCGATCGTTTTGTCGCGCAAAATCTGAAAGATCATGAGCGCCCCAAAAGCTTTCGCTTCGGAGCCGTCCTACCGCGCAACGCGATGGGCAAAC
This sequence comes from Sphingomonas sp. AP28, assembly GCF_056680455.1. Taxonomy (NCBI): domain Bacteria; kingdom Pseudomonadati; phylum Pseudomonadota; class Alphaproteobacteria; order Sphingomonadales; family Sphingomonadaceae; genus Sphingomonas; species Sphingomonas sp. AP28. Next base: position 2,800,828 of record NZ_CM155283.1, on the reverse strand, counting down.
TGGCAGACTGGGCATGATGCGTTCGCCACAGCCGCGCCTTTCGTCGAGAGCTCCGCTCGCCGGGGCGGCAGGACCAGCTCGCCGGTAAACGTGCACGGATCGTGCTCGTCGTCATGCTCGACATCCACGATTACATACTTGTCAGCCCGTTCGTCGGCTAAGGCTCATGGGGGCACAGTCCTTTTGGACTGTCTGGAACAGGCGTCTTGCCTAACGTCGCGTGACATATTGGGACGCCGGAGTCCTTTCTCAGACGCCCCTCGCCCGCCTATTTAAGTGTCGTTCCCCGCTTCAGTGGCCCGCAGCGTTCGAGATGGCCAAATCGCGTATGCAAGGCCCGTGGGGATGGCGTGACACCCCGGACCACGCGCACATCTCCACCCGCCGCAAGCTACTGCCGCTGACATTGTGTTCGAGCGGTTGGTCTGTCTCGCGACACTCTCAAAGACGCTCGGACTATCGCAACCGTTTTTCAGTCAGGCCTCTCCCAGCGGTACGGCTCGCGAGTCCAGCCTGAATGCGCTTACCCAGGTTGCTACGACGGCGTTGGCAACATGACATCCCTGTCATTTTCGGTTTACGCGCGCCTGCCCGCCGGGTTAGGGGGTGCGCTTCGCAAGGGTGGCAAGGTGATGATGCGGAAGGCTAATTTTCTTTCCGTGGGCGCGTGCCTGCCGCTGTTGGCGGCGTGCAACCGGCACCAGTCGACGCTCGCGCCGTTCGGCGAGGAGGCGGACAAGGTCCTCTCGATCACCATCGTTCTGGTCATCGGCGCGATCATCCTCGCGGGTGGTCTCGCGCTTCTCATGCGGCATGCGATGCGCGCGCCCGAAGGTCGCCTGACGCACAAGGGTGGGATGAAGCTGGTGCTGTGGCTCGGCGGCATCGGCCCTTCGATCCTGCTGCTGGGCCTGCTGCTCTACGCTCTCCCCGCAATGCGGCCGCGCGAGGTGGCCAACAGCGACCTCCGTATCGGCGTCGAGGGCGAGCAATTCTGGTGGCGCGTCCGCTATGCGCCGCCGGGCGGTTCGGTGGTCGAGACCGCAAACGAACTCCGCCTCCCCGTCGGCCGCACCGTCGAACTGTCGCTCCGCAGCCCCGACGTGATTCACAGCTTCTGGGTGCCGGGACTCGCCGGCAAGATGGACATGATCCCCGGCCGCACCAACCGCCTCGTCGTTCGCGCGACCAAGGCGGGGACGTACCGCGGCGTTTGCGCGGAGTTCTGCGGGCTCGGCCACGCGCTGATGGCGTTCGACGTGATCGCGATGGAGCCTACCGCGTTCGAGCGGTGGCTCGCCGAGCAGCGCAAGCCGGCGGTCGTCACCGCGTCGCCGGGCGCGCGCCTGTTCGCGAGTTACGGCTGTAGCGGTTGCCACAGCGTCCGCGGCGTCGGCCCGGTCGCGAAGATCGGCCCCGACCTGACGCACTTCGGGTCGCGCCCGACGCTCGCCGCGGGCGTGCTGCCGATGACCCATGCCAACATCGCCGGGTTCGTCCGCGATCCGGGCAAGACCAAGCCCGGCGTGCGGATGCCCGCTTTCCCGCAGATGTCCGCCGCCGAGGCAGACCAGATCGCAAGCTACCTTCAGGGGCTCAAATGACCACCGAGAGCACCCCGTACGTCGCCCCCGACCAGAATGATCCCGCGGTCCGCAAGGGCCAGGAAGATCGTTTGCGTGAAGTCTGGAAGCCGCCCACCGGCTGGTTCTTCCGCTGGACCGACGTCAACAACAACCGGATCGGCGTGTGGTACACGCTGACCGCGTTCGGGTTCATGCTGTTCGCGGGCGTGCTCGCGTTGATCATGCGCACGCAGCTGGCGGTGCCGAACAACGATCTCGTCACCGCGAACACGTTCAACCAGCTGTTCACGCTGCACGGCTCGATGATGATGTTCCTGTTCGCGGTGCCGATGTTCGAGGCGGTCTCGATCATCCTGCTGCCGCAGTTGCTCGGCGCGCGCGACCTGCCGTTTCCGCGGCTGTCGGGGTTCGGATATTGGAGCTTCCTGATCGGCGGCGTGTTCGTGTCGGGCTCGATCTTCTTCGATGCGGCGCCCGATGGCGGCTGGTTCATGTACCCGCCGCTGACGACCCGGACAGACCTCAGCGGGCTCGGCGCGGACATCTGGATGCTGGGCCTGAGCTTCATCGAGGTGTCGTCGGTGGCGGCCGCGGTCGAGCTGATCGTCGGCGTGCTGAAATGCCGCCCGCCCGGCATGCGGCTCAACCTGATGCCGCTCTACGCCTGGTACATCCTGGTCGTCGCGGTGATGATCCTGTTCGCGTTCCCGCCGCTGATCGCGGGCGACGTGCTGTTCGAGATGGAGCGGCTGCTGAACTGGCCGTTCTTCAACGCGGAGAAGGGCGGCGATCCACTGCTGTGGCAGCACCTGTTCTGGATCTTCGGCCACCCCGAAGTCTACATCGTCTTCCTGCCGTCGATCGCGCTGTTCGCGATGCTGATCCCGACGTTCGCGCAACGGCATCTGCTCGGCTATCCGTGGATCGTGCTGGCCGCGGTCGGGACGGCGTTCCTGAGCTTCGGGCTGTGGGTCCACCACATGTTCACGACCGGGCTGCCGAAGATCAGCCTCGCGTTTTTTGCGGCGGCGTCGGAAGCCGTTGCGATCCCGACCGGCGTGCAGATCTTCGTGTTTATCGCGACGCTCTGGGCGGGCAACGTCAAGAAATCGACGCCTTTGCTTTATGCGAGCGGGAGCCTGGCGGTGTTCGTGATCGGCGGGCTGACCGGCGTGATGGTGGCCGTGGCGCCGTTCGACTGGCAGGCGCACGATACCTATTTCATCGTCGCGCATCTCCATTACGTGCTGATCGGCGGCACGCTGCTGCCGCTGTTCGCCGGGCTGTATTATTACTGGCCGCTGATCACCGGCAAGAAGCTGAGCGACAAGCTCGGGCGGATCGCGTTCTGGATCATGTTCGTGGGCATGAACCTGACCTTCTTCCCGATGCATCTGTCGGGCCTGCTCGGCATGCCGCGGCGCGTGTTCACCTATCCCGAGGAGCTCGGGATCGGCGGGCTCAACCTCGCCTCGACGATCGGGTCGTACATGTTCGCGACGGGCGTGCTCATCGTCTGCATCGACCTCGCGCTGTCGCCGCGTCGCCCGAAGGCGCCGCGCAACCCGTGGAACGCCGGCACGCTCGAATGGCTCGCGCTGCCCGACGACGAGGATTGGGGCGTGCGCTCGGTCCCCCTGATCGAGAGCCGCTATCCGATCTGGGACCAGAAGAACTTCGTCCAGAAGGTCGACGAGGGCCGTTTCTTCCTGCCCGACGCGGAGGAGATGCGGCGTGAGTCGATCATCACTACCGTGCTCGACGCGCGCCCCCTCCAGGTGATCCGTCTCGGCACGCCGAGCGTGAAGCCGATGATGACCGCGGTCGCGCTAGCGGGCGTGTTCATCCTGACGACCTACCATCTGTATATCTGGTCGGCGGTCAGCGGCGTCGCGACGCTCGCCTGCGTGCTGTGGTGGCTGTGGACCGGGACCGCCGAGATCCCCGAAAAGCCGACCAAGCATATCGGCCACGGCATCGAGGTGCCGCTCTATACCTCGGGGCCATCGGCACCGGGCTGGTGGGCGATGTTCATCACGATGATGGCGGACGCGACCGCGTTCTCGGGGCTCGTGTTCGGCTATTTCTTCTTCTGGACGATCCACAACGACTTCCCGCCGAGCGGAGTCGGGCTGAACGGGCCGGGCGTGTTCTGGCCGATGGTCGCGCTGGCGCTGACGCTCACCGGCTGGGCCGCCACCGTCGGTGCGCGCGAAGTGCATCGCCGCGGCAACGTCGGTGCGGGTCGCGCGCTGCTGGTAGTCGGGATCGTCGCGACGCTGTCGAGCCTGTTCGCGGGGCTCGCCGGGCCGTGGTATTCGGGGCTCGATCCCGAACTCCACGTCTATCCGGCGATCGTCTGGACGCTGGCGATCTGGACTGCGGTGCACGCCGCAATCGGGGTCATCATGCAGACGTATACGCTCGCGCGTAGCCTCGCGGGGAAGATGACGCCGGTCTATGACGCGGACCTGCGCAACATCACCGTGTATCATCACTTCCTCGCGCTGACCGGGATCGTGACGTTCTGCACGATCGGCCTGTTCCCGGGTGTCGCATGACAGAGCCCAAATCTGACCGGAAGCATTGGGCGCGCGACTTGAAGGTCACGCTGTGGACGCTGATCGTCCCGCCGACGATCTGGGCGGTGCATTTCCTGTTCTGTTACCTGTGGGTCGCGGTGACGTGCGCGAAATCGTCGAGGCCGGGAACGGCGTTGACCGGCTTCCCGCTGGCGACGCTGATCGCGACGGTCGTGGCGCTGCTGGGAATCGTCGCGGCGGGCTACATCGCGCGTGTCCAGTCGGAGACGCCAGGCGATCCGGCCCCGCACGAACAGGGCACCGCGATCGACCGACTCCGCTTCCTCGCGCTGTCGACGCGGTTGCTGGCGGGGCTGAGCTTCGTCGCGGTGATCTTCACGGCGCTGCCCGTCATCATGTTCGGCGACTGCCGATGAGACGCGCGAGCCTCATCCTGGGCGTTGCGCTAGTCCCGCTCGGCTGGGCATTCGCCGCCGCGCCGCTCGGGATGGTCGGGCATATGGCGGGTCACATGATAGCGGTCGCCGTCGCCGCGCCGTTCCTGGCGTACGGGGTTGCCGGTTCGCGTCGGGACCCGGCCGAGCGTTGGCCCGAGGTCGTGACCCCGCTCGCGATGTCGCTCGTCGAACTCGTCATCGTCTGGCTCTGGCACCTCCCCGCGCTGAGGCTCCGCGTCGACATGCAGCCCCTCGTTCTGCTTATCGAGCAAGCGAGCTTCCTCATCGCCGGCGTCCTTCTCTGGAGCGCAGTGCTCGGCACACGCATTGGCGGCGCCACCGACCGTCGCGCGTCGGGCGTTGCCGCGTTGCTGCTGACATCGATGCACATGACGCTGCTCGGCGCGCTGATCGGCCTTGCCCCGCGCCCCCTCTACGCGATGATGGCGATGCACCCGGCAACACACGGCCTCGACGCACTCGAAGACCAGCAACTCGGCGGTGTCGTCATGCTGATGGTCGGCGCGGCAAGCTATTTCATCGGCGGGCTCGCGATGCTCGGCGGATTGTTGAAGACACGGAGCGCGACCGCATGACGATCCGGATAACCTGGGCGCGCGCCGCCGCCACCATCGTCGCACTGGCGCTCGCCGGGCTGTTGTTCGCTTGGTCGGGCGTGTTCAACATCGCCGCCTCGTCGGGCCATTGGAAGATTACCGACTGGTTCCTCCACTGGACGATGCGCAACTCGGTCCGCACCTACGCCGCGGTCACCGCCCCCGACGATCCCAAGGCGAACGAGGGTCTCGTCAGTGCCGCCGGCCTGTTCAAGGCCAGCTGCGCGTCGTGCCACGGTGCGCCCGGCGTTCGTCCGCTCCCCGTGATGCAGGCGGCGACGCCCCCTGCCCCCAACCTCTCGGTCAACGCGCGCGAGTGGACCGACAAGCAGATCTTCTGGATCCTCAAGCACGGCGTGAAATACACCGGCATGCCAGGCTGGGCCGCCAAGGACCGCGACGACGAAGTCCGCCGCATGGTCGCCTTCGTCCGCCTGCTGCCGGAGATGTCGCCTGCCACCTATCGCTCGCTGACCGAGGTGCCGGGTATCGCCGATGCCAGGATCGCGACGTGCGCCGGCTGTCACGGTGCCGACGGCCGTGGCCGTGGCCAGCCCGACATGCCGGTACTCGGCGGCCAGAGCCCGGCGTATCTCCGCGCGGCACTGGAGGCTTATGCGACCGGCAAGCGGCAGAGCGCGGTCATGGCGAACGCAGCAGCCACGCTGACGCACGAAGAAACGACGCGGTTGGCCGACCACTTCGCGGCAATGCCGGGGATTGGCGGCGTCAGGACGTCGGGATCGACGGAGGCTGCGCGAATCGATCACGCAGGCTTGCCAAAGGTCCAGCTCCCCGCCTGCTCCAGCTGCCATGCTCCCGGCAAGCCTTACCCCGTACTCGCCGGTCAGCGCGCTAGTTATATCGCGCAACGTCTCCGGAACTGGCGCGGCGACGAGACTGTAGTCGATGCGAGGAAGTCGCAGGCCACGATGCCGGTGATTGCTCGTCGCATACCGGAGGATATGATTGACCCGCTTGCGCAGTACCTCGCAGGCCGCTGACTTGCGCGGAGGCAATGCGGTCACACCTGGCATGCATGCCTATTTGTGTCGCGCTCGATCCCTACGGCCGTTTTCAGTTCCAGACGTTCAGCCGCGGTTTCGCGCCTACCGACTTCAGACATCCGTTTTATATGCGTTTGAGAGGTAAGACGTGGGACTTAGACAGCGATCCTTGAAGCGCCAGCAGTCGTTGGCGGTTTCGGTGACGTCGCAATGCGCGTCATGCGATCGAGCAGCGCGGTGGTCATCTTGGGGTCGCCCAAGACAGCGGGCCATTCGCCAAGAGGCGAGATTGGTCGTGGCGATGGCCCCGGCGCGTGCGTAGAGTTCACTGCCAGGCGAGAGAGCAGCTGCCGGCTGTACGCGCGAACGGCAGACAACCAGGCTCGTTGAGCATCACGACCTCGATGCGTGATAACTGAGTTGCGAGCTTACCGGGTTTGCCGCGGTGGGTTTCCTGCTCACGGCGGGTCCCAGGTCGATCATATTGTATCGGCGCTCGCGGGTGCCACTTCGCAGGATGTTGGCGGTAATGCCGCTGACGAGGTGCGTCTTTGCCGGTGCTCGTAGCACGGACGAGAGCGATGGTGCACTGGCCGGCCAAGAAGGAGCCGCCGTACGGCAAGCGCGCCAACTCATCCTCGACAGTCGTGCGATCAAGGCTGACGGTGTCGAGGTCCTTCACCACCGGCAGTTTGTCGACTGGCATCCGGTTGCGGACAGGCGCTGCATGGCGACGGGGCGTTTCCGGACGGAGCAGGTGCGTCCGGACTTCCATCATCATATGTTGCGCTACGAGCCGGTGCTGACCGTACCGTCAGAGGCACCGGCCATGTGCTTGAGCGCCAACTAGGCCATGTCGCCGATCATCTCATGCTGCGGTACGGAAACCTCGCAGGCTGTCGCAGTTGACACGCGGCGAACGGGACAGCGCAACGTCCTCGAGTGGGGATGGTCAACAGTCGTGGTGGCTCGCGCCGACGGATGACAATGCTGAGAATGACGTCGTCACGGGTGATACCTGCCAGCAGTGCTTCTCGGACGGCCGCCTCAATGAGATCGAGCCGTCGTCCAACCCAGCAGCACGCGCCCAAATGAACCGCCGACCGGCTTCATCGTCAGCCCCTAGCGTGCACCGGAGTCGTCACAGCGCACGCGGCAGGTCCTGGTCCCTGAACGGCATCAGATCGTAGAAACGCGTAGTTGGAACCTTCTCGCGTTGCGGTCACGCTTCGTCTTCCTCCAGCAGCGCATCGAGAGAATTCGTAGCCGCAAGCGATAGGCGAAAACGTCGATCCTACATCCCATCCTCGTTGATTGCTCTGTCGACAAGGTCACAACGCTGCGCGCGGCTTGACGACGACGCTGTACGTCCCGAGGCAGCCACGGTTCTAATCCCGCTCATCGAAGGCGTAACGATCTGGCCTGACGAGCCCAGTGGCCCGGACGCGAAGCAACTCGAACGCACCATAGCTCGGTAAAAACGACGACGCCGCCCGTAAGGGCGGCGTGGTGTCGAGGTTCTATAGTATTGGTTGCGGGGACAGGATTTGAACCTGTGACCTTCAGGTTATGAGCCTGACGAGCTACCGGGCTGCTCCACCCCGCGCCAAGATCCCATCAAGCTGTGCTTTGATGGGGCCCGAGTGTCCGCATGTGCGGAACTGAGTGTATGAGACGTTTGTGAATGGGTTTGTGATATGGTGTGAATGCATGTTGCACGAGCTTCAATGCCTGGCGACGACCTACTCTTCCATCGCTTGAGCGATAGTACCATTGGCGCAGTCGGGTTTCACGGCCGAGTTCGGAATGGGATCGGGTGGGACACCGACGCTATAGCCACCAGGCAATGGAGCCGGTGCGACATGCGTTTGCGTTCATATCTGGGTCCCTCGGGTTTCGCCTTGCGGCGAAGCCTGAGGGTTTTAAAATCGATACCGTGCAAGGTTAGTGGTATATTTGTGACCAATCCCTCGACGGCGAGGGGATTGGCAATCTGGCGTCGTCTTAATCATCCGCACTATCGAATGGCTAGCTGGTTGCCCAGTGTTGTCATTGATGGTGTGAGACTCTCAAGCGCGAATAGAGCAATTAGTATCGGTTAGCTCCATGCGTTACCGCACTTCTACATCCGATCTATCAACGTCGTGGTCTCCGACGGCTCTATGAAATCTTATCTCGAGGGAGGCTTCCCGCTTAGATGCTTTCAGCGGTTATCCCGTCCATACATAGCTACCCAGCTGCGCTCCTGGCGGAACGACTGGTACACCAGAGGTATGTTCAACCCGGTCCTCTCGTACTAGGGTCAACTCCTCTCAAATTTCGACGCCCACGGCAGATAGGGACCAAACTGTCTCGCGACGTTCTGAACCCAGCTCACGTACCACTTTAATTGGCGAACAGCCAAACCCTTGGGACCTGCTCCAGCCCCAGGATGTGATGAGCCGACATCGAGGTGCCAAACAACCCCGTCGATATGAGCTCTTGGGGGTTATCAGCCTGTTATCCCCGGCGTACCTTTTATCCGTTGAGCGATGGCCCTTCCACGAGGGACCACCGGATCACTATGACCGACTTTCGTCTCTGCTCGACTTGTCAGTCTCGCAGTCAGGCGGGCTTATGCCATTGCACTCTAACAGACGGTTTCCGACCGTCCTGAGCCCACCATTGCGCGCCTCCGTTACTCTTTAGGAGGCGACCGCCCCAGTCAAACTACCCGCCACAGAGGGTCCCTGTTCCGGCTTACGGAACGAGGTTAGACATCAGAAACAAACAGGGTGGTATTTCACCTATGGCTCCACATCAGCTGGCGCCGATGCTTCAAAGCCTCCCACCTATGCTACACAGTTTCTTCCTAATGCCACTCTGAAGCTGCAGTAAAGGTGCACGGGGTCTTTCCGTCTAACCGCGGGTACTCCGCATCTTCACGGAGAATTCAATTTCGCTGAGCATGTCCTGGAGACAGTGGGGAAGTCGTTACGCCATTCGTGCAGGTCGGAACTTACCCGACAAGGAATTTCGCTACCTTAGGACCGTTATAGTTACGGCCGCCGTTTACCTGGGCTTCATTTCAGAGCTTGCACCCCTCCACTTAACCTTCAGGCACCGGGCAGGCGTCAGGCCCTATACGTCGTCTTGAAGCCGACTTAGCAGAGCCCTGTGTTTTTGCTAAACAGTCGCTACCCCCTGGCCTGTGCCCCCTCAAAGTGCTTGCGCATAGTGAGGGCCTCCTTCTTCCGAAGGTACGGAGGCAATTTGCCGAGTTCCTTCAGGACACTTCTCTCAAGCGCCTTGGTATACTCTACCTGACCACCTGTGTCGGTTTCGGGTACGGTCTATACGGTGGGGCTATTTCCTGGAACCATTTCGAAGCCATCCCAATCCGATAAGGGATGACAACACACATGATCCGTCACACACCACCAGGCCCACGAATATTAACGTGGTTCCCATCGACTACCCCCTTCGGGCTCGTCTTAGGGGCCGGCTCACCCTGCGCGGATTAGCCTTGCGCAGGAACCCTTGGTCTTTCGGCGAGAGGGCATCTCACCCTCTTTATCGCTACTCATGTCTGCATTCGCACTTCCGATACCTCCACGACCCATTACCAGATCGCTTCACAGGCTTACGGAACGCTCCGCTACCGCGTACCACATCAGTGGCACACCCTAAGCTTCGGCACGTATCTTGAGCCCCGTTACATCTTCGCCGCAGGACCTCTTGCTTAGACCAGTGAGCTGTTACGCTTTCTTTAAAGGATGGCTGCTTCTAAGCCAACCTCCTGGTTGTTTTGGAAGTCCCACATGCTTTCCCACTTAGATACGATTTGGGGGCCTTAGCTGTAGGTCAGGGCTGTTTCCCTTTTGACGACGGACCTTAGCACCCGCCGTCTGTCTCCCGCATATCACTCTTAGGTATTCGGAGTTTGGTTAGGTTTGGTAGATCTCGCGACCCCCTAGCCCATCCAGTGCTCTACCCCCTAAGGTGTTCGTGCGAGGCACTACCTCAATAGTTTTCGCGGAGAACCAGCTATTTCCCGGCTTGATTGGCCTTTCACCCCTAAACACAACTCATCCGGTAACTTTTCAACGTTAATCGGTTCGGACCTCCAGTGCATGTTACTGCACCTTCATCCTGGTCATGCCTAGATCGCCGGGTTTCGGGTCTAATACATCAAACTCTGGCGCCCTATTCAGACTCGCTTTCGCTGCGCCTACACCTATCGGCTTAAGCTTGCTTGATACATTAAGTCACAGACCCATTATGCAAGAGGTACGCTGTCAGGCCATAAAAGCCCTCCAACTGCTTGTAGGCAATCCGTTTCAGGTACTGTTTCACTCCCCTCATCGGGGTGCTTTTCACCTTTCCCTCACGGTACTAGTTCGCTATCGGTCACATACGAGTATTTAGGCTTGGAGGGTGGTCCCCCCATGTTCAGACAGAATTTCACGTGTTCCGCCCTACTCGAGTCCTGAATTCTCACTTTCGTATACGGGGCTGTCACCCGCTATGGCGCTACTTTCCAGAAGCTTCTACTAGTTGAAATTCAGGCACTGGCCTGGTCCGCGTTCGCTCGCCACTACTAACGGAATCTCGGTTGATGTCTTTTCCTCCAGCTACTGAGATGTTTCAGTTCGCCGG
>NZ_CM155283.1:2325000-2785000 GCF_056680455.1 Sphingomonas sp. AP28 | reverse complement strand
GAAGCCACTGCCCGTCACCCCCGCCGCGGTCTTCGACGTCGCAAGCATGACCAGCAGGTACGTCGCGATCTGCGCGGACGACAAGCTAAGATGCAGCGCTTCGGCCAGGAACAGCGTCGCTACGATCAGATAGACCGCGGTACCGGCGAGGTTGAGCGTGTAGCCGAGCGGAATGACGATGCCTACGATCGCGGGCGGCGCGCCAAGCGTTTCGAGCTTGCTCAAAATCCGCGGCAGGACAACCTCCGACGACGACGTGCCGAGGACGATCAGCAGTTCCTCGCGAAAATGGCGGAGCAAGGCGATCGGCGAGATCCCCGCCCAAAGCCGCACCGCGGTCAGCAGGATCGCCAGCAGCAATATGCAGGCCGCCAGCAACGTTGCCGCCAACATACCGAGCGAGCCGATGAAGGCGATGCCATAGGTGCCGACGGTAAAAGCAATCGCCCCGAACGCGCCGATCGGTGCGGCACGGATCAGGAACGCGAAGATCGCGAACTGAAGCTGCGTCAGCCCGCGGATCGCGCGTGCGATCGGCTCGCCTGCCGGCCCGATGCGCAACAGGCCAAAGCCGACGAGGGCGGCGATGAACAGCACGGGCAGGACATCGCCCGCGGTGAAGGCGGAGAAAAAGGTGTCGGGCACCATCCGCAACAGAAAGTCTCCCGGTCCGTCGATCTGCCGGGCGCCGAGCGCGCGGCCGATGTCGATGTGCGGAATCACACGCGGCAGTGTCAGGTTGGCGCCGGGGCGTAGCAGCCCTGCGACCAACAAACCGCAAAGCAATGCCAGTACGGTGATCGCGAGGAAGACGATCAGCGCCCGTGCCACAGTCGATCCCGTCTGGCGCGCGCCACCCTGTGCGACGATGCCGTCGACGATCGTGCAGAACAGGATCGGTGGCACCATCATCCGCATTGCCTTGACGAAGGCGATGCCAAGTGGCGCCAGACTGACACCGAACGCAGGCCAGACATGGCCAATAAGCGCGCCAGCAACGATGCCGACGATCATCTGCACATAGAGCTGGCGGGCGATCCGCTTCATCCCGACCCCTGATGCACAAAACGCATCGTCCGTACCGATCATTGCATTTGATGGAAAGTGTTGCAACGGCTCTTATGCCAGCCAAGGCGCAGGGGTTCCTCAAGAAACCGCCACGCAGAATGACCGCCCGACCGGCGGTACAGAGCAGGATGGCTATGATACAGGCGAACTCCCCTACGACCAAGCGTGTGCGCAGGTCGTTGCAACACCGGTTAAGCGGTGCGATCGGCATGCTGATCGTGCCGCTCCTGCTGGGCGGTTGCCAGACGCTTCCCACCGCGCCTGCGGCTGGCCCACCGCCAGGCCTGACCGTCTTCACTTCGGGCGGGTTCAACGCGGCGTTCGATGCGCTGGCCGTATCGTATCGGCGCACGACCGGGACCCCCATTACGATCGCGCACGGGCCGTCGATGGGCGACACGCCCAACGCTATCCCCGCCCGCCTCGCTCGGCGCGAGCCTGCCGACGTCGTGATCCTCGCCCGCTCCGGCCTCGACAAGCTGGTGACCGCCGGCGCGGTCGTGCCCGACACCGTGATCGACCTCGGCCTGTCTCGGATCGCCGTCGCGGTCCGTGCCGGGGCCCCCGTTCCCGACATCGCCACGCCCGAGGCACTTCGCACGACGCTGCTGCACGCCAAATCAGTCGCCTGGTCGGACAGCGCCAGCGGCGTCTATATCCAATCGACGCTGCTCGATCAGCTTGGCATCGCCGATCAGGTGCGCCCCAAGGGCCGGATGATTCCTGCCACCCCGGTCGGCGAAATCGTTGCAAGTGGACAGGCCGAGATCGGCTTCCAGCAGCTGAGCGAACTGAAGCCGGTCAAGGGCATTCGCATTGTCGGCCTGCTGCCCGATGCGTTGCAGAAGGTCACCAAGTTCTCAGGGGGCGTCGTCGCCTATTCGCCGCATCAAGCCGGCGCACGCGCGTTGCTGTCCTATCTTTCTTCCCCACAAGCCGATGCCGCGATCCGCGCGAGCGGGCTCGAGCCGGCATCGCGAAAGGCAATCCGATGATCGAAGACACGGCCATCCCGGTCGATGGCGTCTCCGCCACCCCCGCTGCCAGCAAATCCTCCGCGTTCAAGTCGATCTTCATCGTCGCGAGCGGCAACTTCCTCGAGATGTTCGACTTTATGGTGTTCGGCTATTACGCCACCTACATCTCGAAGGCGTTCTTTCCGACCGGCAGCGAATTCGGATCGCTGCTGCTGACGCTGATGACTTTCGGCGCGGGATTCCTGATGAGGCCGCTGGGCGCTTTGGTGCTGGGCGCCTATGTCGACCGTCATGGCCGCCGCAAGGGCCTGCTGCTTGTCCTCGGGCTGATGGCGATGGGCACGCTCGCGATCGCGATCACGCCCACCTACGAACAGATCGGCATCGCCGCGCCACTCATCATCCTCGCCGGCCGCTTGGTCCAGGGCCTGTCGGCGGGCGTCGAGGTCGGCGGCGTGTCGGTTTATCTCAACGAGATCGCACCGCCACACCGCAAGGGCTTCTTCACCTCGTGGCAGTCTGCAAGCCAGCAGGCCGCGGTCGTCTTCGCCGCATTGATCGGATTGATCGTCTCGACCAGCCTCGATGCCGAGACGATGCAGGCGTGGGGCTGGCGCGTGCCGTTCATCATCGGCTGCATCATGATCCCGTTCCTCTTCATCATCCGCAGCCACGTCGAGGAAACCGACGCGTTCCTCACCCGCAAGGAGCATCCGAAGATCGGTCAGATCATGCGTATTATCGGCGCCAATTGGAGGCTGGTGCTGCAGGGCGCGCTGATGGCGGTGATGACCACGGTCTTCTTCTACATGATTACCGCGTACACGCCGACTTTCGGTAGCAAGGTCTTGAACCTCGGTGCGGGCGACAGCCTGTTCGTTACCGCCTGCGTCGGTGTCGCCAACTTCGTACTGCTGCCGGTGATGGGCGCGTTGTCCGACCGGATCGGACGCCGGCCTCTGCTCATCACCGCCACGGTGCTGGGTACGCTTCTCGCCTATCCGCTGATGAGCTGGCTGGTCGCCGCGCCAAGCTTCGGCAAGCTGCTGACCGTCGAACTCGCGCTCGCCGCGATCTACGCAACCTACAATGGCGCGTTCATCGTCTACCTGACCGAGATCATCCCAGCGCACGTCCGCACCGTCGGCTTCAGCCTCGCCTATAGCACCGCCACTGCGATCTTCGGCGGTTTCACCCCGGCGATCAGCACCGCGCTGATCGGCGCGACCGGCGACAAGGCGATCCCGGGCGCCTGGTGCGCCGCAGCGGCCCTGCTGTCGCTGCTCGCGCTACTCATCGGCAACTGGAGCCAAAGGCGACGGGCTCACGCCGCCTGATACCGACGACACGACCGACTACAACGACAAAAAAACGATAAAACAGGAGAGGGATCATGGCTCGTAACAGCCTGAAGACGACGCTCGCATGTGGGGGTGCGCTTGCCGCGCTGACGCTGGCCATGACGACCGCTGCCGCTGCGCAGCAGAGCCCGGCCGCCAATGCCGAAACGCAGGCACCGGCGACCGCCGGACAGAACGATGCACCGACGCCCGGCGCACAGGATGCCTCCGGCATGCCCAACGCCCCTGCGACCAAGGTGCCGGCCGACCCTGACGCCTCCACCGCCACGCTGAAGTCTGCAGAGAGCAACGCGCCCGCTGGCGAAACCGCTGCCGGCGGCGACATCGTCGTCACCGGCAGCCGCGTCGCCAACGGCTTCCGCACGCCCACCCCGGTGACGATGGCGAGTTCGGAACAGCTGCGCGAGACGGCACCGACCAACCTTGCCGACGGTCTTAACCAGTTGCCGGTGTTCAGTGGCAGCACGAAGACGTCCAGTCCCTCCACGACCAACAGCCGCGGCGGCAGCAGCGGTCAGAACCTGCTCAACCTGCGCGGTCTCGGTGCGCAGCGCACGCTGGTACTGCTCGACGGCCGCCGCCTGCCATCGACCAACAGCGGCGGCTCGGTCGACATCAACATCCTGCCCCAGGGTCTCGTCAGCCGCGTCGATGTCGTCACCGGCGGCGCTTCGGCCGCCTATGGCTCGGACGCGGTCGCAGGCGTCGTCAACTTCGTACTCGATACCAAGCTGAAGGGCTTCAAGGCGGAGGCGCTAGGCGGCATCTCCACGCATGGCGACCTACCGTCGGCGGGCGGCTCGCTCGCTTACGGCACGTCGGCGATGGACGACCGTCTGCACTTCGTCGCCGGTGCCGATTATTTCTATCAGAAGGGCCTGCGCGCCGACGAGCGCACCAAACGCGACTGGTTCGATCACAATGCGGGCCAGATCGTCAATCCCGTCAGCGGCGCACTGCCGCGCAACCTCATCATCCCCTCGATCCGCAGCTCGCTCGGCACCTACGGCGGACTCATCAGCGCCGGCCCGTTGCGCGGCACGCAGTTCCTTGCCGGCGGTGCGACATCACCGTTCAACTACGGCACGATCACCGGCACCGCGTTCCAGAGCGGGGGTGACGGCGCGCGTGCCAACATCGGCCTGCAACCGACTCAGGAACGCTACAACGGCTTCGTACGCACCGAATTCGAGGCATCGCCCGCTGCTACCCTCTTCGTCGAAGGTCTGTACGCACGCAGCCACACCAATCAAGGCGCCTTTGCCAGCCAGAACGTCGGCTCGGCGGCGGCCTACACCATCTATCGCGACAACGCCTATCTACCGACCGACGTGCGCAACCGGATGGTCGCGGCAAACATCCAGTCATTCCAGCTCGGCCGCTTCGAGGGCGAATTGCCTTTGGCCGAGAACGAATCGACACTCGACGTCTATCACGCGTCGGTCGGCTCGCGCGGTAGCCTGGGCGGCACTTGGAAGTACGACGCGTCGTACAATTACGGCCAGTCCGATCAGGAACTCCGCTCGAACAACCTTACGATCGCGCGCAACCTTTATGCCGCCGCCGACGCGGTGGTGAATCCCGCCAACGGCCAAATCGTCTGCCGCTCGACGCTCGCCGGGCTCGACCCCGGCTGTACGCCGCGCAACCTGTTCGGACCACAGGCGGCGAACCAAGCCGTCACCGACTATGTCACCGGCGACAACGTGCTCAACCTGCGGCTCCGCCAGCAAGTGGCGGCAGCCAACGTCCGCGGCGACCTGGGCGATTCGATCCAGCTCGCGGGGCCGATCGCAGTTGCCGCCGGTCTCGAATTCCGCAAGGAAAGCGCGCGTCAGGTTACCGACGCGCTGTCGCCGACGCGGATCAACTTCACCGGTATTCGTGGCGGTCCGTCGGCACTCAACGGCCGCCAGGGACCGTATCGCTTCTTCAACCCCCTGCCCTTCTCGGGCAAATACGACATCTTCGAACAATATCTCGAAGTCGCGGTACCGTTGCTGAAGGACAGCGCGATCGCCCGCAACCTCGATCTCAACGGCGCGGTGCGCCACGCGCGCTATAGCACGTCGGGCAGCGTCGTGACGTGGAAGCTGGGCGCAAGCTGGCAGCTCGTCGACGAACTGCGTCTGCGCGGCACCCTGTCACGCGACATTCGCGCGCCCAACCTGCTCGAACTCTACAATCCGGCGACGCAGCTCAACGGCAACGTCGTCTACAACGGCGTGACGACACCGCAGGTCAATTTCGCGACCGGCAACCCCAATCTGCAACCGGAAAAGGCGAACACGCTGACCTTCGGCGAGGTCTACCAGCCCTCCTGGGCACCCGGCTTCCAGGCGTCGATCGATTACTACCGCATCAAGCTGAAGGACGCGATCACCACCCTGCCCGAACAGCGCGTCGTCGACGAATGCGCCGCGGGCAACCAGGTCCAGTGCGCCAACATCACGGTGCTGCCGTCGGGGGCGCTCAGCATCCTGCGCCCCAACCTCAATCTCGCCAACCAGACCGTCGCAGGCATCGACTTCGAGCTGAGCTACAAGACGCAGCTGGCCGGCGGCGACCTCAACGTCCGGCTGATCGGCAACCACGCGACCTGCAACAATTCAGAGACGCGGGGATCGCCGGTCCGCGAAGGGTTGGGTGAGACGATCACACCAAAGTGGAGCGGCGTGCTGCAGGCGACCTACGCGGTCGATGCCTTCTCGCTGTTCGTGCAGGAGCGTTTCATCAGCGCGGCGAAGCTCGACGCCACCCGCGTCGAGGGCATCGACATCAATGACAATTCGACGCCCGCGGTCTTCTACACAAACGTCACCGGCACCTACAATCTGGCGCTCGGCGGCGGCAAGCAGCAGATCTACGTCTCGGTTGCCAACCTGTTCGACCGCGCACCCCCGCTCTCGCCGCCCCCGGTAACGACCTTCACCACCGCGGCGAGCAGCGCCTACGACCCGATCGGCCGCTACATCACCGCGGGTGTCCGTATGTCGTTCTGACCGTCAAGGGGGCCGGGCGTGCCGCCCGGCCCCGCTATCAGGAAAAGGATTTGCTATGAAACAGCCCATTCCCGAACCGTTGAAGGTAGTGCCGCGCGATATCGTCGAGAGTATGCGCATTGGTTTAGCCGGGCAGACTAACGCGGCGCTGATGCCGCGATATGGCATCAGCTACAACACGTGGCGCAAGGTGCAGGTCGGCGACGCGATCCGCCGCTCGGTCGCGGAACGGCTTGAACAGCGGCTGCGCGATACGGATTTGATCGGCATGCAGCGGAGCGTGCATAGCTGATCGACGCGGCGGTCCGTGAGGCGGTCGAACCTTTGCCGTTTCCCGGGTCGTGATCTTCGCGCTAGGCGTGCGGCGTGACCCACAAGTGGACGCTCCCGAAACAGCTCCGCTTCCCCGGTTTCTGCCATTCGTTCAGCTCCCAAGCTTCACGACGCCGCCCATCTTTGGAAATGATCTGAGCTCTGCCATCCCTGGTATCGGGTCTGCTGCCGATGCTTAGGCTCACGACTGGATGGTATGACGGTGTCATTCCAAAGTCAGAAATGCGCGATCAACGCGTCGGCTGGAACGGCGAGTGCGAGAGCAAGCTTGTCCCGTACCTGACTGCCGCTGTTAAGCCCGCGCTCGATGCTGGACAGTCCGGCAGGACTCACCCCAGCCGCCTGCGATAGTGTGACGCGGGTCATCCCCCGGAACATTCGCCAAGCAGCGGTGGGCGAAGCCCCGCCGAGCAGCGCATAGACGACGTCGACGGGGTAACAAGTGTCTCGAGCGACGCGTACCGCTGCATAGGTGAACTCGGTCGAGGAAAGCGTTGCCTTCACCTCCCACAGATCGTCTAGCTGTCGTCGGGTCATCGGTTTGACGTCGATATATTCCAAATCCACCGCTCCGTTCGGCTGCCCGGCGCTAAGCGCGATAGGCTGACGTGACCGCTTCAACTTCCTTTGGATCGCCCATGACAAGCCCGACGCGCTGGTGAAGGGCGGTCGGGACGATCGACATGATCCGCATCTCCCCGTCACTCGCGGCTCCTCCGGCTTGCTCCATGAGCATGGCCATCGGGTTGCCTTCGTACATCAGGCGGAGCTTACCAACTTTGCCGGGCTTGCGTACGTCGCGCGGATACAGGAACACCCCGCCCCGCTTCAGGATGCGATGGACGTCGGCAACCATTGAACCTGTCCACCGCATATTGTAGTCAACGCTAAGATTACCGTCTTCGCCTGCAACGCGGTCCTCGATGAAGCGCGCGATCTCGGGAGACCACTGGCGAGCGTTGGACGTGTTGATCGCGAACTCCCGCGTGCCGGTCGGAATGGTCATGTTAGTATCAGTCATAACCCAGGACCCGATCTCCCGGTCGAGCGTGAACTCGTGCACGCCCGCACCGAGTGTGAGCACAAGGATCGTCTGCGGCCCATAGACAGCATAACCAGCGGCGACCTGGCACTCGCCCCTCTGCAGGAAGTCCTCTTCGGTGACGTCCGCGCCGCCTACCCGTTCAGGCGCGCGCAGCACGGAAAAGATCGTCCCGACCGAAAGATCAACATCGATGTTGCTCGACCCGTCGATCGGGTCAAACAGCAGCAGGTATTCGCCCTGAGGATAGCGGTTCGGAACAAGATGGATCGTTTCCATCTCCTCCGACGCCATAGCCGCAAGATGCCCGCCCCACTCGTTGGCCTCGAGCAGCATCTCGTTGGCAATGACGTCGAGCTTCTTTTGCACCTCGCCCTGGACGTTCTCGCTGCTCAGACTGCCGAGCACACCACCAAGCGCACCCTTGCCTATCGAATGACTAATAGCCTTGCACGACCGTGCCACCACTTCGATCAGAAGACGGAGCTGAGGCTGCAGTGTTCCAGCCTCGCGTTGCTGTTCGATCAGGAACTGCGTCAGGGTCTTGCGCTTCATGTAACTACCGCCCGTGATGAATGAGAACAGTGCGAACGTCGAGCGAGATGCTACCGTATTGTCATACCGTGCAGCCCGCCTTTTCAGCGGTATATCTACCAACCAAGGCGGAGGCGCCCGGGGAGGGCCCAATGCCGCGTACTCAAACTGTCAAACCCTACTTGCCGTTTGCCACGTCCAGTATTCTCGTATTGTCATCCTGGGCAAGACTGCCCCCATCGACGATCACCTCTAATCTGGCTTCAAGCGTCTTCTGCTGGCGAATTAGACCTGCCGGTAGGCGGTCCCCGAACGTTTCGAGGTAATCCCGGTTGAGCTGAGCCTCTCTAACCCAGACGGAAGGGTCAACGGACAGCAGTGCCTCGGACTCGACGGACGATAGCGTCAGTCCGGTGAGATCAAGCGATCCGGCTTCAGGGAGCAGGCCAATCGGCGTCGACCTCGCCGTTGCCTTGCCATCGATCCGTTCGGTTACCCATTTCAGCGCCCGGACATTGTCACCGAAGCCTGGCCAGATGAACTTTCCGGTGGCGTCCTTCCGGAACCAGTTGACCATGAAGATCCTGGGCAGCCGTGCTGCATCGGATTGTGCAGCGGCGCCGATCCGCAGCCAATGAGCGAAATAGTCGGCAATGTGATATCCGCAGAACGGGAGCATCGCGAATGGATCGCGACGCAGTTCACCGACCGTGTTTTCGGCAGCAGCGGTACCCTCGGATGCAATGTTCGCCGCAAGATAGACACCGTGCTCCCAGTCGAATGCCTCCGTCACGAGCGGAACCGCCGTCGCACGGCGACCGCCGAAAAGGATCGCCGAGATCGGCACGCCTTCGGGCGACTCCCATTCCGGCGCGATGGTCGGACATTGCGACGCAGGAACCGCAAAGCGAGCATTGGGATGTGCAGCCGGACTTGCGCCGTCGGGGTCGTGGGGATTGCCACGCCAGTCAGTGAGGCCTGCTGGCGGCTCCTTCGTAAGCCCTTCCCACCAGACGTCGCCATCGGCTGTCAGGGCTGTGTTTGTGAAGATGCAATTCGCACTCAGCGTGTTGATCGCGTTGCGGTTCGTGCTGGGACCCGTTCCGGGCGCAACGCCAAAGAAGCCGGCTTCGGGGTTGATGGCATACAGGCGCCCATCCTTGCCAAAACGCATCCAGGCGATGTCGTCACCGACCGTCTCGGCCTTCCAGCCGGCGATCGTTGGCTCGAGCATTGCAAGGTTCGTCTTGCCGCAGGCGCTCGGGAACGCCGCAGCAATATAATGGCTGGCCCCTTCCGGATTGGTCAGCTTCACGATCAGCATGTGCTCAGCAAACCAACCTTCGTCGCGGGCCATCACACTTGCGATCCGCAGCGCGACGCACTTCTTGCCGAGCAAGGCATTGCCGCCATAGCCGGAACCATAAGACCAGATTTCCCGGGTCTCGGGAAAGTGAACAATCCATTTGTCGTCACTGCAGGGCCAGGGAACGTCCGCAGCACCTTCGACCAGCGGCGCCCCAACGGAGTGCACGCATCGAATGAAGAACCCATCCTCGCCCAACACGTCCAGTACCGGCGTTCCAATCCGGGTCATAACCCGCATGGAAAGTACGACGTACAGGCTGTCCGTGATCTCGACGCCAATCAGCGATTTGTCGGAGCCCAACGGTCCCATACAGAACGGCACGACGTACAATGTCCGACCGCGCATGCAGCCATCAAACAGGTCGTCGAGCCGAACCCGCATCTCCTCGGGCGAAGCCCAGTTGTTCGTCGGCCCCGCCTCGCTCTGTGATTCCGAACAGATGAAAGTACGGCTCTCGACCCGCGCGACGTCACGAGGATCGGAGCGCGCGTAAAAGGAGTTCGGTCGTAACGTAGGATTCAGCGGCGTGAGCGTACCCGCCTCAACCGCTTGGTTGGCAAACGCCTTTGCTTCGGTTTCAGAGCCATCGCACCAGTGAATGCTGTCAGGCTTGGCTCTGGACGCGATGGCGTCCACCCATGCTCGTAGCGCGCGATGCTGCGTCGGAACTTGCGGCTCAGACGCATAAGCGCTTGCAGGTTGGGTCAGCATTCCAGTTTTCCTCCCGCGAAGACCGCGCTCATTGTTGATCGAGGCGTACATTCAGGGCGCCAGTCCCACAAATATCATTATCGGAAGGACATAAGCTCCGGCTAATGCATTCCCATGGCTTCACCATACGACCTGAACCTCCGGCACCTTCGTATGCTCTTGGCGATATCAGACGCGGGCAGTCTGAGTGCGGCCGCCCGAGCGACGTCAGTATCGCAGCCTGGTCTGACGCAGGCGCTCAACCGGCTCGAGACCCTCTTCGGCACAATGCTGTTCGATCGGCGAACTACTGGCGTAATGGCGACACCCGACGGGCAGCGCATTCTGCAGCGTACCCGGCGGGCTCTGCATAGCTTCAGACGTGGCTGCCGGGCCGTGACCGGGGCTTCTGGAGTAGAGAAGCTCGATCACTACCTTACGACAGCCCATGTACGCGGTCTGATCGCGCTGGCGGAAGCTGGCGGCTTCTCGACCGCGAGCGAGACCGCTGGCATCTCCGCACCATCACTGCACCGTGCCGTTCGCGGATTGGAAGCGCTGTCAGGCACTGGTCTTGTCGAGCAACGAGGCCGTGGCGTAGAAGTCACGCGTGCAGGATCGAAGCTTGCGCGAAGCTTCATGATCGGGGTGGCAGAGCTAGCTGCTGCACTTCAGGAAACCGCGAACCACGGAGGCCACCTCTCCGTCGGTGCGATGGCATTGTCTCGCTCCCTGCTGCTGCCAGCGACGCTGGCGGATCTACTGCGCGAGCAGCCGGGCATAACGGTCGACGTTCTGGAAGGGTCGTACCTTGAACTGGTCGAACTTCTCCGCAGCGGCAAGATCGATATCCTCATCGGCGCGCTTCGTGATCACCCCGGGACAGACCTTCTTCAGGAACCTCTCTTCGATGATCGGCTCACGATAATCGGACGGGCCGAGCATCCGCTTGCTGGCAGCGTTGCCGGATTTGAAGAGTTGGCGGCATACCCTTGGATTGTTGCCCGCCGCGCGTCCGGCTTGCTCGATCGGTGGCAGAAAATGTTCGATCGGTCCGGGATGGTACGCCCGGAAGCACCCATACAGTGCGGATCCGTGGCACTTATCCGTGGCGTTTTAGTACGTAGCGAATTTCTGACTCTTCTTTCTAAGGATCAGGTAACCGCGGAGATTGAATCCGGCACGCTTGTGAAAATCGATTCTTGCATACCGGATACCATGAGGACGATCGGCGCGATCACCCGTCGCGATCAGATCCCGACCAGACTACAAATATCGTTTATGAACTGCCTCACAAAAGTTGCAGCGGATGTGGGAAACCAGGTCTAGGTATGACCCAAAAGCTGTAGGTCAGCAGCGACGCCGAATGGCTTAAGTTGGTCGGAAGCTGACGTAGCCGTTGGGACCTATCCCCAGACGCTAAACACGCGGGCGAAGCTGCTTATAAACAGGCGGACATTCACCTCGTCTTAAAATGCCACAGTTTCTCTGGCAAAGGTCAGTAACTAATCTAGTAATAGATGTTTTTCCCGTCTGCACCACAAGATGGTGTCTGCTGGAACCGAGCAATGGCGAAGAACGAACATACGAGCGAAAAGGCTGGCAAGGCGGCCTCGAAGGTCTTGAAGGACGGACGAACCGGAAAGGACTCCAAGACGGCCGCTGGATCCGCGTTATCTCAGCGCCCTGAAAAGAAGAAGAAGTGATCGACGAGGTCGGTCGGTACCGGCCCCACCCATAAACATGTCGACCCAACTGTGGACGTTCAAGCGCCCTTTCTAGCTTCTCAAGTTCGGACGGTTGTTCATATCTGGAATAGGACTGATGTGAAATTCCGCCTCTTGCTCGCCGACGTCATCAGCTGAAGGATCGCAGACAATCCGCCTCTGGATAGGCGGGACGCCGATTATCTCCTACCGAGCGATGCCAATAATTGCGGTCGCAACATATCCGTTCGTTGGATCGCCCGTCATCGTTGGCGTTTGCTGCGCGATCTGCGCGGCCGTGTTGTCGCTGAAGACGTTATCGTTGCCGATCATAGTTTGGGTGAAGCGTGTGGCGCTGCCGGGGTAAGTCGTCGTGTCAGCGAACACGGCCGTACATGCTGCTGCGGGCATGGCAAGTTGCGAGGTAAGTACGGAGTAGCGTCCGCCGGTCGCGTTGGCGAGGCTTGAGAAGACCTCGAAATGCATATGGGGATAGCGGCCGGAGTAAGCAGCTGGGAAAATGGTGGTGAAGGTCACTTCGCCATTCGCATCTGTCACTTGGACACCACGCAGATAGGATTCGGCTGCGCTCGATGTTCCGTAGAGCGAGTAGTTGCCCGTCCGGTCACAATGCCAGAGGTAAACAGCATACCCCGCGAGCGAGGCGCAGCTCGCGTTAACGTTCACCACCCGTAGCGTGAGTACCACCTTCACGCCGGTTGCTACCGTCGTCGAGTTGATGAAGCTGGCACGGATATCGGAGCGGACGATACCGCTGACAGTCAAAGCGTTGGAGGTCGAGCCATTCGACGTGTTGGTGCCATCGGCCGGGTATGGCCCCGCGGTTTCGGTTGGATCGGCAATACACGCGGTAGTGCCGGACGATGCCGGGGTCGGGGTCGGCGTCACTGTTGTCGTCGGCGTCGGGGTTGCGGTGGCCGTCCCGCCAGAAACGACAGCGACGGTATCAGACGCGTCACTGCCGCTTCCTCCGCAGCCTGCCACCAGCGCGGCGGTGCCGGCGCCTACGAACCACTTAAGCGCGCGACGACGATCGGCGAGACGGTTCATCAGGACCAAATCCTCCGCCAAACTGTGGCCGTGGTCCGGTTCGTCGATCATGTGCTGCTCGGTCATTCATCCCTCCTCGTGCTTCGGTGGACCTTGTCGAGGAGGTGTCACGCACCCGTATTTCGGCATCGACGCGAATTGTTGCTGTATGTTTCAGCAGGGCAGCAGCACGCGGATCCGCGCGCCGTGCGCGCTCGACTCGAAGGCCACCTGCCCCCCGTGCCGAGACACGATGGCGCGAACGATAGCCAGACCAAGGCCGGTGCCCCCCGTCTCGCGATTGCGTGACGGGTCGCCGCGAACGAACGGCTCAAAAAGGCTTTCAGCTGTTTCAGGATCAACGCCTGGGCCATCGTCATCGACCGATACGGCGACAGCGCCATCGAGCGCATGCCATTCAACACGCGCCCGGTCACCATAACGGACGGCGTTGCCGATCACATTGGCGAACAGTCGCCGAAGCGCAGCCGGATCGCCCATAACCACTATGCGCGGACCAAGGGTGATCGTCACATCGTCACCCGCCGCGCGCGTGTCCTCGGCCAGGCTGTCGAGCAGGCTTCCCAGATCGACGCGCAGGGTTGCACGATCCATGAGCTCGTCGCGCGCATATCCGATCGCAGCGCTAATCATCGCGCGCATTTCGTCAACGTCGGCAGCGGCGCGTGCGCGGGCGACTTCGGGCAACCCTTCGATATGAAAGGCAAGGCGCGACAATGGCGTGCCAAGATCGTGCGCGATCGCAGCGAGCATGGTCGTCCGCCCCTCGGCATGTTGACCGATGCGGGTGTGCATGTCGCTGAGCGCAACGGCCAGTTCGCGCACCTCTCGTGAGCCTTCTTGTGGCAGCGCCAACGGCAGCCCGACCCGCGCAGCCTGGGCCACGCCAACCAAGTGTTTGAGGGGACGCGAAATGCGGCGCGTGATGAACCACGCGGCAACTGACAATAGGACAAGGGCGAACCCCATGCCGCCGAAGGTTACGATGAGCCAGTTTGTGAGGAGCGGCCGGTCAGGGCTGCGAACAGTTCGCCAGCCGTCCGTTGTACGGCCCGACACGGTGAAGCCACCCCGGACCTCGCCCGATTGCCCACGTTCGCGCTCGGCGTAGGAACCAGCGACGGAGCCTCCCAAGGCCAAGGCAAGGGATGCGTCATGTTCAGGATCTGAGATTTCACCCGTCCGTGAGGAATGTCGACCCGGCAGCACGACGAGGTACGGCACGGTCGCGCCGCGCAGTGCGTTGACAATATCTGTGTCGGAAACCGGCCTCGGGCGTGGTGGAGGACCATTGAACGTAATCGCAAACGTGACGGCCGTCGCCAATAAGATGGCGGCGATCACCAACAGAAAGATGGGTTGCGCGATCGATGCTGCGCGCCTGGCGGTCATGTCAGCGTCGCTCGACGTCAGCGGTAAACAGATATCCTTCGTTGCGGACAGTCCGGATCAACTCTTCGCCCCCGCGCCCATCGTCGCGCGCGAGCTTGCGGCGCAGCCGACTGACTTGAACGTCAATCGCGCGGTCGAATTGTTCTGCGTCCATGCCGCGCGAATGATCGAGAATGAAGTCACGGGTGAGAACGCGCCGCGGATGCTCGATCAGGGTCAGCAGGAGACGAAACTCACCATCGGTCAGGTTGATGAGTACATCGTCGGGATCGAACAGTTCGCGCGCCGCAGGATCAACGCGCCAGCCTGAGAAACGAAGAAGCGCTTTGCCTCGATCAAATGGCGCCGGAGCATTTCCGCCCCGGCGGAGGACCGCGCGAATGCGCGCGAGAAGCTCTCGCGGGTTGGCGGGCTTTGCCAAATAGTCATCGGCCCCCATTTCAAGCCCAACGATCCGATCGACTTCCTGACCGATCACCGAATGCATGATGACAGCGGGCCCGTTCGTTCGATCCAGCGAGCGAAGGATCGACAATCCATCTTCGCCGGGCATCATCACATCGAGGACAATGAGGTCATAATGATCGCGCGCCAGCGCAACGCGCATTGCGGAGCCGTCCGGCACGGCATCGACCACAAAACCGTGCTGAACAAGAAACTGAGTGGTCAGCTCGCGGATACCCGGGTCGTCATCGACAATAAGGAGGCGTGTGGTGAGATCCATTATGTCCCGGTGGGCTAGTGCGATGTCGTACATGCCACGATTTTTGGCCTCTCAACGTATCTGCAGCATTACCGGGCTGCAACGATGAGAAACGCGGTCGCGCCGGAAGAAACATTAAAGGCGGGACTGTCACGTCGAAATAGCTGCGGATTGGTATCCGATGAAAAACGCATTTAAAGGAGGGGCTGTGTCCGAGACGCTGTTCTCACCCGGTAAACCTATTCGGGTTGAGGAAATCCAGAAGCGGACGCTCAAAGCATCGGTTCAGCTTCTTAATTTCGGCCGCTTGTTCATGTCCACGGCCAGAGGGAAGTTGGGGCGGCGAGCCCCCTCCCTCTGACCACCAAGGCTTTCTCAGAAGGGATCCGAAAAGGAATTCCGCCTTTTACCGTCCCTGCTCGGGGCCGACCACGAAAGCCAGCGTCAGCTTAGGAGCGATTGCGACCAGATCATAGGCTTGCACCAGCTGACGCCAGCCAGCTGGCATGTCCGGCGTTGGTCGTCCGCGAAGCCGCCGGAGATCGATCAGCAGCCAATCCGATCCGGTCATCGCCTTGGGACGGGCGGCTAGAGCATCCCCCAACCAAGAGTAACTGGCATCCGACATAGGGGTATATGGCTGAATAGCGACTTGCTGGTCGACGCCGTTATACCCGCCCAGTGAGCCGCTGGCGCCCACCACGAGAATGTGCAGCGAGGAAGACCCTTCGCCGTCGGCACGCTCGGCAACGAAATTACCGAGATCGCGCTGCCGCAGAGTGTTCACGCCCTTGGCGGTGTGAACATCGCCAAACTTCATCAGGATACGGCTGCCTGCCGGAGCCTTTGCCAGATAGCCGGACAATGTGCGCTTGATGAGCCTGGCCCGGCGTCCGTTCGGGTCACTCTGCCCGCTTGCCGATGCCAGATAGATTGATCTTGTCTCTGCGAGCGCATCAAACAACTGTCGCGCCCGTGCGCCGCCATCGGTCGCGATCGCAAGCCGCGCATCGTCCATTTGGCGATCGGTTATCGTGTAGATCAGGAACTTGCCCGGCGAATGGGAGGCAATCGCGTCGGCCGTCGCAGCGCGATCTAACCCCATGAGCCGGCTGATAGAAGCCTTGGCCACGGGACCGGTAGATGCTGCCGCCATTTTATCAAGGAGGAAGCCGCTACTGCCGAAAAATTCCTGATCCAGCCCCCAGACCTGGAAAGTAGGCCCTGCTTCGCGGGCGCAGCCCGCAGCCATGTCGCTTTCATCCCTGCCGTTCTGGAACGCCATCGCATCCGGGTTCGCGTGCATGAATTTGGACAAGCGTGCGAGCCGGTCAGACCGGCGGAGATTGGCGTTCACGATCTGCGCGGCTTCCGGTCCAGTCTCAACGGCTATCGCGCTGAGACCTTGCGGTGCCATGAGGTGACAGAGCGCGACCGTGAACCGCGGAATCTCACGCGAGAAGTGAGCTTCCCCAATGAGAACATAACGAGCCTGATTGATCGCAGCTGCCAAAGTCGTGGAACCCGGCCCGCTCAGGTTCGCATCGCCTAACTGAAATTCGCTTTCAGAAGCAGCGACCTTCTCCATGAACGACGGTGCCGGAACAGGTGTCTGGGCGAAGGACGATGTTGAAAGGACGCTGACCAGCAGTCCGAACGCACAATGTATCCTCAACTGCAGCCCCCCATCCTGTTTCAGCTTTGAATGGCCGCTAACGTGCGAAGCTGCAAGGTTCGGAAACGCTCCGTCGACGAGCGGACATTGGGTAACATCAAGATGGCAGCCGCCGGCTTACTCAATTGGGAACCCATAGCGGGAACGTCGCACAGGCAATCGCGCCAAGATCTGTCCGGGGGGACCCCTTCCTTAAAAAATATGTCCCGATTGCTCCCCTGGAAATGTCCTGCCCTAGACTGAGCAACGGGAAAGATCGCGATTTATGAATGGCCGTTATTGACAGCCGCATCGCCAGCCTGGAACGGGTAAGCATGGGCGGCACCACCCATCAACGCGGGGCCAGCAAGACCCACAATCGGACGCTCACGTCCCGCCCCTCGCTTCCCAACTTCGGACGCTGGTTCATATTTGTACGAAAGGTGGCAGCGGTCCTCAAGAACAAGATTACCCCGACATTCGCGCGGTCTTTCCCGCTTTCCTACGTTGACCACTCGTTCATTTGGTTGGACGTCAACTCGCTCCGCTTTCTGTACGGTACACATGGAAGGCAAACAGCCATGGCAGTCGTGGAGTGACATATTTGGAAACGCCGATTGCCCGACCATCCGTGGGTTGTCGTCCGATCTCGATTCCACCGATAGATAGTGTCAAGATTGCGATCTAATCCACATACTACCAAGGCCCGTGCGGTAGGAAGATCATGCCCCAACAAGATCGAGCTAGTATACGCATCGATCGAGCGCGCCTTTGGTTTGGACCCGCGCGGCCGTGCGACCTACCTAGATCCCCGGATTGGCCGCGACATGAGGGCGGACCAGGCGATCGAGGGGATGCACGTTATGACGACCATGAGCCCGACCGAGATGGCGCAGCGCCTTGGCGGCGGATTGCTGTCGTTCCCTGTCACCCATTTCGATGCGGAGGGTGCGTTCGTCGAGGACGAATATCGCAAGCATTGCGCATGGATGCTCGAGCACGAACTGTCCGGCCTGTTCGCGGCAGGCGGCACGGGCGAGTTCTTCTCGCTGACGCCAGCCGAAGTCGCCCAGGTCGTCGGCGCCGCGGTGGCCGAAGCCGGCGGGCGACTGCCGGTAATCTCGGGCTGCGGCTACGGGACCGCGATCGCAACGGGAATTGCGCGCGACGCGGAGAAGGCTGGCGCAGACGGCCTGTTGTTGCTCCCCCCCTATCTGGTCGGATCGAAGCAGGAAGGGCTCGCCGCGCATGTAGAGGCGGTCTGCAAGGCGACCGGGCTAGGCGTGATCGTCTACAACCGCGACAATGCGATCCTCGACGACGATACGCTGGCGGGCTTGTGCGATCGCAACCCCAATCTGGTCGGCTTCAAGGACGGTGTCGGCGACATCGAGCTGATGACGCGCGTCTATGCGCGGATGGGCGACCGGCTGACCTATATCGGTGGCCTGCCGACCGCCGAGACGTTCGCAACGCCGTATCTGACGATGGGCGTCACGACCTATTCGTCGGCGATCTTCAACTTCCTGCCCGAATGGGCGCTGGCCTTCTACAAGGCGGTGCGCGCTGACGACCGGGTCGAGGTTCTGAACCAGCTCCGCGATTTCGTGCTGCCCTACATCACACTGCGCAACCAGGGCCGAGGTTATGCGGTGTCGATCGTCAAGGCGGGCATGCGCGTCGTCGGGCGCGATGCCGGGCCGGTGCGCTCGCCGCTGACCGATCTGTCGGCGGCGGAGGACGAGCGGTTGCGCGTGCTGATCGAGAAGGTCGCCCCCACCGCTCTTGCCAAGGCGGCGTGACAGCGGGCGAAAACCGACGGATAGTGCGGCGATGATGTTCGAACTGAGCCAGCTTCGCTGCTTCGTCGCCGCCGCCGAGGAACTCCATTTCGGGCGCGCGGCACAGCGCCTGAACATGACGCAATCGCCGCTCAGCCGGCAGATCCAGCTGCTCGAGCGAATCCTCGACGTGACGCTGCTCGAACGCACCAGCCGGCAGGTGAGCCTGACGCCTGCCGGCCGCGTGTTCCTGATCGAAGCGCGGCGGATCGTCCGGCTGTCGGAGAGTGCAGCGCTATCGGCGCGGCGCGTGGCGAAGGGCGATGCGGGACGCGTCGCGATCGGCTTCACCGCGGTGTCGGGGTATAATCTGGTGCCGCAGATCGTCGCGCAAGCGAGAGCGAGCCTGCCCAATATCGACCTCGAACTGCGCGAGATGGTGACGACCGATCAGGTCGATGCGTTGCTGACCGGGTTGATCGACATCGGCTTCGTACGACCGCCGCTCGATCGTCACGAGTTCGACACCGTCTGCGTACAGGTCGAGCCACTTGTCGTCGCGCTGCCCGCGGGGGATCCGCGACAGGCGAAGGCGGAACTCGAACTGAGTGATTTCGATGGCCTGCCGCTGATCATGTATGCGCGGCAGGGCGCGGGGTATTTTCACCAGATGCTTATCGGGCTGTTCGACGGTGCGGGCGTGTCGCCGCACTATGTCCAGCACGTGACGCAGATCCATTCGATGCTGGGGCTCGTGCATGCGGGGCTGGCCGCAGCGATCGTGCCGGAATCCGCATCGGGGCTGCACATGAACGACGTGCAGTTCCGTCGGCTTGCGACCGAGCCCGAGAAGCCGGTCGAGCTGCACATGGCGTGGCGGCGCGACAACAGTAACCCGGCGCTGGAGCCGATGCGGCGGTTGTGCGCCGAAACCGCGGCGTGATCGACCGGCGCGCGGTGCTCGCTGGGCTCGCGGCGACACCGGCGCTGGTTGCGGCGCGCGTACCGGCGAGCCTCGTCGCGACGACGCGATGCGGACGGGTGCGCGGGACGGTAGAGGGCAATGTGCTGGTCTTTCGCGGGGTGCGCTACGGCGCGGATACGCGCACGCGACGGTTTGCGCGTGCGGTGGCGCCGACGCCTTGGACCGACATTGCGGATGCCACGCGGTACGGCGCCGCATCGCCGCAGACCAAGGCGACCGAGTCGACCAGCGAGGATTGCCTGTTCCTCAACGTCTGGACGCCTGCGCTCGACGCAGCGCGACGGCCGGTCATGGTGTATATCCACGGCGGGGCGCACGCGCACGGCTCGGGGTCCGATCCGCTGTATGATGGCGGCAATCTGGTGCGGCGCGGCGACGTGGTGGTCGTCACGCTGAACCACCGGCTGGCGGCGCTCGGCTATGCGTATCTCGCGCAGCTTGGCGGGCCGGCGGAATCGGGCAATGTCGGCAATCTCGACATCATCCTCGCGCTGCAATGGGTGCGCGACAACATCGCAGCGTTCGGGGGCGATCCGAGCCGGGTGATGCTGTTCGGCCAGTCTGGCGGCGGGGCGAAGATCGTGACGCTGATGGCAATGGCGGAGGCGCGCCCGCTGTTCCATGCCGCTGCAACGATGAGCGGCCAGCACGTTACGGCGGCTGGGCCGAACCACGCGACGATCCGGTCGCGGGCGTTTATGGCGAAGGCCGGCGCAGGCGACTTTGCGGCACTAAACGCGCTGCCGATCAAGCGGCTGGTCGAGGCGATGGCGACGACCGATCCGATCGAGGGCAAGGGCGAGATCAGCTTTACCTCGACGCTCGATCACCATGTGCTGAAGCGTCATCCGTTCTTTCCCGACGCGCCGCGCGAGGCTGCTCATATTCCGCTGATCGTCGGCAATACGCATGACGAGACCGGGTTGTGGATCGGCGAGATCCTGAAGCGCGGCGACACGAACTGGGAGAACCTACCCGCGCGGTTGGTGCGGGAGATGGCCAAGGACCTCGAGCCCGATCACGTCATCGCGCGCTACCGCGACCTCTATCCCGATCGGACGCCGGGGCAGATCCTGCTGGCGGCATCGACCGCGGGTCGGTCCTGGCCCGGGCATCTGATCCAGGCCGAGGAACGCGCGAAGATCGGTGCGCCGACCTGGATGTATCAGCTCGACTTTCCTTCGCCGGAAGCGGGCGGCGTGCTCGGCGCGTTCCATACGCTCGATATCGGCCTGGTGTTCGACAATACGCGGGAGCCGAGCGCGCGGACGGGTGATGGGCCGGAGGCGAGACAGCTGGCCGGGCGGATGGCGGATGGGTTCATCGCGATGGCGCGGACCGGCGATCCGAACTGTGCGAGCGTGCCGACCTGGCGTCACTATGACCTGGCGCGGCGCTCGACGATGATCTTCGATCGGGCGGTGCAAATAGAAGACGATCCCCGGCGCGAGGAACGCCTGCTGTTCGCGGTCGCGCCGTATATCAAGCCGGGCGGCTAGCGGTCCCACGGAAAGGCGAGCGTCGGGCGGTTGGCGTAGCGGCGCAGGCGCAGGCTCAAGCGCGCACCGGCGCCGGGCTCGAGCCGGATCGTGAACGCGGCGCCGACGACGTCGGTCGTGCGGCCGTCGATCGTCACGGCCTCTATCCGGTGCTCCGCATAGGCGCCGCCTTGCACCACGACCGTACGCGGTTGCGTGGTGCTCAAGTTCACCAGTGTTACCTCGGTCGTCGTGTCGCCCAGCGTTTGCACCAGCGCGGCGACGTCTTCGGGCACGCCAGCGCGTTTGCGGTCCGCATCGAAGTAGCGGAGCCGGCAGTGGAGCGGCACGCCGCCTTGCGATGGCGAAGTCTTCGACCAGGGCGGGCGGGCGATGTGCAGGCCCCCGGTCATGAGCTGCACGAGGCTGGTGACGTTGGCGGGGTTGATGTCGATCGGCCAGTCTGCGAGCCGGGTCTCCGGCGTCGTCGGATCGGACACGCGCGCCGCGACCCGGTCGGCGACGGCCTTCAGGTCCGCGCGCAACGCGGTTACGGCGTAGCTCGGGTTCTTGCCTTCGAGGAAGCTCACCCACGGATGATCGCCGGCAGCCGCGCGGTCGGCGGGCGCCTGCGACATGTACCAGATCTCGAAGCCGTTGGTCTTGAACGGACCAGGTTGCCAGCCATACCAGCCGTCCGCACCGTGCATCGTCGGCGTAGACAGCACGCCGCCGATCGTCTTGGCTTGCGCGTTGATCCGCGCGGTCTGGCGGCGCCAGACGTCGATATACCCCTGGTCGCTGGTCAGCAGCGTGCCAGTCATGAACGCCGTGATCGAACGCGGCACGCGGTTGCGGTTCTCGCGCTTGCCGGTCTGCGGCACGATCGGCGAGAAGCCCCAGCCATAGACGCCACTCCACCAGTCGCGCGGGACGATGCCATCCAGACCAACGCGGCTGGGGATGATGTCGCCGTTCGCTTTTGCCCGGCCAACCCACGCGTCGAGATAGTCGAGCGCCCAGGTCCGGTATCGGTCCCCTGCCCCGAGCGCATAGGCGTTCAGTCCGAGCGTCGTCGCCTGCAGGTTGAGCGGATTGTCGCCGACAACGTCGCCGTACTCGGCATAATGCGCGAGCGTCTGCGCATAAGTCGTCTCGCCATGCTCCATGTGGAAGCGTTCGCCGGCAGCGAACGGATCGCCCGCCCAGTCGAGCTCGGTCGCGCGGCGCAGCATCGGGCCACGACTTCCGTTCATCAGGCTACGCATCATCCGCAGCTTCGGATCGTAGTTGCCCGTCGTCGGATCGCGGCCGGTGTAGAAATCGGCGTAGCGGCGCGTGCGTTCGATCAGCTTCAGGTCGCGCGGGCCGGACAGCCCCATCATGTTGAAGGTCGTCAGCCCTTCCGCATTGTGCTGCCAGTCCATCTGGACGGGAAACTCGCGAAAATACATCCCCTTGCGTGCGATCGGCACGTCGACCGTGCGCGCAGCGGTGAACTGATTGAGGTGACCCTCCCACGCCCGTGCGTACAGGTCGCGGATACGATCGGAACCGCCTAGCGCGTGCAGGATCGCCCAGTCGTTCGTCGCTTCCGCCGCATCGTCGGGGCCGTCGTTCGCACCCCAGCGCTCGAACACGCGCAGCCAGCCGCGACTGTCGACATACTTTGCGTAGAACGCTTCGCAGGCTTCGGCATTGGCGGCGAGCAATCGGCGTTGCAGGACTGCCCATTCCGGCGCTGCCATAGGCGTTGTAACCCGCAACGTCGCTGGCGCAGCACGAACGGCTGTGGGTAATGTGGCAAGCGCGGCCGCGGCACCCCCGAGCAGCGTACGGCGATCGACGGTCATGCGGCCAGCTCGACACGGCGGATAGGACCGACGATCACCAGAAACGAGAAGATCGTCAGCAGGCAGTGCGCGCCGACGAACACCAGCGCCCAATCGAACGAGCCGGTAGCGCCGACGATAAAGCCGATGACGATGGGCGTGACGATCCCGGCGACGTTGCCGAACATGTTGAACACGCCGCTGGTCAGCCCGGCGAGCTGCTTCGGCGCGACGTCCGACATTACGGCCCAGCCGAGCGACGCGACGCCCTTGCCGAAGAACGCGACCGCCATCAGCGTGACGACCAGCCACTCGGCCTCGACGAACACGCAGGCGATGATGAGCGTCGCCAGCAGCATCCCGAACACCAGCGGCACTTTGCGCGCGATGTCGATCGAGCCGGTGCGCTTGAGCAGCAGATCGGACGTGTAGCCGCCGACCAATCCGCCGACGAAGCCGCACAGCGCTGGTGCAGCAGCGGCGAAGCCCGCCTCCATGATGTTCAGCCCGCGCTCTTTTACGAGGTAGATCGGGAACCAGGTGACGAAGAAATAGGTCAGCACGTTGATGCAATACTGGCCGAGATAGATGCCGAGCAGCATCCGGTTCGCGAGCAACTGGCGCAGGTTCGTCCACGAAAAGGCCTGCGGACGGTTGGCGGCATCCTCCATCCGGATCAGCCCGCCGCCAGCCTCGATATGCGCGAGTTCGGCGGCGTTGATCTTCGGATGGCGGACCGGGCTGTGGATGTAGCGGACGAACAGCGCGGTCGCGACCAGGCCGATCGCGCCCATCACCCAAAACACTGCGCGCCATCCATAACTATGCACCAGCCAGCCCATCAGTGGAGCAAACGCAACGAGCGAGAAATACTGCGCCGAATTGAAGATCGCCGACGCGGTGCCCCGCTCGGCACCGGGAAACCAGGCCGCGACGAGGCGGGCATTCCCGGGGAACGACGGTGCTTCGGCGAGACCGACCAGGAAGCGCAGCGCAAACAGCATGGCGACCGCAGACACACCCGCGATCAAACCGGTCAGCCCTTGCGTGGCGGTGAAGATCGACCAGGCGAGGATCGCGCCCGCATAGACGCGCTTGGTGCCGAACTTGTCGAGCAGCAGCCCGCCGGGGATCTGCGCGAGGACATAGGCCCAGGCGAAGGCGGACAGGATGAAACCGGTCTGGACCGACGACAGCCCGAGTTCGGTCGAAGCGGCAGAGCCTGCGATCGAGAAGGTCGCACGGTCGGCGTAGTTGATCGAGGTGATCAGGAAGATGAGCGCGATCACGCGGTATCGCACCGCGGTCGGACGCCCGGTCACGCCTCCTGCGACCGCATCTTCGGCGGGGGATGATGCGGCGATCGTCATGCTTCGCTCTCCAGTCCGGCACTCGATCTGCGCGAGTGTTCCGGTTCGGTGTATCGAGCAGAATGGGGTCGGTCCAAGTCCTAAAACGGGTTGATCCAGCCAACCCATGACTTGATGGGATAGCGGAGCGACATGCCGGTCTCCGATCAGTGCATCGTTCGCATCGATCGATGTCGGAATGAGATTGGCTTAGGCGACCGCACCCGGCCTAACACAGATTGCGACAGACCGGCTCTAACGAAGCCGGCAGCGGGCACATCGTGCCGGAGTTAGGGGAGTGAGTATGACTGGGATCCGCAGCTTCAAATCCGTGTTGGCCATGTCGAGCGCGATCGTCGCCTGCTCTCTGGCGACGATGGGCCATGCCCAGAGCGTGCCGGAAACGACCGCGCAGAAGGAAGCGCGCGCCGCTGGCAACACCACCGATACCGACACGCCCCCCGCCTCCCCTGCTCTGCCGCCCGAGCAGAGCGTGACCGACGCGCCCCTCGCAGCAGATGTGCCCGATATCGTCGTCACCGGGTTCCGCGCGAGCCTCAACAGCGCGATCAATATCAAGCGCACGCAGACCGCGACCGTCGACGTCATCAAGGCGGAAGACATCGCCGAATTCCCCGACCTCAACCTGGCGGAATCTTTGCAGCGCATCCCCGGCGTCTCGATCAGCCGCGTCAACGGCGAAGGCCGCAACATCTCGGTACGCGGTCTCGGCCCCGACTATACCCGCGTTCGGATCAACGGCATGGAGGCGATCGGCACCACCGGCGGCACCGACAACTCGGGCGGCGTCAACCGTGGCCGCGGGTTCGATTTCAACATCTTCTCGTCCGACCTGTTCAACAGCATCGCAGTTCGCAAGACCGCCACCGCCGACGTCGAGGAGGGTTCGCTCGGCGGCACCGTCGACCTGCAGTCGTCGCGCCCGTTCGACTACAAGAAGGCCACCGCGGTCATTTCTGCCAGCGCGAGCTACAACGACCTGCGCGAGAAGGTGACGCCGAAGATTTCGGGGCTGATCACCAAGACGTCGGATGACGGCCGGTTCGGCGTGCTGCTGTCCGTCGCGTACGAAGAGCGCGCGATCAAGGAGGAGGGCGCGAACATCACGCGCTGGACGTATGGCGGGTTCAACGCCGGGTTCAACGCCGCGTCGCGGTTGCCGGGCAAGACGCTCGCACAGATCAACGATCCGAACCCCGTAACCGGGCTGTACCATCCGCGTATTCCCGGCCTCGTCAGCTACGACATCTTCCAGAAGCGGCTGGGTGCGGCAGGATCGGTCCAGTTCCAGCCTACGTCCAAGACGCTGATCTCGCTAGACGCGCTGTATTCACGGCTCGATGGGACCCGTAAGGAATCGCAGCTGCAGGCGATAAGCTTCAGCCGTTCGGGCACCGGCAAGCCGCAGACGATCATCCGCGACGGCGTGGTCGACGGCGACAACAACATCATCAGCGGCACGTTCGACAATGTCGATCTGCGCACCCAGTCGCGCTACGACAAGCTGGTCACCGATTTTTACCAGGTGACCGGTACGCTCGACCAGAAGTTCGGCGAGAACTTCAAGGTCGGCGCGGTCGTCGGCTATGCGGACTCGGCATTCAGCAACCCGATCCAGTCGACCGTCACGATCGACGCCGCCAACACGCCCAATTTCTTCTACGATTTCCGCACGCGGTTTCCGACGATCAAGCCCGGCGTGGACCTGACCAACCCGAACAGCTTCACCTTCGTTAGCGGCACGTCGGAAGTTCGCATCCGTCCGCAGACCGTCAACAACAGCTTCACCAACGCCAAGACGTTTGCCGAGTGGACGGTCAATCCGTTGCTCAAGCTGAAGGTCGGCGTCGACTGGCGCCGGTTCGACTACAGCTCGACCGAGCAGCGACGCCTGTCCGGCGAGTCGGTCGTGCAGACGCTGACGCCCGCGCAGCTCGCCGCGGCGACGACGCTCTTCTCCGGCTTCGGCAAGGGCCTCGACACGCCAGCCGGTACGCCGACGGCGTGGGTCGTCCCCGATCTCGCCAAGTTCGCCGAGCTCTACGGGATCTACTCGAACCCACTCTACGCGACCGGTGGGGTGAACAATGCCAGCGCACGCGGATCGTTCATCACGGTGCGCGAGGACGATATCGGCGGCTGGGGCATGGCGGAGTTCAACTTCGCCGATCGCGGGCTGCCGATCCGCGGCGATGTCGGCGTGCGCTACGCCAACACCGACCAGCGCTCGACCGGCTATGCGGGACAAGGCGTCGCGACCAACCTCGTCGTCGCGGACCGTAGCTATCACCGCTGGCTGCCGTCGGGGAACCTGGTGATGGACGTCACCGATACGCTGCTGGTCCGCTTTGCCGCGGCGAAGACACTCGCGCGCGCCGGCATCTCGGCGATCGCACCGGGCGGCAACCTCAGCGTTTCGGGCGGCAACCGCACCTTCAGCAGCGGCAACCCCGATCTGAAGCCGACAGAATCGGACAATCTCGACGTTTCGGTCGAATGGTATCCGACGCGCGGCGCGATCTATGCCGTGTCCGCGTTCCAGAAGGACATCGGCACGTTCGTCCAGTCGCTCAGCACCACGGTGCCGTTCAGCAGCCTGGGCCTGCCGGACTCGCTCCTGGCTGGCACGAGCGCATCGCCGACCGACCTGTTCATCGTCAGCCAGCCGGTCAATTCGAGCGGCGGTCGGCTCAAGGGTTTCGAGGTCAACGTCCAGCAGCCCTTCAGCTTCCTGCCGGGCTTCCTGTCCAACTTTGGCGTGCTGGCCAACTACACGCACGTGACGTCGAACATCCAGTATCTCACGTCTGCCACCGGTGGCACGTCGGTGACGGCGCCGCTGATCGGGCTGTCGAAGCACGCCGCCAACGGCACGCTGTATTTCGAGACGGCGAAGTTCCAGATCCGCGGCTCGATCGCCTATCGCTCGCGCTATCTGACGGCCGTCCCCGGCACCGAGGGCAATGCGTATAACGGCACGAGCGGCACCACCAACGTCGACGCGCAGATGTCGTACAATTTGACGGATAACCTCAAGTTCAGCATCGAGGCGATCAACCTCACCGATCAGGTCAACGACCAGTTCGTCGACGAGACCAACCGCCTGAATGTGCTGACGCATAGCGGCCGTCAGTTCACGGCGGGGATGCGCTTCTCGTTCTGATGGTTCGGTGCCGCCCGGCTGGATGGTGACAACCATCGATCCGGGCAGCATCATGCTGGGACGACGGGTCTCGACAGTCAGGTCACGACGCCAAATCAGAACAGGACGAGCGCATGACTTATAATCGCCGCGAGACGTTTGGACTGGCATTGGCGGGCGGTACGGCTGCGCTCGTTCCGGCTACGCCCGCCGTCGCGGAACCGCCCAAGCCGGACGCGTGCGTGCCGTGGTTCGACGACGGTTGGCGGCGCGGCTTCGAAGGGCAGCGCGTAGCCGACCTCGGGGATGGCCGCTTCCTTAATCCGTTGATCGCCGGCGACCATCCCGATCCCGCTATCCTGAAGGATGGCGCGGATTATTACATGACGTTTTCCAGTTTCGATTCCTATCCGGGGCTGACGATCTGGCACAGCCGCGACCTGGTGAACTGGCAACCGCGCAAGGCCGCGCTGACGAAGAACATCGGCTCGGTCTGGGCGGTAAGCCTCGAGAAGCACGACGGCCGCTACTTCCTGTATATTCCCGTCAAGGCCAAGCCGAACGCGATCCACGTCATTTGGGCCGATCATATCGACGGCCCGTGGTCCGAACCTATCGATCTCGGGCTGCCCGACCATATCGATCCCTGTCACGCGGTCGGCGAGGACGGATCGCGCTGGTTGTTCCTGTCCGGCGGCGACCGGATTCGGCTTGCCGACGATGGTCTGTCGACGGTCGGCAAGGTCGAGCATGTCTATGATCCGTGGCGCTATCCCGACACCTGGGACGTCGAAGGCTTCAGTCCGGAGGGGCCGAAGATCGTCCGCCACGGCGGCTGGTTCTACATGATCACCGCAGTCGGAGGCACCGCCGGGCCCCCGACGGGGCACATGGTGATCGTCGCCCGTTCGCGCTCGATCCACGGCCCCTGGGCGAACGATCCCGCCAACCCGGTCGTGCGAACCGTCAGCACCGACGAGAAATGGTGGTCGCGCGGTCATGCCAGCCTCGTCGAGGCCCCCGACGGCAGCTGGTGGTCGATCTATCATGGTTTCGAAAACGGCTATTGGACGCTCGGCCGGCAGGCGCTGCTCGATCCGATCCGCTGGACCGCCGACGGCTGGTTCGCGATGACCGGCGGGGATCTGTCGAAGCCGTTGGCAAAGCCGAAAGGCGGCGCCGCGCTACCTCATGGCCAACCGCTCTCCGACGATTTCCGCACGCTGCAAATCGGCAGCAAATGGAATTTCTTTCGGCCGAGCCGCACCGAACGCGACCGGTTACATGTCAGAGACGGTGCATTGATACTCAAGGCCACCGGCACCGCGCCAGTGGACTCGTCCCCCTTGATGCTGATCGCCGGCGACCAGGCCTATCGGTTCGAATGTGATATCGAAATCGCACCCGGTGGCACCGCTGGCCTCGTGCTGTTTTACGACGACAAGCTGTATTGCGGGCTGGGCTTCGACGAACAGCGATTCGTCACGCATCAATATGGAAATGAGCGCGGGCGTCCCGCCAATCCGCACGGACGCCGCATGCGGATCCGCATCACGAACACGCGCCACATCGTCGCGATCCATACCAGCAGCGATGCGGGCAGGAGCTGGCAGCGCTTCGATCGGGGCATGGAGGTGTCGGGCTATCATCACAATGTCCGCGGCGGGTTCCTGATGCTGCGCCCCGGCCTGTATTCGGCCGGTAGCGGCGAGGCACGGTTTCGCGATTTCCGATACGAGGCACTCTGATCCCGGCGCGCGTCCCTCACCCAAGGCCTTGCGCGCGCGCCCATTCCTCGAACAGCGTCGGCCATGAAGCTGCCGGCTTGCCGACTGCCCTGCTCAGGCCGAAACCATGTCCCCCGGTCGCGAACAGATGCGTTTCCACCGCCACGCCGGCCTTGATCGCCGCCGCCCGAAACGCCAGGGTATTGTCGACGACGACGCTCCGATCGTCTTCGGCGTGGACGAGGAAGCAGGGCGGCGTCGCCGACGTGACGTTCGAGGCGGTCGAATGCGCGTGCTCTAGGGCGGGCGTCGGCGACGGTCCGAGCAGCAGCGTACGTGACCCGCAATGTGCGAGCGGCAACGCCATCGATTGCACGGCGTACATCAGCGCAGCGATGTCGGGCCGTGCGCTGGCTCGATCTGCGCTATCGACCGGCGTGTAGGTTGGCTGCGCGAACCTCGTCGCCAAGTCGCCACAGACATGACCGCCGGCTGAGAACCCCATCGCAGCAACGCGGTCGGGCTTGATTCCGTATGTGCCAGCGCGTGCACGGATCAGTCGCATCGCGCGTTGCGCATCGGACAAGGCAACGTCGGGCCCGGCCGCCCAGCCATCGCCGGGCAACCGGTAGAACAGCACGAACACCGTCCAGCCGCGATCCGCCAGCCGGCGTGCGATCTCATACCCTTCGCGATCGACGACGATCCGGACATAGCCCCCGCCCGGCATCACCAGTATCGCCGACCCGTTGGGCTTTGCTGGGCGGAACACGACCATGCGCGGACGGGCGATGCCGTGGACGGCGCGATCGGTCATGCCGGCATCCGTCGCCCGATCCTCGACGATTTCTACCGGCAAGGTCCGTGGTGCGCCGGGTGCTCCAGCCGGCCAGAGATCGATCGTTTCGGTCGGGTCCGGCTGCTTCGGCCCACGGCCACCGACCTGCGCGGGTGGCGGCGTCTGTGCATCGACGCCCGCCGACAGACCGACGGCCAGCGTCCCCAGGATTGCACTCCGACGATCGATCATCCGCTTAGGCCCATCAAAGAAATAGGCGCACTCCGTGAGGAATGCGCCCGAGGAGAGGAGAGATTATGCCCGGCGCGCCTACATCTTGAAGCGCGCACCAACGAGGAAGGTGCGGCCGAAGTGATTGTTCTCGTAGTTCCGGTTCGCATCGAGATCGGTGTAGCGGGTGCGATAATTATCGGTGAG
Organism: Sphingomonas sp. AP28; assembly: GCF_056680455.1. Lineage (NCBI taxonomy): Bacteria > Pseudomonadati > Pseudomonadota > Alphaproteobacteria > Sphingomonadales > Sphingomonadaceae > Sphingomonas > Sphingomonas sp. AP28. Next base: position 2,754,567 of record NZ_CM155283.1, on the reverse strand, counting down.
GTTGGTCCCCTCAAGCGACACCTCGATCGCGGGAGTCAGCTTGTAGCGCATCGATGCATCGACGTTGGTCGTCGCGCCATAACCCTCGAACAGATTGCCCGTCGCCGATGCGCCGTCGATATACGGGCTGCGATAGCTAATTGATCCGCGCGCGCTGAACTTCGTGTCCTCGTAATACAGCGTGCCGTTATACGCGCGCTTCGACAGGCCGTAGAGCGTCGCCGAGCGGGTCGTGTTCGGCAGCGCGCCGAGCGTGCCTGCGGGGGTAACGATCGTCGTGGCCGGACCGCCCTGCGAATAGCCTGCACTCGAATCGACGAACGTCGCGTTGGCGAGCGCGCCGAAGTTGCGCAGGAAACCAGGCAGGAAGCGGAACGTCGTCTGGAGCGAGATTTCCGCCCCCTTCAACGACGCACCGGTGCCGTTGATCGGCGAGGTGATCTGCCACAACTGCCCTTCCGGGTTACCGGCGGCTGGCGAGCTTGCCGGGATAACGGACAGCGGCAGGCCGGTCGACGCGAACGTCCCGCTGCGCGTCGCCGAGACGGGGAAGCTCTCGACGTTCTTCTTGAACAGCGCGACGGAGAAGATCGACTGCGGTGCGAAATACCATTCCGCCGAGATGTCGAACGCCGTCGCGCGGAACGGGTTGAGCTGCGGGTTGCCGAAGTTCACGCGGTAGTTGAAGCCGTCGACCGAGCCGCCCGGCGTCAGGCTGCCGAGGCTCGGCCGGGTCAGCACCTTGGCGATCGCGCCGCGAATGATGACGTCTTCCGCCGGGAACAGCGCGACGTTGATCGCGGGCAACCAATCGTCATAGGTCCGCTCCACGGTCGCAGGGGTATTGACGGTCACGCCGCCGACGACCGCGGACGACAGCCCAGTCGAGCGCTGCTTGGTGTGGACGTACCGAATGCCGGCATTCGCGGCGTAGCGCAGGCCGAGGATGTCGCCCTTGACGTCGAACTCGGTGTAGCCGCCGGTGACCTGCTCGGACACGCTGCGGGTGTCGCCGACCAGCACGGTCGCCGGACGGTTGTAGAGTCCCGTATAGGCCGCCGACGCATCGATGTTCGGGATCAGGAAGCTGGTCGTCGTCCCGGCAGGCTGGCCGGCCTTGCCGAGATTGAAGATTTCGCCGAGGTTGCCGGCGGGGAAGCCGTATACCGCGGTCGGCCCGAACAGCGTGTTCGGCGAACAGGTCAGCGTCCCCAGCACGACGTCGCGACCGCCGGCATTGGGGCAGACGACCGCGTCGCGCGAGAAGCCCTGCGTGTCGAAGGTGAACTTGCGGTACAGCCCGCCCGCCTTGATCTGGAACCCTTCCGCGACGTCCCATTCGGTCCGCAACTGCGCGGTGCGGAACTTGTTGACCGTCTCGGACGGCCGATCGCGGATTTCCGCGAGCTGGAAGTTCGCCGGATCGGTGACGCTCGTCCCGAAGGTCAGCTTCGGGCTCTTCATGTCGGTATAGTCGTAGCTATACCCCTGCGCGTCGCGGTCATCGAACACGAAGGTCGTCTCGACCGGGATCGTCGCATCCGATTTCGAAATGCCGCCCATCAGAGTGAAGCGCAGCTTGTCGGTGACGTCCTGATCCCAGCTGCCGCCAAGCTGGTAGAATTCGGTCTGCGACTTGCGCAGATAATGCTCGGTGCGCACCCAGGCGTCGTTGAGCGTCGCCTTGATCAAGTTGTTGTTCAAATCGATCGTGTAGTTGCTGATATCGATCGACCGCTCGTTCGACCGCAGCAGGACCTCGCCCCATTTCTCCTCGCGGGTTTCCTTGAACCGCGAATACAGCCCGTCGATCGAGACCTTGGTCGCCTCGCTCGGCGACCACTGGACGCTGCCCGTGATACCCAACCGCTCGCGCTCGTGCCGGACCGAGCCGTAGCGCGGGATGCGCGGGTGAAAGGCGAGCGCAGCCGCGGTGCAGGCCGTGCTTGGCACATACACCCCGCCACGGTTCTGCGTGGTGTAGCAGCGCGTGCCGTCCACCGAATCGAACGGCCCCTGTGCCCAGCGCACGGTGTTGTTGCCGAGCTCGAAGTTGTTCGTCTTCGAATAGGCTGCCGACGCCGCGACGCCGAAGCTGCCGTCCGCCGATTTCCACGACAGCAACCCGGCGAGGCGTGGCCCGGTATTCTTGCTCAGGTCGTTATAGCTCGCCTGTGCCGAACCGACCGCGGTAAAGCCGATCTTGCCACCGAGCGGGTTGCCCGTGTTGAGATCGACGACCGCGCCGAGCGAGCCTTCGTCGAGCGAGGCCTCCGCGGTCTTGTGGACGACAATCGAGTTGAACAGTTCGGAGGCGAAGACGTTGAAGTCGAACGCTCGATCGCGGTTCGAACTGGCGCCGTCGGTCGAGGTGGCGACCGTCTCCATGCCATTGACGCGGACGCGCGTAAACTGCGCACCGAGGCCACGCACCGTGATCGCACGGCCTTCACCGGCGTCGCGCTGGATCGAGATGCCGGGGATACGCTGCAGCGACTCGGCTAGGTTCTGATCGGGAAACTTGGCGATATCTTCCGCGACGATTGCGTCGACCGCGGCAACGGACTGCCGCTTAACGTTGAGCGCGGCGTCGAGCGACTTGCGAAAGCCGGTGACGATGATCTCGGCGGTCTCGCCTTCCGGTTGCACCGTCCCGGGTGCGGTCTGCGGTGCGGTGGTCGCGGCCTGATCTACAGTCTGCCCCTGCGGCACGACGGCGGTCTGTGCAGGCGACGGATCGACCTGGGCCGGCGTTCCCGGCGACGCGCTGTTGGGGATCTGTGCCGCCTGCGCCGCTGCGATCGAAGGCATCGCGAGCGCGAGAACCAGACTGCCTGCGGACACGCCGCCCAGCCAGCCCATCCGTCGAACCGCAACCGTTGCTTGAACTTCCATTGCATCCACTCCCCGTTCGGCAATCGCCGATGACACCGGTTGCGCTATCGACGGCCCGCCGTTGCGCTTCCGACCTGACTATCTTGGAGAGTTCGACCCGTTACTGACCACGGTGGCGCCCGATCCTCTGCCGAAAAGCCAGCTCTTGCTGGTCTCCCCACCCGTCCCTTGCCTGCCTAGGTAACCGGTGTCACAACAATGTCGCAGGATCTTTGGCGTGTCAACATGCCGCGTCACACATCATATCAAGCAGGAGATGCATTGATGAAATTGTTGGGAATTATCGCCCCCGCGCTCGCCATCATGCTATCCACGACGGCACCGGCACAACAGCCCGCCTCGCGCCCGATGGTCATAGTCGACGAGGCCGATACGATGCGCCAGGAGCCCCCTCCCCACGGCGCGATCGGCTTGAGTACCGCATATCGGATCAGTGACGGCGTCCCCGGCCGTACGATGGAGTTCCGCAAGCGCATCCTCCATCCGGGCAACGCGATCGGCCTCCACCGCATCGCGCATGACGAGGTCTATTACGTGATTTCGGGTACGGGCGCGGTCTCGTCCGGCGGCGCGACACGACCGGTGCGGACGGGGATCGCGGCCTATCTATTCGACGGCGAAACGGTCGGCATCCGCCAGACGGGTCGTGACCCGCTCGTGCTGATCATTGCCTATCCGATCCCGCGCTAGGTTCCGGGCTGGATATACGGGACGCGCGCGAACAATTCGCGCTCCCACCTGCGCGGATCGTCCTCGACCCTGGATCGCGCGTCGAAGATCATCGTCGCTCGACGAGCGCGGTCGTACCGCGGCCAATGGGCCATGCCCGCATGATCGGGATCGCCCGTGATCGCGAACGCGACGAAACTGTCCTGCATCGCCTTCGACGCCGCCTGCGCATCCGCCGCGGTGCCGGTCTGAGATCCGGTCGCGCCCAGCGTGCCGAACACCAGCGGGATATCCATCGTATGGAACGCGCCGCGCCGTGGGTCCGTCCGCGACGCGAAATCGATCTGATAAACCCAGGTCGGCGTTCGCGCATCGGCGCGCGCCTCCGCCTCGATCACCTGCCCGCGCCAGCTCCGCCCCGCCGTCGTCGCGCCGTAGAAGACGTCGGTCGGCGACCAGTCCGGATAGCGCGCGCGGTACTGCGCCACGACCCATTCGGGCAGGATGTCGATCTTAAGCTCTGGCGCCATCCGCGCCGCGACGTTGCTCCAATCGAGCCCCCTCACCTTTGGGGAGTCCAGCCCAATGAACGCCCGCGTTTCGTCATGCGTGTTGCCGAGCATCATCGGAATGCGGTTGCCGAGCGGGTTCGCATCCGGCCAGAACGGGTGTCGCGTCAGCCACGTCATGTCGAGCACCGGCCCGAAATAAACCCCGCCACCCATGATCGGATCGCTCGCCGACAGCGCCGCGACCAGCTTTTCGACCGGCATCGTCAGCAAAGGCGATAGGTCGGCCTCGGCCGCCCCCAGCTTCGCCAGATAAGCGCGCGCCCGCGTCGTTGCGTTGAGTGGACCGGATGCGGTCACCTGCTGCCCGCTCATCGTCGCCGCCCGGTGGAACAGGCCGGCGGCGACGGGCATCCCCATCATCGTCGCGATCTTCGCGCCGCCGCCAGACTGGCCGAACACCATGACGCGGGAGGGATCACCGCCAAACGCCGCGATGTTGTCGCGCACCCATTTCAGCGCGAGGATCAGGTCGAGCTGCCCTGCATTGCCACTGTCGGGAAACCGGGAATCGAGCCGCGCGAGATACAGATAGCCCAGTGCATTGAGCCGGTGGTTGACCGTCACGACCACGACATCGCCGCGCGCCGCCAGCGCCTGCCCGTCATTCTGGGGATCGGTGACGCTGCCGTTCGAATACGCGCCACCGTGGATGTAGACCATCACCGGTTTCTTCGCGCGGCGGTCGGCGTCTGCGGTCCAGACGTTCAGGAACAGGCAGTCTTCGGACTGCGGACCGTAAGCGCCGGACTGCGGACAGACCGGTCCGAAATCGCGTGCCGGGCGCGTCTGGCCCGGCATCGCCACGGCGGTCGGCGCACGAAACCGTTCGGCGCGACCATAGCGTATACCTTTGAAGATATGGACGCTTTGATCGACCGTTCCGACGAAGTTACCAGCCGGCGCGCGGACCGTGAGCGACGTCGCCGCGCGGGCGCCGGACGCCAGGATCAGCGCAGCGCCTCCACCCAGCGCCCCACGTCGCGTCCAGCCGTCAGCGACGGACATCGAGTCCACCCGCCAGATACGCATCGATATCGGCCTGTCGGAACAGGCTCGCATCGCCCGGCAACGAATGCTTCAGAGCAGCAAGCGCGAGGCCAATCCGCGCGATGTCGCCAATGTCCTCACCGGAGCGAAGTCCGTGCAGCACGCCTGCCGCAAAGGCGTCGCCGCCGCCGATCCGGTCGACGATCCCGGCCAGCACCACTTCGTCCGTCTGGACATGCGCCGACCGCGTGTCGATCCGTGCCGACAGCCGGTGAAGATCGACATGCTCGACGTGCCGCGCGGTCGACGCAATCGTCTGCAGCCGCGGGAACGCTTCGAACGCCGCTTCCGCCGCCTCGCGCCGCCGGTCCTCCGCACCGCCTGCAAAATCGCGGTCCAGCAGCAGCGCGATATCGCGGTGGTTGCCGAACATCAGATCGGCATGCGCGACGAGGTCGGTCAGGATCGTACGCGGGTTCGAGTCCCAGCGTTCCCACAGTTTGCCACGCCAATTGCCGTCGAACGAGACGGGAATGCCGCGCTCCGTCGCTGCTTCGACGGCAGCGAGCGCACTGGCCGCCGGAACCGGGCCGAGCGCCGGCGTGATGCCCGAGAGGTGGAAGCGATCGACACCGCCGAGCAGCGTATCCCAGTCCCACGCGCTCACCTGCGCCTCGGCAAACGAAGACCAGGCGCGATCATAGATCACTTCGGTCGCGCGCAGGCCCGCACCCGAAGTGACGAAATACAACCCCATCCGTTCGCCGCCGACCGCAATCGTCGACGCGTCGACACCGTGACCGCGCAGCGTCGTGATCGCCGCGCGGCCGAGGTCATTATCGGGCACCATCGTCGCCATGCCGACGTCGTGGCCAAGCCGTGCCAGTTGCGTGACGACGTTCGCCTCCGCGCCGGCGACCCACACATTGAGCTTTGGCGTCTGCAACAGCAACTCGCGCCCCGGTGGCGAAAGCCGCAACATGATCTCACCGAACGCCAGAAATTTGCTCATATCGCCCCTTGTTCAAATCCGTACGCTACCGCTGACATCCGTATCGTCATTCCCGCGAAGGCGGGAACCCATCGTGGCAAGCTTAGCGATACGATCACTAGCCTTCGCCAATATGGATCCCCGCCTGCGCGGCGATGACGAACAAGCAGGCGAGATTATCGCGCCAGCCAGCCGCCATCGACTGCGAGAATGTGCCCCTGGACATACTTCGCCGCCGCCGACGACAGGAACACCGCCGCGCCGCCGAGATCGCTCGCATCGCCCCATTTGCCCGCCGGAATACGGTCCATGATCGATTTGTTGCGTACTTCGTCCGCCTGCAACGCCGCGGTATTGTTGGTCGCGATATAGCCCGGTGCTATCGCGTTGACGTTGATGCCCTTGCTCGCCCATTCGTTGGCGAGCAGCTTGGTCAGGCCGCCGATACCCGACTTGGACGCGGTATAGCTCGGCACACGAATGCCGCCTTGGAATGTCAGCATCGACGCGATGTTGACGATCTTGCCGGAACCTTGCGCGATCATGTGCCGCCCTGCCGCCTGGCACAGGAAAAACACTGACTTCAGGTTCGTGTCGATCACCGCGTCCCAGTCCGCTTCGGTGAAGTCGACCGCGTCGGCGCGGCGGATGATGCCGGCATTGTTGATCAGGATGTCGAGCCCGCCGAGCTTGGCGACGGTTTTATCGACGACGCGCTGAACCGGCTCGATCGTCGACAGATCCGCGGACACGATCTCGGCCTTGCGGCCAAGCGCACGAATCTGCGCGACGGTGTCTTCGGCAGGCGTACGGCCCACGCAAGCGACGTCCGCGCCGGCGGTCGCAAGCGCGACGGCGATCGCCTGGCCGATGCCCGTGTTCGCGCCGGTGACGATGGCGACCTTGCCGGTTAGGTCGAAGGGATTTGTCATGCTTTCTCTCTCATTCCCCTCCCGCTTGCGGGAGGGGTTAGGGGAGGGGAAACGCGGACCAACCTTGCGGCGCGCCCCTCCCCCGACCCCTCCCGCATGCGGGAGGGGAGAAGATTTACGCCAGCTGGCAGATATCCAGGACGTTCATGTCGGTATAATCCTGGTTCTCGCCGGCCATCGCCCAAATGAACGCATAGGCCTTCGTGCCCGAACCCATGTGGATCGACCAGGGCGGGCTGATCACCGCTTCCTCGTTGCCCATCACGATATGCCGGGTCGCCTCGCCCTCGCCCATATAGTGGAACACGCGATCCTTCTCGAGATCGTCGAGCTCGAAGTAGAAATAGATCTCGCTGCGCCGCTCGTGGATGTGCGGCGGCATCGTGTTCCACACCGAGCCGGGCTTCAGGACCGTCAGGCCCATCACCAGCTGCGCGCTGTCACAGATGCCGGGAATGACCATCTGGTAGATCGTCCGCTCGTTCGAGTCCTCCAGCGAGCCACGCTCTAGCGTCGTCGCGTCGCCGACCGAGATCACCCGCGTCGTGAACGCCTTGTGTGCGGGGCACGACGCGAGATAGAAGCGCGCGCCGTCGCCGGAGAACTGCACGTCCTTCGCGCCCATCGTCACGTACAGGCAATCCTTGTTGCCCAGCGTGAACGTCTCGCCGTCGACCGTAACGGTGCCACTGACCTTGCCGACATTGACGACTGCAAGCTCGCGGCGTTCGAGGAAAGGATGCCCTGCCGCCGACGCTGGCTCGGCCTGATCGGGCAGCTTCACCGCTCCGCTAGCAACGGCGACGCCGCCGATCACGAAGCGCTCGGCGTGCGTATAGTTGAGAACGCACTCACCGTCGCGAAACAGGTCCTGGATCAGATAGCGGTCGCGCAGTTCGTCGTTGGAGACGCACTCCATCATGTCGGGATGCGTGGCGTAATACGTGCGGTCGTACATAATTAGCTCCGGTCAGGCCGCTTGCGCAGCGAAAGATGGTTCGTCGATACGGTAGGCGCGGCGGACGAGGCCGCTGGTAAGTTCGTGGGCAAGATCGGCCGCTTCCCAGTCGGCAAGCCGGTGTTCCGCCACCAGTCGCGCCAGGAACCCGCAATCGATCCGCCGCGCGACATCGTGCCGTGCCGGGATCGAGAGGAACGCCCGTGTGTCGTCGTTGAAGCCGACGGTGTTGTAGAAGCCCGCGGTCTCGGTCGTCATCTCGCGGAACCGGCGCATCCCCTCGGGACTGTCGTGGAACCACCAGGACGGCCCGAGCTTCAGGCACGGATAATGCCCGGCAAGCGGCGCCAGTTCGCGCGCATACGAACTTTCGTCGAGCGTGAAGAGAATGATCGACAGCTCCGTGCTGATTCCGAACCGATCGAGCAACGGCTTCAGCGCATGCACGTAATCGGTCCGCGTCGGGATGTCGGCGCCCTTGTCACGGCCATGGCTCGCGAACAGGCCGGCGTTGTGATTGCGCGACGATCCCGGATGGATCTGCATCACCATGCCGTCCTCGACCGACATCGCCGCCATCTCGGTCAGCATCTGCGCGCGGAACAGTTCGGCGTCCGCCGGCGTCCAGTCGCCGCGCGTCACCTTGGCGAACAGCGCCTCCGCCTCGACGCTCGACAGGTTCGCGGTCGCGGCGGTCGGATGACCGTGGTCGGTCGCCGTGGCCCCTGCCGCACGGAAGTCGGCGCGGCGCTTGCGGTGTGCGGCGAGATACCCCTTCCAGTCGTACACGTCCTCGCCGGTCAGTTCGGCGAAGCGCGCCATCGCTGGCTTGAACGCCTCGTGCTCGACGTCGATCACGCCGTCCGGGCGATAGGTCGTCACGACGCGCCCGTTCCAGCCCGATTGGCGGATCCGGCGATGCGCGGCGAGATCGTCGTGCGCGCCTTCCGTGGTCGCGAGAAACTCGATCCCGAACCGGTCGAACAGTGCACGAGGACGGAACGCGTCGGAAGCCAGCTTCTCGCCGATGAGGTCGAAATACCGGTCCGCAGTCGACGCTTCGAGCGCGACGTCGATCCCGAACACGTCGGCGAACACATGATCGAGCCACAGCCGCGACGGCGTTCCCCGGAACAGCGTATAATGATCGGCGAACAGCTTCCACGCCGCACGCGGATCAGTCGCCGGCACGCCGCTCAACCGCGGGATCGCCAGCGCATCGAGGTCGACGCCCTGGCTGTAGAGCATCCGGTAGAGATAGTGATCGGGTGCGAGCAGCAGCGAAGTCGCGTCGGTCCAGTTGGCGTTGTCCGCGAACCAGGTCGGATCGGTATGCCCATGCGGGCTGACGATCGGCAACGCCGCCACCTCGGCGTACAGCGCCCGCGCAATCGAACGCGTCGCCGGTTCCGCCGGGAAAAGGCGGTCCGGATGCAGTTCCAGAGCCCTTGCCATCGTCCATCCTCCTTGCCGCTTCGCGCGATCCTCGGCGGATCTGGTAACCGGTGTCAGCAGATCGTGCAACTGCGATTTCCGCCGATCAGCCTACGACTCGCCGTCCGCCGGTGGCGAAACCGATGCACGCCGGATCAGCGTCGAGAGGAACAGTGACGGCTCCTCGACCAGATCGCTGCCATCATCGACACCCGCGATCAACTTCAACGTGGCCGAGCGCGCCATCGACGCGATCGGCCAGCGCACCGTGGTCAGTGGTGGCCAGACATGCGCGGCGATCGGCGTATCATCGAACCCGATGATCGACAGGTCGCGTGGAATATCGAGCCCGCGTTGCCGCGCGGCATGAATGATCCCCGCCGCCATCTCGTCATTGGACGAAAAGATCGCGGTCGGTCGCGGCATGACGTCCAGCAGTCGTTCCGCCGCGACCAGCCCCGACTCGAACGTGTAATTGCCGTCCGCGATCATGCTGCGGGGCAACGCGATCCCCGCTGCGGCCAAAGCATCCTCGAACCCTAGACGCCGCTCGCGCGCCGATCGGAACCCGTGCGGCCCCGCGACCAGTCCGATCCGACGATGCCCTTGCTCGATCAGGTACTCGGTCGCGGTCCGCACCGCCTCGCGGTCGTTCGACGCGACCATATGGTCGGTATCGTCGATCACCGCCGAGCCCATCCGCACATAGCGACAGCCGATCGAATCGCACAATTTGGCGACCGAATCATTCTCGCTGACCGGCGGCATCAACAGCACGCCGAACAATCGCTGCCGCTCGAGAAAATGCCGGAGGTCGTCGAGCATCGTCGCGGAGCCGCGATCGAGCGGACGCACCACCATCTCGAACTCCGTCCCCTGCAACGCCTCTAACATGCCCTGCTGCACGTTCAGCACGGTCTGCGCATTGGGGTTGTCGTGGACCAGCCCGATCAGGAAATTGCGGCGCAGCGCCAGCGCCCGCGCCTGTGGGTTGGGAATATAGCCGAGCTCGCCGATCACGTCCTCGACGCGCTTGCGTGTATCGTCGTTGAGCAACGGCGATCGGTTGATCACCCGGCTCACCGTCTTCTTGGAGACCCCGGCGATCCGGGCAACATCGTTGATCGTCGGCTGACCGGTCTTCTGCATCGCAAGGACATAGCCCGACCAGACCAAGCCGTCTTGCGGAAAAGCCATCGCCGCCGCATAATGCTGACACCGGTTACCGATATAAGAGGATGCGATGGTCAAGGCTCTGAGGGTCGATCCGCGCGACGGCGTGGCGACGCTGCTGCACGATGCGCTGGCGGGCGAAGTCGTGACGGTAGGCGAAGACGCGTTGGTCCTGAGCGCTGATATCGGGCGCGGTCACAAGGTTGCGCTAGCATCGATCTCCGCGGGCGAGCCAGTGCTGAAATACGGCTTCCCGATCGGCACCGCGACGCAGCCGATCGCCCCCGGTGGCCACGTCCATTCGCACAATCTCAAGACTGGCCTCGAAGGTACGCTCGCCTATCGATTCAATCCCGCCGATATCGTGTCTGCCACCAGCGCATCGTCCGCGATGTTCGAAGGCTATGTCCGTGCGGATGGCAGCGTCGGCACGCGCAACGAGATCTGGATCCTGTCGACCGTGGGCTGCGTCGCGCGCACCGCCGAACGAATCGCCGCCACGGCCGCGGCGCTGGTCGGCGATAGCGTCGACGGCGTCCACGCCTTCACCCATCCGCATGGCTGTTCGCAGCTTGGCCAGGATCTGGAGGGGACGCGCACGATCATGGCGAGCCTCGCCTGCCATCCCAATGCCGGCGGCGTTCTGATCGTCGGGCTTGGCTGCGAGGAGAACCAGATCAGGGCGTTGCTCGCCACGATTCCGGAGGCACGCCACGCATTAATCCGCACCTTGACGACGCAGGTCAGCGGCGACGAGATCGCGGAAGGCTGCGCGCTGGTCGCTGAACTCGCCGCGCTGGCGAAGGCGTCGCGCGAGACGGTCGGTCTCGACAAGCTCGTCCTCGGCGTCAAATGCGGGGGGTCGGATGGCCTGTCGGGCCTCACCGCCAACCCATTGGTCGGCCGGATGAGCGACCGCGTCACGTCGGCGGGCGGGCGTGTGCTGGTCACCGAAATCCCCGAGATTTTCGGCGCCGAACAGATGCTGATGAACCGTGCGGCGAGCGAGCCCGTGTTCGACCGCATCGTCGCAGTCGTGAACGATTTCAAACGCTATTTCCTGGATCACGGCGAGACGGTGTCGGAGAACCCCTCGCCCGGCAACGTCGTCGGTGGCATCACCACGCTCGAGGAAAAGTCGCTCGGCGCAGTCCAGAAGGCGGGCCGTGCCGCGGTCGCCGACGTGATCGACTATGGCGCGCGGGTCCGGATCGACGGGCTGACGCTGTTGGAGGCGCCGGGCAACGACGCGGTCTCCTCGACCGCGCTGGCGGCGGCGGGCGCGACCGCGATCCTGTTCACGACCGGCCGCGGCACGCCACTTGGCTTCCCCGTGCCGACGATCAAGATCGCGTCCAACACCGATCTCGCCACGCGCAAGCCCGGCTGGATCGATTTCGATGCAGGCGCCGTGCTGGACGACGGTTTCCTGGCAACCGAAGAGGCGCTACTTGCGCGCATCATGCAGGTCGCGTCGGGTGCCGAGACCGCCGCCGAGCGCAACGGCGAACGCGAGATCGCGATCTGGAAACGAGGCGTAACGCTTTGAACCGACTGTCTTTCGCAAGCCTGTCCACCATGCCCGACTCTGTGCAAAGCCCGAAAGGGCGCCCACCCGGCGGCGTCGGCATCGTCCATTTCGGCCCCGGCGCATTTCACCGCGCACATCAGGCAGCCTATGTCGACGACCTGCTAATGCACGATCCTCGCTGGGGGATCGCCACGGTATCGATGCGGACGCGCGGCACGATCGACGCATTGGCGGAGCAGGACGGGCTTTATACGCTTGCGATCCGCGACGCCGATCCATCGATGCGCGTGATCGGCGCGCACCGCCGCTTCCTGGGGCCTGAGGACGCGGCAGAGACCCACGCGCTGCTTGCCGACCCGGCCGTCGCGCTGTTGACGTCGACCGTGACCGAGAAGGGTTATTGCCTCGCGGGCGATGGCACGCTCGACATGGGCCATCCCGATATCGTCCACGACCTTGGCGGAACTACGGTTCCGCGCAGCATCGTCGGCTGGATTGTCGCCGGCCTCGCCGCGCGCCGGGCCGCCGGGACCACCCCGTTCGTGCCGATGCCGTGCGACAATCTCGCGAGCAACGGCGCCAAGTTGCATGCCGCACTGGTCGCCTTTGCTGGACGAACCGACGCAGGACTTGCGGATTGGATCGCGAGCGAGGTCCGCGTGCCCTCGACGATGGTCGATTCGATCACCCCGGCAAGCGACGCCGCGCTCTATGCCGATGTCGCCGCGACGCTCGGCGTCGATGATCGCGCCGCGGTTCAGCGTGAATCGTTCACACAATGGGTCATCGAGGACATCGGACGCCCGCTCGGCCCCGACCTCGCCAGCGTTGGCGCGACTGTCACCAACGACGTCGGAGGCTATGAAAAGGCCAAGCTGCGGATCCTGAACGGTGCGCACTCCACGCTCGCTTATGCTGGCCTGTTGCGCGGATCGAGCAGCGTCGCCGACGCGATGCGCGACCCGGAACTCGCTGCGTTCGTCGACGCGATGATCGCCCGCGACATCATCCCGATTCTGCCCCCCGTCCACGGGCTCGACATTCAGGAGTATCGCGCAGCCGTCCTGCAGCGCTTCCGCAACCCCGTGATCGTCCACCGGCTCGACCAGATCGCACAGGACGGTTCGCAGAAGCTACCCTACCGCCTCGGTGACACGCTGATCGCCAACCGGCGCGCAGGACGCATGCCGACGCACGTCGTCGCGGCATTCGGCGCCTGGACCGCGTTCCTGATCCGCCGATCGCGCAGTGGACAGCCGCTCGTCGACCCCGCCGGCGACAGGCTGGCCATACTGGCATCCGAGGGCAGCGCGGCGGATATCGTCACGCGCTTGGCTGACGAAGGCCTCGGCATTCCTCGCGAAGTGCTTGAGGACGCTGCGCTAATGGCAGCGCTCGGCCACGCCGCGACCGATGCTCACGACCAAAACTGGGGCTCATTGTTCACGGGTTGAGCAAGTCGGCTTGTCAATGACACCGGTTTCCCATACGCTTCAAAAAAATAGAACGACATCACAGGAGGGGTTCTTGGCGGCACAGCCGAACACGACCAACACGACACGGATCGCCCAGACCTTCGTGGATGCGCGCCGCGACGGTGGCGTCGTTCCCGAATTTCCCGGCGACGTGCCGGTCACGCTCGATGAGGGCTATGCCGTGCAGGACGCGGCGCTGCTGCTCGCGGACGGCGTCGTCGCGGGCTGGAAGGTCGGCCGGATTAACCCGCCGCTCGACGGGATCGACCGCCTGACCGGCCCCATCTTCGCCGATCAAATCGTCATGGCCAGCGCCGATCCGGTCGCGATGCCGGTGTTCGCGCAAGGGTTTGCCGCGGCAGAGGCCGAATTCCTGCTCAGGATCGGCACCGCGCCCGCCCCTGCCAAGTCGACCTATACGATCGACGAAGCCCGCGCGGTGGTCGACGCGGTGCATGTCGGGATCGAGATCGCGAGTTCGCCTTTTCCGGGGATCAACGCGCTCGGGCCGACCGTCACCGTGTCCGATTTCGGCAACAATAATGGGCTGGTCGTCGGCGCAGATGCCGAGGGATGGCGTGAGGGCGACGTCAACGACTGGCCGGTCGAACTATGGATCAACGATGCCTTGATCGGTGCCGCGACGAGTGCGACGATGCTCGACGGGCCGTTCGGCGCGGTCCGCTATCTGCTCGAACACATGGCCGCACGCGGGATCGCGTTGTCGCCGGGACAATGGGTCTCGACCGGCGCGGTCACCGGCGTCCATCCGGTCGCGATCGGCGACCGGGTCGAGGCGCGCTTCGACGGACGGTTCGCCGTCCACTGCACCATCAAGGCCCGCTAGAGGCTGCCTTTAGGAGAGAAGCCAATGGCGAGCATGAACATGCCGGAGGTGGGCGCGCCCAACGCGAACGGGGCGATCGGTGACGCAGGGGTAGGCGGCAAGATCGGCCGCTATCGCTGGCTGATCTGCAGCCTGTTGTTCGCCGCGACCGCGATCAATTACGTCGATCGGCAGATGATCGGTGTGCTGAAGCCGACCATCTCCGCCGAACTCGGCTGGAACGAGACGACCTACGCCGACGTCATCTTCTGGTTCCAGGCGGCCTATGCGATCGGGTATCTGAGCTTCGGCAGGATCGTCGACGTGCTCGGCGCGCGGATCGGCTACTCGGTCGCATTCGTGATCTGGACGCTCGGCCACACGCTGTGCGGGTTCGCGGGCAATGCGTTCCAGTTCTCCGCGGCGCGCGTCGTGCTCGGCCTTGGCGAAGCGGGCAACTTCCCCGCGGGCATCAAGGCGGTCTCGGAGTGGTTTCCCGCCAAGGAGCGCGCGTTCGCGACCGGCGTGTTCAACGCCGGCGCGAACATCGGCGCCGTCATCACGCCGCTGATCGTGCCGATCATCACGATCGCGTTCGGCTGGCGGATGGCGTTCATCATCACCGGCGCGATCAGCCTGATCTGGCTGGTGGCGTGGATCGCGATCTATCGTCGTCCGCGCGAAGTGGCGAAGCTGTCGCCGGCCGAACTCGCGCATATCGAGAGCGATCCGGCCGATCCGGCGAAGAAGATCGGCTGGCTCAAGCTGCTCGGCTACCGCGAGACCTGGGCGTATGCACTCGGCAAGTTCCTGATCGATCCGATCTGGTGGCTGTTCCTGTTCTGGACGCCGGACTTTCTCGCGAAGACATACCATCTGGATCTCAAAAGCTTCGGACCGCCGTTGGTCGCGATCTACCTGCTGTCCGATCTCGGCAGCGTCGCAGGGGGCTGGTCGTCGTCGAAGCTGATGAAGCGAGGCCATTCCGCCAATTTCGCGCGGAAGGTCACGATGCTGGCTTGCGCGTTCCTGGTGATGCCGATCTTCTTCGCGCAATATGTCGACAATCTCTGGCTGGCAGTCGGCATCGTCGGCTTGGCGACGGCGGCGCATCAGGCGTTCTCGGCGAACTTGTACACGATCCCGTCGGACATGTTCCCGCGCGGCGCGGTGGGGTCGGTGGTTGGGATCGGCGGCACGGTCGGCGCGATCGGCGGCATGATGATGGCCAAGTTCACCGGCTACATCCTGCAGACCACAGGCAGCTACACGCTGATCTTCGCGGTCGCCGGCAGCACGTACCTCATCGCGATCACCGTCGTGCACCTGCTCTCGCCAAGGCTGGCGAGAGTGGACGCGGGCTAACACTGCCGTCTCTTGTTCTCTCGCGAAGGCGGGAACCCAGACTGGGGCCCCGCCTTCGCGAAAGAACAAGCTTCTGACGACGAACATTCGGCCAAATCGCTCAATGCCGATTGGCCCCAGGGAGAGAGCAGTGAAGCGTTTCACCACGGCGTCCGTCCTAGCATTAGCCGTTGCAAGCATCGCTCCGGCACAAGCACAGGATGCGACCGGGCTGCTGTTCCGTGCCTCCGCCGACAAGAGTCTGACCGCCGACTACGCCGCCGGCGATCCCGTCCCCAATTTCCGCAGCGGTGTCGACATCACCCCGGATGGTGCGATCGGTGGCGCCGCGCGATGGGCCGACGACGGCTATGTCGCCTGGAAAGCCCCCGGCAACATCCGCGCGGATCGTGGTACGCTCGCTTTCTTCTGGCGCGCCCGCACCCCCGTCGGCGAAGCCCCGTTCGTGATCTTCCGCACCGGATTCGCCGACCATTCGAGCTGGGACATGGCGTTCCTGCGGATCGACTGGAACGGCCACGGCTTCGACGCTTTCGTCACCGACGCGAACCTCTCGCGCATCCGCGTGTCCTGGACGATCCCGCAAGCGCCGGTCGCGGACGCGTGGTTGCACATCGCGTTCGCCTGGGACGAGACGCTCGGCGTCCAACTGTTCGTCAACGGCAAGCTCGTCGCTCGGAAGGATCAGAAGGCCGACCTCGACAGCGGCCTCGACCAGTTCGGGCTAGCCGGCCGCGTCATGTCCCCGCATCAGGTCCAAAGCCGCTACAATTTCATGCGCGGCTCCGATCTTGACGAGATCCGCGTCTACGACCGCACCCTCCCCGCCTCCGATGTCGCAGCGCTCGCCGACAAGCGCGAACCATCCCCCGCCCCCGCGTCCGACCCCATAGCAAAGCGCACCGCATGGCTACACCGCTACGGCTGGGACAAGACCGCGCCACCCGTGCTCGACGCCCCCGTCACCCGCGTCCGAAAGGTCGAGTTCGCCGACGCGAAGGACCTCAAGGAATGGATGTGGAAAGGCGTCGACGGTATCGCCGAGACGACCTGGCCCGGCGTCTACAACCGCTCCCGCCTGCCCGGCCGCGACGATTATTTCGAATTGCCCGACTGGAATACTTATGTCGAAGGCGGCAAGCGCTACGACCTGACGATTCCCGCCGGCGAACGCGTCAACCGCGTTGAGATCCGCGGCGCGGCCTATGGTCGCCTGGACTGGAGCGACGGAACCAAGCCCGCCCTGATCGCCACCCGCGCCCAAGGCACAGTCCGCAGCGTAAACCAGTTCGCCCCCCGCACCGGCGGCACGCTCAGCTTCACCAACACGATGCAGGAACAACCGATCCAGGAGCTCTGGGCCTACGACATCGGCGCAGGCGCAGAACCCACTGGCAGCTTCAAGCTTTCCTACACCGTCGACGCAACCGCCTCTCCCAACCTCGCCGCCCTCGCGCCCCTCAACGCCTACATCGCAGGCCGCTTCGCCCCGGACGAGCGCAGCACCGTCGTCGCGATGCCCTCCGCCGGCCTGAAAGCCGCTGTCGGAGCCGGCACCGGCGGCGCATCGGGTGCGCCCATCCGCCGGGACAATGCCGCCCCGATCGTCCACATCCTGATCCCGGCGAGCTTCGGCGACGCGCTCCCCGACCGCCCGCTCGCCCGCGCCTTCGATTACGGGTGGCAGAACCTCAACGACGGCCTCGACGGTATCGCGATCGACATCCCCGCGCTGAACGCCAAGTCCAACGCCGCCGGTCTGATCGCGCTGAACATCCGCGTGAAGGACCCGATCTGGCCCGGCCGCGACATGATCGACCTCTCCGTCTCGGTCCGTCCGAACGAAGTGCGTACGCTGTGGCTGGACCTGCGCGACCGCATTCTCCCGAACGACAGCCTCGACCTGACGATCGCGAGCGCCGCGCCGGACTTCGACGCCACCGCGCTCAACGGCGCCAAGATACGCCTCGTGTTCAAACCTCGTGCGGAAAGCCTGCCCGAACACGTCGCCGACCGCATGGCGCAGGTTAAGGACAATTGGGGCTTCCTCGTCGAGGAGCATACCGCGTCGAAACGCGCCGGCCTCTACCAGCGCCTGTTCGCCGACATCTCCGACCTGCTACGCGTCGACCCCGACAATGCGCGCGCCCGCGCCTATTGGGCCGACATCAACTACCGCCCCGAAAACCTGCCCGCGTTCGTCCAGCCGATCGCGCCCGCCGGCGTCCCCCTATGGGCCTTCCGCCAGCTCGAAGACCTCAAGCGCGTCCGCCAGTTCGTCACCTGGTGGATCGACGAGCGCCAAGTCCCCTACGGCGATTTCGGCGGTGGCATTTCCGACGACACCGACCTGACGCAGCAATGGCCCGGCCTCGCGCTGATGGGCGTCGAGCCGGACAAGATCAACGCCTCGCTCCGCGCGCTTTCCGACGCGGTCTACAAGAACGGCATGATCGTCAACGGCCTCGGATACATCACCGCCGACGAGCTCCACGCGTACGAGGAGGGCCTGAACAGCAACGCCGAGCGCCTCTACCTCAACTGGGGCGAGCCCAAGGCCGTCGAGCGCCTGATGGAAAACACGCGCGCCCTCCAGACCGTCATTCTCAAGAACCCCGCCGGCCACATGCACTTCGCCAGCAACTGGTATGGCGGGCGGAAAATGTACCGCGAGGGCGCGTGGGAATGGCAGAAACCCTATGCCTTCACCGTCATGCACGGCCCGATGCTGGTCGGCCTCTACAACGCCAACCCGCTTGCGCGCGGGCTCGTCACCGGCGTGATCGACAGCTGGATGGCGCACGGCAAGCAAGCACCGGACGGCAGCTGGACCTATCCCAACGAGATCAACTGGCGCACCGATGCCGAGCGTACCGGCGACGGCGGCGGCATCACCACGTCGCTCCAAGCGACCTGGGCCGCATGGCGCTACACTGGCGACGCGAAATACCTCCGCCCGATCGAAGCACGGCTCGCGAAAGCCGGCCCCGGCGCGCTGGCCGAATTCAACGAGAACGCGTTCGACGCATTCCCCGGTGGCGCCGCGGCCCGCACCAAACTTGCCACGGCCAAGTCCGAAGACCCGTTCGCCCGCTACACTGCCTGGGCCGCGACCGGCGACACCGCCCCCTTGGAAGCACTCCACGCCGACGCGATCGCCGACAAATCGCAGCACATGGACATGTACACCGAGGGCCATTGGTGGAGCGACCGCGTCGACCAGCCGAGTGAGATCCTGCAACGCGAACGGCTTGGCGGCGTGGCACTCCGCCGCAACCAGAGCTGGCCCGGCAACACGGTAAGCTGGCGCTTCGCTGAGCCGGGAGCGGCTGAGAGAGTGGCGATCCTGCTGCCCGGCGCGACGACGACAAAGTTTCGGGTGATCGCCTACAACACCACCGATCACGCCCAGCGCGCGACGATGTCCACCTGGACCGTCACCGCCGGTCGCTGGTCGATGCAAGCGTCGAGCAGCACCAACGGCGGCAAGACACTCGCACCGATCGGCAGCGCTCAGACCATGACGCTCGAACGGAGCGCTGCTACCGACGTCGCGTTCGCACCGGGCACGACGGTGATCGACTTCGCGTTGGTAGAAACAGGCACACCGGTGGACCAGCGCGCCGACCTCGGCATTGGACCGGACGACGCGATCGTGAAGGGTCGGAACGTTACGGTCACCGTCCACAGCCTCGGCGCCAAAGACGCAGCGGGCGGGCGGGCCGAACTGATCGACGCGACAGGCAAAGTCGTCGCCACCACGAGCATTCCTCCGCTAGCCGCCCCGCTCGATCTCAATCCCAAAACGACAACTGTGAGACTTGCGGTCCCGGCGCGCCTCGATCCCGCGACGCTGACCGTCCGCGTCGGGCTTACCGGAGACGAGCCCGAGATCACGCAGGCCAACAACCGCGTGGCATTGCCCCGATGATGCGCACCCCATGACGCCTCCCCATTTTCCCGGCGCCTGTTCCGTCGGTTGCGTGGCCGCCCCCACCCCGTTCGTGCTGAGCGAATTTGAAGCGCACCTCCCTTGGGTAACACCCTCTGACGTCGCTCAGGACGATGGGGATTCTGTGAGATGATGCCGAACCGCAGAAAGATACTCGCTGGACTGGCGTCATCAATGCTCTTCCCCGCGAACACGCACGCCCGGACCACCGCGTCGCTACGCCAAGCCCTCGACGCAGCCGCAGCGACCGATCCAGACGAAGCACTCCGCCTGCTCGCCCCCTTCGACCCACACGCCTTGCAACCCGGTGACCGTCTCGATCTGACGACCGCGCGCGCCGGTCTGGCGATCGACGCCGCCATCGCACGGTCCACGTTCGGCCGCACCGGACGCAGCCCCTACCGTGTCACCCCGACGACCGGCGCATGGAAGGCGGCACGCCCCGATCGCGCCAGGATCGACGCCGACACCACCGCGATCCTCGCCGATGCCGAAACCGGCATCGTCCTTCCCCGCCTGTCTCTCGATCGCACGGTCGACGCTCTCCGGACGGCGCTCCCAGATACCGCGATCGAACGACAGATCGCCGCGCTCGAAAGTCTCCGCGACACCGCGCCTTCGACTCCCGGAGTCGGACGGTTCAACGGCGGCGCGGACTGGTACGCTCTCCAACTGCAACGCTCGCTCGGCACCATGACGCCGGCCTATGCCGAACGCCGGCTTCTCGTGGGATTGAACCGCCTCCACGCCCGCGCCGCGCACCTGTTCGACCGGATCAGCGCACCCAACGGGACGGTCGCAGCACGCTATGCCAAACTCTGGCAGGACGAGCGCTTTCTCTATCCCGACACCGACGCTGGTCGCGCCGAGGCAATTGACGACATGAACCGCATGCTGGCCACCGCGCGCGCCAAAATCCCGATGGCGTTCGGCGAGCTCCCTCCCTGGTGCCTGAACGCCAGCGCCCGCGCGTTATCCGCAGAGGAGATCGCCGCCGGCCGCGGCGGCTATCGAGAGGTCCCTACTCCGGCCCGCGCCGGCGCCTATGTCGTCGACCTCAAGGACATCCGCCGCCGTCCACGCTGGACGCTCCCGAGCGTCGTGGCACACGAACTGCTCCCCGGCCACATGATCCAGCTGGGTCTGGAGGGTGCCAGCCCGCCCCACCCGCTCCGCATCGAATACGCGTCGGCCTTCGTCGAAGGCTGGGGAATCTACGCCGAGCAACTTGCCGAAAAAGCCGGCGCCTATACCGACCCCCACGATGCGCTCGGCCATATCCACTGGCTTCTGTTCCGCGTCACCCGTGCGCTCGTCGATCTAGGTATCCACCTCCACGGCTGGTCGATCGGTCAGGCCCTTGACCGCTTTACCGAATGGCAAGGTCAACCCGCCTATTTTGCGCCGTTCAACATCGAACTGGCCCGGATCCCCCTCGAACCGGGCATTCGCGTTGCAGAGACAATGGCTTGGCTGTCAATCGTCGACCAAAGCCGAAGTAGATCACCTACCGCCTATCATAGGAGCCTACTACTCCCCGGACGAAGCCAAATCTTATCTGCTTTATAAGAAAGTCGATAATCATGGATGAAAATGATCTAGTTAAAAGTTTATTTTTTGTACTGAGATAGCCCGCCTGTAATTTAAACCTTCTCTACTCTTGAATATGAAAGTACGTCCGCTGCCCCGCTAGTGGCGTCCGAAAGCGGCCATTCCGCTTTTACCAGAATCGGCCCATTGGGCCCCTGCCCAACAGATTAACGAACGGCTGCTTACCGCCGATCGGCGCCCGAAAACGGCCGGGCCGCTTTCCACCAGGAACCAGCCCCTCGCCACCCTGCCCCACCTTCTGAACGAACGTCCGTTTACGTGGATCGCTGCCCGATAGCGGACAGGCGGCTTTCCACCAGATTAACTGGCATGACTCACTCGGTAACGTCGCAGTCAATCAAACCCGAGAACAGGTCGGCGCCATGCTACGATGCAAGGACCGTATCCGGTCAAGATATGTGGTTTCCGTCAACCGGCCGCGTGGCAGCAGGTCGAAGGCGTGGAACGCGCCGGGATAGACGTGCAACTCGACGGGAATGCCGGCCCGTAGCAGGCGCCGTGCGTAGTCCAAGTCTTCTTCGACGAACAGATCCAGGGCGCCGGTGGCAATAAATGTCGGGGGCAGGCCTTCAAGATTTTCGGCGCGCGCGGGTGCCGCGTAGCAGGATATGCCAGCGCCACCCGGTGCGCTGCCCAAGAGCGATGTCCAGCCGAATAGGTTGTTCTGAGGCGTCCAGACGAACTCGCCGGCATAGGGCGATGAATTGTCCCGCACACCTGTCCGATCGTCGAGCATCGGATACATCAGGTGCTGAAACGCCAACGAAAATTCGCCGCGGTCGCGTGCCAGCAGCGCGAGTGCCGCCGCCAGGCCGCCGCCCGCGCTCTCACCCATCACCCCGATCCGCGTTGGGTCGATGGTCAGTGCATCGCAGTTATTGAACACCCAGCCGAGCGCCGCGTAGCAATCCTCGATCGCGCCGGGAAACACCGTCTCGGGTGCGAGTCGATAGTCGACTGACACGAGCGCGCAACCGAGGTCCGCGACGAAGCGGCGATGGACGAATTCCTGGTTCGCCGCCTTGCCCATCACGAAGCCGCCGCCGTGCATATGGAGAATGCAGCCGATCGCGCCGTCGATGCGCGCCGGGCGATAGATGTGGACCAGGATGTCGGGTGCGCCTGCCGGCCCCGGTATCCAGCGCCGCTCGAGTACGACCCCGTCATCGCCCGGCGGCGGCATCGGATAGGACTGGGCACGGGCAAGGGCCAGCGATGCCGCATCGTGGGGAATTACCGGAAGCAGGCCGAGCAAAGGCCGAAGCTCGGGATCAACGAGATGCGCTGACGGAGTCATTGGCACCCTTTCAACATCGCAAAGCGCACGCGATCGGCGCTGGACGCGGCTGACCACGCCTTCAAGATCGCAGCGCTGTTGGTGGGTTCGGTTGGCGCGGTCACCGCCGGCGTCGCGGAGAAGCGTGGTGCCGGCATCGGCTGCATCGGGCCGGATGGCGCGGCGAAGGTGGCGCGGGCGTGGTTGTGGGGATGGTGTGGCGCCTCGGCCAGCGACAGGACCGGCGTCACGCAAGCGTCCGTACAGGCAAAGACCTCCGCCCAGTCGTCGCGCGATCGTTCCGCAAAGCGCGCGGCGAAGCGGCTCGCGAGGACCGGCCATGCCGCTCGGTCGGACTGGTCGATTCCGGCCGTATCCAGCTCCAAACCGGCCAGCAGCGCGGCGAAGAATGCCGGCTCGATCGCACCCACGGCGACGTGCCCGCCATCCGCGCAAGCGTAGGTCCGATAGAAGGGCGCCCCGCCGTCGAGCAGGTTCGCCTCGCGCGCATCACGCCAATGGCCGGCGGCATGCATCGCATAGAACAGGCTCATCAGCAAAGCGCTGCCGTCGGTCATCGCCGCATCGACCACCTGCCCCGTCCCGGTCGTTCGCGCCGCAACCAGCGCGGCAGTCACGCCGAGCGCGAGCATCATCGACCCGCCGCCATAATCGCCTACGAGGTTCAGCGGCGGCACCGGCCGGTCGGCACCGCCGATCGCGTGCAGCGCGCCGGTAAGTGCGATGTAGTTGATATCGTGCCCGGCGGTCTGCGCGAGCGGCCCGGTCTGGCCCCACCCCGTCATCCGACCATAGACGAGCTTTGGATTGGCCGCGAGACACGCATCCGGACCGAGCCCGAGCCGCTCCATCACCCCCGGCCGGTTGCCCTCGATCACCACGTCGGCGCACGCGACGATCGCCAGCGCGGTGTCGCGTTCCGCCGCGTTCTTCAGGTCGAGCGTTATACAACGACGCCCGCGTCCGAGGATCGGACCGTCCGCACTCGGACTTGGAGGTCGTCCTGCCCGTCCGATCCGGACGATCTCGCAGCCGAAATCCGCGAGGATCATGGCCGCCAGCGGTACCGGGCCGATCGCGTCGAACTCGACGACCCGGACGCCCGCCAGCGGCCCGCCGGTCACTTCTTCGTCTTAGCAGGAAGATTGGCCTTCGCCCAGTTCGCTTCGCCGATCACGTAGTAGCGAACCGACTCCGCCTGCTCCGGCGTCATCACGCGCGCGAAGCTGACCATGCCCTGGTCCTTCAGCACGCCGTCGATCAGAACCGACTTCCACGCCTCCCCATTCGCCAGAGTGCCCGACCGTTGCAGGTCGGGCGTCACGCCGCCGCCCGCGGCGTTGCCGCCGTGACAGACTTGGCAGTTGCGGCCGAACAACGCCTTCCCCTCGGCGATCTGCTGCGGTGTTCCCGCAGGCGGTGGCGGTGTGAAATCGACGGGCGTAGTCGCGGACAACGCCGGCAGTTTGGCCGTGCCACCGAGCTTGAACACCAGTACGCGGGGGATGTTCGGGATGGTTCGCGCGGCACCGCCCGCATAGCCCGCCGCCAGTGGGAAAGACCCGCCCCGCCCCGTGGTCACCGCGACATATTGCACCCCGTTCACGGCGAAGCTGCTCGCGCCTGCCATGATCCCCGACTGTACCGGATAGGCGAACACCTGCTTGCCGGTGTCGGCGGCATAGGCGCGGAACTCGCCCAGCGCAGTGCCCTGGAATACCAGATTGCCCGCGGTCGCCATCGTGCCGCCATTCCACGGCACCGGATAATCGACCCGCCAACGCTCCTTCCCCGCGACCGGATCGAACGCGACAAGCGCGCCGACGGTCGCCTTGGTCGCTCCCGCAATCACCTTTGGATCATGCGGCAACATGCCTTCGGAGAAATTAAGCCCGACGTTGAACCCGAGCGGCTGGCGCGCGGCATCCTGCGGCGTCAGCGGCGGAATATACGCCAGCCCGACCTCCTGCGCGGGGATATAGACGAGCCCGGTCTTCGGACTGAAGCTCATCGGCTGCCAGTTATGCGCGGCGAGCGCCGACGGCACGCCGATGAAGGGCTTCTGCGTCCGGTAATAGCGCGCCGCCGCCGTCTCGACCGGACGTCCATCGGGGCCGTAACGGTCCGCCCAGTTCACCGACTTGATGAACTTGTTCGCGGCAATCGGCTTGCCGTTGGTCCGGTCCACGACGAAGAAGAAGCCGTTCTTGGGTGCCTGCATCAGCACTTTCCGCTGGATCCCGCCGATCGGGATGGTCGCGAGGATGATCGGCTGCGTCGCGGTGAAGTCCCAGCTTTCCGCCGGCGTCTCCTGATAATGCCACAGATACGCGCCGGTCTCCGGCTTCAGTGCGACGACCGAGGACAGGAACAGATTGTCGCCCTTGCCCTCGCTGCGCAAACCGTGGTTCCACGGATTGCCGTTGCCGACTCCGATATAGAGTTGGTCGAGTTCGGCATCGTAGACGATTGCGTCCCACACCGTGCCGCCACCGCCCGACTGTTTCCACTGCCCGCCGGCAGACCAGGTCGATCCCGCCTTCGCCTTCAGCACCGCGTCGGATGCCTCGCCGTCCGCCGCGCCGGTCGCGTTCGGCACGGTGTAGAACCGCCATTTCTTCGCGCCGGTCGCCGCGTCATACGCGGTGACATAGCCGCGCACGCCGAACTCCGCGCCGCCATTGCCGATCAGCACCATGTCCTTCACGACGCGCGGCGCGCCGGTGATCGTGTACGGCTTCGCGTTATCGGTGGTCTGGACCGACCAGGCCGGCTTTCCGGTATCGGCGTCGAGCGCGATCAGCCGGCCGTCGAGCGTGCCCAGATACAGCTTGCCCTTCCACGCCGCGACGCCGCGATTGACGACATCGCAGCACGCATCGACGGCCTTCGCCTTGTCGACGCCGGGGTCGTAGGTCCACAGCGGCTTTCCCGTCACCGCGTCGTAGGCGAACACCTTCGACCACGGCCCCGTCACGAACAGCTTGCCGTCGATGACGATCGGCGTGGCCTCCTGCCCGCGCGCATCGGGCAGGTCGGCGGACCAGGCAAGACCGAGCTTGCCAACGTTCGCTGCGTTGATCTGCGTCAGCGGGCTGAAGCGCTGCTCCTGGTAGTTATACCCGGTCGCTGCCCAGTCGCTGCCGTTGCCGCCCGTCGTCAGATACGCCTCGTCGATCTTGCCGACTCCGCTTGCCGCCGGGGGCGTTGCCTTGTCCTGCGATACCGTGCAGCCAGCCAGCAACACCAGCCCGAGTGCTTCCCACCGAATCCGCATCCCGTCTCCTTCGCGTCCGCTTATGCGGATCAAGCCTCGATTGTGGCACGCCGTTCGAACCCGGCATAGTCGTTCGCGACCACCTTTTCGCAGATCGCCCGGTACACCGCGACGCCGCCGATGAACGGCATGAACACGCGCGGTTTGCCGGGCACGTTCGCGCCGAGATACCAGGAGTTGCCGGACATGAAGAGCGTGCGGGCGGCCATCGCATTGCCGCGGTCGACCCACCGGTCCTCGGCCTCGCGCGTCGGCTCGATCCGGGTTTCGCCGCGGTCGCGCAGAGCTATGAGGCAATCGCGCACCCATTCGACATGCTGCTCGATCGACAAGACCATGTTGGTCAGCACCGATGGACTGCCAGGTCCGGCGATCAGGAACAGGTTCGGGAACCCCGCCGACATCAGCCCTAGATACGTCCGCGGGCCCGCGCTCCATTTCTCCGCCAGCGTGTTCTCCGTGCCGGTGATGGCGATCCGCAGGAACGAGCCGGTCATCGCATCGAAGCCGGTCGCCAGCACGAGAACGTCGAGCGGCGTCGTACCCTCGGCCGTCTCCACGCCCTGTGCGACGATACGCCGAAGCGGATCCTTGCGCAGGTCTTTCAGCGTGACGTTGGGTCGGTTAAACGTCGCATAATAATCGGTATCGACCGCGATCCGTTTCGACCCGATCGGATAGTCGCCCGGCGTCAGGCTCGCGGCGGTTTCGGGATCGGCAACCGTTTCGCCAATTTTCGCACGCACGAAATCCGCTGCGGTCGCATTAGCGGTCTGGTCGAGGATCAGGTCGTTGAACACCTGCGCGAACCCTGCGCCGCCATGCGTCCACGCGTCTTCATAGGCGGCCGTGCGATCGGCATCCGCAAGGTCGTGCGCGGACTTTCCGGTCATGCGGAAGATCACGCCCGGCGCGGTCTGCCTGACGGTCGCGCGGTGATCGCGGTACGCCGCCTTGCGCGTCGCGATCTGGTCCGGCGAGAGCGGCGCATTGCGCGCCGGCACGGTGAACGAAGGCGTACGCTGAAAGACCGTGAGGTGCTCCGCCTGCGCCGCGATCAAGGGGATCGCCTGGATGCCCGACGATCCGGTGCCGATCACGCCGACCCGCTTGTTCGCGAAATCGACGCCATCCTCGGGCCAGTTGGCGGTCGAGACCGTCTGGCCCGCAAAATCGCCGAGCCCGGCGATGTCCGGAGCCTTCGCGGCCGACAGGCTGCCCGTCGCGAGGATCAGGTACCGCGCGGACCATTCGCCCGCGCTGGTCTTGACCTGCCAGCGCCCTGCCGCCTCCGACCAGTCGGCCGCTGCAACTTCGGTGTCGAACGCGATAAGCGGGCGCAGGTCGAACCGGTCTGCGACATGCTCGAGATAGCGCAGGATTTCGGGCTGCGTCGCGAAGCGCTCGCTCCAGTCCCACTCCTGCTCGAGCGCGGGGTCGAACGAATAGCTGTAGTCGAAGCTTTCGACGTCGCACCGCGCGCCTGGATAGCGGTTCCAGAACCACGTGCCGCCGACGCCCGATCCGCGCTCGAACCCCTGCACGCTGAACCCCGACTTGCGCAGTTCGTGGAGCAGGTAGAGCCCGCCAAAGCCTGCGCCCACCACGACGCAATCGACCTCACGCATCCTTGGTCTCCGATTTGGCGCGGAACGGCGCGGTCTTGTCGGCACGCGGTTCGGCGGGGAGGCCCAGCACGCGTTCGGCGATCACGGTACGCAGAATTTCGTCGGTGCCGCCGGCGATCCGGTAGCCCGGCGCCCAGGTGAAGCTGTCGTGGAAGATGCCCTCGGCCGCGTCGTCGTCGCGCTCCATCACCAGCCCCATCGGCCCGCGCGACAACAGCGTGTCGCGCGCCAGCCCCTGCATCTCGTTGGCGGTCACCAGCTTCGTGATCGCGTTCTCCGGCCCCGGCTTCTCGCCGCGGGACACCGCGGTCAGCAACCGGCTCCGCGTCAGGCGAACGCCTTCGTAGCGGATATGATGCTCGACGATCGCGTTGCGGGTCGCGGGATGATCCGCCGCGGTCCCGAACTTTCCAGGGGTCGCGCGCGCCAGTCGGATCGCGGCGGCGATATCCGGCCCGCCGACATCGCCGATCGAGACGCGCTCGTTCATCAACGTCGTCATCGCGGTCGCCCAACCGGCATCGACCGCGCCCAGCCGCTGCGTGTCCGGGATACGAACGCCGCTCAGGAACACCTCGTTGAAGTTTGCGAACCCCGACATCTGCCGGATCGGCCGCACCTCGACGCCGGGCGTTCGCATGTCGAGCCAGAACATCGTCATGCCACGGTGCTTGGGCACGTCGGGATTGGTCCGCGTGAGCAGGATCGCGAAGTCGGAGAATTGCCCGCCGGTCGTCCACACCTTCTGCCCGTCGACGATCCAGTCGTCGCCGGCCTGAACCGCGCGCGTCCGCACGCCGGCCAAGTCGGAGCCGACTGACGGTTCGGAGAAAAGCTGGCACCATATCTCGTCGCCGCGCATCGCCGGCGTCGCCATCCGGTCGATCGTCGCCTGATCGGCAAAGCTCGCCACCGTCGGGACGCACAGGCCGATGCCGATCTCGAAATACGGGAAATGCAGCCCCGCTGCGGCTTCCTCCTGGTCGAAGATCAGCGCCTGCGCGACGCTGCCCTCGTGGCCGCCCCAGCTCTTGGGCCAGGCGATGCCGACATAGCCTGCGTCCGCCTTGATCCGTTGCCATGCGCGCGCGAGCCCAAGCCATTCGGGCGTCGCATCGCGCCGACGACGGGTCTGCGGCAACGCGATGCGGTTCGCAGCGATCCAGTCGCGGACCTGCGCGCGGTATCCTGCTTCCACTGCGGTATCGTCGAAGTTCATGCGTACAGGTCCCGGCCGATGATCTGCTTCATCACTTCGGCGGCACCGCCGGCGATCCGCGTGATCCGCGCGTCGATATAGGCGCGTGCGATCGGATATTCGGTCATGTACCCATAGCCGCCGAAGAACTGGAGGCACTGGTCGACCACCTTGCAGTGCAGGTCGGTGACGATCAGCTTCACCTTGGCGGCATCGACCGCGGTCAGTTCGCCCTCGCCGAACCGCTTGATGCACCAGTCGGTGAAGATCCGCGCCGCCATCGTTTCCGCCGCTAATTGCGCCAGCACGAACTGCGTGTTCTGGAAATCGGCGATCGTCCCGCCGAACGCCTTGCGCTCGCGCGTATAGTCCACGGTCCAGCGGATCGCCGCCTCGCAGACGCAGGCGCTGCGCACCGCCTGCGCGAGACGTTCCTGCGCCAGCTTGGTCATCATCATCGCAAAGCCGCGGCCCTCGTCGCCAAGACGGTTGCCGACGGGTGCGCGGACACCCGAGAAGAACAGCTCGGACGTGTCCTGTGCCTTGAGCCCGATCTTGTCGAGATTGCGCCCGCGCTCGAAGCCCGGCGTATCCGTCTCGACGACGATCAGGCTGACACCGCGTGCGCCCGCGTCCGGGTCGGTCTTGCACGCCAGCACGATCAGGTCGCACAACTGGCCGTTGGAGATATACACCTTCTGCCCGTCGATGACGTAGTCGTCCCCGTCGCTCACCGCGCGCGTGCGGATCCCCTTGGCATCGCTGCCGGCGCCGGGCTCGGTCATGCCGAGCGCGCCGATCATCTCGCCGGTCACCATCTTCGGGAGATAGCGGCGCTTAACGTCCTCGCTGCCCCAGGCGAGGATGTAGGGCGCGACGAGATCGGAATGGATCATGAAGCCGGGCCCGGTGATACCGGCGCGCGCGAGTTCCTCGATCACGACGACGTTGTAGAGCCAATCGCCGCCGAACCCGCCATATTCTTCGGGGATGTTGGGGCACAGCATCCCCATCTCGCCGGCCTTGCGCCAGACCTCGCGCGGGACGATCCCCGCCTCTTCCCAATCGGCGTGATGCGGAACGAGTTCGGCCTCGACGAAGCGCCGCACGCTGTCGCGATACTGGTCGTGTTCGGGCAGGAACATATCGCGCGCGATCGTAAAGTCGCCGGTGTTGGAGCCTCGTTCGGCCATTGCATCCTCCGTTTGATCGGATATTAGTTTGGTTGCGTACCTTATTCAAGCTACCTAATTGCCGAACACCGAAACGGGGGATGGAAACGTGGATTTCGACTATACCGAGGACCAGCGCTATCTCCGCGACGAAGCGAGTCGTTTCCTGACCGCGCACTGTCCGCTATCGCGCGTCCGGACCGTCCTCGACGACGCCGGCACGACGCACGATGCGGCGCTCTGGAAGCAGATCGTCGAACAGGGCTGGCTCGGGATCACCATTCCGGAAAGCCATGGCGGGCTCGGGCTCGGTGCGGTCGAACTGGGGGCGATCGCGGAGGAGATCGGCGCCGCGCTGGCCCCGGTGCCGTTCGGATCGACGCTGTATCTGCTGGCCGAGGCGGTGATGCTCGCCGGGTCCGAGGACCAGAAGACTGCAATCCTGCCCGCTATCGCCGAGGGTTGCTTGATCGGGTGCGCGGCACTGTTCGATGGTCCGGGCGATCTCGATTACGCGCGGATCGCCACCACGGTCGCTGACGGTCGTCTTACCGGAACCAAGCAACCGGTGGTGGACGGCAACATCGCCGATACCGCGCTCGTGCTCGCGCGTGACGAGAACGCGGTCGGATTGTACTTGGTGAACCTGGACCAGGCTGGCGTCACCCGCACCATGCTGGACGCGATCGACGGTGCGATGAATGTCGCACGGCTGGAGTTCGCCGACGTTTCCGCGGAACGGCTCACCACGGGCCGCGCGCAGATCGAGGCGATCTTGGCGCGCGCGGCGGTCCTGTACGGCTTCGAACAGGTCGGCGCGGCCGATCGCTGGCTGCGGATCACGACCGACTATGTGAAGGAGCGTCAGGCGTTCGGCGGCCCGGTCGGGCGGTTCCAGGCGGTGAAGCACAAGCTCGCCGACCTTTACGTCGCGAACGAGCTTGCACGAAGCCACGTCTTCCACGGCGTCTGGGCGATGACCGACGCACCCGATCGGCTGATGCAGGCGGCGGCGGCGGCGCGCGTCGCGGCGTGCGATGCCGCATGGCTCGCGTCTAAGGAGGCGATCCACCTCCACGGGGGGATCGGCTATACCTGGGAACACGACGCACATCTCTTCTACCGCCGCGCGCATCACTGGTCGCTGAACCTAGGCAGCCCGCAGGCTTGGAAAGACCGGCTGTTCGACGAACTCGCCGCTGCGGTATGAGGCCCACGTTCCGCCCCCGTAAGGGGGAGGTGGCGCGAAGCGACGGAGGGGGCAGACACGGAACGTAGGTGGCACTTACCTCCCCCTCCGTTAGGCAAGTGCCTGCCACCTCCCCCTTGCGGGGGAGGATTAAAGGGAAGTCAGAACGTCACCACCGACCGTGCGAGCTTTCCCGTCTTCAGTTCCGCCAGCGCATCGTTGATGCTGGTCAGCGGAACACGCGCAGAAATAAGCGCGTCGAGCTTCAACCGCCCCTGCATATAGAGATCGACCAGCCGCGGCATGTCGACCGGGAAATGGTTCGACCCCATGAACGAGCCTTGCAACTTGCGCTCCATAAGCAAGTCCATTGCGCCGATATCGAAGCTGGTGCCGATCGGCGCGACGCCGACGACGGTGCACGTCCCGCCCTGCCGCAGCATGCGGAACGCCTGTTCGACGGTCGGTTTCAGTCCGATCGCCTCGAAGCTGTAATGCACGCCCCCGCCGGTCAGTTCGCGGACCATCTCGACGACGTCGCCACTCGATCCGTCGATGATGTCGGTCGCGCCCATCGTCTGCGCCAGCGCGAGTTTCTCGGGCACCCGGTCGATCGCGATGATCCGCGCGGCGCCGGCGATCAACGCTGCGTTGACGATCATCAACCCGACCCCGCCGCAGCCGATCACCGCGACGGTCGATCCCGCCTCGATCCGTGCGGTATGCACGACCGCGCCGTATCCGGTCGTCACTGCGCAGCCGATCACCGAGGCGAGATCGAGCGGCATGTCGCGGCGTATCGCGACGCAGGATCGCTCATGCACCAGCATCATCTCGGCGAACCCGCTGAGCCCGCCGACCTGATGGACGCGCTTGCCTGCTGCGTTGGTCATCCGCGGCGTCGCACCCCGCGGCCGGTCGATCTCCTTGACCTGGCAGATCGAGAGGTGCCCCGTCACGCAATCCTGGCAATGACCGCAAAAGCCCGAGACGCAGGTAACGACATGATCGCCGACCTTCAGCCCGCGAACCTCATCGCCGATAGCCTCGACCACACCCGCGGTCTCGTGGCCGAGCACGGCCGGCATCGGCGCGGGGAACGATCCGTCCGCCATGTGCAGGTCGGAATGGCATACGCCGGTCGCCGCGACCCGGATCAGCACTTCGCGCGGGCCGGGCGTATCGACGCTTAGTTCCTCGATCTGGAGCGACTGGCCGCGCTCGAACAGGACGGCAGCTTTCATCACACAGTCTCCGGCAAGGTTTTAAGGCGATCGCGCACCGCGCGTCGCAGGATTTTTCCGGCCGCGTTCTTGGGCAGCATGTCGACCACCTCGAGCGTCTTGGGCCGCTTGTAGCTGGCGATCCGCGCGCGCGCCCAGCCGAGCACGTCGTCCGCATCGACGACCATGCCCGGCTTGGCGACGACGACCGCGTGGACGCATTCGCCCCAGCGATCATGCGGCACGCCGACCACGGCGACCTCGGCGATCGCCGGATGGCCATAGATCGCGCTCTCGACTTCGGCGGGATAGATGTTCTCGCCGCCCGAGCAGATCATGTCCTTCACCCGGTCCTTGATATACAGGAACCCGTCCGCATCGAGATAGCCCGCGTCGCCAGAGCGCAGCCAGCCATGGGCATCGATCGCCTCCGCGGTCGCGTCGGGTCGGTTCCAATATCCCTTCATGACGCCCGATCCGCGGACCAGTATCTCACCGATCTCGCCCGCCGGCAGGTCTGCGCCTTCGTCGTCGACGATCCGGACTTCGGTCGCAAAGGTCGGCTTGCCGGTCGAGCGCAAGCGGTCGGCATCGCGGTCGTGGTGATCGACCGGTGCCAGCATCGCCATCACGCCGTTCGATTCCGTCATGCCGTACGTGCCGACGAAGTCGCAGCGCATCCGGTCGAGCCCTTCCTTCAGCAAGCCGACCGGGATCGGCGCGGCGCCGTACAGGAACTTGTCGAGGCTGGTGAAGTCCACCTCGGCCGATTTCGGATGCGCGAGCATCATCTGCAGCGCGGTCGGGACGAGGCCCGTCATCGTCACCTTGTGGCGGCCGATATCGGTCAGGATGCGCTCGAGATCGAACTCGCGGTGCAGCACGACGGTCGCGCCGGTGAACAGCGGCCGCAACAGCAATTCCAGCCCGCCGACATGGAACAGAGGCAACACGACGAGGCATATCTCGTCGCGCGAAATGCCCCACCACGGCGGCGTCTCGGGCGCATCGAGCCCGCAATGCCGGATGAAGTTGCGGTGCGTGATCATCGCGCCCTTGGGGTGCCCGGTCGTTCCCGACGTGTAGATCAGCATCGCGACATCGTCAGGGTCAACGACGACGCCCGGTTCCTCGTCGGACGCAGCGCCGTCCAGATCGAACGCGGTGTCCGCGAACCCGATCACCGTTCGCCCGACGATCGCGTCGGCTGGCACGAGGCCCTCCAGTCCGCGTTCGATGAACAGCATCGAGGGCGCGGAGTCGCCGACGATGTAGGCGATCTCGGTCGAGGACAGGCGCCAGTTCAGCGGCACCAGCACGGCGCCGGCCTTGGCGATGGCAAACATTAGTTCGACGAAACCGGCATTGTTCTTCGACAGCACGGCGATCCGGCCGCCGGGCTTCACGCCAGCCTGCACGAGCTGGTTCGCCAAAATGGACGTCCGGCGGTCGATCTCCGCATAGCTGAACGCGTGATCCTCGACGATCAGCGCGGTCTTGTCGCGGACCGCGCGCCCGATCGGTCGCACGACATCGGCGAGCGTGACATAATCCTCAGCGCGCATCTCGCGTCTCCCTCAGCGGCCGGTGAACGCGGCCCGGCGTTTCTCGACGAACGCGGTGACGCCTTCCAGATGATCGTCGCTGGCGGCGATGTCGGACAGCGTCCGTGCCTCCGCGGCGGACTGTTCGTCCCAGGTCGACTCTAGCGACTGACGGATCAGCTGCTTGGCACCCCCCATCGCCAGCGTAGGCCCGCGCGCCAGCTTGCGCGCGAACGCGATCGCCTCGTCCTTCAGGCTGTCCGCGGGGAACGTCCGGTTGACGAGCCCCCATTCGACCGCCTGCGCCGCGGTGAACCGCTCGCCCAGCATCGTGATCTCCAGCGCGCGGCGCTCGCCGACGATCCGCGGCAGGAAATAACTCACTCCGCCGTCCGGACTGAGCCCGATATGCCGATAGGCGAGCGTGAACTGCGCATCGTCCGCCGCCAGCGCGAAATCGGCGCAACACATCAGGCTGATCCCCATTCCCGCGGTGATACCCTGCGCGGCGACCACGACCGGCTTCGGCATCCGCCGCAGTCGGTGGAAGGTCAGATGCCCGCTGACGATCCGCCGCTCCATGCCCGACGCGTGGCCGAACCGATCCGCGGTCAGCGCGTCGTGGAAGCCGTGGACATCACCGCCCGCCGTGAACGTCTCGCCCTCGCCGCGGATCAGCACCGCGCGCACCGCATCGTCGCGTTCGAAGCGGTGGACGATCTCCGTCATCTGCTGCGCCATCTCGGCGGTGAACGCGTTGCGGCGCTCGGGGCGGTTGATGACCAGCGACCCGACGCCGTCGGTCACGTCCGCAATGAGATAGTCGGCCATGCATCTCTCCAAGCTCGGCAGCGGTATTCCGCTCTGGCTGCATACAACAACGCCTACATATAGTTCGCAAGCGTTCTTTTTATTTGTGACCCTCGAGCAGTTTTTCGGCAAGGTCGGCCCAGTCGCGGGCGCCGTTGCCGCCATCGTGCAGCGCGCGCGCGTTGCCGGCCAGCGTCCGTTTGTGCACACCCTGCGCGATCGACGCCAAACGGAACGCGGAAAAGCCGAGATAGAACTCGAAATCGTCGATCCCCGCCCGCCCGCTCGCCGCGCAATAGGCGGCCACGAACTCGGCTTCGGTGGGAATGCCAGTCGCGGCAAAGTCGATCGTCTTGCTGCTGCCCCAGTGCATGAAGTCGGCGTGGTAGAAGAGGCAGAAGAAGCCGAGATCCGCCAGCGGCGCGCCGAGCGTCGACAGCTCCCAATCGAGCAGCGCGATCACCGCGGGCTCCGTGGGCGCGAACATGATGTTCTCCTGCCGGAAATCGCCGTGAACGATCCCGACCCGTTCGTCCGCCGGAATACGCATCGGCAGTGCCGCCATGACGCGCTCCATGCTGGCGATGTCGTCGGTCTGCGCGTCGCGATACTGGCGCGACCAGCGTGCGATCTGACGCTCGAAGTAATTGCCCGGCCGCCCGAAATCGCCAAGCCCGACGCTGGTCGGATCGACCGCGTGCAGCGCGGCCATCGTCGTGGCAATCGCGTCATACGCCGCCGCCCGTTGGTCACGGGTCATGTCGGCGAAGCGGTTGTCCTTGTAGATCCGCCCCTCCAGGAACGGCATCAGGTAGAACGGCGTACCGATCACGTCCGGATCGTCGCAATAGGCGAGCATCTCGGGCACCGGCACAGCGGTATCGCCCAACGCGGCCATAATCCGGTATTCGCGGTCGACCGCATGCGCGCTGGGCAGCAATTCGCCCGGCGGCTTCTTGCGCAGGACATAGCGCGCGCCGGTCGCGGTATCGGTCAGCAGGAAGGTGGGGTTCGACGCACCACCGTGGAATTCGGCGATCTCGAGCGGGCCGACGAACCCGTCCAGCACGCCTTGGCAATAGGTTTCGAGCGCCGCGCGGTCGAACGCATGCCCGCCCCAGACCGCACCGACGCGATCGAGCGCGCCGACGCCGCTCACAACCGTCCGAGGATCGAGATCGCCGCGATCCCCTGATACGGCACGCCGCCAAGATTGTGCGTCAACCCGAGCGACGGGTCCTTCAACTGTCGCTCGCCCGCGCGCCCGAGCAATTGCGTGTACGTCTCGTATGCCATCCGCAGCCCCGACGCCGCGATCGGGTGACCGAAGCATTTCAGTCCGCCATCGATCTGGCAAGGAACGCCGCCGTCCGCGTCGTAGAACCCGTCGAGGATATCGATTGCCGCGCGGCCTTCGGCGGAAATGCCAAGGTCCTCCATCGTCACGAATTCGGTGATCGAGAAACAGTCATGCACCTCGATCATCGACAATTGCTCGCGCGGGTTGTCAATTCCCGCTTCGGCATAGGCGCGCTTGGCCGCGTTGCGCGTGTTGCGAACGTAACTGCCGTCCCAGTCGGACATCGTCGTCTCGGTACCCGAACTGATCGACAGCTGGATCGCCTTGATCGTTACCAGGTCGCGCTTCCCCAAAGCGCGTGCGATCTCGGGCGTCGTCACGATCGCGCACGCCGCGCCGTCCGATACGCCGCAGCAATCGAACAGCCCAAGCGGCTCGGCGATCATCGGCGCCGCCAGAATCTGCTCCATCGACACCGCCTTGCGCAGATGCGCCTTCGGGCTGTGCTGGCCGTTCTGGTGGCTCTTCCACGAGACGTGCGCGATCGCCTGCTTCAGATCCTTGCGGCTCGTGCCATGCTTGCCGCGATATCCCGCTGCTAGCTGCGCGAACCCGGCCGGTGCCGAGCCGAGCGGCAGCCACAGATCGTTGAACGTACCCTTGTACGGCGACGGCAAGCCGCCATAGCCGGTGTCCTTCAACTTCTCCGCACCGATCGCCAGCGCGATATCGCACGCGCCGCTCGCCACCGCATAGGCGGCACCGCGCAACGCCTCGGTACCGGTCGCGCACATATTCTCCAGCCGCGTGACCGGAATGCCGTCGAGCCTCAGGGCGACCGCCGCCGGGATCGCCGAGTTGCCGACGTTCACCGAATCGAGCGCCGACCCATACCAGGCCGCATCGATCTGGCCGCGCTCGATCCCCGCATCCGCCAGCGCTTCGTCGAACGCCTCCGCCAGCAACTGGTGCGTGCCGGCGTCCCAGCGTTCGCCGAACTTCGAACACCCCATGCCGAGGATCGCGACCTTGTCCTTGATGCCACTAGCCATGATGCGTCTCCGCGACGGGCGTCGCTTTCCAGAAATAACGGTTGAAGCCGCGTGCCTTGTCGCGCTCCTTGATCCGGTAGACCATGCGGAGCGGCGTCCCCGTCTCGAGCTGCTCGGGGGCCGCGTCGACGATCTCCATCAGCAGCCGCGCATGATTGTCGAACGCGACGAACCCGACGGCGAGCGGCGGTGCGGGGTGATAGGAAAGCCAGTCCGACGTCACCGTGAAGA
The DNA here is from genome assembly GCF_056680455.1 of Sphingomonas sp. AP28. Classification (NCBI taxonomy): domain Bacteria; kingdom Pseudomonadati; phylum Pseudomonadota; class Alphaproteobacteria; order Sphingomonadales; family Sphingomonadaceae; genus Sphingomonas; species Sphingomonas sp. AP28. Next base: position 2,717,275 of record NZ_CM155283.1, on the reverse strand, counting down.
TTGTCGCCCGCTCGTCGGCAAGGCTGATCGGAGCGAGCTTGTCGGCCGGCGCGTTGCATGCCGGATTGACGCAATAGGCGAGCACCGGGAACTGCACCGTGCCGCACACCGCGCACTTGCCGCCGGTAAAGGTGTCGAGCTGGTCCGAGACCCGGTATTGCTCGGTCAGCGCCGCCTTGCCGGTCTTCTCGCCGCGCATCCCCCAGTCAAGCGTGATCTGGTCGTAGAAGCTGAGCATCCGCAGGTAATCGCGCGTCACGATTTTGTCGGCCACCGCCCCCGCGACACCGCGCGCCGCCGTCGGCCGGCCGCACAGGTCGGTCGCCTCGAACAGCAGGACGTCGACGCCCTGCCCGAACCCGATCATCAGGATACGCTCGCCCGATTTAGCCACGGCCAGCGTCTCCGCCAGCATCAGGAACCCGTGCGCGACGCCGCAATAGCCGATCGCCGGCTCGAACGCGCCCGCGATAGTCCCTGCAAACCCGATCTGCTTGCCGATCGTCGCGGCGATCCCGCGCACCGGTGCCGGCAGAATCAGGTGCTGGACATCCGCCGCCATTACGCCTGCCACGGCGAGCGCCGCCTTCACCGCTTCGGGCACCAGCTTGGCATAGCCCTCGTCGCGGATCCACCGCTCCTCCCAGGCATAGTCGGACGGCTGGTCCGCGCTGCGAAACCGATCGACGAAATGCGCCTGCCGCGAGGTCGCCGCGAGCAAAGTGGCGATCACGCCCTCGCTCCCCGTCGTCACGGCCGCAGCCCCCGCCCCCGTCTGCATCTCCGCGACGCTCGCCGGCAACGCACGCGGCTTTTCGCTGGCGACGATCAGGCCGTCGCCATCCGCCGCTTCCAGCGCCTGGATCAACGCGGTCGTCCCTGCGCGCTGCGATCCCGCAGCATTCGAGGCCCGCGTATCGTGATCCAGCCCCAGCGCCGATGCGACGATCACCGCATTCGACAGGTCGGCATAGGGAAAGGTGGTCGACGCCAGGCTGATCGCGGAGATCGCATCGCGCGGCCGGCCGGCAAGGCAGTCGCGTGCGGCCTCGACCGCCATCGTCACGACGTCCTCGTCCCAGCTACAGAACGCGCGCTCGCCCTTGCCGCCCGCCTTGAGCGACGGGTTCATCCACGCATGCGCCGCCGCGATCGCCGCGCGTTCGATCCTGAGCCGCGGCACGTAAGCGCCGAACCCGGTGATCCCGTACGCCATCAGACCGGATCCCACGAAAACACCTGCCCCGATTTGGTCGGCGGCAGGAAGGCTGGCGAAAATGCCGGGATCGCACGGTCGAGCACGCTTTCGGGCGTCCACCCGTCGGCGGTGTGCATGATCTGGACGGGGCGCGTCTTGCTGAAGAAATAGATCTCGTTGTTACGCACGCCGAAGATCTGGCCGTTGACGCTGGCGCGCGCCGCATCGGACATCAGTGCGACCGCGAGCGGGGCGATCCGCTCGGGCACCATCGTCATCAGCCCCTCGACACGTTTTTTCTGCTCGGGCGTCTCGTTCGGAATGGTGCCGACCATCCGAGTCCACGCGAACGGCGCGATGCAGTTCGACACGACGCCAAAACGCTCCATGTCGAGGCTGATCGAGGTCGACAGACCGACCACGCCCATCTTCGCCGCCATGTAATTGGCCTGGCCGAGATTGCCGATCAGCGCCGAGCTCGACGTCATGTGGACGAATGCGCCGCACCCTTGTGCCTTCATCTGCGGCGCAGCGGCGCGCGCGACATAGAACGGCCCCTTCAGGTTCACGTCGATCACGAGGTCGAAATCGTCCGGATCCATCTTGTGGAAGATCGTGTCGCGCAGGATACCCGCGTTGTTGACGACCCCGTCGACGCGCCCGAAATGATCCATCGCGCACGCCACAATCCTAAGCGCTCCCTCGTAGGTCGCGACGCTGTCGGTGTTCTCAATGGCACGCCCTCCGGCCTCGACGATCTCGCGGACGACCTGCGCGGCCGGAGCCTCGTCCGACGCATCGCCACCCGGCGACACGCCCAGATCGTTGACGACCACCGCCGCGCCGGCCCGCGCAGCCTCCAGCGCGATTCCGCGACCGACACCGCGTCCGCCGCCGGTGACGATCACCACTTTGCCGTCCAGCATCCTCGCCATGTCCGCTTGCTCTCCTGTACCCCGTCTCTCCAGATAGGACGGTTGCGTACAATCTGCTTATGGATCGATGAGCCATACCGTCAAGCATGAACTATAATAATGTTGACGATAATGAAGCTTACCTGTTTGATCGGGATATGACGGACGCGCCGCTCTCTCCCGAAAACGGCGCGGTCGAGCAGCGGATCGATGCGCTCGCCCGGTGGACCCTTGGCGGCCCTGCGACGAACGCCGTCCGGCTGACCGGCGGTGCGAGCCAGGAACTCTGGTCCTTCGACGTCGGCGACCGAAGCTATGTCCTGCGCCGTTCGCCCGAGACAGACCTTGGCGCGCGGATGGAAACCGCCGGGCTCGAGACGGAAGCTGCCGTGATCGAGGCGGTGCGCGCGGTCGGCGTTCCGGTGCCGACTATCGTGCATGTCCTGTCTCCCGACGATCGGCTGGGACAGGGTTTCATCGCGACACGCATGCCAGGCGAGGCGCTCGGTCGCAGGATCGTCGATCATCCGGATTTCGCCGCGATCCGCCCTCACCTCGCCAACGCCTGTGGCACGATTCTCGGGACGATCCACGACACGCCGATCGACATGCTCCCGCCGCTCGCAACACGCACGCCGGTCGACTCGATCGTTGCGCTCGAAACATTGCTTCGCAGCTTCAGCGAACCGCGCCCGGTCTTCGAAGTCGCACTGATCTGGCTGAAGCAGAACTGTCCTACGCCTAGTAACCCACGCCTCGTCCACGGAGATTTTCGCACCGGCAATTTTCTGCTCGAACCCACCGGGATCAGCGCGATCCTCGACTGGGAGGCGTGTCATCTCGGCGACCCGATGGAAGATCTTGGCTGGCTCTGCATGCCCGTATGGCGGTTTGATCATCTCGATCGCCCGGTCGGCGGCTTCGGCCAGCGCGAAGATTTGTATGCGGCCTACACGCACGCCACCGGGCGACAGGTCGATCCGGTCCGCGTTCGGTTCTGGGAGATCCGCGGCATGCTCCGCTGGGGCCTGACCTGCATGCTCATGGCCGACGATTTCCGACGGGATCGCAGCGCGATCGAACGCGCCGCGATCGGTCGTCGTGCGTCCGAAGCCGAGATCGAGCTCCTCCATGCCATTGCGCCGCGAGACACCTGACATGCACGACGCGCCCGATCCCGCCGCGATACTCGATGCCGTCGGCGATCTGCTGCGCGACGTGATCGTTCCCGAGCTGAAAGGAGCGACCGCGTATCAAGCCCGGATCGCCGCCAGCCTCGTTCGCCTCGCGGCACGCGAATGGCGTTCGACGGATGCAATGACCGAACTCGACGAGCTGTGCACGCTGTTGGAATGCGGCGGCGGTACGCTCCCGGATCTGAACGCGGAATTGGCAGACCGCGTTCGAACCGGCCTCCTCTCCATCGACGATCCGGTGGTCGCTGCACATCTCTGGCGTACCACGCTCGCCAAGCTCGCCGTCGATCGCCCGGAATATCCGCGAAAAGTCCCTTGATAGTTCGCCAGCGTACGATACGCTGCAAGCAACGATAGATGGGAGACGATGATGAGGTTATGCGAAGGCCGGGTGGCCGTCGTCACCGGCGCAGGTCGCGGCGTCGGTAGGGCCTATGCCGAGATGCTCGCGAAGCACGGCGCGAAGGTCGTCGTCAACGATCTGGGCGCGGCGGCAAACGGGTCGGGCAGCGACACGACACCCGCGGAAGAGGTCGTCGCGGCGATCCGCGCGGCGGGCGGCGAGGCAATCATCGATACCGCCGACGTCTCCGACTGGAAGGCATCCGAAGCGCTGATCGCCAACGCCGTCGATACGTTCGGCCGGCTCGACATCCTGATTAACAACGCCGGCATCCTGCGCGACCGCATGCTAGTCAACATGAACGAGGACGAATGGGATGCGGTGATCAAGGTCCATCTCAAGGGGACATTCGCACCGACGCATCACGCCGCGAACCACTGGCGACTGAAAAGCAAGGCCGGCGAACCCGTCGATGCACGGGTCATCAACACCACCTCGCATTCGGCGATCTTCGGCAATATCGGCCAGGTCAATTATGCCGCGGCAAAGGGCGGTATCGCCGCGTTCACGATCGTGGCTGCACGCGAGCTTCAGCGTATCGGCGTGACGGTCAACGCGGTCGCGCCCCGTGCGAACACGCGGATGACCGAAGGCCTGCGCGAGTGGACGGACGAGGAACGCGCCAAACGATCGCCCGACTGGATCGCCGCGCTGGTGACGTGGCTTGCCAGCCCTGAAGCCGCGCATGTAAGCGGCCGCGTGTTCGAAGCCTGGGGTTACGGCTTCGGTGTCGCGGAAGGGTGGCAGCACGGCCCGACGACCGACGCCTCGCAGGACCCGACCGAGATCGGCCCCCGCATGAACGCAATCCTCGACGCCGCGCGTCCCAACGCCGGCATGGACCGCGACACGGTCATGAACCCGTGACCGAGCATCTTACGGGCACGCTCGACCTGACGCTGGTCGCCGAAGAGCTGGGCTTCCCCGAGGGGCCGATCGCGATGGCGGATGGTTCGGTCCTGCTCGTCGAGATCCGAGCCAAGCGGCTTTCGCGGATCGCGGCGGACGGCAGCTATTCGGTCGTCGCACAGTTCGAAGGCGGTCCCAACGGTGCTGCGATCGGTCCCGACGGTGCGGTCTATATCTGCAACAACGGCGGCATGGCGTTCGTCGATCTCCCCGACGGCGCGGGAATCCCGATCGGCGCCGCGGAGGACTATGTCGGCGGCTCGATCCAGCGCGTCGACCTTGCGACCGGGGCGATCACCACGCTCTACACGACGTGCGACGGCCAGCCGCTCAACAGCCCGAACGACCTGGTGTTCGACGCGCAGGGTGGTTTCTGGTTCACCGACATGGGCCGCACGCTGCCGACCGGACACGATGCGGGCACCATTTATTAGGCGCACGCCGACGGCTCGGGCATCCGCAAGGTCCGCGGCGGCCTGCACAGCCCCAACGGCATCGGCCTGTCCCCTAACGGCGACCGGCTCTATTTCGCCGAGACCGTGACCAGCCGCGTCTGGTGCCATGCCATCGTCGCGCCCGGCGAGATCAGCGCGTCGCGCACTATCTGGACGCCAGGCGACGTCCTCGGTCCGCTTCCCGGGTACCAGTTGCTCGACAGCCTCGCGGTCGATTCCTCGGGCAACATCTGCGTCGCGACGCTCATCAACGGCGGCATCACCGCATTCGCGCCGGATGGGAGCACGACCACGCATTATCCCGTCCCCGATCTGGCCACGACCAACATCTGTTTCGGCGGGCCCGACATGACGGACGCGTGGATCACCGCGTCGAGCACAGGCAAGCTCTACAAAACACGTTGGCCGTGCCCTGGACTGCGGCTGGCACATCAGGAGTAATTGCCGGCGTCGCTTGACCACCCCCCTTTGCTCGACCGCCCCCGTTGCTTGACCGCCCCCTTCGCTTGACCGCATTGCAGCATGGTGCGATTGCTTACGGTAAGCAGCGTGAAGGTACAGTCCATGCGTCCAGCGACGCCGCACCAGAAGTTCGGGTTCCTGATCCACGACGTGTCGCGGATGCGTCGCACCTTCTTCGATTCGGCGCTCAAACCGCTCGGTATCACGCGCGCGCAGTGGTGGGCGCTCGGCAATATCTCGCGCCATGCCGACGACGGCATGATCCAGACGGAACTCGCGCGGATCCTCGAAACCGGCAAGGTGTCGGTCGGCGGCCTGATCGACCGTCTCGAGGAAGCGGGGCTGGTTTTCCGTCAGGCCGACAAGGTCGATCGCCGGGTGAAGCGCATCTTCATCACGCCCAAGGGCTTCGAACTGATCGACCATATGGTGAAGGTCAGCGAGGACCTCGACCATACGCTGTTCGACGGGATTGCCGACGAAGAGCTCGCGGCGGCTGCCGATGTGCTGGCGCGCACCAAGGCGAACATCCGCGCCGCGCTAAAGGACGAGACGGTCGCCGACCCGCTGCCCTCCACGGTGCCCAAGAAGCGCCGCAAGTCCGCCGCCGAACCGGTCGCCGCCGAATAGGAAAGCTCATTCCTCCCCCGCCAGGGGGAGGTGGCTGGCGCTTGCCAGACGGAGGGGGAGGTAAGGGCAACCTCTGTTCCGCGTCCTCCCCCTCCGTCAACTTCGGTGCCACCTCCCCCTGGCGGGGGAGGATCCAGCAGTAGACGCCGAACCGCTCAATAACTCTTCGGCAGGTCGAGCACCTTCTCCGCGACGAACGACAGGATCAACTGCTCGGTGATCGGTGCGAGGCGGGTTACGGCGACCTCGCGGTAGAGCCGCTCGACATGATATTCCTTCGCGTAGCCGAAGCCGCCATGCGTCGCGATCGACTGCCAGCAGCTGTCGTGACCCGCGCGCGCGCCGAGGAATTTTGCGCTGTTCGCCTCCGCACCGCAGGCCAGCCCGGCATCGTACAGCTTGGCCGCCTGCATCGCCATCAGCCACGCGGATTCGAGATACATCCAGCGTTCGGCAAGCGGGTGCTGAATCCCCTGGTTCTGGCCGATTGGCCGGTCAAACACGACCCGTTCGCGCGCATAGGCGGCGGCGCGGCGGAGCGCATCCTGGCCGATCGCGATCGCCTCCGCGGCGATCAGGATACGTTCGGGGTTCAGGCTGTGGAGGATGTAGCTGAAGCCCTTCCCCTCCTCGCCGATCCGATCCTCGTCGGGTATGAACAGCCCGTCGATGAAGATCGCGTTCGAATCCACCGCCTTGCGGCCCATCTTCGGGATCTTGTGGACATCGATCTTGGTGCGATCGAGGTCGGTGTAGAAGATCGTGATGCCGTCGGTCGGCCGCGCACAATCCTCGTACCGCGTGGTCCGCGTCAGCAGCATGATCTTGTTCGCGACCTGCGCGGTCGAGGTCCAGACCTTCTGCCCCTTCACCAGATACCCGCCGTCGACCTTCTCGGCGAAGGTCTTGATCCGCGTGGTGTTGAGCCCGGCATCGGGTTCGGTGAAGCCGAACGCCACCTGGTCGTCGCCAGCGATCAGCCGCGGCACCCAGCGTGCCTTCTGCTCGGGCGTCCCCTTCACGACGATCGGATGCGGGCCGAACAGGTTGATGTGGACCGCCGACGCCGCGGTCATGCCGCCGCCGTGGCTCGCCACCTCGTGCATCATCACCGCCGCCTCAGTGACGCCGAGCCCCGCGCCGCCGTAAGCTTCAGGCATGGTTATGCCGAGCCAGCCGCCGTCCGCCATCGCCCGGTGGAAGTCGCGGGGGAAGACGCCGTCCTCGTCGCGTGCGAGCCAGTATTCGTCGTCGAAGCGCGTGACGATCGATCGCACGCCCTCGCGGATCGCAGCCAGATCGTCGCTCTCGTGTCGCTGGTCCATCATGCCTCTCCTGCCGCGGCGAGCGTGCGCCGGGCTGCCTTCAAATGCGGAATATCGTACATTTTCCCGTCGATCCCGAGCGTTCCCGCCCCTGGTTCCGCAGCAAAAGCCGCGACGATCCGGCGGGCATGCGCGAGGTCTTCGTCCGACGGGCTGAAACACGCGTTGATCGTCGCGACCTGATCGGGATGGATCGCGATCCGCCCGGTGAAACCGTCGCGTCGGGCTTCACGGCAGTCCGCTGCCAAACCGTCGGTATCGCGAAAATCCGCGTACAGCGTATCGATCGGCGCCACCCCGGCGGAGGCCGCCGCGAACAGGCATTGCGCGCGCGCGACACGGTAGGGCAGCGTCCAGTCGCCCCCCGTATCCTTGTTGTCGGTCGCGCCGATAGCCGCCGCGAGATCCTCCGCACCCCAGGTCATCCCGACCAGTCGAGAATGCGCGGGCGTGTAGGAGCCCAGCGCGAACATCGCGCGCGGCGTTTCGGTCGCGACGACCCCGACCTTCACGGTTCCGATCGGCAGGCCGGCCGCCTGCTCGAACGCATCCAGATAATGGCCGATGCGGACGACGTCCTCGGCACAGTCGACTTTCGGAACGAGGACGCCGTCGAGGCCAGCGCGCACAACCGCGGCCAAGTCGGCGAGCGTCAGCCCGGTATCGAACGGATTCACCCGCACGAAAAACCACCAGTCGCGCGCACCGCCGTTCGCCAGGAGGCTCGCGACATGCGCGCGCGCGGCATCCTTCGCCGTCGGTGCGACGGAATCCTCGAGGTCGAGGATTAGCGCATCCGCACCGCATAGCTGCGCCTTGGCGAACTTGCGCTCGCTGTCGCCGGGGACGAACAGCAGCGACCTCAGCCTCATGCCGGCCGCGCCATCATCAGCGCGGCGCGCGTCGTCCGGCATATGATCTCGTCCTGCTGGTTCAGCCCGACATGCTCGAACGTGACGATCCCCTGCCCCAGCCGCGACGTCGATGGCCGCAATGCCTTCACTTCGGTCCGGCTGCGGATCGTGTCGCCCGAGAAGACCGGCTTCGGAAATACCGTATCGGTCATGCCGAGATTGGCGACCGTCGTCCCGAACGTCGTATCCTGCACGCTCAACCCGATCACCAGGCCCAGCGTGAAGATCGAGTTCATCAGCGGACGCCCGAACTCGGTGGTCGCGGCATAGGCATGGTCGATGTGGATCGCCGCCGGGTTATAGGTCAGCGACGAGAACAGCATGTTATCCATGTCGGTCACGGTGCGCCGAACCTCATGGTCGAAAACGTGACCGACCTCGAAATCATCGAACCATAGTCCGGGCATCCTGCTCTCCTGTGCTCACGCGCCGGACAGTCCACGCTGTTTCCGGTCGCCGATCCTCGCCCGCCTTTCTATCGCTCCCGCATCAGTAAGCAAGCATATCGTTATTATCATCACGACTTGTCGCGTCGGCCCGTATCGCTTAGCTTGCGCCCATGATGCCGACCCGGTTCACGATGTCCGATCTCGCTGCGGTCCTGCCACCAGGAGGGAGGACGTTCGTGCAGGGCTGCTCGGCACAATCGTCAATCCTGGCCGAAGCCGTTGCAATCGCTGGCGAAGCGCTGGGCGCGATGACCTTCACCGGCATCCAGGTTCCGGGCATCAACCGCGACGACTGGCTCGCCAATCCCGCGTGCCGCTTCGAGACGTTCTTCATGACGCCTGAACTGAAGGCGGCCGGTAATTCGGTGACGTTCCTGCCGTTCTGCTACGCCGATATCCTGTCCCACTTGCGCGAAACGCCGATCGACGCTGCGCTGTTCAGCGTGTCGCCACCGGACGCGAACGGCATGTGCAGTTTTGGCCCGACCGTCGATTTCCTCGCCGATATCTGGCCGTCGATCCCGCGTCGGATCGCCCATATCAACTCGCTGCTACCACCGACATCGGGCCCGACCGCCATTCCGTTCGAGGCGATCCATGCCGTGATCGAGGGGGAAGCCGCGTTGCCCGAAACCCCCGACGGCCGCGCCGACCCGGTCAGTCTTACGATCGCCGGGCACGTCGCGGCGCTGATCGACGACGGCTCGACCATCCAGACCGGCCTCGGCAAGCTTCCGGGTGCAGTTCTGCGACTTCTAGCCGACCGTCGCGACCTGCATATCCATAGCGGTCTGATCGGCGACGCGGTGCTCGACATGCTGCACTGCGGCGCGATCGCCGAGGGCGCGCATGTCACCGCCGGCGTCGCGATCGGGACGCGACGGCTGTACGATGCGCTGCCCGACAGCGGCATCCGCTTCCATCCGGTCTCACATACGCACGCCCCCGAAATACTCGCGCGCATTCCGCGCTTCGTCACCGTGAATGCGGCGATCGCGGTCGATCTCTACGGTCAGGCGTTCGCCGAAGCGACGGACGACGGCTGGAATTCCGGTTCAGGTGGCGCCACCGACTTCGCCCGTGGCGCGCGTGGCGCGCGTGCCGCGGGCGGCGTCCGGATCGTCGCGTTGCCGAGCACCGCCAAGACCAGCAGCCGGATCATCGCCCCCGGCACCGGCCGCGGCCCCGTATCGCTCGGCCGGATGGATATCGATATCGTCGTCACCGAACATGGTGCCGCCGACCTGCGCGGACTGTCCCACGACGGACGCGCCGCGGCGCTGGTCGCGGTCGCAGCACCAGATCACCGCGAGACACTCGCCCGCGCATGGCGCGACGGGTCCCCCTGACATCAGCCCGAAGGAGCCAACCATGGCCAAGGTAATCATCACCTGTGCCGTCACAGGATCGATCCACACCCCGTCGATGTCGCCCTATCTGCCCGTCACGGCGCAGGAGATCGCCGATGCGGCGCTCGGCGCCGCCGAGGCCGGGGCCGCGATCGTCCATCTCCATGCGCGCGACCCCGAGGACGGCCGTCCCGACCAGAGCCCGGAGGCGTTCGAACCGTTCCTGAAAATCATCAAGCAATCCTCCAACGTCGTCGTGAACCTGACGACCGGCGGGTCTCCCTATATGTCGGTCGAGGAACGCGTCCGCCCCGCCGCGGTCTGGAAACCGGAAGTCGCGAGCCTCAACATGGGCTCGATGAACTTCGGACTGTTCCCGATGCTCAAGCGGTTCACCGACTTCAAGCACCAGTGGGAGCCCGACATGCTGGAAGGCAGCCACGACCTCGTCTTCCGCAACAGCTTCAAGGACATCCGCTACGCGCTGGAGACGCTGAACGAGACCGGCACGCGCTACGAGTTCGAATGCTACGACACGAGCCACCTCCACAATCTGCATTATTTCTATACCGAGGGGCTCGTGAAGGCGCCGCTGTTCATCCAGACGGTGTTCGGCCTGCTCGGCGGGATCGGCCCGCATCCCGACGAGGTGCTGCACATGAAACGGACCGCCGACCGGCTGTTCGGCGACGACTATCACTGGTCGGTGCTGGGTGCAGGCAAGAGCCAGATGGGGATCGCGGCGATGGGCGCGGCGATGGGTGGCAACGTCCGCGTCGGCCTCGAGGATTCGCTGTGGATCGGCCGCGGCAAGTTCGCTGAGAGCAACGCCGCACAGGTGCGCCAGGTCCGCCAGATCGTCGAGGGCCTCGGCCTGGAAATCGCCACCCCGGACGAGGCCCGCGCGATCCTGCAATTGAAGGGCGCCGACCGCGTCGCCTTCTAACGCGGATCGACGTTCAGCCCCTCTTCGTCATGCCGAGCTCGTTCCGGCATCCACGGCTCCGCAGAGTCGATAGCATTGGGTTTGCGGAAGGGTGGCCCCCCGGAACAAGCCCGGGATGACGGAGAATTTGTGAGACGGTTGTAGGCCGAGCTCGCTAGGTATGCCGACGGCGCGCAAAAAAATGGGCAGTCGCCGGAACGACCGCCCCACGGGGGACCTCAGAACTTGAAGCTGGTGCGCAGGCCGTATTCGCGCGGCATGCCCGGATAGCGGACGATCGTGTCGATTGCCGACGTCACCCCAGTCCAATAATATTTGTTGAACAGGTTCTTGCCGTACAGCGAGATTTCCCAGCCATCGGTCGATCCGATCCCCAGCGTGCCGTTGACCAGCGTCCGCTGCTTGATCCGGAACTGGTCGAGCCCGGCAAAGTCGGCGTTGGTCTTGCTCTGGTAGATCACCGTCCCCGACGCGTTGAGGCTGAGGTTGCCGGTCAGCGGCGCATCATAGGCCAGCGTCGACGTGCCTTGGTATTTCGGCGTGTAGGCGAACGGGCGATCCTGGAAATTGGTCGCGGTGCCCAGTTCGGTGAAGTCGGGGAAGCTGCTCTGGATCTTCGAATTCAGGTACGCGCCCGATGCGGAGAAGGTCAGCGCGGGAACGATCCGCCACGTCAGGTCGCCTTCGAAACCATAGACGCGGCTCTTGGGCACGTTGCGGATGCGCGACAGCGTGCCGAAGATCAGATCGGTCACGCGGCCGAAGATCTGCTTGTTCTTGTAGTCGTAATAAAAGCCGTTGACGTTCAGCTGGATATGCCGGTCGAACAGGCCGAGCTTGGTGCCGACCTCGTACGACGTCAGCTCTTCCTGTTGCACCGGATTCAATTGCGTCTCGACGCTGGCTGCGAAGATCGGGAACACCCCCGCCTTGTAGCCGCGCGCGACCGACCCGTAGAGCAACGTCGTGCTGCTCGGCGTCACGGTGCCGGTGACGTTCCACGAGAAGTTCGTCTCGCTCTGGTTGCGCCTTACGATGTCGACGAACCGGGTGAGATCGGTCGCCAGCGTATAGCATTGTCCGGGTTGCAAGTCGTACCGGCCCCCCGTCCGCGTCAGGATCGGATAGACGGTATTGACCAGCGCGACGTTGCCACCGCGGTAATCGCGCACGCACCCTTCGAAATCCTGCTTGTCGTTGGTGTAGCGCCCGCCCGCCGACAGCTTGAACAGGTCGTTGAACTTGTATTCCGCGTTCGCAAACCCCGCATAGACGTTCGAATTAATCTCTCCGCGTACGTCGTAATTGCCGAAGCTGCGGCGAAGCTGTGCAGGCGTGTAGCGGTTCTGCGGCAGGATCTGCGCGAGGCCGCGGAGCGTCGCGATCTGCCCGTTCTGGTCGTTATACCCGATGTCCCGCTCTGTCGCGCGATCGTCCGCGAAATAGCCGCCGACCGACCAGTTGAACCGATCGGACTCGCCGACCAGCCGCAATTCCTCCGACACCGAACGAATCCGCCCGGTCGTGTCCTGGAAAATGCTCTCGGTCTGCACGCCGCCCGCATCCGACACGTCGCGGTGATGCAGTTCGTTGTAACTGCTGAGCGACACCAGCCTGATCGTATCGGTGAACGCATAGGAGAGGTTGACCGAGCCCGCACCGAACCGCGAGTCGGTCAGCGGCCCCGGATGAAGGATGCCGATATCTGCCTGCGGCTGGTTGCCGATCGAATTCCAGTCTGCCTGCGTGTTCCTGGTCGGGTTCGGAATGATGCTCGCCGCGGTCAGCGGGTTCGCCACCGGGCGACCGCCATAGATGTAGAACGTCGCCTGCGGCACGAGGCTGTCGCCATAGCGCGCCCAGGCAGTCCCGGTCAGCGTCGCGGTGAATGGCCCGCCATTGCCGATGTCGATCGTCGAGCGCAGTCCGTATTGGTGGATCTTGCCGATCCGCTCGTTGCGCGTGACGCTCTTCTGCCAGCCCTGGTTGCGGTTCTGGCTGTCGAACGCGACGCGGACGCGGACGCTGTCGGAGACCGGCCCGCTGACGAAACCGCTGGCGTTGACCGTCTGGTAATTGCCCGCCTCGAACGTGAGTCCGGCCTTGAACGTCGAGGTCGGCTTGCCGGTGACGTAGTTGATCAGACCGCCGGTCGCGTTGCGGCCGTACAGTGTGCCCTGCGGCCCCTTCAGCACCTCGACCCGGTCGATGTCGAACGACACGCCCTGCGCCATGTACGGATAGGGCAGTGCCGCCTGATCGAGGTACAGCCCGATCGGTGCGGTCGACGACGGGTTGCGCGTGTTGAAGCCGATCCCGCGCAACGTGTAGACGGTCGCGCCGCCATAGCTCGACGTAGCCTGAAATCCGGGCACCAGCCCGACCAGGTCGGTTGGATCGTTGACCTGTTGCCGGACGAGCTGCTCCGCCCCCAGCGCAGTAACCGACACGCCGACCCGCGAGAGTGACTCAGCCCGACGTTGCGCCGTCACGATGATGTCGCCCACTTGCGTCGTCGAGGCGACGCCGTCCGCCGCATTTGCCGAAGTCGGCGCGGCGGTCGAATTCTGGTCGTCCGCGTTCTGCGTAGGGTCGGCGCCGGACGTGGCGCGCGCGGGGACTTCCGCGGGCGACACCTGCGCCACGGCAGGCAGGCTCCACGCCATCGACGCGACGAGCGCCGTGGTCGATGCCGATGCGAACAAGGTCTTCACGATCATGATCCTCCCTTTCGCCCGATTCTATGCCGGGCTGCTTTGTGGATGTGTGGTGTCGTCGTCTCAGTCGGTGAACGCGGCCTCCCGCTCGAGCATCCCGATCAAGCGATTACGGATGATGTCCTCCGCCTCGCCGATGATCCGGTCGATCAGCACCCGCACCGTCGGCACGTCGTCGATCAGCCCCTGGACCATGCCCGCCGACCAGATTCCGTGGGTGGTGTCGCCGCTGTCGAGCCCCTCCTTGCCGCGCACGCCGCGGACCAGATGCGCGATGTCCGCGAACGGCTTGCCGGCGCGCTCGTTCTCCAGGACCTGCTGGCTGATCGGGTTGCGCGCGACGCGGGCGGTATTGCGATAGCTGCGATAGACGAGGTCGGTCGCGCGTTCGTCGTTCTCGACCATTGCGGTCTTGAAGTTCTCGTGGATCGGCGCCTCCTGCGTGGCGCAGAACCGCGTGCCCATATTGACGCCGTCCGCCCCCAGCGCGAGCGCCGCGACCAGGCCGCGCGCGTCGCCGAAGCCACCACTCGCCAGCATCGGGATCTTCAGCACGTTCGCCGCCGCCGGGATCAGGATCAGGCCGGGAATGTCGTCCTCGCCCGGGTGCCCGGCACATTCGAAGCCGTCGATCGACACGGCATCGACGCCCTTGCGCTCCGCGGACAATGCGTGGCGGACCGATGTGCATTTGTGGATCACCTTGATCCCCGCCGCCTTGAACATCGCCCATTGCTCGGCGACCGCGGGCGTTCCCGCTGTCTCGACGATGGTGATGCCGGCGTCGATGATCGCCTGCGCATAGCCGTTGTAATCGGGCGCGTTGATCGTCGGGAACACGGTCAGATTGACGCCGAACGGCTTGTCGGTCAGCGCGCGGGTCTTGGCGATTTCCTGCGACAGCGCCTCGGGAGACGGCTGCGTCAGCGCGGTCAGGAAGCCCAGGCCACCGGCATTGGCGACCGCGGACACGAGCGGTGCGAGACCGACCCATTGCATGCCACCCTGCGCGATCGGGTGTTCGACACCGAACAATTCGGTGAAGCGCGTCTTCAGCATTCGACCCTCCTTCGCCGCCACCTCATTGGATAGCTTGCGTACGGGTTATTGCGCGGTTTGTGGTGATGATCAATATAATTCGTTTGCGTACAGTTCGGGTGGTGTCTAGATTTGGATCAGGAGAGTGCATGACTGACAACGCCCCCCGAGGTGAGCAGACAGGCGAGCGGACGGCAGCGATCATGTCGGATACCGACGTCGTGCTTTCCTATGCCGATCTCGAAGCGCAGTCGGTCCGGCTGTCGCATCTGCTGCGTGCCAACGGCCTCGTCGATGGCGACCGAGTCGCGGTGATCATGGAGAACGATCTCGCCTGGTTCGTCGCGATGTGGGGCGTGCGCCGTGCGAACATGTTCTTCGTGCCGGTCAACTGGCATCTGACGCCCGCCGAAATCCGCTACGTCGTCGAGAACAGCGACGCGCGGGCGATCATCACCAGCGCCCGTTTGCTTGATCTCGCGCGTGAGGCCAGCGACGGGCTCCCCGGTATCGCGGTGCGGCTGGCGGTCGGCGCGGATCGTGATGGATTCTCGGATTTCGCGAACGCGCTCCCGGAGCATTCCGAAAGTCCGTTGGCGGACGAACGCGACGGCGGATCGATGCTGTATTCGTCCGGCACCACGGGCCAGCCCAAAGGCATCCTGCGCGACCTGACCGACGACCGCTTCGGCACGCCCAACAGCCTCGAACGGATGCTGCGCGAGACGTACGCGATCGACGAGAACACGGTCTATCTGTCACCCGCGCCGATCTATCACGCCTCGCCGATCGGCTTCACCGGGACCGTGCTGGTCAACGGCGGGACGATCGTCATGATGCCCAGCTTCGACGCCGAGACCGCACTCGCCGCGATCGAGCGCTACCGCGTGACGCACGCGCAGTTCGTGCCGACGCACCTGATCCGCATGCTGCGCCTGCCGGATGCGGTGAAGGCGCGATACGACCTGTCGTCGCTGCGTGTGCTCGTCCACGCCGCCGCTCCCTGCCCGCCGGACGTGAAGCGCGCGGTGATCGACTGGTTCGGCCCGATCGTCTTCGAATATTACGCCGGCAGCGAACGGGCCGGCTTCACCGCGATAGACAGTGCGGAGTGGCTCGCACATCCCGGATCGGTCGGCCGCAGCCGCACCGGCGCGATCCACATCCTCGATCTCGAAACCGGCGCCGAGCTGCCCAATGGCGAGGTCGGCGCGATCTATTTCGAGAACCCCGTACCGTTCGACTATCACAAGGATCCGGCCAAGACCGCGGCGACCTTCAGCGCGCAAGGCTGGGGCACGCACGGCGATGTCGGCCATCTCGACGACGACGGCTATCTCTATCTCTCGGATCGTCGCGCCGACCTGATCCTGTCGGGCGGGGTCAACATCTATCCGCAGGAGATCGAGAACGTCCTCGCGGCGCATCCTGCGGTCGCCGACGCCGCGGTGATCGGCATACCCGACGATGATTTCGGCCAGCAGGTCCGCGCGATCGTCCAGCTCCTGCCGGCCGCGCCAAAACCCTCCGAAGCCGACCTAATCGCGCATTGTCGCGTGCATCTCGCCGGCTTCAAGGCGCCGCGCAGCATCGGGTTCACCGACGCACTCCCCCGCCATCCCAACGGCAAGCTGCTCCGCCGCCGCCTGATCGACGACCATCGCGCCACTCCGAAGGAACCCGCATGACCTTTACCGCCACCATCGACGGCAAGCCCGTCGACACGTCCACGCACCTGACCGTGATCAATCCCGCGACCGAAGAGGTGGTCGACGAGGCACCGGATTGCGGTGCGACCGAGCTCGACGCCGCCGTCGCCGCCGCGCGTGCGGCCTTCCCCGGCTGGCGCGCGACACCGATCGCCGAGCGCCAGGCGATGATCCTCGCGCTCGGCGCCGCGATCGCCGAGCACAAGGACGAGCTCATGCGCCTGCTTACGCAGGAACAGGGCAAGCCGCATCAGGACGCGCTCGGCGACGTGCTGGGTGGCGCACACTGGTGCAAGGTGTTCGGCCGGATGGCGATTCCCGTCGAGGTGACCGAGGACAGCGAAGACCGCCGGGTCGAAGTGCGTCGCACGCCGATCGGTGTCGTCGGCGCACTCGCCCCGTGGAACTTCCCCGTCATCCTCGCGATGCTGAAGGCCGCGCCGGCGCTAGTCGCGGGCAACACCGTCGTCCTGAAGCCATCGCCGTTCACGCCGCTCACCACGCTGCGCATCGGCGAACTCGCACGCGACATCCTGCCCGCAGGCGTGTTCAACGTGATCAGCGGCGGCGACGCGCTCGGCCCGCTAATGACCGCGCATCCGGGTATCGACAAGATCAGCTTCACCGGGTCCACTGCGACCGGCCGCAAGGTGATGGAGAGCGCGTCCGCCACACTTAAGCGCGTGACGCTCGAACTCGGCGGCAACGACGCGGCGATTGTCCTGCCCGACGTCGATGTAGACCGCGTCGCCAAACAGGTGTTCGCGGCGGCCTTCGGCAATTCTGGCCAGATCTGCGTCGCGGTGAAGCGACTCTACATCCACGCCGACATCTACGACCGGTTCGCCGCCGCGCTGACCGACCTCGCCCGCGCTGCGAAAGTCGGCGACGGCGCGGAACAAGGCACGCGGTTCGGCCCGATGCAGAACGCGGCGCAATATGACCGTGTGGTCGAACTAATCGAGGATGCGAAGACCAACGGGTACAAGTTCCTGGTCGGCGGCAAGGCGATGGATCGTCCCGGCTACTTCCTTCCCCTGACGTTGATCGACAATCCGCCTGAGGATTCGCGGATCGTCGCCGAAGAGCAATTCGGCCCGATCCTGCCGCTCCTGAAGTTCGACGACATCGCCGACGTCGTCCGTCGCGCCAACGATTCCCCGTACGGGCTCGGCGGGCAGGTCTGGTCGGGCGATGCGGAGAAGGCACTGGAGATTGGCTCGCTGCTCGATACCGGCAACGTCTTCATCAACCAGGCGCAAGCGATCTTCGCACACTCCCCGTTCGGCGGTCACAAATCGTCCGGCGTCGGCGTCGAATCCGCGCTCGATGGCCTGCTCGCCTACACCAACGCGCAGACCGTCGCGGTCAGCAAAAAATCCGTCGCTGCGCCAATCGCCGCTTGAACTCGATCCGAAGGACATCGCCGTGTCGACTCCCCAACAAACCGACGACACGGCGACCATCGCCGCGCTCCACGACAGGTTCGCTGCGCAGAAGCAGGCGTTCCTGCGTGATCCCTACCCCAGCCGCGACACCCGCAAGGCCAATCTCGAGGCGGTCATGAGTATGATGATGGCGTATGGCGACCGGATCGTCGCCGCCATGTCGGCCGATTTCGGCAGCCACCCCGAACCCGCGTCGCGCATGGTCGAGGTGCTCGGCCCGGTCGGTCGCGCGGCGCATGCGATCGCGCATCTCGACACGTGGATGGCACCCGAGCCGCGCGACGTCGACGCGGCCTTTTTCGGCTCGGCCACCGCGTTGATCCGTCACCAGCCCAGGGGCGTGATCGGCAACATCGTCCCCTGGAACTTCCCGTTCGACCTCGGCATCGGTCCGCTCGTCGACATGCTCGCCGCCGGCAATCGCGCGATCATCAAGCCGTCCGAATATACCCCCGCCTGCGCCGGGCTGATGGCCGAGATGATCGCTGCGACGTTCGACCCGGATCTGGTCACGGTAGTCGAAGGCGGGCTCGATCTCGCCAGAGCCTTCACCGATCTACGCTGGGACCACCTTCTCTACACCGGCAGCCCGGCGGTAGGACGCCAGGTGATGATGGCCGCCGCACGCAACCTCGTGCCGGTGACGCTCGAGCTCGGCGGCAAATGCCCGGCGCTCCTTGCTCCGGGTGCCGCAACCGAGGCGGCCGTCGCCGACGTGATCGGGACGAAGCTGATCAAGAACGGCCAGATGTGCATCTCGGTCGACTACGTCCTCATCCAGCGCGACGAGCTCGAGACGTTCGTGTCACGCGCGACCGATCACGTCCGCCAGACGGTCCCCAGCTATTCGCGCAGCGCCGACTGCACCGGCATCGTCTCCGACCGGCATCTCGATCGGATCCTCGCCATGATCGAGGACGCGCGCGCCGCCGGCGTCCGCGTTGTCGAACCCGAACCCGACGGCGCTATCGATCGCGCGACCCGCCGCATGCCGCTGTCGATCGTCATCGATCCGCCCGCCGACCTCGCGGTAATGCGCGAGGAGATCTTCGGCCCGATCCTGCCGGTCGTCCCCTACGACACGCTGGACGACGCGATCGCCTTCATCAACGCCGGTGAGCGCCCGCTCGGCCTGTACGTCTTCGGCGACGAGGCCGCGACGACCCAAGTCGGCGAGCAGACGATCTCGGGCGGCCTCGCGATCAACTGCTGCGCGATGCAGGGCGCACTGCACACGCTCGGCTTCGGCGGCATCGGCAACAGCGGCATGGGTCGCCACCACGGCGTCGAGGGCTTCCGGGAATTCTCCAACCCGCGCGGCGTGTTCGTCCGCGGCGAAGGCGACGTCATCGCCGCCTTCCACCCGCCCTATGCCACCGCCGCCGCCATGCGATGAGCCGCGCCGGTCAGCGCAGCAGGCACCGGCCATTGTTGAGCGCGGTGACGCCCCGCGCCTGCACGCGACACCGGAACGACACGGTGCCGTCATCGACCCAGATATCGGTTTCGATCGTATCGCCCGGAAACACCGGCGAGGTGAAGCGCACGTCGAACCCGGCGATCCGCGTGGGATCATAGTCGCACACCGTCGCCAGCACCGCGCGGCACGCGATCGCATAGCTCGCCAGCCCGTGGAGGATCGGCACCGGGAACCCGGCTCTCCTGGCAAGCGCGGGATCGGCGTGGAGCGGGTTTCGGTCGCCGGTCAGTCGGTACAGCAATGCCTGATCGGCGCGCGTCTCGGTGACGTGGACATGATCCGGCGCGCGGTCGGGGATCGCGTGAACGACGGGCGCAGGGCCCGCTTGCCCGCCGAAGCCACCATCGCCGCGCGCGAACAGGCTGCCCCCGACGGTGAACAGCGGCGTATCGTCGCCCGCCAGCCGTGCCGCCGTCTCATGATAGATCAGCGCGCCCTTCCCCGCCCCTTTGTCGAGGATCCGGACGATCCGCGTGTCGGCGATCAGCGCGGCGGCGGTCGGCAACGGCTGGTGGATCGTCAGCGACTGCTCGCCGTGCAGCACCTGCGCGAAGTCGATCGGCAACGTCCGCGCCAGCATGCTGCGTGCGACCACCACCGCCAGCGTCGGCATCGCGACGAAACCCGGCCCCTCATATACGAACTTCAGTTCGCGGTCGTCGAGCGGATCGCGCCCCATTCCCGCCGCGAGCGCATACAGCATCGTGTCGCGGTCGTCATAGGCGAAGCGCCGCCCGTCGTCGCGGAGCGCCATGAACGCGTCGTAATCGATTCCCATCACTGATCCCCCCGGTTTGATTGAACGCGGTTTCGTTCGAAGCGGTTCGGCCCGGCAAACCCGAACATCCACGCCGCAATTTTTCGCATCTGGATTTCTTCCGCGCCCTCGGTGATCCGGTAGCGTCGGTGGTGACGGTAGATGTGCTCGAACGGCGTGTGGCGCGAATAGCCGATACCGCCATGTACCTGCATCGCCCGGTCCGCCGCCTCACAGACGAGCCGGTTCGCCTGGTAATTGCACATCGCGACCTTGTCGGAGAGCGTCGCTGCGACCTCGGTGCGCGACATCGCATCCATCTCGAGCGCGGTCTTGCGGATCAGCAAGCGCAGCATCTCGACCTGCGTCGCTAGTTCGACGAGCGGAAACTGGATCGCCTGGTGAACTGCCAGCGGCTTGCCGAACGGTTTGCGCGCCCGTGCATAGTTCACGCTCTGACGAATGCAGTAATCCGCCGCCCCCAGCGAGGACGCCGCCTGCCGGATGCGGCTGTCGTGGACGAGATGCTGCGCCACCGACAGGCCATCGTCGAGCGGGCCGAGGATCGCGTCGTCCGGCACCCAGACATCGGTATAGCGGACCTGCGCATGATCGGTTGGCATGTTGAAGGTCCACAGATACGCGGCGATCTCGACGCCCGCGGCCTTTGCCGGCACGAGGAAGCACGTGATCCCGGTCGCGTCGCCCGCCCTGCCGCTGGTCCTGGCGAACAGCATCACATGGCTCGCGACGTGCATCGCAGTCGTCCACATCTTCTCGCCGTCGATCCGCCAGCCGGCGCTGCCGTCGCGCGTCTCGCGCACCGCCACCGTCTCCATGAACGTCGCGTCGGATCCGTGATCGGGTTCGGTCAGCGCAAACGCCAGGCGTCGCTCGCCGTTCAGCACCGCGTCGATGAAATCGCGACGCTGGTCCGCGCTGCCATAATCGCGCAGCACCGTGACGAGCCCGAAATTGCCGACGATCGAATGTTCGTTCTGCAGGTCGTTGTGGAGCCCCAGCCCCTTCGCCGCAAGATGCTCGCGGATGACCGCCATCGCAAAATTCCCGCCGTCCACGCCACCGAACTCCGCGGGGAGCGCGAACCGGAGGAACCCCGCCCGGTCGGCGGCTGCCGCAGCCTTGGCTAGCAGTGCCTCCCACTCGGGCCGCGGCAGACCATCGTTATCCCAGTCGGTCCGCGCGTGTTCGCGGCGGTGGTCGAAGAAGCGTTCGTTATCGTCCGCCGCCTGCATCGGCCGGATCTCCGCGTCGATGAACGCGTCGATCGCGCCCAGATACGCGACGAGATCCGGCGGCAACGCGAAATCCAACGGTGACCCTCCCAAATACGGTATTGTTGCGTATTGTTCGCTGGCGTAGCATATCCGGAGTTCAGCGGTCGTCAAGCATCGCGAAAACCGGAGAGCGCGATGGAGTCCCTTCCCTGGGTAGAGGTGCCGACGTTCGGGGCGATCGTATCGCGTCACGCGTCGCAGCGCCCGGATGCGGTAGCGCTTCGGTTCGGCGAACGATCGTGGACGTACGCGGCGTTCGACGCGCAAGCAAACCGGCTGGCGAACGCATTGCTTCGCGACGGCGCCACACCGGGCGCACGCATCGCCTATCTCGGTCGTAATCACGACGCGATACCATTGCTCGCGCTCGCGCTCTCCCGTGCCGGCCTGATCTTCGTGCCGTTGAACTGGCGTCTCGCGCCTCTCGAGATCGCGCACATCCTGGCGGATTCGGGTGCCGCGCTGCTGGTCCTCGCCGAAGGGTTCGAAACGCCGGCCCCAGGCGTTGCGACAATGCCGGTCGAGCGGCTGTTCGACGAACGCTGGCTGGGGGAAGACGTCGAGCTCAGGATAATCGTCGCGCCCACTGATACCGCGTTGATGATCTACACCTCGGGCACGACCGGCTTGCCCAAGGGCGTCATGCTCTCGCAACGCAGCCTGTTCGGTACGAGCACGCTGCGCAGTGCCGCCGCGGTCGCGTGGGACGACTGGAGCGTGGACGACGTCACGCTCGTCCCCGTGCCCCTCGCGCATATCGGCGGGTTCGGGATGCTGGCGCGCACGCTGTTCTTCGGCGGCGAGGTGGTGATTCAGCCGAGCTTCGATCCGGGCGACGTCCTGCACGCCATCGAGCACCAGCGAATTAGCAAGCTCGGCCTCGTCCCGACCGCGCTGAAGATGATGATCGATCATCCCCGATCGGGCTTCGTCGATTACGCGCGGATCCGCACGATCGTCTACGGCGCCGCGCCGATCACGACGGAGCTGTTGCGCGAAGCCATCGCCGTCTTCGGGTGCGAGTTCGCGCAGAGCTACGGGATGACCGAGACAAGCGGGACGTGTGTCGCGCTGCCGCCGCAGGATCACGCCGTCACGCCGACGCCGCGGATGCGATCCGCCGGGCGCGCGCTGCCGGGCACCGAAATCCGCATCGTCGATCCCGTTGGCGAACCGCTTCTCCCCGGCGAGGTGGGTGAGATCCTGATCCGCAGCATCTCGGTGATGGTGGGCTATTGGAACATGCCCGAGGCAACCGCGCAGGTGCTCGGCGCGGACGGCTGGTACCGCACCGGCGACGCGGGGTATCTCGACAACGACGGCTATCTCTTCATCAAGGACCGGGTCAAGGACATGATCGTCTCGGGCGCGGAGAACATCTATCCGGCAGAGGTCGAGAATGCGCTAGCCGGTCATCCCGACATCGCCGAGGTCGCGGTCATCGGCGTGCCCGATCCGCATTGGGGCGAGGCGGTGAAGGCGATCGTCGTACCGGTCGACGGCCGTCGGATTGATCCGGCATCGGTCATCGCCTGGGCGCGATGCCGCATTGCCGACTTCAAGACGCCCAAGTCAATCGACGTCGTCGCAGGGCTCCCACACAACGCATCCGGCAAGATCCAGAAGGCCGAACTGCGCAAGGCCTATTGGGCCGGTACCGATCGGCAGGTGAACTGATGGCCACGCCGTCTCAAACTTCTGCGGAGCCCGTCCAGACCAATCGGACCTGGGTCATGACCGTGCTGGTCGCGGTGTATGCGTCGAACTTCATCGACCGGACGATCATCAACGTCCTGCAACAGCCGATCAAGGTCGAGCTGGGATTGCAGGACTGGCAGTTGGGCATGCTCGGCGGCACCACCTTCGCGATCTTCTACACCGTGCTCGGCCTGTACGTCGCACGGATTGCCGAACGCAGCGACCGGACGACGGTACTGACGATCTGCATCCTGCTCTGGTCCGCGTTCACGATGCTATGCGGGGCCGTTACCGGGTTCGTGCAACTCCTGCTGCTGCGGGTCGGCGTCGCGGTCGGCGAAGCTGGCGCGACACCGACCGGCCATTCGTTGATCTCAGACTATTATCCGCCCGAGAAGCGCGCGGGCGCCTTGGCGGTATTCGCGTCCGGCAACACGATCGGCGCGATGCTCGGCGCCTTGCTGGGCGGCGTCGTCGGCCATGCATGGGGTTGGCGCTGGGCGTTCGTCGTGGCCGGCGCGCCCGGCGTAATCCTGGCGTTGCTGACATGGTTCACGATCCGCGAACCCCGCCGCGCGCGCCCTCGCGAGACGGCGCGGGAAACCGACGTGCCGCCCGCCCGCGCGGTCGCCGCGACGCTGTTTGCCAAGCCGACCTTCCGTCATCTCGCCGCTGCCGTCGCACTGACGCTGTTCGCCGCCTACGCAATCTCCGCGTTCTTCGTGCCGCATTTGATGCGCAGCTTCGGCCTCTCGCTGCAGGCGGCGGGTCTGTATGGCGGCGTCGGCGGCGGGCTGATGCTCGGCATCGGCACGATCCTCGGGGGCTTCCTCGCGCAACGGCTCGCGCGACGGGACCGGCGCTGGATGCTGTGGACGCCGGGCACCGCGATGGCGCTGGCCGCTCCGCTGTGTCTCGCCACGTTCACCACGCGCGACATGCATGCCGCGATCGCGCTGTTCCTCGTCATGAGCATCGGCATCGGTACGTTCCAGGGCCCCTTGTTCGGCACGACGCATTCGTTCGTCGGACCACGGATGCGCGCTACCGCCAGCGCGATCATGCTCCTGACGATCACGTTGGTCGGGCTCGGCCTTGGTCCGCTGGTCATCGGCTTCGCGAGCGATCTGCTCGCCCAACGCAGCTACGGTGCCGCCGATTACGAGACCGTCTGTCGCGCTGGAACGATCGCGATCGCTGCATGCCAGGCGGCATCGGCGGAAGGATTGCGGCTGGCGCTGCTTGCCTGTGGCGGCGTGTTCGCGTGGTCCGCGGTGCATTTCTTCCTCGCCGCCCGCACGATCCGCGACGACGTGATCGACTAGACCTCCGGCAAGCCGCTCGATACCAGGTCCGGAAAGGCGGGCGCACGTTTCTCGAGAAAGGCCGCGACACCCTCGCGCGCATCCGCCGACTGGCCCCGAGCGATGATCATCCCGCTCTCCATCCGGTGGGCGACCATCGGGTGATCCGCGGTCAGCATCCGCCACATCATCCGACGCGTGAGCGCGACCGATACCGGCGCGGCATTGTCCGCAATCTCGCGCGCGATCGCACGCGCCGCGGGCATCAAGTCCTCCGGCGCGTGGATCGACCGCACCAGTCCGCCCTCCAGCGCGGTCTGCGCATCGATGACCTTACCGGCAAAGCACCATTCCAGCGCGCGCGAGATCCCGACGATCCGCGGCAGGAACCACGACGACGCCGATTCCGGCACGATGCCGCGGCGCGTGAACACGAAACCGAAGCGGGCATCGCGCGAGGCCAGCCGGATATCCATCGGCAACAGCATCGTCGCCCCCACCCCCGCCGCTACGCCGTTGATCGCGGCGATGATCGGTTTGAGGCTCTCGAACATCCGCATCGTCAGGATACCGCCCCAGTCACGCGTCGCCTCCTCACCGTCCGGCGTTTCGCCAAAGCCGGCCGCGGACAGATCCGCCCCTGCGCAGAACGCCCGTCCCGCACCGGTGATGATGACGGCACGCACGCGGTCGTCCGCATCGGTCCTGTCAAAGACCTCCGCCAACGCCGTGGCGGAAATGCGCGTCAGGGTGTTCAACTGGTCGGGGCGATCGAGCGTGATCGTCGCGATCCCATCCGCGATATCGACCTTGAAGGCATCCATCCGCAACTCCGTTCGCTTGTATATGGTTCGCTTTATATCTATCCCAAGGGGCATCACCGGGCAAGCTACGCGCAGGGACCTCGACCGCTCCATGACCACCAATCGACAGCTTATCATCGCCCGGCTGCCGGAAGGCCCACTGTCGCAGGACAGTTTCACGATGATCGAGGCTCCCATGCCGAGTATCGCGGACGGACAGTTGCTGGTCAGGACGCATATGATCTCGATCGACGCCGCCAACCGCGCCTGGATGCAGGGCATGACCTACCGCTCCGCACTCTCGACCGGCACGCTGATGGCCGGCCTCGCCATTGCCGAAGTCATCGAAAGCCGCGCCCCCGGCTTCGCGGTCGGCGATCTCGTCTTCGCAGATAGCGGCTGGCAGGACTATGCCGCGCTCGATGCAACCGCAGCGCAACGCCAACCGCCAGGCGTCGACCCCGCGCACCTGCTCAGCCTGTACGGCACCTCGGCGCTCACCGCCTATTTCGGACTTACCGAGGTGGGCGCGCTGCAGCCCGGCGACACGCTGGTCGTCTCCGCGGCCGGCGGCT
Organism: Sphingomonas sp. AP28; assembly: GCF_056680455.1. Classification (NCBI taxonomy): domain Bacteria; kingdom Pseudomonadati; phylum Pseudomonadota; class Alphaproteobacteria; order Sphingomonadales; family Sphingomonadaceae; genus Sphingomonas; species Sphingomonas sp. AP28. Next base: position 2,691,298 of record NZ_CM155283.1, on the reverse strand, counting down.
CGGTCGGCACCGCGGTCGGACAGATCGGCCGCACCCTTGGCGCACGCGTGATCGGCATAGCCGGTGGGGTCGACAAATGCCGCTGGCTGGTCGACGATCTCGGTTTCGACGCCGCGATCGACTACAAGGCCGGCGATGTCCGCGGCGACCTGAAACGGATCGTATCCGAGGGGATCGACGTCTATTTCGACAATGTCGGCGGGGACATCCTCGATACCTGCCTGTTCGCGATGAACACCGGCGGCCGCATCATCTGCTGCGGCGCCGTCAGCAGCTATGACGGGACCAAGCCAGCGCATGGTCCGCGTGGCGTACCCGGCCTGTTGATCACCAAGCAGTTGACGATGCGCGGCTTCATCGTCGACGACTTCGCGCATTTACGCGATCATGCCATCGACAAGCTACGGGAATGGCACGCATCCGGCGCATTGCGCGCGATCGAGGATATCGTCGAAGGCTTGGAGAATGCCCCCGCCGCGCTCGTGGATCAATTGGCCGGCGGCAACCGCGGCAAACGCATGGTGCGCGTCTGGTGATTGGGACCGCACGGCAGCAAAGCAATCTTCGACCGGAACCACCCTATTCGGCCCCTCCCCGTCATATGAACGAACGGCCGCCTACTACGATCGTTGCCCGAAAGCGGACTGGCGGCTTTCCACCAGGATCGCCTTTGCACGAGCTGCACGCAAAGCTAGGCTTTCTGGCATTATGGATGATTCGGGGGATGTGGCAACCTCCGGAGGGACGCTAACCCTGGAAGTGTAGTCCGGTTAGGGGGCCAGACTGGGGCCACCAGGATACGCGTTATCGACAACCCTATTATGCTCAAATAATTATCTGACGATCATGAGTCCTCTTCCGGCACCACACTACAGAAGCGCAGCTGAACGGGACGGATCTTAAGAGTCGCTCGCGTCACCAACATCAAGGTAAGGGTAGTCAAACCATGATAGTTACCCAGATCGCGCACATCATTGCGGATTATGTCGTTTTTCTTGAGCTGACCGAGGAAGAGGAGCTAAACCTTGATACGGCCGTCACGATGATGGAAGCGCTAGCGGACCAGCTCGAAAATTTGGATAAGGGTTTTCTACGCGAACTGATCGACGCCTTCGCCGTAATCGCCGCGGAATATAGCGGCGAGGCGCAGCGAGTGGTGCGAGATATAGCGCACAACTTTTATCTCGAAGAGGCGCTCGCAGCCGACGATCCGGTGAGACTGGTTCAGTTGGAGGAGCTACGCGACGCAAGGGAATGAACGCCAGGATATCAGCGCCCCAAGCATGTGAAAGTAACGACGTCGAACAATCGATGCCGCCCTATCGGTAACGCTGGCTGAGAGCGTTTTAACCGATCTGAGCGCCCAGCTTTGGCCTCCGTGGGCAAATTTCTTGGCGCTGAGGCGGCGTGGAGCATGGCAACTGCGTCTTGCATCGTGACCGGCGGATTCATGTCCCGAGGCGAATTCGGGTAAGCGGCTTCCGTGTCGCCTAACTCGACCGAGTGCAAAACGGCGCTACCCGACCGAGCGGCCGGTCGACGCACGCAGAGATCATCAAGCGCTAGGGTACTCGTTGAACCCTTAGTTGCTTTGGAATTGCCTCGACCGCTCAGGCGGGAAGCGCTGGATGCCCCGTGAGGATTCGAACCTCAATAGGCGGTATCAGAAACCGCAGTCTTACCATTAGACGACGGGGCATCAGCGAGGGCGGGCTCTACGGGCGACCGCCAAGGCTGTCAACGTCAAGATGATGCTGTTCCGCCACTTCGCTTGCGTAATCGCGCCGCCGCGCTACATTCGTCACCAAGCACCGGGCGGGTATTTTCCCGCAGCGGCAGACATAGATAGCGAGTTTTACGGCGATGGGGGATGTTTCCGCCCGAATGCCGTTCCGGCAGGACGGTCCTGCCCGTCCGGCGGCGACCCGGCCCTCTCGTGGGCGGTGGGCCGATGCGCAGGCGTTTGCCGCGCTGGATCTTGGCACCAACAATTGCAGATTGCTGATCGCACGGCCGCAGGCTGGCGGCTTCGCGGTGATCGATGCGTTCTCGCGAATTGTCCGACTTGGTGAGGGATTGGCCTCGACCGGCAAGCTGAGCGATGCGGCGATCGAGCGGACCATCGCTGCCTTGCGCGTGTGTTCGGACAAGTTGCAGCGGCGCAACGTCACGCTGGCGCGGTCGGTCGCGACGGAGGCCTGTCGGCAGGCGTCGAACGGGCCTGCGTTCATTGCGCGAGCTCTCGCCGAGACGGGTATCCATCTGGACATCATTTCCGCCGAGGAGGAGGCGCGGTTGGCGGTGCTAGGCTGCCATGCACTGATCGAGCCGGGGGAGGATCCCGCGCTCGTGTTCGATATCGGCGGCGGGTCGACCGAGCTCGTGCTGGTCGATACCTCGACGCCGATACCGACCGTGCTCGACTGGCATTCGGCGCCGTGGGGTGTGGTGTCGCTGACCGAGCATGCCGGTGGCGGTGAGGGCGAAGGCGGCCGTCGTGCCGCGTATGCGAAGATGCGTCAGGTCGTTGCAGACAGTTTCGCGGGGTTTGCAGCCCGCCTGCCCCGGCATATCGAGCGGCCGCGGTTGCTCGGCACCAGCGGCACGGTAACGACGCTCGGCAGCGTGCATCTTGGGCTCAGCCATTACGATCGCTCGGTGGTCGATGGGCTGATCGTGCCCGCCTCGGCAATGCGCAAGATCAGCGCCGACCTTTCTCATATGTCGATCACGGAGCGCGCCAAGCTGCCGTGCATCGGCAACGAGCGCGCCGACCTGGTGGTCGCGGGCTGTGCCATTCTGGAGACGATCATGGATTTGTGGCCCGCCGAACGGCTCGGCATCGCCGACCGCGGCATTCGTGAAGGGATTTTGCGCCGACTTATGGGCGCGCCCAAGCCGGGCAAATCGGGTGCGGGAGCATGAGCCGCGGTGGTTCCGGCGGGCATGTCCGCGTTCTCACCGCGCGGAAGCGGACCGCGCAGTCGACGCGCTGGCTCGAGCGGCAGCTGAACGATCCGTATGTGAAGCGTGCCAAGGCCGATGGCTATCGTAGCCGGGCGGCCTACAAGCTGATCGAGCTCGACGAGCGGTTCGAGTTGATCCGCGGGTCGAAGCGCGTGGTCGATCTCGGTCTTGCGCCGGGTGGCTGGGCACAGGTGATCCGGCGGCGGATACCCAAGGCGACTGTCGTCGGCATCGATCTGCTGCCGGTCGATCCGATCGAGGGCGTGACGATCTTCGAGATGGATTTCCTCGACGATGCGGCGCCGGGGAAGTTGATCGAGGCCTTAGGCGGCGCGCCCGACCTGGTGCTGTCGGATATGGCGGCGAACACGGTCGGGCATCCGCAGACCGATGCGCTCAGGACGATGGCGCTGGTCGAGACGGCGCTGCATTTTGCGTGCGAGGTGCTGGAGCCGGGCGGGACGTTCGTGTCGAAGGTGTTCGCGGGCGGGGCCGACGCCGAGCTGGTCGCGGAGATGAAGCGGAACTTCAAGACGGTGAAGCACGCCAAGCCGCCGGCGAGCCGGAAGGGGTCGGTCGAGTGGTTCGTGGTGGCGCAGGGGTTTAAAGGCCGAGACCCGAAATAGCGCAGCTATTTTCGGATAAGTCGAAAGCCCGGCCAGCGTTGCGCAGCAACGACTGACGACGCGGCTTAGCCGCGGCGCCCTGCCTTAGGGTGATACCGAAGCGTCACGGCCAAGACTGTTTCCCCGCGAAGGCGGGGATCCAGACTGGGCTCCCGCCTTCGCGGGAGAACAAGGAGAGGGCGTGGGTTGGCGATCTGCCTGATGCACGTGCCCTCACCCTTCCCACGGCAAGTGCCGCGGGCCCCTTCCCTCGCCCCTTCAGGGAGAAGGTATAGAAAAAGCCCGCGGACCTCTTGATCCACAGGCTCTCTTTATTTCGCGCGCCGCGGCAAAGCCGCGTCGTCGGCCGGGCTATGCCCGCCGGCCGGGGTTTCGGCCAAGCCGCGGATTAGCTTTCGCTAATACGCTGCCTCAACCCTCGTAATCAGCACCTAGATTCTGGTTCCGCGGCGGTGCCGCAGCCGTCAGCCGCAGTGCCTCGGCCGAAGCGGCCAGGCTGCCCACGGCATCGACCTCGTCGTCGTCGTCGACGCGAACCTTCTGCAGGCCCTGGATAACCTGTTCCTTGAGATGCGCCGGCTTGACGTTCTCGTCGGCGATCTCGCGCAGCGCGACGACCGGGTTCTTGTCGCGGTCGCGGTCGAGCGTCAGTTCGGCGCCGCCCGAGATCTGGCGCGCACGCTGGGCCGCGAACAACACCAGGTCGAACCGGTTGGGGATCTTGTCGACACAATCCTCGACGGTAACGCGCGCCATGCGGCTTCCTTCGTAACAACGATAGAATGAGAATGCGTCGCCTACGGGGGGTGGCCCACAAAGTCAAGAAACGCGCGGATCACCGCCATCGGGTTGCCACCCGGGCGCCCGGTGTCCATCAGGCTGCCCATGGAAGATCCAGCAGACCAGCCGACTTTCAGCGTCGACGGCAACCAGATGACGCTGCTCGATACCGGCCCCCGCCGCCTCGACGCGGTGCTCGCGCTGATCGACGGCGCCGAGCGAACCCTGCGCATCCTCTATTACATCTACGCCGACGACGAGTCCGGAAAGCGCGTCAACGCCGCGCTCATTGCCGCCGCCAAACGCGGGGTCGAGGTCGCGCTGATCGTCGACGGGTTCGGTAGCGACGATGCCCCACACGCCTTTTTCGAACCGCTCGAAGCCGCTAACGTGTCGGTATGCCGGTTTTCCGCACGGTTCGGCCGCCGCTACCTGCTCCGCAACCACCAGAAGCTCGCGCTTGCCGACGAGACCCGGATTATCATCGGCGGCTTCAACATCGAGGACGATTATTTCGGGACTGCCGCAGAGCAGGCGTGGCGTGACCTAGGATTGCTGGTTGAGGGTCCGGCGGCGGGGCGGCTGGCCGGCTATTTCGATGCGCTGAAGGAGTGGATCCATGAGCCGAAGGGCAAGCTGCGGCGGCTGAACGCGGCGCTGTCTCACTGGAGCGAGACCAAGGGCGCGACCCGCTGGCTGATCGGTGGACCGACGCGGAAGCTGTCGCCCTGGGCTCGCGCGGTGCGCGACGACATGCGACGCGGGCGGCGGATCGACATCATCGCCGGTTATTTCACGCCTAGTCCCGCACTGCTGCGTCGGCTCGATAAGGCCGGGCGGCGGCAGGCCGAGGTCCGGGTCGTCACCGCGAGCAAATCCGACAATAACGCGACGATCGCGGCGGCGCGGTTCACCTATGCGGGGCTATTGCGGAAGGGCGTGCGGCTGTTCGAATACCAGCCGACCAAGCTGCATACGAAGCTCTACGTGATCGACGATGCGGTCCATATCGGCTCGGCGAACTTCGACATGCGCAGCCTGTTCATCAATCTCGAACTGATGCTGCGAATCGAGGATGCGGCGTTCGCAGCGCATGTCCGGGGGTATATCGATGGCGAAGTGGCGAAGTCGGTCGAGGTGACCAAGGAACTGTACCAGGCGAACACCGGTTGGATGCAGCGGCTCAAGCAGCTTGGCGCGTATTTCGTGGTGGCGGTGGTGGATCCCAGCTTGTCGCGCGGGCTGAACTTCGGGATCGACGAATAGTAGGCGGGTTCAAGCCTCCCGGCAGAGGGAAGCTCGACGACCTTCGTACGCTAAATGCACCAGCGCCGACGGCAAAGCCGCCGTCGGACGGGTTCGGCTAGTTCTAGCCTACCCGCCGTCCGGGCCTGAAGCTGCGCGGCGCTTTGCTTGCGCATCGGCGCGGGCGTGGCCGCGCCTGCGTCAGTCCTTCCACGCCCAATACAGCTGCGCCGGCGGCACATTCCACCACTCCATGTCGTGATCGATCGACTCGAAATGCGGGGTCAGGAAGTCCTTCACCTTGGGCGAGAACTGATAGACCAGGAACGCACCGCCGGTCCGCAGAACCGAGTGCGTCGCGGTCGCGATCGCCGGGCCGACACCGGGGGGCAGCGTCGAGAAGGGCAGGCCCGACAACACGTAGTCCGCCTTTTCGAAGCCGTGGTCAGCGACGATCGTCTCGACCTCGTCGGCCGACCCCAGCACCGCAAAGAAGCGCGGGTCGGTGATCGTGTGGCGCAGATACTGGATAAATTCGGGGTTCGTATCGATCACCACCAACTTGGCGTCGGACGCCATCCGGTCGAGGATCGGGCGGCAGAACGTGCCGACGCCTGGGCCATATTCGACGAACAGCTTGCAGTTCGCCCAGTCCACCGGACCGAGCATCTTGCGGATCAGCTTATCCGACGACGGCACGATCGACCCGACCATCACCGGGTGTTTCAGGAACCCTGAAAAGAACATCTGCCACGGGGACGGCACGCCGGCTGGTCGGCTGCGTGCACGCCGGGTGGCGGTGGTCGAACTGGGCATCGCGTTCCTTACGGTCAGGGGTCCCGCGCGCTGGCGAGGCTTTGGCCCTCCCGTCGCACGAATTCCGAACGCGTTTCAAGGGCCGCAGGTTGCATCGGGCGACGAACCGAAGCGGAAGTCGTGCTGCGGCAAGTGGTTCTGGCAGCTTTGCCAAGCGTACGGCATCGCTTAAGCACGGATCATGAACGACGATCGGGCAGGACAGATTGCAGTTATTTTCGTGTCGATCCGTAACGACGCGGACGCCGCAGGTTATGGCGAGGCCGCCGTGGCCATGGACGCGCTAGCTGCAGCTCAGCCTGGCTATCGCGGCGTCGACAGCGCGCGCGAGGCGGGCGGCATGGGGATCACCGTCAGCTATTGGGCGGACGACGCTGCGGCGATCGCATGGCGCGACCATCCCGAGCACACCGCGATTCGCGAACGCGGGCGGGCACTCTGGTACGACAGCTATTCGGTCAACATCGCGCGGATCGAGCGTGCCTATCATTGGACACGGCCATGATTGGCGCATCGACGGACGGCCCGAAGATCGACCGCCGCTTCGCGCTGATGTTCCTCGTGATGCTGACGATCGCCGCGGGGAATACAGCACTGCAATCGGTGCTGCCGGCACTCGGGCGGTCGCTCGGGGTCGCCGATAGCGCGGTCGCGGCGGCGTTCTCGGTCTCCGCTCTGCTGTGGGTGATCGCCGCGCCGTTCTGGGCGAACCGGTCGGACAAGCACGGCCGGCGCGCGATGATCCTGCTCGGCGTCGGTGGGTTCAGCGTGTCGCTGACCTTGTGCGGCGTGTTCCTGCTGGCCGGAATCAACGCTTGGATCGGCGGCACGACTGCGTTCCTGTGCTTCATCGGTGGCCGGCTCATCTACGGCACGTTCGGCGCGGCGGCACCGCCGGCGGTGCAGGCGCTCGTGGCTGGCGAGACGACGCGCGAGGAGCGAACCAAGGCGCTGACGTTGCTCGCCTCGGCGTTCGGGCTCGGCACGATATTGGGGCCGGCGATAGCGCCGTACCTGATCCTCGGCTCGGTCGGCGGAGTCGAGATCGGGCTGGCCGGCCCGGCGTTCCTGTTCGCCGTGTTCGGGGTGGCGGTGTGGATCACGGTGCGGCGGATGCTGCCCGACGACAAGATCGTCGCCCCGCACGAAACGCACGGCGCGAGTTCGGCTTACCCCTCGATCGGCGGCGCGCCGACCGGTGCGTCAGTGGCGGCCGCGACCGGATCGCATGTCGAGCATGTAGGCTACACCGACCCGCGCATCCGCGCGTGGATGATCGCCGGGCTCGTGATGGGCCACGCGCAGGCGATGACGGGGCAGGCAATCGGCTTCCTCGTGATCGACCGGCTCCACCTCGCCCCTGCCCTCGCACTGGAGCCGACCGGCATCGTGCTGATGATGGGCGCCGGGGCTGCGCTGCTCGCGCAATGGGGCATCATCCCGCGCTTGAACATGACTCCGCGCCAGCTCGTTCTGACCGGACTGGTGCTTGCGGCTGCCGGTACCGCGCTGACCGGAATCGCAACGTCGCTCTACACGATCGCGACTGCCTATGCGCTGGCCAGCCTCGGCTTCGGTTTCACGCGACCGGGGTTCACGGCGGGGGCTTCGTTGGCTGTTGGCGCCAATGCGCAAGGCTCGGTCGCGGGGAAGGTCACGAGCATTAACGGCGCAAGCTTCGTGCTCGGGCCGTCGATCGGCGTCGCCTTGTACGAGGCACAGCACTCCCTCCCCTATCTGATCGCGGGCGCGGCGTGCGTCATGATGATCGCCTATGCCTGGCGGTCTTTACAAGATGCCAAAGAGAGTCGAGGCTAGGCCAAGTCGTTGTTTACGATCGGTTATCGACGAACCAAAGTTGATCTACCGGGTCGTTTTGCTAGCATCAGCGGTATGATCGCCACACCGCACCGCGCCGCCCACCCGCCTTTCTCGGCGTTAGCCGGGGCGGTCGCGCTGATCGTCGTCGTCTCGCTCAGCATCCACGTGGTGATGCTGCAGGTGCTCTGGGTCCCTTATCCCTATCCGAAGGGGCTTGGCAGATTGGGGATGCTGTACCCACTTTCGCAATCTATCGGTCTCATCGCGTTGGCGGCCACTGCGCTGCCATGGCTACGTCGATTCCCCGTCGCGATACGCGGACCGATCGTCGGAATGCTGTTCGCGACGATGAACGGCATAGTTCGCAACGCACTTATGGGCGGCTTTACCACGAACGACTTCGGCGGAGGGGTAGCGGGGTTCGTCCTCGGCGGTCTCCTCGATCTGATCCTGGGCACGCTCGCGGTGGCGGCGGTGTCGCATCTACGCAATATCGCGCTGCGCTTCCTGGCCGCCCTCGCGCTGACTGCGGCAAGCGTGTTCGTCCTTAATCCGGTGTTGGCGACGCTGCTGGCCCCGATCATCGCGTGGTCGGCTCAACATACGCGCCCCGACGTCTATCTGGTGCCCTACGGCCCCAACGTGCTGGTGCCGAGCTACCTGCTGTTCGGCGAGACGGTGGTCGCCTGCCTCCTCGCACGCTTCGTCATCACTTTACGTGACGTGGCGTGGGATCGATCGGGACTGATCCGCTATATCGGGCTGGTACTTCTTGTTCGAGGCACTGGCGTGATGATGTTCGGTTGGGGGCCGATCATCGGAATGTTGAGCGTCAGCCAGTTCTTCTTCCAGGATCTGGCAATGGCCTTGCTCATCCATCTCGTCTGGATACAGTTTCGCAGATACCACTCGGCGGGCTGAGCCGGGAGTTTGCTTGGGCGTCCCTCCCTCGGCCAAGTAAGGCGGCCGGGGGACGAACGTCGGAGTTCGGGTACGCAGACAGGACTAGTCGTCCGCCTTGCTGGGGAACGCGAAGCCCAGCGGCTGGATGGCCGTCGCGTCCTGCTTCAGGCGGGCGGCCATCTGTTCGTACTCGCGTTCCGTCTCTGGCGTCACGCTGGCGCGCGACTCCTTCAGCGCGCCTTCGAAATCGGCCATCGTCACGTCGGTCGAGTCGATCGAGCGGCGCAATGCCACCAAGCCGGCGCGGCGGACGACATCTTCCAGGTCTGCACCCGAGAAACGGTCGGTGCGGGCCGCGAGACGGTCGAGATCGACGTCGGACGCTAGCGGCATCTTCTCGGTCTGGATGCCGAGGATGCGGCGGCGGCCGGCCTTGTCGGGGACGCCGACATAGACGAGTTCGTCGAACCGGCCCGGGCGCAGCAGCGCCGGGTCGATCAGGTTAGGCCGGTTGGTCGCACCGATCACGACGACCGATTGCAGCTCCTCAAGCCCGTCCATCTCGGCGAGGATCGTGTTGACGACGCGTTCGGTCACCTGCGGCTCGCCCGCGCCGCTGCCACGGGCGGGCACCAGCGAATCGAGTTCGTCGATGAAGATCACACACGGCGCGACCTGACGGGCGCGCTGGAACAGGCGGGCGATCTGCTGTTCGCTTTCGCCGTACCATTTGCTCAGCAGGTCGGACGATTTGGTGGCGATGAAGTTCGCCTCCGCCTCGCGAGCGACCGCCTTTGCCAGCAGCGTCTTGCCGGTGCCGGGGGGGCCGTAGAGCAGGAAGCCCTTGGCCGGGCGGATACCGAGACGGCGGAACGCGTCGGGGTTCTTGAGCGGGAGTTCGACGCCCTCCTTCAGCCGCATCTGTGCATCGTCAAGACCGCCGACGTCGGCCCAGCGCACGGTCGGTGCCTGCACCATGACTTCGCGCATCGCCGAGGGCTGGACGCGCTTGAGCGCGCCAAGGAAATCCTCGCGCGTGACCGACAGTTCGTCGAGCACTTCGGGCGGGATCGTCCGCTCCTCGAGGTTCAGCTTCGGCATGATTCGACGCACTGCCTCGATCGCCGCCTCGCGGGTCAGTGCGGCGAGATCGGCACCGACGAAGCCATAGGTGGTGCGCGACAGCTCATCGAGATCGACACGGTCGCCGAGCGGCATGCCACGCGTGTGGATGCCGAGGATCTCGCGACGGCCACGCTCGTCCGGCACGCCGACGACGATTTCACGGTCGAACCGGCCCGGACGACGCAGCGCTTCGTCGATCGCTTCGGGACGGTTGGTCGCGGCGATCACGACGAGGTTCGCTCGCGATTCAAGGCCGTCCATCAACGTCAGCAACTGCGCGACGAGACGCTTTTCCGCTTCGCCCGACACTTGGCCACGCTTCGGCGCGATCGAATCGATCTCGTCGATGAACACGATCGACGGTACTGCCTTCGCGGCTTCCTCGAACACTTCGCGGAGGCGTGACTCGGACTCGCCGTACGCCGAGCCCATGATCTCGGGGCCGTTGATCAGGAAGAACTGCGCGTCGGATTCGTTGGCGACGGCGCGCGCGAGACGCGTCTTGCCGGTGCCGGGAGGGCCATGCAGCAACACGCCCTTGGGTGGATCGACGCCGAGCCGCTGAAAGAGTTCGGGGTAGCGGAGCGGCAGTTCGACCATCTCGCGCAGCTGGTCGATCGTCTGCGCCATGCCGCCGATGTCGTCATAGGTGACGTCGGCGCGCCGTGCGGCCTGTGGCTCCTCGTATTCGGAGCGGAGTTCGATCTCGGTATTTTCGTCGATGTGCACCACGCCCTTGGGGCTGGCGGCGATCACCGCGAGGCGGATCTCCTGGAGCGCATAGGCCGGCGCGTTCATGAACTGCTGGACGTTGGGCGGCATGTTGCCGACGCGCTGATGCCCCGCGGTCGCGACGATATCGCCCTGGCAGATCGGCCGGCCGAGGAAGGTGCGCTTGAGTGCGTTGGTCGAACCCTGGAGGCGGAGGTTCTGCTGGGCTGGCGCGAACACGACGCGAGTTGCGGGCTTCGATTCGGCCTTTCGCACCTCGACGAAATCGCCAGAGCCGACGCCGGCATTGGCACGCTGGAGACCGTCGATGCGAAGGATGTCGAGACCTTCGTCTTCCGGATACGGACCGACGGCGCGCGCGGGCGTGTTCTGCTTGCCGAGAATCTCGATCACGTCGCCTTCGCCGATGCCGAGCGTCGCCATCAACGCGCGCGGCAAATGTGCCAGGCCGCGGCCGCTGTCTTCGGGACGCGCATTAGCGACCTGGATTTTTCGCGTGGGGATTTCGCTATCGGGCATCTCGACTCCTTCGAACTCGAAGGATCAAATGGGGGGTGCACCACGCGGTTTCGAGGACTGGCCCCGTTCGCGCTTCCGAAAAACGCACAAAAAAAGGGCCGGCCAATGAAGGCCAGCCCGTGAAAGTTTTTAGGAGAGGATGCCTGAAAGGCGAGGTCTTTTTGCGGCGAGACGGTTCGTGTTGCAAGTGCGAAGGGATCAGCTACGATTGCGCTAACTGCAATCGCATGCATGAATGCGTCCAGCGGTCATTGTCACACTTGTCGAGTCGAAAGAGGAATCATGCGCAGGCTGCCGCCATTGGGGGCTATCGAGGCGTTCGTGCAGGTCGCGCGGCTGGGGTCGATCAAGGCCGCCGCTGAGGACCTGGCGCTGTCCGCGCCTGCGCTCAGCCGGCGCGTGCAGAGCCTGGAGCGGTTCATCGCCAAGCCGCTGTTCGCGCGGCGGCATCAGGCGATGGTGCTGAATGCGGATGGTGAGCGGCTGCTCGCGCAGATCGCACCGGTGCTCGACTCACTGTCGGACGCGGTCGAATCGCTGACCAGCACGACCGAGGTGCTGCGGCTGCGTCTCGGGATACTGCCGCTCTACGCGTCGCAGAAGCTGTTCCCCAAACTGGGCGAGCTGCGCACGTCGCACCCCGAGTTGCATCTCGATATCGATACCGCAGCGCATCTCGTGTCGCGGCTCGGCGACGGGCTCGACGCGGTGATCGCGTTGTCGCGCGAGATCGATCCGGCGTTCTACGCGCGGCGGCTCGACCGGAATTCGGTCTATGTGATTGGCGCGCGCAGCCTGCTGGAGCGTGCGGACCCGGTGACCCGGCCCGAGCAGCTCTCGACGCTGACGGCGCTGGTGCACCGCGACATGACGGATACGTTCACCGCATGGCGAACGGCAGCGGGGCTGGATGACATCGAGCCACTAGCGATCGATCATTTCGATTCGGGGGCTTTGATGCTGGAGGCTGCCGCGCAGGGGCTTGGCGTCGCGTTCATGCATGCGAGCCACTTCGAGGATGCGAACGATCCGCGACTGGTTCGGCTGTTCGATATCGAGGTGGAAAGCCCGTACAGCTACTGGTTCGTCTGCCGCCCGCGGGCGTTGCAGACCAAGCCGGTGAAGCTGTTCCACGATTGGCTGATACGGACGGTGGCGGAGGTCTGACCCGCTGCTCCCCTCCCGCTTGCGGGAGGGGTCGGGGGAGGGGCGTGCCTCGCACACCGGACGCCGGTACGTACGTCGCGCCCTCCCCTAGCCCCTCCCGCGAGCGGGAGGAGAATTCAGCTTACGCAGCGCGTGCCTTGACGATCTTCCCAGGTGAACGCGGTGGCTCGCCCTTGGGCAGCGCGTCGATCAGGTCCATGCCGTCGGTGACTTCGCCCCAGACGGTGTACTGCTTGTCGAGGAAGCGCGCGTCGTCGAACACGATGAAGAACTGCGAGTTCGCCGTGTCGGGCTGGTTGGTGCGCGCCATCGAGCAGACGCCGCGGACATGCGGCTCGGCCGAGAATTCCGCCTTGAGGTTCGGCTTGGTCGACCCGCCGGTGCCGTCGCCGCGACCACCGTCACCGCCCTGCGCCATGAAGCCCGGGATCACGCGGTGGAAGGGTACGCCGTCGTAGAAGCCTTCGTTCGCCAGCTCGGCAATGCGCTCGACATGCTTCGGGGCCAGATCGGGGCGGAACTTGATCGTGACGTCGCCGCCATCGAGGGTCAGCGTCAGCGTTTCGGGGGTGTCAGCCATTCATGTTCTCCTGAATTGATGCGCGGCAGATAGGGAGCCGCACTCCGACTGGCAAATGCACGCGCGCCGCGTTAGGGCCCAACCGCGCATCTTTTAAGGGAGGCAGCCATGAGCGAACTCGAGCTTCCCGAGGTCGAAACCGACACCCAGCCCGAAAACCAGCTCGATCGCGACGACCATCTGCGTCCCGAATTCGTGCGCGCCGTGCTCGATGCGGTCGAGGACGGCGACGACGAGGGCGCGCGCGCGCTGGTCGAGCCGTTGCACCCGGCCGACATCGCCGATCTGTTCGAGCTGACCCCGCAGGAGGATCGCGCAGCACTGGCGCGTGCGGTCACCGACCTGCTCGGCGGCGACGTGTTCGCCGAGATGAACGATTACGTCCGCGAGGATCTGATCGACGCGCTCGAGCCGCACCAGGTCGCCGATCTCGCGTCCGAACTCGATACCGACGATGCGGTCGCGATCATCGAGGACATGGACGAGGACGAGCAGCGCGCGGTGCTGCGTGCGCTCGATCCCGACGATCGCGCGGCGATCGAGGAGGCGCTGAGCTACGCCGAGGAGTCTGCCGGTCGCCTGATGCAGCGCGAGCTGATCGCGGTGCCCGAGCATTGGACCGTCGGCGACGCGATCGATTATCTGCGCGGCCACGAGGAGCTGACGACCGATTTCTGGGAGATCTTCGTCGTCGACCCCGCGCACAAGCCGATCGGCACGTGCCAGCTGTCGTGGATGCTGCGCACGCCGCGCGGGATCGCGATCGCCGATGTGATGAAGCGCGAGCAGACGCTGATCCCGGTCGACATGGACCAGGAGGAGGTCGCGCTCCGCTTCCAGAAATACGCGCTGATCTCCGCCGCGGTCGTGGATCATGGCGGCCGGCTGGTCGGCATGATCACGGTCGACGACATCGTCCACATCATCTCCGAAGAGGCGGGCGAGGATACGTTGCGTCTGGCAGGCGCCGGCGACGGCGACATCAACGAGCCGATCCGGCTGACGGTGCGGACGCGGTTCACGTGGCTGGTCGTCAATCTTGGCACCGCGATGGTAGCGTCTTCCGTCGTCGGGCTGTTCCAGGGGACGATCGCGAGCTTCGCGCTACTCGCGGTGCTGATGCCGATCGTGTCGGGGATGGGCGGCAACGCGGGCACGCAGACGCTCGCGGTGGTGGTGCGGGCGCTCGCGACCAACCAGCTGACGAGTTCGAATACCGCGCGGATGATCGGCCGCGAGTTCCGCATCGCGGCGGCGAACGGCGTGATGCTGGGTGCGCTGATCGGGCTCGGGACCTACGTCATCTTCCACAACCAGAATCTGTCGATCGTGATCGCGGCGGCGATGATGACCAATAACATCGTTGCAGGCTTGAGCGGCGTGCTGGTGCCGGTGACGCTCGACAAGTTCCGGATCGATCCCGCGGTGTCTTCTGCGGTGTTCGTGACGACGATGACCGACACGATGGGGTTCTTCTCGTTCCTCGGGCTCGCGTCTTTGTGGGGCCTGCACGGTTGATCGGCCGGTATTAACGCCCATTTCCAACACCATGCCGCTTCACCTCACCAAAGTCGCGTTCGGCGCGGAAAGCGTCGATCACCTCGCCGAACGGCTCCGGCTGCGCGGCGAGGAAGGGCCGGTGTTCCTCACCACGCGCTATTTGCCCAAGCGGCATGAGGAGGTCGCGGGCCAGGGTTCGATGTTCTGGATCCTGAAGCACCAGTTGATCGCCCGCTCGCCGATTCTCGGATTCGGCGAGGCGGAAGAGGGGCGCGTCGCGATCCATATCGATGCTAAGCTGGTGCTGGTGCAGGCGCGGCCCAAGCGCGCGCATCAAGGGTGGCGGTATCTTGAGGGTGCGGATGCGCCGCTCGATCTGGGTGGCGATGCGACCGGCCTGGACGTGATGCCGCCGGCATTGATGACGAAGCTCGCGGAATTGGCGCTCATTTAAGGGGTGAGGCCCAGAACTCGCCGAGGTTCGTCCCCACCCGACGATAAACTCCACCGTCATCCCCGCGCAGGCGGGATCCATATCCTCAGAGGATACCGATCTTAGTGTGAGGTCAGCCAGTATGGGTTCCCACCTCCGCGGGAATGACGATACACGTTCGGAAGGTATGAGGGCCGATACGGATAGAGTAACTGGCTCGATCCAGATGCGGATTTCGCCCAGGAAGGGTGGGTGTGGAAGGTGCAGCAGCACACCATCCTCTTCTACGGAGCAGAGACTCCCGCCGCCGGCTTCCCACAGTCCACCGGACCGCCTGCCGCTGCATCGACGCGGCATTTCGCGTTGCCGGTGATCGTGACCGTTCCCAGCCCGCTGTTCGTCACCTGCGCCGTGTAGCGCGCCGCGGCTTTCGTCTCGCCAACGCCGTCGAGGTGGACGGTCAGGTCGTTGACCGCCAGCCCCGATGCGTCGATCGCGCCCGGCCCGCTCGTCACGAGGCGCGCGCGCGCCGCGCGGCCGGCGAGCGTCATCTGGCCGGTGCCGATCAGCGTCGCGTTCAGCTGATCGGTATCGGCCCCCGCGAGGGCCAAGCTACCGTTCCCGCTGACCGTCACGTCGACGCGCATGCCGCGCATCTTCGCGATCGTGAGCCGCCCGCCGGCCGCGACGCTGGCCGAGGTCAGCTCAGGTGTCGAGAGCGTCACGACGGTCGGCCCCGCCCCGCCGCCGCCGCGCGTCTGCTCGCCCCAGCCGCCGGTGCCCTTGCGCACCGACAGCGTGGTACCATCGACCCGGACGGCCGCATCGTCCCCCCTGCCCGGGCCGGTGATGGTCGCACGCGGCGAGCCGATCGTGACGCGGACCTCGAACGGCCCCTCGACCCGCACACGATCGAAGCTGCCGACCGAGACCGTCCGGCTCGTCGCGGAAGACTGGGCGAATGCCGGCGAGGACAGGATCAGCGAAGCGGCGAGCAGATATCTCATGCCCGCGAACGTCGCCGGTTATGTACCCCCGCGCAAGTGCGGCGGCGGCTTACCGCCCGCAGCGGACCCGCCCCGAACCCATCTTGGAGATCGTACAGCGGGATTGCGGCCCGAGATCGACGTCACCCGAGCCCAACATGGCGACCTTGGCAGCGCCGTTCACCACCGCGCGCACGCTTCCCGAACCGGCGATCTCGACCGACGCCGATTGCGCCTCAAACCGCGTGCCGTCGAGATCACCCGAGCCTGCGACTTCCACCTTCAGATCGCGCGCCGTACCGCTCGCATGCGCGGTACCCGATCCGGCGATCGTGAATTTCGCCACGTCGACCTTGATCGCCGCGATGTCGAGATTGCCCGATCCGGCGATTCCGCCCTCGAACCCACCGCCCTCGACACGGTCCACGGCCATGTTGCCCGATCCCGAAACGCTTGCGTCGGTCAGTCGCGGCAGGGTGACGTACACCTTCACCTTGGCGCCCTTGCTCCAGCCGAAACTCGCCCCGTTCTTGCGACCGATATTGAGCGTATCGCCGTCACGCTCGATGCGCAGGCGATCGAGTTGTTCGCTCGGCCCCTCTGCGCGAACCGAGAAGCCGGTGCCAACGCGGACGTCGACATCGTCCGAGCCACGCAGGTCGATGCCGTTGAAACCGGCAACCTGGAAGGTCCGGGTGGTCCCCGAGCCGGCCGCCGCAGCCCCCAAGCCTTCATTGTCGCCGTTCCAGCTGAACGAGCAGGCCGCGAGAGGAATGATCAGTCCGAGCGTAAGAAAGTTCATCGCATCCTCCTGTGTATTATTAATACAATACACCGGCGACGGGATTCCGCAACGAGAAACTTGTCTGGCGCTGGCTCGCTGAACGGGCCCCCGTCTTGAGGAAGGAAGCAGCAGAACGAAAAAGGGCGGCCCCGCAGGACCGCCCTTTTGTCTCGGCAAAGCACCCAACAATTAAGCCGGCACCTTGTCCTTGTTGTAGATCGCGGCCGCGGCGCGGAGAATATCGAGGATCTTCTCCTGCGCCTTGGGCTCGTCGAGCTCTTCCATCGCCGCCAGTTCGCGGGCGAGGCGGCTGGTCGCGCCTTCGAAGATCTGGCGCTCGGAATAGCTCTGCTCGGGCTGGTCGTCGGCACGGAACAGGTCGCGGACCACCTCGGCGATCGACACGAGGTCGCCCGAGTTGATCTTCGCCTCATATTCCTGCGCGCGGCGCGACCACATGGTGCGCTTGACCTTGGGCTTGCCCTTGAGCGTGTCCATCGCCTCGCGCATCGTCTTGTCCGACGACAGCTTGCGCATGCCGACGCTTTCGGCCTTGTTGGTCGGCACGCGGAGCGTCATGCGCTCCTTCTCGAACCGGAGGACGTAGAGTTCCAGTGTCATGCCGGCGATTTCCGAGCGCTGGAGCTCGATCACACGGCCGACCCCGTGCTTGGGATAAACGACGAAATCACCGACATCGAAGGACAGTGCCTTGGCAGCCATTTGGGGCCTTTCCGGATCAGGCCTCGCCGCGACGCCTCGACGAAGGACTCGTCGCTGCTGCATCGGGGGAGGGATAGGTCTACACGTCAGGCGGATGACGTAGATCATCGCGCCCGTCGCGGACCCTTCTAGCAGCTTTGCAACAAAATTACCAGCCGAACGTGGCAGGCGGCTTGCCCTTTTCGGGATTCGCCGCCTCTTCTCAGTCGCCTGCGCCGGGTTCGGGCGAGAAAAACTTGTCGAACTTGCCTTCGACGCCCTTCATCGCGTCGGCGTCCGGCGGCGTCTGGTTGTCGTTGCGCGTGACGTTGGGCCATTGCGCCGAGAACGTCGTGTTGAGCTCGAGCCATTGCTCAAGCCCGCTCTCGGTGTCGGGCAGGATCGCTTCGGCGGGGCATTCCGGCTCGCACACGCCGCAGTCGATGCACTCGCTGGGATTGATCACCAGCATGTTCTCGCCTTCGTAGAAGCAGTCGACCGGGCACACTTCCACGCAGTCCATGTACTTGCAGCGGATGCAGGCATCGGTGACGACGTAGGTCATTGCAGAACTCCTGGGCCGGATTCCTTTCCGGCGACGAACGCGCCAGCGACTATGCGCGCCTGCCCCTCGCGTCAATCATAGCAAGCCTTCTGCGAGACGTTATCAGGCTTTGCCACTCTCGTATCCTCCCCCGCCAGGGGGAAGTGGCTGGCACTCGCCAGACGGAGGGGGAGGAAAGGGAAAACCTCGGTTGCGTATCCTCCCCCTCCGTCACCGTCGGCGCCACCTCCCCCTTGCGGGGGAGGATCGAATTTATTCCGAAGCAGGACCGCGGATCGTGCCGGCGGGCGTCCTCCCAGCGATCAGGTCCTGATAGCACGCCTGAGCTTCGGGGGCGGGGCCGCGGCGCGAGGGGAGCGCTTCGACACGGATCACCCGCACCTCGTCGTTGGCGGCGAAAGTGAGGACATTCCCGATCCGCACCGGGCAATGCGCGCGATCGATCGGGCGGCCGTCGATGCGCAGATGCCCCTTCTCGGCGATCGCCTGCGCGGCGCTGCGCGTTTTCGCGAGCCGCACGAACCACAGGAACCGATCGATCCGCATCGCGCCTTCAACCATGGCGAACCAGTGCAGCAAGCCCGGCAAACGCATTCTGCCGCGACGGATCGATCGGCGTCGGAGCCACAGCCCGCGCCGGAGGCCGCCCACGCCAGACCCAGCGCGGCGTGTCCCCCGCCAGCGCCTTGAACCCGAGTTCGGCCATCAACCGCTCCAGCGACGCGGGATCGACGCCGATCGAGGTGGCCAGGGCAGGATCGGGCGCGAACGGCGTACGCCCCTGCCGCGAGTCGTGTGCGGCACGCGCAATGCGTTCGATCAGGTCGATCCGGACCGCCTGGAGCCCAAGCGGACGGAACCCCGCCTCGAGGACCGCACCTTCGCTGCCACGTGGCAGTACCGTCGCCCCATCTCGCGGGGCGGCGATCGTCGTACCGCGGGCCGCCGCGAGGATACGCCGCCACCGCGCCGACTCGGGCTTGAGCAACCGCGCATCGAACAGATCGAGCGCGCCGACCGTGATCCCGATCTTGCGCAACCGCTTGCGCTCCTCGGGATCGATCGCCTCGAGTGCGAGCCGCATCGGCAACCGCGGCAAGATCCCGCCGGCCTCCTCAATCGCACTCGCGACCGCACGCAACGCCGGAGTCGCGTTCGGATCACGGCTCAATTCGGCGAGGTGGACCAGCACGGCGATCCGCCGCTTCAGCATCGCCGCGAGCCACAGCGACAGCCGCGCCTCGATTCGATCGCGCGCGGGCTTGTCGAGACAGTCGAGCGATCGGTCGAGGATCAGCTTCGGCCGCGCGAACGACGGCCCCGCCGCCAGCCGAGCCACCGCGTGCCCCGCCCAGATCACCTGCGCCGCGTCGTCGAGCGCGATATCGGCGTCCGGCGCATCGACGAGCGACTGCCCGCGCCGCGACCGCTCGCCGGTGAGCCGCTTTTCCGCCGCCGCGAGCAGCAGCCGCTTGTCGCTCGCCCGCGCGTCCGCCGCGACGGTGAAGCGGAACCCGTCGAGCCGACCGATCGGATGATCCTCGACCATCACCTCGCCCTCGGGCCCGATCACTACCGGCAGCGCGCCCGCATCCGCGCCGATCTGACGCATCAGCGCGGTCGTGCGCTTGTCGACGAACCGCTGCGTCAGGCTGGCGTGGAGCGCATCCGACAGGCGTTCTTCGAGTGCGGCAGTGCGCGCCGCCCACAGCGTCGGCTCGGCCAACCAGTCCGCCCGCTGCGCGATATACGCCCAGATCCGCGTTGCTGCGATCCGCCCGGCGATGACGGGCACGTCGCCCGCCACGGTATCGAGCCGCGCGATTTCGTCGGCGAACCACTGGTGCGGGATATGCCCCCGTCCCTCGCTGAGATGCCCGAACACCCGCGACACGAAGCGCGCATGCGGATCGAGACCGACTTTCCGGAAATCGGGCAACCCACATGCAGCCCACAGGCGTGCGACCATCGCCGGATGCCGCGCCCGCTCACGGACCCAGCCCTCCTCGGCCAGCCGCTTCAAGACGCCGAGATCTAGTGCTTGGGGGGCGGCGCGCAAAACCCCGGCAGGCGGGCGCGCTTCGAGGCTAGCCACCAGCGCATCGATGCTGGAAAAATCGGGCTCACCCTGCCGCCAATAGAGGTTCTCGAGTCGCGGAAACCGGTGCTCTTCGATCGCCAGCACTTCCTCGGGCAGGAACGCGCCGGGGCCGTCGTCAGACAGCGCGCCGAACGTGCCATCGCGCTGATGCCGCCCGGCGCGGCCTGCGATCTGCGCCATCTCCGCCACCGTCAGGCGACGCTGGCGCTTGCCGTCGAACTTGTTGAGGCTGGCGAACGCGACATGCGCGACGTCCATGTTGAGCCCCATCCCGATCGCGTCGGTCGCGACCAGATAATCGACCTCGCCCGCCTGGAACATCGCCACCTGCGCGTTGCGGGTGCGGGGGCTGAGCGCGCCCATCACGACGGCCGCACCACCGCGCAGACGCCGCAGCATCTCGGCGACCGCGTAGACTTCCTCCGCCGAGAACGCGACGATCGCCGAGCGCTTGGGCAGCCGACTGATCTTCTTCGCGCCGGCATAGGTCAGCGTCGAGAATCGCGGCCGGTTGACGATCTCCGCGCCGGGGACGAGCTTCTTGATCATCGGCCGCAGCGCCTCGGAGCCAAGGATCATCGTCTCCTCGCGTCCCCGCGCGCGCATCAGGCGATCGGTGAAGACATGGCCGCGCTCGGGATCGGCGCCGAGTTGCGCCTCGTCCAGGCCGACGAACGCGACGTCGCGGTCGGGCATCGACTCGGCCGTGCACAGGAACCAGCGCGCGTCGGGCGGGACGATCTTCTCCTCGCCGGTGACCAGCGCGACGCGGTTCGCGCCCTTGATCGCGACGACGCGGTCATAGACCTCGCGCGCGAGCAAGCGCAGCGGGAAGCCGATCATGCCACTGGAATGCGCGCACATCCGCTCGATCGCGAGGTGCGTCTTGCCCGTGTTCGTCGGGCCGAGAACCGCGGTAACGCCAGCGGAGACATCGTCGCTCATGGCCGACAACATCGGGGGTTAAGCGGGCCGGCGCAATGACCTGGGTGGAATTGCGCGGTGTTGGCGCGGTGAATTGCGAAGTTGAGCGCTCGATCGTTGGCTCCAAGCGTGAAGGCGAAGCGTGCGCCCGCCATTACCACCACCCCGGCGCAGGCCGGGGCCCAATTGGGAAGATCGGGGTAACGAAGCGCAAACTCCGTTAGAGCCGCCCCCAATTGGGCCCCGGCCTCCGCCGAGGTGGTGGCCCGGGTAGTCGCCCAGGTGGTGGACGTGTGGAGACGCCTCCGCCTGGACGAGCGGTGTTGAGCGCGGGACATGATGCCAGCCGCTACGGCTCCACCCCGACTCACGCACGCCCCGCCGCCGCCAGGCCCCACAACCGTCCCGGTTAATTTGACTTTAGCATGTCCCCGCCACAACCGCTCTCTCGCGCCGGGGGAGATACCGCGCACGAAGATTAGAACGCGATTTCGGGGCTGACACGCGTGTATTTGCAGAACGATCAGGCGCTGGAGTTAGCCGGGGAACTGGCGGGCGGCGGAGCACGCGGGTTCGGCCGTGCGCGCGATCGGCTTCCCGCCCCCGCCCCGAAGGCCGCCCCGTCGCGGATCGACTGGGTCCCGGATCTCGGCGCACGGATCGGTAGCCGCGACTGGTGGCGCGGACTCGCGACCTGCACCGCGTTGTGCGCCGCGACGGTGATGCTCGCACCGGGGTTCAAGCCGCTGGTCGGCGCGGTGCCGGCGCCGCTCGCTGGCGCGGAGTGGGAGGAGACGCGGGCGCAGGGCATCGCACCGCTCGCCCAGGGCGCAACCACCGGGCGGCGGATGGCGGCGAACGACCTCGTCGCGCCGCTCGCCGATGCGCCCGAACGCCCGACCCTCGAACTGTCCGCGACGCTGGGCCAGGGCGATGCGTTCGACCGGGCGCTGATGCGTGCAGGCGTCGGCCGGGGCGATGCGGAGGCCGCTGCGGCGCTGGTCGCGCAGTCGGTCGACCCCAAGGCGATCCCGGCCGGCACGCGGATCGCGCTGACGCTCGGGCGCCGGCCCGACCGCACCGTCGCGCGTCCGCTGGAGCAGCTGAATTTTCGCGCGCGGTTCGATCTGGCGCTGTCGTTGACGCGCGGTGCGAGCGGGCTGGCCGTGAACCGCAAGCCGATCGCGGTCGATACGACGCCATTGCGGATCCAGGGCCTGGTCGGTTCCAGCCTGTACCGATCCGCGCGCGCCGCCGGCGTCCCAGGTAAGGCGGTGGAGTCGTTCATCAAGGCGATCTCGACCCGCCTTTCGATCGGCCGGGACGTGACGGCGGCGGACACCTTCGACGTGATCGTCGAGCGTGAGCGCGCCGCGACCGGCGAGACGCGGATCGGCGACCTGCTGTTCGCCGGCATCGACCAGGGACGGCGCAAAGTGCAACTCGTCCGGTTTTCGCCCGACGCGGCACCCAATGCAGCAAACGTCGATGCTGGCGACGACGCCGACACCAATGAGGGCCGCGGCGGCTGGTTCGATGCGAACGGCCAGACCGAGCGCCGCGCGGTGTCGAGCATGCCGGTCGTCGGCCGGATCACCTCGAGCTACGGCATGCGCTTCCATCCGCTGCTCGGCTTCACGCGGATGCACAAGGGGCTCGACATCGGCGCCCCTTACGGCTCGCCGATCCACGCGATGACCGACGGCGTCGTCGCGTTCGCCGGGCGAACCGGCGGCTATGGCAATTTCGTCAAGCTCGCGCACGGCGGCGGCATGGCGAGCGGCTACGGCCATATGAGCCGGATCGCGGTAGCGTCGGGCACCCGAGTCCGGCAGGGTCAGGTGATCGGCTATGTCGGCTCCACGGGCATGTCGACCGGCCCGCATCTGCACTGGGAAGTGTGGAAGAACGGCGCCGCGATCAACCCACGCTCGGTCTCGTTCGCCAGCGTCGCGCAACTGTCGGGCGAGAAACTGCGGGCGTTCAAGGCAAAGGTGGCGCAGTTATTGGCGGTACGCGTCGGCGGATAACCGACACCCTTGCGATGCTGGGCATTGGCTACGATTCGCTATGCCACGCGAGACCAAAACGGCCGTGAAGTGCTAGTGTGAAGTATAGGAAGTGCACACGCTGAGAGCGTTGATACCCTCCGACGGTGGAGAGCAGATGCGACGTCGGTTTTTCTCGGAAGATGTGCGGGGGGGCACAAGGCGATGTGAACGACTTTGCCGGTGTAGGACAGCGGTGGTGGTCGCCAAAGCCAGTGGCGGACGGGCGACACGTCGCAGCGCTCGGGAATGTCCGACCGTCGTTGTGCTACTCAGCCGCCGTCCCGCCGCCAATCTCATTATATCGTACACGGTCGGATGCGCCGTCGCGAAGGCCATGCGCCCTAGCCTGATTGGCTGAGGCACCATTGCGTGTCGCAATGGGGACGAGTCTTTTTCACAATCAGGCTTTCTCGACGCGGAACTGGAACAGGTGCTTCTCGCCATTTATCTCGACAGCGAGCACCACGATCTCGCCGACCTTGGCATTCTTCAGTTTGGAGCAGATTATACGGCCGCCATACCCGCTTTCCGGATCAAGCGTGGTCATTTGAACATATTCGTCGTTGAGCATTTCCAGCGTCTTGTTCAAGCCGATCTGGCTCAACGCAATCGCGCCGCCACCAGCAGCCACCGACGCGAGTTGCCCATCGCTCAAGCCGGGCCGATCTATGACCGTCCGGTAAACACGTCCGCCCGGTGCGTATGTCGTTACGGTCGTATCGTTGTTCTGCGCTGCGGCGGCGGCACCAGCAAGCATCGCATAGCCGATCTGTGACCACATCGCCCGCTTCTTGGTCCTGGACTCTATCTGGTCTTTCGTAAAAACCGGCAGAATTTCGCTACCATATGAAAACGACATGTTCTCGACGCCAATATTCATCGGCGATTTCGACTTGTTATAAACTGCGACCCGGAAAGTCAGGCTTCCATGATCCAGTCCTGGTAGTGGAACAACCCGGACGGCGGCTTGCTGGTCCGGCAGATCCTCTTCGATCGTCGGCACGCCTCGGTCGAACCGGACGATTTGCGCAGACGTCGGCGCTGGCTTGATTTCAAGTTTCGCGAACGCAGGCGTCGCCGTCAGCGCAAATGCGCCGAAAATAACAAGTGTCTTCATCATGCCCCCAAAACCGCGAATCCCCATCCGCGTCCAGGGACAAGTATCACGCGCTCTAGTCTCAGATCAACATGTACAGATTTACAAAAGTTCGGTTCATTTTATCGACAATTCTAATGAAGCGTTTGTTCCAGACTAAGTCACAAGGCTATACGTTGTCAGTACATTGTCTGTCACGGCGAACGGCATGCGTGACCGCATATCATCGGAATTTGATGATGTCTGGCGAAGATCCAAGGCGGCTTCTGCCAAATTCCCGCGTGAGGGGTCGTCGTGCACCTACTTCCCCTGCGCGCGCCACCGCTGGATGGTGCGGCCGATGATCTGGTCCTCGCCGCCGACATCGCGCCACAGTTCGGAGAATAGCGGGTCGCCCGACGCCGGTCGCTTCGATTCCTCCAGCCCGTCGAAGCTCACGCGGATCGGGATGGTCACGCCTTCGCCGCAGATGATGCATTCGCGGTTGCGCAGCGCGGGGATCGAATCGAGGAAGCCGCGCGCGCCTTCCGGCATGGCGGCGCGGACGAACGCCTGGTCGCGGTCGTTGTTGAGGCGCATCGCGATGATCGTACCGCACTGCGACAACACGCCCTCCGCGAGATCGGACGGACGCTGCGTGATGAGCCCCAGCGACACCCCGTATTTGCGGCCTTCCTTGGCGATCCGCCCGAGGATCCGGCCGACCGAACTGGTCGTATCCACCCCCGCCGGGATGTAGCGATGCGCCTCCTCGCAGACGAGCAGGATCGGTCGCTGCGGCTCGTTGCGCGACCAGATCGCGAAGTCGAACGTCATCCGCGCCAGCACCGCGACCACCACGGACGTAATGTCCGACGGCACGCCCGAGACGTCGATGATCGAGATCGGCTTGCCGTCGCCGGGCAGTCGGAAGATGCGGCTGAGGAAGCTCGCCATCGTGTCCGCGACAAGCATGCCCGAGAACATGAAGCCGTAACGCGGGTCGGTCTTGATCTCGTCGATCTTGGACTTGAGCCGCAGATAGGGCGCAGTGTCGCCCGCGCGGTCCATCTTGCCCATCTCGGCGCTGATAATCGTGGTCAGGTCGCTGAGCAGGTACGGGATCGGCGCGTCGACGGTCAGCTTGGCGATCTCCTGCCCGAGGCGGCTTTTCGCCTTCGCCGCGAGCAGGCACTTGGCGAGGATGTCGGCATCGAACTGCCGCGCGGAGCCGCTGCTGGTGAGGAAAACCTCGCAATGCTCCTCGAAGTTCATCAGCCAATACGGCATCTGCAGGTTCGACACGTCGTAGATCGCACCGTTCGACGTGAACGCCGCGGCGTATTCGCCGTGCGGATCGATCATCACGATATGACCCTGCGGTGCGAGTTCGCAGATGCGGTGGAGGATCAGCGCGGCACTGGTCGACTTGCCCGTGCCGGTCGAACCGACGAGCGCAAAATGCTTGCCCAGCATGGCATCGACGTACAGCGCGGCGGGAATGTCGTTGGTCGGATACACCGTGCCGATCGTGATGTTCGCGCGGTCGTCCGCGGCATAGATCTGTTGCAGGTCCGCCGTGGTGATCGGGAACACCTCGCAACCCGGCATCGGATAGCGCGTGACGCCGCGGCGGAACCCGACGAGCTTGCCAGTGCGTTGCTCCTCGTCGCCTTCGCCGAGATAATCGATCTCCGCGGCGACGCAGGTGCCGGCGGCATCCTCGAGCTTGAGCGAGCGGATATTGGCGACCAGCCACGTCGCGCCGACACGCATCTTGATCTGGCTGCCGACCTGTCCCGCCGCTGCGACGACGGGGTCGGCATCGCCCTGCAGCACGGCGATCGCGGCCCGATCGAGAAGGATGCGGCTGCTCGATCCGGCGATCGCGAAGACCACGCCGACCGGGGCCGCCACGGCGCTCGCTACCGCGTATCCGCCCGTCAGGGGTGCCGCGCGCAAGAATGCGCCAGGTCCCGGCATGTCGCTCATCGCCGCAAAATCTCCAGTCATTTCCGACCGAACCCTGCCGCGATAATTGTAAATATCCGATGACGACGGCGTTGAACTTGCTAAGAAAATCTCCGCGTGAGCTGGTTGCTCAAGCATTTTCCCTTCGTGACTCGCGCTAGACCCTGCGCGCGATCCAGCCTGCCGCCCAGCCCAGGAACACCGACAGCGCGACCGCGACCAGCCCATAGGTTACCGACGAGCGATCCGCGGCGC
Organism: Sphingomonas sp. AP28; assembly: GCF_056680455.1. Lineage (NCBI taxonomy): Bacteria > Pseudomonadati > Pseudomonadota > Alphaproteobacteria > Sphingomonadales > Sphingomonadaceae > Sphingomonas > Sphingomonas sp. AP28. Next base: position 2,664,670 of record NZ_CM155283.1, on the reverse strand, counting down.
GCGCGACGAATCGCTCGAAACCCGATTTGCGGATGTCGATATCGCGCACCGCGGCCGCCAGCACGCGACCGTCGCGGATCAGGAACGTCTCCGCGGTGAAGCGGCCGACGGGCACGCGAGCGGGGATCGATACGCGCGCACGGTAGAGTACGCCGTCGGTGATCTCGACCGCGCGGGGCGCCTCGTAATACAGGCCGGCGCGGCGCTTGAGGTCGACGAGCCCCTTCTGGAAGCGGTCCTGGATCGGCGCCGGTGCACTCGACGCCGGCGACAATTGCAGGCTGTCGAGGCCGAGTTCGTAGATCGCTCTTGTCCGGTCGTCGACCAGGCGGCCGATCGGCTTGGACGAGGCGATCGCGTAGAAGCTGGGGGCCGAGCGGTATCGCAGGCGCGCGGCATTGACCCAGATGCCGGCGACCTTCTCCTTCTCGCGCATCAGGATCGACTGGGTCGGACCTTTCACGACGACGACAACGTCGGTGGGTTGCTCACCGGTCGGCAGGCGGCCACCGGGATAAAGAATCGCACCGAACAGCAGCAGTTCGGCGCCGGTGAAGCTGTAGGCGATCTCGATATTGCGTTGCGACACGTCGGGGACGAGCACGGGTTTCGCCTGCGCCATCAGCAGCGGCGCGAGCAGTACGAGCCAGCCGGGCTTCACGACAGCGTGACCGAGAAGATTTCCTCGGGCCGCCAGACGAGCCCCAGCAGGATGCGCGCGCCGACCAGCAGCACCATGATGGCGAGTCCGAGGCGCAGATATTCGGGCCGGAACTTGGTCGCGAACCGCGCGCCGACCTGCGCGCCCACCACCGAGCCGAGCAGGAGCAACGCCGCCAGAACGATGTCGACCGCCTTGGTGGTGGTCGCATGCACCATCGTCGCCACCGCGGTAACGAACAGCGTCTGGAACAGCGACGTGCCGACCACCACCGACGTCGCCATGCCGAGCAGGTAGATCATCGCGGGGACGAGGATGAAGCCGCCGCCGATGCCGAGCAGGATCGTCAGGATACCGGTGAAGAAGCCTAGCAACAGCGGTGCCAGCGGGGAGATATAGAGGCCCGACGCGTAGAAGCGCGTCCTGAGCGGGAGCGCGGCGACGAGCGGATGATGGCGGCGTTTGCGCGCCTTCGGGGGCCGTCCCGTACGCGTACGACCGATCGTGCCGATCGATTCCTTCGCCATCAGGCCGCCGATCGATCCCAGCATGACGACGTAGACGATCGCGATCACGGTATCGATCTGGCCGCTCTGCTGAAGCAACCGGAACAGCCACGCGCCGAAGAACGAGCCGAGGATGCCGCCTGCGACGAGCACCCCGCCCATCTTGGTATCGACGCCCTTGCGGCGGAAATGCGCGAACACGCCCGAGACGCTGGCGCCGGTCACCTGGCTCGCGGACGAGGCGGCTGCGACGGTCGGCGGGATGCCATAGACGATCAGCAACGGCGTCGTCAGGAAGCCGCCGCCGACCCCGAACATCCCCGACAAAAGCCCGACGCCCCCGCCCAGCAGGATGATGACGAGCGCGTTGACCGACAGGTTGGCGACGGGGAGATACAGATCCACGGCCGCAGCGTTACACCGGATTGCGTAAGCGGGGCTAGGCTCGACCTGTCAGAAGTCGCTACCGATTGACAAGGCCGGCCCTGATCCCGGGCGGGCGCCGCCGACGATGCGTTCGCGCCAGTCGAGCGCCAGTCGGATCGTCTTGCGTGCGACCGGTAGCGTGGCGACGATCGAGGGTCCGACATCGAAGCGCCCGGCGTCGCGCTGTGCGCTTCCCCAGGCGCCGATGCCGATGTCGACGCTGGCTCCCCCGACCTTGCCGATCGAATATGTGACGCGGGCCGAGGCATCGACGAAACCTTCGATTCGGTCACGACCGATCGCACCCGCCTGCCCATAGGCTTCGAGCCGAACGCAGGGCGCGATGTCGGAGGGACCGTAGCCGGCGATCACGCCCAATGTCGGACCACCGCGGCCGCCATCGAGAACGAAACGCTGTTCGGCGACCAACCGGATCGGCAGGCGGGTGGGTTGCCATTCGATCCCCACCGCGGCCTCGCGCCCGGCGCCCTTCAAAGGCGTGGCGATCCGTGCGGCGAGCGCGAACCGACGTCGGTGTCCGAGAGCGTAGGTAAGCCGCATGCCCCCTTGCGACGCGCCGAGTTGGCCACCAGAGACCGTCCCGGCCGGGCCGCCCCGGACGAGCAGCCACGCGCTGCCGTTGAGCCGACGGGCATCGCGCACGCGAGCCGGCGGCGCCCGCGGTGACGGAATCGCCTCTAGCGTGCGATCCTCTATCGACAGAGCCTTCGTAGCGCGTCGCGCACCGACGACGATCGGTTCGGTGGCCTGCCAGGGCATGACCGCATATTCGCTGGCATCGATGACGATCCGGACGGCCGGTACCACGGCGATACCTGATACCAGCTCGGCAGGAGGACTCGGCAGGGGGGGACCGTGGATCGCCGCGGCGACATCGGGGACAAGTATCTTTATCAGTTCGGGGAGCATCCTGGACTGTGGCAGCACGACGACCTCGGGAAGCAGCAGCGCGACCCGAACCAGGATCCACCCCCCCAGTGCCAGCGCCAGAAACCGGAGCGGGAGTCCACCGGTCATTCAGTGCGCGCAGCCCCGGTTGCGAAGCAGGGCGTAACGCCGGGCGAAAGGTCGGGAAATTCGTGGCGCGTCTTGTCCCACACCGGCGGCGCACCCCGGAGCATACCGATGTAGAGGATTACCGCACGCGGCGCCGCCATCAACGAGACGAAATTCCCGACGAAGAAGCGCGGCAACGCCCACAGCGCCTCCCGCATGCCGTAGCTGCGGCCGGTGAACAGCATGCGCATCGCAAGGCGCCAAGCCAGCAGCACGGTATTCGCCCCGAGCAGCCAGCCTGCGATCGGTGCCGCACCGCTGGAAAAAGGCAACGCCGCGCCCAGCAACCAGTGCACGATCATCGACAGACCCCATGCCGGTATCGCCACATATGCGACTGCAACGACGATCACCGCGAGCGGTCCACGCCGATCCCGCATCCGCATCCAGTGATCGGCAAGAGCTCGAGGGCGGCTCCAACCGGTCCGATCCCAACCGGCGAGCGCGATGCCGGTCATCCAGCGGGTCTTTTGCCGGATCGACTCCTTCATCGTACCGGGGAAATAAGCGCGGACCGCAACGACCTGTCCGGTGTCGCCTGTCGCGACGCGGGCAAATATTCCGCGAGCACCGAGTTCGGCCAACCTCAGCCCGAGCTCGTAATCCTCGGTCAGGCTCGAGGCGTCGAACGGATCGCCACCGCGCGCCTGCGCAATTCGTGTCAGCAAGCCCGGCGCAACCGCACATCCGGTTCCGGCAAGCGGCATGCCGGCGCCCAATGCCGTCCGCACGATGATCTGCTTTGCATGAGATTCCGCGAACTCGTCGGCATAATGCCCCGACACCAGCTTCGCCCGGTGATTGACGAGCGGCAGGACGGGCAGTTGCACGACGTCGTACCGCTCGATCAGGCTGTCGACGACCCGCAGTTCGCTTGCGTCGACGACGTCCTCGGCGTCATGCAGCACGATCGCCTTGGTAAGCCCTTGATCGCGCGCATCGTCGCGGCGCAATGCGTGCCACAGCGTATTGAGGCAATCGGCCTTCGTCGTCGGTCCGTCGCGAGCCCCGATGACCAGCCGCACTCGCGCATCCCACTTGGCGACCGCAGCAACGGCATCGACCGTGCCGCGGTCGTTGGGATAGACGCCGACGTAAATCCGGTAGTCGTCGTGTTCGTAACGGGAGAGCGCGGTCGTCAGCATCTCGCCGATCACTGCAACTTCATCCCAAGCCGCAACGAACACGACGATCCGCCTTGGCCGAACTGGTGCGGGCAAGGTCGCGGTATTCAGGCGAGGCCGGTGTCCCTGGCGAAGACGCAACACGATGAAGATGATATCGACCACCACGTCGTCGAGCCCGCCGATCAGGAGGCCGACGCTCGCGAACAGCAACGTCTCGCGGGCTATCGCATCGACGATCCACAGCGACTCGGTCACGGCCCCACCCCCAATGCCGGAGGTACAGCACGTCCAGTCCAATACGGACTCAGTTCGGTCGGGAACGGATGTTTGTAAGTTTCACGCTATAATTCAGCCGATGAACGGACAATTGCCTGAACCATTGCGGTCGGCGAACATTATGTCTCCGATCCCTTTCCCCCCTTTCGGGATCGGCGCCGATGATGCCCGGCCCGGCCGCACCGCTGCTCAGGCAAACGGTGCGGCCTAACCGGGCCTCCGGACTATCCGTCGGATACCTGGCGCTTACGGCCGGTTGCGGCCGCCGCCACCGGTGTTGCTGCCACTGCCCTGACCGCCGCCGGCACCTGCCGCGCCGACCGTACCGATATTGCCGAACAGATCCTGGAAGAAACCGCGCTCGCGACCCAGCGTCGGCGTCTTCTTGCCGTACGGCGTGATCGAGGCGACCTGGTCGAGTCCGCCGCGGCGAATCGCGGTAACGATCCCGTTCTGGTCAAAGCTGATCTGCAACGTGATCTGCGCGTTCGGGCGCGGATTGCGGAAGGCGAGGTTGCGGCTGTCGCGCGCGAGATAATACCAGTCGCCCTGGTCGAACTGGCCCGCGAGCGTCGGCTTGCCGAGCGTCTGGAGCACCGACTGGCGGTTGTCCACGCCCGGCTGGACCGAGTTGACGAGGTCGGTATCGACCACATAGCCCTGGTGCGAGCGCAACTGGGTGCAGCCCCCACTGGCCAATGCGGCGACCGCAAGTGCGGCGGCGAGACCCGTACGGGCGGAAAACACGCTCATATAAACTCCCAACCGGGGCACGCGAAAACACGTGACGGGTCCCACGCGATTGCATCGGCCGCCGATCGCCTCGATATGCGAGGATGCGCGGGCAAACAAGCCGAAGCGCAGCTTCGTGTTGAGGACGATAGATTTTGAGCTGGTTGGGAAGACTGCTCGGCGAGAAGCCCGACGAGGCGCTGCCGCTGTATAACGCCGTCGTCGGCCGGGCGCGCGCGGAACATTGGTACCGGGAGGGCGCGGTGCCGGACACGGTCGACGGCCGGTTCGACATGATCGCGACGCTGCTGGCGATCGTCATGCTGCGGCTCGAAACGGAGCCCGCTGGCGGCGAACCCGCGGCGCGTCTGGCCGAACGCTTCGTCGACGATATGGACGGGCAGCTCCGCGAGATCGGGATCGGCGACATCATCGTTGGCAAGCATATCGGCAAGATGATGAGCATGCTCGGCGGGCGACTCGGGGCCTACCGCGACGGGCTGGCGGCGGGCGATATCGCGCCGGCCTTGGTGCGTAACCTGTACCGCGGCGCGGCGCCGGACGATGCCGCGCTGATGCATGTTCGCGAGTCGGTGATGGCGTTTCACGCCGGGCTGGCGGCGATTCCTTTACCGAATCTGTTATCTGGAGAATTGCCGTGAAGCCCGAGTTCAGCCGCCCCGAACGCCTCGACACGATCGGCGAGCGCGAGCGGATCGTCGAGATCGCCGCGACCGAGGACGAGCGCGCGGCACTGGCGAAGCGGTTCGACCTGTTGTCGATCACACGACTCGACGCAAGACTCGGGATCAAGCGCACCGATAGCGGCATCGTCGTGAAGGGCCGCGTGACCGGTGCGGCGGTGCAGGCGTGCTCGGTGACCGACGAACCGCTCGATACGAAGATCGACGAGCCGGTCGCGCTGTTGTTCGTCGATCAACTGGTGTCGGAGGGCGACGAGGTCGAACTGTCCGACGATGCCCTCGACACGGTCGCGATCGAGGGCGGCACGATCGATCTTGGCGAAGCCGCGGCGGACACGCTGGCGCTGGCGATCGATCCGTTTCCAAGGGGGCCAAACGCGGCGGCGGCGCTGGCGGCGGCGGGGGTGATCAGCGAAGACGAGTTCCGGCCGGCGAATGCGTTCTCGGATCTGAAGGCGCGGATGGCGGAGAAGAGCTGACCCTTGCTCCCCTCCCTAGAAGGGAGGGGTTGGGGGTGGGTCGGCCCGTTGTTTGAGGGCTTGGGTCGCCAACAGGCCGACCCACCCCCGGCCCCTCCCTTCCAGGGAGGGGTGAAGAACAGCGCTGGCTCTGCGACGTCCCCCAACTGGGCCCCGCCTTCGCGGAGAAACAACGCTTTAGTCCGCGTCGGGACCTAGGGTCGGGTCAAGATCGCGGGGTCGGATAAAGCGGGTCAGGCGAGCCGTACCTGCCACAACATCGCCCCAGTCCCCCTCGAACTGAAGCTCCGCAATGCTCGCCGTTGGATACTTGTCCTCGACCGCATCGCGCAGCGGATCGGCCCCATCCGCGACCAGCATCAGGACGAGATCCTCCAACCCGGGATTATGCCCGACCAGCAGCGCACTCTCCGCCTCGGCCGGAAACCCGTGGACCACATCCAGCAAGGTCGCCGCCGACGCCAGATACACCCGCCGATCCAACGTCGGCGCGATCGTCCGGCCATAGCCCGATTCGATCTGCTCCAAGGTCTCCGAAACGCGCACCGCCGGCGACGCGATCGCATAATCGAACGCGAGCCCCAGCGACCGCATGTGCCGGCCCACCATCGCCGCGGCCCGCTTGCCCTTGGCATTGAGCGGGCGGTCGAAATCGCGCGCGACCGGATCGTCCCAGCCGGACTTGGCGTGGCGCAACAGCGTCAGCGTCTTCATGGGAATCCTCAAGCCGGTTCGCGGCTTTCATGCCCTACCGACGCTCGCGAGGAAAGCCGGCTTGCGACTCGGGCCACCGCTTCTTCGAGCGTGACGCGCGCGATCGGCACGCCCGGGGGGAACGCGCTGAGCAGGCGCGAGGGCATCGCGGCGGACAGCATCACGAACACCCCGGAATCGTCGGCGCGGCGGATAAGACGGCCGAACGCCTGCGCGAGGCGCGCGCGCACGAGCCGGTCGTCATACGCCGAACCGCCGCCCGCGAGCCTGCGTGCGGCATGCAGAACGGAAGGTTTCGCCCAGGGCACGCCCTCCATCACGACAAGCCGCAGCGACTCGCCGGGCACGTCGACGCCGTCGCGCAGTGCATCGGTGCCGAGCAACGATGCCCCCGGATCGTCTCGGAAGATGTCGACCAGCGTGCCGGTATCGATCGGATCGACGTGCTGTGCGTGGAGCGGCAGGCCTTCGCGCGCGAGTCGATCGGCGATGCGCCCATGCACGCCGCGCAGACGCCGGATCGCCGTGAACAGTCCGAGCGTGCCGCCGCGACTGGCGACGATCAGCTGCCCATAGGCATTGGCGAGCGCGCCGATATCGCCGCGTTTAACGTCGGTGACGATCAGGACTTCGGCCTGGCGCGTATAGTCGAACGGGCTCTTCGCCTCGAACCGGGCGGCTGGGCGCAGGAGATGCGGCGCACCGGTGCGGGCTTCTGCGACCTCCCAGTCACCGCCGCCGGTGAGAGTCGCCGAGGTAACCAGTGCACCGTGCGCGGGCTTCAGGACGATCTCGGCGAACGGCCGGGTCGGATCGAGCCAGTGGCGGTGGAGGCCGATATCGAACTCGCGCCCTTCGATCCGGTCGACCGCGAGCCAGTCGACGAAATCGCCATCGACCGGCCCGCCGACGCGCGCGAGCAGCGACAGCCACGACGCCACCGTCTCGGCGCGCCAGCCGATCGAGGCGATCGCACCCTCGACTCGCGCGCGGGCGGGCGCGTCCATCCAATCGGGCGCTTCGGCGAGCACGGCTTCGAGGCGGCGGCCGAGCGTGACGAGCGGGCGGACGAGTGCGTCGAGTGCTGCGGCGGCGGGCGCAGCGGCGTCAATCAGCGTGGCGTCTGGTTCTGCGAGTTCGGTCTCCAAACCATACCCCGCGTCGCCCGGTTGTTCGGCCCGCGCGTAGGTCAGCCCGCGAACGGCGGCGAGCAACGTCTCGATCGGCCCAAACGGCGCACCCTCGCCGAGGCGTTGCAGCCAGCCGTCGGACGCCAGCGCCCCCGCCGCCGTCACCGCATCGCTGATCGCCCGCGCACCCTGTTCGTCATAGCTGGCGAGATCGGACAGGCGTGCGGCGAGCCCCCGCCGCCGCCCGCGACCGGTCGATTCGGGGCCGAGGATCCAGCGGCGTAGTTCGATCGTCTCCGCACCGGTCAGCGCGGTCGCAAACATCGAATCGGCTGCGTCGAAGATGTGATGCCCCTCGTCGAACACGTAGCGCGTCGGCCGGGTTGCGAGCTCGCGCCCTCTGGCGGCGTTGACCATCACCAGCGCGTGGTTGGCGATGACGATGTCGGCGTCGGACGAGGCGCGGGCGGCGCGCTCGATGAAGCATTTCCGGTAGTGCGGGCAGCCCGCGTACACGCACTCGCCGCGCCGGTCGGTCAGCGCGGTCGAGCCGTTGCGGCGGAACAGCGTCGGAAGCCAGCCGGGCAGGTCGCCACCGACCATGTCGCCGTCGGCGCTATACGCGGCCCAGCGCGCGACGAGGTGCGCGAGAATCGCCGCGCGACCGGCGAACCCGCCTTGCAGCGCGTCCTCCAGGTTCAGCAGGCAAAGGTAATTCTCGCGCCCCTTCCGCGTGACGACCTTCGCCTTGCGGATCGCGGCGTCGGGATAGAGGCGTGCGGTTTCCTGGCCGAGTTGGCGTTGCAGCGTCTTAGTGTAGGTCGAGATCCATACCGCGCCGCCGGCCTTCTCCGCCCACAGCGAGGCGGGCGCGAGGTAGCCGAGCGTCTTGCCGATCCCGGTGCCGGCTTCAGCGAGGACAAGATTGGGCGTGTCGCGCATCGCCCGCGGCGCGAACGCAGCGGTGGCGGCGCCGGCGTAGGCGCGCTGGCCGGGACGTTCCTCGGCGCCGTGGCCGGTGAGGTCGACAAGCCGCGCCTCCGCATCCCCCGGCTCGATTGTCACGGTACGCGGAGCGGGTCGCGGCGCGTGCTCCTCCCATTCGGGGAGCGACGAGAACAGCCAGCGTTCGTTGACCGCGGGTTTCTTCAATCGCTCGGCAACGACCGGCGCCCAGGGCCAGCGGAGGCGGAACAGCGACTGCGCCGCGGTCCACGCGCCCTCGCGCTCGGGCCAGTCGCCATCGGTAAGCGCCAGCATTGCCTCGGCCGCACGCAGCAGAAACGGTGCAACCGCGGCATCCTCGCTCGGCACGTCGAGCCCGGTAACCCGCGCAATCCCCTTCGGCGTCGGCACGGCGAACTGTGCGGGGCGGAGGAACGCGTAGAGTTCGAGCAGGTCGAGCCCCGACAGGTCGGGATAGCCGAGTCGCTGCCCAACTAGCGGCGCGTTGAGCATGACGACCGGCGTATCGGCCGCGATCCGGATCGCCTCGCCCCGTCCGATCGGACGCGCGCTCTCGGCGTTCGCGATCCAGATGCCGGCGTGGCTGGCGTGGAGGGCAGGATAGCGAAGCACCGCGCGACCTTGCTGCAATGAGAACGAAAGGGCAACCTCTCGCTGCTTGTCCTCCCGCGAAGGCGGGAGCCCAGTCTGGATCCCCGCCTTCGCGGGGAAACACGCTTTCGGCGGTTTCAGCCTGATGTGCTGCACACCTCGCGGTTGTGCAAACCTCCACCAACAAACTCACCCATATCGGCCGTTACGCAACCGGCACGGTCCACGTGCGTTGCGCACTCATCGATACCGAACTTTACCTACATCAACAGGGACGATCATCATGCGGAAGTTTCTCATGGCGCTGAGCGCGCTTTCGCTCGCAATCCCGGCGGCTACCGTGATTCCCGCGGGCAAGGCCGAAGCACGCTCGAAGCGCGAATATCGCGGGCATGACCGTCGCTACCGCGCCAAGCGTTGCCGCCATTCGAGCGGCACGACCGGTCTTGTCGCAGGCGGCGTCGGCGGTGCGGTGCTCGGCAATGCGGTCGGCGGCGGGCTGCTCGGCACGCTGGCTGGTGGCGCGGCGGGTGCGCTCGGTGGCCGTGCGGTCGACCGGACGATCACCGCGAAGGATCGTTGCCGCTAAGACGCAGGCGGCGGTGGGGGTGACGGACGCGAGCGCAGGCGCTAGTCGCGCTGCATCATGACCGATGACATCCGCACCGCCGCCCTCGAGTCCAAAGCCTGGCCGTACGAGGAGGCGCGCAAACTCCTCAAGCGGTATCCGAACGGCAAGTCGGGCGATCCGGTGCTGTTCGAGACGGGCTACGGACCGTCGGGCCTGCCGCATATCGGCACGTTCAACGAGGTGCTGCGCACGACGATGGTGCGCAACGCCTTCCATGCGCTGAGCGACACGCCGACGCGGCTGATCGCGTTCTCCGACGACATGGACGGTCTTCGGAAAGTTCCGGACAACGTCCCCAACGGCGACATGCTGCGCGAACATCTCGGCAAACCGCTGACGCAGATTCCCGATCCATTCGGCACGCATTCGAGCTTTGCCGCGCATAACAACGCAATCCTGCGCGAATTCCTCGACCGCTACGGCTTCGACTACGAGTTCGCGTCGTCTACCGAATATTACACGTCCGGCCGCTTCGACGAGGCGTTGAAGGGTGTGCTCCGCCACTTCCAGGGCATCCAGGACGTGATGCTCCCGACGCTGCGGGCAGAACGTCGCGCAACCTATTCGCCGGTGCTACCGATCTCGCCGACCAGCGGCATCGTGCTTCAGGTGCCGATCGAGGTGATCGACGCCGAGGCAGGCTTGATCGCATTCGAAGACGAAGGCCAACGGATCGAGCAGAGCGTGCTGGGCGGTAAGGCCAAGCTACAGTGGAAGGTCGACTGGGCGATGCGCTGGGTCGCGCTAGGCGTCGATTACGAGATGGCGGGCAAGGACCTTATCGATTCGGTCACCCAGTCGTCGAAGATCGCGCGCGTGCTAGGCGGTCGGCCGCCCGAGGGCTTCAACTACGAGATGTTCCTCGACGAGAATGGCGAAAAGATCTCGAAGTCCAAGGGCAATGGGCTGAGCCTCGAGCAGTGGCTGACCTACGGCCCCGAGGAATCGCTGGCGTTCTACGCATACCGCGAGCCCAAGAAGGCGAAGTCGCTGCACATGGGCGTTATCCCGCGCGCGGTGGACGAATATTGGCAGTTCCGCGGCAATTATGCGGGCCAGGACCTGAAGCAGCGGCTCGGTAACCCGGTCCATCACATCCATGACGGCAAGCTGCCGACCGGCGAGCTGCCGGTGACGTTCGGGCTGCTCCTCAATCTCGTCGGGGTGATGGGCGATGCGAGCAAGGAGCAGGTCTGGGGCTATCTCGCGAATTACGTGCCCGATGCGTCGGCGGACAAATACCCCGAGCTCGACCGGCTGATCGGCTATGCGCTCGCCTACAGCCGCGATTTCGTCGCGCCGACGCTGAAGCGCCGCGCGCCCGAGGGTGTCGAGGTCGCGGCGCTGGAGCGGCTGGATGCAGAACTCGCGGCGTTGCCCGCGGACGCGAGCGCGGAGGATATCCAGAACATCGTCTACGAGATCGGCAAGACCGGCGGGTTCGAGAACCTGCGCGACTGGTTCAAGGCGCTGTACGAGACGTTGCTTGGGTCCGAGCAGGGTCCGCGGATGGGCAGCTTCATCGCGCTGTACGGCGTCGAGAACTCGCGGAAACTGATCGCGGAAGCATTGGCGCGGTAGAGCTTCACCCTCACTCCTCCCGAACCCGAACCCGAACGTTGAGGCCTACTTGCCGTCGGAATAAGCCACGTCGATCGCGCGAACATGGTAGCGTCCCGACGGCAATAGCAGACCGATGTCCTCACCTGGACGAATTGCTACTCGATCGACCGGGACCGAAGTATCCGGCTCGCCCAAGGGGCGGGCCTCGACCACACGCCACCCCTTTGTCGGTCGCAATGTGCGGGGGATGGTTACGACCCTGTCGCCTGCCATCTGACGCCAATCGGGCCGTCCGCGCGCGAACCGCTCGGTTGGGTGGTCGATGATCAGATCGAACGATCCGGCAGGTTGGTCCGAGGGCAGGGTCGCCAGTCGCGTGGTTTCGCTACCGCCCCGGCATGTCGTTTGTGAGATAGTAAGAGGATCAACGCCGGTTTTTTCTTTCAGCCGTGCAGCCATCCATCTCTGATCATCGGCCCGGGGAACTTCGGCTGCATGCGAATAGCCGACGTGAATCAGCAACTTGGAAGCCGGGTGGCCCTTTACGAATGCTGCCAGATTGTTGGCCTGCGCTTCTTCGCGTAGAGCAATTTGCTGGCTCCGACTGATGCCCTTGCTCGGCTCGTTGTGGATATTGTCCTCATACGGCAAAAAGCGATAACCAAGGGCCTTGGCCTGCCGCCCGAGCCGCCCATAGCCCGCTTCTGAAGAATAATGGCCGTCGTCATCGGAAAGATAGGGCAGGTCCGGATGGCCAAGCAGCGGGGGCAGATATCGCTGCGGTACGTTTGCCGGCGGGTTCGACAGCGTTTCCAGCCCCAACGTGTCGTAGCCCAATGGGCGCAGGTGTCGTGCCACTTCCGCAGTGAACCAGCGGTCACGCGATCGTTCATGGCTTTCGTTGATAATGACTATGGAAGTCTGTGCGGCTCGACGGACTATCTCATCTACCGGCGCTGTCGTCGTCATCGTTATCGGGGCAAATGGTAGGCAGTTCGTCGGCTTGTAATCGTCGCTGGACGCTGCGATCAGATCCTCGCGCCCGAATAAACTGAGTGTCTGCGTGTCGCCATCCGGTACGATTGGATGGTCTGGATCGATTTTCGACAGGCTATCTAACTTCCAAGAGATCATGGTAGGCAGAGTATTAGCCTGGACGACCTCGAATGGCGGTGAGAGTATGACGCGCTGACCCAACATGCCGGTTTGATCTGTTGCGCACGAACCGAGTAAAGCAACGAAGATCGCAGCAATGTTTCTGCGTGTTTTCGTATCTGGAACACGTCGGCGCATATTGAATGCTAACGGTCAGTTTTTTCGATTTCAACTGCTTTCGATGAGCGTGAGCGTTCCTGCGTTGTCCCTCGGGTTTCTGACGGAGACGCGGCTTCTGCAGGGACTGAAGAACGCCGGAAATCCGAGCATCGGTCGATGCACAAGCTTACGCAGTTGAAGCCCCAATTCGGTGCGGATCTATCAGCGTACGGCCCTAAACCGGAAGGCCCCATTCCCCTGATGAAGACGTTCCGCCAACCGCCGAACTGCGGCATGCGTGCCGATGGGGACCTTCAAAACGATCCATCGGTTCTGTCACCATGACGCGTAGGCAAGGGAAGCAAGAAATGCGGCTGTTCTTCGACGAGGCCCAGCGGACCCATGCGCCCGCGCGCGAACTGCATAACGGCGCGTTCACCGCCTACGCGGAGACGCCCGCGCGGGTCGATGCGATCCTGGGTGCGTCGGGGCCGGTCGTGGCGCCGGAGGACCGGGGCGAGGCGCCGATCCTCGCGGTGCACTCCCCCGCCTATGTCGCCTTCCTGAAAGACGCCGCGCGGGTGTGGCGCGAGGTGGGGCGCGAGGGCGATGCGATCCCCTACACCTTCCCGATCCGTGGTCGCCGTCCGCTCGACCTTACCCGGATCGACGCGCTGATCGGTGCGCACAGCTTCGATGCGACGACGCCGATCACGCCCGAGGCCTGGGCAGCCTCCTATGGCAGCGCGCAGTCCGCGCTCGCCGCGACCCACGTGGTCCTGGACGGTGACCGCGCGGCATTCGCGCTGTGCCGCCCGCCCGGCCATCACGCCGGCGCCGATTATTGCGGGGGATATTGCCACCTCAACACTGCCGCAATCGCCGCGCAGGCCGCGCACGACGCCGGCGTCGCGCGCGTCGCGATCCTCGACATCGACTATCACCACGGCAACGGCACGCAGGACATCTTCTATGCCCGAAGCGACGTGTTCTACGCCTCGGTCCATGCCGATCCGAAGACCGACTACCCGTTCTACTGGGGTCATGCCGACGAGACCGGCGAAGGCGAAGGACTTGGCACCACGCTGAACCTCCCCCTCCCGCACGGCACGACGATCGATGCCTTCCGTGCGGCACAGACCGATGCGCTCGACGCGATCGCAGCGTTCGATCCCGGCCTGCTGGTCGTCAGCTTCGGCGCGGATACGTGGGAGGGCGATCCGATCTCGCACTTCGCGCTGACCACGCCCGACTATGCGGTGCTCGCCGCCGATATCGCGGCACGCGGCTGGCCGACGGTCATCGTCATGGAAGGCGGCTACGCGGTCGACGCGCTGGGGCACAACGTCGCGAGTTTCCTTGGTGGGTTCTGAAACGCCGATCGCGACCGGTACGCCAGCCTATCGCCGGCTGACGCTGGCGATGCTGTTCGCGGGGTTCTCGACCTTCTCGCTGCTGTATTCGGTGCAGCCGTTGCTGCCGCTGTTCGCCGCGCAGTTCGGGCTGACCGCGGAAGGCGCATCGCTGGCGGTGTCGCTGGCGACCGGACCACTGGCGATCGGCATCCTATTCGCGGGGTTCGTGTCCGACCGCGTCGGTAGGCGACCGCTGATGATCGCGGCGATGTTCGCGGCGGGTGCGCTGACGCTGGCGGCGGCGATCGTGCCGGGGTGGAGCGGGTTGCTCGTGCTGCGCTTCCTGACCGGAGTCGCGCTCGCGGGTGTGCCGGCGGTAGCGATGGCCTATGTCGCGGAGGAGGTCGATGCGAGCTCGGTCGGCGCCGCAATGGGGCTGTATATCGCGGGCAGCGCGCTTGGGGGCATGGCCGGGCGGCTGGTCGTGAGCGTCGTCGCGGATCTCGAAGGCTGGCGCTGGGCGCTCGCCGCGGTCGGTGTCGCGGGGCTGGCGATGGCGGAGGCGTTCCGCCGGCTTGCGCCACTTTCGCGCAATTTCACGCCGAGCGTCGGGCGGCCGGGCGCGCTGCTGCGAAGCGCCGCGTCGCTGTTCACCGACCGCGCGATGCCACTGCTGTATCTCGAGGCGTTCCTGCTGATGGGCGTGTTCGTCACCGTCTATAATTATGCGGGCTTCCGGTTGATGAGCCCGCCCTACGGCCTCAGCCAGGCAGCGGTCGGCGGCGTGTTCCTGCTGTACGTGCTCGGTTCGGTGAGTTCGGCGAAGTTCGGCACGCTCGCGGGGCGGCTTGGGCGGCGAAAGGTCTTCTGGGTCCCGGTCGTGCTGCTGATCGCCGGCGTTGCGCTGACCGCGATGCAGCCGCTGGTGCTGGTGATCGCGGGGATCGCTGTGGTTACGGTGGGCTTCTTCGGCGCGCATTCGATCGCGAGCGCCTGGGTCGGGCGGCGCGCACAGGGTTCGCGCGGCCAGGCAGCGGCGTTCTATCTGTTCTTCTATTACATGGGGTCGAGCGTGCTGGGGTCGGCCGGTGGATTAGCCTGGACGCATGCCGGCTGGCCGGGCGTTACGGCGTTTTGCCTGTTGCTAGGCATAGCGGCGCTGGGGATCGGGCTGGCGCTGCGCACGGTGCCGCCACTGGTGGTCGAGCCACCGGCGCCGCAGCGGATGCCCGATCCCTGAGCAGCGACTTCCCCCCCTGAAAGGGAGGGGCTGGGGGCGGGTTGGCCAGTTCGAGTCACCAGAGCCCTGGAATTCGCGGAACCTGACCCACCCCGCCCCTCCCTTCCAGGGAGGGGAGAAGAGGTCCGGATTTGCTCCCCCGTCTATCGCGACGCTACATCGGTCGCATCGACCGGCGGCATCCCCACCATGCCCTTCGCGACGGCTTCGACCCGCTCCATGACGCGCAGCACGTTGCCACCGGACAGGTTGGAGAGGTCGCCATCGCTCCACCCCCGCCGCGCCAGTTCCGCGAACAACAGCGGATAGCCGTCGACGCCCTTCAGCCCGATCGGACCCGTCCCCTGGATCCCGTCGAAATCGCCGCCGATCCCGACATGGTCGTGGCCTGCGATCGTCGCAATGTGCTCGACATGATCGGCGACCGTCGCGGCGGTGACCTGCGGCTCCGGATGCCCCGCGTCCCAGGTGACCAGAGGCGCAGGGGATTTCGCACCGTAGACGTTCGCGGGTACGCCAACCGACTTCGCATAAGCCGAGCGCGCGACGTCCCACGCCCGCCACTCGCCCGACAGGAAGGACGGGTAGAAGTTCACCATCACCACGCCCCCGTTCGCGCCGATCGCGCGGAGTAGGTGGTCCGGGATATTGCGCGGCGCGTCGGCGATCGCTCGCGCGCTCGAGTGCGAGGCGATCACCGGCGCCTTGGTCGCGGCAAGCGCAGCGGCCATCGTCGCGTCCGAGACATGGCTGACGTCGACGATCATGCCGATGCGGTTCATCTCGGCCACCACCTGCCGCCCGAACACGCTGAGCCCGTTTGCGCGTGGCGCGTCGGTCGAGCTGTCCGCCCAGTTGAGGCTCTTGCCGTGCGTCAGCGTCATATAGGCGACGCCGAGCGCGCGATATTGCCGCAACACCGACAACCGCCCGTCGATCTGATGCCCGCCCTCGACGCCGATCAACGACGCGATCCGTCCCGCCTTCTCGATCCGGCGGATATCCGTGGCAGTCGTGGCAAGCTCGAAAATCGCCGGGTTCGCCGCGACGAAGCGGCGGACGATGTCGATCTCCTCCAGCGTCGTCCTCACCGGCTCGGGCGCGTCGGCGGGGATGTAGACCGACCAGAACTGGCCGCCGACATGGCCCTTGCGCAGGCGGGGAATATCGGTCTGGAGCGGGTTCGGCAGCCGCGCGGTGTCGACGGAAAGATCGACCGCCTCCACCTTAGCATCGTGCAACTCGCGTATCTCCCAGGCGAGGTCGTTATGCCCGTCGATCACCGGGCTCCGCTCGAGGACGCGCTCGACACGGCGGTAAAACGCAGCGTCCGGGCTCGCCTGCGCGGCCAGCAACAGGATTGCAGCGATCATCTCATTCCCCCCGGGCTCTGACATGACATAGTGCGGGACCTCGTGCCGATGGACAAGCCTTGAGCGATCTCCGCGCAGATCGCTGCGTGGCGCGGCCCGGAACCCCGAGCGCTAACGGGGCCCGAGTTGGTTCACCCATTCCTGGTTGTGGACGACGGTCGAGCGAACCGGGCGGCCAACGGCGTCGAGCCAGGGGCGGTAGCGGAAGCGCAACTCGATCAAGCGGCAGGTGGTCGCGTCGAGTACCGCATTGCCGCTGGAGCGCGTGACCATGCAGTGCGTGACGCTGCCGTCGGTCTCGACCGTGTAGCGTACGCCAACGACGCCACCGGCGCCGATCACCGCCTCGGCATTGGGGAAGTCCTTGTTCTTGAAACGGCCCTTGATGAGGCGGGGCTGCGTCTCCTCGCCACCGTCGCCGTCGCCATTTCCCGAGCGCCCGCTGCCGGTGCCGTTGCCCTCGCCGCCCGCGCCTTTGCCGGGTCCGGGTGTCGGGGCGGCGCCTGTCGTTGCGTCGCTGCCCGGGCCGGGCTTGAGGGCCGTGATAACTAGGGGTGGTGGGACGATCGGGGGGACGATCGACTTGGGAACGACGAGTTCGGTCGCCTTAGAGCGCAGGTTCGCGGGGGAGGCTGCGCCTTCGGGACGGTGGCTCTTCGCTGGACGGGGGATGATCTTTTCGGGCGGTGGTGGGGGTGGTTTAGGGCCGACCGTGAACGTCTTCAGGGCGTTGGGGATCGCGGTGGGGATGCTGACGCCGAGACCCAGGATCAGCGCGTAACCGATGACGGCGCAGAGAAGCGCGGCACTGGCCGCGGATATCAGGCGGTCGCGCGGGTTCGAGTGGACGCCGTACATGCAGGCTAATTGGGGAGGCGTGTGGTGGGCGGCAACGGGGTGGCAGACGTCTGGCGAGCGGGCCGTACCGGACCGAGAGCGCCTTTGGTTCTGGAACTCCTGCGCGGATGGACTGGGCCGCAGGTGAAGCGTGGTCGTCGAGAGATATCGGCTGCCAATCTCAAATCCACCACCCCGGCGAAGGCCGGGGCCCAGTTGGAAAGGTCGCAGTAACGTAGCGCTACGCTCCATGAGCGACGTCGCCCAACTGGGCCCCGGCCTTCGCCGGGGTGGTGCCCGCTTAAGCGCAACACGCTTCAGTTTGTCGGCGTATCGGTTCGACATCCGCAGACCTTCATGTTCGGCAGACATAGAAACGGGCGGCGCGACCAAGTCGCACCGCCCGTTCATGGCGCGCGACGCGGGGGTAAATCCCGCGTCGTCGGTCGGCACTGAGGCGCCGCCGGCCGGGCTAGCTGTTGCGCTAGGCTTCGCCTTGCGCATCGGCTTTCGCCTACAGCTTCGCCGTCAACTCCGGCACGATCTTGAACAGATCGCCGACCAGGCCGATGTCCGCGACCTGGAAGATCGGTGCGTCCTCGTCCTTGTTGATCGCGATGATGACCTTCGAGTCCTTCATCCCCGCAAGATGCTGGATCGCGCCCGAGATGCCCACCGCGACATACACTTCCGGCGCGACGATCTTGCCGGTCTGGCCGACCTGATAGTCGTTCGGCGCGTAGCCTGCGTCGACCGCGGCGCGCGAGGCACCGACACCGGCGCCTAGCTTGTCCGCGAGCGGATCGATCGTCGCATGGAACTGCTCGCTCGAAGCCAGCGCACGGCCGCCCGAGACGATGATCTTCGCGCTCGTCAGCTCGGGACGCTCGTTCTTCGCGATCTCCGAGCCGGCGAAGGTCGACAGACCCTTGTCGCCGGTCGACGCGACAGCTTCGATCTCGCCCGAGCCACCCTCGGTCGCAGCCTTGGCGAATGCCGTGCCGCGGACCGTGATGACCTTCTTCGCGTCGGTCGACTGCACCGTCGCGATCGCATTGCCGGCATAGATCGGCCGCGTGAACGTGTCTTCGCTCTCGACCGACAGGATGTCGCTGATCTGCATGACGTCGAGCAGCGCGGCGACGCGCGGCGCGATGTTCTTGCCGTGCGTGGTCGACGGCGCGACGAACGCATCGTGCGTGCCCATCAGTTCGACGATCAGGGGCGCAACGTTCTCGGCGAGCGCATGCGCGAACGCGGTGTCGTCGGCGACATGCACCTTGCCGACGCCGGCGATCTTGGCGGCTTCGGCGGCGACACCGTCGACGCCCTGACCAACGACCAGCAGATGGACTTCGCCGAGCTGCGACGCGGCTGTGACCGCCGACAGCGTAGCATCCTTGACGGCCTGACCGTCATGTTCGACCCAAACCAATGTCTTCATATCATGAACTCCTGCAATCCCTTGTCCGTTCGCCCTGAGCGAAGTCGAAGGGCATCTCCCGCGTCGGTGCTTCAACTTCGCTCAGCACGAACGGGGGTGGGGATCATCCCCAGATTACTTGGCGACGCCCATTTCCTTGAGCTTGCCGACCAGCGCGTCGACGTCGGCGACCTTGATCCCGGCCGAGCGCTTGGCGGGTTCGACCACCTTCAGCGTGGTCAGGCGCGGCGTCACGTCGACGCCGAAATCGGCCGGCGTCTTCTGCGCCATCGGCTTCGACTTCGCCTTCATGATGTTCGGCAGCGAGGCATAGCGCGGCTCGTTGAGGCGAAGATCGGTGGTGATGATCGCAGGGAGCTTGAGCGTGTCCGTCTCCGCACCGCCATCGACTTCGCGCGTCACGTTGACCGAGCCATCGGCGATCTCGACCTTCGACGCGAACGTGCCCTGGCCCCAGTTCAGGAGGCCGGCGAGCATCTGCCCGGTCTGGTTGTTGTCGTCGTCGATCGCCTGCTTGCCGAGGATCACGAGGTCGGGCTTTTCCTCCTCGACGATCTTGGCGAGGATCTTGGCGACGCCGAGCGGCTCGACCTTGGTCTCGCTGACGACGAGGATCGCACGGTCGGCACCCATCGCGAGCGCGGTGCGAAGCGTTTCCTGGCTCTTCTGCTCGCCGATCGAGACGACGACGATCTCAGTGACGCCCTTGTCCTTGAGGCGGATCGCCTCTTCGACCGCGATCTCGTCGAACGGGTTCATGCTCATCTTGACGTTCGCCAGATCGACGCCCGTTCCGTCCGCCTTCACGCGAGGCTTCACGTTGTAGTCAAGCACGCGCTTGACCGGCACCAGCACCTTCATCGACGTTCCTTCCAAGGTGAATCTATTCGTTTCGCCAACTGGGCGTTGGGGCGACAGATGGCTGTTTCAAGCCATTTTCGCAAGTGCGGTACGGATTCATCGCTATGCCGTAGCGTCACCGCGACCACCCCGCCCGACCGGTTGCGCTACCAACGAAAAAGGGCCCGGACGTTTCCGCCCGAGCCCCGCTTTTCGCAAGATCAGTATGGGCGATCCGTCGGGCTTACGCCGCGACCTTCTGCACTTCCGCGACGATCTTCTTCGCGGCATCGCCAAGGTCGTTCGCCGGGACGATCGCGAGGCCGGAGTTCGCCAGGATCTCCTTGCCCTTCTCCACATTCGTGCCCTCGAGGCGGACGACGAGCGGCACCGAGAGGTTCACTTCCTTCGCCGCGGCGACGATGCCGTCGGCGATGATGTCGCACTTCATGATGCCGCCGAAGATGTTGACGAGGATGCCCTTCACGTTCGGATCCGCGAGGATGATCTTGAACGCCGCCGTCACCTTCTCCTTGTTGGCGCCGCCGCCGACGTCGAGGAAGTTGGCGGGGAACATGCCGTTCAGCTTGATGATGTCCATCGTCGCCATCGCGAGGCCCGCGCCGTTGACCATGCAGCCGATGTCGCCATCGAGCTTGATATAGGCGAGGTCGTACTTCGACGCCTCGAGCTCGGCGGGATCTTCCTCGGTCTCGTCGCGCAGTTCGAGCAGGTCCTTGTGGCGGAACAGCGCGTTGCCGTCGAATGCGACCTTCGCGTCGAGCACCATCAGCTTGCCGTCGTTGGTGACCGCGAGCGGGTTGATTTCGATCTGCTCGGCATCGGTGCCCATGAACGCGTCATACAGCTTCGACGCGGTGTTCGCGGCCTGCTTGGCGAGATCGCCGGTCAGCTTCAGTGCGGCAGCGACGGCGCGGCCGTGATGCGGCATGAAGCCGGTCGCCTGGTCGATGTCGATCGACTGGATCTTCTCGGGCGTGTCGTGCGCGACCGCCTCGATGTCCATGCCGCCTTCGGTCGAAACGACCATCATCACCCGGCCGGTGGTGCGGTTGAGGGTCAGGGCGAGGTAGAATTCCTTGTCGATGTCGACGCCGTCGGTGACGTACAGGCGGTTGACCTGCTTGCCCGCGTCACCCGTCTGGATCGTGACGAGCGTGTTGCCGAGCATGTCGGTCGCGGCCGCGCGAACCTCGTCCTCGGTCTTGGCGAGGCGAACGCCGCCCTTGGCATCGGGGCCGAGCTCGACGAACTTGCCCTTGCCGCGGCCGCCGGCGTGGATCTGCGCCTTGACGACATAGAGCGGTCCGGGAAGCTTCTTCGAGGCCTCGACGGCCTCCTCGACGGTCAGTGCCGCGAAACCGGCAGGCACGGGGACGCCGAACTTGGCCAGCAGTTCCTTGGCCTGGTATTCATGGATGTTCATCGGGAAGGCTCCACGCAATTTTTAGGAAACTCGGGAATTGGTTGGGCGTAAAGCACAGGGCGGCCAGCAAATCCACCCTTAAGGCATTTGCAGTTGCGTGTCGTTATCATTAGATCAATTTAGCGACCGCGAGTGGCCTGATCTAAAGCAATTCCTTTTGCGTCGCGCTCCGCTCCCTCTACAGCAGGACCATGGCGATCCGACTCCGCATCCTTGCGTCCCGAACCCACTTTGCCGGTGCCAATGGTGCATTCGCCCAGCCACGCGCGGCCAAACCTCAAGCGGCCGAATCGTAAGGCGTTTGGAGATTAGTAACCACTTGGGGAGCAGTGTTCCGGACATGACACAGCCCGTCCCCATCCCCCCCGCCGAACCGACCGGCGAGGAGCTCCGTCAGGCGCTACGCAAGGCCGTCAAGATGCGCGCGCATTTGCGCGACCGGGGCCAGACGCGATTCGAGATCGAGGTGACGGATCTGTCGCTCTCGGGCTTTCGCGCGGAGACGAGCTTTACGCTGTGGCCGGGGACGGTCGTGTGGCTGACATTGCCGGGGTTGGCGGCGCTCGAGGCCGTGGTCGCGTGGCGCGACAAGTTCAAATATGGCTGTGCCTTCGCGAAACCGCTACACCCGGCGGTGTTCGAGCATATTGTAGCGTTGTCGCAGCGATAGGACGCAAGCGTGTTCTCCTGCGAACGCAGGAGCCTAGGATTACTCAGCCCCGCTATTGATTACCCTGGGTTCCTGCGTTCGCAGGAAAACAGCTAGACGTCGGCAAGGCCACCGTCGGACGGTTTGACGTTAGCCGATCGCCGGCCCTGTCGGTCGCTGCTCGCTTCTGTAAGCATCGGCGCGGACGGTGCCGCGCCTGCGCCCGTCAGTCGAACAGGCTCGACACGCTAGTCTCATCTGCAATCCGCTTGATCGCCTCGCCCAGCAACGGCGCGATCTGGAGGTGGCGGATCTTGCCGTGCGCGTCCTTGATCACTTCGTGATTCCCGATCGAATCGGTGATCACCAGTTCGCGGAGTTCCGAGCCCTCGACTCGGGCCACTGCCCCACCCGACAACACGCCGTGCGTGACATACGCCACGACATCCTCGGCACCCGCTTCCTTCAACGCCGCCGCCGCGTTGCACAGCGTCCCGGCCGAATCGACGATATCGTCCACCAGGATGCAGAAGCGCCCTTCGACTTCGCCGATGATGTTCATCACCTCCGACTCGCCGGCGCGCTCGCGGCGCTTGTCGACGATCGCGAGCGGGGCGTTGTCGAGTCGCTTGGCGAGCACGCGCGCGCGCACCACGCCCCCGACGTCAGGCGACACCACCATCAGGTTCTTGCCCTTGAAGCGCGCAAGGATGTCCGCCGACATCACCGGCGCGGCGTAGAGATTGTCGGTCGGGATATCGAAGAATCCCTGGATCTGCCCGGCATGCAGGTCGACCGACAGCACGCGGTTCGCGCCCGCGACCGTGATCAAATTGGCGACCAGCTTGGCCGAGATCGGAGTCCGGGGGCCCGGCTTTCGGTCTTGTCGCGCATAGCCCATGTACGGGATCACCGCGGTGATGCGCCGCGCCGACGCACGCTTCAGCGCGTCGATCATGATGAGCAGTTCCATGAGGTTGTCGTTGGCGGGATAGCCGGTCGACTGGATCACGAACACGTCCTCGCCGCGGACGTTCTCGTTGATCTCGACGAAGACCTCCTCGTCGGCGAACCGTCGCACGCTGACGTCGGTCAGCGGGATCTCGAGATAGGCGGAGATTTCCTGCGCCAGCGGCAGGTTCGAATTGCCGGTCATCAGTTTCATGAAGCTATTTCCCGCTCGATATTCCGCACCCCTTAGGCGCACGAATCGCGTGGTGGAAGGGTTTGCCCGTCGCCGCGCCGCTCCGTACAGCGGCAGGATGACCGTGATCACTCGTTTCGCCCCCTCGCCCACCGGCCGGCTGCATGTCGGCAATATCCGCACCGCGCTCCACAACTGGATGTTCGCGCGGGCCAATGGCGGCAAGTTCGTGCTGCGGATCGACGATACCGATCCAGAACGCAGCGAAGAGCGGTTCGTCGACGCTATCCGTGCCGATCTCGACTGGCTCGGGATGACGCCGGATGCGGAGGAGCGGCAGTCGGCGCGGTTCGCTTTGTACGAGGCGCGGTTCGCGGCGCTGGTCGCGAGCGGGCACGTGTATTCCGCGTACGAGACCACGCAGGAGCTCGACCTGAAGCGCAAGATCCAGGCTGGGCGCGGGTTGCCGCCGATCTACGACCGCGCCGCGCTGGCGTTGGACGACGACGCGCGGGCGAAACTGGAGGCGGACGGCGTGCGCCCGCATTGGCGGTTCAAGCTCGATCACGACTCGGCGATCGACTGGGACGACCTTATCCGCGGGCCACAGCATTTCGACGCCAGGACGATGAGCGATCCTGTCATCCGGCGCGCGGACGGATCGTGGCTGTACATGCTGCCGTCCGCGATCGACGATGCCGAGATGGGCGTGACGCATGTGGTGCGGGGCGAGGATCACGTGTCGAACACCGCGCTCCAGTTGCAGATGTTCGCCGCGCTTGGCGTCGCGCCGCCGCGGTTCGCGCATGAGGCTTTGCTGACGGGGGCGGAGGGCAAGCTGTCGAAGCGGCTCGGGTCGCTCGGCGTCGATCATTTCCGCGAGGTGGGGATCGAGCCTCAGGCGGTGCGTGCGCTACTGGCGCGGATCGGGACTAGCGATCCGGTCGAGCCGATCGCCGACGCCGCGCCGCTGATCGCGGGGTTCGACTTTGCGCGGTTCGGGCGCGCGCCGGCGCGGTTCGACGAGGCGGAACTGGCGGCGTTGAACGCACGCATCCTGCATGCGCTGCCGTATGAGGCGGTGGCCGAGCGATTGCCCGAGGGCATGGATGCGGCGGCGTGGGAGGCGGTGCGGCCGAACCTCGTGACGCTGGCGGATGCGGCGGATTGGTGGGGCGTGATCGAGGGGCCGGTTGCCGTCGAGGGCGACATCGATGCGGCGTATCTCGATCAGGCGCTGGTGGCGGCTGGGGAGATCGACTGGTCGAGCGATCCTTGGCACGCGCTGACGGCTCGGTTGAAGACGGAGACGGGGCGCAAGGGGAAGGCTTTGTTCCTGCCGCTGCGGCGGGCGTTGACCGGGCGCGATCATGGGCCGGACATGGCGGCATTGCTGCCGCTGATCGGGCGGGAGGGGGCGTTGGAGCGATTCGCGGCGCGTTGATCTAGCTCCCTGAAGGTCGCCCAAAAAAGCATGTTCTCCCGCGAAGGCGGGAGTCCAGTCTGGGCTCCCGCCTTCGCGGGAGAACAAGGAGGGGCGGGCTCGCGGTGGAATTGATCACAGCAGACAATACTGTGCCGGTGGTCACGTTGCAGTCGGTCGGAAGAAGCACCGTCCTTCCCTACCTCCACCCCGGCGAAGGCCGGGGCCCAATTGAGTAGGCCGCGGTAACGAAGCACAGGTCTAAGTTAGCAACGTCCCCCGATTGGGCCCCGGCCTCCGCCGGGGTGGTGCATTGTCGCCGGGCAGCGCTGAACGACTAGCCGAACCGGAGGTCAAACCAGTCCGCGGTGTCCTCCGTTTGGCAAATGTCACCGGGCAGATCGGACGCCGCTCTGGAGTGCATGCCCCCTTCCCCAAACCTCTTGCCCCCAGAATGTAATGATGTACCATCCCAATCGGCGGTACCTATCTCGCCGCCATCCTCGAGGAGAAGCGAAGGAGACGGTAATGTACGCGGATCGACTGAACCGGACGGGCGGATTCAATCCCGGAAGCCTTGGCGTTGCGCTGGCGATCAATAGCGCGGTAATCGGAGCCTTGTTCTTCGCGGCACCGAGCGTGCTGCCCTTCACGCCCGACCCGCCGCTCATCACCTATGTGCCGTACACCCCGCCACCGCCGCCCGAGCCGGTGCCGCCCGCCGACCCGCTGACCCGTCAGCAACCGCGCCCTGCCCCGCGTCCCGATGCGCCGATTACGGTGGTGCAGATCCCGCAGGCCGAAGGCTTCACCGTCGCCCCCGATCCGCTTCCCTACACGCCGCCGATCGGCGTCGAAGGCACGGGAACCGGCACCGTCGCGGTCGATCCGCCGAAGCCGACGCCGGTGTTCGTCCAGCCCGGCGTCGACCCGCGCTATGCCGCCGATTTCCAGCCGAACTACCCGTCCGAGGAACGCCGTGCCGAACGCGAAGGCAAGGTCGTCGTGCGCGTGCTGGTCGGGACCGACGGTCGCGTAAAACAGGTCGAGCGGGTCAGCGCGACCACCGACGCCTTCTACCGCGCGACGCTTGATCGCGCGCTGGCGAAGTGGCGGTTCCGGCCGGCGACCCGCGACGGCGTTCCGGTCGAGGCGTGGCGATCGATGTCGCTGACGTTTGTGCTTCAGAACTAAAGCTTGAGGGGTGCGGGGCTGGCCTAGCCGGCTCCGCCCCCCTATCTTGGCGCGCATGGGCTTTTTCAGTCGTTTCACGCCGATCGTCGCCTATCGCGACCTGCGGCTCTTCCTCAGCCAACGCCGGCCGTACGAGCTCATCTTTCTCGTCGCTGCGCTCGGCGTCACCAGCTTCCTGATCTACGCGTTCATGAAGGACTCGTACGTCGAGAAGGAATACCGCCCGAAGATCATTTATGTCGAGCAATGGTCGGCGGATCGCACCGATGCGCAGATCGTCGCGCAGCAGAAGATCGATGCACCGATCAAGGCGAAGGCGATGGCCGAGCAGAAGGCTCGCGAGGATGCCCAGCGCGAGTCGTTCAAGCGGCTCGACGACAAGCTGAAGGCCATGGGGATCTGACCCGAGTCGATACCCGCTGGATGGGCGCCGCGTTGGCACTCGCCGAGCGCGGGCGTGGACGGACCGCCCCCAATCCGAATGTCGGCTGCGTGATCGTACGCGAGGGTCGCGTCGTCGGGCGCGGCTGGACGCAGACGGGCGGACGACCGCATGCCGAGGCGATGGCGTTGGCCGAGGCCGGTGCGAAATCGGCGGGGGCTACGGCGTACGTTACGCTGGAACCGTGCGCGCATCGGTCCCCGCGCGGGCCAGCCTGTAGCGACTTGCTGATCGAGGCAGGCGTTGCGGGTGTCGTTGCCGCCCTCGAAGACCCCGACGCACGAACGGCAGGCCAGGGTTTTGCCCGGCTGGGGGCCGCTGGCATCGCCGTGACGCGCGGTGTTCGCGCGAACGAAGCCAGACGTTCGATGGCCGGCTTTCTCACCCGGCAGGCGCGCGGCCGCCCCCACGTTACGCTGAAGCTCGCGACGTCGCTCGACGGGTGCATCGCGATGGCAGACGGGTCGAGTCGCTGGATCACCGGTCAGCAAGCGCGCGCCCACGCACATCTCGAGCGGAGTCGGCACGAAGCAATCCTCGTCGGTCGTGGCACGTATGACGCCGATGCGCCGCGACTCGACGTGCGGCTACCGGGGCTGGAAGCTCGCGGACCGATGCGCGTGCTTTTATCCGCGACCGTCAAAGACCTGCCCGGCTGGACCGTCATCGCCGCACCGCACGACATCGCCACCCTTCCCGGCGTCGACCACATCCTCGTCGAAGGCGGCGCGGCCGTAGCGTCGGCGTTCCTCGCGGCAGATCTGATCGACCGGCTCCTTCTCTACCGCGCCCCGATCCTGATCGGCGGCGGCAAGCCCGCACTCCGCGACATCGGTCTCACCGACCTGACTAAAGCACATGGTCGGTGGGCGATCGTCGATGCGCGGCAACTTGGCATGGACCGGCTCGAGGTCTACGAGCGCGAACGAAACGAGGCATAATGTTCACCGGAATCGTCACCGACATCGGCACCGTCACAACCGTGGAATCGCCCGGCGATACGCGTGTAGTCGTGAGCACCGCCTATGATACCGCCACCGTCGATCTCGGCGCGTCGATCTCCTGTTCGGGCGTCTGCCTGACCGTGGTCGACAAGGGGCCCAACTGGTTCGCGGTCGACGTCTCCGGCGAGACGATCAGCCGCACGGCCAAGGACCAGTGGACCGAGGGTCGCAAGTTCAACCTCGAACGCGCGATGAAGCTCGGCGACGAGCTCGGCGGCCATATCGTCACGGGCCATGTCGACGGCCTCGGCACCGTCGTCGCGTTGGCGGAGGAAGGCGGATCGCACCGCGTCACCATCCGCGCCGGGGCCGACATCGCGCCGTTCATCGCACCCAAGGGTTCGGTGACGATCGACGGGGTCTCGCTGACCGTAAACACGGTGCGCGACATCGACGGCGAGGTCGAGTTCGGCCTCAACATCATCCCGCATACCTGGGCGGTCACCACGCTCGGGACGATCCAGATGGGGCAGTCGGTCAATATCGAGATCGACGTCCTCGCCCGCTATCTCCAACGCATGGAGCATTACCGTGTCAAAGCCAGCTGAACTCGCCCGTCTCAAGCACGGCTACCTGTCGAGCCCCGAAGAGATCATCGACGAGGCGCGCAACGGCCGGATGTTCATCCTGGTCGACGACGAGGACCGCGAGAACGAGGGCGATCTCGTCATCCCCGCGCAGATGGCGACGCCCGAGAAGATCAACTTCATGGCGAAGTTCGGTCGCGGCCTGATCTGCCTTGCGCTGACCAGGGATCGCACCGAGGAACTCGGTCTCGAACTGATGAGCCGCAACAACGGCACGCGGCACGAGACCGCGTTCACCGTGTCGATCGAGGCGCTCGAAGGCGTCACGACGGGTATCTCGGCCGCGGATCGCGCGCGCACCATCGCGGTGGCGGTCGATGCGACCAAGGGCAAGCCGGACATCGTCACCCCCGGCCACGTCTTTCCGCTGGTCGCGCGCGACGGCGGCGTGCTGATCCGCGCCGGCCATACCGAGGCTGCGGTCGACGTCGCGCGCCTCGCCGGGCTTAATCCCTCGGGCGTGATCTGCGAGATCATGAACGAGGACGGCACGATGGCGCGGATGGACGATCTCGTCACCTTCGCGCAGTTCCACAACGTCAAGATCGGCACGATCCGCGACCTGATCGCGTATCGCCGCCGCCACGATCACCTTGTCGAGAAGCGCGCGGAGGCGAAGTTCACCTCCGAATGGGGTGGCGACTGGAGCGCGCTGACGTTCTGGAACAAGGCGACCGGCACCGAGCAGGTCGCGCTGGTCAAGGGCAAGATCGACCCCGCCCAGCCGACGCTCGTCCGCATGCACGCACTGTCGCCATTCGCGGACATCTTCGGCGAGTCGGGCGATCGCGGCCGCATCCTCGCGCGCTCGATGCAGATGATCGCGGACGAGGGCGCGGGCGTGATCGTCGTCATCAACCGGCCCCGCAGCAACACCTTCACCTCGGCGGTGATGAAGAAGGCCGGTGCAGAGATCACCCCGGACATGGAGGAATTGCGCGACTACGGCGTCGGCGCGATGATCCTGACCGAACTGGGCGTCCACGACATGGTGCTGATCACCAACACGCATCACACGCTGGTCGGCCTCGACGGCTATGGCCTGTCGATCGTCGGCGAGCGCCCGATCGCGTCCCTGAACACGGAAAAGAGCAACTGATGGCACATCTCCTCATCGTCGAAGCCCGGTTCTACGATCACCTCAACGACCTGCTGGTCGAAGGCGCGAAGGCCGCAATCGAAGCCGCCGGCCACACGCACGAGACGATCACCGTGCCCGGCGCGCTCGAAGTCCCCGGCGCGATAGCGCTGGCGGCCGAGAGCGAGACGTTCGACGCCTATGTCGCGCTGGGCGTCGTGATCCGCGGCGAGACCTATCATTTCGAGATCGTCGCGGGCGAGAGCGCACGCGGGATCATGCAGCTTACGATGGACGGCCTGCCGATCGGCAACGGCATCCTGACCACCGAGAACGAGGCGCAGGCGCTCACGCGTGCCAAGCCCACCGAGGGTGACAAGGGCGGCGGCGCAGCCAACGCGGCGCTGGCCATGCTGGCACTCAAGGACCGCTTCATCGCATGACCGCGCCGGCGCTCCTGACGGAGCGCTTGTTGCTCCGGCCCTTGGGACCGGAGGACGCCGAGGATTGGTGTGCGTTCCACGCCGATCCCGTCACGATGCGCTATCTTGGCGGCGTGCAGTCGCGCAGCGTCGCCTGGCGCGGGCTGTGCGCCATGGCGGGTGCATGGAGCATCCGTGGCTTCTCGATGTTCGCGGTGACGCTGCGCGATACCGGCGAATGGATCGGCCGCGTCGGTCCGTGGCAGCCCGAAGACTGGCCGGGTACGGAAATCGGCTGGGGACTCGCATCGCAGTTCGCCGGTCGCGGGTTCGCGCGCGAGGCTGCGACGGCGACGATCGACTATGCGGTGGACGTGCTCGGCTGGACCGATATCATCCATACCATCGCACCCGACAACGCCGAGTCGATCGCGCTCGCGCAACGGCTCGGGTCTACTAATCGCGGCCCAACTAAACTCCCCCCGCCGCTCGAATCGCTGCCGGTCGACGATTGGGGCCAGAGTGCTGACGACTGGCGGGTGCGGAGGGCCGGGCGTGGGTGACGTGATCAACCTGCGACTCGCGCGGAAGCAGCGGGCTCGGGCCGAGGCTTCGGTGCGGGCGGATCGGAACCGGCGGATGTTCGGGCGGACTGCGGCGGAGAAGGCTGCGGATGCCTCCGGGAAGGCTCGGGTGGAGAAGACGCTCGATGGCGCGAAGCTAGATTCCACTTCCGACGCGCTTGAGGAATAACCTTACCCTCACCCTTAGATGGTTGCTACGTGTCCCACCCTAGCGAGCGCCAGACCGAACCAACGTCCGGCCGTAATCCTCCCCCGCCAGGGGGAGGTGGCAGGCGTTAGCCTGACGGAGGGGGAGGTAAGGGTAACCGCTGATCCGTGTCCGCCCCCTCCGTCACCTTCGGTGCCACCTCCCCCTGGCGGGGGAGGATTACGGCCGGACGTGCCTTGGGTGGAAGTGCTCCAGGACCAATCGGAATTTGATGTGGTTCGATACGTATGACGTATCTCCCGTCATGCCGGACTGGTTCCGGCATCCACGGTGCCGCAAACTCGAGAGACTTTGGTTTGCGGGACGGTGGACCCCGGAACCAGTCCGGGGTGACGGAGCAATTCCGGGACTGGTGCAAACCCGCCACGCCGGAATGTTGCTCCGCCCTCTTGAGCGACCCAGCCTTCGATCGAATCCGGCATGCGCGCGGTAATCGCGATCACCCACCACAGGAACGTCACGCGCGCCGCGCCGTTATGCCTCCGTAACAAAGGGGCGGTCATGATTTCGGATGCAAATGCGACGTTGCTCGCCAAACTCGGCTTCGCCGCGCGCGGGGTGGTGTATATTCTCGTCGGCTGGTTCGCGGTCGACGCGGCGTTGCGTGGTGGCAAGATCGCCGACAACCAGGGCGCGATCGGGTCGATGGCGGACGAGGCGTTCGGCCCGGTACTGCTCGCGGTCGTCGCCGCCGGCCTGCTCGGCTATGCGGTCTGGCGACTGACCGAGGCCGCAGCGAACCCCGAGCAGATCGGCAGCGACATCAAGGGCAGCCTCAAGCGGATCGGCCACGTCGTCAGCGGCATCGCGCACCTGATCCTCGCCTGGACCGCCGCCAAGCTCGCTATGAAGACGGGATCGCGCGACGCCGCCGTCTCGCCCGGCGACGAGAGCGCGCGCGACTGGACCGCGTTGCTGCTCGACCAACCGGCGGGACGTGTTCTCGTCGGCGCGGTTGCAGTCGGCGTGCTGGTCGCCGCCTTCCAGCAGGCACAGAAGGCTTGGCGCGGCGACTTCATTCACGACCTGCGTGGCGACGCCCCTGCGCCCGGCTATGTCTGCACGATGGGTCGAATTGGCTACGGCGCGCGCGCGCTGGTGTTCCTGATCGTCGCGGGGCTGTTCGGACTCGCTGCGTGGACCGCGCATGCGAGCGACGCGGGCGGCGTGGCGGAGGCGCTGGAGCGACTGCAATCGCAACCCGGGGGCAAGTGGTTGCTCGCGCTGACCGGGATCGGTCTCGCGCTGTTCGGCGCCTACAGTATGGTCGAGGCACGCTTTCGGCGCCTCCATGTCGACCTGCCGGGGACCGATTAAGGTGAACGACAGCATATCGTTAAGGTGCCGATGCTAGCGGACGGCGGCATGTACACGATCAGCTTCGACGTCCCGACCAAGACACTCAACATCGTCACCGAGGGGTTCTGGTCGGTCGCGACGACGGCGGCGTTCTCGGCGGAGCTGCTCGCTCGGGGATCGGCAGCGCGACTGTATCACGGCCGCTTCGTCGTGCTCGCCGACCTGCGCAAGGCGGCGATCCAGCCGTTGAAGGTCGTCGATGCGCTCGAAGCGATGATGCCCAAGGCGTTGAAGGTGACGTCGGCGCCGATCGCTGCCGTAGTCGCGTCGCATTTGGCCAAGCTCCAGACCGAACGCTATCTGAAGGCGGAGAATTGCCGGACGTTCCTCGACATCGACGAGGCGAAGGCATGGCTGGCCGGTGATCACGTGGCCGCCTGACTTCAGTCTTCGTTGGCCGTTTCCAGCAAAGCCGCCTCGACCTCCTCGATCGTGATGCCGAACGCGCCGGCGAGCCCTGCCACCGACGCGCCGCGATCGGCGAGCGTGCGAATACGCGCGGTGTCGACGATGGTCTTGTAGCTACGCGTGTCGCGGTCAGTCTTCGATTCTTCGCCGCTGCGCGCAAGCGCGCCCGAACGGCGGCGTTTGGAGATCTTCAACGCCTCGACGTCGTTGGTCGGCGGCGCATCGAGCCGCGCCTTGATCCGCTGATCCTCTTCGATACGCCGGCTTTCGCGGGCGCGTTCGCGTTCCTGGGACTGGAGATCGCGTTGTGCAGCACGCGACTCGGATCGCTGTTCGGACGCGGCAAGCCGCTCCTTTGCGCGCTGCTCGCGGCCGTTGGCACGCTCCTCCGCGCGCTTTGCGGCCCGGTCGGCGGTGCCGGGCATGAGCGGCCCCGTTCCCCTGCCGCCGCTCGGCCAGCCGTCGGTCATTAGATATCCTGTCGTCACCGGTACGCTACCCAGAGCGCGGAAGCGGGCTGCTAAGCGATGGCGGCGCGGGTGACCAGAGGCAGCCCTTCGCCATCCTCCCCCGCCAGGGGGAGGTGTCGCCGCAGGTGAGGGAGGGGGGAGGACACGGAACCGATGTGGGCGCGTGCCTTCCCCTCCGTCAGGCTGGCGCCTGCCACCTCCCCCTTGCGGGGGAGGATCGAGCGTCTTTCAGCCGTTACGCGTTGGCAGTCTCGAGCGCAGGGTAGTCGATGTAGCCCTCGGGGCCCTGGCTGTACCACGTCTTCGCGTCGTCCTTCGCGAGCGGCGCGCCGGTCCGCAGGCGCTCGGGCAAGTCCGGGTTGGCGATGAACGTACGACCGAAGGTGATCGCGTCGGCATTGCCCGAATCAAGCTCGGCCTGCGCCTCCTCGACGGTCGTGTAGTCCGAGTTCACGATCAGCACGCCGTTGAACACCTTGCGGATCGCCGGGCTGAGCTTCGGCACGTCGGTCTTGCCGAACGTACCATCGGGGCCGGGCTCGCGCAGTTCGAGGAACGCGATGCCGAGGTCGGACAGCGCCTTGGCGGCGGCGGTGAACAGTGCCTCGGGGTTGCTGTCGTCGACACCCTGCGAATCGCCGTTGGGCGACAGGCGGACGCTGACGCGGTCGGCACCGGCGACCGAGATGACGCGCTCGGCGACTTCACGGAGCAGGCGGACGCGGTTCTCGATCGAACCACCATATTCATCGGTACGGAAATTGGCGTTGTCGCGCAGGAACTGGTCGATCAGATAGCCGTTCGCCGCATGAATCTGCACGCCGTCAAAGCCGGCTGCGAGTGCGTTCTTGGTTGCCAGCTCGTAGTCCGCCAGCAGGCGCGGGATTTCGTTGGTCTCGAGCGGACGTGCGACCTCGAAGTCCTTCTTGCCCTCGAACGTGTGCGCCTGGCCTTCGGTCGCGGTGGCCGACGACGACACGGGCTGCGTCTCGTAGACCGACGAATGGCCCTGGCGACCCATGTGCCACAGCTGCGCGACGATCCGGCCGCCAGCGGCGTGGACCGAGTCGGTGACGGGCTTCCAGGCGGCGACCTGCGCGTCGGTCCACAGACCCGGCGCGAACGGCCAGCCGAGGCCTTCACGGCTGATGCCGGTAGCCTCGGAGATGATCAGGCCGGCGCTCGCACGCTGCGTATAATACTCGACCATGATGTCGGTCGGCACCGCATCCCTGTCGGCACGCCCGCGGGTGAGCGGCGCCATGATGATGCGGTTCGGCGCTTCAACGGCACCAAGGGTAATCGGATCGAATAGGCTAGGCATGGGGGCTCCTTATTGGCCTGACGGGCGGAAGATAGGAGGCTACAGGGCGGCATGCATCGCCCCGACCCGCAAAGATTATCTAGCGTGCCCGATACGCCGCACGGTTTGACGCCGCCCAGTTCTGCACCAACTGCGCAAAGTGTTGCCGCGCCGGGACTTATCGCCTTCGCGGCGCTGGTGGTGGCGAATGTCGCGCTGGCGTTCGGGCCGTGGTTCGTCCGTGCGACCGAGGTCGGGCCGGTGGCTGCGGGGTTCTGGCGGCTGACGCTGGCGGTGCCGTTCCTGATCGCGCTCGCGGTTCAGCAGGGCGCACGGCCGACTCGGTTGAGCCGGGGCGTGTGGATCGGGCTGATCGTCGGCGGCGTGTGCTTCGCGGCCGATCTTGGGGCATGGCACCTCGGCATCCGCCGCACGACGCTCGCCAACGCGACGCTGTTCGGCAACGCGGCGACGCTGATGTTCCCGATCTACGGCTTCCTGATCGCGAAGACATGGCCGACGCGGACGCAGGGATGGGCACTGGCATTGGCGGCGGCCGGGGCGACGCTGTTGCTGGGGCGTTCGTATCAGCTTGATGCGAAGAACCTCGTCGGCGACCTGCTCTGCATCCTCGCGGGGCTGCTCTACACGGTCTATTTCATCCTGATGGCACGCGCGCGGGCGACGCTGGCGCCGCTGTCCGCGCTGACCTTGTCGACGCTGGCAGGGATCGTACCGCTGCTCGTGTTCGCGCTGGCGATGGGCGAGCGGGTGATGCCGACGCATTGGGGGCCGCTGATCGGGCTCGCTCTGTGCAGCCAGGTGCTGGGGCAAGGCTTGATGATCTATGCGCTCGGCCGCTTCTCGCCGCTGGTGATCGGGATCGCGTTGCTGATCCAGCCGGTGGTCGCCGGCGTAGTGGGCTGGCTGGTGTATGGCGAGCGGCTCGGTGCGGCGGATCTGGTCGGCGTCGTGATGGTGGCGGTCGCGCTGGTGCTCGTCCGCCGCGGACCTTCCCCGGAAGTCCCCCTTGAAGACACGCTTGATACGCCTGATTTTGAACGGCAGGAGACGGTATGACCCAGGACCTTACGCTCGACGAAATCCGCGCCCTGCTGGCGCCCGGCATCGCCGCCAACGCGGCGTTCGACGGCTGGAGCGACGCCGCGCGCGACATGGCCGCGCAGGCCGAGGGGATCGACACCGACATCGCCGCGCTCGCGTTCAAGGACGGCCCGGTCGACATGATCGACGCGTGGTTCGCGCATATCGACGGTGTGATGCTCGCTGCGGTACCCCCCGAGCGGCTGGGGCTAATGAAGGTCCGGGAAAAGATCACCGCGCTGGTCGAGGCACGGTTGGACGCGACGTC
This sequence comes from Sphingomonas sp. AP28, assembly GCF_056680455.1. NCBI lineage: Bacteria > Pseudomonadati > Pseudomonadota > Alphaproteobacteria > Sphingomonadales > Sphingomonadaceae > Sphingomonas > Sphingomonas sp. AP28. The sequence continues at coordinate 2,629,650 of NZ_CM155283.1, read as the reverse complement.
GATCGATCGCGAGTCGCTGCGGCGCGCGCTGGCGATCCTCGCGCTCCCGCAGAACCTGGCGAAGGCGACGCGGCTTGGCTGGCGGACGGTCGACACGATCTGGCGCGCGGCCGGCGACGTCGCGACCGACTATAATTACTACACCAAGCGGACGATCCTGCTCGGCGTGTATGCATCCACGATCACGGTGTTCCTCGACGACGAAAGCGAAGGTCTGGCCGAAACGCGCGCATTCCTCGGTCGCCGGATCAACGGGATCATGCAGTTCGAGAAGGCCAAGGCGGGCTTCCTCAAGCGCACCGAACACGGTTTCAGCCTGTCGCGATTCGTTGGCCGCCTGCGCTATCCGACTGCCTGAAGCCACCAACGATCCGCTAAGTACCTCTGGCGCCAAGCTTTCGTCAGGATCGCGAGGCGTTGAGACGGTCGTAACCCACGACGGTTAGGGCTTCCCTTCCCCGGGCGTTACTGATAATCACTCGCATCATGGACACTCGCCCCGATCGTTCCGTCAGCCTCGAAACGCTGCCTCGCAAGCAGCATGGCATCGTTGCCGCGATCGAATGGGCGCGACTTGCAGATCCCGAGGCGCGCCGGTTGCGCGAATTGGGTTTCGACGAGGGTGTCGATGTCGAGGTTTTGCACCGCGCGACGCTGGGCCAGGGCCCGATCGCCTGCCGGATCGGCCGGATGACGGTTGCGCTTCGCCGCGCAGTCGCCGGCGCGATCCACGTGTCGCCAATGCCTGCCGCGGCTGAATAATCCCATAAAATGAATGCAGCACCGCTGGTTGCGCTGGTCGGCAATCCCAATGCCGGCAAAAGCGCGCTGTTCAATGCGCTGACGGGTGCGCGCCAGAAGGTCGGCAATTACCCCGGCGTCACGGTCGAGCGGAAAGTCGGGCGGCTGATGCTCGACGACGGCCGGCCGATCGAGCTCGTCGACCTGCCCGGCGCGTACAGCCTCGAGCCCTCCTCTCCCGACGAGCGAGTCACCCGCGACGTCGTCACTGGTACGCAGGACGGCGAGCGCCTGCCCGACGCGCTGGTCGTCGTCGTCGATGCCGCCAATCTCGACAACCATCTCCGCTTCACGCTCCAGCTGATCGCACTCGGCCTGCCGGTCGTCGTCGCGCTCAACATGGTCGATCTCGCCGAGCGTGATGGTCTGAAGCTCGACCCCAAGGTTCTCGAACGCGAACTCGGCGTGCCGGTGATCCCGACCGTCGCGGTGCGCAAGCGTGGCCTCGACGAGTTGAAGGCCGCGCTGTCCGGCATCGTCGTCAACGGCCCGATGCGCCTCCGCAAATCCGACGGAAGCGTCCAAGACGACATCGTCACGCTCCAGCGCCGCGCGCGCCAGATCGCCACGGCGGCCACCGTCTCCGAGACGCAGGTCCGCCGCTGGACGCACATGCTGGACGCGGTCGCGCTACACCCGGTCGCTGGCCCGATCCTGCTGCTCGTGATCATGTTCCTGATGTTCCAGGCGGTGTTCAGCTGGGCACAGCCGTTCATGGACGCGATCGATGCGGGCTTCACCGCGTTGCAGGGCTTCCTGACAGCCGAACTGCCCGACTCGCTGCTCCGCTCGCTGCTGGTCGACGGCGTGATCGCCGGCGTCGGCGCGGTGATCGTGTTCCTGCCGCAGATCCTGATCCTGTTCCTCTTCATCCTCGTCCTCGAAGCCAGCGGCTACATGGTCCGCGCGGCGTTCCTGATGGACCGCGTGATGGCGAGCGTCGGGCTGTCGGGGCGCGCGTTCATCCCGCTGCTGTCGAGCTTCGCCTGCGCGATTCCGGGGATCATGGCGACGCGGACGATCGACGACGAGAAAGACCGCCTGACGACGATCCTGATCGCGCCGCTGATGACGTGCTCCGCGCGCCTGCCGGTCTACACGCTGATCATCGGTGCGTTCATCCCGAATACGCAGGTGCTGCCGTTCGTCGGGTTGCAGGGCTTGGTGATGCTCGGGCTGTACGTCATGGGCATCGTCGGCGCGTTCGTCGCCGCGCTGGTGCTGCGCCGGACGGTAACCAAGGGCGTGTCGTCGGGCTTCATGATGGAGATGCCGAAATACCAGTGGCCGCAGTGGCGCGACGTCGGCATCGGCCTGTGGAGCCGCGCGCAAATCTTTCTGAAGCGCGCCGGCGGGATCATTCTCACCTCGACGATCATCCTGTGGGTGCTGCTGAGCTTCCCCAAGCCGCCCGAACAGCCCGCGGGTGCACCGAAGATCTCCGCGGTCGATTATTCGGTCGCGGGGCGGATCGCCAACGGCATCGCGCCGATCTTCGCGCCGATCGGCTTCAACCGCGACATCGTCCTCGCACTGATCCCGGCGATGGCTGCGCGTGAAGTCGCGGTCGCCGCGATCGGCACGGTCTATGCGATCGACGATCCCGACAGCAACCAGGGCGGCAAGGCGATGGTCGAGAACCTGCGCGGCCGCTGGAGCCTGCCGACTGCGCTCGCCTTCCTGATGTGGTTCGTGTTCGCACCGCAGTGCATTTCGACCATCGCCGTCACGCGTCGCGAGACCAATGGGTGGAAATGGCCCGCGTTCATGGTTGGCTATTTGTTCGCCGCCGCCTACATCATGGCTGGCATTACATACTGGCTGGCGGTGTTCGCCGGCCTCTGAGGGGCATCATGGCAGGCAGCGTCAACAAGGTCATCATCGTCGGCAATCTGGGTCGCGACCCGGAGAGCAAGGCGTTCCAGAACGGCGGCAAGGTCGTCAATCTGCGCATCGCGACATCCGAGTCCTGGAAGGACAAGATGTCGGGCGAGCGCAAGGAAAAGACCGAATGGCATTCGGTCGCGATCTTCAACGAAGGTCTGGCGAACGTCGCCGAGAAGTTTCTCCGCAAGGGCTCGAAGGTCTATATCGAGGGCGCACTCCAGACCCGGAAGTGGCAGGACGCGCAGGGCCAGGACAAATATTCGACCGAGATCGTGCTGCAAGGCTTCAACAGCGTCCTGACGATGCTCGACGGTCCTAACGGCGGCGCAGGCGGTGGTGCAGGCGGCGGCGGTGGTAGCCGCGGCGGTGGCGACGACTGGGCCGGCGGTGGTGGCGGCAACGACTTCGGTGGTGGTTCGTCGGGCGGCGGCGGCGGTTATGGCGGCGGCGGTGGTGGTCGTGGCGGCAGCGCGCCTTCCGGCGGCGGCGCACGCGGCGGCAGCTTCGGCCAGACCGGCGGCTTTTCGGACGATCTCGACGACGACGTGCCGTTCTGATTGCCGTGACGACGCTGTATTCCGTTCCCAAGACCGCCACGTTCGACGAGGCCGAGCGCTCCCGCGTGATCTCGGCCTACGACGTCGCCGGTGCGCGCGCGAAGGGCCAGCTCGACGATATCGTGGCGTTCGCAGCCGAGCTCTGCGGCGCCCCGGTCGCATTGCTGAGCCTGGTCGAGGAGGAATATCAGCGTTTTCTGGCGCGGACCGGGTTCGACCTGGAGCAGACTCCGCGCAGCATGTCGTTCTGCGCGCACGCGATGCACCATCACGAGGTGATGGAAGTCCCCGACGCGCAGGCCGATCCGCGCTTCGTCGACAACCCGCTGGTGACCGGCGAGCCGTATGTCCGGTTCTACGCGGGCGCACCGCTCGTCTCCAGCGAGGGCGTGCCGCTGGGCGCGCTCTGCGTGCTCGCGAACGAGCCCCGCGAAGGCCTGACCCGGTTCCAGCGCGACGGTCTGACCCTGCTCGCAAAGGCGGCGATGGGCCGGCTCGACGACCGCCGCACCGCCCGCGAGCAGGCGTTTGCGGAGATCGAGGCGCGCCGTACGCTCGAAGCGAGCGACCTCAAGTTCCGTACGCTGGCCGACACCATGCCGCAGATGGTGTGGTCGACGCTGCCCGACGGCTTCCACGATTACTTCAACGCGCGGTGGTACGAGTTCACCGGCACGCCCGTCGGGACGACCGATGGCGAAGGCTGGAACGACATGTTCCACCCCGACGACCAGGATCGCGCCTGGGCCGTCTGGCGCCAGTCGCTCGACACCGGCGAGCCCTACAACATCGAATACCGGCTGCGGCATTTCGACGGCACGTATCGGTGGGTGCTCGGCCGTGCGCTGCCGGTTCGCAACGAAAGCGGCGCGATCCAGCGCTGGTTCGGGACGTGCACCGACATCCACGAACAGAAGCTCGCCTATGAAGAGCGCGAGATCATCAGCCAGGAGCTGAGCCACCGGATCAAGAACATCTTCGCGGTGATCGCCGGGCTGATCGCGTTCTCCGCGCGGGGAAAACCCGAGTTCGCGGGTATCGCGACCGACCTGCGCCACCGGATCAACGCTCTTGGCCGCGCGCACGACTTCGTCCGCCCGCACAGCGCGAACTCGCGTCCGGCCGCCGCGCAGAACAGTCTGCACGGCCTGTTGCAGGAATTGTTCGAACCGTATCAGCGGATCGACGGTGCACGCCTCAGCGTCACCGGCGACGACGTGACGATCGACGATCGCTCGGCCACGCCGCTCGCCTTGCTGTTCCACGAACTGGCCACCAACGCGACGAAGTACGGCGCGCTTGCGACCGAACTCGGCACGGTTCGGATCGCCGTCACGGCGAACGACGACACGGTGAGCTTGAACTGGTGCGAACAGGGTGGCCCGTCTGTCGCCAAGCCGACGACGCCGGCAGGTTTTGGTACGCAGTTGATAGAAATGAGCGCCGTGCGTCAGCTCGGCGGTAGCGTGAACCGGATTTGGAACGACGATGGCCTGATCGTCGACCTGACGATCCCGAAGGCTGCGTTCAGCCGCTGACTACGCGAATGACGTCGTGATGGGCGATCGGATCGTTGTTGCAGGCCAGCGCGGCCGCGGCCAGGATCGCCGCGTCGCTGAACGGCTTGCGAATGTACCCAAGGCACTCCGCATCGCCGATCTGCGCGGGGTTGGCGGTCACGAACACGACCTTGACGCCATAATCCTGCGCCATACGCTTGGCGATCTCAGGCCCGGTCGGTCCGTCGCGTAGATTGATGTCGACGAACGCGAAGTTGCACCCCGGTGCCGCCGCGATCGCGCTGTCGCGATCCGCCGCGATCCCCGCGACGCCATAGCCGGCATCCATGAGGATTCTCTCGAGGTCGAGCGCGACGAAGATTTCGTCTTCGACAATGAGGGCGGTCTTGGTCATCGGCGAGGTAACCAGTCGCCCGCTGATCGGTTCCGCCAAATCGGTGATTTAGATCAACCGCTTGTCCCGATATGGCCTGATTCCCGCAAATTCTTGCAATCGATTACCGTCGCAGCAGGAACACAGCGTGCTCGGCGAGCAGGTTGGCACCGCCCACTCCGGTGCGTTTTTCGCCCGACAGGAACCACGCATCCTCCACGGTGATTCCGCGCGCTTTCACGAAGGCGCGGAAATCGTCGATCGTGACGTGGTGGATGTTCGGCGTGTCGTACCAGCTCTCGGGCAATTGCCGCGTCACCGGCATCCGCCCGCCCCACAATAGCGACAGCCGCACGCGCCAGTGCGCAAAATTCGGGAAGCTGACGAACGCACGCCGGCCGATCCGCAGCAGGTGATCCAACACCAGATCGGGCGCGCGGGCGGTCTGCAACGTCTGGCTCAGGATCGCGTAATCGAAGCTGGCGTCGGGATAGCCGGCAAGGTCGATATCCGCATCGCCCTGGATCACCGACAGTCCACGGGCGACCGCCGACGCCACGTTGTGCGCATCGATCTCCAACCCACGCGCATCGACGTCGCGGGTATCGCGGAGTGCGGCCATGAGCGCGCCGTCGCCGCAGCCAATGTCGAGCACCCGACTACCCTGCTCGACGTTCTCGGCAATGACGGCAAGATCGGTCCGCAATGTCTCGGGGGACGTCATGGCGCGCTCCGCAATTGCTCGGCGAGGCCCGGCGCGAGCCTCTCCATGTAGCGATCGGCGCGGACGAGCGGATGAAAACCAAGGTCCGCGTACACGCCGTGCGCGTCGGCGGTGACGAGGCCGAACCTGCGCAACCCGGCAAACGACGGATGCTCCAGGAACCAGCTCACCAGCCGCCGCCCAAGCCCCTGCCCGCGCACGGATTCGTCGACCCAAACGTCCGCCAGCCACGCGAAGGTGGCGTGATCGGTAATCATCCGCGCGAAGCCGACCTGCTGGTCGTTCTCGTACGCGCCGAGACAATGCGACCCGGCGATCGCGCGCGCGACCAGGTCGCGCTCGATCCCCGGCGACCAATAGCTGCTCGCGAGCCAGCCATGGATGCGGTCGACCTGCAGCTTGGTCGCGTCGTCGGACAGGATGATCGTCATCGGCCAGCCCTCAGGAAGCCGTCGACCACCCGGTTCAGATCCGGCGCCTCCAGCAGGAACGCGTCGTGGCCGTACGGGCTCGACAGCTCGACGAAGCTGACCGGGGCACCGGCTGCGTTGAGTGCCTGGACGATCGCGCGCGACTCGGCGGTCGGATACAGCCAGTCGGTGTCGAAGCTGACGAGGCAGAACCGCGATTTGGTGGCGCGGAACGCGTTGGCGAGCAAACCGCCATGCTCCTCGGCGAGATCGAAATAATCCATCGCCCGCGTGATGTAGAGGTACGAGTTCGCGTCGAACCGGTCGGTGAAGGCGAGCCCCTGGTGGCGCAGATAGCTCTCGACCTGGAAGTCCGCGTCGAAGCCGAACGATTTCGCGTCGCGCGCCTGCAAGCGACGGCCGAACTTCTCGGTCAGCCCGGCTTCGGACAAGTACGTGATGTGCGCTGCCATCCGCGCGACCGCGAGACCCGCGGTCGGCGCGGCATCGTCGTGATACTCGCCGCCGCGCCAGTTCGGATCGGCCATCACCGCCTGCCGCCCGACCTCGTGGAACGCGATGTTCTGCGCCGTATGACGCGCGGTCGAGGCGATCACGACGCACGCCTTCACGCGCTCGGGAAAGGTCGCGGGCCAGCTCAGCGCCTGCATCCCGCCCATGGATCCGCCGACCACCGCGTGGAGCACGCCGACGCCGAGATGATCGAGCAGCATCGCCTGCGCGCGCACCATGTCGCGGATCGTGATGACCGGGAAACTCATCGCCCACGGCCGCCCGGTCGCCGGGTTGATCGTCGCGGGGCCGGACGTTCCCATGCAGCTGCCGAGCACATTCGCGCAGACGACGAAGTGCCGCGCAGGGTCGATCGGCTTCCCCTCGCCGACCATCCGCGTCCACCAGCCGGGCTTGCCGGTGCGGGGGTGGTGCGAGGCGACATGCTGGTCCCCGGTCAGCGCGTGGCAGATCAGGATGGCGTTCGAAGCGTCGGCGTTGAGCGTCCCGTAGGTCTCGTAGGCGATATCAACCGGCGACAGCAGCACGCCGCCATCGAGCCGCAGCGGCCCCGGCAACGTAACGCGCCGCCCGAGGCCGAAGCGCTGGTCGGTGTCGTGGCCGGTCCCGGGGTCGATGGCAGGCGTGTCGAGCATGCCGCGCGCTACCATAGGGGGACGCCGTCATGCCAGCGCGGTGGTGGTCCGGACTTGGGTACGATCCTACCCTACCCTACCCTACCCTACCCTACGCCCGTCAGGCGCCGACCGTCCGAACCACACCGTCATCCTGACGAAAGTCAGGACCAGGGTAACAAGCGGTGACATCCGTGGCTCTGGGTCCTGACTTTCGTCAGGATGACGGGGAGGAGACAGGGGCAGATCACAGGGGCGGATCGATGCCGACTTTCTACGCCCCACCCCCACGCACAAAGATTTGCCACCGCGCCACACCGCCCGCTATGTCCCGCGGCCATGACAAACATCACGCCCGCCCCTGCGCCGAAGCCCTGGATCCTGGGGATCGCGCCGTACACGCCCGGTCGCTCGACGACCGACGATGGCCGCACGGTGATCAAACTGTCGTCGAACGAAAACCCGCTCGGCACCAGCCCTGCCGCGAAGGCCGCGTTCGATGCCGCCGACCGGACACTGGAACGCTATCCCGATGCGGGCGCGGCGGAACTGCGCGAGGCGCTGGCGGCGCATTACGACCTCGATCCGGCGCGCGTGATCTACGGCACCGGCTCCGACGAGATCCTGCATCTGGTCGCGGGTGCCTATGCCGGGCCCGGCGACGAGATCATCCACGTCCGCTACGGCTTCGCGGTCTACGAGATCGCGACGCGCCGCGTCGGCGCCGAGCCCGTCATCGTCGACGACCGCGACTATGCGACCGACGTCGACGCGATCCTCGCCGCCGTCACCGAGCGCACCCGCGTGGTGTTCGTCGCGAACCCGAACAACCCGACCGGCACGTTCACGCCCCGCGCCGAAATCGCGCGACTGCATGCAGGGCTCCCGAAGTCGGTGCTGCTCGTACTCGACCAGGCCTATGCCGAATATCTGTCGCCCGAGGAGGACGATGCCGGCCTCGCGCTGGCGATGACCGAGGCGAACGTGCTCGTCACGCGGACCTTCTCGAAGATTCACGGTTTGGCTGCCGAGCGGATCGGCTGGGGCTATGCCTGCGCGCCGATCATCGACGCGATGCACCGCATCCGCGCGCCGTTCAACGTGACGACGGCGGGCCAAGCGGCGGCGGTCGCCGCGATCGGCGACACCGCTTTCGTCGACGCAACGCGCGCGCACAACGACACGTGGCGCGGCTGGTTCGTCGAGCAGATCGGGCAGATGGGCAACGCCGGGCTTCGTGCGGTGCCGTCGAAGGCGAACTTCGTGCTGGTGCTGTTCGAGGGCAATCTGACCGCCGACGCCGCGTATCACGGGCTGATGGACGCGGGCTACATCGTCCGCTGGCTGCCCGGCCAGGGCTTGCCCAACGCACTGCGCATCACGATCGGCACCGAGGAGGAAACGCGCGGCGTCACCGCGGCGCTGCGCAACCTGGTCGAAGCCGCCTGATGCTCCCGTTCGCGCGCGTCACGATCATCGGGCTGGGATTGATCGGCTCGTCGGTGGCGCGCGCGATCCAGGCGACGATGCCGACGGTGCGCGTCACCGGCTACGATGCCGATGCGACCGTGCGCGAGACCGCCGACCGGCTGCAGTTCTGTGACGACGTCGCAGACTCGGCGGGGGCAGCGGTGATCGACGCCGACCTCGTGATCCTGTGCGTTCCGGTCGGGATCATGGGCGAGGTTGCCGCCGAGTTCGCGGCCGAACTGCCGGCGGATGCGATCGTCAGCGACGTCGGCAGCTGCAAGGCCGAGATCGTCCGTGCGCTTACCGAAGCGCTACCAAACGCGACCGTCATCCCCGCGCACCCGGTCGCAGGCACCGAGCGGAGCGGCCCGGAGGCTGGCTTCGCGACGCTCTTCCGCCATCGCTGGTGCATCGTCACGCCCCCCGAAGGCGCCGACCTGGTCGCGGTCGAGCGCGTGTCGGAATTCTGGCGTCGGCTCGGTGCGCAGGTCGAGACGATGGCGCCCGAGCATCACGACCGAGTCCTCGCCGTCACCAGCCATCTGCCGCATCTGATCGCCTATACGATCGTCGGCACGGCGGGCGATCTGGAGGAAGTGACGCAGTCGGAGGTCATCAAATATTCGGCGGGTGGATTTCGCGATTTCACGCGGATCGCGGCGTCGGACCCGACGATGTGGCGCGACATCTTCCTCAACAACCGCGAGGCGGTGCTGGAGATGTTGCAGCGGTTCTCGGAAGATCTGAGCCATTTGCAGCGCGCGATTCGCTGGGGCGACGGCGATGCGCTGTTCGACCTGTTCACGCGGACTCGGGCGATCCGGCGAAGTATCGTCGAGCAGGGACAGGACGACGACGTGCAGGATTTCGGGCGTACGCACGGGTAACGGCTGAGCCTGCGCCGTACCTAAGAATGCCACCACCCCGGCGAAGGCCGGGGCCCAGTTGGACGACGGCGCTAATGTGCGTTTCGCGCCGTTACTCCGGCCTACCCAACTGGGCCCCGGCCTTCGCCGGGGTGGTGGCTCTAGAAGTGGTGGCTGCCCAATCTAGTCCAGCGCGTTCATCGCCGCATGAACCCGCCGCTCGGCCTCCTCCCGCGGCAAGCCCGGCGGCACCACCTCGCCGAACCGGAAGGTGATCACCCCCGGCAGCTTCGGGCCCTTCCGTGGCCACACCAACCCGCTGTCGCACGCGATCGGCACCGTGGGCATTTTCAGCGCGCGGTACAGACCGGCAAACCCCGGCTTCAGCGGCGGATGCTCGCCCGGCGACACCCGCGTCCCCTCCGGAAATATCAGGATCGAGCGCCCCGTCGCCTTCGCCGCGGTCGCCTCGCGCATCATGTTCCGCATCGCCGTCGCCGACGCCTCGCGGTCGACCACGATCGCGCCGTAGCGCCGCGCCGCCCAGCCCCAGGCCGGGATGTCCGCCAGTTCGCGCTTCAACACGATTGCCGGGCCTTCGAGCAAACGCTGCAACTCGAGCGTCTCGAACATCGCCTGGTGCTTGCACGCGTAGAACGCCGGCTCGGTCGGTCGTGTCCCCTCCACGCGGATATGCACGCCGAGGATCACTCGCGCGCACCAGCGATGGAAGCGCGTCCAGATCGTCGAATGCACGATTACCGCGCGCGAGCCGAACAGCGCCGAGATCGGCACGGTCACCACGATCGGCACGGAGATCGTGTAGAAAACGAGCATGAACGCCCAGTTGCGCAGCCAGATCATCCGCCAAATCCAATCCACAATGCGATCCGGCGAAGGATCAACTTGTTATATTCGTTGACCAGGGTCCCGAGCCGCGGCGTACCCGGCACGCCGTCGCCGAGGATCACGACGTTCTTGTCGAGCGCCGCCGCCAGTTCCATCCGGGCGCGCGCGACGTGCCAGTCCGACGTCACCAGCCGCACCGACCGGTATTTGTGCACGCGCACCCACTGCGCGGTCTCCTCCGCGTTCGAGCGCGTATCGACCGCATCTGCACCAAGGTCGATGCAGCACGCGAACAGCCGGGGCGACGTCCGATACTCGAGCGCAAGATCGATCGGCCGCACCCCCGGCGCGACGCCCGTCACCAGCATCCGCTTCGCCTGGTGATCGCGCAGCAGCGCGATGCCGCGGTCGATCCGCCCCGCCCCACCGGTCGGCACGACGATCGCATCCGAGGTGAAGCCGTCGAGCGGTTTCGGCAGCAGCAGCATGAACACCGCGAACCCGAACGCCCAGGCAAGCCCCAGGATGCCGAGGAACCGCACGATCACAGGATATGCCTCAGCGCGCGGACGATCGTCACGCGCGCGGCAAGCGTAGCCAGGACGACGAACGCGATCGGCAGCATCGCGAGTGCCACCCAGTCAACCCCGCCAAGCGTCACGCCGCCGAGCAGTTCCGAGCCCAGTCCGTGCAACCGGATGCCGATGAACTCAACTACCAGCAGCGCCGCGACGCCACCTCCAACCCCGCCGATCGTCGCGTCGAGCGCGATCCGCCGCTGGAACAGCCGCGCGACCTGGAGATCGGTCGAGCCGAGCATGTGCATCACCGCGATCGTCTCGCGGTGCGTCTCTAGCCCCGCGCGCGCGGCGAGTACGACGACGGCAGCCGTGGCACTCGCCATCAGCAGGACCAGCGCCAGGGCGAGCACCGTCAGCGAGCCCATCACGTCGTTGACCGGCGACATCCAGCTCTCGTGGCGGTCGACGCGGACGATCGGGCTCAGGCGGCGGACACTGGTCGCGACCCGCGCCGCGACCGCCTCGTCCTGATTGCCGAGGTCGACGTCGATCATCGCCGGCACCGGCAATTGCGGATCGGCGCCATCGGACCCGAGCCAGGGTTGCAGCAGTCGCGTGAGTTCGGCGCGATCGACCGGCGTCGCCGTCGCCACCGCCGGCATTCTCCGCAGCGCAGCCAGTACGCGCGCCGCGACAGCGTCACGCCGCACCGGATCGCCATCGACGACCTGCACCGTCAACCGCCCCGCCAACTGCCGGTCGAGCAACCGCGCCGCACCCGCCGTCGCCAAACCCAACGCCGCAGCGAGCATCGTCAGGAACAGCATGATCGCCATCACCCACGTCATCGCGCGCAGGCCGCCCGCTTCGTCGAGCACGCGGCGTTCTGCCGAAGATCGCGCCTTCGACCGCATCACGAATCAGGCCGCGTCGGCGGATAGCGGAGCGAGCCTGTCGGATCGAGCAGGCGCCCACGATCGAGCCGCATCATCTGCGCGCCCGGAATCCGCCCGAGCAGATGAAAATCGTGCGTCGCGACGACCACGGTCGTGCCCAGCTTGTTGAGCGACTCGAACAGATGGAGCAGCCGCTCGGCCATGTCGGGATCGACGTTGCCGGTCGGCTCGTCCGCGACCAGGATCTCCGGGCGCCCGATGACGGCGCGGGCGATCGCAACGCGCTGCTGCTCGCCACCCGACAGCGTCGCGGGTCGCGCATCGGCACGCTCGGTGAGCCCGACCCAGGCGAGCATCTCGCGCACCGGTTGCTCGATATCCGCTTCTGGCATGCCGGCGACGCGCAAGGGGAGCGCGATATTGTCCCAGGTCGACAGATGCGGGACGAGCCGGAAATCCTGGAACACCACGCCGATCCGCCGCCGAAACCCGGGTAGCCGGTCGCGCGACAAGACTACCGCATCCTCGCCGAACAGCCGGATCACGCCGCGTGTCGGGCGCTGTGCGAGATAGAGAAGCTTGAGCAGCGAGGTCTTTCCCGCGCCACTCGCGCCGGTCAGGAAATAGAACGCACCGCTGCGCAGCGTGAAGCTGAGGTCCGCCAGCGTCTCCGGCCCTGCATCGGGACCCGTGCCGTAGCGAAGCCCGACGTTTTCGAATTGGACGATATTCGCCATGACGTGGTTGCGCCCGCTCTCGCCCGCTTGATGTCCGTGCCAATGCCCGTATCGGTGCTTTGCCATGAAAGCGCGCGCCGCTTCAAGCTTGCCACATATGCGGGCCGCGTGCTTATTCGGCACGAGATACGGTCGCGCTCCGGCGGCCGCTGGTGAAGCGTACCCATGATCCTCCAATGTCCCGAGTGCAGCACGCGCTATCTGGTCCCCGACAGCGCGATCGGGACCGAGGGGCGCACCGTGCGTTGCGCCAATTGCAAGCATAGCTGGTTCCAGGCCGCCGCACCGGACGTCGAGGATGCGCTGGAGGTCCCGGAATCTGCTCCGCTTGCACCTGCGCCACCACCGCTGGCCCCTCTGGCGCGGCCGCCGATCGCGGAGCCAGCCGAACGGTTCGCACCTTTCGCCCCCGCCGCACCCATCGCGCCAGAGCCTGCGGTCGTAGCACCCACATTCGTTCCGCCGGTAACGCCGCAGATCGAGAACCTGCCCGTTCGCCTGCGTCGCAACACGACGCGCCGCTGGACGATTGTCGCGGTACTCGCCGGGTTGCTGATGCTGATCGCGGCGGGCGCGATCGTCTATCTCGGTGCGCCCGGCGTCGCGGCGAAGCTTGGGTTCGGGACCGGCAGCGACGAGACGCCGTTGCGGCTGCGCGACAATCCGATCGAGCGACGCGAACTCGACAACGGCTCGGAACTGTTCGCGGTCAGCGGCCAAGTGACCAACCCCTCCGACCAGCGCCAGCGCGTGCCCGACATCCGCGCCGAACTTCGCGATGCGCAGGGACGGCTGGTCTATAGTTGGACGATCACGCCGCAGCAGCGGACGCTGGCGCCGGGTGGTGCGATCGACTTCAACTCCGCGACGCTGAACGTGCCCGCGAACTCGAAGCGGCTCGAGCTGAGCTTTGCCGGCGAGGCGACGCGCTAAGTCTACGATCGCCCCACGCCAGCGTGTTGGCGCTGGAAAAACGTGACGATCGGATTTGGATAGCGGCTTTTTCGCAAAGGGCGTTGCGTAGCGTTCAAACCCTTGCTAGTGGCGCTCGCCTACCAGATGCCGGGTCCGCCCGGTGATGTTTCATGGGCGGCCATGGCGGAACTGGTAGACGCGCAACGTTGAGGTCGTTGTGGGCGAAAGCCCGTGGAAGTTCGAGTCTTCTTGGCCGCACCATTTTTCTTATTGAGCGAACCACCCCCTCGAGGGTCCCCCCTTTCGACGCCGTGCGTTGGGCTTCGCGGAGGAATCGCATGAGTTCGATCGACGACACGATCATCGACACGCCCGAAGGTCCGATGACGTTTGCGCAGTGGAAGAAGAAGAACCCGGTCCAGCTGCCCTCGCGCCGGACCAAGGGGAAGAAGCTGCCCAATAAGGTGAAGCTGACCACCGACGAGAAATAGCAGTGGCTGGGGCTGGAGTGCCCGACCGATAGGCCGACATGCTCCCCTCCCTGAAAGGGAGGGGTTGGGGGTGGGTTGGCCTGCTTGTGTTACTCCGATTCGGATTTTGCGGAAGCCGACCCACCCCCGGCCCCTCCCTTCCAGGGAGGGGGGAAGGCAGCGAGATCGTGTGTTTGTCGCTCAGTGCTTCCCCGAACTCAGGGACCCCTGCCTCGCCCGGATCATCCGCGCCTGGAATTTCACGCGCTGCCAGAACGTCGCGTCGTCGAGCCGCCATTGGCGGATCGCCTGCGTCGCCAGCGTCTCGATCAGCGCCTCGCTCGTCGCCGCATCTTGCGCCGCAAACGCCCGTGCGAGGTCCTCGATGCACGGACCGTGGTCGGTAAAGTCGCGCGGCAGCGGCATGGGTGTCGGCTGGCTCGGCGTCGGCATAGGTCTTTCTCCCTGTAATTAACGTCGACCACCGAACAGGGCGCGCGTGGCGCCACCGATAGTCGTCTGGTCGAACTTCAACCGCATCGTGACGTACGGCCCCTGCCGCGTGTAGCGGTCGTCCTCGAAATCACGGTCGCGGTAGCCGGACAAATTGTAGCCGGCGCTGATCCACGTGTTCTGCGCGGGCGACACGCCGACCGACGGTCCGCCGCTCCACGACCACGCGCCGCGCTCCCACGCATGCTGGACCGAACCGCTGACGCCGATGTCGAAGCGCGTGCCGACATCCTTGCGCAGTTCGAACCCGGTGACGTCGATATACCCGTCATAGGTGTCGTCGGCGAACCGCCCGGCGACGTATTTCGCGCCGTAATACAGCGTCGCCTCGGTGCCATGGCCGAGCCCTTCCGGACCGGTGCGATAGTTCACCGCGAGGTTGTTGATCATCCGCGACGTCACCTGATCGCCGCCACCGTACGCCGGCACGCCGAGCGAATTGGAGTCCGAGAACCCGGCATCCGCGCTCTCATGCCGCAGTTCGAGCCGTTCGAGCACCGACCAGCGGCTGTCGAGTGGACGGAGCGCGAGCGCGATGTCGGCGGTAGCATAGGTCGCGACCGCGCCGGTCTTGTCCTTGATCGTGTACCCCTTGATGCTCGACGCCAGCGTCTTGCCCTGGCCCAGCGTACGGAGGAAGTTGGTGGTGATCCCCCAGCGATCGCCGCTGTCGGCATTGCGGTATTCGAGTCGACCGTTCACCGACCACAAGGTCTGGCGATAGGTCGCGCCGATCGTCGCGGCGGCATAGTCGCCATTGGTCTGGTCCTGCCCGACATAGCCACCCGAGGTGACCGGCTGGAACGGATTGACCACCGCGCCCTTGGGGATACTGCCCTTCACCGTGTTGCTCGCGTCGAGCGTGCCGTCGATGGTCCAGTTCTTGCCGATCGGCAGCGACTGGCTGAGACCGTATTGCGCGTAGGTCCGCCCGCCATTCTCACCCATGGCCTGCTGGTTCAGCGTGCTCATCAGCTTGGCACCGGTCCAGGGCGCGACGTCAAAGCCCAACTGCTTGGTATGCGCGACATTACCATCGCCGTTCGCGATCTCGTAGCCGCCGATCAGGCGGATGCCAGGCGTGATCCGGTAGGCCAGCTGGATCTGGTGGCGGATCGGGAAGTCGACGCTGTCGCTCTGCCCGCCCGGTGCGAACTGGGTCTGTGCAGTGATGCTCAGCTTGCTGTCGAACAGCAGCTGCGTACCGCCGACCGTCAGCAGGCGGCTGTCGCGGTGCTTGCCGTCGATGCCGCGATCGGACGCATATTGCGCGCCAACGAAGATTGTACCGGATTCACGGCGATATTCGAGGCGGGCGTTGGCCGCGGTGCGCGTTCCCGCGCCATCGAGCTGCTGCTGGTGCCAGGCAAGCCCCGTCAGGCTGAGCTTGTCGGTCAGGCGAACGCGACCGTCGAGCCCGAATTTCCGCGTGCCTGCCTCGACCAGGTTCTGCTGGCCCACGCCGAACGCGGTATCCTGCTGCCGGGCATAGGCGAGCAGGTCGAGCTTCGCGCCGTGATGATCGATCTCGGCGAGATAGGCGAGCCCCTGCCCCAGCCCGCCACGGCCGCCCTTGGCGATCTCGCCGCGCACTTCGGTATTCGCGGTGACGCGAGCCTTGATGTCGGCACCGAGCACGGTGGCCTTGCCGTTGGTCTCGTCGCGGATCACCGCGGCCCCCACTTCGACGCGACCATTCGCCAGCTTGGTCGCGACCCGCGCGGCGGCGGCCAGCTTGGCGGATCGGCCGCTCTCGACCTCGTAGTCGGCGACGATGAAGATCGGATTCAGGTTGCCGTCGCGGCTCAGAATAGGATTGCGGAAGCGTACCGTGCCCATCGAGGTATCGATGTCGTAGTCGATATGCCGCGTGAGTTCGGTGGTCGAGACGATCAGTTCCGAGCGGAAGCGATCGCGCGTCTCGAGCCGCAGCTTGTCGCTGTTCGGGACGATGTTACGTCCCGACAGGCGGTAGGGACCGGACAGGCCGTTGCCCTGGATTTCGTCGCGCGAATACAGCGTGTCGGTATGCGCGGCGAATCCGGTCGCACGCACTTGCTTGCCCTCATACGCGGTCTTGATGCCGTTGAGCGTGCGGTTGTAGCGCGTCAGCTGCGTATCGGTGAAGCCGGTCTCGAAATCGCCGAACAGTGCGTAGAACTCGCGACGCTCGAGCCGCAGGTACAGCTTCCGGCGGGTCGCCGCGTCATAGCCCTGGCGCGAGCCGTCGCCGTACACGGTGTAATAGCGGTCGGGGTCGATCGTACCGAGCAGGCCGCGGTCGGGATCGTATTTGCGGTCGCTGTCATAGGCGATCGTCGCCAGCCACGAGCCCTTGACGCGACCCTTGGCATAGAAAGCGAGCTGGCCGTCGGTGACGACGCTGTTGCGCTCCGACCGCGGCAGGCCCGACTGGCGCTTGCTGAGCATGTCATAGCCGAGCGAGCTGGCGCCGAAGCCGACCACGACCCAGTCCTTAGCAGACGCGGCGAGCCAAGCGCGAACCTCGTTGGTATGGACGATTTTCTCCTCCGTCAGCGCAACCGCGATGCGGACCGCGCCCGCCTGCGTGGTCGGCTGGAGCGCGAAGAAGGCGAGCCCGTCGTCGCCCACCACGAGTGCGGTGTTCGCCGAGCGTTCGCGACCCGCGAGCTGACGGCTCTGTTCGAGCGCGACTTCGGCGGCGGCGGTATAGGGTTGGTCGACCGTGAACGGCACGATCGTCCCCGCGCGAACCGGGCGACCAGTCTTGTCCGTCACGCGCACCGCGATCCGCGGGCGGGTGAGGCCGTCCGCCACCAGCCGGCTGTTGGCGGCATCGAACACCGCACGGACCGGCAGGCCAGCATAATGCACGACCCGGTCGAGCGTCTTCACGACGCTGCCATCGGCGGCGAGCACGCGCGCCTGGAGACGGTTGTCGCCGTCGATCAACGGGATACCCGTCCAGCGCGAGACAGCGATGTCGGTGCCGTCGGGCGTATCGGTGCCGTCGAACGCGAGCGGTTCGACCTGCTTGCCATTGATCGTGAGCGCGACGCGCTGGTTCGGCAGGTGCCTGATCACGGCGCGGACGACCGGCGCGCGCGGATTATGGTCTGCGAGCGGGAACAGCCAGTCGATCGCGCCGGCTTGGCCGGTTGCGGCTGTCTGGCCGCTGGCGAGCCAGTCGCGGCTGCCCGCGGCGGTGGCGTCGTCGACGATCGTGATTGGCAGTCCGGCATCGACGGCCTTGCCCTTGCCGGTCGGCTTGAGCTGGAAGTCGACGCGCTTCAGCAACCCGCCATCGCCCTCGACGAACCGCGAGATCGGGCTGTTCGCCTGACGCGTGTCGATGTCGCAGGCGACCGGCGCGTGCGTCGCAGGGATGCTCGACGTGTCGATCTGGACGACGTGGCGACCGGCGCGGACGCCCTCGAAATGATACAGCCCGTCGCGATCGGTGGCGACGAAGGTGCCGTCTTCCATCAGCAGGCGGATTCCGGCCACGCCCTTGCGCTTGTCGACAGGATCGCCGCAATTCCCCTCGGTCACGCGGCCGATGATCGTCATCGCGTCGGTGAACAGCAGCGGGCGCAGGCGCACGGAGGCCGCAGCCTCGTTGCTGGTGACTGTACCCTGGCCGACGACGCGCGCGCGGTTGAGCGCTTCGCCGGTCGGCGCACCGGGGGCGATGCTGACGACGTATTTCAGCTCGGTCGAGGCACCCGCGGCGAGCACGGGAATGACGAAGTCGAGCGTGCGGCCATCGGTCGACACGGTCGGCTCTTCACCGCCGCGCGCGGAATTGCGTTCGTAGCGAAGTCCCTTGGGCAACGTGTCGGAGACGTGGAGCCCACGCGCCGGGACCTTGTCGCGGTTGGTGATCCGCAGCAGATACTGGACGAAATCACCCGGCGAGGCCTCACGCACCGACGCCGTCTTGGTCAGCAGCAGCGTGCCGGCGCCGGGGCTGTCGAGCGGAATGTCGGCGGAGAAGGGCTCCGGCGTCGACAGCGTCAGCGACCCACCGAAACTGGTGTCGTTGAGGATGAACGGCCTGCCCTGCGGGTCCTTCAGCGCAGCCAGCGTCGCGCGGTCGACGGTGGACGCCGCGGTATAGGTGCCCGGCGGGGCGACTTTCAGAAAATAGCGGCCGGGTGCGGTAAGCGGGAACCGATACCGGCCGGTCTCGCCCGGATACAGGCGACCGCTGGCGTCGGTGACCGCTTCGCCGGTGACGACGGTCGAAGGATAGCGGCTGACGCCGTCGTCGCCGAACACGGTGGCGGGCTGGCCGGTCTCGTCGACCAGCGACACGGTGCTGCCGTCGACCAGCGCGCCGGTCCGCGAATCGAAGGTATAGCCGGCCGGGTCGATCAACAGCGATGCCATCGAGGCGAGGCTGTAGCCATCCTCGACGAAGCTCAGCTTGATCGCCGCGCCGCGCATGCTGCGGATGTCGCAGGCGGCGAGTTCGGGATGCTTGCCGGTCGCGGCGGCGGGGATGCCGCCTGCGAAGGTGCCGCTGTCGACCGCGGTTTCGGTTAGCGTCAGCGTCGTGCGGATGGTGCCGACCTCGACCGCGATGATCGCGGTCTCCCGGGCGTCCGGGTCATGGTTGCCGGCCTGGTTGTCGAGCACCAAGATCATGTCCGCATAGATGTCGATCGCCGCGACCCAGGGCGATGCGGCGAAGGTCGCGGCATCAATCGGCGCAGGCGTGAACAGGAAACTGGGGGTGGTCTGGCACTGCGCGCCGGTCATCGCATAATTGGGCGGCGGCAAATGGAAACTGAGCGTCGTCGGACGCTTGGCACGGTTCACGTCGAGCGTGACCGTGTTGGATGGCACCGTGCGCAGACCGGAATCGGTGGCCGCGTCGTCGAACGACAGCGTCGCGGTATTCTGGATACGCGTCTGGGCGCCCGGTTGTGTTCCGGTCTGGGCCCCGGTCTGGGCCCCGGTCTGGGCGGCGGCCGGAAGGCAGCCGAGCACGAGCCCGTACAGGATCGTCAGAATCGCCGTCAGGATCGGGGCGCAAAGGCGCGAAAGGCTGCGGAAGATGGACATGAAGGGTCCTCTCCCGGCGCGTGTCGCCACGCGCCGGGATCGGTCGTTCCTTGTTCGAGGAATGGGTTTACTTGATCTTCACGCGGAAGCTGACGGCAACCGGCAGCAGCGAGGTCAGCGTTGGGATCGTCACCTTCACCTGCTTGATAGCGTCATCGAACGAGCCGGTAATGCCGCTTACCGGCAGCACTGTTGCACCGGCGTCGGTCAGCGTCACACCGTCCGTCACGCATTCGCCACCCAGGGCGATACCGCCAACCGAGATCGAACCCGGATCGTAGACCGTGTTGGCGGGGATGAAATCGGTTACGTTGACGTTGCGCGCCGGGGTTGCGACCGTTGCGTTGCGCACGATAAGGCAATAGCGCACGAACGCGCCGGGAATCGCCTTCGGCAGCAGGATGCCGTTGATCGGATCGGAGACGATGGTCGAGGTTTTTGCGATCGTCAGGTCCACGTTGCGCGTCGTGATTTCGTACCCAAGCGTCGAACGACCGTAACCGTTAAACGCTGCGTCGCCGAACCCGGAATCATTGTCGGCAAAGACTACATCGACCACGCCGTCGCGATTCGCGGTGAGCACGTTCGAGACCAGCGGATCACCTGCCTTGGTCGCGTCGCCACCTTGCGCGATCTGCGCAATCAGCGTGACGCTGGCGAGAGCTGCTGCCTGGTCGGCAGGAACGTCCGCGACGATGAAGACCGTCTTGGTCTGGTCCGCGCCGAGTTCGTTGATGTACGTCGCGGTATCCGCGGCGGTGTATTTGTTGTCGCCATCCGAATCGACGATGATCCGGACATTGCTGACGTTGAAATTGTCACCGGCAAAGACGCCACCCAGGAAACTCTGGACGTGCGAGAGCAGGAAGTCCTGCGTGCCGTTAGTGTTATTCGTCACGGTGAATTTCAGCACCGCGCCGCTTTCACCGATTGTGACCGGAGTGTTGCCGCCAAGCGGTGCGACGGTCAGGTTAGCCTTCAAATCGACCACGAACGTCGCGGCGGTCGAGCTGGCCGTCTGCTGGACGCCGTTGACTGTGTAGCTCGCCTGCGCGGTATTGCTGATAGTCGTGCCGGCAGCAGTGCCGGCGGGTCCTGGCGCGGTCTGCGCCGATGCAGTTCCGAACGACACGATAGCGGCCGTTCCGGCCATCAACGTGCGTATTACCCCTCTTGCGTGCATGTCGTGATCTTCCTTGTATTGAGTATGTGGTCAGGTGTGGAGAGAGATTGGCCGGATCATTTCAGGACGGCCTGGAACGCGAACTGGCCCTGCGAACCGGCCGCTAACGGGCTCGCGAGGCGCCACCGGACGCTGGTGACATCGTTGGGGCTCGCCGCACGCGTGCTGCCGTCGGGGCTGCGGACGCGGAGGGTGGCGAGCGAACCGAAAGTCTTGCCGTCGACCGAGACGTCGGGCGCGGGCGAACCGGGATTTGCCGATCGATAGGCGATCTGGCGCGGCAACGGGTTGTCGAGCACCACGTTCGCCAGCGGCTGCGTACCGGTGTTGTGATAGGCCAGAATGAAGATGACCTTGTCGCCCGGCGTCACCCGCGACGGCTTGACCAGCGTGACTCGCGTGGTGCCGTCGGGCGCGGCACTGCGCGCCTCGACCATGACGCTGCTGGTGACCTGCAACGGGCCGGCCGCGGCGGAGGCTGCGGCGGCCGTAGCGACCAGAACGGCGGCAACCATAGGACGCGTAATCATGGCTATGCTCCTCATTGAATCTTGGCTTTGAATTGGACGGTGTGGCTGGATCCGGCGGCGACCCGGCCGAGTGCGACGGTGACGCCGGCGCCTTGGGCGGCGTTCGGGTCAAAGCGGCCGGCGTCGGCGTCGGCGCCATCGCTGAGCGGTGCGCCGTCGAGCGTCAGGCTGCCCGGGACGAAGAGAGTGCCCGCGGGGATCGGGTCGGCGATCCGCGCGCCGGTGACGGCATCGGTGAAGCGCGCCTCGAGCGTGTAGGTGATGACCGCGTCGCGTACCGCGTTCTGCGATCCATCGGCGGCGCGTACCGACTGGCTCTTTAACAATACCGGGCCCGCAAGCGCAGTGCCGAGCGGGACCGAGACACTGGCGAGTGCGCCGGTCGGTCCGACGACCGCATCGCCGCCGCCATCACCTGCATTCGGGTATAGGCTGCCGTTCGTGCCGGATCCCGTCGTCGAGCGCGCGTTGACGGTCAGGACGGCGTTCGCAGTGCCGCCGTCCGGCGTCGCGACAAGGACCGCGAGCAGTTTAACCGACTGACCGGGCGCCAGGAGCTGCGTCTTGCCGTCGACCGGCGCGACGTCCCTGGATGGATCGTAGCGGCCGTCGCCGTCGGCATCGATCACCAGCATGCGCATCGTGGCGGCGCCGGGCGACACCGATGCTGCGACCACGAATGATTCGGCCCCGTTGTCGAGGTTGGTCAGCGTGAAGGGGATGGCGACCGGCTGCGCGGTGACGACGATCGCACCCTGCCCATCGCGCACCAGCGCGACGTCGAGCCGTTCGGCGACGATGATCGTGACGGTGTTCGAACTCGTCAATTGCGCCGTACCGTCCGCGTCGTACCGCAGCCCCGCGGTATTGACGATCGACGTACCTGCTGGCGTTCCCATCGACGTACCAACTGCGGGCGTTTGCGCCAGAAGTGGCTGGGCCAAGCCGGTGGACAAGCCTGCAGACAGGATGCACGCTAGCAAGCACGGTACCGCTGCGGCGCGTCGCGATCTTCCCCTATTTTCCCCATGCCGTGACATCAGACGAATCAACTTTGCCCCAATCCTTCGATTGATGACAAATTGTTCGAAGCCACTTAATCAAATACTACAAAATCAAAATGGGATCGGGAAGCGAAACTATGATAGTTAATGCAACAAGATCCGTTCCGAGTTAGTTCTGCAAGGTAACGCCCGCCGAACCGGTATCATCTGTCATTACCGTTATATATTTGGACACTTCTATTCTGTGCGGTTCTTCCGACATTCTCTTTGCCTGCACGATAAGACCGGCCACGACCCGCCTTTCTGTAACACGTGCCGTGGCCGGTCGTGGCAGGTCCGTTACTTGGGTTAGCCGCGAAGAAGTGCGCGCAGATAGGCTTTCATCTGCTGGTCCCCGGCATGGCTCAGCGATATCTCGACGCGCCGCCGGTCGGTGGGGTCGGTGACGCGATCGATGAGTTTCAGCTTGTGGAGATGCTCGATCCAGCGCTGCGACGTGGTCACGGGCGCGTCGGACATGCTGACCAGCGCCTTGATGTTCATTGGCATACGATCGTCGCGCGATGCGAACAGCGCGAGGAGCATGTCCCAAGCCGGTTCGTGGAACAGTTCGCCGGGCAGGAACTGGCGTCGCAACCGCCGTTGCTCGAGCACCGTATTCGCATGCTCGACGAGCGTAGCATCGGTCGGTTCATTGCCTGCGGGCACCGGTTCGGCAGCCTTAGCGACCCTTCCGTTGAACTCCTCGGCAACCGCCGACAGTTTTGCAGTCAGATCCTTGATCAATTCCACGACGGTTTCGTTTTTCACCTAGGCCCCCCGTTGCCATCGACCCGTTACCTTCAGTCCGCGATCAGAACGCTCGCGCCCGCAACGTGTCGTTGCTGGGCCCGCAACCTTCGACCATCTCAGAAGCGGGCTGAGACGCCCCGATTTCGAGACTAGACGCCAGAATTCCAACGCCGTCCTGCCGATTTGTTAACTGCGAAAATATCAGCGAACAAATTCAACAATATTTACGTATCAAGTTCAAACTTATTATATATTAATCAAATCGTTATGGATCTTTTTAGCCGATTACATGCCCGTTCTGAGGTGGATATATAGCGTGATGAATGACGATTTCAGCAACGGATCAGTGCACGTTGCGGATGCTTTCAACCATCATACCGTACCAACGCGAAACGCCGATTTGCGACGAACAGATATCACGCGCGTCCCATAGTCCGATTTAACGTGCCATGCGTTAGGCGTCGGTCGCAGGAAAGGATATCGTGTCCGCTTATCTCAATGCCGTAGGGTCCGCCGTCCCCGGTCACGATATCCACGCGGCGTTCATCGCCTGGGCGCGCTCGCGCGTCGATGCCCGTGCCGAGCGCGTCTTCGACCGAATGGCGTCGCGATCAGGCATCGGCCATCGTTGGTCGGTATTGCCGCCGACCGCGGGGGGTGGCTCGCCGGTCGACGATGCCGGCTTCTACGCGACGGAACCCCATCCAGGGACGAGCGCGCGAATGGTCCTGTATGCAGAGCATGCGCCCGACCTCGCGATCCGCGCAATCGAGGCGTTGCGCCAGAAGGTCGCAGTCGAGGGCATCACGCATCTGGTCGTGGCCAGTTGTACAGGGTTCGTCGCGCCGGGGATCGACCAGATCATCGCGCGCCGGCTTGGCCTTTCGTCGAGCGTCGAGCGGCTGCTGATCGGTTTCATGGGGTGTTACGCCGCGATCGTCGCGTTGCGGAGTGCGCGGCATATCGTGCGGTCCGAGCCTGGCGCGCGCGTGCTGGTCGTGACGGTCGAGCTTTCCACGCTGCATCTGCAGCCTGCCAACGATATCGAGGCACTGTTGGCGATGCTGCAGTTTGGCGACGGGGCTGCGGCGGCGCTGGTGACGGCGGATGCGACCGGGTTCGTGCTCGAAGCGCCGTTCGCCGCGTCCTTACCCGATAGCGAGCAGCTGATCCGCTGGGACGTCACCGATGCGGGCTTTGCGATGCATTTGTCGGGCGAAGTGCCGGGGCGGATCGCCGCCGCGCTGTCCGACGAGGAGTTTCGCGCGATCGTGAGTGCGGGCCGGCCGCCCGAATCAATCGATGGCTGGGCGGTCCATGCCGGTGGGCGGTCGATCCTCGATGCGGTCGAACATGCCATGCACCTGAGCCCGGACGCGCTGGCAGCGTCGCGGCAGGTGCTGGCGGACAATGGCAACATGTCGTCGGCGACGTTGATGTTCGTGTTCGAGCGATTGCTGGCCGGGCCGCCGGTCGCGCACGGCGTGGCACTTGCGTTCGGTCCTGGCCTCGCGGCGGAGGGCTTCGGGTTCCGGAGCGCGGCATGAGCCTCGCGGTCCGCAGCCAGACCGAAGAGCTGATGGACGCCGACGATCTCGACGCGGCAACGTATGCGGACGTCGTCGGCGATCTCGCGACGGTCAACACGGTGACGATGGCGCGCCGCCCAACGCTCGACTTTCTCGCGCGGGCGACCAAGGGGCGGAAAAGCTTCCGGCTGCTCGACGTGGGGTTCGGCGACGGCGACATGCTGCGCCGGATCGCAAATTGGGCGGAGGCAAAGGGTATCGAGGCGGAACTGGTCGGGGTCGACCTCAACCCGCGCAGCGAACAGGCGGCGCGGGCGCATGGCGGCGACATCCGCTACGTCACGGGCGACTATGCCGATCTCGCGCATGAGCCGTGGGACGTGATTGTCAGTAGCCTCGTCGCGCATCACATGAGCCACGACCAGCTGATCGCGTTCCTGCGGTTCATGGAGGGACATGCGAGCGCGGGGTGGTTCGTCAACGACCTCCACCGGCACGGCTTCGCGCATTGGGGCTTCCCGGTTCTCGCGACGATCGCGCGCTGGCATCCTATCGTGCGGCATGACGGCACGCTGTCGATCGCGCGCAGCTATCGCCCCGACGAATGGCCGCCGCTGCTGGCCGAGGCCGGCATCACCGAGGCGAAGGTCCGCCGCGTCTTTCCGTTCCGGTTATGCGTCGAACGCCTGCGCTGATCGTCGGCGGCGGACTCGCCGGTGCCGCGACCGCGATTGGACTGGCGCGCGCTGGCCTGCCGCATCTGCTCGTCGAGCGATCGCGCGCGACCGGTGATGCGATCTGCGGCGGGTTCCTGAGTTGGCGGACGCTGGAGACGCTCGCGGGGCTGGGGATCGATCCGGATACGCTCAATCCGGACCGTGTGACCCGGGCGCGCATCTTCGCAGGCGATCGTCGCGCGGAGGCCGCCCTGCCCCATCCGGCGGTGTCGGTTACGCGCTACCGGCTTGATACGGTTATGCTGGCCGAAGCCGAACGGCTGGGCACGCCAGTCGAGCGCGGCGTCACCGTGCGCGAGATCGACGGGACGAGCGCGAGGCTCGCCGACGGTGCGACGATCGCTGCCGACGCGCTGTTCCTCGCGAGCGGCAAGCACGACGTTCGCGGCATGACGCGCCCCGAAGACGCGCGCGGTGCCGACCCGACCTTGGGTATCCGCGTAAGGATCGCCCCCTCGCCTGCGCTGAGCAAAGCGCTCGCGGGCGGCATCGAGCTTCACCTGTTCGATCGCGGCTATGCCGGCTTGGCGATGCAGGAGGACGGCACCGCGAACCTGTGCATGGCGGTTCACCGGTCAAGGCTTCAGGCGGCTGGCTCTCCTGCGCAACTGCTGGAAGCGCTTGGTCGAGACATGCCCGCGCTCGGCGAATGGGTCGCGCTGATCGATCCGAGTGCCTCGATCGATGCCATCGCCAACGTCCCCTATGGCTGGCGTCAACGCACCGGCGCCGACGCGCTGTTCCGACTCGGCGATCAGGCCGGCGTGATCCCCTCGCTCGCCGGCGAAGGCATGGGCATCGCGCTCGCCAGCGGAGTCGCGGCCGCACACGCCTACGAAAAGGGCGGCCCCGCTGCCGCAGCGTCATGGCAGGAGGATTTCGCTAGCCGCCTGGCTCGCCCTATCGGCATCGCCAGCATCGTCCGCCACATCGCCGAAAGCCAGCGCGCCGCGTGGCTGCTTCCTTTCCTGCGCCCCGCACTGATCCAGGTCATCGCCAGCGCAACCAGAATGGGGCAGTCTTGAAAACCGTCCCGCCAGTACGACCCGCCAGCACGAGAGGCATGTCCATGGACCAGCTCAATCTTTCCGAGGCCGAATGGCGCAAGCGGCTGACTCCCGAGCAATATCATGTGCTGCGCGAGGCCGGCACCGAACGTGCGTTCGCGGGCGTGCTGACCGACAACAAGGCCGACGGCATCTACCGGTGTGCGGCGTGCAGCAACGAACTGTTCGACAGCGCGGACAAATATGATTCCGGCTCGGGCTGGCCGAGTTTCACCCAGCCGATCGGCCCCGACGCGGTCACCGATCACGCGGATCGCAGCCACGGCATGACCCGGATCGAGACGCGGTGCGCGCGCTGCGACAGCCATATGGGGCACGTCTTCCCGGACGGTCCGCCGCCGACCGGGAAGCGTTATTGCATGAACTCGCTCTCGCTCGAATTCCGGGCGCGCAAAGCGAACGTCGCGGCCTGATGCCGCTTGTAGGGCGGGACCATCGCGCGTAATTCTGCGGCCACATGGCTCGTACGCGTTCTGCTCCCCCGTCCCGTCGGTCCCCAACTCCACCGGCGTCACGCTGGCGGCGGCGGCTGGTCGTCTTTATCCAGGTCATGGTCGGGATCGGCGTACTTGCGCTCGGTGCGCTGGCGATCGCGGTGTATATCGCGATGTCGCAGCTTCCCAGTTTCGACAGCCTGAAGTCGTCGCCCAACGGCCAGATGATCCGCGTCCATGCCGCCGACGGCACGGTGATCGTGTCGATGGGGCCGAGCTTCGGCGAATGGCTGCCCTACGGACAGATTCCCAAGGTGATGCGCGACGCGACCGTCTCGGTCGAGGATCGCCGCTTCCGCTCGCATATCGGCGTCGATCCGGTCGGCATCGCGCGATCCGTGAAGGTGCGGTTCGATCGTGGCCACTGGACGCAAGGCGGCTCGACGATCACGCAGCAGCTCGCGCGGACCGTCTTTCTCAACAACCAGAAGAAGTTCGGGCGTAAATTCCGCGAGGGCATCCTGGCCTTCGCGCTCGAATGGAAATTCACCAAGGACCAGATCCTCGAACTCTATCTGAACAAGGTCTATTATGGCGGCGGCGCCTACGGGATCGACGCGGCGAGCCGGAAGTTCTTCGGTCATGGCGCGGATCACCTGAGCCTTGCCGAAGCCGCGGTCATCGCCGGCCTGGTCAAGGCACCGTCCAACTATTCGCCGACCGCCGACGCGGAAGCCGCGATGGGCCGCGCGGGTGTCGTGCTGGAGACGATGCAGGAAACCGGCGCGATCACGTCGTCCGAGGCTGCCGATGCAGACGTTTCCGGGCTGAAACTCGCGCCCGAGCCCAAGCAGAACAGTGTGCGTTATTTCACCGACTGGGCCTTGCCGCAGCTCGATACGCTGATCGACGAGACGACCGAGCCGCTCGAGGTGTGGACGACGCTCGACCTGACGATGCAGCGCCAGGCGGACGACGCGATCCGCGCCAATGCCCCACCCGGAGCACAGGGCGCACTGGTCGCGCTCGATCGTGGTGGCGAAGTGCGTGCGATGGTCGGGGGCAAGGATTACGTCTCGTCGATCTACAACCGCGCGACTCAGGCGGTCCGTCAGCCGGGCTCGTCGTTCAAGCTGTTCGTGTACCTCGCCGCGCTCGAGGCTGGCCACAAGCCTGAGGACTCGATCGTCGACGAACCCGTCACGATCAACGGCTGGAGCCCACGCAACGATTCCCGTCGCAACTCCGGCGCGGTGTCGTTGCGGACCGCGTTCGCCTATTCGCTGAACACCGTGGCGGCCAAGCTCGGCCAGGAGGTCGGCTTCAACACGGTCGCCGACATGGCGCGACGGTTCGGCATCACGACGCCGGTCAACGTGCATCCGTCGATGGTGCTGGGCACGTCGGAGGTTCGCGTGATCGACATGACGCGCGCGTTTGCGTCGGTCGCCAGCAAGGGCGTTGCGGTGACTCCGTACGGGATCACGCGAGTCACGGCGAACGGCCAGACGATCTACACGCACGAAGTCGACCGCAGCCACGTGCTAGTCGCACCCTATGTCGCTGCCGAGATGACCGACCTGTTGCAGACCGCGGTCAACACCGGCACCGGGCGCGCGGCGCAGATCGGTCGGCCGGTCGCGGGCAAGACCGGCACCACCACCGCATCGAAGGACGGCTGGTTCCTGGGCTTCTCCAGCGGAATCACCACAGGCGTGTGGATGGGTCGCGACGATGCCAAGCCGATCGCCGGCCTGCACGGCGGCACCGCGCCGGCAAAGGCGTGGGCGGCGTTCATGAAGCCAGCGACCGCCAACCGTCCGATCGAGCAGTTCGATACGAAGGTGACGTTGCCCGAATGGCAGCTGGAGCCTGACGAGGAGAGCTATTTCGGGCAGCCCGACAATGGCCAGATGATGGTCGACGAGAACGGAAATCCCGTCGAACAGGGCGAACCGCCCGTCCCGACCGATGCGCAGACCGGCGACACCATCCCGCGGCCGGATGTGGAACAGCCCGAAGCGGCACCCGGGCCGCCGCCGCAGCAGATGAATCAGGACTGGATCGACCGCGTCACCGGGCGTGATCGGCGCGAGCCGTCACCGGCGGGGCGCCAGCCTCTCCAGCGCGACGTACCGCGCGATCAGGTCCAGACGCAACGCTATCAGAGCGATCAGGAAGAGCGCCCGAACCAGTGAAGGCCCGCGCCGTGCGTGCGTAGCCAGACGCGCGCGGGCGTCGGGTCTTCGCCGTAGAGTTGCTCGACCAGCGCGTGGAAGACCGGCGCGTGGTTCATGTGGACACGGTGCGCGACTTCGTGCGCGACGGTGGCGCGGCGGACCCAGCTTGGCGCGAGGATCAGCCGCCAGCTGTAGCGGATGACGCCGCTTGATGCGCAGCTGCCCCAGCGGCCCTTGGCATCGCCGACCGCGACCTGCGCGACGCTGACCTTGGCCTTGGCCGCGTATTCGGCGGTTTCGGTCTCCAGCACGGCGAGCGCGGTACGTTTCAGCCACGCCTCGACGCGACGCGCGATCGTTTCGGGCGGCCCCGACAGCGACAGGACGGAGCCTTCCCGAACTACGGTGCGCCGGCTCCCCGGGGTCCATTCGATCGTCAACGGTTCGTCGGCGACGGTGAGAACCGCGCCTGGCAAGAAGGGGCGGGGCGACGGGAGCAACGCGCGCTGTTCGGCGATCCAGCCCGCCTTGTCCTCCGCCCAGGCCAGTGCCTGTTTCAGCGCCGCGCGTTTGGGGAGGACGAGCCTTGCCCGGCCGCTCGCGGGATCGATCGACAGTCGCGCGCGCCGTGCGCGGGGATGACGGACGATCTCCAGGCCTTCGATCACCGGCTTAGAGCTCGCGGTCGATCACGTGATATTCGAGCTCACCCGCCTCGTCCTCGCTGATCGTCCAGCCGCGCACCGATTGCTTGGCGCGGTGGACGGCCTCGCGATCGCCGCAGACGAGGTAATGCCATTCGGGCAATTGCTCGCCGGCCGCGCGCAGGCGGTACGCGCAGGTCGACGGCAGCCAGTCGATTCCGCGGACGTTGCCGGTCGTCAGCCGCACGCATTCGGGGACATAGGCATGGCGGTGGCGGTAATCCGAGCATTGCCCGCTACGCCGGTCGAGCAGGCGGCACGAGACGTTGGTTGCGACGAGCTCGCCCGTATCCTCGTCCTCGAGCTTGTGGATGCAGCATTTGCCGCAGCCGTCGCACAAGGCTTCCCATTGGCCGCGGTCGAGCTGGTCGATCGGCGTATCTTCCCAGAAGCGCGCGCTCACCGGGCCCAGCGCTTGATTTCCGTCACCACTGCGTCGGGCCCTTGTTCCTGCGGCAGCAAAGCGAGGGGCTTGCCGTCCGGGCTCATCAGATAGGCCTGGCGCGAGTGGTTTACGAGGTAGCCGCCGCCCGGCGATGCGTCGCCCTTGCTCGAATAGACGGCGTATTCGGTCTTGATCTTGGCGATCTGCGCGTCGGTGCCGGTGAGGCCGACCATGCGCGGGTGAAACGCAGAGACGAACTGCTTGAGCACCGCGGACGTATCGCGCGCCGGGTCGA
The DNA here is from genome assembly GCF_056680455.1 of Sphingomonas sp. AP28. Lineage (NCBI taxonomy): Bacteria > Pseudomonadati > Pseudomonadota > Alphaproteobacteria > Sphingomonadales > Sphingomonadaceae > Sphingomonas > Sphingomonas sp. AP28. The sequence goes on along the minus strand of NZ_CM155283.1, from coordinate 2,599,101 downwards.
CGGTCACGAACATCGGTACGATCTTCGCGGCAAGTGCAGGATCGCTCGTTTCGAGCTTTTTCACCGCGGCGCCGATCGCCTGGACATCCGTCGGACACACATCGGGACAGAAGGTGTAGCCGAAATACATGATGCGGTATTTGCCCGCGAACGCCTGTTCGGTGACGGTCCGCCCGTTCTGGTCCGTCAGCGTGAAGGCGCCGCCGATCCGCGCGCCTTCGAGCGGCGGTTTGGCGGGGGGCTGGGACGAGTTGCACGCCGACAGTGCCAAGCCGGGCAGCGCGAGCGCGCAAAGAAGGAAACGGAGGTTCATGGTGCCGCCAGCCTTGATCTGTTCGCTACTGCGGCGCAAGCGTCACCCTATATCCAGGACGAACCAAGGAAGTCTCTCGATGCGTATCCGCCTGATGCTCGCCGCTACCCTCCTGCCGCCTGCGCTCGCCTGCGTCGCGGCGCCCGCGTTCGCGCAAGGCCAGTCGGAGGGGTACAAATTCCTGTCCGCGGTGCGCGATGCGAAGAACAACGAGGTGCTGGAGATGCTAGGGCGCCCGGGCAGCAACATCATCAACACGCGCGACGTGACCAGCGGCGAAGGCGCGCTCCATATCGTCATCAAGCGTAGCGACGAAGTGTATCTGCGCTTCCTGCTGCAGAAGGGTGCTGATGCGAATTTGCGCGACGGCAAGGGCAACACGCCGCTACTGCTCGCGGTGACGCTTGGCCAGACGAACATGATCCCGATCCTGACCGCGGCCGGGGCGAACCCGAACCTCGCCAATTCGGCGGGCGAGACGCCGCTGATCCGCGCGGTGCAGCGTCGCGACGTGGGGATGATCCGGGTGCTGCTGGCCGAGAACGCCGATCCCGACCAGGCGGACATCATGGCGGGCATGTCCGCGCGCGCCTATGCCAAGCAGGATGGACGCAACCCGATCGTGAGCAAGCTGCTGGAAGACGCGCCGAAGAAGGTGCGCAAGGCCGTGTCGGGCCCGAAGTTCTAGGCAGCTATCATGGCCGCCCACATGGCCCAAACCGCTACGCGCCCCCCTCCCTGGAAGGGAGGGGCTGGGGGTGGGTCGGCCAGCTTATGACGCGACGGTTGCATGATACGGAAACCGACCCGCCCCCGACCCCTCCCTTCCAGGGAGGGGGAAAGTTCACGACGTTCCTCTAAAACGCCAACCCGTCCGCATCCGGGTCCATCTGCGCGATCAGCCGCCGTGCCGCGCGACGGGCGAACGCGAGCGTACACCGCTTCCGCACATGCGCCGGCAGAGGCACGGTATGCGCCTCCCGCACGATCGCCGCGTCGTAGCGGTCCGCGACGATGATCCCGGTACGCTCCGGCAGGAACGCGGGCCCGTTCAGGGGCCCGACGTCGAACCCGGCCGGAACCGCCCAGAAATACCGGTCGCAATGCCCGAGATAATCCGGCCACTTCCCGTCGCCTAGCAGATCGGCGCGCGACACCTTGATCTCGACGATCACGATCTGGCCGCGCGCATCCACCGCCATCAGGTCGGCACGGCGGCCGCCGTCTAGCGGAACTTCGGTCATCGCGGTGAGATCGTGGCGGAGCAACATCCGGATCACGCCGCGCGCCACGTCGGCCGCACATAAGGGTGATCCAGGTTCGTCGATGCAGGAGTCCGGCGGCATGTCGAGCATGCGCCGGAAATAGAACAATCCGCGAACGAGGCAAGCCCATTCGCGGATCGCTTGGCGGTCAGCCCGCCTCGCCCTTCAGCGGCCGGGCGAGCAGGTCGCCGATGACGTCGCTTACCGGCGCCCCCTCCAAGAGGCGGCAGACCGCTTCGGTGATCGGCATGTCGACACGCGCGTCGCGCGCCGCTTCGCGGAGGACGGGGGCGGTAAAGGCGCCTTCCGCGACGGTCCGGCGGTCCGCCAGCAGCGTCGCCGCCGACTCGCCGCGCCCCAGGCCGACCCCCAGCGAGAAATTACGCGAACTCGTCGAGGAACAGGTGAGCACGAGATCGCCCAACCCCGAAAGCCCCGCCAGCGTTTCCGCGCGCGCACCGCGGGCCAAGCCGAACCGCGTCATCTCGGCGAACCCGCGCGCGATCAACGCCGCCCGCGCGTTCTGGCCGAGACCTGCCCCCTCGACCACGCCGCAACCGATCGCAAGGACGTTCTTCACCGCGCCACCGATCTCCGCGCCCGCGACGTCGGTCGAGGCGTACGTCCGGAAATGCCGCGCCGCGAGACGGGTCGCGAGCCGTTCGCCGAGCGCCGCATCCTCGCACGCGAGCGTCACCGCGGTCGGCAAACCGGCGGCAACCTCATGCGCGAAGGTCGGCCCCGAGAGCACCGCGATCGGCGCATCGGGATGTACCGCGCGCGCGACCTCGCCGACGAGCCGCTTGCTCCCCGCCTCGATCCCCTTCGCGCAGAGCACGAGCGGAATGCGGCCGATCGGGGCGGCGGCGAGCACGCTGCCGACGTGCTGGGCGGGTGCGACGACGAGGATCACATCCATCTCCGCCAGCGCGGCAAGGTCGTCGGTCGCGCGGATCGTCGGCGACAGCGCGACGCCGCCGAGGAACAGCGTGTTCTCATGGGCGGTGTTGATCGACTCGACCACCGCGCCCTCGCGTGCCCACAGGATCACCTCGCGACCGCCATATGCTGCAACCTGCGCAAGTGCCGTGCCCCACGCGCCGCCACCGATGACGCCGATCTTCATGCCTTCACCCCTGCACCACGCACCGCTTCGGCATTCGGATCGAGCGGCCAGCGCGGACGCGCGGCGACATCGAGCGGATCGGTAAGGCCCGCGGCAAACCGCTCGGCGCCTGCCCATCCAATCATCGCGGCGTTGTCGGTGCACAGCCACAAGGGCGGCGCGACGAAGCGGAGCCCGTGCGCGGTGGCGAGCCCCTGCAACGCGGTACGGACCGCCGTGTTGGCCGCGACTCCGCCCGCGACGACGAGCGCAGTGGCGCCATGCGAGGTCCGCAAAGCCTTGGTCGTGCGGTCGATCAGGCAGTCCACCACCGCCGCCTGGAACGAGGCAGCGATATCCTCGGGCGAATATTGGCCGACGACACGCGCGACCGCGCTCTTCAGGCCTGCGAACGAGAAATGCGGCTCGGCCGAGCCTTTGAGCGGGCGCGGCAATGGGACGGCCTTGGGATCCCCCAACGCTGCGGTCCGTTCGACGGCAGGGCCACCGGGGAAGCCAAGGCCGAGCAACTTGGCGGTCTTGTCGAACGCCTCGCCCGCCGCATCGTCGATCGTCGTGGCAAGGCGCCGATACGCACCGACGCCCTCGACCAGCAGCAACTGGCAATGCCCGCCCGACACGAGCAGCAGCAGATAGGGAAATTCGAGGTCCGGATCCGACAGCCGCGGCGAGAGCGCGTGACCCTCGAGATGATTGACTGCGATCAACGGCTTGCCCGCGGCGTGCGCAAGCGCCTTGCCGGTGACGAGCCCGACCATCACCCCGCCGATCAGCCCCGGCCCCGCGGTCGCGGCGATCGCGTCGACATCCGCCAGCGTCAGCTTCGCGTCGGCCAGCGCCGCGACGATCAGTGGCTCGAGCGCCTCGACATGCGCGCGTGCGGCAATTTCGGGGACGACGCCGCCGAACGGGGCGTGCGCGGCTTCCTGGCCGAGCAGCCGGTGCGCGAGGACCTGACGGTCGCCGGTGACGAGCGCGGCGGCGGTTTCGTCACAGGAGGATTCGATGCCGAGGATGATCATCGCGTGTCTGTATAGGCCTGCGTGAAGCTTGTCGAAGGGGGCCCCTTTCTGCATGGCACCCAGCATGACAGTTTTTCGGCTCGGTACGCGCGGTTCGCCGCTGGCGCTCACCCAGGCAGGCCTGGTCCGCGATGCGTTGTGTGCGGCGCATGGCTGGTCGCCTGACAAGGTCGAGACGGTCGTGATCCGAACGACGGGCGACCGCGTGCAGGATCGCGCGCTCGCCGAGATCGGCGGCAAGGCACTGTGGACCAGGGAACTCGACCGCGCGCTCCACGACGGCGACATCGACTGCGCGGTGCATTCGATGAAGGACGTCGAGACGATCCGGCCGCACACGCTGAGGATCGCCGCGATGCTGCCGCGGGCCGACGTGCGCGATCGGCTGATCGGTGCGGAGACCTTTGCCGACCTGCGGCCGGGCGCCGTCGTCGGCACGAGTTCGCCGCGACGCCGCGCGCAGATGCTGCGGCTGCGGCCCGACCTGGAGATCGTGCTGATCCGCGGCAACGTCGATACGCGGCTCGGCCGGGTGGCGAGCGGCGAGATGGACGCCACGCTGCTCGCCGCGGCCGGGCTCGATCGCCTCGGGCGCGACGACGGCCATGCGATCCCGACCGACATCATGCTGCCCGCACCGGCGCAGGGCGCGGTCGGGATCGAGGTCCTCGACGGCAGTGCCGCGCACGCGATCGTCGCCGCGATCGACCATGCCGACACCAGCCTGTGCGTGCTGACCGAGCGCGCGTTGCTGGCCAGGCTCGGGGCGGACTGCCACTCGCCGGTCGCGGCGCTCGCGTCGCTGGCGGGGGAGACGCTGACGTTGCGCGCCGAGCTGATCGCCGAGGACGGGACGTGCGACGTCGCCGGATCGATCGAGGGCAGTGCGGGCGAAGACCTTGGTACGATGCTGGCGGTCGACTTGCTTACGCGCGCGCCGGCGAGCGTCCGCCGGTTGTTCGCGGCATGACGTCGCCTCACGCGGTCGTCGTCGTGCGGCCGGAGCCCGGCAATGCGCGGACTGCGGCGGCGCTGCGGACGCTCGGGCTCGACGTACGGCAGGTTCCGCTGTTCGCCGTAACGCCGGTCGACTGGAGCGTGCCCGATCCGGCGGGGTTCGACGGGTTGTTGCTGACCAGTGCGAACGCGGTGCGGCATGGTGGCGTAGGACTGGACGCATTGAAGCGCCTGCCGGTGGTCGCCGTCGGTACTGCGACGGCGGCGGCAGCGAACGACGCGGGTTTTGCGGTCGCGGTGACCGGGTCGGGCGATGCCCGCGATGCCGTCTCCGAAGCGCGCGATCGCGGTTTTGCGCAACTGCTGCATTTGGCCGGGCGCGATCGTGCTCCTACCGGCGACGGGATCGAGGCCATTACGGTCTACGCGAGCGATGATGTGCCGATCGACGCTACGGTTGCGCAGTCGTTCGCCGATACCGTCGTGCTGCTGCACTCCGAACGCACCGCGATCCGGTTGAAGGCTATGCTCGATACGGCGGGCATCGACCGGTCCGGCATCGAGATCGCCGCCATCAGCGCCGCCGTCGCCGAAGCGGCCGGAACCGGCTGGGCGACCGTCTCGATCGCCCCGCAACCGAGCGATCCGGCGCTCGTCGCGCTGGCTGCTGCACGTGCGAACACACGCGCGATTGACCATCCGGTGGATGGCGGGGATAAGCACGCCATGAGCGACTACGTGCCGACCGATCGCCCACGGGCACGCGGACCCAGAATGGGCGTCATCATCGCCTTGACCGCGCTTGCGTTCATCGCCGGACTGGCGCTGATGGCCTATGCCGCGAGGAAGCTGCCCTGGTTCGGCGCCACGGCGTCGACCACCGCTGGCGCACCCGTCGCGGGCCAGAAAGCCGGCGCGAGCAATTCCGGGTATATCCCGTCGCAACCGCTCGGTCCGGATGGCCAGCCCCAGGCCGCCGCGCCGGTCGACACCGCCGTGCTGGCAACCCGCGAGGCGACGCTGGCGGGCCAACTGACCGCGCTCGAGGCGCGCACCGCAGCGATCACCACCGACGCCGCCGCCGCCGGTGGGCAGGCGACGCGGGCAGAGGGGCTTCTGGTGGCGTTCGCCGCGCGGCGTGCACTCGATCGCGGGGTCGGGCTCGGTTACCTGGAGGAGCAATTGCGCCTGCGGTTCGGTCAGGCCCAGCCGCGCGCGACGATGCTGCTGATCCAGGCTGCGCGCCAGCCGGTGACGCTCGAGGATTTGCGCCAGGGCCTCGATGCGATTGCGCCGGACATCACGAGTTCGACCGGCGAGAACTGGCTCGATACGATCCAGCATCAAATCGATTCACTGATAGTGTTGCGCAAGGCGGGAACGCCGTCGCCGATGCCCGCCGACCGCCTCGCACGCGCGCGCCGACTGCTCGGTGCCGGCCAGGTCGAGGCGGCCCGCGCCGAAGTCGCCCGCCTCCCGGGCGCCGCCCAAGCCAGCAACTGGATCGACGCGGCGCGGCGCTACGTCGTTGCCCGCCAAGCGCTCGACCTGATCGAGAACACGGCACTGATCGGCCAGGCGGGACAGCCGCAACCGGCGCCGGTCGTCATGCCAACGCCACAAACGGCAACCGAAACGGACACCGCCCCGGACCCGTCGGGTATCTGAGCTGAACTCGTCTCGCTGGTGAACAGCGATCTATGGCCGATGGCGTTGCATTCGCCTGTCCGAAGATTCACCGGCAAGACCGTTCGATCTCTTCCCGATTACAGGATAGCTGCGTACGGGCGGATCGTCCCAGGAACACCCACGGGGTCACGCACTGAAGTCGGCGGTGTGTTTCGCTCTACGACTGTCCGGAACGGACTTTGCGTGATCCGGCCTTAACTTCCTCAACGTGCCCAGTGGGGCAGCCGTCATGTAGAGGAGGTCGACGCTCAATAGCGCCGACCCCTGTCTTTCCTACCACAGCACGCCACGGACCGGCTGCAACGGCTCCGGCGCCTCGTCGCCGATCGCCTGAAGCAGGTCGATCTCGATCGTTCGGCACATTGCGTTCAGCGGGACGTCGTGGATCGTGTCCGCGAACGGATCGACCAGATCGTCGCCGATCTGGAGCACGGCGAGGAACATCAACCCGGCAATCGTCGAGCCGATCGGCGTCGCAAACCCAAGCGTCTCGACCAGACCGATCGGCAGCAGGATGCAGAACAGCCGCGTGAAGATGCTGGGGAAAAAGCGATACTGGTTTGGCAGAGGCGTGTTCTTGATACGCTCCATGCCACCCTGCGCGTTGGCGATATCGACGAGGATCGCCTCGAACTGCGTCTGCTGGATGGTGTCGATCCAGCCGTTGCGGCGCGCTATATCGATTCGGCGGCCGGTGCCGTCGAGCAGGCCGTTGGCTATATTGGTGCGATCGAGCGCGAACGACGCCTCTTCCTTCGACAGGAAGCGCAACACTTCGGGGGGCGCTGGCTGCTTGCGCAACTGGCAGCGCAACGCATTCACATACGCGATCTGGCGGAGGACGATCGTCCGCTTCATATCATGGCCCTCGGGCTCGGGCAGCATGTTGCGCGCCATTCGCGCCAAATTGCGCGAGGCATTGATCATCAGGCCCCACAGCCCGCGGCTTTCCCACCAGCGCTGATACGCGGAGTTGTCGCGGAAGCCGAGGAACAGCGCCAGCGCGGTGCCGAACAGCGTCAAAGGCAGGGCCGGCGCATGAAACGGCAGGACGTAATAGGTGATCGTGACGACGACGTCCCAGACGAAAAGACCCAGCAGCGGGCGCCAGACCTCGCTCAAGATTTGACTGAGGCGTGGTGTTGCGGTGACGATCAAACGAAAGCTCCCTTGTTTACTGGGCGTTTAATGCGCGAAGAGACGTTTCGCTGCAATGCAGCGACGATCAGCCGCCCCGCTTAGCCGCCAACGAGCGACTGATCGCGTAGTCCGCGCCAGATCTTCAGCGCCTGGACGGTTTCTGCAACGTCGTGGACGCGCAGGATTTGGACGCCGGCCTCGGCGCCCTTGAGTGCCAGCGCGAGCGAACCGGCGAGGCGCTGGTCGACCGGCGCTTCGTTCGAGAGCGCGCCGATCAGACGCTTGCGGCTGGCGCCGAGCATGATCGGGCAGCCGAGCCCGTGGAAGATCGCCAGACCGTTGAGCAGCGCGAGGTTCTCGGCGAGCGTCTTACCGAAGCCGATGCCGGGATCGACCATGATCTGCGACCGGTCGACGCCACCGGCGACTACCGCGGCGATGCGAGCTTCCAACCAGTCGAAGACGTCCGTCAGAACGTTGGTGTAGCCACCGTTGCCGTGGCCACCTTTCTTAGGGTCGGGCGAGTGCATCAGCACGACCGGGCAGCCGCTATTTGCGACCACATCAAGTGCGCGGTCATCCCAGAGGAGCGCGGCGACGTCGTTGACGATGTGCGCGCCGGCGGCGAGCGTGGCTTCCATGACGGCGGCCTTGCGGGTATCTACCGAGACGATCGCGCCGGCCCTCGCGAGGCGTTCGACGACGGGGACGAGGCGGGCGATCTCGTCGCCCTCCCATATCGCGGCGGCACCGGGGCGGGTGGATTCGCCGCCGACGTCGACCAGCGTCGCGCCGGCTGCGGCCATGTCGATCCCGGCGGCGGCGGCGGCGGCGGGGTCGTCGACATGCTTGCCGCCGTCGGAGAAGCTGTCGGGGGTGACGTTGAGGATGCCCGCGACGATCGGCTGGTCGAAGCGCAGCGTGCGTTCGCCGAGTTGGAGTGCGGCGCGGGGGCTGGTGATGGCGGCGTGGAGGTGCGCGGCGCGCTCGCCCAGCGTTGCGACTTCGGCTACGGGGATCGTGCGGCGGGCGCGGCCTTCAATGACTTCGTAGGCGGCGAACCATTGCAGGCCGCCCGCCAGGCGCGCGACGCTGCCGTCTTCGTGGCCTATCGGAGTGTCGACGAACTGGACGGGGCGGAGGTGGAGGGTCATCGATCTACTCCGTCAGCGGGGCGTGTCGGATAAGATCGTTCGCTTTCCCGGCCAAGCGCGATTTGTTTCCCCGCGGAGGCGGGGACCCAGACTGGGCTCCCGCCTTCGCGGGAGAACAATGCAGGGCTACCCGGTGTTGTTCAGATCGTGTTCGCCAGCAGATAGGTCTGCCGAAGATCGTTGATCGGCTTGAGCCCCTTGTCGCTCTCGTAATGCCAGAAGCTCCAGCCGTTGCAGGCGGGGGCGTTCTGGAGGGTCGAGCCGAGCTTGTGGATCGAGCCGATCGTGCCGCAGTCGCTGAGCAGCGAGCCATCCGCGCGGATCGTCGCGCGCCACCGCCGCTTAGAGTCGGTCAGCACCGCGCCGGGAGCGAGATACGCGTTCTCGACCAGCACGCCGAACGCGACCTTGGGCTGCGTGCGCGGGCTCATCATCGTGGCGAGCGCCGATTCGTCGAGCGGCAGCGCGGCCTCGATGCGCTCCTGCGCGGCCTCGATGTAGTCGCCTTCGCGGTCGATGCCGATCCAGCTGCGGCCGAGGCGCTTGGCCACCGCGCCGGTGGTACCGGTGCCGAAGAACGGATCGAGCACGACGTCGCCCGGCTTCGTGCACGCCAGCAGGATGCGGTAGAGCAGTGCCTCGGGCTTCTGCGTCGGATGCACCTTGGTACCGTTCTTCTTCAGCCGCTCGGCGCCGCCGCAGGTCGGGAATTCCCAGTCGCTGCGCATCTGAAGCTCGTCGTTGAGCGTCTTCATCGCGCGGTAGTTGAAGTGATACTTCGCCTTCTCTCCCTTCGACGCCCAGATCAGCGTCTCGTGCGCGTTGGTGAAGCGCGTGCCGCGGAAGTTCGGCATCGGGTTGGTCTTGCGCCATACGATGTCGTTGAGGATCCAGTAGCCGAGATCCTGCACCGCCGCGCCGACACGGAAGATGTTGTGGTAGCTGCCGATGACCCAGAGCGCGCCGTCGTCCTTGAGGATGCGACGTGCTTCCTTGAGCCAGGCGCGGGTGAAGCGGTCATAGGCGGCGAAGGTGTCGAACTTATCCCAGTCGTCGGTGACCGCGTCGACGTGGCTGCCGTCGGGGCGATAGAGTTCGCCGCCGAGCTGGAGGTTGTAGGGCGGGTCGGCGAAGATCATGTCGATCGAGTTCGACGGGAGCGCCTTCATGTGCTCGATGCAGTCGCCGCGCAGGATCTGGTCGAGCGGGAGGACCGGCTGGACCGTCGGCTCCACTGCCTTTTTCGCACGCGGCCGTGCGATCGTGTCGATCAAACCCATGTTTTCCGCCCCTTGTCGACGCCCATAGCGGCGGAATTGTCCGACTCCGTCAAGCAAACATTCGTTAACGGCGTTTTCGCGAGAATCCGCGGCTGCTACCAAACGAGTCTTCGTTGCCCAGATGTTGAGTCGTGGGAGACTCGCGGCTCAAGCCCTTGGGGTGTGGCGCGAAAGACTCAGCTCGTCGTTTCCTGTGCGAAAAGTCCCTCGCGGGCGAGATAGGCGGCGGCGACCGGTGCGAAACTGCGGCGGTGAATCGGCGTGGGCCCGTGATCGCGGAGCGCCTTCATGTGGTGCGCGCAGCCATAGCCCTTGTTCGAATGCCAGTTATATTCGGGATGCACGTCCGCCGCGGCGATCATGATGAGGTCGCGCGTGTGCTTGGCGACGATCGAGGCGGCGGCGATCGACAGCGACTTCGCGTCGCCGCCGACGAGCGGCGTGGCGGGGTAGGTCCAGCGGGGCAAGCGGTTGCCGTCGACCAGAACGTGACCGGGAGCTTGGCCGAGCTCGACCGCCAGCGCGTCGACCGCGAGCGTCATCGCCTTCATCGTCGCCCAGTAGATGTTGAGCGTGTCGATCTCTTCCGGCTGGACGATGCCGATGCCGACGATCGCGCAACCTTTGAGGCGGGCGCAGAGCCGTTCGCGCTCGGAGGCGGAGAGCTTTTTCGAATCGTCGATGCCGCGGGGTACGCCTTTTGCGGGGAGGATCACCGCGGCGGCTACGACTGGCCCCGCGAGCGGACCGCGGCCGGCTTCGTCGACGCCGGCGACGGGGCCGACGCAGAGCTTTTCGTGTTTCATGCCGGGCATTTTAGCTCCATCGCGCGGCAAAAGCCTGCGCATCCCAGCCGTTGGAGTCCATTGCCGCAAGCAGGTCGTAAAAGGGGATAGTGTCGAGCCCGTGGCCCATCGGGCCGTGCCCTTGGCCGATACCTGGAGCGGCTGCAAGCGCGGCTCGGACGAACGCGATAGCTCGATCTATTGCGCCGTCGAGCGTCATGCCCTGGGCAAGCCCCGTCGCGATCCCGCTAGCTAGGGTGCAGCCCGTGCCGTGGGCGTGGCGGGTTTCGATGCGGGGATTGGTCCAGCAGGTTTCGTCGGTGTCGGTGACGAGGCGGTCGGTGACGTGGGGGCCTTCGGCGTGGCCGCCTTTTATGAGGACTGCGGGGCCTAGTGCGCGGATTGCTTGCTCGCCGCCGAGGGCTGCCAGTTCGGGGAGGTTGGGGGTTACGAGCGTGGCGACCCGCACGAGGCGAGTGAAGGCGGCTATGGTGTCGCGGTCTGCGAGGACGGAGCCGGAGGTGGCGATCATCACCGGGTCGAAGATGATGGGAAGTCTGCCCCCCTCCCTGGAAGGGAGGGGTTGGGGGTGGGTTGGCTTGGGGCTGGTGTCGCGCTCACCCAGCGGCCTACCCACCCCCGGCCCCTCCCTTTCAGGGAGGGGGGAAAGACGCTCTAGATATGCAGCGACCGCATGCGCCGTTTCCGCGGAGCCGATCATGCCGATCTTCACTGCGTCGACGCCGATGTCCGAAACGACGGAGTCTATCTGCGCGAGGACGATGTCGGTGGGGATCTGGTGGACCGCCTGCACGGCTAGCGTGTTCTGTGCGGTGATCGCGGTGACGGCGGTCATCGCGTGGCCGCCCAGCATCGTGACGGTCTTGATATCCGCCTGAATTCCTGCGCCACCGCCCGAGTCTGAGCCGGCTATTATGAGAACCCGCGCTGTCATAAAGTGTCCCAGATCGGGGCGAAGTGCACGAATTGCAGACGCTGGCGTGGGTCTGCACTTTGCCTGAGGTGGGGCTGCAATCGGGATGCCGGACTGGGGTTGGCGCGGTTGGCGGTCATGGGGTTGGCTATGGCATGATCGGTCGGATGTAGGACAGGGGGCCTGCAAACACCCCGGCGGAGGCCGGGGCCCAGTTGGGAGACGTTGCTAACCGCGGACTGCGATCTGTTACCTGGACCTTTCCAACTGGGCCCCGGCCTCCGCCGGGGTGGTAGAAGGGGTTGGGGTGGCAATAAGGTGCGATGTGTTGCTTACCCGAACCGCGCCTAGTGCCGACGCGCGCCGGCCGGCTTTAGCGGCGGCGCAGCGCCCAACCTCGTCGGGCGGTCGAGCAATTCGCCGCCGCAGTTGGGACACCGCTCGTCGAGCGCGTCGGCGCATTCCGCGCAGAAAGTGCATTCGAACGAGCAGATGAATGCGCCCGGCGCGTCGGCGGGAAGGTCGGTGGTGCAGCGTTCGCAGACGGGGCGCATCTCGAGCATCAGGCGGCGGCTTTCCGGACGGCGTCGCAGATGCGGTCGACGACACGCTCGACCTGTGCGGGATCGTCACCTTCCGCCATCACGCGAATCACCGGCTCGGTGCCCGAGGGGCGGATGACCAGGCGTCCGTTGCCGGCGAGTTCGGCCTCGGCCTGCGCGATGACGGCCTTCACCGAGTCGTCGTCGAGCGGCTTGCCGCCGGCGAAGCGGACGTTCTTCAGCAACTGTGGCAACGGCTCGAACCGGTGCAGCACTTCGCTCGCCGATGCGCCCGAACGCTTGACCTCCGCCAGGATCTGCAGCGCCGCGACAAGGCCATCGCCGGTCGTCGCATAGTCGGACAGGATGATGTGGCCAGACTGCTCGCCGCCGACATTATAGCCGCTGGAGCGCATCTTCTCGAGGACGTGGCGATCGCCGACCTTGGTCCGGACGAGGCCCAGGCCTTGGGCGGAGAGGTGGCGTTCCAGCCCGAGGTTCGACATCACCGTCGCGACGAGGCCACCGCCGGCCAGCCGTCCCTGCCGCGCCCAGCTTGCCGCTATCGTCGCCATCAGTTGGTCGCCGTCGACGATCGTGCCGGTCTCGTCGACGACGATCAGCCGGTCCGCATCGCCGTCGAGCGCGATGCCGATGTCCGCACCGCTGGCGACCACCGTCTCCGCGAGCGTCTGCGGTGCGGTCGAGCCGACGCCGTCGTTGATGTTGGTGCCGTTGGGCGTGACGCCGATCGCGACGATGTCCGCCCCCAGTTCCCACAAGGCGGATGGCGCGACCTTGTACGCTGCCCCATTCGCGCAATCGATCACGACGCGCATGCCGTCGAGACGCAGGTTCTCGGGAAAGGTCGACTTGGCGAAGTGGATGTACCGCCCCTGCGCGTCGTCGATGCGCCGTGCGCGGCCGATCTGGCTCGACGGCACGAGCGGAATGTCGCCGTCGATCAAGGCTTCGATCGCCTCTTCCGCTTCGTCCGACAGCTTGTAGCCGTCGGGTCCAAACAGCTTGATACCGTTGTCCGCATACGGATTGTGGCTGGCGGAGATCATCACGCCGATATCCGCGCGCATCGACTGGGTGAGCATCGCCACCGCGGGCGTCGGCATCGGCCCGACCATGACGACGTCCATGCCGACGCTGGTGAAGCCCGCGACCAGCGCGGATTCGAGCATGTAGCCCGACAGGCGCGTGTCCTTGCCGATCACGACGCGGTGGCGATGATCGCCGCGCAGGAAATAGGCGCCGGCCGCCATGCCGACCTTCATCGCCATCGCTGCCGTCATCGGCGAGACGTTGGTTGCGCCACGTATGCCGTCGGTGCCGAAGTATTTTCTTGCCATTGGTTACGCGTCCGTTCCGTATCGGTGTCCGACGCGTTTGATAGCGCGGTACATCACGAAGGGCGAGCATGTCGCAGACTACACGCATTCTCGCAGCGCTTATCGGTGGCATCGCAATCGGCATCGCCGCCGCCGCCTGGTCGCCCGCGAACGCGATCGCAGCGACCGCGGTGACGCAGCCGATCGGATCGGCGTGGCTGCACGGCTTGCAGATGGTGATCGTGCCGCTGGTCGTCGGGCTGCTCGTGACCGGGATCGGCGCGACCACCGAGGCGGCGCGCGCCGGGCGGATCACCGTGCGCGCGATGGTGATGATCGTCGTCATCCTGTGGAGCACGACGATCATGTCCGCGCTGGTCACGCCGCTGATCCTCGACGCGTTCCCGCTGCCTGCCGGGCTCGCCACTGCACTGCGCGCCGCATTGACGGGCGCCGCGCCGGTCGGGCCGGTACCGGGGATAGGCGCGTTCTTCGACACGATCGTGCCGACCAACATCGTTGCCGCAGCCTCCAGCGACTCGTTCCTGCCGCTCACCGTCTTCGCGCTGGCGTTCGCGTTTGCCGTGACGAAGCTGCCCGACGATCGTCGCCGCGTGCTGACCGGCTTCTTCCAGGCGGTGGTCGATGCGTTGCTGATCATCATCACATGGGTGCTGAAGCTGGCGCCGATCGGCATCTTCGCGCTCGCCTACGGGGTCGGTGCGCGCACCGGTACGGCGGCCTTCGGGGCACTCCTGCACTATATCGTCTGCGTCTCCGCGATCGGCTTCATCGTCCTGCTGTCCGCCTATCCGATCGGGATGATCGGCGGGCGGGTCGGCTTCGGTCGGTTCGCGCGTGCGGTCGCGCCGGCGCAGGCGGTGGCGATCAGCACGCAGTCGTCGCTCGCCTCGCTGCCGGCGATGCTGAAGGCCTCGACCGATCTCGGCGCGTCGCCCGCCACCGCCGGGATCGTCCTGCCGCTGTCGGTCGCGGTGTTCCGCGCGACCAGCCCGGCGATGAACCTGGCCGTCGCGCTGTACGTCGCGCACTGGCTCGGGCTGCCGATCGGGCCGGGGCAGATGGCGGCAGGCGTTGCGACCGCGGCGATCACGACGATGGGGTCGATCTCGCTACCGGGCACGATCAGCTTCGTCGCCTCGGTCGCGCCGGTGGCGCTGGCGATGGGCATCCCGCTCGAGGTGCTGGGTCTGCTCATCGCGGTCGAGACCATACCCGACCTGTTTCGGACCGTCGGGAACGTGACGATGGATACCGCCGTTACCATCTCCGTTGCAGCGCGGTCCGATCACGTCGGCGCTCAGGAGAACACTCGTGAAGTATCGCACGCTCGGCCCTGATTTCGAGGTTTCCGCGCTGGGCTTAGGCTGCATGCCGATGGCCGGCATCGGCAAGGGCATGTACGGCGAGGCGAACGCCGACGAGAGCATCGCGACGATCCACCGCGCGATCGAGCTGGGCGTGACGCTGTTCGACACCGCCGAGATTTACGGCCCGCTGGTCAATGAGGAACTGATCGGCAAGGCGATCCGCGGCAAGCGCGACGGCGTCGTGATCGCGACCAAGTTCGGCTTCCGCTACGACAAGAACGGGATGACGGGGGTCGACTCCACGCCGGCCAATGTGCGCCGGGCGTGCGAGGGATCGCTGAAGCGGCTGGGGGTTGAGACGATCGACCTGCTGTACCAGCACCGCGTCGATCCGGGCGTGCCGATCGAGGATACGGTCGGCGCGATGGGCGACCTCGTTCGCGAGGGCAAGGTGCGGCATCTCGGGCTGTCGGAGGCTGGGCTCGATACGATCCGGCGGGCTGCGGCGACGCATCCGATCGCGGCGTTGCAGAGTGAGTATTCGCTTTGGGAGCGCGACGTGGAGGACGCGATCCTGCCGCTGTGTCGCGAGCTGGGGATCGGGTTCGTGCCATATTCGCCGCTGGGGCGCGGGTTTTTGACGGGGCAGATTACCGCGCGGTCGGACCTGCCTGAGGGTGACTATCGGCGGAACGATCCGCGGTACTCGGAGGAGAACTTTGCCAAGAACATGGAAATGGTCGCGGTGGTGAAGTCGATTGCCGATGCGCATGGGGCTTCGCCTGCGCAGGTGGCGCTCGCGTGGTTGCTGGCGCAGGGGGACGACATCGTGCCGATCCCGGGGTCGAAGCGCCGGGTTACGCTGGAGGACAGCATGAAGGCGGCGGATATCACGCTGTCGGCGGACGATCTGGCGAAGCTGGATGCCGCGGCGCCGAGGGGTGGGACTGCCGGGCCGCGGTATGGCGAGAAGGCGCTGTCGATGACGCGGATCTGAGAACGCCAATCCTCCCCCGCCAGGGGGAGGTGGCACCGAAGGTGACGGAGGGGGAGGACACGGAACAGAGGTTACCTTTCCTCCCCCTCCGTCTGGCAAGCGCCAGCCACCTCCCCCTGGCGGGGGAGGATTTGCGAAGTCCTACTGAACGCCGTGCATCCACTTCTTGATCAGCGGCGAGATCAGCAGCAACACGACGCCGATCCCGGCCGAGACCAGGCCGATGGTCCAGAACACGCCGGCATAGGTATCCAGGCTGACCTTCAGATTGGTCACCTGCCCGCCGACCGTCTCGACGCTCGCGACCTGCGCAACGACGCCGGCGACATATTGCGCGACCGAGATCGACAGGAACCACACGCCCATCATCAGCCCGACGACGCGCGCGATCGAGAGCTTGGTGATCATGCTGAGGCCGACCGGCGAGATGCAGAGCTCGGCGAACGAGTGGATGAAATACAGCCCGGCGAGCCACCAGATCGCGACCTTGAACGAAGGCCCGACCATGCTTGCGCCCCAGACGAGGAACAGGAAGCCGACGCCCACGCCGATCAGCGCGATGCCGAACTTGACGGGGATCGACGGTTCCAGGCCCTTGGCGGCGAGCTTGGTCCACAGGATCGACATCACCGGCGCCAGCGCGACGATGAAGAACGCGTTGAAGAACTGCGTCTGGCCGGCCGAGATGCTGAAAAGGCCGAACACGCTGAGGTCGGTGTTGCGATCCGCGAACAGCGTCAGCGACGAGCCGGCCTGCTCGAACAGCGTCCAGAACACGACGTTGAACACGATCAGCACCATCGCCGCGAGCATCATCTGGAACTCGCGACGCTCGCCGTTGACGAACGACCAGATCAGGATGCCGGGCACCGCGATCAGGAACGTGCCGAACAGCAATTTGCCCATCAGCGACAGCGAGGCGATGTAGCCGACGATCCCGGAGCCCGGCACCGGCGGCACGGCGTTCATGAGATTGACGAACAGCAGGTAGAAGATCGGGATGCCGAGCAACGCCAGCGCGTAGATGCCGAGCGCACGATCGGGTCCGGTGCGGACCGGGGGCTCGCCGTAGCCGTCGAGCTTGCCGCCATCGAACTGGATCAGCGTCCACGAGGCGAGCATGCCGATCGCGGCGAGGCCGAAGCCTGCCCACCAGCCGACCGCGACCGCGAGGAACGGGCAGAGCAGCTGCGAGAACAGCGAGCCGAGGTTGATTCCCATGTAGAAGATCGTGAACCCGGCATCGCGGCGCTTGTCGCCCTGTGCGTAGAGTTCGCCGACCATCGTCGAGATGTTGGGCTTGAAGAAGCCGTTGCCGACCGAGATCATGCAGAGCGCGAGCAACATGATCGTGACGTAGAAGCTGCTGCGTTCGGCGCCGGATTCGAAGCCGCCCTTCTCCACCGTGCGTGCGGTCGAGCCGTCGGGGGCGAGCAGCGAGACGGTGCCGTCGTCGTTGCCCTTGATCTTCAGCTTGTTCGCGCCGTCCACCAGATAGCGGACTTCGCTGTCGGCTTGATCGACGACTTCGATCGCGTAACGCTGGTTGGCGATCGTCGCGTAGGGCTTGGCGGTCTCGCCGCCGAAGCAGAGCAGCAGATAGCCGAGCGCCATGATGATCGCGCCGAATTTTACGGCACGCTTGGAGCCGAGATACTGATCGGCGAGATAGCCGCCGACCAGCGGCGTCAGATACACCAGCGCGGTGTAGCCGCCGTAGAGCCCGGTCGCCTCGCGGTCGCCGAACACGAAATGCTTGGTGAGGTACAGCGTGAGCAGCGCGCGCATGCCGTAATAGCCGAACCGCTCCCACGCTTCGGTGGTGAACAGCCGCGCGAGCTGGCGGGGATGCCCGAACCAGGTTTCGCCGGAGGCCGGGTTGATATGGGTGATATCCGGCTCTCGCGGGGTATCCGCGGTCGGGGTGTCCACCATTCTTACGCTCCCTGATACTCGTCTTGGCCGCCGTCGAACGCGGGGCCGTTATGGCGCGCAACCTAGCGGCAAAGCTCGGCCTGTAAATATCGCACATCAGGGCTTATCTTTCGGGACATGCTCAACGATCGCTCCACGCCGCTCTCGCTGCTCGCCACCCGTCGCTCGGGAAAGCCGCGCGACCTGATCGCGCCCGGCCCCGATTCCTACCAGCTGGCGACGATCCTCGAGATCGCGGCACGGACGCCCGATCACGGCAAGCTCGCGCCGTGGCGGTTCGTGGTGGTCGGCGAGGAGCACCGCGTGGCGCTATCGACGCTGATTACGGATGCGTACCTCGCGGAACGGCCCTCGGCGTCGCGTACCGAACTCGAGTCGCTCGACCAGTTCGCGCACCAGGCGCCGACCCTGGTGGTCGTGCTGTCGTCGCCGAAGGAGAGCAAGATTCCGCTTTGGGAACAGGAGCTTTCGGCGGGGGCGGCGTGCATGAACCTGCTTCATGCGGTGCATGCGAAGGGGTTTGCGGGCGGCTGGCTGACGGGATGGCCCGCCTATTCGGACCTGGTGCGCGATGCGTTCGGCTCCGCGGCGGAGCGGATCGCCGGGTTCATGTTCATCGGCACGCCGTCGCGCGCGCTCGACGAACGGCCTCGCCCGGATATGGCACGGCTCGTAAGCCATTGGGAATCCTGAGCCTCGACTTTCCGCCAGATTGCTGTATTAGAACAGCATGACAGCGCTCAGCAGCGACGACAGCCCCGTATATATCCGCCTCCGCAGCACGATCGCTGCGGGGATTTTGCGCGGCGACTATCGTGCGGGCGATCAGCTGCCGTCGGTGCGCGCGTTTGCCGCCGAGCAGGGGGCCAACCCGCTGACGGTCGCCAAGGCGTATCAGAGCTTTCAGGACGATGGCTATGTCGAGGTTCGCCGCGGGGTCGGGATGTTCGTGATGCCGGGTGCGGCGGAGGCGCTGCGGGTGGCGGAGCGCGAGAATTTCGTGACGACTCAGTGGCCGCGGATCCTGGGGCATATCGACCTGTTGGGGTTGGATGCGCATGATCTGCTGGAGCGCGAGCGGGTCTGATTTCGGACTTTTGGTCCTGACATCATCAAGCATCAGTACCTCCCCGGCGGAGGCCGGGGTCCAGTTGGCAAGGTCGAGGTAACGAAGCGCTGTCCTTAACGACCAGCGTTTCCCAGCTGGACCCCGGCCTTCGCCGGGGGGGGGGTGCTGCTTCAGAACAACCCCAGCGCCGCGACGTCCTCGACGCTCAGGTCGATCCCGAACAACAGGCTCATGCGGATGCGGTACACGCGCGGGTCTGTGATCTCGCCGACCGTCGTATCAGTCCCCGAGCGCCGGCGGTAGTTGCGCCCGATCAGCGACGCGAAGCCGTTCGGCAGGACGATGCTGGCGATCGGCGTTTGGGTGAAGCGGCTGGCGGGGGCGGTCGAGGTCCAGTGGTTCGACAGTGCGAGATCCGCGTCGAACACTTGCGCGAGGGTGAAGCTGTATTGCGGCTGGAATCCTCCCGTCTCGCCGCGACCGTCGGTGGTCATCGGATCGCCGTCGCGGAGCAGCATCCAGCCTTGTTCGGTGGCTTCGAGGCGGAAGCGTGCGCCGTCGGGGGCGGTTGCCTCGGCACCGTCGGCGAGCGGGAGGACGGGCGTGTAGCTGCCGCCGAAGCCGGTGTCGGCGATCCAGTCCTGGCCGTCGATCGTCACCAGCGCGAAGGTGTGCGTGAGCGGCGGTACGTCGGTGGCGGCTATCCACACGCGGGCCAGCAACGGGCGGGCGGTGAAGCCGAGTTCCTTGAGCGCATCTAAAAAGAGCCGGTTATGCTCGAAGCAATAGCCGCCGCGGCGGGCGGTGACGAGTTTGGCGAAGACCGATGTGCTGTCGATTGCGATGCCGCGGCCGAGGACGACGTCGAGATCCTCGAACGGGATGGCGAGACGGTGCGCGTGCTGGAGGCGGCCGAGGCCGATCGAGTCGAGCGTGGGCCGCGCGGGCATCGCGACACGGAGGAGATAGGCTTCGAGGTCGAACATCGGTCGGGCTTTCAGAGATTATTGCCTCCCATACCGTTCGTTGCGCGGAGCCGTCGAGTGGCGGAGACCTAGTGTTGCATGTGACGCAGCGTCCCTCCCCGCCGTTAGTGCTAGGCGCGGTCGAGTCACCAGTGGTTGGGACATGCCCTTCGACTACGCTCAGGGCGAACGGGAAAGGGGCGCCATCCCTGCTTGTTCCGTCACCCCGGGCTTGTTCCGGGGTCCACCGTTCCGCATTCTCAATTTTCTCGGATCTGCGGAACGGTGGATGCCGGAACGAGTCCGGCATGCCGGCGTGGTTTGCGCTGTTGCGACCAGAGGCGCCCCACGCGATCCTCCCCCGCCAGGGGGAGGTGGCTGGCGCTTGCCAGACGGAGGGGGCGGTAAGGGATCACCGTCGTTGCGCGTCCTCCCCCTCCGTCACCTTCGGTGCCACCTCCCCCTGGCGGGGGAGGATCGTGAGGGACCGTGCGGGTGCCACTCTGCGACAGCCTGTATCGCCATCCCACAAACTACGCCCCCCCCCGGCGAGGCCGGGGCCCAATTGGCACATCGGATGTAACTGGGCACAGCGTCGATCATAACCGTCCCCCAATTGGGCCCCGGCCTTCGCCGGGGCGGGGGGCGGACGGCGGTGCCGCGCTAGATCAAGCCGCGAAGAGTTCCGGCTCGATCGAATACAGCACCGCCGCGCTGGCATTCGCGGCCGCATTGAGGCCCATTGCCTCGGGGACGATCTGGTCGAGATAGAAGCGCACCGCTGCCGCCTTCATCCGGCCGAAGTCGTCGGTGCCGGCAACTTCGCCCTGTCGCTCCATCAGCCAGCCACAGGTGGCGACCGAAAGCATCGTGAGGAACGGGTAGCTCGCGGCGAGCTTGTCATCTGCGTCCGCGGTGGCGAGCTTACGCCCGATCGCTTCGCAGGCGTCGACCAGCGCCAGGAGCCGCTCGTCCTTCGCTTCCGCGCGGATGTCGGCGATCAGCGCGGCGAACGCGCCGCCGTTGTCGAGGCCGAGTTTCCGCCCGACCAGATCCGCCGCCTGGATGCCGTTCGTGCCCTCGTAGATCGGCGTGATGCGGGCATCGCGGAAATACTGCGCGGCGCCGGTTTCCTCGACATAGCCCATGCCGCCGTGGACCTGGATTCCAAGCGAGGCGACCTCGTTGCCGAGATCGGTGCCGTGCGCCTTGGCGAGCGGCGTGACGAGTTCGAGGCGGTTGCGCGCGGCACGGTCGCCGAGGTTGGCGCGGTCGACTTGGCCCGCCGCGTAGTAGACGAGTGCGCGGGCCGCCTGCGTCTGTGCCTTCATCCTCATCAGCATGCGGCGGACGTCGGGATGCTCGACGATCTTGACCGAGTCCTTGTTCGGCGAGCCGGCGCGGGCGGACTGGACGCGGTCGAGCGCATAGGCGACCGCGCCCTGGGTGGCGCCCTCGGCGACCTGGACGCCTTGGAGGCCGACGTTGAGGCGGGCGTTGTTCATCATCGTGAACATCGCGCGAATGCCGCCGAGTTCGGCGCCGATCAGCTCGCCGATACAGTCGTCGTTGTCGCCGAAACTCAGCACGCAGGTGGGGGACGCGTGGAGTCCCATCTTGTGCTCGATCGAGACGACGCGGACGTCGTTGAAGTCGCCCGGGGTGCCGTCATCTTGGAGGCGGTACTTGGGGACTAGGAACAGCGAGATGCCCTTCGTGCCTGCCGGTGCGCCTGGCGTCCGCGCAAGGACGAGGTGGACGATGTTCGGCGCCATGTCGTGATCGCCGAACGAGATGTAGATCTTGGTGCCCTTGATCGACCACTTACCGTCGCCGAGCGGGGTGGCGGTCGCGCGAAGGGCGCCGACGTCGGAGCCGGCCTGCGGCTCGGTGAGGTTCATCGTGCCGGTCCATTCGCCGGTCGCGAGATGGGGGAGGTAGAGCGCCTGTTGCTCGGGCGAGCCGTGATGCTGGAGCGCCTCGATCGCGCCGACGGTGAGCGTCGGGCAGAGCGCAAAACCCATGTTGGCCGAGCCGAGCGTGTCGAGCACCGCGGTCTGGATCGCGAACGGCAGGCCCTGCCCGCCCCATTCCTCCTCGACGCCGATTCCGCCCCAGCCGCCCTCGACGTAATCCTTGTACGCCTGCGCGAAGCCGTCGGGCATGACCACGCCGTCGGGGGTCCACTTTGCGCCGACGGTGTCGCCGGTACGGTTGAGCGGGGCCCATTCGCCCGACGCCAATTGCCCCACGCCTTCGAGGACCGCGTCGACGACATCGTCGCTGGCGGCGGCATAGCGTTCGGTGTTCGCGAGTTCGCCGATCCGCACGACATGGTCGAGCACGAAACGCTGTTCGGTGGTTGCTGGAGTGAAGGCCATCGCATCCTCTTATCGCTACGGTTTGGACCCGCTATACGCCTCGGAAATGGCGCGTCCACACCCACAAATCCGCCGCTACGGAACGGCCGCGCTGGCGCAGGCTGCCGCGCTGATTCGCGCAGGATGCATCGTCGCCGTGCCGACCGAGACGGTGTACGGGCTCGCCGCGGATGCAACCAATGCTGAAGCGGTGGCGCGGATTTATGCCGCGAAGGGGCGGCCAAGTTTCAATCCGTTGATCGTGCACGTGGCGGATCTGGCGGCGGCGGAGCGCATTGCGATGTTCGATGCGGATGCCCGGGCGCTGGCGGCGGCGTTCTGGCCGGGGCCTTTGACGCTGGTGCTGCCGGTGCGGGGGGATTCGGGGATCGCTTCGCTGGTGACGGCGGGATTGGATACGATCGCGGTTCGCGTGCCGCGGCATCGGGCTATGCAGGGGTTGATCGCCGCGTCTGAGCGGCCGTTGGCGGCGCCTTCGGCCAATGCGAGCGGGGGGATTTCACCAACTACCGCCGCGCATGTTGCGGGGAGTTTGGGGGGAAACGTTCCGTTGATTATCGACGACGGGGCGACGGAGGCTGGGTTGGAGTCGACGATCGTGTCGGGGCGGGCGGTGTTGCGGCCGGGGCCGGTTACGGCGGAAGCTGTTCGGCAGTACTTAGAGCCCCCCCCCCCCGGCGGAGGCCGGGGCCCAATTGGAACGTCGGATGTAACTGGGCACGACCTGCATCATCACCGTCCCCCAACTGGGCCCCGGCCTTCGCCGGGGGGGAGTGGGGTGACTGCGCCGGGGCAGCTTGAGAGCCATTATGCGCCGAACAAGCCGCTCCGGTTGAATGCGACCGAGGCCGGGTCGGGTGAGTGGCTAATCGGGTTTGGCGAAGTGACGGGCAACGTGACGCTCTCTGCATCTGGCGATCTTATGGAGGCCGCCGCCAAGCTGTTCGACCTGCTCCACGCGGCCGATGCGAACGACCGCCCGAAGATCGCTATCGCGCCGATACCTCGCGACGGTATCGGCGAAGCGATCAACGACCGCCTTCGCCGTGCCGCACATCGTTGAAAGAAGAGTGGGTCACGCGAAGACGCAAAGGCGCGAAGAAGTTTAAGTATTTCGACAAGCCGGGACGGGCATACCTAAGCTCATCATCTCTGCGCCAGCGCGCCTTCGCGTGAACCCATTCTGTCTTACGCGCTCACCGCCGCCTTGGACCGTGCGGCGAAGCTCTTGCGAAGCTTCTGCAGCTTCGGGGGAATCACCGCCATGCAATAGGGGTTCGAGCGGCCGGACGTTTCCCAGTAATCCTGGTGATAGCCCTCGGCCTCGTACCACGTGTCCATCGGCTCGATGGTCGTGACGATCGGCTTGGGCGAATCCGCCTGTGCCCGTTCGAGCGCCGCCTCCATCTCGGCCTTCTGCGCGTCGTCCGCGGGGAACATCGCCGAGCGATACTGCGTGCCGACGTCGTTGCCCTGCCGGTTCAGCGTCGTCGCGTCGTGCGTCGCGAAGAAGATGTCGAGCAGGTCCGCGAGCTTCAATTGCTCCGGGTCGAAGCCGATCCGGATCGCCTCGGCATGCCCGGTGTCGCCGCCGCAGACCTGTTTGTAGGTCGGGTTGGGCACGTGCCCGCCGATATAGCCGCTCTCGGCGCTTTCCACGCCGATCACGTCCTTGAACACCGCCTCGGTGCACCAGAAGCAGCCGCCGGCGAGCGTTACATAATCCGTCATCACGATCTCCTTTCTCCCAAGATAGGAAGTCGCTACCCCGCAACAAAGAGGAGACACGCATGATCGACGGTCCAAAGCTCAACGGTAAGGTTATGGTCACGGGCGGCGCCGGGTATATCGGCAGCCATGCGGTATTGGCGCTGTTGGACGCGGGATACGACGTCGTCGTGGTCGACAACCTCGTCACCGGGTTCGACTGGGCGGTCGACCGCCGCGCGGCGCTGGTCGAGGCGAACGTCGCCGACGATGCCAAGGTTCGCGCTGCTATCCGCGAGCATAACGTCAAGGCGATCATGCATTTCGCGGGGTCGGTCGTGGTGCCCGAGTCAGTCAGCGATCCGCTCAAATATTACCGCAACAACACCGCCGCCAGCCGTGCGCTAATCGAGAGCGCGGTGGTCGAGGGCGTGGCCCATTTCATCTTCTCGTCGACCGCGGCGACCTATGGCACGCCCGAGAAGGTGCCGGTGGCGGAGGGTGATCCGACCGTGCCGATCAACCCGTACGGCATGTCGAAGCTGATGACCGAGGCGATGCTGCGCGATGTCGCCGCGGCGCACCCGATGAACTACGCGGCGCTGCGATATTTCAACGTCGCCGGCGCCGATCCGCAGGGGCGCAGCGGGCAGTCGACGGTCGGTGCGACTCACCTGATCAAGATCGCGGTCGAGGCGGCCACCGGCAAGCGCGGCCATGTCGGCGTCTACGGCACCGACTTCGACACGCCCGACGGCACCGGCGTGCGTGACTATATCCACGTCACCGACCTCGCCGCCGCGCATGTCGCTGCGCTCGAGGTGCTGATCGCGGAGCCGGCCAAGAGCCACACGCTCAACGCGGGGTACGGCAAGGGTTTCTCGGTGCTCGACGTGCTCGATGCGGTCGACAAGATCACCAACCGGACGATCGAGCGCAGGCTCGAAGGGCGTCGCGCGGGCGATCCGGCGATGCTGATCTCGGACAACAGCGCGATCCTGGAGCGGCTCGACTGGACGCCGCGGCACGCAGATCTCGACGGAATCGTCCGCGATGCGCTGGCGTGGGAGCGGGCGCTGGCGGAGAAGGGCCGGTGAGACTCCGCTCGCTGCTGTTCGTGCCGGGCGATCGGCCCGAGCGGATGGTCAAGGCGCTCGGGCTGGGGGCGGATGCGCTGATCCTTGACCTGGAGGATTCGGTCGCGCCGGGCGCCAAGGTCACGGCACGCGAACACGTCGCGGCGTTCCTTGCCGAGCCTCGGACAATGCCGCTGTTCGTGCGAATCAACCCGCTCGACTCGGGGCTGGCGGACGACGATCTCGCAGCGGTCCTCCCCGGCATGCCCGATGGGATCATGCTGCCCAAAGCCGAGGGCGCGACCTCGCTCGCCGCGCTCGATGCTCGGCTGAGCGGCGACATCGCGATCCTGCCGATCGCGACCGAGACGTCGGCGGCAATCTTCGCGCTCGGCAGCTATGGCGGCGTGACGCAGCGGCTGGCCGGGCTGACCTGGGGGGCGGAGGACCTGCCCGCGGCGATCGGTGCGGCGACGTCGCGCGAGGCTGATGGGTCATACACCGCGCCGTACCAGCTTGCCCGGTCGCTGACTCTGTTCGGCGCGCATGCGGCGGGGGTTCCTGCGATCGAGACGGTCTATCCCGATTTCCGCGATCTGGACGGACTCGCCGCTTATGCAGCACGGGGTCGGCGTGACGGGTTTACGGGGATGATGGCGATCCATCCGAGCCAGGTCGCGGTGATCAAAGCTGCCTTCACGCCGTCGGCCGAAGAGCGCGCCAAGGCGCAGGCGATCGTCGACCTGTTCGCGGCGAACCCGGGCGCGGGTGCGTTGCAGATGGATGGCAGGATGGTCGACGCACCGCATCTGAAGGCGGCGAAGTCGGTGCTAGCGCTCGCCGCCGATTGAGGTGCGCACGCGAGCGGTCGCCAGCCACCAGGCCAGCGCCCAGAGAGTGCCGAAGCTCCACCCGGCCAGTACGTCGCTGGGCCAGTGGACGCCGAGATAGACGCGGCTGCAGCCGATCGCGCCGACCAGCAGGATGGCGACCACGAGCAGATAGGCTCGCGTCCCGCGATCCTGCGTCACCTGCGAGGCGAGGCCGGCGAGCGTGAGATAGACGATCGCGCTGTTTGCGGAATGCCCGCTCGGGAAACTCATATGCGTGACGGTGACGAGGTGCGCGACGATGTCGGGGCGCGGGCGTGCAACCTGCAGCTTGACGAGTTCGACCACGATATTGCTGGTGACGCTGGCCGCGACCATGGCGGCGGCGGTCAGCCAGAGGCGCTGGACGATCAGCAGGCCGGCGGCGACCACCACGACGATGGTCAGGACGATGCCGCCGCCGAGCGCGGTGACGTCGGCGGCGACCTTGGGCAGCCATGACGGCCCGCCCCACGCGCGCAAGCCGAGGATGATCGACCGGTCGAACGCAAACGGCCAGTGATCGACCGCGAGACCGACGAGAAGAATGAGGCCGAGCCCAACGGCAGCGACCGACGCACCGGCGAGAACCGCGGGCACGTGCCGCCGCTTGCCAGTTTCGGGCGCTGCAACGCCCGAGGCATCGATGGTGGGTCCGCCGGGGCTCGAACCCGGGACCTCTCGATTAAAAGTCGCTTGCTCTACCAACTGAGCTACGGACCCCCGCCATCGTGGACCGCGCACCTAATCGCGTGGCCGCTTTCGGTCAACCGATTGCGCCAATTGCCGTATCGTTCGCCCGGTCAACGGATCGCGCCACCTCGGGATCAGCCCTGCGAGGGGGCCGAGCACGAAGCTGCGGGTGCGGAAGGCGGCGTGGGGAACGGTGAGGCCGGGGGACGACCATGCGCCGCGGGCCCAGAGGAGGATGTCGAGGTCGATCACGCGGCTGCCCCAGCGGCGGCCGGGACGTCGGCCGAACGCGCGCTCGATCCGTTTGAGGCGGATCAGCAGCGCGGCGGGATCCTCCTGCGTTTCGATCAGGGCGACGGCGTTGGCGTAGCGGCGGTTCGAGGGGCCTAGCGGTGCGCTGGCGACGGTCGGCGAGCGTGCGACGACGGTGCCGAGGGCTTCCAACGCGGCGGCGATCTCGTGCTCGGGGCTGCCGTGACGGCCGCGCCGGTTGGAGCCTAGCGCGATCGCGTAGGTGGTTGCGGCCTGCGCGATCATCGGGTGCGGGGTTGCAGGCGACATTTGGTCCGCCTAGCGCAATACCATGGATTCCACACCTTACACCTCCGAGCTTCCCGAAACCGTCGAAGAGACCAGCGACGTCGACGTCACCACCGTCTTCGCGCCGGTCTCCGCGCTGCCCGAGACCGAGCCGTCGCATGACTGTCCGCTCTGCCCGCGGCTCGTCGCGGTGCGCGAGCAATTGCGGACCGAGTTCCCGACGTGGTGGAACGCGCCCGTCCCCGCGTTCGGCGATCCGGCCGCGTGGCTCGGCATCATCGGCCTGGCGCCTGGCAAGCATGGCGCGAACCGCACGGGCCGCGCGTTCACCGGCGATTATTCGGGGCAGTTCCTGTACGAGACGCTCGGGCGGTTCGGGCTTGCGACCGGGACGTATGGCGCCAAAGCCGAGGACGGGCTGGCATTGGACGGCGCGATCATCCTCAACGCGGTGAAGTGCCTGCCGCCCGAGAACAAGCCGACGCCGGAGGAAATCCGCACCTGCCGGCCGTTCCTCGAGACGCAGGCGGATGCGGTGCCAAGCGCGCGCGTTTTCGTGGCGCTGGGGCATATCGCGCATCAGTCTGCGGTAAAGATGCTGGGTGGGCGGCTGCCCAAGGCGCGGTTCGCGCATGGGGCGGAGCATGTGATGCCCGATGGCCGCGTGCTGA
Organism: Sphingomonas sp. AP28; assembly: GCF_056680455.1. Classification (NCBI taxonomy): domain Bacteria; kingdom Pseudomonadati; phylum Pseudomonadota; class Alphaproteobacteria; order Sphingomonadales; family Sphingomonadaceae; genus Sphingomonas; species Sphingomonas sp. AP28. Next base: position 2,571,320 of record NZ_CM155283.1, on the reverse strand, counting down.
TCGATAGCTTCCATTGCTCGCGGTACAACGTGAATACGGGCATGCTGACGGCGGAGATGTTCGACGCGGTGTTCAAGCGGGCGCTGGAGTTACGCGGGGCAGTTTGAGCGGCGGTCTTTGCTCCCCTCCCTGGAAGGGAGGGGTTGGGGTGGGTCGGTGTCCGGATCGCGGATCGGTTGCGGCTCGAGCGGACCTACCCACCCCCTGCCCCTCCCTTCCAGGGAGGGGAGTTGGACGACTACTCGACCACCCAGGCCTCGCCGGCCTCTGGCGTGCGGAAGCGGTTGGCGGGGATGCGTTCGCGGATCAGCGCGGCGCGGAGATGCTCGGGCGGTTCGTTGATACCCTCTGACGTCAGTTCGAACGTGCCCCAGTGGACGCCGATCGCATAGGCCGCGCCGAGCTGTTCGAACGCGGTCACCGCCTGGTCCGGGCCGATATGGTTGTCGGTCTCGTGCCCCGCAAAATGAAACGCGCCGATCGGCAGGATCGCGAGGCGGACCGGGCCGGCTGCGCGCGCTTCGGTTGCCCAGTGCATGTCGCCCGGGCCGGTGTCGCCCGCGAAATACAGGTTCCCACCGGGCAGCGTCACGGTGAAGCCCGCCCATAACGTCTTGTCGCGATCGCCGGGGTCGTATTCGCTCCAGTGGTGCGCGCGGTCGACGATCACGTCGATTCCGGGGCGCAACGTCACCCGCCCGCCCCAGTCGCGCGCGACCGCATGGACGCCGCTGCGCGCGAGGATCTGGTCGTTGCCGAGGCCCGTGACGATCAGTGGTTTGTCGCGGTGCCAGAGCGTTCGCATCGCACGCATGTCGAGGTGGTCGCGGTGATCGTGGCTAAGCAGGATCAGGTCGATCTTCGGCAGGTCCGCGAGACGCACGCCGGGTTCGCGGACGCGCTTCACGCCGACGAACTGGACCGGGGACGAGCGCTCGAGCCACATCGGATCGGTCAGGATGTTGAGTCCTTGCGTCTGCACCAGCACGGTCGAATGGCCGATCCAGGTGACGCGCATCCTCTGGCCCTCGACCCGGGCCGGGGGCCGCGTCGGGGTTACGGGGACTTCGGGCCAGCTCCGATAGGGGGGCTTTACGAGATTACGGAGCAGCGCAACCGGGCCCTGCTTCTGCTCGCCGGTGCTGCCCTGCATGCCGTCGGGGTTGAAGAAGCGCGTCCCGTTGAAGTGATCGCTCGGCGGCATGGTCTTCACGGACGGCGTCGCGCAGCCGGCGAGCAGGGTGAGAGCGAGCAGTATCGAGCGGGGGCGGATCATGGCGCGCTGACGAATATGTCACTCGATCATCAGGGTCCAGTCACGCGCGGAGGGCCAGAGCGACCAGCATGGACGATGATTTCGAAGTGCGCGGGTTGCATGAGCAACTGTCGGAAGAGCGCGCCGCCAAGGGTGAGGCATTCGACCAGCGGATCGCTTTGTTCACCGCGATCCTGGCGACGCTGGCGGCGGTGACCAGCTTCCTCGGCGGGCATACGCAGAACGAGGCGCTGCTGCACAAGAACGAGGCGGTGCTGATCAAGGCGCAGGCGTCCGATGCGTGGGGCTATTACCAGGCGGAGGACCTGAAGCGGCATATCGCGGAGATGGAGGTCGACCTCGCGCCGCCTGGGTTCGATGCGGCTCGGATGGCGGCGCACCGGGCGGATATCGCGCGGTACAAGGCGCGGGGGACGGCGTTGAAGCGGGAGGCGGAGACGCTCGATCGGCGCTCGGCGGCGGCGGATGGGGAGTCGGACGAGGCGCTGCGGCCGCATACGAAGCTGGCGCTGGCGGTGACCGCGATCCAGGTGGCGATCGCGTTGGCGTCGATCACCGCACTGACCGGGCGGCGGTGGTTGCTGTGGGTTGCGGGTGCGGCTGCGCTGGTGGGGGCCGCGTTGGCGGGGCTGGCGTGGTTCTAATCCGATCCTCCCCTGCAAGGGGAGGTTGCGCGCGGACACTGCGCGATGAGAGTTGCTGTTGCAGTCTACCGATGTGAGCGATGACCGCACCTTCCTGCTCTTCACCCTTCGGCGCGTCATCGACAACGGCGATGTGACCAACGATGAGCTTAAAGCGGCAATCACCGAGCCGGTTCGCCTGCGCGGCGCGGAGCGCAAGGCGTGGTACGGTCTTAGCTATTGGGCCGATGATGACGACATTCGCACAAAGGACCCGGCGTATGCAGCGTCCCGTAGGCGGCAGCTTGCGGACCTACTAATCGCGTTAGACGAGAAGAATGGCTGATAACGCTGCAAAAGCTGCCTGTGGTCAACGATTTGGAGGAACTCTGATGAAGTACAGCGTCCTGTTAGGTGCCGTTGCGTTGATGAGTTGGCCGGCGTCGTCGCAAGTTCCCCGGTCCATGCCATATCCGACAACTGCGCAACTTAACGCGGCCGGAGATTATTATCAGTTTCGATCGCGTCAGGATGGTCGTTCGTTAACCGACTTCTCCAAAGATCGGCGTGAATGTCTGACCCGCCGCAAGACGGGGCGCGTCGAATGTAGGACGCGCGAGCAGTGGCAGCGGCTTGCAGCCCGTATCGGCACCAAAGATCGTTGAAGGCGATTTCCTCATCGGCGGGCCTATCGACGCGGGCGTCTCGATCGCCATTCTAAACCAACATTAAAGCTGATCTGGACCGTTCGTTGATCTAAACAGCCAATAATTGGTAGAGTATGCAGTGCCGGTTTTCTCAAAGGAGTCCCCGAAAGCAGACCGTCTGCAATCCTGCACATCCCGGCCATCCCGCTTACGCCTATAGTCGGCGTTCCGGGTCTATATCGAATTCCCGATTGCTGCCGTTCGTTAGTCCGAACAGTTGGTCGCGGCTCTAGTGCTGTCGGAGCGCGCACGGCGCGCGATCGCAGCGTTTCCGGGTTTCGGTCATGTTCAGGGGGCCGCCGCCCCCTTCCTTGCCGCTCGACAACCTGTTGCTACGCCGAACCCGCCGCCAGTTCGTCGCGATGGCATGGTATCGGTCAATCCTTGAAGAGGAGAACCTCCTCGCTGATGTGGCCAACTTTAGACGACAACATATGATCTACATATATCTCCAAATTGCCCGTTCGCATTCGATCACAGAATAGTGCGTCCTCTCCTACGAATTCGCCATTAGGCAAGGATGTAGTTTCAAAGATCGGATAGAGGGGATCGCCAAGTGCTTGAACCACCGCCCCCACATTCATCAGGAGGAATCCGAAGCCAATACGATCTACCGCTTCCACCTGATCGCTTGATACTTTGTTAGCGTTTGTATCGACCAGATTCCATTTTCCGCCTGGGTCCTTTTTCACTGCAACAGGAATGAGGTCCTTGCTTCTACGTGGATAGTTAGCCCCGACAATGGAAAGTTGATGATTCAATAACCGTAATAGCGCCTGTGGTGGGAAACTATGGTCAGAATCTAGCCACAAAACATAGTCCGCCCCCCATTCCCTCGACCACTCGAACAATCGAGTGCGAGACTGTACCAGAATTGAGCTTCGAGCAATTAAAGTCTCAATCTCAAGGGCCGGATCGTGCCGGACACTGTAGGCAACCAAGCGCGATAACGAAAATGTGAAATCAGCTTTCGTATCGCCATGGCATGGTATGCAGATTGCTACTTTCATCACGGTAGCCTGCCGCGAGTGACGAAAAATGTCGATGTCCGATCGCGATGCTGACTCCTCCTTTCGAGCCATTCCGCTGTCGCACCAACCTCCCCGAAAGCGGTCAGATCGTTATCCTGCCCTATCGAGAGCGCATCACTTCTCCGTCATTACTGCGCGCTGCCACCTCCCCTTTCAGGGGAGGATTAGGTCGTCAGATGTCCTGGACCAGCCTTCCGTACAGGTCGGGGCGGCGGTCGCGGAAGAAGCCGAAGGCGGCGCGGTGGCGCTTGACGATGTCGAGGTCGATCGTCGCGGTGATCACGCCTTCGTCGTCGCGTCCTAGCTCGGCGAGGATGTCGCCGCGCTCATCGGCGATGAAGCTGGTGCCGTAGAAGGTCTGGCCGTGCTCGACGCCGACGCGGTTGGCGGCGACGATCGGCACGACGTTGCTGACGGCGTGGCCGACCATGGCGCGGCGCCACAGCCTTGCGGTGTCGAGCGAGGTGTCGTGCGGCTCGCTGCCGATCGCGGTGGGATAGAACAGCACTTCCGCACCCATCAGCATCATCGCGCGGGCGGTCTCCGGATACCATTGGTCCCAACAGACGCCGACGCCAAGTTTGCCGGCGGGATGCGGCCAGACCTTGAAGCCGGTGTTGCCGGGGCGGAAGTAGAACTTCTCCTCGTAGCCGGGGCCGTCGGGGATGTGGCTCTTGCGGTAGACGCCCTGGACGTTGCCGTCGGGGCCGACCATCGCGAGGCTGTTGTAATGATGCGGGCCGTCCGCCTCGAAGAAGCTGGTCGGGATGGTGACCTTGAGCGCTTCGGCGAGCGCCTGCATCGCGAGCACCGCCTTGTGCTCGCCGACGGGGGCGGCGTTGGCGAAGAGGCCCTCGTCCTCGACGCGGCAGAAATACTCGCCCTCGAACAGCTCGGGCGGCAGGATCACCTGCGCGCCCTTCGCGGCGGCCTCGTGGACGAGGCGCGACACGTTGGCGATGTTGCGGTCGATGTTGGGCGTGAAGCCCAGCTGAAGCGCGGCGACGGTGATCTCGGTCATGGCGGCGCATATAAGGTGACGTGACATGGAGTGCGAGCCTTCTTGGTGTTCCCCCGCGGAGGCGGGGGTCCAGGATCTCGGGCGGTGTCGTTTGTGATCCTGGGCCCCCGCCTTCGCGGGGGAACGAGGAGTGGCGATTGACACTGCCCTGCCCTGTCCGACATGCGGCGGGGATGATCGATCATACGCTCCCGCCAAGCTGGCAGGCACTCGCTGCCGAGTTCGAGGCGCCGTACATGCGGGCGCTGGGTGCCTTTCTGGAGGGCGAACGGGCGGCGGGGGCTCGGGTGTTTCCGGAGGATGCGGACCGGTTTCGGGCGCTAGAACTGACGCCGCTCGATCAGGTGCGGGTCGTGCTCCTGGGGCAGGATCCGTACCACGGTGAGGGGCAGGCGCACGGGCTGAGCTTCTCGGTGCGGGAGGGCGTGCGGACGCCGCCTAGCCTGGTGAATATCTACAAGGAGCTGGAGGCGGATTTGGGGATCCCGCGGGCGCGCCATGGCATGCTCGATCATTGGGCGGCGCAGGGCGTGCTGTTGCTCAACGCGGTGCTCAGCGTGCGGATGGGGGAGGCTGCGTCGCACCAGAAGCGCGGGTGGGAGCGGTTTACCGACGCCGTCATCGCGGCGGTGAACGCGCAGGACAAACCGGTCGTGTTCCTGCTGTGGGGGGCGTATGCGCAGAAGAAGGCGGCGTTCGTCGACGATGTGAGCAAGGGCGGGCGGCATCTGGTGATCCAGTCAGCGCACCCGTCGCCGCTGGCGGCACGGACCGGGTTCTTCGGATCGCGGCCGTTCAGCCGGGCCAATGATTTTCTCGAAACCCATGGGCGCGCGCCGATCGACTGGGCGCTGCCGGAGACCGACCGATGAGCGACGAATATGTGTACGACGAAGCGACCGGCGAGTGGGTTGCGGGCGGTGCGGCGACGGCTGTTGCGGCGGATGACGGTGCGGTCGTGGTGCGGGATTCGGTTGGCAACGTGCTGGCGGATGGCGACCAGGTGACGCTGATCAAGGACCTGACCGTGAAGGGTGCGGGGCAGACTCTCAAGCGCGGGACGGTGATCAAGTCGATCCGGCTGACCGGTGACGCGCAGGAAATCGACTGCCGGTACGAGGGGATCAAAGGGCTGGTGCTGCGCGCGGAGTTCGTTCGGAAGCGGTAGGACTTCGGAGCCGCGTTCGGGGGCGGCGGCGCCAAAGGTCACGATAAAGTTACGCTCGGAAACGGCGCCGGCCAGGACCTTCATGGTCATCCTCACCTGCCTGGAAGCGGACCCTCTCGGGATATTTGGGCGGGATCGTCGCCTTCGCGGCGGCGAGTTGCGCCTCGAACGTCTGGGCGGACGGTGCGGAAACGGTTGACGCGGGACGGCGCCTGGCGACGGGTTCGGCGCGGATATCGGCGACTTGGAGCGCCATAACCAGCGCCTCGGGGGCCATCAAGCGGTGCGGTTCGGCGAGCATCGGCGGCGCGAGCGCGGCGAGCGTGGTATCGACCGGCGGTACCGGGATGGGCGCCGGCGCAGGCGACTGGCCGGGGGTGCGATAGCGATCGGGATGGTGCGCGCGCAGGAGGAACATCAGCAGGCGATCGTTGAAACGGACGCGCTGGCCGACACGGTTGCCGTCGCGGTCGAACACCGGCTCGGGCGATCCGTTGATCGCGCGGTCGAAGGCGAGATCGGCCAGCCGCAGCGACGCGGTCTGCACCGCCGCATCCCACGCCGCCGCGAACGCTCCGCCATCGGCCGCGCGGCGCAGGCGGTAGCACGAGGTCGCCGACATGTTCACCTCGCGCGCGGCCTGCGTGACCGAGCCGGTATCCGCCAGCACGCCGATGAACGCTTGCTGCGTCGCGACCGTCCAGCCATCGTGCCGCACCTTCCGGCGGACCGGCACCCAGTCATACTCGGCGAGATCGAAGTCCTCGACCGTCGGGAGATGCTCGGCCTCGATGATGGTCATCGCGGTGGTCCGTGCGGTCGGCTCGGGAGCGGCCGGTTCGAGAGCGCGGGCGATGTCGGGCATGACATCGCGGCGAGCGCGCGTGCGCGTAGGTCTGGTCATGGCCGGAGCGGATCAGGCGGGCGGCGTGTAGGACAGCGTTTGCGTGGGCTGTTTGACTTTTCGTGGAGAGGGTGTGGCGCGGGGGCATCCATCACGGCGGCCGGCATTCTCGACATCGAGCAGACTGTCGCGCATCCTTGCCCTATGCAAACCGTGACCTATTCCGAAGCGCGCGAGAACCTGAAGACGGTGCTCGACAAGGTTGTCGCCGACCGCGCTCCCGTGATGATCACGCGCGAGCGCGGCGAGAATGTCGTGTTGATCTCGGCGAGCGAATGGGCCGGGATGGAGGAGACGGTGCATTTGATGGCGTCGCCGGCGAATGCGAAGCGGTTGCTCGACGGCATCGTGCGGCTTGATGCCGGCGAAGCCAAAGAGCACGCTCTCATTCAGCCTTGAAGGTCACGTTCGACCCGGAAAGCTGGTCCGAGTATCTCGGCGGGCAACAGGCGGACGCCAAGGTTCTACAACGAATCAACGTCCTTCCCGAGGAATGCAGGCGACACCCGCTCACCGGCATGGGCAGGCCAGAGCCGTTGCGCAAAACCTCGCGGGCTGGTGGTCTCGACGGATTACGGGCGAGCACCGACTGGTGTACCGGGTTCGGGTGACGGGTGACGGGCAGACGATTGAGGTGTTGTCGTGCCGACACCATGATTGATTGGCTTCCCCGCTTCGAATTACGTGGCACACGCGCGAACTCTGTGTCCTTATGCGTTGATGGTAGGCAAACCAACGCCGTGCTTCTTGGACGAATGTCTGGCATTGGGATTTGTGCACGGTTCTCGGCGGTGGAGAAGCGTTAGCGGCAAACGCCTATACACATGGGATGATCTTCACGGCGAGGTAGAGGTCTTTACCGCCCGTGGTGTTCATTTAGGTGCGGCCGATGCGATAACCGGCGTGCTATTTAAGCTACCCGTAAAGGGAAGGAAGATTGATGTCTGATTCGTCCTTCATCTCGCTTGCCCTGAGTGGACAGGTACTATCGGACGAGATCGAAGATTTCGTAGAGGCATGGCATGCCTCCGATTCATCCTTGGACATTCACGAGTATCTGGGGATGACATTCGACGAGTACTCGCTGTGGGTATCCGATCCTGACGCAATCGATACCATCCTGACGGCGCGCCATACGGAAAGGCCCCTCAGAGAGGCGGTTAATGACAACATACGAATTCAAGAGCGGATTGCGGCTCGCTCTGATGAAGCTGGAAAACTTGTTACGCTCACACGGTGGATTGCCGCACAGCCTGATCGTTGATCTCCGTCATCCCGAGGAGCGGATGGCCGCCCGATTGGTTGAGCGCCTTGGTCTAACCCCACCCATTGACGTCGAAGCCCTATGCCGGGGCTTTGCCACTCTATCCTTCAAAGATTTTCCGACTGAGATCGATGGGTTGTGCCTGGACCTTAAGGTACGGGGAAAACGGCCGAAGGTTTGGGTCTCCAAAAATATGCCCACGGTGCGCAAACGCTTCACCCTCGCTCATGAAATCGGCCATATTATCATTCCGTGGCATGCTGGCACGATTGTCGACGATATCGAAATGCCACGATCGCTGGAGCGTGGAAAATACAGGGAAATGGAGACGGAAGCCAATCGCTTTGCCGCTGAATTGCTGATGCCGTCTTCGTGGGTCACTGCGCTTGCCGAACGGTCCGATCACGTTGCGGGCCTGATGCATTCGATACATCAAATCGCAGACGTTTCGTTGCCGGCCGCGTTCCTAAAGGCCGGAAAGTACGGCAAGCCGGGTTTTATAGGCGCTCAGGTAAAAGATGACATCGTCATACGGTCAGTCCGTACCCCTGAAACAAATTCTCGAACGATCGAATACGGCACCGTCATTTCCAATGTTGATATGGCTGCGGCACATGAGCCCAAAATCATGTCAGGTTCTAATATCAACTACTACTGGTGGCAAATCCGCCAGATTCTGGACGATCCGGGTACCGACATCCCCGCTTGGCGGGATACACTAGAAACCATCCTGTCTGAGATCCCACCCGAATTCCGACCAAAAACGCGCGCCAGCATAAATGCGATAATCGCGGGCGGTATCGGCAAAGAGCCGAAGGGAGCCCCAGTCAATCTCATTTATAGACGAGGCGTCGAGACTGCTCAGAACCGAGCAACGGAAAGTATGTGGGTCAGTTACGTAATTTCCCACCGCTCTTTTCGCGACTACATCCTTGGTAGAGCCAGAGAACGATCTCTGGCTAAACCCTAGGCATACCGTTCAATCACTCCGCCGGCAGATAAATCTCGCTGCCTCCTTCGCGGAATCTTTCGCTCATGTCGGCCATGCCTTTTTCGGCATCAGCATGTGAGCCCTTGGCGAAGATCGCTCGGTCAGTGTCGGTTTGATCGACGTCGGCCGCTAGGAACGTGTCCGCTGGAGCATTCTGCTTTGCCGCGAAGTCTCGGACTTCCTGCGTGATCTTCATCGAGCAGAATTTTGGGCCGCACATCGAGCAGAAGTGGGCGGTCTTGGCACCTTCCGCCGGCAACGTCTGGTCGTGGTATTGTTCGGCTGTGTCGGGGTCGAGGGAGAGGTTGAACTGGTCTCTCCAGCGGAACTCGAACCTTGCGCGGGAGAGGGCGTCGTCGCGCATCTGGGCGGCGGGGTGGCCTTTGGCGAGGTCGGCGGCGTGGGCGGCTAGTTTGTAGGTTACTACGCCGACCTTGACGTCGTCGCGGTCGGGGAGGCCGAGATGCTCCTTTGGCGTGACGTAGCAGAGCATCGCGGTGCCGTACCAGCCGATCATCGCGGCGCCGATGCCGCTGGTGATGTGGTCGTAGCCGGGGGCTATGTCGGTGGTGAGCGGCCCTAGCGTGTAGAAGGGCGCTTCGCCGCAGACTTCAAGTTGCTTGTCCATGTTCTCCTTGATCTTGTGCATCGGCACGTGGCCGGGGCCTTCGATCATGACCTGGACGTCGCTCTTCCACGCGCGGTGGGTGAGTTCGCCGAGCGTGTAGAGTTCGCTGAACTGCGCTTCGTCGTTGGCGTCGGCGATGCTGCCGGGGCGCAGGCCGTCGCCGAGGCTGTAGGCGATGTCGTACGCCTTCATGATCTCGGTGATCTCGTCGAAGCGCTCGTAGAGGAAGCTCTCCTTGTGGTGGCTGAGGCACCATTTCGCCATGATCGAGCCGCCGCGCGAGACGATGCCGGTGACGCGTTTCGCGGTCATCGGGATGTACGCCAGCCGCACGCCGGCGTGGATCGTGAAGTAATCGACGCCTTGTTCCGCCTGCTCGATGAGCGTGTCGCGGAAGATCTCCCAGGTGAGGTCCTCGGCGACGCCGCCGACCTTTTCGAGCGCCTGGTAGATGGGGACGGTGCCGATCGGGACGGGTGAGTTGCGGAGGATCCATTCGCGGGTGTCGTGGATGTTGCGGCCGGTGCTGAGGTCCATCACCGTGTCGGCACCCCAGCGGATCGACCAGACGAGCTTGTCGACTTCGGCGGCGACGTTGCTGGCGACCGCGGAGTTGCCGATGTTGGCGTTGATCTTGACGAGGAAGTTGCGGCCGATCGCCATCGGTTCGGATTCAGGGTGGTTGATGTTGTTGGGGATGATCGCGCGGCCGCGGGCGATCTCGTCGCGGACGAACTCGGGGGTTACGAAGTCGGGGATCTGCGCGCCGAAGGATTCGCCGTCTCGCTTGTAGTCCTTGAGCATGGCGCGGCCGAGGTTTTCTCGGGTGGCGACGTATTCCATTTCTGGGGTGATGATGCCGCGGCGGGCGTAGTGCATCTGGCTGACGTTGGCGCCGGCGCGCGCGCGGAGGGGGCGCTTGATTGTGGCGGGGAACTGGGGGACGCCGGAGTCTTTGTTACCGCCCTGCACTGCCGCTTGGGCGGTGCGGTCCGTGCCGAGCCGGCTGGCGGCAAGATAGCCGTTGTCTTCGGGGCGGAGTTCTCGGGCTTCGTAGGATTCCACGTCGCCGCGTGCCTCGATCCAGGCGCGGCGGAGTTGGGGGAGGCCGGCGTTGATGTCGATTGTCGCGCGCGGGTCCGTGTAGGGGCCGCTGGTGTCGTAGACGCGTAACGGGGGTTCGCTGCAGCTTGGGTCGAGGACGATCTCGCGCATGGCGACGCGGACGTCTGGGCTGGAGGGGACCGCTACGTGGATTTTCCGGGAGTCTCGGATCGGGCCGGTGGTTACGCCGATGTCTGCGGTCTTGGATTGCGTATCGATGGCCATGCGCTTGCTCCTACGGGTCTCGGAGCGAAGGCTTGCGGTTCTGTGGCGACCGCTCCCTCCCTCCGCCGGTATCAACCGGATCAGGTTCAGCGGGTCGAAGGCTCCTGCCTTCCTCTCAAGCGCGGATAAAGCGCTCCCCCGGGGTGGGGTGAGCATAGGGGGGTTGGGGTGGGGTGCAATGGGGAAATTGGGGGTGCTTCGGACAATCGAGGCGATGACGCTTGGGACTTGCCCTTCGACTTCGCTCACGGCGAACGGGAGCTCTAGCGATCCTCCCCCGCCAGGGGGAGGTGGCTGGCACTTGCCAGACGGAGGGGGCGGTAAGGGATCACCGCTGTTGCGTGGCCCTCCCCCTCCGTCACCTTCGGTGCCACCTCCCCCTGGCGGGGGAGGATCGAGCACATAACGAAAAGGCCGCTACCCTGATTGGGGCAACGGCCTTTTCGATGTGCATATGCGATCACGCCCCCCTCCCCCGTTCGTGCTGAGCGTAGTCGAAGCACCTGCGTTTGGGGCTTACCCTTCGACTTCGCTCAGGGCGAACGGTAGGTGGAGGGTGGTTCTACCTTAAAATCTAAACGACACCGTCCCGCGCAGCGAGTGCCAGCGGAAGTTCTCGTCGCTGCGGCGGAAGGTGGTGCCGCTGGTGTTCGGTGCGATCAGGAACGGGTTGTTCGCCAGCAAGACCGGGCTGCCGGCGAGTGCGGTGCCCGCGGTGACGCTGACGCGGGCGTCGTCGTCCTTGTACTGGTGATAGGTGTATTCCATGCCGATCGAGATGTTCTTGGTCAGCTTCTGCTCGATGCCGCCGCCGCCGACATAGCCCCACTTCTTGTCCGAACCGGTGGCTGCGAACGCGTTGGCGGTGTTGGTGGTGAAGAACAGGTTGTCGATCTTGGCATAGCCGGCGCCGCCGGTGGCGTAGAACAGCGTGTTACGCGCGGCGAGACCGGCGCGGAGGCGGGCCGAGCCTTCCCACTTCAGCTTGCGTGCCATCGTGTAGCTGGCGGGGGTGGTCGAGAAGGCGGCGACGCTGTCGGTGATCTCGGACTTGCCGAATTCGCCGACGATGCCGACCACGAACGCGCCGCGCTGCACGTCGAAGCCTGCACGGCCGTAATACGACCATCCGTCGTCGTCGTTGCGGCAACCATAGGCGGGCACCGCGGTGCGGGCGGAGCCGTTGCAGAAGCCCGGCGAGAAGGCGTTGGCGCCGGTGATCGTGTTGACGCTGTCGCTGAAATTGCCGTCGCCGTTGCGATCGAACAGGATCGACGAGCCGATGTCGTTGTTCTGCACGTCATAGCCGCCGGCTGCGCCGATATAGACGCCCGAGAACGGATTGCGATCGGTGTCGGTGGTCATGTCCTGCGCGGCGGCCGGAACGGCGAAAATGCCCGCGGCGGCGAGACCGGCGAGCATGGTGAGCTTCGTGAATTTGGTCATGTTCGTTCCCCAAACGAGAGGCCGCGACGCGCTGAATGTGCGCCGCGACCCGGATTTTCCTGTTAGCTCGTGATGACGATCACGCGTTGGCGCCGCTCGTGCGCAGCGAGTCGAGGCGGTTATTGGTCCCGTTGGGGAAGAAGCCGCCGCCGATCTTTGCGGTGTTGGTCAGGTAGACGATGTTGTGCACCTGAGCGACCGAGCGGCTGTAGGCCAGGCCGTTGGCGTCGGTGGGCACGATGTTCGAGATGGTCGCATCGGTACCGGTAATGCCCTGATCGATATCGCTCGAGCCATCGAGGCTGTCGCGCGCGTCGCTGATCTGGTTCGCCGCGGTGATGAGCGACGGGATCGGGTTCGGCGTCTGCAGACCCTTGCGGTACAGGATCGTGCGGATCAGCCCTGCGTGATACGCCTCTGCCGCGAGGATGCCGGCGGCCGCCTCGAGATAGGTCTTGTTGGCGATCAGCGGTGCTGCGCCCTTATAGGCCGACACACCGACGTCCTCGAAGATGTACGCGCCGAGCAGGAAGCTGTTGTCGTCGGCATAGGGGTTGAACACACCCGTCGCACCGATGACGCCAGCCGCGCGGGCTGCTGAGGTGAACGCACCCGGAGCGGCTGCCGTGCCGACCGAGATGTCGATCGCGGGCTGGGCGACGGCGGCGCTGCCGAGGGCCGTGCGCAGGAAGGCGACGTGGGCGACTTCGTCGATCGCGATTTCGCGGGCGTATTCACGGACGACCGTGTCCTGGAACGGCACCTGTGCGCCGCCGGTGACGGCACCCTGCGTACCGATGCCGGTCAGCATGTTGGCGTTGAGGCCGACACCGAATGCCGCGAACGCGTAGAATTGCGCTTCGAGATATTCGAGGTTCAGTGCGACGTTGAGCACGTCGGCGTCGTTGAGTGCCGCGACCGGCGCCGGTCCCGGAGTCGGGGTCGGGGCGAGATCGGAATCGTCGCTGCCGCATGCCGACAGGAGCGTCGCGCCGCCGATGGCGAGCGCGGAACCGCCGGCGAAGCGCAGGAAGTTACGACGTTCGTTGCGACGGCTGGCGATCGCGTCGAATATTTCCAGCTTGGTATTGAGATCGGTCATTGGGTTAATCCCCTGAATATCGAAGAAGAGCGTGGAGCGGAGCCGATCGCGATCAGGCTGCTGCCGTGCTCGTCTTGATGTTGCCGTTCATGCCCGACGGGTAGAACCCACCGGCCGATGCCGCACCGCTGTTGAGATAGACGATGTTGAGCACCTGGCTGGCCGAGCGGCTGTACGCGACGCCGTTGCTGTCGAGAGGGACGATGTTCGACACGGTGACGGCAGCCTGCGTGGTCGCCAGGTTGATCGGCGTTGCCTGATACGACGAGATGCCCTGGTCGATATCGTTGGTGCCGAAGATCGTCGTGTTGGCGCCACCGCCGTCGAGGCTGTCGCGTGCGCGCGAGATCGCATCGGCCGAGGTGCGCAGCGACGGAGTCGCGATGCCCTTGCCGTACAGCGTCGTGCGGACGATCGCGGCGTGATACGCCTCGACCGCGAGCAGGCCGGCGGCGGCTTCGAGGTATGCCTTGCTGGTGAGCAGCGGGGCAGCGCCCTTGTAGGCGGTCACGCCGACGTCTTCGAAGATGAACGCACCGAGCAGGAACGCTTCGTCCGAAGCGTAGGGATCGAACGCGGTACCGGCGGGAACGAGACCGGCTGCCTGGGCGGCGGTCGAGAACGCGCTGGTCGGCGTGACGCTGACGTCGATCACCGGCTGCGCGACGGCGGCGGTGCCGAGCGCGGTGCGGAGGAACTTGACGTGGGCGATCTCGTCCTGCGCGATCTCACGTGCGTACTGGCGGACGATCGGGTCGGTAAAATTGACCTGGCGGCCGCCACGGACGGCACCCTGCGTGCCGGTGCCCGAGAGCAGGCTGTTGTCGAGGCCGGTGCCGTAGGCGGCGTAGGAGTAGAACTGCGCCTCGAGATATTCGAGGTTGAGCGCGAAGTTCAGGACGTCCGCATCGGTGATGGTCTGTGCCGACGCCGAGCTGGAGAAGGACAATGCCGTCGCACCGGCCGCGGTCATCGCAGCGGCGCCAAGCGCGGTCTTAAAGAATTCACGGCGTTCGCTGCGGCGTTCCACTCGCGCATCGAGGGCTTCGATAAGGTGCACGCTCTCGGTCATATCAGGGTCCTCCCCTTGGCAGTTGCAGACGTCATAGTTTTTCAAACAATCGAACAGTCCGGACCGAAATAAACCAGACCTTCGTGAAAAGGTCTAGCCTGTAACGCGCTCTATTGCGGGCAGAAAAATGCCGTCCACGGCGAGGAACGTGCGCCGAAGGATTTTGGACGCACGGTTCAAGGGGGTGCGATGAAATAAATTTTAGGTGCGTCGCAGGTCGTCTTTCGCGAGAGTTCGCCGGGGGGAAATTTCGCTGGGGACGGGAGCGTGGCAGGGGGTTGACGCGAGTGCGTTTGGCCCGACGCGTGCGGGATCAGACGTGGGGTAACGGGCACCCCGAGCACGGCCCGAACGGCCTTGACCCGAACGGCCTTGAAAGGAACGCCAACCTATCTTTGCTCGCCCGCCAGGGGGAGGTGGCAGGCGCTTGCCTGACGGAGGGGGCGGAAGGGAGAACGCCTGTTCCGTGTCCTCCCCCTCCGTCGCTTCGCGCCACCTTTCCCTGGCGGGGGAGGAACATTGGGGTCAGTGCTTAGAAGGTGTAGGTCAGCCCCAGCGCGTAGAGCCACTGATCGGCCGAGCCCACGTCGGCGACGATCGGGGTGTTCTTGTACTTGCCGAGCATGCGACCGTAGAGCACGCCCGCGCCGACGCCGAAGCCGTGGCGCAAATCGCCCGAGAGGCTCTGCACGACGAACAGCGAGGCGTTCGCGCGACGGAAGCCACTGTCGTTGACGTCGTAGGTGCGCAGGCCGCTGTTGAGCGAACCGATCGGCGTCACCGCCGCGTAGGTCCGGCCGAAACCCTTGCCGGCATAATCCGCCGACACGCCGAGCGAGACGAGCGTGCGAACCGACAGCGGCGTGGTGTAGTTCACCTGCGGAGTGACGACGTAGCTGTCATAGGTGCCCGAGACGTCGTGGACATAGGCGACGCGCGCGGTGAGCGTGTCGTAGTCGCTGGTGATGACGCCGGTCTTGCCGACGCCGAGATAGCCGCCGATCTCATAGGCAGTGTCGATCTTGCCGAGCGCGCGGACCTGGCGGTTGTCGATATCGCCGGTGCGATCGCGGCGGATGCCGCCGATGACGCCGACTTCGTAGTTGATGCCGACCTCGCCCGTGTTCGGGATCAGATTGACGTAGAGCTGCGTGCCGCGGAGGAAGATGTCATGCCCGCGCACCGTGCCGACGAATGCACCGGCGGGGGTGAAGGAATTGCTGTCCGCGCCTTCGTAATCCGGCATCGACACCACGCCGAGCGCGACCGTCATGCGGTTGTTGTCCCTGGGGTCGGTGATCGTCGGCGACGGGTTGGGGTCCGTCTGGGCGAAGGCGGGCGTGGCGATCGCCAGCACCGCGGTTGCGGCAGACGTAAAGAGAGTGAATGCGCGCAAGGAAATGCTCCGGAGAAAAAGGTTCCACGTCGAAACGCGGTGAAACCAATTTCGGTCCGCTGCGATCGATCAGAAGATGTAACGCATTTTTACCTGTTGCATTTCGGCATCACCGACAAGCATGAACCGGGCCGCCGAGAAGCTTGGCGGACCGAACCGGACGGCAGCATCGCGCGAAAAGCCATAGCCTTCGCGCGGGATGCCCGCGATCGTGTCGAGCTTCGCGTTGCCGTTCTCGTCGTGGATGACCGCGAGTGCGTAGCCGCGCTGTGGCAGGCCGGCGAAACTGGTGGTTCGCACGCTCGCGGGGATCGATCGCGTGAGCGCGTTGGCATCGTCGACGCAAGCGGGGAAGTTCGCGGGATCCGCCGTCAGGCAGATCCGGATCATCCCCTTGGCCGAACGGACGTTGCCGACCTCGACGTCAAGCCGCGTGACTGGTGCCGCCGCCGCCAGCATCGCCCATGCCACCGCGCCGGCCACCGCCAGACGCGACGCGCGTCCCATGCCTGGCATGAGCCTTGGCATGTGACTTGACGAAATCGCCGACCCCCCGGTCGGTGCCGCAGAGCCGATCCCAGACGCGGAAATATAGCCCATAATTGCACCCGTATTGTTCGTGATGTCGCTGATGATGGCTCGCGGTGATCAGCCAGCCGCCCAATGCGCCCCGCCACATGAACCGGGGGAAAACCTCCCACCCCATGTGATTGGTCACCCCCATAACCGTCATGATCGTCAGCACCAAACCCAGCGCGCCGACATGGATCGGAATCAGGAAGACCAGTAGCGGAATTATCACAGCGCCGGTGATCGCCTCGATCGGATGGAACGCCATCGCCGCCCATGCGGTCGGCGGTCGGCTGGCGTGATGAAGCGCGTGCGCGAGCTTGAACGGCCGGGGCCGGTGCATCCAGCGATGCGTCCAGTAGAACCAGGTATCGTGCGCGAACAGGAACAGCAGCACCGAGACGGGCAGGTACCAGAGCGGGTAGGCGTGCAGGTCGGTATAGACCTGCGTCCAGCCGCGGTTGTTCCATCCCCAGGCGACGATCCCAGCCGGAACCCCGTAGATCGCGGCGGAGGCGATGCTCCACAGGATCTCGCGTCGCATCTGCGCATCGAGACCCGTGTAGAGCCCGGGATGCCGCGCACGCGTAGCGGCGGCGAAGGCGCCCGAAACGATGAGATACCGCACGCCGACGATCACGGTCATCGCCACGGCGGATAGGAAGATCGCAAGCCACATCCGACGCTTATACGGGCTTTCCCGCGCGGTGTAATGGGCTGACTGTCATCAGGTCGATGACGACTACGCAGACGACGGCGACGACGACGACGACGGGGACGACGGGGACGATGGGGACGATGGGGACGATGGGGACGACGACGTAGTCGCGATGGCGTGGTAGCATCTGGCCGACACTATGACGGAGGCGCTGATGGTTCTTCTCGCTCTGATCCTGGCCGCATCGGGCCAGACCGGCATGGCACCCGTCACCCGCGAAGCCTTCGCGACATTGGCGCGGCGGACCGACCGGCTGTGCCCGGCACGCCATGTGCGGACGATCACGCCCGGCGATCTCGACTCCCTGCAGGACGATTTCGAGCGCGGTCTGTCGCAGCGGGATCGTGCGCGACTGGCGTCCGTCAATACCGCGGACCGCCGGTGCGCGAACCGGAACGGGCTGGCGTGTCAGACCTCGACGACGTTGGCGGCGATGCAGACGACCCGGCTCGTCCCGCGGTTCGCCGCCTATGTCTGCGCACACCGGGTGCCCTGACGCGAGCAAGGCGCCGGCCGCGGCGACTCCCCGGCCCCTTTCGCCTGCGCGGCGGGGCTGCTACTCAGACAAATAATGAGAGCATGAGAGGGTGTCGTGATGGTCGAGCCGTGCCGTGGGGGCCAATCCCGCCGGAAATTCCTGACGGGTGTCGCGACCGGTGCGCTGACCGTCGGGTCGATGTCGATCGCTCCGCGGGCGTTCGCGTTCGGGGCACAAGACGTGGTGCCGGCGGCGGCACCGGCGACCGTGCCGACGCCGAAATTGCGGGCGTTCGACCTGGCCGACGTCACGTTAGGCGAAGGGCCGTTCCTGCATGCGCAGCGCAAGACCGAGGCGTATCTGCTCGCGCTGCAACCCGACCGGATGCTCCACAATTTCCGGGTGAATGCCGGGCTGGCACCGAAAGCACCGGTCTATGGCGGCTGGGAATCGGATCCGCTGTGGGCGGACATCAACTGCCACGGGCATACGCTGGGGCATTATCTGTCGGCGTGCGCGCTGGCCTATCGATCGACCGGCGACCGGCGGTTCAAGGCGCGGATCGACCATATCGCGCGCGACCTGGCAGCGTGCCAGGCGGCGTCGGGGACCGGGCTGGTCTGTGCGTTCCCGGACGGGCCGGCGCTGGTGGCGGCACATCTGCGCGGCGATCCGATCACCGGCGTGCCGTGGTACACGCTGCACAAGGTGTATGCGGGCCTGCGCGATGCGACCCTGCTGGCGGACAGCGGCACGGCACGCGCGGTGCTGCTGCGGCTGGCCGACTGGGCGGTGGTCGCGAGCCGTCCGCTGAGCGATGCGCAGTTCGAGACCATGCTGGATACCGAGCATGGCGGGATGAACGAGGTGTTCGCCGACCTCTACACGATGACCGGGACCGCCGAGTATCGCACGATGGCGGAGCGGTTCTCGCACAAGGCGATCCTCGCGCCACTGGCCAAGAGCCGCGACCATCTCGACGGGCTGCATGCCAACACGCAGGTGCCGAAGATCATCGGTTTCCAGCGGGTGTGGGAGGTGACGGGGAAGCCCGAATACCGCGAGGCGTCCGAATTCTTCTGGAAGACGGTGGCGCTGACGCGATCGTTCGCGACCGGCGGGCACGGCGACAACGAGCATTTCTTTCCGGTCTCCGATTTCGCCGAGCATGTCCTGTCGGCGAAGGGATCGGAGACGTGTTGCCAGCACAACATGCTGAAGCTGACGCGGGCGCTGTTCCTGCACGATCCGCAGGCGGGCTATGCCGATTATTACGAGCGGACGCTGTATAACGGGATCCTCGCGTCGCAGGACCCGGACAGCGGCATGGCGACCTATTTCCAAGGTGCGCGGCCGGGCTACATGAAGCTGTATCACACGCCCGAGAACTCGTTCTGGTGCTGCACCGGCACGGGGATGGAGAACCACGTCAAATACCGCGACTCGATCTATTTCCACGACGACCACGCGCTGTACGTGAATTTGTTCGTGCCCTCCGCCGTGCGGTTGAAGGACAAGGACGCGGTGCTGACGCAGGTGACGGCGTTCCCCGATGCGGCGACGACGACGCTGCGCTGGACGTTGAAGCGGCCGGCCGAGCTGACGCTGAAGCTGCGCCATCCGGGGTGGAGCCGGACCGCGGTGGTGCTGGTGAACGGGGTCGAGGCGGTGCGGTCGACCAGTCCGGGGCGGTATCTGGAATTGGCGCGGGGGTGGCGCGACGGCGATACGGTGGAACTGCGGCTGGATATGCGCGCCGGGGTCGAGCGATTGCCGGCCGCGCCGGATATCGTCGCGTTCACTTACGGGCCGCTGGTGATGGCGGGCAGCTTCGGGCGCGAGGGGCTGGCGCCGGGATCGGACATCATCGTCAACGAGCGCAAATATGGCGAATATAATGCCGCGCCGTTCACGCCGCCGACGCTGGCGGGCGATCCCGATACGATTGCCGAGAAGATGCGCGCGGGGGACCGGCCGCTGGAATTCACGATCCTCGCGGCGGACCGGCAGCCGGTGCGGATGGTGCCGTATTTCCGCGTCGCGCATCAGCGATATGCGACCTACTGGCCGATCGCGCCGGGATTGGCGTAGATCGGGCGATGTAGTCCCGGCGCGTTCCGTGGGGTCGCGATAGCCTCTATGCAGTGGGGCGAAACCTGATAGCCTCCCCCCTTCAGAGCAGGACGACCTGCCGTTTGGGAGAGTGATGCATGGCACATCAAGACGCCGCGCGCGGGGATACCGGCACGAATACCAGCGCCCATTCCAGCAGGGATCACAAGAGCCTGATCTATGTGATCGCGGGGAGTATATTGGCACTGGGGCTGGTGTTGATGGCGTTCTACGATCGGGCGGGCGATCCCATGCCGATCGCGTCGGTGCAGACTCCGGTGATTACTGCACAGAAATAGCGCGGGGTCTTTACGACGCCGCAGCCCGGTCGAAGATCAGGATCGGGGCGTCTCGGTAGGTGCCCGTGGTTCGGAGGCGGTAGCCTAGCCGTTCCGCGAGACGGATCGAGGGGGCGTTGGCGGGGTCTATGATGCAGGTCGTCGCGGGTATGCGTGCGTCGGTCCAGGCGAGGATCGCGGCGAGCGCTTCGGAGGCGTAGCCCTTGCCTTGCGCGTCGCCGGCTAGGGTCCAGCCCACTTCCGGATTCGCGTTGATCGAGGGTTCGATGGCTCTGCGTGCTTCGATCAGGCCGAGTTCGCCGATGAGCTTGCCTGTGGCGGTTTCTCTGGCGATCCAGCTGCCGTAGCCGAACAGCGACCACTGGCCGATCGAGCGGAGCAGGCGGATCCAGACGTCCTCTCGGGTTCGCGGCTGGCCGCCGATCGTCGTGTAGACGCGCGGGTCGGTCCACATCGCGGCGCAGTCTTCAAGGTCTGTGGCGGCGTGGGCGGTTAGGGTTAGCCGGGCGGTGGTTAGCGTGGGGGCGGATGTGGGCATTCGTACTGTCTAAGAGGTATCTTGGTGGAAGGGTATCCGTCGCCCCGCACTTTCCCCTCCCTGGAAGGGAGGGGTCGGCCCGCTTGAGCCGCTCGCGTTCCGGTATGCGAAAGGCAGTCCACTCTTTAACCGCGCGTGTTCGAACTTGCGGAAGCCGACCCACCCCCAGCCCCTCCCTTCCAGGGAGGGGAGCAGGTTGGGCTTTTCCTCGTCGTACGGTTCGTACGGTTCAGGCGTCGCGATGCTCGATCCTCCCCCGCCAGGGGGAGGTGTCGCCGAAGGTGACGGAGGGGGAGGATACGGAACGGAGGTTTCCCTTTCCTCCCCCTCCGTCTGGCTAGGGCCAGCCACCTCCCCCTGGCGGGGGAGGACCGTAGGTGAGGCCTGCCTCACGCCACCGCCACCGCCACCGCCGCCCCCTGCCCCCTGCCCCCTGCCCCCTGCCCCCTGCCCCCTGCCCCCTGCCTCCGGCAACGCAGGTTGTCTTCGCGGGCGATTGGTTCGGAAAGGTTGTTTTCGTGTCCCCCGCTTTGCGCTAGTCGGAGGCATGGCATCGACGATCTCCTGCGACGTTGCGATCGTTGGCGCGGGTTTGGCCGGCGGGATGATCGCGCTGGCGCTCAAGGCCAAGCACCCGGCGATGGACGTGCGGCTGATCGACGCTGCGCCGGTGGTCGGCGGCAATCATCTCTGGTCGTTCTTCGGCAGCGACGTGGCGCAAGGCGATCGCTGGATCGTCGCGCCGCTCGTGGTGCATGCGTGGCGCGGATACGATGTGCATTTTCCGGCGCATGCGCGGACGATCGACGCGACTTATTATTCGATCGAGAGCTCGCGGCTTGATCGCGAAGTGCGCCGCGTGCTGCCGCCGCATGCTTTGATGCTCGGGCGGAAGGTGTCGGGGGCGAGTGCGACGGCTGTCGTACTGGCGGATGGCGACCGGATCGAGGCTACCGGCGTGATCGATGCGCGGGGGGCGGGCGATCTGTCGCTGCTCGACCTCGCTTGGCAGAAGTTTCTCGGGCGCGAACTGGCGTTGAGCGTGCCGCACGAAAGCCCGCGGCCGATGGTCATGGACGCGACCATTCCGCAGATCGACGGGTATCGCTTCGTCTATTGCCTGCCGTTCAGCGCGGACCGGATGTTCGTCGAGGACACCTATTATAGCGACACGCCCGATCTCGATATTCCGGTGCTGGGCGCGCGGATCGACGAGTATGTCACGGCTCGTGGCTGGGACGTAGAGCGCGTCGTGCGCGAAGAGTCCGGCGTGTTGCCAGTCGCGATGGGCGGTGATTTCGAGGCGTATTGGCGGTCGGGCGGTGCTCGGGTGGCCAAGGCCGGCATGCGCGCGGGGATGTTCCATCCGACCACGGGGTACTCGCTGCCGGATGCGGTGCGGGCGGCTTCGATGCTGGCAGGGCTCAGCGATTTCTCGGGCGCGAAACTCCACGATGCGACGCATGCGATGGCGCGGGCGACGTGGAAGTCGCGCGGGTTCTACCGGATGCTCGACACGATGTTGTTCCGCGCGGCGGAACCGGAGGAACGCTACCGCATCCTCGAGCGCTTCTACCGCCTCTCACCCTCGCTTATCGGCCGTTTCTACGCCGGACGATCGACGCTTTCCGACAAGGCGCGCGTTCTGACCGGCAAGCCCCCCGTCCCCATCGTGCGCGCCGTCCGCGCCATCGCAGGCAGTATGTCATCATGAAGACCGCAATAGTCATCGGCGCAGGTTTCGGCGGGCTGGCGCTCGCGATCCGGCTGCAATCCGCGGGCGTGCAGACGACGATCGTCGAGAGCCGCGACAAGCCGGGCGGGCGTGGGTATTTCTGGGAACGCGACGGGTTCACGTTCGATGCGGGGCCGACCGTCATCACCGATCCGGACTGCCTTCGCGAATTGTGGGCGCTGACCGGGCGCGACATGAGCGAGGACGTGACGCTCGATCCGGTCCTGCCGTTCTATCGGCTGAACTGGCCCGACGGGACGAATTTCGACTATACCAACGACGACGTGCAGATGCGCGCCGAGATCGAAAAGCTGCATCCCGGCGACTGGGCGGGATACGAGAAGTTCCTGCAGTATTCGGCCGGGGTGTTCCACGAGGGCTATGAGAAGCTCGGCCATGTCGCGTTCCTCGACTTCGGGTCGATGATCAAGGCGGCGCCGGCGCTGGCGAAATACCAGGCGTGGCGGTCGGTCTATTCGATCGTGTCGAGCTTCGTGAAGTCGGAGAAATTGCGCGAGGCGTTGAGCTTCCATACGCTGCTGGTCGGCGGCAATCCGATGACGACGAGCGCGATCTATGCGCTGATCCACAAGCTGGAGCGTGACGGCGGGGTGTGGTTCGCGCGCGGCGGGACCAACCGGCTGGTCGCGGCGCTGGTGACTCAGTTCGAACGGCTGGGCGGCGTGCTGCGGCTCGACGATCCGGTGACGTCGATCGAGACGCTGGGCGACCGTGCGACCGGCGTGACGACGGCGAGCGGCTGGTCGGGTCAGGCGGATGCGATCGCGGCGAACAGCGACATCATGCACACGTACCGCGACCTGCTGGCGACGTCGCGCAGTGCCAAGCGCAAGACGGGGTCGCTCGAGCGGAAGAAATACTCGCCGTCGCTGTTCGTGGTGCATTTCGGGATCAAAGGCACGTGGCCGGGCATCCCGCACCACATGATCCTGTTCGGGCCGCGCTATAAGGGGCTGCTCGAGGACATTTACGACCACGGCGTGCTGTCGGAAGATTTCTCGCTGTATTTGCATCATCCGACCGTGACCGATCCGTCGCTGGCGCCGGAGGGGCATTCGACCTTCTATGCGCTGGCGCCGGTGCCGCATCTGGGGAAGTTCCCGGTCGACTGGGACGAGATCGCGCCGATCCTGGAGAAGCGCATCCTCGACGAGATCGGGCGGCGGTTGATCCCGGACATCCACGAGCGGATCGTGACGAAGTTCTCGTACGCGCCGAAGGATTTCGCGGAGGATCTGAATGCGCATCTGGGTAGCGCGTTCTCGCTGGAGCCGGTGTTGACGCAGAGCGCGTATTTCCGGGTTCACAACCGCGACGAACACATTCCGAATCTGTACTTCGTGGGGGCTGGAACGCATCCGGGTGCGGGTATCCCGGGGGTTGTCGGGAGCGCGAAGGCTACGGCGGCACTGATGCTCGGCGGACAATAGGTTCAACACGCTTTTATCGTCTGATAGAGTTATCCGAAACGGTGTGATTGACATCTGTAATTTGACGATACTTCCTCGGAAGGTCGTGACTAACTCCGTAATGGCGGCATCGAGTGTAGATGCCGGCAGCCATCATTCTAGCATCCCTTTAGACCGGATTTCGGTCAGCAAAAGAGGGGATGCATCATGGCCATTACTGTCAAGAGCGTGGACTGGAACGGAATCAGCAGCGACGAGCAGCAGAAGATCCGCGACATCATCGGCAAGAACTTCGACGGACAGACGGTCGAGGTCGGCGAAACGCCCCTGGAGGCAAACAGCGGCAACGCCTGCACGACGGCCTGCTCTATCGCGCAGCAGGCCGCCCAGGCCGCATGTAGCCTCCTGCCCTGGCCTGCGAGCACGGTCTGCAATTTTGCCGCCGAGAAGGCCGGTGATTTTTGTCGGAGCCAGTGCTGAGATAGTATGCGGGTGCCGCCATCGCGGCGGCACCCAAATACTCGAGCCGGGTACCTGCTTGTGACGGGGTATCACATCCCCTAACGCGGGCACATGAAACGTCTTGCTGTGTATTGCGGGTCGGCGACGCCGGCTGATCCTGTCTATATCGAGGGCGCTCGGGCGCTGGGATTGGCTTTTGCCGAGCGGGGGATCGGCCTCGTTTATGGCGGCGGGCGGACCGGACTGATGGGCGCGATCGCCGACGGCGCGCTTGGGGGCGGCGGCGAGGTTATCGGGGTTATCCCGCAGGCCTTGGTCGATGCGGAAGTCGCGCATCGGGGACTTACCGAGTTGCACGTCGTCAGCGGCATGCATCAGCGGAAGCAGATGTTCACCGAACTCTCCAACGGGTTCGTGACGATCCCGGGCGGGACGGGAACGATGGACGAGCTGTGGGAGGCGCTGAGCTGGGCGCAGCTCGGGTATCATGCGGATCCGGTCGGGTTGCTGAATACCGCTGGGTATTACGATCACCTGATCGCGTTCTGGGAGAAGATGGGCGAGGTTGGCTTCCTGCGGCCGCAGCACCGGGACCTGCTGATCGTGGCGGATACGCTGGATGTGCTGCTCGACCGGATGGCGAGCCATGTGCCGACGCAGCCGATCGTGCGGATGAACGCGTCGGATTTGTGAGGTTGACGGCTCCTACCATCACCTGCCGCCACCCCGGCGAAGGCCGGGGCCCAGTTGGGAAGGTTGCAGTAATAAATCTCGGCGCTAGCCAACTTACGTCCCCCAACTGGGCCCCGGCCTCCGCCGGGGTGGCGCATATAACGGTGGTGGCGTGCGGGGTGTTGCTGTGACCCGCCCCCTCCCTTCGCGCGAGGCGATCGTTGCTACCGCGCATGAGTCGATCTCGCGGGGGTCGAAGAGTTTTGCCGCTGCCAGCCTGTTGTTCGACAAGCCGACGCGGGAGCGGGCGTGGCTGTTGTACGCGTGGTGCCGGCGGTGCGACGATATTGCCGATGGCCAGGATCATGGGCACGGCATGACCGTGGTCGAGGACGCCCCGGCCCGGCTGGTGGCTTTATCGGCGATGACCGAGCAGGCGCTGGCTGGCGAAGTCGTTGGCGAGCCGGCGTTCGATGCGCTGCGGATCTTCGCGGCCGAGACCCGGCTGCCGAAGCGGTTCGCGCGCGATCTGGTCGAGGGGTTCGCGCTGGATGCGCGCGAGTGGCGGCCGCGGTCGGAGAACGACCTCTACAAATATTGCTACCATGTCGCGGGCGTCGTCGGGTGCATGATGGCGATCGCGATGGGCGTCGATCCCGAGGACGAGGATACGCTCGATCGCGCGTGCGACCTGGGGATGGCGTTCCAGCTCGCTAATATCGCGCGCGACGTCGAGGAGGATGACCGGGTCGGGCGGTGCTATCTGCCCGAGGAATGGCTGGTCGAGATGGATTTCCCACCGGGGCAGCACATGAAGCCGCCGTTTCGATCGGGGCTGGCGGTGTTGACGAAGCGGATGGCGGATCGCGCTGCGGCGTTCGAGGCTAGTGCGCGGGAGGGGACGCCGGCGCTGTCGTTCCGGTCGGCTTGGGCGGTGTTGTCTGCGGCGGGGATTTATGGGGCGATCGGGCGGACCGTGGCGGCTCGGGGGGAGCATGCGTGGGATCACCGGGTGACGACGTCGGGGATGCAGAAGCTGGGGTTTATCGTGACGGCGGCCCGGGAGGCAGCTCGGCGGGATACGCTGTATCCGCGAACGGTGCGGGATACTCGGTTGTGGACTCGGCCTCGCTGATTGCCGGCGTCTAGCTTGTTCTCCCGCGAAGGCGGGAGTCCAGTCTGGGTCCCCGCCTTCGCGGGGAAACAATCTAGCCCTGCGACTTGGCCTTGCCCGTCTTCGCCATCTGGTTGCCCTGCGCACGGCAATTGGCACCGATCATCGGATACGGAACGTCGGTGTTCTGGGCCAGCTGGTCGGGGAGCGCCGCGCGGCACTGGGCCATCGTCTCGTAGCGTGCCGGGATCACACGTGCCTCGGTGCAGTTCACGTTGCCGTCACCGCAGCCCATGATGGCCATGACGTAGAACAGCGGTTCCATTTCATTCTCCGGTGGATCGCGGTGGCCGACATCGGACACGATTACAAAAGCGACGAAGTGGCAGGATTGTTCCCCCAACTGCTTTCGCCGGGGCTTGACTGCGCCTACATCGCATCGATCCATGCCCCCTGATACGTACACCTCCACCCGCGCGGACCAGCCCTTGCTGCCGACGCTCCGCCGCTTCCTGCCGTTCCTGTGGCCGGCGGGGCAGCCCAGGCTGAAGGCGCGGATCGTCGTCGCGATGCTGCTCGTGATCGCGTCGAAGCTGATCCAGGTTTTCGGCGCGGCGTTCACGCTGAAATACGCGGTCGACCGGATGGCGGGGAACGATCGCGGGGCGCTGACGCTCGTCGTGCTGCTGGTGGTCGGGTACGCGGCGTCGCGGTTCGGGACGACGCTGTTCGACAATCTGCGCAACGCGGTGTTCGAGCGCGTCGGGCAGGATGCGTCGCGGCGGCTGGCGGCGCAGGTGTTTCGCCATCTGCATGCGCTGAGCCTCGATTTCCACCTGTCGCGGCGGACGGGCGCGGTCACCAAGGTGGTCGAGCGCGGCACCAAGAGCATCGACACGATGCTGTATTTCCTGCTGTTCAACATCGCGCCGACGGTGTTCGAGCTGGTACTGGTGCTCGGGCTGTTCTGGACCAAGTTCGGTTGGCTGCTGGTCGTCGCGACGGTGGTGATGGTGGTCGGCTACATCCTCTTCACGCGGATGGTGACCGACTGGCGCAATGCGCTGCGCGCGCGGATGAACGACCTCGATACCGGGGCGGTCGCGCATGCGGTGGATTCGCTGCTGAACTTCGAGACGGTGAAGTATTTCGGCGCGGAGGAGCGCGAGGCGCGGCGCTACGACAGCGCGATCACGGCGTATTCCGAGGCGGCGGTGAAGAGCGAGAATTCGCTCGCGTGGCTCAACCTCGGCCAGGCGTTGATCACCAACGTGATGCTGGCGGGCGGCATGGGGTTCGTCGTGTGGCGGTGGAGCCACGGCGAGGCGTCGGCGGGCGACGTGGTGTTCGTGTCGACGCTGCTGGCGCAGCTGTTCCGGCCGCTCGACCTGTTGGGGATGGTCTATCGCACGATCCGGCAGGGCGCGCTCGACATGGCGGCGATGTTCGACCTGATCGATACGCCGGCCACGGTCGTCGACGCGCCGGGTGCGCCTGCGCTGGCGGTGAGCGCGGGGCATGTGCGGTTCGAGAACGTGTCGTTCGGCTATGACGCAGGGCGGCCGATCCTGCGCGATCTGGAGCTGGACGTGCCGGCCGGGTCCACTTTGGCTGTCGTTGGGCCGTCGGGGGCGGGGAAGTCGACGCTCGCGCGGTTGCTGTACCGGTTCTACGATTTGACGGGCGGACGGATTACCGTCGACGGGCAGGATATCTCGGAGGTTCGGCAGGCGTCTTTGCGCGCGGCGATCGGAATCGTGCCGCAGGATACGGTGCTGTTCAACGACACGATCGGGTATAATATCGCGTACGGGCGCGAGGGTGCGGAGATGCCCGAGGTCGAGGTTGCTGCCAAGGGCGCGGCGATTGCCGGGTTCATCGAGCGCCAGCCGCTCGGGTATGAGACGCGCGTCGGCGAGCGTGGGTTGAAGCTGTCGGGTGGCGAGAAACAGCGCGTGGCGATCGCGCGGACGCTGCTGAAGAACCCGCCGATCTTGATCCTGGACGAGGCGACTTCGGCGCTGGATAGCCGGACCGAGGCGGAAATTCTCGATACGCTGGAGGCGATCGAGCGCGGGCGGACGACGATCGTGATCGCGCACCGGCTTTCCACGGTGGTGCATGCGGACCAGATCGTCGTGCTGGAGGCGGGGCGGATCGTCGAGAAGGGCACGCATGCGGACCTGTTGCGGCAGGGCGGCGTGTATGCCGAGATGTGGAATCGGCAGGCGCAGGAGCGTGCCGGGGATGACGATGGGGCCTTGGCGGCGGAATAGCGGCGCGGGTAGCCGTCGGTTAAAGCGCGCCCACACCGTCGCTCCCGCTGCGTCGGGAGTGTTCCGTTCTCATCCCGTAAAGCAAGTACGGCCGCCGCATTCGAACGGCAGCCTCCCTTCCTTGTTCTCCCGCGAAGGCGGGACCCCAGTCTGGGTCCCCGCCTTCGCGGGGAAACAAGCTTAGCGACGGCGTCCTGGGACTTGTGCGTTCCCCCGACCGTCAACGGACCGAGTCTACCCGCAGGTCAGGCGGATCTGCTTGGCGGGTTTGTCGAAGACGATGGTGGAGCAGCGATCCAGCAGGTCGGCGCCGATCGTCAGGCGGTCGCGGTTCGCATCGCGCTTGCCCTTGGCGACGACGACGATCTCGTCGGGGTCGGGTGGCGGCGCGTCGGCATCGGGGATCGCGGCGGCGCTGCCGACGTCAGTGGTGCGGACGCCTAGCGACGATAGCGCGAGCGGGCCGACGAGGAGCGGGGTGGCGAGCGTCATCGTGCGGACGGGTCGGGCGATACCGAAGGCGATCTCGACCGGTGCGGTGAGGCCGGCCAGCGTGCCGCGCTGCGCCTGCGCGATCAGCGTGGCGGCGTTGGCGGTGACGGTCGTGCGTGGATGATAGGGGTCGAAGCGGACCCGGATCGGCTGGCCGCCAATCGTGATCTGCGCGAAGGTCCCGGAGAGCTTGCCCAGCAGGCCGCCGCCGTCGACCATCGGCAACGCGACGGTCCGCTTTCCCGCGCGCGGCGCGTTCAGGAGGATGCGCACGACGGGTTCGGGCAGCGACGCCGGGCCGATGCTGCCGTCGCCGACATCGGCATAGGGCCGCCCGACCCAGCGGGGGTCGGCAGCCTTCCCCTTGGCCTCGTGCTTGCGGCTCGGAAAGCCGATCCGCCGCTTCACCGCATTGGTCCCGAACGTCATCGGGCGGACCGTCGTCGCCTGCATCGCGCCTTGCCCGCCGACCGAATAGCCGAGGCCCAATGCGCCGCCCTTCAGCGCGAGTCGATCGGCGACCGCGGTCGTGACGAAGACCAGGCCGGGCGCGGCAGGGTCGACGCGCAGCGTGACGGGCTTGCCGTCGATCATTGCGGCGATCATCCCGCCGACCGGTACGTCGCGGATGGCCGTGACCGTGTCGCCGGCTAGCGCGACGCTGCTCACGAGCACCGATGCCGCCACGCCGGTTCTAAAGATATTGGCGATCATCGCGAGGTCTCCGGCGTCATGCGCCGCGATCTTGCCGCGTCATATCGTATTCGCAACGAATTTATGATTGGTGATGATTGGATAACCAATGCAGGCTCGCCCCTCGACGGGCGACTGCGCGACGCCTAGATCGCATGGCAATGGCACTCGACCCCCTTCCCGATCTCCAGCGCATCTTCGGCTTTCCTGATTTTCGTGGCGTGCAGCGCGATGTCGTCGACCGGGTGCTCGCGGGGCAGCGGACTCTGGCGGTCATGCCGACGGGTGCGGGCAAGTCGCTGTGCTATCAGTTGCCGGCGACGATGCTGGAGGGGACGTGCGTGGTCGTGTCGCCGCTGATCGCGTTGATGCATGACCAGTTGCGGGCCGCCACTGCGGTGGGCATCAAGGCGGCTACGCTGACGTCGGTCGATACCAATCGCGAGGAGACGATCGCGCGGTTTCGGGCTGGCGATCTGGACCTGCTGTACGTGGCGCCGGAGCGGGCCTCGAACGAAAGTTTTCGCAATCTACTGTCGCAGGCCAAGCTCAGCTTGTTCGCGATCGACGAGGCGCATTGCGTTAGTGAGTGGGGGCATGACTTCCGGCCGGACTATCGGTTGCTGCGGCCTTTGCTCGACAGTTTTCCGGATGTGCCGCGCCTCGCGCTGACCGCGACCGCCGACGCGCATACGCGGGCGGACATTCTCGAGCAGCTGGGCATCTCGCGAGAGGGGCTGATCGTGTCGGGGTTCGACCGGCCGAACATCCGCTATGCGATTTCGGGGCGCGACAACGTCAATCGGCAGATCGCGGATATCCTGGAGAAGATCCCGGGGCCGGGGATCGTCTACGCACAGACGCGGGCGGCGACCGAGAAGCTGGCGGAGGCGCTGGGGCGGAGTGGGCGGCCGACGCGGGCGTATCATGCCGGGCTCGATCCGCAGGTGCGCGCGAAGAACCAGGCGGATTTCGTCGCGAGCGAGGACATGGTGATCTGCGCGACGGTCGCGTTCGGGATGGGGATCGACAAGCCCGACGTGCGGTTCGTGGCGCATGCCGGGCTGCCGAAATCGATCGAAGCTTATTATCAGGAGACCGGCCGCGCGGGGCGTGATGGCGACCCGGCGATCGCGCATCTGTTCTGGGGCGCGGAGGATTTCGCGCGTGCGCGGCAGCGGATCGGCGAGGTCGAGCCCGAGCGGCAGGCGGGCGAGCGGCAGCGGCTGACCGCGATGGGCGGGCTGGTCGAGACGGCCGGGTGCCGGCGGCGGATCCTGCTCAAGCATTTCGGCGAGGAGCGGCTCGAGGATTGCGGGAATTGTGACAATTGCCTCGGTAACGTCGATGCGGTCGACGCGACGGAAACGGCGCGTAAATTCCTGTCGGCGGTGTTTCGGACCGGGCAGATGTTCGGGGTGGGGTATATCGAGGGTATCCTGACGGGGGTGTCGTCGGAGCGGAGCCTGATGAACGGGCATGAGGCGCTGTCGGTGTACGGGATCGTCGAGGGCGACGAGGTTGCGTTGCTGAAGCCCGTATCGCGCGCGCTGATGCTGAAGGATGCGCTGCGGACCAATCCGCATGGCGGCCTCGAATTCGGACCGGCGGCGAAGGCTATCCTCAAGGGCGAGGCGGCGGTGTCGATCGTCGTGCCGCCCAAGCGCGAGCGGCGGCGCAAGGGTGCGGTTGGCGCTGTGCCGAACCCGGTCGACGATCCGCTGTTCGAGGCGTTGCGCGTGCGGCGGCGCGATCTGGCGAAGGAAGCGGGCGTTCCGCCGTATGTGATCTTTCACGATTCGGTGTTGCGTGACATTGCGCGGCAGCGGCCGGCGTCGCGTGCCGAGTTAAGCCTGTTATCAGGCATTGGCGCGCGCAAGCTCGACGCCTATGGGGATGCCTTCCTCCAGGTCATCCGCGAGTCCGCATGATACGGCAAATAAACGAAAGTATTTCGGTCGCGCCACAGATCGCGGTCGAGCAAGTCGCGGAAATCGCTGCGGCGGGGTTCAAGACGATCGTCAACAACCGACCGGACGACGAGGATGCGGGGCAACCTTCGGGCGACGCGATCCGCGCTGCGGCGGAAGCGGCCGGACTGAAATACGTCTCGATCCCGGTGACGCATGCGGGGTTCTCGCATCCGCAGATCGACGCGATGACGCAGGCGCTGACCGATTCCGACGGGCCGGTGCTGGCCTATTGCCGGTCGGGGACGCGGAGCTGCAATTTGTGGGCGCTGGCGGCGGCGAAGGCGGGACGCAACCCGAACCTGTTGCTCGCGCAGGCCGAGGACGCCGGGTATGATCTGCGCGGAATCCGCCCGATGCTGGACGCGCTCGCAGGGCCGCGATGACGCCTGCCATCGTCGGCCGCATCGTGGCCATCGTTGTGCTGCTGATCGCGGGCCTGGCCTGGGTGGTCGTGCGGATGCGGCGGGTCGTGAAGATCGAGACTCCGGAAGAGGCGGCGGACGCGGCGCAGGCACAGCTTCGCGGGTTTGCGGTGGCGGGCGCTGTCGTCGGAGCGGACGGGCAGGGCGCGTTGGCGATCGCGGATGACGGGCGTGTCGCTGCGGTGAAGCGGATCGGGAAGACTCTGACGGTCCGCGAGGTATCGTGGCGGACGGTGCGCGCGACGCATGAGGGGATATTGGTCGAGACCGGGGACAAGGCGCTGGGCGCGGTGATGCTCGCGCAGGTCGATGTCCTCGATATCCGCCGGTTGGCGCCGAAGAGCGTGCGGGTCTAGCGAGCCCTACGCGCCGCGGTCATTCTGCGGCAGCGGTCCTGACGCTTGCGGAACGTTTCTCGTCTCGACGCGTCGCCGCAGTAGATGAGAAGATGGGTCGCCAAGCGCTGGGTGAAAGTCACTGGCATCGTCGTCGTGGCCGTGATGGCCACGGTCATAATCGGGCTCGCCGTGTTTCCCTGGGGATCGCTGAAAGGCGTGATCGAGCGGCAGCTGACCGCGCGCTTCGGGCGGCCGGTGACGATCGGCGGGATCGAGCGCGTCGACGGGTTCGGCTTCTCGCCGACGATCCGCATTACGCAGGTGCGTATTCCGCAAGCGGCGTGGGCCGGGAGCGGCGATTTCGTGCGGTTGCGCGAGGCGGAGGCGACGTTCTCCGCGCTGTCGCTGTTGAAGGGCGGGTTCGGACCGCGCGACGTCAAGGCGTCCGGGCTGTACCTCGCACTTGTCCGTGACAAGCAGGGGCGGACCAACTGGGATCGGCCGGGCAAGGCCAAGAGCGGCGGCAGTTCGAACGACCTGCAAGGGCTCATCATCCGCGACAGCGTGATCTCGTACCGCGATGCCAAGCAGGGGCGGCAGATCACCGCGCGGTTCTCGTCCGATCCGGTTGCGGGCATCCGTGCGAACGGCACCGGTACCGTGCGTGGGGCGGCGGTGCGGATCGCGGTCTCGGGGCCGTCGATCGAGCGATCGCAGGGCAAGCCTTGGCCGTTCACCGCGTCGATCGATGGGGACAGACTGTCGATCTCGGCAAAGGGCGTGATGGACCGGCCGCTCGATACCGATGCGATGACGCTCGACGTGA
Organism: Sphingomonas sp. AP28; assembly: GCF_056680455.1. NCBI lineage: Bacteria > Pseudomonadati > Pseudomonadota > Alphaproteobacteria > Sphingomonadales > Sphingomonadaceae > Sphingomonas > Sphingomonas sp. AP28. The sequence goes on along the minus strand of NZ_CM155283.1, from coordinate 2,538,214 downwards.
CGGCGCGCGCGACCGACCTGAAGCTGATCGACGCGGTGATCGAGGCGGGGCTGTTCCGGACGCAGCCGGTGTCGTTCAGCGCGCACATCCGCCACGATGCGCCGAAATGGGCGATCACGCAGCTGAAGGGCGTGGTCGGGCGGTCGGATTTTGCGGGTCACGTGACGGTCGACAAGAGGGACGGACGAAGCAAGGTGAACGGCGATATCGTGTCGCGCCAGTTCGACTTCGCGGACCTGTCGTCGGACGAGGCGCAGGCGAAGGGCGCCGCGCTGGAGCGGGCGATCGGGCCGAGGCTCGTGCCGAATACGCGGATCGACATCGGCAAGATCGACAGCACCGATGCCGAGTTCGGGTTCCGCATCCAGCATATCGTCGCGGCCAAGGGGAAGTCCCCGATCGTGTCCGCCAAGGGGACGATCGCGATCGATCACCAACTGCTTACTCTGGACCGGTTGGTCGCGAGACTGCCGCAAGGGACCGTCACCGGCAAGGTCACCGTCGACCAGCGGGGCGATCGCAAGACGCCGACCGTTGCGATCGACCTTAGGTTGCGGGGTAGCAGCGTACAGGCGCTGGCGGGCGGGCGCGGCGATTTCAGCGGGAATGTGAGCGCGCGGGTGCGGCTGAAGGGGCCGGGCGAGACGATCCGGGCTGCAGTCGGGAACGCCGATGGCAGCATCGGGTTCGTCGCGCGGGACGGGCAGTTGCCGCAGGGGATCGCCGCAGCTTTGGGGTTCGATGCGGCGCGCGCGTTGCTGGCGAAAGATGGCGAGCGCGCGGGGCTGCGCTGCGTGGTGGTGAAACTCGCCGTGACGCGGGGGCGGGGGCGCGTTGATCCGATGATCGTCGATACCACCGCCAGCCAGTTGCGCGGGCAGGGGAGCGTGGTGTTTCCAACCGAAGCGCTCAACATTCGGCTGAGTGGATCGCCGAAACAGCATGCGCTGCTGCAGTTGCCGGGATCGGCGTACATGACCGGGACGATCCAGCAGCCGCACGTGACGATCCCGCCGGAGGTGAAATCGGTGGGGAATATCTTCAAGGCGATCGGTCGGGCGATCACCGGCAAGCAGGGACCGACGGCCAGCGATGCGGACTGTTCGGGGTTGGCGGCGCGGGTGCTGCGATAGGCCGAGACGTTAAACTGGGGCGTTGGCGGATATGAAAAACCCCGCCCCGCTGGATGCGGGACGGGGTCGGACTTCAGCGATATCCGGGGGATATCAGCGATAGAAGATGTGGTTTCCGATCGAGGCGACCTTGATCGCACGGACGCTGGGGCGGCGATCGGGGGTGTTGAAGTAGAGCGCCTTGTCGGCCGGGCTGTTCCACGCATCGGCGAGGGCGACCTTGGCGACTGCGACCGCGGTGCGGTAGGCGGTGCCGGCGTTGATGTTGGGGATCTTGCCACCGCGGACGAAGCTGAACTGGCCGCGCTGCTTGACGACGGCGCAGACGTTGGCGGGGAAACGACCCGACTTGGCGCGATTGATGATGACTTCGGCGACGGCGAGCTGGCCGGTCAGCGGCTCACCCTTGGATTCGAAGTAGATCGCGCCGGCAAGGCACTGAAGCGCTTCGTCGGCGGCGGCGCTATCCTGCGCGGCAACGGCCTGGGCAAGCGTGTCGAATTCTTCGGCTTCTGCGACGGCAGGGCTGACTGCGGTGTTCTCGGCGTTCGTCTCGACAGGTGCGACGGTCGTGGCAACTGGAGCGATCTGCGGAACATTCTGCGGCGAGAGCGCGTTTATATTGGCGAGAGCAGTGAGATTGGTGGTCGAGCGATCGATACCGGTTGCCTGACCGGGAGCGCTGTTGCCGAGCAGGCCGGCAAGAGAGAAGGTCATGACCGCGATCGTCGCAGCCCGCTGAAAAATCGTCATTCAAACTTATTCAGATGCGGTTGGACCGCGGAAGCAATCGTACGAGCCGATCGTCCAGGCATCCCCCCGACTGCGTAACTGATCCGGATCGCACCCGTCCCAGCACAACGCCAATCAATGTTGCAATTCCCCTCTATTGGGGGGGCTTTCGAGTCAATCGTCGAGGATCGTTTCAGCGGCGAACCGTTCCGCCGCTGCGATGTCCACCTCGATTACCCAGAGATCCGGGTCACTTGCGCGGCGCCGACGCCAATATCCGTCGAGGTCTTCGGGGGGCGTCGAGTCGATTAGCACGGTCCGTCCGTCGGGTCCGATGCCGCGTTCCAGCAGGCGAGGCGGGGCGCCCTTGTCGATCGCGATGACCAGGATCGCGCCGCCTTGCGGGTCGCCTTTCGCCATCACCGCGCCGAAGCCGCCGGCGTCGTTGACGCGCCGCAGCAACGCGCTGACGAGGACTCCGCTGGGGAGACGGCTACTCATGCTGCGCTGCGGTATCCGGGAAGGCCAGCGAGCGCGATCCGCGAGCGCATGAAGGTGCCGGTGCCTCTTGCCGCTTCTTCGCCGTCCGCGTCGATCAGCCGGGCGTCCGCGACGAACACACGCCGCTTGCCACTGATCCAGCGTCCTTCGGCGATCACCGGGCCGATCTTCAACGGTCGCGTGAGCAGCAGGTTGAACGCGGTGGTGAGCAGGAAGCGATCGGTGACCAGGCTGTTGCAAGCGTAGAAGGCGGCATCGTCGAGCATCTTGAAGTAGCTCGTGCCGTGCGCGGCGCCGCCGGCGTGGTAATGGCGCTCGTCGATCGTGAAATGGATGCGCGCGACGCCGGCTTCGGGGATTTCGAGCGAGGAATCGAAGAAGCGGTTGATCGGGGCCTGGGCGTAGAGCGATTCCAGCGCGCGGAAATGTGCGTCTGCGCCCGCCGTGTTTGGGGCCGAACTGGGGGCCGACTCAGGCTGCATCGCGGACCTCGTCGGCGGTGAACAGCGCATAGACCGCGTCTGGCGAACCGCCGCCGCGCAGTTTCTCGAGGAACGCCTTGTCGCGCAGTCGGCGCGAGACGCGGGCGAGGGCCTTCAAATGAACCGCGCCAGCGTCGGTGGGGGAGAGCAGCATGAAGACGAGATCGACGGGGAGATCGTCGACCGCCTGGAAATCGACGGGTTGCGCCAATCGCGCGAACACCCCCGTGACCTGCGCGAGACCTTCCAGCTTGGCATGCGGGATCGCGACGCCACCGCCGAACCCGGTCGAGCCGAGCTTCTCGCGCGCGGCCAGCCGATCGGCGATCATCTTGGGGTCGGTATCGACTATCTCGGACGCGATCGTGGCAAGATGCTGGAACACCGCCTTCTTGTTCGTGGCGATCACGCCCGTGTGCACTGCGTCGGGACGCAGCATATCGCTGAAATCAGTCATTCTGTTCAATATCTCAAGCGCCCCCGCGCGCGTCCGCCTTAGCGGGTTGCACGGGGGCGTAAAGACGGGGTCGTCAGACCCACGCCTTTATGGACCCTTCTTTATTGGGGAGGGGAGGCGGCTACGCGCTGTGGCTCGACCCAGCCGATCGTGCCATCGCCGCGCTTGTACACCATGTTGTGCGCGCCGGTGCCCGCGTTCGTGAACAGCAACGCGGCGGTGTTGCGCAGATCGAGCATCATCACCGCGTCGGACACGGTGGCCTCGGGGATGTCGACGCGCGTTTCGGCGATGATCAGCGGTGCGTCCGCGACATCGTCTTCCTCGACGCTCTCCTGGAACAGCGTATAGCCGGCATTGTCGTAGCCGTTGCTCTCGGCGATCGCGACCGCTTCGCCGGCATGGCGATCCTTCAGGCGGCGCATGTAGCGGCGGAGCTGGGTCTCGATCTTCGCGGCGGCGCCATCGAAGGCGGCGCGGGCGTCATAGGCTTCGGCATGGCCCTTGAGCACGAGGCCTTTCATCACGTGCGAGACGATGTCGCATTTGAAGCCGGCATCGTGCGGCCCCTTGCCAAACGTGACTTCGGCCGAGATGGCGCGCGAGAAATACTTGTCGGCGATACCCTGGAGTCGGTCTTCCACGTGGCTGTTCAGTGCTTCGCCAGTGTCAACCTGATGACCAGAAATCCGGATATCCATTGTCGTCTCCTTAACGGCGTTACAGTCTTCGGGCGGTCCTATTGGCTCCACCCTGCCAGCGTCATCCGGACGCCACGGCCCCCCAGATCGGATCCTTGATCCCCTTCATGAACGCAGCATGGGCCGCAAGGTCTCCCTCGCTCACCGCGAAAACGCGGGCAGGGCGAACGACCCGAGGCGCCTGTGCGACGATCGGAGTCGACGCGGTGCTGCCGGTATCGCCAAGTAGGCCGAGACCGATCTGGCGACCGCCCATCAGCTCGACATAGACCTGCGCGAGCAACTGCGCGTCGAGCAGCGCGCCGTGCAGCACGCGGTGGCTGCGATCGATGCCGAACCGCGAGCACAGAGCGTCGAGCGAATGCTTGGCGCCGGGGTGACGGCTGCGCGCGATCTGCAGCGTGTCGACCATCCGCTTCATGTGGACGATCTGGCGGCCGCACTTGGTGAGCTCGCCGTTGAGGAACGAGAAGTCGAAGCCGGCATTGTGCGCGATCATCGGCGCGTCGCCGACGAATTCGAGCAGGTCCTCGACCGCGTCCGCGAACTTCGGCTTGTCGGAGAGGAACTGCGCGCTCAGCCCGTGGACGTTAAATGCCTCGACCGGCATGTCGCGTTCGGGATGATAATAGGCGTGGAACGTGCGGCCGGTCTCGACCCGGTTGAGCATCTCGACGCAGCCGATCTCGACCATGCGGTCGCCGCCGGAAAAACTGAGGCCGGTGGTTTCGGTATCGAAGACGATCTCACGCATCCCGATGGTATCGGCTCAGATTTCCAAGGATGCAAGCACCGCCCGGACTTGCGCGCGGGTCGCGTCGAAGCTGGTGTCGGTGTTGATGACATGATCCGCGCGGGCGCGTTTCTCGGCGTCGGGGGTTTGGCGCGCGAGGATCGCGGCGAACTTCTCCGCGGTCATGCCGGGGCGAGCGAGGACGCGGGCGCGCTGGACGTCCGGGGCGGCGGAGACGACGACGATGACGTCGACGTTGCGATGGCCGCCGGTCTCGAACAGCAGGGGGACGTCGAACACGACTCGCTGGCCGGCGTGCTTGGCGAGGAAGTCGGCGCGTTCTTCGCCGACGGCGGGGTGGACGATCGCTTCGAGCCGCTTGATCGCGGCGTCGTCGCCGAACACCGCTGTCCCGAGTTTTGCGCGGTCGACTGCGCCTTTGGTGGTGGTGCCGGGGAACGCGGTTTCGATCGCGGGGACGAGTCGACCACCGATGCCTTGCAAGCGGTGGACGGTTGCGTCGGCGTCGAACACCGGGACGCCCTCGTCGGCGAACATCGCGGCGACGGCGGATTTGCCCATGCCGATCGATCCGGTGAGGCCGATGATCATTTTGTCAGCAACGCGCGGAGTTCGTCGTCGCGATCGCGCGGTGGTTCCACGTGGAACAATATCTCGAACGCGACCGCTGCCTGGCCGATCAGCATCTCCAGGCCATCGACGGTTTCAAGGTCGCGCGCGCGCGCCGCTTTCAGGAGACCGGTTTCGAGCGGCGAATAGACGATGTCGTAAACCAGTGAGTCTGGCTCGAGCGCGCCGAGATCGATATCGAGGGGCGGCTGCCCGGCCATGCCAAGTACGCTGGCGTTGACTAGCAGGCGCGAGGGCGGGGCGGCGGGGCCGATCGGGAGCGCCTGGCCTTTGAGACCGAACGTCGATAGCAGCGCTACGCCCTTCAGCGGATTGCGGTTGAGGATGGTGACGGGGCCGACACCCATCCGCGACAGCGCGAACAGGATCGCGCGGGCTGCGCCGCCCGCCCCGATCACCGTGACGGGCTGGCCGGCGATGTCGAGATCGTCGATCGGCGCCCAGAATCCGGCGGCATCGGTGTTGGTACCGATGCAGTCGCCCGCCTGGTTGCGGAATACGGTGTTGATCGCGCCGATCGTCCCGCGGACATTCCCGGGGTCGGAGACGTGGTCGAGCGCTGCGAGCTTGTGCGGCATCGTGATGTTGCACCCTCGCCATGCGGGGTCGGCTTTGCGTTCGGTGAAGTAGGCGGGGAGGTTTGCGGTGGTGACGAGCTTGTGGCGGTATTCCGCGTCGATCCCGAGCGCGTCGAGCCAGAAGCCGTGGATCAGCGGCGATTTCGACTGTGCGATCGGATCGCCGATCACTTCTGCATACGGACGGGTCATTCGAAGCTCCGTGTTTCCCCGCGGAGGCGGGGATCCAGTCTGGGCGCCCGCCTTCGCGGGTGAACGGGATTTAGTCTAGCTCGGGCGGATTGCCATGTGCGACGGTCCATTCAATCCTCCCCCGCAAGGGGGAGGTGGCACCGAAGGTGACGGAGGGGGAGGACACGGAACAAACGTTTCGCATGCCTCCCCCTCCGTCTGGCAAGAGCCAGCCACCTCCCCCTGGCGGGGGAGGATTACGTGCGCCCTCCCGTTTTTAGATTACGCTGGCAGTTCACCGCGGACGCGGAGGAAGTCGAGGACGTTAAGCAGCGGCATGCCGAGTACCGTGAACTGGCTTCCTTCGATCCTGGCGAACAGTTGCGCGCCGGGGCCTTCGATGCGGTAGCAGCCGACGCAACCCGAGATGACGGGCCATTCCGCATCGAGGTACGTCTCGATGAACGCTTCGGACAGCGGGCGGACATGCATCTTCGCGCGTTCGACGTGGCGCCATATCGCCTGGCCGTTCTCGGCGATGACCGCGGCGCTCCAGAGGTCGTGGCGCTTGCCGGACATCAGCCGCAGATGTGCCGCCGCGTCGGCGCGGTCCACTGGCTTGTCGAGGATGGTGCCGTCTTCCAGCGCGACCAGCGAGTCACTGCCGAGGACGAGATAGCCGGGCATCCGCGCGGAAACCTTCAGCGCCTTCAGTTCGGCGAGCGCATCGGCGAGATCGCGGGGCGACAGGTCGCGTAGCGCCTCCTTGGCTGCATCCTCATCGACGCCGGCGAAGGTCGCCTCGAATGGCACACCCGCGGCGGTCAGCATCGCGCGACGCGAGGCGCTTTGCGAGGCGAGGATCAGGCTCATAGCTCGACCTTCGGAGCGGCGTCGGCGCGGCGCTGGTTGCACAAGGCGATGATCGCCGCCGCGGTTTCCTCGATCGAGCGGCGCGTAACGTCGATCACCGGCCAGCCATTGTCGGCGAACATGCGGCGCGCAAAGGCGAGCTCGCGCATCACTGCTTCTTCCTCGACATAGGACGTGTCGGGCTGCTGGTTAAGCGACAGCAGGCGGTTGCGGCGGACCTGAATCAGCCGATCCGCACTGGTCGTGAGGCCGACGATCAGCGGATCTTTGAGCTTGTAGAGGTTCAGCGGTGGTGGGCTTTCCACGACGATCGGGATGTTCGCGGTCTTGTAGCCGCGGTTGGCGAGGTAGATCGAGGTCGGCGTCTTCGACGAACGCGACACGCCCGCCAGGACGATATCGGCCTCCTCCCATTCTTCCGAGGCGATCCCGTCGTCGTGTGCGATCGTCCACTGGATGGCGTCGACGCGCGCGAAATAGGCCGCATCTAGGACATGCTGACGTCCCGGCCGGGCCTTCGCCTGCTGTCCCAGTAACCCGGAAAGTGCGTCATTCACGGGGTCGAGCGGGGCTACCGCGGGCAGCCCCAGCGCGAGGCACCGCTGCTCCAGAATCCGTCGGGTCGCGGGGTTCACCAGCGTGAACACCACCAGCCCCGGGTTCTGCGCGATCTCCTGGAGGATGCGTTCGAGATGCGCTTCGGTGCGGACCATCGGCCAGAAATGGCGGACCGTCTCGACGTCGTCATATTGCGCCAGCGCCGCCTTCGCGATGTTCTCCAGCGTCTCGCCGGTCGAGTCCGACAGCAGATGAAGGTGGAGCCGGATCATCGGCATCTTGTCCCCAGCGACGGGGTCCCTGGGCGTGGATCTGTGGATAACATGGGGAGAAGGGCTAGCGTAACTCATCCCCCTCGCCAAGCGACCGGTGTGCCGTGGATAACACCCATTCTATCCACACGCCCGCGCACAGGGGCCAATTTTATCCACAGGCTGTGGGTAACGGGGAGCCTTGAATCGAATCAGCGCGTTTGTGGGCGTGCCGAGGGGTCAAGCTGTTGGCATTTCCGGGATCACCGCATAAGCCCCGGGTTCAACCGCCCAACCACTGCAACAACCTATTTCTAGAATCTTCTTATAGTAGAAGAAGGGTGCTCCGCTGACCGATCCGACCCCCAACTCGCCTCCCATCAAGCCTCTCCTGGCGACTCTTCGCGGAGAGCGTCAGGCCGTGCCGCCGCTTTGGCTGATGCGGCAGGCGGGGCGGTACCTCCCGGAATACCGAGAACTCCGCGCCGAGAAGGGCGGGTTCCTCGCGCTCGCGACGGATCCCGACGCGGCGGCCGAAGTCACGCTCCAGCCGATCCGTCGGTTCGGGTTCGATGGCTCGATCCTGTTCTCGGACATCCTGATGATCCCTTGGGCGCTCGGGCAGGATCTGAGCTTCGGGGTCGGCGAGGGGCCGCGGCTCGAGCCGGCGCTGGTCGACCATGCGCTCGATCGGTTGCAGCCGGTGATGGGGCGGCTGGAGCCGGTCTACGGCACCGTCGCGAAGGTCGCCGCTGCCTTGCCTCCCGAGACGACGTTCCTGGGCTTTGCGGGGTCTCCCTGGACGGTCGCGACGTATATGGTCGCGGGGAAGGGCTCGAAGGATCAGTCCGAGACGCGGCGTTTCGCGTATCGCGATCCCGAGGCATTCGGTGCGATCATCGATGCGATCGCCGACAACACCGTCGAGTATCTCGCGCGGCAGGTCGAGGCGGGTGTCGACGTGGTGCAGCTGTTCGACAGCTGGTCGGGCTCGCTATCGCCCGCGCAGTTCGAACGTTGGGTGATCGCGCCTACCGCGTCGATCGTCGAGCGGCTCCACGTGCGCTGCCCCGGCGTGCCGATCATCGGCTTTCCGAAGGGGGCAGGGGGCAAGCTCCCGGCCTATGCACGCGAGACCGGCGTCGATGCGATCGGGCTGGACGAGACGGTCGATCCGGTCTGGGCGCACGCGTCGCTGCCAGCGGACATGCCGGTGCAGGGCAATCTCGATCCGCTGGCGTTGATCGCGGGTGGGGCGGATCTCGATGCGGCGATCGACCGGATCCTCGCAGCGTTCGTCGAGCGTCCGCACGTCTTCAACCTCGGCCATGGCATCCTGCCCGACACACCCATCGCGCATGTCGAGCAGCTGATCGCCCGCGTAAGGAGCACGACATGAGCGGATTTCTCGGCGCTGCATACGACTGGGTGAAGGCGGCGCATCTGATCTTCGTGATCTTCTGGATGGCGGGGCTTTTCATGCTGCCGCGCTATCTGGTGTATCACCAGGAGGCGCTGGCGGCGGGCAACACGAGCGAGGCGGCGAACTGGGTCGAGCGCGAGAGCAAGATCCGCCACATCATCCTGACGCCGGCGATGATCGTCGTCTGGGTGTTGGGGATCGCGCTGGCGCTGAACCTGGGGCTGGCCGACGGCGCGCCGGGGCTCGGGTGGCTGCACCTGAAGCTCGCGCTGGTGTTCCTGCTGACGGGATATCACGGCTGGGCGGTCGGCTATGCGAAGAAGCTCGCCGCGGGGAAGCCGACGCTGGCGGGGAAGCAGTTGCGGATGCTCAACGAGGTGCCTGCGCTGGCGGTGACGCTGATCGTCGTGCTGGTGATAGTGAAGCCGTTCTGACCGGGCGTTCTCCTGCGAACGCAGGAGCCCAGGGTTACAGGCGATCGCGTTCGTGATCCTGGGCCCCTGCGTTCGCAGGGGAACGGCGAGAGCAGAGTTCCCGTCCCCGCTTGACTAACCCGCCCCCCAATTCTAACCCCTTCTCCCAACACGGCCTCCTGGCGTCCTGCCCGGTCGTGTCTTGCCAGACTCGTCTCGCCCAGTTCCGCTTCCCAAGCGCACCGCCGACCGAGCGTTCTCCCGTTGATTGCTATCCGGAAATCCCCATGCATCTCAAAGACCTGAAGAAAAAGAAACCCGCCGAGCTGGTCCAGTTGGCCGAGGAACTGGGGGTCGAGAGCGCCTCGACGCTGCGCAAGCAGGACCTGCTGTTCGCGATCCTGAAGGTGCAGGCGGACAATGGCGACCAGATCATGGGGCTCGGCACGATCGAAGTGCTGCCCGATGGCTTCGGTTTCCTGCGCTCGCCGGAATCGAACTATCTGGCCGGCCCGGACGACATCTACATCTCGCCGAACCAGGTGCGGAAGTTCGGCCTGCGCACCGGTGACACGGTCGAGGGCGAGATCCGCGGGCCGAAGGATGGCGAACGCTATTTCTCGCTGGTGAAGCTGACCGCGGTCAATTTCGACGACCCCGACGTCGTCCGTCACCGCGTCAATTTCGACAACCTCACGCCGCTCTATCCCGAGAGCAAGCTGACCCTCGATCCCGCCGACCCGACCGTCAAGGACAAGTCGGCACGGGTGATCGACATCGTCTCGCCGCAGGGCAAGGGCCAGCGCACGCTGATTGTCGCACCGCCGCGCGTCGGCAAGACGGTCATGTTGCAGAACATGGCCAAGGCGATCACCGACAACCACCCCGAGGTGTTCCTGATCGTCCTGCTGATCGACGAGCGCCCTGAGGAAGTCACCGACATGCAGCGCAGCGTGAAGGGCGAGGTGGTCAGCTCGACCTTCGACGAACCCGCGCAGCGCCACGTGCAAGTCGCTGAAATGGTGATCGAAAAGGCCAAGCGCCTGGTCGAGCACAAGAAGGACGTGGTGATCCTGCTCGATTCGATCACGCGTCTCGGCCGTGCCTACAACACCGTCGTGCCGTCGTCGGGCAAGGTCCTGACCGGCGGTGTCGATGCGAACGCGCTACAGCGTCCGAAGCGCTTCTTCGGCGCCGCGCGCAACATCGAGGAGGGTGGTTCGCTCTCGATCATCGCGACCGCGCTGATCGATACCGGCAGCCGCATGGACGAGGTGATCTTCGAGGAGTTCAAGGGCACCGGCAACTCGGAAATCGTGCTCGATCGCAAGGTCGCGGACAAGCGCATCTTCCCGGCGCTGGACGTCGGCAAGTCGGGCACGCGCAAGGAAGAACTGCTGGTCGACAAGGCCAAGCTCAGCAAGATGTGGGTCCTGCGCCGCATCCTGATGCAGATGGGCACGATCGACGCGATGGAGTTCCTGCTCGACAAGATGAAGGATTCGAAGACCAACGAGAATTTCTTCGACAGCATGAATCAATAACCGAGTGCGGCCTGCTGCAAGCTGCAGCAGGACTCGCACCGGTTCGGCCGGCGGGGGCGCGAGCCTCCCGACCGACGACATGGGCTTTGCCCATGTCTGCCAAGCACACCAAGTCGGCACGCGAGAGCATGGCTTTCGCGTGCCGCTTTGCTATTAATCACTATGAAACCGCCACTCCGCCCGCGGCGTGGCCACGTCACCGGGAGCTGACATCTTGAGTATTATCGCCATGCTGGCCGCCGCCGCATCGAGCACCGCGGGCCCCGGCTCGCCGCTGGAAATCTGGCAGCACATCGTCGCCGACTTTTCCAACCTAGGCGACCCGAAGGCGCTCGCCGCATTCGGATCGGTCCTGATGATCGACCTCGTCCTCGCGGGCGACAACGCGATCGTCGTCGGCGCACTCGCCGCCGGTCTCCCCGCCGACCAGCGCAAGAAGGTCATCCTGATCGGCATCGGCGCCGCGCTGGTGCTGCGCATCTTCTTCGCGTTGATCGTGACGTGGCTGATGGGCATCGTCGGGCTGATCTTCGCGGGCGGCCTGTTGCTGCTCTGGGTGAGCTGGAAGTTCTGGCGTGAAATCCGCGAGGGCGCGGAGAATGCGGGCTCCGAGGAAATTGAAGGCGACGAGCGTTCGGGTATCCGTTCCTCGAAGGGCTTTGCGAGCGCGGCCTGGGCCGTCGCTGTCGCCGACGTCTCGATGAGCCTCGACAACGTTCTGGCCGTCGCAGGCGCGGCGCGCGAGCATCCCGGCATCTTGGTTATCGGCCTGCTGCTGTCGGTCGCGATGATGGGTCTGGCGGCGAACTACATCGCGCGCGTCATCAACAAGTATCGCTGGATCGCGTATATCGGCCTCGCAGTGATTCTCGTGGTCGCGCTGAAGATGATCTACGAGGGCTGGGTCGGCACCGGCGAGACGCTCGGGATCATCTCGCTGCTGCGCTGATCGCGGGGGCAGTTGGGATAAGGAAAAGGCCTCGCCGGGATCGCCCGGCGAGGCCTTTTTCATGTCTGTCGTCAGCACCCCGTCACCCCGGAACGGGGGGGACGGGGAGGGCGTGGTTAGCCCAGATTCTCCGCGAAGAACTTGGCCGTCCGCTCGTCCGCCAGCTTGGCCGACGCATCCGAGCGGCGCTCGCCGAACTCGGTCGCGAAGCCGTGGTCCTCGCCCGCGTAGTCGTAGATCGTCACCTTAGGGTGATCGTCGAGCCCGGCGTGCATCGCCGCCTGCGCGTCCTTGTCGACGAAGTGATCCTCCTCCGGCACGTGCAGCAGCACCGGGTGTGCGATCGCGTGCTTTTCGCCGAGCAGGCCGTCAATCCCGACGCCGTAATAGCCGACGCTCGCATCTACGTCGGTCCGTGCCGCGGTCATGAACGCCAGGCGCCCGCCCAGGCAGTAGCCGACCACGCCGACCTTGGCGTCGTCGCCCAGTTCGGCACGGGCCGCACGGATTGTCGCCTCGATATCGGCGATGCCCTTGTCCTGGTCGAACTGGCCCATCAGTCCGAGCGCACGGTCCATCTCGGGCTTGATGTCCGGATCGAGTTCGATGCCGGGCTCGAGGCGCCAGAACAGGTCGGGGGCGATCGCGAGATAGCCGGCCTCGGCGAGCGTGTCGCACTTGCGGCGGATCCCGGCGTTCACGCCGAAGATCTCCTGGATCACGACGATCGCGGCCTTTGGCGTGCCTGCGGGAGTCGCGCGATACGCGGTGAATTCGCCATCGCCCGCGAGCGTGGCGATCTTGGTAGTGTTCGTCATAGCAGTCCTCCTGACGGCCGCTCGTGGTCGAGCAGCCGGGATTTGGTGATCGGGCCTTCCCCCGCGGAGTACGCACCAAGCGCTCCGCCGGCTCCAAGGATTCGGTGGCAGGGGACGATGATCGGAAAGGGATTGCGTGCGCAGGCTTGGCCGATCGCGCGCGGGCTGGAGCCGATCGCCTTGGCCAATGCGCCGTAGCTTGCCGTGGTGCCGTAGGCGATGTCGACGATTGCCTGGCGGAGGTCGGTACCGCGCGGGGTGGGGGAGAGCGCGAGGGGTAGGTCGAACTCGGTCAGCCGTCCGGCGAAATACGCGTCGAGTTGGCGGAGTGCTTCGAGGATCGCAGGGGCATCGCTGGTAGACCCCGGGCCCACGCCGATATCGATCGCGTCGATCCGGTCCCCGGTGCCGGTCACGCGGACCAGACCGATAGGCGTTGCGATCGAGGCGGCATCGCGCGCATACATTCTCGTGCTATGCAGCGCCGCGATGGACCGCTCAAGCGTCATCGAGGGTGCGTCACATGAAGATGAATATCGAGATCGAATGCACGCCCGAAGAGGCGCGTCGCGCGGTCGGGTTGCCCGACCTGACGCCGATCCACGATCGCTATATCGCGATGATGATGGAGGCGATTCCCGACGGCCAGATGAAGCCGGAAATGCTCGAGTCGATGATGCGTGGGTGGCAGCCGATGGGCGAGGCGGGGATGGCGATGTGGAAGCGCCTGTTCGACAGCGCGACGAAAAGCGGCTGAGTTTCCCGTGAAGACGATTTTCGCGGTATCGAGCGGACGACCGCCAGCGGCGATCGCTGTCGTTCGCGTGAGCGGGCCTCAGGCGTTCGCTGCGGCCGAGATGCTGGCGGGACCATTGCCGGCGCCGCGCCACGCTAGCCTCCGGGGACTGCGGGACACCGATGGGGCGTTGCTAGATCGCGCGCTTATAATCGTGTTTCCCGGACCGGGGACGGCTACCGGCGAAGACCTGGTCGAGTTTCATTGCCATGGCGGTCGCGCGGTGATCGCGGCGGTCGAGCGTGCGTTGTCGGTGATACCCGGCCTTCGTCATGCCGAGCCGGGGGAGTTCACGCGCCGTGCTTTGACCAACGGGCGGATCGACCTGACCGAGGCGGAGGGGCTCGCCGACCTTCTCGAAGCCGAGACGGAGAGCCAGCGTATCGCGGCAATGACCGCGGCGGAAGGTCGGGTAAGCCAGGCGGTTCGCGGCTGGATGGACTCGGTCGCGATGCTGTCCGCGCGGGTCGAGGCTATGCTCGACTTCGCCGACGAGGACGACGTCGCGAGCGATACCGCGGCGTTCGACGCGATCGTCTCGGAGATCGACGCGCTCGCGGCGCAGATCGAGGCAGTGGTCAACGCCCCCCCGGTCGAGCGGCTCAAGGATGGGCTGCGGGTCGTCATTGGCGGCCCACCCAACAGCGGCAAGTCGACGTTGCTCAACCTGCTCGGCGAGCGCGATGCGGCGATCGTCTCGCCGATCTCGGGAACGACGCGCGACCGGATCGATGTGCCGGTGACGCGGAAGGGTGTCGCCTATGTGCTGACCGATACCGCGGGCTTGATCGACACGCTCGACCCGATCGAAGCGATCGGTGTCACGCGTGCGGAGGGTGCGATCGCCGCGGCGGACATCGTGATGTGGCTGGCCGATACCGCGCCGCCCCGCGCGGATGCGATCTGGATTCATGCGCGCGCCGATCTGCCGGGGCGGGGGGAACTGCCCGCTGGCCGGACATTGGCGGTCTCGCAGAACGACCGGGAATCGCTCGATGCCCTTTGGGGTGAACTGCATCGGCGAGCGATTGCGATGCTGCCGCGTGGCGATGAGATCGCATTGAAGCAGCACCAGCGCCGGCAGTGCGCCGCGGCGGTAGAGGCTCTTCGGTATCGAAGCTTGGACGCGCTTATCGTCGCCGAACACCTTCGACAGGCTCGCGCGATTCTTGCTGGCGTGCTGGGGCTCGATGCGACGGGGGAGATGCTCGACGCGCTGTTCGGACGTTTTTGCATCGGGAAGTGATGTTCCACGTGGAACATCTTTGACGCGTCGGTCGCGGCGTTCTACGGCCGTAACATGTTCGATGTAGTGGTGGTTGGCGGTGGCCATGCCGGAACCGAAGCCGCATCCGCGGCGGCGCGGAGGGGCGCGCGTACTGCGCTCGTGTCGTTCGACGCTGCGCATATTGGCGCGATGTCGTGTAATCCCGCGATCGGTGGGCTCGGTAAAGGGCACATGGTTCGCGAGGTCGACGCGTTCGACGGGCTGATCGGCCGCGCGGCCGATGCTGCCGCAATCCACTATCGGATGCTCAATCGGAGCAAGGGATCGGCGGTGCAGGGGCCTCGGATCCAGGCCGATCGGCGTCTCTATTCCGGTGCGATTCAGGCGATGCTGGCAGCTACCGAAGGGTTGTCGATCGTCGAGGGCGAGGCGACGGCGTTGCACTTCGACGGTGATCGCGTGGCTGGCGTCGTGCTGGCGGATGGCGCGATCGTGGCGGCACGTGCGGTTGTGCTGGCGACCGGGACGTTTCTGGGCGGGCGTATCTTCCGGGGTGACGATCGCGAGGAAGGGGGCCGGATTGGCGAGCGTGCGGCCAAGCCACTCGCCGACCAGTTGCGCGCGCGGGACTTGCCGATGGCGCGACTGAAGACCGGGACGCCACCACGGCTCGATGGGCGCACGATCGACTGGGGCGCGCTTGCCGAGCAGCCGTCGGACCTTGATCCCTGGACGATGTCGCCAATGACCCGTGCGCGTCCATTGCCGCAGGTCGCCTGCGCCATTACCCGCACGGCTGACGAGACTCACGCAATCATTCGCGATGCGTTTCACCGGTCGCCGCTGTTCACCGGTGCGATCGAGGCGGCGGGGCCGCGTTACTGTCCGTCGATCGAGGACAAGGTGCATCGGTTCGGCGACCGGGACGGGCACCAGGTTTTCCTCGAACCCGAGGGGCTCGATGATGCGACGGTCTATCCGAACGGGCTGTCGACGTCGCTGCCGGTCGAGGTTCAGGCGGCGATGCTGGCTAGCATTCCGGGGCTCGAGCGCGTGAGGATGACCATGCCCGGCTATGCGGTCGAATATGATTATATCGATCCGCGTGCGCTCGATACGCGGTTGGCGCTGGGTGCGATCGAGGGCGTGTTTTGCGCGGGGCAGATCAATGGCACGACCGGGTATGAGGAAGCGGCAGGGCAGGGGCTTGTCGCTGGGCTTAACGCGGCAGCGTATGCGTGCGATCTGGCGCCCGTGATCCTCGATCGCGCGTCGAGCTATCTCGGGGTGATGATCGACGACCTCACGCTACAAGGGGTGACCGAGCCATATCGGATGCTGACCGCACGCGCTGAGTTCCGGCTGTCTTTGCGCGCGGACAATGCCGAGACTCGGCTGGGCGGGATCGCGGACGCGGCTGGCTGTCTTGGACTGGAGCGGCTGGCGCATCAGCATGCACTGGCCGAGGACCGTGCTCGTTTCCGCTCGGCACTCGACTGCGAGCGGACTGCGACCCATGTGGGCGATCAGGGTGTTGCGATCGGTCGGGATGGTGCGCGGCGGACTGCGTTCGACTGGCTTCGGTTTGAGGGCGTGACGCTCTCGCATGTCGCACCGGATGCGGCGGTCGGCATCCCTACGGCGGTCGTTGACGAAGTGTTAGAGGACGCGCGCTACGCTCCCTATATCGAGCGGCAGGCGCAGGAGGTCGCGCGGTTGCGGGCCGACGAGGCGATCCGTTTGCCGGAGGATCTTGCCTATGATCGCGTGCCGGGCCTTTCGAACGAGATGATCGATCGTTTGAGCGCAGCGCGGCCGACGTCGCTGGCTGCGGCGGCGCGGGTGCGGGGGATCACCCCGGCGGCTTTGTCCGCGGTATTATTGCATACGAAACGAGTGCCAGCATGACCGAAGACGAAGCGCAGAGCTGGACGACCGAGCGGTTCGGGGCGGAGGCTACCGAGCGCTTGAACGCGTTCGTGGCGATGGTCGTCGAGGAAGCGCCGCATCAGAATCTGATCGCACCGTCGACGATCCCGACGATCTGGGATCGGCACGTGGTGGATTCGCTCCAGCTCATCGCGCTTGCAGGGGCGGATACGTCGGCGAAGCGGTGGCTCGATATCGGTACTGGCGGGGGGTTTCCCGGTATGGTCGTCGCGCTGGTTCGCGAGGGGCCGGTCGATCTGGTCGAACCTCGTCGTCGTCGCGCGGACTTTCTCCAGTTGTGTGTCGCTCGGCTCGGGCTCGGAGAACAGGTCCGCGTTCATGCATCGAAGGTGGAGAATGCCACGGCCGACGCTTCGATCATTTCCGCTCGCGCGGTCGCGTCGTTGCAAAACCTTTTGCGTGGCGCGGCGCACTGCGCCACAACGGAGACGCGGTGGTTGCTTCCTCGGGGGCGTTTCGACGAGGAGGAGCTGGCCGCGCTCAAGCAGCATTGGCGGTTTATGTTCCACGTGGAACAAAGCGTCACGAACCCGGAGTCGTCGATCGTGGTTCTGGATCGGGTAAGCGCGCGATGATCACCATCGCGGTCGCCAATCAAAAGGGCGGGGTGGGTAAGACCACCAGCGCCATCAACCTCGCGACCGCGTTGGCCGCCACAGGCATGCGCGTGTTGCTGGTCGATCTCGATCCGCAGGGCAACGCGTCGACCGGACTGGGCATCGGCCATTCGCAGCGCGAGCGCTCGAGCTATGACGTGTTGGTCGGCGAGACGTCGATCGAGGACGCGGTGGTGCATACGCGCGTGCCGCGGCTCGATATCGTCCCGGCGACGGTCGACCTGTCGGGCGCGGAGATCGAGTTGGTCGATTTCGACGCGCGCACGCACCGGCTCGATCGCGCGGTGAAGGCGGCGCAGGGACCGTGGGATATCGCGCTGATCGATTGCCCGCCGTCGCTGGGGCTGCTGACGATCAACGCGATGGTCGCGGCGGACTCGCTGCTGGTGCCGCTGCAGTGCGAGTTTTTCGCGCTTGAGGGGTTGTCGCAGTTGTTGAGTACGGTCGAGCGGATCCGCCAGCGGTTCAATCCTGGGCTGTCGATCCTTGGGGTTGCGCTGACGATGTTCGATCGGCGTAACCGGTTGACCGACCAGGTCTCGGCGGATGTTCGCGCCGTGTTGGGGAAAGTGGTGTTCGAGACGGTGATCCCGCGCAACGTGCGGCTCTCGGAGGCGCCGAGCCACGGGTTACCCGCGCTGATCTACGATCATCGCTGCTCGGGGTCGCAGGCGTATATCGCGCTCGCGCGTGAGCTGATCGGCCGGCTTCCGGCAACTGCGCAGGTTGCGGCATGAGCGACGGTAACAAACGCGGCCGGCCGGGGCTGGGCAGGGGCCTGAACGCGCTGCTCGGCGAGATGGCGCGCGAGACGCCGGTGTCGGCCGATGGTGCGGCGCAGCAATCGTCGGGTGTGCGGATGCTGCCGGTTAGTTCGCTGTCGCCGCATCCCGATCAGCCGCGGCGTCATTTCGACGAGGCGATGCTCGACGAACTCGCCGCGTCGATCGCGTCGCGCGGGCTGATCCAGCCGATCGTCGTGCGGCCGCATGGGCATGACTATCAGATCGTCGCGGGCGAGCGGCGCTGGCGGGCAGCCCAGCGCGCGCGGCTGCACGAGGTGCCGGTCGTCGTCCGCGACCTCGACGACGCCGAGACGCTCGAGATCGCGCTGATCGAGAACATCCAGCGCGAGGATCTCAACGCGATCGAAGAGGCTCAAGCGTATCAGCGGCTGGCGGGCGAGTATGGGCATACGCAGGAGGTGCTCGCCAAGATCGTCCACAAGTCGCGCAGTCATGTCGCTAATCTGTTGCGGTTGTTGGAGTTGCCGGCGCAGGTGCAATCGCAGGTAGTCGATGGATCGCTGTCGATGGGGCATGCTCGGGCGTTGCTGGGTTCGCCCGATGTGGAGTCGCTGGCGGACCAGGTGGTGGCACGGGGGCTGTCGGTGCGCGAGACCGAGAAGCTGGCGCGGGATGCAAAGCCTGGGCGGAGTCGTGGCGGTGGTGGGTCGTCCGAGCCTCGGGTGCCGGATGCGGATATCGCGGCGTTGGAGCGGCAGTTGGCGGACTTGCTGGGGTTGCAGGTCCGGGTGGCGCATACCGAGACTGGGGGGACGTTGACGTTGAATTACTCGACGTTGGACCAGCTCGATATGGTTTGCCAGCGGCTTACTGGTGGGGCGATCTAATCACGCGGGACACGCTGAACCAATCGCACCCCGCCCGTTCGTGCTGAGCGAAGTCGAAGCACCTGCGTACCGGACCATCCTTCGACTTCGCTCAGGACGAACGGGGGAGGGGGATAGGAGGGCGTGAAGGGTGGAGGATGGACCACAATCTCCGTCATCCCGGCGGAAGCCGGGACCCACGGTTGCGGTCCGCTTCATGAGCCAACGTCCCGCGTCCATGGGTCCCGGCGTGCGCCGGGATGACCGAAGGTGGGGGGCGGGAAGAGGGAAGCGCAAGCGCAAGCGGAGGCAGAGGCAGACGCGGGTGCGCGTTAGTTTCGCCGGGCGATCGCTTGGGATAGCGCCACCACCGCCGCCTCCGCGACTACCCCGCCAGCATTCCCCGATGCCATGATCGCCCGCTCGGCGGTCCGGACGCGCTGGATCGCGGTGGCGAGCATTACCGGCGACCAGCGGCGCAACGACCTAGCCGTGCTGGCCTCTTCCTTGAAGAACACCCTGTGGCGTTTCATCACCGCGTCGACCGCTTCGCCGCGGTCGATTTCGCCGCGCATGTCGGCGAGCGCGATCAGGCGGCGGACGAGTTGGCGGAGCCAGGGGATCGGCGACGTGCCGGCTTCCTCGAACACCGCGAGTTCGGCGCCGAGATCGTCGACCCGGCCCTCGATGACGGCGTCGATCGCACGGCTCATTTCAGCATCGCCGAGGTCTGCGCCGACGGCATCGAGTGCGTGGTGATCGAGGTCCGCGGGGCGGTCGGGGGCGGCGTCGAGATACAACGCAAGCTTCTCGATCTCTCGCGAAATGACGGCGCGGTCGCCGCCAGTGGTATCGACCAGGCGGCGGGCGACGCCGGGGGCGGGGCGTAGACCGTTCTCGTTGGCGATCGTCGTCGCAAGGCGTTCGGCGTCCTGCGCGGTCGGGGCGTAGCAGGCGAACGCCATCGCGCGCGGCGAGTCGATCGCGAGCTTGACGATCTTGGCGGTGGATTTGACGGTGGGGGCGATGGCGACGACGGGGTTGCCGACGCGTTCGGCCGCCAGGAGGTTGGTGAAGGCTTCGAGGCTTTCCTCGCCGGCCGAGGTGACGCGGACGAACCGGGCACCGGCGAACAAGGATAGCGACGCGGCTTCGTCGGTCAGCCGGCCGGGGTCGCTCTTGAGCGTCGAGCCGTCGAGATCGACGCGTTCGGCGTCCGCGCCCATCGCCTTGGCCAGCACGCGGGCGAGATCGCTGGCGCCGGCCTCGTCGGGGCCATGGAGCAGGTACAGGCGGATGTCGCCGCCCGGTTTGGCCAGCGCACCGCGGATCTGGCCGGCGCTGGCCTTCACTTGGCGGGCGGAGTGGCCTGCGCCGCGGCGACCGCAGGCGTGTTGCGTGCGTACAGCGCAACGCGCGCGACGATCTGGTCGGCGACGATCTGTGACAGGCGTTCGAGCGCAGTGTTCTCCGCCGCGATCGTCGCATATTCGGAACGGACGACGTCGATGCCGGCGTCCGAGCCCGCGGTCGCGTCGAGCAACACCGAGTTGTCGCCGATCCGCACGAGTTGATAGCGCGCGCGCAACGTGCGGCGTTCGCGCGAGACACTGTCGTCGGTGCGCACGCCGAGGCCGCTGATCGTGTCGTCGAGGCGGATGTCGATCCGGTAGAGCGCCGGTGCGCCGTTCGAGGGCAGGCGGTCGCGCAGCGCGGTGGCCATCAGCCAGCCGTTCTTGCCCGCGATCGGTGCGATCTCGACCTGGCCGAGCGCGCCCGCGACCGGACCGCTGCTGCCGCCTGCATAGAGCGGATGCAGGCCGCAGCCGGACAGTGCGGGAGCGAGCGCCAACGCGCCGAGGATCGCTAGGCGCTTCATGCGACGATGTTCACGAGACGGTCGGGCACGACGATCACTTTCCGGGGCGGCTTGCCCTCGAGCAGGCGGACGATTTTTTCGGAAGCGAGCGCGGCGGCTTCGACCTCGTCGTTCGGTGCGCCCTTGGGGAAGACAAGCGTGTCGCGCAGCTTGCCGTTGACCTGCACCGCGATCGTGACTTCGTCGTCGACCAGCATCGCCGGATCGACGATCGGCCAGGCGGCGTCGGCGATCAGGCCGTCATTGCCGGCGGTCGCCCAAGCTTCCTCGGCGACGTGCGGGACCATCGGGCTGACCAGCAGCAGCAACGTGCGGATCGCCTGTTCGCGGTCGGCGGAGGGCGCTGCCTTCTCGATCGCGCTACACAGCGAATAGAGCCGCGCAACCGCCTTGTTGAACTGCAAGGCGTTGATATCGCTCTCGATACCGACGGTCGTGCGGTGGCAGAGTTTGCGCAAGGCGATGTCGTCGCCCTCGGCCTTAGCGGAATCGTCGGACTCGATCAGGCGCCAGAGACGCTGGACGAACCGCCACGCGCCTTCGATGCCGGATTCGCTCCACGGGAGATCGCGCTCGGGGGGCGAGTCGGAGAGCACGAACCAGCGCACCGCGTCGGCGCCATACTGGTCGACGATCGGCTCGGGATCGACGGTGTTCTTCTTCGACTTCGACATCTTCGTCACGCGACCGACCGTCACGGGCCCGCCGGTCGCGATCTCGATATACCCTGCATCGGTCTTGCGGACCTCATCGGGAGACAGCCACTTCGTCTTTACCGGCGCGTCGCTCGAATCGTCGTCGTCGGTGTCGGCCTCCGGCTGCGCGTCGCCGGCATCGCCTCGGCTATAGGTCTCGTGCGTGACCATGCCTTGCGTGAACAGGCCGGCGAACGGCTCGGCGATGTCGAGCATGCCGATATGCTTCAGCGCGCGTGTCCAGAAGCGGGCATAAAGCAGGTGCAGGATCGCATGCTCGACGCCGCCGATGTACTGGTTGACCGGCAGCCACTTCTCCGCGCCCGACCGGTCGAACGGCTTCGCGTCCGGCTGGCTGGCGAAGCGGATGAAATACCACGACGAATCGACGAACGTGTCGAGCGTATCGGTCTCGCGCCGCGCAGGGCCTGCGCAGGACGGGCAGGGGACGTGCTTCCAGGTCGGATGGCGATCGAGCGGGTTGCCGGGGATGTCGAAGCTGACGTCCTCGGGCAGCACGATCGGCAGCTGGTCCTTGGGCACCGGCACCGCGCCGCATGCGTCGCAGTGAATGATCGGGATCGGCGTGCCCCAGTAACGCTGGCGGCTGACGCCCCAGTCGCGCAGGCGGAACACGGTCGTGCCCTTGCCCCAGCCTTCGCCCTCGGCGCGCTCGATCACGACGCGCTTGGCGTCCTCGATGTCCATGCCATCGAGAAAGTGCGAGTTCACGATGGTGCCCGCGCCGGTCCAGGCGGTGTCGCCGACGAACACGGGGGCCTCGTCATCGCCTTCGCTGACGACGCGCTTGACGGGCAGGTCGTATTTGCGCGCGAAATCGAGATCGCGCTGGTCGTGCGCCGGGACGCCGAACACCGCGCCGGTGCCGTATTCCATCAGCACGAAGTTCGCGATGTAGACGGGGAGGTCCCACGTCTTGTCGAGCGGATGCACCGCGCGAATGCCGGTGTCGAAGCCGAGCTTTTCCTGCGTGTCGAGTTCGGCCGCGGTCGTGCCGCCACGCTTGCAGAGTTCGATGAAGGCGGCGGCGTCGGGGTTCGTCTCGGCGATCGCGCGGGCGATCGGGTGATCCGCGGCGACCGCGACGAAGCTCGATCCGAACATCGTGTCGGGGCGGGTGGTGAAGACCTCGACGAATTCCTCCCCGGAACGGGGAGGGGGACCATCCGCAGGATGGGGGAGGGGGCTGTCAACGGGCGCTGCCGTATGTGGCGTGCCCCCTCCACCCCCGGCTTCGCCGGCGGTCCCCCTCCCCGTGCCGGGGAGGAGTTGGAACTTGAACTGCAGCCCCTGGCTGCGGCCGATCCAGTTCTCCTGCATCAGCTTGACCTTGTCGGGCCAGTGCTCGAGCGCACCCAGCCCGTCGACCAGCTCGTCGGCGAAGTCGGTGATCTTCAGGAACCACTGCGACAGCTTCCGCCGCTCGACCAGCGCGCCAGAGCGCCAGCCGCGACCGTCGATCACCTGCTCGTTGGCGAGCACGGTCATGTCGACCGGATCCCAGTTGACCGCCGATTCCTTGCGATAGACCAAGCCCGCCGCGAACAGGTCGAGGAACAGCGCCTGCTCGTGGCCATAATATTCAGGCTCGCACGTCGCCAGTTCGCGCGTCCAGTCGAGCGCGAAGCCGAGCCGCTTCAGCTGCGCCTTCATCGTCGCGATGTTGGCGCGCGTCCAGTTGCCCGGATGCACGCCCTTTTCCATCGCCGCGTTCTCGGCGGGCATACCGAACGCGTCCCAGCCCATCGGATGGAGCACTTCCATGCCCTTCATCCGACGGAACCGCGCGAGCACGTCGCCCATCGTGTAGTTCCGGACATGCCCCATGTGGATGCGCCCCGACGGATAGGGGAACATCTCGAGCACGTACGAACGCGGCTTGGTCGACCGATCGTCGGCGGCGAACGTCTTGCGCTCGTCCCAGACCTTCTGCCACGCCGCGTCCGCCTTCAACGCATTGAAACGCGACGCCATTATGTCGTCCTCAGCCCGCGATCGAGGCGCGGCGCAGGTCGCGGGCCTTGGTCAGGATGATGTCCTCAAGCTTCTGCGTGGTCGCGGCCTGGACCGGCGACGACACCCACTGGCCGTTGCGGTTGACTTCGCGGAGGGCAGCGACGCGCAGCGCATCGGCGCGCAGATCCTGGTCGAGGATCGAGACGGTGACCTTCATGCGTTCGGTCGGGGTCTGCGGATTGATGTACCAGTCGGTGACGATCACGCCGCCATTGGAGTCGGTCTGGAGCAACGGCATGAAGCCGAGCGTGTCGAGGCTCGCGCGCCAGAGGTAGCTGTTCACGCCGATCGTCGTGATCTTCGACGCGGCGAGATCCGCCTTGGGACGCGCCGATCCGCCGCCGCAAGCGACGAGGGGCAGGGCAAACAGCACGACTGCGATACGCGAGCGGCGGAACATGGGCATCATCCTGGCAAGAAAATCAGCCCTTGCTCTACAGGCGAGCCCGCGTGCCCGCAAGCAGACGCCCGCATGCGCGACGAGCGTATGCGCGGGGGGCTGGCCCGACTGGGAGAGCAGCCGATTCGGTAGCGCTATCGCGTCGAGCTGTGTGCTGATTGCAACACTGTCCGACAATTCGGCGACGAAGGGTGGGAATGGGCGGTTCTGCGGCCTTTGCTGTGGATCAATTCATGTTAGATGCGGTTTAACAGGATCCGATTACGGGATTCGAAGGACAGATTCGTTGTGATGACGCGTGGGGGAATAGTTGGGGTGGTTGCCGGGGCGCTTGTCGCCACCGCCGCAATCGTCGCGCCTGCCTTCGGCGCCAGCGAACAGCCCGCCCGGATCGCCAAGCATAACGTCGCCGCGGTTCGCGGTATCGGATCGTTCACGCCGGCCGCTGCCGACCCCCGCCTTGCCGCGATGTTCGCGCGCGGTGGCTTCGACGCCGGCAGCTTCAAGTTCACGCCCGCCGAAACGCGGCAGGACAACCGCGCGGTGACCGTCGCGGTCCGTGCGCAGACCAACCGCGGTGTCGCGAACACGGCCAGCCTCGCTTCGACCACGCCGACCGTCGGTATGGCGCCGATCGCCTACAACCTCGGCATGTCGGTGGGCTGGAAGCGGTTCGCGATTTCGGGTGACGTGAACAAGCTCGATCTCGGCGTGATGCCGGGTGGGCGTGAGGCGGCTGACCTTGCGGTGAGCTATAGCGCGAAGAAGTTCAGCGGCACCGTGAAGGCCGTGGCGGACCGTCCGCTGTCGAGCGCGCCGCACCTCGTCGAGGAAGCGCCGAGCTATTCGGTCGATCTTGGCGGGTCCTACGCTCTGACGCGTAGCCTCGCGGTGACGGCCGGCGTGCGGTATCGGTCGGACCGCGAGCGCTTCGTGAAGGTCGATGACGACCGTCGCGACAGCCAGGCCGTGTATCTGGGCACCGCCTTCCGCTTCTAGGCGTCCAGCAAAGTGGTACTTTGCTGGAGTTTTTGAACGGTCGGGAGACCTTGCTGGGTCGCCTTTTTCTGTCAGGGACAGAGTTCGGTACAGCCTACCCTTCACCGTCGCCCCAGCGAAAACTGGGGTATTCCTCGATACGGTTGACGTGGGCCCCAGTGTGACATCCCAGCTTTTGCCGGGATGACGGGGGTAGGGTAAGCGACGGGTGTTCGTTCTCGCTTAGCCGCTAACGTTACGTTTTATCTGAGAGGGAATGGCCTCAGCAGCTAACGGATCCACGCATCGATCGCGGCCCAGCCGTGGAAACCGAAACGCTGGATGCGCCGCCAGTGCAACTCGGTCATTCCGCCTAGTGCGATCATTGGTATCCCGAGTCCTCGTCCGATCCGCATGGCCCGCGCTGGACCGATCCCCGCGGCGCCGTCGTGCGACCGAGTAACGTGGATCGGCGACACGAACAGGGCATCAGCTCCGGCGCGCTTGCCAGCCAACCCCTCGCTTCTCGAATGCGCTGGCCAGGTTCTGATCCCGTGAGTCTGGGTCTGACCATGTACACCGTCAGCCGCGATCGTAGACTTTCCGGCCACTACAACGACTAGCCGGCGCGACTGTGCGATGTGCTTCACCCGCCGCAGCAATGCCCGCCGTTCTCGCTCGGGCGTGGCATAATGTCGAAACACCACGCCCGATCCCGGCGGCAACTGCCTGAGCGCACGCCACATGGCGTCGCCCATCCGTTCGTCCGTCATCAGCCAGCGCGCGGGAATGGGGTTACGACGGGCCACGCCGCTGCCTATAGCGCGCCGCATGATTGCTGACGACACCACCAAATTGCAGGCCATCCGCACCCGGATCGCCAAGGCCGCCGAGATCGCCGATCGCCGCGCGGACGACGTGACGCTGATCGCGGTCTCCAAGACGCACCCGGTCGAGGCGATCGAGCCGTTGCTCGTCGAGGGCCAGCGCGTGTTCGGCGAGAACCGCGTTCAGGAAGCGTCGGAGAAATGGCCGGCATTGCGTGCGGCGTATCCCAACGTCGAACTGCACCTGATCGGGCAGCTTCAATCGAACAAGGCGGCCGAGGCGGTGGCGTTGTTCGACTGCATCCATGCGGTCGATCGCCCGTCGCTGGTCACCGCGCTGGGGAAGGCGATGGAGGCGAGCGATCGTCGGCCGGACTGTTTCCTCCAGGTCAACATCGGCGACGAACCGCAAAAGGGCGGCTGCGCGATCGCGGACCTGCCTGCGCTGGTGGAGCAAGCGCGCGCCGCCGGCCTGCCGATCGCGGGACTGATGTGCCTGCCGCCCGCGGACATCGAGCCGGCGCCGTATTTCGCTCTGCTGGCAAAGCTCGCGCGCGATCACGGGCTGACCGGGCTGAGCATGGGCATGTCCGACGATTTCGAGACCGCGGTGACGATCGGCGCGACTCATGTCCGGATCGGCAGCGCGTTGTTCGGCGCTCGGGGGACGGGCGCATGAGCATACCGGTTCGGTTCGACGCGCTGCTGTTCGACTTCGACGGCGTGCTGATCGACAGCGAAGCCGTTGGTAACCGCCACATTGCCGAATGGCTCACTGCCGCGGGCCACCCGACTAGCGCTGAAGATTCGATGGCGAACTTCATGGGGCTCGCCGGGCCGCAGTTTATCGACGCGATCGAGCGCTGGATCGACCGGCCCTTGCCCGAAGAGTTCTACGCCGCGCGCAAGGCCGAGGACGCGCGCGTGATGGCGGCTGGCGTCGACGCGATCGAGGGTGCGGTGGCGTTCGTCCGCTCGCTCCCTGCCGACCTGCCCAAGGCGATCGTTTCGTCGAGCCCGGTTAGCTGGATCGCGCGGCACCTCGAGCATATCGGCTTGCGCGATGCGTTCGGCGACCATCTCTATAGCGGGCGTGAGCATGTGACGAACGGCAAGCCGGCGCCTGATCTGTATCTGTTCGGCGCGCGTCAGCTTGGGGTCGATATCGCGCGGACGGCGATCCTTGAAGATTCTCCTGTCGGCGCGACCGGCGCGGTGGCGTCAGGCGGCTACGTCATCGGCTTGTCGGCGGGGTCGCATTGCAATGCCGAGCATGGTGCTCGGCTTAAGGCGATCGGTGTCGATGCGCTGGCGGAGAGCTTCGCCGACGTGACCCGGTTGGTTGGAAGCATTTGATCGGAGCCTGGGAGTCTCCTGCCTCCTTGTTCTCCCGCGAAGGCGGGAGCCCAGTCTGGGTCCCCGCCTTCGCGGGGAAACAAACTGGACGACGGGCAAGGGTGCTCCGCTCGACCAGCGTGGAGGCGATGGTCGCTTAGCCCGCCCGCTTACCTCGCCAGATCGCACCGATCCCCGCGACCAGATCATACGGAATCGCCGCCGCTTCCCGCGATCGCATCTTGAGCTGGTACCGCCGGCTCCCCCCATGCGGCACGTGAATCGCGCTTGCGGGCATGCCGAGCATCGCGAACAGCATCCGGATGCGGGGCTGGTGGTAGCCGTCGGTACAGATCATGCACTGCGCATAGTGGCCCGCGCGCGCGAACGCGGTCGCCGCGACGACGCTCTGCAGCGTATCCACGCTCGCCTCGTCGAGATGGATCCGCGACCGGTCGACCGTTTCCGCCAGTACATCCGCCATCACCGACGCTTCCGAAGGTCCATGCGTCCCCTTCGCGCCCGAGCAGAACAGGTCCGCATCGACATAGCGCGCCGCCGCCGCCGCTGCGAACGCGATGCGGCGGGCAAGGGTGGGGCTCGGGCTGCCGTCGGGACGAACGGCCGCGCCGAACACCACGATCAGGCGCCGTGAGGGAGGAATTTCGGTCAGAACTGATGACCCGTGCGGTCGCGCTTGGTCGCGAGATACTGCGCGTTGTGCGGGTTCGACGGGAGGAAATGCGGCACGCGTTCGATCACCGTCACGCCCGCCGCTTCGAGTCCGGCGACCTTGGCGGGGTTGTTGGTCAGCAGCCGAATTTCGCGCTGGCCGAGCAGCGTCAGCATCCGCGCCGCCACCCCGAAATCGCGCGCATCGACCGCGAACCCGAGCCGCGTGTTTGCATCGACTGTATCGAAGCCCTGGTCCTGCAACGCATACGCACGCAGCTTGTTGACGAGGCCGATGCCGCGGCCTTCCTGGCGCAGATACAGCAGGATACCCCAGCCGCCATGCTGGATCGCGTGGATCGCGGCGTGCAGCTGCGGCCCGCAATCGCATTTGAGGCTGCCGAGCACGTCGCCCGTCAGGCACTCGCTGTGGAGGCGGACCAACGGCGGCTGACCATTGGGCTGGCCGATCAGCAGTGCGATATGCTCGTCCGCGCTCTCGGGGCTGCGAAACGCGACGATCTCCGCATCCTCCGCGCCCTCGACGGGGAGGCGTGCGCGCGCCGCGAGTGTCAGTCGGTTCGCGTCTTCGTGTGCGTCGATGTCCGCGCGGGCGATGCGGACCTCGGGTTCGCCCGTGCCGAGGAAGAACGCCGGCAGCAATCCCGCGATCCGGGCAAGTCGCAAGGCAGCTGCCGCCGCGTCCGTATCGGCGAGCGGGAGCGTCTGGAACGGACCCTTGAGGGGGGTGGCTAGGTCGAACTGTGGATCGGCCAGCGCGGTCGCGGCGGCGAAGTCGATCCAGGGGGCGCGATCGACGAGTACGGGCTCGGTCGGATCCGCGGCTGCGAGCTGGTTCGCGAGCTTCAACGTTGCCGCGCGACCCGACGAGATCAGGACGCCGCCATTCGCGTCGGGATCGAACGCTGCCAACCGCTCTGCATCCGCCGTCTCGACCGCGAGCAGGACTAGCCCGTCGATCGCGATCGGCCAGCCGCGCCTGAGCGCATCGACCGCGCGGGCGGCGGCGCGGGGGTTGGTCAAAACGCGAACTCGGTCATGATCGGGACGTGGTCGGACGGCTTCAGCCAGCTTCGGCAGCGTTCGTAGACGTGATGCGACACCGCGGCTTCGGCGGCGGCACCGGTTGCCCACATGTGATCGAGCCGGCGACCGCGGTCCGACGCGGCCCAATCCTTCGCGCGGTAGCTCCACCAAGTGAACAGGCGCGCGGGGGCGGGGTGGAAATGGCGGCCGAGATCGACCCAGTCGCCTGCCGCCTGCAACTTGCCGAGTGCCTCGACCTCGATCGGGGTGTGGCTGACGACGTCGAGCAACTGCTTGTGGCTCCACACGTCGGATTCGAGCGGGGCGATGTTGAAGTCGCCGACGAGGATGGTTGGGCCTGGCAGCGTTTCGGACCAGGTCGTCATGCGGTCGATGAAGTCGAGCTTCTGACCGAACTTCGGGTTCACCTCGCGATTGGGGACGTCGCCGCCGGCGGGGACGTAGACGTTTTCGAGCCGTACGCCGTTTTCTAGCCGGACGCCGATGTGGCGCGCCTCGCTGTTCGCCTGCCAGTCGAAGCGGTCGTCCTCGACGATCGGGACTCGGCTGAGGATCGCGACGCCGTGGTGCATGCGCTGGCCGTGCAGGACGATATGTTCGTAGCCGAGCGCGCGGAATGCCTCCAACGGGAAGTCGCCGTCGATGACCTTGGTCTCCTGCAGGCACAGGATGTCGGGCTGCTCGTCGCGCAGAAACTGTTCGACGATGGCGATCCGGAAACGGACCGAGTTGATGTTCCAGGAGACGATCTTCACCCGCGCGATGTAGCGTTGCGGGGGGGTGGGGACAAGGAACGCTGCTGGGGAGCGGAAGAAGGGAGAAGTCAGAAGGCGCCATCGGCAAAGCCGCTGTCGTCGGACGGGCTTTGCCCGCCGGCCGCGCTTGAGCGAGTCATGAAGACGCAGTCTTCTTGCCGCTCTACGCGAAAGACCCCCGCTCCGGGGGCATGGAGCGAGGGCCGACTCAGCGTTCGTCACGCAGGCAAGAAATGGGGAAACCATCCGGGCAACAGGGGGAAAAATCCCGAATGCCCCACATCCGCGAGCCACTCTCTAGGGGCCCGAACCTGTCGCTTGCATGAATGACACGAATTTTATGTTATTTCCTTACACCCGTGCGGCGCGGATCGTTCCAGCGGAAGCTGTTGTCGCTGACAGGTTCGCCGAACTTCTGGTTGGTCAGGCGGATCGTCGTGCGGTTGTTCTGGCTGTCGAGCGCGACCCAGCCCTGCAGCATCAGCCCGCCCGGCGCACTCGCGTTGCGGACGAACACCAGCGTGATCCGGCCATATTCCGGGTGCTTCGGATCGTTCGCCTCGACCGACACGATCCGCTGGTCATAGCCGGGGCCGAGTTTGGCATAGCGCGTGATGTCGCGGGTCGGATCGAGCAGCACGCCCAGCGGCGAGTTCTTGATCGGCCAGCGCTGTACCTGCTTCACCGAATAATCGATGAAGGTCAGCGCACCGCCCTCCGCGACGATCAGGATCGGCACGCCCTTCTCGTACTGGAACCGCAGCTTGCCGGGCTTCTTCAGCGTCAGCACGCCGGTCAGCACCTTGCCGTTGCGATCCGCCTGCGAGAAATTCGCGGTCATCGTCTCGACCGATTGCAGGTGCTTCTGCACGGCGGCGAGGTCACCAGTCGCCTGCGCGGCGATCGGGGAGGGCACGGCGGCGACGGACAAAGCGGCGATCGTCGCGATCACCGCGGGGCGGGTATTGAACATCGAAATCTCCTCAAGGCGCGACCGTTGCCCGCCCGTGCTTGAACCGCCACTGAATTCGGCGGGTTCCGTCAGGGCGCGCGGACTACAGCGTAATCGCGCCCTTCAGGCCGAGCACCGCGACGTCGTTCGCGTCGTGCACGCCGCCGGGGTTGTGGATGAACTGTACGTTCGGACGCAACTCGAGCCACTTGGTGGGGTGGACGCTGTAGTAGATCTCCGACGCGTATTCGGCATCCTGCACCGCGGGCCGCGTCGGATCGAGTTCCTGGCCCTTCGCCACGCGTCCGTTCACGTTGGTCCGCGCCACGCCGAAGCCGAGGATGTCGTTCGGCCGCCACGGCACCAGCCCCTTGTAGAACAGCCCGGCGGCGATCTGGTTGTCGGTGGTCGAGGTGGCGCGATCGGCCTGCGTCGCGTTGAGGAACACGCTGAGTCCGGTGACCGACTTGCCGTCCTTCGAGGTGCCGGTGATCTGTTGCTGGATGTTTAGATACACCCCGTAGCGCGCGCTGCGGCGGAGCGGTTCGAGTCCGGTGATCGCGATCGGCCGGCGGTTCAGGTCGTAGAATACGTCGTCGCCGTTCGAGGTGTTGACCCAGCCGCCGACCTTGTATGCACCGACCCGGCCGTCGTCGTCGCCGCGCCGCCATTCGGCCTCGACCGGGATCAGAGCGCCGGTCGCGCCGTGGAAATGGCCGATCACGAAGTCGTTATCGAGGTTGCGCGGGTTCACTTCGTAGGCGGCGGTCTTCAGCGTGAGGTGATCGTTGACGTCGTAGCGCAGCCGCGCGCCCCATTGGCTGACCGGCCAGTTCTGCCAGTAATCGCCGTTCAGATTGCCCGGCGGCGCACCGCAGAAGCTGAGGTTCTGGAAATAGCACGAGAAGGACGCGAAATCCTCGCCCGGATTGGTCCGGCCGATCTTCAGTTCGAGCTTTTCGCCGAGCATCTGCTCGTACCAGAATTGCGTGAGGCGGACGGTCTGCCCGCGGCCGTACACTTCCTGGACCTGTTGCAGCACGCCGAGATTGGCGTCCGCACCCAGATCGCGGCCACGGCGGTAGGTGACGGTCGCCTGGAACGCACCGCCCCTGAGGCCGACGACCTTGTCGAGATCGAGGAGCACGCCGACGTCGAACTGGCCGGTTTCACGCAGCAGCTTCCGGTCGCCGCCGGAAAAATTATATGCGCTTTCCGAGGCATAGCGCGCGCTGAGGCCGATGCCGCGATCGGCCAAGCGTTTGCGGATGTCGAACCAGTCGGCGAACAGGCCGGGCGGCGGGGTGCGCTGCGTATCGGCGGTCAGCGCGGAGGGCGACAGATCGCTGTCACGGCGCACGCCGGAGCGCGGGCGGTGCTGCGTGTCGGTCGCGCTGCTGCCGGGGGTCTGCTTGGCGGTGTCCTGCGCGGAGACCTGACCGGTTAGGGCGAGCGCCAACGCTGTCGCTGCACAAAACCGCCGATACCCCATCACGCCCACCTGTTTTTCGTAACTTGTATCAACCTCGTATACCGGGCCTTCACAGTCTGAAACCCTCGACAGGCCAAAGGGACTCCAGGAATCCTCCCACGCCAGGGGGAGGTGGCTGGCACTTGCCAGACGGAGGGGGAGGCACGCGACCACCTCTGCTCCGTGCCCTCCCCCTCCGTCACCTTCGGTGCCACCTCCCCCTGGCGGGGGAGGATCGAATCCGACGCTAGATCGCATGCCCCTCGGTATCACGCAGCACTTCGCGGCGGCCGACGTGATCCGGGCGACCTACGATGCCGTCCTTCTCCATCCGCTCGATCAACCGCGCAGCCGAGTTGTAGCCGATCCGCAACTGGCGCTGGAGCCACGAGGTCGACGCCTTCTGCGACTCGCAGACCAGCTGGATCGCCTGGCGATATTGCTGGTCCTCCGCCGAATCCTCACCGGTCGGCGAGCCCTCCAGCGCGAAGCTCTCCTCGGGCTCCTCAGTGACGGAGGAGATGTAATCGGGCAGCCCTTGCGAGCGCCAGTGATCCGCCACCAGCCGCACTTCGTCATCGGTCACGAACGGCCCGTGGACACGCACGATGCCCTTGCCGCCGGGCATGTAGAGCATGTCGCCCTTGCCGAGCAGCTGCTCTGCGCCCTGTTCACCGAGAATGGTGCGCGAATCGATCTTCGACGTCACGTGAAAGCTGATCCGGGTCGGCAAATTAGCCTTGATGACGCCGGTGATGACGTCGACCGACGGCCGCTGCGTCGCCATGATCAGGTGGATGCCCGCCGCGCGGGCCTTCTGCGCGAGCCGCTGGATAAGGAATTCGACCTCCTTGCCCGCGGTCATCATCAGGTCGGCGAGCTCGTCGACGATCACCACGATCTGCGGCAGGACGTCGTATTCGAGCTTCTCCTCCTCGTACATCGGCGCGCCGGTATCGGGGTGATAGCCGGTCTGGACCTTCCGCCCGAGCGGCTGCCCCTTGGCCTTCGCACCGCGCACCTTGTCGTTGAAGCCGGCGAGGCTGCGCACGCCCACGGAGGACATCTGGCGATAGCGATCCTCCATCGTCTCGACCGCCCATTTCAGCGCGCGCACTGCCTTGGCGGGATCGGTCACGACCGGTGACAACAGGTGCGGAATGTCGTCGTACATGCTGAGCTCGAGCATCTTCGGATCGATCATGATCATCCGGCACTGGTTCGGCGTCAGCTTGTAGAGCAGCGATAGGATCATGCTGTTCAGGCCGACCGACTTGCCCGAGCCGGTCGTCCCCGCGACCAGCAGATGCGGCATCGGCGCGAGATCGGCGATAACCGAATCGCCCGCGATGTTCTTGCCGAGGATGATCGGCAACTGCGCCGACTGGTCCTCGAACGTCTGGCTGCCGACGAGTTCGTGCAGACTAACCGCCTCGCGCCGCGCATTCGGCAGCTCGATGCCGATCACGTTGCGCCCCGGGATCACCGCGACGCGCGCGGAGATCGCCGACATGTTGCGCGCGATGTCGTCGGCCAGCGCGATCACGCGGCTCGCCTTGATGCCGGGTGCTGGCTCGAGTTCGTACATCGTCACGACCGGCCCCGGCCGGACCTCGATGATCGATCCCTTCACGTGGAAATCGTCGAGCACGTTCTCCAACAGCCGGGCGTTGCGCTCCAGCCCCGCCTTGTCGATCACGTTGCCCTGGCTCGGCGGTGAGGGCGTCAGCAGGTCGAGGCTCGGCAGCGTGAAATTGTCGCGCAGATCGAGCGACGACTGGCGCTCCTTGGGCTTGGCCTGCGACGGCGCGTTCTGGCGATCCGCGATGACGGGAGCGGGACGCGGGTCGGGCTCGGCGACGGCACGCGGCTCGACCGGTTTCCGGGTCAACGTTAGCGGCTCGTCGTCGTCCTCGTCGATCTCCGCAAAGCCGTCATAGCCGAGCGCCTCGGTCCGATTGCGACGGGGAAGGCGCCATTTGCGCTCGCCGAGATCGATCTCGATGCTCTTGCCCCAGACGATCGCGCCGGCGATCGCGGCGACCAGCCCGATTGCGCGCGCGGACCAGAGTTCGGCGACCGGTTGGCTGATGAAGCTCAACGCCCAGTGCACCGCGCTGGACACCGACAGGCCGATCACGCCGCCCCATCCGGCGGGTAGCGCCAGCACCGACGTGCCGGACACGAACGCCAGCGCGCTCGCCATCAGCGCGACGCCGATCGCCGCGCCGCGCACCATCCGCACCCAATGCCCGAGCGGCGCGTCACGCCACAGTCGCATCCCGAGAATCGGTCCGATCGGGAGCAACAGCGCGACCGCCGGCCCGAACAGCGTGAGCGCGATGTCGGCGAACCATGCACCCGGCGGCCCGACCAGATTGGCGGGGTCGCCGCCCGACGCGGTGTTCAGCGCGGGGTCGCTCGGGTGATAGCTCGCCAACGCCAGCGCCATCAGCAGCGTGCCGACGAACAACGCGATCGCGGCGATCAGCGCGCCGCTGCGGACGGCACCCGCCTTCACCGTCTCACGCCACAAGGCTGGCTGCGCGCGGCTGGCCATGACCCGTATTCTCCAGATTCTCTACAATAGAGAAATGCATCGTCCCCGGCAGCGTCAACGTCAAGATAACCGCGCTGCAACACGGGTTAAAGCGCGTCGGGAACGTCGTTGGCAGCGACCGGCTACCGGGATAAAGCGCGATCATGGACACAGATGTAATCATCCTCGGTGGCGGGCTGGTCGGTGCGACGCTCGCCGTGGCGCTCGACGTGCACGGCATCTCGACGATCGTGATCGACCCCGCCGACCCCGCGGTGACTCTGGCGCCCGGCTTCGACGGCCGCGCCTCGGCAGTCGCGAGCGCGAGCCACCGCATGCTCGATGCGATCGGCATTGGCGCGACATTGGCGGGACAAGGGTGTGCGATCCGCCAGATCCGCGTCAGCGATGGCCTCGAACCCGGCGCGCTCGATTTCGTCCCCGCCGCAGACGATGGCGCGCTCGGCACGATGTACGAGAACAAGCTGCTCCGCCGCACGCTGTTCGACGCCGCGACCGCCGCGCCGCATGTCGATCTCCGCATGCAGACGCGCGCGACGACGGTCGACCGTGCCGAATCGGGCGTCACCGCCACGCTGGACTCGGGCGACGTCATTCGCGCGCCGCTGTTGATCGCCGCGGAGGGTCGCAACTCGCCGACGCGCGAGGCCGCCGGGATCACGATCGCCCGCTGGTCGTACGAGCACGCCGCGATCATCGCCGCGTTCCACCACGAACGCTCGCACGAGGACGTCGCGTACGAGATCTTCTACGCGAGCGGCCCGTTCGCGCTGCTTCCGCTGCCGGATGATGCCGACGGCCACCGCTCGGCGATCGTCTGGACGGTCGACGCGAAGAACGCCCCCGGCATGCTGAAACTCGGCGACCGAGCGTTCCTCGCTGAAGCCGAGAAGAGCATGGGCGGCTTCCTCGGCAAGCTGTCGATGGCGACGCCGCGCGCGTCCTATCCGCTCGGCTTCCACCACGCTGCGCGGATCACCGACACGCGGCTCGCATTGGTCGGCGACGCCGGCCACGGCATCCACCCGATCGCCGGACAAGGGCTCAACTTAGGCTTCCGCGACGTCGCGACGCTCGCCGAAGTGCTCGTCGAGGGCAAGCGGCTCGGCCTTGACCTCGGCGACGCTGCCTTGCTCGCCCGCTACCAGCGCTGGCGCGGGCTCGACACGTTCATGACCGCGGCCGCCACCGACACGCTCACCCGCCTGTTCGGCCTCCCCGGCAAGACGGCCAGTGCCGTACGTCGTTTCGGCATCAGCGCGGTCAACGCGATCCCGCCGCTCAAGGACCGCTTCATGGCGGAAGCACGCGGTGAATCGGGTGACTTGCCCAAGCTGTTGCGGGGCATGACGGTCTAGCACGCGGTGACCGATCCGGCCTTCCGACGCGAACAGCGCGGCGTAGGTGTCCGGATGGCTGGCGCGTTGCTCGTCACCGTCGCGATCGTCGCGGCGGCATTGGTGTTGGGACCGGCGGCGCCGCTTTCCCAACGCCTCGCCACTGCGATCATGGTGGATCTGACGGTTGTCGCATGGCTGGCCGGCGGCATCGCCAATGTCGCGCGGTTGCGGTTCTTTTCGCCCACCGACATCGCCGGGAGCGGCAGGACCGACGCGAGCGCCGCGGTACGCGATGCCGCCGCGGTGCTTCAGAATACGCTGGAGCAGGTTGCGCTCGCCGTCCCGGTCCATATCGCCGCGGCGGTCATGATCGAACGATCCGCGACGCTGTCGATCGCGCTAGGCGTAATCTTCACGATAGGTCGCACAGCCTTTTTGCGAGGCTATCCCCACGGTGCGCAAGCCCGCGCATTCGGATTCGCCATGACCTTTTATCCGACGCTGGTCACGCTGTTCGTCGTCGCTGCCTTCGCCGTGTTCAGGATGTCCGATTTGATCTGAGTCGCTCGATCTGTCGATCGTGAACGCGCGACAGTAGCAATAGCGCGAGCGATGCCCCGACCAGGCACATCAGCATGTCCCACTGCGTGTCCCACGGGTCGCCTTGCGTCCCCAGGAAAGCATCCGCACCCTGTCCCAGCGACACCGCGGCGGCGAACTCGATCAATTCGTACAGCGCGCTGACGCTCAGACAGTAGGCGAGCACGGTAACGGCCAACAGGCGCGGCGCGGTGATCGCGCGGGTCCGTACCAGAAGTTCGCGGAGGACTATGGCGGGGACGAAGCCCTGCATCAGATGGCCGAACCGATCATAGGGATTGCGCGCGAGATGCAGCCAATCCTGCACCGCGAAACCGATCGGCACCCGCGCATAAGTGTACGCGCCGCCGAGCATCAACACCAATCCGTGGAGCGCGATCAGCACGAGCGCGAGCGTCGTGAACGCGAAGCTGCGGCGCAGGGCGACCAATATGGGGAAGGCGATCAGGACCGGCGCGATCTCCATCCACCACGTCGCGCGATCGAACGGAGCCCAGCCGGATGCGACGAGCCCGATGGTCCACACGCCGGCGAGGACGAGGAGGTGGCGGTCGGTTGTGTCCATCGGCGCGCGTGCCTTCGTCGATTTGGTGCGGGGCATCGCTACGCCGTCGAGGGTGGCCTGCCCAGCAGCGTCGTTCGTGTCCTCCCGATCGATCAGCCGGTCTTCAGCCACTGGCGGAGCAGAGCGGTGACTTCGCCGGGACGCTCCATAGGTGCGAGGTGGCCGCAGGAGCGCAGCATGTGGAACCGCGAGCCCTCGATCCGCGCACTCAGCGCGCGTGCGTCGTCGGGGGTGCAGATCAGGTCGCGGTCGCCGACGGCTACCAGCGTCGGGACGTGGATCGCGGCGATCGCCTCGCTGATGTCGGGGCGTGCGAGCAGCGCGCGTTGCTGGCGTTCGAAGACGGTCTGGCCGACGCGCTCCGCCATCGCCTGTGCAGGGCCGGCGACGATCGCGGTCAGGCGCGGGTCGGCGTGGGGCGCGGTGGCGAGCAGGCCTTGGCCGACGACGGTGCGCGGGCGTACCTCCATCGACGCGCGCGTGCCGAACAGCGCGATCCGCTCGATACGCTCGGGGGCTTGCCGCACCATCTCCATCGCGACGTAGCCGCCGAGGCTGACGCCGGCGACCGCGAACCGCGGCGGTGCGCTGGCGAGCACGCGCGCGGCCATTTCGGACAGCGTATCGTCCTGCGACAGGTCGCCGAAATCGACCTGTGCGACGGCGGCGAGGTCGACGATCTGGCGCGCCCAGAGCTGCCCGTCGCAGCCCATCGCGGGGAGCAGCATCAACGGTGTACGCGGTCGGACCATGCGAAATCTCCGGTAGCGGCGGGTTGCGGGGATGCTCACCTCAGGCGACGAACGGAAAGGCGAGCGCGATCATGCCGACGATCGTCATCACGACGCAGACCGCGATCGCGGGCACGAGCGTAAAGCGCTGGTGATCGGCGAGGTCGATCCCGACCAGGCTGACGAGCAGATAGGTCGACGGCACCAGCGGGCTGAGCAGGTGGACCGGTTGGCCCATCAGCGACGCGCGGGCGATCGCCTCGGGCGCGACGCCGTAATGCGCGCCGGCCTCGGCGAGGATCGGCAGCATCCCGAAATAGAACGCGTCGTTCGAGATGAAGAAGGTGAACGGCATGCTCAGCACCGCGGTGATCGGCGCCATGTACGGCCCGAGCGCGGGCGGGATTACGCCGACCACCGCCTTGCTCATCGCCTCGACCATGCCGGTGCCGCCGAGAATGCCGGTGAAGATACCCGCCGCGAAGATCAGCGACACCACCGCGAGCACGTTGCCGGCATGCGCGGAAATACGCTCCTTCTGGTCGGCGACGCCGGGATAGTTGACGATCATCGCGATCGCGAACGCCAGCATCATCAGCACCGACAAGGGGAGGATGCCCCACACCAGCAACGTCAGCAGCGTGATGACGAGGGCTGCGTTGAACCAGATCAGCTTGGGGCGACGTGCCTCGGGATATTGCGAGACGGCCATGCCGGTGAACTCGGTGTCCGCCGTGATCCCCGCTTCACC
Source organism: Sphingomonas sp. AP28 (assembly GCF_056680455.1). NCBI lineage: Bacteria > Pseudomonadati > Pseudomonadota > Alphaproteobacteria > Sphingomonadales > Sphingomonadaceae > Sphingomonas > Sphingomonas sp. AP28. The sequence continues at coordinate 2,499,427 of NZ_CM155283.1, read as the reverse complement.
CATGCGGACGCGCTCCTTGCGCCCGAAATACACGGCGAGCCCGATCAGGAAGGCGAGGCCGGCGATCATGCCGGGAATCAGTGGCAGGAACAGCGTCGCCGGATCGAGCTTCAGTGCGCTCGCCGCGCGCGCGGTCGGCCCGCCCCACGGCGTCAGGTTCATGATCCCGCTCGTCGTCATCAGCAGGCAGACGAGGTACAGCCGGTTCATGTTGAAGCGCTTGTAGAGCGGCAACAGCGCGGCGATCGTGATGATGTAGGTGGTCGACCCGTCGCCATCGAGACTGACGAGCGCGCACAGCACGACCGTCCCGATCAAGATCCGCATCGGATCGCCGTGGACCATCCGGATCAGCCGTCCGACCAGCGGATCGAACAGGCCCGTGTCGGTCATTGTCGAGAAGAACAGGATCGCGAACAGCAGCATGACGCCGGTCGGCGCGAGGTTCTTGATGCCGTCGATCATCATCGGGCCAAGACCCGCGGCCTCACCCGCGAACACGCCGAAGATCGACGGGATCACGATGAGCGCGACCAGCGGCGTCATCTTCTTGGTCATGATCAACGTCATGAACGTGGCGACCATCAGGAAGCCGAGCAGGGCAAGGTTCATCGCTTCGTCCTAGGAAAGGGCGTGAAAAAGGGAGCGCGCACGGTCACGTAAACCGTTGCTGCTATTGTCGCGGGGGCCGCCACAAACACTCCGTCATCCTGACGAAAGTCAGGACCCAGGGTTACAGGGCGCAGCGCTGCGTGGCCCTGGGTCCTGACTTTCGTCAGGATGACGGGAGGCGGGATACTGCTTGCAGCGCCAAAAACAGGACCAGCACCCAGCATCAGAACGTAACCCCGACGCGGGCGCTGAGCGTCTGGCCGCTGTCGTTGCCGACATAGTCGCCGGCGCGGTTGTCGGTGTTCCACTGGATCGCGTTCACCTGGAAGCGGGTGAAGCTGTTGAGGTACCAGTTGACGCCTACCGTCGCTGCCCAGCCGTCGCCGCCGGTGAGCAGATTGTCGAAATCGAGGCTTTCGTAGCGCGCGGTGAGCTCGATCGCGCCGACGCCGCCGTCGAAGGTCGGCTTCAGCACCTTGGGCTGGCCGAAGCTGCCGAGCCGCGGGTTGTACGGCGGCAGGTCGCCGGTCAGGAACAGGCCACCCGAGACGCTCCACGCCTTGCTGACGAAATCGGGACGACCGCCGTCGAGCCGCGCGTTGCGGCGGCCCGCTTCGCCCATCACCCACAATGGCCCGCGATAGCCGCCGAGCTCGACGCCGTAGCCGGTCGTGCCGGTGCCGCCGATCAGCGGCCCGGTCGACACGCGTAGCGCCCCGTTGAAGCGGCCGCCGATCACCGTGTTGCGAGTCAGCGTGCCGGCGACCGACGACAGCGATTCGTCGAAGCCCCACGCGCCGATATGCAGCACGCCGGTATCGGACTTGATCGGGTTCCAGTGCGCGCGGCCGAGCACCGTGCGGCTGTCGCCAACGGTCTGCGTGCCGTCGATCCGGTCGCCGGTGATCGTCACCGAAGCGTGGCCGGTCTTCCAGAAGATGCGTGGCATCACGCCGATGCCGTAGAAACCACGCTGCGGGATGATCGCGGTGGCGACCGTGGTGCGCTCGAGGAACGGGGTCGAATCCGAGCCGGTCGAACCTTCGAAGCCGCGATCGTTGAACAGGTGACCGGCGCGGACGTCGTAGTCGAGGCCCGGCTTGATCTTGTTGCGCCAGCCGACGAACGCGGTGACGACGTCGACCTCGTTCTCCGAGAAGTCGCTCTCGAACTGGTAGAAGAAATGCGTGCCGACGCCGCCTTCGAGGCCGAGGCGGAGTGCGCGCATGCCCGTCGTCGTGATGTTGCGGCCGTCGTATTTCGAGCCGAAGCTCGAGCTGACGTCGGTCAGGATGCGACCGCGCGGCTTGAACGTGTAGACGCCGTCCGCCGAGTGGAAGACCGGGAGGCCCGCGCCCCATTCGGTGGTCACGCCCGACGGATTGTCGCGTGCGGCGACCGCCTGCGCGACGCTGCGATCGGCGGGGCCCGGAGGCGCGAGTTGTGGCGCGAACGGCACGGTGCGACGCGGCTCGGTGTTCTGCGCGACTGCCTGCGGTGCGATTTGGACGGGTGGCACGGGCGCGGACGCCTGCGCGACGGCGGCGTTGTTCTCCAGCCGGTCGAGCCGCGACTTCAACGCGGCGATCTCGGCGGCCTGGGCACGGACCAGCGCGGCGAGGTCGGCGTCGGTCGGAGTCTGGGCCAGCGCGGGCGTCGCGGCGATCAGCGCGAGTGCGGCGCACCCGGTACGGAAGAGAGTCATTGTTGGGCTCCGGTGGCGAGAATCGCGGTCCAGTCGCGCAGGAAACGCTGGCGCTTGACGCGGTCGAGGTTGACGAGAAGTTGGGGGCCGACGCGGATCGGCCGGGCCTGCGCGGGAGGAAGACGGCGGGCGGAAACGTCGGTGCGGACCGGCCACAGGCTGCGCTTGGCGAGCAGCGACTGACCCTCGCGCGACAGCAGGAAATCGAGGAACAGCTTTGCCGCCGCCGGGTGCGCAGCCTCGCGCGCGATGAACGCGATCCGCGAGGTGACGATCGTGTAGTCCTGGAGGAACGCGACGCCGATGCGGGGATCGGTCCGCGCGCGTTCGAGCGCGTAGGAGCCGATGACGTTGTACGCGATCGCCTGCCGCCCCTCGGCGACGCCGCGCAGCATCGGCTCGCTGGTCCGCGACAGCACGGGCTTGGTCGCGGCGATCGCCTCGAGCAACGACCGCGTGTCGCGCGTGATCGCGAGATCTTCCGACAGGTACAGATAGCCGACATTCGAGCGCGCCGGATCGAACGTGGTCACCCGGCCTGTCAGGGCGCGCGCATTCTTCCGCAGCCATGTCTCCAGCGCGGCGTGCGTGCGCGGCACCTGTCCGGCGGGCACGAGGCGCTTGTTGTAGACGATCCCGATCGGCTCCGCGGTGACGCCGAAGCCCATGTTCTTCCACACCGATACCGGCGGCAGCGCGGGCTTTTCGGGGCTCGCATAGCCTTGCGCGAAGCCGTCGTTGATCAGCTTGACCTGGAGGTCCATCGCCGACGACCAGACGAGATCGGCGGACATTTTTTTCGCGCGCGTCTCGGTGACGAAGCGGCGGTACATCTCGGTCGAGCCGATATCCGCGTACAGCACGGTGATGCCCGGATAGCGCTTCCGGAACGCGGCGACGACGGGCAGCAACTCGGCGCGATCGGCATTGCCGTAGATCCGCACCTGCCGCTCGACGCGCGCGTCGGAGATGAGCTGGTCGTAGGAGCGCGGATAATTGGCAGGGCGCTGCGCCACGGCCGTCGCGGCAAGCGCCGACAGCCCGGTCAGTATCGCGATCTTCACTAAAATGCGTGCCATCATCACTCTCCTCGCCTTCCGTCTCTGTGTTCGGATAGACTGCAACGGTGGAGTACGAAGCGAACCTGTCACCAACCTTTCACGCCGATCGGGCGCAGGACGAGCCGTTGTGCGCATCCTGCTGATCGAGGACGACGCGGCTCTCGCGCGCAGTATCGCGGCATTGTTGCGCGCCGGGGGCAACGCGGTCGACCACGTCGCGACCGGTGAGGAGGCGCTGTCGGTGGTCGCCGGCGAGCCCTATGCGCTCGTCATCCTCGACGTCGGGCTGCCCGGTATCGACGGCTTTTCGGTGCTCGAAACGCTGCGGCGGCGCGGCGAGCGGGTGCCGGTGCTGATGTTGACCGCACGCGATGCGCTCGACGACCGGGTGCGCGGGCTCGACCTCGGCGCCGACGATTATCTCCGGAAGCCTTTCGAACCCGAAGAACTCGAAGCCCGCGTGCGCGCGCTCGGCCGGCGGCGCGGCGGCGATCCGCTGCCGGTGCTCAGTGTCGGTACGCTGACGATCAATCGCTCGACCGGCGACGCGGACATCGCCGGCCGTGCGCTCGACCTGCGTCGGCGCGAGCGCGCGGTGCTGGAGGCGCTCGCCACCCGAGCCGGCCGGGTCGTCCCGCGCGCGTTGCTGATCGGCGAGGTGTTCGGGTTCGACGAACCGGTCGGCGACAACGCGATCGAGGTCCATGTTACGCGGCTGAGGACCAAGCTCGCGCCCGACGGCCCCGGTATCCGCACCGTCCGCGGGGTCGGCTATATGCTCGATGCCGGCTGAGACGCGGACTCCCGCGCTGCGCACGCGCCTGTTGGTCGCGGTGCTCGGGCCGTTGCTGGCGGCGGCGATCCTGATCGGCGTGGTCGGTGCGACGCTGATCGCCGACGTCGTCCGCCGCACGAATGACCGCGTGCTCGGTGGTGCGCTCGGCGCGATCGCCGAGACGGTGCAGGTCGAACGCGGCGAGGTGACGCTCGATCTTCCCTCCGCCGCGTTCGGGATGCTGGAGAATACCGAACGCGACAACGTCTATTACCGCGTCGCCGTCGGGCCGGACCTGCTCACCGGCTATGCGGATTTGCCCGCCCCCGATCCCGCCACGCTCTCGATCGACGTGCCGCGCTACCGCTTCGCGCGCTACCGCGGCCAGCAGATCCGCATTGCCGAGGTCCGCCGCTCGCTCCCCCGGATCGACAAGCCCGTCATCGTCCAGATCGCCGAGACGCTCGACAACCGCGGCGCGCTCACCCGCCGGCTGATGCTCGCGCTGCTGATCGGCGAATGCGTCCTCGTCGGCGCCGCCGCGCTGTTGCTGCGACCGGCGTTAGGCTGGAGCCTCCGTCCGCTCGCCCGCCTCCGCGACGCGGTGGAGGCACGCGACGAACGCGCGCGTCCCGATTTCTCGCCGCTCGACACCGGCCCGCTCCCCAGCGAACTCCGCCCGCTCGCCGGCGCGTTCGACCGCCTGCTGGCGCAGCTCGACACCGCGACCGTCGGCGTCCGCCGCTTCACCGCCGACGCCTCGCACCAGATGCGTACGCCCCTGTCGGTGCTGAAGGTCCAGGTCGCACTTGCCCGCCGCGGCTCGGGCCCCGAACGCAGCGTCGCGCTCGACGAGATCGCCGACGCGGTGACTCGCCTCGAACGGCTTGTGACGCAGTTGCTCGCCCTGGCGCGCGCCGAGGAAGCCGGCGTGTCCGCGCCGCTGGAGGCAGTCGACCTCCGCGAAGTCGCGGCGGCGGTCATCACGCGCCAGATCAACCGCGCGATCGATGCCGGGATCGACCTGAGGATCGAGGGCGACCCGGATGTCGGCCACGTCGTCGCCGGCCACCGGACGTTGATCTTCGAGATCCTGTCCAACCTGATCGACAACGGCATCCGCTATAACCGGCGCGGCGGCACGGTGTCGGTCAGGCTGCAAAGCACGCCGGCGGAAACATCGATCGCGGTCGTCGACGACGGGCCGGGGATACCGTACGACCAGCGCGAGATGGCGTTCGACCGATTCGTCCGGCTCGGTGCGCCGGGTAGCCCGGAGGGGAGTGGGCTCGGGCTGGCGATCGTGCGGTCGGCGGCGACTCGCCTCAACGCGACCGTGGCGTTCGGTGACGCGGCCAGCGGCACGACCGTCATCCTGCGGTTCTTTCACACGCGAGATTAAGCTACATCAACATCGGTCGATGGGTAGCACTCGCCCGTGCGACTTCCTTAACGTGTTCGTGGCACTCTAGAAAAAACGACCGAGCGCCATGGTACCCATTCTCTTCAATCTCCATTTTCAGCATTCGGGCTATCTGGTCGTCGTCGCGATCGGGATTTGCCTGACCGCGAGCTGGTCGGTGTCGTTGCTGACCACGGACATGACTCATGCGCCGCGACGCGAGCCGCTCGGCTGGCGGCATGCCGCGCTGGCGCTGGCGGGCGGGCTGGGCGTGTGGGCGACGCACTTCATCGCTATCCTCGCGTACCGACCCGACCTTCTGCTGCGCTACGATCCGTTCGTGACGACGGTGTCGGCGCTGGTCGGCATCCTGACAGTCGGCGTACCGATCGTCGCGATCACGCGGGTGCGGTCGCACAAGGGGCGGATCGTCTCGGCGGGGATGGCGGGTTCGGGCATCTGGTGCATGCACGCGGTCGGGCTGACCGGCATGATCGACTGCATCCACGTCTTTTCCTGGCCGACCAACGCCGCCGGGCTGGTGATGGGAACGCTGCTGCTATCGTCATGGCAGGTCAACCGCCGATGGTCGCGGTCGCGCCCGATCGGCTGCCTCGTCTTCGCGTCGTCGATCTGCGTCACGCATTTCCTGTCGCTGTCGGGCGATCTCGTCCTCGGCAGCATCAACGACGTGCCCGGCAGCGTGTTGTCGCCGGGGCTGGTCGCCGCCTGCATGACCTTCGCAGTGTCGGTCACCTGCCTCGGCAGCCTGCTGACCTTCGCGCGGTTCAAGACGACGCGCGAGGAAGAGGCGCAGACGCTGAAGTCGGTGATGGAGAGCATGTCCGACGGGCTGGTATTCATCGACCGCGAAGGCCGCCTGCGCCATTTCAACCGGCGTTTCCTCGACCTGTTCAATACGCCGGTCGACGCGATCGGTCCGGGGCTGACGATCGACCAGTTCCTCGACGTCATCGCCGCGTGCCGTGGCTGGGCGGCGGAAAAGCGTGCGCTGGTCGGTGGCGCGATGAAGCAGTGGGTACAGCTCGACGACGATTTCGACCGCGAGTGCGAGATGGAGGATGGCCGGACCTATCAGATGCAGTGCCGGTCGATCCCGCGCCAGGGCATCGTGCTGACGTTCAACGACGTCAGCGCCGAACGCCGTGCGCTCGATAACCTCACCCATCTCGCCTATCACGACCCGCTGACGGGGCTGCGCAATCGCCGGGCGCTGCGCGAGGAAAAGGAGGCGCGGATCGGTCTGGGCAAGCCGTTCTCACTGCTGCTCATCGACCTCGACGATTTCAAGCGGATCAACGATGCGTACGGCCATGCGGTGGGCGATACGCTGCTGATCCACGTCGCCGCCGAGCTTGCGAGCCTGTTGCCCGACGACAGCTTCGTCGCGCGGATGGGCGGCGACGAGATCGCGATCATCGCCACGCAACTCGGCGATGCGGCGACCGCGCTGGCCGATTCGATCGTCGTCCGGCTGAGCGCGCCGGTCATCATCGACGAACGCCGGCTGCTGCCCGGATGCAGCATCGGCATCGCTGGGTTCGCCAACGACCTGACCCCGGACGAACTGATGAAGCGCGCCGACATGGCGCTGTACGAGGCAAAGCGGCGCGGGCGCAGGCGCGCGCAGCCCTATGTCGCGGGCCTAGCCGAACGCCTGGTCGAACGGCAGCACATCACCGACGACCTTTACGAAGCGGTGCAGAATGGCGGCTTCGCGCTTGCGTTCCAGCCGGTGGTGGCGCTGTCGGCGGGCATCACCACCGGGTACGAGGCGCTGATCCGCTGGAACCACCCGACGCGCGGCTGGATCTCGCCCGATACCTTCATCCCGATCGCCGAGGATTGCGGCCTGATCGAGGAGATCGGCCGCTGGGTCATTATGGAAGCGTGCCGACAGCTGGCGGGCTGGTCGTCGCACCTCCACGTCGCGATCAACGTGTCGGCGGGACAGCTGAAGTCGGACGCGCTGCTGCACCATCTGACGCAGGCGATCCTGGTTCACGGTATCGCGGCGGAGCGGGTCGAGGTCGAGATTACCGAGACCGCGCTGATCGACGATGCCGCGCGCACCGCGGCGATGCTGGCGCGGATCCGCCGGACCGGGATCAAGGTCGCGCTCGACGATTTCGGCACCGGCCAGTCGTCGCTCGCGCATCTTCGCGATTTCCAGTTCGACCGAATCAAGATCGACCGGAGCTTCGTGATCGACGCGGGCTCGGACCCGCGGTGCATGGCGGTGTTGCGCGCGACCGTCGCGATCGGCCAGGAACTCGGCGTGCTGACGCATGCGGAGGGAGTCGAGACGCGCGAACAGCTCGAACTGCTGCGCTCGATCGGCTGCGACGCGGTGCAGGGTTATCTAGTCGGGCGACCGGTCGTGCCGTTCACCGATGCAGTCGAAAATCTCGTGCCGATGTCGGTGGGCATGGTCCCCAGCCCGACAGGTGGCGATCCGGCGGCTGTCGCACGGATCGCCGCCTGACCGCTTACCGGCAGATCCGCAGCGCGATCGCGTCGAGTTCGCGGTCGTAGCTGGCGCGCTCGGCCGCGCTCAGGAAGCCCTGTTTGGCGACGAAGCGATCGGTGGCGCGGCGGACCTTGTCGACTCGCTGCCAGAGTTGCGTGCCTTGACGCTCGGTGATCCGGCGGGCTTTCCGCGCGGTGCCGATATCCGCCTGCAGGATGTTCGCGCGCACCGAGATATGCGCCTGGCGCGGGTCCTTGATCGATCCACCGAGCTCGCCCTCGACCGCGTGCTGCTCGGTTGCAGCTCGGATAATCCTGTCGCGGGGTCTGCGCCGTGGCACCGGTCGCGCCGACCGCCAAGACGACGAACATGAGACTTTTCACGATTGCTCTCCTGCCACGCACCCCATTGGTGCGGCTCGCGCGCTACTACGAACACCCTGAACGTCGGTTGTGCGCGGACCACGCGTGACTATCCCGCCTGCCGGGCATTCGAATTACGGGCATTCGAAATAATGTCGGGCAGTCGAATTGCTTCCGTGCAACGAGGGTATGCTATTGTGGGGGTGGAAGATTTTCGATAGCAAATGGTCGCTTGGAACAGAGTAGGAACCAGACGTCCTTGGACGACCAGGATGCCGATCATAGTCTGATCATGGCAGCATTCGGTCGCTCGCTCGATGCGAGCGATCCTTTCGTCGTCGGTTTCAACGAGGCGACATTGCCTATGGCGATCAGCGATCCGACGCTCCCCGACAATCCGATCATTCACGTGAACGCCGCGTTCGAGCGTCTGACGGGCTATGCCCGCGACGAGGTGGTCGGACGGAATTGTCGGTTCCTGCAAGGGCCGCAGACATTTTCGGAGGACGTATCGCGCCTGCGGGATGCGATCGGGCGGTCGGAGCGAATCGAGGTCGACCTGCTCAACCACCGCAAGGACGGGACGCCGTTCTGGAACCGGCTGCTGGTCGCGCCGGTGTTCGATCGCAGCCGGCATCTGCGCTATTACGTCGCGTCCCAGCACGACGTGACGCTCGAACGCGAGACGCTCGCGCTGCTGGAAGCAGAGCAGCGCGAACTCGAGGCGTCTGCCGCGGAGACTCAGGTTCGGCTCGCCGACAGCGCCGCGCGGCTGCAATTCGCGTTGAAGGCTGGGCGGCTGGGCGCATGGACCTTCGATCCCGCCAGCCAGCATCTCGACGCGTCGGATGGCTGCAAGATCGTCTTCGGCTATGATTCGGGCGCGGCGTTCGGTTATCCCGAGTTCCTCGAAACGATCCATCCGGAGGATCGCGCGCGCGTTGTCGAGGCGATCCAGGAGACGATCGCGACGGGATGCGACTACGACATCGAATACCGCATCGTGACGCCGACGGCCGAGGTTCGCTGGGTCGCGATCCGCGGCGAATTGCTGACGCGCGCGGATGGAACGGCGCTGTCGATGACCGGCTTCTCGACCGACATCACCGAGCGCAAGCGGACCGAGGAACACCGCGCGCTGCTGGCGGGCGAGTTGACGCACCGGGTCAAGAACACGCTCGCGACGGTCAGCGCGATCGTCAACCAGACGTTGCGCGATGCCGCGTCGATGTCCGAGGCGCGCGACACGATCGGTGCGCGGATCGGATCGCTGGCGGTCGCGCACGACCTGTTGCTGCGCGACGAGGTGGAGGGCGGGACGATCGCGGATATCGTGACCGGGGTGATGGCGCCGTTCGACGATGGCGGCGGTCGCCTGTTCTCGGTCGAGGGGCCGCATGTCCGGCTCGAGCCGCGCGTGACGCTCGCCTTGTCGATGGCGCTTCACGAACTGGCGACCAACGCCGCCAAATATGGCGCGCTCCACGTCGCGGGCGGGCATGTCACGATTTCATGGAGCGTCGGTATCGGCGAGGGCGGACGCCGGCTGGCCTTCATGTGGGAGGAGACCGGCGGCCCGGTGGTCACCACGCCGACGCGCACCGGCTTCGGATCGCGGATGATCGAACGCGTGCTCGCACAACATATGCGCGGCACCGCCCGGATCGAGTATCGCGACACCGGCGTCGTCTTCACGATCGACGCGCCGCTCTAGGCTCGCTTGCGTCGATGCCGAAACCGCCCCCGCTGACGACCCCCGACGGACGGTATATCGTGGTGCGCGGACGGCTTTGGCGGACCGCGAACCCCGGCCTGGACGAAGACGACCGCGTGCGACTGGTTGCGGCGTTGATGGACGGGCGGCGAGGCGTGGCCGCGGCGAAGCGGGAGGGCGATAGCGCAGCGGAGGCGGCTGCGCGGGCCGCGGTCGATGCGGCGAAGCACGGTCTGGGCGAGCGCGGGCCGGTCTGGTGGACCGATGGCGCGCCCGATCTCAACCGGCACATGGCGCGCACGACGCGCTATGCGGAGTGGTTTGCGACGGTGGATGACGCCGCGTAACCGAGTAACCTATTTTACCATAAAATATGTCCAAGCCGGACCCGAGCCGGACCCAGCGCGTTGAGAGGCACTGGTTTGACGGGAAACGCAGATGTGTCACGTGCTTGTGATCGAAGACGACTGGCTGATCGCGGACCATATCATCAGCCTGATCGAGCAGGCTGGCGCCACCTCCTATGATCAGGCCGATTGCGAGACCGATGCGGTCTTCGCCGCGGGCGCGCGCATCCCGGACATGATCGTGTCAGACGTCCGGTTGCGTGAGGGTACTGGTCCATTGGCGGTGCAGCGGATCATCGCGGCACACGGCGACATCCCCGTCATGTTCATTACCGGAACGCCCGAGGCGTGCGTGCCGTGCGATCCGCCTGCCGCAGTGCTCGACAAGCCGATCATCGAATCGGCGGTTATCGAGACGTTTCGGAGACTTGCGCCGCACTGAGCGGCGGCGAGGTACGGCGTGGTGAGCGCCGTACCTCGATTGGCTATCAGCCCCGAATATCGCTCGCGTCGAATTCCTTGAATGCGGCCTTCACCTCGGCGGCGCGCGCATCGTCCGCGATGTCGACCGAGACGACGATCTTGCCTTCCAGCGCCGCATCGTCGCGCGATTCCGGCGTCGGGTCCTTGCCTTCGGTATCCGAACCAGCCTTCTCGTCGCCGACGCTGTTGGCTGCGCCGTCGGTGGTGATGAAGATGTCGGTCCGCTCGATGCCCTGCTCCTGGACCAGGCGCTCGACGGTCATCTCGGCTTCGCGGCGGGTATCGAACTTTGCCTTGAGAGTGGTGGACATTGGTCGCTCCTTGTTGCGGGTCAAAAGGTCAGGCGGGACACAGATCGGGCGATGCGGCGTGTGCGCGATCGCTGGCGTCGATGTCCGCGAGGTGATCGAGGAAATTGTTAAGTTCGGTGCGGCGCCGCGCTTCGTCGGCGAACTCGCGGTCGACGCCGAGCGCCCATAGCAGCGAGCGGCGATCGGGATCGTGGTGGAGCGCATCGAGCTGGTCCGCGCGGTGCTCGACATCGTCGGCCGTCTCCGCGAGCCCGGCTTCGACGATGTCCTCGGCCTGGCGACGCAGCGCCACCGCGATCTCGCCGAGCGCGAGTTCGGGGTGATATTGCACGCCCCAGAAAATCCCGCCGTCGTGGCGGATCTCGGCGGCCTGGATCGTCGTGACGGCGTTGCTCGCGAGCAGGGTCGCGTCGGCGGGAAGCGTCTCGACCTCGTCGCCGTGGATCGCGGGGGCGTCCCAGCTGGCCGCGCGGCCGGCGAGCAGCGGGTGATCGCGGCCGGCGTCGGTCGGCGTGATGCGGCGGGCGATCCCGGCCTCCATCCGCTGCGGCATCTTGCGGACTTTTCCACCGGCGGCGGCGACCGCGAGCTGTAGCCCGGCGCAGGATCCGAACGACGGCGTGCCCGATGCGAATATCGATCGCATGAAGGTCAGCTGGCGTCGGACCTCCGGGCTGTCGTCATAGACGTGGAGCGGCGATCCGGTGATGAACACCGCGTCGAACAGGCCCAGCGCGCTGGCCTCGTAGACCTGCGCATCGTCGTCGGCGGGTGCGACGATCGTGATCTCGGCATCGGGACGGAGTTGACGAAGCGTCGACGCGTAGGTTTCGCCCGAGCTTTTGCCGGCATGGCGACGACGCGCCTCGCGCTCGTCCGCGGTCTCGCTTTCGGCAACCAGAAAATGCGGCAAACCCGGTCCTCTCCCGTTTCGGTTCGAGCGACCTCAACGCGCTGGCACGCGTTTCGTCCGCCGCCACCGCAAATTTTGCGCGCTTACATTTCCAGCGCGCGCTCGTAGCCGGTGAGTTCGAGATAGCCGCGACCGCCGCGGGTGCGGACTGCGCCCTCCCAATAGACCGGCAGGCCGCTGCGACGGGCGTCGAGTTCCTGCGCGGCGAACATCGGTACGAGGCGCCAGCGCTGGATGCCGCCCGCGATGCGGACGCTCAGTTCCTGCGAGACGGGGTAGAGCGCGCCGGTCGCCCTGCTCCGCCATGTCGCGAGCGGGCGGAAGGCGACGTCGTTGGGGCCGAACACCGTCATGCCGCCATCGGCGCGACGGAGCGAGCCGCCCGTCCAGACCGTGCCGCCGCCCTTGCGCCGGATGCGGAACGCCATCAGCGCGGAGCCGTCGTCGAAGTTGAGCCCGGTCCAGTCCCAGCCTTGCGCGGCGGGGGCGAGGTAGTTGGACGACCATTCGCGGTCCAGCCACGCCTCGCCGGTCACCGCGACCGTTCCGCCGCCTTTGCGGACGCGGCCGGTCACGCGCAGATGCGGCACCGAGTAATAATAGCTGGCTTCCTCGGGGCGTGCTCCCTTGCGGCTATAGCCTCCGATTCCCTGAGGCAGGGGAGGCTGGGTCGGCTGGAAATCTAGCGCGAGGCCGAAGCCATCCGCGTTTACACGCGTCGTCCAGCGGCCATTCCCCGCGCGGCGCAATCGCCAGTCGCGGATCGCGACGTCGGCATCGCCCGTCCGCGCCTGCGCGAGACCGAAGCCTTCGCGAGCCGCCTGCTCGCCGTGGAGCAGCTTGCCGGTGGTCGGATCGGACAGCGCTGCGTGCGCGAACAGGACCTGGCGTGCGGCGAACGGGCTCGGGTTGCGCGGATCGACCGGCGGGCGCGTGCGGAAGAACGTCACCTGGAAACCGAGATCCTTGCCATCCTCGGTCCGCAGCCAGCCGGTGACATACCACCATTCGGTACGAAACGCCGGGTGCGCGCCGTGATCCGCGGGGAAACGCAAGCTGATCCCCGGCCGCACGACCGGATAGGGGGCGGGCGGCGTGGCGGCGGGCGCGGCGACACCGATCGCGGCGATCCAGCCGAGCAGGGCCCAAGGTCGCAGCATCACCAATCCTCCCGCACCGACTGTACCGCGCTCTTCGCCGTCGCGCGCCGTCCCGCGAGCATCGCGGTCGCCGCCGCCGCACCCGTCAACGCGATCGCGACGCCGATCAGCGTGCCGACCGGGATGCGGGTGGTCATCGTCCAGTTGAACGACTGCGGGTTGATGACGTGGATCAGCACCTGCGACAGGACCAGCCCGAGCCCGATCCCTGCAAGCGCGCCGGTGAGCCCGACGATCGCACCCTCGGTGGCGAGCATCCTGGTGAGCTGGCCGCGGGTGAGGCCGAGATGCCGCAACATCCCGAACTCGCGTTCGCGCGCGATCGTCTGCGCCGACATCGTTGCCGCCACGCCCGCCAGCCCGACCAGGATCGCCACCGCCTCCAGCAGATACGTGACCGCGAAACTGCGATCGAACAGCGTCAGCGCGAGTTTCCGCAGCGTCGCCGGCTGGCCGACTTCGACCTGGGGACGCAGGTCGGCGGGCAGGCGATCGGTCATTGCACGGGCGACCTTCGCCGGATCCGCACCGGGCAGGATCGTCGCGGAAATCTCGTCGCGGCGATCGTCACCGGTGAGGCGCTGGTAATCGCCCTCGTCGATCAGCACCGCGCCCGCCTGGCGTCCGTAGTCGCGCCATATGCCGGCGACGGTGAACTGCGTGCGGCCGGCGATCGGCAGCGTGATGCGCTCGCCCGAATTCCAGCCGTACAGGCGGTGTGCGGGCTCCGAAACCCAGATCGGCAGCGCGTCCTTCGGTACCGGCGGCCCGCGATCGATCAGCACCAGCAACGGATCGCGGCCACCGCGCTCGGGTCTTGCGATCAGGCTGACGGGTGGGCGATCCGCCGCGATAGTCAGCGGGATCTGGCGACTGAAGGCGAGGCGGGCGATACCCGGCGTGCCTGCGATACGCGTGCGGGTCACCGGATCGAACGTCGCGCCGGCGGTGGTGCGCAGATACAGGTCTGCGCCGAGCACCTGGTTCAGCCACTCGTCGACCGCGCCGCGGAAGCTGGTCACCATCGTCGCCATCGCGATCATCAGCGCGGTCGAGGCGACGATCCCGCACAATGCGGTCGCCGCTTCGCCCGGCGCGCCGTGAAGGTGACGAACTGCGAGCAGGCCGGGCACGCTGCCCCGCGTCCGCCTTGCCAACGGGGTCAGCAGCGTGCGCGCGAACCACGGCACGCCCGCGACGCCGCCCGCGAGCATCAGCGCCATCCCCAGGAAACCGAACAGCGGCAGCCCGGCGATCGCAGGCAACAGCGACGAGGCGCCTCCGGCGACGAGTAGCGCGGCGGCAGGCCACCACGCGACCGGCCGCCGTGGATCGAGTACGTCGCCGGCGTTCTTGAGCGCTGCCGCCGGTGCAGCCCGCGCCGCGACGCGGGCGGGCAACGCGCTGCCGAGGATCGCGGCGAGCAGGCCGAGCGCGAAGAACCCGATCGCGGCGCCGGGCTGGATCACGACGCGCGCGGTGCTGCCGCCGAAATAGCCCGCACCGAGGTCGCCGCCGAACCAATGGAGTGCCGCCCATGCCAGGCCGTACCCTGCCGCCAATCCCGCCGCTGCGCCGACCAGTCCGATCGCGAGCCCCTCGATCACGACCGCGGCGATGATCCCGGCGCGCGGCATGCCCAGTGTCCGGAGCAGGGCGAACGCGCGTTGCCGCCGCACCACCGACAGCGACTGCGCCGAATAGACGAGGAAACCGCCGGTCAGCAGCGCGACCAGCGCCAGCATGTCGAGATTGACGCGGTACGCACGCGACAGGGCATCGCCCTGCGCGTTCTGCGTTTCGGCGGTCGACAGGATAGCGTCCGCAGGCAGGATCGCGCGCAACGCCGGCTCCGCGATCGCGCGATCCGACAGCGCCAGGTCGAGCCGATCGATCCGCCCTAGACGCCCGAACCGCCACTGCGCCGCGGCGATATCCATGACGCCGACCGCGGTCGATTCGTCCGTCGCCGGCAGCGTGCCCGCCACCCGCAACGGCACCGACCGGCCATTGGCGACGACGACCAGCTGAGTTCCGATCTTCGCACCGACCTGGGTCAGCGCCGCACGCGACAGGAACAGCGCGGACTCGTCGAACGCCGTATCGTTGCCGGTATCGGGACCACGCGGGCGGATGCCGATCAGCGACGGCGTCACCGTGGCGGCACGGATCACGTCGACGCCCAGCAGGGTCAGCCGGGCCTTGCCGATCCGCGCATCGAGGCGAAGCACCGGGCTGGCATCGCCGACGCCATCGGCACGCGCGACGCGGGGATAGAGCCGTTCGTCGAAGCCGAGCGGGCTGGTCGCGCGGACCGACAGTTCGGCGGCACCGCTGACGCCGCGCATCGCGCCGTCGAACGACGCCAGCGCCGATCCGTTGACGAGATGCACCGCAAAGCCGAGCGCCACGCCGACCGCGATCGCGACCGCCGTCAACAGGAAGCGGGCAGGGTGGAACCGCCACTCGCCCGCGATCAGCCAGCGGAGTCCCAGCCGTCCCGACCAGAGCCCGGACCCGGACGTCAGGCCGATCTCAGGCGCCACGCCGCTCCACCAGTCCCTCGGCACCCAGCGTCAGCACGCGGTCGGCGATCGCCGCGCTCGCGTCAGAATGCGTCACCATCACGCCCGCCGCGCCATTGCCACGTACCGCATCGGCGAACAGCGACAGCACGCGCGCGGCGGTCTCCGGATCGAGGTTGCCGGTCGGCTCGTCCGCGAGGATCAGCGCGGGGCGGTGGACGAGCGCACGGGCGATCGCCACGCGCTGCAGCTCGCCCCCCGACAGGTCGCGCGCATAGCCGTCGCCGCGACCGTCCAGGCCGACCGCATCGAGCATCTCTTCCGCGCGCGCGGATGCCGCGGCATTGTCCGGCGAAACGAGCGCCAGCGGCAGCGCGACGTTCTGGCGCAGTGTTAGATAGGGGAGGATGTGGAAGGCCTGGAACACGAAGCCGATCCGCTCGCGCCGCAACCGCGTCCGCGCGGTTTCGTCGAGCGTGCCGAGGTCGATGCCGTCGATCGCCACGCTGCCCTCGTCCGCCTCGTCCAGCCCGGCTAGGATGTTGAGCAAAGTCGATTTGCCGACCCCGGATTCGCCGATGATCGCGACCAGTTCGCCCGCGCCGACCTCCAAATCCAGATGCCGGAACAACCGCCGCGGACCCGGTACCGACTTACCGAGCGCACGGACCGCGAGAAGGGGAGGGGCGTCAGGCATATCAAGTCCGTGCAATAGCTTGGGTGGCGCCGCAAGCACCGACATCGCTGGATATGCGGTAGATCAGTAACCGGGCCGATAGGTTCGTTCGACGTGCCCCGCGAGTTCGTCGGGATGGAAATAGACCGGCCGCAACCGTCCCTCGGCATAGCGCGCTACCTGGTCGGCAAAATGCGGCGATCGGACGTCGCCGCTCTGGCCGCCGGCCATGACCGCCATCGCCTTCACCCGCGCGCCGAACTCGACCACCGCGACGAAGCTGTTGCCGCTGCTGCCGTAATAGCGTTTCGTCCCCGGCCACGGCTTCGCGCCGAACGACGCGAGGCTGCCCCACTGCGCCGAGGTGAACGGCACAGGGGTAGAGGCGCGGCTGTCGTCGAAATGCGGTGCGATCGAATCGTCGAGTCGCTGGAAGCGGTTGATGTCCTTCCACGGCGTCCGCCAATCGCCGAAATCCTGCTTGAGCCGAGTGATGGCCGTGCTCAGCGCGGCGAGCTTCGTATCAGGGCCGACTCGCGTGGCGATATAGTCGGGCACGTTCAGCCTCTCCGCCTGCGCGAAGCTGCCGACCTCGCGCCACAATTGGTCGCCCCAGAAGACCGCGAGGCTGGTCGCGGTGGAATCATAGGCCCAGCGATGGTCCCAGCGCTTGAGCAACGCGATCGGTGCGGCGAGCGCGGGGCGACGCGGATCGCCCGCGGGAAGTGCCTCCCACGCCGCGACCAGTCCGGGCAGCAATCGCGCAAAGGCGGGGAGATAGGGATCGAACGCGGCGGCCCGCAGCGTGTCGGGTGTCCAGCCGGTCTTCCCCGTCAGCAACAGGTCGGCATGGACGCCCCGCGCATTGCCGCCGACCTGGTCCATATAGCGCGGATAGTCCGCCACCTTCGGACTGTCCGGGCCCGCCGCGCTCCACGGCCAGTCGTTGGTGTTGTGCGCCCACCCTATGCGCGGGTTGAGCACGCTCGGCAGGCTGGGGAGCGTATGCAGGCCATGCCAGTCGGTTGCGGGGTCGCTGCCGTCGACCGGGCGGGTATAGTCGAAGCGATCGTCGCGGATCGGCATGAACTGCGGCATCAGGAACGCGATCTCGCCTTTGCTGTCCGCGAACAGCGTGTCGTTCGACGAATTCGCCTTCAGCGCCGCGACCTTCATGTATCCTGCGAGATCGGTCGCCTTGGTCCGAAGGTAGCTTTGCTCGAGCGCGGGCACCGGGCGCCACATCAGCGCGGTGGCGATCCATTTGCCGGCCTTGGTCGCGACGATCGGGCCGTGATGCGTGCGATAGGTGGTGAAGCGGCGCTCGGCCATTGTCCCGTCGGGCTGGCGGACACGGAGCATTATGGTGCGTGCGACGACCGGCCGGCTCGTCTTGCCGTGGCGATAGGCATAGCCGCCGCCACGCCGCGTGATCCGTTCGGCGAACTCATCGACGTTGTCGACCGTCGCCGACGTGTGCATCCACCCGGCCTTCGGATTGAAGCCCTGGTAGACGAAGAACTGGCCCCAGTTGCTGGCGCCATACGCGTTCAGTCCCTCGTCGCTGGTCATCTGCGCCTCGGACCGGAAATAGAAGCTGGTGTGCGGATTGATGAGTAGCAGCGCGTGACCGTTCGCGGTCAGCCGGGGCGCGATGGCGATGCCGTTGGAGCCCGACGGCTCGCGCGGGATCATCCCGAGTTCTTCCGGCGTCGGGGGGGTAGGCTGGCCGTAGAAGGTCTTCAGGTCGCTGAGCGAGATCCGCTCGATATCGCCGCCGATGCTGCCTTCGGTGAAGCTGAGCGCCATCCACGGCTCGAACCGGGTCAGTACGCGGGGCTTTGTCTGCGGGTGCGTCGCGAGATAATAGTTCAGCCCGTCCGCCCAGGCCTGCATCAGCGTGCGCAACCATGCCGGGCTCGCGGCATAGTCCGCCTTCAGCGTGGTCGGGTCGACGAACAGCCGCTGGCGAAGATCCGCCCAGACCGCGTCCTCGCCCATGTCAGCGCCCGCCGCCTCGGCGGTCCGGCCGAGCGCGGTCAGGTAATTCGCCTCGATGCGCGGGAAGTCGTCCTCCGCCTGCGCATAGATCATTCCGAACACCGCATCGGCATCCGATCGGCCCTTGATGTGCGGGATGCCCCAGTCGTCGCGGGTGATCGTCACGCGCTTGGCCTGCGCCTGCCATCGTTGCATGTCGGTGGGCGCAGTACCCGGTGCTGCCGAGGAGGGGGCGGCCAGCAGCAGGGCCGACAGGATCAACGGGTGACGCGCGTGCCGAGGGATTGCCATGCGCCGAGCGTAAGGCGAGCGCATGGGAAATGCCATGTGTAGTGATGGTGATGAAGATGGTGGGTCGAAAAGCTGAGGCTCTGTCGCCTCGCGCTGGACCGCTGTTTTCCTGA
The DNA here is from genome assembly GCF_056680455.1 of Sphingomonas sp. AP28. NCBI lineage: Bacteria > Pseudomonadati > Pseudomonadota > Alphaproteobacteria > Sphingomonadales > Sphingomonadaceae > Sphingomonas > Sphingomonas sp. AP28. The sequence continues at coordinate 2,480,485 of NZ_CM155283.1, read as the reverse complement.
GAAAACTGGAGCGGGCGAAGGGATTCGAACCCTCGACCCCAACCTTGGCAAGGTTGTGCTCTACCCCTGAGCTACGCCCGCTCTGGCGCCTATGTCTCCGGTCTGAAGCGACACGGTGACTGGGTGAGGCGCGCTGTTAGCCCGGTGTTTCCGGGACGGCAAGCGCCTTCTGCGTTCTTCGTGTAAAATTCTGACGGGTGTTTGGTTTGGAGGGCATGAAAAAGGGGCGGACGTTGCCGTCCGCCCCCGAGGTTTTCAGGCCGATACAGCCGATCAGAACTGGAAGTTCGCGCCCACCCGGATCGTCCGGCCGACCGCACCGATCTGCGTGTAGGTCGGGTTGTAGTTGACCGCGGCATAATTGCCCGCGTTCAGCGGCGCCTTCTGGTCGAGCAGGTTGACGACGTTGAAGTACAGGTCGAACTTGTCGTTGACCTTCACGTTGCCGGTCAGGTCGACGTCGACGAAGTGCTTCACGTGGCAGTTGAAGTTGGGGTCCGTGCCGCCATAGGTGCTGCCGCCGTCGCAGTCGGTGGTGCCGAACTGGTCGTACGCAACGGCCTTGTAACCCGAGGTGTAATAGGCCGTCGCCGTGAGCGTGTACGCCTTGTAGTCGATGCTGTTCTGCCAGTTGCCGCGCCAGGCCGGCGTGCCCGCGCCCGACGAGGTGATGTACGGCGCCTGCGTACCGACGAAATCGACGAACGGATCGGCATCGCTCTGCTTGAAGTCGTAATGCAGGATGTAGGTGGCCTCGGCGCGGCTGGTGAAGTGGAAGTCGTCGCTCGGCTTCAGCTGGACGAGCGCCGAGAAGTCGAGCCCCGAGGTCTTGAGCGCGGCTGCATTGGCATAAGGTGAGTTGACGAACAGCGCGCGGGTTGGGGCGTTCGGATAGGACGGATCGATCGCGTCGGGCGTCACGCTGTAGCCGGCCGGCAGCGCGGTGCCCGCGTAATAGGCGGCGAGTGCCTGGTTCGAGAGCGGCCCGCCGGTGATCACCCGCGTCTTCTTGATGTTGTAGTAATCCGCGGTGAAGCTCAGCCAGCGGAGCGGCTGGACGACCACGCCGCCGGTGAAGCTGCGCGACAGCTCGGGCTTGATGTCGGGGTTGCCGGCGGTGTTGAAGCCGATCGAATAGGACTGGTTGTACGCACTGCCGCCCGAGCAGCTCGTGCCGGTGACCGTGGCGCCGTGCTGTGCCTGGAGCGAGCAGGGCGGGGTGGCGGCGGTGAAGCCGACCACCGAACCCGACGTCTCGGCAAAGCTCGGTGCGCGGAAGCCCTTCGAGAAGGTGCCGCGCAGCGCGACCTGGCGGATCGGCGTGAACTTCACGCCGATCTTCGGCGAGAAGTGGCTATAGCCTTCCGAATAGTGATCGAAGCGGCCCGAGCCGTCGATCTCTAGGCTGGTGAGGATCGGCGCGTTGACCTCGAAATAGGCCGATTCGACGGTACGGTTGCCGACGGCCGAGAACTGGTTGAGGTTGATCGTCGTGAAGTCCGGGTTCTGGCTCGGATCGTTCTGCGCCTCGTAGCGGACCGACCCGCCGACGCCGAGTTGCAGCGCGCCACCCGGAAGCTGGAACAGGTCCTTGGTGATGACGCCCTGAACCATGTCGAGATCGCTGGTCGCCTGCGAGCGGACGGTCGGCGAGACCGCGGCACGGACGGCCGCGGTGTTGAGCTCCGGATTGACGAAATTATAGCTGCCGCTGGTGATCGCGGTCTGCAATCCGGCGAGGTTCAGATAGCCGTTCTGTGTGATGTCGAGCCATGAATGCGCCGCGGTGATCGTGGCGGAATAACCCCAGCCCTCGCCGAACTGGCCGTCGATGCCGGCCGCCGCGCGGATCACGTGGTTCTTGTACTCGGACGAGCTGGCGATGTCGCCGAACCGGTAGCGGATCGCAGCCGGCGTATTAAACGGGTTGTTGGGATTGTCAGTGCCGTTCGCCAACGTCGCCGGCAGGACGATGTTCTGCGTGTTGACCGGATTGGCCGAACGGATCAGCGACGGGCTGCCCTGCGACTTGACGTCGTTCTGGAAATACGACGCAATCAAATACGCTTGCGTCTTGTCGTTGATCTGCGCGGTGCCGTGGACGGTGACGCCGAACCGGGTCTGCTCGGGCTGGATCTGGCCGTATTGCGAAACGAGGTTCTGCTCGCAACCCTGGTCGATGAAGCCGGTGCCAGAGCGGGGCGTGGTGACGAGCGTCTGCCCGGCAGCGCAGCCATTGGGGTTGAGCACCTGGAATGCGCCGGTAGCGAGGCCGGTACCCGACAGGATATTACCCGGCGTGGTCTGCGTGGTGGGCGCGACGACCGCGCTGGTCGTACTGCTCGGTGCGACCGAGCCCGCATTGTTGTTGTCGCCGCCGATCGAGGTCAGGTCGGCGGTGTTGTATGGGAAGCCGCGGTTGCGATTGTAGATCGCGTCGTTGTGCTGATATTCGCCGCTGACGTAGAAGTTGAAGCCCTGCTCCTTCAGCCGTCCGGTACCGAGCGTCAGCGTCGCGCGCTGGCTGCCGCCGTCGCCGCGCTGAGTCACGCCGCCCTCGACCGTGCCGTACGCGCCGACGATCTCCTTCTTCATGATGATGTTGACGACGCCGCCGATCGCGTCGGCGCCATAGCTCGACGAGGCGCCGTCTTTCAGCACTTCGACGCGGTCGACGATCGCGTTGGGGATGGTGTTGAGGTCGACGAACGAGCGCTGGCCATCATCCGCCAACGGATAGTTGGCGGTGCGCACACCGTCGATCAGCGTGAGCGTCGAGTTGACGGTCAGGCCGCGCAGCGACACCCCCGACGAGCCCGCGCCGAAGCCGTTGGTGAACGACGTCGGGACCGAACCGCTGCTGTCGGCGGAGATCGAGCGCACTGCGTCGGACACGTTGTTGATGCCGGCCTTGGCGAGCGAGTCGGCGGTCAGCACGGTGACCGGCGACGGCGTCTCGGTATCGGTGCGGCGGAACAGCGAACCGGTGACGACGATGTCCTGCGGCTGGTCGACCTGAGCAGCGGAAGGAGGGGCGGCGGTCGGTGCCGATGTCGGGGCAGGCGAAACGTCGCCCTGCGATGGAGTCGAGACGGACGTGCCCGGCTGGACCTGGGCATCCTGCGCGAACGCCGGTGCGGTGCCGATCAACCCGGCGAAAGCGAGTGCCGAAAGCGCCGAGCTACGAAGCAGCGTCGGCCGGACAGCGATGGTGGTGGTGGTCATGGCAAGCAATCTCTTACTAGGCCCGTCTCCACCCTATCCAGGGTGTCATCGAGCGCGTTCCGGAACGGCCACAGCACCCGGGGAGGAATGTGGCTCGGCAGGAGAACTGCGGCCATGTCTTATAACTGTAAATAAGTGAGATCGGGCGCTCGTGAGATCGCCGATTCGGTGTCGCAGCAAAGACACGGTTCCTGTCGTATTTTTCATGGACGCGTCACAGTGGCGGACGAAGTGTGCATCATTTGCGAGCGACCGAAATGCCCTGTTGCGCGTAATTTTCGCGTCGATGCCGGCCTGAGATCGATCGCTGAAAAAGATTCCGCTTGGCGACTCCGTCGATAGAACATTACAAGAACAATTGTGAACGACTCGTCTGCCCTGATCGCCCGCCTGAAGCGGATCGCCACGACGGGGATGCCGACTCAAGGGGATGGCCGTGCGGACGATGCGTGGCTGACGCAGGGGATGGCGAAGGCGCAGTTGCACGAGGTTTTTGCGACGGTCGACGATTCGGCGAGTGGCGCCGGCTTTGCCGTCGCTTCGGTTCTGGCGGCGCGTGGGGCACCGGTGATGTGGTTGCGGACCGAGGCGAGCGAACGCCAGGGCGGCCGGCTACATGCGACCGGGCTGGTCGAGATGGGTCTCGACGTGTCGTCGCTAGTGCTAGGGCTGGTCGAGGACGAGGCCAGTCTTTTGCGCGCCGCCGCCGATGCCGCGCGGTGCCATGGGCTCGGCACGTTGCTGATCGAATCCTGGGGTCGTGCGCCGAAGATCGACCTGACCGCGACACGCCGGCTGATGCTGGCGGCCGAAGCGTCGGGCGTGACCATTCTGAGCCTGCGCATCGGCGCCGAACCGGTGCCGAGCGCTGCCGCATCGCGCTGGCAGGTGGCCGCGTGCCGCTCGCGTCCGCTGGAGGCCGACGCACCGGGCAAACCTGCCTTCGACATCGAATTGCTGCGTCGACGCGGAGGCCAGGCCGGGCTTCGCTGGCGTGTGGAGTGGGACCGTGACGCGTACATCTTCGACCAAACCGCCTTCGCCTCTGGTAATTCCGCGGCGCTACCTGGCGCTGGTGTTTCCGTGGCTGCCGATCGAGCGGCTGCGGACGATGCGGCCGCATCTGTTCGTCGGACGGGCTGAGACGCCGATCGCGTTCGTCGAGACGCTGTCGGGCGGGGTGCGGCTGAAGGCGCTCGACCGCGAGGCGGTGCGGGCGGGGCTTCAGCCGGGGCTGACGTTGGCGGATGCGCGGGCGCGGGTGCCCGAACTGGAGGTGTACGAGCATGACGCGCACGCCGATCACGAATGGCTCGAGCGGCTCGCGGACGGGTGCCAGCGGTACACGCCGTCGGTCGCGCTCGACGAACCCGATGGGCTGATCCTCGATATCGCCGGGTGCGTGCACGAGTTCGAGGGCGAACGGCGATTGGCGGCCGATCTGGAGGAGCGCCTTGCGCGCCGCGGGCTGCTGGTGCGGCATGCGTTCGGCGACACGCCCGATACGGCACGCGCGCTGGCGCGATTTGCGGGGGCGCCTGCACCGGATGAGAAACGCGCGGTGAAGCGGTTGCCGGTGGCCGCCTTGGGACTCGACGAGGATGCGACGACGGCGTTGTCGCGCGCCGGGCTGAAGACGGTCGGCGACGTGATGGCACGGCCGCTTGCGACGATCGCGGCGCGGTTCGGCGAGGAGGCGGCGATGATGATCCGCCGGCTCGATGGGTCGGTGAAGGGACCGATCGTCGCGCGACGCACCGTGGCCAAGATCGGTGTCGAACGGCGCTTCGCCGAACCGATCGCGCGCACCGAATACGCACTGGAGATGCTCGCCGAACTCGCCACCGAAGCGGCGGTGCAGCTTGCCGACCGCCACGAGGGTGGACGAAGGTGGGAGGCGCGCCTCTTCCGCGCCGACGGCCTCGTCCAGCGGCTGCGGATCGAGACCGGCCAGCCGACACGGGACGTGGCGCTGTTGATGCGATTGTTCCGCGAACGGATCGACAGCCTCGCCGATCCGCTCGATCCGGGGTTCGGCTATGATCTTGTCCGGCTCGACGTCGCACTGGCCGAGAAGCTCGATGCATCGCAGCTGAAGCTGGAGGGCGGCGAGGCACAGAAGGGGGAGGTCGCGCAACTCGTCGACCAGCTCGGCACGCGGCTGGGGCGGGCGCGCGTCCGCCGGTTCTCGGCACGCGACAGCCACATCCCCGAACAGGCCGAGCTGATGCTGCCGGCTGCCGAGGCGCCAGCCCCTACGGCGTGGATCGCCCCCGAGACTGGCGAGCCGCCGCTCCGCCCGATCTACCTGTTCGACCCGCCGCAACCGATCGAATCAATGATGGCCGAGGTCCCCGACGGCCCGCCGCACCGCTTTCGCTGGCGCCGCACCGTCCACGACGTCGCGCACAGCGAAGGCCCGGAGCGGATCGCCGGTGAATGGTGGCGGCGACAGGACATCCCGACGCGCGACTACTACCGCATAGAAGACCGCCGCGGCCGCCGCTTCTGGATCTTCCGCCACGGCCTCTATTCCGAGATGGAGGCCCCCCGCTGGTATCTCCACGGCGTGTTCGCATGAGCGGCGCGGCGCCATGACGGGGTTCGCCGAGCTCGTTGCGGCGACAAACTTCTCTTTCCTCGACGGCGCGAGCGATGCGGGCGCGATGGTCGGGCGCGCGGTGGAGTTGGGCCTAGCCGGTATCGGGATCGCCGATCGCAACACCGTCGCAGGCGTGGTTCGCGCGCACCAGGCGTTGAAGAAGGCGAGCGACGGTCTGCTCGGCATGGCGATGCCGCCGGTCGATTTCCGGCTGCTGGTGGGTGCCCGGCTCGTGTTCGAGGACGGGACGCCGGACATCGTCGTCTATCCCGCGACGCGGCGCGGCTGGGGGCGGTTGACGCGTTTGCTGACGGTCGGCAATCGCCGCGCCGAAAAGGGCGGGTGCATCCTGGGGCTCGGCGACCTGATCGCGCATCATGCCGACATGATGCTGGTGGTGATGCCCGAAAGCAGCGCGCGCGGGGCGACGCCCGTGTCGCCGCTGCCGGAAGGCGATGCGCTGCCGCAAAGACATGCGCGCGACCTGCCGACGATCCTCCAGGCGGTGAAGCGGCTGGGCGCGAACTCGGTATGGTTCGGTGTGACGATGCCGCGTGGCGGTCGCGATCGGCGACGGCTGGCCCGGCTCGGGCGGATCGCCGATGCGGCGGGCGTTCCGGTGCTCGCGACCACCGACGCGCTCTATGCCTATTCCGACGACCGCGACCTGCACGACATCGTCACCTGCATCCGCGAGCGTACGACGATCCACAAGGCCGGGCGCCTGGTGGCCGCGAACGGCGAGCGGCATCTGAAGCCCGAGACCGAGATCGCCCGGCTGTTCCGCGACCGGCCCGACGCCGTGGCGCAGAGCGCACGGCTGCTGTCGCGGATCGCCTTCACGCTCGACGACCTGAAATACGAATATCCGCACGAGCCGATTCCGGCGGGATGGGAGGCGCAGGATTGGCTCGAACATCATGTCTGGCAGACTGCGCTCGAACGCTACGACTACCGCGTGCCGGAAAAGATGCTGAAGCTTCTGTACGAGGAGTTCGCGCTGATCCGCGAGCGCAACTACGCCTATTACTTCCTGACGGTGCACGACATTGTCCGCTTCGCCCGCGCATGCGATCCGCCGATCCTGTGCCAGGGGCGCGGCTCCGCCGCCAATTCGGTCGTCTGCTACCTGCTCGGCGTCACTTCGGTGGATCCGATGAAATACGACCTGCTGTTCTCGCGGTTCGTGTCGAGCGAGCGTGACGAACCGCCGGATATCGACGTCGATTTTGAGCATGAACGGCGCGAGGAGGTGATGCAGTACATCTATCGCCGTTATGGCCGCGACCGCGCTGCGATCGCCGCGACGGTGATCCATTATCGCCCCAAGAGCACGGTGCGCGAGGTCGGCAAGGCACTTGGGCTCACCGAGGACGTGACTCAGCGGCTGACCAGCACGGTGTGGGGCAGCTTCTCGAACCGGTTCCAGGAACAGCGCTTTGCCGAGACCGGCTTCGACGTCGACAATCCGGAGATCGCCCGCCTGCGCGAGATGGTCGACCGGCTGCTCGAATTTCCGCGTCACCTGTCGCAGCATGTCGGCGGGTTCGTGCTCACCCAGGGCCGGCTCGACGAGATGGTGCCGATCCACAACGGCGCGATGGACGACCGCACCTTCATCGAATGGGACAAGGACGATATCGACGCGCTCGGGTTGATGAAGGTCGACATCCTCGCGCTCGGGATGCTGACGTGCATCCGCAAGGCGTTCGATCTCATGCGGGTGCATGGCCACGGCGATCACCTGCTCGACACGATCGCGGTGGCCGAGGACCCGCGGGTCTACGACATGCTGTGCAAGGGCGACAGCATCGGCGTGTTCCAGGTCGAGAGCCGCGCGCAGATCAACATGCTGCCGAGGCTCAAACCGCGCGTGCTGTACGACCTGGTCGTGCAGGTCGCGATCGTCCGGCCGGGGCCGATCGAGGGCGACATGGTGCACCCGTATCTCAGGCGGCGCAGCGGCAAGGAGGTCGTCGACTATCCCTCGCCCGACCCGAAGTTCGGGCCACCCGACGAATTGCGGCAATTGCTCCGCTTCACCTATGGCGTGCCGCTGTTCCAGGAACAGGCGATGAAGCTGGCGATCGTCGCGGCGGGGTTCACCCCGAACGAGGCGAACCAGTTGCGCAAGTCGATGGCGACGTTCCGGAAGGTGGGCGGCATGAACAATTTCCAGGCCAAGCTGGTCGGCGGGATGGTCGCGCGCGGCTATCAGGCGGAGTTCGCGGACCGGTGTTTCAAGCAGATCGAGGGGTTCGGTTCGTACGGGTTTCCCGAGAGTCATGCGTTGTCGTTCGCGCGCCTCGTCTATGTGTCGTCGTGGATCAAATGCTTCCACCCGGCGGTGTTCTGCTGTGCGCTGCTCAATTCGCAGCCGATGGGGTTCTACGCGCCGGCGCAATTGGTGCGCGATGCGGTCGAGCACGGGGTGACCGTCCTGCCGGTCGATGTGAATGCGAGCGCGTGGGATAACTTGCTTGAGTCCTCCCCGCTACGGGGAGGGGGACCGCGTGAAGCGGGGTGGAGGGGGACTTCCGCGAACGTATCGCTTGCGGCTGTCCCTGTTCGAGGCGCCGCGTTTTCGGCTGCCACTCTTCAAAGCGGTAGTTTTGCGGCGCACCCCCTCCACCATCCTGCGGATGGTCCCCCTCCCTGTGCGGGGGAGGATTTGCGGCTCGGGTTTCGACAGGTCGACGGGTTTCGGGAAAATTGGGCGGACGAGATCGTCAAGGCGCGGGCGATCGCACCGTTCGCCAGTATCGAGGACCTTGCCCGTCGCGCGAACCTGCCGCAGCGGGCGATGAACCTGCTCGCCGATGCGGATGCGTTCCGCTCGGTGGCGAAGGAGCGGCGCGAGGCGTTGTGGGACGTGCGCCGGACGCCGGCCCAGCAACTCGCGCTGTTCGCCGCCGCGGATGCGCCCGAACTCGGCGCGGAACCCGACGCACACTTGCCGGCAATGCCGCTCTCCGAACAGGTCGCCGCGGATTACCAGACGACGCGGATGTCGTTGAAAGGCCACCCGATGGCGTTCCTCCGCGAACGCTTCGCCGCCGAGGGAATCCTGTCGAGCGCGCAGGCCAACGCGACCAAGGACGGGCGGCGCGCGAAGGTCGCGGGCGTCGTCCTGGTCCGCCAGCGGCCGGGCAAGGGCAATGCGATCTTCGTGACGATCGAGGACGAGACCGGGATCACCAACGGCCTGATGTGGGCACGCGACTTCGAGGCCAATCGCCGCGCGGTGATGGCGTCGCGGCTGATGGTGCTGGAGGGCGTGATCCAGCGCAGCGAGGAAGGCGTCACGCATCTGATGACGTCGCGGGTGCAGGATCGCACCGACATGCTACGGCTCTTGTCGGAGGATCACGCGCTGGAACCGCCGCTCGCCCGCGTCGACGAGGTGATCCGCCCGGTCCTCCCGCGCGGCCCGGACGGACGGACGCCGCGCGCGATGCATCCTCGCGACGTGCGCGTCCTGCCCAAGTCGCGCGACTTCCATTGAGCGCGGCGTTATGAAGGTGGCATTCGACACGAGCGCCCCCCAGATAGCGCACTAGAATTACACGGGAGTTGAACTTGGCCACGCTTGGAATGTCCCCCGCGGAGAAGGACGCCGTCGAGGCGTTCCGTCGCGACGTCGTCGAACCGTCGATGACGAAGCTCGTGATCATCGATTTCTGGGCGGAATGGTGCGGGCCGTGCAAGGCACTGACGCCGACGCTGGAGAAGGTCGCCGCGGACTATGCCGACAAGGGCGTTGTGCTGGCGAAGGTCGATACCGACAAGAACCAGTTCATCGCCGCGCAATTCCAGATCAAGTCGATCCCGACCGTCTATGCGATGTTCCAGGGCCAGCTTGTCGCCGACATGACCAGTGCGCGCACCGAATCGCAGCTACGGGTGATCCTCGACCAGTTGCTCAAGCAACTGCCGATCGAAGCCGGCGCAACCGACGCGTTGCCCGACGTCGAGCCGTTGATCGCGATCGGTGAAGAGGCGCTCGCGGCCAATGACGGCGAGCGCGCGCTCGGGATTTTTCGTGAGATCGCGGAGATCGCGCCCGAGCATCCGCAGGTCCATGCCGGCTTCGTCCGCGCGCTGGTCGCGACCGGGCAGCTCGACGAAGCGACGGACTGGCTGGCGAACCTCGATCCCGCGATCGCCAAGGACCCGGCGATTACGCGCGCACAAGCGGCACTCGCACTCGCGCAGTCGGCGCCGCCGGTCGAGGATTTGTCGCCTCTGCTGGCGGCGGTCGAGGCGAACCCCGACGACCTGCAGGCCCGGTTCGCGCTCGCCAACGGCCAGATGGCGGCGAACGACCGCGATGCGGCGGCGGACACGTTCCTCGGCATCATCGCCACCGAGCGCGACTGGAACGAGGGCGCGGCGCGGACGCAGTTGCTGAAACTATTTGAAGTCGTCGGGCTCGAAGACCCGTGGGTGTCTGGACAGCGACGCCGCCTGTCTGCGATCCTGTTCGGATGACGACTGAGTCCGCCCCCCCACGCGCCACCACGCGACTGTCGATCTTCCCGTTGCCGGGGGCGCTGCTGTTCCCCGGCATGCACCTGCCGCTGCACATGTTCGAGCCGCGCTATCGGGCGATGATCAGCGATGCGATGGCGCGCGACCGGCGGATCGGCATGATCCAGCCGCGGGGCGGACCGCATGACGACGCGGATGCGCTGTACGACATCGGCTGCGTCGGCAAGATCGCCGAGGTCGAGGCGCTCGACGACGGGCGCTACAACGTCGTGCTGGAAGGGATCGCGCTGTTCCGGATCGTCCGCGAACTCGACGTGACGACCGCGTTCCGGCAGGTCGAGGCGGAGTTGCTGCCGTTGATCGAGGACGACGCCCTGTCGCTCGGCCGCCGCTCGTCGCTCGAGCTGGAGTCGCGCCGGTTCGCGGACATGCAGGGCTATGCGGTCGATTGGGATGCGGTCGGCCGGCTCGACGACGAGAGCCTGGTCAACGGCATCGCGCAGATCGCGCCGTTCGATGCGGCGGCGAAACAGGCGTTGCTCGAGGCGCCGAACATCGAGCAACGCGCCGAGCTGATCATCCAGCTGATGCAGTTCTTCGGGCGCCACGACGGCGACGAATCGGTGACGTTGCAGTGACGTCGCCCAACAAGGGGCGTGCGCACGGTGCCGTAATGATGATCGGCATGTTCTTCGCCAATCTGTTCGATCCGAAGAAGATCACCGCGATCGAACACGTCGCGACGCAGCGGCGGATCGGCAGCGAGGCCAGTCGTATTGCTCAGGCCGCCGCCGCGCCGCCGTTACGCGGGGAAAGAGTTTGACGATGAAGCCCCTGGATCCATGGCTGCTCCAACGTCTCGTCTGCCCGGCAACGCGCACGCCACTCCGCTACGACGAGCCCGCGCAGGAACTGATTTCGGATGCTGCCGGGCTCGCGTATCCGATCCGCGACGGCGTGCCGGTGATGCTGGTCGAGGAAGCCCGCCGGCTCGACGAGACCGCCGCCTGATCGTCTTGCTTCAGTACCCCGTCCGCGTCGCGCCGGCCTCCCGGACGGCGGCGAGCGTCGGGTAGCCGTTCACGGCCATCAGCAGGTCGGCTTCGGCTAGGATGCACTTCAGCACATGCGCCGCGCCATTCGCGCCATCGAGCGCGAGGCCGTAGGTGTAGGGCCGGCCGATCCCGACCGCGGTGGCACCGAGCGCGAGCGCCTTGACCACGTCGCTGCCCGACCGGACGCCGGAGTCGAACAGCACCGGCACGGCCCCGCTCGCCTCGACCACCGCGGGCAGCATGTCGATCGCGGCGATCCCGCCATTCGCCTGGCGACCGCCATGGTTCGAGCAGTAGATCGCGTCCGCCCCCAGATCGATCGCGCGCCGCGCGTCGTCGGGATGACAGATCCCCTTCAGGACGATCGGCAGCGACGTCATCGATCGCAGCCACGGCATGTCGTCCCACGTCAGGACCTTGCCGAACGTCCCGGCCCATTGCCGCACTGCCGCGGGCAAATCCTCGCGCGGTGGCTTGGCAAGCATCGCGCGGAAGACCGGGTCGCTGAAGTAATTCTCCAGCACATGGCCGCGCAGTTGCGGAAAGTTCGCGACGTTCAGGTCGCGCGGGCGCCAGCCGGTCACCCAGGTGTCGAGCGTGACGACGATCGCCTTGTATCCCGCCGCCTCGGCACGGTGGACGAGGCTCTCGGCCAGCGGCTTGTCCTTGGGCGTGTAGAGCTGGAAGAAGCCGGGCGTGTCGCCCATCGCCGCGGCGACGTCTTCGAGCGGATCGTTCGACAGCGTCCCCTGGACTAGCGGGACACCGGTGATCGCGGCGGCACCGGCGGCCGCGATGTCGCCATGCCCGTCCTGCGTACAGATCCCGTTGATCCCTACCGGGCTCATGAAGATCGGGCTGGGCAGCGTCAGCCCGAAAAGGTCGATCGACAGGTCGCGGCGCATCGCATCGACCATCATGCGCGGCGTCATCCCCCAATGCTGGAAGGCATCGGCATTCTGGCGCTGCGTGAACTCGTCGCCGCATCCACCCTGGAGATAGCCGAGCACCGCGGGCGGCAATGCCGCCGCCGCCCGTGCCTGCAGCGATGCGAAATCGACCGGGACTTTCGGGAGTACACCGGCCAGCCCGGCGAAATAGATCTCGTTCTGGTAATCGCCGTAATGCGGCATGCGTTGCCCTCCGAACGTCTTTGCGATCAGTCCCGATAGCCGGGATTGACCCGGTCGAGCTTGCGCAACAGCGCCGGCCAGGCGAGCCCGTCGGCGAGCATGCGCATGCCGGCGCCGCTCGATTGACCCTCGACCTTCTCCGCGACGCCCTGGTTCGGGTTGTTCAAATTCTCGCGCCCGACGCTCAGCATGAGTACCTGTGCCTCGCAGGCGCGTTCGAGGAAATACATCCGCAGGAACGCCTGCGGCACCGACTCGCCCACCGTCAGCGTGCCGTGATTGCGCAGGATCATCGCGTTCTTGGTGCCGAGATCCTGCACCAGCCGCTCGCGTTCCTCCAGTTCCGTCGCGATGCCCTCGAAGTCGTGATAGGCGACGTCGTGCCCGGCGATCATCGCCGTCTGCGTATGCGGGAGCAGCCCTTCGGCCATCGCCGACACCGCCTGACCGTGCGGGGTGTGGAGATGCAGCACCGCCACCGCATCGTGGCGCGCCGCGTGGACCGCCGAGTGGATCACGAAGCCTGCACGGTTGACCGGGGCAGGGGTGTCCATGACCTTGTTGCCGTCGACGTCGATCTTGACCAGCGACGACGCGGTGATTTCCTCGAACATGTGCGTGTACGGGTTGATCAGGAAATGATGCTCGGGGCCGGGGACGCGCGCGGACAGATGCGTGAAGATCAGATCGTCCCAGCCGTAGAGCGCGACCAGCCGGTACGCGGCGGCGAGATCGACGCGCAGCGCCCATTCCTCGGCCGATACCTGGTCCTTGATCGTCGTTTCCGCCGCCGTCGTCATCGCCGTCGGTTCCATCGCCTTCAATGCCGTTGCCATCATCCGCCTCCTTATGTTTGCGCCCTTGTACGACCGGCCTTCGACAAACTTTGTCTCGATGGTGACAATCTCGAAATTTCGCCTAGCCTTGCGCGATGCACGATCCGGATCACGCGATACTGGCCACCGATAGCTGGTTCGGCGCGATACCGGCGGGCCGTCGTGAGCGCCTGTTGCAGGAGGCGCGAGTCGAGGTGCTGGAGAACGGCGCGCGGATCTACGGCTCGGGTGATCCGCCGAACGGGTTGTGGGCGGTTCTGGATGGACAGGTCCGGCTGAAGGGCTTGTCCGCCAATGGTGCCGAACTGCTCGCGCTGATCGTGCGGCCGGGGACGTGGTTCGGGGAATTGTCGACGCTGGATGGGCATCCGAGGCCGCACGACGCTACGGCGTTCGGCGTCGCGCGACTGCTGCATGTGCCGGTGGCGGCGTTTGCGCGGGCGGCGGCGGCGGACCCAGAGCTTTACCGCGATCTCGGGCTGCTCGTGTGCGCGCACCAACGCACCGCCTTGCGGTTCATCGCGCAGAGCGTGGGACAGTCGATCCGGGTGCGACTGGCGCAGGCGCTGATGCGCGCGTCGCAGGCGGGGGACGGTCGGATCACGATCCGGCAGGAGGAACTAGCCGGCGTCGTCGGTATCGCGCGCCAGACGCTCAACCGCCACCTGAAGCGGTTCGAGCGCGATGGCCTGGTCGCGGTCGCCTATGCGCAGGTCCGTATTCTCGACCTGCCGGGCCTGCGCGGCGTCGTCACCGAATAGGGCATCGCCAAGCGCTTCTCCCGCGCGCTACACTCGCGCCCATGACCATCAGAATCGGTATTGGCGGCTGGACCTACGAGCCGTGGCGCGGGACCTTCTATCCGGAGAAATGGCCGCAGAAGCGCGAGCTCGATTATGCCGCCGAACACGTCACCGCGATCGAGATCAACGGCACCTATTACGGCAGCCAGAAGCCGGCGACGTTCGCATCCTGGGCGAAGGCGGTGCCCGACGGGTTCGTCTTTTCGCTCAAGGCCTCGCGCTATTGCACCAACCGGAAGGTGCTGGCCGAGGCGGGCGAGTCGATCGCCAAGTTCACCGGGCAGGGGATCGTCGAGCTCGGCGACCGGCTCGGGCCGATCCTGTGGCAGTTCATGGCCACCAAGAAATTCGACGCCGACGATTTCGCCGCGTTCCTGAAGCTGTTGCCGGCCAAGCAGGACGGGCTCGCGTTGCGCCACGCTATCCAGGTCCGCCACGAGAGTTTCGCGGTGCCGGAGTTCGTCGCGATGTGCCGCGATGCCGGCGTCGCGATCGTCTTCGCCCAGTCGGCCGAATATCCCGCGATCGCCGACGTGACCGGCGATTTCGTCTATGCGCGACTGGAGGATGCCGAGGAACGCTTCGTCGCCGGCTACGCGCCGACCGCGCTGGACGCTTGGGCGGACAAGGCGAAGACCTGGGCCGCGGGTGGACGACCGGAGGGTTTGCCCTATGTCGAGGACGCCACGCCGGCAAAGACGCAGAGAGATGCGTTTGTGTTCTTCATCAACGGCGCAAAGGTTCGCGCCCCCCATGCGGCGATGGCGCTGATCGATCGGGTGCGGGGGTAAATAACGCGGTCATTCGGACGCCGCTTCGTAGTTGCCCGATCAGCATTGTTCGATTTCGCTTGCGATTTTCAGCTTGGCCGGGGGCGGGCCAGAGCCGCTCTGTTCCTCCGATGAGATACACGTCGCGCGTGATATCGGGAGCGACCGTTATGCTGTTACGGCGAAGCGGAATTGTGGTGCCACGACTGGCTATGCGACCACCTTGCGTATCGATCGCGCGAGCGAGCCCTAATCGGCCGCAACGGAAGTTATCGTCGCCGACCGCAACCACGGGGCGGCCGGGGAGGGTCCAGGAGGCACGATTTGGCTGAAGATCGTCTGGACGGCACCCGGCCAGTTGTCCGTCGCCTACGCGTTAAAAGCTCGCATATTCAAGCGCGTGCTCGACGCAAAGGGGGCTTCGGTCCGCTACAAAGCGAGTGATCCGTACTTACGGCCTTGAGTACCGTGCTTGTCAGCTTTTGTAGCTGCTCTAAAATCAAGCCGACCGTTTTCGCCCATTGCAGACACTCCTCGCTGCTTACGATCTGCCTACAACCGGTCGTTCGTTCGCTCAATTTAACGTATCAGTCGGTAGCGTGCCGGTGGAGAGGCTGAAGGGTAGTTCTGTGTCGGCAAAACCTGAATATGAAGAGATGGAATATATGCCTGCTTGGGCAGTAGCCAAAATACTGACGCTAGCCGTTTTCATCATTGCGACCCTTGAATGGTGGGTCGAGCGTTCACCGCGAATGCTCGCCATCGATCTACTTCTAATCGGGCTGTGGCTAGCAATCCGCCGTTTGAAGCCGGCAGATTACGATCCCGCGTGGCCGCGTAAATTGAAGAATGACCCGTAGAACTGTAGCTCAAACACAAACTGCGCTAGGCAAAGCAGTCGGGCCACTTTCCCCTCCAGCCCAGCCGCTACATCACGCCGCGTTGTCGATCCCGAGTTCGCCGAGCTTGCGGTACAGGGTCGAGCGGCCGATGCCGAGGCGGCGAGCGACTTCGGTCATGCGGCCGCGATAGTGGCCGATCGCCAGACGGATGACGTCGGCTTCGATTTCCTCGAGCGCGCGGAGGTTGCCGTCGGGGCGAAACAGCGTGACGCCTCCGCCACCGATCGTGGTCGTGGCAGGAGGGCGTTCACGCGTGCCAAGCGCGGCAATTTCTGGAAAATCTTCCTCGGTCAGCGCGGTATCTTCGCACAACACGGCGGCGCGGAAGAGCGCATTCTGCAACTGGCGGACGTTGCCGGGCCAGTCGTACTGAACCAACAACGCGAGCGCGGAATCGGTGATGCCAAGTGGCCGCAGACCCGGCTGTTCGGCGATACGCGCGAGCAGATGGCGAGCGAGCGCGGGAATGTCGCCGGTGCGTTCGCGCAACGGCGGGATCGTCACCTGGACGGCGTTGAGGCGGTAATACAAGTCTTCTCGGAAACGCCCGGCTTCGACCTCGTCGAGCAGCCGCGTATTGGTCGCGGCAATCACCCGAACGTCGACTTCGCGCGTGTGGCGAGCTCCGATCGCGAGGACTTCGCCGGTTTGCAACACCTGCAATAGCTTGGCCTGTGCCTCGAGCGGCATTTCGCCGACCTCGTCGAGGAACAGCGTTCCGCCATCGGCATCGTGGAACCGGCCGATCTTGCGTTCGAACGCGCCGGTGAACGCGCCCTTCTCGTGCCCGAACACTTCCGATTCGATGAGATTGGCGGGGATCGCGCCGCAATTGACGCTGATCATCGGCTTCTTCGCGCGCGGGGAGGCGGCATGGATCGCCTCGGCGATGACGTCCTTGCCGACGCCGATCTCACCTTCGAGCAGGATCGCGACGCGGGCGCGGGCGGCCTTCGCGGCGATCGCGAGTGCGGCGCGGAAATCGGGCGAGGAGCCGACAATTTCGTCGAAGGCGAGCAGGGCGGGGATCTTCTCGGTCAGCGGGCGCAGTTCGCCGGCTGATTTGCCGCCCACCGCCGCGTCCAGCGCCGCGAGCAGGCGATCGGGGGCGAGCGGCTTGACCAGGAAATCGGTGGCGCCGGCGCGCATCGCGCTGACCGCGTGCGCGACCGATCCGTTTGCCGTAGTCACCAGGATCGGCAGTGCCGGGCGCCGTTCGCGCAAGGTCGCGATCAGGGTGGTCGCATCCTCGTCGGGCGCCCAATGATCGATCACGATCGCATCGAGCTGCATGCCGTCCTGCGTGCCGAGCATCGCTATCGCAGTCTCGTCGTCTGCAGCAAAGACCGAGCGCCAGCCACCCCGTGCGGCGAGTGCGGCCACCAGCCGCCGCTGCGCGGGTTCATTGTCGATCAGTAGTAGTAGGCGCTGGCCATTGCGCGTCATGGCGAATCCTGTCCCGTTCCGGCACGTGCAATAGCTAGCGCAGGTAAAGGGGGACTTAAATGTCCTGCTTGGCGATCCCGGATGTGCGCGATAAGGTCTCGGCCATAGAGGATGGCACTGACAGGATTGGGGCACGAACCATGGCCGGCAACGGGGACATGAAGGCGCACGTCGCGACCTATTCGAGCGTAACGGGAATGATGAAATGGGGCGCAGTCGGGTGCGCGCTGGTCGTCGCGCTCGTGATCTGGCTGATCTCGTAGCGCCATGAAGATCGCCGTCCTGAAAGAACGAGCGGACGGCGAGCGGCGGGTTTCCGCGACGCCCGAAACAGTGAAAAAGTTTATTGCGCTGGGGGCTGTGCTCGCCGTCGAGGCGGGGGCGGGGGATACCGCTTCGATCGGCGATGCCGCGTATTCGGATGCGGGCGCTTCGGTGGGCGACCGTGCGGCGACGCTGGCGGGGGCGGAGATCGTGCTCGGCGTGCAGGGGCCCGATCCTGCTTCGCTGAACGGCGTGACGCCGGGGGCGTGGATCGTCGCCAGCCTCAATCCCTTTGCAGAGCGTGCGCGAGTCGAGGCCTATGCTGCGGCGGGCTACGAAGCGCTGGCGATGGAGTTCATGCCGCGCATCACGCGGGCGCAGTCGATGGACATCCTCTCGTCGCAGTCGAACCTGTCGGGGTACAAGGCGGTGCTCGATGCCGCCGCCGAATATGGTCGCGCGTTTCCGATGATGATGACCGCGGCAGGGACGATCTCGGCGGCCAAGGCGTTCGTGATGGGCGTCGGTGTCGCCGGGCTCCAGGCGATCGCGACCGCGCGGCGGCTCGGCGCTCAGGTGTCGGCGACCGACGTGCGCGCGGCGACCCGCGAGCAGATCCAGTCGCTCGGAGCTAAGCCGATCTTCGTCGAGAACGTCGCGGGGATCGAAGGCGAGGGAACGGGTGGGTATGCCGGTGAGATGTCGCCCGAATACCAGGCGGCACAGGCGGAGCTCGTTTCGGGACATATCGCCAAGCAGGACATCGTCATCACCACGGCGCTGATCCCTGGACGTCCGGCGCCGCGGCTGATTTCGGCGGCGCAGGTCGCAAGCATGAAGCCGGGGTCGGTGATCGTCGATCTCGCGGTCGAGCAGGGCGGCAATGTCGAGGGTTCGGTGGCGGGCGAAGTCGTCGTGGTGAACGGCGTGACGATCGTCGGGCATCGCAACGTACCGTCCCGGTTGGCGACCGACGCCAGCGCACTGTTCTCGCGCAACCTGTTCAATTTCCTCAGCGCGTTCTGGGATAAGGAGGCGGGGCGACCCGTGCTCGACGCCGAGATCGGCGACGCGATCCGCCTGACGCAGGGTGGCAAGATCGTAAGCGCAAGGCTGCTGGCATGATCCGGAGAGCATGACCCGTGGCGAGCGGCTTCTCGATGCGATGCGGGCCAATCCGCGGGACTGGCGTATCCAGGATGTCGTCGCTGCGTGTGCGGAGGCGCGGATATCTTGCAGCCCGCCCCGCAACGGCTCACACTACAAGGTGAAGCATACAAGCCAGGTCGAAATCCTGACGATCCCCGCGCACCGGCCGGTCAAGCCGGTCTATATTCGCGATCTCGTCAGGTTCATCGATGCGGTGCGGAGAACGGAACGATGAACCCGCAAGATTATGAGGTCGTGATTCGGCCGCTGTCGCCTTCAGATGGTGGGGGATACCTTGCGGTTGTCCCGGCACTCCCTGGGTGCAAATCCGACGGCGACACGCCGCAGGATGCGCTTGCCAACGCCTATGATGCGATCGCGTGCTGGATCGAAGCTGCCGAAGACATGGGGCGGGCCATCCCCACTGCCGCGCGCGCGGCAGCCTGAGAAAATCGGAGACCGAACAATGGACTTTATCGCGATCCTGTCGATCTTCGTGCTGGCGTGTTTCGTCGGGTATTTCGTCGTCTGGGCGGTGACGCCCGCGCTGCACACGCCGCTCATGGCGGTGACCAACGCGATCTCTAGCGTCATCATCGTCGGCGCACTGATCGCCGCCGCCGCAGCCGGGATCGGCGCCGGGTCGGGCGTCGCCAAGGCACTGGGGCTGCTCGCGGTCGTACTGGCGAGCATCAATATCTTCGGCGGCTTTGCGGTCACCGCGCGGATGCTGGCGATGTACAAGAAGAAGGAACGACCGGTCGCGAAATAGCGGCCGTCGTCCAAGCAAAAGCTGGGATCTCGTGCGACTCCAGGTCCGCGCGAGCAACCGGGGGATGCCAGCGTTCGCTGGCATGACGAAGTGGGTAAGTGGGGACGAACGCGATGCATGAACTGACGGTCAGCCCCTGGGCATCGCTCGCCTATCTGGTCGCGGGGGTGTGTTTCATCCTCGCACTTCGCGGCCTGTCCAGCCCGGCCTCGAGCCAGCGCGGCAATCGCTTTGGCATCATCGGCATGACGATCGCGGTCGTGACGACGCTCGTGACGCATGTGCCATTCGTTCAGCACCTTCTCGTTTCCGACACCGGATCTACGATAGCCGTGCGCGCTATCGACTGGACCACGGTCGTCGAAATTCTTGCGGCAATCGGCGTCGGCGCGGCGATCGGTCTCGTCACCGCCCGTCGAATCGCGATGACCGCGATGCCGCAACTCGTTGCCGCGTTCCACAGCCTCGTCGGCCTCGCCGCGGTGTTGGTCGGCGTCGCGGCCTATCTCAACCCGCAGGCGTTCGGGATCTCCGACCTCGTCATCCCGCTGATCGGCCAGCCGTTCGCGGTGATCCACCCCGTCAGCCGGATCGAACTCGGCCTCGGCGTGGCGATCGGTGCGATCACCTTTTCGGGCTCGGTGATCGCGTTCCTGAAGCTCAACGGCAACATGGGCGGCAAGCCGATCATGCTGCCCGGCCGGCACGTCATCAACATCGCGCTGCTCGCCGGCATCCTCGGGTTGATCGCATATTTCGTCACTAACCAAGAGCCGTGGATCTTCTGGACCGTCGTGATCCTGAGCTTCGTCATCGGCTTCCTGCTGATCGTGCCGATCGGCGGCGCGGACATGCCGGTGGTGGTCAGCATGCTCAATTCCTATTCGGGTTGGGCGGCCGCCGCGATGGGCTTCACGCTCCACAACAGCGCGATGATCATCACCGGGGCGCTGGTCGGCAGCTCGGGCGCGATCCTCAGCTACATCATGTGCCGCGCGATGAACCGCAGCTTCATCAGCGTCATCGCCGGCGGCTTCGGCCAATCCTCGGACGCGGGCGGTCCCGCGGCGGTCAGCGATCGACCGTGGAAGCGCGGCTCGGCGGAGGACGCCGCTTTCCTCATGAGCCAGGCGGAGCAGGTCATCATCGTCCCCGGCTACGGCATGGCGGTCGCGCAGGCGCAGCACGTCCTGCGCGAGATGGGCGACAAGCTGAAGGCCGAGGGTGTCCGCGTCAAATACGCGATCCACCCCGTCGCGGGGCGCATGCCGGGGCACATGAATGTCCTGCTGGCCGAGGCGAACGTGCCCTATGACGACGTGTTCGAGCTGGAGGACATCAACAGCGAGTTCGCGCAGACCGATGTCGCGTTCGTGATCGGCGCGAACGACGTGACCAATCCCGCTGCCAAGACCGACAAGTCGTCGCCGATCTACGGCATGCCCGTGCTTGATGTGGAAAAGGCCAAGAC
Organism: Sphingomonas sp. AP28; assembly: GCF_056680455.1. Lineage (NCBI taxonomy): Bacteria > Pseudomonadati > Pseudomonadota > Alphaproteobacteria > Sphingomonadales > Sphingomonadaceae > Sphingomonas > Sphingomonas sp. AP28. The sequence goes on along the minus strand of NZ_CM155283.1, from coordinate 2,459,566 downwards.
CGTGCTGTTCATCAAGCGGTCGATGGGCGGCGTGGGCTATGCGGGGGTCGATAACGAACTGTTCTACCGCGACAATACGATGATGTTGCTGGCGGACGCGAAGAAGATGGTCGAGGATATCGTCAAGGCGCTCGACTGAGCTTTGCGCATAAGGTTCCCAACTGCAACGGAACTGGATCCAGTTCGGGTGTAACTCTTCGTCTGACGCAGGTTAGTCTCTACGTCACAGCGGAGAGTTTGATGACGCGACCGGACGGCCCGCCCGAAGCGGCGAATTACAATACGGGAGTCGATGCGCTCTTCATCGCCGCTCCGGGTGCACCGGACCGCCTTGCCGCCGCTCTGACCGCGCTGCACGGACGAATCGTCGGCCGGCTCGATTGGCAGACGGGCTTCGGCGATCATGCGACGCCACAGGTGATCGTCGTCGAGGCCGGCGGAGTCGATCCCGCGTTGCTCGCCGACCGCCTGCCCGACATCGTCGATCAGGCGGCCATGGTGCGGGCGGGACTGGTGGTCGCCTTGGGCGTCGACGAGATCGACGTCGTCGCTGCGGCGACACTGGGCGGCGGCACGCGGTTGCTGGTCGATCCCACCGTCGGCGATTGCGTGGCGGCGATCGTGGTCGCCGCCGAAGCCGCACGCATTCCAACCGGTGTGTTCGACGTTCACCGCGAGACCGACGGCACGCGGCTCGAACGGCTGAACACCGAGGTCGCGCGGATCGCCGAGGCGCTCGCCCGATTGACTCGTGCGGAGATCGAGGGCGACGTACCCGCCGCGCCGATCGTCGGCGACCGCACCAATCGCTACGGCGCACCGCCCGCTCTGGTCGAGCCGAGCGCTGCGGATGTCCGTCGCGCAATCCGTGCGCGGCGCCTGCGCGACCAGTTCTTCGGGGCGACGTTGTTCGAGGATCCCGGCTGGGACATGCTGCTCGATCTCTACGCTGCCGAACTGGAGCAAGGCCGTGTTTCGGTGTCCAGCCTGTGCATCGCCGCAGCGGTAGCGCCCACCACTGCGCTACGTTGGATCGCTCGGATGACCGACACGGGATTGTTCGAACGCCGCCCCGACCTGCTCGATCGACGTCGTGCCTTCATGGTGCTATCTGACCGCGCGAGCGAGGCGATGCGCGGGTATATCGTGGCTACCAGGGGCGCCGACCTGCGGATCCCGTGACCGCCAAGCCCTTTTAGCTTGCCCCGGCCGCCGCGCTTTGGCATCGGACGTCCACCCGAGAGGGGCGATTAGCTCAGTTGGTAGAGCGTCTCGTTTACACCGAGAATGTCGGCGGTTCGAGCCCGTCATCGCCCACCATCCTATAGTTCGCGCACCAGTCGTACCGCTACCGCGATCCAGACCGGATCGGTGATGGCTAGCGATGGCGCGCCGGCGCCCAGTGGCAGGACGGTAACGCCGCCGTCGCATCCGGTCAGCCGTCCGAACGCGAACCGTCCCGCCGGCTGCGGGACGAGCACGTCGCGGTAGAGCGCGGTCGCGAACTCACCGGGGGGGAGCATCCCGCACCAGATGACGTCGCCCGCCCGGTAGTCGCCGACCCCGCCGACGACCGTCACGGCGATCTGGCCGGGCGCGACCTGTGGTGGCGGCGCCGTGGTGGTGCGACGCGGTGCCCGGACATCGCGGCCGTCGATGATCGCGGCGACGCTCAGGTCGACCCGGTCGGGCAGCGTCACGAGATCGGCCGCCGTGACGCCCAGGGCCGCGGCAATCCGGTTGAGCCAGCCGATCGACACGGTCCGCGTCCCCGTTTCCAGCCGTCCGATCGTCTGCGCGGTCGTCGGCGGAACGCAGCGCCGCGCGACCTCCTCCAATGTCAGTTTCTTGGTACGGCGGACGTCGCGGATAGCCGTGATCACAGATGACTCCAAACCAGATGGGTTATTCTCCTGTCCTACAACCATGACGATATGGCAACCGCCCTGGTGCAAATGGGAGGTGACTGATGCGTGAACTTGTGGAGCGATCGATCGATTCGGAGGGTGTTCCGCAGCCGTCGCGATCTCGTCGCGGGCGGACGGTGACCGTCAATCTGGCCGAGTCGCCGCTCGGGTGGCTGCGGTCGCGCGGGCTGGTCGATGCTCGGCAGTTCGATGCCGGGGAGCGATTGCGCGCGGACTATGAACGCGCGTCGCTCGCCCCGAGCGTGACGATGCGCTGGGCGGAACGGGTCGATGGCGGCGGACATGATGGGCTCGATCCGTCATCGGCGCAGATCGCGGCGAAGCGACGGTTCGACGCTGCGCTGGCGACGGCGGGGCCGGGGCTGGCGGATATCCTGTGGCGCGTGGTGTGTGCGGGGGAGGGGCTGCCCATGGCCGAGAAAGCGCTGCAATGGCCGGCCCGGGCGGGGCGGCTGGTCCTCACGCTCGCGCTCGACCGCCTGGCTGCACATTACGGGATCGGGTAGGAAGTGACCCCAGCTGGACAACGAAGCGGCTTTCGACCTCTCCATTCGCCCCGCGAGGAATATTCGTGGGCAGCGATCCAGTCCGCGGATGTCGGGGCGGGGGGCGTAGGCAAGGAAGCCACCCCTCAGCCTCCGACCCGGACACTCTATAAGCCCGCCATGCACACTCGCTTTGCCGGCTACCCGGCACTAAGTGGACAGGCATGCGCTTCGACCTCATCAAATGCCACGGCTCCGGCAACGACTTTCCGCTGATCGACGCCCGCGCGTCGACGCTTGGCGATGCAGCCTGGGCGACCGTCGCGCGCGCGCTCGCGGATCGGGATGGGCCGGTGGGCGGCGACGGACTTCTGCTGCTGACGGGCGGCGACGAAACCCACGCGTTCGGCATGCGAATGTTCAATTCGGATGGCAGCGAGTCGGAGACGTGCCTCAACGGCCTGCGCTGCGTCGCGCGCGCCGGGTTCGCGGCTACGCGCGCCGAGACCGCGATGGCGCTGCTGAAGACGAGCGATGCGGCCGTCGCGCGCGATGCCGATATCGCCGAGGGCGTGTTCACCGTGCGCGAGATCGCTGGGCCCGCGTCGCTGGATGTCGCGGCGTGGCCGATCCATGTGGAGGCCGATCGCATCGTCGATACGCCGATCGAACCCTTGCCGACGGACCGCGCCTTCACCGCGGTGGCGATGCCCAACCCCCATCTCGTGACGTTCGTGGACGCGATCGACGAAGCCGAACTCGTCCGCGTCGGCGAAGCGTGCGAGGCCGCGCCCGACTGGCTGCCCAACCGCGCGAACGTCAGCTTCGTCGAAGTGCGCGGCGCGAACCTGTTCGTCCGTACCTTCGAGCGCGGTGTCGGCCTGACCGACAGTTGCGGCAGCGCGATGGCGGCGTCGACCTATGCCGCGTGCCTGACCGGGCGGATCGCCTATGACACGCCGACGACCGTCTTCAACAAGGGTGGGCTGGTCCGCGCCGAAGCAAGCGAGGCGGCGATGGTCACGCTGTCGGGGAACGCCACGTTCGAATGGGCGGGGTCGGTCGAAATCGATTTGGCTTCGGCCACGGTCGGCGACCTGACGATCTCGCAGCGCTTCGACGCGGAACGCGCTGCATGGGCGGGACTTATCGCGGCGATCTGAGACCGCGCTGCATCCTTCCGCAGCCACGCCCGTATCTCCCGACAGAAGTGTCGTACCAGCGGCGCATTGCAGGAGAGTCCTTATGAATCAGATGTTTCGTAGCGCGATCGTCGCCGTCGCCATCGTTGCCAGCGGCAGCGCGATCGTCGCCAAGCAGGGCAATCCGATGGTCGGTGGCGCCGCCATGTATCCGACCAAGACGATCGTCGAGAACGCCGTCAATTCGAAGGACCACACGACTTTGGTCGCCGCGGTGAAGGCCGCCGGCCTGGTCGAGACGCTGTCGGGCCCGGGTCCGTTCACGGTGTTCGCGCCGACCAACGCCGCGTTCAAGAAGCTACCGGCCGGCACCGTCGACACGCTGCTCAAGCCCGAGAACAAGGCGCAGCTCGCCGGCGTCCTGACCTATCACGTCGTCCCCGGCACGATCACCGCCGCCGACATCGCCGCCAAGGCGAAGGCGAATGGCGGCACCGCGACCTACACCACCGTGCAGGGCGAGCCGCTGATGTTCAAGAAGGTCGGCATGAGCTGGGGCATCATGGACGGCAAGGGTCACAAGGGTAAGATCACGATCGCCAACGTCATGCAGTCGAACGGCGTGATCCACGTCATCGACACGGTGATGCTGCCGTAATCGGCGACACCACGAAATAGCCGCCTCGCGTCCCCCCGGGAGGCGGTTTGGTCGGGCCCGTTGCCGAAAGGCAGCGGGTCCGATTGCGTTTCGGGGCGACGTCACCCCAGTCCCGTCATCCTGACGAAAGTCAGGATCCAGAGCCATGAAGGCCGACGCTCGTTACCCTGGATCCTGACTTTCGTTAGGATGACGGACGGGCGGTTTAGCCGATCAGCAGGCCCGCGAGCGCGGCCGACATCAGGTTTGCAAGGCTCCCCGCGGCGAGAGCGCGCAGGCCCAGCTTTGCGATCATAGGGCGCTGGTTCGGCGCTAGGCTTCCCGTCACCGCCATCTGGATCGCGATCGACGAGAAGTTCGCGAAGCCGCACAGCGAGAAGGTGATCACCGCGATCGTCCGGTCGCTCAGCCCCTGTTGCGTGCCAAGCGAAATGTACGCGACGAATTCGTTCAGCACGATCTTTTGCCCGAACAGCCCGCCGGCGATCCCCGCCTCGCTCCACGGCACGTTCAGCAGGAACATGATCGGCGCGAAGACATAGCCGAGCAGACCCTGGAAGCTGAGCCCCGGCAGTCCGATCATGTTGCCGAGCCCGCCGAGCAACCCGTTCGCCAGCGCCACCAGCGCGACGAACGCCAGCACCATCGCGCCGACCGCGACGGCCAGGCGCACGCCGGTCTGTGCGCCCTGGGCGGCCGCCATGATCAGGTTTGCGGGCTTTTCCTCGTCGTGAGTCGCCTGCGGCATCGGTTCGCCCGCCGACGACTCACCCGGCAGGTCGCCGAGCGCGAGTTCGCCTTCTGGCGGCGTGACGCGGTCGGGCATGATGATCTTGGCCATCAGGATGCCACCAGGCGCCGCCATGAAGCTCGCGGCGAGCAGATAATCGATGCGGATGCCCATCGACGCATAGGCCGCGAGGATCGTCCCCGCGACGCCGGCCATCCCACTGGTCATCACCGTAAACAGCTGTGCCGGGGTAAGCCCCGCGAGATATGGCCGGATGACGAGCGGCGACTCGCTCTGGCCGACGAAAATGTTCGCCGCCGCGCACAGCGATTCGACCTTCGAGACGCCGATGACCTTCTCGATCCCGCCGCCGACCCAGCGCACCACGAACTGCATGATGCCGAGATAATAGAGGATCGAGACGAGGCTGGCGAAGAAGATGATCACCGGCAACGCGGCGATCGCAAAGCTCTGTCCGCCGATCTCGGGGGTCGCCATCTTGCCGAACAGGAATTCGGTGCCCTTTTGCGAATAGCCGAGCAGGTTGGCGACCCCGCCCGACATCTCGCCGAGCACGACCTTGCCGATACCCGAATACAATACGAGGACGGCGATCCCGACCTGCAGCGCGAACGCGGCGCCGACGATCCGCAGGCGGATCGCGCGGCGGTCGCTCGACAGCAGCACGGCGATGCCGAGGATGACGGCGATGCCTGCAAGGCCGATGACTAGTCTTTCCATGGACGCCCTGCGTTTCCTGCGATGACATACGCGGCCCCCCGGCTGCGCAAGCCCGCCGACATGACACGGGCGGCCCGCGCTCGCCAGTCATTTGAGGGTCGCCAGGTATCTGAGGGACGCTGGTCATTTGACGGCGCGCGCGTTTTCGCTAGCGTCCCCGGCGATGGATAAGCCTCCCCCCAGCAATCATGCCGCCGCGTTCCCGCGTTCGCTCTTCGTTTTTTCGGTCCTGTACGGCGGCATGGTGTGCATCGCCGGCGTGTTGGGGGTGAAGCAGGTCGCACTCGGCCCGCTCGCGGTCGAGGCGGGGATCTTCGGGTTCCTGCTGCTCGTGGTGCTGAGCAGTGCGATCGCCGAGCTGCACGGCCAGAAGACCGCGACGTTCCTAGTGCGCCTCGGGTTCATCCCGCTGCTGGTGTCGGCGGCGTTGATCCACCTGGTGCTGGCGCTGCCGCACGATCCGGGGATGTACCCGCCCGCGGTCGACGCGTTTCCGATCGTCGTCGGGCAAAGCTCGCGGATGATGATCGCGGGCCTGATCTCCTACGGAATCTCGCAGACGCTGAACGTGCTGATCTTCTCGAAGCTGTCGGGACAGGTCGGAAGCGGCGACGGCAAGCTGGTGTGGCTCCGGGGCATGATCGCGAGCATCATCTCGCAGATCATCGACACGATTTTGTTCATCACCATCTCGTTCCTGGGCGAGCGGCCGATCCTCGGGCTGATGGAGGGGCAGATGCTGACCAAGGTCGTGCTGTCGATCGTGCTGGTGCCGTTCATGATCACGTTCTTCGTGAAACTGGGGCGGCGGCTCGACCGCGCCTGACCTCGTTGTTCTCCCGCGAAGGCGGGAGCCCAGTCTGGGTCCCCGCCTTCGCGGGGAAACAAGGAGGCAGGAGCGACGTCCGCGGCTTTCGCTACCTCTCTCGACTGGCTAAGGGATCGGCATGACCGACCACACGCCCGATCCCGCCCTGCTCGCCAAGGCGGAAACGCTCACCGAGGCGCTGCCGTATCTGCAGCGCTATGCCGGCAAGACGTTCGTCGTGAAATACGGCGGCCACGCGATGGGCGATCCCGAGCTGCAACGCGATTTCGCCGAGGACATGGTGCTGCTCAAGGCGGTCGGCATCAACCCGGTCGTCGTCCACGGCGGCGGGCCACAGATCGGCGCGATGCTCAAGCGGCTCGGCGTCGAATCGCGCTTCGTCGACGGCCTGCGCGTGACGGATGCGGAGACCGCGCAGATCGCCGAGATGGTCCTGGCAGGCTCGATCAACAAGGAGATCGTCGGCTGGATCGGTCAGGCCGGCGGCCGCGCGGTCGGCATCTCGGGCAAGGACGCCGGCCTCGTCCTCGCGCAGAAAGTCGGCCACGGCCGCGAGCCCGACAAGCTCCAGGGGATCGAGCGGCACGTCGATCTCGGCTTCGTCGGCGAGCCGATCGCGGTCGACCGGACGATCCTCGACACGCTGATCGCCGCCGACATCATCCCGGTGATCGCGCCGATCGGCATCGGCGCCGACGGCCACACCTACAACATCAACGCCGACACGATGGCGGGCGCGATTGCCGCCGCGATGGGCGCGGCGCGCTTCTTCCTGCTGACCGACATCGTCGGCGTGCTCGACAAGCAGGGTGAGCTGCTCACCGACCTTGATCCCGCGCGGATCGCCGAACTCCGGGCTGACGGCACGGTCACCGGTGGCATGATCCCGAAGCTCGACACGTGCGTCGCGGCGGTTGAATCGGGTGTCGACGCCGCGGTGATCATCGACGGCCGCGTGCCCCACGCGATGCTGCTGGAAATCTTCACCAAGCAGGGTGCAGGCACGCTGGTCAGCGCCAACGGGCGCTCGCGGTAGGGGGCGCCAAGGTCCCCTCACCCCCGTCATCCTGACGAAAGTCAGGATCCAGAGCCACCAGGGTTAGCTTTCGTGGCTCTGGATCCTGGGTCAAGCCCAGGATGACGGGGGTTGGGGGGGGCGTCCGGTGCGGCTCGAATCATCGGGCGCAGGCCAGCGACACCACAGGCCTTCTCGTTCTTCCCCCGCCACCTTATATCCGGACCACACCAGCGGAGACCCTTGCCTTGATCGCCCTTCTTCAGATCGTCCAGTTGCTGCTCAACCTCGTCTGGTGGGTCATCGTCATCCAGGCAGTCTTGTCGTGGCTGATCGCGTTCAACGTTATCAACACGCACAGCGATTTCGTCCGCACGGTCTGGAACGCGCTGCAGAAGATCACCGAGCCGCTGTATCGCCCGATCCGCCGCATCCTGCCCGATTTCGGCGCGCTCGACCTGTCGCCGCTGGTCGTGCTGCTGATCCTCTACATCCTGACCAACATCGTCATCCCGAACATCGCGCAGAACTACCTCGTCGCAGCTTATTGATCGGGCAGTCAGCTTGGCGCGCGGTCGATGACGGACTCGCGATCGCAGTCCGGGTAACCCCGCGCGGTGGTCGCGACGCCTTGGCTGCTGGAACGCCCGAGCATTTCGCGGCGCGACTGGCAGCAGCGCCCGTCGATGGCGCCGCGAACGCAGGGCTGGTCGTCCTCGTCGCCAAGACCTTCGGCGTACCCAAGCGCGCCGTTACGATCGTCGCCGGCGACACCGCCCGCCTGAAACGACTGCACATCGCCGGCGACGTCGCTACGCTGGCGGAAATCGCGTCCGCGCTCTATGGGCCGCGGGCATGAGCGCGACCATCATCGACGGCAAGGCCTTCGCCGCCGGCCTCCGGGCCCGTATCGCAAACGGCGTCACCGCCTTTCGTGCACAGGCAGGCCGCGCGCCTGGGCTGGCTGTGGTGTTGGTCGGCGAAGATCCCGCCTCCAACGTCTATGTTCGCTCGAAGGGCAGGGCCACGCGCGAAGCCGGGATGGAGAGCATCGAGCACCGTCTCCCCGCCGACGTACCCGCCGAAGACCTGCTCGCGCTGGTCGCGACGCTTAACGCCGACCCGACGATCGACGGCATCTTGGTCCAGTTGCCGCTGCCAAAGCATATCGACGAGCAGGCGGTCATCTCGGCGATCGACCCGGACAAGGACGTCGATGGGTTCCACCCGATCAACGCGGGGCGGCTCGCAACCGGCCTGCCCGGCTTCGTACCCTGCACGCCGTTCGGCTGCGTCATGCTGTTGAAGAGCGTGTTGCCGAGCCTGAGCGGGCTTGAGGCGGTCGTCGTCGGCCGCTCGAACATCGTCGGCAAGCCGATGGCGCAACTCCTACTCCGCGAGAGCTGCACCGTTACCGTTGTCCATAGCCGCACCAAGGACGTCCCCGCACACATCCGCCGCGCCGATATCGTGGTGGCTGCGGTCGGTATTCCGCAGATGATCAAGGGCGATTGGCTGAAACCCGGCGCGACCGTCATCGACGTCGGCATCAACCGGACCGATGCCGGCCTCGTCGGCGACATCGATTTCGCCAGCGCAGTCGAGGTTGCGGGGGCGATCACGCCAGTGCCGGGCGGCGTCGGGCCGATGACCATCGCCTGCCTGCTCCGCAACACGCTGGTCTCAGCAGGACGCCGTGAAGGCGTCGCGATCGAGGAGACGAGCCTGTGATCGAACTCTACATCTCGTCGCTGATCACCTTCTTCGTGGTCATCGATCCGCCCGGCTGCGCGCCGATCTACGCCGGGCTGTCGGCGAGCGCCTCATCCCTCCAGAAGCGGGCGATGGCGATCCGTGCGGTCGGCGTGTCCGCGCTGATCCTGTTCGTGTTCGCGCTGTTCGGCGAGGCGTTGCTCAAGGGCCTCGGCATCAGCCTCGCCAGTTTCCGGATCGCCGGCGGCATCATGCTGTTCCTCATCGCACTCGAAATGGTGTTCGAAAAGCGCACCGAGCGCCGTGAGGACCGTGCCGCCAAGGTGGCGAGCGATCCCGAGGTCGAGGACGTCTCGATCTTCCCGATGGCGATGCCGATGATCGCCGGCCCCGGCTCGATCGCGTCGGTGATGCTGTTGATGAGCCGCAACAGCGGGATCGAGCGATCGCTGGTGGTGCTCGGCGCGATGGTGACGATCCTGCTGCTGACGCTGGTCGCGTTGCTCGCGGCGGGGCCGATCATGCGGATCCTCGGCGCGAAGATCGAGGCGGTGATCACGCGGTTGCTAGGGGTGCTGCTCGCCGCGCTGGCAGTGCAGTTCGTGCTCGATGGTTTGTCGGTAGTGCTGCGCTGATCCGTTCTCCTGCAAACGCAGGAGCCCAGGATTACAGGCGTTGTCTTTCGTTACCCTGGGCTCCTGCGTTCGCAGGAGAACCGGAGGGTCAATCCACCTTGAACAATCGCAGCGGCGACTTCGCGGGCAGCGGTAGCGGGGTCAGCCACGTCGGCACTTCGTTCCTCGCCAGCTCGGAATAGAACCCCTTCGGACTACGCGCCTTGTAGTTGGTCGATTCCGCCGCGTTCGGACAGAGCAGCAGCATCGTCGCGCCGTGGCGCTTGATGATCGCATGCGCATCATCCGCAGACCGTCCGAACGCGTGCTGCACGTCGAGGATCGCGTCGCCGTTCCGGTGATACGGCCCCGCGATCGCGTCGTGATGCGTGATCGTGATCAGCCGCGGGCCCATGTCGACGAAGGTGAAGATCGTCTGCGCGGGATATTTGTTCAGTGCGAGCAGCACGGTCGTGCGCAGGCAGTCGCCGGTCGCCATGCTGACACGCTTTTCATACGGCTTCGGCCGGTCGATCGGCAGGTATTTGAGCACCATGCCGGCAAACATGCCCGAGACGATCAGGAACGCGCCGGCCGTCCCCAGCACGCGCACCGCGAGCGATCGGTTGCCGAGCAGTCGCGGGATGATCAGCCAGGCAAGCGCGGTCGCCCCGGGAATCGCCAGCATCTGCGCAGCGGGCCCGGCGCGAACCTGCCACAAAAGCATCGCGCAGGCGAACGCGGTGAACAGCGCGACCGCCGCCCAGCCGACCGCGCTTGATTCGCGACGTGCGCGCCACGCTGCGATCGCTGCCCCGATCAGCCCGATGATCGGCAGCGTCGCCAGTGCGAATCCCACGCGGAAACTATGCTTGTAGATTGGCTTGGCCTCGCGGACATTGTTCAGCCAATTGCGCTGCAGCTCGGGTGAGATGCCCTCGGGGCGCCCCAGGCACTGCGGGAACACCAGCGCGAACCCCGCGACGATCACCGCCCCCGCCGCTACTGCGAGCGCCAACCGCATCGCTCGCGACGCCGGACCGAACCGCGCAAGCAGGAACAATAGCATCCCCGCCGCGATCATCACGCTCAGCCACACCGGCGTCAGCGCATCGCAGCGCATCGCCTGGTTGGCGTTCGACGCGAACAGCGCGAACCCGAGCGTGCTGCCGCCACCGAGTGTCAGCGCGTAGATCGACAGCCGCTCGGCTTCCGACCGGTCCCACACCCAGCGTAGCGCGATGATCGCCCCCGCCATCGCCGCATACGGCAACAGTTCGAGCCCGATCGACAGCGACACCGCACTCGCGAGCCCGACCATCGCGCCACCGCGACGTCCGTTCGCATCGCACAGGCCCGCGACCGTCAGGCTCAACATCGCCAGCTGCCAACCGTGATGATCGATTCGCTCGGGCATGAACATCAGCATCGTGGCCGTAGCGCCGACCATGAACACGACCGCCAGCGGCCACGCATACGGGCTGATCAGCCGTCGCACCGTCGCACCAATGCCCAGCATCGCGATCGACAACGGCAGCAACGGCGCGATCCCGCACGCGAGCCGCTCGGCCCAGCTGTTGTTGGTGAACAGGCGGAAGAACAGGATCAGCCCGGCGATCGGCAGGTCGACGATGCGGCTCCAGTGGATGTCGAACCCGACCGGCGGGTTCATCCGGTAGTTGCGCAGATCGTACCAGCTTTGTCCGTCGAGCAGAGCGCGGACCTGCATCAGCCGCATGTTGTCGTCGGTATCCCCCAGCGACAGCCAGCGTATCTGCCCCCAGCGATCGAATATCGACCATGCCGCCACCGCCACCCAGGCGAGCAACGTCAGCGCGATCCAATGCCGATCGAGTTCGTCCAGCAACGTCCGCCGCTGAAGTGGTGCCTGATCCAAAACGCTTTCCTCCGGCCCGCACGCGCTCTAGATGCGCGGGCTTGTCTTCGCGGCCGCTCTATCGCGGTGCGGGTAAAGAACAAGGCGGGCATGCAGGCGATTTGGCGACACATGGAGCAGATGCGGGCGAGCGGCGTGCTCGGCCAGCTCGTGCGCTTCGGAATCGCCGGCGGGATTTCGAGCGTGGTGTATTCGCTCGTCTACCTGCCGCTGACCGCGTATGTTTTCCCGCCCCGCCAGGCGGTGGCCGCGGTGCCGTTCGCGTTTGCGGTCGCGGTGGTCGTCGGGTTCTTCCTTCACAGCCGCTGGAGCTTCAAGGGCCACGCCAAGGAGCCGGGGGCTGGGCGGCACGTGAAGTTCGTGATCGTCCAGGGTTCGGGGCTTGCGCTCAACGCGGTCATCACCTGGATCGGCACCGCATTGCTGCATCTGCATCCCTGGATCCCGCTGATCCCCGCCGTCTTTCTTGCCGCGATCGTGACGTTCGTGCTCAACCGTTTCTGGGTTTTCAACTGACATGAATTTCAACCGCAGGGCCGACTCTTAATGGACCGCATCGTCTACGACCGGATGGCCGCCCACGATTCCACCCACTGGTGGTACCGCGCCCGCCGCGACATCTTGGCGGATTACCTGACACGCTACGCGGCGTTGCCGAAGGATGCGAAGATCCTCGAGATCGGTTGCGGCACCGGGCACAACCTGCCGATGCTGGCGGAGTTCGGCGAGATCGATGCGATCGAGATCGATCCCGCGGCACGCGAGATCGCGAGCGAGCGGCTTGGCAAGCCGGTCGGCGCGGCACCCTTGCCCGAACTGCCGGGCGTACCCCGCAAGCACTATGACCTGATCGCGGTGCTCGACGTGGTCGAGCATATCGAGGACGACGTCGCCGCATTGAAGGCGATGGCGGATTGCCTCGCGCCCGGTGGCAAGATTTTGATCGCAGTGCCGGCGCATGCGTGGCTGTGGAGCGCGCACGACGTGGTGAACCATCACCATCGGCGCTATTCGAAGGCGACGCTTAAGACCGCGATCGAGACCGCCGGACTGAAGCCGGAGAAGCTCGGCTATTTCAACTCGCTGCTGTTCCCGCTGGCCGCGGCGGCACGGATCGCAGGACGGATGACCGGACGCGACGACAGCGACGACTCACCGCCGCCAAAGCTGGTGAATGCGCTGTTCGAGAAGATCTTCCGGCTGGAGCGGCATCTGGTCGGGCGCGTGCCGATGACGCCCGGGGTTTCGATCGTGACGCTGGCGGTGCCGCGGTAGGGCTGCCGCACATCTTTGCGCCGGATCGTTACCGCCGCCCCTGACCCGTTCGTCCTGAGCGAAGTCGAAGGACATGGCCCGAGCGCAAGTGCTTCGACCTCGCTCAGCACGAACGGAGGGTGGCAGGGCCCCTCCAACCACCACCCCGGCGAGGGCCGGGGCCAAATTGGGGGGACGTCGCCAATTGAAGCCTGCGCTTCGTTACTGCGACCTTTCCAATTGGGCCCCGGCCTTCGCCGGGGTGGTGTCATGATCGGCAGGCGCGTTTGTTATTCGGGATGGAAGGGAAGGGGGCTGTCAGGCAACCGCACCACGTCCACCGGCTCCGCGCGAAACCCTAGCGTCGCCTTACCCTGGATCGGCCCCGCGACGTCCGCGACGATATACAGCGGCCGGCGCTTGGACTCGACGTACAACCGCCCGAGATACTCGCCGATCATCCCCAGCACGAACATCTGCACCGCGCCCAGGAACACCGTGACGAGCATGGTCGAGGTCCAGCCCTGCACCGCGCTGCCCGACAGCCAGCCGATCGCGATATACACGAACAGCAGCAGCGAAACGCCGGTCAGCGCCAGCCCCGCATGGCTCGCAAACCGCAACGGCGCAGTCGAGAAGCCGGTGACGGCATCGAACGCGAGCCGGATCATCTTCGCCAGCGGATAGTTCGTCTCGCCCGCCAGCCGCTCGGCACGATCATAGGGGAAGGGGACTTGGCGGAAGCCGATCCACGCGACCATGCCGCGAATGAACCGCGCCTGCTCGGGGAGCGACAGGAACGCATCCAGTGCACGCCGGCTCATCAGGCGGAAGTCCCCGGTATCGAGCGGGATCGGAGTCTCGGTCATCCGCGTCAGCAGGCGGTAGAAGGCGGCGGCCGTAGCCTTCTTGAACACCGTCTCGCCCGCGCGCTGGCGGCGAACTGCATACACCACGTCGGCCTGGCTCGCCGCCATCGCCGCGCGCATGTCGGACAGGAGTTCGGGCGGGTCCTGCAGATCGGCGTCGATGATCAGGATCTGCTCGCCCGCGCACAGGTCGAGGCCGGCGGTCAGCGCCAGCTGGTGGCCATGGTTGCGGGACAAATTGATCGCGACCAGCCGCGGATCGGCGGCGGCGAGGCGCTGCATCACGGGCCAGCTGTCGTCGCGTGAGCCATCGTTGATCAGGACGATCTCGTAATCGTCGCCGACCGCGACCTTTGCCGCGCCGGAAATGCGTGCGTGCAGGATGTCGAGGCACGCCGCCTCGTTGTAGCAGGGGACGACGATCGAGAGGGCCGGAGATTGGGCAGGACGGTTCATTCGCCCCGTCTAGCGCCCGCCGCGCCCGCCGTCATCGTCGGATGTTTCTACACCCGCTCCACGGTATGCACCGCATCCGCCGCGCGCAGCCCTGCCATCAGCCGCATGAGTTGCTGCACGTCGTGCACCTCGACGTCGATCTCGTTGGTGTGGAAGCTCTTGTCGCGCGTATCGAGCCGCAGGTTGATGATGTTCGCCTTGTGACCGCCGATGATCGACGAGACGATGCCGAGCGAGCCCGGCTCGTTCTTCACCATCACCGATATGCGCGCAACGGCGCCCTCGGTCTCGTCGCCCCAGGCGACGTCGACCCAGTCGGTCTCGTTCTCCGAGCGCTCGGCGAGCTCGCCCAGAACGCGGCAGTCGATCGCATGGACCTCGATCCCGGCATCGGGCCGCCGCAACCCGACGATCCGGTCGCCCGGCACCGGATGGCAGCACGTCGCGAGGTCGTAGGCAACGCCCGGCGTGAGCCCCTTGATCGAGATCGCGCTCGATTGCGGCGCCAGCGCATGCGTGACGTCGGCGCCGGCCGAGCCGGGCATCAGCGCCTCCATCACCGCTGCATCGGACAGTGTCCGCCGCGCGATCGCGACCATCAGCGAAGAGTCGTCGGGTAGCTTGAGCCGCTTCAGCGCGTGGCTCAGCGCATCGCTGCCGATCTGCGCCGGCAGCCGCGTGACGATGTCGTCGTACAGCGTGCGGCCGAGTGCGACCTGCTCGACGCGCTCCTTCTGGCGGAGGTGGCGGCGGATCGCGGCGAGGGCCTTGCCGGTGGTCGCGACATTCAACCATTGCGGCTGCGGCGACTGGCCCTTCGAGCGCAGGATCTGCACCTGGTCGCCATTCTCGATCACCGTCGACAGCGGCACGACGCGGCCATTGACCTTCGCGCCGACCGCCTGGTCGCCGAGATCAGTGTGCACCGCGTACGCAAAGTCGATCGAGGTCGCGCCCTTGGGCAGCTGGATCAGCTCGCCCTTCGGCGTGAACGCGAAGATGCGATCGGTATACATCGCCATCCGCGTGTGTTCGAGCAGCTCTTCCGGGCTCTCGGCGGTATCGAGAATCTCGACGAGGTCGCGAATCCAGCTGACCTGCCGGTCGCTGCCGTTGATCTGCTGTTTGTAGGCCCAGTGCGCCGCCAGCCCGAACTCGGCCTGTGCGTGCATGTCGGCGGTGCGGATCTGGATCTCGACCCGCGCACTGTCGGCGTGGATCACCGAGGTGTGCAGCGAGCGATAGCCGTTGCGCTTGGGCGTCGAGATGTAATCCTTGAACCGGCCCGGGACCATCGGCCAGCGCTGGTGGATGATCCCGAGCACGCGGTAGCAATCCTCCACGGTCGGGACGATCGCGCGGAAGGCCATCACGTCGGACAGCTGTTCGAAGCTGATGTGCCGCTCCGACATCTTGCGGAAGATCGAATAGGGGTGCTTTTCACGCCCCGAAATCTCCGCCTCGACGCCCGCGCGCGACAGCACCAGTTTCAGCCCGGACGCGATCTTCGCGATGCGGTCGCCGTCGCCTTTCTTCAATTGTTCGAGGCGCCGGTTGATCGATTCGGAGGCTTCGGGTTCGAGCTGGGCGAAGGCCAGCGACTGCATCTCGCGCATGAACTCGTACATGCCGATTCGCTCGGCAAGCGGCGCGTAGATGTCCATCGTCTCCTTGGCGATGCGACGGCGCTTCTCGGGCTTCGAGATGTGGTGCAGCGTCCGCATGTTGTGCAGGCGGTCGGCAAGCTTGACCAGCAGCACGCGGATATCGTCGGACATCGCGAGGAGGAATTTGCGCAGGTTCTCCGCGGCGCGTTCGTTTTCGGTCTGCGCTTCGATCTTGCTGAGTTTGGTGACGCCGTCGACCAGCCGCGCGACGGAGGCGCCGAACAGCCGCTCGATCTCCTCGGGGGTGGCGACGGTATCCTCGATCGTGTCGTGGAGGATCGCGGTGGCGATCGTCTCCGCGTCGAGGTGGAGGTCGGTCAGAATGCCCGCCACCTCGATCGGGTGGCTGAAATACGGATCGCCGGACGCGCGCTTCTGCGACCCGTGGGCATGCATCGAGAAGACATAGGCGCGGTTCAGCAGCGCCTCGTCGGCGTCGGGATCGTAGTCGAGGACGCGATCGACCAGTTCATATTGGCGCAACACCCGCCATAGATGGGGCCGGGCGGGGACTTTTGGCAACAAAAAGCGTCGGATCACTGTGATCTAATGGCTGCGTCAGTCTTTCGTGGGCGGCGCCTAATGCAGGATAAGCGGGGCGTTTCGCTTCTGCCGGTTATGCGGTACGTTCGCCGACGGACAAGGATGACGTGATGGGAAAATTGCGCGAACCATTGCTGGAATGCAGCCTGCCCGCCGCGCTGGAGGCGATGGGCGAGCGCTGGTCGTTCCTGATCCTCCGCGCGTCGTTCAATGGCCTGCACCATTTCGAGGAGTTCCAGTCGGAACTGGGGATTGCGCGCAACATCCTGGCGAACCGGCTGGCGCGGCTGGTCGAGCATGGGATTCTCGAGCGGCAGCCTATCCCGGAGGATCGGCGCAAGATCGCTTATGGTCTGACGGACAAAGGTTTCGCGCTGCTGCCGACGATGATCGCGCTCAGGCAATGGGGCGAGCGGTGGGAGACGTGCGTGCCGGCGTTCCCCATCCTGGTCGACGCGCGCGATCGGCGGCCGTTGCAGCCGGTATCGGTGCGGTCGCATGACGGGCGCGTGCTGGGGAAGGGGGACCTGATCTGGGCGCTTCCTGGGGAGGTTGCCGGGGATGGGGTGGAGGCTGAGGCGGCGGAGTAAGAGACGGCTAACTTGCCGACAGGCACCTCCCCGGCGCAGGCCGGGGTCCAGTTGGGGAACGGCGCTGATAAGCGTTGCGCGTCGTTACCGCGACCTTTCCAACTGGGCCCCGGCCTCCGCCGGGGAGGCACCATGTGCAGGGTGATCGTTCAGGAGTTAGGCAACTCCGCCAGCACCGTGCGGATCGGATCCGGCAGGGCTACCGGGCGGCCGGTCTCAAGATCGACGTGGACGCTGACCATCGTGATCACCGTGTGCAACTCCCCCGTCTCGGCATGCGCGAGTTCGAACCGCTTCGTTAGGCTCGTCGTGCCGAGCTTCTCGATCCGCACGAACGCCTCGACCGTATCGCCCAGGCGGAACGGCTTGAGGTAGTCGATCTCCGTCCGGCGGACGTTGAACTCGGTGGTCGGCCAGACGTCGGGCAAAGCCTCCGCGATCCCGGTCCATTCCCAGAACTCGGTGACGGCGACGTCGGCATATTCGAGATAGCGCGAGTTGAAGACGATCTTCTGCCCGTCGATCTCGGCATAGCGCACGCGGAATCGCGTAGAGAAGGCGAAGCCCGGCCGCATGTCAGAAGATCAGCTTCACGCCGACCAGCGCCAGCACGGTCGCGAGGACAGGCACCAGCACGCGGTCGGAGACGCGCGTGGCGATCAGGCTGCCGACGATGATGCCGGGGATCGATCCGATTAGCAGCGACACGAGCAGGTCGACGTCGACCGAGCCGAGGATCCAGTGGCCGATCCCGCCGAGCAGCGTCAGCGGCACCGCGTGGGCGATGTCCGACCCGACCAGCCGGTTTATCGGGAGGGTGGGGTACAGGATCAGCAGCGCGGTCATGCCCAGCGCCCCGGCGCCGACCGAGGTGAGGGAAACCAGTACGCCGAGGACCGCGCCGAGCAGGATCGTCAGCATCGCCTGGCGCTCGCCGCCGACCGTGCCGATCCGTGGGGTCAGCCACGCGACGATCTTGCCGCGGAAGAAGGTCGCGACGGCCGAGAGGATCAGCGTGACGCCGAGCACGACGGTGATCGCGTGGCCGGTGTCGGACGATTTCTCGCCGAGGTGGTTGAGCACGAGCAACGTCGCGATCGCCGCGGGGACGCTGCCGGTGGCGAGCCGGCGGACGACCTGCCAGTCGACCGTGCCGCGCCAGCCATGCACCGTCGTCCCGACCGTCTTGGTCGCCGACGCGTAGAGCAGGTCGGTGCCGACCGCGGTGGCGGGATGGAAGCCGAAGACGAGCACCAGCAGCGGCGTCATCAGCGACCCGCCGCCGACACCCGTCAGCCCGACGATGAGGCCGACGAGCACGCCGGCCACCGAATACAGCAGATTGATATCCACGCTGGCGGGTTAGCCGGCGCCACGCGCGGGCGTGTTGACGCCCATCGACTGAAGATATTTCTTCACGTTGCGCGCCGCCTGGCGGAGCCGCTGTTCGTTCTCGACCATCGCGATTCTCACATAGCCCTCGCCGTTTTCGCCGTAGCCAACCCCTGGGGCCACCGCGACGTGCGCGTGAGTCAGCAATTGTTTGGTGAACTCAAGGCTACCTAAATGCGCGAGCGCGGGTGGCAACGGGGCCCAGGCGAACATGCTCGCGCGGGGGCTCGGGATGTCCCAGCCGGCGCGGCCGAAGCTTTCGACCAGCACGTCGCGGCGCTTGTGATAGAGCTGGCGGTTACGCTCGACAATGTCCTGAGGGCCGTTGAGCGCGGCGCAGGCGGCGGCCTGGATCGGCGTGAACGCGCCGTAATCGAGATACGACTTCACGCGCGTCATCGCCGCGATCAGCGTCTTGTTGCCGACGCCGAATCCCATTCGCCAGCCAGCCATCGAATAGGTCTTGCTGAGCGAGGTGAACTCGATCGCGACGTCCTTCGCGCCCGGGACCTGGAGGATCGAGGGGGTCGGCTTGCCGTCGAAATACAGCTCCGAATAGGCGAGGTCGGAGATCACCCACAGCTTGTGCTTCTTCGCGAATTCGACGACGCGCTCGTAGAAGGCGAGGTCGACGACTTCGGCGGTCGGGTTCGACGGATAGCCCATCACCAGCACCGACGGCGCGGGGACGGTGAACGCCATCGCGCGCTCGAGGCTCTCGAAATACGCCTCGTCCGGCGTGGTCGGCACCGCGCGGATCGTCGCGCCGGCGATGATGAAGCCGAAGGTATGGATCGGATAGGAGGGGTTCGGCGCGAGCACGACGTCGCCGGGCGCGGTGATCGCGGTGGCCAGACTCGCGAGGCCTTCCTTCGAGCCCATCGTGACGACGACCTCGGTCTCCGGATCGACGTCGACGCCGAAGCGGCGGCCGTAATAATTCGCCTGCGCTTTCCGGAGCCCGGGGATGCCCTTCGACTGCGAATAGCCGTGCGCGCTGGGCTTGCGTGCGACTTCGACGAGCTTCTCGATGACGTGCTCGGGGGGCGGCAGGTCGGGATTGCCCATGCCGAGATCGATGATGTCCTCCCCGCCCGCGCGCGCCGCCGCCCGCATCGCGTTCACTTCGGCGATGACGTAGGGGGGCAAGCGTTTGATGCGGTAGAAGTCTTCGGACATGATCAGCCTCTAGCTGGAGGAGCGGGTGCTGTACCGCAGGTGAGCGGGGGCGTCATCCGCCTCATTCGTCGAGAGGGCGAAAGCTGGGGTATTCTGATTTGGATGGAATGCACCTCCCCGGCGGAGGCCGGGGCCCAGGTGGAGAGGTCGCGGTAACGTAGCCCACCGTTGACCAGTAACGTCTCCCAACTGGACCCCGGCCTCCGCCGGGGAGGTGGTTGGACGTCGGGGTGGTGATTGACGGGACGATGTGGCGACGGGACCATGCGCCAACCACCACCATGCTTCCGCCGAGCCGGTGTCTGCGTTAAGCTCCCGAAAAAGCAGAGGATGCCATGGCCGATACTCCTCCCGACGCCTCCACGCCGACCCTGCCCGATCTCCAGCATTGGACGTGGGTGATGGGGCGTGCGCAGCAGATGATGATGGAGCAGGGGCTCGCCGCAATGCAGGCCAAGCCCGAGGGAATCCCGGCGATCCCCGGCTTCAGCGACCCCGCGACACTGGAGCGCGCGCGAGATTTCTGGACCGAGAGCCTGACGCTGTGGCAGCGGTTTCTCGATCCCGCCAAGGCGCCCGAACCCGCGCCGGTGACCGACAAGCGCTTCAAGGCGCCGCAATGGCGCGAGCCGGTGTTCGACCTGATCCGGCAGAGTTACGAGCTGATCGGCGACCACATGCTCCGCGGCGTCGAGGCGGTGGACGGGCTCGACCCCAAGCAGAAGGAGCAGTTGCGGTTCGCGACGAAGGGGTTCGTCGATGCGATGAGCCCAACGAATTTCGCGCTGACCAACCCGCAGGTGATCGAGAAGACGATCGAGACGCGCGGCGAGAATCTGCTCAAGGGCCTGCAGAACATGATGGCGGATCTTGCCCGCGGGCAGGTGACGCATACGCCCGACGGTGCGTTCGAACTCGGGCGCAACCTGGCGATGACGCCGGGCAAAGTGGTGAAACGCACGCCGCTGTACGAACTGATCCAGTACAGCCCGACCACCGAGCGCGTGTTGGCTACGCCGCTCGTGATCTTCCCGCCTTGGATCAACCGATTCTACATTCTCGACCTGACGCCGGAGAAGAGCTTTATCCGCTGGGCGGTGGAGCAAGGCATCACCGTGTTCACGGTGTCGTGGAAATCGGCTGATTCGAGCATGAAGGACGTGGTCTGGGACGACTATGTCGGCGCGCAGGTCGAGGCGATCGACACGGTTCGCGCCGCGCTCGACGTGCCGGCGGTGCATACGATTGGCTATTGCGTGGCGGGGACGACGCTGGCCGCGACGCTGGCGCTGCTGGCGGCGCGTGACGAAGCGGCGAAAGTGGCCAGCGCGACGTTCTTCACCGCGCAGGTCGATTTCGCGCAGGCTGGCGAGCTGCAGCATTTCATCGACGACGAGCAGCTGAAGATGGTCGCGTCGCTGTCGCCCGAGGGGTTTCTCGACGGGCGGTACATGGCGACGACGTTCAATCTGCTGCGCGGGCGCGACCTGATCTGGAACTACGTCACGCAGAATTACCTGCTGGGGCAGGATTACGTGCCGTTCGACCTGCTCCACTGGAATGGCGACACCACCAACCTGCCGGCAAAATGGCATCTGAGCTATTTGACCGACCTGTACCGCGACAATTTGCTGGTGACGGGGACGATGACGGTGGACGGTACGCCGATCGATCTCACCAAGGTTTCGACCCCGAGCTATGTCCAGGCGGGGCGCGAGGATCATATCGCGCCGGCTGAAAGCGTCTGGAAACTCACGCAATTATTTGCCGGGCCGCTGAAGTTCGTGCTGGCGGGGTCGGGGCACATCGCGGGCGTGATCAATCCGCCGGCTGCGGGGAAGTATCAATACTGGACCAATCCGGGGGCGCATACGACGCTGGGCGACTTCGTTGCCGGTGCGACCGAGACGAAGGGGAGCTGGTGGCCGGATTGGGTTGAATGGTTGCGCGCGCTGGGTGCCGAGACGGTGGCGGCGGACGGTGCGCGGTTGCCGGGTGAGGGGGCGCTGAAGGCGCTCGGCGAGGCACCTGGGGAGTATGTGAAGAGCCGATAGCGCTACCTTACGTTTGCGTCATGGTGCAGTGCACAATTTTATTGTGCGGCGCGAGAATTGGTGTATGAAGACCGCGACATAACTCCGAAGAGAGGTGCGTGGATGGTGGATATCGTGAAACGGACGGCCAAGGCCGGTTCGAAGCCTGCCGTCACCGCGAAGGCTCCTCGGACTGTCGCCAAGCCGGCGAAACCGGCACCTGAGCCGATCGCCAAGACGCCGGCATCTCAACCTCTCGCGGCTGGTTTTGTATCGCCGCACACGGACATTCCTGCCCCGATTCAGGCCCGCGCGCCATTGGGGACCCCTGTTAGCGAAACAAAGGACACCACGATGGACACGATCCAGAGCATCACCGAGAAGACCAAGGCCCTCTTCAGCGGTTCGAACACTGCCGAATTCAACGAGCAGGCCAAGGGCGCGATGGAAAAGTCCGCGAAGATGGCGGAAGATTTCGTCGCATTCGGCAAGGGCAACATCGAGGCGCTCGTCGAGTCGTCGAAGATCGCCGCGAAGAACGTCGAGGCGCTCGGCCAGGAAGCGGCCGACTACGCCAAGACCTCGTTCGAGAGCGCGACCGAAGCCGCCAAGACGCTCGCCGCCGCCAAGTCGCCGACCGAGTTCATGAAGCTCCAGGGCGATTATGCACGCACCGCGTTCGACACGATGATCGCCGAGGGCTCGCGCTCGACCGAGCGGATGCTCAAGATGTTCGGCGAGTTCGCGCAGCCGATCTCGAACCGCGTTGCGGTCGCGACCGACAAGATGAAGATTTCGGCCTAAGTTACGCGATGCCGTCTTCGGGCGGCAGGTGACGAGAAAGGGGCGGCCGTCACGCGACGGTCGCCCCTTTTGCGTTTGCGGTTTTCGCGCGACGTGCGCCGGCGCCCCCTTGCCCTTGCCCCCCGGCATGCCATATTTTGGCAGCATGCTTTTGACCCCTGAAATGACGACTCCCCAGCGGACGGGCGAGCAGATGGCCGAGCGCCGCGACGATAATGGCGAGGACGGCCATGATGGCACCGGGGGCGGCACCGGCGCCGGTATCGCGACCAAGACGCGCGCGAAGACCAAACAGCCGACGCCGTACCGCGTCCTGATGCTCAACGACGACTATACGCCGATGGAATTCGTCGTGCTGTGTCTGCAGCGCTTCTTCCGGATGGACATGGAGGCCGCGACTCGCGTGATGCTGCACGTCCACCAGAAGGGCGTCGGGGTGTGTGGTACGTTCAGCTACGAGGTGGCGGAGACCAAGGTGTCGCAGGTGATGGATTTCGCCAAGCAGAACCAGCACCCGTTGCAGTGCACGCTCGAGAAGGCTTGAGCCTGAGGCTTTGAGTTAATCCTCCCCCGCCAGGGGGAGGTGGCACCGAAGTTGACGGAGGGGGGGGGGGGCACGCGCCACCCCTGTTTCGTATCCTCCCCCTCCGTCTGGCGAGGGCCAGCCACCTCCCCCTTGCGGGGGAGGATCGAAAAAGGGGTTACCGCGCCGGTGGCAACCAGCGCAGGTCCAGCCCCTCGAACCGGTCGATGTAGTTCGCGGCTTGCGCCAATTGCACCTCGTTGAGCAGCGTGACGCGGCCCATTTCGCGGCGAATAAGGCCGTCCTCTTCCAGCTGGCGCAGCATGCGGTTGACGTGGACCGCGGTGAGCCCGGTAGCGTCGCCGATCTCTTCCTGTGTCAGACCGAGCGTGAAGCTGTTGCCCATAGCACGGTCGCGCATCCGCAGTCGGTTGCGCATCTCGAGCAGCAACGCCGCGATCCGCGCCTTGGCCGAGGTCCGGCCAAGCGCGGCGAGCCGGTCGGTCAGCGCGACCTTCTCCATCTGGTTCATGACCATGATGAGCGCCGACAGCCGGGGATGATCGGTGACGAGCCCGGTCATCGCCGAGCGATCGAACGAGCACACCGTGCAGTCGGTCAGCGCGACCACCGTCTCGGGCGAATCGCGGTACACGAGCGCCGAAACCGCCAGCATGTCGCCGGCGTATAGGAAGCGCAAAATCTGGCGGCTGCCGTCGTCGAGCAGCACATAGCTCATCGCCATGCCGCGCTGCAGGATGAAGAGTTCGGCCTGCGGATCATTCTCGCGCACGAGGACGGCACCGCGACGCAAGTCTCGCGGGCGCTCCTCCAACCGCGCTAACGCAGCCTTCTCGTTCATCGACAGGTCGATGAGATCGCCGACGCGGTCGGCGAAGCAGCTGTCCGGCACTCTGTAATGGTCCCCAATGTTCGAGAACCACAGAGCAAAGCTAGGATTTCCGCGCATTAAAGTCGATCAAGCGGGGTGTGTTAGCGCTTCGGAAGGCGCGCCCGGTCCCGACGCGGGACTCGACCCGCGGCCAGCATCCGCCCGTCGCCCGAACGGTGCGCGGGCCTTGCGTAGAACGCCAACCGCGATAGACACCCGGGATGGACCGTATTCTCATTCGCGGCGGCAATCGCCTGTCCGGGCGCCTGCCCATCTCCGGCGCGAAGAACGCCGCGCTCACGCTGATGCCGTGCGCGCTGCTGACCGAAGAGCCGCTGACGCTGCGCAATCTGCCGCGACTGGCGGACGTCGACGGCTTTGGCCATCTGCTCAACCAGCTTGGCGCGTCGACCGCGATCCAGGGCACGCGGCCCGAGGATTTCGGCCGGGTGATGACGATCCGCGCGGGTAACCTGACCTCGACCGAGGCGCCCTACGACATCGTGCGGAAGATGCGCGCGTCGATCCTGGTGCTCGGGCCGCTGCTCGGGCGTGGCGGCGAGGCGACGGTGTCGCTGCCGGGCGGCTGTGCGATCGGCAACCGCCCGATCGATCTCCACCTGCGCGCTTTGGAGGCGATCGGTGCGGAGCTGGAGATGGCGGCGGGCTATGTGAAGGCGATCGCGCCGGGCGGGCGCCTGCCCGGCGGACGCTTCCGCTTCCCGATCGTGTCTGTGGGTGCGACCGAGAACGTCGTGATGGCGGCGGTGCTCGCCAAGGGTACCTCGGTGATCGAGAACGCCGCGCGCGAGCCGGAGATCGTCGACCTGTGCAACTGCCTCGTCGCGATGGGCGCGTCGATCGACGGGATCGGCACCGAGACGCTGACGATCGAAGGCCGCGATCGGCTGCACGGCGCGACCTATGCGGTGATGCCCGACCGGATCGAGGCGGGCAGCTATGCATGCGCGGCGGCGATCACCGGTGGCGACCTGGAGCTGGTCGGCGTGGCGATCCCGGACATGGGCGCGACGATCGATGCGCTGGTCGAGGCGGGCGTGTCGGTGACGCCGACCAAGGACGGCGTGCGTGTCGCGTCGGATGGCGTGCTGAAGCCGCTGACGCTGTCGACCGCGCCGTACCCGGGTTTCGCGACCGACATGCAGGCGCAGTTCATGGCGATGCTGTGCAAGGCGGATGGTGCCAGCGTGCTGACCGAGACGATCTTCGAGAATCGCTACATGCACGTGCCGGAACTGGCGCGAATGGGGGCGGATATCCAGGTGCGCGGGCGAACCGCGGTGGTGCGCGGCGTGGACAAGCTGGTCGGCGCGCAGGTTATGGCGACCGATCTGCGGGCTTCGATGAGCTTGATTTTGGCGGGGCTTGCGGCGGACGGCGAGACGTCGGTTGGGCGGGTGTATCACCTTGACCGTGGGTATGAGCGGTTGGAGGAGAAGCTGAGCGCGGTTGGGGCAGATATCGAGCGTGCTAGCGACGGGTGATTATGGCTGGGTAGCCCTCTCCCCTCCGGGGAGAGGGTTGGGTGAGGGGCAGCCAAGCAATGCTGCGCCTGGAACTGCCCCTCACCCCGATCCTCTCCCCGGAGGGGAGAGGGAGTAGGATGCCAAGCTTTTGCGGTGGCATCCTTGTTCGCCGCGGACGCTGTGGGGTTCGGTCCAGGCGGCGCTACCTTCCTCGTTCCCCCGCGAAGGCGGGGGCCCAGGATCAAGCAAGACCGTCCTTGGTAATCCGGGAGACATCTACTCAGCGCCGCCGTCGGACGGTTCGGCCTAGCCGACCCGCCGACCGTGCCGGGCGCTGCCTGCTCGCTTCGCTTGCTGGCATCGGCGCGGACGTTGCCGCGCCTGCGCCCGTCAGTACATGTGCTGCCCGCCATTGATGCTTAACGTCGAGCCGGTGACGAACCCACCCTCCTCCGAGCACAGGAACGCCACCCCGCGAGCGATCTCGGTCGCCTGGCCCAGCCGCCCGACTGGGATCTTCGCGACGATCTTCTCCAGCACGTCGGCCGGCACCGCCGCGACCATGTCCGTATCGATATACCCCGGTGCGATCGCGTTGACCGTCACGCCGGCACGCGCGCCTTCCTGGGCCAAGGCCTTCGTAAAGCCGTGGATGCCTGACTTGGCCGCAGCATAGTTCACCTGGCCGTATTGCCCGGCCTGCCCGTTGATCGAGCCGATGTTGACGATCCGCCCCCATTTGCGCGTGCGCATGCCAGGGAAGACGGCCTTGGCCATGTTGAAACAGCCGCCGAGATTGGTGTCCATCACCTCTTTCCAATCCTGGTAGGTCATCTTCAGGATCGTGCCGTCGCGGGTGATACCGGCGTTGTTCACGACGATGTCGACATCGCCCAGATCGGCGGCGACCTGCGCGCAGCCGGCCTGACACGCATCATAGTCGGCGACGTCCCACTTGTACGCCTTGATCCCGGTGCGCTCGGTGAACTCGCGGGCGCGGTCGTCGTTGCCGGCATAGGTGGCAGCGACCGTCAGGCCCATGTCCTGCAATGCGAGACTGATCGCTTCGCCGATACCGCGCGTACCACCGGTTACAATTGCGACGCGTGCCATCAGTCTCTCTCCTCAGTGTTTTGCCGAAGGCTAGCCAGCCCGCACCCATCCTTCAAGCTCGCGCGCCAAAATGCTGCGCAACATTTCTACGCCGACCGGGCTGTCGTTTAGGCACGGCAGATACCCGAAGTGCGTCCCGCCAGCCTCTTCGAAGCTCTCGCGGCCGCGGATCGACAGTTCCTCCAGCGTTTCCAGGCAATCGGCGGAGAAGCCCGGCGCGAAGATCGCCACCTTGGTCTTCCCCGCCTTGGCGAGCGCGACGAGCGTCTCGTCGGTCGCCGGCCCCAGCCACTTCTGCGGTCCGAATCGCGACTGGAACGCGATCGTCAGCTCGCGCCCCATGCGCTCGCCGAGCAACCGCGCGGTTTTCTGGCAGTGGCAGTGATACGGATCGCCCTGCTGCAACGTCCGCTTCGGCATCCCGTGGAAGCTGGCGACGATCGCATCGGGGGTGAAGTCGAGCGCCGAAAGCCCCTCTTCGAGCGAGTCCTTCAGCGCGTCGATATAGAGCGTGTCGTCATAGTAAGGCGGCAGCGTGCGGATCGCCGGCTGCCAGCGCAGACCGGCGAGATGCTTGAACGCCTTGTCGTTCGCCGTCGCGGTCGTTGCTGCGCAATATTGCGGGTAGAGCGGCGCGAGCAGGATGCGCTCGCAGCCCGCCGCCTTCATCGCCGTCAGCCGGTCCGCGATCGACGGATTGCCGTAGCGCATCGCCCAGTCGACCAGCACTTCCGGTCCGAACGCATCCTTCAGCGCAACTGCCTGCAACCGCGTGATCGCGGCAAGCGGCGAGCCATCCTCGCGCCAGACTTGCGAATAGGCATGCGCGGACTTTTTCGGGCGCGTGTTGAGGATGATGCCGCGGAGGATCGGCTGCCACGCGATCTGCGGGATCTCGACGACGCGCGAATCGGACAGGAACTCGCCGAGATAGCGCTTCACCGATTTCGCATCGGGGCCATCGGGGGTGCCGAGGTTCATCAGCAGCACGCCGATCTTAGGTTTCGGAATCGGGGGGTGATCGGGGGGCAGGGTCATGGCGCTGGTCTTAAAGGCAAATTGCGGATGCGGAAGCCCGTTGACGCATAGAGCGCGTTGGCGATCGCCGGTGCGACCGCGGGGACGCCGAGTTCGCCGACGCCGCCAGGCGCTTCGTCGCTGCGGATGACCTCTACCGTGATATCGGGCGTGTCGGCGAGACGGGGCAGAGCGATCGTGTCGAACCCGCGCGCGTCGGCGAGGCCGCGGGTGAAACCGGTCGAAGCGCCGAGCGCGGCGGCCATGCCGAAGATCAGCCCACCCTCGATCTGTTGGCGAACGATGTCGGGATTGATCTGCGCACCGCAATCGACCGCGGCGACGAGGCGGTCGACCACCGGGCGCTGGTCGGGGCCGATGTGCGCCTCCGCCATGACGGCGATGTAGCTGCCGCGGAAGGCGTGGGCGGCGATCCCCTGGCCGCTGCCGACGACGCCGCCGTCCCAGCCGCCGAGCGCCGCGGCGGTCGAGAGGCAGCGTGCGAGTCGCGGTTCGCCGCCGAGCATGGCGATGCGGAACGACATCGGTTCGGACTGCGCGGTGCGCGCGAGTTCGTCGAGGAAGCATTCGGTGAAGAATGCGGTGTAGCCATGCGCGCCGCCGCGGAGGTGGCCGGTCGGGATGCCGATCTCGGCGGGGTGGTGTTTAATCGCATAGGCGGGGATGCGATAGATGGGCGTCGCGCCCGCGACGGCGTAGCGATCGCCTTTGACGCCGATCAGCGCGGCATCGGTCGCGAGGCCCGGCATCATCCGACGCGCCATCTCGGCGCCGGTCGAGGGGGCTGCGATGTTGGCCGACCAGCCCATGATCGCGCCGTTGGGGGCGAGCCGCGCGGCCATCTTCGCGACGGCGGGCGGGCGGTAGTGATCGTGGAGCGAATCTTCCCCGCGCGACCAGACGAGGCTGACCGGGCGTCTTAGCTTTACCGCCAGCACCGCCGCTTGTTCGGCGACGTCGTGTTCGAGGGCTGCGCCGAACGATCCGCCGATCAGCATCGGATGGACGACGACGGCATCCTCGCTGAGGTCCGCCGCGCGGGCCGCTGCCGACCGTGCGAGCCCCGGCGCTTGCGTTGCCAGCCAGAGTTCGAGGCGGCCGTTGGAGAAGGAGGCGGTCGCGCTGCGGGTTTCGATCGCCGCGTGCAGGCCGAGGCCGGCGCGATAGGTTGCGGTGACGAGCTTGGCACCCTGGAACGTTGCGGCGACGTCGCCTGCGGAAGCCATCTGCGTGCCGGGACGGGCTAGCGCGGCGTTGAGTGCTGCGTCGATCGACCTGGTATCGGGGAGGGGGGCGTCGTTCTCGAATCGCGGCGCGAGCGCGTCGAGCGCCTTTTGCGCGGCCCACCCTGTCGTAGCCACGGCCGCCACCCAGCGCGGGTTCTCGACCACCGACAGCACGCCGCGGATACGATCGGCGGCGGCGCGGTCGACCTTGGTCAGGCGACCGCCGACCGGGCTCTGGCGGATCGCAGCGTGGACCATGTCGGCGAGACGGACGTCGCCGGCGAAGTTCGCCGAGCCGTCGACTTTCGACGGGGTGTCGAGGCGGGGGACGGATTTGCCGACCAGCTTGCCCGCGCCCTGGATGCCGAGCGGGAGGGGATCGGGAAGGGTGAACTTCGCGGCCTCCTCGGCGAGTTCGGCGAAGCGGATGCGCTTGGTTTGGTAGGTGCAGAAGCCGGCGTCGACATTGACCTGCGTCCAGTCGGCGTCCCAGCGTTTGGCCGCCGCCATGCAGAGCAGCGCGCGGGCGCCCGCACCGGCCTCGCGACAGGCTTGCTCGAACATCCGGATCGAGCTTGATCCGGCGGTGAGCATCGGGGGTTGCGGGGTGCCAGCTGGGAGGCGGTCGAACAGGCCTTCGAACAGGTCGTGCGTGCCGATCGGGTTGGCGTAGAGCGGGTTGAGGGGGGCGGGCTCGACGCCGACGGTGCGCCAGTCCGCGCCGAGTTCGTCCGCGACGATCTGGGGGAGGGTGGTGTAGACGCCCTGGCCGTGCTCGACCTGCGGGATGGCGACGGTGACGTGGCCGTCGGTGCCGATCTTGAGCCACGCGCCGAACGGGGTTTCGCCGGGGTTGGCGACGAGGTTTGGGGCGTAGGTTCGCGGCCATAGACCCCAGGCTACGACAAGGCCGATCCCTGTGCCGCCGCCTATGAGTATGCTGCGCCTGTTGATCATCGGTGCGCTCTAATCCTTCTCCCCCACGGGGAGAAGGTGGCGCGGAGCGTCGGATGAGGGGGAGTGGGTCTCCGGGACTGCGCCGGGAGTCTCATGCCCCTCTCCCTTCCGTCGCCAAGCGGCTCCTCCCTCCCTCTCCCCGTAGGGGCGAGGGACTTTACGCCATCGCTCGATACGTGGCCTTGAGCGAGACCTTGTCGATCTTCTCCGTCCCCAGTCTTGGCAGCGGCTCTTCCGAAATCCAGATTCGCTGCGGTATCTTGAACGCGGCGATGTGCTGGTGGAGGAACGCGGTCAGGTCGTCGGAGGTCAGCGTCTCGCCGTCCTGCGGCACGACCACCGCACCGGGGACCTCGCCGAAGCGCTCGTCGGCGAGGCCGAACACCGCGGCTTCCGCGACCGAAGGATGTTCGTACAGTGCGGCCTCGACCTCCTGGCACGAGATGTTCTCGCCGCCGCGGATGATGATGTCCTTCTTGCGGTCGACGATGAACAGATAGCCGTCCTCGTCGAGATAGCCGATGTCGCCGGTGCGGAAATAGCCGTCCGCGGTGAACGCCGCGGCGGTCGCATCCGGGCGGTTCCAATATTCCTTGAAGTTGCAGATCGAGCGGATGCAGACTTCGCCGCGCTGGCCTTGGTCGACCGGGTGGCCGGTATCGTCGAGGATGGCCAGATCGACCAACGGTGCGCCGGGGCGGCCGGCGGAGTTGGGCTTGGCTAGATAATTGCCGCGCGAGTTGCCGGTGCCGACCGCGTTCGTCTCGGTGAGGCCGTAGCCGATCAACGGTGCGCTGCCGCCCATCTCCTCGTCGATGCGGCGGACGTGGTCGACCGGGCGCGGCGCGCCACCCGCGGCGAAATCGGTTACGGTCGAGAGATCGTAGTTCGTGCGATCGGGATGGTTGAGGATTTCGAAGCTCATCAGGGGCACGCCGACGAAATAGGTGACGCCCTCCGCCTCGATCAGCCGCATCGCCTCGCCCGCATCCCATTTCGGCATCAGCACGAGTTTCCGGCCCATTGCGAAGCTCTGGAGGAACACCGGCACCTCCCCGGTGATGTGAAACAGCGGGATCGTTAGCAGCGTGACCGGCTGGCCGACCGGCGGATTACCTTGCGCGGTGGCGATCCCGACCATCATCATCGCCTGGCCGAGATAGTTGAAGATCCCCTGCACGACCGCGCGGTGTTCGGAGAGCGCGCCCTTCGACTGGCCGGTCGATCCGCTCGTGAACAGGATCGTCGCATGATCCTCGGGCCCGAGCAGCGGCAGGTCGGCGGTGTGGTCGTCCTTTGCCAACACGGCGCCGAGCGCAGCGTTGAGCGGTCGCGAATCGTCGATCTCGACGACTGGCGCGCGCAGAGCCGCAATCTGCGCGAGGCGCTTCACGCGGGGCGGATCGGCGAACACGAGCGCGCAGTCGACCTCGCCGATCGCGGTCTCCAGCTCCTCCGACTGCCACCAGCCGTTGAGCAGCGTCGCGACGCCGCCGGCCATGACGATGCCCATGTAGAGCACGATCCACGATGGCGAATTGCGCATCGCGATGCCGACGCGGTCGCCCTTGGCGATCCCGTACCCGTCGACCAGCGCCCGCGCGGTGCGCTCGGCGGCGGCGTAGACCTCGCCGAACGTCAGGCGTTCATCGCCGGAGACGAGGAAGACGGCGTCGCGATGCTCGTTGGCATAATGCGTGAAATAATAGCTGAGCGCGGGCGGGGCGGCGGCGATCGTCGGCAGCGTGACACCGAACCGCTCGACCGATCCGAGCGCGAGCATCCCGTCGGGCGCGGTCAGCGCGGCCATCGTCGAATCCATAGCTAGGTCTAGCTCGGTCCGCATATCGCTCTCCTACTGTGGGCTTATCGCCCTTGGTCTTATCAAGTCCGGCCTTTATGCAGGGGCGAACGCGTGGGGAAAAGCCTTTGATCCTGTCGACCATCACCGCCGCTGCGGGCGCCGTAGCGCCTGCCGTCGGCAGTCACATCCGCTTCGAGGATCTCGGGCTGCATCCCGACGTCTTCTCGATCGGGTTCTTCACGCTGCGTTGGTACAGCCTTGCCTATATCGGCGGGATCCTGCTCGGCTGGTGGTATCTGCTGAAGCTGCTCGCCCAGCCCGGCGCACCGATGGCGCGGCGGCATGCCGACGACCTGGTGTTCTACGCGACGCTCGGGATCATCCTCGGCGGGCGGCTCGGCTATGTGATCTTCTACGCGCCCGAAATGTTCCTGCATCCGCTGCGGATCTTCCGGCTCTGGGACGGCGGCATGTCGTTCCACGGCGGGGTGATCGGCACGTCGATCGGGCTAATCCTGTTCGCGCGGAAGCACCAGCTCAACTGGTTGCGCGTACACGATTATATCGCGTGCTGCGTGCCGTTCGGGCTGTTCTTCGGGCGGCTGGCGAACTTCGTGAATGGCGAGCTGTGGGGCAAGCCGACCGATGTTGCGTGGGGGATCATCTTCGAGCGCACGGTGCCGTTCGGCATGGTCGAGCCGGCGCGGCATCCGAGCCAGCTGTACGAAGCGGGGCTGGAGGGCGTGCTGCTGTTTGCGTTGCTCTGGTTCGCGTTCTGGAAGACCAAGGCGCGCTATGATCCTGGCAAGCTCGTCGGGTTGTTCGTGCTTGGGTATGGCCTCGCGCGGTTCACCGTCGAATTCTTCCGGGAGCCGGATTCGCAGCTGCGGGCGTTTGCGGAGCATACCGGGCTGCACATGGGGCAGTGGCTGTGCGTGCCGATGATCGTCGGGGGGGCGTATCTGGTGGCGACGTCGGCCAAGCGCCGCGTGCGGGTGGAGTCGATCGCGGGGACGGCTAGCGTCGCCTGACCCTTCCTTCGAATAGAAGCACCACCCCGGCGGAGGCCGGGGCCCAGTTGGGAAGGTTGAGGTGACGACGCGCAACGCACGTCACTACGGACGTTCCGACTGGGCCCCGGCCTTCGCCGGGGTGGTAGAGATTTTTGAGATGGTCGACATGCCCGACACCCCCGTGACTGACACCGCCCTTCCCGAACGCCTCGCCCGAGCGATTGCGCTCGCGGGTCCGATCCCCGTGGCGCAGTATATGGCGGCGGCGAACGCGCACTATTATGCGACGCGCGATCCGCTTGGGGCGGGGGGCGACTTCACCACCGCGCCCGAGATCAGCCAGATGTTCGGCGAGCTTGTCGGGCTTTGGTGTGCCGATCTTTGGGACCGCGCGGGCCGGCCGGATGTGGCGTGGGTCGAGCTCGGGCCGGGCCGCGGGACGCTTGCTGCCGACGCCGCGCGCGCGATGGCGAAGGCTGGACTGGAGCCGCCGGTACATTTCGTCGAAACCAGTCCTGTGCTGCGTAAAGCTCAAGCCGAGCGCGTGCCCGCCGCGACGTGGCACGACGCGGTCGACACGCTGCCGACCGATCGTCCGCTGATCGTCGTCGCCAACGAGTTCTTCGATGCGCTGCCGATCCGGCAACTCGTCAAGCGCGAGCAGTGGCACGAACGCCTCGTCGCGGCACAGGACCTGCTGTTCTTGCCGATCGCCGGTAAGCCGCTCCCGGATGCCGTCATCCCCGAGCCGTTTCGCGACGCCCCCGCAGGCTCGATCCTCGAAACCTCGCCTGCTGCCGTGACGATCATTCGCGGTCTCGCCAAGCGGATCGCCGCGCAGGGCGGTGCGCTGATCGCGGTCGACTATGGCTATGAGGGGCCGGCGCTCGGCGACACGTTGCAGGCGGTGCGCGGGCATGCGTTCGCCAATCCGTTCGAGGCGCCCGGCGAGCATGACCTGACCGCGCATGTCGACTTCACCACGCTCGCTGCGGCCGCCCAAACGGAGGGCGCGGTCGCGTGGGGGCCGGTGACGCAGCGCGACCTGCTCGGTGCGCTCGGCATTGATTCGCGGACGTCGGCACTCGCCAAGGCGTCGCCTGCGCGGGCGGAAGCATTGGCAGCGGATCGGAGGAGGTTGATGGACGATATGGGTACGCTTTTCAAAGCGCTGGCGATCACCGCGCCGACTTGGCCGACCCCGGCGGCTTTTGCGGGCTTTGGTGCATGATCGCCTATCGCAATGCGGTGCCCGCCGACGGTGCAGAACTCGCTGCGATGGCGAAGCGGTCGTTTACCGACACGTTCGGTACGCTGTATCGGCCTGAAGACCTTGCCGCCTTCTTGGAACAGACGTTCGGTGAGACGGGGTTGCCGGCGCAACTGTCCGATCCTGCCTTCACGGTGCGGGTCGCGGTGGACGAGGCGGGTGAGATCGTAGGGTTTGCGAAGATCGGCCCGGTGGCGTTTCCGGGCGACTGGCCGGCGACGGCAATCGAACTTCACCAGCTTTATGTGCGCGGAGACCAGCATGGTGCGGGTGTCGGCCCTGCGTTGATGGACTGGGCGATCGATGTTGCGCGCGCCGATGGGCGGACGGAAATGATCCTGAGCGTGTATGTGGATAACCACCGGGCTCACCGGTTCTACCAGCGGTACGGCTTCGTCGAGATCGGGCGGTATGTGTTCATGGTCGGCGAGCAGCCTGATGATGATCGGATCATGCGGCTTGTGCTGTGATGCTTGATGCCTCCAGAGATATCGTAGCGAAAGGCCACCACCCCGGCGGAGGCCGGGGCCCAGTTGGAA
The DNA here is from genome assembly GCF_056680455.1 of Sphingomonas sp. AP28. NCBI lineage: Bacteria > Pseudomonadati > Pseudomonadota > Alphaproteobacteria > Sphingomonadales > Sphingomonadaceae > Sphingomonas > Sphingomonas sp. AP28. The sequence goes on along the minus strand of NZ_CM155283.1, from coordinate 2,425,165 downwards.
AGGTCTTGGTAACGGCGCGATGCCTGCTGTTAGGAACGTCACCCAACTGGGCCCCGGCCTCCGCCGGGGTGGGGATGTGCTTGATGTTGGGTGACCTAAAATGACCATCGACCTCATCCGTGCGAAGGCGCTTGGCGACATTCCGCATGGCTTTCTCGGTCGGCGTGGCGGCGTCTCGACCGGCGCGTATGCGAGCCTCAATGTCGGCATCGGGTCCGACGACGACCCCGCCGCCATCGCCGAGAACCGTCGTCGCGCGACCGAAGCCGTTCTACCCGGTGCGAAACTCGTCAGTCTGTATCAGGTCCATTCCGCCGACGCGGTGACCGTGATCGAGCCGTTCGACGACGCGATCCGTCCGCATGCCGATGCGCTGGTCACTAACCGTCCCGGCCTAGCGCTCGGTATCCTGACCGCGGACTGTGCGCCGGTGCTGTTCGCCGACCGCGAGGCCGGCGTCGTTGCGGCAGCCCATGCCGGCTGGAAGGGCGCGCTCGGCGGCGTCACCGACTCCACGATCCTCGCGATGGAGGCGATCGGTGCGCACCGCGACCGGATCGTCGCCGCGGTCGGGCCGTGCATCGCGCGCGCCAGCTATGAGGTCGACGACGCCTTCATCCGGCGGTTCTGCGAGGCGGATCCGGAGAACGAGCGCTTCTTCGCGGACGGTCGCGCCGTCGAGAACAGGGGCGATCATTACCAGTTCGACCTGGAGGCCTATGTCGTCAGCCGTCTCGCGGTCGCCGGTATCGGCCGGATCGAGGCACTCGGGCTCGACACCTATACGGATGACGATCGCTTCTTCAGCTATCGGCGCGCGACCCATCGCGGCGAGCCCTCCTATGGGCGTCAGATCAGCATCATCGGCCTCTAACGGCTCCCAAAGCCCTCGCCGGTCGTTTAGGCTCCGCACATCGGCTCGCATAAGACGGGCCACGCAGGAGCATATTGATGTCCGATACCCCCGAAAACGCCGGCGCAGTCCCCGCCGAAACCGAAGCGGACCTGACCGGCGTCGCCGCGCGCGTCGCACCAAAGCCCGAGGTCGAGAAGATCGGCGGGCGGAAACTGAAGCCGTCGACGCTGATGATGGGCCACGGTTACGATCCCGCGCTATCGGAAGGCTCGCTGAAGCCGCCGATCTTCCTCACTTCGACGTTCGTGTTCCCCAATGCGGCGGCGGGCAAGCGCCACTTCGAAGGCGTTACCGGCAAGCGTCCGGGCGGGGCCGAGGGCCTCGTCTATTCGCGCTTCAACGGGCCGAACCAGGAGATCCTCGAAGATCGCCTCGGCGTCTGGGAAGAGGCGGAGGACGCGCTCGCCTTCTCGTCGGGCATGTCGGCGATTGCGACGCTGTTCCTGGCGATGGTCAAGCCGGGCGACACGATCGTCCATTCGGGGCCGTTGTACGCGGCGACCGAGACGCTGATCGGCCGCGTGCTCGGTAAGTTCGGCGTGAAGTGGCTCGACTTTCCGGCGGGTGCGACTCGTGAAGAGATCGATGCGGTGATGACCGAGGCGGCGACCGGCAACGTCGCGCTGATCTATCTCGAAAGCCCGGCGAACCCGACCAACGCGCTGGTCGACGTCGAGGCGGTCGCGGCCAGCCGTGACGCCATCTTCAAGGGTGAAAAGCCGCCGATCGCGATCGACAACACCTTCCTCGGGCCGCTGTGGTTCCAGCCGCTCAAGCATGGCGCGGACATCGTCGTGTATTCGCTGACGAAGTATGTCGGCGGGCATTCGGATCTGGTCGCGGGCGGCGTGCTCGGGTCGAAGGAGCATATCAACACGATCCGGACGATGCGGAACACGATCGGGACGATCACCGATCCGAATACCGCGTGGATGCTGCTGCGGTCGCTGGAAACTCTGGAACTGCGGATGAGCCGTGCGGGCGAGAATGCGGCGAAGGTCTGCGCTTTTCTCCGTCACCATCCGAAGGTCGAGCGGGTCGCGTATCTCGGCTTTCTCGAGGACGAGCCGGGTATGGAGCGGCAGGCGGATATCTATCGTCGCCATTGCACCGGTGGGGGCTCGACCTTCTCGCTGTACCTGAAGGGCGGTGAGCGCGAGAGCTTCGCGTTCCTCGATGCGCTCAAGATCGCCAAGCTGGCGGTGTCGCTGGGGGGGACCGAGACATTGGCTAGCCATCCTGCGGGGATGACGCATCTGTCGGTGCCGGATGCGCGCAAGCAAGCGCTGGGGATCACGGATAATCTCGTCCGAATCTCGATCGGGGTGGAGGATCCGGACGATCTGATCGCCGATTTCGAGCAGGCGCTGGATACGATCTAAATCTGAAAGGGCGTCTGCTACCTCTTGTTCTCCCGCGAAGGCGGGAGCCCAGTCTGGGTCCCCGCCTTCGCGGGAGAACAAGATAGCGATGCAGCGGGTTTAGGGTGAAGTCTTCGCCCTGACCCGCTAGCATCCAGCCAATGCCGATCTTTACCCCCATCCCGCAGCACGAGTTCGTCGCTGCGATCCACATCCTCGCCGCCAAGCTGGTCGAGGACGTTGACTGGAAACCCGATTATATCATCGGGATCGGCCGCGGTGGGCTCGTGCCGGCGGTATTCCTCAGCCATGCGATCGGGTTGCCGACGCTGTCGGTCGATTATTCGAGCCAGGTGAAGGACTTTGCCGACGAACCGCTGGTGAAGCTGGCCGCGCGGACGCGAGGGGGCGAGCGGCTGCTGTTTGTCGACGACATCAATGATTCCGGGCGGACGATCACGCACCTGCGCGGGGCGCTGGCGGCGGCTGGGGCGGTCGAGGGCGCGGTGCGGTTTGCGATGTTGATCGATAACGTCAGTTCGGCGGAGCGGATCGAGTATTGTGCGCGGACGATCGACCGGGCTGTGACGAAGGACTGGTTCGTGTTTCCGTGGGAAGCGGTGGCGCCCGATGCGGCGATTGCGCAGGATGCGGCCGAGGTCCCGGACCGGATCGCCTGACCGAGCCCACCACCGTGACCATGACGACCGACCGTCATCCTGACGTCCCACCGTCATCCTGACGAAAGTCAGGACCCAGAGCCAAGATCGACGGTGGTCAGTTACCCTGGGTCCTGACTTTCGTCAGGATGACGGCGTAGGGCGTGCTCCGGCACCATCGATGCGGAGAATGCTCTCGTGCAGACGAACAAAGGGCCGGCTCCCGTACGGGAAGCCGGCCCTCGCCCTCGATACGCTACGCGAGGGAACTGTTAAACTGGTGTGGCCTAAACGGGGCGCGACGTCGGCGAAGCCGTCGTCGGTCGGGTCAGGCTTGGCCTGCCCGCCGTCCGTGCCGGCGGTTGCTCGCTTTAGCGAGCACCGGCCCGGGCTTTGCCGGGCTTACCGCCGGCAATACCCGGGGTTATCCGACTTATCGATCGCGTTGCCGGCAAGGCCACCACCGGCTGCACCGAGAACCGCGCCGAGCGTCCGGTCACCACGACCGGCGATGGTGTGACCGAGCAGGCCGCCGGCGAGTGCGCCGATGATCGTGCCGCCGGTGTTGTCGCACCCGCGACGGCTGCGCGCGTTGTAGCGGCGGTCGTTGCCGCGATATTCGCGGTAGTCGCCGCGATAGCCACGATCGTAGCCACCGTCGCGATAGCCGCCACCCTGGTAGCCATCGTAGCCACGCTCGTAGCGCGAGCCCCAGCGCTGCGCATCGGCGGCGGCGGGAACGAGGGCGGTCGCACCCAATGCGAGGGCACTGGCGGCGAGTGTAAAAGTCTTGAACATCGTGCGTCTCCCGTTGGGGATTTCGGCGGCGGCGGGGGCCGTGCTTCCATCCTCGATGAGACGCTTATGGGTGATTCGCATTTAGCTAAGCCTGAATGCCTCCGTTATCCGCTGTTCATGCTTCCGCGGATCGCCGGACCCCCTATGAGAGACGCGATGCGGCGCCTGATCACTGTCCTGTTCGTCGCTGTGAGCGTCTGTGCGATCGTGCCGACCTGGTCGGGCGAGGCGCGGCTCGACCTGCTCGGCAGTCGTGCGCAGCTGACCGCGACGCGCGTGATGCTCGACCGCACCAACCCGCGGCATGTGCGCGTCGGCGGGCTCACCTATCTTGGCGGGGTGGCGCTCGACAGTCGCGATCCGGCGTTCGGGGGTTTCTCGTCGCTCGACGTTGCGCGAGACCGCTTCACGCTGTTGAGCGACGGCGGCAATATCGTCCAGTTCGACATGGGGCCGGACTGGCGGCCGCACCGCATCGCCTTCACCAACCTGCCCGCCGGGCCCGGCATCGGCTGGGAAAAGCGCGACCGCGACAGCGAATCGATGACGATCGATCCCGTCACCGGGCAGATCTGGGTGGGGTTCGAGGACCGCAATGCGATCTGGCGCTATGCGCCGGGATTCGCCCGATACGAAGCCCGCGTCACGCCAAAGGCGATGCACGACTGGCCGGCCAATGGCGGTCCCGAATCGATGACGCGACTCCCCGACGGCCGATTCGTCGCGATCAGCGAGGAAGCGCATGTCCGTCGACAGGATTGGGCCGGGACGCAGCAAGGCCGACTCCATACCCGGCAGGGGCTGATCTTTGCCGGCGATCCGACTCGGGCCGGGGCGCCGACGCGCTTCGCCTACGAACCCTATGGCCGCTACGATCCCGCCGACATCGCCGCGCTGCCGAATGGCGACCTGCTCGTGCTCGATCGAGGGTTTCGCCTGCCGTTCCGGTGGTCGAACCGGATATCGCGGATCGACCGGCGCGATATCGCGCAGGACCGAATCGCGCGTGGCCACCTGATCGCGACGATCGACGCGCCGCTGATTCACGATAATTTCGAGGGGATCGACACGACGGTCGAGAACGGCGCGACAATCGTGTGGATCGTGTCGGACGACAACCAGATGTTTCTCCAGCGCACGCTGCTGCTGAAGTTCCGGCTGGATCGCTAGCCTTACAAACGCCGACGGCCCGCCCTGCGAGGTGCAGGGCGGGCCGCGGTGATCGCACTACGACGTCGCTGTTAGGCGGCGACTGCCGAGGCTGCGATCTTCTTGACGACTTCGCGCTTCAGGCGACGAACGCGAAGCGACAGCTTGTCGTCCGAGACCTTCACCAGCCAGTTGTCGAGGCCACCGTTATGCTCGACGGTACGCAGGCCGTGCGTCGAAACGCGCAGCTTGACGCCCTTCTCGAGCGAATCGGAGAGAAGCGTGACGTTCTGCAGGTTCGGCAGGAACGTGCGCTTGGTCTTGTTGTTGGCGTGGGAGACGTTGTTCCCGACCATCCGGCCCTTGCCGGTCAGTTCGCAGATGCGCGACATGTGATTACCTATTCAAGTGTCGGGAGGAACCCCGGAAAGGCGCGCGGATAGCTGGCACGCCGGCTTTCGTCAACCGATTCACGTCAAAACGTGCCCTCGGTCGTCCGCAATGGGCATTGTGCAACCCACGGCGATCGACGACGTTGTTACGCTATCGAACTGTTCAATAAAAGGGGATGTCCCATGCGTACGCTCTTGTCTCTTGTCGCAATCGTCGTGCTGGTCGTGGTCGGCCTGATGTATTTCGGGATCATCAACATCGACCAGACCCGCCAGGGCATCGTCCAGGCGCCGAAGTTCCAGGCCGACGTCGCCAAGGTCACGCTCGGCACCGAGAACAAGACCGTGGCGGTGCCGACGATCAACGTCGAGAAGCCGGGCAACAGCCAGGCACCGAACTGATCTTTACGGAACGCGGGCGGCGGGGCAGGGCCTGAGGCCATGTTCCCCGTCCCCGAACCCATGCGCCGCGCGCTCGACGCGGCACGCGATGCGGCGCTGGCTGGGGAAGTCCCGGTCGGCGCCGTTGTCGTTAAGGACGGCGTGATTATCGCGACGGGGGCGAATGCGCCGCGGGCGTTGTGCGATCCGACTGCGCATGCGGAGATCCAGGCGATTCGCGCTGCTGCTCTGGCGTTGGGAAGCGACCGGCTTGAGGGATGCGATCTCTGGGTGACGCTGGAGCCTTGCGCGATGTGTGCCGGGGCGATCGCGCATGCCCGGATCGCGCGGCTCTATTATGGGGCGGCGGATGCGAAGGGCGGGGCGGTGGAGCATGGGCCGCGGTTTTTCGGCCAGCCGACGTGTCATCATCGGCCTGACATTTACGCGGGGATTGCGGAGACCGAGGCGGCGGGGATCCTGCGGGAGTTCTTTGCGAGCCGTCGGTAGGGGCAGTGCATTTCCGTGATCCTCCCCCGCAAGGGGGAGGTGGCGCCGAAGGCGACGGAGGGGGAGGACGCCGCAACAGCCGTAATCACTTTCCTCCCCCTCCGTCTGGCAAGTGCCAGACACCTCCCGCTGGCGGGGGAGGATTAATCGGTTCAGCCCTCGAGACTCTTCGACGCCTGCTCGAACACATCCTTCGAGAGCCCCGGTGTCCGCACGATCCGCTCCAGTTCCGCACGCATTAGCCCAGCGCGCGCAGCGTCGAACCGGCGCCAGCGACCCAGCGGCGGGAGGAGTTTGGCTGCGGTCTGCGGGTTCAGGCGGTCGAGCGCGATCAGTTGGTCGGCGAGGAACCGGTAGCCACTGCCGTCGGCAGTGTTGAACGCACGCTGGTTCGCGCCGAACGCGCCGATCAGCGAGCGCGCGCGGTTGGGGTTGGTCAGCGTGAAGTCAGCATGGTCGGCCAGCCTTGCGACGATGGCACCGGTATCGTCGCGCGACGACTGCGCTTGCGCCTGGAACCATTTGTCGAGCACCAGCGGATTGTCGCAATATTGGTTGTAGAAGATGTCGAGCGCGGTGGTGCGGATCTCGGACTCGCTGCTGACCAGCGTCGTCAGCGCGCCCATCCGGTCGGTCATGTTGTCCGCCGAATCGAACTGCGCAAACGCAAGGTCAGCCGCATCCGTCGCACCGCTCGCCGCTATATAGCCGAGCGATACCGTCCGTAGACGACGCAGACCCTTGCCCTCCGGCGTATAGGCGTAGGATTGGCCCTCACCCCGCGCATATGCCTGCCGCCATTGCATCTCCAGCCGCGTGCCGAGATCGCGACGTAGTGCCTCGCGGGCGCGGAAGATCGCGTCGGGATCGACGACGGCCATCTGGTCGCCGATGAAGCTCTCCGACGGCAGCAATACCGCCTCCGCGACGAACGCGAGATCGAGATTGGTATTGGCGAGCGTGTTGGCGACCGCGGCGATCACGGCCTCGTGATCCGCATGACCGCCGGCCGAGGCAACCAGCGTATCGAGCATCAGTTGCTGCATCGCCTCGTAGCGCGCGAACGGATCGTCGTCGTGCGCACTGAGGAAGGCGAGGTCGGCGGCGGTGCGGTCGCTCTCGACCACCACGGGCGCGGAGAAGCCGCGGTTGATCGATAGTACCGGGCGCTCGGCCAACCCTTCGAATTCGATCGTGTCGAGCGTGTCGTCGAACAGGACGAGGCGTTCGTCGGTCAACGCCTTACCCGATTCGGCACCGAACAGCTTCACGCGCAACGGCAGCACCATCGGCGACTTGACCGGCTGGCCGGGCGTCGCGGGCACCTGCTGCGCGAGCCGCAGCGTCGCGCGGTCACCGCTGTGCGAGAGGCTCGCCGAGACGCGCGGCGTGCCCGCCTGCGAATACCAGAGTCGGAACTGGGTAAGGTCGACCTTGCCGCCTTCCTCCATCGACGTGACGAAATCCTCGCAGGTCGCGGCCGTGCCGTCGTACCGGTCGAAATACAGGTCGGTGCCCGCGCGGAAGCCCTTCGGTCCGAGGATCGCGGCCATCATCCGGATCAGCTCGGCGCCCTTGTTATAGATCGTCGCGGTGTAGAAGTTCGAGATCTCCTGGTAGGATTCAGGCCGCACGGGGTGCGCGAGCGGGCCCGAATCCTCGGGGAATTGCGACGCACGCAGGCCGCGGACGTCCTCGATCCGCTTGACCGCGCGCGAGCCCTGGTCGGCGGAGAAGCCCTGGTCGCGGTAGACGGTGAAGCCTTCCTTGAGCGAGAGCTGGAACCAGTCGCGGCAAGTGATCCGGTTGCCCGACCAGTTGTGGAAATATTCGTGCGCGACGACCGCTGCGATCGCGTCGTAATCGTAGTCGGTCGCGGTATCCGGGTCGGCCAGGATGTAGCGCGAGTTGAAGATGTTGAGCCCCTTGTTCTCCATCGCGCCGAAATTGAAATCGTCGACCGCGACGATGTTGAACACGTCCAGGTCGTACTCGCGGCCATAGGTCGTCTCGTCCCACGCCATCGCGAGTTCGAGCGCTTTCAACGCGTGGTCGGTCTTGGGGAGGTCGGCCTCGCGCACCCAGATGCCGAGCGACACCTCGCGTCCCGACATCGTCGTGAAGCTGCTGCGGTTTACGGCGAGGTCGCCGGCGACCAGTGCGAAGAGGTAGGAGGGCTTCGGGAATGGATCGTGCCAGGTTGCCCAGTGGCGACCATCGTCGAGATCGCCCTGCGCGGCCAGGTCGCCGTTCGCGAGCAGCACGGGCAAGTGCTTCTTGTCGGCGGTCATCCGGACCGAATAGATGCTGAGCACGTCGGGGCGGTCGGGGAAATACGTGATGCGGCGGAAGCCTTCCGCCTCGCACTGGGTGCAGAGATTGCCGCCCGAGGCATAGAGCCCCATCAACTGCGTGTTGCGATCGGGGGCGATCTCGACCTGCGTCTCGACGACATGCGCGGCGCCGGTGAGGGGAATGACGAGCTGTTCGCCGTCGATCCGCCAGTCGTTGATCGTCACGCCGTCGACCGTGACCGAGAGCGGCTTCTGGCCCGCGCCGTCGAGCCGCAGCGGTGCGGCGTGATCGCCGTTGCGCGTCACCGACAGTGTTGCCGTTACGCGGGTGGTGGAGGGATCGAGGTCGAAATCCAGTTTCGTCTCGGGGACCAGCCACTCGGGCGGGGTATAGTCCTCGCGGCGAATGACGAGCGGGTGGGCGAGACTGTTCTGGATATCGAGCATATGTTTGCGAATATAGGGCCGCGCCCGCCTATCGCCAGCCAAAGCTTGCGCGGGTGACGGTGGGTGCTACGCCGCTGCAACACGTTCCCTTTGCAAGGATTTCCGGATGTATCGTCCTATCGGCGCGCTCGCGGTGCTCGCGATATCTACCTCTGCCCTTGCACAGACTGCGCCCCAAGCTGCCCCCGTGCCGGCACCGGTGACCGCCCCGAATACGGCCGAGGTGAACGCCAAGCTCGCCGCACCGCTGCCGGCGGATCAGGCGGCGATGAAGGCGCATGTGCTGTTCCTCGCGTCGGATGCGATGAAGGGGCGCGAGGCCGGCAGCCCCGAGTTCGATATCGCCGCGCAATATGTCGCTGCGCAATTCTATGCCGCGGGTCTGCGGCCGGGTGGCGATCAGGGCGGGTATCTCCAGACCGTGCCGCTGGTGTCGTACAAGGCGGCGAGCAAGGGCGATTTCGTCTGGACGGGGCGCGGGCCTGCGCAGCCGCTCGTTTTCGGAGAGGATTATGTGCCCGCCGCGAACGGCGCGAAGGCGGAGACCAGCGTTTCGGCGCCCGTCGTGTTCGTCGGCTACGGCATCGACGCGCCGCAATATGGCCAAGACGACTACAAGGGCGTCGACGTGCGCGGCAAGATCGTCGCCTATTTTGGCGGCTCGCCCGCGCGGTTCGGCGGCGAGGAGCGCGCGTTCTTCGGCTCGGGCGGGACCAAGGCGGCGATCGCGCAGGCCAAGGGCGCGGTCGGCGTGATCACGCTGGAAAGCCCGCGCTCGGCGAAGGTGCGGACGTTCGCCAAACTGGCCGACTCCTATGCGACGCCGCGGATGACATGGGCGAACCCCGACGGTACCGGCAAGGTCGATGCACCTGGCGCGCCGTCGCTCGGGACGGTCAGCATGGTCGGTGCGGCCAAGCTGTTCGCGGGTGCGAAGACGTCTTGGAGCCGGATCGCCAGGCAGGCGGCAGGCGACAACGCCAAGTTCAAGGCGGTGCCGCTGGTCGGTACGCTGACCGTCGCGACAAAGACGAGCTTCGTGCCCGGCGCGAGCAGCAATGTCGTCGGCGTAATCCCCGGCAGCGATCCGGTGGTCGGCAAGGAGGTCGTCGTGCTGTCGGCGCATCTCGATCACATCGGCATCACGAAACCCGTGAAGGGCGACGCGCTCAACAACGGCGCGCTCGACAACGCGATCGGCATCGCCAGCCTGATCGAAGAGGCCAAGCGCTTCAACGGCAGTGGGCAGGCGCCGAAGCGCACGATCATGTTCCTCGCGGTCACCGGCGAGGAGAAGGGGCTGGTTGGCAGTGATTACTTCACCAACCACCCGACCGTGCCGCTGAGCTCGATCGTCGCGGACGTGAACCTCGATATGCCGATCCTGACCTACAAGTTCGAGGACATGGTGGTGTTCGGTGCCGAGCGCTCGACGATCGGCCCGATCGTGCAGAAGGCGGTGGCGGCGATCGGCGTCGGCCTGTCGCCCGATCCGATGCCGGAGGAGGGGATCTTCGTCCGCTCGGATCACTTCCGTTTCGTTCAGAAGGGGATCCCGTCGGTCTTCCTGTGGCCGGGTCAGAAGGGGCCGGGCAAGGCTGCGGTCGCGTATTTCATGGCGAACAATTATCACAAGCCTTCGGACGACCTGACGCAGCCGATCCTCTGGGATCAGGGCGTGCGGTTCGTCGATGCGAACTACCGGATCGCGCGCGAGATCGCGGATGGCGCGCAGCGGCCGGTGTGGAATGCGGGCGATTATTTCGGGACTTTGTACAAGGGGCCGATGGCTGGCGCGGCGGTGGCACCATGAGCCGGTTGCTGGTCTTCGGTCTTGGCTACACCGCGTCGCGGCTGGCTGATCGGCTCGCGGCGGATGGCTGGCATGTCGTCGGTACGACGCGGGATGGACGCAATGGTACGCTCCGGTTCGACGATGTGGACGCGGTGACGGCGGAGATCGCGGCGGCGACGCACATCCTGTCGTCGGTGCCGCCCGAGCATGAGGCGGACCCCGTGCTTGGCCGCTACGGCTCGCTGTTGCTGCGGACGCGCGCTTGGATCGGGTATCTGTCGTCGACCGGCGTGTACGGCGATGCGCAGGGTGCGTGGGTGGACGAGACGGCGCCGATCGGTGGCGGTCGACGGAGCGCACGGGCGGCGGCGGATGCGGACTGGCTGGCCATTGGCGCGCGGACGTTTCGGTTGCCAGGGATCTATGGTCCGGGGCGCTCGCCGCTCGACCGGGTGCGGCAGGGCAAGGCGCACCGGATCGAGCAACCCGGCCAGGTGTTCAGCCGCGCGCATGTCGACGATATCGTCTCGGGTGTGATCGCCGGGTTCGATGCGCCGGCAGGGGCGTATAATCTCGCGGACGACGTGCCCGCGTCGCAGAACGACGTGGTGGCGTTTGCGGCGATGCTGCTCGGGATGCCCGCGCCGCCGTTCGTGACGCTCGAGGAGCTCTCGGCAATGGGGCGCGGATTTTATAACGAGAACCGGCGGGTGGCGAACGGGAAGGCCAAGCGCGTGCTCGGCTGGACGCCCGCCTGGCCCGACTACCGCGCGGGCCTGCGCGCGCTGAGTGCGATGACGAGGCCGATGCCGGACAGCACAGCGCCGGCGACGGCCAAGGTCGACCAGTGATAGCGCTCGAAGATCGTCGATAGCAGCATCGCGATCACCGGTACGATGACGCCCGAATAGGCCGCCTTGGCCGGCCCGATCGCGCGGATGACGTTGAAATACAGCGGGAAGGCGAGCGCCGACGCGAACACGCCGAGATAGAGGATGCCCGCGACATAGCCGAAGCGCGGCTCGAACACCGGTGGCCCGGTGGTGATCCAGGCGAACGCCGCATCGAGGCTCGCGCCGATCAGCATCGCCATCGCCAGCGTCGGGGCCATCGGATAGCGTTTGGCGAACGCGCTGCCCTGGATGACGTTGGCGACCGACGCGGCCATCACGCCGCACAGCGTCAGGACGATGCCGATCGTCGCCGAGCGCGGCCCGTGAGGATCGACCCGCGCCTCGTTGACGAACAGCAGCGCGACCCCCGCCATCGCGACCGCGCACCCGACCATCAGCTGCCGTCCGAGGCGCTGCTTGAGGAAGATGCGGCCGAAGATCGCGTTGGGAACGAGCAGCAGCGCGAATACCACGGCGACGAGGCCCGAGGTGACGTAATGCTCGGCGCGATAGACGAAGTTGAAGTTGAACGTGAACAGCGCGATGCCGATCACCGCCGCGAACGCGTAGCCGCGCGCGTCGAATTTGAAGCTCTCGCGCTTGATCCCTGCGTAGATCGCCATCGCGATGCCGGCGACGAGGAAGCGGTAGCTGATCGACCAGCTCGGCGGCACGACCGCGATCTGGTCGCGGATGACGAGCCAGGTCGAGCCCCAGATCAGCGTGACGATGCCGAACGGAATCAGTACCGCGGCCCGCGTGGACTGTGGTGGGTCGGTGGGGCCGGTCACAGCTCGCGGAGGGCGTCGGCGAGGAGGCCGACTGCGTCCGCAGGGCTGTCCCATGCGGTGACGAGGCGAATCTCCCCCGCCGCCCAGTCGTAGAAGTCGAAGCCCTTCGCGCGGAGGGCTGCGGCTTCTTCGGGGGTGGCGCGGAGGAAGACTTCGTTGGCTTCGACCGGGTGGACGAGGCGGTCGCCTGCAGCGGCGGCTAGCTTCGTCGCGCTGTCGTTGGCGGCCTTGGCGTTGGCGAGCCAGAGGTCGTCGTCGAGCATGGCGAGGATCTGCGCGGCGAGATACCGCCCCTTCGACAGCAGCAGGCCTGCGCGCTTGCGGCGGTATTGCGTGACGGCGGCGAGGTCGGGCTTGAAGAAAACCAGCGCCTCCGCGCTCATCGCGCCGTTCTTGACGAAGCCGAAGCTCAGCGCGTCGACACCGGCGCGCCACGTCATCTCGGCGGGCGAGCAGCCGACGCGTGCCATCGCGTTGGCGAAGCGTGCGCCGTCCATGTGGAAGCCGAGCCCGCGCTCCTTCGCCAGCGCGCCGATTTCGGCCACTTCGTGCGGCTGGTAGACGCGACCATATTCGGTGGCGTTGGTGATCGAGATCGCGTGCGGCTGGACGCGGTGGACGTCGTCGGGGATCGCGTCGAGGACGGTGCGGATCGTGTCCGGCGTCATCTTTGCGCCATCGCCGTCGGCGAGGAACAGCTTGGCGCCGTGCGTGTAGAATTCGGGCGCGCCGCCCTCGTCGTTCTGAATGTGCGCGTCGCGGTGGCAGACGATGCCGCCGTGCGGCGGGCAGAGTGCTGCGAGCGCGAGGCAGTTGGCGGCGGTGCCGGTGGGGACCCAGAGCACTGCGACGTCGGTCTCGAAAAGTTCGGACAGGCGGCCGTCGAGCTGCTGGCTCCACGCGTCGCCGGCATAGGCGGTATCGAGCGTGTCGGCGGCGGCGATCGCGGCCATGACCTGCGGGTGGATCCTGGCGGCGTTGTCAGAGAAGAAGCGCATGCGTGAGACATGCTGCGATGCGGTGGTGGCGTCAACGGGGGTGTCGGCTCACGTGAAGATCAAAGCTGCTCTTCCACCTCGGCGAACGCCGGGGCCCAATTGGGGGCGGTAGGTGGCGAAGGGCTGCGCGTCGTTACCGCGACCTTTCCAATTGGGCCCCGGCCTCCGCCGGGGTGGTGCCTGATAGCCGGGGTAGTGCCTAATAACCGGGATGTGCCTAATCGCTGAGGTGGTGCTGAGTGACGGATGGCGTCGATTAGCGAACTACTGCCCTTCGTCGAACCCCGGCTCTTCATCGGGCGGCCGGCGATCGTCGCGTGGGGGCGGGCCTTCCTGGCGGTCGCGGCGGGAGGGGCCGACCGAGATGGTGCCGTCCTCGCCCATCTTCAGGTTGAAGCCCATCCCCTCGATCTCCCCGCCTAGCGGCAGGATCGAATTGTCCTGATCGTCCGCCGGCAGTGCGTCCGGATCGACTTCCTCTACCGCCGGAGCCGGCGCGGCGATCGGGGCGATCCCCAGCGCGCTCTGCATGAAGTCGCGCCAGATCCGTGCGGGGATACCGCCGCCCGACAGGCCGGGGTTCGACGAATTGTCGTCGTTGCCGACCCATACGCCGACCACCAGATCGCGTGCGAAGCCGACGAACAGCGCGTCCTTGTTGTCGGACGTCGTGCCGGTCTTGCCGAACGCGTCGACCGTGAGGTTCGCACCGCGTCCGGTGCCGGTGCGGATCGAGGCCGCCAACAGATCGAGCATCTCGTCGTGGATCTTGCTCGGCATCTCGGTCGCCCCGCCGGTCAGCGACTGGTACCAGCCCTTCTCGCGGACGTCGGCAAGGCCGCGCGGCTGGACCGGATATTGCTCGCGCGCGATCGCGGCATAGGCGGCGGTCAGTTCGAGCAGCGACACCGTCGAGGTGCCGAGGCCGATCGTCGCCTCGCTGGGGATCGGCGTTGAAATGCCGAGGTCACGCGCCGCCTTGATCACCGCCTTGACACCGACCTGTTGCGTCAGCCGGGCTGCAGCGACGTTGGACGAGCGCGCGAACGCCTGGCGCAGCGTGATCGTCCCCTGATAGCGGCCGTCGCTGTTCTTCGGGGTCCAGTCGCCGATCGTCACCGGGCGGTCCTCGATCGTCGAATCGGGGGTCAGCCCTTGGCGCATCGCGGCGAGGTAGACGAACAGCTTGAAGGTCGAGCCGGGCTGGCGACGGGCCTGCGTCGCGCGGTTGAACGGGCTTTTCGCGTAGTTCTTGCCGCCGATCATCGCAACGACGCGGCCATCGGGACGCATCGCCACCAGCGCGACCTGTGCCTGACGAAGCCCGGCGCGCGCGACGGTGCGTTCGGCGGCGCGTTGCAGGCGAGGATCGAGCGTCGTCTGGACGGTCGCCTCGGTCTTGATCTCGCCGGCTTGGTCGCGCGCTTCGGGCAGGATCCAGTCGGCGAAATACGTGCCGTTGGGGAGCTGCGACGGGCGGCTGCCGAGCACGCGCTGCGGCTGGACCGCGTCGCCCTCCGCCTTGGTGAGGAAGCCCGCGTCGACCATCGCGCCGACCACGACGGCCTCCCGCTTGCGCGCGCCTTCGAGGTTGGAGGTGGGGGCTAGGCGGGAAGGCGCCTTTACCAGACCGGCTAGCATCGCGGCTTGGCCGACGTTGAGCTTGTCGGGGGTGCGGCCGAAATAATGCTTGGCGGCCGCGCTGATCCCGTAGGTGTTGTCGCCGAAATAGACGTTCGAGAGATAGCGTGAGAGGATCTCGTTCTTCGACAGCCACGCCTCGAGCCAGAAGGCGATCATCGCCTCGCGGATCTTCCGCGTCGCGGTGCGGTCCGAATCGAGGAAGGCGTTCTTCGCGAGCTGTTGCGTGATCGTCGAGCCGCCCTGGCGGACGCCGCCCGAGCCCATGTTCGCCCATGCCGCACGCGCGATTCCGCGTGGGTCGACGCCCCAGTGCGAATAGAAGCGCCGGTCCTCGATCGCGAGGAAGGCCTGCGTGACGTGGGCCGGGAGCTTGGAAGCATCGACCGACTTGCCGATGATCGCACCGCGCCGTGCGATCGGCGTGCCGTCGTCCGCGGTGAGCGTGATCGAAGGCGGGGTCGGCGGTTGCAGCGACTTCGACAAGGGGGCGGTGATCGCGAGCCAGATGATCGCGATGACGAGCAGGACGATGCCGATCCCAAAGCCGCGCAGAATCCAGCGTCCGATCGGGCGCTTGCGTCGTGGCGTGCTGGGGGTGGCGTAGGCCGCGCCGAAGTCGCGATCATAGGGCTGCGAGTCGCCACCGTCGCGCTCGGCTTCGTATTTCTGGCGCAGGCGTTCGCGTTCGGTGATCAGCCGTTCGCGTTCATACGCATAGGGCTCGCGGTCGCCGCTTGCGTTGGAACGGTTGGTGTCGAAGGGATCGGGGCGCATCGGGTCGTTCCAGCGGGTCGGCCAAGCGGCGGACACAAGGTGTATTATCGGTCTATTACAGTTCGGGCAAGGCTACGCGCATCCCTAACGTGTACGGGGGCTTAGCGACAGCGCCCGCGGAACCCTGCACGACAATCGCAGGACGATTGCACCGCGTTGCCGGAACGCCTGTTGTCATCGTGCGACGAAACGGGAAAGAGCGGAGGGATGACGTTCGAACAGGATGAACCCGTGACCGTTTCCGACACTCTCCCCCTGGTCGTAGGTATCGGCGGCACGATAGGCGGCGTCTCGTCGACCGAGCGCGCGCTGCGGATCGCGCTCGATGCGGTCGAGAAGCAGGGCTATCGCACCCAGATGTTCGGCGGTGCCGACATGGCGCGGCTGCCGCTGTACGATCCGAAGGCGACGACGCGCACTGCGGACGAGCAAGCGTTCGTCGAGGCCGTACGCGGTGCATCGGCGGTGATCATCGCCAGCCCCGGTTATCATGGCAGCATCTCGGGGGTGGTGAAGAACGCGCTCGACCTGCTGGAGGAGACGTCGCGCGACGAGCGGCCGTATCTGGCGGACATGCCGGTCGGGCTGATCGCGACGGCGTACGGCTGGCAGGCGACGGGCAGCACGATCGCGGCGTTGCGCTCGATCGTCCATGCGTTGCGCGGGTGGCCGACACCGTTCGCCGCCGCAATCAATACGCAGGTGACGAAGTTCGACGACGAGGGTGGCGCGAGCGATCCCGCGGTGGTCGAGCAACTGCGGCTGGTCGGGCGACAGGTGGCGCGGTTCGCACCGTTGTCGGAGCCTGCGAACTAGCGCCATCTTCTATCCTCCCCCGCCAGGGAAAGGTGTCGCCGGAGATGACGGAGGGGGAGGGCCAGCCACCTCCCCCTGGCGGGGGGGATCGTGGTTTAGTTTGGTTGGCGAGGGTTGGGTGACACGGTCGTCGTGACCCCGCCGCCCAAGGCTCGGTAGAGTTCGACCGAATTGCTGTCTCGGGTCAGGCGGGCCGCCAGCAGGGTCTGTTGAGCGCTGTAGAGCGCGCGCTGCGAGTCGAGCGTGTTCAGGAACGTGTCGATGCCCGCACGGAAGCGCAGTTCCGACAGCCGGAACGCGCCCGCTGCATTGTTCCGAAGCGACGTCTGCGCCTGCAACTGAGCACCGATCGTGCCGCGCCGCGCGAGTGCATCGGCGACTTCGCGGAAGCCGGTCTGGATGCTCTTCTCGTACGTCGCGACGGCGGCATCGCGCGTGGCCTGGGCATAGCGCAGATTGCCCTTGTTGCGGCCGAAGTCGAACAGCGTCTGGCTGACCGTTGGTGCGACCGACCAGGTCTGCGATCCGTTGCCGAACAGGTTCGACAGGCCGAGGCTGATGGTGCCGAACGCCGCGGTCAGCGAGATGTTCGGGAAGAACGCCGCGCGCGCCGCGCCGATGTTGGCGTTGGCGGCGATCAACTGATGCTCGGCCGAGGCGATATCGGGACGGCGCAACAGCACCTCCGACGGCAGGTTCGAGGGCAGGTTCTCGAGCGTCGGGCTGGTCTCTTCCAGCCGTGCGGGCAGCATGTCCGCGGTCAGCGTCGTGCCGGCGAGCAGGTTCAGCGCGTTCTGATCCTGCGCGATCAGCGTGGTCGCATCGGCGATGTCCGAGCGTGCCTGATCATAGCTCGTGCTGGCCTGGCGTACTTCGAGTTCGGAGGCGATGCCGATCCGGAAGCGATCCTGCGTCAGCTTGACGGTCTGGCCGAACGCACGCTCGGTATCGCGGGCGATCTTGAGGCGATCCTGGTCGGCGGCCATCGTCAGCCACTGAGTCGCGATCTCGGCGATCAGCGACACCTGCGCCGCGTTGCGGTTTTCCTCCGTCGCGAAATACTGTTCCTGTTGCGCCTGGGTCAGGTTGCGAACGCGGCCGAACAGGTCGATCTGCCACGCCGATATCCCGACATTCGCCGAATAGATGTCGGCACGTCCGCTGGACACGACGCTGGATCCTGTCCCGCCAGTGCCACCGCCGGTGCCGCCGGTGCCGCCGGTTCCAGTACCGGTGCCACCGGTTCCCGTGCCGCCCGTGCCGGTTCCGCCGGTACCCGTGCCACCCGTACCGCCCGCGAGCCCGCCGCCAACCGCACCGAACGGCGACTTCTGGTAGGTCGCGCTACCGCTTGCCGCGATCGTCGGGAACAGGTTCGAGCGCTGGACGGTGTATTGGGCGCGGGCCTGCGCCACGTTGGCGACCGCGACGCGGAGATCACGGTTGTTCTCCAGCGCGGTGCGGATCACGCGGCGCAGGCGGTCGTCGGTGAAGAACACCTCCCACGACGTGTCCGCCGGCATGATCGCGCCCGCCGCGTCGGTGGCGGCATAGGCGGGCCCTGAAGGCGTCGCCGACGGCACCGACAATTCGGGCCGGACGTATTTCGGGGCGAGATTACAGCCGGCGAGCGTGAGCCCGGCGGCGAACGTCAGCGCGGTGCGGCTGGAGATCTGGGTCGAGAACATCTGGATCAGGCCTCCTGCGGCCGCTGGTCGTGGGGGGGCGTCGTGGTGCCGTCACGGTTGTCGTCACGGGTACCGTCGCGGTCGGGCACCTGGTCGCGGTCCTGCCCCGAGCCTGCCTTATCCTGCTTGAAGACGCGCTTCACGAGCAGGAAGAACAGCGGCACGAAGAAGATCGCGAGAACGGTCGCGGACAGCATGCCGCCGACCACCGCCCAGCCGATCGCGTTCTGGCCGCCGGCGCCGGCGCCGCTCGACAAGGCGAGCGGCAACACGCCGAAGATGAACGCGAACGACGTCATCAGGATCGGGCGAAGGCGAAGCTTGGCCGCCTCGACCGCGGCATCGGCCGCATTCATCCCGTCGCCCATCTTCTCCTCGGCGAACTCGACGATCAGGATCGCGTTCTTCGCCGCCACGCCGATCGTCGTGATCAGCCCGACCTGGAGGTAGATGTCGTTGTTCAACCCGAAGATCATCGCCGCGCCGACCGCGCCGAGGACGCCGAGCGGCACCACCAGCAGGACGGCGATCGGGATCGACCAGCTCTCGTACAGTGCGGCGAGGCAGAGGAACACGATCAGCAGCGACAGCGCATAGACCGTGGTCGACTGGCCACCCGACAGGTTTTCCTCGTAGCTGAGGCCGGTCCATTCATAGCCGATGCCGGGGGGCAGCTTGGCCGCCATCTCCTCCATCGCCTTGATCGCGGTACCGCTGCTGACGCCCGGCGCCGGCGAACCCATGATCTCGAACGACGCCACACCGTTATAGCGTTCGAGGCGTGACGGGCCGTAGTTCCAGCTCGTCGTCGAGAAGGACGAGAACGGCGCCATCGCGTTGCTGGTCGTGCCGCGGACGTAGAAGTTGCCGAGATCGGCCGGCGTCGTGCGGAACGGTGCATCGGCCTGCACGAACACCTTCTTCACGCGACCGCGGTCGATGAAGTCGTTGATGTAAGCGCCGCCGAACGCGGTGCTGACGGTGGTGTTGATGTCTTGCTGGCTGAGGCCGAGTGCCCCCGCCTGCGCTTGGTCGACGTTCAGTTTCAGCTGTGGCGCGTCCTCCAGGCCGTTCGGGCGGACCTGCATCAGGCGCTTGTCCTGGCTGGCCATGCCGAGCAGCATGTTGCGCGCCTCGAGTAGTTTCTCGTGACCGACGCCGGCATTGTCCTTCAGCATGAAGTCGAAGCCGTTGGCGTTGCCCAGTTCCTGCACGGCGGGCGGCACGAAGCCGATCACCATGCCGGCTCGGATCCCGGCGAGCGCCTGGTTGGCGCGTGCCGCGACCGCCGCGACGCTGTTCTCCTTGCCGCTACGATCTTCCCAAGGCTTCAGCTGGATGAAGGCGATGCCGACATTCTGGCCCTGGCCGACGAAGCCGAAGCCGCTGATCGTGAAGATACCCGCGGTGTTGGCCTTCTCGTCGATCATGAAGTGATCGCGGACCTTGTCCATCGTCCGGGCGGTCTCCTCCATCGGCGTACCCGACGGCATCGAGACCTGCGCGAACATCACGCCCTGGTCTTCCTCGGGAAGGAAGCCCGACGGCAGGCGGACGAAGATGAAGGCCATCGCGACGACGATCACGGCATAGACCAGCATCGTGCGGACCCAGCCCTTCTCGACGCGGCGCAGGCCGTTGCCATACTTGCCGACGCCCTTGTCGAAGGTGCGGTTGAACCAGCCGAAGAAGCCCTTCTTCTCGCTATGACCTTCCTTGGCAGGCTTCAGGATCGTCGCGCAGAGCGCGGGCGTCAGGATCAACGCGACCAGCACCGAGAGCGCCATCGACGACACGATGGTGATCGAGAACTGGCGGAAGATCACGCCGGTCGAGCCGCTGAAGAACGCCATCGGCAGGAACACCGCCGACAGAACGAGGCCGATGCCGACCAACGCGCCGCTGATCTCGTCCATCGACTTCTTGGCGGCTTCCTTGGGACTGAGCCCTTCCTCCTGGATCAGGCGCTCGACGTTCTCGACGACGACGATCGCGTCATCGACGAGCAGGCCGATCGCCAGCACCATGCCGAACAAGGTCAGCGTGTTGATCGTGAACCCCGCGACCTGGAGCACGGCGAGCGAGCCGAGCAACACGACCGGGACCGCGATCGTCGGGATCAGCGTGGCGCGGAAATTCTGGAGGAACAGGAACATCACGAGGAAGACGAGGACGATCGCCTCGATCAGCGTGTGGATGACCTGCTCGACCGACAGCCGCACGAACGTCGAGTTGTCGATCGGGAACGCGACCTTGACGTCGGGCGGGAACTGCTTGGCGATCCGGTTGACCTCGGCCTTCACCAGCTTGACGGTATCGAGCGCGTTCGCGCCCGGTGCCAGCTTCACGCCGAAGCCTGCCGCCTGCTTGCCGTTATAGCGTGCCTGGAAGCTGTAGTTCTCCGAGCCCATCTCGACGCGCGCGACGTCCGACAGGCGCACGGTCGCGCCGCTGGTTGCCGAGCGGACGATGATCGCGCGGAACTGCTCCGGCGTCTGGAGGCGCGACTGTGCGGTCACGGTCGCGTTGAGCGACTGGCCCTTCACCGCGGGCAGACTGCCGACCTGGCCGGCTGAAACCTGTGCGTTCTGCGCGATCAGGGCGGAGGTGATGTCGGTGACGGTGACTCCAAGGTTCGACATCTTGAAGGGGTCGACCCAGATCCGCATCGAATATTGCGCGCCGAACACCTGCGTATCGCCGACGCCCTTGATGCGGCTGAGCGGATCCTGGAGCTTCGAGGCGATCATGTCGCCGAGATCGACCTGGTCGTGGTCGCCGTTTTCCGAATAGGCTGCGATGATCAGCAGGAAGTTGGCGGTCGCCTTGGTCACGCGGAGACCGGCCTGCTGCACTTCCTGCGGCAGGAGCGGAGTCGCCTGTTGCAGCTTGTTCTGCACCTGGACCTGCGCGATGTCGGGATCGGTGCCCTGCTCGAAGGTGAGCGTGATCGCGAGGTTGCCCGAGCCGTCCGAGGTCGAGGCGAAGTAGCGAAGGTTGTCGATGCCCTTCATCTGCTGCTCGATGATCTGCGTCGTCGTGTTCTCAAGCGTCTGCGCGTCGGCGCCCGGATAGGACGTCGCGACCGTCACCTTGGGGGCGGCGATCTCAGGGAACTGCGCGATCGGCAGCGACCGGATCGCGAGGATGCCGGCCAACATCAGGATGATGGCGATGACCCACGCGAAGATGGGTCGATCGATGAAATAGCGTGACATGGGCGGTTACTTCCCGGCCTGCGCGGAACTGTTGCTGGTCGCACCGGACGCGTCGCCGCCTCCGGGTGCAGCGCCGGGCGCGCCAGCGGGCTTGGCGACCTGCTGCGGGGCGGCAGGCTTGACGGTCGCGCCGGGACGCAGGTTGAGCAGGCCCTCGACGATCAGCTTGTCGCCGGGCTTCAGGCCGCTGGTGACGATCCACTTGTCGCCGATCACGCGGTCGGTGGTGACATTACGCTGCTCCACCTTGTTCTGCGCGTTGACGACCAGAGCGGTCGCACCGCCGCGCGGGTCGCGCGTGATGCCGGCGGTGGGCGCCATGATCGCCTGGCGACGCGTGCCCTCGACGAGCTTCGCACGGACGTACATGCCCGGCAGCAACAGGCCGTTGGGGTTCGGGAAGCTTGCACGTAGCGTCACCGCGCCAGTGGTCTGGTCGACCGTGACTTCGGCGAACTGCAGGCGGCCCTCGATCGGATAGGTCGTGCCGTTCGGCAGGATCAGCTGGACGCGCGCGCTGCCGTCGCCGCGGGTCACGCCGCCGCTTGCCATCGCCTGCTTGAGATCGAGCAGCTGCGCCGCCGACTGGACGACGTCGACGTACACCGTATTGGTGCGCTGGATCGTCGCAAGTGGATCGGTCTGTCCCATCTGGACCAGCGCACCGACGGTCACCAACGACCGGCCGATGCGGCCCGAGATCGGCGCCTTGATCCGCGTGAAGCCTAGGTTGACGCGCGCCGACTGGACCGCCGCCTGCTGCGCTGCAACATTCGCGCGAGCCTGTTGTGCGGACGCGGTGGCGTTGTCCGCCTCCTGCTTGCTGACCGCGTTCAGCTGTACGAGCTGGCCGTAGCGCTGCGCCTGGAGGCGGGTCGCGTTGATCTGCGACTGGGCTGCGCCGAGCTGGCCCTGCGCGCTGGCGAGCGCCGCGCGATAGGGGGCGTCCTCGATCGCGTAGAGGACCTGACCCTTGCTGACCATCGCGCCCTCGGTGAACAGGCGATCGCGGACCACGCCGCTGACCTGAGGACGGACTTCAGAGGTCTCTACCGCGGCGATACGGCCGGGGAGCTCGGAGGTGAGCACCACCGCTTCCTCGCCGACGGTGACGACGCCGACGGTCGGTGTGGGCGGAGGCGGCGGAGCCTGCTCCTTGCTGCAAGCCGACAGCAGGGCGAGCGCGAAGAGCGCCACCGATCCCTTGAGGTTCAATTGCTGCATGTTAAGCATCCCGACGTCCGTGCAGATTAGGTTCACCGGAATGAACGTTCATTCCGCTTGCTTGCCCGCTAGGATTGTGCGAGCGGCCGGTCAACCTAAAAACGCGTCGGGAACATGGTTTTGAGTGCAGTGCAGCATGAAATGGGAAGTCGGGAGCGTATCGTCTCGTCGGCCCGTCATCTGTTTGCGACACAAGGGTTTCATCAAACCCCGATGTCCGAACTGGCCGTGGCGGCGGGTGTTTCCGTCGGCCAGATCTATCGCCTGTTCACCGGCAAGAACGCGGTGATCCAGGCGATCGTAATGGAGGATGCAGCGGCCAAGATGGGCGAGCTGCAGACGATGAACGACTCGGTCAAATCGGAACGATTCTCGATCGAGGAAGGGTTCGTCGAACTGGCACGACGTGCCTTGTCCAAGGGTGACGAGGCGCTGTCGTTCGAGATCATGGCGGAGGCGCACCGCAACGCCGACGTCGCCGACACGATCGCCGACCTGTGCCGCGATTTCCGCCGGATGATCCGCGAACTCGCCTGCGTCGCCAATCCGGACTTGCAGGAGAACGAACTGGAGGGCGCAGAGGAGCTGATCCTCGCCTTCATGTTCGGGCTGGGCCACCGTACGCTGTCGCGGCCGCGGTTGTCGGAGGATGAGACGGCGCGATTGACCGGGCGGATGATCCTGGCGGCGGTGCGCGCGCTCTGAAATAATCCTCCCCCGCCAGGGGGAGGTGGCTGGCACTTGCCAGACGGAGGGGGAGGTAAGGGAAGACCCTTGTTGCGTGTGCCTCCCCCTCCGCCGCCTACGGCGCCACCTCCCCCTGGCGGGGGAGGATTAGAAGGTTACCGTACCGCGGCGCGGAGGGTGGCGCGGACGCCGGTGTGGGTCGGGTCGTATTCGACGATCGACTGCAGGCTCTGCGCCATTGCGCGGATGAGCTTGGTGCCGAGACCGGTGCCGCGCGGGACGGCGTCTTCGGGGATGCCGCAGCCATCGTCTTCGACCGCGAGCAGGAAGACGTCGTCGTCGATCCGGCGCAGCGCGACGCGGACTTCGCCGCCGCTGTTGGGGTAAGCGTATTTGAACGCGTTAGTGACCAGTTCGGTGACGATCACGCCGAGCGACACCGCGCGGTCGGTGGGCAGGCGGATCGGCTCGGCGGCGAGGCTCAAGGCGCGGGGGAGCGCTTCGGTCGACCAGGTCTCGGCGAGTTCGTCGACCAATGCGCCAAGATATTCCTGCATGTCGACGCTCTCGACGTCGTTGCTGGTGTAGAGCCGGCGGTGGACCTGCGCGATCGCCTGGATGCGGCGCTGCGTATCCTCCAGCGCCTCTCGCGCGGACGGGTCGGTCAGCGCGGTCGCCTGGAGGCGGACCATCGCCGAGACGAGTTGCAGCGAGTTGGCGACGCGGTGGTTGACCTCGCCGAGCAGCGCCTCGAGCCTTGCATTGCTGGCGCGGAGATCGGCCTCGGCGGACGCCTTGGCATGTTCCAATACCGAGCGGGCGCGGACCTGTTCGAACGACGCGGCGAGTAGGTCGAAGAAATCCTCGCCGATCGTCTTCACGACGTAATCGGCGGCGCCGGCCTTCAGCGCAGCGACCGCGATGCGGCCTTCCTCCGAGCCAGTGACGTATACCA
Organism: Sphingomonas sp. AP28; assembly: GCF_056680455.1. Taxonomy (NCBI): domain Bacteria; kingdom Pseudomonadati; phylum Pseudomonadota; class Alphaproteobacteria; order Sphingomonadales; family Sphingomonadaceae; genus Sphingomonas; species Sphingomonas sp. AP28. The sequence goes on along the minus strand of NZ_CM155283.1, from coordinate 2,400,775 downwards.
CGGGCGGTGGATCGGGCAGGCGGCGGAGCGCTTCCAAAGTTTCGAGGCCGTCCATGCCGGGCATGTAATGGTCGACCGCGATCAGGTCGAAGCGCTCGGCGGCGGCTTTCACGACGCCCTCGGCCCCCGTCTCGGCGACGGTCATCCGGTAGCCGCGGCGTTCGAGCGCACGCGCTGCCAGCCGTCGGATGCCGGCGTCGTCGTCGATGTAGAGGACGCTGGGCCCGGTCACTCGGTCTCGGGAACCTGGATCACCGACAGGAACAGGCCGAGCTGGCGGATCGCCTGCGCGAAACTCTCATAGTTCACCGGCTTGGTGATGTAGACGTTGCAGCCGAGGTCGTAACAACGCTGGATCTCGACCTTGTCGTCGGTGGTGGTCAGCACGACGACCGGCGTGCGCTTGAGCGGGCTGCCCTCCGCCTTGATCCTGGCAAGGATGTCCGTCCCGCTCATGTCTGGCAGGTTGAGGTCGAGCAGGATCATCGCCGGGCCGCTCTTGGCCGGGCCGTCGGCGGCGTTGAACAGGAAGTCGAGCGCGGTGGTGCCGTCGGTGAAGTGACGGATATCGTTCAGGATACCGGCGCGGCGGATATTCTTCTCGATGAGGCGGGCGTGGCCCTCGTCATCTTCGATCATTACGATCCCGACGGTCTTGTGATCGTTCATGCTGCGTCCTGGATGGTCATGTGGGCCGGCAGGTTGAGCCGGAAGGTCGCGCCGTCGCCGAGCGTCGACTGCACGTCGATCGTGCCGCCAAGTCGATAGGCGAGCGCACGGACATGCGCGAGTCCGATGCCTTCGCCGGGCTGATCCTGTGCGCCGGAGCGGCGGAACAGGTCGAACACGCGCTGGTGATCGCGCGGATCGATGCCGCGGCCATTGTCGACGACCGACAGGATGACTCGGCCACGCTCGGCCTCGCCCCTCACGACGATCTCGCCGGGGCGACCGGGTTTCAGATACTTGGTCGCGTTCTCGATCAGGTTCGACAGGATCTGTTCGAGCGCGAGGCGATCGGTGACGATCGCCGGCATCGGCCGCTCGACGCGCACAGTGGCACCGCGATCGTCGATGATGTGCTGGATCGAGCCGATGATGGCCTCGACCAGTTGCGCAGGGTCGATATGCTCGGGCGCGATGGTGCGGCGCCCTTCGCGCGACAGCTTGAGGATGGCGTTGATCAGCCGGTCCATCTTCTGCGTCGAGGTGCGGATGAAGCCGATCGCCTCGGGCAGGTCCTCGCGCGCGGCCAGCCGTGCGTCCTCGGTGAGGATGTGCGGCGCTTCGGCTTCGGCGCGGTCGACCAGTTCGGCGAGCGGCGTCGCCGCGGTGGCGAGCTCGGCTGTGAAGCCCATCACGTTGACCAGCGGCGAACGCAGATCGTGGCTGACGATATAAGCGAAGCGCTGGATCTCCTCGTTCGCGCGGCTGAGGTCGGCGGTGCGTTCCACGACCTGCTCCTCGAGCGTCTCGTTGAGGGTGCGCAGGCTGTTGCGCGAGCCGGCGAGGTCGGCGGTGTAGCGGCGGATCAGCAGGACCGCGAGGATCGCGACGAGCAACAGCAGCGCCACCGCGATCCCCGCCGCGGAGAGGAACAACATGCTCGACCGCTGCTGACGCCCGGTCCGGATCGCGAGCAGGCGGACCTCGTCGGCGGCCATCGCCTGCAACCGGTAGCGGATGCCGCGCATCAGCGGGACGCTGGCATCGACGGCGAAGCGGCGCTGCGCTTCGACGATCCGGCCCGCGGCGACGAGCGTCATCGACTGGGTCCGCAAGCCAAGCAACCGCGCGAACCGCGGCTGGATCAGGTCGAGGCGTGCGGTCTGCCGGGGGTTGTCGATCGTCAGGGTGCGCAGCGTCAGGATCGACGGCTCGAGATTGCCGGCGGTGCGCGCATAGGCAGTCGCGAACAGCGGTTGCCCAGTGAGGATGTAGCCGCGCCGCGCCGTCTCGGTCTGCTCCATCTGGATCTGCAGCGTGGCGATCGCCTGGCGGACATCCTGCGTGTGGAGAATTTCGGCGGTATAGGCCTGGTTGCGGATCGTGATCCAGCCGATCGCGACCGCCGCCGCGGCGAGCGCGATGAATCCGAGCGTCATGAAGACGACGAGCCAGCGCGCGACTCGCCCCTCAGACGATGGAAGTTTCAGACGCGCGCGGATCATGGCTGCGGGGTGTAGGTCAGCGACGATTGTTACGCCAGCGATACCGCCCGGGTGCAGGCCCGCAACACGCTGATCTAAAGCAGGAGATCCTGCACGCTGGCTTTGCCCACGCGGCCGCCACCGCTGCGCCGGTCCATCTCGTGATTGGCGGTGAAGCGGATGTCGGGATCGCGATCGGTCATGAACGCCATCAGCGTCTCGTGATCGAGCTCGGACCATTCCTTGCCGCGATCGGGGCCGTAGCGGACGCGCGGGATAAGCCCGGGGTCACGCGACCATTCGACGAGCTGTGCGAAACTCGCCTCGTTGAGCATGTCGCGCAGGTGGAACGCGGTGACATAGGCGTCTGGGAACGCGCGGTGCGCAGGCAGGCCGCGTTCGTGCTCCATGCCGTGGGGCTTGCGCCAGTAGCGCAGCACCTGGTTCGAGAAGCTCGGCGAGTCGGGCCAGAGCCGGAGCGCGCATTTCCACGTGCAGATCCACTCGGCGTCGCGGGTGAGCGCGGGGGTGCAGAATTTCTGCTCGAAATCGGCGCGGTGCGCGGCCAGCGCGAGGCGGCGCGGCCAGGGGTCGAGCACCTGGCGGGCGCAATCATGCCAGTAGGGCGCGTCGGCGACATGCTCGTCGAGGATGTGGTGGATCGCCTGTGTCACGGGCGGGATCAGCCGACCGGGATTGACGAGCAGGCTACCGCCTTCGCCGTAAATCTCCCAGCGGCCATCCTCGCCGAGCGCGACGTCCTGCCAGCCGATCTCGCAGACGCCGTGGGCGGGCGGGGCCGAGCCGGTGGTCTCGAGGTCGACGACCCGGATCATCTGGGGCTGGGGTTTGGGCTTGGGATAGGGGGGCGCCATGCCCGCCATGTGGGGATAAAAGCGCGGTTAATCCAGCGCGTATGCGCCTAATCCAACGCGTATGCGTCGTCGTGATCGAGTTCGCGGACGCCGTAGCGTTGGCGGGCGCGATCGACGAGCTTGCGTAGGCCTTCGCGGCGGTCGCGCGCCATCGGGATATCGCGGAGCGTGAACTCGCCGCCGGCGGTCGTGCGGTCGCTAGACGTCAGGCTGATCGTGCCGATGTCGGTCATCTGGTTGAGGAGAGAATAGCCGAGGCGGACGTCCTTGATCCGGTAGAGCTCGATCTCGTCGATCGTCTTGAACAGGATGCCGCGCTTGATGATCAGGCGCTGGTCGGTGATCTCGTAGGAGGCGCTGCGGTTCTTGAGCCAGCGGACGCCGATGATGACGAAGCCGATGCCGGCGAGACAGGCGAGCAGCGTGCCCCAACCGGCAAAGCTGCCGAGTAGCCAGCGCCGCGTGCTGGAGCGGAATTCGTCGACTGGGCGCTCCACTTTGCGACTCCTTGGGGTGAGGGGCGGGACGGTAGGCTGGGGCGGTGGCGTGTCAATCATGTGTCGCGGCGGTCCGTCTACTGCTACCGCTCGCCCCGTCGTCGTCATCCCCGCGAAGGCGGGGATCCATAGTCTCCGAACGGTTGCGATCCCTTGGAAGGCTAGCCAGTCTGGGTTCCCGCCTCCGCGGGAATGACGGGGGAGAGGGGCGGCACCGCACTGCTTGCCGCGCGATCCTCGTCTGAATCTGTGAACGCCCTCCCCACCAGCACCACCCCGGCGGAGGCCGGGGTCCAGTTGGGGGACGTTGCTAACGGAGGGCGGTGCTTCGTTATATCCACCTTTTCAACTGGGCCCCGGTCTTCGCCGGGGTGGCGGCCTTGTTACGGTACCGATCTCACAACGCCGCTTACCGCAAGGTGCGCGTCGACCTCCGCCAGTAGGGCGTCGAGCGCCGCCTGATCCCTCGCCTCAGCACGCACCGTCAGCATCGCCTGCGTGTTCGAGGCTCGCAGCAGCCACCACCCATTGGCGGTCGTCACCCGCGCGCCATCGGTCAGGTCCACCTCCGCACCCTCGGACTTCAACCGCGCGATCACTTCGTCCACGACCGCGAATTTCTGCGTGTCCTCGACTGGAAACCGCAGGTCCGGCGTCGCCACCACCGCGGGCATCGCATCGCGCAATTCGGTCAGCGACCGCCCCGACAGATGCACCGCGCGGATCAGCCGCACCGCCGCATAGTGCGCGTCGTCGAACCCGTAATATTCGCCCGCGAAGAACAGGTGTCCGCTCAGTTCCCCGCCGATCGGTGCGCCGGTGCGGGTCATCGCGGTCTTCATCAGGCTGTGGCCTGTGGCGGCCATCACCGGCTCGCCGCCCAGTTCCGCGATTCGGTCGAACAACGCCTGCGACGACTTAACGTCCGCGACGATCGGCGCGCCGGGGTGTTCCGCCAAGGCAGGCTCGACCAGAATGGAGAGAATCTGATCGCCCCAGATCACGCTCCCCAGCTCGTCGACCGCGCCGATCCGGTCGCCGTCGCCGTCGAACGCCAGTCCGAAATCGAGCTTCTTCTCCGCGACCAGGCGTTTGAGATCGGCGAGGTTCGACTCTTCGGTAGGATCGGGATGATGGTTGGGAAAATTGCCGTCGACTTCGGCGAAGATCACATGATGCTCACCCGGCAGCAATTGCACGAGCTTCTCGATCACCGGGCCGGCGGCACCGTTGCCGGTGTCCCAGCCGATCCGGTACGCGCCGCCCGCATAGCCCGTCATCAACCGGTCCACATAGGCGTCAAGGACTTCGGCGGACGTAACCTGGCCGGTTCCTTCGCTCCAGGCACCCGACGCGGCGAGCGCGGCGAGGTCCTGGATGTCGTCGCCGAAAAATGGCGCGTGGGCGTGCACCATCTTGAAGCCATTATACTCGGGGGGATTGTGGCTGCCGGTTACCTGGATGCCGCCGTCCACTTCTAGCGTCGCTTCGGCGTAATAGAGCATCGGGGTGGAGCTGAGGCCGATGCGGACGACGTCGACGCCGCCCGCGACGAGGCCGGAGACGAGCGCGGCTTCGAGTTCGGGCGAGGAGTTGCGGCCGTCATAACCGACCGCAACGCGTGTTCCGCCAGCGGCGCGGATGCGGTTGGCGAAGCCTCGGCCGATCGCGACGGCGTCGGCGGGGCCGAGCGCTTTGCCGACGATCCCGCGGATGTCGTATTCGCGGAGCGAGGTCGGGTCGAACTGGTGGGTCATTGGCCTCTCGCTGGTCTCGTTTCGATTTTGGGCTGTGGTTCCCCCGCGAAAGCGGGACCCCGGGAGCCGTAATCGATATCGTTCGTAACCCTGGACTCCTGCGTTCGCAGGAGAACGGTCTAGCGCGTGCGCTTCAAGAGAAGATCGCGCGCCGCATTCACTCGCCGGGTCAGGTCGGTCGAGCCACCGCGATCCGGGTGGACCGACGCGATCAGGCGGCGGTGCGCGCTGCGGATCGCGTCGGCGTCTGCGCTGCCGTCGATGCCGAGGATCGAGCGCGCTTCGGCTTCATCCGTCACTACGCGTTGTCCCGCCTTGGGCTTCGGCTTCGGGCGCAGGTAATGCCATGCCAGCCAGATGAAGACGGCGGCGACGATCCACTTCACGCAGCGACGCCCGGAACCTGCTCGACCACCTCGGGCAGTTGCAACGCGGCCATCATCTCGCGCAGTTCCTGGCGCGCGGCGACATGAGCGAGGCCCATGCTGCCGAACGCCTTCGAATCGATCATGGTCAGTCCGGCGGGGAACATCTCGCGGTAGATCACGCGCTCGCCGAGCCCCGGAATTATCCGGAAGCCGACGCGCTTGGCCAGTTGCGCGAGTGCATCCGACACGCGGCGCATGTTGCGCGCCTCGATATGCTGGAGGCGGTTGCGCAGGACGACCCAGTCGATCGTCGTGCCGTCGGCGCGCGCGCGCTGTTTCCGCGCGTCCCAGATGAGCTCGGAATAGAAGCTCGGGCGGGTGACCTGATACGTCTCGGGATCGACCTGGCCGATCAGGTCGAAGTCGACGAAGCTGTCGTTCATCGGCGTTACCAAGGTGTTCGCCAGAGCGGCGGCGGTGCGGGCGAACGGATCGTCGCGGCCCGGCGTGTCGACGACGAGGAAGTCAGAGCCTTCGCACAGCGAATGCCAAAGGTCCTCGAACTGGTCCTCGCTCTGGTCCGACAGGGTCGCGTGGCGCGGCATCGGCAGGACCGAGCCGTTGCGCTTCATCGTCTCGGCGCGGTTGTCGAGATAACGGCCGACGGTACGCTGGCGGTGATCCAAATCGAGACACGCGACGCGCGCACCCTTGGCGGCGAGCGCGATCGCGACGTGCACCGCGGTCGTCGACTTGCCGGTGCCGCCCTTCTCGTTGGCGAACACGATGACATGCGTCGAAGCTTGGGGTGAGTCGAGGCCCGTGGCCAACGCGCGTTTCCTTATTGATCGTAACAGTCACCCTTCATAGAAGCCGCGACCGCACTTATCGAGTAGGAGTTTCACGTGGACACCGTCCGGGACCTTAATGCGTTGCGCGACAGCGTCGCCGCCTTCCGTGCGGGCGGCCAGCGCGTCGCGCTCGTCCCGACGATGGGCGCGCTGCACGCCGGCCATGTCGCGCTGATCGAGGCGGCGAAGCGGCCGGGGACCAAGGTCGTCGCGTCGATCTTCGTCAACCCGACGCAGTTCGGCCCGAACGAGGACCTGTCGCGCTATCCGCGGCGCGAGATGGCCGATATCCGGATGCTCAACGAAGCCGGGTGCGACCTGCTCTGGCTGCCGTCGGTCGAGACGATGTATCCCGATGGGTTTGCGACCACGGTTCGCGTCTCCGGGGTCAGCGACGGGTTCGATGGCGCCTCGCGGCCCGGCCATTTCGACGGCGTGGCGACGGTCGTGTCGAAGCTGTTCAACCAGGTCGGCCCCGATGCGGCGTATTTCGGCGAGAAGGACTACCAGCAGCTGGCGGTCGTCCGGCGGTTCGTCGCCGATCTCGACTTCGCGATCGATATCGTCGGGGTGCCGACGCAGCGCGACGATGATGGCTTGGCGATGTCGTCGCGGAACATCTATCTCGACGACGAGCAGCGCAAGCAGGCGGTCGCCTTGCCGCGAGCGCTGGGTGTGGCGGCGCGGGCGATCGCGAAGGGCGAGGACGTCGACTCGGTTCTGGATGACGCGCGGACGACGTTGGTCGGGGCGGGGTTCACGATCGATTACGTCGCGCTGGCGGATGCCGAGACGCTGGCGGAGAACCCGGCGGCGGACCGTCCGCGGCGGTTGCTGGCGGCAGCGCGGATGGGCGCGACGCGGTTGATCGATAACATCGCCATCGAGGCGCCAGACGCGTTGTAAAAAATGACCGTTAACCCATTAACCATTTCGTAGCCCGAATCACGGCACTCTGTCCTCACGAACATTGGGGGCAAGACCATGGGCAGCAGTTTCAAGACCGCGAATATTACGATCGAACGTCGTCTGGCGGATGCCGCACGCGGCGACGACCGGGCGTGTTACGAACTCGGGATGGTGTATTCGACGGGGACTTCGGGTGTCGTGCTCGACCTGATCGAGGCGCATAAGTGGTTCAACCTGGCGGCGGTGTCGGGGAACATCGCGGCGCAGGAATGCCGGGCTGAGATCGCCGAGGACATGACTGCGCGGGAGATTTCGGTGGCGCAGCGTGCTGCGCGCGACTGGATGCAGCTGACGCAACGCCGGGCTGCTTAATCCTCCCCGGAACGGGGAGGGGGACAGTTCGCCGCTTGGTGAAGGGTGGAGGGGGATCACCGCGGGCGTAGCGTTCGTGGGGCTTACCTTACGCAGCGGTGCTTTTGGGGAAGCCCCCCTCCACCATCCTTTGGATGGTCCCCCTCCCCTTGCAGGGGAGGATTAGGCTTCGGCTTTCTTCTTTGGCGCGGCTTTCTTGGCCGGGGCCTTTTTCGCCGGGGCCTTCTTGGCTGGAGCTTTCGCCTCAGCCGCGTCCTTAGCCACTGCTGTCTTGGCTGGAGCCTTTTTAGCCGCCGGCTTCTTGGCTGGCGCTTTCTTCTTCTTCGTTGCCGGCGCCGCGGCGGCGCGGGCGTCGATCAGCGAGGCCGCTTCCTCGAGCGTCAGTTGATCCTTCTCGATCGACTTGGGCAGCGTGGCGTTGGTCGTGCCGTCGGTGACGTAGGCGCCGTAGCGGCCTTCCATCAGCTTGATCTCCGCCTCGGTGCGCGGATGGTTGCCGAGCACCTTGAGCGGTGCCTGCGCCCCACGCGCGGTGCGTCCGCCGCCCGCCGCGGCTTCGGCGAGCTTCACGACCGCCGCGTTCATGCCCGTCTCGAACACGTCCGCCGTCGTCGTCAGCCGCGCATATTTGCCCGCGTGCTTCAGGTACGGGCCGAACTTGCCGATCGTCGAGATGATCGGTTCGCCGGTCTCAGGATGGTTGCCGACCGTCCGCGGGAGCGACAGCAGCTTGACCGCCCATTCGAGGTTCAGCTCCCCAATGTCCTTCGGGATCGACGCCATCTTGCGATCCTCGCCTTCGCCGATCTGCAGATACGGGCCGAAGCGTCCCGACTTGCGCTCGATCGGTTGACCCGTGTCGGGATGCGTGCCGAGCGTCGACGGACCGGCATCCGCCTCGGCGTCGCCACCGGGCTGCGCGAACCGGCGCGTGTACTTGCATTCGGGGTAGTTCGAGCAGGCGATGAACGCACCGAACTTGCCGCCGCGAAGCGCGAGCTGGCCCTCGCCGCAGTTGGGGCAAAGACGCGGATCGCCGCCGTCCGCCTTTGCCGGGAACAGGTACGGCGCGAGGAAGGTGTCGAGTTCGGCGGTGATCGCCGACGGCTGCTGCTCCATTACCTCGTTGGTGCGCGGCTTGAAATCGCGCCAGAACGCATCGAGCACCGACTGCCACTGCGCGCGGCCGCCGGAAACGTCGTCGAGTTCCTCCTCGAGCTCGGCGGTGTAGTCGTAGCCGACATATTTCTCGAAGAAGCGTTCGAGGAACGCCGTCACCAGCCGCCCGGATTCCTCGGCGAAGAAGCGGTTCTTCTCGATCCGGACATAGGCGCGGTCCTTCAGCGTCTTGATGATCGAGGCGTAGGTGGACGGGCGGCCGATGCCGAGTTCTTCCATCCGCTTGACCAGCGAGGCTTCGGAGAAACGCGGCGGCGGCTGGGTGAAATGCTGCTCCGCGTCGACCTTCTTCTTGGCGGGCGCATCGCCCTCACGCATCCGCGGCAGGCGGCGCGCGTCCTCGTCGGCCGAGTCGTCCGACCCTTCCTCGTACAAGGCGAGGTAGCCGGGGAAGAGCACGACCTGGCCGGTGGCGCGCAGGATGTTGCGACCGGTGCCGTCGGCCATCTCGACGGTGGTGCGCTCCATCCGGGCGGACGCCATCTGGCTCGCCAGGGCGCGCTTGAAGATCAGGTCGTAGAGGCGCGCGTGATCGCCGCCACCAGCCTTGTCCTTGCCGAAGTCGGTCGGGCGGATCGCCTCGTGCGCTTCCTGTGCGTTCTTCGCCTTCGACTGGTACTGCCGCGGCTTGTCGGGGACATAGCTCGCGTCGAAGCGGTTCGCGACCGCCAGACGCGCGGCGCTGATCGCGCTGCCGTCCATCTGCACGCCGTCGGTACGCATGTACGTGATCGTGCCGTCCTCGTAGAGGCCCTGCGCGATCCGCATCGTGTGATCCGCCGAGAAACCGAGCTTGCGCGACGCTTCCTGTTGTAACGTCGACGTCGTGAACGGCGGCGGCGGGTTGCGACCGGCGGGCTTGGTCTCGACCGACTGGACCGAGAAATTACCGTCGAGCACCGCCTGCTTGGCGCGCAGGGCATCGCCTTCGTTGCCGATCGAGAGGCGGTCGAGCTTGTTGCCCTCGAACTGCGTCAGGCGCGAGGTGAAGGCGGTGCCGTCATGCTCCATTTCGGCGGTGACGGACCAGTATTCCTGCGGCTTGAAGACGTCGATCTCGCGCTCGCGCTGGACGATCAGGCGGAGCGACACCGACTGGACGCGGCCGGCCGACTTGGCGCCCGGCAGCTTGCGCCACAGCACCGGCGACAGCGTGAAGCCCACCAGATAGTCGAGCGCACGACGCGCCCGGTACGCGTCGATCAGGTCGTCGTCCAACTCGCGCGGGTTCTTCATCGCCTCGGTGACGGTGGCCTTGGTGATCGCGTTGAAGGTGACGCGCTCGACCTCCTTGGGCAGCGCCTTCCGCGCGCGCAGGACCTCGCGAACGTGCCACGAGATCGCCTCGCCCTCGCGATCCGGATCGGTCGCGAGGATCAGGCGGTCGGCGAGCTTGGCGAGATCGGTGATCGCCTTGAGCTGCTTCGACTTGTCCGCGTAATTCTCCCACGTCATCGCGAACGCATCGTCGGGATCGACCGAGCCGTCCTTGGGCGGCAGGTCGCGGACATGGCCGTAGCTGGCCAGGACGCGGTAATCGCTGCCCAGGTACTTCTCGATGGTTTTGGCCTTGGCAGGCGATTCGACGATGACAAGCTGCATGAGAAAACCGGGGTCCTTACGTGTACGCGTACGAGGGTGGGGACGAAGGGGCGGTGCCGTCAACCCGGGGTGGGTCCGGATGGAAGTTCACAAAGTGCAGACGCTGGCGCGCGTTTTCCAGAGGTCGATTTCGATAACCACAAGCCATCGAAGCTGTTCGCCAAAATCATGTTGGAGGGTTTCGGGTAAAGTCATGGGCGAGCCGTTGAACGCTCTGGACCACCAGGGCGATGTAGGACAGCATAGGCTTTCGCTCGAGCCATTGCCAATCGGCTGGAGCCTGCATTTGGTCTGGGCAATCGACAGGACCGGCAACCTGAACGCGGCAAGGCAAGTTTGCGAAGGAGGACCGCGATGCATGTTCCCTATGGCTTCGGTGTCGTCACGCCATACATTCTGGTCGACGGCACGGATCGGTATGTGCGTTTCCTCGAAACCGGGTTCGGCGCGCGCGAGATCGGGCGGAGCACCGATCCCGACGGCCGCGTCGCGAATTGCCAGGTCCGATTCGACGACATGACGATCATGGTGAGCGAGGCGTCCGCGCAATTTCCCGCCAGCGCGGCGGCCTTCTGCCTGTACGTCGCGGACGTCGATGCGGCGATGACGACCGCCGTGGCCGCCGGTGGCAAGACGATCATGGACGTTGCGGACATGCCCTATGGCGATCGGCAAGGCGGCGTTCGGGATCCAGCAGGCAATATCTGGTGGGTGTCGCAGCGGATGACACCGGAGCCCTATTACCCGGGGTAGCGCGCGTTCGCCCAACATTGACTTGCCGTCGCACTCGGCTGTCGGGAACATGGCGTGGTATTGCCCCTCCAGCCTAGTGCGTCAGGCTTGCCCGACCTCCGGCGTGGCGTTCCAAGCGGCCGCCGAGTTCGAGTTCAAGCAGGACGGCGTGGACGACGGCGGGGGCGAGGTGCGACTGGCGGACGAGTTCGTCGATCGCGACGGGGACGGGGCCGAGCAGGTCTGCGATCCTGCGGCGGTCGGTGTCGCTCGCATCCTCGGTCGGCGCGCCTGCGTAGGGGGCTATCGGCGAGCGGACGGATCGCGGGTCGAACGGGCGGATCTGTTCGAGGATATCGGCCGCGGACTGCACCAAGGTGGCGCCTTCGCGGATCAGCAGATTGCAGCCCTGGGCGCGGGGATCGAGCGGGCTGCCGGGAACGGCCATGACCTCGCGGCCGGACTCGTTCGCGAGCCGCGCGGTGATGAGCGAGCCGGATTTCGGGACAGCCTCGACCACCACCGTGCCGATCGCGAGGCCGGCGATGATGCGGTTGCGCGAGGGGAAGTTGCGCGCCTTGGGTTCGGTACCGGGGGGTTGTTCGGCGAGGAGCAGGCCTTCGGTGGCGATGCGTTCCTGCAACGCAGTGTTGTCGGGCGGGTAGGCGATGTCGATGCCGCTGGCGATGACGCCGATCGTGGCGCCGCCGGAGCCTCCGCCGAACGCGCCGATATGGGCGGCGGTGTCGATGCCGCGGGCTAGGCCGGAGACGATGGTCGTGCCCTCTTCTGCAAGTTGCAGCGCGAGCTGGCGGGCGAAGCGGCAGGCGGCGGCGGACGCGTTGCGGGCGCCGACCATCGCGATGCAGGGTCTGGCGGCGTGGGCGATGTCACCGCGCAGGATGAGGGCCGGGGGTGCGGTCTCGATCTCGGCGAGGAGGCGGGGATAGTCCGGGTCGTCGAGGAAGAGGTAGCGGGCGCCTAGCCTGGCGGTGGCGGCCATCTCGCGTTCGGCTAGCGCGGCGTCGGCGATTTTCGGCGCCCGCCCGCCGCCGCGCTGGGCGAGCATGGGAAGCGCCGCGATCGCGGCGTCCGCGCTGCCGAAGCGGGCGATGAGCTGGCGATAGGTGACCGGTCCGATCCCGGTCGTGCGGATGAGCCGAAGTCTCGAGACCGTCGGGTCAGTCACTCTTTTGCCGGTTGGAACCGATGCGCGGTTCGGTGCCCGAGAACAGGCGTTCGACGTTCTCGCGGTGCTTCCACAGCACGATCAGCGCGAGCGCGAGGAGGAGCAGGACGAGGTCGAAGCGACCGAACAGGGCCGCGGAAAACGGTGCGCTGAGGGCGGCGGCCATGCCCGCGACCGAGGAGATGCGCAGCCCGGCGAGCAGGCCCAGCCAGACGACGGCGTAGACGAGTCCCAGCGGCCAGTAGAGCGCGACGACGATCCCCATCAGCGTGGCGACGCCCTTGCCGCCCTTGAACTTGAGCCAGACGGGGTAGCAATGGCCGATGAATGCACCGGCCGCCGCCAGGAGTGCGTTGCCGGGGAACAGGTGCGTGACCAGCAGGACGGCAACCGCGCCCTTTGCCATGTCGAGCAGCAGCGTGGCGGCGGCGAGACCTTTTCGCCCGGTGCGCAGGACGTTGGTCGCGCCGATGTTGCCCGAGCCGATCGTGCGCAGATCGCCCGCGCCGCCGAGCCGCGTGAGGATGACGCCGAACGGAATCGAGCCGAGCAGATAGCTCAGCACGAGCGATAGCGTGGGCGCGACCCAGAGAATTTCCGTCTGCAAGTAGGTCCCCCGTTCTGGGGTGCTTATAGGCTACGCGGGGCTGACGGCAAATGGCCTGAGGTTGTAGATACTGACTGCGCCAGGCCCACGAGGCGCTCTCCTCTCTGGAAGGGAGGGGCTGGGGGTGGGTTGGCGGGCTTTGGCCACCGACGTCTGATCATGCGGAAACCGACCCACCTCCGACCCCTCCCTTCCAAAGGGGGGGCAGGTCGCTCTGGTTTACGGGGGGTGTTCCGGCCTAAGGACCGCGCATGGACACGCGCCCCATCCTGTTCTTCGACTCCGGCGTCGGTGGGTTGTCGATCGTCGGTCCGGCGCGCGCGGCACTGCCCGATGCGTCGTTCGTCTACGCCGCCGACTCGGCCGGCTTTCCGTACGGGACCAAGAGCGAGGCGGAGATCGCGGCGCGGGTGCCGGTGTTGCTGGGGCGATTGGCGGAGCGGTATCGGCCGCGGCTGATCGTGATCGCGTGCAATACGGCCTCGACGATCGCGCTGCCGGTGGTGCGCGCGGCGCTCGACCTGCCGGTGGTGGGGACGGTGCCGGCGATCAAGCCCGCCGCGCTGCTCTCGAAGACGCGGACGATCGGCGTGCTGGGGACCGAGGCCACCGTGCGGCAGGCGTATGTCGATGATCTGGCGGCAAAGTTCGCGGGCGATTGCACGGTGTTGCGGTACGGGTCGGCGGCTCTGGTCGAGATGGCGGAAGCCAAGCTGCACGGCCATGTGGTCGAGCCGGAACGCTATGCCGCCGTCCTGGATGGGCTGTTCTCGCAGGCCGACGGCGACGCGATCGACGTGATCGTCAACGCCTGCACACATTTTCCTCTGGTCGAGGCAGAGCTTGCGGCGGCGGCGCCCGGCATGCGGTTCGTCGACGGCGGTCCGGGGATCGCGCGGCGGATCGTCCACCTGATGCAGGGCGAAGCGTGGTCGGGAGCAGGGGAGGGCGTTGCCGTCTTCACCCGGCTCGGGGACGACGAGCGCGCACTGGCACCGGCTTTGGCGGCGCGAGGATTCGGCCGGATCGAGCAGCTTTGAGCAAGACCCTGGGACACTATGGCACCTTGCGTCGCCGGCGCATCGTGGCAATGTGCCCCCGGGATGAGGAAAGCGATCACCGTAAGAGCGGTATTGCGCTGGAACTGAGTGAAAGTGAGGCGTAGTGCCCAAGCCTATGATTATCGACGGCAAAGCGGCAACGGACGGCATCAGCGGTCCGCGAGTCGATTATTCGCGCGTTTTCACGCAGGCGATCGACCGGTTGCATGCCGAAGGGCGCTACCGCGTGTTCATCGACATTCTCCGCAACAAGGGTGCGTTTCCGAACGCGCGCTGCTTCGCCGGGCATAATGGTCCGAAGCCGATCACGGTGTGGTGCTCGAACGATTATCTCGCGATGGGCCAGCACCCGAAGGTCATTGCGGCTATGGAAGAGGCGCTGCACGACGTCGGCGCTGGTTCGGGCGGCACGCGCAATATCGGCGGCAACACGCATTACCATGTCGACCTGGAAGGCGAACTCGCCGACCTGCACGGCAAGGAAGCGGCGCTGCTGTTCACGAGTGGCTACGTCTCGAACGAGGCTACGCTGGCGACGTTGGCGAAGGTGCTGCCGGGCTGCATCATCTTTTCCGACGAGCTGAACCACGCGTCGATGATCGCGGGCATCCGTAATTCGGGCTGTGAAAAGCGCGTGTTCCGCCACAACGACCTTGTGCATCTCGAAGAGCTCCTCGCGGCCGAAGATCCAGCTGTGCCGAAGCTGATCGCTTTCGAGAGCGTGTATTCGATGGAGGGCGACATCGCGCCGATCTCCGCGGTGTGCGACCTCGCCGACCGGTACAACGCGCTGACCTATTGCGACGAAGTGCACGCGGTCGGGATGTACGGCGCGCGCGGCGGCGGCATCTCGGAGCGGGACGAGGTCGCACACCGGATCACGATCCTCGAGGGGACGCTGGGCAAGGCGTTCGGCGTGATGGGTGGCTATATCGCCGCCGATCGTACGATCGTCGACGTGATCCGCAGCTACGCACCTGGGTTCATCTTCACGACCTCGCTGTCGCCGGTGCTGGTCGCTGGTGTGCTCGCGAGCGTGCGGCATTTGAAGGCGTCGAGCGTCGAGCGTGAGGGGCAGCAGGCGTCTGCCGCGATGCTGAAGGCGATGCTGAAGGACGCCGGGCTGCCGGTGATGCTCGGCGATACGCATATCGTGCCGCTGATGGTCGGCGATCCGGTCAAGGCGAAGAAGATCAGCGACGTGCTGCTTGCCGAATACGGCGTGTACGTTCAGCCGATCAACTATCCGACCGTGCCGCGCGGCACCGAGCGACTGCGGTTCACGCCGGGTCCTGCGCATACCGAGGCGATGATGCGCGAACTGACCGACGCGCTGGTGGAGATCTGGAGCCGGTTGGATCTGCGCAAGGCGGCTTGAAGTTGGTCCCGCTCACTGCGGGGCAGGGCTGGTCAGTCGATAATGATCGAGCCGTCGGTGCCCGGCACGTTTAGCGTTTCGCCGAAACCTACCGAATGGAACCGCGTGTAATCGCCTTCCAGGGGGTTGGCGTAGACATGGACGACGGACCGGTTTCCATCGACCACCCAGTAGTGCGGAATGCTGCCGCGCGCGTAGGCGAAGCGCTTCATCGTGGTATCGCGCGCGACCGACGTTTCCGCGACTTCGATGACGAGTAGGAAAGCGTCAGCGGCCAGCAGGCGGTTACCCTCGGCTGGTTCGCGCAATACGGCAACGTCACAGCCGAGCACGGTGTCGTTGCCGAGATCGACGCCAATTTCGCCCATAATCCGAGCTTCGGATAACAGGCGCGAAAGACGGATGCCGATCTGCATCTGGCGTGCAGCATGTGCTGTCAAAGGTGGGTTCATCCGTTCGAGTTCCCCATCGACCAGTTCGACCTTGATGTCGTCGAACGCGCCGGTCTCACCCATGCGCAGGAACTCGGCGGTCGTAAAACGCGCCCTGGTCTGCTGATCGGTGCGGAGAATAACGGCGAATTTATTCATCGCCGAGTCGTACCACGAATCCGAGGTTCCGACGAGTCACGCGGCAAACCGTTAAAGCGCGGCGGCCAGCATCGTCAGGACGCCGAGACCGAGCGACAGGGGTATGCGCAAGGCCATCCAGCCGGGTGGTGCGATACCGGCGCGAACCAGCGCGCGGTCTACAAGCAGCGCGGCGATCAGGCTGATGCTGAGCACGACCAGCGAGGGACCGGGCCAGCGCAGGCCGACCATCCAGGGCCAGGCGGTCGCCAGTGCGATCAACGATGGCGCGACGCTCGCGAACCAGAGCCAGCGGGGCGGCGAGTCGGCGCGCGCGGCGAGGCCCCACCAGAGGCCGCCGAGGAAGCTCAGTATAATCGCGGCATAGGCGTAGGCGATCGCCAGCGCGGAGAACCGGCTTTGCGGATCTCCGCTCAGCAGCAGCGCGACCGCCGCAAGTTGCGGGAGGAGGCCGCTTAGCCCGAGCAGGCGCGCGATCGGCGGGATGCCGCCGGTCGCGGCGGGTTGCTCGGGCATCAGACGCGCGCGACCACGCCGGTAGCTACGACCGGGCCGGTCGGCAGGCCGGTCGGCGAGCCGCCGAGCGGCTCGACCGAGATCGCCAGCGTCGCGCCGGGGGTTATGCGACCGCGGTCGACGCCCTTGGGTGCCAGCGAGGTCGGACGGCCCGAAAGCAGGCCAAGCGAATGCGGCACGCCGTCGCCGCCGATCACCCAGAGCTGCGCGACGCGCGCGTTCGGAACGCCGGGGCCTGCCGCGACGCGGAGCGCGCCGTTCGCAGGATCGTAGACCGCGGCGACGGGCGACTTCGCATCGCCGAGCATCGCTACCAGCACGCTGGTCGGCCGCGCGACCGGGATCGGTTGCGAGACGGGCACGGTCGGCTCCGGGCGGACCATGACGAACAGCAACAGCGACGCGGCGATGGCGCTGGTGACGGCGGCGAGCGCCGGCCATGCGAAGCGGCTCGTTTGCGCGAGGACTGGCGTGCCATCCAGACTGGCTTCGATCCGGGCAGCAAGCTGCGGCGGCGCGGCGCGTTCGGGCCAGAGGTCGAACAAGGCAGCGAGGCGCGACCGCCACCATTCGACCTGTGCGGCGAAACCAGGCTCGGCGAGCACGCGGCGCAGCGCTGCCCCGCGCTCCTCGCCTTCGAGCAGACCGAGTGCGAGTTCGGCGGCGGCGACGTCCTCGGGCACGCCGGTATCCGTGGTCGGATCAACCATCGAGGCAATCCTTCAGGCGCGCGAGACCGCGGCGGACCCAGCTCTTCATCGTGCCCAGCGGCACGGCGCGCTTGATCGCGAGCTCGGCATAGGTGATGCCGTCGAAGAACGCGGTGCGGATCGCGTCGCGCTGCTGCGGTTCGAGACCGTTCAGGCACTCAATCAGTTCGCGCGACGATTCGCTCGCCAGCATGCCCGCCTCGGCGCCTTCGCCGGGATCGGCGATGTCGGGCGCGTCGTCGAGCGGACTCGTGCGGCGGACGCCCTGCGCGCGCTGCCAGTCGATGGCGCGGTTGCGCGCGATCGTCGCCAACCAGGTGATCGGGCTCGCGCGGCCGGGTTCCCAGGCACCGGCGCGTTTCCAGATCGTGAGATAGACCTCGTGCAGCACATCCTCCGCGGCTTGGGCGTTGCCACAGATACGGTGCGTGATGCCGAAAAGCTTCGCGCTGGTCAGCGAATAGAGTTCGCGAAACGCTTCGCGGTCCTCTTGCCCGGTGCGCAGGAGCACTTCGGAGAGATGCGCGCGCGCCGCGTCCGCATTTGAAAAGGCCATGGTCACGATCCGGAACCTAGCGGCTCAGCCCGTCGCGGCAATAGCCTTCGCCGGGCTTGACGGTGAGGCAGTCGGTTTTGCCTGCGAGATATTTTAGTCCGGTCGCGTCGCCGTTGGTCGGGCGCAGCGTTTCGCGGACGCCGTTTCGCTCGAAGGATATCGTGTCGCCGGTCGCGGTGCCGTCGAAAATACCCTTGTTGTCGAGGTCCCACTGCATCGTCAGCGCGTAACGGCCGGGGGCGTCCTTGGGCGCGATGTCGAGGACCATGCCTTCGACGCCGATCCACCGGCCGGTGTAGTCGGGCAGGGGATTTGGCGCGGGCTTCGGCGCGGGGGCGACGACCTTGCGCTCGACCGATCCGGCGGACGTCATGTTGCCGTCGCTGCTGGTATCCGGTGCGGGGCCGGAGCAGGCGGTGAGGGCAACGGTGGCGAGCAGGGTGAGGGCTTTCATGGATGTCTCCTTCACGGTCGGCGGTCGGCGCAGATCGCGACCTTAGCGCGTCATCCTGGCGAAAGTCAGGACCCAGAGCCGCCGCGGATGCGCTATGTTACCCTGAGTGCCGACTTTAGCCAGGATGACGGTGCACGCGCGAACAGGTGTGGCAAATTCCGGCTCGGGGGGGTAGGGGGCTGGGCACTCGATATCCCGTCACAGGAACACGCCAGGTGCGCATCGCCATCGCGTCCGATCACGCCGCCGTTTCGTTGAAAGCGGTGCTCGCCACGTGGCTGCGCGAGGCGGGGCATGACGTGCTCGATCTCGGGCCCGAAGGCACCGCCAGCGTCGATTATCCCGATTACGGGTTCAAGCTCGCGTCGGCGATTGCCGATGGTAGCGCCGAGCGCGGCATCGCACTCTGCGGCTCCGGGATCGGCATCTCGATCGCCGCCAATCGCAACCCCGCCTGCCGCTGTGCGCTCGTCTCCGAACCGCTGTCGGCTAGCCTTGCGCGCATCCACAACGACGCCAACGCCATCGCGATGGGCGCGCGCCTGATCGGTGAGGAAATGGCGAAGGCGTGCGTCGAAGCTTTCCTGTGCGCCGAATTCGCCGGCGGCCGTCATCAACTCCGTGTCGACAAACTTTCCACAAAGGTCCCCGCATGAGCACCCAGCCCGAAACCCTCCAGCGCGAACTCCACGACGTCCAGCCCGACGGCTTTTTCACGCGCGGCCTGGCCGATGCGGATGCTGCCGTCTTCGCCGGTGTCGCCGCCGAACTGGAACGTGAGCAGACGCAGATCGAACTGATCGCGTCGGAGAACATCGTCTCGAAGGCGGTGCTAGAGGCGCAAGGGTCGGTGTTCACGAACAAGTACGCCGAGGGCTATCCGGGCAAGCGTTACTACCAGGGCTGCGCGCCGTCGGACGTCGTCGAGACGCTCGCGATCGAGCGCGCCAAGCAGATCTTCGGCTGCGGGTTCGTCAACGTGCAGCCGCATTCGGGCGCGCAGGCGAACGGCGCGGTGATGCTGGCGCTGGTGAAGCCCGGCGACACGATCCTCGGCATGAGCCTCGATGCGGGCGGTCACCTGACGCATGGCGCGAAGCCGGCGATGTCGGGCAAGTGGTTCAACGCGGTCCAGTACGGCGTCGACGCGACCACGCATCTGATCGACTACGATCAGGTCGAGGCGCTGGCGGTCGAGCATCAGCCGAAACTGATCATCGCGGGCGGTTCGGCCTATCCGCGGACGATCGACTTCGCGCGCTTCCGGGCGATCGCGGACAAGGTCGGCGCGTATTTCATGGTCGACATGGCGCATTTCGCCGGCATCGTTGCAGCGGGCCTGCACCCGACGCCGTTCGGCCATGCGCATGTCGTGACGACCACCACGCACAAGACGCTGCGTGGGCCCCGCGGCGGCATGATCATGACCAACGACGAGGCGCTGGCGAAGAAGTTCAACTCGGCGGTGTTCCCGGGGCTTCAGGGTGGGCCGCTGATGCATGTAATTGCGGCGAAGGCGGTCGCGTTCGGCGAGGCGCTGCAGCCCGACTTCAAGAGCTACATCGCGGCGGTGGTCGAGAACGCCAAGGTGCTGGCGGCAACGCTCAAGGAGCGCGGCTCGGACGTCGTCTCGGGCGGGACCGACACGCATCTCGCGCTGATCGATCTCACCCCGCTGGGGATTACCGGGCGCGATGCGGACGAGGCGCTCGAGCGCGCGGGGATCACCTGCAACAAGAACGGCATTCCCAACGATCCGCTGCCGCCGGTGAAGACCAGCGGCATCCGCGTCGGCTCGCCCGCGGGTACGACGCGTGGCTTCGGTCCGGCGGAATTCCGCGAGATCGGCAACATGGTCGCCGATGTGCTGGACGGCCTCGCTAAAAAGGGCGAGCATGGGGACCCGGAAGTCGAGGCGGACGTTCGGACGCGTGTTCGTGCACTGTGCGCGCGCTTCCCGATCTATCAAGGATAAGTAGCATGTCGAAGTTCGACGACGTCCAGAACGACATCAAGGCGACCCCCGGCCTCGGCAAGAGCATGGCCAAGTGGAGCGCACTCGGCGCGGTCGTCGCGATCCCAGTGCCGATCGTCGGCCCGATCTTCGGTGCACTCGCGGGCGCGGGCTATGCGTACTACAAGGGCAAGAAGAAGGTCTGAATGCGCTGCCCCTTCTGCGGACATGAAGACAGCCAGGTAAAGGACAGCCGCCCCACCGAGGACGGGGCGGCGATCCGACGCCGGCGCCAGTGCGAGGGGTGCGCCGCGCGTTTCACGACGTTCGAGCGGATACAGTTGCGCGAGCTGTTCGTGTTGAAGAGTGAGGGGCGCAGAGAGCCTTTCGACCGGGAGAAGCTGCTCAGGTCGTTGTCGATCGCGACCAGGAAGCGGGCGATCGAGGCGGGGCGGATCGAGAAGCTGGTGAGCGGGATCCAGCGGCGGCTGGAGACGCTGGGCGAGAACGACGTCACGTCGAAGCGGATCGGCGAGATGGTGATGGACGGGCTCAAGGGGCTCGATTCGGTCGCGTATATCCGGTTTGCTAGTGTGTATCGGGACTTCAGCGAGGCCAAGGATTTCGAGGCTTTTGCCGGGAGTGTTGAAGAGGTTGGGCGGGCGGAGTGATCCGGGCTTGTCCGGCTTGTCCTCGTTCAGTCTTTTCCCTGTTCAGGCTCGCGTCCACGCCGCTGGCAGCATCGCAAACTTTACCTTATCGACGGTTCCTCACCCCTCTTCCGTTCGTCCTGAGTAGGAACTGAGCTCGGCGAAGGCCCGTATCGAAGGACAGGTTGCATGAGCTTTTACGCCTACATGCTTCGCTGTTCCGACGGCAGCTACTACATCGGCCACACGGACGCCCTCGAACGCCGCATCGCGCAGCACCAGCACGGTGAACTTCCTGGATACACGCACAATCGACGCCCGGTTACGCTGATATGGTCGCAGGATTTCCCGAGCCGGATCGAGGCGCTGGAGGCCGAGCGTCAGTTGAAAGGCTGGACGCGGGCGAAGAAAGAAGCGTTGGCGGCAGGGGATTGGGACGCGGTGCGCTTACTCTCTCGCAAATCCTTCGATACGGGTCTTCGGCTTCGCTCAGCCCTACTCAGGACGAACGGAATGAGGCGGGTGAGCGGGACGGTTTGGCCGAGCGGGATGGTTTGGCTGAGCCGGACGGCTTTGGTGAGCTTGACGAGATTGGTGGATTTGGCGACGTGATTGACAAAAATGCGATTGGTACGGACGTGGCTAGCGACATCGATGTGCTCTCGGATGGGGCAGGGGTGGTCGGCGCCTCGACCCCACCCCCCGTCATCGTCCTCGTCCGCCCGCAACTCGGCGAGAACATCGGCAAGGCGGCGCGCGCGATGCTCAATTTCGGCCTTACCGAAATGCGCCTCGTCTCCCCGCGCGATGGCTGGCCCAACCCCTCAGCTGGCCCCGCCGCCAGCGGCGCCGACATCGTGCTCCAGAACGCAAAAGTCTACGACAGCGTCGCCGCCGCGACCGCCGATTGCGCGCAGGTCTTCGCGACGACGGTGCGAAAACGTGGCGTAACCAAGCCTGTCGTCACCCCGGAACAGGCGTCGACCGAGATCCACGCTGCCCCCGGCCGCTCCGCCATCCTGTTCGGGCCAGAGCGCTCCGGCCTCGAAACCGACGACGTCGCGGTCGCGCGGACGATCATCACCGTGCCGATCAATCCGGAGTTCGGCTCGCTTAACCTCGCCCAGGCGGTGATCCTGGTCGCCTATGAATGGTCGAAGGGGCTGACCGCCGAGCGCGAGCTGTCGCAGCCGTCGATCAACCCGATCATGCCGCCCGCACCGCAGGAGGAGCTCGACGGGATGATCGGGCAGCTCGATGCGATGCTGATGGGGGCGGGGTTCTTCCACCTGCCCGACAAGATGCAGTCGACACGGCGGACGCTGCGGACGTTGCTGACGAAGCCCGGCTGGTCGAGCCAGGAGATTCGAACTCTTCGCGGGGTGCTGTCGTCGCTGGCGGGGAAGCGGCCGCGGGGCTGATTTCCCGACCGAGCGCCTCTTCGTCCGTCCGCCCCCTCCCGTTCGCCCTGAGCGAAGTCGAAGGGTGTGCCCAAGGCGAAGATGCTTCGACTTCGCTCAGCACGAACGGGATGGGGGCGGTGTGGCTCGCGGGGGGCGGGAACTATATTGGTGGGCGGGGCTAGCGCCTGTCGAACGCCGCCAGTTCGTACGCGATCGACCCTTCGACCAGCGCTTCCCAAAGGTCCTCGATCACCACGTCCGGTATGCCGAGCTTCACCGCTTCAGCCCGCGCATTCTCGATGACCTGCGTCTTGCGCGCCTCGTCGCGCACATGCCCGCGCTCGGGCTTGATCCGCGCGGCGGCATCCATGTACGCGAAACGCCTGGCGAGCAGCGCGACCAGCTCGCGGTCGAGCGCGTCGACGCCTGCGCGGACGTCGGTCATGGTCTTACAGTCTGGGCCGGATAGGATAGTCATCGCCGCCTCTTGCCGAGGCGCTCGCAGCCTGTCCAGCGCGACCGCCGAGCTTGACTCGGACGACGTCCCCGTCTAGGCGCCCGCCCTCGCAATGGCCCCGCACCCCGGTGAAGCGGTGGCCCTGCCCTGTCCCGTACAGCAAGCAGAGCGATACCGGGACAAACCCTGCCTTCCCCGCAAACGTGGGAACCGGTTCTCGGACCGGGAAGGCAGATCACGTTGTTAGCATTTGCCAAGGACTTACCTATGTCGAAGCGTCAAAGCGCGAAGTACAAACTCGATCGCCGTATGGGCGAGAACATCTGGGGTCGTCCCAAGTCGCCGGTCAACAAGCGTGAATACGGCCCGGGCCAGCACGGTCAGCGCCGCAAGGGCAAGGTCAGCGATTTCGGTATCCAGCTGCGTGCCAAGCAGAAGCTCAAGGGCTATTACGGC
Organism: Sphingomonas sp. AP28; assembly: GCF_056680455.1. Classification (NCBI taxonomy): domain Bacteria; kingdom Pseudomonadati; phylum Pseudomonadota; class Alphaproteobacteria; order Sphingomonadales; family Sphingomonadaceae; genus Sphingomonas; species Sphingomonas sp. AP28. The sequence goes on along the minus strand of NZ_CM155283.1, from coordinate 2,377,502 downwards.
GACGTGACCGAGAAGCAGTTCCGTGCGTGCTACCACGAGGCATCGCGCATGAAGGGCGATACCTCGCAGAACCTGATCGGCCTGCTCGAGCAGCGCCTCGACATGATCGTCTACCGCGCCAAGTTCGCGCCGACGATCTTCGCGGCTCGCCAGATCGTCTCGCACGGCCACATCCGCGTCAACGGCGTGAAGTGCAACATCGCCTCGCGTCGCTGCTTCGTCGGCGACGAGATCACGCTGGGTTCGAAGGCGCAGGAAATGGCGCTGGTGATGGAAGCCCAGAGCCTCGCCGAGCGCGAGATCCCCGACTATGTCGCGCCCGACGGCGCCGCCAAGATCACATTCACGCGCGTTCCGACGCTCGACGAAGTGCCTTACCCGGTGAAGATGGAACCGAATCTGGTCGTCGAGTTCTACTCGCGCTAAGTCGAGTACAACGAGACCGGCCGGCGGTGCTCAGGCACCGTCCGACGACGTGGCTTTGCCACGGCGCGGTTTGGAACGGAAAAGGGCGGTCCTGCGGGGCCGCCCTTTTTCGTTGCCCATTGTCGCCTCGTGGACATGCACGCCCAGCTTTGCCAGAACGCGCGCAACATAACCGGGGAATGACCATGCGCGCTGCCATCCTGCCTCTCCTGCTGCTCGGGACCGCCGCGTCCGCGCAGACCACGCCTGCGATCTCGGTCGAAACGTTGAAGACCGTCACGCAGGTGTTGTCGTCGGACGCGTACGAAGGCCGCGCGCCGACCACGCCCGCGGAGGCCAAGACGGTCGCGTATATCGTCGAGCGGATGAAGGCGGCGGGGCTGAAGCCCGGTAACAAAGGGGCGTGGACGCAGGACGTGCCAATGGTCGAGATTACGGCCACGAACGTGCAACCATACGTGTTCACGGGCGGCAAGACGCCTGTCAGCCTCGCCTATCGCACTGACATGGTCGCGGGCACCTACCGCGTCGCGCCGAAATCGAGCGTGGCGAACAGCGACGTCGTGTTCGTCGGCTACGGCATCACCGCGCCCGAAAAGGGCTGGGACGATTATGCCGGCACCGACGTGAAGGGGAAGACCGTGGTCATCCTCATCAACGATGCCGACTGGCAGACGATGTCGCGCGAGGGGCCGTTCGAGGGCCGCGCGATGACGTGGTACGGGCGCTGGCCATACAAGTTCGAGAATGCGGCGAAGCACGGCGCGACGGCGGCGATCATCGTCCATGATACCGAGCCGGCGGCGTACCCTTGGGCGGTGGTGCAGTCGTCCTGGACCGGGCCGCAGCTCGAGTTGGATGAGAAGGGCGATCATCTTGACCAGTCGCAGATCGTCGGCTGGATGCAGAAGCCGGCGGCGGAGCGCGTGTTCGCGAGCGCGGGCAAGGATTACGCGACGCTGGCGGCGGCGGCGAAGGTGAAGGGGTTCAAGGCGGTACCGCTCGGACTGAAGTTCGGCGGTGGGTTCGACAACACGATCAAGCGGCAGGCGTCTAAGAACGTCATCGGCGTGCTGCCGGGGACGCCCATAACTCAAGGGGGGGCGCCCAACGATTACGTGATGTATTCGGCGCACTGGGACCATCTCGGGCGCTGCGATGCGGTCGATGGCGATGACATCTGCAACGGTGCCTTGGACAACGCTAGTGGCGTTGCCGGATTGGTTGCGTTGGCCGAGGCTCAGGTGAAGGCGGGGCCGGCCAAGCGCTCGATCGCGTTCCTGGCGGTGACGGCGGAGGAGTCGGGGCTGCTCGGGTCGCGCTATTATGCCGAGCATCCGATCTATCCGCTCGCGCATACCGTGGGCGGGGTGAACATGGACGTGCTGAACGTCGACGGCCGGGCGAAGGACTTCGTGCTGACCGGCGCGGGGAAGTCGGAGATCGAGGATTTGGTGAAGCCGTTCGTCGCTGCCGAGGGCCGCGTGATCGGTGTCGAGGCGAATCCGGAGCGCGGCGGCTATTACCGGTCGGATCACTTCAGTTTTGCGAAGCTCGGCGTGCCGATGCTTGATGGCGGGAGCGGTGAGGACCTCGTCGTTGGCGGTACCGCGGCGGGACATGCCGCGCGCGAGGATTATGTCGCGCATCGGTATCACAAGCCCGCGGACGAATATGACGCGAAGTGGGACTGGTCGGGCGCGGTCGAGGATTTGACGATCTATTACGGGCTCGGGCGCAAGCTTGCGGACGATACCAGTCTGTGGCCGAACTGGTATAAGACCGCCGAATTCCGCGGCATTCGTGACCGCGACCGCGCAGGAGCCAAGTAAGTGACCACGACCGTCTCGACACCCGCCGAATGGGCGCACCACAAGGCCGTCTGGATCGGCTTTCCAAGCCATGCGGACCTGTGGCTGGAGGATCTGGAGCCGGCGCGGGACGAGGTCGTCGCGTTTGCCAAGGCGGTGCATGCCGACGGCAAGGGCGAGACCGTGATCCTGGTCGCGGCCGATGTCGGGTCGGCGACCACCGCCAAGAAGCTGGCGCCGTTCGCGGACGTGGTGGTCGAGCCGTTCGGCGACATCTGGCTGCGCGATACCGCGCCGATCATCGTCGGCGACGGCAGCGCGCGGGACTTCCGGTTCAACGGCTGGGGCGGGAAGTACGACCTGCCCGGCGACGACACGATCGGGCAGCGGTTGGCTGAAAGCCGTCACAAGCCGGTCGAGGCGTGCGACTGGGTGCTCGAAGGCGGCGCAATCGATGGCGATGGTACTGGGACGGTCGTCACGACGCAGCAGTGCCTGCTCAACCGCAACCGCAATCCGTCGCTGACCAAGGCGGAGATCGAGGCGCGGCTGGCGTCCGATCTCGGCTATACCCGCGTGGTGTGGCTGGGCGACGGGTTGGTCAACGATCATACCGATGGCCATGTCGACAATCTCGCGCGGTTCGTCGGCGAGGGGCGCGTGGCGATCCCCAAGGCGACCGACAACGATCCGAACTGGCAGGTGTACCAGAACGCCACGCGGGACGCCCAGGCGGCCGGGCTAGAGGTCGTGACGATCCCGTCGCCGGGCCGCGTGCTGCGCGACGAGGAGGTGGTGCCGGCGAGCTATATGAACTTCTATATCGGCAATGCCGCGGTGGTGGTGCCGTTGTATGGTGCCGAGAACGATCAGGCGGCGGTCGTGGCGATCCAGGCGCTGTTCCCGGACCGTGAGGTGGTCGGGCAACGTGCGGATCATATCCTAACGGGCGGTGGGAGCTTTCACTGCATCTCGCAGCAGATTCCGGGCTGATCTTCTGCTCCCCTCCCTGGAAGGGAGGGGCCGAGGGTGGGGCGGCCTGGGGCGGGTGCCTACGTCAGCCAATGGGCCGACCCACCCCTAAACCCCTCCCTTCCAGGGAGGGGGATGCCTGTATCAGCGGCTCCAGCGGGCCCAGATCGCCGTCGGGAGGACTAGCCCCCGCGCTTCTTCGCGGACGCCGAGTTCTCCGACTTCGACCTTGCCGGGCAAGTCCGCGAACACCTGGTTCAGCAGTTCGCCGATCGCGAGCGCGGACATCCGGACCGCGTAGACCGTCAGGAACAGGAAGCGGGAGTTCTCGTCGAGGAGTTTCCGGCAATCGCCGATCAGCTTCGGAAGGTCCTCCTCTAGCCGCCAGACCTCGCCCTCAGGTCCACGCCCATATTTCGGCGGATCGAGCAGGATCCCGTCATACCGCCGCCCGCGCCGAACCTCGCGCGCGACGAACTTGGCCGCATCATCCGTCATCCAGCGGATCGGCGCGACGGCCATGCCCGACAGTTTCGCGTTGGCCTTGGCCGCCTCGACCGATTTCTTCGACGCATCGACGTGGACCATGCGGACGCCCTTGGTCGCCATCGCCAGCGTGCCGACGCCGGTATAGCCGAACAGGTTCATGCATTCGGGGCTGTCGAGTCCGGCGACGCGCTCGCGCATCCAGCTCCAGACCGGTGCCATGTCGGGGAAGAAGCCGAGGTGGCGGAACGGGGTGGTCTGCGCGGTGTACGACACCTCGTTCCACTTGAGCGTCCAACCCTCGCGCGGGATGGGCTCGGAGAATTCCCAGCGACCGCCGCCGTCTTCGTCGGAGCCGGGGACGAATTCGCCCTGCGCCTGCCAGTCGGTCGAGGCGGGCGCCCACATCGCCTGCGGCTCGGGGCGGATGAAACGGAAGCGGCCATAGCGTTCGAGCTTCTTGCCGTGGCCTGAGTCGATCAGGCCGTAGTCCGCCCAGGGTTCGCCGATGAGGGTATGCAGCTTCATGCCGAGGGCTTCGCGCGCTCGGTGATGTAGGCGGTGATCGCCTCGAAGGTCGCTGGCAGCGTGGCGTAGCGCTCCTTGCGGTCGAACAGGTCGCCGACACGCGCGGGAAGCGAGGGGCGGACGCCGGTTGCACGCTCCACCGCGTCGCCGAACTTGGCGGGGTGCGCGGTGGCGAGCGTGACGATCGGTACGCCGGCGGGGACTTCGGTGCGCAGCGCGGCGGCGAGGCCGATCGCGGTGTGCGGGTCGATCACCTGCCCCGCATGCTCGTGTGCCCAGCGCATCGCTAGCGTCATGTCGTCTAGGTCAATGCGCTCGCTTTGGAAGAGGGCGGAGGCACCTTGCGATTGCGCATTGGTGAGACGCATCGCGCCCGAGGATTCGAAGCCGGCCATCTGTGCGGCGAGCGCGGCGCCATTGCGGTCGCCGAGGTCGAACAACAGGCGTTCGAAGTTCGAGCTGACCTGGATGTCCATCGACGGGGTCGGGGTCTGCTGGACGCCGCCTTTCGAGTAATCGCCGGTGCTGAGCGCGCGGTGGAGGATGTCGTTGACGTTGGTCGCGACCACCAGCTTGGCCACCGGCAGCCCCATCTTCGCTGCGACATAGCCTGCGAACACGTCGCCGAAATTGCCAGTCGGGACCGCGAACGCGACCTCGCGATCCGGCGCGCCGAGGCGGACGGCGGCGTAGAAGAAGTACACCACCTGCGCCATCAGGCGGGCCCAGTTGATCGAATTGACCGCGGACAGCGCAAACTTGGTCGAGAAGGCGCGGTCGTTGAACATCGCCTTCACGAGCGCCTGCGCATCGTCGAAGCTGCCTTCGATCGCGATGTTGTAGACGTTGGGGCTGAGCACCGTGGTCATCTGGCGGCGCTGCACGTCGGAGATCCGGCCGACGGGGTGGAGCATGAAGATGTCGATGCCCTCGCGCCCCGCGACCGCGTCGATCGCGGCCGAGCCGGTGTCGCCGCTGGTCGCACCGACGATCGTCAGGCGCTTGTCCGTGCCGGCGAGGAAGCGCTCGAAGAAGAGGCCAAGCAGCTGGAGCGCGACGTCCTTGAATGCGAGCGTCGGGCCGTGGAAGAGTTCGAGCAGCCACTGGTCATGGTCAAGCTGCACGAGTGGGACGACTGCGGCGTGCGAGAACCGGCCATAGGCCTGTTCGCAGAGCGCCTTCAGTTCCTCGCGCGTCATCGCGTCGCCGATGAACGGCGCCATTACGGCAACCGCGGTGTCGACATAGGAAAGCCCGGCGAGCGCGGCGATCTCGTCGCGGGTCAGCGTCGGCCACGCGTCGGGGAGGTAGAGGCCGCCATCGGAGGCGAGGCCGGCGAGCGTTGCCGCTTCGAAATCGAGGATCGGCGCCGAGCCGCGGGTGCTGATGTAACGCATGGCCAAGCGGTTAGCGAATGGGGGGGAGGGCGACAAGCTGCGCGCTTTCCGTTTTCCTGCGAACGCAGGAATCCAGGATATGAAACGCTGTTCCCGGTACCCTGGGCTCCTGCGGGCGCAGGAGGTCGGTTAGCGCGGCCGGCGGCGCAGGGCGAGCGTGTAGATGATCGCGGCGATGGCGGCGAAGAAGAACCACTGTCCGGCATAGGCGAGGTGGTTGTTCGGGACCGACGCGAGGTCGGGCTTGCCGTTGGGGTTGAGCCCCGCTTGCGGGGTGTCGGCGACCAGCATCAGGCGTTGCGGGGTGTGGTCGAACAGCGATCCGATCAGCGAGCGGCCGTCGGGGGCGTGGCTGATGAAGCCCGACACGTCGCCGCCGGGCCAGGCAACCTTGGCCATCGGGTCGCGCGTGGTGCCGAGCTGGACGACCATGCCGGGGCCTTCGGCGCCCGTCTTGCATTCGGCGATCGCGCGGAAGCCGGATTTGCCGGCCCCGGCGAGCTTGATATCCGTCGGATGGAGGCAGAGGCCGGACGCACGGCGGAACAGGAGCGTCTCGTTGGGGAAGCGCGGGAAGGTCATCGTTGGCTTAGCGGGGTTGGCGGCGAGTTGCGCTAGGAACGCTTCCTTTTTCGGGAGGCGGTCGAGGAGTTGCCACAGGCCGAGGCCGATCATCGCCGCGATCGCGAGCGTGACGAGGATGGTCGGGATTATCGGAATGCGTCTTGGCGGTCGGGTCACGGGTCGATTCGGCCTTCGCGGGCTGCGTTACGGTATTCGGCGGACATGAGCGCGCCCTTGGCGGCCTTCAGGGAGAGCACGACCCCGCCGGCGGTGAACGGGATCCAGATCAGCATGTGGAGCCAGAGCGGGGGGTGGACCTTGAGTTCGAGCATGATCGCCAGCGCGACGACGAGCGCGCCGAGGATCAGGGTGAGGAAGGCGGCGGGGCCGTCGCCGACGTTGAACTTGCTGAAGTCCAGCCCGCAGTTGGGGCAACGGTCGGCGAAGTTGGACCATTTCGCGAAGAGCGTGGGCTTGCCGCAGCGTGGGCATAGGCCTTTGAGCGCGACCTGGGCGATCGTGGGGGCGTTGGCGAGCGGGTATGGGTCTTCGGTCATGCGGTCAGCGCTCCCCTTGTTTCCCCGCGAAGGCGGGGATCCAGACTTGGCTCCCGCCTTCGCGGGAGAACAAGGGAAGGGAAAAGGCTTGGATCAGTGCCGTGCCATTCGCCACCACCTCGGCGGAGGCCGGGGCCCAATTGGGGGACGTTGCCAACGGAGGACCGCGCTTCGTTACTGCAGCCTTCCCAATTGGGCCCCGGCCTTCGCCGGGGTGGTAGCTATCGGGGTGGTCGCAGTGGATGGGATTGAAAAAACTCAACCGCCGTGGACGGGGGCGCCCCAGCCGCCCCAGACATAGACGGTGACGAACAGGAACAGCCACACGACGTCGACGAAATGCCAGTACCACGCCGCCGCCTCGAAGCCGAAATGCTGGCGCGGGGTGAAGTCGCCGCGGTACGCGCGGACCAGGCAGACGATCAGAAAGATCGTGCCGATCAGCACGTGGAAACCGTGGAAGCCGGTCGCCATGAAGAACGCCGCGCCGTAGTTGATGCCCTTGAACGGGAACGGTGCGTGGACGTATTCATACGCCTGGATCGAGCTGAACAGCGCGCCGAGTATGACGGTGAGCCACAGGCCCTTCAAAACGCCGTCGCGGTTGCCGACGCCGATCATGCCCCAGAGCCCGGTCTTCTCGCCGCCGCGCTGGTTGTGGATCAGCGCATGGTGTGCCCAGGTCACGGTGGTGCCCGAGGTCAGCAGGATCAGCGTGTTGAGCAGCGGCAGTTCGAACGGGTTGATGACCGTCAGACCCTTTGGCGGCCATTGTGCCGCAACTGCAGCTGCGCCTTCGACGGCACGCGTGACGGTGCCATCGGCGAACGTCATCGCGGTCGGGAACAGCGAGAAGTCGAAGAACGCCCAGAACCAGCCGACGAAGAACATCACTTCGGAGGCGATGAACAGGATCATGCCGTAACGGAAATGAAGCTGCACGACCGGCGTGTGGTCGCCCGCGCGTGCCTCCTGAATGACCTGCGCCCACCAGCTGTAGAAGGTGAAGAGCAGCCCGGCGAGGCCGATGAAGAAGATCCAGCCGCCGCCGTTGGGCTTGTCGACATGGCCGCCGTGCATCCACATGATCCCGCCCGCCGCCATGATCAGTGCAGAAAACGAGCCGACCAGCGGCCAGATGCTCGGCGGCAGGATGTGGTAATCATGGTTCTTGGCGCCGGCCATCGGTACTCCCCTATTCTATTTGATACGGGTTCTAGCTCGCTGCCTTCGCAGAATCCACCGGGTAAAACGTGTAGCTGAGCGTGATCGTCTGGATATCGGCCGCGTCGGGGTCGGTCAGGATCTTCGGATCGACGAAGAAGATCACCGGCATCCGCGCGGTCTCGCCGGGCTTCAGCGTCTGCTGCGTGAAGCAGAAACACTGGATCTTGGTGAAATACTTGCCGGCCTGCGCGGGCTGGACGTTGAACGTGGCGGTGCCGGTCAGCGGCTTGTTCGACGTGTTGGTGGCCTTGAAGAACGCCATGTCGCGCGCTCCGACGTCGATCGTGTCGGAGCGATTCTCGGGCACGAACTTCCACGGCAGCTTGGGGCTGACGTTGGTGTCGAAGTCGACGGTGATCTTGTGGTCGACCGCGCCGGGCGCTGCGAGCCCGCGGTTGGTGGTGCCGTTGAGTCCGGTGGCGGCGCAGAACAGGCGGTAGAGCGGCACGCTGGCCCAGGCGAGCCCGGTCATGAAACAGATGAAGAGAACCGCGAGCGCCGCGGTGCGGTTGGTTCGCGACATTGCTCTCCAGCCGGCCATCAGTGCGGCATCCCCGCGCGGATCTTGGCGATCGAGATCGCGAAGACGAGGATGACGAACGCGCCGAGCAGCAGCGCCATGACCCGGGCGCGACCGCGTTGGCGGTTACGGATCAGGTCTTCCTCGCGGATGGGATCGGGAATGCTCATGCGAACCACCGGTCGACGACCAGCGCGCCGAACATCACGAACAGATACAGGATCGAATATTTGAACAAGGCCTTCTCCGGCTTCATCAGGTCGTCGGCATGCGTCGTGCGGCGCGCGATGCGGATAGCGAGCAGCGCGAACCACCCGGTCAGCAGCACGGCGGCGATCCCATAGATCGGGCCGGTCAGCCCGAGCGGCCAGGGCAGGATCGCGACCACGGCCATCGGGAGCGTGTAGAGCCCGATCTGCGTCCGCGTGGTGCGCTCGCCCGACACGACGGGAAGCATCGGCACGCCCGCGGCGGCGTAATCGCTCTTCATGAACAGCGCGAGCGCCCAGAAATGAGGGGGTGTCCAGAGGAACACGAACAGGAACAGCAGCACCGGCAGCAGCGCGATATCGCCGGTCGCCGCGGCCCAGCCGATCAGCGGCGGGAACGCACCCGCGGCACCGCCGATGACGATGTTCTGCGGCGTGCGGCGCTTGAGCCAGACGGTGTAGACGAGGACGTAGAACAGGATCGAGACGGTCAGGATCGCAGCGGCGACGATGTTCACCGCGACGCCCATGAACAGGACGGAGAATGCGCCGAGGCCGACACCGAAGTGCAGCGCGGCTTGCCGGTCCATCCGGCCATCGGGAAGTGGGCGCTTCTGCGTGCGGCGCATGACCGCGTCGATGTCCGACTCGTACCATTGGTTGAGCGCACCCGCCGCGCCTGCGCCGAGCGCGATGCACAGGATTGCGGTGAAGCCGATCACCGGGTGCACGCCGACGGGCGCCGCGAGCATACCGCAAAGCCCGGTGAAGACGACGAGAGTCATCACCCGCGGCTTGGTCAGCGCGAGGAAATCGCGCCAGTGCGCCGGAGGCAGAAGGGGTGTGGCAGGAGTCATGGTTGCGGTACGCTATACGCGTTGCGGCGGACCTCGGAAACCCTTCGCGTCGTGGCGGCTCAAGGGTTTGGCCGATGCGCGGGTACGGCCTGGTGGATGACGGCGGTATCGTCCGCATAGACTCGGCGCCACGCGGGATCTTGATCGAGCATGGCGATCAGCGGCGAGCGTGGCGCCAATATGGTCCAGCCGAAATGCCAATAGACGTTGGCCGCTCGCCAGCGTCCGGCGTCACCCGCTGCGATCCGGAAATAGTCCAGCGTGAACGGGTCGCCGTACATGTCCGAACGGCCGTCGATATAGGGTGCGATACCGGCCAGGATCAGCGACCCGCCAAAGCTATATTCGTTGAAGACGCGTTGGCCGCGCAGAGGTGGCGGGAGATGGCGGAGCGCGGTGGCGGGGATGCCGGCGCTGTCCGCGCGAACCACGGGAACGGCGATCCGGTAGGCGCCGAGACCGAGCGCGAGCACCAGTATCAGGACGCCGATAGGCATGACTGCGCGTGGCGTGGAGGGCATTGGGGAAGTTGCGGCCTCCCTGCTCCAGGCTTTCCCGATCGGTTCGGCCAAGACCAGGATGCCGACGACGACCAGAACGATTTCCTGCCGCGTGTGCTGCAAGGCCAGATGCAGGACGCCAAGCACCAGCAACAGGCGGACCGGCGGTATGCGCACCGGCCGGAAGAGCAGGCAGGCGAGCGTGGCGAGCAGGATCGCTTCGAATCCGGAAAAGGTAGCGAAGTCGGCGGGCTGCCATTCATTGAGATGGACGAGCAGTTTCAGTCGGTCGACATAAAACGGGAAGACGAGACCGTCCAAGCCTGCAGGCGTGGCGGTGGCGGCGACCCCGCAGGCCAGGCCGAACGCGCCCCAGCCTACGATGACGTGCCGGCGGTCGGACGCAGAGGCGGCGATCAGGGCTTCGAGCGCGAATACACCGACCAGTGCGAGCCCGAATACGAAGCTGCCATGCGCGTTTGCCCAGGTCAGCATCAGCAATGCGCAGTGTAACGGCGGCGGCCCGTCCCGCTCGCGGGCGTGCAGCAGGACGATCAGCCAACCGGCCAGCATCGGTAGTGCAAGGATGTGCGGGCGGGCCAGCAGCGATGGCAACAGGCCGGTAATAAGCAACAGCAGCGCGACGATACTGGCACGCGTGCCGAGCCAACGGCGGATTTCGTAGGCTGTGAGTGCGAAGAGCGCCGCCATCGCGGTGCCGATCAGGACGATCAGGCCACTCCAGCCGGCGGCGCGGTAACTCGCGTACATCGCCAGTTCCGACAACCACTCGTGCGCGACCCAGGCGCGGCCGGTCGCGGTGAACGAGAACGGATCGGTGGTGGGGACGCTCGCGTGGGCCACGATCCACGCGCCGGTCGCGAGGTGCCAGCCGGTGTCGCCGTCACGCAGCGCGGTGGGGACTATGATCGTGAACGCGAACGCGGCGAAGGCGGCGAGGAGCGCGAAGGTCGAGCGCGGGATACCGGTTGGCGCTGCAGGGCGGACTGGGGTTGGGGCGCTCGGCATGGAGGCAGGGTTAGCGCGATTGTCCTTTGGAATGGTGAATGGAGAGCTGACTCATCCTCGGCACTCCAGTCAAAGCTGGGCTCTCCCGTTTGGCGAGCGGCCGGAGTCGCATGGTGAGATCCCGGCTTTCACTGGGATGACAGGTTGTTAGCGGACCACCTGAAGCTCAGCTTGCAGAGTTCGCCAGCTTGTCAGTTGGCGCAGCCACGTTCGGAAATGGATGGGCGCCTGTACCACGAAACCCTTCCGTCATCCTGACGGAAGTCAGGATCCAGAGCCACGGAGGACGGCGCTTTTAACCCTGGGTCCTGACTTTCGTCAGGATGACGTAGGGGGCGGTTAGCAGCGGTTGACTGGCCACCGGCCCCGAGGGGTGGCAAAAAGAGAAAGCTCGCTAGGACGGATCGACATTCACATTGCGGGGGCGCTGAAGCTCGAAATTGCTCCGTCACCCCGGACCTGTTCCGGGGGCCACCGTTCCGCGAACCAAAGTCTATCGATTTTGCGGCACCGTGGATGCCGGAACCAGTCTGGCATGACATAAAATAGATCAGATTTGTCGACCCAAACTGAATGTCGATCCGTCTTAGCCTCTTTCGTTTGCCGGAGTTGGTATCCCACAACGAAAAACGCCCCGGGTTTCCCCGAGGCGTTCTTGTCTTTGGCGGGCCCCGACACGGGAGCAAGACCCGTGTCGTCGGACGCGGCCTCGCCGCGCCGGCCGGGCGGGGGCCTGATGGCCCTGATCCGCCTCAATCGATCCGCGGCAGCGTCTCGAACTGGTGATATGGCGGCGGCGAGGAGATCGTCCACTCCAGCGTCGTCGCGCCGTCGCCCCAGGGGTTGTCGCCCGCCGGCTTGCCCGCGACCAGCGACCAGATCAGGTTGACGAAGAACACCACCATGCCCGCGGCCATGATCATGTAGCCGACCGAGGCGACCGTGTTCCAATGCTCATACTGCGGCGTGTAGTCCGGGATGCGGCGCGGCATCCCCTGGAGGCCCAGGAAATGCATCGGGAAGAACATCACGTTCACGCCGACGAAGAACACCCAGAAATGCAGCTGGCCGAGGAACTCGTTGTACATCTTGCCCGACATCTTCGGGAACCAGTAGTAGAACCCGGCGAACAGCGAGAAGACGGCACCCAGCGACAGCACGTAGTGGAAATGCGCCACCACGTAATAGGTGTCCTGCATGTAATCATCGATGCCGCCGTTCGCGAGCACGACGCCGGTCACGCCGCCGACGGTGAACATGAAGATGAAGCCGATCGACCATACCATCGGTGTCTTGAAGGTCAGCGAGCCGCCCCACATCGTCGCGATCCACGAGAAGATCTTGATGCCGGTCGGGACCGCGATGACCATCGTCGCCGCGGTGAAGTACATCTTGGTGTTCACCGACAGACCCGTCGTGAACATGTGGTGCGCCCACACGACGAACCCGACCACGCCGATCGCGACCATCGCATACGCCATGCCGAGGTAACCGAAGACCGGCTTGCGGCTGAACGTGGAGATGATCTGGCTGACGATGCCGAAGCCCGGCAGGATCATGATGTAGACTTCGGGATGGCCGAAGAACCAGAACAGATGCTGGTACAGGACGGGATCGCCGCCGCCGGCCGGATCGAAGAAGGTCGTGCCGAAGTTGCGATCGGTCAGCAGCATCGTGATCGCCGCGGCGAGCACCGGCAGCGCCAACAGCAGCAGGAACGCGGTGACGAGCATCGACCACACGAACAGCGGCATCTTGTGCAGCGTCATGCCCGGCGCGCGCATGTTGAAGATCGTCGTGATGAAGTTGATCGCACCGAGGATCGACGATGCGCCGGCCAGATGCAGCGCGAGGATCGCCATGTCGGTCGACGGCCCGGGCTCGCCGTACGTCGAGAGCGGGGCGTAAAGCGTCCAGCCGTTACCCGCACCACCGAAGAACGGCGACGCCAGCAGCAGCGTGAAGGCCGGGATCAACAGCCAGAACGACACGTTGTTCATCCGCGGGAACGCCATGTCCGGCGCGCCGATCATGATCGGCACGAACCAGTTGCCGAAGCCACCGACCATCGCCGGCATGACCATGAAGAACACCATGATCAGGCCATGCGCGGTGATCAGCACGTTCCAGAGATGAAGCGATTCGTCGAGGCTGGCGCTGCCGCCGTGGAGCATCGATGCCCAGCCCTGGAGATACTGGATACCCGGATGCGCGAGCTCGGCCCGCATGAGCCCCGAGACCGAGCCGCCGATGATCCCCGCGACGATCGCGAAGATCAGGTACAGCGTGCCGATGTCCTTGTGGTTGGTCGACATGAACCAACGCGCGAAGAAGCCCGGCTTGTGATCGGTATCGTGATGGTCGTGCGCTTCGTGGCTTACGAACGCCGACGGGGTGAGGGCGGTGTCGGTCATCTTACAGTCCCGCGTTGCCGGCGCCGGCCGGGTTTGAGGTAGCGCCCTGCGATGTCGCAGGCGCCGTTGCGTTGGCGGGGGCGGTCACGTTCTCGACCGGGCCGGTGGCGTTGGCGGTTTCCGCCGCCTCCTCGACCTTCGCCGCGGAGCCGTCGGCGCCGGGCTGGGGAATGACCTTGTCGGACGCCTTGCCGGGGGTGGGCATCGTGCCGCCCTTGGCCTTCACCCAAGCGGCGAACTGGGCAGGGGGAACCGCCTCGACCGCGATCGGCATATAGCCGTGGCGCGCACCGCAAAGCTCCGAGCACTGGCCGAAATACAGGCCGGGCTTGTCGATCGTGAAGCTCGTCTCGTTCAGACGGCCCGGGATCGCGTCGAGCTTGATCCAGAACGCCGGGACTGCCCAGCTGTGGATCACGTCGTTCGCGGTCGTGATCAGGCGGATCGGCACGCCGACGGGAAGCACGATGCGGTTGTCGGTTGCGAGCAGCTTGGGGCCGTCCGCGTCGGTCCGGGCACGCTCGCCGGCGGCAACGTCGCCCTTTTCCTTCAGCATGTTGGCGGTGATCTCGAAGCCGCCATTGTCCGGATACTGGTACGTCCAATACCATTGGTTGCCGATCGCCTTGAGCGTCACGGCACCCGACGGGGCGGGCTTGAACTGGGCCTGCAGCAATCCGATCGAGGGGACCGCGATCAGCACCAGGATCACGACCGGCGCGAGCGTCCAGATGATCTCGATGAACGTGTTGTGGCTGGTCTTCGACGCGACCGGGTTGCGCGCCTTGCGGTAGCGGAACGACACCCAGAAGAGCAGCGCGAGGACGAACAGCGAAATGATCGTGATGGTCGGCACCAGGATCGAATTGTGCATCCAGTGCGCGAAGACGCCGTTCTTCGTCACCTGCGGCTGGAGACCGTAGAGCCCGTTGGTCGGCTGGCCGATCATCGGCTGGGCCGTCATCGCCGGCGCACCATCCATCGCGAGCTCAGGACTGGACGGGTTGGCGGTCGGCGTGGCCGCAGCCGTGGTCGGCGCGGTGTTCGACACGCCCGCCGGGCCCGCCGCTGCCTGCGGAGCGGGCGCCGCAGTCGCCGGTTTCGGTGCAGGCTGGGCCGCATGCCCGGCGACACCACCGAGACTCGCCAGTGCGAGCCCCGCTGCCATCGCAAATCCTCTCATCCCCATCTTGCGCATCGTTGTTCTTGACCCCGGTTTATAGCGAACCCGATATCACGGACGCGCGGATGTCTGCTTATGATTTGGGAAGAGCTATACCCAGCGGGGGGGCTCGCCTCAAGCCTTGTCTCGAACCGCTTATTAATGAACCGGTTCTCGTTGCACCGGGTTTCGCGCGCTCGTATCAGCGCGGCAGACCATTTGGAGCGATGACCCGCGATGACCGAAGACGACGTGCTCGCCGAATTCCGCGCTGCCGAAGCGTTGCTCGAAGGGCATTTCATCCTGTCCTCCGGCCTGCGCAGTTCGCGCTACCTGCAATGCGCGCGGGTGTTGATGGACCCCGCGCGCGGCGCTCGGCTGTCGGAAGCGCTGGTCGCGTCGATCCCGGCGGAGTTGCGGGCGCAGATCGATATCGTCGTCTCGCCGGCGATGGGCGGCGTGATCGCCGGCCACGAAATGGGCCGCGCGCTCGGTGTGGAGGCAATATTTCTCGAGCGGCCCGACGGCGTGTTCGAGCTGCGCCGCGGGTTCCGGCTCGCGCCCGGTCAGCGCGTGCTGATGATGGAGGACGTCGTCACCACCGGGCTGTCGTCGCGCGAGGCGATCGCGGCGATCGGGCGCGCGGGCGGCGTGACGGTCGCGGCGGCGGCCTTGGTCGATCGCTCGAATGGGGCGGCGGATCTGGGCGTGCCGTTCTTCCCGCTGATCCGGCTCGACGTGCCGACTTACCAAGCGGAGGCGTTACCGCCAGAGCTCGCGGCGATCCCGGCGATCAAGCCCGGAAGCAGGGCCGCGGCATGAGCCGGGATTTACGCCTCGGGGTGAACATCGACCACGTCGCGACCGTGCGGAACGCTAGAGGGGCGGGGTATCCCGACCCGGTGCGCGCGGCGTTGGTAGCGGCGCAGGCTGGCGCGGATGGGATCACCGCGCATCTTCGCGAGGACCGGCGCCACATCACCGACGACGACATCGCGCGCTTGTCTGCCGAGCTGATGATTCCCCTCAATCTCGAGATGGCCGCGACCGACGAGATGCTCGGCATCGCGCTGCGTCATAAGCCGCATGCGGCGTGTATCGTGCCGGAGAAGCGCGAGGAACTGACCACCGAAGGCGGGCTCGACGTCGCCGGGCATTACGACCGGATGGCGCGACTGGTCGACTCGCTGGCGGGCGCGGGTATCCGCGTTTCGCTGTTCATCGAGCCGGACGCGAGGCAGATCGAGGCGGCAGTTCGACTGAAGGTACCGGTCGTCGAACTGCACACGGGTTTGTACGCGGAACTGTCGGGCGAGGCGCGGACGGTGGAGTTGCGGCGGTTGACCGACGCGGCGGCGCTGGCGGCGAAGAACGGCATCGAGGTGCATGCGGGGCACGGCCTGACCTACGACAACGTCGCACCGATCGCGGCTATCCGCCAGGTGCGGGAGCTGAACATCGGACATTTCCTGGTTGGCGAGGCGCTGTTCGTCGGGCTTGGCGAGGCGGTTCGGCTGATGCGTGAGGCTATGGATGCGGCGCGATAAGTCAGAAGGTTTGTTCACGCGGAGACGCGGAGACGCGGAGCAGAAGGGGGTTGCCAGGAGCCGTCCTGCTTGCTTCTCATCTTCGCCGCGCTTGCGGCTCTCATACTCTCCGCGTCTCCGCGTCTCCGCGCGAACAAAACCTTATGTCTTCCGACTCCGGGCCGTGTCGTGATTATCGGGCTCGGGTCCGACCTGTGTAATATCGAGCGCATTGCCGCTTCGGTCGAGCGGTTCGGGGAGCGGTTCGAGCAGCGGGTGTTTACCGATGTCGAGCTGGCGAAGGCGGCTCGGCGGCCGTTCACCAAGGCCGGGACGCTGGCGAAGCGGTTTGCCGCGAAGGAGGCGTTTTCGAAGGCGGTCGGCACCGGGTTTCGCGCTGGCGTCTTCATGCGCGATATCGGCGTCGTGAACGCCCCCAGCGGCGCACCGACGCTGACGCTGACCGGGGGCGCCAAAGCGAGGCTTGACGCGTTGACCCCCGAAGGCCACGCCGCGCGCGTGCATCTGACGATGACGGATGATCATCCGTGGGCGCAGGCCTTCGTGATCATCGAAGCTATACCTCTGATATCCCCGGACATGCGCCAGGATACGAATCGATGAAGGACGCGGCGTTGGACGGCAACGAGTTCCAGGAAAAGCCCCTCGCGCAGACCGCGGCCGATACAGCGCCACCGGCCGGCACCACTCCAGAAACGACGCGCCGCCGCGGCACCGACTGGTGGGGCGAGGTGAAGGGCATCTTCTGGCTGATCCTGGTCGTGCTCGGCTTCCACAGCTTCATCGCCAAGCCCTTCTATATTCCTAGCGAATCGATGCTGCCGGGGTTGCGGATCGGCGACCGGCTGGTGGTCACCAAGTTCGCGTACGGCTGGTCGTTCGTCTCGCCGACGATCCCGAACCCGGTCGCGATCTTCAAGGGCGTGGTGCTGCGCCAGCAGGAAGACAGCTGGAGCGTGTCGCTGCCGTTCATTCACGGCCGCCTGTTCGGCTCGCTGCCGACGCGCGGCGACGTGGTGATCGTGACGCCGCCGGGGACGCACAACGACTATATCAAGCGCGTCATCGGCCTGCCGGGCGACAAACTGGCCGTGCGCGGCGGGATCGTGTTCCTCAACGGCGTCGCGGTGAAGCGCGGCCCGCTCCACGACACGCTGATCCCAATCGACACCAACAGCCCGTGCAGCGAGATCGACTATCCCGGCGCGCGCGAGACGCTGCCCGATGGGCGCGAGATGTGCCGCCTGCCGACCTATACCGAGACGTTGCCCAACGGCCGCCGCTACGAGACGATCGATCTCGAATCCGATAGCCAGGGCGACAATTTCGCGGAAGTCACGATCCCCGCGAACCACGTCTTCCTGATGGGCGACAACCGCGATCGCTCGGCCGACAGCCGGTTTGCGCTGAGCCAGCTCGGGCTCGGCGGTCCGGTGCCGTACGAGAATCTCGGTGGCCGTGCGGAGTTCATCACCTTCAGCCTCGACGGCGACGCGACGTTCAATCCGCTGAGCTGGTGGGGTTCGCTGCGCCCGGATCGCGCGGGCACTTCGCTCCATCCCGCCAAGGCGAACTGAGATGGCCGATAGCAAGACCGTCGACGAACTCAGCCCGGTCGAGATGCGCGATCCGTTCCTGCGCAAGGAACTGAAGCGCGCGATGATCTGGCTCGGGCTCGCCTGCGTGATCGCGCTGTTGATCGTGCTGGTGCAGCCGTTGCTGATCATCTTTGCCGGCGTCGTGTTCGCAGCCTTGCTCGATGGCGGCGTGCGGTTGCTCGGGCGGGTGCTGCCGATCGGACGTGGCTGGCGGTTGCTGATCGTCGTGCTGCTGACCTTCGCGTTCCTGGTCGGGACGTTCGTGCTGACCGGGGTACAGGTGACCGAACAGGTCACGCAATTGCGCTCGACGCTGGAATCGCAGGCCAATCGCTTCACGGGCTATCTGACCTCGCAGGGGCTGATGCCGGGCGCGTCGGACGTCAACGGGATTGTCAAGCAGGCGCTCGGCTCGGTCGGGCGCGTGACGTCGTGGGTGGGCAGCGCGATCGGCGCGATCACCAGCATGTTCATGATCCTTATCCTCGGGCTGTTCATCGCGATGGACCCGGGGACATACTCGCGCGGGCTTCAGTGGATGGTGCCACTAGATCTCCGCCCCGAGTTCGCCAGGACTTTGGTCAAGATGGGCGCGACATTGCGGCGGTTGCTCGCCGGGCGGTTGCTCGGGATGGCGGTCGAGGGTGTCGCGAGCGGCATCGCGCTGGCGGTCGGCGGCGTGCCGATGGCGATGCTGCTCGGCATCATCGCGGGAATCCTGGCGTTCATTCCGAACGTCGGCGCGATCGTGACCGGTGTGCTGATGGTCGCGGTCGGGTTCAGCGCGGGAGTCGATACGGGATATTGGGCGATCGGCACGTACCTCGTGGTGCAGACGATCGACGGGTATGTGATCGTGCCGATGGTCGCCAAGCGCACCGTCGATCTTCCGCCGGCGTTGACGCTTGGCGCGCAGATCCTGGCGAGTGCGCTGTTCGGGATCCTAGGGCTGGCGCTGGCCGACCCAATGACCGCGATGCTGAAGACCGCGCTCGAGCGGCGGTCGGAGCGGGAAGAGGAGAAGGCCGAGGCGGGCGAGGATGAGGCTACGGCCTGATCGAGTTTAGTGCCCCCTCTTAATCCGGGTTCATCGCACACCCCCGTCATCCCCGCGGACGCGGGGACCCATCTCCTTCGAGGTTAGCCAGTATGGGTCCCCGCGTCCGCGGGGATGACGGGGGGTGAGGGCCGGGGACATCAATGGGGCGGGTAATCGAGTGGGGAGTTACCGCCTTACCAGTTGGTCGAAGAGTGCGAGGTAGCGGTTGGCTGAGTCCGCACCCGGTTGGGGGATTGTTTCGGGTCGCTGCCGAGTTGGCTCTAGCCACGCATCCAGCGCTCCAACCAATGCAGCAGCGTCGTCCCTCGCAATCACCGTCCCAAGCTCCGGCCTATAAACAATCTCCACTACCGCCGCGCTCGAGTCGGTCGAGATTACCGGCGTCCCAACCGACAAAGCTTCTCGCAACACCCCCGGTACACCTTCGTAATCCGACGTCAGCGCCAGCACGGTCGCGCGGGCCATGACCGGGAGCGGATCGCTGCTGTGGCCGAGCAGGAGAACGCGCTTCCCTAAGCCCAGCCTTCCAACCTGCGCCTCGATCGCCCCCCGCTCACTTCCTTCGCCTAGAATGACGAGAGGTATCGTCTTGTCCCGCAACTCAGGCAGCGCGGCGATCAGGCGGTCCCAGCGTTTCTGCGACTCCAGCCGGCCGACGCCGAGAATGAAGCGCTGCGGCAGGTCGGGCAGCGCGCCGGGGATCGGCATAGCGGGCGGGTTCGGGATGACGCTCGTCCGCCCGATCATCCGGGTCGCCAACGCCGCCTCGTCCGCGGTCGCGGGCGTCATCGCGACGAGGTGATCGAGGAAGCTGCCGTGGCGTGCCAGCCAGACTTGGTGCGCGGCGTGCATCAGCCGGCCGTGATCGGCGCGAGCGGGGGCGTTGGACATCTTGGCGACGATCGGCGGACACGTCTTGCCCAGCCGCAGCTTGGTCCACGCCGCAATCCCCGTGTAGAAATTGCCTGGGCAGAAGATCACGTCCGGCGACAAACGCTGCACCACCCCCGGCAAGGCCAGCAGCCGAGACGGCGCGACGATCTCCAGTCCCTCCGGCAGTTCCGCCGCAAGTGGCCCGGAAATATCCGTGATCGCCAGCGTCACCCGCCGCCCCGCCGCCAGCCACGCGCGCACGAGGCGCAGTTGCGCGCGTTCGACCCCGCCGCCGCGTAGGTCCTCCGCATAGGTCAGGATGTGGCGAGCGGTCGGCGGTTCGTTCAGGACTGACATATGGGGGTCATCATAGTGCGCGATGGGTAAAGCGGAGATCGCGGCCGAATGAAACCGACTTTGCGTGCATGCGCAGCGGCGGGCGGGTAACGGGCGGCGGCGGGCTATTGCGGCGGAACGGCTTGAGGACAATGGTTTGAGGACCGGCGAGTGAACTTCCGTACCAAAACTGCCGATCGCGACGGCTATGCGGATATCGCGCGCGCCGGGCTCGAGCCGCTGAAGGCGCTCGGCAGCCGCTGGCCCGCGATCATCGGTGCGGTGCTGACGCTGGCGATGATTGTCGGATTGGGGCGCGAACTGCTCGGGCATGGCCTTGCCGGGCTGTCGCGCTCGGTGCCGCAGGATCCGCGCTTCTATGTGTGCTTCGGCCTGCTCTATATGTCGCCGCCGACCGGGGACTACGTCATTTTCCGCCGGCTCTGGGGCATTCCGCTCGGCGGGCTGGTCGCGCTGATCAAGAAGCGGATCGCGAACGAAGTCGTGTTCGGATACTCCGGCGACGCGTATTTCTACGCCTGGGCGCGGGCCAAGGCGCGGATGGTGACGTCGCCGTTCGGTGCGGTGAAGGACGTGTCGATCCTGTCGGCGATCGCGGGCAATGCGGTGACGCTGCTGCTGGTGGCGATCGCGTTGCCGCTCGGCCGGCATCTGCTGACGCACGACCAGTTCCGCACCGTGTTGGCGTCGGCAGGCGTGACGCTGGCGATCTCGCTGCCGTTCCTGATCTTCTCGCGCCGCGTGTTCTCGCTGCCGCGCGCGAAACTGTGTTGGGTGTTCGGGATCCACTGCATCCGGCTGCTGTGCGGATCGGTGCTGATCGCGTTCGCGTGGCATTTCGCGTTGCCGGGCGTGCCGGTGGGGATGTGGCTGTTCCTCGCAGCCGGGCGCCTGCTGGTGTCGCGCCTGCCGCTGGTGCCGAACAAGGACCTGCTGTTCGCCAACGCCGCGATCCTGTTGATCGGGCAGGACCAGGCGCTGTCGGAGTTGATCGCGTTTACCGCCGCGCTGACGTTGCTGGTGCATGTCGCGTTGATCATCCTGTTCGGCATCCACGCCGGGCTCACGCGGTTGCGGGCATGATCCGCGCCTGTATCGCGCTGGCCGCGATCGTTGCGCTTACAGGTCCGGCCGGGGCGCAGGTGCTCGGTAGCGATGCGGCGGCGTGTCGACCGGGCGAGGGGCCGGCGATCGCGGTCGAGGTCAGCGGGCTGAAGGATCGTACGGGCGAGTTAAAGCTTGAACTCTATCCCGATGACGAAGCGGGCTTTCTCAAGGACGACCACGTGCTGATAGCGGCCGGGAAGACGTTCCGGCGGGTGGTGGTGCCGACGCCGCCGAGCGGCGCGCCGATGCTGTGCATCCGGGTGCCGCGGCCGGGCCGCTATGCGCTGTTGCTGACGCATAATCGCGACGGGAAGAACAAGTTCAGTTTCTGGACCGATGGTGCCGGGTTCGCGAGCAACGTGAAGCTCGGGCGGTCGCGGCCGAAGGTCGAGCAGGCACTGGTCGAGGTCGGCGCGGGCGTGACGACGGTGCGGATCACCGTACAGTATCTGCGCGGGCTCGGTGGCTTTGGGCCTGTCGCGCGATGAGAGTGGTGGACGTCAACGAGTTCTACTCGCCGACTGGCGGCGGCGTGCGGACCTATGTCGACCGCAAGATGGGAATCATGGCGGACATGGGCCATGAGTTGATCGTCGTCGCGCCCGGCAAGGAAGACCGCGTCGAGGAGCGGCCGGGCGGCGGGCGGATCATCTACCTCAAGTCGCCGGGGATGCCGTTCGATCGCAACTACGGGCTGTTCTGGGACGAGGGCGCGATCCACCGTGTGCTCGACGATCTAGATCCGGACGTGGTCGAATGCTGCTCGCCGTGGCGGCCGGCGTGGTTCGTCGGCGACTGGCAGGGGCGCGCGGTGAAGGCGTTCTTCATGCACAACGACAACATCGCCGCCTATGCACAGCGCTGGTTTGCGGGCGTCGCTAGCCATGACCAGATCGAGCGCGGGTTCGCCTGGTACAGCCGGTACATGCGGCGCTTCCTCGAGAAATACGATGTCGTCGTTACCAACGGCCCGGCGCTGGAGAAGCGGTTGCGCGCGCGCGGGCTGCGGATCGATGCGGCGATGCCGCTGGGGATCGAGCGCGGGCATTTCTCGCCGGACCTGCGTGATACGCGGCTGCGCGCGGCGTTGCTGCGGCAGTGCGGCTTGCCCGAGGACGGCATGCTGCTGCTCGGGCTAGGGCGGCATCACGGCGAGAAGCGCTGGCCGCTGGTGGTCGATGCGGTGGCTCGGGCGGGGGCGACGCTGCCGGTCGGGTTGGTCCTGATCGGTGCGGGTGCGCAGACCAAGGCGATTCAGCGGCGGATCGGTGGCTCGCCGCACATCCGGATGTTCGCACCGGTGTATGACCGCGAGCGACTCGCGCGGATCATGGCGAGTTGCGACGCGCTGATCCACGGGTCGGAGGCGGAGCCGTTCGGTCTGGTCGCGTCGGAGGCGATGGCGTCGGGCCTGCCGCTGATCGTACCCGATACGGGCGGATGCGCCGAAGTCGCGGACCACCATGCGAGCGAGCTTTACGCGGCGCGCGATGCGGAGAGTGCGGCGGCGGCGATCGGACGGTTGTTCGTGCGCGATCCGGCGATGTTGCGGCAAGCGGCGGCGGTGGCGGCGCGGCATGTCCGCAGCGACCGTGAGCATGCGGTCGAGCTCATGGACTATTATGCGGGGCTGGTCGCGGCGAAGCACGGCGTGCGACGTATAGCGTGAAGCGGGTGCCGGGGACGGCGATCGCATCGTAGCCGGCGTCGAGCGCGACTTTCGAGAGTGTTCGGTCGAGGTTGACATCGCCGCTCGTTGCGGGGCCTTCGCCGCCGGTTAGGATCGTCGATCCGTCGAGATTTACGCGCGCTTGCGAGATCAGGTGGAGCGCGTGCTCCCGGCGCGCGTCGAGCAGGTTCGTGCTGCGGAAATAGAAGGGGCCGGTGGCGAAGGCGGCATCCGGCAGGCGATTCGCTGCGGGGAGCATTTGCGGGGATAGCGTTGCGATCGGGCCTTCGACTCCGTGTTCGTCGAGCGTGCGGCCGACCGCTTGGCCTTCGCGGAGGGCTACGGTGAGCGAGAGGCTGTCCGCATCCGCCAGGGCTGCGGCGGAGGGGGCTAGGCCGGCGGTGGCGAAGATCGCGACGGCGATCCGCCACGCGCGGCTCGGGGGCGGGATCAGCGACAGGCGGACGAACAGGGCTGGCAGGGCGGGGAGGAGATATTGCCGCCAGGTCGGGAACGGCAGGAGCGCGGCGATCAGGCCGGCTAGGATCAGCCATTCGAGGAGTCCGACCGTGCGGCGGCGCCAAGCGTCGCGGGCGACCAAGGCTAGCGCGGGCAGGGCTGCGCCGAGCGCGAGGAACTTGAGCGTGTCGATCGCCTTGGCGAGAAGCGACATCTTCCAGGGGCGCAGCGCGTAATATTCGGCCGGGCCGCGGGCCGGGAAGGTGAAGGTGCCGAACACGAACCCGGCCGGGCTGCTGGCATAGGTCCAGGCGACGAAGGCGATCACTGGGAGTGTGCCCAACAGGACCGCGACGGGGCGGTGGCGGCGGTTGACCAGCGTGTAGAGGCCATAGGCGAGCGCGGGGAATGCGTAGGAGATCTTCGCGGCGGCGGCGCTGGCGAGGAGGAGGCCGGCGAGCGCTGCGGTTTTGTGGGTGGTGGCGGGGCGGACGATTAGCGGGAGGGCTGCGGCGAGCAGGGCGGCGGGGAGTGCGTCGTTGCGGGCCGTGCCGATGCTGAAGAGGAGGATGTCGCAGGTCGCGAACAGCGCTGCGCAGGCGAGGGCGGCCTTGGGTTTGGCGCCTAGGGTGCGGGCGGCGGTGTGGACGCAGGCGATCGTCACGACGCCGAGGAGCGCGTTGAGGATGCGGAGGGCTGGCCAGATCCAGGTGCCGGCTAGAAGTGCGATTGGGGCGAAGAGGTAGGGCTGGAGCGGGGTCTGGAGGTAGGCGAAGTCGCGGTAGGGGAGGAGGCCGTGCGCGGTTAGCGCGGCCGCGGCGACGTATTGGCTCTCGTCGTGGTCTACAGGGCGAAGGAGCGCGAGGGTGACGAACAGGATTGCCAGCGCTGCCAGTATCAGAAGCATGTTCACCCGCGAAGGCGGGTGCCCAGTCTGGGCACCCGCCTTCGCGGGTGAACATGGTTGTTCTGGGAAGCGCTCCATTATTCAGCCCCACCCCGGCGGAGGCCGGGGCCCAGTTGGGGGACGATGATGATTAGCGATCGCGCTTCGTTACCACGACCTTTCCAACTGGGCCCCGGCCTCCGCCGGGGTGGTGGCGAAAACTGGGGTGGTGGCGTGTAGGGCAAGGTCAGGCTTTTACCGCGGTCAGGAAATAATCGAGGTTGGTCGAGTCACTCAGCGCGAACCCCGTCGCCGGCGAGAAGCTCAACCCCCGCGTATCCGTCACGCGAAGCCCCGCATCCTTCAGCAACGCGGTCAGTTCCTCGGGCGTCAGGAACTTGTTCCAGTCGTGCGTGCCCTTGGGGATTACCCCGGTACCCTCAGCCACGGTGATCATCGCCAGCCGCGACAACGGCGTCCGGTTGGGCGTCGACAGGATCAGCAACCCGCCGTCCGCCAGCGTCCGCGCCAAGCCCCGGACAAAACCTGCGGGGTCGCTGACATGCTCGATCACCTCCAGGCTGGTGACGAGATCATACTGGCCGACCAGTCCCTCGACTCCCCCCGCGCGGTAGTCGATCGCGAGGCCACTCTGCGCCGCATGGATCTCCGCCACCGCGATATTCTCCGGCGCCGCATCGATCCCCGTCACCGCCGCACCGAGGCGTGCCAGCGGTTCGCATAGCAGCCCAGCGCCGCAGCCGACGTCGAGCGCGGTCTTGCCCGCCAGCGGGGTGAAGGTCGCACCGTCGCCTCCCCAATGCGCATCGACCTGCTCGCGGATATAGCGCAACCGCGGCGGGTTGAGCTTGTGGAGCGGGGCGGACGAGCCCTTCGGGTCCCACCAGTCCTTTGCCATCGTGCCGAAATGCGCAGCCTCGCGCGGATCGATTGTTGCGCCGTTTACGGTGTCACTTGCCAGTATCATGCGCGCTACCTATCAGGGCCGCCGCTTCGACCCAAAGGGATTTGCGCTGCCAATGGCCCGTATCGTGATGAAATTCGGCGGGACGTCGATGGCTGGGATCGAGCGTATCCGCAACGTCGCCGCGCGCGTGAAGCGCGAAGTCGACGCCGGCAACCAGGTCGCCGTCGTCGTCTCCGCGATGGCGGGCGAGACCGACCGGCTGGTCGGCTTCTGCCGCGAGGCGTCGTCACTGTACGACGCGAAGGAATATGACGTCGTCGTCTCGGCCGGCGAGCAGATCACGAGTGGACTGCTCGCGATCGCGCTGCAGGCGGCGGGCTGCAAGGCGCGGAGCTGGCTCGGCTGGCAGTTGCCGATCAACACGTCCGACGCGCACGGATCGGCCCGCATTGGCGAGATCGACACGGCCGCGCTCGATGCGAGCCTTGCGGACGGAGTCGTCGCGGTGATCCCGGGTTTCCAGGGCGTCGCGGACGGCCAGCGCGTGACGACGCTCGGCCGCGGCGGCTCGGATACGTCGGCGGTGGCGATGGCGGCGGCGATGAAGGCCGACCGCTGCGACATCTATACCGACGTCGATGGCGTCTACACGACCGACCCCAGGATCGTGCCGCGTGCGCGCAAACTGAGCAAGGTCACGTACGAAGAGATGCTGGAACTCGCCAGCGTCGGTGCCAAGGTGTTGCAGACGCGGTCTGTCGGCCTGGCGATGAAAGAGAATGTGCGTGTGCGCGTTTTGTCCTCGTTCGAGGATGGCGACACCAATGATGGTCACCCCCTAAGCGGACAACGCGGCACGTTGATCGTGGGCGAAGAGGAAATCGACGATATGGAACGCCAGCTCATCACCGGCATCGCGCACGACAAGAACGAGGCGAAGATCACCCTGACGCAGGTCAGCGATAGGCCCGGCTCGGTCGCCGCGATCTTCGCGCCGCTCGCGGATGCGGGGATCAACGTCGACATGATCGTGCAGAACGTCGCGCATTCGACCGGCTCGACCGACGTGACGTTCACGGTGCCGGCGGCTGATCTCGCGCGCTCGCTCGACGTGCTCGACAAGGCGAAGGACGCGATCGGCTATGCGACGATCGTCCACGACACGCGCGTCGCCAAGGTGTCCGTCGTCGGCGTCGGGATGCGCAGCCATGCGGGCGTCGCCTCGACGATGTTCACGACGCTCGGCGAGCGTGGCATCAACATCCAGGCGATCGCGACGTCGGAGATCAAGGTCAGCGTGCTGATCGAAGAGGATTATACTGAGCTCGCCGTGCGCGTGCTGCATACGGCGTACGGGCTCGATGCCGAGGATGCGGCTTGAGCTTGATACATAACGACATGATCCCGGCAGGCGCCGGGACGACGGGGATGGATGCATGACGATCGGTACTGAGCGGCTGCAACGCCGGATGGCGCGCGGCGCCGCGTTCCTCGGGTCGGAGGTCGCCATTCTCGGCGGCGCGATGTCGTGGGTTAGCGAGCGTCACCTCGTCTCGGCAATCTCGAACGCGGGCGGGTTCGGCGTGATCGCGTGCGGCGCGATGACGCCCGCGCTGCTCGATACCGAGATCGCCGCGACCAAGGCGATGACGGACAAGCCGTTCGGCGTGAACCTGATCACGATGCACCCCGACCTGTTTGAGCTGATCGCGGTCTGCGCCAAGCACAAGGTCGGCCACGTCGTGCTCGCCGGTGGCCTGCCGCCCAAGGGAAGCATCGAGGCGATCAAGGAGACGGGCGCCAAGCTGATCGCGTTCTCGCCCGCGTTGGCGCTGGCGAAGAAGCTGATCCGCAGCGGCGTTGATGCGCTGGTGATCGAGGGGATGGAGGCCGGTGGCCATATCGGCCCGGTCTCGACCAGTGTGCTCGCGCAGGAGATGCTGCCCGAGATCGCGGAGCAGGTGCCGGTGTTCGTCGCTGGCGGGATCGGTCGTGGCGAAGCGATCGCGGGTTATCTCGACATGGGCGCGGCGGGCGTCCAGCTCGGCACGCTGTTCGTCTGCGCGACCGAATCGATCGCGCACGCCAATTTCAAAAAGGCGTTCATCCGGGCGTCGGCACGCGATGCGATCGCCAGCGTGCAGATCGATGCGCGGCTTCCGGTGATCCCGGTGCGTGCGTTGAAGAATGCGTCGAGCGAGCTGTTCACGGCGAAGCAGCGCGAGGTTGCCGGGCATCTGGACGGTGGCCGGGTCGAGATGGCCGAGGCGCAGTTGCAGATCGAGCATTACTGGGCGGGTGCGCTACGGCGTGCGGTGATCGACGGCGATGTCGAGCATGGTTCGGTGATGGCGGGCCAGTCGGTCGGCATGGTCAAGCGCGAGGAGCCGGTCGCGGACATCATCGGCGGGTTGATGGCGCAGGCCGCGGCTGCGCTGGAAGCGCGCGCGGTTTAACTTCCGATCCTCCCCCGCAAGGGGGAGGTGTCAGGCTCTTGCCTGACGGAGGGGGAAGTCAAGGAAACCTCGGTTCCGTGTCCTCCCCCCTCCGTCACCTGCGGCGCCACAGTGCGAGGTCGATCATGCTCCCAGCATGATCTTGGATTGCTGGGGGCAATCCACCCTCGCACTCCCTTGCGGGGGAGGACCGAGAGGGCGGCGTCGTCCCTATGCGGTGAGCCTGGGTCTTTTGGCCTGCTTCCAGCACCACCCCGGCGAAGGCCGGGGCCCAGTTGGGGGACGTCGCTGATTGAGGTCGCGCTCCGTTACTGCGACCTTTCCAACTGGGCCCCGGCCTCCGCCGGGGTGGTAAAGCGGCGGGTGAGGTTCACGCCGCATCATGTCCCTCCACGCTAACCCCACGCCCTCTCCACTCGCCGCAAACCGCGTACGGCTTACGTCTCGTTAACCTAACCCATGCATAGAGTGTCCCGTCGGGGGACGTTACGAGGTGGTTGCGATGAGTCGTCGGTTTGCTTTGCTGTCCGTTACCGCGCTGGGCCTGCTGGCCGGTTGCGCACAGAAACCACGGACCGTGGCTGCCGTTGCGCCGCCCGTGATCATGGTGCCGGTGCCTGCCCCGGTAATGCCGAAGGGCGCGTCGCCCACCATCGTCATCCCGGTCGCGTTGGCCGACGGCACCTATCCCACGCCGAATCGCAACCTGACGACGTCCGCCAAGGTCTGGCACCTCCGCGCCGCGCTCAACGTCGCCGCGCTGGCGTGCCGGGGGTCGCAGGAAGTCGTGATCGTCGCGGGCTACAACGCGCTACTGTCGGCGCAGAAGCCGGTGCTCGCCAAGGCCGAGGCGACCTATGCCAGCGAATACAAGTCGGGCGGCGGCGACTGGCAGGATCGCTACGATGATTCGATGACGCGCCTGTACAACTTCTTCTCGCAGTCGCCCGCGCGCGACGACTTCTGCGCCGCGGCGCAGACGGTTCTCGCGCAGAGCGCCGGGCTGACGGCCGAGGCATTGCCTGCCTTCGCTGCACAGAATCTCCCCGTGCTCGAGCGGCCGTTCACCGATTTCTACCGTGCGGTCGACGCGTGGCGCGGTCGCACCGTGCGTCCGGTCCAGCCGCAACTGGCCGTCTCGCGCCAATATGCGTCGAACATGCCGGTGCAGACGGTGACGCAGGCGCGGCTCCAGCCGATCTCGCAGCCGGTTCCGCCCGCACAACCCCGCCTGAAGCTGGATCCCAGCGTTTTTCAGTAAGCTGATCAGGTCTTGATGGGCGATCCGACCGACCAGCTATGGCCGAACGGATCGCGCACCTGGCCATAGCGATCGCCCCAGAACTGGTCCGCGACGGGCATCGTCACGACCGCTCCCGCCGCCACCGCGCGGTCGACCCAGGCGTCGGTATCGTCGACCTGCAGGTGCAGCGTGATACCGGCGGGCTCGGGCTCGGCATGACCACGCCATTCCGGGAACTCGTCGCACAGCATCAGCCAGCCGCCGTTGATTCGCAGGCTGGCCTGCATCAGCCGGACGCCGTCGTCGGCGACGTTCGTCTCGACGATCTCCGCGGCGAACGCGGTTTCATAGAACGCGAGCGCCTCGCGTCCGCGTTGTCCGCGGATGACGAGGAACGGTGTGATTCCGCTGGTAGGACGATCGGCCATGCGAGTCTCCTGCGTTGAACCCTGCCGGCGTACGCCGCTCGTCCGCCCCCGGCCAGTGCCGACATGGTGAAGGCAAAGCTTGGCTTACCCGCAAAGACTGGGTTAACAGCCGCGGGAATGGGTGAAGTTTCAGATCGTCCGGCGGAAGGCCGCTTCGAAGGGCGCGAGCACCGGTTTCCGGTGCGCGTCTATTTCGAGGACACCGATCTGTCGGGCGCGGTCTATCACGCCAATTACCTGCGCTACATGGAGCGCGCGCGGTCGGACATGCTGCGGGTCGGCGGGATCGACCAGCGCGCGACGTTCGAGGCGGGCGAGGGCTCCTACGCGATTGCCAGCGTCGCCATCCGCTATGCCGCGCCGGCAAAGCTCGACGACGCCTTGCTGGTCGTCTCGCGGATCAGCCGTGTCCGCTCGGCCGGGGTCACCATTCATCAAAGGGTCATACGCGACGGGCTTGTCTTGGCCGAGGCGGACGTGGTGGCGGCATTGGTCGCCCCCAATGGTCGCCCACGCCGCCAGCCGCGCGCCTGGATCGATATCTACGAACGCCTTGTCTGGCAGGGGGAAGCATGAATCCGGTGTTGACTATGGATAGCGCGACGCTGTCGCCGATCCACTTGTTCCTCCAGGCCGACTGGGTGGTGAAGGGCGTTATGATCGGGCTGCTGCTAGCCAGCATCTGGACCTGGGCGCTGATCGTCGCGTTCTGGCGGCGGATCGGCAAGACGCGTAAAGGAATGACCCGGTTCGAGCGCGACTTCTGGAAGGCCGAGGATATCGACGTCTTCTACAAGGCGGAGGGCGAGAACGACCTCCCGTCGGCACGCGTGTTCGCGGCCGGCGTGACCGAGTGGCGGCGCTCGACCGCGGGCGGCACGATCGACAAGAGCGGCACGCGCGAGCGGCTGGCGACGACGATGGGCGCCGCGGTCGCTGGCGAGATCGACAAGTTGTCGGATCGGCTCAACGTGCTGGCGACGGTCGGCTCGGTCGCGCCGTTCGTCGGGCTGTTCGGTACGGTGTGGGGCATCATGCGGAGCTTCACCAGCATCGCGGCGGCGCAGAACACGTCGCTCGCGGTGGTCGCTCCGGGGATCGCGGAGGCCTTGTTTGCGACCGCGATCGGCCTGTTCGCGGCCATCCCCGCGGTGATCGCGTACAACCGGTTCTCGCACGGCATCAATCGGATCGAGGCGAGCCTCAACCGCTTCGCCGACGGCTTCCACACGACCCTCTCGCGCCAGCTGGACGGCTCGCGATGAGTGCGCTTCTTATTCCCCTTCCGCTTGCGGGAGGGGTCAGGGGAGGGGCTTCTACCTCTTCCTCGAATGTCATTCGCGGCACTGCCCTCCCCCGACCCCTCCCGCGAGCGGGAGGGGAGTAAGGTGGCGATGAACCTTCCTTCGTCGCGCGGGCGTGGGCGGCGGGCGCCGATGGCGGACATCAACGTCACGCCGCTGGTCGACGTGATGCTGGTGCTGCTGATCATCTTCATGGTGACCGCGCCGTTGATGACCGCGGGCGTCCCGGTGAACCTCCCCGACGCGCGCGCGAAGGCGCTCGACCAGGAGCAGAAGCCCGTCGAGATCTCGATGGACGGGACCGGGGCGCTGTTCATCGACAAGGATCAGGTGACCGACGACGCGTTGCCGGTGCGGTTGGCCGCGATCGCCGCCAGCCGTGCGGTCGGCGACGAACCGCAGGTGCTGCTCCGCGCGGATCGGAAGCTCGATTACGGCCGCGTGATGCGCGTGATGGGCGAACTCAACCGCGCCGGGCTGAACCGCGTCGCGCTGGTGACCGTCGAGGGTAACCAGAACTGATGGCTGGCTGATGGACCGTTCGGAGAAGATCGGCTTAGGCGTCGCGGTCGTCGGGCACGTCCTGCTGTTCGGCGCGCTGTCGCTTGGCTTTCTCGGTGCGCCCGAACTGCCGAAGAAGGTCGAGCAGCAGCCGATCGATGTGAGCCTCGTGCCCGACGTCGCGCTCGAGGCGACCGCGCCGCAATCGGTGGAGACGCCGGCCGAGTCGGTCGCGCCGGACGAAGGTGCACCCGAGGATGCCGCGCCGCCTGCTCCGGAAGAAGCCGAGCCCGAGCCGCAGCCCGATCCCGTGCCGCCTGCGCCGCAGCCCAAGCCTGCGCCGCCGAAGCCTGCGCCCAAGCCGCAACCGGCGCCCGAGCCGAAGCCTCAACCCAAACCCAAGCCCGCGCCGCCGAAACCCGTCGCAAGGCCCGCGCCGGTCCCGAAGCCCGTCGTGAAGCCACAGCCCAAGGCCGAGAAGACGCCACCCACTAAGGCCGCGCCCGCGAAGTCCGCGCCGACCAAGGCTGCGGCGAAACCGAGCGCTACGCCCGCGAAGACGTCGCCTTCCGCGTCGTCGGCCAAGCCTGCCAAACCGTCCTCGACCAAGGGCAGCGGCTCGACCGCCGAGGCCAAGGCGTCGCGGCCACGCGGTTCGCGGCTCGGCGACAATTTCCTGAAAGGGCTGTCGGCCGATCCGTCGCCGAGCAAGTCGGAGGCCCCCAAGGCGGCCAAGCTCGGCGCGCAGGCGGCGGCGAACATCGGTTCGGCGATCCTGCGGCAGGTGCAGCCCTGCGCCAACCGCCAGGTCACGCCGGGGCCCGGCGCGGAGCGGATCCGCGTGACGATCAACCTGAAGCTAAACCGCGACGGGACGCTGAAGTCGCGGCCGACGATCAGCGGCCATGCGGGCGTCGACGACGACAACCGGCGCTATGTCGACCGCGTCGACGATCTGGCGATCGCGACCTTCGTCGGGTGTTCGCCGCTACGCGGTTTGCCCGACGACCTGTATGACGTGCAGAACGGCTGGAGCAATTTCAGCCTGCGCTACAAACTTCCCGGCTGAGGATGTCCGTTATGACTCGATCGATCCTGGGGTTTTTCCCTTCGCGCCCATCTTTGGCTGCGGGTGACCACCCATTGCACGGTAACCACCCCGGCGGAGGCCGGGGCCCAGTTGGAAAGGTCGATGTAACGATGCGCAACGCTCCTTCACCGGCGTCCCGCAACTGGGCCCCGGCCTTCGCCGGGGTGGTGTTAGGTGGGCGTAAGGCTCGATCGGTTCTGGCTTCGGTGGGATTGCTGGCGTTCGTATCCGGTACCGCCGGCGCGCAGGACGCGCCCGCTCCAGCGCCACAACAAGCCCCCGCCGATCCAGCCGCCCCAGCCCCGGCAGGCGATCAGTCCGGCGGACTCGTGGTCGACGTCACCGGCGGCATCTCCGCGCCGATGCCGATCGCGATTCCCGTCATGCCGGCGTCCGCCGTCGTCTCGACGCCCGCAGGGTCGACCGACGTGCTCGGCCGCCAGCTCGCCGATATCGTCACCAACGACCTCCGCAACTCTGGCCTGTTCACGCCGCTGTCGCCCGGCCAACTCCGCCCGATCACCTTCCCCGAAGTCACCGCACCCGGGTTCGATTACTGGGGCAGCACCGGCGCGCAGGCACTCGTGCAGGGCTTCATCCGCGCCAATGGCGACGGCAACCTGACGGTCGGCTGCTACCTCTACGACGTGTCGTCGAAGGCCGAGCTGACCCGCACTGGGTTCGTCGTGCCGCCGTCGGACTGGCGTCGCGCAGGGCACAAGTGCGCCGACATGGTCTACACGCGCCTCACCGGCGAGGGCGCGTATTTCGACAGTCGTGTCGTCTATGTCTCCGAAACCGGACCCAAGGGTCACCGGATCAAGCGGCTCGCGATCATGGATCAGGACGGTGCCAATCACCGCTTCCTGACCAACGGCCAGTCGATCGTGCTGACGCCGCGGTTCGCGCCGAACCAGCAGTCGATCGTTTATATGAGCTATCTCAACAATCGCCCGGCGATCTATGTCTACGACATCGGCTCGGGCAAGCAGCGCCTGGTAGTCGCGAACGCGAACCTGACGTTTGCGCCGCGCTTCTCACCGGACGGTCGCAACATCCTGTTCTCGATGGCGCAGGGCGGCAACACCGACGTCTACCGTGTGTCGGCGCAAGGAGGCAGCCCGCAACGCCTGACCAACTCGCCGGGGATCGACACCGGTGGCAGCTATTCGCCTGACGGCTCGCGGATCGTGTTCGAGAGCGATCGCTCGGGCGGGCAGCAGATCTACGTGATGAACGCGGACGGCTCGAACCAGCAGCGGATCAGCTTTGGCGGCGGGCGGTATGCGACGCCGGTGTGGAGCCCGCGCGGCGACCTGATCGCGTTCACCAAGCTCGGCGGCGGCTTCCGCATCGGCATCATGAGCCCGAGCGGCGGCGGCGAGAAATTGCTGACCAACGACTGGCAGGACGAGGGTCCGAGCTGGTCGCCGAACGGTCGCGTGATCAACTTCTATCGCTCGGGACGCGGCAGCGGCGGCAAGGCGGACCTCTGGTCGGTCGACCTGACCGGCGTCAACGAGCGCAAGATCCCGACGCCGCTCGACGGCTCCGATCCGGCATGGGGCCCCCTGCGGCCCTGAACCTGCTATGGGGGCATGAACGGGAAACGTGATTTTCTACGGGAGACTATCTATGTCGAAGCTTTCCAACATCTTGCTGGCCTGTACCGCGCTGATCGCCGTTTCGGG
Source organism: Sphingomonas sp. AP28 (assembly GCF_056680455.1). Lineage (NCBI taxonomy): Bacteria > Pseudomonadati > Pseudomonadota > Alphaproteobacteria > Sphingomonadales > Sphingomonadaceae > Sphingomonas > Sphingomonas sp. AP28. The sequence goes on along the minus strand of NZ_CM155283.1, from coordinate 2,343,646 downwards.
TTGCGCGAAGAAGCGTCCCGCGGTGCTGCCGCCCGCACCGGTCGATAACAACGCTGCGGTCGATCCCAATGCGGGGATGAACAACGGCAATGTCGGCGGCGCGATCGTGCCGGGGTCGGATGCCGACTTCCAGCGCTCGGTCAGCTCGAACACGGTGAACTTCGGGCTCGACATGTACGACATCGATCCGACCGCGCGCGCGATCCTCGACAGCCAGGCGCAGTGGCTGGCCAAGTTCCCGAACCAGCGGATCACGATCGAAGGCCATGCCGATGAGCGTGGCACGCGCGAGTATAATCTGGCGCTAGGCGATCGTCGTGCGAACGCGACCAAGAACTATCTGGCCGCCAAGGGCGTGTCGTCGGCGCGGATGACGACGATCAGCTACGGCAAGGAGCGCCCGGTGGCGATGGGTTCGGACGACCAGAGCTGGGCGGCGAACCGCCGCGCGGTCACGGTGGTGCTGAACTAGGATTTGTCGCGGCAGTCCCTCTCCCCTCCGGGGAGAGGGAAGGAGGAGCCACTTGGCGACGGAAGGGTGAGGGGGGCTGTTGGGACGGACCGTCCGAGCCTCAAGCCCCTCACCCTCCCACGTGCAAGAGTCCGCGGGGCTCTCCCTCTCCCCGGCGGGGAGAGGGGTTTTAGCCCAGCGCCTTGTCGAGCAGTTTCGCCAACCGAATACCCCCGCGGCGAACCTCTTCGCGCGACACCGGCACCATCTTGGCGATCGTGGCATCGTCCATTTTCACGCGCGCCGGAACCGTACCGCACGCGTCCCCGCCAAGCGCCGCCGCATACGCCTCATGCGAAGCTTCCCACGACTCCCGGCTCCAGTCGGTGACCGTCCCCGCCCCAATCTTCGCCCGCTCCGCCGCCGGATACCGCCTTACCAGCGACGGCGGCGTCGAGATCGCGCGCTCCGCCAGCGGCCCGTCCCAGATCGAATGCAGGTTGAACCGCGCGGGGCCGTAGATCCCATAGTCCGCCTTCACGTCGTTGCCGCCCTTGTCGTGGCGGTCGCCGGCGTGGAGCGGCTGGTGGAGATCGCCGACGAAGTGGATCAGGAACGCGAGCGCGACGACGCGGTCGCGGGGCAGCGTCGACTTGTCGCGGAGCATCTTCACGTCGCGATCGATCTGGTACGAGACGCAGTCGCCTTCCTTGCACGCCGGCGTCAGGTCGAACGGCGCGCAGATATCGACGTTCTGGTAATGCCAGCTGTACGCGAAACCGAAGCGCGTCGAGCCGTCGTTCAACTTCAGCGGCTTGATGCAGTCCGCCCAGACGCTGGCCTCCTCGATCGTGCCTGCGGGGCAGGTCGGGGTATCCAGCAATGCCTGTTGCGCGAGCAGTTTGCGGATCGCCGCCTTGGTCTTCGGCGTGACGTTGGCATAGGCGATCTGCGCGACGGTCTGGTGGCCGTACTCCCAGAACGCGGTGGCGGGGGAGGCGAGGCCGAGCGAGGCGATCGCGGCGAGGAGAGAGCGCTTCATGCCGGCTCGTTAGCGTAGATCGCGACCGTCCGGCTACCCTGGGACGACGCGCGTCCGCGGTACATGCCGACGGTGTTGAAACCCCACGCCATGTCGCCGTCCGGTCCCGCGACGATGACGCCGCCGGTGCCACCGAGCGCCTTCACCTCGGCAAGCACCGCGTCGGCTGCAACCTTCAACGATTCGCCCGACAGGCGGACGCGTGCGGCGATCTCGTGGCCGACGCCGACGCGAAGGAAGAACTCGCCCGAGCCGGTGCACGACACCGCGCACGCGCGATCGTCGGCGAAGGTCCCCGCACCGATCACCGGGGTGTCGCCGATCCGGCCCCAGCGCTTGCCGGTAACGCCGCCGGTCGAGGTGGCGGCGGCCACATGGCCGTGCGTGTCGCAGGCGACTGCGCCGACGGTGCCGTATTTCATGTCGACGTCGAACCCGCCGCCATCGGCCTGGAACTCCGCGAACTGCCGGCGGCGTTCGTCGGTCGCGAACCACGCGGCATCCGCCTGGGGAAGGTCGCGTTCGAGCGAGAACGCATCCGCCCCCTTGCCTGCGAGGAAGACGTGGCGGCCGTCGTCGAGGATCGCGCGGGCAAGACCTACCGGGTTGCGCGTCGCGGTCGCTGCGGCAACGGCCCCCGCCGCCCGCGTGCGTCCGTCCATGATCGCGGCGTCGAGCTCCAGCGTGCCGTCATGCGTGAACACCGCGCCGCGCCCTGAATTGAAGTGCGGGTCGTCCTCCAGCACGCGCACCGCGGCCTCGACCGCATCGAGTGCCCCGCCGCCGTCCGCCAGTACCTTCGACCCAGTGTCGAGCGCGCGCGACAGGCCGGCTCGCGCGCCCGCGTCATGCTCGGGCGAGACCATCTCGCTGTCGAGTTTTCCGGCGCCGCCGTGGATGACGAGGGTCCAGGTCATGCTGAGTCTTTCGAGGGTAGGGCGCGGAGGCCGATGAGGGGACGGAGCGGCGCGATGCTGCGGCCGATCCAGTAGAAGGCGATGCAGCCGATCGTCGTCGCGGCGAGCAGGCACGCGAACTCCGCCCAGCCCGGCAGGCCGGCGGGGAGCAGCGCGTACATGACGAGGACGATGATCGTCTGGTGGATCAGGTAGAACGGGAACACCGCCTCGGTCAGCGTGCGGCGCCAGCGATGGTCGCGGTTCCAGTGGCGCTCGGCGATCCCGATCAGCGCGACGATCGCACCCCATTGCTCGAGCGCATGCGCGACGCCGTAGGCGGGGTAGATCCAGCGCGGCGCGACGATATCACCGGGCCATGCCAGTTCGACGGCGAGGATCGCGCCATAGCCGAGCAGGGCGGCAATCGCCGCGACTTTCCACCAGCGTGTGATCGCCGCCATCGCCGTTTCGGAACGAGCAACGCCGAAGCCGAACAGGAAGGCGGGAAAATAGGTGACGTGTGCGACCCAGTCGCCGTAGAGTTCCTGGGTCTCGGCGGCCATCGGGAACCACCAGCCGTGGACGAACACGAGCCAGGCGATCGGCAGGACGAACACCGCCCAGCTACCAAAAATCCAGTCGAACGCGCGTTGTAGCCAATCGCCACGGACGACGACCAGTCCGAGCGTCAGTGCAGTAGTATAGGCCCAGAGATAGACCACGAACCAGAGGTGGTTCCAGGTCGGCAGCATGATTCCGGCGAGCTTGCGAAAATGGAAATAATCATGTGCCCAGAAGGTCAGATAGCTGCCGGCATAGGCATGCTTGGTGACCAGTTCGACCCAGGGTTGCGGGGGTACGATCACCGCCATGCCGAACAAGAGCGGCACGAGCAGGCGGTAGCAGCGATTGGCGAAGAATCCGCCTGTGCCGCTCGACCGGTTGAGCAGCGCGCGGCTCGCATAGCCCGAGACGACGAACAGCAGCGTCAGCCGCCACGCGTTGCTCGCCAGCATCGGCAGCCGCACCCAGTCCTCGACGTGGAGTGACTTCACATGGAAGTTCCACGGCACGAACACCATGCCGATATGGTAGAGGATCAACAGCGCGAACGCCCCGATCCGCAGCCAGTCCATGCCATAATGCCGCGTCATCGCGCGGCCCTACGGGGCGGGGGCCGGTGCCGCAAGCGTGCGACGGCTGAGGCGGTGTTCGGCACCGACCGGTGTCCCCCCGGAATCCTCCCCCGCAAGGGGGAGGTGTCTGGCGCTTGCCAGACGGAGGGGGAGGACACGGAACATAGGTTGCCCTTACCGCCCCCTCCGTCACCTTCGGTGCCACCTCCCCCTGGCGGGGGAGGATCGTTCAAGCATGACCGTTCTCCGCAATCCGCCCCTCCTTGTTCTCCCGCGAAGGCGGGAGCCCAGACTGGGTCCCCGCCTTCGCGGGGAAACAGGCTTTCTTTCGGGCGGGATATACGTGTTTAACGATCCACCTCAGGCGCTCACGCCTTCATGCGCGGCGTGCCCATGAAGTCGCGCTTGCCGATCGGGACGCCCTGCGCGCGCAGGATCGCGTAGGCGGTGCTGGCGTGGAAATAGAAGTTGGGCTGCGAGAACGAGAGCAGGAAGTTCGCGCCGGTGAACGGCATGACGAAAGTGCCGAACTCGAATGTCGTGTCGTTGTCGGCGAGCGCGTCGAACGTCTCCCGGTCGATCTCCTCCAGCGTGGCGATCGCATCGCGCATCACCTTGTGGAGACCCGCGAAATCCGTCGGCCAGGCCGAACAGTCGGGCGCGAAGGTCCCGCCGCGGACGCCTTCGATGCCGCCGACCGAATGCGTCGCACACGCCTTCACTTGGTAACCGAACGGCAGCATGTCGTCGGCGAGCTTGGCGTCGATCAGCGTCGCGGGGTCGATACCTTTCTCGACAGCGAACGCTTCCGCCTTGTCGAGCAGCGCGTCGACCGCGCGAAGAATCTGGAGATTCGAGGGAATCGTCGCATCGTACAGGGACAGGGTCATCGCGTTCGCTCCTAAAGCCGTGCGCCGCTATGGCCGACGATCGCTACTCCTGCCAGCGATGTTCCGTTCCAGCGCGCAAGTCGCTATATAGGCCTCGAACTCCCGAGGAATCCCCATGTCCCTTCGTCCCTGGCGCGATATCACCCGCCGCAAGAGCCGCCAGATCATGGTCGGCAACGTCCCCGTCGGCGGCGATGCGCCGGTCACGGTGCAGACGATGACCAACACGCCTACCGACGACGTGCGCGCGACCGTCGACCAGATCCGGCGCTGCGAAGACGCGGGCGTCGACATCATTCGCGTGAGCTGCCCCGACGTCGAATCGACCACCGCGCTCAAGCAGATCGTCCGCGCCAGCCGCGTGCCGATCGTCGCGGACATCCATTTCCACTACAAGCGCGCACTCGAAGCAGCGGACGCCGGCGCGGCGTGCCTGCGCATCAACCCGGGCAATATCGGCTCGGCGGCGCGCGTGAAGGAAGTCGTCGATGCGGCCAAGTCGAACGGCTGCGCGATCCGGATCGGCGTCAACGGCGGCTCGCTCGAGCGGCATCTGCTCGAGAAATACGGCGAGCCTTGCCCCGATGCGCTGGTCGAGTCGGCGCTCGATCATATCAAGCTGTTGCAGGACCATGATTTTCATGAGTTCAAGGTGGCCGTGAAGGCCTCCGACCTGTTCCTCGCGGTGGCGGCGTACCAGCAGCTTGCGGAGCAGGTCGATTGCCCGCTGCATCTCGGCATCACCGAGGCGGGCGGGTTCGTCGGCGGCACGGTCAAGTCGGCGATCGGGATGGGCAGCCTGCTCTGGTACGGCATCGGCGACACGATCCGCGTGTCGCTCTCGGCCGAGCCGGAAGAGGAGGTCCGCGTCGGCTTCGAGATCCTGAAGGCGCTCGGCATCCGCAACCGCGGCGTCCGCGTCGTGTCGTGCCCGTCGTGTGCGCGTCAGGGTTTCGACGTGATCCGCACGGTGCAGGCGCTGGAAGAGCGGTTGCAGCATATCCGCACGCCGATGTCCCTGTCGGTGCTGGGCTGCGTGGTGAACGGCCCGGGCGAAGCGCGCGAGACCGATATCGGCATTACCGGCGGCGGCAACGGCAAGCACATGGTGTATCTGTCGGGTGTGACCGACCATCATGTTCAGGACGCCGACATGGTCGATCACATCGTCCGACTGGTCGAGGCGAAGGCGGCAGAAATCGACGCGGCGGATGCGGCTATCGCGGCCTTGGTACCGGAGATGGCGGCGGAATAGGTTTCAGTGGTCAGCTGCTTACGCGCTCCTTTCACCAACTCTGATTTCTGTGAAGATGATGGCGTGACGCGCGCATCCTCCTGCCGTTCTCCCGCGAAAGCGGGGGTCCAGGGTTACCGGCGATAGCGTTCGTGGTCCTGGGCCCCCGCTTTCGCGGGCGAACAGCAACCTTGGACTTCGCTTTATCAAACCTTCGACGTCCGCAACGGCAATTCCGGCACCGGCGATGGCGTCGCGACAGGATGCAGGTTAAGCGGACCGCATGAGGATGATCCGAACATTGACCGTTCACGATGCGGTCTAGTCCGATTACATCCCGCACCGTTTCCCCAGCTCTAGCCTTTTCGATCGCCGCGCTCGGCATCGGGCTGTTTTCCATGATGGACGCAGTGATGAAGTCACTCGTGCTGGCGATTGGCGTCTATAACGCATTGCTATGGCGGCAGATGATCAGCGTCGGGCTCGGCGCGGTCGCGTGGAGGCTCGGGAAGAGCGGACGGCCGAGCGGGCGCGCGTTGAAGCTGCATCTGGCGCGCGGGCTGGTGACGACGGCGATGGCGGTGCTGTTCTTCTGGGGGCTCGCACGCGTGCCGATGGCGCAGGCGATATCGCTGACCTACATAGCGCCGATCCTCGCGCTGCTGCTCGCCGCGGTCACGCTGGGCGAGCGCGTGGGGTGGAAGACCTTCGTCGCGTCGATCGCCGCGCTAGGCGGCGTGCTGGTGGTGATGATTGGGCAGGGACGGGAGGTGCCGGGGCCCGAGACGTTCCATGGGACGCTCGCGATCCTCGGCTCGGCGGTGCTGTACGCGGTCAACCTCGTGATCGCGCGGATGCAGAGCCAGGCGGCGCGGCCGGGGGAGATCGCCTTTTTCCAGGCGCTCGTCATCACCACGACGCTTGCGCTCGCCGCGCCGTGGCTCGCGGTGGTGCCCGAAGCGGTGCAATGGCCCAAGCTCATACTCGCCGCCGGGCTCGCGACCGCGTCGCTGTGGCTGCTCGGCTGGGCGTATGCGCACGGCGATACCGGGTTCCTCGCGACCACCGAATATACCTCGTTCGTCTATGCGGCCGTGCTGGGTTTCCTGGTGTTCGGCGAGCGGGTATCGGCGTTCACGCTGGCCGGCGCGGCGATCATCGTCGTCGCGTGCCTGTACGCAGCGCGAAGGCGTGACATCGCGCAGACATCGATCGAGGCTAGTGCATGACCGTCATCCGTTCCGCCACCGCTGCCGATGTCGGCACGATCCTGCGCTTCGTCCGCGAACTCGCCGCGTTCGAGCGAGAACCGGATGCCGTAGAGGCGACCGAAGCGATGCTGGAAGAGGCGTTGTTCGGGGAGCGGCCTGCTGCGGAGGCCGTGATCGCGGAGACCGCGCAAGGCCCCCTCGGGTTCGCGCTGTTCTTCCACAATTTCTCGACCTGGACCGGCAGGCGGGGGCTGTATCTCGAGGATCTGTACGTCACGCCCGAAGCGCGCGGGCAGGGGGTCGGCGGCGCGCTGCTATCACATCTGGCAGGGATCGCGATTGATCGCGGCTGCGCGCGGTTCGAATGGTCGGTGCTCGACTGGAACGCCGACGCGATCGCGTTCTACCGGAAGGTCGGCGCGGTCGGGATGGAGGACTGGACGATCCAGCGGATGTCCGGGGATGCTTTGGTAAAGCTCGCTGGCCGGTAGATCGAAGCGTCGTCCCGCTCCCCTCCCTGGAAGGGAGGGGCTGGGGGTGGGTTGGCCGGTTTTAGCCACTCCCTCACCACTGCCGGGTATGCGGAAGCCGACCCACCCCCGGACCCCTCCCTTCCAGGGAGGGGGGCGGCCAGGGCGTCCCCTACGACGGTCCTACCCCTTCACGTCGATGTTCATCGCGATCGAGATGCGGTCGCCGGTGCCTAGGTGCGGCCGGACGCCGTGGCGGAGCCAGGCGGGAAACAGGATCAGGTCGCCCGCCTCGGTCGGCAGGCGGCGCTCGACCGGTTGCGGCTGCCCGTCGATCCCGACGAGCCTAAACCCCGGCAGCCGCATGAACGGTACCGGGAAGCGCGGGTCCTCGAAGAACAGCTCGCCGCCCGCCTCACCGGACACCGGCGCGACGCCCATGTCGATATAATAGACCGCGGCCCAGAGCACGCCGGGATGCGCGTGGCTCATGTTGAGCGCGCCGGGCGGCGACACGTTCGCCCACATCTTGACGGTCCACTCCACCGTCGCCGCATCCCGCCCATCGAAATGCGACGCGCGCTTTGCCATCTTCACCGCGGTATCGGCAAGCGCCGCCGCAGCCGGGCCGCCCCAGTCGAGCATGTCGGTGGCCGAATGCCAGCCCCCGACATTGGATCGGGCAAGGCTTGGCGCGGCGGCGTAGCGATCGAGGATCGCGGTGCGCAACGCCGCGGTCAGGGCTGCGGCATCGGCCAGCCGTCCGTGCAGGATCGGCGTCTCGTACAGTCCGATCTGCGCCGCGCGGACGCGGATACCATCGAACGTACGCGACGCCGTGGTCACGCGATCAGCGTCCGGCGACGTCGTGGTCGTGTGGTTCTTCACCCTGCGCCTTGGCGGCGTTGTAGCGCTCGATCGCCTCGACGGTCACGCGCTTGGCTTCGTCGGCATCGCCCCACTTGCCGACACGGACCCACTTCTTCTTCTCCAGGTCCTTGTAGTGCGTGAAGAAATGCTCGATCTGCTCGAACACGATCTCGGGCATGTCGCCGCGCTCGCCGATGTTGGCGTAATACGGGAACACCGCGTCGACCGGTACGCAGACCAGCTTCTCGTCACCGCCAGCTTCGTCTTCCAGGTTCAGCACCGCGATCGGCCGCGCGCGGACGACGCAGCCCGGAATGAACGGTGAGCGCGCGATCACGAGCGCGTCGAGCGGATCGCCATCGGGGCTGAGCGTGTGCGGTACGAAGCCGTAGTTCGCGGGATAGCGCATCGGCGTGTGCAGGATGCGATCGACGAACAGCGCGCCCGACGCCTTGTCGAACTCGTACTTCACGGGCTCGCCGCCGGTCGGCACCTCGATGATGACGTTGAGGTCTTCCGGGGGATTCTTGCCGGTCGGGATGAGGTCGATACGCATGGCGGTCCTTTCGAATATGACGGTGCCGGCGCTCCTCGTCAGGGGAGCGGCCGGCACCGGTAGATTTCAAAGGCTCAACGCGGCGTCAGCAGCTTGTCGAGCCCGCCGTCACCTGTACCCACCTTCTGCAGCCGCGGATAGCGCGGGCCGTCATGGTAATCGAGCGAGATATCCCGGAATCGGTCATTGTTCTTTACAGTCAGGCGGATCGGCACCTTGGTACCCTTAGCCGCGAGGATCGCCGCCTTGATCCGGTCGGACGAATAGGCCTCCGAATTGACCGCCTCGATCTCGGTGCCGACGTCGAGACCCGCCTTGAACGCCGGGCTGTCCCAGATCGACGAGGTGACCACGCCGTCCTTGTTGATCACCATGCCCAGCGAATAGCTGACATCGGTGCCGCGGCTCTTCTCCGCCTGCTTCAGATAGGGGCTCTGCTCGGGGCCGTAGACCAGCTTGTAGCCGTTCATCGCGAAGCCGTTGATCGGCGCGGGCTTGCCCGTCTCGGTCAGGCGCGTGTTCAGGAACGTCGCCCAGTCATAGGGGACGATGCCGTTCAGCGTCTTCGCGACGTCGGCGAAGGTGTAGGTGAGCTCGCCGTAATCGCCGTCACGGACGCCGAAGAACGCCTTGGCGAAATCGTCGATCGACTTGGTCCCGTTCGACTTCTGGCGAAGCATCGCGTCGACTTCCATCCAGACCATCAGGCCCTCGTTGTAGTAATCCTCCGAGCGCTGCCAGCTGGTCCAGCCCTTCGGCTTGCGTGCCGAGATCACCGGATCGTTGGTCGTGTCGATCAGCGGACGCCACTGGCGACCCGGCGCGGTATCGTAGATGCCGAGGATCGAGGCATAGCCATCGAGCGTGTCCTGCTTGCTGACCAGCCCCGAGCGCGCCTGGAGCACATAGCCCCAGAACTGCGTCTGGCCTTCGTACACCCACAGCAGCGAATCGCGCATCGGCGTGCGGAAGTCCGGGGTCCACAGGTCGGCGCCGCGGCGGAACTTGCCGTCCCAGCTATGCGTGAACTCGTGCGGCAACAGGTTGCGCGCCGCGGCGCCGGTTTCCCATTCGGTGAAATAGCCGGGGCGGACGCCGTTCTCGGAGCTGCGGTGATGCTCCAGCCCGATCCCGCCGAGCTGGTCGGTGATCGACAGCAGGAATTCGTAATGATCGTAATGCTGCGCGCCGAACGTCTTGGCGGCCTGGTCGACGAGGCGCTTGTGCGCGTCGATCTGCTCGGGCTTGGCGGCGAGCTGGTCGGGGCTGTCGGCGAAGACGTTCAGGTCGACGCGGGGGGAGAGCGGCCAGACCTTGCCGTACTTGCCCGCGAGCGTCGGCGAATCGACAAGGATCTCGTAGTTGGTCGTGTCGTAGCTGTAGGTCGAGCCCGATACTTTCGCCGGTACCGCACCAGCAGCAGTCCAGCCCGCCGGGTAGGTAACGGTCATCTTGATCGGGATCTGGCGGGTGAAATAGCCAGCCGGGTACAGGCTGACGAGGTTCGGCTGGAGGCTGATCATCGTCGGCGTCATGACGATACGGCCCTGGTCGCCCTTGGTCGCGGAGATGAACTGGAATTCGGCGACCACCGACTTCGCGCCGGTCGGCACGTCGATGTGGAACGCGAAGACATCGACCGGATCACGCGTCCAGGGGAGGATCTTGCCGTTCGCGCGGATCACGAGGCCCGCGAGTTTCTCGATCTCGCCGCGTGGGGAATGCGCGCCGGGGAGCCACTTCGGATAGAGCAGCGCCATCGGACCGGATTTGGCGACCGGGATGGTCTGCTTCACGCGGAAGATGCCGCGCTCGGTATCGGTCGCATCGACATCGAGCAGCAGCGTGCCGGGGTAGGGCGTGTCGACCGCGTCGGGGATGGTGTCGACGAACGGCACCGGCTGTGGTGCGGTGTTGCCTGCTGGAACCTGCGATACCGCAGGAATAGCGGACGCGAGCAGGGATGCGACGATAAGCTTGCGGATCAAGGAAGGGCCTTCCGGCTGAGAGACGATGACCCGAGGTGTAATCGCGATAAAGGGCAGCCGTCCAGTCCTTTACCCGGTACCCTCAGCCAGCACTCCCGAGCACGTTGATCGTGAACGCCAGCACGCCGATATTGAACACGAACGCCGCCATGCACTGGCCGAGCGCGGCTTTGCGCACCCGGCGCGAGGTGATCTCGACGTCGGAGGTCTGGAACGTCATCCCCAGCGTGAACGCGAAATAGGCGAAGTCCCAGTAGTCGGGCTCGTCGCAACTCGGGAAGTCGAGACCCTTCGCGTCTTTCCCGTCCGGATCGTCGACATAGTAGAGATGCGCATAGTGCAGCGTGTAGATCATGTTCGAGAACAGCCACGCGAGCGCCAGCGTCGAGATCGTCAGCGCAATTCCGACCGCGTCGTTCTTGCCCTGCAATTCCTTCGCCACCGCGACCAGGATGACGAGCATGATCGTCCCGCTGAACCCGAGCAGCACCGCGCGGTTGGCGTCGTTCTCTTCCGCCGCGCGACGCATCCGGGCGGCGGTGGCGTTGCGGAACAAGGTCGAGACCGCGATCAGGAACACGATCGCCGCGACGTCGAACGCCGCCATCGTGCCCCGCCCGAGCCCGAACCGCGGGATCAGCGCGGCGAGGCCTATCGCGAAGACCAGCACGAACAGGATGAAGCGCGGCGGGGCAACGCGTTGGCCGAGGCCCCAATATCTGGGTTTGTCGTTCATGCCACAGCGCTAGCGCTTAGCGGGGACGTCGCCTAGATACGCGCGCATCATGGCCAAGACAGAAACTCCGCGCCGCATCCGTGGCACCCAGGACATTTTCGGCGACGAGCAGCGCCGGTTCGCGCATGTCCTGTCGACGTTCGAGCGCGTGCGGGCGCTGTATTGCTTCCAGCGCGTCGATATCCCGGTGTTCGAGTCGACGGCGGTGTTCACGCGCTCGCTCGGCGAGACGACCGATGTCGTGTCGAAGGAGATGTACACGTTCGAGGATCGCGGCGGGGACTCGCTCACGCTCCGCCCGGAGTTCACCGCCGGCATCGCCCGCGCCTATCTGACCGAAGGCTGGCAGCAGTTCGCGCCGCTGAAGCTCACCACCAGCGGTCCGGTGTTCCGCTACGAGCGCCCGCAAAAGGGGCGCTTCCGCCAGTTCCACCAGATCGACGCCGAGGTGATCGGTGCGGCTGAACCAGCGGCGGACGTCGAGCTGCTCGTGCTCGCGGACCAGTTGCTGCGCGAACTCGGCATTTCCGAGGGCGTGACGTTGCAGCTCAACACGCTGGGCGACGCGGCGACGCGCGACGCCTGGCGCGAGGCGCTGGTCGCGCATTTCGAAGCGCATCGCGGGGAATTGTCCGAGGACAGCCTGACCCGGCTCGAGAAGAACCCGATGCGGATCCTCGATTCGAAGGACCCCCGCGACCGCCCGATCGCCGACAGCGCGCCGGACATCGACGCGTATCTGACGGACGAGGCACGCGCATTCTTCGAAGCAGTGACCGCCGGGCTCGATGCGGCGGGTGTCGCGTGGGAGCGCAACGCGCGGCTGGTCCGCGGCCTCGATTACTACCGCCACACCGCGTTCGAGTTCGTGACGGACCGGCTGGGCTCGCAGGGGACCGTGCTGGCCGGCGGGCGGTATGACGGGCTGATCGGGTCGCTCGGTGGGCCTGAGACGACTGGCGTTGGCTGGGCCGCGGGTGTCGAGCGATTGGCTATGCTGATTGATTTGCCGGCGGTGCCCGAGGTCGACGTCGCGGTTGTTGCCGAAGCTCAAGAGTTTGAGTCTGCGGCTACTAAGCTGACGGCAGCACTTCGGCGAGCAGGCTTTACCGTGGAAGTGAGTGTCACCGGAAACCCGAAAAAGCGGTACGAGAAGGCGCTTAGGACGAACCCGGCCTACGCGATCTCATTGTCCCGCAGAGACGGCTTCGTGAGCATTAACGAACGCGGCTTGAGGGCCAAATTTCACCCCGATCAGTTCAGGGCGATCATCGACTCGGCTACCGGCGGTCTTGAATGATCCAGATCTCCCCCGACCGCATCCGCGCGATCGAGGCGCGGCGTGACGAGCTGCAAGCGCTGATGTCGACCGGCGATCTCCCCTCCGATCGCTTCGTCGCGGTGTCGAAGGAATATGCCGAGCTCGAACCGGTTGCCCAGGCCGCCACCGAGGTGCGCCGGTTGCGGCAGGAGGCCGAAAGCCTCGCGTTCATGGCGGAGGACGCCGACGACGAACTCCGCGCGATGGCGTCGGACGAGCTGCACGAGAACCGCACGCTGCTCGAGACCGCGGACCGCAAACTCGCGCTCGCGCTGTTGCCGCGCGACTCCGCCGACGAGCGCTCGGCGATGCTCGAAGTCCGCGCCGGCACCGGTGGCGACGAGGCGGCGCTGTTCGCGGGCGACCTGTTCCGGATGTACCAGCGCTATGCCGAATCGCAGGGCTGGCGGGTAGAGATGATCTCCGGATCGTCGTCCGACGCGGGCGGCTTCAAGGAAGTCGTCGCCAGCGTCACCGGCCAGGGCGTGTTCGCCAAATTGAAGTTCGAAAGCGGCGTCCACCGCGTCCAGCGCGTGCCCACGACCGAGGCGGGCGGCCGGATCCACACCTCGGCGGCCACTGTCGCGGTGCTGCCCGAGGCGGAGGAGGTCGACGTCAAGATCGACGACAAAGACCTGCGCATCGACGTCTATCGCTCGTCGGGGCCGGGGGGGCAGTCGGTCAACACGACGGACTCGGCGGTGCGGATCGTCCACATCCCGACCGGGCTGACGGTGATCCAGCAGGACGAGAAGTCGCAGCACAAGAACAAGGCCAAGGCCCTCCGCGTGCTGCGGACGCGGCTGTACGAGGCGGAGCGCGACCGGCTGCATGCCGAGCGGGCGGGGGCGCGGAAATCGATGGTTGGCTCGGGCGATCGCTCGGAGCGGATCCGGACGTACAACTTCCCGCAAGGCCGCGTGACCGATCACCGCATCAATCTGACGCTGCACCGCCTGCCGGAAATCGTCGCAGGCGAGATGGACGAACTGATCGGCGCCCTGGTCGCGCAGGACGAAGCGGACCGCCTGGCCCAGCTGGATGGCTGAGCTTTCCTGCTTCCCCCCCTCCCGCAAGCGGGAGGGGGCCGGGGGGTGGGCTCGCGGCTGGTTCCAGGCGGGCGTTGAGCTCGGGTCTTGCGACTTATCGCAGCCCGAGCGTCCGCGGTGAACGCGTGCCCACCCCCCAACCCCCTCCCGCAAGCGGGCGGGGGGGTAAGGACGGCGCTCGCCACCGCCGCCGCACAGTTCGCGTTCTCCGCCACCCCGCGCCTCGACGCGGAACTCCTGATGGCGCACGCGCTCGGCGTCGAGCGCAACGCGATCCTCCTCGACCCGGATCGCTACACCGTCCCCGAGACCTTCCCCGCACTCGTCGACCGCCGTCTCGGCCACGAGCCAATCGCCTATATAACCGGCACCCGCGGCTTCTGGTCGATCGACCTCGCCGTCGGCCCCGGCGCACTCGTCCCCCGCGCCGACAGCGAAACCCTCCTGATCGCCGCCCAAGCGCACTTCGCCGGCCGCGCCCCCGCAACGATACTCGACCTCGGCACCGGCCCCGGCACATTGCTCCTCGCGGCTCTCGACGAATGGCCTGCACAAGGCCTCGGCGTCGACTATTCCCCCCAAGCGCTCGCCTACGCCTGCGCCAACGCCGCAACCCTCGGCATGGCCGACCGCGCGCAGTTCATCCGCGGCAGCTGGGCCAGCGCGATCGTCGGCCAGTTCGACCTGATCCTCGCCAACCCGCCCTACATCGCCACCGACGAACTCCTCCCAGCCGAAGTCCAGAACCACGAACCCCACGCCGCGCTCTTCGCCGGCAGCGACGGGCTCGACGACTACCGTATCCTCGCCAAACAACTCCCCGCGCTGATCGCCCCCGACGGCGCGGCGGTGATCGAGATCGGTTCGACGCAGGCTCCCCCCGTCACCGCGTTGCTCGAAGCGCAGGGTCTGCACGTCGCGCTCCACGACGACTATGGCGGCAACCCTCGTGCGCTGGTCGCGACCCACGCCCCAGCGACTTGAACAATATGGCGCTAAACCTCACATTTCGCTTGTAGTGGGTCCCTTGCGGACGCTATCACGCGGGCAGGGGCACGCAATCTCGACATCATGGTCGGTTTTGAGCGTTGACCCGCATCCTTCGCTTTGCGGTCGCTGCAGTCCGGCGGCCCTGGCAAGTTCGACGCACCGATCTCGTGTAGATCGTCGGTGCGCGACGGGGGTTTGCACCGCATTTCGGAGCACGACCAGATTTTGGTTCGACGACTGAGGACACAAGCTTGATCAACAACCGGCAAGCCGGCCGCCGTCGCGGTCGTGGCAACAATAATAATGGCGGCGGCGGTAGTGGTGGCGGTCAACGCCAGGGTGGCGGCGGCGGCGGCCAGGGTGGTCGCGATACCGGCAACCGTATCGACAGCCGCGCGCGTGGCAACGCGAGCCAGCTGTACGAGAAGTACAAGAACCTCGCGCGCGACGCGCAGCAGCAGGGCGACCGCGTCAACATCGAATATTACCTCCAGTTCGCGGATCATTATTTCCGCGTCCTGAGCGAAACCCGCGCCCGCTTCGAAGAGAGCCAGCCGCAGGCGCAGCAGCAGCCGCGCCGCCAGCAGCCGTTCGATCTCGACGGTGACGACGATTACGGCGACGAGGGCGAACCGATCCGCTCCGGCGAGCAGCAGGGTGCGCCCGAGCAGGCGCGTGGCGAGAATGGCGGCCAGCAGAATGGCCAGTACCAGAACGCGCCCCGCCAGAATCGTGAAGGCCAGAATCGCGAAGACCGCCCTCAGCGCGACGATCGACCGCAGCGCGAAGAGCGCCCGCGGTATGAGAACAACCGCTACGAGGGCCAGCGTAACGATGGCCCCCGTAACGAGGCTCAGCGCAACGAGAGTCAGCCGCGCAACGAAGGCCAGCGCGAAGACCGCGTCCGTGGCGAGAACTCGCGCAACCAGCGCAACGCCCAGCCACGTGATGCCCAGTCGCGCGACGACCGTAATGGCGAAGAGCAGGGTCAGGCTCGCGAAGCGCAGGCGCGTGAGGCGCAGTCGCTCGAGGCTCAGCCCCGTGAAACGCAGCCCCGTGAAACGCAGGCCCGTGATACGCAGACCCGCGACGAGCAGGTCCGCGAGCCCCGCAGCGAGTACCGTGACGCCCCACAGCGTGAGACGATCCGCCGCACGCCCCGCGTCAGCGCACCGGTCGCCAACGCAAACCAGGATTCGGAAGCCGACGCGGTCCGCTCGGTCACCGAAGCTGCGGAGCAGGCTGCCCAGCCGACCGAAACCGCCGAGACCACGGCACCCGTCGCCGCGACCGAGGAGCAGCCTCGCCGTCGCGGTCGCCCGCGCCGCGATCGCAGCCTCGACGCTCCTGCCGCGCAGGACGAAGGTGCGCCGACTGCATTCGACGCGGACCGCCTGCCGCCATCGCTCGGCATCTCGGCAATGACGCCGGCGCCAGCGCAGGCACCGGCAACGGCGGCCCCCGCCGCCGATGCCGCGCCCGAGGAGAAGCCCCGCCGTCGTCGCGTTCGCGCGGTACCGGACGAGGTCGCGGGCTGAACCTGGGGTCCCGGACCGCTTCGGGATCACGCTAAGATCTGAAAAAGGCCGGTGCCGCTTCACGCGACACCGGCCTTTTTCATGCCCGCCGTCATGCCCGTCGCGCGGTCAATCGATCCGCGTCACGTCCTCGTCATGCCCGCTTCCCGAACTGAGGAAGGCGAGCCCCATCAACAGTCCGGCCATCATCACCGATCCGCCGACACCGCCCATCACCGCGAGCATCGTCACGAGGTGCAGCGGCCCTTGCACATGCGCCATCGCCACGATGATTGCCGCGACACAGATCGCCGCCGCCAGCACCATCCACGCCATGATGCCCCGGAACCGTGCCCACGCGAATGCAGCATAGTGCGGGTCGTCCAACCCGGCCGGCGGTTCAGGCAGTCGATCGGTCATCGCTTCACATTGCCGCGCAAACATGGTTTCCTCAAGCCAGGCGCAATAGACGCAGTTGAGGAGAGGCGAAGATGACGATCGCGGCGATCCTGAAGGACAAGGGCGACATACAGTCGCTGAGCCCCGATTCTACCGTGGCCGAGGCGGTGGCGCTGCTCGCGGAAAAGCGGATCGGCGCGGCGCCGGTGCTCGATGGCGGCAAGGTCGTCGGGATATTTTCCGAACGCGATGTCATCCACTGCCTGCAATCGGATGGTGCGGCGGCGCTCGAACGGCGGATCGGCGACGTGATGACGACCGCGGTGAAGTCAATCGGGCCCGGCGAGTCGGCGATCGGCGCGCTGTCGCTGATGACCCAGCGCCGCATCCGCCACCTGCCGGTGATCGACGGCGAAACGCTGGTCGGGTTCGTCTCGATCGGCGATTTGGTCAAATACCGCATCGACCGGATCGAGGCCGACGCCGCGGCGATGCGCGAGTATATCCAGTCCGCCTAGGCTGATGGGGCTGGGTTAGGCGGCGACCGGCTGCTTCCGCGCAACCGCGATCAGTTCACGCACGGTCGCCCGCGCAAAGATCAGCATCCACGCAGCATAGACCGCTGCGCCGATCGCGACGAGCACCACCAGTCGCCAGTGCGCGTCGAGCGGTGGCAATGCGCGATCCACCAAGCCGACGATCAGCGCCATCGCGATCGCCGCCAAGGCCGGCGATGCGACCGCGCGGACCACGTCGCGCGCGCGAACGCCGATCACCGGCAGCGTCCGCCACGCGCTGATCCCCAGGTAGAAGGGATAGGCCGTGATCCACGCCACCCCCATGCCGGTCGGGCCCCATTGCACGCCGACCAGGAACGCGCTGGTCAGGATCAGCGCACCGACCGCGCCATTCTGGACGCCGATCCCCGGACGGCCGCGCGCATCGGATGCCGGCGTGAACAGAACCTGCAACGTCATGAACGGCATCGCCAGCGCGAGCAGGTGCACGATCGGCGCCGTCTCCCGCCATTTGTCGCCCAGCACGGTCAGTACCAGCGGCTCGGCGGTCGCGGCCAGCCCCATGTAGAACGGCATCGCGACGATCATCACCATCCGGACGCCCTTAACGAAGGCGCGCCCGATCGCGTCGGGATCGGCCTGCATCCGCGCATAGGCGGAGAAGGCGACCTCGTTCAGCGGCGGCACGAACTTCGACACGAAGATCTGTGTCAGGAACAGGCTCGTCGTATAGATTCCCAGCGTATGCGCGGAGAAGCTGCGTCCGGCGATGAAAACGTCGGTCTCGCTCTGCAGGAACCAGAACAGCTGCCCCGCCGCCATCACGCCGCCATAGCGCCCGATCGTCCCCGCGCCACGAAAGTCGAAACTCGGCCACACGAGCGACCGCGCGCTCCACGTCATCATCGCCCCGCGCACGCTGAACAGCACGATCGGCGCGATCACGAGCGTCCAGACGCCAAGTCCGTACAGCGCACCACCCAAAGCGACGCTGGCGGAGGCGATCGACGCGGTGATGTTCGCCTTCGCCTGATGGCGAAAGTCCATCGACCTGGAGAGCAGCGCGTACGGCAACGCGATGAAGGGCGTCGTCAGATACAGCAGCGCCTGTACCCGGAGCATGTCGCCGACGATCGGCTGCCGGTAATAGGCCGACGCAAGCGGCGCGAGCGACACCTGTATGATGGCCAGCGTGACGTTGAGAAGAATCAGCATGCCGAACAGCTGGCGAACTTCCCGCTCGGTAATCGTCTTCTGCTGGATCAGTCCGCTGGCAAGACCATAGCCGTTGAGCATCCCCATGAAGGTCAGGATGACCTGGCACATCGCGAACAGGCCGTAATCCGATGGCGCCAGGATACGGATGACG